>NZ_FNYL01000037.1 GCF_900109045.1 Dyadobacter sp. SG02
TTACCCAGTTCCGCGGGCAGGTCTCCCTGGAACTGAGGGATCTCATCCCCTGCTCCCGAAAGGTCGAGATGCTTCAAAGCGGTCAGGCTTCCGACTGCTGCCGGTATCGGTCCATAAGCATCATTCTGTTCCATAATGAGACTGGTAACACGCCCGCCTTCGCAACTAACCCCATACCATCCACATGGATTATCACCCGGATTGCCGGGTACCACCCAGCCCGAGTTGTCGTACCAGCTATTTCCGCCAGTGGCCTGGTAAAATGCAACCAATGCCAGCCGGTCCGCTTCGAGCGTCTGCCCGAATGATTTGAAGGAAATAAATAGAATGAGTAATAAAACTTTACGCATGACAGCTCGGATTTTATAATTAATAATTACCTATGAATCAATAAAATGCTTTGCGCCCCACCTACATTCACAATGTAACGGCCAGCGCTGAGGCCACCGATATTGAACTGCTCCTTCTCCGCTACCAATCCTTTCAAGACAACCCGCCCGTTCTGGTCAATGATTGAAAGCGATTGTTTCTGGCTGATGCCTGAAACAATCAGATATTCCTGCGCAGGATTGGGATAAACCTTCAACACTACATTGCTCGCCTTCACCCTGATGATCTTCGAATACTCGGATTTGCCATCATAATCGAGCTGTTTCAACCGGTAATAAGTGGTCGCAAATGGATTCAGATCAGTGTAATGATAGGTATTGACTTCTTTTGAATCGCCGTTGCCATCCACAAAACCGATTTTTTCAAATGTTCCCGCATCGGCGCTGCGTTCTATTTCGAACCCTTTGTTGTTGGTTTCGGCGGCGGTTTTCCAGGTGAGCTTCGTCTGGTTGTTTTCGGATTGGCCTTCGAAGGTGATGAGGGTTACGGGGAGCTTGATGGTTACAAATGTTTGGGTTCTCAGCGTCAGCCCTGGAACGTCGCTATTGGTTACCTCAGCATAGTAACTTGCCTCCCCATCGAGTGTGAGGATGTCTTTGCCAACTAGTGTCTGAATCAATACATTATTTTTATACAACTTATAGGTGTTCTTGGCTTTGGTCCCCCCAGCTGTCCAAACCGACATGTCCGATGCGATACAGTATATACACAGAGGCCCTCCCAAGTATGCCTTGATCAATGCTTGTGGCGCATAACTGTCCAGCCGACTGATATTGGTCTCCATGCCTGAAAAGTTGAAGGCATTGTTGTTGATCCTTACATCAGCCGAGACGGGGATTCCCAGAATGTTGG
>NZ_FNYL01000032.1 GCF_900109045.1 Dyadobacter sp. SG02
GGCAACGAGTTCATTGACATATTGCGAAGTAGAAGAGAAGAAGAATAAAGTCGCGCAAGCGAATTAAGGGCGCATGGGGGATACCTAGGCTCTCAGAGGCGATGAAGGACGTGATAAGCTGCGAAAAGCTATGGGGAGCAGCACATATGCATTGATCCATAGATATCCGAATGGGGCAACCCAGTCAGGTGAAGCCTGATTACCCTACGGGGGGCAAACGCGGGGAACTGAAACATCTAAGTACCCGCAGGAGAAGAAAACAATAGTGATTCCGTAAGTAGTGGCGAGCGAACACGGAACAGCCCAAACCACCCTGGTTAAGGCCAGAGTGGGGTTGTAGGGCCCACCAAGTGGTTAAATAGCGAACTGGAATGGCATGGGAAGGCCAATCGCAGAGGGTGAGAATCCCGTACAGGCAGCGAGTTTAATTGAGTGGGTACCCTGAGTAGGTGGGGACCGGTGAAATCCCCTCTGAATCCGGCGGCACCATCCGCCAAGGCTAAATACTCCTGAGAGACCGATAGTGAACGAGTACCGTGAGGGAAAGGTGAAAAGTACCGCGAGCAGCGGGGTGAAATAGAACTTGAAACCATGCGCTTACAAGCGGTCGGAGCCTACGGGTGACGGCGTGCCTTTTGCATAATGAGCCTACGAGTTACGGTTACTGGCAAGGTTAATGTTTGAAGAACAGGAGCCGAAGCGAAAGCGAGTCTGAATAGGGCGATTAGTCAGTGGCCGTAGACGCGAAACTTTGTGATCTACCCTTGGTCAGGTTGAAGCGCTGGTAACACATCGTGGAGGACCGAACCGGTAAACGTTGAAAAGTTTTCGGATGAACTGAGGGTAGGGGTGAAAGGCCAATCAAACTGAGAAATAGCTCGTACTCCCCGAAATGTTTTTAGGAACAGCGTTGTGGTTGAGTCATGTTCAGGTAGAGCTACTGATAGGACTAGGGGGAGTCAAATCCTACCAAATTCTGACAAACTCCGAATGGGGCATGATATACACGGCAGTGAGGGCTGGGGTGCTAAGGTCCCAGTCCGAGAGGGGAACAACCCAGAGCATCAGCTAAGGTCCCAAAATATATGCTAAGTTGAACTAAGGGGGTCCGACTGCAGAGACAGCCAGGATGTTAGCTTGGAAGCAGCTATACATTTAAAGAGTGCGTAACAGCTCACTGGTCGAGCGGGGCGGGCATCGATAATAAACGGGCATCAAGCATATTACCGAAGCTATGCGATAGTAGTAATACTGATCGGTAGGGGAGCATTCTCACAGGGGTGAAGGTTCGGCGTGAGCCGGGCTGGACTGGTGAGAAAAGCAAATGTAGGCATAAGTAACGATAATGCGGATGAGAAATCCGCACACCGAAAGACTAAGGATTCCTCCGCTATGCTAATCAACGGAGGGTTAGGCGGGGCCTAAGGGATAGCCGACAGGCGACCCCCGATGGACAGCAGGTTAATATTCCTGCCCCTGCATGCAGTGTGAAAAAGTGACGGAGCGACGTGGATGGTACGTACTGACGGAATAGTGCGTTGAGCCGAGCCTACGGGCAAAGCGAACCATCGAAGACGCTTCCAAGAAAAGCTTTTGAAACATCAGCTGTATGCAGCCCGTACCGTAAACCGACACAGGTAGTCGAGAAGAATATTCTAAGGTGCTCGAGTGAATCACGGCTAAGGAACTCGGCAAATTAACCCTGTAACTTCGGGAGAAGGGGAGCCTCCTCTGCAAAGAGAGGCCGCAGAGAAATGGCCCAGGCGACTGTTTAGCAAAAACACAGGGCTCTGCCAAAACGAAAGTTGACGTATAGGGCCTGACACCTGCCCGGTGCTGGAAGGTTAAGAGGGGATGTCATCGCAAGAGAAGCATTGAATCGAAGCCCCAGTAAACGGCGGCCGTAACTATAACGGTCCTAAGGTAGCGAAATTCCTTGTCGGGTAAGTTCCGACCTGCACGAATGGTGTAACGATCTGGGCACTGTCTCGGCCGTGAGCTCGGTGAAATTGTAGTAGCGGTGAAGATGCCGCTTACCCGCCACGGGACGGAAAGACCCCGTGCACCTTTACTATAGCTTTGCATTGTTTTCGGGTCAGGGATGTGTAGGATAGGTGGGAGGCTGTGAGTGGGCGTCGCCAGGCGTTCAGGAGCCAACGTTGAAATACCACCCTTCGCTGGCCTGGGATCTAACTTGACAATGTCAAGGACCGTGCATGGTGGGTAGTTTGACTGGGGTGGTCGCCTCCAAAAGTGTAACGGAGGCTTCCAAAGGTCTGCTCAACACGCTTGGTAACCGTGTGTGGAGTGCAATAGTACAAGCAGGCTTGACTGCGAGACCGACGGGTCGAGCAGGTGGGAAACCAGGGTATAGTGATCCGGTGGTTCTGTATGGAAGGGCCATCGCTCAAAGGATAAAAGGTACGCCGGGGATAACAGGCTGATCTCCCCCAAGAGCTCACATCGACGGGGAGGTTTGGCACCTCGATGTCGGCTCGTCACATCCTGGGGCTGGAGAAGGTCCCAAGGGTTCGGCTGTTCGCCGATTAAAGTGGCACGCGAGCTGGGTTCAGAACGTCGTGAGACAGTTCGGTCCCTATCTGTGGTGGGCGTAGGAAGATTGACGGGGGCTGCCTTTAGTACGAGAGGACCGAGGTGGACCCACCGCTGGTGAGCCGGTTGTTACGCCAGTAGCATGGCCGGGTAGCTATGTGGGGAATAGATAAGCGCTGAAAGCATCTAAGTGCGAAACTAGCCCGAAGATGAATCTTCCACATAAGGGTCGTTGTAGACTACGACGTTGATAGGCTGCAGGTATACGTGTCGAAATACACTCAGCTGAGCAGTACTAATTACCCAACAGCTTGCACA
>NZ_FNYL01000030.1 GCF_900109045.1 Dyadobacter sp. SG02
ATGTTACGAAGCCTTACCGTAAAAGGCCTTACGGTCTCTGCCGTAGAAAAAGTCACATTGGGCATGATCGTAAAAGGCCGCAGGTCAGGGGTGGTCGCTGCCGCGCTGGTCCCAAATGTGAATGCTGTATAATTATCAGGTGTAACGCCGTTTGCGGTTATCGTACCAGTCGTAGCCAGTGCACCGGTTGTTCCTCCTGCGTTACCCAGGCTTTCCCATTTAGCAGTGGTTGTATTGTAGCCTACTACTACCAAATTGGCAATCGTTCCCGAGGTCAAAACGGATAAGTTGCTGGCTGCGTCCCAGGTAAGTGTGAGATTTACCGACGATGCTCCATCCACATCCCAATACTCAAGACTGCTTACTGCACTAACTCCGGTCCCCAGATTGCTTATGGGAAATGGTGCGCCTGCCGGCAATGTAGCCGCATTCGGATTCTCAAACCAATAAGCTGCCTTAAAATTGGATGCCGTTGCCGGGGCAGATATTCCGGCAGTACGGAGTTTGGCACCGTTACCTATGGGAAATGTAAAGGCGGTATTGCCGGCTTTCTCGGCATACCCGTCAATATGGGAGCCATCGGATGGCCCCGAGTATGCCGACCCATCGGTAAAGTACACGTTATCAGTTGGTGAGCTTCGGGGTGTAACCAGGTATCCGCTGTTGAATAACAACGATCCATACACTCCATAGTGGCCGCCAGCATGGACCTGGCTGGTACTATGCACACCGCTTCCCTGGCTGTAAGCGCCTGTCCAGGCGCACACCATTAAAAGTAGGACATATAGTTTTTTCATACTTCGTTCATTTAATACGCTTTTAGAATTTGGCCTCACTGCCTAGTGAGTTTTCAGGGTCAAACGAAGTGGCTTAGTTTTCGACCAGAACTACAAAGTCCATGAGAAGTTGCTGCGATGTTCCGGCATATTCCTGGCAAAATATGGTGAAGTCAGTGGGGTTTTTACCTACGATCATCGGAGGCGTGATGTCGTTGTCCAAATCTGCCTGGTTTCCGGGTTGTGCCTGATTCGAGCTGGATCTCGGCGTCAGTATGACAAAGTAGGTTTTGCCAGCTGGTACCGGGGTAGTGAAAGTCACTTTCCACGATGCGGAACCCGTAGTCGTGTTCCATCCTCCGCCCCATGCCACACCTGAAACTCCTTTTGATCCAGGTAAAACGGTGTGGTTACCGTCGGAAGTTCCGGTTACATCGCCCAGGTAAAGGCTACCCGCTGCATAGATTGACAGATTAAACGATCCCGCAGTTTGCTGGAAGCGGCGCCACATAGTGCCATCCCAATAGACAAAGCCTTTTCCGGATGTCGTGTTGGTATTGTATACAAGCAGACCTTCGGTGGGACTGGTAACAGGTGCCGCCTGAGTCAGATCGGGAATACTTAGACGCGGGGGCAAAAGGCCCTTTGTAGCGCTCTCAACTTCCAGGACAGAACTGGAATTAATAGTACCCGGGTTATCTCCAACTTTTACTTGTGCGTAAATCGCAGTGGAGCTGGTCAGCAATACTCCGAGAAAGAGTTTCGAAAAAAGTCTAGATGTGTTCATCGAATTTGGATTTGGTTTGAAAAATTGTTTTATTTTTAATTAAAATGTAAGAGGTTGATTGCGAACAAATATTTATGCAATGTTTAACTGGAATAAAAACTAGTATTTTTGACTAGTTTGATATTATCAGTCAGATCATTGATGTCTTGTTTTTACAAATATTGGTGCTAAAATCGAATTGAAACCAGACACTTTTGGGCACGTTTGAGACGACTTTTGGTACTTATTAGAGCGGAGAGTTTTGAATTAGATAATAATCAGATAATGGTGACATTTTGGGGGAGGCCATACAAGTTTTGTTCTGAATAGAAGCTTTGATTTAAATTAAAAAGACTGCCTCGCGTAATACGAGGCAGTCTTTTTAATAAATCGGAAATAGAAGAGGAACTGAATGCGATTATTGAAATAAACCTATGGTTTGTGAAACCAATCGCACACGGTAGTTTGAACCAGAACACCCGTTACAAGGTTGCACGGTAAACTTAACCAGGTCGCCGGTAAAGAGTTTGACGGTGAGGGTGTTGCCCAGGCTATAAGTACGATTGCCATTGACACTGCCTGTATTATTGGCAATTCTTGATTCTGGCACCCCTGTTGAAAAGGATGTTATTACTATACTCGAATTGAAATTCCCGGCTCCGGAACCTACAAGATCGACCATGAAATTCTGAGCGATATTATAGTAGCCGTCGACTGGAACGGTAAAGACACCGCCCGTATTTGCGTTGAATGTATCAAATGTCTCTGTCGCATTGAGGTCGCTTCCAGGAAGATTATTTACATAATTAAAAGGTCCTGGCGAGTAACCCGCCCAAACTAATGAAAACCCCCCGGAGCCGGATTGTACCGATGAACTTACCCAGCCGAATCCGTCCCAATAGTATTCACCAATGCCAGCGGCCGGATATGCTTTTCCATTTGAAGCTATACCTGAGGCAATGGCACTGCTGGTATTGAAAACATGCATTCCTATCGAACTTGCGTCTGTACCCACGCCGGTGATGGGTGCAAACGTGGTGGTACTTGTGAGTGCGACTTGCGGCATTCTTAATCCCTTATCGGTGCTTTCGATTTCCAGTGCCGATCCCGGCGCAATGTTGGTCGGGTTATCGCCTATTTTTACCTGCGCGACAGAAATGCTCTGGAACCCGATTAAAATCGCTGCAATAGCGAGGATGTTTTTGTAAGTTGAATTCATAATTAATTGTTTTTGTGAGATAAGAAAGGTGTAGTTTAATTTTTGAACACCTGAATGTTCAGGTTGTTGTTGCCATTGTCTGCCACTACTTCCCCGCCCGATAGGTCAGGGATGAAAGCCCTAAATGGATAGCCTCCGGGCGCAGCCGCGGGAATGGTCAGGTTGGCCGTAATGCTACTCCCCAGTGGCGAGGCGGCGATATCACTGTTGGTGGTCAGCGTGTAGTAAGTACCCGAGTTGGTGATGGTCCATTCGGTGGCCGAAGCGCCAGTGTGGGCAATGATGGAAGTAGGTGTCGGCTTGTAGATACGTATGGTGATTAGATCAGAGGCAATGGTTCCTGCGCGCATGTTTCTGACGCGTACGGTAAATGGCCTAACCGTTTCAGTATTCGAGAAAGTCACATTGGCCATGATGATGAATGGCCGCAGGTCGGGCGTGGTGGCTAGCTCCTGCGTGGAGCCAATTGCGATCTAAGTGATAGCCGCACCAGCCGGTACGACGCCGGTCAGCGTGCTGTTCTCAACTACGCCTGTCGCATTGGCCGATCCGCTCAAATCGAGCCATTGGGAGCCGTCCCATCCAGCGAGCCTGAGGTTTGCCGCTGTGGATTCGAAAGCGGCAACGCCGGGGATCGATACGGTCACGTCCAGGTCGCTGGTGGAGGGTGTGACGGCAACCCAATCCCAACTGCCGGAGGCAAATACACGTTTGATGGAAGGGTAGGGGGTGGTAGGGGCCTCGCCCAGGTCCGGGGCGTAGGCTACGCTAATGTGTGAAGCTGCATCTAATGGTGCCGAAATTTGAAGCGTTCTCAGATCATTAGCATTACCGATCGGGAACTTGAAGCTGGTATTACCGATCTTGGAAACATACCCGTCCACATGCTGTGCATCTGTGAGCCCTCCCGTGTAGGACGCGCCTGCCTGGAACCTGAGTGCGCCGGTGGCGGTGTTGGCGCGCACGGTGGTGGTGATCCCGTTTTCGAAAGAAGCAGCGACAAACACGTTGGCTCCTGCGGTGTTGGTGATATTGAATGTACTTGCCGCCCCATTTTTCAGGGCCAGCGTAGCGAAGTTGGGTGCTACGCTGCCGCTTATTCCCTGTACGCCTGCCGCGCCTAGCGGCCCGTTGAAATTGTCGGTGCTTCCGCCTGCGCTGCTGGCATTGTAGGTATTATTGACGCGAGGCGAGTTGGCATCAATTTCATAGTGCTGGAAGACTGCGCACGAGGAGGCATTGTAAGTTCCGGAAGCGGTGGCGGTTACAGCCGTGTAGGCCCCACGGTTGCTGACCGCGCCATAGATATTGAAATTGCCACGGTCGATGACCAGCTGTGCATGGGCCAGTTGGCTTCCCAACAGCAATACCATGCCAGCCATCAGGCTGATGGATTCTTTTTTCATTTGGAAGTTGATTATGTTAACGATTTCTGATAGTTCGGTGCCTGGCCTGTTCGCAAGGCCGTTAGTGAATTAGTTATTCGCGTACAGTTACAAATCTCGTAAAACTAATTTGTAGCTAATGAGACGTTTAGGGGTGTATTCGAGGCGACTTTTGGTGTCACAGGGTCAGATAATTGGTAGGTCCGCTGTGGACGTAAATCAAAACAGCCCGGCAGGAATCTGCCGGGCTGTCGGTCTTAAAGTACTAGAAAAGGCATTGATTGTCAACTAAAACTTATCTTGCAATAACCAGCTTTTGTGTGTTAAGTGCCCCGTTCAGGTCGGTGATTTTCAAAAGGTAAGCACCTGGTGCCAGCTTTTTGATATCGATACCCTCGGTAGAAACAGCGGCGGATTGATAAACAGAGATCCCGTTGTGACTAAGGATTTCGACGTTTTTGACCGAAGCTGGTGCAATGCCGTCGAGTTTGACGAATTCGGCCGCCGGATTGGGGTAAAGGGCGATTACCCTGCCCTCTGTGGTGACCCGCCGGATGACGCTATACGCGAAAGTGTTGTCTTGATCCACCATTTTCAACCGGTACAGGTTTTGACCAGGCATGGGCTCGTCGTCAGGGAACGAGTAGTTCTGTAAAGTCGAGCTTTCCCTGTGCGAGGGAACTGAACCTATTTTATCCCACTGTTTTCCATTGGCGCTTCGTTCGATCTCGAATCGGTCACTGTTGGTTTCTTCACTGGTCGCCCAGTATAACAGGGCGGTTTTACCTTCTTTTGCCGCCGAGAATGAGATCAGTGTCACAGGCAGGTTGATGTCAGTGACACCGACAGAAGAGACTGTTGTATTGAATAGTCCGTCATCTGTCCAGTCGCCTCCGATGTTAAATACCTGTGTACCGACCGATGCGGCAGGATCAGACCTGGCAGCGATGGCCCTGACCGGGATCTCAAAATAGGGGTCTTCTGTGGTCCAGTCAGTGGAATTGTAGAAAGTCAGGTTGGTGGGTGTGGAAGTGGGGTCCATTTCCCATCCTGGTGGTATGGTGAATGCTTCTCCTGTCCATGGGACCTCCGGTGCGAGGGCGATGGTAAGCTGTGCGGTGTATGGTGGAATTACACCGGACGTTTTTCCAGCAGAGGAGTAAAAAATCCCGCGCGCTGCCGGTACGTTTCCATAACCCGGAAAGGTTCCCGGGTCATAGTTGCCATACCCGGCGTTGATGTCGATTTGCTGCGCGCGGCTTTCTTCCGAGACAAACAGGGAAAGTCCAAGAAGCGCTAATCCTAGGTAGTAGTTTGTTTTCTTCATGATTCACGAGTTTAATGCTGATCAGGCCTTTTGCTTAATTTTTGAAGATTTGTATGATCAGGTTGTTATTGGAATTGTCGGCGACCACCTCTCCTCCGGACAAGTCTGGAATGAAGGCCCTGAAACCATAACCTCCCGTACCGGTAGCTGCTGGGATGGTCAGGTTGGCAGTGATGCTATTACCCAGCGGTGTCGAAGCAGCGATGTCGCTATTGGTAGTGAGCGTATAGTAGGTACCCGAGTTGGTGATCGTCCATTCGGTAGCCGAAGCGCCGTTGAGGGCAATGGTCGAGGTAGGGGTTGGCTTATAGATTCGTACGGTGATAGGATCAGAAGCAATGGTTCCTGCGCGCATGTTTCTGACGCGTACAGTAAATGGCCTGACCGTTTCGGTGTTGGAGAAGGTGACATTGCTCATAATGATAAACGGCCGCAGGTCGGGGGTGGTGGCTAGCTCTTGCGTAGAGCCGATGGCGATCTGTGTGATGGCCGCACCAGCCGGTACGACACCGGTCAGTGTACTGTTCTCCACTGTGCCTGTTGCATTTGCAGCCCCGCTCAAATCGAGCCATTGGGAGCCATCCCATCCAACGAGCCTGAGGTTTGCGGCCGTGGACTCGAACCCGGAGACATTGGGGATCGATACGGTAACATCCAGGTCATTGGTAGCGGGTGTAACGGCAACCCAGTCCCAACTACCGAAGGTGTATACACGTTTAATGGAAGGCGACGGGGTGTTAGGCGCCTCGCCCAGGTCCGGGGCGTAGGCTACGCTAATGTGCGCGGCATTTGCAGGCGCAGAGATCCGCAATGTTCTCAGATCGGAGCTGTTTCCTACCGGGAATATAAAGGTGCTATTGCCGATCTTGGAAACATATCCGTCTACGTGCTGGGCGTCGGTGAGCCCGCCTGTGTAAGTAGCCCCTGCCTGGAACCTGAGCGCGCCATTGGTGGTGTTGGCGCGTACGGTAGTAGTGATCCCGTTTTCGAAGGAAGCAATGACAAATACGTTGGCGCCGGCGGTGTTGGTGATATTAAATGCGCTGGCCGCTCCATTTTTCAAGGCTAATGTAGAAAAGTTGGGCGCGACACTGCCGCTGATCCCCTGCACACCTGCTACTCCTGCCGGGCCGTTGAAATTGTCTGTGCTTCCGCCGGTGCCGTTGGCATTATAGCTGTTATTGACACGCAGCGAGTTGGCATCTGTCTCATAATGGTTAAAAACGGCGCCTGATGAAGCCGTGTAAGCGGCTGGCGCGGTGGCTGTAACAGCTGTGTATATCCCGCGGTTACTGGCTGAGCCATAGTTATTAAAAGTGGCCCCGTCGATGACAAGCTGCGCATGGGCTAGTTGGTTCCCCAACAGTAACGCCATACCTGCCATCAGGCTGATGTATTCTTTTTTCATCGTGAAAGCTGTTTAAATGAAGACTGTATCTTACAACTCTCCGACTAGTTCAAGTAGGTTACATCCAAATTGGAAGAAATAGTACCACAAATTTGGTAGGCACTGGCAGGAGCACCGTTGTTATACCATCTGGTTGCCCTTACATCGAAGGTGTGGTTTCCTGCGGTAACGGTGCGAACACCGGACAAAGTCAATTCGAAGTGACCGCTCACTTCGGTCTGGATGATAATAAAGATGCCGCTGGCCACTCCATCGATATATATCTCAAAGCGGTTAAACGGGCTGTAACCTGTCCATGCAGACACGTCGTCAACACCAAGTACGTAGTTGATAAATGCGGCTTTTTGACTGGGGAAATTGATGACATTGGTCGTATTCGAAACCGTTGTATAAGATCCTTCCGTCACGCCGAAAAAGGCGCTTGGCTGCGCACCGTTTCCAATAGGTACTGCATAAGAGGCCGATTGTGTAGCGGTGCTCGCACCCGATCCCACAGGGGCCTTCCAGCTGGCGATACCCGCCGCGTCCGAGGTCAATACTTTTCCGGCGCCCTGAGTACCATCCTGGATGGCTACATTGCCTACCACGTGCAATTTGGCAGCAGGAGTGGTCGTTCCGATCCCTACATTTTGCGCCATAGCAGCACAGGCACTTAGGCCGATCATCACTCCAAGTAAGTAGACTTTCTTTTTCATTTAGATTTTAAGTTTTGATAAAAGAAATAATTAAACGGTGCACTGCCCGAGTGCGCAAGTCGGTCAAGCGGGCAGTGCATCGTTACAGGAAAGAGTCAGCGTATCTCAGTTTGCAAATCGAACTCTTTCCAGGTGAATGGTTGTATACTATTCACAAAGGTCGTTTGCACAATTGGATTGTTTTGAGACGCTTTTTTGTATTTTTGAGGTAACTTTTGGGGTGCTGAGGGGAATAAAAATGGTAGTTGTTTGCCCAGAAAATTTGCGCTCGCTGGGCCCTACAGGACAGCGGCTTTCTGTGCCAGCTCGATTCTGTCTGCTACGTTCATTTTAAGGCAGATCCGCTTCTTATACGTGCTGACAGTATTGCATTTTAGTTTGAGGGTGTAGGCGATTTCCTTGGTGCTTTTTCCTTGGGCTACTTCCCGCATCACCATCAATTCTCTGGGCGATAGCTTTTCGACAGATTCGATGTCTTCCAGGCGGTGCGAAGATTTATTTTTGATCAGGGAAGCTTGCAACTCCATGTTCAGATATTTCCCTCCTGCCGCGATTCGCTCGATGGCATTTTGCAGCTCGGGAATTTTAGCATTTTTCATAATGAACCCGTCCGCACCGGCTCTCAGAACCGGAAGTGCGTACAGCCTTTCTGCTAATCCCGAATAAAGCAGGATGGAAACATCGGTCCGAACGGCTTTTATGGTTTCTACAATATCAGCAACGACCCGGTTGCCAATTTTCAATTCGCTGATAACTACCTGAATGTCGGCATTGCTTTCCAGGATAGAAAGGGCCGACTCCACACAACTGGCTTCATAAAGGTAATAGTGCTTGGAAACCGTTTCAAGCATTGCGCGCATGCCTGTGCGTAGCATCGTCTGATCATCGATAATTAATATGTTCAACATCGTGGAAGGGGGGGTATGTTGAAAAAAACCTTTACTACCGCTCTTGCGGTGCTTAAGGAAAATGACACGGGTAGCGCCGGGTTATTTGGATCGGGGAGATTGAAAGCCTTTAAGCAGTCTGATAATGATCGGGGCGAGTCTGTCGGGCAACAGTTTATTTGTCAAGAAACAGCTCGGCGATAATTTGCCGAGCTGTAAAAAAAACACTACGATAAATTAGGCATTGGGTAATTCAGCTATTTAACGATAACCAACTTTTGTGTGTTTAGTGCCCCGTTCAGGTCGGTGATTTTCAAAAGATAAGCACCTGGTGCCAGCTTTTTGACATCGATACCCTCGGT
>NZ_FNYL01000035.1 GCF_900109045.1 Dyadobacter sp. SG02
AAACAGATCAAATGTTTCTAACGAACCTATCTTTTTGCTCTCTTCATCATGTCAAAGAACTTTGCTCTGGACTTCCAAAACTCGTGGCAGCGATCATTTTCGCTACCGTTGTCCCTGATTGGGGGTGCAAAAGTAGTAAGCATATTTTAACTTCCAAACATTAGTAGAAAAAAAATTTAAAATTTTTTAAAAATAGCCTTGAACTACTCTCACACTATCCTTCCCTATTTCAGCGCCGAAGGAGGCCGACAGACATCGTTTGCTATATAAAAGGGTTTGAAAACAGAAGTAAGTCAAGAAAAAACCAGCCACCCTATCGATAAATGAAAGGTGACTGGCATTTTGCTTTTAACGCGCGCTTAGTGCACCCGCTTATTTCGGTTCTAATACCAGAACGGGTTTTCCCTCTTCGCCCAGAAAGTATACCAGTAATTTGGCGGGTTTGGTTTTGCTCAGGTTTTTGGTTCCATTGTGTAGTCCGTCCGGCTGCTCATAAAACGGGTCCCCCTTCTTTTTAATAGACTTTTCACCTTCAAAAGTGACTTCAATTTCTCCCTCTAAAACATAACCAAACACTGCGATGGGATGTCTGTGCGGCGGCGACACTTCGCCCGGCGCATAAGTGACGATTGCCATGCGTACTTCTTTACCTTCCAAACCGGGCGTATCCAGTTTCTTTTTGTAAATGATCTCAGGCGTTGTAGCGGCATGGTTGGCGCTTGAATGTTGGCCGATCGCATAGGTCGAAATCAATGATGTTAAGAGAATTGTCGCAATTGTTTTCATAAACTTCTGAATTTGGGATTATGGTAAATTCGGGTCGTTTGAAGTATTGACCCACTTGCTTTTACCATTACATAGCAATGCACATACCACTCACCTACTACGCTCTTTATCAGCTATGTACCCCAATAAACAACAATAGAAAACCGCCGATATTTCGTAGATCGACAAATTCGGCTACGAAATATCGTGTTCGTCGACAAGGCAGTGCAAACAAACTGGCTACCAAATACTCGTGGGTTTGTGTTTGGGCCTGTCCGCTTTTTCTCCTTCCTGTTTCTTCACCAACAGATATACAACCCGGTGACTGGCAAACTTGAACAAAACAATGAACCATACCCCCTATCTATACAGCCTGCTTCGAAAATCCTTCAAAAAAAATACCATTATCTGAACCAAGTTTATTTACCGATCGTTCGGTATTTATAAACGATAGAAAAATGGCCTACGCAAAAGTTGAACACGATGTCGTAATCGACAAACTGATGGAAGTCTTTCGTTCCTCGGGCTACGACGGTTCGAGTAT
>NZ_FNYL01000029.1 GCF_900109045.1 Dyadobacter sp. SG02
CAATTCATAGATTCTCAATCTCTGAATGGTTTAAATTATTATCGTCTCAAACAGATTGACGTGGATGGATCCTATTCGTATAGTCAGATCCGGACGGTTCAAATGGACGGGGCAGTGGCATTGAACGTCTATCCCAATCCGGCAGTGTCGGATATCAAGCTGATGGGCTTAAAGGGAAATGCCGGTGTTAGTGTTATTGATAGCTTCGGACGACAGGTATTAAACTTGGACAACGTCAAGGCAGGTCAGTCATTATCGATCAACAAGCTCCAAGCGGGGGTGTATCACCTTTTAGTGACGGAGCAAAGTGGGGCTATATCACATCTGCGGTTTGCGAAGTGAGGCTCGGTTGAAATTGATCCTTTACTAACTTCATTTCAGTCGCTGCCGGTCAAACACCTATTTTTTATAACGTTGAGTAATCGGTCAATCTGGCAGCGCTGCCGCCAGATTGACTTAAGTGTACAGCTGGAACCATAGGCTTAACACCCATAATAGAATCGGGCTCTTCTAGTATATTTGGTTTCGAGGAAGTAGGGGAATGAATGGTTGATTAGTTAGTATCCCTATTTAATACAATTAGAGCTATATACGCTATGAAAACTGTTGCTCTGCATTACTCGACCCAATTAAATCGCTCAGAAGTGAATGATAAGGTTTCGCTGAGAAATGCTGTCGCGTTTCGTCGTTACAACTTCATTGTCGCTCGAACAGCGCTACCAACTTTCTCAAATCATCCGGCAAAAGGCTCGATTTTGGTACCTTCGGACGCACTAAGTAACTTACTAAAATCAAGTAAATCCTTGCAATTAAATTTTTTGCAAGGATTTGTTTTTGCATGATAGTACAAAAATGTTTAAAAGTGCTCAATATGGTCGTGCGTCATTCAGTAAGTCAGTGAGACGCGTAATAGTGACTCACTGGATTGGTTGTAATGGTTTGATTATGAACTTGTTCGTAAATTAACTCCGGAACGCGTAAAATCCATGCTTTCAGGAAAAACAGACAGAGCTACTTCGCCTATGGATGTTTTCGAAAGCATAATGATGAAATCTTGGCGTTGGTTGGGGGGACTTTACGTTTAGTACACGCAACACCTTCCACTCCAAAAGAGTAAAGACTTGTCGGTAGATTCAGTGGTTGTTCCGGGAGCCCATATTAAATCAAATCTCCCGGAAAATCCGGGAGATTGACCTTTACTCAACGTATGCCAAAGCATCGGCCACGACTTTTGGATACATCAAGCTTCTAACGTTGTCCCTATTTTATCACGAAAGTGCTTGTTCGGTTCCCATTTTCGGAGACGACACGCAGTATATAAACCCCTGCTTGAAAGTTGCTTACATCTAAATCGTTGCCTTTTCCAAAATTGTGGTCCAACATTTTGATGCCGGCAAGGTTATACACCTCTGCGCCAGATGCCCCGCTGGGCGGTACATCTATTGTAAGCTTACCATTTACAACCGGGTTGGGATAAACAACCAGCTTTTTGTTGTTAGCATCCGCATGCGTTGACCTGATTGCGCTATACGCAAACGTGCCGTCATGGTCGAGCATCCTCAGGCGGTAATAGGTGGTTCCCTTCCCTGGCGTTGCATCCGTAAAATTGTAGGTCAGCTTCCTGTTACTGTTTTCGCCCCGCGACCGGAGAAATCCGATTTTCGTCCAGAGCTTAGCATTCGAACTTCGCTCGATCTCGAAGCCTTTGCTGTTTTTTTCGCTCGAGGTAACCCATTTGAGGTTTACAACAACACCCTCCTGATTGGCATCAAAGCTGATTAGGGTGACTGGTAATGGTGATTGCGTTTGGATGGTATATGGCACAGCAACGCTGGTAACTCCTGCGTTATCTGTGATAGAATAGGTGAAACCAATGGGATTACTCACCGTTCCGGCACCGGTCTGTCCATATATCACCAGTTTGCTGACATCAAAGTCAGTAATCGTGACGGGGCCACCCGTCAGATCGATGAGCACAGGGCCAGCGCCGAAATCATAATACAGCGTGGTATTGGCATTGACCGTCTCGATATGGAAGGTCGTGCCCGTCCCCGTGGAGCAGGTCCCCGCGCCGGCGCAGTCTTCCGGGTCCCCGCCCGAGAGCGAGCCACCGGTAGGATAACCGGTAAGACTTGACGAGGATGCGGCGATAGCCTGATAACCTGCCAGAGCCGGATAGGTGGCTGGCGGTGTTGCGCTGAATGCTGAATTAGGCACCACAAATGCTTTGGCGTCGGCAACCGGTGGTTGCTGCATCCCAAAGTCCACATCGGATATGCTGGTCGTCACCACGCCAAGGTCAATGACAATACCGCTGTTCGCGTTATTGACCCCATTCACCGGGTCGCTGCTCCCTGTAAGCAACCATCCTGCCGGGATACTCCCCACCGCCAGGTCCTGGCCCGGCGCATTCGCTGCCGTTGAAAGGACAATTTGGTAGGATATTCCTGCGGGCACATTCACAAACGCATACGTACCTGCGCTGATAATTTGCTGAGAAGCGACTACTTTTCCATCGCTGCCCACCAGATTGGCAAAAATATCCTCTCCCGTTACGGTGGAGCTGCCGCCATTGTTATCTGTATCGTTCCCGCTGACAGCCAGCTCCCCTGCGTCTTGACCGACGTTACCGTTCGCATCCTGCCAGATGTTTCCTGAAATGCTAATGCAGCTACTGGTAACATCCAAAGCCACGCTCGACTCACAGCTGCCTGCCGGGGCGTTGGTGTAGCGGACCGTCATGGTGTAAGAACCGGGTGCCACGCCGGCAAAGACGGTTCCGGTTTGCCAGGCAAGGCCGTCCAGACTGTACTCGAAATCGCCCGCGTTGCCGGCTGAGACGGGAGATAAGACCGTAACGGTGCCCGTGCCCGAAGCGCAATCGAACACCGCATTGGCATTTGCTTCCGGAATGGAGAGGCCAAAGCTGATATCGTCGATCGCCAGATCGTTACCGCGTGTGCGCGGGGTGTTGTTTCTCAGCACGAGTTCAATATCGCTGCCATCGGAGTCGAATACGGTGGTGAAGTTCTGCCATTGGCTGGTCAGCACATCGCCGGACGACACCGAAGTAAGAAGCACCCCACTCGTGTTGTAGATTTCGAACGAAACATTGGGTTTGTCTCCTGCGGGCGGATTGAAGTTGGTGATCCATGCGCCGAAACTGTATCGGGCGCCCGCGAGCAATCCGGTGAACCGGCGTCGGTAAAAAATCCCCTTTTCGAACGTCGCATCTACCAGCAACATGCTTCCGCTGGCATCCCCCGAGGTATGGTCGTAAATAGTATCGCCATAGCTCATCACATCGGTACTGCTCACAACGGCATAATAGCCGTACCCAAAGTTACCGGTAGCCTTGTGGTAGCTAATCAAACCTTCCAGTGGATTTCCCCAGTCTCCGTTTTTGTAAGAGCTGAAATCCTCCACAAAATTAGTCCCGCACGTCTGGCCGATATTGGTTGTTGTTGTAAACTGATTTTCAAATTCGACAACTACCACTTCTCCTGCCGATACGGTAACCGTTGCCGAAGGACCGGCAAGGCTGGTGGTAGTTCCGGCAGCCGTTGCCTCGTTGACACGGATATCGGTAATGTGCCACCCTGTTACCGGATTCTGGGTGATCGTGTAAGTACCCGGCGCGACGGCAATATTGACAGAGTTGCTGTTGAAATTGGTCTGCACCCGCTCGTCGTCGAGGTAAACACCGTCCTGAGCCCTTGTAAAGATCCGGTAGGGAATGTTTTCGGAGGCATCATCCAGCAGTACGGTAGCCAAAATTTTGCCGCCCGTACTGGTCAGTTTCCGCATGTCGTTAATGCCGTCTTCCTCGGTCCAGGTGCCGGGTGCCACCGATTTGTAAATTAATGCGACCGACAACGCCCACAGTTCCATTTGCCCGCTTTCGTTGTATGTCACGGCTATTTCTTCGATTTTGTCAGCGTCCCAAAGCGGAATGGGGTTGCCTTGATTAACGACGTTGGTGTTATCATTGTCGGCTGCAAACAAGAAATTGATATTCGGAGTGACATAGCTGGCATACACCACCCGGTTGGAATTCGGGATGGCCGTCAGGCTCTGCACGCCGGTGATTCCCGTCGATTCCCAGATAGTGCCGGAAACAGATTTTTTGTAAATCGTCCCGATGCCGTCTGCCGTTCTGACGAGCACATACAGCATGTCGTCGTAATTGTGGGCGACGGTCATAAACTCCTGACCAGCAAGGTTCAGGGTAATGTCGGACTCCGCCGAACCGCTATTCAGCCTGTATCTGATCTGGTCAGCTGTATTGGCATGCTCAGTGGCCGATTCACTTGATCTTACCAGTGAGATATAGCCGCCATTGCTGCCACCCTGTACTTTCAGCGCAGCTGCACCAGTATTTTGCCAGAGGCTGCTCCCGGAAGGCCTGTAGTAAATGTTGCCGGGATTCACCGACCACGAGTCTGTCGCATTGGCAATTGCAAACAATCCTCCGTCATCGTCCCCGGAAAGATGAAAAATCACGTTGACCGCATCCGGCCTGTCACTTAATGTATAGGCGGAACCTCCTGTTACATTATAGGTAAAGTTCGTGCTGATTTCCTCACTTAAAGATTTGTTTCTGATCTGAATAAAACTCTGGCCCCAGATATCGGAACAAATGGTAAAAGTTAATAGGAGGACGAGTAGTAGATTGTGTTTCATTTCCTATTTGTTTGTAGATGGAATGGAAAGCTTTCATCGTAAATTTGCATTAACCCATCCAACAACAGGTATCGTAATCTTGGCAAATAAGGACGTTATCTTGTCAAGCATGAACAACCATTCATTTCCTGCGCGCACTCCCCTGAGACGAATTAGTTGTTATCGCCTAAACATGTAGCAATAACCTTCCGTCCCAGATCCGGCTATGGATGGATTGGCCATTGATGAATTAAATGACTTGTGGAAAATTAAGATCGGGGATATTTACGGACGCCCGTTTTACCCGGTAATTTGCTTCTTAATTTCGCTGGGGTTTTGGCCGAAAACCTTTTTAAATTCATTACTGAAATGCCTGCTGCTGTCGTATCCGATAATCGAGGCCACTTCGTTGACGTTGTAAACACCTGACTCCAACAACTGCCTGGCTTCGTTGAAACGGATCGTCTTCACAAAATCATTTACCGTCATCCCCGTTAGTGAACGTATCTTCCGGTACAGCACCGACACGCTCATCCCAACCTGCCTGGCCAGTTCGTTGACCCCAAACCCGGGCTCGGATATATTTTCAATAACCATCGCCCTAAGCTTGCCGATGAATGCTTCATTCATGTCCTGTGCAATGCTGCCGCCCGTATCCTGATCTGTCGACAGCGATTTTCTATACCGCGCTTTCAGCTCATCGCGAAGGCGGATCAGGTTATTGATCTTTAATTGCAGTACCCTTGGGTCGAATGGCTTGATCAGATAATCGTCCGCGCCTGCCCTGAGGCCTTCGATGACTTGCTCACTTTGCGTTCTGGCTGTCAGCAATACCACAGGGATATGCGAAGTTGCCACATTCCCTTTCAAACGCGCGCTCAGGTCAAGACCATTCATTTCCGGCATCATCACATCCGACAGAATGATGTCAGGAAGATGCTCCTGGGCCAGTTCCAGGCCCCGCAGCCCGTTTTCGGCTTCCAGGACGTTGAAATCTGCCTGAAAAAGATCTTTGATGAACGCGCGCAGCTGTTCGTTGTCCTCGATGATCAGGATTGTGTTTGTCTGTTTTTCAAAGGCGTTGACCTCATTAACGGGCATCGTAATCATTGCTGCCGTTACACCGCCAACATAATCACTACCTTTTACTGCAATCTGATCAGCAGAAAAATGGTGGCTTTCCCGAAGCAACCGGATCGTGAGCGACGTACTTCCGGGTATGGAGTCGGTCGCAACCCGGCTTTCGGCCGTCAGGTAGCCGTGATGCTGCTCCACAATACTTTTGGACAAGGCCAGCCCTATCCCATAGCCGGGTTTTTGAGAATCCGCCTGGTAATAGTAGGTGAACAGCTTCCGCAAATGCTCCTGGGATATCCCGTTGCCGTTATCTTCCACAGTAATAGCCACTTCATTGGATATTTCAACGATGCGCACCGCTACCTTACCGCCCTCGGGGGTAAACTTGTAGGCATTGCTGAGCAGATTGTAAAATACCTTCTGCATTTGCGCTATATCGAGCCAAAGAAGCACCGGTGTGTCCGAACAAAAAAGCAACGTTTCGATACCCTTCTCCCTGGCGGTATGTTCAAATGCGGCGATGACATTTTTGATAATCCTGACTACATCGTGCTGCTGCACTTGCAGCCGAATCGCACCGCTCTGGATCTTCCGGAAATCCAGCAGCTCGTTGACCAGCAGCATCAGCCGGTCGGAATTGCTTCGTGCGTAGTTCAAGTTGCTTTCAATGCTTTTTCCCTCTTTGAACTGCTCGTAGACTTTTTCTAAAGGCCCGGAGATCAACGAAAGGTGCGTCCGGATCTCGTGGGATACATTCGTGAAGAAATCCAGCTTGACCTGATTCAGCGCATTTTCCCTTCTGAAAGAGCTGCGCAGCCAGAAGAATCTGTTAATCGCATAGATGGCGCAGGCGCCGAGGAGTATGTAGACCAGATATGCATACCAGGTTTTCCACCAGGGCGGGAGAATGACGATCCTGATTTTCAGCGGCACTTTCATCCAGAAGCCGTCTCCGTTGGCTGCTTTGACCTGAAAAATATAAGCTCCCGAAGGCAGGTTCGTATAGGTAGCGGACGGATTTTCGACGTAATTCCAGTTGTGGTCTATACCGTCGATTTTGTATGCGTATTTATTATGACCCGAGCGCACATAATCCAGCAATGCGAAGTCTATCGTAAAAATGCTCTGGTCGTGCCGGAACGTAATTTCCTTGGTTTTCCAGAGTGGTTCCGGCAACAGTCCCGTACTATCACCGGTGGAGACTTCCTTATTATATAGTTTCAGCGAAGTAAGCATGATAGGGGGAATGTGGTCATTCACTGCAATAGCCGCCGGGTCAAACGAAAACATCCCTGCATTGGTAAGAAAATAAAGACTTCCGCTGGCATCGGTCGTTCCGAAACCCTGAATCAACTCACCATTTTGCGGCAAGCCATCGTCGTAACCATAGGATTGGAGCGTCCTTTTTTGGGGATGGTATCTATACAGCTTATTCACGGAACTGACCCACAGATAGCCCTGACGATCCGGCACGACGTCTTTGATATAGCCGCCCGGGACATCTGTATTCGGCACAAACCTGTTGCTTTTCGAATTGTATTGAAAAAGCAAGTTGGTGCCGGCAGCCCAGATGTTGCCGTTCAAATCTTCGGCTATCCGCCAAAAGTAATTGGTAGTTTCAGGACCAACGGAGAGTTTTTCCAACGGAGGTGTCACGGAACTACTATCTTTTGCATTAATGCGATAAACTTCATTGGCGCAACCTATCCAGATATTGCGTCGGGAATCTTCGTAAATGCTTCGAACGCTAATATTCGAGGGAGTTTGCTTGATGAACTTTCCCCTTTTTTGATCAAACAAAAGCAGCCCATAATACCCACCGATCCAGAAGCGCTTGTGGCTGTCTGTAAAGATAGCGTAGGTCCTGGCGTTGACTGGCACCGATTCGCCCTCTATGGTAAGCGGATAATGCTGATAGCTCCCGGTACGAAGATTAAAACTCGTGAATATGGAATTACCTGCCGCCCACAACACGTCATTTTCGTCCAGATAGAAAGCATAATAGTCGGCACTTTTCGACAGCTTCAGATTGAATGACGAGGGGTTTCTACCATGGGTATCAAATACAAGAAGTTTTTCCTGATTATCGGAAATGGCCCAGATTTGTTTCCCTTTGCCTTTGCCTAACCATGCATTTGAGTACAACCGGCTCCGCGAATCATCTGTTGCGAATGGCCAGGGTCTAAACCGGGGAGAGTCAAAATGGAGATAGCTGACGCCTGCGTAGAACGAACCGCTCCAAAGCCCGCCTTGCCGGTCCAGGTACGTAGAAAAAATCGCGGTGTTACCCAGGCTGTTTGGATCGCCGGGGCGATTTACATACCATTCGGCTTGTAGCGTATGCGGATCGAAACGAGCAAGGCCCAGGGATGTTGCCATCCAGTACTTTCCCTTGCCGTCGGGGACCATTTTGGATGCGCTTGGAAATTCGCCATTGGGTGCTTTGAGGGTTTCCATAAGTTTGAAATCCTCGGTGACAGGATTGAATTGATATACTCCGCCGTTCGTTCCCAACCATATGATACCATTGTTGTCCGCATGGACAAAAATGATTTCGCTAAGCTGGATCTGTGCCTTAATCGACGAAATCCGGTACAACCTGGGATTGCTGCCATCATTTCTCATTTTAACCAATCCATCGCCGGTCGCCATCCAGATGTTGCCGGCCTTATCCTCCGAAAGCGATCGGATGAGTCGGGTCACACCTGGAAATTCAGTTTGTAAATGGCGTGTTATCCTGATCTTTCCGTGATCGTTGACAATTCGCGACAACCCATATTGGGTCCCTGCCCAAATTTGGTTTTTCTGGTCTCTTATAATGCAGTTGACCGAACTGTGGGAGAGGGAATTGACATTGGTTGAATCATAGTCAAAGTTCGTGAAGGTATCTGTATCCGGATTGTAGCGAAAGAGGCCAGACGTGGTCGAGGCAATCCAGATATTTCCCTGGGGATCGGTTAGCAGATCCCTGATAAACTTGGGATTAGCCCCTGTGTCAACATTGTACCGCTGGAACGTTTTGCCGTCGTACCGATAGAGCCCCGCCTGGGCACCAAACCACATGAAACCTTGCTTGTCCTGGGTAATTCCCAAGGTGGTAGATAAAGGGATTCCGTCTACTTCCCTGAAGTTCTTAAAAACCTGTCCGTAAGCGTTACCAAAAAATAGTAACGTACCGATCAACAGAAACTTCAAATGCTGATACACAGACGTACACGAATCGGTAAATGAGGGCGAAGGGCTGATTGCGGATAAACGTACACTACATCGTTGCATAAAGTCAAAGGCTATACTAATTGAAATAAGCGCTCCGGTGTTTCTGGCTAGGCCTGGAAAAACGGCACCCGGACGCCCTGCGTGCACTCTTAAATATTCGCAAATATAGGGAGCCTGTTCAACCGGCGCATGGAAGAAGATCGGAGACCGCATTCTACCCAGGCTCCTATTTTAATTAGTAACCTGCAAGCTTTTCATACAATAAATCTCATTGCCGCCTCATTCAGCAGACTGACTTCGAAACTTGCTGGGATTCTTTCCGTAAAGCTTTTTGAACTCGTTACTAAAATAACGGACACTCTCATAGCCAACCATTAAAGCCACCTCACTTACCTGATAGGTACCCGATTCTAGAAGCTGAAGGGCCTTTTGCATTTTGATTGCCTTCATAAAATCGTTGACCGTCAACCCTGTCAGCGACCGTACCTTGCGGTATAAAACCGAAACGCCCATCCCAACCTGAAATGCCATCTCATTGACGCCAAAATTGGGTTGGGATATGTTTTCGATTACCAAACTGCGCAGCTTGTCGATGAATTCGTCGTTAGCACCCGCTATGAGCCACTCGTCTGCCGCCGACGAAAGAGTTCTACCGGTGTAATCGCGAATGGCTGTCCGTGTTTTAATCAAATTTTGTATCTTCAATAGCAAGATACTCACATCGACGGGGTGTACCAGGTAGTCATCCGCCCCAGCCTGAAGCCCCTGAATTACCTGGGGTAATGCGCTCTGCCCGGTCAAAAGGATAATAGGAATATGGGAGGTACGCACATCTGCTTTTAATTGGCTGCATATCTGTATCCCATTCTGTTCGGGTAATATTACGTCACACAGAATCAGATCAGGAATATTTTCAAAAGCCATTTTCAATCCATCGGACCCGTTTACCGCTTCCATAACATGATAATTAACAGAAAGCAACTCGGATTCAACCGCCCTGAGCTCGTCATTATCCTCAATTAAAAGGACGGTGAAACTTTTTTCCAGGGGCGCCAGTCCGTAGATCGCTCCGACATCAACACCGGCGTAATCTGTAAAAACAGCTTCGCTTTTAGCGAACTGGTCACTGGAATAATGACTGGAACCCGACAGAAACCCCACCGAAAAACGTGTTTGCCCATCCTGCCCTTCACTACGCTGCTGGCTGGTAACACTAATTTTGGCACTATGTAAATCGACTATCGTCTTGGACAGTGCCAGACCGATCCCATGCCCTTCGGGTGAATCGTCATTATTTCCCTGAAAAAATTTATCGAACAGGCGGCCGATGTCTTTCGTAGAAATCCCTAAACCGCTATTGGTCACACTGGCAATGACCCGGTCCTGGGTTTGAGTAATCTCGACGGTCACCCAGCCATGTTCCGGAGTAAACTTGTAAGCGTTTGCCAGCAGGTTATTGAATACCTTCTGCATCTGCCGTAAATCGAACCAAACATTTACGGGTGAATCAGGATGAATAAAGCGGGTGGTGATCCTCTTTTCCGTCCCAACAAGTTCAAAAGAAGAAAGAATGGTTTCAATTGTTTTAGTCAGGTCGTACTTATAGACGGAAAGTTGTATACTTCCATTTTCCATCTTATGATAATCAAGCAGCTCGTTCAACAGCTGTATGAGCTGATGTGAGTTATTTCTGGCATGACCTAAATGGTGTTTGGCTGCCTGATCATCGTCAAGCAACCGGAACGCCTTTTCCAGACGCCCTTCAATAAGCGAAAGATGAGCGCGCGCATCATGGGATACGTTTGCAAAAAAATCAATCTTAGCCTCATGCAGCGCACTTTCCTTTTTAAGGGCCGCCCTGATCTGAAGCAAGCGTATCTGAAGGTAAACCAGCCCTCCAACAATCATGATGCAGCACAAATACACAAACCATGTTTGCCACCACGGGGGAAGGGCCAAAAGAAGCCCGAACAGGAAGCGATTGATCTCAAAATGCTCGCCAGCGTGGATACTGATCTCGAACTGTTCCTCACTGGCAAGAAATTCCGGAAAGGCGGCAGAATCAACGGCATTCAAACTCGACTTTCCTCCGAGCTGCTTTTCCCACAAATCGGCAAAAGACACGTTCCTCATTAAAGATCCGTCTCCAAAAGTGCAATGCTGTGAATCGCAGCTTACCACGTCATGCCATGAAATGTGAGCATCTGCCCGGTCAAGCCCCAGGCAGAAGAGACATAGCAACAATTCGATGAAATAGGCAGAGCTCAAAGCAGACAGGCGGATGGTTTGTCGAAATTATTCTCGTGTAACTGAGACACGACAAACTTAAAAACCTCGAATCAATTTGCATTTAGGACAACACTCACCAAGGGCAGTTATACAAGAAATATGCACAAAATTGACAAGATAATGACTGAAAACCGGTGGTACAACGAGCCTGTGGGCAAGCAGTCCGGTGGAGCATACACCAGTCCTTTTTGAGTTTTTCAGTATTGTTCGAGTCTACAATTTTTTACATGTTATGGATAGAATAAAGTTTACACGAACGAATCTTCTGAATCGTCGTGAATTTAGTCCGTTCATCCGGCACACGAGCTAAACCGGATAGCCCCCCTAAAAAGATTCTAAAACCTCCCCCAGAGCCCGGGAAAATAGTAGTGATAATATAAGTACATAAGATTGACAATATTTCAATCATTCACTTTCCGGTGAAATGGAAATATTGCATTTCAAATTGCCTCAGTACTAAACGTATTTTGAAGATGAAAACATCACCCATCTACGTCAACGTAGATTTAATTGCTATTGTTGATCCTCGCCCCGTGTTCAAGAAAGGTTTCAGGGAAATTCTGTCCCAGTCGCGCAAATCCCTGGAGATTATCGAGGTGTCCAGCTGTCAGGAGCTTGAAAGAAAATACGCCGAATATGCCCCGGAGATCATCTTTCTCTTCGGCGCAGGTCATTCGGACCTTGAAATTATCAACCTGGCTGGTCGTTTGAGGCGATATAGTCCGCTGGCCGGGATAGCCATTTACGATAACCGTTCATCCCTGGACTTTCTGATCACCTTCTTTCAGGACAGCATTGCGGGTTACCTACCCGAAGATTTCGATGAACGTGACCTTGACATGTGCATCAATTCGCTGGGAGCAGGCCTGCACTATGTCAATAGCGAAATCGCATATCGGCTCATCACCCACAAACCGGCCCGTCCAAAACAACAGCGGATAACAACGCTTTCAGGACTGGAAAGAAAGGTAGCCGGCTGCCTGATAAGAGGCATGACAACTTCTGAAATTGCCCATACGCTGGATCGAAGAAGCTCGACAATCAGTACTGTAAAATCGAATATTTACAGAAAGACCAATGTCCATAATATTATAGACCTGGCTGCTGTGCTCAAAAAGCAAGGCACGCCTCTTGAAATTCCGGGAGACGTATGACCCCCAGAGCAATCCGAATTACAGGATTTAACCTCAAAAATCCACGTTGACCAAAAAACAACACATGATTGACAAGAAAAGCGCATACCGTTTGCGAACAATGCAGAAATATTTGCAACCGGAACAGGTAAAACTTATTTGACAAAATAAAATTATCTCGACGCCAACCATACCTACCTAAATCCGCTGTCAAAATTCGAAATCATCATGATGATAAACTAGTACAACATACAATTTTACAAACCTTAGTCCATAGAAACTGACGCTCGCCGAGATTAACGTATATAGCATATCGTTTGCTATACACCTGAATATACTTTGCCCTTGTTTTTCGCTATATACACTTGTTGCCACTTAGAAGCTCCCCCTCCTTCAACGGATTGCACTGAATTCTTTTTTTTAATTAAAACAAATAAAATATGAACAAACAGTTACGAAGTGGTCTGGCGGCCCTTGCATTGACGATGCTTGGCCTCACGGGGGCACGGGCGCAGTCACCTGGGGGCGTCGCCGCCAACTTGAAGATCTGGCTCAGGCCGGAGACCTTCACCCCATCCAGCTGGACGGACGCGTCCGGGTCGGGCAATCATTTCACGCAGTCCAATGCAGGCAGGCAGCCATTCCTTGCCTTGCCGCAGGAATTGTACAACTTCAATTCGCCCGTTGATTTTGGCACGACTGGTGCCGACGCCCGGTTTATGGTTGTGCCTACCGGAAGGCCGTATAGTGCCAATGGCACTAACAGCACACTATTTACCACGTCGGTCAATCGCAATGTTTCAGGCTACTCGGATATCATTGGCTTTGGCGCAACCACGACGGGCACAGGGCTTATTAATGCAAACACGCCGGTATACACCAACTTGTCGTCCAACATTGTTCTCTACCCCTACATTACAAACGCAGGACTACCGCAGGTTGAGGTGGGAAAAATGTACCTGAACGATGTCTCTTTCACAGTTGGTACCGCCGGAATCAAATATGGCCAGAATGGTCAGACGGGTACAGTAAACAATACTTTTGCCGCAGGCAATGCAGCTCATGCCAATGGGGCTGTTTTGGGTTCGCAGCCTGAGGTAAGGGACGGCCTGATCGGTGAAGTGATCGCTTACGAGCGCGATTTGGCCGAAGACGAAAAGGTACGGGTACGCAGTTACCTGGCTATCAAGTACGGCCTTACATTGCCGCACAATTACGTTGCCAGCAACGGATCGACCGTGTTTTGGGACCAAACGACAAACAACGGCTACAACAACAACATTGCGGGTATTGCGCGAGACGCGGGAAGTCTGCAGAACCAGAAGCAGTCCAGAAGCGTCAATGACGGCAAGCAGGTATTGATTGCTACAACAGGTCTTGCCGATGCGAACGCGGCCAATACAACTGAACTTACTGACGGCCAGTTCTTGCTTTGGGGCGATAACGGTCTTGCCAAAGCGCCGGCAGTAGCTTTGGCAGGTCCTGGCATTAATTTCCGGTTTGCGGCGATTTGGAAAGCCCAAAACTCGGGTAGTGTAGGCACGGTGCGCGTTGCTTGGCCGGCGGGTTTGACAAACCTGAAGTTGATCCAGAGCTCAGATGCAACCATCGACAGTTCCGATCCTGCTACCGGTATGACTGCCACGCAGATAGTGAATGGTGTTTCCTACAATTACGCGGACGTCAGCCTGGCAGACGGGCAGTTCTTCACTTTCGCGGCTTTTGTTCAGGCACCGGGCGGGGTAGTCGCAAATCTTCTGATGTGGCACAAAGCTAATGACGGTGTAAATGCTGCCGGCGCTAAAAATATCTGGAAAGATATGTCCGTCAATGGAAGGGACGTTACCCAGAACAACAATGCAGCCAACCAGCCTGGCCT
>NZ_FNYL01000024.1 GCF_900109045.1 Dyadobacter sp. SG02
CGGGCTATCTTCCTGCCCGTGTATATTTTCATGCAATACGCGTATAACAACACTTTCAGCAGCATCCGTGGATGGTAGGCGCTGGTGCCACCACCTTCGTAAAGGTTGACCAGCTCGCTGATGTCCATTCGTTCGACAACCTGGTTGACAACCCGGACCAAATGTGCCTGTGGGATCAGCTCTTCCAGTGAAGGGGGCAACAATAGCAATTGCCCGGGGTCATATTCCTTAAAAACAACAGATTTTTTTATCTTGCCCATGTATTTCTAATGTCGTAATTAAAAATACAAAAAAGCCCTCGCTCTACATAGTAGAAAAAGGGCTTTTTGCTTTTGGGTCAGCCCCAACGGCATTGGGCCATACCGACTTTTCTCCATCCCTTCCTCCCCTAACACCGCACAAAAAAACAAATGGCGGGGAATACCCGCCATTGATCCAAAATACCTCAACTATTTACTAATTCACTATGAGATTTGAAATAACCGATCAGTAACCGGGGTTCTGTTTGAGCATTCCGTTGCTTTTGCGGATCTCTGTATTCGGAATAGGGAAAAGGTAGTAGTGATCTCCTTTCCAGGGTTTCCGTACTTCCGCTTCCGGAATGACGCCATAGGTGTAGCTGAGTTTCCCCAACGCATCGCCGGGTTTGGCGGCCGTCCAGTCCATAGTCACTTTCGTGAGCCCGCGGATGGGTATATCCACATTTCCGGGAGCGGCTTTCCAGCGCATGAGATCGAAGAAGCGCGAATCTTCCAAATGCAGCTCGATAGCCCTTTCGTTGCGGTAATCCCGCAGGAGCGCCGCGCCGGTACTTTTGATATCCGGCATATTCACCGAGCCGCGCTTTCTGACCTTATTGATGTACTCTCTCGCTACCGCTTCGTTACCCAAAGCCATCTGTATTTCGGCATAGTTCAGGTAAAACTCCGTGAGCCTCATAAATACCACCACCTGGTTATAGTCGTTATCGAAGCTCGCGCGCGGGCCTGCGAAGTCGGTGGCCTTTTTAAAGGTGTAACCCGTTTGTACCCGCCAGTGGAAAGGCGTAAGGCCTTTTACCCAATAAGTTTTGGAATCCCGGCCGAAATCGAACAGGTTCTGGCCGTTTTTGGGGTCCACCTTGTTGGGGTTAATGTAAGGCGGCGCATTATCCGGATTCGGGTTCGCATCCTCCCAATATTCGTAAAGGCGCTGGGTGCTTTTCGAACCGTCGATAATGTTCAACGGGCCTGCTCCCGGGTAGATCACCGCATCATAAAACCGTGGGTCCCGGTTTTTCTCCGGCTTCTGCGGATCGTATCCCGAAGCGGCATTCACCGTCACGCCATCCGCCTGGTAGGGGTATTCCCCGTTCGTCATCTGGAACATGTTCACAAAATTCTGCGTGGGCGCGATGCGGTACTGGGCATCGAAGCCGCTGGGCCAGTAGTCGTAGTTGTAACCCCAACCGGGTATCCTCGTGGCGGGCGTGAACGACTTTCCGAAAATCGTTTCGTCGGTTTTCAAGGGTTTTCTGAACAGCTCGGCATATTGCGGGTGTAATGTAAACCCTAGATCGAGTACCGCTTTTGTCGCTGTTTCGGCGGCTTTCCATTTAGCCTGGTCATTGGATGGGTTATTAAGCGGACTTGCGAGGTAGAGCAGTACCCTGGCCTTGAACGCCAGTGCAGCGGATTTGCTGATCTTGCCTGTATTCACCGGTACGCCATCCAGGAAGCCAGAGGCCTTATCCAACTCGCCCAACACAAACTGTGCGCATTCGTCGAAGGTGTTCCGAGGCACATCGAAGCTCTCCGAATTGAGTTGAAAACTATTGGTAATGATAGGTACACCGCCAAATGTTCGCATCAGCTCGAAGTACATCCAGGCGCGCAGGAAATGCACCTCGCCTTTCATTGGATCCAGTTTGTCGGCAGCAATGGTCGAACTCTCGATGTTTTCGAAAAACACATTGGCCTTTCTGATAAAACCATACTCATAATCCCAGAGCGGCGTCGCTGCCGGCAACCCGTTTACGATCGCAGCGAGGTCGTTTACGTTGTCGGCGGTCATGTTTCCCTCGATATAGTTGCGAATACCTACCGAACGCTCGTGGGTTTCGGGCTGGTTCACGGCAATATCGGTCAATGCATCGTAGCCGCCGGTACCGGGTGCCCAGGGGGGCTTGATACCATTGTAAACATTATATACATAGTTCTGAAGAAAAACCGCATCGTTGAACACCGCCTCATCCGATATCGCATCCAGCGGCTTCTTGTCCAGCACGTTACATGAAGTAGCTGCACCCATGATGCCTATCACCGACATCGTGAACGCCCGCTTCAACACGTGATTTTTTATGACTGAATATTTCATAGGTTAGCTGATTAGAAAGTAAGGTTGAGTCCGACGCTCAGGGTCTTCATGTTGGGATACGCTCCGCCGTTTCCGCTCAGGAACTCGGGATCGCCGTTACCAAACTTTTTAAGCGAATTGAATATCATGAATGCATTGTCGCCGGACACGTAAACGCGTAAAGCGGTGATCCGGGCTTTGGAAACCAGAGCTTTGGGAAGCGTGTAGCCCAGCTGCATGTTTTTCATACGCATCCAGTTGGCGGTGTGATAGTAGAAATCACTGTCCGAGTTGGCCAGGCCGGTCGGGGCGATCATCGGAAGTTCCGAATTTACATTTTCGAGCGAATAGCTGTTCAACGCCACGTAGCGCAGCCCGTTACCTCCCGCGCCGGAGTTGAAGCCCGTATTAAGGCGCAGCTTGGCACCACTTTGTCCCTGGAACAACACGGTCAGGTCGAAATCCTTGTAGTTCAGGCCTACGCTCAGACCAAACTGACTTTTGGGAAAAATCGTAGTAACATCCAGCCCGGTAACAGGGTCTCTGGCTGTGTTATTGGTAGTATTGAACATATACCGGTCGTTGCTATCGATGATGCCATCGCTGTTCAAATCTGCGAAAATGAGCCCCCCGAGCGTCGCTCCCGGATACTTCACGCTGTTGTCGAGATCCTGCTGGGTTCTGTAAATGCCGAGGGATTTGTACACCAGCCTGGACCCAAATGGCTGCCCTTCCAGCTTCTGGTAAGGCTCGGCCTGGGGCGTTTCGTCGAAGTAAACGATTTCGTTTTTGTTGTAAGAGATATTTCCGTTCACCCGCAATGTCAGGTCTGAAAAGTTGTGGCGGTAACCTGCCTGGAACTCGATCCCCTGACTATTCATTTTACCAATGTTTTCATCCGGAAGAATCAACCCCGTGTAGCTTGGGATGGACGCTTGTCTCCTGCCAAGGATATTAGAAGTTTTGGTTCTGAAAAGATCCACCTCCACAGTGAGGCGGTTGTTTAAAAATGCTGTTTCAATCCCCAAATCGGTCTTCTCGCTCACTTCCCAGGTAATGTTAGGATTGGGCGTCGATTTAACGGCAATGCCACGGGCATCTACCCCATTCACCACCCAGCCTGCGTCGTATCCGTAGGCTGCGATGTATTGGAAAGGATCTACCCTGTCGTTACCCAGACGTCCCCAGGAAGCCCGTAGTTTTAAATTGCTGATGACATTCTTCGGAATAAACGCCTCATTGCTGATCACCCAGCCAGCCGAAACCTGGGGGAAAAATCCAAAACGGGTTTCTTTCGGGAAAATCGGCGAACCATCATACCGCGCACTGAAACCGAACAGGTATTTTTCTCTAAAATCGTAGCTGACACGCCCGAAGAAGTTCTGACGGGCCGATTCGGTTGCACGACCGTCGGTGTTCCAGTTCAACCGGTTGGTACTTCCCGCGAAAAGCTGGTCGATGAGCGGCGAATCGTAGCCGAGGCGTTGCGCCCAGAAGTTGTTATCGTCATAGCTCATCTGCTCGTAAGCTACAAAAGCGGACACTTTATGGTCTTTCGCAAAAGCTCTTGTGTAGGAAAGCTTCACGTTTCCGGTAGTCCGTAAACTTTGTTTGAAATCCTCTCTCAAACCAATGTCCTCCACCGACCTGGATTGCTTCTGCACGATCGATCCATCCGGAGCGCGTTCGTAATAGGGCCACACGTAGTTGAACTGCTTCGTGTAATCGACCGTTTTCACGATGGAAAGGAAGCCGTCCAGCGCTAATCCGTCTATAAAGGGAATGGAGTATTTCGCCCGGAGCGTTCCGTTGGCAACATCCGATTTATATTTCCTGTAACCGGGGCTGAGCACGCGCGCAGCCGGGTTCAGGTGCGACCATCCTTCGCCCGGATACCGGTAATCGCCGCCAATATACGCTTCCTGCAACGGGCTGGTACTTGCCAGCGAACCGACTTCGCCACCGGCCCCGCCCTGGGGTGTCTGCGTCGATTTTTCACGGATCGAAAGGTCGAGACCTACCTCGAAATCCTTCGTAACCGTTACATCGATATTGCTCCTTACATTATATTGTCTCAGTTTCGACTTGTTATCGCCCCGGAGAATGCCGCCTTGCGACGCCGTTCCCAGCGACACAAAATACCTTACCCGCTCGCTACCACCTCTCATTGTCAGCGAGTAACGGGTTTGGCGCACCGGCGGGCCTATCAGGGCATTCCACCAGTTTTCAGGCCTCCGCTGTCCTGAGCGAAACGCTTCTACCAATGCATCCGGGAAATCCGGGGGCGTTCCTTCGAGCGCCCGCCTGTCGTTGAGCACCTTCATATATTCAAATGCATCGGCTGACTTCACTTTCATCGTCGGCGATTGCCACGATTGCGTGGTAGAGAAATCGAATGCGGGTTTGCCGGTGGTACCTCTTTTGGTGGTTACCAGGATAACCCCGCCCGCCGACTGCGCACCGTAAATAGCCGCAGAAGCGTCTTTCAATACGGAAATGGATTCGATATCATTGGGGTCCAGGCGGTTAAGCCCGTCGGGGTCTGCATTGGCTACGCCGTCGATTACGATCAGCGCCGAGGTATTTCGGTACGTATTGGCGCCCCTTACGAGGATCTGCGCATCGTCAAAACCCGGTGCGGCGCTTCTTTGTGTCACGTACACGCCCGCCATACGTCCCGCGAGCGAGTTGGACAGCGATACCGCGTTCGATTTCTTGATCTCCGCGCCGGTTGTCTGCACGACCGCATTGGTCAGTTCCGACCTTTTCTGCGTGCCGTAACCGACCACCACCACATCATTCAGTTCCTGTGGCGACACGTCCAGTTTCACCTGCACCGTCGACTGTGAGCCGACCGTTACTTCCTTACTCGTGTAGCCGATGTATGAAAAAACCAGCACGCTGCTTCCGTTCTTCACGCGAATGGAGTAATTGCCATCCTGATCGGACACCACGCCGTTGTTGGTCCCCTTTTCGAGAACATTCACACCAGGAATGCCCGCATTGTTTTCATCGGTAACCTTTCCGGAAACAGCCTGTTCGGCACGGTTAATGTGTTTGACATGCTTTACTATGCCCGACGTGACAAGGCCCGGCGTGACGACGCCCGGCGTGACGACGCCCGGAGCACGGCTGAGCGGGCCTGCATTCGCCCACGTTACGGGAGCGAAAAACCCCATCAACACAATCCCCAATGCGGCACACGAAGCACCGTGCCCACTTTCAATCAGTAGTTTTGGTTTCATAGGTTAAGGAATAGATTTGAATATGAAAATCCTTGCCTGCCAGCCGGAAGGCCAGCCGGGTTCTGTTCGTAATACGCCGGGGTTTGCTGATGAATTAGTAACGGTAATAAGTAAACGTTAATCTCGCCTACACCAGTCGATGCCGCAAAAAAGCCGCTATTGCTCAACTCGTGTAAGCCATTCGGGCTTCTGACAGGCATTTTTTAAAATAAAAAGCACACAGTAACCCTCGGAGCAATGCTCGCGTTAGTCAGCAATGGTATTCAGTAATCGCACTTTTAATATGTACAAACATATTAACATATAACCGAACATACAAATATTCATGGAAATAATAATTCATGGATTTTGTATGAATTTTATTAGTAAACGCTGTTTTACAAAAAATTGCCCGAGAAGCCGTATACGCGGAAGAAGGGCGAATGTAATTACAAAGGTCCGGACGTTTGCCCGGGCCTGAGTTTGAATGATTATGTCTGAAATTTTACTCCCTTACGCTTTCGACGGTGTACACGAAGCTGTCGGCCCGATAGTAGCCGATATTGTACTCGATGGGCCGTTCGCCCTGGTCGAATACGAAACGTTTTCTGAAAAGAATGGGACTTCCCGGTTCCACTTCGAGCTTTGCGGCAGTGAATTTGTCGGCAGCGATGGCGCTGACCTCCTCCTTCGACAGGGTAGCGATCACCATATGGTCCTTTTCGAGAATGTCGTACAAAGGCCGTTTGAAATCTTCCTCGCCCGTGAGTCCTACGCGGGGATGGAAATAGGAAATAAAGTAAACGAACGGCCCCTCGGCCTTGCCCCTGAGCCGTTCCAGTTTCAGTACTTTTTTGTCGGTACCGATGTCAAAAAAGTTGGCGATTTTCTCGTCGGGGGTAACCCAGGTCACGTGCAGCTCGAAATTCTTCACAATGATGCCCCGCGCATTCATCTCCTGCGTAAAACTTAGCCAGTTTTTTGATTTTGAGCTAATTACAGGCTCCGTCACCTTCGTCCCGACCCCCTTTTTCCGGATCAACAATCCTTCATACACCAGCTTGTTGAGCGCCTGGCGCAAGGTCGACCGGGAGATGGCCAGCCGCTTCGCCAGTTCAACTTCGTTCGGCAGAAACTTCCCGTCCAGGTGTTCCGGGGAGCTGATCATGTTGCGCAATAAGTTCTCCGCCTGGATGTGCAAAGGAACCGGACTCTTGTGATCGATACTAAATTTCATATTGACGGATTGCAGATAGACAAAAGCAAAAATAGCAAATTTGCCCACGCACCGAAATAATATGCGAGACTAAGCTTATTTCCTCACATAGGCTTTGAGCGTGGCGCATTTTTGGCCCACGCTTTTTCCGAATGGGGTTATCGTGTACGCAGGCACATCCGCAGGCACGATGAAAGTCTCCGCATAATGGATCACATAGGGTTCAAAAAGCCCGTCAGGACTCTCCACAACCACCTCCTCACCCTCCACGAGATTAACCACGTTCAGATTGCCATGGGTACGATGCGTCACTTTTCCATCGAACCAATGCCTTCTGGTTTCGATGAACTGTGTATTAAACAAGCCGGTCGATTCTTCCAGCGAATGTCCGTTCATGGAAATCTGTTCGACATTGTTGAAGAGGTTTTCCTTCACCCAATCCTCGTCCCGGGCCCAGTCGATCACATTTTTGCCGTGTTCGATATTGATAGGCCGCGGTTTTCCGTCGAGTCCCAGCCTTCCCCAATCCCACAATTTGAAGGTAAAAATGTAAGGAGTGGCCGAAATTTCGAGTACTACCGCATTCTTTCCCGAGCAATGGATCGTACCGGCGGGTATCAAAATATGGTCGTGCTTCCTGACAGGCAGTTTATTCACATATTTATCCGCATCGAAATCTTCCAGTCCGCTTTGCGCTTTTTCCAGGTCGGCGATCATTTCGGCCGCGTTCACGTGCCTGCGCGTACCCAGGTATACGCAAGCGTCCTGACCGGCTTCCAGGAAGTAATAGCTTTCGTCCTGGGTGTAATCCATGCCGAAATGTTCCTTGATATATTGCCGCGTGGGATGCACCTGCAAGCTGAGGTTACCGCCGTCCATGGTGTCCAGGAAGTCGAAACGGATCGGAAATTCGGCGCCGAACGAACGGTAGATGTGCTCGCCAAGCAGCTGCTGCGGCCGGGTAAGCACGAGATTGATCGATGGTAACTCGAAAATGCATTCGCCAAACTTGAAAAGCAGGCTGTTTTCCTCCGGCACGCAGTCGAAGCCCCAGGCGTAGTTTACTTCTTCCCGGTCCAGGTCGGCCACTTCTTTCAGCCACTGCCCTCCCCACGGCCCCGGATCGAAAAACGGCACGACCCGGAAAGGTCTTTTCACGGCTTTGTCCAGGCCTTTATGATAAGCCTCGGTGCCCACCATTTTGGGTTCGTCCGGCAGGCTGGCATCCATAAAATAGTCGATTTTATCGAAAAAACGGAGCTTATGCCGGTCGAGCACACGCCAGTCGAGAAAGTAGCCCTGCTTGTATTTCAATGCGAAATTATCATCGGCATTATCCATCCCAAAATTACCGACAATGCCGCGCTTCATTCTTTTCTGGATTTCCCACCGGGCCAGATCGGCGTATATCAGTAAATCGGGCTCGGCAAAAAGGGCAGCGCCCTCTCCATAAATAATGACTATTCCCGAACTGATATTACGGACGCGCTCACGAACCTGAGCCAGCTTACCGGAATCAAAGAAATCAGCTATTTCCAGGTCATTCATTTTCCCAAAAACCTGATCGTCCGTCACGTACGGATACACCATCGCGCTGACCTTCTCCACGCTTTCGAGCACATCCCCGGTATGGATCACCGTGGCGGAACCCATATGGCTAAGTATCGCCTCGCGCACGGGCTCCGCCTCTACGCCATGGTACATATCTATGCAGATCACGCATTTCGACTTGTTTGTCGCCTCGACAAAGTGCGTTATCTCCTCAAAAATCCCATCCCAACCCACAAAGCACATGTCGGATGATTTGCTTACTTCTATGAATGGAAACTTATCGTAATTCGAAGACATTGTTATTTGGATTTGGAGCTTTGGCTGAATCTGACCCGTACAAAACGCGGACGGTAAAGGTTGGGTTGCCTGGGCAAAACTTCCAGAAATTTGAAAGTATTGACATTATATGAAATGAGTAATTCGCCCGGTGCCGATAATGCGGGATGGGCTTTGGCATTATAGGTAAACAAATCCGGGTCCTTGATATCGGTGGACGTCTTGTACAAAACAATTCTCGGCCCGAACGGCCCGTACGGCGTCGGCCCTACCTGCATGCAGATTTCGGGAAAAATACTGCTCAACTGGTAAACCAATGCATATTTACCCGGCGCCAGCATGCTCACACTTAATTCGTTCGAAACCGAATCGCTCAAAGCCGCAACCGTCGCTACATTCTTCGACCAGCCATTTCCGCCCCAGAACTCCCATTGATCGAATACGGTGAGCTTAGCCGGTTTCACTCTTGCCGCAACCAGTTTTTTAGTAGGCCCTTTTGTGCCATAAATGTAAACAAAACCATCCGGTGACACTTCTCCTGCGGCTTTGCTATTGTTGTATACGCCCGCACCGAAAGAAATCGTCTCTCCGCCCGCATTGTAGTCACTGAAAGGCAGCTCGAACTGCCGTTGCTTAGCGTAGGGAAACTGGCTGCCGGCCGGAATACGGATCACCGAATTGCCCGACTCCTTGAACGGGAATGCCGAGTTATCGTGTGTGTTGGTGATTTTGTAGGCGAAAATAAAAAGATCTTTGCCGGCATCGGGGTTCACAAAACCGTCGCCGAGCCAGAAATAGATATCCTTGTCGGGCTTGTCGGCATTCGGGATGAATACCGACCGCTGTGCTTCACGGGTCCCTGCAATCCTGAATGCGGCTTTGTTTGCATCGGGAATTTTTCCTTTCAACAATGCCACGGAATTGTTTACCATTGTGAAGCCGGATTTCAGCGTGTCACCATCAATTTCACCAAGTACCGTATCGCTGAAAAGGAACAGAACACTATCCTGCTTTTCGCCATCGCGGCCAGAAAACGGGATGGCGAAAATACCGTCGCCCCCCAGCCAGCCCGATTTCCGCAGGAACAGCTCCGACCACTCCGGTGCCGGCGACGCCGTGAATTCGTTTACATTAATATCACGGCCCGTACGAGCCTGCCCGAGCGCCCGCCCAATGCATGAAAAAACGAAAATCCCTAAAATCAGAATGGTGTTCTTCATCCCGCTGTTCAATTTTTATATAAATATAGTTCATATGTATATATGTATGTACATTATTTAATTAAGTAGCCTCTTTTCCTTCAATTTCTCCTCTCTCAACACATCCCGCCTGGCAAAGGCATTATCGGAATATTACAAAATCTCTTGGAGTATTTACCGTCTGGACATACGTTTCCAACACGCTACCCTCACAAAAGTGCAGAACTCGGGAAGTAAATGAAAGTTACCTTTTAAAAGCGGCTTTTGCGTTTGTGATCACTTTGGCACAATATTTCTAGCCATATTTGCCAAAACAACCTTGATGTTATGAAAAGGATTTTTGAATTGATTGTGGGCGCCTTGTTTACATTTCTATCATTTTCGTTGTCTGTTTCCGGACAAAATACCGGTCTGAAAATCACCACCACATCGTCCGGAGAATACCAAAAGAATCCCAAAACCTCCCTATATCCGGCATTCGTCGATAACATCATTTACCAGTCATGGACGGAGGCCGGTCCCTCGCCTTTCTTCCAACTGACTGCCGAGGGCGGCACGCCGCCTTACACCTGGGCGCTTGCCGGCGGCCAGTTACCCAAAGGACTTCAAATGGATAAAAGCGGAAAAATCCGCGGAATGGCCAGCAAGGAGGGCAACTATTCGTTCACTGCCCGGGTAACCGACGCAAAAGGCGCCTCCACCACCAAGCCACTCGTTTTCGAAGCCGCCCCATTTCGTTCCAAATGGTTTGCGGACGCTAAATTCGGTTTCTTTATCCAGTGGGGAGTATTCACCCAACCTTCACTCAAAGGCAAGGATGGCATCGCGCAGTTTGAAAAAAGGATTACCAAGTTCAATGCCGACGAATGGGCGCAAACTGTGGTAAACCTGGGAGGCAAGGTACTGACCGTCACGATCAATGCAGGCGACGGTGTGCGGTTATGGCCCTCGGTAACCCCGAGCAAGCTCGAATTGAAAACCAAACGGAACCTCGTGAAGGAGCTAATCGATGCATGCCACAAGAAGGGGATCAAGTTTATAGCCTATTTCGCTCCCGACAAGGCATGGAACAAGGATGTGGTCGATACCGGCCTGGACGGCACGTACGGTACACTCAACCTGGGACTAATCAAAGAACTTGTGCTGATGGGCGTCGACGGCTTGTGGATCGATATGACCGCAGCGACAGAACTTTACTCGTTCGATTACAACTGGTTTCCCTGGAATAAGATGCTCCCGATCATGCGGGCGAATAATCCCAAACTTATTTTTGCCAACAATACGGGCGTGTACAATGGCGGCACCGTACTCCAATATCCGAATACCGACGTGATCATCTACGAGGGTGGCACGTCGGCGCACGAAGCAGCGCTGGAAGTGGCGAAACCGACGCCCGTCAAAAAGAAACTGGCCATCGAGGTCGACAACCTGCTGGATAACACATGGTCGTGGCGGGAAGACCCCAAACTAAGGTCTCCAAAGCCGCTGGATATGATGATCAAAAACATCAAAAAAAACTGGGAAGTGGGCGCAACCTATATTATGGCCTACCCGGTACCGGCCAACGGCGATATTTTTCCGGACATTTATGCGGATGAACTGAAACAGATCGCCGCTTTCGTCAAGAAAAACCAGGGATGGAGCGAAACGCCGCGCGCTTCCCTTTCCGATACGGTCGATTACGATAAGGCACAGAAGCTGACACTAACGGCGTCACCACGTTCAAAAATATATTATACCGTTGACGGGAATCGGCCTACAACTGCGTCCAAACCCTACAAGGCACCTATTTCAATCACCAGGACGAGTCGCGTTCAGGCAATATCGGTTGAGCCCGGGAAACCTGCCAGCAAAGTCTTTGACCAGACATTTACCGTTTTACCCGGTTCCGGTTTGAACAATGCCGGTACGACGGCTGCCGCTGCCCGTTCAGCCGCGCCGGTAGCCCGGCTGGCCGCCACGGAATCTGCCGGGAAAACGGAACCCAAAGGCTTTTACCGCGGAATGCGAATCACGGTAGGCCCCTCGCCGATCCGCCTCACGGAAGTCGGGCGAAAGTATCTGGAAGGGAACAATGGCAGGCATTCGATCATCGTCACGCGCTATACCGACGACCGCCCCATTTTGACTGCCTCCCTGAACGCCAAGGCATTACCCGTTGCGGATGACGGCTACCAATACGCTCCTGTTCCACCACTTACGCTGGAAGCCGGGAAATCGTACATGATCAGCATTCGCGAAAACGAGCATGATAAATTTGTACCGGACGATTTAAAAAATGCCCCCGCCAACGAAGACTATCGGATCATTGAATACAACATACTGAGCCCGCAAGGCACGAAGCGCCCTATTGTCGACGACAAAGTCGGCCAGTTGCTTAGTTTGAAATACGAAAAGGCGGATAACAAGAACGCCAAGGTCAATCTCGCGCTGGGAAAACCGGCATTCCTGCGGGCCAATAACGATGCTGTACTGGGCCCGTCCAGCCAGATTTATTTCGCGGAAAACGGCGTTGACGGCGACCCTGCCACGATGGCGGTGGCCGGCGGCCAATACCCCTGGACGCTGTTGGTAGACCTTACGAAAGTCGAAAGCGGGATCAGGGAGGTGAAAGTAACGTTTTCACAAACCGCTTACTCAACCGAATTCCTCATAATGGCATCCCCGGACAACAAGACCTGGACGACCCTGTTGCATAAAAAGGACAATTCGGATCGTAATATCGACCTGAAATTTAATCCGGTCGACGCGCGCTATTTCAAAATCAGGTCGCTGAAACCGGAAAAACAAGGCGAGCCGGGCGGTGCGATGGGAATAATGGAATTTGAATTATACCGATAAAACCTTAGCGTTCCGGCGCGAACGTACACTGTTCGTTACCGGACAATAATTCTGTTCATACAATTATTCAAATTATTGATTTTTAATTGATTAGCATTTTGGCAGGCTATTTGAGTTAAAAATTCCTGATTTATCAGGAAGAACAACAAGATGCTAAAAAACTATCTCAAAATCGCATTCAGGAACCTGCTCCGAAACAAGGCTTTTTCGGCGATCAATATCCTGGGACTATCCGTAGGCATGGCAAGTGCGCTGCTGATCCTTTTCTGGATGCATAATGAAATCAGCTACGACCGCTTCCATCAACACAAGGATTACATTTATGAAGCCTGGAACCGCGGTAAATTCGACGGCAAGCTGCAATGCTGGAATTCCACGCCGCAGGTACTCGGCCCGACCCTGAAAGCGGAATATCCCGAGGTAAGCGAAATCTCGCGCAACTACTCCCGATGGTTCGTGACGCGTGTGGGCGACACAAAAATTTCCAGCGAGGCCATTATCACCGATCCCGGTTTCCTGAGCATGTTCGACTTCCCGCTTTTGCAGGGAAATGCACAAACCGCGCTCAATTCCGTCAGTTCAATCGTGGTTACCCAGAAAATGGCCATCAAAATGTTCGGTACCGAGGATGTGCTGGGCAAGGTGATTTCGATAGACAAGGATAACTTCACGATCACCGGCGTGATGCAAAACCTTCCGCCCAACACCGAATTTAGGTTTGAATACATTCTTCCGATCGAATACCTGAAAAAAATCGGCTCGGCAGACGATGGCTGGGCATTCAACACCGTACGGACATATGTACAGCTGAAACCGGGCACCAATCCGGAAACTTTTGCTGGAAAAATCAGGGATATCACGATCCGCCATTCCAATAAAACCGAGGAGCACGAAGTATTCCTCCATCCTATTACCCAATGGCATTTGTATTCCAATTTCGAAAATGGCAAGGTCGTAGGCGGGCGGATCGCCATCGTGCGGCTGTTCGGTGTGATCGCGGCATTTATCCTGCTGATCGCCTGCATCAATTTCATGAACCTCAGTACCGCACGCAGCGAAAAACGCGCGAAGGAAGTAGGCATCCGCAAAACGGCCGGCGCGAACAAAGGATTGCTGGTCGGCCAGTTTATCGGGGAATCGATCCTGATCGCGATGATCGCGGGAACCATTGCACTGCTGGCTGTTTACCTCGTGCTGCCCGCATTCAATACGCTGATTAACAAGGAGCTCGAAGTACCGGTAACCAACCCGACGTTCTGGGCCGCAGCGCTTGCCTTTATCCTGTTTACCGGCATCGTTGCCGGGAGCTATCCTGCATTTTACCTGTCGTCGTTCAAACCGATCAGTGTGCTAAAAGGTGCATTTAAAAGGACGCAATCGACATTTAGTCCGCGGAAAGTACTGGTGGTGGTGCAGTTCAGCTTCGCCATCGTGCTGATCATTTCGACGCTGATCGTGGTGGAGCAAATCCGCCATGCACAGAACCGCGACCCAGGCTATGACCGCGGAAAGGTTGTTTATCACTGGATCACCGGTGATTTGGGCAAGCACTATGCGCAGATCAAACGTGAGTTGTTAAGCACAGGCATCGCCACGTCCGTTACCAAAACCGCTTCGCCGCTCAGCAGCGTCTCCTCCGACACCTGGTCCATCGAATGGCCGGGCAAAAACATGGCCGAGAAAATCGATTTCGACTTGTTTACGGAAGATGAAGGGCTTGTCAAAACTGCCGGCCTGCAACTCATTCAGGGCCGCGACATGGACCTTACCCAATTTCCTTCCGACTCTTCGGCAGTATTGCTCAATGAAACTGCCGCTAAAATCATCGGGTTCAAGGACCCTATCGGGCAGACCATCAAAGCCAATGGCACTCCATATCATATTGTGGGCATTGTGAAAGACTTCGTGATGCGTTCGCCTTACGACCGCCAGTCCCCGCTCGTCATCCAGGGAGCACAGAGCTACTTTAATGTGATCCATATGAAACTCAATGCGGAAAAACCGTCGGCCGACCTTATGCCTGCCGTCGAAGCCATTTTCCGCCGCTACAATCCGGAATATCCCTTCGAGTACCATTTTGTGGATGAGGATTATGCCCTGAAATTTGAAGACACCCGTCGCGTAGCCAAACTGACAGGCATTTTCGCAGGTCTGACCATCTTCATATCATGCCTGGGACTGTTCGGTCTCGCCGCCTACATGGCCGAAAACCGGGTAAAGGAGATCGGTGTGCGCAAAGTACTGGGTGCATCAGTGATGAGCATTGCCGCTTTACTTTCGGGGGAATTCATGGCGCTTGTGGTCATTTCCATTGTAATAGCGGTACCCATTGCCTGGTATGTCATGAACCTATGGCTCAATGATTTCGAATACCGGGTAGGCATTCAGTGGTGGATATTTGCAGTCTCGGGCTTCCTGGCCATTGTCGTGTCATTGGCGACTGTGAGCTACCAGGCGATCCGTGCGGCACTGCTCAATCCCGTGAAGAGTCTTCGTAGCGAGTAAAAACATATCCTGAAAACCACTATTCGGAGCTGGTCTTGCCTTTCAGGGCGATGATCAGCTCCTGTTGCGTTTGTATCAGTTGATGCAATACCTGATTATCGCCCTGCTGAGAATCTGTTTTCGAAAACTTCACCTTATGCAGGCTCACCAATGTCTCGATATCCGTTTCGAGCACCACCGCGATCTCTGAAAGCCGGCCCATTGTAATCGAATCCTGTTCTTCATTTTCCAGCTGCCGGTACCGCCGCTTGGAAATCCCGAGCCGCCCGGCTACATACTCCTGGGAATAACCCAGCCGGTTTCTTAGTAAACGTATATTATCTCCGATAGGAACTTTGTGCTCTTTCATAGGGTGCCACTGATATGTTTTCCCATGAATAAGGCCGGTTGTTACCCAATATTCCTTCTCCCATTTTTCAACCGGAACCGATTATTTACTCTGCGTATTCTCTTATTTCTACCCTTTCGCGCAACTAGTTAAAAGTATCCCCAGACTAGTTCTTAACCATTGGAAATTTTGGTGTAATGCCGTGTTTTTTCGGGGTATTTGCAATATGTATTTAGTGCTAAAACTACACGCATTATGAAGGGAAAACTACTACTGCTTTTTTGCTGTATTGCTTTATTGACAGCACCGGTATTCGTAAAAGCACAGCCGCAGATCTACAATGAGAAGAATGTGACGCAGGATGTCCTGACGGAGCATTATTATAATTCAGTTCCGATGCGGGTGATGGAATACTCGACGGACCCGGGAGGCAGCATTCTGGAAAGACGCCTCGAAATCCTGCCCGAAAATGGCTTACCGTCGGTGCGGATAAGAACAATTAATGATCTTTTCGAAGAAATCCCTTACGTCAACCAACCGCCGTTTGACGCTTTTTTTGACAATGGTCTTTTTGGCTTCAAAAATTCTGTCGACGCCGCTACCCTGTTATTCGGAACTGAGGTAGCGCTTAAAGTGATTAAGGACAAATTCGGTTGGATCGGCCTCGATAACCAGGCTGTGAATAGCAAACCCATAATTTGGAACATACTCGGCCAAATTAAACCGTCGTTTGTAGCCTCCGCATATTACAATCCCATAGCTAAGGAATTTCTTCTTAAATCCGATGGCAATGAACCTGAAAAAATAAGTCACATTGACGTTGTAGGCCATGAACTTATACATGGGATTATCGATACAAAGGTTGGCAACATTAACTTGCAAAAAGTAAGCCCTTGCAGCGAAAGACGGGTACTTGAAGAAGCTCTTGCAGACATTATAGGTGTATACATTCTCAACGAATATGAGCAAAACTCACCTGCATTCTATAAATGGACACACGGTAAGGGTTTTATGGTACCGGGAAGGTCGTTTGACGACCCCAATTCCAAACAGCAGCCAGATACCTATTTTGGAAATTATTATGAGAATGTATGTCCGATAGATGGCGATTTCCCAGAACATCAGAATGCGACAGTCATCGATCATTGGTATTACCTACTGGCTGTTGGTACTACGGGAACTGAAACCAACGACCTTGGCTACTCTTACCAATTGAGCGGCATTGGCATCAATAAAGCCATCCAGATCATCTGGAATTGCCTCGACCATCTTAATGCGAAAACCGACTTCAAGGATCTCAAAAAAATAACACTTACAGTAACTGAACAACTCTACGGCCTGCATTCAACCGAATACCTTGCCGTTATGGATGCATGGTGTGCCGTAGGTATTTGTGAAAACAACCTCGGCCCATTTTATATGTCACCGGCTCATGGTGCCAGCGGGGTAGAACCGTGGCCGGGCGTAAATGTAAATGTCACCTGGGAAGGCTTGCCTGTGGATGAATGGGCGTTTCAGATGGCGACTAATACCGCTTTTACCGAAAACGTACAGAATGTTCTGATAAAGAACTTCAACGTGGTTATCAAACCGGGCGGGGGGAGTGCTTACTCGGGCTTCGCGACCGGTTACTACCGTCCGGGCGAACGTGTGTACGCCCGCGCACGCATTACGAAGGCAGGTGCGAACTTTTGCAAAGGATATAATCCGCTTTGTGTGCTCTACCAGCAATACGGGCCGGCTCATGCATTTACACTCGACGACAAGCAAACCAAGTTCTGGCATGCCGTACCTGGCGATCATTGGACAGTCAATCCATGGAATGATCCGTCTATTTCATGGAAATCCGTAGCAAACGCGGAGCAATATGTTTATGAAGTAGCCGAAGACGACACATTTACAAAAATAGTTTTCACTGGAAATGCGCCATTCTCCGGAAATTTTTCAGAATCGGGCGCTATCAATACCCCGCTGCAACCCGATAAGGAATATTACACGAGGGTCCGGGCGAAGCGGTTCAATACGCCAAACTTAACAGATAACAATGGAGCCTGGTCTGAAACGGAGGTGATCAACGTCATCACTCCAAGGACATCGGTCCTTCAAGCTGTGAACCAAAAACCGGGAGACCCTGCTGCTGAGGTCGGCAGTCTTGGCTTTTGGGTGGGTTGGCACCCATTTCCCGGATCGACTCAATACATCATTCAAATCGCTACGGATGAAGCATTTCAGAACATTATCCGTACCAAAACCGTGGCCGGCAATTTGAGCACGGCCCTGATAGAATTACCATCATTACCGGATGGCTCTTACCTGTCCGTCCGTGTGCTTCCGCAAAATGGCCCCGCATTTGGCCTTTGCGATAAGTTCTGGCGTGTAAAGACCAAAGAAGCTACCGCTACCCCGTTGATGAAAAGTCCGGCGAACGGCACTGCCTTCCCCTTTAATGCTTTCCTGGGCGTATTTGAGTGGAAAGCAAATTCACTTAACCTGAACCTGGTACACCATTTCGAAATACATTTCAAGAAAAAGTCCTCCAATCTTACATCTATCTTTCTGACACCGGATAAAACTTTCAGCATGAGTTTGGTAGATGCTTCGTTGTTTGATAGCAAACAGGGCTTTGAAGTCGCTGTATTGGCCGTCGGACCACTCGGGGCCAAGTCTGCATTGTCTCCTCCATTCAACTATAACATTTGCCCCGACCAGCCCGAAGTGGTCTTTCCGGTTGATTTGGTAAGTCAGGTAAATGTAGCTCAGGATTTAGTTGTCAAATGGAAAGATAGCAAATGGTTCGATCCGGGCAGCACTTACCTGGTCACTATCAGCGACGCGACTACCTCCGCCGTAGTACCGGGTTTCAGCAACAAGCCCACCACCGCCACCTCTATGTTAGTCCCGGCCGGCACGCTCACCGCTGGAAAGAAATTTAATGTGACAGTAAAAAACTCTTCCTCGTGCGCAGGCATCTTCGCAGCCGACAACGTCTTCTCGACGGTGGGTTCCGGCGGCTCCAACCAGCCCCAGCCACCCAAGCTCGTCGATTTTACCATTGAGCTAAAAGGTTACCGGAATGATCAGAAAGGGCTTGGCCTGGAAACCTCAGACTTCGTCCTCGGGCTGAAACTGATCGACCCCAACGGCAATGAACTAGCCCTCGTCGATCCAAATATGAACCAGGTTACAGAGCTTCTGGTGGATTCTGAAAACTCAGGCGTGATCATGAAAGCTTTCAGTCAGCCTCAGGGCGAGTACAAGTTGCAGCTAACAATGAAGAATATTTTCTCCCCGCTGCTTTACTTTCCTTTCGATCAGCCCCGGTACTCCGTTTTCCTCAATGGAAATCCAATCGTCAATCCGCACGTCATCACCGCCCATTTTCTTGATCCAGGCTCCATTTTCCATGAGTGGAAAATTAACCATCAATTCGCCGATATTATTCTGGACATCAAATAACTCATAAATCCAAACTATACATCCTATGAAAATCTCCCGATTACTATTGAGCGTAGCCATCCTTTCCATCTGCGCATTAGGCGCACAAGCGCAACAATTCAGGTATGCCGCAAAAGAATTGACCATTAAGCGACAAGGCGATATCCTTACCGCCACCGACGCGGCGGGCAAGCAGCTCGTCCATGTAGATTTGACGAAACCCGCATTAAAAGGAAAGGTGATTGCATTTGCCTATTCCAGCAAAAAGAAAGAAATCGGTGATGAAGTTATCGAGCCGGTCAACAGCCTGATACTTTTTCCGAATCCGGCTTCCAAACAGGTACAACTCGATTTGAAAGGCAAATGGGAATACCCGGTTGACATACAAATATTTGACAAAAACGGGAACAGCGTACAGAGCAAACGTTTCGAAGCGGCCGACCGCTTTCTGGATATTGCACCGCTTCACCAGGGCATTTATATCCTGAAAGCCGAGTCGGGAAATGCAAAAGCGGTTGAAAAACTGGTTGTGCAGTAAACTTAGACCGGGAGCCTGAAAGATTTTCAGGTTCCCGGTAAGGTTTAGAATGCTTTTGAGTGGAATTTCCGAATATTCTTGTTTCACCGCAGCGGCTGAAATGGCTGGATTTAAGGCAAAATTTTGCCTACTTTTAGCCATTACCTATACGCTTCGACCGTCATGAGATACAGCGCTTCACTCGATAGAACGACCAAAATCATTACCACGGCAATCACCGTACTGTTTGCAGGTATTCTTATCTATGAATACCAGACATTTTCCCGGGGTGAGCGGACGGGGCTCTTTATCTCAACCGCCGTTCTTCTGATCACCTATGGCTCGGCGTACATTTTTCGGCCAATCGGTTATAGTGTCACGGAGCATGAGCTCGTTATCCACCGGCCCCTCAACGATGTACGTTATGCGAGGGAAGCGTTGGAATCGGTTCAGGTCATTGTGAAAAAGGACCTGCAATTCACGATCCGTACTTTCGGTGTCGGCGGGTTATGGGGCTATTATGGATACTTTTACAATTCAGTATACGGCAAAATGATCTGGTACATCACCCGCCGCGACCATTTAGTTTTAATTAAAGCCACTAACAAAAAGACGATCCTCCTATCACCGGACGATATCGACTCTTTTACGACCGAATTGAACTCTGTCTCGCCGATAATAGGCTAGTATTAAAATAGTTGCGACTATTTGATCGAAAGGTTTTTAGAGAAGAACGGCAGCATTTTCGACTCTATCCGCTCGCCTATTTTATTAATGTGATCGCCCTGGTACTCTTCATAGGTATGCTCAATCTTGTAATTATCGAGCACTTGATGAAGTATTTTGATATTGGCAGCGATCGGCTGGTCGCGGTCGCCGGCGTCGAAACCGATTCCCTTCATTTGTTTTAGATTGGTAATGTACTGGTCGATGTTCGTCAGCGGCATGTTGGCATTCCACTTGATTTCCGCGGCGGGATTGAGTTTCCCGTTTTCTACGATCGGGTCGGTGTAGAATGGTGGGCGCGAGGGATCAGGCGACCATGCCGCAGCATAAGCCAGAGCAGCTTTGGTCATAAAATCGGCCTTGGCAATATCGTCAGGTGTTTTTACGGCCTCGATTTTGGCAAGCGCCTCTGCCGAACGTATGTTACCCGGTGCCAGACAGCAAGGGCTCAGCAGGTAAATGCTAGAAAAAATCTCAGGATGCCGCTCGCCGATGCGTATCGTGCCATAACCTCCCATCGAATGCCCGGCCAGGCCCCGGCTGGTCGCCTTCGCAATCGTCCGGTAATGCTGATCGACGTAGGAAACGAGCTCTTTGGACACAAAATCCTCCCAGTTACCCGCTGTGATAGAATTAGAGTAATAGCTACCGCCACTGCGCGTGAATGCGTTCGGCGTGACGATGATCATTTCCTGCGCCTGGCCGGACGCAAACACTTTATCGACAATCGTCGGAAGGTTAATCCAATGCTTCACAAACCCGTACCATTGCGCGTCGGTATCGGTGAAGCCGTGTAGCAAATACACGACGGGATAGCGGCGTTTCGACTCCTTTTTATAGCTCGGTGGCAGGTATACCGACACATCCGGATCGGCCGGGTTACCTTCCAGATTGCCTTCCAGCGATTTTCCATGCACTTTAATGCGCTCTACCGATCCTTTCAATGGCGATTGCCCGAATACGAAAACGGGTGCAAACAGGATAACTATTAAAAAGGCGGTCAATCTATCTTTCATACAGGTCAGGTTTGAATGTGGCCCAAATTAAGAAAGATTAACCGCCTGTTAAAGCGCGTGGATCAGTAATTAAAGCGCTGGCCCGCTGTTAGAGTCGATACGTGCCGCATTTTCCCGTGTCGGAAATCACTATACAGCTCCTTGATTTCCTCCTGATGGTCGGAAATGAATGGGCCGTGCGAAACGATCGGGTCATGCTGCGGCTCGCCCGCATATAGCACCACGCGTGCGCCTTCCGCGCCTGCGACGACAATCAGCTCGCTTGTCTCACCCACCGCGCCTTTATTCAACCATCCTATCTGATTGATTTCCAAAGCCTTTTCTTCATCCCCTACCCTCACGCCGCCGGCTATCACGTACAAAAATGCATTGTACGACGCCAACAACGATTCGGAAAGCCTCGCGCCCGGCTGCAACCGGATGTCGGCGACAATGAGCGGTACATAATTTTTGACCGGCGAACGCAGCCCCGCAAACGAACCGCTGTACAACACCGTTTTCACACCCTCTTTTTCCGTAACCGGCGCATTTTTAAATGTAAGGTCCTGCACCCTCGGCGCCGTCCAGCGATCGGCTTTCGGCAGGTTCAGCCACATTTGCAGCAAACGCATCCGCGACCTGCCTTCGATTGTTTCGGTATGCACGATGCCGCTCCCGGCGGTCATCATTTGGAAATCGCCCTGCTTCATGGTGTGCTCTTCATCGCCGATTTCGCCTTCCAAAAGCAACGAAACGGTTTCAAAACCGGCGTGAGGGTGCGGTCCTCCGACCGGTTCATCGTCCTTCTTGTCCAAAAAATCGTCCATTAACAAAATGAACGGGTCGCTATGCTCGAATTCGCCGTAAACCACGGCCCGGGCCGTATGATCGGGGCCGAGAAACCCAGGTTGTGCGGGCGGGGTTTTGATATTGACTATATTTCTGATAATACTTTGATTTTCCATGATCCGTTTTTCCTTTCAAATTGAGGAAGCCATCTGCGGCCTCATCTGGTAAACAAAAACAGCACGACTACCATCCCTGCAACCTCGCTATACATTTGGTTACCGCCATGGCGGATTGCTATGCCCTCAACGTGCGATAAATGGCAAAAAAATTGTCGGTAACGGTGAAAATCCAGCAAATAGCCAAATTCTTTCTGCCAACTTTTTGTTAAAAAAGACACGGGGCTATGAAGCTCGACTGCACAGCCCCCGGCCATGTATCCGATTAAGAATCCCATTTTACACTTCACAATGCAGTTTTATTCAGAACGTTTACGCTACGAAAAATTCACTCCCGACCATTTCGAAGACTATTTCAGGCTCGTATCGCGGCAGGACGTGATGGTACACATCAGCGGCACAGGGCTCGATATCGAAGGTGCCCGCAAAAGATTCGAAAGGTCGCTCCGTGCCGACGGGCAGCATAGCAATATGGGTTTTGTCGCTGTTTACGAACGCATCGGCGATAGGTATGTCGGCTTAGGGAAAATCGTACCTTTCGAGGATGGCTTCACGGAAATCGGTTATGCGCTCCTGCCCGAATTCTGGGGTAAAGGTTACGCGTCCGAAATCACCGGCACGCTTATCGCCTACGCGCGCAGATGCGGTAGCGTGGAATCGCTCGTCGCATTAGTAGCACCTGAAAACCAGGCTTCCATCAATGTCCTTACCAAGCAACAGTTCCGCTTTTTCAGGGAAGTCCCCGAGGGAGATGTGGTGCGGCATGATTACATTCTGGATTTATAGCAAAAGAATGCCCTATTTCCGGATTTTACCCTTCTTTCCGGTGTTCGTATGTACCGTAATGCCGCCCGTATGGTATGTTCCGGGAGGTAGTGTGTTCAAAAAAGCCAGGAAGGACTTCCCCAATCCGAGTCTTGCCTCAATTGCCTTTACAAAATCGTCTATCGCCGCGGCCTCCTTTAACCGGTGCCGCGACGAAGATGGCTCCCAATAGGTTTTGAATGTGTAAGCTGAATAGGTCTTGTATTCAATAAGATAACTCATCCCGTCAGCGCCAAGCGGCCAACCGCGGATAGCCTGCTCATCCGGGATTGACTTAATCGAATCCTTTTTAAAGGCCTGGTATATGGCCAGCGCGTCGGCTCTGCTTATTCTTTTTACCTTAAATAGTAAATCCCTATCGCTGTTTCCACTCTGAGCGGCAACTTCTCGGGTAAAGAAATATTGACGTCCGGAAATAGTTTTGAAATTAATCGACTTAATTTCCACTGACCAGTTTTCGCAAGAAATCCGGAGCAGGAAAGCGTAATTTGAAGCGAGCGGGTCAATCATCTTCATTCTGGCGATCCGTTCGCGCTGCCATTTGTAATGAAGCGTCGTATCGCCGGATTTATAAACAGGAATAGATACCGATTTTGACTGTCCAAACCCCTTGACAGCGAACAGCGACGCGATCAGAACCGGCAACCATTTCAACTTCATACCTATCTGAATGTTTTCTTAACAAATTCTAAAACATCGGTTACAAAAGCAATATCAAGGGCAAATAAACAATGTCCGGCAAAAGACAACCGATCCGATTGGAAACTGCTGCTTCTTTTGACTTGCGTTATTCCAATTGGCATAATTGTTTCTGTAAATCCAATCAATGGCAAGCCAAATCACATTTTACAGCATTGACACCAAATGATTGGACAACAATACATTACACCTCAAACGATCGTAGTCGCCGGGGCAACTGGGCATTTGGGAAAATTGATCATCAAGGAACTCCTCGCGCGGCATGCACACGTGAAGGCACTCGTACGCAGGGACACGCCCCTCTCCAAAACGGCTTCGCTGGAAAAAGCGGGAGCGGTTGTGATCCCGGTCGACTATCAGAATTCCGTTATGCTTACCGAAGCGCTCCGGGACGCACAATGCATCGTTTCGGCATTGTCGGGCCTGCGGGAGGTGATTGTCGAAATGCAATCCGATTTGCTGAGAGCCGCTCTGGATGCAGGGGTGCCGCGGTTCATTCCGTCTGACTATTGTATTGATTATATGAAACTGCCCGACGGCTCCAACCGAAACCTGGACCTACGCCGCGAATTCGCATCGGTCCTCGACCACACGCCGATCCACGCGACGTCGATTCTCAACGGCATGTTTACCGACCTGCTTAAAGACCAGGCGCCATTAATCCTTCCCAAACTGAACCGCGTGATTTACTGGGGCAATGCCGATCAGCCGATGGATTTTACCACCATGGCCAATACAGCCGCATTCACCGCCGCTGCCGCGCTGGACTCGCAAGCACCGCGTTTTCTGCACATTGCGGGTGAGGTGGCTACCATACGGGATTTGCAACGGGCGGCAGGTCAAGCCTTCGGGAAGGAATTCAAGTTATGGAGAATCGGCGGATTGGGATTTCTCTCGACAATGATTCGCATTATGCGCACGATCGCCCCCGGCCGCGACGAGGTATTCCCGCCCTGGCAGGGTATGCAGTATTTGCACAACATGCTCAGCGGGTTACCCAAACTTGAACCGCTGGATAATGCACGCTATCCGGAAATTAAATGGACAAAGATCCGGGAGGTATTAGGCTAATCAGTTTCCTTCCAAAAACTCCTTTACGAGCATTGCGGTAATTTCGGGCTGCCTGCTACCGGCTTTGACGGTACAGATTTCACCCAGCAATGCGCCATGTACACCGGGTAGGATCACCAGTTCGGCCTTCGGAATCAGTTTGGAAATTTCGACGATGTGTTCAGTCCTGATCACGTCCTTGTCGCCCATCATGATCAGCGCGGGCGCCTGTATGCGCGTGAGGTCGCTTTGGGGCCAGTCGGCGAAAGTGCGGCGGCGCTCGCGGTCCTTGTTGAACATCGTTTGCAGGCCTTTCGGGTCGGGATTTACTTTGAGATAATACTCTTTCAAAGGCGCGGGCATATTATCGAGCGAGGCATTATCCATCATTTCAAAAAAGCCGTCGATCATCCCGGCGCGGGTATAATTGGAAGCGACTACGATGATCTTGTTGATCAGTTCGGGATGGTGGCCGGCCAGTTGCATGGTCGTGCAGCCACCATCGCTAAAACCCAGCACATTGGCCTTTTCCACTTTCAAATACCGGAGCAATGCGGCCACATCATCGGCATCCTGTTGAAAAGACTCCGGCGCATCGCGGTCGCTTGTGCGGCCGTGAGCCTGCAATTCGACGGCAATGATCTTGCTGAATGCCGCGAGTTCAGGCAGGATATTGCTGAACGACGTTTCGATCGTAGAGCCGCCGCCGTGAATGAGTACCAGCGGAATACCATCGTTCCCGTAAACCTCATAATACATTTTCAACCCGTTCACGGGTGCATAACCGCTTGTTTTCGACTGTTCCATATGAGTTTGTTGTGCTTGAACCGATAAATTCAACATCGCGCCCAGCAATGCAAAGACCAGCGCCTTCATGACTGCCGGACGGCTTTCCTGGCTTCCAGATATGCCGACATTTTCCCGACATTCTGTTTCAAACCTTCGGCCGCATTGTTCGATTTTACGATCCGGATCATCTGTTCCGCCGATTCGAAAAGCATGTGCCAGCGTAGAAAGGTCTCGTCGCCCTGTGCTTCAAACTCGACCGTGGTCAGGAAGTTGGGTGCAAAGTGTTGATATACAATTTTCTTGAAGGGTATTACTTCCTTGAATATACTCCTGTTCTGGTAATCTTTTCCGTCGGGGCCGTGCATAACGAGCTCCCACGCGCCGCCGGGCACGACGTCCATCGTCGTGATCGTGTTGGTGAAGCCGTCGGGCCCCCACCATTTGGCAATATGCTCCGGCTGGGTCCACACTTCCCACACCAGCTCCACAGGCGCATTCAGCTTTCGGGTAATGATCAGTTCGCGGTCGTGCGTGCTGCTTTTTTCATTTTCCATACCGTTCTTTTTTTAGTTGTTCCAAATAGGTTTCCAATGAGTCCAGTTTCGCCTCCCAATGCTTTTTGTATTGTTCCACCCACGTCGACACCTCGCTCAGGCTGTCGAGCCGGGCTTCGCAAATGTGGTCCCTGCCCTCTTTCCGGATAAAAATCAGCCCGCAATCGGTCAGTATTTTGACGTGTAGGGAAATCGCCTGACGCGTCATATCGAACTGCTCCGCGATCGCATTCACATTCTGGGGCTGCCCGGCCAGCATTCCGATGATCGCCCGGCGGGTCGGGTCTGCAATGGCCTGATATACATCTCTTCGCGCTTTCATAACATGCAAGTGTTTACTTGCAAATATATATGCAAGTATTTACTTGCGCAATATTTATTTGTTAATTTTGAAGTCTCAGAAAAGAATTTCAATTTGTCGCGACCGCCCCCCGTGAATGTCCTTTTTAGGGAGCATGATTGACCGCGCAAGACTATACTTTTGCATTCGTCAACAATCTAAAATCAAGTCCAATCACCTTTTAAAATCTTTTAGCTATGCCTAAAATTAATCCTTACCTCAACTTCGACGGCGACGCCCAGCAGGCTTTCGATTTCTACAAATCCGTTTTCGGTGGAGAATTCACAGCCGTGCACAAAATGGACGGTGCCCCCGGAACCGAAAATTTGCCCGAAAATGAAAAGAACCGGCTCATGCACATCTCTTTGCAGGTGGGCGAAGAGCTACTGATGGCCTCGGACATTATGCCTTCCATGGGCCAGACGCTTTCAGTGGGCAACAACAATTATATTTCCATTTTCACCGACAGCCGCGAGCAAGCCGACGAGTATTTCAATGGCCTTTCCGCAGGCGGTAAAATCGAAATGCCGATGGAAGACCAGTTCTGGGGCGACTATTTCGGTGCTTTCCGCGATAAGTACGGTGTAAACTGGATGATCAACTTCCCTGCGCAGCAAGGCGCATAATGTACAGTTGTAATGCTGAAAGGCCGGTTCCCGAAGATGCGGACCGGCCTTTTTTGCATTAAACAAATACGTACGCCTTAACAGCTATTCCTTGTGCTGTGCGAACATCCATTCCATAATATGCTCTTGCCCTACCTTGTCCCAGATCCCATGCCCGGCGAACTCGTATTCGGTATATTTTGGATGGCCGCCAGCCTTACGGATCGCAGCGATCATATCGCGTGAATGCGACACGGGCGCCAGCTTGTCGCGCGCGCCGTGGAAGGCCCAGATCGGCACATTAACGAGCTTGGGGCCGTACTTCGGATCGCCCCCGCCGCAAATGGGGATCGCCGCGGCGAAAAGTTCAGGGTGCATGCTGATGAAGTGCCACGAGCCATACCCACCGCCGGAAATACCCATGACATATATACGTTTCCGATCGATCGGCAGCTTCCCCAGTAACTGCCGGATCGTCCTGAAAACGAGCGAATCCACACTGGCGTTGCCATATGCGCCGCTGAAACCCAGCCCTTTCGGGCTTTGCGGCATAAATAGGAATGCCGGATATTTGGTCCTGGTGGGCAGTTCCATGAGAAAAGGCGCGGGATCTGCCGATAGCTGCTGCATATTATCCTTCCCGTGCGCGCCCCCATGATGCAGGCACACGATGAGCGGGTATTGTTTGGTCGAGTCGTAGTCGAGCGGTTTCAGCAACCGGTAGTTCAGCGAATCACCGCTTTTATCTACAAAATGATACGCATTCACGGCATTCGAACGGCGCAAGTCGGTAGCCGAGGGTTTGAATGGCATGTTATACCTGATCGCTTCCACCGAAAAGTTGAATCCCAAAAACAGCAATCCAAGAAATGCGGCCAGTTTTATCAATGCGGGCATGGTTTGGGCCGGTGCATTGTCGGTGACCGCCAACCGCTTTTCTTCCAGACGAAAATGGATAATAAGGCAAATCTGCTCGCTCAATGCCAAAAGCGAAACCCACCTGCTGGTCTTGTCGATCAACAGTTTCGTGCTGCCTTCGCCTGTCTGAAAATAGAGCCAGAATATAAGCGCCAATAAAAGTGTGATGCATACCGTCAGGATACCGCAGAGCCGCAGCCATCGTTTCTCCCTGGCTTTTGTAAATACCAGGCTTAGCCCCCAAAGCACGCCCGTACCGAATATCACAGATGCCACGGCATGGTAATGCTGCTGATAGAATACCCGCAATTCGCGGTCCAGGATCAGCGTATACTGACAAAACACGGCCACGCACGAAACCACGCACGCGATCGCCGCCAAATTGTAGCCATTGTGCCAAAAGTATCGGATCAACGCCACATTGGTAACGGCCAGCACTCCGAGGACGAGCCAAATCCACGAATTAAACGATCCCAGGCCCGCCATTTGCGAGCCGATCATCACCAATGCTACCGACTGAATCAGCGATATAATGCACAGGATCGACAAAAAGAAGATCGTGAAGGAATAAAACTCCTTGCTGAGTGGCTTGGCTGTCATGAGAGAAAGCGATTTGTGAAGGATTAACTATAACTATTCCAATAAAGAAAAGTTCCTTCACGTATTCACTTCCTGTTACACAACCGGTTACTTCAAAGTTTGGATGGATAGACTAACCTGAAATTACCTGCTAATCACTTGCCTGCCAGCTTCTTCGCCTGCGCTTCCAGGATCAGTTGCAGGTCCGCACTTGCGTCGGTCACATGCGCGTAGGAGCCCATACCCAGTTCGCTCAGCTTTTTGAGTTTCTGGCCGGTATGCTCATTGCGCCCGAAAGTGAAAACGCTGAGATAAACGTCCTGTCGGGCATTCTGGCGAATCATATCTACGACCTCGTCGCTGACGGGAAATTCGCCGTCGGTAGCGAGTACGATGCGGTTATTGCCGGCACGGATGTATTGTTTGTTGGCTGTTTTGTAAGCCAGTTTAATGCCTTCGTTACCATCGGTATCGCCATCGGATTGCAACAGGTCGATCATCCTTGCAATTTCTGCGGCTTTGGCACCCGAAGTGGGTTTAAGCACCACCCGCGCCTTGCCCGAATAGAGCACGATCGAAATCATATCCTCGGGCCGCACGAGCGTCAGCAGCGATTTAATAGAGCGTTTCAGCAACGGCAATTTGTAAGGCGAGTTCATCGACGACGATACGTCCAGCAGCAGCACCATATTGTTCGGGGCAAAACCATCGAGCGAACGTGTAACATTTTGCAATTGCGCATTCCGGTCGACATACACCGTATCCACGCGTACGCGCTCTACGTACACGGTATCGCGCTTCGCCTGCGCTGCGGGCGCGGGTGCACTCTCGTTCGTGAGCGGGCGCGTATCCCTGCGAGCGGGAGGTTGTTGTGCCGCAGGCACTTCGGCACTGTTCGTTTTAACTTGTGCGATGTCCTCAACCCGCTTTTCTCCCGGCTTTTCAACGGGTTTCTCATTCACCGGCTCGGCATTTTTTGCGGGCGGAGTCACGGATTTTTGTGGCTGAATACGCCTGAATGCGAAGACATCGGGTTGATTGATCGTTTTCAAAAGCCCGGCTTTCGACAGTTCTATGAAGTTGTTGTACTGGTAAACCAGCTCGTTGTTATAGAAATAGTAAAACGACTCATACGGATGTGCCGCAAAACCCGAAGTCTCCGGTTTGTATTGCTGCACTTTTTCCGCAAATCGGCCTGCATTCGCTCCAAGGTCCTCGTAAGGCGTGTACGGACAAAGCCCGTTGCTTCGGCCGTAGCGTTGGAGGCCCTTCATGTTCTTATATTCATCGGCGATCAACTGGCGGCTGTCGGCTTCCAGCATGGCTGTTTCGGGCATTTTCGATGCTTCGCCTTTGAGATAATCGCGCATGCCGAACATCGCGTTGTGGCTGTTGTCCATGGTTTTCAGCATGGCGCTACCCGCGATGTACCACGAGCTGGTCGGCGTTGCGTTCGGATAGCTTTCGTGAATGCGGCGGATATCGTTGTAGAGTTGCTCTTTCTTTTTATCCAGTATATCAAAAAGGACGAGGTAGCGGTCGAGAATGGCGTCGGAGCGTTTCAGCTGGTCTTGCAGGTATTGTTTTTCGGAAGTGTAGCGGATCAGTTCGATACTCAGGCCGTCCATTTCCTGTAAAATATTCATCAAAACCTCGGCCTGGCCGGTTACCGACTTGCGATATGGCTCGGGAATGGCGGTGCTGGCACTCAGAAGCAATGCGTATTCCGAAGAAGGAAGTTTAAACTCCTCGTGCGAATAAGTAAGGTTAGCGCGTTTTTGAGCCTTCGCCGGGTCGCGGTAGTATTCTGCCGAGCCCTGGTAGTTGCGCATGATCATTTGCAGCAAATGCATTTGCCGCAACGACTGGTTGATCCAGTCGACATATTGATTGCATGTTTTAATCAATGTGGCATTGGCAGGCACAGTTGCTTTTTTCACATTCAGCGGCTGAAAAGATTTGTCCTGAAAAGGCGGAGTACCTTTGCCCGCGGCGGCAACGTCTCCCGAACCTTCCGACTTCATGACCGGACTGAAAAAAGGATAAGCCAGCAACAAATGCCCTGGCTTGCTGTACCCGACAAATGCCTTGTAAAATTCCAGCATATCATGGTTAAACTGCTCTACCAGGGACAAATACACCGCATTACCATGCTGCGCCGATTGCTGCGCGGCAAAATTATGGTCATCCAGCGCGCGCCGTTTGATATCCTGCATCGAAGCCAGCGCCGATTTAAATGTACCCACCATATCCGATGCCGGATATTCTAACTGCGATGCTGTATTTCCAATGGTTGCCAACGCCTTCTCATCGTCGAGCATGCTCTGGCGTACCAGTGCTACGGGCCATTCGGCTTTGTTTTCTTCGTTCAGGTAATAAGGCAATGCTTCCAATAATCGTTGCTGGGCGGCGACGATCTCTCCCATCGCCTTTTCCGTTACGATGTAGGGATCGGTTGACGGGCGGTTCTGGACACCGGCGTAAACCTGCTGTATTTGCGTGTACAATGCATTTTTGTCATGAGCATAGCGTTCGAAAAGTGACTGCATTTCCGCGACCAGCCCATCCGACTTTTTCAGATTGTCGCGTTCGTAATCCTTCAATCGCACGTAGGTTTCCAGCGCTTTGCAAGTTTCGTCGAGCTTGTTAAGCACTTTCCAGACATTTTCCAGGCCCGCATTCAACTGCTTCCGCTTACCGGCTTCTACACCCAGACCATGCAATGCCTTTTGATAATAATATGCTTCCAAAGGCCCCGACGACGGTAAACGCAATCCGTAATCCGGTTTTTTACGGTAGCGGCTCACGTCGTCCTGGTAATCGCGAAGCATTTTAAACCGCCGGATCACCAGTTCCGACGACTGGCTCAAAAATTCAATATAATGGTTCAGCGATGTCTGCGGCGCTTCCTGCTGCGCGGCAACCGGGCTGATAATGAATGCAAAAAAGATAATCAGGATGGAGAATCGCCTCATACGTAAACTACTGGAAGTATGTGTGTTATCGAATGCACGAAGGTCGGGATTTTTACCCGGAAATCGGCGGCGCACATACTTCCGTAAAATAAGTCACACGTACAAGCGTTCGCTATTTGCCTTGAACGAAGGTCATTTCGTTGCGCATGTAGGGATATTTACCACTTCCGCCAAGCGCAATTTCCTTGCTGACCAAATGCAAACGTCCGCCTTTGATACTAAGCTGAAATTTCATCGCTCCATCCGTTTCGAGCGCATCGGTATCGGCGATATCCTTGAAATTATCGCTGTAAAGAAACAATCCGGCAGAACCTATTTCCTTCCCGGTTTGAGATTTCACATCCAGTTTCCAGGTACCTTTCGCTGCCGGAAAATTGCCCGTCAGGTCGTAACTGATGAATGTGTTGTCGGGTTTGAATTCGTAAGCAAATACGCCTGGCTTGATCGTCGCCGTTTGCACCCAGTCGCCATCCTTGCTTTTTTTGGTCAAAGAAGCCCCTTCCAAAAGCTTCCAGTAACCCGTCAAGGTGCCGTTATCGACTTCCACGGCATCGACCTCTTTCTCACTGCACCCCGCGCTCACATTCGGCAAGCCGCAAAATATCATTACCACATAAAAAACCAGCTTTTTCATAGCGATTCGCATTTAGACATTTGAAATACACCGGGCATTTACCCGACTGATTCAAAGCTAAATGTGCGAACGGCCGGCTTCAACCAGCAATCGACAAGCGACGTTTTAAATAGACAAGTGAGGCGTTTGCTGCCCGCCGGATTGGAGATAACTGGTCAGTTCCGAAATATCGATTTTCAGCATCCGGCTTTTGAAGAGATCGGCTTTGTATTTGAAAATGAAGTTGCGGAGCGACATGCCCGTCTGGTTGAGCACACAAAGATTAGCGACATCTTCCGAGATATTGAAGCGCATCAGCAGTTCGGGCACGCGAATGCTCTTATTCTGATGCAATTCCTGCCGGAGGTAATCGATAATGGCCCCGGCGAGTCGTTGCCGCGACGTGGCTTCCTCTACTTTTTTGCTCTCAAAATTATTCCGCGCCAAAATGGTGACGATCAGGTCGATACTGCCACGGATCAGCTTGTTATGCGAAGTCGGCTGCTGGGTTACTTCGAAAAGGATCTGGTTGATCAGGTAGGTAATTGTTTGAGCGTCGCGCTCGTTTTGCAGCGGTTTGCCCTGGGTAAGGCGTACGGAGTCGCAGAGGTGCTCGGCTTGTTTATAAATGTCGGCAAAATCGGGGCTGAACTCCTTTTTCTGCAAAAAATCGTCGGAAAGCCAGGTATCGAATGCGATAAGGAAGATCTCTGCGCTGCTGTCTTCCTGGAAAATCGGGTGCTGGCCGGGGCGGAGCAAAATGACGCCCTGCTCGGCGTAGTCGCACAATTTTCCGTCCAGACTGAAATGGCCCTCCCCGCTGCGGATAAATAGGATGCGATAATGCGGGGTCAGATCATTGTGTGTTTCCCAAACGCGGGTTTTACTTTGAAGCACATGGTACTTCTTGTGGGCATTAAATTGAATCACTGACATAACACGAACCTCCTGCTGTTTGGCCCTAATTTGGGCAAGCTGCCCCTGGAATGAAAATACAAATCGCGGAACGCCCGTTTTCGGGGGCTGAAAGGGCAATTTTAAATGCAGAAGTCAACGAGAGGTTATTTACCCAGCCAGTTTTTAAACTCCGTCATACGCTCGGAGCTTACATAAATTTCCTGCGGGGGCGCCGGGTTCAGGTCAATTTTCAGCTTTCCGGCCGACATCGCGTGCATTTCGCGGATCGCGTGGAGGGATAGCAGCATGGTGCGGTTAATGCGGAAAAATTCGGCCGGATCGAGCATTTGCGTCAGCTTTTCGAGGCTGTACTCTACTGCGAAATGACGGCCATCGTACAGCCTCAGGAATGTAGCACGCTCCTCAATCGTGAAATAGGCGATTTCAGAAGTTTTGAATGTAAATATCCGCGAACCGGCAGTTACCAGGAACCGGTCCTTGTATTTTTCGGGCTCCTCCGCCTGCGACCCGCCATTTGTTCTGATTTTCCGGAATTTGTTCAGCGAAGCCTGCAATTCGAGCGGGTTAATGGGTTTGAGTAAATAATCGATGCTGTGCACCTTGAATGCGCGAAGCAGGTAATCGTCGAATGCAGTTGTGAAAATGACCGGAATCATGAGCCCCTGGCTTTCGATGATCTTGAAACCGTTGTCGTCTTCGAGGTGAATATCGAGAAAAATGAGATCGGGTTCCGTATTGTCCTTGTTTTGCAAGTAAGCAATGGTTTCAAAAACCGATGGAATAATGCCGAGCACGCGAATGGTAGGGTCAATATTGCGGATCAGGTTTTGCAAACGTTCCGCACTCAGCTCCTCGTCCTCGACAATCAGTACATTCATGATAGCAATGGTATTTTCACTGTAAAATGGGTGGCGGACTGGTCGATCACCACATCCTTATCCTGCAACAGCTTATAACGGCTGACAATGTTTTTTAAACCAAGACGCGTCGTAGGCTGGTCTTGTTGCCTTAACTGCAAAGGATTGCTGACCACCAGCATATCATCTATAATTTTAATACTGATTACCAATGGATTAACCAATGACATCGTATTATGTTTCACTGCATTTTCTACCAATAATTGTAATGTCAACGGAATAATGGAATACCGCTCCTCGTCCGCAGGCGAAAGCGCCGAGTCGAGCACCACCTTCTCTTTGAAGCGCGTCCGCAACAGGTACATATAGGTATCCAGAAACTTCATTTCCTCCTTCAAACTGATCTTGTCCAGCTCCGATTGTTCCAGAATATAGCGGTACGCCGAGGACAGCTCCTGTATAAACTCCCCCGACTGCTCCGGCCGCGACTCCACCAGCGACGACAGCACACTGAGGTTATTGAATAGAAAATGCGGGCTTACCTGATTTTTCAATGCCAGAAATCGGGCATGCATATTTTCCTTTTCCAGACGCTCGGAATTGACAAGCAGCTTTTTCATCTTTTCCTGCACCTGGTTGCTCACGCAGAGGTAATAGGCGGCAATGAGTGCGAGGATCGTAAGTGCCTGCCCTGCGCGCCAGCGCGTATGCATGAGGTCGCGTGTGCGGAGATCGGCGAGCGTAGGCCTTGGATACGGGTTCCACCACTGGCTCATCAGCCCCCAGGTGCGCGCGAGGATCATATTGAACAGGACGGCCAGCAGCACGGCCGGTATCAACGTAATAAGCTGATCGCGGATACTGAATGCGGGCGATTTATCGGTACCGGTAAGTGAGGCCTGTTTTCGCAGGAATCCGTCCATCAGGTAAATCCAGGCCGTATAAAAAACAGTGCTGATAACGACTTCCAATGCGAATAGCGGCAGGTTGCGTGGTATCGTGTACCAGTATTGCTGAGGGACGTTGATGTACGTTCGGAGCGGAATGTAAACCAGTGCAAGGGCAAAACCCAGCAGCCATTTTTGCCCGAAAAGATAAGGCCGCATATTTAAGAGATCAGTTAGGATGCCCAAAAATAAGGTAATTTCATGAAAATTTATCAGTATTTTGCAGGACCCAAATCAATCGAAAACACTTAAATCTGCCCCTATGACCCGTTTTTTCGTTACCGCAGTCGCCGCGCTGCTTTCCCTGAACACCTATTCGCAAGCGCTTAATACCCTCACCGCGACCGAGAAGAAAGAAGGTTGGAAATTGTTGTTCGACGGCAAAGACCTGAAAGGCTGGCATGCCTACAATGGCAAGACGCCCGGTTCTGCGTGGCTGATCGAGGACGGCGCTGTTAAGCTGAATGTCCCGGAAAGGGCTGGTAACAAAGCCAAAAACGGCGGCGACATCGTGATCGACGAGCTCGTGAATGGTGATTTCGAGTTCAAAGCCGAATGGAAAGTGAGCAAATATGCCAACAGCGGCATTTTCTTTTTTGTACAGGAATCTCCGACCAACAAAAACATGCACGATACCGGACTGGAATTGCAGGTGATCGACGATAAAATCTATGAAGGGGCCAAAGAAAATACACACCGCGCGAGCGACTTTTTCGGCGTCGCGAATGCCCGCCTGCGCGAAGGCAACCCGCAGGGAGAATGGAACAAGATCCATTTTATTGTCAAAAAAGGCAAACTGACCGTGTACCAGAACGAGTTCATTGTGCAGGAACACGACCTGAACGGCGCCGACTGGAAACAACGCATCGCCAACAGCGGGTTGAAAGCCGCACCAATCGCCAAAGGCAATTATAAAGGCCGCATCGGTTTGCAGGATTGGGGCAGCACGGTCTGGTACCGCAATATCAAATTAAGAAAGCTGTAAGAATAGGGCCATGTCGCATTGTCCCCCTTTGATTGTCCTGTTAGCACCCACAGGCATAGTCCTGAGCCGGTTACCTTTGTGAAGTTACACTGATACAACCACCTTAACTTACAAAACACAATGGAAAAGGCCGTATTGCACCCTTACCTGATGTTCGAAGGCGATTGCGCCGAAGCGATGGAATTTTACAAAGGCATTTTCGGCGGCGAGCTGAACTCGATGACTTTCGGGCAAGTCGATGACAGCTGTCCGGCAGCCCAGCGCGACAAGATCATGCACGCGTCGTTAATGGGAGGTGAGGTCGATTTTATGGGTTGCGACAGCCCGCAACCAGGCCCGCTGACAGGCGACAAGATCCAGCTCTCGCTCAGCGGCTTCGACGAGGCTAACCTCCGCAAAAAATTCGAGCAGCTCAGCGAAGGCGGCACCGTTACCGTACCGATGGCGAAACAGGTATGGGGCGACATTTTCGGGGCATTCAAAGACAAGTACGGGATCGACTGGATGATCGACGTGCGGGCCCGGTAGTCATGTGTAAAGCATTTCAAAAGCCGGGGCCGCGCTCCGGCTTTTTGTGTTAATCTCCCTTCGGGAAGCGCTCCTGCAAATACCAGCGCGCGCACGAATCGCCGTCCATTCTGCGGACAAAGCTGAAATACATATCGGAAGGACATCCGTACGCACCTACAAACATGACCCCTATTTTGGGATATTTCCGCACAATGCTGTCCGGCACTACCAACTGGTTCGAAGTCGTGCTCGCGTAATAAGGCACGTACGTTTGCGCGCCCGAAGTATCCTTCAACGGTGCCAGTACCCAATCCAGGGCAATGGCGGAAGGCGTATCGGCCGTCAGCAAAAGCCCGTCGGTACCCTTATAGCAATCCGACGAAACCGCCACCTGCTCCACCGGTACGCAGTCGTCACGTTTATCAACTTTCTTTTCTGAACAGGCCAATGCGATGGCTGCCAGGGCCAGGAATTTTTTCATGGGAACAACAATATCTGAAGTATGACAAAGCATTAATTCTCCATTTTCTCCTCCCAACCACTCAATTTTAAAAACGCCTCGTAATCACGAATGCTAAGCATTTCAGCAACAGCTTTAAATAAATTTTCCATTGGCGGTTTTAACAATATTATCGGAGCTGGGTGTTGCGTTGTTCTCCAAGTATTGTTATTTTTGAAACCCTAATACTGATACCAAAAGTATCAAATAGTTACTCAAAAACGTTCCTTATGGCTCTCCCGCTCCTGAAAAACGGCATGTTTAGCAGGTTGCAAGAAGATATTCTTGCATTGCAGGGGTTTAGTACGCCCGTGGGGGCCAGGAAAGTCGATTTTGGGTTGGGGGTTATGGATGCTTCTTTTCCGAACCACACGTTTCCAACCGGGGCGGTCCATGAATTTATCAGTAATGATCCTGAAAGCGCCGCTGCTACAACCGGCTTTATGGCCGGATTGCTGGGTAGGCTGATGGGAGAGCACGGGATATGCCTGTGGATCGGCATACGCCCTATTGTGTTCGCGGCTGCGCTCAAAGCGTTTGGCGTGGAGCCGCACCGGGTGGTTTTTATTGATCTCAGCAAGGAAAAAGATGTGATCTGGGCTGTGGAGGAGGCATTGAAATGTGAATCTTTGGCGGCGGTGGTAGGAGAAGTGCGTGAAATCAGTTTTACAGAATCGCGGAGGCTTCAACTGGCCGTGGAACAGAGCCGGGTTACCGGGTTCCTGCATCGTAACAATCCTCGCGCTGTGAGTACGCTTGCGTGTGTATCACGCTGGCAGGTAACCCCTATGCCCAGTCAACTCGAAGAAGGTATGCCGGGTGTCGGCCATCCGTGCTGGCATGTGCAGCTGCAAAAAATCCGGAATGGCGAGCCGGGAGAATGGGATATGGAATGGATTTCCGGGCGGTTTGAATACCTCCGGAAAGAAACTACGGATGATACCCATGAAATTCCGGACGATACCTCGGTTTATATCGCCCAAAGAGCATAAGATTAGCAAGTGTATTTTGTTATTTAATTTTATATATAATTTTATTGTATATTTATTAAATCAACAATCAATAACTTGCCATGACCAGTTATTTAACCTTTCCTTTCACATTCGTTTTCCACGCCGCGCTCCTAAACTGCGAAAAACCGGCGTCTGATACTCGCAAAAACAAGATACCAGACACCATTGATACGATCGTTGTCGAAAGTAAAACCTGCAAAGAATTCTACGACAATATGCCCAATGCACTGGAAGGAACAAAAGTCATAATGATACCGAATGATTCCGACTACTGCGAACCTTAGCTTGACCATTTATCAATTTATCACGGCCTTTATCCGGAACGATTCGTATTGTTGTGCCCACAAGTCTTATATTAGGACACATTCGATCGCTAATCCATAATTGCCGTATGAAAGCATCATTACGCCTCTTGCTTCCCGCTTTGCTATTTGTTTTGAGCATCCAATCCTCTCATTGCCAGACGTCTCGCATAACGGCCAAAACCGATTCGCTGTTTAAAGAATGGAACAAGCCCGGAATGCCGGGCGCGGCTGTGGGCGTGGTGCACGGTGGGAAGCTGGTCTACGCCAGGGGATTCGGCGAGGCAGATGTGGAAACGGGTGCCAAAATAGGCCCTGAAACGATCTTCCATGTAGCGTCGGTGTCCAAACAATTTACGGCATACGCCATTGTACTTCTGGCCGAGCAAGGCAAACTTTCCCTCGACGACGATATCCGGAAACATATACCGGAAGTTCCCGATTTTGGTAAAACTATCACTATCAGGCACCTCCTCAACCACACCAGCGGCCTCCGCGACCAATGGAACCTGCTGGTCATGGCAGGCTGGCAGCTTGACGACGTGATCACCAAACAACATGTGATGAACCTCGTTACCCGCCAGAAAGAACTGAATTTCGAACCCGGAAGTGCTTTTGCCTACTGCAATACGGGCTATACATTGTTAGCCGAAATCGCCAGCCGCATCACGAAGCAGCCATTCGCCTACTGGATGGAGCGCAACGTGTTCAAGCCGCTGGGCATGAAAAACACACAGTTTTTTGATAATCAGGAAGGCATTGTAAAAGGACGTGCCTATTCGTTTCACCGCACACCAGGCGCTATCGGGCCGACGATGTTCAGCAAAAGTATATTGAGTTACGGTAATGTCGGCGCTACCAGTCTTTTCACGACGGTCAACGACCTCGCGCTGTGGATCAACAACTTCCGTAACCCGCAAGTGGGCAGCCCGGCGATCATGAAACAGATGCTTGAACGCGGCAGGCTTACCAAAGGCGATACCCTCCCATATGCCTCGGGACTGATTCACGGCAAATACAAGGGCCTCTCTTATTATGGCCACGATGGAGCCGACGCCGGTTTCCGTTCCTCTCTGCTTTATTTTCCAAAAGAGGATTATGGTTTCATCGTCCTCAGCAACCAGGCGGAATTCAACCCACCCAAAAAGAACCTGGAAATGGCCGATTTGTATTTATCCTCCTTTATCAAAGAGGATAAGCCTGCCGCGGCAGCGCCCAAACCAGCCGGCGCCTATGCATTCGACTCGACCCTTTTCCGCGCTTATGCCGGTTCCTATTCATTGAATGAGGCCCCCGGTTTTGTATTAAAATTCTGGCGCGACGGCAACAACTACTACACCCAGGGCACCGGCCAGCCATCGGCAGCCATGTTCCCGTCGTCCGATTCGACGTTTTTCCTCAAAGTAGTGGAAGCATCCGTCATTTTTCACAAAGGAAAAGACGGCAAAGTAAACCGCATTACCTTAAAACAAAACGGCGATCACCCGGGTACGAGAGTGGATGCGCAGGAAACTACCTCTACTGACCTGGCTCAATTTACCGGTCAATATTACAGCCCCGAACTGGAAACCATTTACACCATTATCCAAAAAGATAATGCTTTGAAAATAAAACACATACACCACGGCGAGGCCGATCTGAAAATCGTGGGTAAAGACAAGCTGAATACGCCCTGGTGGTTCGTGCAAAATATAGAAGTTGCTCGTAACCCTTCCGGCGCTGTCACCGGTATCAAAGTATCGAATGGTCGCGTGGCGAATTTGTGGTTCAAAAAACTGCCGGACGACTTTGCATCGGCCGGGAAATAATGAACCAAGGATTATTATTTACCTAGCTGTCTCTTAAAAAACTTCCACGACTCCTCGAACATATCGAAATCAGTGACAAATTCGTGCTTGCCGTTGACGACTTTCAGCAGGGTTACTTCCGGCTTGCCTTTCTTTTGGTAGGTATATTTTTCAACCGTGATATCATTGGAAGTATCGCCGTCCGGCATGATGGACTTCATCGGCTCACCCGAATAGCCATCCAGTTTTGCCCAATATTGGAATGACTGATCTGTCGACCGTACTGTACCCAATGTCACGCCCGGAGTTTTCACTTCCCCGCCATTGTACGGGTTGGTCTGGTCAGCGGTACCGTTGGTGATCATCACCGGAAGAGGCATGTTCATAGGCGCGCAATCCATATTTTCGTCGGTAGGAAGGTTGGCCACGATCGCCGAAACCGCCCGGATCTTGCCCGGCATCGTGAGCGCCAGCTTGTACGACATATGCCCGCCACCCGAAAAGCCGGTGGCAAAAACCTGCTTCTTGTTGATTTTATATTTAGAAGCAAAAAGATCTATCAGCGCTTCGAAAAATGCTTCTTCATTCAGGTTCTGCGTGTTGGCCACCGCCGTGGAAGCCTTGCGGCACTCATTCCAGTATTTTTTATACCCGCCCGGATATACCACCAACACATTATCGGATTCCGAAAGCGATTCCAGCTTTGCGCCCCTGCGGACAATCCCCATCGGCTCCCCACCCGACCCATGCATCACAAATACCAGACTAGCCCCGGGTTTCACCCTGACCGACGGGTTATAGGCATACACACGATAATGGCCTTCGATCAACAACGAATCGAGAACGTGCTGGGCATGGGCAGTGATTGTGAAAAGGAGCAGGAAAGCGGAAAGAAGATTCTTGAACATGGACGGTGAAATTGATTTTGTTCCATGCAAGTTACATAAACGATTTAAATCCTGCTTTCAAACATCCAGATATGCCCGAACGGGTCGGTTACATCACCCTGCCGATAGCCATAATCATAATCCTGGACCGGAGAGGTTATTTTTGCGCCTGCCGCGACCGCTCTTGCCATACAGGCATCTACATTGTCTACGAACAATCCGATCGTCACTGTCGATCCCTGATGACGCAAAGGACTGAACGACGCCGGATTACGCGTTTCTTCATGCAAATGGAAGACGGCCCCATGGATGGAAAGCTCCGAAACATGGATCGTGCCATCGTCATTACTGAAACGCCTAAGTTCCACAGCACCAAGGCCATTGACATAAAAATCGACATCCTTCACGCCATTCGGAATGTACAGCTGCGGAGCAAAAGTGGGAGTAACTGTTTCCATGTTGCTTGTCGGATTTTACTTCTTAATGGTAATATTAGGAACGGGTACCTTGGCTACCTCGGCGATCAGCGCCTTCCGCTCTGTTTTCAGACGGGCCAGAAATGGCTGAATGTCCTTTCCGTAAGCCCGGTTGCTGAGTGCGAACAGCAATATCCCTTTTTGCCCCGATTTCGCCGTAACCGCTTTGAAACGGTACACATCATGTTCATAAATACTCTTGGCATCGTCAGCCGCCGTCTGTCCGAGCAGGCAATCGATGATCTTCTCGCCGGTAGCGGCATTGCCGATCACTTCGTAGTTGACGTCCAGTGTCTTTTTCAATTGTTCCAATTCCCGAAGCTTGGTTTTCACCGCATCGTCGACGCTGGCTGCCGCGATCACAAAATCGATGGTAATCATCGACTTATAATTCGGAAAACCATCGCCCGCCACCAGGTATTCCTGCTTGTAAAGCGAAGCATCGGGGTGCGACGACCAATGTAGCTGGTAACTCTTCTTCTGGAAGACGATCGGCCCCGGAATGCCCATATAATTGACAGCGGGCTTGTTATTCTGCCCGAAACCCTGAATCGACGCCAGCAGCAGCGATGCCGCCACCACCGGGATTAATTGAATGATCATTTTCATGCGTGTACGGATGAATGTGCGAAATAAGAATGCAATGCCCGGCCCACTATCGGAACCGGACCGCAAACTTATCATCTCATTGTCCCAAACACAATGTGCAAAAGGCCGCAACTGCATTACAACTCCACTGAATCACAATATTTTGAGTTAACGGCCAACCCAAATGCATCAGCCCTGTACCTTGGCAAGATAAGTATCCAATTGGCCCCATGTTCCCTCGTAGCCCTGGTTCATGCTTTGGTTCAGGTCTGCGAAAGTTTTCTCCTGTTCCGGCGTCGCATTCACCGGTTCCGCGTGAAGTGTCAGCGTAGTGACGCCGTTGGCTTCGCTTAAAGTAATGCGGTTGTGTACTTCCAACGGGAAATCCATCGGAAAAGGCGACGAGGTAATATTGCCCTCGGGGTCCGTGAAGGAGCTCAGAAATTCGATAGAATCCGGCTGTTGGATTCTCTGGTAGCGAAAAAGCGCCCACATCAGCATGCCGCTGCTGTCGAGTTTGTAATGCGTCCTGCCGCCTTCACGAAAGTCAAAACTCAGGACCGTGAGTGTCGACCCTCTCGGTCCCCACCACTCCGCGAAGGCCTCCCTGGAAGCGAATGCATTGTAAACGAGTGGCCGCGGTGCTTTAAATTGGCGTACGATTTTAAGTTCTGCTTTTTGATTTACCTGGTTTTCCATGTTATTGATCGGATTGATTGTTGTTCTGAATTCGGTTTAGATAATGATCGAGAGAATCGAACTGCGTGTTCCAGAACTGCCGGTACTGATCGATCCAGGTGGACACTTCTTTCAAAGCATCCAGCTTCGCCTCACAATACCGTTCGCGTCCTTCCTGCCGCACCATCACCATTCCGCATTCCATTAAAATCTTAATGTGCTGCGAAACAGCCGGCCTGCTGATCGAAAAATTCTCTGCAATGGCATTCAGGTTCATGGATTGGTAAGCGATCAGATTGATGATCTGCCTGCGCGTAGGATCTGCAATCGCCTGAAAAACATCTCTTCTTGCTTCAACGGACATATATGTAAGTATTTGCTTACACAATATTATATGTAAGCAAATACTTACGCAAGTTTTCGAAGCAAATTTTTTCAAAACTTTTTCTAATCACTGAAAACCAAGCTATTTGAGCCGTTTTTTACCCTTTTCCAATTTCTTATATTTTCTACCATGGGAAGATTTTCGGGCATGGTACCTCCCAGCTCCTGAATAGTCTGCCGCACCTTGGTCCCTACTTCGAAATGCGTTTGATTGGCTTTCTCTTTACCGACAATGTTCTCCCGCCGTAATTTGTCGTCAGTCTGCGTAGCGCGAAAAACATTGGCAGCTAATTCCGAGCTCCCCATGTAATCGGGAAGGTTCTGGCTCTTTTTCAGCCCCTTTTTCTCGCGGATCGCCTTCGCATCGAGGCCACCGTACAATCCCATGTAACCATGATTCTGGAATATCGCATAGTCGATCGGCTCAACTACACCGGCTGTTTTAGCGGCTTCCGCCAGCAGAAGATTGTTCCTGGTTAGCTCACCTCTGAGAAAAAAGCTCTTTTCATCCTCTGTATTCAACTGGTTATACTCCTCCATTTGCCGGATTTCCTGCAAACGCGTTTGTACAGCGAAGTAAGTCTGCCCTAACGCGACTACTTCTTTCGCCGGATCGGCATTTTGGACGATTAAGTAGCACGCGTAGCGGGATAGCTTGGCGCTTTCTAATTCCCGAGTAGCACCTGAACCGATGATGACGGGGCTGACCCAAAAGCAAAAAGCCCTTTTTCTACTATGTAGAGCGAGGGCTTTTTTGTATTTTTAATTACGACATTAGAAATACATGGGCAAGATAAAAAAATCTGTTGTTTTTAAGGAATATGACCCCGGGCAATTGCTATTGTTGCCCCCTTCACTGGAAGAGCTGATCCCACAGGCACATTTGGTACGGGTTGTCAACCAGGTTGTCGACCGAATGGACATCAGCGAGCTGGTCAACCTTTACGAAGGTGGCGGCACCAGCGCCTACCATCCACGGATGCTGCTGAAAGTGTTGTTATACGCGTATTGCATGAAAATATACACGGGCAGGAAGATAGCCCGTGCGC
>NZ_FNYL01000009.1 GCF_900109045.1 Dyadobacter sp. SG02
CTGGATTTGCCGGAAGGCGGAGTGCTTGAGGTTAAAATCTATAACCTTTCCGGCAACCAGGTGAAGGCATTTAAACAAATGAGCCGTGTGCTGGATGTGAAAGGACTTTCGTCTGGCAAGTACATGCTCAAAACAGTTTCGGAGAATGGACAGGTCTATGAAAAGACTTTCATGATCCCCTAAACTGTCCATCTGATGTTAAAAATTCTGGCAGCGGTCAAGTAAGTGACTGCTGCCAGAGTTTTTATTTTAAACGAATACCTACTCTCAACCTGCTATCGGCGCTTATATTCCCGCCTACCCCGCCAGCTTCGACAAAATAACAGCTGTCATTTGACAAGATTCTGTCACGTTCGAATTGTCGAATTAATACACATTTGCAATGGACGCCTTACGCTCCGATCCGTAAGTACCTACAAGACCGCACTCCTCGCACCCATATTTCGATCCTCCCAGAAAACCCACTACCCGCGGCCTCTTAAACAGCGGCTATCACAAACAGCCATTTTTATATCAAGCAGTTCTACTATTTCTATTTCGATAGCTACTACTAACCATATACGTTTATGTAAAAGTATATCGGATGACATCTAGTTTACAGATGAGCTAAAATAGAAATAGTGTGATTGCCGGTCACGACGTATATCTATATATCCGATTATAAATACTTTGTATTTAAGTTTGCCTACAATCGCCAATTTTTAAATAACAATTAGACCGAATATAGATAAAATAGCAGCAAGTTCCTTTTCGGCATATTTCGAAAAGTGAATATTGTAAAAGTACAATAAACACTGTTCAGATTCCAGGCAAGGTAGGCTTTTAGCCCGATGCCCAGAGCGAGTTTTATCTTCCCAATCTTATGAGCATTCACTGCGGACTCTTGTTAACGGATGGGCCATTACTCCTTCCATGAAGGCGACGGGCGAACTAAAAGTCAGCCAGAGAGAAAGGCTGACTGACTTGGTCAATGGGGTGCCTAACTATAAAGGGATTCAGAACTCCTATTTTGATAAAGCTGCATTTACATCAAGTCGCCCTCCTGTTACAGTCTTTCCGGCCAGGGAAGCCGTTGGGACAGCGCTTGATAAAATGGCATTCCTGATCTGTGCCACAGAGGCTCCCGGGGGCTTAGAAGCATAAAGCGCGACAGCGCCGCTCACATGAGGAGTTGCCATGGAAGTTCCATAAGACAAATAGGTGTTGAATGCAGTTGTGGAATTAATCGCAACACCCGGCGCTCCAATATCGACAGTGGTCGCACCATATTGAGAGAAGCTTGCCAGAGCCCCGTTTTTGTCAATCGCAGCCACGGATATTACATTCGGCAAATTGTAATTTGCAGGATAGCTCGCCGTCAAATCAGTATTGGTTCCCGCATTTCCTGCCGCTGCAATAAACATAATACCCGCATTGTTGGCACGGCTGATGGCATCATAAAGTGTTTTTGAATATCCACCTCCACCCAAGAATTGTTGTTGGCAACAACGTTGAGACCACGGCTTTTCAAATTAGTGAGGTAGTCGACCGCTTTGATGGCATTGGCCGTGGCACCTCCTCTTCTCCCGAGGAATTTGGCGGAATAACATAGTACAGCTGTTACTAGGGGGTTCTTTGGTTGGCTAGCTAGTCGCGCCTACAATAATATCGTCAGTCACAGACCGATTTGTTACGGTAGCGCTATTTGCGGATCGTAACCGGCTGCAATGGTACTTACCAAAGAAGGTGGGGTCAATACTTCTACATAGCTATCCAAAAAAAGACTTGTAGTTTCGTAACCGAAGGGCGTCCATAAATGGAGCTTGTCGGCCATTTTCAGATAGGGTTGGCTGCCGTGACTGATGAACACACCGTCCGGCAACTTATCGATCGCTGCCTGAAACGTTACTTTGGTTTTACCGTTTATCCTCTCTTGATGCAAGACCTGGTCTATTTGGGCAATAGGTGTTTTGAGGTCAAAACCGTGCTCCGGATTTCCTTCCGTCCAACATCGTTTAAACCGGTTGAAATCGTCTCTTCGACACTCGGCGCATGGTCGGTGCCCAGCGGAAAATCCCGTAGCTTCATCCAAAAAGAACAGTTCTGTCCAGCGGTTTGGAGTCATAACGACGCGGTGACGCCCCTTAAATTGAAGCAGACAGGTGATCCACGGCCTTACCCTAAATGCTCGTATTATTTCTTTGCGGTCATTGTGAATTACACCACGGTTGCCCGTCCAATGTCCTCGCGCAGCGGTAAAAATCAGTTGTCCGTAAGGGTCTACGCGATTTTGAAGCATATGGCAGCAAATTTAATGTTTATAAAGGCAACTTCGCTGAATCATCGTGATGTAGCAGACCGCAAAACATTCCGACGCCTGTTTAAGCGATTTTGTGGTTTAGCACGAGCTCATAACGTTCTTCATGCAACACCTGTCCCCACTGTTTCAATTCTTGGGATGCAGTAAGCTCGAAGCCTACTTTTTTATACATGACAATGGCCTTCTTCTGCACATCGGTGGTCATCAGATAGACGCGATCAAGGGAGCTTTGCTGACAGTACGATAGGGCAGTTTCCAATAACTTTTTGCCAATACCGGTACCCCGGAGAATAGGGCGGACCAAGAACCATCTTATTTGAGCTTCATTGTTCGGGCGGCTTTGAACAGCAATGCAGCCTACAATTTCCCCATTGTAACGCGCCAGCCAGACTTTATCTTTTTCGGGTTTATAACATCCCAGGAAATCATAAAATGTCTTTACTACGTAGGCTTCGAAATTATCCGAGTAACCTTCTTCCTGGGCATAAAGGATACCATGTAAATAAATCAGGTAACCGATATCGCCGGGTTTTAACCCCTCCTCATAGACGACCTGCTCAGATAGCAACTGATTTGTGTAATTGGCCGATAGCAGGTTTTCGATGGTGCTCATGGAGTTGACGAGCAATTGCTGTTCATCGGGGTTTAACCGGGCAACAAAACTGGTAATTTGTCCGTCCTGTTTTTCCTTCAATGAGGCCAGCAGTGATTCCCCCGTTTCCGTAAGTTTCAGATCGAACGCACGGCCGTCGGCCGCCGATGGAACCTTTGCGAGCAGGCCATTCTTCATCATGTCTTTTATCATGCGGCTTAGATATCCCTTATCCAGGTTCAGCAGATCGCTCAGCTGCTGGGCGGTTACAGAGTCCCTCTCCCCTATCTCATAAAGTACCCTTACTTCTGATAATGAATATGGACTCTCCAAAAAATGGTTGTTCAGTAATCCCAGGTAAGAAGTATAAAATCGATTAAACCGGCGGATTTGGTGTATGTTCTTTTTCATAAAGTAAAAGTACATAAATATAGTTGCTTTTGTCAACTATATAAAAATAAAGGGCCACCGCTCCAACGAATTCGCACGAACTGAGGGAGACTGTCTTGGATAGTAGGAATTTTTTTATGCTTGACGCGCTTTATTGATTGAACTCGAAAGTGAAACTATAGAGCTTTCGCCTCGACAATTATTCACGTCCCAGGGAATGTCCGGCACCGGACTGTGATTATGACGGGCTATGTAACATACAACCTTCCGCCCTGAACCTGGTCGGACGATAGCTCGTCGGCATTTTGCATATCAGAGGCATTAACCAGCGATTTCAGTCTTGACGACATCGCAAAGAGCTTTCAAAAATCGTATTTTCAACCATTGGACAGCGGCTGGTGAAGTATTCGATGTTGGCATTGCGGCCAGGAAAGCGATCTGTCGACCATCGAGAGCAGTCAGAGCAGATTTGGCGGGTGGTTTTGATGAACAAGAAAATGAGAACGGCTCATTAATGAGGATACTACCGTTGTTATTAATATCCGCAATCTCCCAATTACGGAGCGATTTCGATACATCAAGCAAGTTTTGTCGATCACCGACGACTTCAGCTAGCTCAGCGGCACCTGCACCATTTAGGAACACCTGCGCGTTTAACAAATGGTGCTACTTTCGACGTTTATACTCCCGTTGGCCAATTTTTCAGTGGAAATAATGCATTCAAATAGGTTCTTCTCCCTGGTGACAACAGACGATGATATATTCTGTAGCCGTAATAGCTGTTAAAAAATCGGCAGTTGTTTTTTCAGGGAGTTTTACCGTAGCCGAAGTAGTAAAAATTCCATCCTGTTTTTATAGGGATTAATTGTCGACATTATCTGCAAGATGCTTGGGAAAATAGATTAGGAATTCGCTCCCAACGCCAACCGTACTTTCAACCTGGATACTTCCGCCAGCGGCCTCAATAATCTTCTTAGCCAGGTAAAGCCCGATCCCCTGTCCATCATTGTCAAGCAGAAGTCTTTGGTATTTGCCAAAAATCTTCTTTATATCACTTTGGCTAATGCCTCTGCCATTGTCCTTAACAGCCAAAATAGTGAATTCGCTGCCGGCCCAGGTTTGAATTGTAATGGCAGGTGGCTGGGCCGAACGGTATTTAATCGCGTTGGAGACCAGGTTGAAAAGTATGCTCCGCAGGTTCTTCTTGGAAAAATGGATGTGGCCTCCCTTTAAATCTATTTTGATGCCGGCACCGGTCTGTTTGATCTTGTCAGCCAAGCTCCATAAGACATTATCCACAATTTCATTCAGATCAACTGTTTCTGCCGAAAGGGCTTCGTCTTCGATCCTTGCCACAGCTGAAATCTGCTTGACAAGCTGTCTGAAATTTTTCACCGAATCACTGACTATCCCCATAAAAGGCTTAAAGTCGGGGTTACCCGTCGGCATATCATCCATTAGCTCGATGCTGGCTTCTATGCTATGAAGTGGCTCCAACAGGTCATGGGAGGCCATATGCACAAAATTGTCCAGGTCGGCATTAATGCGCGTAAGGATTTCATTCTTTTTGTCAAGCTCTTGCTGAGTGTTTTTCAACTCGGTAATGTCATTGAAGGTAATAATAGCCCCGGTCCTCTTATTACCTAGCTTGCGGACATAGGGCATTGTCATAACCTGGTACCATTTGCCATCATTGGCCTGGACTTCACGTGTGATCGGCAAACCATCTTTAAGCACCTTATTGATGTCCTCAGAAAGGGTTTCAAACCTGAAATTGGTTGAGATATTGGTGATTGACCTTCCAATGTCACTTTCCAGCAGGTTAATGTGCCGGACCGTCCCAGGCGAAAACCGCATCAGCCTCAGGTCAGAGCTTACAAAGAGCTGGCCATTGATATTACTTTTGAAATAGTTGTTCAGATCATCATTGAGCTCTAACAGCTCCTTATTTTTCTGCTGGTAATCCGCATTAATCGTGTGCAGTTCTTCGTTGATCGACTGCATTTCCTCGTTAGTACTTTGCATCTCCTCATTGGCCGACAACAGCTCCTCGTTAAAGGATTGCATATTTTCATTCAATGAAAACAGCTTTTCGTTGGCCGTAGCCAGCTCCTCTTTCAGCTCTTTATTCTCCTGCTCCAAACTGCTGGTATAATCATCCAGGTAGAGTCTTTCGTCAAATACCATGGCCCCTTGAGCTAATGGGCCGGACTGGTCTTGCTCACTAAACTGGACAACCAGAAACCCATTGGGGCGGCCTTTAAGAATCATCGGACTCACCGAAAGGCTTACATTGACTTGATGCTGGCCCTGCTCAATAAGGATGCCTGTCACCACTGCTCTATGTTGGGTCTCTTTTACCTTATTACAAGCCGTCTTGAACGCAACGCTTAACGGGCCCGGCAAAAGCTCGGTCAGATCGTTAGTAAAGTGTTGTTGAATTAGGAACCGGCCTGTCGGGCCATACGATTTAAGTACCCGATTGTTTTCATCTATACAAACAACCAGCCGCTGGTCTTCACTGTAAATGGTCTCATTGATGGCGCCATCCAGCGTCCTGTCGGGAGTTTTCACAGTTTCTATTTGAGCAGGTCGCAAACTGGCAGGCTTTAAGTAAATATATTCAGGAACGGTAAATGACTCAAAGTTGACAAAAGGATTTGCATCCAACTTTTTATAGATCTTAAATTTCTTGCTGACCACTTCCAGGCCCCTAATTATCGGCAGCGGGTTCTCGCTGGACCCTAAAAAAAGAAAACCCTGTGGTTTGAGACCAAACAGGAGCATTTGATAAATCTTTTGTTGCAACACCGGGGTCATGTAGATTAACAGGTTGCGACAGCTGATCAGATTCATGTTGCAATATGGTGGGTTTTTGACCAGGTCGTGCCTTGAAAAAATGACCATTCTACGTAATTCGGCTGTTACCTTGTAGCCGTCCCCTTCCGGCACGAAATACTTCTCCAGGCGCACCTTGGGAATAGTTGCCACCACAGCTTTTGTGTAAATACCCTTTCCGGCATGTGCCAGGGCAGCAGCATCGATATCGGTAGCGAAAATCTTTACTTTATGTTCTTCTGCTTTGCTGCCGAGCAGCTCGCTGAGTATGATAGCCATGGAATAAGCTTCTTCACCGCTAGCGCAACCTGCGACCCATATCCTGATCTCCTGGCCTGGCTCAAGCGTTTTGATCATGGCGGGGAACACCCGGGTTTCAAGGTAATCAAAGGCTTGCCGGTCGCGAAAAAAAGCAGTGACACTGATCAGAAAATCCTTAGCAAGTGTGTCAATTTCTTTGGGGCTCCGTTTGGCAAATTCGAGGTAATTTTTCAGGTTCTCAAAATTATTATATGCCGCCCTTCTCTTGATCCGTCTCAGGATGGTCGCCTGCTTGTAGTCCGAAAAATCCAAGGGTAGCTGTTGGTTGATCAAAGCTATAAAGCCAGCTACATTGTCCCCGTCAGTGATTGCCCCCGCCAGCAATTCGATCTCCCGCATGACGTAATCTTCAATTACGCGGGGCATCGCCTCAGGTTCAACAATGAAATCCACCATACCTGTAGCCACTGCATTGTGGGGCATACTGCTGAATTCGGTGGTTTTGGGGTTACGCGCAATGATCATCCCGCCAGCTTTTTTAATGGCTTTTACACCCTCACTCCCATCAGCGCCCATGCCTGAGAGAATTACACCGATCGCTTTGGGGCCACGGTCCAAAGCAAGGGAATTGAAAAAGGTATTGATGGTCAGGTGCGGGCCCCGGATGTTGTCTTTCTTACTTAAATACAAGCGGCCGTTTTCAATGGTCATGAACTTGTCACTGGGGATAATATAGACAAAATTAGCTGCGATCCTCACTGCATCTTTTGCCTCGACCATTTCCAGCTTGCTGCTGCACGAAAGGATTTCTGCCAGCCGGCTTTCATGATCGGCAGACAAATGCTGAACCACTATGTAGGCAACACCGTCCAGTGGAGTGTTTTCAAAAAAGGCCACCAGCTCATCAAGGCCGCCAGCCGATGCGCCAATGGCGACTATATGATGTGGTTCGATTGGATCCATGATGGCCAAATATAATGAGGTACGTTAAGACGAAGTTGTCCTAAATTTTTACCCAACAATCCTTACGGGCTTGCCAGTGGCTGGCTTTGATCAGTCAGAAGGGTCTGCCTAAATTTAAGACAAATAGGCGAGTAACTACCACTTTATATAAATGGCGGCGAAGCGTCCCTACATGAAGATATTTGATAATCAGCTTCATTTACTGCTAATGTAATTTTCCCGAGGAGAAAAACCTTACTGACTGGATAATCAGAAGCGGAAACAACCCGGCCCTCAATATTAATCCAAAAGACAGCATATCCAGATCCTGCAATGAGAGCATTTTTTTAATAAAAGGGATGTAATACGTTGCTACCAGGATCAAAATACACAAAGCCTGCGCCTGCCAAATGAATTTGTTTCGGGTGATTTCATTGCCAAAAAACTTTCCTTTTCCTGAATACAAATTGAAAACATGCAGCAATTGCGCCAGCGATAAAGCGTAGAAAGTAACCGTATTGCCTTCCTGGTGGCTCAATTCCAGCCGACTTGTTCCAAACCAAAATACACCTAAAACAAAGAGCGTCATGACCAGCGCATAATAAACAATCCTGCGCCAGTCTTTCCATTCGAGCACCGGCTTTTTAGGATCTCTGGGCGGGAACTGCATGAGTTTATCATTCTCTTTACCCACACCCAATGCAAGGGCCGGGAATACATCTGTGACGATGTTGATAAAAAGGATTTGCAAGGGCAGCAACGGATTGCCTACATTCAAAAAACCCGCAAAAGTGACGACGAAAATCTCGCTCATATTACAAGAGAGCAGGAAGACGATAAACTTTCGGATATTCTCAAAAATGACTCGTCCCTGGCCAATGGCCTTCACAATAGAAGCAAAAGAATCATCCTTTAAAATCATATCCGCAGCTTCTGCGGCAACGGCCGTGCCCCGCAGGCCCATGGCAATGCTTATGTCGGATTTTTTCAGCGCCGGTGCATCATTCACGCCGTCGCCGGTCATGCCGACGATGTCGCCCCGCTTTTGGTAGAAATCGATCATATCCAGTTTTTGGGCAGGGTTTACCCGCGCGAATACCTGGCATTTAAGCATCTTTTCCTGATCGGTTTTGGAAGAAAAATCAAATGATTGAAGGTCTTTTCCTGTCAAAACCAGCCGCTCATCCGGATGAACCAGATTGACTTGCCTGGCAATGTTCAAAGAAGTCGCAGGGTGGTCGCCCGTTACCATAATCACCTTAATACCGGCATCATGGCAAGCCAACAGGGTTGGCGTTACTTCTTTGCGCGGCGGGTCCAGGAAACCGATAAGGCCAAGGTAAGTGAGCTTTTCTTCCCTGGTAAAATCCGCGGAAGGCATTTGCGCTGATTCGCGGTAGGCAAAGGCCAGCGTGCGCAAGCCGTCGGCAGCCATGCGCTCGGAAATTTCGAGCTAGCTTTTTCTTGCACCGTCATTCTTCCAATGGCAAAGTTCAGATACTTCTTCAACCGCACCTTTGATAGCTACATAATAACTCGACGCCGACTCGTGCAGCGTGGCCATGATGCGCGTATCCGAGCTGAATGCTTCCTCGGCTTTTCTGATGTAGTTAGAACCTAAATCTTCCAAATCGACTCCTGCGGCCCGGGCAAATCGCAGCAGCGCAATTTCCACCGGATCGCCTATCTGCTTCCTGTCCGAACGCCCGGAAGTCAGCTGGGCATTTTTGGCCAGCGCCCCTACCCTGGCCAGCAATGCAAATTCTTTGGAACTGGAAAGCCCTGTGTCCTCACCTATTAGCTCCATCGCCTCAGCCCCGGTTTTTTCCGGGTGCAGGATCACTGATAAATCGCCGGCGGGAAAATGAAGCTGCCGCACTTCGATCTTGTTTTGAGTGAGCGTGCCCGTTTTATCCGTGAAAATAACATTGGTCCCTCCCAGCGTTTCAACTGCCGAAAGCCTTTTGACGATCACTTTTTTCTCTGCTAACCGGAGCATTCCGTAGGCCAGCGCGACTGTGGCTACCACCGACATTCCTTCCGGTATAGCAGCAATGGCAAGCGCAACGGCTGTTTCTATCAACTGCTTGGTTTCTTCGCCACGAATCAATCCCACCGCTAAAAACGACATCGCTAATCCGATCGTGATCCAGATCAGCACTTTGGCAAGCGAATCGAGCTTCGCTTCCAGCGGCGTCGCGGTGCGTTTCGCCTGCTGGACCATCGTTGCGATTTTGCCCAGTTCGGTGGCCTGTCCAATGCCGGTAACAATAGCTTTCGCATTCCCGCTGGTGATCGCGGTTCCCTTGAATAACCGGTTATGTTGATCACCCAAAGGCGCGTCCGCGGGCGAAGGCTCCATACGCTTGGCAGATGGTACCGATTCACCTGTCAATGCCGATTCATCGACTTCCAGCTGGTTGGTCTGGGCGATATTAGCATCCGCCGGGATCAAGTCACCGGCTTCCAGGACCAGAATATCGCCCTCGGTGACGCGCTCGGAAGGAATTTCGTCGATTTGCCCATCCCTCAACACCCTCGCCGGCGTGGTATCGAGCTTGCGGAGCGCCTCCATGGACTCGCGCGCGTTGTATTCCAATATGAAGCCTGTTGCTGCATTAATGATGATGACGGCAAGTACCGCGAAGCCTTCAACAGTGTCCCCTAACCAAAATGACACGATGGCCGCGGCCGCCAATATCCACACGATAAGGCTATTGACCTGCCTCAGCAATATCGACCAAAGGCTCTCAGGCTTTTCCTGGTTCAGCTCATTGAGGCCCAAACGCTCGTTCCTTGCTGCCGCCTCCGCAGTAGAAAGCCCTTTTGTAATGTCGGTTTGGAGCTCTTCCGCCAATTGCTGCGCGCTTATTTCCTGAAGGGATTTCGACATAGATTTTCATCCTAAAACATGTATTAAATGACACTTTGCAAAATGTGTGCTATCAGATAAAAAGATGATATGGATACTCATTTCAAAAGATGATCCTGATCACCCTTTTTACAGGCTCGATAGTGGTATCTTGCGTTAAACACCATCCGATGAAAGGGCTTGATCAATATGAACACGGAGAAATCGTTGCTTATCATCAATGGAGGCTCATCGAGCATCCGGTTTGCCTTTTATCGGGTGGCTGACGCGGCTTTTACAATATTGCTCAAGGGAAAGCTTCATAACATCGGCAACAAGACGACTGGGCCTGTGTTAACTACAAATACTTCTGACAAACCCCAAAAACCGGACATCCGGGAGAACACTTACGAACATGCCGCTCAATTTCTGGTAGCATGGCTGGAAAATCAGCAGGAATTCCCGCAGGTTTCTGCTATCGGCCACCGGATCGTTCATGGAATGGAACAGACAGAACCCCAGGAAATAACGCCTGAATTGCTAGCCTATCTCAAAACGATCAGCCCTTATGATCCCGAGCATTTACCGGAAGAGATTAAACTGATCGAGCTTTTCGGCCAATGCCATCCTGCATTAAAACAAATCGCCTGTTTTGACACTGCATTCCATGCAAACATGCCCGCCGTCGCAAAACGGTTGCCTATCCCCCGTCGGTTCAGTGGGAAGGGTCTGCATAGGTACGGCTTTCACGGCATTTCCTATGCATATCTGATGCAAGAACTGGAAAGCCTGGCAGGCAAAAAGGCCGCTAACGGGAAGGTGATACTAGCACATTTGGGAAACGGAGCAAGTATGGCTGCTGTAAAGGAAAGACGGTGCCTCGATACCAGCATGGGCTTTACCCCGGCCTCGGGCGTAATGATGGGAACCCGCAGCGGAGACATTGATCCGGGGGTTGCCTGGTATATGATGCAGTTTGAAAAACTTAGCCCAAAAGAGTTTAACCACCTGGTCAACCATGAATCGGGACTGATCGGCGTATCTGAAACGAGTGCGGACATGCAGGAATTAATGCAGCTACAAACAACCGATCACTGCGCGGAAGAAGCAATCGCGCTTTTTTGCTATCAGGTAAAAAAACACATCGGCTCCTTCGCTGCTGTGCTGGGAGGTGTCGATACCCTTGTTTTCTCGGGAGGTATTGGTGAAAATATCCCGCAGATCCGCAGCGGGATTTGCGAGGACCTTGGCTTTCTGGGCGTTACCGTGGATGAAGAACAAAATCAAAACAATAAGGCAATTATCTCGGACATCGCTGGCAAAGTGATTGTCCGGGTGATTGCTACGAATGAAGAATTAATGATCGCAAGGCTCGTCAGCCAGGTTTTAAATTAAGTCATTAAACAATCAGGATGATGAAAATGAAAGATATTGATATGCAGGGGAAAACGCTGTCACCGGAATTATTACGGAAAATGAATGCTTACTGGCATGCGGCCAACTATTTGTCGGTCGGACAGATATACCTGTACGGCAATCCGTTGCTCAAAGAGCGGTTGACATTGGAACACGTCAAGCCACGACTGCTCGGCCACTGGGGCACGACGCCCGGACTGAATTTTATCTACGTCCACCTGAACCGCATTATCAAGCAATACGACCTGAACATCATCTATGTAGCTGGCCCAGGCCACGGCGGACCCGGACTGGTGGCGAATACCTATCTCGAAGGCACTTACAGCGAGGTTTACCCGGACATTTCAGAAGACGAGAGCGGAATGCAGAAACTTTTCAAACAGTTCTCCTTTCCGGGCGGCATTCCCAGTCACGTGGCGCCGGAAACGCCTGGTTCCATTCATGAAGGCGGCGAGCTCGGATACTCCCTTGTACACGCATTCGGGGCTGTTTTTGACAATCCGCACCTGATCGCGGCCTGTGTGGTAGGCGATGGCGAAGCAGAAACCGGGGCGCTGGCGACGAGCTGGCATTCCAACAAATTCCTGAACCCGGCCCATGACGGCGCAGTACTTCCGATCCTGCATTTGAATGGTTATAAAATCGCCAACCCTACTGTGCTGGCACGGATTCCGAAAGCGGAATTAGAGCAACTTTTCCGCGGATACGGCTATAATCCTTACTTCGTGGAAGGCGACGAACCGGAAACCCTGCACGAATTGCTGGCTTCGACTTTGGACATTGTCGTGGAAGAAATCAGGCAGATTCAAAGTGATGCGCGGGTTTATGGATTCAAAGAACGACCTGCCTGGCCAATGATCATTTTCCGCACGCCCAAGGGATGGACGGGCCCTAAAACCGTGGACGGCATGCAAATTGAAGGCACCTGGCGCGCGCATCAGGTACCGTTGGCCGAATTAGCATCCAAACCCGAGCATGTCCAAATGCTGGAAACGTGGATGAAAAGTTATCGTCCCGAATTGCTTTTTGATGAAAATGGAAAGCTGATACGCGAACTCGCCGAACTCGCCCCGGCAGGGAACAGGCGAATGGGCGCCAATCCGAGTGCCAATGGCGGCTCGCTGCTCGTCGATTTACAGATGCCCGATTTTCGCGCCCATGCCGTGCCGGTACCCACGCCCGGAAACAGTAAGGCCGAAGCCACGTCCGTGATGGGCGAATTTCTCAGGGACGTGATGAAAGCCAACTGGCACGAACGGAATTTCAGGATATTCGGGCCGGATGAAACCGCCTCCAACCGACTTTCACACCTCTTCGACATTACCGACCGGACTTCCACGGCAGAAATCATTCCGGGCGACAACCATATTTCGCCCGATGGCCGTGTGATGGAGGTTTTGAGCGAACATCTCTGTCAGGGCTGGCTGGAAGGTTACCTGCTCACCGGCAGGCACGGGCTCTGTTCCTGCTATGAGGCATTCATTCACATTGTGGATTCGATGTTTAACCAGCATGCGAAATGGCTGAAAGTTACCCGAAACCTCCCCTGGCGCAAACCCATTGCCTCGCTGAATTACCTCCTCACCTCGCACGTATGGAGGCAGGACCATAATGGAAACAGCCACCAGGACCCTGGTTTTCTGGATGTTGTGGCCAATAAAACAGCGGAAATCGTCCGCATTTACCTGCCGCCGGATGCCAATACGCTGCTTTCGGTAACCGATCACTGTCTCAGAAGCCGCGACTATATCAATGTGATCGTCGCCGGAAAACAGCCCGAAATGCAATGGCTGGACATGGATGCGGCCGTCAAACACTGCACGGCCGGTCTGGGGATCTGGAAATGGGCCAGTAACGATGAAGGTTTCGAACCCGATGTGGTGATGGCCTGCGCCGGAGATGTGCCCACGCTCGAAACGATCGCCGCCGTCCAAATCCTGAGGGAACATTTACCGGAATTGAAAGTGAGGGTGATTAATGTGGTGGACCTGATGACGCTCCAACCCGAAAGCGAGCATCCGCACGGCCTGAACGACAAGGACTTCGATATCCTTTTCACCAAAGACAAACCCATTATTTTCGCCTTTCACGGCTATCCGCTACTGATCCACCGCCTCACCTACCGCCGGACAAACCACAAAAACCTGCACGTCCGCGGCTACAAAGGCGAAGGAACCACCACGACACCGTTCGATATGGTGGTACTCAACGACCTGGACCGGTTCCATCTGGTGAGCGACGTGATCGACCGCCTGCCCGACCTCGGCGCAAAAGGCGCCTACATCAAACAATATCTTCGAGATAAGCTGATCGACCATAAGGCGTACATTGAAATGCACGGGGAGGATATGCCTGAGATTTTGGATTGGAAGTGGGATGTGGCGTAGTCTACCGACCTTGTTTAAAAGTACGGTTGCGAAGAATGCTCAAACGGCAGGCACGATAGTGGGTCTACGATTTTGGTCTGTATACGGGCTGCAATACGAAAGTTTGAAGTATGTACGGTGCATTTTTTTCTATCTTAGTAAATAAATATTGTTTGTGAGGGCAACGAGTTTGCGCGATTATTCAAGACATACAATATAGCCTGACACGAACCAGAGCATCTGGTAACCTTTTCGGTAACCTGCTTGGTTTACACACGTTGGGAAAAGCTTCTAGTTCAGCAATTCGTAGATGTTTCTGTACAAACGAATTGCGGAAATTGCACCATCAACGGTTTAATTTGACGACTTCCTTTGGAGCGTATCCAAGCCGCATTCTAAAAGCATAATGTCTAAGTAGAATGGCTATCACTTCTTACTGCTAACAACCCATCATGAGTGCGACTTTGGAAGATCGCAAGAGTTTGATTTTGTTCAGTCCTCCCAAACTGAAAAACGTCGCGCGCGTACGAGCAAGATACCCGGATTATGTGCACTCTTGACCGGCGGCTGAGTATTCGCTTTTCAGGCCAATTTCCGGTAGAGAGGCCAATTAAGGATTTTGAAACTGGACAACAATGTTCAATTATGAACAAATTTATACAGAAAAAAGACATTAACGAGCTGATATAAAGCACATTTGCTGTTTTGGTATAGTTGTTTTACCCGCGTTCTAAAAGACTTTTTTTTCATCCATTCGCGGACCGCACTTACTGAATTGTGACGGAAGGACCTGAAAAGACGGTAAGATATTTTCTCCGGCTGCAGTCCATAATTTGATCCGCAAATTGAACATGGTTAACCCGTTTTATTGAACATTATGATCAGACATTATTTTAGAATAGCGCTAAGGTCTTTACTCAACCGTAGATTTTCTACCATAATGAACGTAACCTGCCTTACGTTCGGGATTGCAGGAGTGCTTATGATTGCGCTTTACGTCTCAGATGAGTTGAAGTATGATCAGTACCATAAAAGAAAAGACAGCTTATTTCGGATCACTTCAAAATACCAGCAAAAAGGTTCAGAATATCTTTCTGCACAAACAGACGGGAATGTCGCAACAACAATGCTGCAAAAATTCCCGGAAGTTGAGCATACTACCCGGCTGCTATCAAAGGATGATGTTTTTCTGTATCACAATGCAACTGCATTTAAGGAGGGGATCATATACACCGACTCGTCGTTTACCAAGGTATTTGCGATTGATCTTTTAGCGGGTAGCCAGGCGACATGCCTGATCAATCCGTCTTCGATCATAATCAGTAACAAGATCGCAAAAAGACTGTTTGGCAATAACTGGAAAGAAAAATCTGTGATTGGGCAAACCTTGTCCCTGGACGGCCGCATTCCGTTAAACATCACTGGCGTATTTGAAAGTTTTCCGAGCCATTCCCACTTTGAATCGGAGCTATTAGCCTCAGTGCCAACTGGGCAGCAGGATTGGCTGGGAGATAAAAGCAAGGTTTATACCTATGCGTTGCTGGCAACAAATGCAAATGTTGAGCTCCTCAAAAGTAAACTTAAAGCATATAAGGAATTGTCGGGGAATAGCCATACAGAGCTCAATCTGCAACCGATCACAAAAATCCACTTGTTTTCAAATTTTGGAGATGAAAATGGGTACGTCGGTAATATTAAAAACATCTATTCGCTTGTTTTCGTCTCTCTATTGTTGTTGATCATGACGCTGGCAAATTTTGTCAATCTGTATACGGCAGGATCTTTTGGCCGGTTAACAGAAATCGGCGTAAGGAAAGCGATCGGGGCGGTTAACAGGCAGTTACGGCATCAATTTCTTTTGGAGACTGCAATAAGTACCTCGCTTGCAATACTTATTGCAGTGTTGGTAGTCTCGTTTTTTCTGAGGGATTTCAGCGCAATGACTTCCAAGCGCTTCGCTCCGGAAAATTTACTCGACGCGAATATTATGTCCCTGCTACTTGGCTTTTTTGTTGTTATACCTCTAATAGCCAGTTTTTACCCTTCACTATATCTGTCCTCGTTCAAAACCATGGATGCATTGAAAGGTAAAATGAGGGAAAAGCGTTCCATTTTTGGTTGGAGAAAAGGGTTAGTCGTGCTTCAATTTTCGATTTCCACCATTATGATTACGTTGAGCACCGTTTCTTACTATCAGGTCAGTTTTCTCAACAACAAAAGTCTGGGATTTGATAAGGAAAACATCGTAACCCTGTCCAATCCGTATATGCTTGGATCAATCGATAAGATTGTTGCATTTAAAAACCACTTGCTGACAATACCGGGTATTGTTAATGCTTCCATTACCGGCTATACTCCTGCGCAGAACCGATGGGGCAGCCCCAAGGTAACTTTTCCTGCCAGAGATCAGCATGACCGGTTAGCCGCGCCCGCCAACTGGCTGACTGTCGACGAGGGCTTTATCCAAACAATGGGAATACAGCTCACTTCCGGAAGAAACTTCTCCCATGTCCATGAAAATGATATTCAGTCCATTATTATCAACGAAACGGCTGCCAGGCATTTCACGAAGAACGCCAGAGAAAAAGATCCACTGGCGCTCGAACTATCCATACAAAACGAACGGGATTCGGTTTACGCAACTTATAAAGTGATCGGTGTTGTTAAGGATTTTAACTTTGGATCTCTTCACGAGGTGGTGAAACCGGTGGTTATGAAGGTCGGCTATCACCGATTCGAAATGGCGCTTCGGCTCTCACCTGAACGAACGCGGCAAGAAGTGTTGAGACAGATATCGATGATCTGGAAACAAAACAATCCGGCGATACCTTTCCAATACGATACATTAAAGGACCGGTACAACCTTTTGCATAAATCCGATACGACAAGCAGCAAGATTTTTCTCGTGTTTTGCATTTTGATCGTAATTATTTCTGGATTCGGATTATTCAGCATTGTTGCTTACTCTATTTTAAACCGAACCAAGGAGATAGGCGTGCGCAAAGTTTTAGGCGCCTCCGAACTGGGCATCGTATTGCTGCTCAGTAAAGAATTTAGAAATCCTTTGATTGCTTCTTACGTCCTGGCATTGCCCGTAGCATCGATCATTGCCAATAAATGGATCAATGACTTTGCCTACAAAATTGAAATATCATTTTGGCTGTATGGTATTACGGCCTTAGTGCTGTTTATAATAACCGGCCTGACCCTCGGGTTTCAATCCGTAAGGGCAGCGGCAACTAATCCTATCGAGAATTTAAGGGATGATTAATTCCAAAATCCTTAAACGTCGTTGCCGGATGTATTTAGCGTTAAAATCTCACTGTTATGAAAATTAAATTTTTGCTGGTAACACTGGGATTGTGTTCCATTGCTGGATTTGGGGTAGACGCTCAGGTCGTCTCCGATAACAAACCCAAAATAGCTTTTACTTTTGACGACGGGCAAACAAACGATTTCCCCGGGTACAAATTGGAAGAGTGGAACGAGTTGTTGATCAGCCATTTACAAAAGCATGGCTTGAAAGCAATCCTTTTTTCATCAGGTGCTAATAAAACCGATGAAAAGGGGAAATATGTATTGTCGAGCTGGAACAAGGCGGGACATCTGATTGGAAATCATACATTGACCCATCCCAATTTCAACAGCAAGAATATTAGTCTTGATGATTTCAAGCGGGAGTTTGTAGCCAATGATTCGATCATCAAGCAATATTCCAATTTCTATCCCTACTTTCGGTTTCCCTATCTGAAAGAAGGTAATACAACTGAAAAAGTAAGTGGGTTCAGGGAGTTTATGAAGAAAAGTGGATATAAAAATGGGCATGTTTCTATCGATGCATCTGATTGGTACATTGACAGTCGGCTGGTAAAACGGTTAAGGGAGAATCCCAAAGCTGATGTTTCGGGGTACCGAGCTTACTACAAGGATCACCTGATGAGCCGCGCGTTATACTATGATTCACTTTCGACCATACTAACTGGCAGAAAAATAAGCCACATCATACTGCTACATCATAACCTGGCAGCTGCTCTCTTCCTGCGCGATTTGATCCAGCATTTTAAAGAAAATGGATGGGAAGTCGTTGATGCTGACGTGGCTTATCAAGATAAAATCTACCAAGAAAAACCTTCTAACGTTCCAGCGGGAGAAAGCCTTGTCTGGGCACTTGCAAAGCAATCCGGTAAATTTGAAGGTGTGCTGCGATACCCGGCAGAAGATGTTATTTATGAAAAGCCGATAATGGATAAACTAGGCTTGTGAATGGGTCTTGGGAAATGACTTATAAAAACACCCTGCATAGTTTGCTTGGCTGGACCTATCAAGACCAACGCGCTATCTTTGAAATCAACAAGGTCTGGAACATGGATTTTGCGGTCCGCCGCTGCGGTCCAAGACGCGCTTTACAATGGCGAACGGTTCCGGGTATTAACTGTAGTCGATAATTGTACGGGGCGGCCCGGCGGCAAGATTTGCCCTGGTTTACAGCCTGGTAAATCTCTAAAAGGAGCTGATGTTGTGGCTGAACTAACAAAGATTCGCCTGGTGGAAGGCTGTTTCCCCGAACGGATTCAATGTGATAATGGCAGTGAATTTGTCCGCGGCGGCGGACCGCTCGCAGGAAATGGACCTTTGGGCATATTCAAATGGTGTTACGCCTGACTTTTCAAGGCCCGGAAAACCCACTGATAATCCGGTGGGCGCCCCTGCATTTATCTTAATAGCGCGGTTGATCATGCTCCCCCGGGTCATTATCTTTTATATTTGTTGCCCAGGCAGCATAGCCTGAGCGCGGCTTGATTCTCAACCATAGCATTTAATTATCTTGAAACCATGACAAATCAAGAGGCCATAGAACTAATCGATGGCGGAGCCAATGGCGAGCATGCGCAGTACTGGTTAGATTTGGGCTGTGGGACGGGAACTTTCACCAAAGCCTTGGCGACCATGCTGCCAGCGTACAGCAAGATTACCGGCGTGGACAAAAACACCCAACAGCTTCCGCCACAAATGGGCAAACAGGTTTCGATCAAATTCATCGAGGCCGATTTTGGAACAGAGGCGTTGGAGATGGCGGGGTTAGACGGGATCCTGATGGCGAACTCCCTTTCATTTCATCAGGGATAAAGAATCCTTAATCCGGCGTCTGGAAATCCATTTTAGTACAAGTAGAAGGTTTTTGATTGTCGAGTATGACACAACAGCACCCAATCCCTGGGTGCCATATCCCATTGACTTCAAAGGTCTAAAAAGCCTGTTCGACCGTGTCGGGACTTATACGATATCAAAACTTGGGGAACGCAGGTCGTTGTATGGTTCCGCGATGCTCTATGGTGCGCTAGTTACGTCCCCGGTCCAGTCAATAAGATGATACCAAATCTGTCGATTGACATTTATCAACGCAATTCCATGATTTAGGTCAAAGGCAACTGCCACAGATACCGCTAGTTTTGCATCGTACAAAACATAAGCAACATGGAAAATGCTGCACAGCTTTTAGAAGACAGCCTCTTAGTTATCTGGAATGATAGAAACGCGGAACGTAGGTTGCAGGCCATGCAAAACGTTTACGCTGAGGATATTCACTTTTACGAATCTAATCAGGGTCCGGCGATTGTCGGTTACGAGCAAATCAACGATGTCATCTCCAATTTACAGGCGCAATGGCCAATAGAATTCCAGTTTGAAATCACCCGGCCCGCGAGCGCAAACCATCAGGTGCAGCACGTAGCGTGGAACCTGGGCGTTACGGGACAAATGCCCGCCGCGTCGGGAATGGACGTGGCCATTATTGAGAACAGGAAAATTCAATCCCTGCATCTTTTCCTGGATGCTCCCAAGCCCTGAAACAAAGAAGCAGTTATTTGTAGATTGTTTTCTTTCGTACTCGGCTGAGCGTTTCGGGGGAAATGCCAAGGTATGACGCAATCATGCTTTGGGGAAATCGCCTGACGAATTCTGGATACGTCCTGGCTAGCACCTCATACCTTTCTTCCGCATCCATACTGATTGCAGCGTGAATGCGCTTTTGTGTAGCGATGGTCCCTTTCCGGTCAATTTCCCGCACCATTTCATCGATTGCCGGGATGGCCGCGCCGAGGTTCTTCATGTCTTCATGCGTGACCAGCAGCACATCGGAATCTTCGGTCATTTCGATGTAGTAAATGGATGGCGTGTGAAGATTGTAGCTCTCGTAATCGCCAAGCCACCACGATTCGACAGCGAGCCTGATAATCGTCTCCTGGCTATTCTCTTTCATCGTATACATCCGCCCGGCACCTTTCACGATGAATGCCATGTATTTACAAACATCGCCTTCCTGTAACAAGTACTGACGTTTCCGGAGATGCCTGGGTTTAAATGCTGCTGTTATTTGCACCTTCTCATCAGCTGTGAGCGTGTGCGAAGATTTGGATTCGATGTATAAAAAAAGCGGTTCGTGGGTCATGCTGTCAGTTCTTTCCATTAAAAGTAAATCTCTCGGGTTGCATTGACAAATGTCAAGATGAATCTACTGCGTTTGTCAATGCGTAGCCGGAGACGCCGTGCCAATTTTGTGATGTCAAACAACAGACAGATCATGAACACAACACAAACAAACAGCATTGTCCGGTTGACGCGCCAGGGGCCGCCATCAGTATTGGAATATACCACTGAGCAGATCGGCCTGCCCAAACCGCACGAAGTCCTGATCCGGCATGAGGCGATCGCATTGAATTTCGTGGACGTATTGTTCAGAAATGGCAGCTTCCCGTTGCGACAGCTGCCGGCGACCATCGGCGTGGAAGCCGCAGGCGTAATCGAATCGGTGGGCAGCGAAGTGACCGGCTGGGCAGTCGGCGACCGGGTCGGATACTACTTTTCCATTGGGGCATATGCCCAGCAGCGCCTGATCGATCCACGACAGTTGGTGAAGTTGCCGGATGATATCACCTTCGATCAGGCGGCTTCTTTGCTTGCAAAAGGGCTCACAGCCCGAATGCTGGTTAAACAGGCATACCCCGTCCAAGCTGGTGATATTGTACTCGTACATGCTGCTGCAGGAGGCGTCGGATCGCTTATAAGCAGATGGGCGAAATCGTTGGGCGCAACGGTCATCGGCACGGTGGGCAGCGAAGCCAAAAAAGCAATCGTCGAGCCGTACGGACTGGATCTGGTGGTGGCCCTGGATAAAGAAGATTTGGCTGAAAAGATTCATGCTTTCACAAATGGCCGGGACGTCGATGCGGTGTTTGACGGGGTTGGCAAGGCAACTTTCGGCAAGTCCGCCGCCCTTACCAAATCGGGCGGTACCATTGTGCTTTACGGGGCTGCCTCCGGTGCCCCCGAAATAGATAATACCCTTCTGAATGCAAGGCAAATTAAATTCTTACAGCCGTCACTAGGGCAGTATTTACCCGACCCTACAACCGTGAACTTTGCAACAGCTGAGCTATTTAACGGCTTTCAAAGCGGCATGTTAGGAAAGGTCACACCAATGATATATCCATTATCCGAGGTAAGCCAGGCCCATCTGGACCTGGAAGCTAGCCGAACTACGGGCTCAGTCATTTTCCGTCCCTAAACATTTAGTTTCAACACATTTTATGATTTCAATGTCTAGATTAAAAAATAAAACTGCTCTGGTTACAGGGGGAAGCCGGGGCATCGGTGCGGGCATCGTCAGAAGCCTGGCTGCGGAAGGCGCAAATGTGGTGTTTACCTACGTCAATTCAGCCGGGAAAGCCGAAGAGCTGGCGCAGGAAATTCAAGCGCTCGGCATCCAGGCGCTGGCCATCAGGGCCGACACGGGCGTTCAAAGCGATATTAATGCGGTGGTTTCAGCCGCCGCGGATGCATTCGGACGTATTGACATACTCGTCAACAGTGCAGGCCTTTTTGTTACCGGCGCGGTGGATTCGACAGATACGGACCTGGATGCATTTGCCCGCCAATGGGACGTTAATGTCCTTGGCGTCGCTCACACGGTCCGGACGGTATTACCATTTATGAAAGATGGAGGCCGGATCATCAACATTGGCTCGACGGGCGGCAGTCGCTCACCTTATCCGGGCATCGGCGAGTACGGCGCGACGAAAGCGGCTTTGGCAGCCTATACCAGAAGCTGGGCCAGGGATTTAGGAGGTCGAAAAATTACTGTCAACATCATCCAGCCCGGACTCATCGACACCGACATGAACCCGGCGGATGGCGCTTTCAGCACTGAAATGCTGAAAGCCGTAGCGCTCGGTCATTATGGCAAACCGCAGGATATTGGTGCGGCAGTTGCGTTTCTCAGCAGCGATGATGCTCGCTACATTACCGGTGTTACGTTGAATGTGGATGGCGGGCAAAGTGCCTAGAAAACCGCTGGTCATTGAGCTGTACTTGCAAACGCCATCGGGGCGAATGAGATGGCGTAAGAACGACATAATAGTTGCGGCGGAGCGCTTCAATATCTGCAAGAAAAGGATAATCAGTATACCCCTGCGTCCCGTCGCAGAAAATGGTACCCCGATCCGGCTTGTTCAGCCCTGCCCCCAATTCAAATCATGCCGGTAAGTCGGGATTGGCCAGGAATAATGTTCCGAAAGAAACGCGTTTTTCAAGATTCAAATTGTTCCCAGCAGGACAACCAAGAGCGCCTCAAAGGACGCTTTCTTCATTCAAATAAATCGTTTTTTCGCGAACTCAAAAGATAACTATACCAATGTAAGCCAATCTTGGTCAAAGCGTACGGTAACCTTTTCGGTAACCCCTGCTTTGTCTAGATACTAGTTTACTCTGGGCTGTCACCTATATACTAATCCTTGGTATTCGTATTGTTCTTTCTGGCAACGCAAAAATTGTACAGCTTCCTGACTGTATCTCACAAAATGCAAGCGACTGCCCAGGCGCAAATTTACAGCAAAACCGATGACCTGTCTATTTTCCGGGAAGTAGGCAAGACCGAAATTGCACTAAGAATAATAGAATATTTACAGTTACTAAGGATAATGCGGAGCCGGATTGAGTTTCACATTATTATGGAAAAAAGAAGTCCATCCGGATTTCTTTTTCTTTTTGTGACATGCTTGATCACAGCGAGCGTCATGAAATGGGGTTATCCAGTAGCAAATTCCGATTTACGTATCCTTTAAACCGTCGAGTTCCGAAAAACACATTAACAGCCGCGATCAGTACATAAAAAACGGGTTGCAATGCGCCGAAAATGTCGTTTATTGCACATCCGTCAACAAGGCAATAACCAAGCTATGCTGCTAACAACGAGACGAATTTACATGTTAAGCGACACTTTCAATGTTGATATTTTTATAAAATTTTTAGCTAAATTCGTAATTCTCAAATATCGATTTTACCGTACAAGCGAAGCCGTAGAAGTCCTTACACTGCAAACATTCGCGTCCATTTAACTCAGCAGTTGGCAGGTAGCATGAAGTTGAGTCATTCATCTAATCGACAGGTTTGACTACTAAGCAAGATGATAACCAGGATCATTTACGTGGCGGGGCTATTGTTGACGATAATGCAGGCAGCATATTGCCAACCTACCAAAAGTAACCTTGCAGTTAAAAAACATCCACAGTTTTCACTCCCCGGTCGGCTTGCGAGGCTTCGAATGGCCAAAGAAGATACCGCCAAAGTCGATCTGCTTCTGGAAATAAGCAGTATCTATAACCGCCGGCAATCGACGGGAGCTCCGGATAGCTCCATTATGTTCGCACGACAAGCCGCCGCACTTAGCCAAAAGCGCGACTATACGGCTGGTTATTGCGAAGCGATCTTTCTGGTCTGCAAGTCGCTGCTTAAAAAGCCGGACTTCCGCGCCGCAGAGCGCACCCTCGATGAAGCCACCGGGGAGCTCAAAGTAAGGCTCCTGCTGGTTCTCAGTGAAGACTTTCTCGGCAAAATGGATTCCTGGCCCGACGAGCTGCGCAAGGCACTACCTTACATAACAGCCGCCAAAAGGCTCAGTGCGCAAGTCGGGTCGAGACATTGGATTACGGAAAGTACAATCGTTCAGGCCAAATGGCACTTTCGCATGGGTCAGATGACTCTCGGAAAGAATTGCTTTTATGAAGTCATTCGCTATCATCAGCAGATTAAGGACAAACCGGGGGAAGCACACTGGTGGCAGGAGTTGGGCCGCTATATACCTGATACCGATAGTACTTATGCAATCGAAATATACAGCTTACGCAAAGCTAGAACACTTTTCAAAGAGTTGGGAGATGCGGCGGAAGAAGCTGACTGCGTGCAAAACGAAGGTTTTATACACTCGGAGCACGGCAGGGACGACCTGGCAGAAAAGTATTACCTCGAGGAACTGCGGATTTTGAAAGCAGGCGGCGTCACCAGGAAAATGTCTTCCTGCTAAGAAACGGGCGGTCAATTTTTTGGATGTCGCTTCCTCCGCTAGCGCTTTTGCACCATTCTCGCAATACTCACCTATTGCTGAACGCTCGTCATCAGGGTCGGGCCATGCGCAACTCGGACAGTCAAAACCTCCCTTTTGGTTCATTTTTGACAACGCCCGAAGGCCCCTTAGAGGAATACCTTCCTCTACCAGATCAGTCAGCGCAGCCACTACGGCCGGCACACCTGCCGCCCAACGCTTTGACGGCTTGCTAGTCAGATTCAATAACTTCTGTGGATTTTCCGCAGACGGGTTCTCCTCTTTCATTTGATTTAGCTGTTTGGATAATCATAATTATCACTTTGGCCTTCCAAAGGGTTTTCCATACATATGAAATCCTTCTCAACCAAGATCTTCACTTGAGTATTGTTTTCCGAAAAACCCACAATTTCAGTCGTCGACAATTCGTCAATCATTTCGCCGGGCATACCTAAGATGATCGCTTTTCCGTCAAAATCGATTGATAATCGATGTCCATTGGTCCTGACAATCGAATAAATTAGCATACGAGTTACAAACTGAGCGTGCTCCGTCACCATGCCGTCTTCGGCTAATTTTGTAACATCTGTCTTCGTGAGGCGAAAGCGTATGAATTGTTCTTTGATCCGTATTTTCATCTGCATCTGTTTGAATCTACGTGTTGACTAACTCGTCGGAGAATAAACGTGATCAGTTTACTCCTCTCAAAAGTGTAACTTTTATGATCTCCTAACAATTGATTGAGTCTGCTTTGATTTGTACTGATCATCTGTATTAGCAGACGTATGTTATGGAAACGAATTTTCCCGCAGAGCCCTGAAGAATAACGAGGTCGCTGTTTTGCGTGTAACTTAAGTACCTAATCATGGTAGTTCTAATCCAGCAGCGAATACTAAGATGGAGATCAAACACAACTACTGGACGCAGATACTAATTGTACTGTGGATAAGCATCAATTTGACACCTCACCCTTTTATACTATCTTGCTGATAATTGCAAACTAGTTAAAGCAATGGGTGAGTGATTCGGTGAGTATTAAATACATCATTAGTCATTTTATTGACATTCAATGAGTTACATAGAAAGATATGATTCAGTGGAATATCCTAGAGCGCCTCAAAGGGCGCTTTCTTCAATTAAAAAACTCGTTATTGTGAATTTTTAAAAGATAAGCCCGTCATTGCGGTTCAATCCACGCCAAAGCATCTGGTAACCTTTTCGGTAACCTGCTTTGCGTACAACAGTTTGGTTAGCCTAGCATATAAAGCCATGGATGTCCGTACAAACGGTGAAACAACAAAGAGAAGGATATTACGTACTAATCTGTGAAAGGGGATCACGAGAGAGATGGTGAGAAAATAACCAAAAAAATCCTTTTAAGACAGACATCATTATAATGAGCCTCCAAATGAACCAAGCAAGTATCCATACCTTAGGGGCGACGACCAGGGAGTAACCTCATGATCACGTATAGCAACCGAATCGTTGGATACTAAATGGTAAGTTTATATTTTGGAATAACTTTTCAAATTCTCCTCACATTGAAAAAATTGCTGAGAATAAATGCGGTAATGGTGGCAGTGCTTTTTATGGTAGCTGTTGTCCCCAACTATTATATTAACTATCAAGTGTATGTTAGTGTAATGGATTCACTCGCTGGTTTCGAATGGCTTACCTTTTTAGGCATATTAACGGCAGGTGCCCTGGTCTCTGCTCTTTTTGCATGCATCAAATTTAAAAACATCTCATACAAACGTCGGTTTTTAGGAGCTAGTTTTCTCTTCAACCTGGCATTTTTCCTTTTCATTTCGTACCACGGGACACTAGCAGTTCTTAGTGCCAAAAGGCAATCCGACGCATTGTTGTCGGAATACAAAACCAAGGCTGAATCTGACATGAAAAATGGGCTTATAGTTTACGAGACCGCCGGATTACCAATATCATCCGGTCGAGCAGAGCAAATAAAGGGGCATAAGATCGACAGCCTAATGAAGACATATGGTCTTGAAAGCAGAAATACCGGATGTATGGTTACAGCTCCATTGTTGAAAGCCCAATCCGAATACGAACGACTTACAGAGCCATTCCTGGATCTAAGAAACGGCCCTGGGTGGAAACACCGAATGAAGCTGCAAATTGAGAATATCAGAAAGGGGCAATTCTAAATTATTCAACCGAAAATGTTGAAACCAGGTAAAAGCAAAAACACGGGACCAACTCAAAGCTTTTAGGCAACGATGGAAAGCTACACCTCTTATTTCTACACCCTTAGGCGGTTACCCGACTTTCGGGTAAAGTATCAGCTTCTTCCACAAGCAGATGAAAGTTCTCCCTATATACTTCAAGGAACGAGGTTTGATTTCCGTTATTCCAATGACGGCCCCTTGAAGAATTCCCACTACATGATTTGGCCAGAGTTTGAAGATGACGGAGGGTTCACCATTTTAAGTAAATGGTTGCCCATTCATCCTTCGGGCACTGCCAAGATGTGGATTATAAACCAAAGCTTGCGAGAATATCACCAACTGCATTTGAAGGTTGGGTTGGTTGGTTACATGACTAGTGGATCTATCGATATTGCTATTTGTGAAGTATCCGAATTATTGAACCTTGGTATGCTCTGATCATCCTTACGATTGTCATTCTACTCGCCAGAAAGGTTGAGACCATCCAAAGTTAGAATTGAAGATAACCCTTGGTGTACTTAAAAGCTAGTGCACGTTCAAGCGGTTAACCAATTCACTCGAATTGTTTGTCAATCCGGTCTCGATCATACCTAAGTATCAAGTCATTATGTCTTTCATAAATTGACCTCAACGTTTCTTTATCTGTTGCTATAATGTCAAGTCCCCGGTCATCATACATCTGTAGAATGAGTTTCCTCTCGATGTTTACAAAATAAACCTCCTTATTTGAAGAACGACTGTTGTCAAGCCTTGGTTGTCTGGGAGGAAAGTCAGAATGCCCAATTGCAGTAAAAATATTCTCGAAGCTTATTCTGTCCGACGTTAATTTAACAACAGCAACATCATAGTCATCGCCAGGATAATAAAGTCCTTTTTCTTTTGAATAATAAACTTCCGCCTTCCTGAGCTTATTAATTTGTTTGAATGTAAAATTGCCAAACCTTATTTTCCTGCGTTTGTACTTCCAGTCGATAAGCACCAAGTACACGTTGTCAGACCTGCTAAATGCGGTTTGAAAAATTATCGAGGCTCTTCTGGTAACTTCCTTAAAATATTCGTCAGTGCTTGTGTCGCCCTCCTGCAAGTCAAAACGGAGGCCATGATTCCAATTATAGAATAAGGGCATTTTAAGCCTCAATCCTTTGAAATTGTCATTTAAGAACTGCCTGTATTCTGTTTTAACTGTCTTCACCTTTTTGCTTTTTTAAATACACTAAGCGATAGATACGAACTTTTTGGTTCTACTCCACCCCTGAAAAGACAATGAGCGATTTGATACCCATGTCCCAGCGGATGCCTCCCAAGAATTCTGGCGCGGAAGGTTAGCGCGGCATTTTTTATTTGGCGCAGCCTCCATTTTTATGCGAGAGATCGTCGAGCAGGACAACGAAAACGCAAGAATAAAACATAGATTACTCAATAATAGGCAGTTGCGGCAGTAGACTCTTGATCAACCCATCACTTACTGCATCGAGCTTTAAAATAGCCAGCTGCTTTATTAGTAGTTCTTGCCTGGCTTTCTCCCGCACCATCAAATAATCCGACTCGATTCGGGATTCACACGAGGGGTCATTGCTGTTAAAATCGTCTCGGACTTGGATAAACATGTCCACTGTATCCCTGGCACAGATAGCAACATTGACGACAGACTCTAAATCCCGCGCCTTTATGTATTCCAGGGTACTTAAAACTGCAACACCCGCATCCAATGCCTGAGAACATGCAATATCTGAAAAATCCTCCGTGTCTGGAATTACTACATCAACAGCGTCAATCAAATCCTTGATTTGCCGCTCAGAGTATGGCCTGTCCTCCCTCAGAATTAGAAAAATTTCATCGATTACATGCTGGATAACCTGAGGGCTACCCCATCCAAAAGCACTGACAAAGTTCTCGTAGTTTGGGTAAAGATGTACGCAGGTTATGGCCGCGAAAAGTAACCTTCCTTTGTCGGATAATGAAAGTAGTGCAGCTCTTATGTCGAGTTGAAAATTATCCATGTGATATTTGCAGTGGATTCCTTTGGCTTTACAAGGTAAAATTCGTGACAAAATATTAAGATTCTATCGGGTAATGAGTTTACTGAACTTACTTATACAATATAGATATCTACCGTAACCGCGGTCCGGGTTATACCTACTCATGAATTGCCGCTTACCCATACCCTCTTCTGGCGGGCAAATACCCCGCACGTCGTTGGCGAGAGGATTTTATAAGCTGCTTTAAAAAAAAGTCAATCATGCCCCCAATTACGGACCAAATTAGTTTGAACACCCGCCTGGCTTCGATCGTCATCGACCAAGCCGTTATGATATTCCTGTGCTCAATGGCGGTCGCGCCAGCCGCATTTCTTGTCGAAGGCTTGTCTCCTTTTTTATCGGAGGCTTATGACTATCCAGCACTGTTGGCGCCTACAATGTACCTGTGCAAAGACACAGTAAATGGGAGGAGTATAGGGAAGCGCCTTCTGAATTTGCAGATAGTTAATGAGGGTGACAGGCAAGTCGCTTCTCCCGCCAGATGTGTTGTAAGAAATGTAACCCTTCTCATTTCGCCGATTGAACTCCTGATCGCGATGTTGAATCCATCACGCAGATTGGGTGACCGATTGGCCGGCACACGACTGAAATTTAGTAATGAGCCACTTAGGGATAGTTCCCGTGTTGGTCCAGTCATTTCAGTATTTTTCATCGTCTATGCACTCATTATCTTAACCGCATTCCTGTTAAAGGGGTGGCAGAAATACCTGTTTATGCTGAACTAAGTTTTTGAGACACGTGCTTGTTGGGCACTTACTCTAAATCTGAGAACACAACCTTGAAATCCAGCGACTTAGCCACGAGATATTGTCTTCTTGTTATTCCAAATTCCTTTTCCGTTAATGGCCCAATTACTTTTTCACGTGCTTCCTCGACAGAATTAATCGAATTCTTCAATGGTAAAATGTAGTATAGTGTCACCTCCCGATTTATACCATCCAGCGTAGTTGGATGTTCCTTGAGAATAATGAAATTATCGTCCACACCGGCGGCGAAAATGCAAGGTCCAACAACGCCAACCCAGTACTGGTCGAACTCCAAAAAACAAAGACTCATGTCAGCCCTATCATCCGTTGCCCACAACGCGAAACGGTCGTTAAGTTTAACAAAATCACCTGTCCAACAAGACGACAGAAATAATGCGAGGTACAACAATAGTAATCTGGCAACTTTCATGAGATAAGGATGCTAGTTTTCCGCTGAAGTTCTTTCAGGTAAAATTTTGTTTATGAAGCACTTACTCTTCCATTATCCATTGACACAGATCATCCACAGGCCTTGCTAGTCTTCCTTGAAGCCATTCAGCCAACAAACTCGGTGAAAAATCCTGTTCTGTTGTCTCAATAACCCATGACAAAAAATATTCTGGTCCCCCCCGCTGATCACACTTTCAACAGCTGGCTCTCTTGTAAGATACTCTTTCAAAGGGCTAAAAACCGGTTCTTCCATCTTTGGTTGATTTGCACGCAATATAGGGGATGAAGTCTTGACCCGATTTTGATTGCGTCCAGAAAAACACCATTTTTGAAAAGACGTGCTTAGGTAGCCAGCGCGACAGAAATACTCATAAATAGCGTAATCATTTTGTTATCGCTTAAAAGTAACGTTCATCTGTTTTTTGCGGCGAGAATTCGATCAACTAAAACAGAGCTTAGATCCGCATCATTTTTGATAATTGCTAAGAAAATAATCCTCCAATTCAGTTAGCTGGCCAAAATATTGATGAATAAAACTACATTATAACAGCAGTCGACAGTCTGAGAGACCGTCAAATTTCGACATTGCTGGCGAAGAGAACCAATGACGCATGCGAGCTCACCCTTAGGAACAATGCGCTGGAAGAATGTTATGTTTCGTCCGATGATGGCGTGCCTTTGGAAGATGTAAGCAAAATGCTTGGCCACAGAAACATCAGAACCACAATGCGTTATTGCCGGGTGAGAAAATCATGCATCAGTGAAAATGTTGGACTAGTAAGGGAGAAGCTATTTACCAAAAACGGTAAGCTCCGACAGACTTCATGAGCATTAACAAATACTACTTGACTTGGGCATGTGGTTTAATGGCTATCACAGATCAGCTAGAAAAGTTTATCGATACAGAGGCTTCACCGGGTCAATGAAAGCGCCTGTTAAGGTGCTTTTGTTTCACTTAAAGACGTCTTCTCTGATTTCGAAAGCAAGTTGTAAGCTTCGTCGAATGCGACGAAGCTTACAACTTGCGGTTAATGCAATTATTAATGCAGCGAATACCTCGCTGTTTGGTGGCGGCGGTGTCGATGGCGCAATACATCGAGCAGTCGGGAACGCGATTCTTGAAGAATGTCGTAAAGTAAGGGAGAAACAAGGTGGCTGTAAAGTAGGTCAGGGCGCAATTACGACCGCAGGGAAACCACCAGCGAAATTAGCTATTTATACAGCACGGCCAGTTTTAAATGGAGGGAGTAGTAACGAGGACTACTGAAAGCTTCTGCGTATTACAACTGATTAAGATAGTGTCAGCAAACTAGATTCATGCGATAGCTTCCCCAAGCATCACCATCGGCATTTACAAACTTCCCAAACGCGGGACGGCTTTACACCACTGTAAACCTGGCAATACCCGATACAAATAATTCAGAATTTGTCACACTCGCCTACCTGAATTTAAAATTGTATTACCAACCGGTAAGGGCCTGGCCATGAAAAACCTAAAATAGCCAGAACCAACGGGGTTAATCACTCTACTGGCCGCTTACTTCGACCCAGCCATTTTCCATACGCCTGAAAAGCTTGCCCGTAGTCGTATCAAAGTAAGAAAATCCTGGGGGAACGGAAGCTGCGACAGGTCTAGTATTGCCATAATTATCACTAAAAACCCCCGCACTTTTGTTTCCCGCCCGGTAGCAATTAATAGCAAGGGCGTCGGTTGTCCCATTGAACATCTTGGTGAAGGAGTTGTTGGTAATAGTGAGGTTTCCCCAATGCCGTTGATCTCCGAAAATAAACCCTTGCTGAACAATGTTGTTGTCGATAATCGAATTGCGAAGCGTACCAGCAGCCCCAATGGTTACCCCTATTAATTTGGAACTAAGTGTAGAAGTTGCATCTTCGTTTCGAAGCATATTACCCGAAATGATGATATCCTCGCTGGCCTGATAAAGCAAATTAACCAATACACTTCTTTTCATGCCGGGAATCAGCACCGTGTTATTGGTAATGGAAACAAACCGCGCACTTCCTAGCGCGATCGCCGCGCTGTGGTTACCGTTCTCTATGGAATCCGGTATCGCCAGCTTAAATGTACAACCGGACACCTTTACATTATGCCGTTTGTAAACGTCTGGAAACGGGATAGTGTCAAGCTGCCTGTCGTCGTTATAAATTGCAACCGCTCCAAAGTCCCGACTCGCATGTCCCTCGAACAGGCAGTTGGACACAACGATATTACCCTGCGCTCCAATCTGATCGGAATCGATACCAGTACTACCGTTGATATGGGATTTGATGGTAATGTAGTTTTTTCCGATCCCCCCTTTGAATCTGCATCGTTCTATCACTTTATTACTGCTGTTGAAGGTATCCAGCAAGTCACCCGCCCTGCCATTAGCATCGAATACGCAGTCCGTAACATAACTGATCTGCCGCGTGCCGCCGCCACCCAAATGGAGCAGCTCCCTGTTATCGTCATTGTTGGTGCCGGCTTTGAAGTCACACCTGCTGATCTCGCTATCGGCCTCGTAAACGGCTAAACCGATGTTTTCAAACGTGGTATTCCTGCTGGTGAATTTGACATGCGGCTCTTCGTTTTTACTGCCCTTATCGGCGGGAATTGTCCCGATCACAATTGCCCAAGTGTCATCGCTGTTATTAATATTGGCGTCGATTTGTTTGATAGCGCAGTTTTCGAAATTCACTTCGGTTCTCTTTTTTGATTCACCATCATTCAGGAACTTGAATGCACCAATCCCTTTGATGATCCTGCAATTGCGGAAAGTTACATCCGCATTGTAAAACGCCACCTGGCCGATAGCTATCGTTGCTGTATCGTTACTCTCAACCGTATATGACCCGCCATCATGATAGTCCACGACATTAATCGTGACGTCATTACTCAGGAAAGCATAGCTACCGTATAATTTGAAATTCTTTTCTGCGATAATGTTTCCACTTTGGATAGAGATAAAGCCATTCTTAATCGTACCATTCTTCAGTGCGCCACCGTGAAAAAGCAGGTTTGACGTTGGGGGAAGGGTTCTGACATTTCCTTTCAGGTTTAGCGTGTCGGTAATAACAAAGGTTGTGTTCGGCTTTGAGATTAGCGCTTGGGTTAGTCCGACGTTAGGGTTGTAAGCTCCGAAATAGGCGGGGTCGATTATTCCGTTGAAATCATGTACCCATTTTGTGCTGCTATTTACCACGATCACCGAACCGCCATCCTCAGCCGCGGTGGTATCCGACAAGTAATAATTAATGGGATCAGGCGTATCTCCGGTAGTATAATAGCCCAGTACCTGCACTCCCTTTACAATATTGTTCTGAACGTTCGCGATTTTATCGCTGGAAAGAGTCCTCAATTCCTGGATTGAGTTTACCTTATAAAAATCATCTTCTGGAACCGCTGCATTTATACGCGCAGCATCAAGTCCCTGTAGCTGCCGTTCGTAATAACTTCCGTCAGGCCCCTTAATGAACCGGCCAATCTGTCCGAAAGCTGGCAGGCTCCCTATGCGACGCTTCCATATTGACCCATCGTAAATCACAGATTCAAAATCGGGCCCTAGTTTATCAAAAGTGCTCAAAGTATCGACCTGATAGACCGGAATCAAATCCTGTCCTTTAACAACCTGGCTGGCGACAAAATAGGCTGCGCTCAGTAGCAGGCAGAGTAGCTGTTTTTTCATAAATAACGTCAAGAAATGTTGAAGCGAAAAGCGCTTGAATTACCAAGATAGGTGAACTCTCAGCTGAACACCGGCAAAAAAAGTATATTTGTAGGATAAATAGGTATATTGCTGCGAATATTTTCTACCATTATGTAATAACTTAGTAGAAGACAACTTGTGTAATCCTTATCTATTCTTTTGTTTATGAGGTGTTTTTTACTTGCTTTATCATTCCTCTGCTTTTATGTTCCCTTCGCCTTCGCGCAATGGGAAACGAATCACTGGCTTTTTGGAAACCAGGCAGGCCTGTCGTTCAATGGTAACGTAAGTACCCTATTTTTCGGCAGCAAACTGCACCAATCAGAAGGATCGGCTGTCGTGTCCGACAGGAAAACCGGGCAGTTGCTATTCTATACTGATGGTTTGCGTATCTGGAACCGGCACAATGAAATGATGCAGGGTGGTTCGAATCTACTGGGCAGCTCGACATCTACCCAATCGGCTCTGATTGTCCCAGCTCCTGGTACATCCGATCGCTATTATGTTTTTACAGTTAAGGCATACAATGATGGACCAGAGCCTGGGTTACATTACTCGCTTGTAGATATGAAGCTGAATGATGGTTTGGGAGCAGTCGTAAAGGAAACAAAGAACAAGTTGGTGGAAGCCCGCACCACCGAAAAATTAACGGCCATTCCCCACGTCAACGGACAGGACTACTGGGTTTTGGCGCACATTTTGGATAGCGATGAGTTTTTGGTTATGAAGCTTACGGAGCAAGGAATTTCGATAAGGAAACGCAAACATATTGGTACTGTCCACAAAGGGGGTGCACAGGTCAAAAGTTCCGAGGCAATGGGCTATCTGAAGGCTTCCCCTGACGGAAAGCGATTGGCTTCGGCAGTGTACGGTCTGGAAAGACCTTTTGAGCTGTATGATTTCGACGCCCAGACGGGAGAACTTTCAAACTACCGTAATCTTGGGAATTTCAGCTACCAGTATGGCGTGTCTTTCTCACCAGATAACACTAAGCTATATCTCAGCGGCTTATACTCGTTTCACGGTTCTTACCAATTCGATCTAGCAACACCCGATCATGTAACGACTAAGCTTACACTGACAGACACGCTGCGCGGTCAACCATATCTAAGCTCCTTGTCCGGTGCATTGCAGTTGGGCATCGATGGTACATTATATTCAGCGGGCCGCTCGCCGGCACGAAGCCACCCCCATCGCGGACAGATTGCCATCATCAGCGAACCCAATGCAGCTGGAACGGAATGCCGGGTGGGTTATCGTCCGATTGCTTATAACGGCAGGACACCGTTATTCGGGCTACCTAATTTCATTCAATCGGCCTTCAACCAGCATACGGAAACGAAGAGTGAACTCGTGCCCGATCTTGTCAATGTATATCCCAATCCCGTTTTCCAGAACAAGCTAACGATCGAGCCTCTCACGTCCGATCAAGCTGTTGAAAGCTTCGTTGTTTACGACCATGCGGGCAAGATGGTCATGCTTCGCGACGAGCCCGTCGCCGCGAAGCTCGTCATGGACACTTCCAGCTGGGGAAATGCAGGTATATATGAGGTAGTATTTAAATGCAGGAATAGAGCCATTTCAAAGAAAATCTTCAAGCAATAGCCACATAAACACATTGCCCTGCCCAACCGCATGTTGATCCCAGCTGGCGTCAGCAAGTATCAAGGGCACCGCGAAGGTTAGGAGCTTTGAGACTTATATTGTAAAAAAGGAAAACCTATTGGGACTGTAACTAAATAAGCGGTATTGCCAGGGAGCGCGACTTGGCCGTACTCACGGCTCTATTTGTGCATGTTCTATTACAGTATCCTGCTTGAATGGCGGCGGGATCAAAATCGACAATGTGGTGTTCGTTATCGATTGTGGCATGTATGTGAGCCCCGATACGGTGAAGGCGCAAACCGAGGGAAACATCGTAATGGGCATATCGGCGGCCATAAAAGGCGGGATCATTTTCGAAAACGGAACTTGCCAGCAGTCCAACTACCACGATTATCCGATATTGCGCATGAATGAGATGCCCAAAGTAGAGGTTTATATTATGGAAAACATCGACGCCCCTGGCGGCGTTGGCGAGCCGGGTTTACCGCCTGTTGCCCCGGCGTTAGGCAATGCTATTTTTATGGCTACCGGCATCCGGCTAAGAAACCTTCCAATCGACATCATTTCAATCGAAAAATGAGTCAGTCGCTAAAAGATCAGGCATCCTTCTCATCCTATCATGTACCGTAATCAAAATGCTTTATATCTCTTCAAACGAAATGTTATTAAAATGGACAAAACGATTAATTGAAGGTGCAGCCCGGAGATGAAATTGCTTACCGGTATGTCGATAATATTGAAGGCTAAATTGTTCAAAAGTCATTTTTATACATAACTCTTCCATCCAGGCCAATTAACTCTGCTTTATCTACTTCACATAACCCGTTTGAAATATATCCAAGACCAGCCAGGTTTTTGGTGTCAGTAGTAAACTGCGTTGAAAATACTTTCTTTTCATTTACTTTAACAGTAGCTAACTTATTCTTTACGATTAATTCTATATCTGTCCACTCGCGTACATCAAAGGATATCGGCAATAAATCATTATCAGTTCCTTGCATTATCTGCTCACCAAATTGTATCATAGCTTCGTGTGCACATCCTTTTGTCGTGCTTCTCAAAATCATAAATGACCGCTGGCAATAAAGCTCTATTTCCAGGTAAGGGCAAGCGTTGGGTCTTACCTCCCGCATTCTCACCCTGGTTTTAAATTTGAAATTATCACTTGGTATATTCATTTGATTCGGGAAGTAAACGTAATGGTATCGCTTGTCTTTCTTAACGTCGATACCATCCGTCAGCAATTGTTCAACAGTCAGGCCAAGATTTCCATTACTAACGAAACTATCAGGTTTAAGATATTCTGGTGTGTAGTTGGCTATGTTATCAATTGAATAAAAAAACCATCGATCGGTTGGAATACTTACATCAATCTCTCTGATGGCAGAATCATTGGCTATAAGTTTAGCAACGTGATAACCAGGCTCGTAATATATATCCGTGAGCGTATATTTGTTTTTGTAAATTCTCACCCTTCGGTTTGCATCCCAGGATTGTTGAATAAAAAAGCTATCTGCCTGCACGTTGTCAATATTATAGTTAAATACTACTGAATTCGGGATATCATTTGAAGTATTCTTCCGGAATGAAAAAGATGCACTTTTTGCATTTCTAACCATTTCCTTTGGTGTGTCGAAAAAATAAATACTGGCGAGAATAATGACGACACCCAGTATTGATAAATATTTTAAGCCGGATTCATCACCTACTTTTTTTACCGGTTCTTTCGTTGGTCCATTCTTGATTTTGTCGGCTTTATAATCCTGCCACGTCTTGTAATCGAAGTAATTGGCAATCGCATTAAGTGTAGCTATTTGCGGCAACCGGTTAAACTCCCCATAACCAAGTCGTTTTACTGTTGTCCCACTGATCAGGATGCCTGACTTTTGTCTTAGCTGCTCGCCAATATGATCAAAATCCCGCTGCGTCATATTGGCGAGATCACTATACCCATTGTCATTAAAGATCTTGATGATGCTTGCTTTTATTATAATGTGTTCGTCCATGATCTGTTCTATTTGAGTCCCTCCCAGGATTTCAGACTATTGAAAGTACAATTTGACGTAAATTAATTCATTTCCTTCGAACGGTCCACCGCGGTTTCAATTAAAAAAAGTCGCTTAGGAAACTCCAAGCTGCCGGCAGATCTCCCCGGGGCGTACACCTGTCTCAGATTGCCTAAGCGCAAAAGCGATGGCACCGGTCACCCGGCTGAGCGGAGGTCATTTCAAAGCCAGTTAAACGAATCGCAGGAAAAATGTTAGAACGCTGCCCTACTTCATTCAGATACCGAAAAAATTCCTGAAACCCACATTTGCCGAGTTTTGAGGGATTTTGCTACGCTTTTGTTCATGAATCTGTTGTTCTCCAGTCTTTATTTGCGGACAAACTCATCAGTAGGCGCACAATATCATGCTCCACCTAAGAATACGGACGAAACATTTTAAAGAAAAATATATGAGCATATACTTGACAACAGGTCGCATTTTTTTTGGTTTAGGGATAATGGGGATAGGGATTCTGCAATTGTTCTCCACAGGGGTCCGGTCCATTATTATACCAGAGTTAAAAAACATTCCATCAGATTTATCATTTATAGTATATTTCATAGCGGCGTTGTTAATCAGCACTGGGCTCATCATTATAATCGGGAAAAAATTTAATTTTGTGTCATTGTTCATGGGGATATTATTCCTGGCATTATTCCTGTTTGGTCATCTACCCTGGTCTTTATCAGCAGGGTCGTTTAATAATTACTGGGTCAACACAAATAAGATTTTAGCATTGAGCGGGGGATTCCTGGCGATCTCAACAATTAATGCAAGAAAATCGCAACATAAAATTATGCGGTTGCTTGCTCAAATAAGCCCACTGGGCATATATCTCTATGCGATCATGTTATATAATTTTGCAGTAGGTCATTTCAATAATTTAGAAGGAATCAGTAATATTGTACCCAAGTATATTCCATTTCCAGAATTTTGGACTTTCCTAGGTGGTGTAACATTGATGGGGTCAGCGATAAGTATTTTTAGTAGTTTTAAAGTAAGAACAATCATGCTACTGCTTGCGCTAAATTTATTCATCTGGTTGTTGTTGCTACACCTATATTATAATATTCTCTATCCGCAGTGGCAGGACAATGAAAATTTTATTGGCTCCTTAACCTGTTTATGTTTTTGTGGCACTGCCTTAGTTATTTCTCAAACAACATCAAAGAAAAATAAGACATACATTCAACAGTCACCTGACGACGTCCAGCAGTTTTGAACGAGCCATAAAAGCCGATAAGAGATATTCCGCTGAGTCAGAAGAACTGATCGCTCACGGATATGTGCCGAATATTAGATATAGGTCCTCAGCAACCGCCTCGTATCAAGTTTGCTGATTGCCATTTAGAGTTCTTAAACAGGGAAATAAGCATAAATTTTAAAGCATTAGATATGGAAAACATAAAAGTGACATGTGGCTTAACAATATCTCTCGATGGATTTGCTGCCGGCCATAATCAAAGTTTCGAAAAACCATTTGGAGAGAATTTCGACTCGGACTTGTTGGATCACTGGATGTTCTCCGAGCCGGAAAAGCATAGACATAAAAGAGAAATAGATGCCATTCTTGATGCCGGTGCCTTTATCATGGGCAGTAACATGTTTGGGCCCAAAGACAGAAGGGACACACCGGAATGGAAAGGCTGGTGGGGCAACAACCCTCCGTATCATGCTCCGGTTTTTGTGCTCTCCCATCAGGAACGTGCGCCAGTAGAAATGGAAGGTCGAACGATATTTCATTTCGTTACGGACGGCATTGAATCGGCGCTTGAAAAGGCAAAAGAAGCAGCAGGAGGCTGGAATGTAAAAATCATGGGAGGAGCAGATACTGTCAATCAATATTTGGCTGCGGGCCTCATTGATGAATTGTGGTTGCATGTAGCCCCTGTCACTATTGGTGCTGGCGCGCGGCTTTTTGAAGGGGTGCCGAATCTCAAGCTCGAACCGGTCGAAGTAAGTGGAACCAGCGTAGTGACACATATTAGATACAAAGTTTTGAAATAAAATTTGTATCAACAGCTTGATAAATTTGTTCAAATTAAAAATTTACACATAAGCTCGCTCGGTGGTGCCAAGCCACTTGCTGGTGGCTTACTTTGCCCTCAATATCCGTTTTTACCTGATGACGGCACTCCGGACATGGGTCGCAGACAACAAATCAGTCAGCATGTAGCAGTCAGTGAAGATGGTGTTATGATAGTAGCCCACTCGTTTGGTGCGTCCATGCTGCTGGCTTACTTTTCTGAATTCAAGGTCAAGCGAAAGGTCGCTGGAATTTTCTTCGATAACCTTCCAGCGAGCAGCTGAGTCGCCGTACACTCTTGGCGTTAGAAGTCATGCTTATCGAAAGCGACACCATAGCCGTAATTGCGGAAAGCAATAACAACTGCCGCATCCATGGGAATCAAGAAATTTAATCTGACACTTTACGGCATTCTTGGTACCTCCCAAACCTTGAATACCTGGTCGTTTATCAGCTTTTTTACCTTACCATCCGGCCTTTTTACAAAATGAAGTTTCCAGTTATCGGCTTTCAAAAACAAGTCCGTTTCTGATGTGGCACCGAGTTCCCATTTGGGATTTCCGGGTAATTGCAAGTAGAATTTTCCGGCCTCGCGGCTGACGGTTAAATGCCATTTTTGATCGCCGTAGTTACCCACAAGTAGGTCACTTTGCGCGTCCGTGAGCTCTATTTCAGGTAATCGCTCCACTAATGGTGTGATTGCAGTGAACCAGAAACGGTGCCAGCCGGGCGAGCCCCAACTCAGCGTGATACCGGTCTGAAAAATAACGATTACCAACGTGCCAAACCAGGTGATGAAATGGATGCGCCTAAGGCTGAGCCAGTCGTAAATGAACAGCGGGATCAAAAGCATATCAAGATAAATGAACCGCACAAAGACTGCTATTCCAAGACCTGGCAGAAATCTTATGCGATCAATGCCAGCCTGAATGACGATCAGCGTTGCCAGTAAAAGTAACCGTTTGTGCACGGCTGCCTGCTTTCGCACGAGCATTCCCCAGACAAAGAAAATCCCGAAAAGAATCAGTAAGTACAACTGAATGAACAGAATATCAAACTGCCCGCTGGATTCGGGCGGATTGTTGACGATCAATGCGCGAACAGTAATACCTACCAGCGACGCCCACACCAGAATGCCAAATACAAAGCCTATTGGCCCAAGCTGCCGGTGACGCTTCACATTATCCTTTGCGATCAGCAACGTTTGCGCCAGAAAAATCCCCAGCCAAGTAGTCATAATCAGACCATGAACGTGCAAAAACCAATGTAATTGGATGTTTTCCTGAGCGAACATCTGGTAATCCGGCACGAAACCGAGTGCAACCAGAATCGGGAAAAGAATAGCCATCGAAACAAAGAAGTAGCGGCCTTTTCGAATGTTAACGCTTCGGGGAGTCGTATTTTCCAGGGCAATTTCCATGGTGCTGGCGAGAGGTTTGGTTGAATTCCAAGTAGATAAATGTGGATTCGCAGTAGGCAGTAAATTCTTAAAAACGGATTGTGACCAGTTGCAGCGCTATAATACCGAGAGAGCCGACGATGGTCACCTTTTGAATTCGCCTGCTGGTGATATAGTCGTAGATGTGTGAGAGAGAATATACCTGAAAAATTGCAGCGCGCTGTCGAATGCAAACCAGCAGACGGCCAGGATCACGATCGAGTACGCAATGATCAGCATGAGCAGCAGCTTTTTGTCCTGGTCGGTTGAGTCGGTTTTCATGGTAGTTGAGACGATTGCAGATGTCATTATAGTTCATCGTTTATTTTGTAAAATTTCAAATGTCTTATTCCGGAATGAAGGACCATCATCGCGATGAGTAGAAAGTTCCTACTGAATAGTCTTACTTTCTGTTAAATGTGAAACGGAGCATGCTGTAATGATTTTGTGAAGGTAATTACCCCGGGCAGTCATTAGTTAGCACAATTAGCCCTCAATATGGCAGGCTGGTAACATGCAGGAAACGCAATTTTCTGATATGCATTAACACTGCAACGGTTGTAACAAATGCTGTAAAACTGGTAACCGGTGAGCTATAAACGTCAGTAAGTCTTCACAGCTTAAAGTGTGCGGTCGAGTTCTGCAACAAATGCGGATGGTGTCTTGCCGAACTGTTCCTGGAAGCATTTGGAAAAGTAGGAATGCGAAGCGAAACCGACCTGATCGGCGATCTGAGATACGGTACCTGCGTTGGAAGATAACAGCTGGGCGGCGCGTTGAAGACGGATGGTCCGCATGAAGTCACTGGGAGAATGGCCTGTCAATGCCTGCAGCTTGCGATATAGTTGCATCCGGCTCATGCCGATTTCCTTGCCAAACGTTTCTACATTGAAATTTTCATCAGACATATACTGCTCAATGATTGCCATCGCCCTACTTAAAAACTGTTCGTCTACGGAGGAAATCGCAATGCTAGCGGGCTGTAAAATAATCTCGCGAGTATATCTTTCTTTTAGCTGGCGCCGGCCCTCGATTAGGTTACCAACGCGGATGAGCAGTTCCCGCACCTCAAACGGTTTAGTCAGATAATCATCGGCGCCCGTGCCCAGCCCCTGCAATTTATTCTCAACCGAAGTTTTGGCAGTAAGTAAAATGACAGGTATGTGACTTGTATTCTGGTCACTTTTCAAGCGCTGGCAAACATCCAGACCATCCATTTTAATACCCGCCTGGGATGGCATCATGATATCCGAAATGATCAGATCCGGGATTTGTTCCTGAGCGAGTCTGTAACCTTCGGCACCATTGACTGCTTCAATAACCCGATAAATCCCATGTTCTGTTAGTGAGCGCTTTATAAAATCACGAAGATCCGTATGATCTTCTATGACCAGAACCAGTGGAATGCCAGGACTTAAATCCGAACTTTCCTGTATGATCTTTTCCGAAATACTCACCTCAATGTTTTCATGGAACTGACTGTTTTTTGCAATAACTGGCACCGTATTTAACTGGCCAGTTTGCGCTGAATGAAGCATTTCTAGCGGTAACAAGACCACAAATTCACTGCCCAGACCGGGCGTGCTGGACACCTTGATGGTACCATGATGTAATTCCACCAGATCACGTGTGAGCGCCAGACCGATCCCCGAGCCTTCATGATCGCGACCGACTGAATGATCTATTTGATAAAACCGATAAAAAATCCGTTCGAGCTGATCAGCCGAAATCCCAGTTCCATTGTCCTTGATTTTTATTTCAGCCCAAATGGTTGGTTTGTCAGAAGATTTTTGCTGAATCTCTGAAACTGGCGATAGTTGCAGTGACACTAAAATTTGCCCATTGTCCTGCGTAAACTTAAATGCATTGGAAAGCAAGTTGTTCAATACTTTTTCCAGCTTATCCGCATCAAATTGCAACCAGAGACTTCCTTCCGGCGTCGCTACCTGAAATTGAATTCGACGTCTTTCCGCAAGAGAATGGAACGAGCCGGCGACACGATTTACGAAATGGATCAGGTCGCCAGGTTGCGTATCGAGCGGCATTTTGCCCGCTTCCAGCCTGGAAAGATCAAGTAACTGATTGACCAGATGCAACAGGCTTTTGCCGTTCCTCAGCATGCTCCGGAACTGGGGAGCATACGGATCATTTTCAGCCATATTTGAAAGCCAATATTCTAATGGGCTCAGAATGAGCGTCAATGGCGTTCGAAATTCATGGGTTACATTGGTAAAGAAATCGGATTTTAGCCGGTCCATTTCCAGTAATTGCTGCGCTTTGATCTCACGGATTTTCAATGCGTTTTTTGCGCGTTCGCGAAGTAACAAAACTTGCCAGCCGCCAAAGAAAAGCCCGGCCAGCATTAGGGCATACATTATATAAGCCCAGCCCGTTCGCCACCATGGAGGCGAGATCAGGACAGACATTGACTTTTCAACCCATATGCCATCGCTGTTGGCTGCCCTAACCCGGAATTTATAACTTCCCGGTGGCACATTGGAATAATCAGCCGTTCGTACCGCGCTGATCGGATGCCATTCAAGATCGTAGCCTTCAAGCTTATAGGTATACAAATGCAGTTCCGGATGCCGGAAATCGATGGCCGCAAAATCGATGGAAAAGACATTCTGATGATGAGCCAGACCCAGGGACCCGCTGGCAGGCCTGATGACACGGTTATGTACACGAAAAGCGGCAAAATGAAGTAATGGCGCGATCGGGCGATGCTTCAATAATTCTTGCGGGTGGAAATGGAAATATCTGTCCATACTACCGAAATAAATGCTGCCATCCAGCCTTTTGTAGCTGCCGCCAAAAAAGAAATCTTCACCGGGCGAGATGCCGTAATTGGTACCAAATAGCCGAAAAGAGCGCCGGTTAGCACTTATTGCCCCAATACCATTCGTGACGGCTAACCACAGGTTTTTGTGATTATCCTCGATTAATGCCTTTACAAATGGAAGCGATTTGCCGGTGCCGGGATCATTGAAGGCTACAAAAATACCGCGTTTGCGATCGTAGTAATGTAGTCCGGCTGTGGACGCCACCCACAAAGTACCTGCGGCATCTTCTATGAGCTGGGTCACAATAGCCCATGGCAAAAAATGTCTGAATTTTCCCATTTTCCGGTCCATCAGGTTCAACCCGCCGCTGTTTGTCCCCACCCAAAAAGAGCCTGTATGGTCTTCAAGTACAGCCAGAACGTAATTGTTGCTAATCGAGGTACTGTCATGTGCATCGTGCCGGTAATGTACAAATTTTCCGGAACGGGTGTCCAGCTTATCCAGACCTCCCGCTGTAAGCACCCAGTTTGTACCCGCCCGGTCCTGATAGTAGCCGGCCGCCTCACCCGGACTTATGCTCGACACATTAGTTGAATCGTGCAGGTAATGCGTGAATTTCCCCTTCGAATGCCCGCCTGCCGGCGGCTCATATCGATATAGCCCATTGTTCCAGGTAGAAATCCAGCGGTTTCCTTGTCTGTCGCGGTTTAGCCGTGTTACGTGATCGCTCATCAGCGAGGTTTGCTTTGCAGCCTTGGCAAGCCATTCAGCGGCATTTTTTGAGACAAAATCGCCGGTTAGCAGGCCCGCAATCGACCCGATCCACAACGTGCCTGTCGAATCTTCCTCAAAAAAATGAACGCCTGAGCGCGTTTTCACTTCTGAAATCGGGCTCTCCTTCGTCGTGATTTTGATTAAATGCCCCGGTATGGTCCCCATCCAAAGCGTACCGTCCCGGGTGCGGCACGCCGAAAGAAGGTTAAAATCGGGCATGCCACTTTCTACGGCTTTGTACCAGGTTACCAGGCCAGATTTTGGATCGTAACGGTTTGCCCCGGCATCGAGTGTTCCAATCCAGATACCGCGTGCCGGGTCTTCCAGGATAAACCGGATCCCGGTTGTGGAAAAAGAACGCAAGTTTTTCTCTTTGGGAAACGGGCGACTGAGCCTGCCGGGATGTGCTTCCTGAAAAGAGTGCCGGGTGAATTTTCCGGTTTTTCGATTAAAAGTATGTAAGCCGTCGCCGCCTGTCCCCACCCAGAATGTACCTCGGCTGTCCTCAAAAATGGCAAATATCCGGTTCTCGATCAGGCTGTTCGGATCGCCGGGATTATGCAGGTACCGTGTGAATGTGGATGTTTTCCGGTCGAGTCTGTTCAGGCCACCTTCCATTGGCTTCATGCCGCCCTGATCGCCCGTCCCGACCCAAATTGTGCCTTCTTTGTCCTCGAAAATAGTCGCAACTTGCGGGTGACTTATCGTTTTTGGATTTTTCGCAACTGACTTAAAAGGAATAAATCTACTCGTAGGCTTGTCAAAAAGGTATAATCCACCCACTGTACCAACCCAGAGATTCCCCAGACGATCTTCCAGCAATGCACTGATTGCATTGTCTTCGTATTTGTATTCTTTGCTTTTAACAACCTGATAATGGGTAATTTTTCCGGTTTCCGGGTCGAGGCGATCCAGCCCCGCACTCCATCCGCCGATCCAGATCAGCCCGTCGCGCGTTGGACAGATACTTCTTACCTGGTCGCCAGCAAGCGAATTTGCGTTTTTCGGATCGTGCTGGTAAACCGTCCAATTGTAGCCATCATACCGAAGCAGTCCCGAGCCGGTCGCAAGCCAGAGATATCCCCGGGTGTCCTGACGAATGTCGGCGATCTCATGCGGATCAATACCTGGCGGCATACTAACCGACTCTATAATGGTGGTTTGGGCAAAAAGACTTGCTCCTCTGTAAAAGGAGAATGAGAGAGTGAACAAGAGCAAGACAGCGAACCTGATCATGATGACGGTCAGCAAGATTTACTATCAATCTAGTTCCTTTTTATCGAAACCAGGTACATTCATGCAGAAAATTAGTTACTGGTATAACACAGCTTTGAGATATTTAAGGGTGCGTGAGTTATACACTCACCGTGTTAGATTCAATCTAAGTTTAGGCGTTTTCCGAATCCAGGATATTTTTCGGTTATCGTCCAAGCGCGGGCCGAAATTGAAAAACACTTTGTGGTATTACAATCCAATTTAATCGCACGACACCTGTGAAATCCAAAAATGCCTACCTGGGCTTGCCCTTCTCGCATTCGAAACCAAAGCCCCGAAAAATGGCCGGCATGAGCCGAGCGCTGCCGGGCGACTTCGACGAATTGGTGGCGATTCTCGAAAAGAAGGCAAAAAAGAGGCCGTTCGAAAGGCGCGCTACCTAACTATTTATTACAATTGTCTCAATTACTTTTACGGCAATACTGAAGTGAATCCGAAAAGCGGCACACATACCTTAGAGAACTGTTGACAGTATGGCTGTAACCTGACAAATTATAAAATAGATTGCTCAACGGGTCTACCACTCCCCATTTACTGATACACGCCGGCAGCCAAGCCTGTAAACAAGCCAGAGTTCATTTCGAAGGCAGAATGAACTTGGCCAGTATATCAAAGGCTTGCTTGGCTACGCGGCTGCCAAAGTTGCCTTGTGTGAATACCACGACAAGCTGCAGTTGCTTGATAATGATGATGTACTGCCCGCCATTCCCTGAAGCAAAAACCATTGTATAACTGCCCGTTTGTGTCTTGATCACTTCATTGTACCATTGGTAACCATAGTAGGCAGGCTGTGGCATGGCGGCAGTCGAGCGGCTGGTTTTCACAAAAGAGCCTTCGGGAATCAGTATTTCTGCGCGGGTTGACTCGCGTATCCACTCGCGGGAGACAATCTGCTTTCCACGGAATTCGCCCCGATTAAGTACCATCTCTCCGACTTTGAGCATATCCTCAGGTCTGATGTAAAAAGATCCAGCGGTCATGCCATGCCCGCTCGGGTCAATCGTCCATTTATAGTTCGTGATGTCCAGCTCCGAAAAAAGATGGTCTTTGGCAAAACGCATGACTGACATACCGCTGGCTTTCTCAATAATACCGCTTAGGATCATGGAGGCGCAGGATGTGTAGGCCCACACCGCCCCCGGTGCATTTTTCATTGGAAGTGCGAGCGAGAATTTAACCCAGTCTGAGGCGTTCTCCATTTCAGACTCACAGTCATGGGTATTGTTCCATTCCTCGCAATCCAACCCGGTGCGCATTTCAAGCACGTTTCTGATGGTCATTTGCCGTTTGAGTGGGTCAGAGTTGAATGCCGTGTCCTGGGGAAAAAAGGCACATACTTTCTGATCCACATTCTTGATCAACCCCTTATCTATCGCGATTCCTACCAGCAAGCTGGTGATGGATTTAAAAGAAGAGCGGGTGTCATGCAGTGAATCCCGGCGATATCCATTGAAATATCGTTCGTAGATGGTTTTACCGTTTTGAAAAACAAGTACGCTATGCACCTTCGGGTAGATACCGTCCGTGATAGCCTGCTCCATTTGCGCGAAGCGCTGTTGAGCGCTTGAGCTAATCGATATAGTTACCAGTAGTAGGGAAATGATTAATTTCATAAGAGTAAATTACGAAATTGAAACATTTGCTTAATCCAAGTATTGGAATTAAGTTAAAAAATAAGTCTGGTGAGTAGAGCTTTCATCTTGTATAAATTTTTATAGATGAAGATAATATTTTCGGCGTAAAGGTTGGATTCACATGTACAGTCCAAGCAATTGGGTACAATCTCACAAATCCCTGATCATTTGATGACAAATTTACCTGCCATATCATACATTGTTAAATTTCGACAGGCAAGATATATTTCACTCGGATGGGCTTGCCAGATTGGCGTCCCGGAATCCAATTTGGCATTAATTTGGCTACTCGTAATACCTCCTGATCAACTTCCGGACCTTGGCCTTTTACAATTAATACATCTTGCAAGCTGCCGTCAGTATTTACTATTAATGATACAAAGACCCTTCTTCTTTTGATAGACTTAGGTATTCTAAGATTTCTGAAAAAAAATCTACTTCGTTCAAGGCTGCCTCCTGGAAACTCGGGCTGCTTCTCGACCACCATAAAAACCGGTTCTGTGGACTGTTGTGCAGTTTCAGTTTTAAGCTCCTTCGTCTGAGCAACTACTAGGGTGGATATTCCAAGTGTGGCAGCAATCGCAAAAAAAGCCGCTCTTATTATCAAATTTATCATATCATTGTAGCGGTTGAATTGAGTAAATATATAATAAAATTATATATTGTCTTAATGGGCCGATTGCAAAGCGTTGGCAGGCCGTTGTAGCGGGCGTTGATCGAGTGGGCATAATGCTTCCCCCAGACTTTTGAAGTAGTGACAATTCTCGCCGGGCGCTGCGTCTGAAATGCATTAATATGTTTTCTGCTTCAATGATTTAAATATCAACCACCGAAAATTGAAAAAAAGGATTGTCTCAGATAACGTAGGTGAGTGTTGCACAACTTGCGGTCTTACAATCAAGGGCGGTTTGATCATTAAGTATCAGTTTGAAAATTACGCAGAAGGTTGGGCAAAAGTCTTCCATCCGCGTCCACGACAACGTCGTGAGCTCTTGTAAAAGTAGGTTCACCACAGGACCGAAGCTTTTGAGTTGTGCAACAGCCCCCTGGTTTTCTGAGACGATCGCGTCAATTTGCCGCAAGCTGCCAGTTGATGCAACAACGGTAAGTCGAATTTTTAAGTGTGCTGACTGATGGTTCACCTATCAACTGTATTGAGGCATCTGAGCAGCCGCTGTCACATTTTACCCAGGTTATTTGAGACGATACAGGCTAGCTAGTAAACAATCGAGGTCTTAGCCTTTCGGTTGTATATCCTAAAATCAAAAGATGTTGGTAGCTCTTGATCGACAGCTAGAGAAACTGGCTATGCTTTGGAGTATTGAAGCAGGTCTGTTTGGCCTGTATCAGTTGTTTGAAAACATAAATCACTATGCTTTTTTGACACTCCCTGAGAAATACTCTGTTGTTTACACCTTGCTCCGGGAACTCTTGTTCGAAGAACTAGCTGTCCTAGAAGAATTTACTGACCCCCACCTCACAACCAAGGTGAGGGACGTGGAAGCAGGCTATTTTTTGCCTATTCTTGACAATCCCAGATCGTGGGATTTAAATGCGCGCCCCACCTATACATTACGACTGACCTTGAAAGGTGAAGAGTTCATGGATAGGTATCCTGATGAATTAAAGCAGTTAGAAGAAAGAAGTAGATAATTTTAAGCACCGAATTGGCGGGGTAGCGAACGCCTCAATTAAGGAGGTTATTTGAGGCAATGACATGTTTATGATTCTATTTACTTTTTCTCAGCACATTCACCCATTACAAATGCTTCGATGCCATGGGCCCGGGCTTCGCAGTCATTACTATATGTCTTCCCATTGCAGCCGCACACTGGGTTGTAGACTGTGTAGCACCCAGAATTGTCTCTCGGCTTCTCAGCGCAATTCCGATTTATTTCCTTTTCGCTACATCCGATTAGCATCAATAGAATTGGGTGATACAATTTAAGGGTCATGTTCTTTCATATTAAATCTTTGAAATATCAAAAGTGACGCTTATTCAACGAGAATGGTTGCAATTCTCACGAAACCCTCCTTTTCTGAGACATATCTGCTGCGCCAGTTTTATATTGTTCTATCTCACGGAGCATTTCAATAGACTTTACGACGGGCTCCCATTGGTTTCCCCGCAGGATGAACTTGAACCATTTCTTCTCCCGGTTCTCATATCTGGTGTTGAAGAAGAGCCACAAAGCCGCAACGACAAAGATAATCGTGATAAGTATTTGAACTGTCGACCATACCGGGTTCTCAAACATCCGCTGAGGAATGGAAAAGGTTGTCCAGATCGGCGCATGTAGGAACATCAGCCTCGTGACCAGCAATGTAGACCCTTTTAACCGTGCTAGCCGATCTTGGGTAGTAAAAAGCGCTTCGCTGAGATCTGTCTGGTAAATCAACACTAGCTGGTAAATATGGACGCCTGTTACGAAAGCAAAAATCACTACATGTATAGCAATCGAATACCAGAAAAACGGGGTTGCGTAGTCGTAGGTCCGATAAAGAACCAAGCATAAGAGGGACAACCACAATAAGCTTACAACGATCAGGAAGATTTTCATCGGAATCATCGATCCGACGATAGACTTGATTTTGATGAGCGTGATAGCTGCTGCATTCTGTCGGTTCAAAACAAGGTTCTCTTCGAGTTTACGATCATATGAACGCCACAGTTCGATCAGTTCTGATTCTTGCATGATTTTAAGATTTGAAGGTGGTAAATTTGCGACGAAGTTGTTCCTTGATTCTTCCCACTTTGGTCGAGACGTTAGATGCTGTGATTCCGAGAATGGTTGCTATTTCTGATTGGCTGTGACCTTCCAGGTACAGTAGCATAAGCGCTCTGTCAAATTCTCTCAATTGCCGGATAAACTCGTGGAGCATAGTTAAGTCAGAAGCTAAGTCCAGCGGTTCGTCTTCTATTGTTAGCGTAAGGATTTCTTCGGTTAACGGGTGGGTGATTTTGTCACGCCTGGTCTGCTTGCGGAAAAAAGAGATCGCGACATTCAAAGCGATACGATAAATCCATGTGGTTAGCATGAACTGCTCGTCATATCTGGGAAAGGCCAACCAGAGTTGCAAGGTAATTTCCTGGATCAGATCCTTCCGATCTTCCGTGTCACGGCAATATGCATTTGCCACTTTGTAGATGATCCCTTTGTTCGAATCAACCACATTCAAAAATTGAGCGGCATCTCTGTTAAGCAGCATAGCGCATTGAATTGTCTAATTGGAGAACTGAGCGGTTACGTTCCAATTATTCGCATTGGGTTGATAATGTCACATGTAAAGGCCATTTTCTTTCAGAAGTTATGGTCTTTTTGGCGATTTGCTATCGTTGATTGTCAGTATGATCACCGCTCAGCGACACATTTCGTTGGCTCGGTAGGTGGATTTTTTGCGTCTCTGATTGACACGACAACTGAAAAGCCATATTGTAATCGACTAGCTTTGACGGTTCGCGTATTGACTGTGCTGCGGCGCCGTATGTAATATCTGTGACAATGCTGGCTGACGTTTCACCTATCAACCGATTTACATCGTATTAGCGGCCGCTGTCACATTTTACCCACAAATCTGAGATACAATTGGTATTGCTAAGATCGAACATCCCCGACAAAATAGACTTCTAGAATATCCTTGAAAAACGGATCTCACTTTTATATATTCATCGGCTCGAATTTACGAGCTAGCATTCTGTCTGAGCATATGAACCAAGTTTTGATAATTCGACATGCAGTCCTGCACGATCTGCCATCCCTTTTACATCTTGCCAACCAACTCAGCGACACGGTTCAGGTTTCTGAGCAGTATTTGCAGGAGCACCTAAGCGCTTTGTTGGCCGATGATAACCACTGCATACTGGTAGCTACTCAGGAAGGGATGGTTGTTGGTTACATATCGGGCTATTTTCATCAAGCGATTTACGCAAGTGCCATGGTCGCCTACATTGATGAAGTGGTAGTTGATAGTGGCAGTCGGGCCAGATCCATCGGGTCTCAGATGATGCAAAAATTTGAGAAATTGTGTCAAGAAAAAGGCTGTCGATTAATTTCGTTGGCCACCTTCGGAGCAAAAGATTTCTACGAAAAGTTAGGTTATCGCACGAAGGCCAGTTATTTCAAAAAGTCTTTGCCCTAGTCGAGGAAGTTAAACTCCGTTTAGTTTCCATTGTAAAATCTCTTTAGCGCTTTAAATGATAAGTCCTCGCTCGGCCAGATCTCAATTATGTACGAATCAGCACCGTCATCGTCGACAACGCCAACCAAGTTAGCAGAGTAGATTCGGAATCTGTATTTTCCCGGAGACACTTTTATTTCCTTCATCACGGCAGAATTAGGACAATCTGCAATTTCAATTACCCCCGATTCAATCGCTATTCCTGCTTCAACAGCATGATCGAATCTTGACAAATCCTGGATAACTGGCTCTTTTTCAAAAAAATTGATCTCTGCCTGAATTCTCCCATAGCTAGCTGTACTAACACCAATTAATCTATTATTGACTGCGAGACGGTCTGCTAACGTCTCTTCGGACCAGAAATCGCCCCCAGTATCGTTATCAGAACCCTTGTCTACCAAGTAAAACTGATGATATGCTGTGTTAAATACCAGGCTTGAACTCATTGATTTGACTGGAATAAGTCGCTTTCTGATGCAGGATGCAATGAGGAGTACCATCAAAAGCAAATACAGATATTTCAAAATATCTTTGATGAGTGAGGTTGATAAAAACTCTTAGACCGAATTTGTAAACACACCATTTGGAAAACAGCCATAAGCAGTTCAGTTTTCGTATTCGCAGCAATTACTACAAATCTAGTGGAGTGAAGTCACTTTTCCGCATAGAGCTGATGGTTCCGCTTTTCACTTACTTTACAACGAATAGCGTTATGATTGCGGGTAAGCAAGCATATCTTCGAAAGAAGACGTGTCAAATATTATCCAATGCAAAAAGCAATAAATGTGTCAGAAATCGCGCGATTCATGCTACGTCAGCTATACTTGATGAATTCCTGTATACTCTTCCAAATTATTGCCATTGATACTCCAATAATCATTATATATAAAAATGCCTCGTGCTTAACTCTTCCAGATCCAGGTAGAGCGGCCGCCCCGCTTGCCGAATCGTATCGGACTTCAATGCTATCAGCCGTCATCATCTTACGGAAATACTTCCTCCCGCAGGTGAAATCATGTTCTTCTCCGAGATATACTGCATATATGTGATCCGGAAATTTCAGGGTATCAGCTCCTCTTTCTAGACCCGTAATTTTCATGTACACCAACTCTCCCCTACTTCCAATCTCGTCTTGTCTTGCAGCGTTCCGATATAATCCAAACGTCATGAAAATGAGGAAAATTGACAAGCATAAATTTATAACTAGCCAAAACCACCTGTATTTCCTGTAATTTGCTGCCGGTTCTGTGCTCATATGAAAAACTAAGTGAAAAGATCTTGTCTCACAAAACCCTCCTTTCCTGATAGAAATATTCTTGTTATTTCCAGTGAAGGCAAATTTACCTCAAATATCAACTCCGGTACCTCACCGGTTGCAGCGACAACCAAACATCAAGTACCGGCGGCGCTGCCACGAACATTCCCCGGCAACTCATCACGAAATGTTCGTGGCAGCTGTAACATGTTGCCTAGGCTATTTGGACGGTATCTAGTACATGATTTTCTCTAACGATCGGAGCAGATCCCTTGACATAATTTCCCATTTTTAAGTAATCGTAAAGAACTTGCCTAACTTAAATCCGTAAATTCCTATCCATTGTAAATCTGCTCTATGGCTGCTATTCTGTCGAATGTCGACTCCTTTCATCTAAAAGCAGCAACAGTTGACAGTCCATTCGGGCCGGTTCAATTAAGTCTTTTGCTCTAAAATTTCCTATTTTTACGGCAGCACAAACAGCTCTGACAAAACAAATCAAAACGAGTCAAATCCTGTGGGACCCTTTTTGGGACCCCAATTTGAAAAAGCTTCGAAATTGCACCGGAAACGCGGTTTTCTGTAATCCCAGCGGGATCACAAAAAGGCGCACCAAGGTGCGCCTCTCCGAGAGGAACACCATCGTTAACCATTATGTCTGCAAAGAAATGCAGGGAGGCGATGTGCTCAGGTTTCCGCCCGTCAAACTTGTTGAAACTTTTTAGGTTTTATACCGAAATGCTGTTCGAAAACCCTGGAAAAGTGACTTAGGTTGGTAAAGCCGAGTTGGTAGCCTACCTCGGAAACTGTTAAACGTTTTTGTTTCAACAGACTTGCCGCCAACTGCATTTTCGAATACTGATAATATTCAAATACGCCCTTTCCAAAAGTTTGCTTGAATAACTTTCTCATTTTAGGCTCGCTCATCCCGGCTTCCCGCGCTAAGGACGCGATATTTGGTGGCTCATGGATGTCGGTTAAAAGCTTTGATTTTACTGCATAAATAGCCTTGATATCGTTGATATGCATACTGCTTGCCTGTACAGCATCCCTTTGCAATAACTGCGAAAAAGCCAGGCATAGGAGTTCTTCACATTTTAATTTGGCATAACGGCTTTCCAGACTTTCCGGTACAACCGGCCGAAGAAAACAACTGGCCGTTTGGACCATCTCCGGGGAAATACCGGTTTCATAAACAAAGTTTTCATGCGCATTCAGAATACTGATTGCCAGCGGATGATCCAAGTTACCAAAAAGCTCCCGCAGGTATTGTCGGGAAACCGCTATGGTCGCGCTGCCGAAAACGGTATTCAGCGGCATTTCAATAATGGAGGATACTGCATGTCGGCAGATCATCACATTCGGCTGCTCAATAGCTAACTTGCCATCACTTTCAATTAATGGAGGGAAGATCCCGCTTAACCGGAACACGATATCGTCCTGTCCTTCGGCGAGTTTGTTTGTACGTTCGATGACAATCTCATCTTTTAAATAATAATGCCGGATCATTATCCGCAGATCGCTCCCCCAGTTAAAGCCCGTGATAAAACCTCCCCCTTTACTCTCGGGGATATAAATAAACCTGCCATCGATCGTAGCGCCAATAGCCCTGGCAAACTGGTGAAAAATACCCTGTCCATGATCAGTGAGCGATAGTTTCATTTTCGACTATTATTATATATTTCACGGCTATTTTACCCTCAAAACATACGTTAATTTTGCTAATGAAAACCGAAATAAATACAAAAACAAAATATTTATGTTATTAGCAGATAAAAAAGTAGCTATCATTGGCGGCGGCCCGGGCGGCTTAACATTAGCACGCCTTTTACAATTGAAAGGCGTGGATGTGACCGTGTATGAAAGAGATGCGAACGCCGACGCCCGCGTACAGGGCGCCACGCTGGACCTCCATTTTGAATCGGGCCTGAAAGCCATTAAAGCCATGGGCCTGCGCGACGCCTTTGTCGCGAACTACCGCCCCGGCGCGGAAAAAGGCCGCATAATCGATAAGTACGGCAAGATTGTTTACGACGAACATACGACTGACTTAGCGCCGACGACGGACAGGCTGGACCTGGACAGTGAATATGCCAGGCCGGAGATAGACCGGGGGCCACTGCGCGATATTTTGCTGGATTCCCTGAAACCCGGCACGGTGGTCTGGGACAGCCAGTTCAAAAACATGGTACCGGCGGGTGACGGCTGGCAGATCGAATTCATGAACGGACGCACCGTTACGGTCGATATTGTGATCGGTGCAGATGGTGGCAATTCGAGGGTAAGACCCTTCGTGACGGATATTAAACCTGCCTACGCCGGGGTGGTGATCGTGCAGGGTAATGTGGGTAATGCCGCTACCATTGTGCCCGAGGCCAGCGAACTGCTCAAAGGCGGGAAGGTCTACGTGCATGCCGATGGCAAATACCTGCATATCTCCTCCAAGGGCGATGGCAGCATAGATTTTTACCTCGTGGATGAAAAGCCGGAAGGCTGGTGGGATAACAGCGGGGTGGATTTCTCCGATGGCAAGCAGGTGCTGGCTTGGTTCTTGTCTGAAACACCGGGCTGGAATGAGGTATGGGCGCCCATGTTCGAGAAGGCGGACTCGCCATATTTACTGCGCCCGCAATATTGCATTCCCTTCGATCAAAGCTGGGAAGCACATACCAATGTTACGCTGCTGGGCGATGCGGCCCACATCATGCCCCCCTCCGGCGAAGGTGTGAACCTGGCCATGCTGGATGCGCTGGAATTGAGTGAAAGCCTTACCAGCGGAGAGTTTACCGATCTTAAAACGGCCATCTCATCCTATGAAGCGGCCATGCAGGAAAGGGGCACAGCGGAAGCACAATCTTCCATCGAAATGAGCCAATGGATGCGGACAGAAGACGCACAGGAGCGTCTGTTGCAACTGTTTAACCACCTGGACTAATATATTTTCTTTTTCGATCTATGGATGGCCGGCTTTTCGCCGGCCATTTTGTTTGCCGCTCCGGGCACAGTCTTAAACTTATTCAAGATTTTTTAACAAAATTATCAGTCTGCCGGTACGGGTAACATCAGATTTACTTGTCTAATGGCAAAAGCGCACTCATTTGTTGGGTACTGTCATTTTTCAAAACTATATCGTGTTGCAGCAGCCATTACATCACCCGGTATCCATCGCCAGTCCACTGCCGGTCCAGGATACGCCTTGCCCAAATCCCGTGCGCGACGACGAGCATCTGATCAGGTTGGCTTTCGCCACAGATCCGGTGGCGGGTTGTGAATTGCTTTTCCGGCGATACTACGCCCCATTGAGAAACCATGCCGTACGTTTTGTGTATTCACGGCAGATCGCCGAAGACCTGGTATCGGATGTTTTCTGCACTTTCTGGGATAATAAGCTACACGAGCAAATCACTACTTCATACCGGGCGTATCTATTCAAGGCCGTGCGCAACCGGGCCCACAATTACGTGCTTTGGGAGCTTAAAAAGGATAGCAACGGCGCCGAAGAAGGCTTGTTGCTCACCGACAGCTCTCCCGGCCCCGATGCCACCCTGCTCCTGGACGAGCTGAGAATGCGGTTAGACCAAAGCATTCAGAACTTGCCCAACCAATCCAGGAAAGTGTTCCTGCTAAGCCGGCTGGAAGGTAAATCCTACCGCGAAATCGCCGACCAGACCAACCTTTCGGTAAGGACGGTAGAGGTGCATATCCGAAAAGCGCTATCGACGATCCGCCAGGCACTCAACAATGAATGGATGCTGCTGTTTATATTTTACTGGCTTCACTAAGGGGCACGGCGCATTTACTTGTCCACCTCCGAGAACATCATTCCTATTTAAAATGACTGAGCATATACCTGAGCAAACCCTTTTTGCCTTCTTTGACGGCCGGGCCACCTCATTGCAGCGCAAGCTCATCGAGGACTGGCTCCAAAATCCGGCGAATGAAGAAATTTATTATGCCGCACTGGAAGCCTGGGAGCGCCAGCACCCGCAATTGAACGAGGACACGGGCGATGCGCGGGAACGCTTTTTCTCCTACCTGCGCGAGCCTTCCCGCAATGCCAACCCGGCTTTCCCGCAACAGGTACAGCCTAATGCCTCCCGGTTTTGGTGGCAACGCGGGTTAATGGCCGCTTCCGTAACGATCGCGCTACTTACCGGCCTGGGCTTTCTTTTTAGGGACTCAATCCGCTACCAACACTTCGCTACCGATTTTGGAGAAACCCGTTCGATTCAATTGGAAGATGGAAGCCGGGTTACGCTAAATGCCAATTCGGAGCTGAAAGTGCCGCGTTGGTCTGATGAAAACGATAATCGGGAAGTATGGCTGACCGGTGAAGCGGAATTTGTGGTAACCCATACGAAAGACCATCGCCGGTTTGTAGTTCGCACCCGGGATAACCTTTCGGTCGATGTGTTAGGAACTGTGTTCTCGGTGAATGACAGGGGTTCAAAAGCAACCGTCTCGCTGCTGAAAGGAAAGGTCAATGTCCGGTATACCGAAGCAGGGTTTGGGCAAAAGCAGATTATCCTCAAACCAGGTAATGTGGTGACCGTCAATGAAAAAGGGAATGTGGCATTAACCGATCAAACAGATCCTGAGGTATTCTCTTCATGGAAAAAAGGGCAGTTTGTCTTTAACAATTCCAGTCTTTCGGAAATAATGCAACTCATCCACGACAACTACGGTGTGACCGTCCGGCTGACCGATCCCGCATTAGGCCAAAAACGCGTTTCAGGGACCTTCACGGCGCAAAATGCCCAGGAATTGCTGTCAGTACTCGCCCAGATGTACTCGCTGAAACTCGAACCCGACAATGATAATTTCATTCTGATTTCCCCACAATCAACCCCCATTTAATAACTAATTCCATAATGAAACGAACTGCTACCTGCCTGTATTTACTACTTGCGGCTGGGATTGGGCCGGCTTTGAGTAATCCAATCATTTTTGCCCAAGAACAGCGAATTTCAAGACACCCGGGCGAACAAGCGCCGCGAAAATTGAAAGATGTGTTGCTGGAAGTAAAGCAACGGTTCAAAGTAGACCTGCTTTTTGATGAAGAGCTCGTCGAAGGACTTGTCAGTACCGCCGCGATCGAAAAAAACGACCGTGTTGAAAAAGTCCTCGACCTGCTGTTGCTGCCGATGGACCTGCAATACCGAAAGGTAAAAGCCAGGGCTTATATCATTGTAGCAAAGCCATCCCTTAAAACGAAGACTACATTTGAGCCGGTGGATAGTGCAAGTGAGATGCCCATCCGGAACGCATTGGCGAGTGCCGGAACTTCCCTGCGAAACCCAGCGGCAAGCGCAACCCCGATCCGCGTTGCGAAGACCGTGAATGGGGCTGTGACAGACAGTCAATCGGGCGAAAGCATCCCCGGGGTTACTGTGCTGATCTCCGGGAAAAACACCGGCACTTCAACGGATGATAAGGGCCAGTATTCCATATCCGTCGAAGAAGGCGACGTGCTCGTATTCAGCTACGTGGGGTATTTAGCCCGCGAGGAAAAAGTAGGAAACCGATCGCAGATCGATGTTAAAATGGCGCCGGACACCAAGTCGCTCGAAGAAGTGGTGGTGGTCGGCTACGGGACGCAAAAGCGTCAGGATATAACCGGGTCTATCTCTTCTATTTCCGAATCGGAAATCAAAAAAGTAGTGCTCACCTCCGCGGACCAGGCCCTGCAAGGCCGCTCTGCCGGGGTTCAAATGACGCAAACTTCGTCGGCGCCTGGCGGAAATACGTCGGTAAGGATACGCGGTGGCAATTCATTGAGCGCCGGCAATGAGCCGTTGTATGTAATCGACGGGTTTCCGGTTTACAATGACAATGGCCAGTACAGTTCGGGAGCGCTTAACAACGGTCAGCCTACCAACGTGCTCGCATCGATTAACCCGAGTGACATCGAATCTATCGAGATCCTGAAAGATGCTTCTGCAACAGCCATTTACGGAGCCAGAGGGGCCAATGGCGTTGTAATTATCACTACCAAAAGAGGCAAATCGGGCCAGTCCAACATTACCCTGGAAGCATATTACGGTTTGCAGCAGGTCAATAAGGAAATACCGCTTTTGAACGCGACCGACTTCGCCATTGTAGCCAATGAATACCAGAAAAACCTGGGCCGGCCTGCTCCCTACCCCGATCCTCAGTCGTACGGACAGGGCACCAACTGGCAGAAAGAGGCTTTCCGGACCGCGCCCATTGAAAATTACCAGCTCGCATTCAATGGCGGCGATGCCAAAACCCAATATGCCATCTCAGGAAATTATTTCCGGCAGCAGGGCGTTATCCTCGGCTCGGATTTGAACAGGGGCTCGATCCGTGTTAACCTTGACAGAAGTGTCAGTGACAGGTTCAAGATCGGAATCAGTTTCAATGCATCGCGGACGGTCAACAAGCAAATCACTTCGGACACCGATCCGAACAGTAACAACACGCTCGGCTCGGTATCGTCCCTGCTTTCCACGCCTCCCACAGAGCCCGTGTACGATCAAAACGGCAATTACAGCCGGTTTATCGACGCCAACAGCAACTTTGTCATCAACCCGATCGCGCGACTACTCGAAGTTACCAACCAATCGAAAACAAACCGGGTGCTGGGCAACTTCTTCGCCGACTATAAGATTCTGGAAGGTTTAACGGCACGCGTCAGTTTGGGCGCCGACCAGATTTCGGTCAAAGAGGATTACTATCTTCCCGCATTCATTCAGGATGCCGGTGTAGACGCGGTGGCAAGACTAGGTTTTGTACAGAGTTTCAGCTGGTTGAACGAAAACACGCTTACCTATCAGCGCACGTTTGCAAAAAAACACGCCTTAACTGCCCTATTGGGTTTCACGCGCCAGGCTTTTACGCGTGAATCTGCACGGACCGGTTCCCAGCGTTTTGTAAACGACATTCTTGGCGCAAATTCGCTGGGTAGCGGCGCATTGACTTTACCCCCGCAATCCGGCAGGACCGACTGGGCACTCGAATCTTACATTGGAAGGATTAACTATGGCTTCCAGGACCGCTTTCTGGTCACCCTCACGGGCCGTATTGACGGGTCTTCCCGCTTCGGTGCCGACAATAAATACAGCTTCTTCCCTTCCGGGTCATTCGCATGGCGTATCTCGGAAGAGAAATTTCTCAAACCGGTGAAAGCGGTGAGCGACCTCAAACTACGTGTGAGCTATGGCAGGACCGGTAACCAGGAAATCCCCCAATACCGCAGTCTGGCGGCATTGGGTAACAACAACTATCCTGTCGGTGGCGTGATCAATAGCGGACTGAGCTCGACGCGGGTTGCCAATCCGAATCTACGCTGGGAATCGACTGACCAGTTTGACGTGGGTATCGATGCAGCCTTTCTGTCCAACCGCATTCAGCTTACCGCCGACTACTATCACAAAAAGACGACCGACCTGCTCCTGGACGTAGCCATTCCGAACAGTTCCGGTTTTGGATCTGCACTCCAAAACGTGGGAAGTACTCAAAACAAAGGACTTGAACTGGCTTTGAACACGGTGAACATTGATGGCAAATTCAAATGGAGAACTTCTGCCAATATTACCTTTAACAGAAACAAGGTGCTTAACCTGGGAGGCGACTATGAAAGACCATCAGGCCAGGCAAGTCCCAATTCGCAAATCCCTTACTCAGGCATTTTGCGCGTGGGTGAACCGGTGGGGATATTCTACGGATATGTTACCGACGGCTTGTTTCAAACATTGGACGAGATCAAAAAATCGGGTCAGCCGTCTGCATTACCGGGCGACCGCCGTTATAAAGATCTTAACGGGGACGGTGCGCTGGATGCCAACGACCGCACGATCCTGGGATATGCGCAGCCCAAATTTTTCTATGGGATCACCAATAATTTTTCTTTCAACAATTTCGACCTGAGCGTGTTTTTTCAAGGTGTGGAAGGCAACAGCATTTTGAACCTGAACCTGCATTCTGAAATTAACAATAGTGTTTTGGATGCGAAAAATCGCTGGTTACCAACCAATACAAACACGGATGTACCGCGTACTCCGACGAACGGCAGGGTTGTCGACAAGCTCGTCGAGGATGGCTCTTTCCTTCGCCTCCGTAACATTATGCTGGGCTATAACCTTCCCAAGAATGCTTCAAATTTCCTGCATCTGCGCTCGGCGCGCGTGTACGTCAGCGCCCAGAACCTGCTGACATTCACCAAGTATACCGGCTACGATCCCGAAGTAAGCGCGTTTGGTCAGGATAATTTAAGTGTCGGCGTCGATCGCGGGAGTTATCCCGTCGCCAAACTGTTCACTTTCGGAATCAATATCGGTCTTTAACCCTTGCTAACAATGAAATTCAAACATACCATAGCCGGGTTGATACTGGCGATTTCTCTTCCGGCCCTTTACAGCTGCGAAAACCATTTTCTGGACGAAAAGCCGCAGGATTTCCTATCGCCTGTTAACTTTTACCAATCCGAGGCGGATGCCAATGCCGCCGTCATAGCGACCTATGCGAATTTGCGGGGCACCTACAACCAGAACATGTACTTTCTGGCCGATCTGCCCTCCGAGCAGACCAACCCCGGAACTGGTTCGAATATTGACCGTACCAACATCGATAACTTCCAGTTTGAGCCGACCAATACCATCACGACCGCCGTTTGGAACGAAAGTTATTCCACCATCAATCGCGCCAATGCCGTTATAGAACGTGTTCCGGGCATTACCATGGACGCAGGCCGGCAGAATGCGATCATTGGCGAAGCCCGATTTCTGCGCGCGTTGAGCTACTTTCACCTGGTCCGTCTTTTCGGAGGAGTGCCGCTGCGCGTGCAGGAAACCACTTCATTAACGGGCCTGGATGTTGCCCGAAGCCCGGTTGAAGAAGTATATGCGCTGATCATTGCCGATTTAAAAGAGGCGGAAGCTACCCTACCCGACCAGCAGACGGGGACAAATTTGGGAAGAGCCAGCAAAGGGGCCGCTTCAACGCTGCTGGCATATGTATACCTGACCCAAAAGGACTGGACCAATGCAGCGGTCAAATCCCAGGAAGTGATTGACAAGGCAGCTACATATGGCTATTCGCTTTTCGAGAATGCTGCCGATGTGTGGAAAATACAAAACGAAAACAAGCAGGAGCATATCTTCATGTGCCAATACCAATCTGGTCCCGAAGGTTTGGGGAGCCAGTACAACCACTTTTTCACATCGCGCCAAGCCAATGCGATTTTGGTTGGCGGCAGCGGTTATGCGATTCATTTGGTGGAAGATGCATTTTGGAAATCCTTTGCCCCTGGCGACGCCCGGCGCGATGCGTCCATTCTTTCCAGCTTCACCGATCCGAAAACGCAGAAGCTGATCACCTACCCTTCCACCCTGCTTTCCGAATTAAGCATATTTAAATATTATGATCCGGCTTCGTTTGCCCGTAACAACAACAATAACAACTACCCTATCCTGCGGTTCGCCGATGTTTTGCTGATCAATGCGGAAGCGCTTAACGAGTTGAATGGCCCCAGCGAAAAGGCGTACGAAAGCATTAACAAGATCCGCCGCAGGGCAAAACTGGCAGAATTAAAAACGGGCCTGACCCAACAGCAATTCAGGGAAGCGGTATTGCAGGAAAGAAGCTGGGAGTTTTGCTTTGAAAGCAAGCGATTTTTCGATCTGATCCGCACGGAGACGCTCATTCCGGTGATGAAGGCGGCCGGCAAGAACCCGCTCCCGAGAAATTTACTGTACCCTATTCCGCAGAGAGAAATCGATGTCAACAACAAAATTGAACAAGCTGATCAAAACCCTGGATACTAAACAAATGCGCTGCTGGGTCTCTATACTGATTTTACTACTGTTTTTTGGCACAAATGTGGCGACCGCGCAGGAGATTATCCTGCGCGGCAAAGTCCCCGTGTATATTCACCCCGAAGAACCGGCGCCCGTCCGCAAGGCCGTGACCGACCTGCTCAGGGATTTGAACAACGTCTTCGGACAACCTTCGCAGGTAGTTGACAAGTTGCCTGAAAGCGGACCGGTGATCGTTGTAGCCACAGGAACCAGATACGAAGGCAGCCAGAAGCCGGTAAGCGGCTGGGAAGCGCATCAAGTGTATGCAGACCACGGCCGGGTGATCCTGAACGGGGCTGATATGCGTGGGACGATCTACGCGGTTTACAGTTTTAGCGAGCTCGTTCTGGGGGTGAAGCCATTATGGTTCTGGACATCTGAAAAACCGGCCAAAAAGGGAAAAGTCCTCATCGCAGCCGATTACCTGAAAGCATTTTCATCGCCCTATGTGAAGTACCGCGCCTGGCTGCCCAACGATACCGACTTCCTTACGCCGTGGCAAAAGCTTTCAGCCGAAAACTACGAGGCTTTTTACGAAACTATGCTTCGGTTGAAGCTCAACACACTCGAAGGATCCATCGCCGACAAAAGCAGCTTCACCGCCCCATTCCCTGCCGGAAAGGACGCCACGATCGGCCAACGGCGGGGTCTGATCACAACGGGCCACCACATGCAAATTTTCGGTTCGAATTATTCCAATTGGGCTGATTATTGGCAAAAGATCCGCAAACTGCCCGTGCCTGAGCTGAAAATAGCAAACCGGGATGCGTTGAAAGAATGGTGGGCTTATCACATTGATCTCGCCGTGAAAAACAAGCTGGACGTTATCTGGCTGGTGGGCTTCCGAGGCAACCGGGACATCCCGTTCTGGGAATTTTTCCCCGATGCACCGACCGATCCCGCAAGCCGGGCAAAGGTGATCGATGAGATGGTACATATCCAGATCGATCTTTTGAAAGAAAAAATCAAGGATCCGCATCCGCCGATGCGGTTGACACTTTACAACGAAATGTCAACGTTGGTGGCTGGCGGATTCTTCAAATTGCCTGACGAACCTTCATTGATACGAAATTTCGTCGCGGCCCGCCGTGACCATTTCCCGGCTGCCGACGTACGTTCGCATCAGTTTTCCGGCGAACCGGCTGGTTATTATATGAACTTCCAGTTTACTTCGACAGGCTCGCACCTGGCGCAAGCGGAAGGGCCCAGGAAAATGCAGCAGAACTTCCGTATGGTAGATAGCCTAAGCGGAAATAAGTTGATCTTCTCGGTGGTCAATGCGGGCAATATGCGCGAGCACTTACTGGAATTGTCGGCCAATGCAGAGATGATGTGGAATTTCAAGACATTCAAGCCCGAGGAATTTTTGAAATCGTTTAGTGCTAACTATTTCGGAGATCCATTCGGAGCGGAAATCGGCACGCTTTACACTGACTTTTTCAATTCATACTGGCAACAGAAAAAAGGCGATCTGCCGGGTTTTGAACGTCAGTACCTGTTCCAGGATATGCGCTATGCCCGCGCGATGGAAATGCTGCTCAATGATCTGGAAAAGGGAAAATACAGTGTTAACCCGCTGGATAACCACCCGATGGACAATCCTGACAAAGGCAGTGTAGGTTATTTTCGCGTAATCCCGGCCGATAATGCGGCAACAGACCAGCTCGACGCTTTGCTGAAAGGTACCACTTCCAGCATTGCCAAACTCGAAGCAGTAACAGCCAGGGCCGACGGGCTTTATGCTAAAATAAAGCAAGGAAGACATTTCTTCGACGACAACCTGCGCGGCCAGGCATACCTGATGCTGCACCTGAACCGCTCGCTGCAACTGCTGACACTGGCCTACCAAAAACGAGACGACAAACCAGGCAAGCGACAATTGATCGGGCAAAGCCTCGACGAAATTCACCTGGCCCAGCAGCGCCTTCACCAATCCGAACATGATCAGTTCGCAGGCTGGTATGCAAACGATACCAAGTTCGGCATGAAAAATATTGAGCAGCGGCTCACTAACCTGTACAAACAACTGACGCCCTGATCATTGGGGCGCTATTGGCAGCATAAATGCACGAATAGCAAAAATATATGTACGTTTTGCATTAAGTCAAGATTCTTAAAGCCGGTAATTTGTATGCTTATCTAAATTTCAACCCACGGCAACGATAGTGGGCTGCTGTGCTGAATTAAGCTTCACCTAATTGATATTTCATGAAGAAACGCCATGTGCTGCTATCTTTCCTGGGCTCATTTTTGACCTGCTCCGCGCAGCAGATCGCCAAGGATGATCATTTATTTCCGCTTGCGACCAATGAAGAGCATTCGCTCATGGCCGCCTGGGAAAAGAAACCCGTTTTGGAATCCAGGCTGATCGACGATATGGAGACCGAGGGCAAATGGAAAGTAACCAGCATTGGCCGGATGAGCTATACAAACGACCGTGCCAAAGGTGGCAAGAAATCGCTAAGGTTCAGCACTTCTGTTCGCGATACTGCCTATCTGGCCCTGCCGGGCAACAAAAACAAATGGGGCTCGCAGTTTTTCAACATTTCAGGTCAGGCCGGTGCGGCGTCCGTACAGCTGCAATTCCAGACGCCGCAGGACTGGTCGAAATACAACCGCATCTCGTTTTGGGTGTACGTGCATCCGACCTCTCTTCCAAGGCATAATATTAATCTCGGGATTCGAAATGAGGGCACGGTTTCAACGATTCTAAGCTCAGCCAGAAGCCATTATGCCAATGATCTCAAACCAGGCATGTGGAACCACGTCATTTTTGAAATGCCCCATTTGGAGCGCGACAAAGTGACCCAGTTCAGCATTACCCGTGAGCTGACCGGCAATAACCCCGGGGAGGACGAGATGGTTACCTACGACATTGATAACCTGGAAATCCAAAGCGTGCAAACAGACCAGTACGAAGGCTGGAACGTAGCGCCCGGAAAATTCTCGTTCAGCCACATCGGTTATCGTCCGGCTGACGCCAAAGTCGCCCTGGCCGGAGCTGGCGGCAGCAGCAAATTTGAATTGATCGATGCCCGGGATGAAGTGGTTTTTACCGGCAAAGTGCAAGCGGTAACAGGCAAAAACGGAGCTTTCAACCAACTGGATTTTTCGGAATTTAAAAAAGCAGGCATTTACCGCATCCGTTCAGGTAAATTGCTGTCAAACGCATTTCCCATCAACGAAAATGTGTGGCTGGGCCCCATTACCAAGGGTTTGAATTTCTATTTCTGTGAACGTTGCGGATATGAGGTGCCGGGCCTTCATAAAGCCTGTCATATGGACTGGCAAGGCTTCCGCGGGGATGTGAAGAAGGTGATTAATGGCGGTTACCACGATGCGGGCGATCTCTCACAAGGCATCTGGCGCACTTCCATGGCCACTTACGCGATGCTGAGCAACCTGGACGTGTTGCAGAAGGGCAGCGCTAATCCGGCACTGGCGGAAAAGATGCGGGCTGAAATAGCATGGGGCCTGAAATACCTGCTCAAAACGAGGTTCGGCGACGGCTACCACATTCACTGGTGCCGCATGCGTATGTTCACCGACAACATCATTGGAACAGTCGACGATGTATTGATCCCCGCCGAAAACCTGGCCTGGGAAAATTTCCTTGCCGCAGCGGTAGAAAGCAAAGCCTCCAAAGTATTTGAAAAATCAGATCCTGACCTCGCCAAAGAGCTGCGCGCCGCAGCGACCGACGACTGGCAGGCTGCCGTGGCTTCGCGCAAAACGTGGGACGAGGCCACTTATGAAGAAGCGTCCTGGGGAGCAACGGCGTCGCTGTTGCTTGCCAGGCTGACAGGTGAAGAAAGGTATAGCGAACAAGCCGCTTTGTTCGGAAATCTGATCGTACAATGCCAGGAGCAGCGTTTTATCGACGGCATTCCTATCACCGGTTATTTTTACTCCAATACCAAACGCGAGCAGGTGATCCATAACAAGCACTCCGCATTCGAGGAGGCGGCGATGATCGCACTGGCAATGCTTTGCCAGGATCTGCCCGAAGCTGAAAACTGGATGCAATGGTACAGCGCAGCGACATTATATAGTGAATTCTTCCTGAAACGCGGCAGCAAAATATCGGCGCCTTACAACCTGCTGCCCAATTCGGTATGGTCGAAAAGCGAGGTGATGGCGGACAAAGACGAGAAACGGCGTCCCATGCTTTTGAAGCAATTTAACGATGGCACCAGGCTTAATGACGAATATGTGCTGCGCACCTTTCCAATTTGGAATGATAACCTTTTCCATGGGAACACCAATATCCAGCTTTCGGGCAGTTGGGCGCTGGCCGAAGCGTCGAAGCTGCGCGGCGATGCGGAAGGAATGCGGCTCGTTGGAAAGCAGCTGGAATGGGTCATGGGTGCTAACCCGTTCGGGCAAAGCCTGATGTACGGCTCCGGCTACGATTTTCCACCGCAGTTTGCTTACTGTTTAAAGGATATTGTCGGTTCCCTGCCGGTTGGTATGGATAGCCGGGCAGGCGATATGCCTTACTGGCCTGCCACTAACAGTGCGACTTACAAAGAAATGTGGATGGAGCCTGTGAGCCGGTTTATGGGCGCTGTTTCAGTATATTCTTCCATTGATCAATCCGTAAAAGCCGGTCCGCAGCCTGGGAGTGCTATTCAGGTTGAGACCAAATCGGTTCAGGCCGAGAATGGAACGGTGAATGTTACGATGACAATTTCCGGTACTGGTCAGCACGAGCTTTATCTGAATGTTTTCAATGCAACCTCGGACCTCCACGCCAAACAATTCCGGCTCTCGGCCGGGAAGAAAGAAAATATACAATTTCAGCTTTCTGTCGCCGATAAGACAAAACCGTACGTCGCCGTCATTTCAATCGACAAAAACCCAAGTCTCAACCAGGAAATCACGGGATCATACACTGATATTTCCGCATTGGAACGCTGACAGGTACCCATTATACTAAAACCGAAACATGATTAACACAAAAAGCTACTTTCTTACCGCCCTCTTTTTATGCTTCTTATGCCTTGGCGTGGTGCAGGGACAAGTGGGCCCTAATGCCCGGTTAGGAGCCGAAACGGGTGTCCTCGGCCAGGCACCCTCGAAAGAACAGGCAGCACTCGAAAAAGCTAAAACGGACTCACTGGCCAAGGCTGACTACCAACACTTGCTTAAAAGCCTGAACATCCAATTGCCGGTACTCCCCCCTCTCGCAGACGATCCGAACCGCCCGCAAAATACATTCCCAAGGAGCAGCGGCACCGGATACACGGATGCGCAGGGGCGTTCCTATATGCGCTCGCTTTGGGGCGCGTGGATAAATTATGACGAAACCAAAGCGAACGACTACACGCTGCCTGATCCATTGTTATTAAAAAATGGAACGCCGGTTGCCAATGCCGAAACATGGTGGAAAAAGCGGCGCCCGGAAATTGTTAACGACTATGAAACCCAAGTATTCGGGCGCGTGCCATCTTCCGCGCCAAAGGTAAGCTTCGCAGTGAGCAGCATTGACACCGCTGCGTTGGAGGGCCGAGCCATCAAAAAAACCATTGTTGGAAGCATTGATAATTCCGCATTCCCAAACGCAAAGCCGGCTATCCATATAGGCCTGTATCTACCCAAAAACAGCAAAGGGCAGGTGCCGCTCATCGTAATCGTGTCGTCCAACATTTCGGGCAATAACCAGACAGTGAAACTTTTAAATAGCGAGGGCTGGGCTGTCGCTGTTTTTGACGCTATCTCATTGCAGCCTGACAATGGCGCTGGCTTGAACCTGGGCATCATCGGCCTGGTCAATAAAGGCAAACCCAGAAAACCCGAAGATTGGGGCACGATAAGGGCTTGGAGTTGGGGGCTGAGCAAAGCGCTGGACTATTTGCAAACCGAAAAAACGATCAATCCGAAACAGATTGGCATCGAAGGGCATTCCCGCTGGGGCAAAACTGCAATGCTGGCAGCAGCCATGGATACGCGCTGGGCCATCGTCTTTTCCAGCTGTTCGGGATCGGGAGGCGCCTCACTCGAGAAAAGAAACTTTGGCGAAAACCTGGGGGTGATCGCAGGCGAAAGTGAATACCATTGGATGGCCCCGAATTTTGTTAAATACGGCGGCGACTGGCAGGCTTTGCCGGTTGATGCCCACGATATGATGGCGCTGATTGCTCCGCGACCATTGTTTATCGCCGGCGGCACCCAGGATATCTGGGCTGATCCGCTGGGTGAATTCAAAGCGTGCGTCGCGGCGACACCCGTATACAAGTTGCTGGGTAAAACAGGGATTGATGCAGTAGAATCACCGGCTCCAGATATTTCTTTGATGGACAGCGACCTCGCTTTCCGCCTGCACGAAGGCGGCCATACCGATGCACCAGACTGGCCGATTTTCGTTGAGTTTGCGAAGCGGTATTTTAAATAGGGAGAGGATCGATGTCGCATGCTTCAATTAGATTAATTTAGACAATCGAATATTGCATCAGTTTAGAAAATTAAAGTCAGCCACACACGAATGAAAACCACCCTCACGCACCTTCCACAAACCAAACAAGAGCAACTAAAAGAGCTCACTCGGATCATTCTGCAAAAAGTCCCCGCTGAAATGATCATACTATTTGGCAGCTATGCACGTGGTGACTATGTGGAAGATTATCAGGAAAAATACGAATATGTAAGCGATTTCGACATTCTGATCGTCACCAAAGACAGGAATGCCGCTAAGCTAGGAAAAAAACCGCGAGAACTGGAAAAGGAGTTGGCGGCTAATGAGGCTATCACGAGGACCAGCATCATTTACCACAGTATTGGCTTTGTAAATGATAAAATCGAGCGGAACTACTATTTTTTCGTTGATATTTTGAAAGAGGGAGTTTTGCTCTTCAACTCTGGAAATTTTAGGTTATCTGAGCCAAAATTTATGAAACCAGATGAAAGGCAGAAAAAAGCCACTGATGCATTTGATCATTGGTTCAAATCTGCCAATAAATTCTTGGTAGGTTTTCAACTCTATTTCCAGGAAGGAAAAAAGGACCCAGATTTCTATACTAATGCAGCTTTTGAACTTCACCAAGCGACAGAAAGATACTATACAGTAATCCTTCTTGTTTTCACGGATTACAAACCAAAAATCCACGACATTGAAGAGCTTGGAAATCAAGCTGGAAAACTGCACTCGGACTTTGCAACTGCTTTTCCGAGAAATACAGCCGAAGAGGAGCGACTGTTTCAGCTGCTAAAAAAAGCTTACATCGACGCGAGATATGAAAGGCATTACAAAATCGAAAAAGAAGAATTGGAATACCTGAGCGATCGGGTGAAAATTTTGAAAAAACTAACTGAAAGAATTTGCAAAGAGCGGATCGCACAGTTCATAGAAGGTTAAGAAAATGTCAGGTCTTAAATAATGTAAACAAATGAGCCCCGGCTTTAAAAACCAGGGCCCATTTGTTTACAGTCACGTCATCAAAGGCATTTGCAAATAACTCGCATATTGCCCCCCTGTATAAAGGATATGCGTACCTCTATTGTCGGTCATACACCCTGGTGTCCCTGGCATCACGGAACCGATTTCGTCCTTGCTGCTGATCATCACCCGCAAGGTTTCGCCGGCGTAATATGTCATTCCAATGGGGCTCAGCACAATATCCAGCTCCACGACCTCCCCTGTCGAAAGCTTTTCCACCCGGTTGAAACTGTATGCCGGTACTTCGTCGGTTGAAAGGATCGGGTCCAAATGCCTGGCAGAGGTGCGCAAGCGACCGCTTGGCCCTTTATAGCGCAATGCCGAAGCCCCGTCCTGGGTGAAATCCTGCAAAGCGGCATTGCGGTTCGGCACGACGAACTCGCTCAATACATTGCCTAGTTTGTCTATTTTCTGCACCCACACAAATACGTCCATATCATCCGTATTTTCAGCTCCCATGAAGAGTTTTACCTTCGGATAGCCGATAAATGTGGCGTCCTTTTCAAAAGTAGTCTGGAACGATACGCGCACGGGCAATGCCTTTGGAAAGTAACGCAATGGCACCTCGTTTACGTCGGCGGTTGGTTGTAAAGTTCTCGTTCTGCCACTCATATAATAGCGCTGCATGCCGGATTCTTTCGGAGGAAAAGTCTCTGCCACCAAGCCTGTGCGGTTACTGCCCTGAAAATCCAGGATCGAGTAACGTACAGCCGGTGTTTTTTCCCAGCCGTTTTGTTTATTGAGAAGATAGTAATCAAAGAACCGGCGGAGCTCTTCGGTGAATTCCGGATTATAGTAATCTGGCCACTCCTGGGTATCATGGATCCGCAACCACTTTTCAGCAGAGCCGATGGACCGCCACGCGCGGAACGTTCCCATCGTATGGAGCGTGTTGGAGTAACTGGCTACGACATAGGCGGGCACGGTGATTTTGGATACATCGGCGACTTTGTCCTGCCACAACTCGCAGTTTGCCAACGGATAAGCCTCCAATTCGGCGGCCATATCTTCGCGTTGCGCACCCGAGGCGCTCACATGGTTGACTTGCAAACGGTGGATAAAATTCGGATCGGGAATGCCTCCGATATAGGCCAGGTCGCGATAAGCGTCCTGTAAGCCTTCCGTAGGACTGATGCAGGTGAGGTGCGGCGGCTGACCGGCGGCGATAAACCACTGTGAAAATGCCAGGTACGAAGTGCCCGACAAAGCTGTTTTCTGATTGCACCACTCCTGCGCCGCCAACCATTCGATCAGATCGTAGCAATCCTCGGCTTCCTGCGAGCCGATCATCGTAATGTCACCCTCGCTGTGCGCAATGCCACGCGCATCGGGGTTGCACACCGCATAGCCGTGTTGCACCCAATAGGCCGGATCGGGCGCCTCAAACTTGGTTAAGCCCGAGCCCCAGGCATTGCCCATGCCGAGCATGTTGAACAAATTCACATAACGCGGCGCGGTCCCGGCACTTTTTCCATAAGGGCTCCATGCGATCAGCACAGGCACTTTTTCTGTTGTGACAGGCAGGAAGATATCGGTGTAAATGGTAATGCCATCGCGCATTTTAACAGGAACGTCTTTCAGGAACCGGATGTCACAATCCAACGGTTTAAAGCCGGGCGCTATCTGCTCCCCTTTTTTTAAAATGATTTCCCTCGTTTCAAACGGGCTTAGCACGCCGTGTTCAATGCCATTGTCAATGTATTCGAACGCTGGCTTGAAAATCATTTTGTCAGTTATCTTATTCATGACTTCTCAATTTTTGTTGTTGATTGTAATATTCCATTTTTGCCTGACACAAAAGTAAGTCGGGCCCGACGCTGATGGATAAACTAATCAAACTGAAAAGTATAAATTTCAAACCTAGCTCGCTCGATAAAATTTGGGATTATGGCCGGTCGCTTTCTTGAAGGAATTGCTGAAATAATTCGGGTATTCGAAGCCTAATGCGAATGCAATGTCGGTGATGCTCCAATCGGTGTAGCGCAGCAACGTAATCGCCTCGGCAATGATACGCTCGCTGATGACCGTAGTGGTGGATTTCCCCGTAATGTCCTTCACGGAACGGTTCAGGTAGTTGACGTGAATAGATAGCTGGTCGGCAAAATCCGTCGCCGATCTGAGTTTTAAAGGCGCATTCGGACTTTCGATCGGGAATTGCCGTTCGAGCATTTCCATAAACTGCGTGCTGACCCGCAGCGACGCATTGTTGTATTGGATAAAATGCTCTGAGGGCCGCATTTGCAGCGCATTGTGTACGATAAGCTGGATGTAACTGCGCATCAGGTCGTCCTTGTACAGATAATCAGTCGAATCCGCGGCGATCATCGTGTCAAAAATGGCTGCAAGGTTGGCCTGCTGTATTTCGTCGAGCTTGAATGCGGGCGTACTTTCCGTTTTAAACAAGGGCGATTGCCTGATGCTTTCCAGCCGCTCGATTGGTTTGAGAAATTCCTCCGTAAACACACAAGAGTAGCCCGAGTGGTTTTCAGAAATAATCTCGGTCGAATACGGCACACGGGAGTTGGCAAAGTACAGATACACCCCATCCAGGTGCGTAACATGGTCGCCGTAATGGATTTTGCTGTTGCCGACGCTCAACAGGATGAGAAAGAAATGCCTGCGACCAAAAGCAGTCGGCCTCCCGCTGGGCACCTTGTTCCAGCTCACCTTGAAGCCCCGATGCCTCAGGATCGATTTTAATGCCGGAGCGGGAAATTCATCAGATACACCCATAGCTCCAAATGTATAAAATCAATACAATTGTAAGTAGGCAACGAGTTTGAAATACTAATTTTCACTTGATATCACCGAAATGAACAGTCTCGTAGGTATTATTCGGGTCGTCGAGCAGCTGAATGGTTGTCGAAGGGCCCAAATCCGGGGCAGACCATGAGCGGAGTGCCCAAACAATCTTTTTGTCGGGCGTCACTTCAATGGCTTGCACCGGCGCATTGTTCACATCGAGTTTGTCGCTCCATTGGTTAAACCAGTTATTGATCAATGTGTTGCCATTCGGGAGGCGTACTGCAATCTGAGGGTTGGTAATTTTATAACCATTGGCGCCAGCTAGCGGGTAATCCCACACTACCTTGCCCGTACGGGTGATTTCTGTTACGATGTTCCGGTTACTCGCAGTCAGCAGGTTACCGTTTTTCAGGGGAACCGCCGACCAGACGCTTGGCACGTCGATGGAGGAGAGCAGCTTTCCGTTCAGATCGTATTCATTGACTTTGCCCAAATCCATGTGCGCGACCAGCAGGGTACCCTCTGCCGTTAGCCGCGCGTGCCTGATCTGCCCGTGTGTACCGCTTTTAAAAGGCAATTCAAACTCCTTTACCGCCTTGTTTGTCTTGATATTGTAAACAAAGACTTTTGCAGGTTTTCCGTTTTGCACCAGTACCACATGATCCTTACCCACGGGCTGGGCCGTATGCGTTTCGAATCCTTCGGGCGCGTCGTATTTCCAAAGCACCTTTTTATCCTTGTTGATGAGGGTCACTCCGTACTGATGGGCGAACAAAATATCCCCATTTCGCATCAATATGGCATCGCTGATCTCTCCCCTACCCGTTGTGTCGATGTACGACCATGCGACCTGCCCACCCTTGATGATATACATATTACGCGATTTTGCTTCGCCCGCATAAAAGAAATCAAACCGATGGAGGCCATCGCCAGGCAAGCTGGCCGGCGCGACGGGCACTTTGTTATCTGCCGTTTGCGCCGTTGCCTGGCTGCCCATGCAGGCCATGGTGGCAATGGTGAGGATTCGTAAAACGGCAAGACGCCGTATTTGAGGAATATTCATCGTTGAGTCTGTTTAAATGTGATAGCAAGTTCCTTGATCCTGATTTACAAATTGATCATTGAAGCACTGCGGCCCAGCCGCCGTTACGGACCATTTTGATCTTAATCTTATCGGCTGATTTCACCTGCTTCACATTTCGGCGGTAATCCATCGCCTGCTTTCCGGCATTCATCCCATCCTCAAAAGAGGTCATCGAATAGGTTTTACTTTTGTCGAGAAAACTCAGATCCAGCTCGATCGTCCGCTCCTTTTCCTTGCCGTTTGTAATAGCTCCAATGAACCATTTGTCCCCTTTGCGTTTGGCAACCACGGCCACCTCTCCGGCTACGGCCGCCAGGGCCTTGGTTTCATCCCAGGTGGTTGGCACATTGGTAATAAACTCGGTACACTCCTGATTCCGGTAGTAAAGGGTCGGGTTATCGGCCAGCATTTGAATGCCGCTTTCGAAAACCACATACAATGCAAGTTGATAGGCCCTGGTACCGATGGCGGTTGCATTGGGTCTTACCCCGCGGTTTACGTCGGGCTGCATATTCAGCATCGCGCCCGGTGTGAAATCCATGGGCCCCACCGCGTTGCGCATAAAGGGAAGATAAATGCTGTTGTCCGGCGTACATCCACCCATTTGCTCCATTCCCCTTACCCCTTCGTAAGAAATCACGTTTGGATATTTGTATTCCAGGCCCGCAGGTTTGAACGAGCCGTGAAAATCCACCATTATGTGATATTTAGCCGCTTCTCTGGCGACATTCTCGTAATAGTTGACCATCCACTGGTCACTGCGATCCATAAAGTCGATTTTAACCCCTTTTATCCCCCATTCCTGAAATGTTTTGAAAAGGTCCATGTGGTTATGGACGGTGAGCCAGGTGAGCCACAGGATGATATTCACATTTTTGGTCTTGCCATAACGGATCAATTCCTTGACGTCTACTTTGGGATTGGGTGTGTAGGGATCGGTCGTGCTTTTTGCCCAGCCCTCGTCCATGACGATGTATTTGATACCAAACTTCGAAGCGAAATCGATGTAATATTTGTAGGTTTCAAGGTTGTAGCCGGATTCAAAATTGACATCGGGCCCGTACGGTGTCGCGTCATTCCACCATTCCCAGCTCGCCTGGCCAGGCTTAACCCAGGTCGGATCGGCAATTTCACTTTTAGCGGCCAGTTTTAAAGTCATCGTGTTTTCCAACAGCTGCTTATCGTCGGAGGTAATGACGAAATAGCGCCACGGGAAACTACGGGTACCGGAAGTTTTTGCGATGTAGTCCGCCGATTTGGTGATTTTTTGACTGCGGTCGCCATCCGGACCGAATTCCAGCGGGACTTTCGGAAAGGCGCTGGCCATTCCGTTGCTTCCTGTTCCTTTGAAAAAAAGCGCCGGATAGTCGGACAGGTCGGATTCACTGACCAAAATTTTATGCTTCTTTTTCGTATCGATCAGCACGGGCAGGTTGGCCATCGGATCGGTGGATTTCCAGGATGTCGATTCAACATGCTGGTAGGGCTCCTCGTAAGCTGTTTTAAATCCCTTGTTTTGCTGTAAATGAAGGATATACTCCGATGGGAAATTGACAGTAACCTGCTCCCCTGCGACTTCGATCTCCCCTTTTTTCGAAGTAATAAACCGGTATGCGACACCCTCGTCAAAAGCGCGGAATTCTAACGCAAAATCGTGTTTGAATTTCAGGATCAAACCGTTGTACTCATTCCTGACAGTCGAAAACTTCAATGCGACAAACGGCTTGATCAGATCTCCGCCTTTCGTCTTTTTAGCACTGACGAGCTGCGGATTGTTGCCCAATACTTCGTCTTTGAGCGAAAGGGACAAATGATTATTCCGAAGTATTGGCTCATCCTGGTCTGAAATCGTAAAAAGTATTTTATCCTCGATGACGATGGAAACTTTGAGCTTACCACCAGGGGATCTTAATTCAAACGTTTCCTGCTTTCCATAGACAGGCGCAAACAGACATAGAGAAATGCTGATACAAGCAGCAATGCGGGTAAACAGATACATATTTGAGATGATTACAACACCCTTCAAAAACTTAAAGGAATAGTGCAAATCTCAGACTTGGAAAGCTATTTCGGTCGATGCAAACGTGCATTCTTTTTTGCAAAACGTCCACTTTATCGCCGCTGGCGTTCTTAAATACCCGTCCAAATCCCGCAACCAACAGTTGCCGCATGTCTTATTTTATGGTTCTTCCGCTATACTTGTTTCTGATTTGACTACGTTACGCAAACTTGCGCCGACGCGGGACTTATCATCATAGAACCAATTTGGAGGACATTCAGCCACTCGCCTGTTGGGTCCCCAAGATCTGGCACAATTTTTCTACGACCTTTTTTGCGCGCTCGTCGCATAGGGTTGTATTTCAATTAGTCTTAACCGTTAAAATGAGAGCAAAAACTGTACTCGTGTTCGATGATGATTTAGATCTGCTGGACATATTCAGGTTCCTCTTTGAGGGAGCGGGCTGGAAAGTCCATACATCCAACAATTGTAGTGAAGTGGTAAGCAAAGTCCGGGAGGTTGCTCCCGATGTTATATTGATGGATAATTGGATACCGCCGACAGGGGGAATCGTCGCCACCCAGGCCCTGAAAAAGGACAGTGAACTACTGCCAATTCCCATTATTTTCGTTTCCGCCAACAACGACATTAAAGACTTGGCGGCCAAGGCGGGCGCGGATGCCTATCTGCCAAAGCCCTTTGATTTTGTTGTATTTATCCCAATAGCGGTGGTAGATTTCATCGAATGCACCGTCTTCGCCATCCTTTATCAATCCGGTGAGCTTCCAAGCGAAAACAATTTATTGTGTTAATCAAATATTAAACTATAACATTTACACAATATTTGTTAAAAAATAAAAAGGTAGGTATAATTAGCAAGTAAAATAGCATTTATCTCGAATAAAAGTTGGTTCAAGCCGCAGATCACAACTTTTTGTAAGACTCCCTCACATCGTTTTTTCCGTCTTTTAGTGCCAGAGTACATATTTAGAATCAGCGTCATAAATTTTGATGATATCTAAAATATCCTAAACCATGAACCCCAAATACGACGAAAGGTCGGTTTTAAAAAGAATTTCGGAAGGTGACGAAATTGCCTTCTCGGATATCTACCTTCGCTATAAGCCTCTTTTGTACCGCTTTGTATTCAATATCCTCAAATCCGCCGACCAGACCAACGATTCCTGCCAGGATATTTTCATTAAAATATGGGAAGACCGTGCCAGGTTGCCGGATGTCATTTCCTTCAAGCATTACCTGCTCACGGTCGCTAAGAATCACAGTATCAACGTACTTAGAAAAATGCTGTCGGATGAGAAGATGCTCGCCTCGTTCGTCACCTCCTATAATGAGCAGGTCCATGATGTCGAGGATGAAATTCAGTCGGCGGAATACAAACACTTCATTTCATCGGTGCTGCTGACGCTGACGCCGCAAAGCAAACGCATATTTCAGCTTTGCAGGCAGCAGGGGCTTTCTTATGACGAGGCGGCGGAGGAAGTAGGTGTTTCGAGAAATATCATCAAAAAACACATGATCAAATCGATGAAGATCTTCCGCCACGCCGTCGAAAAGGACTTTGGCATTGCTTTGAAATCGCTGATCTGCATTTCCTCCCATCTTCTGCATGAATACCTCTGACCGCTTGCCCGAAAACGGTTATGCAAGGGTATTTAAGTTTCGCCCAATTATATTAAGTTGTGAGAAAATATAAATTTTCTTCAAAAATCATTTTTTCAACCTTTTAAGGGGGCCCTACCTTTCCCCGAAAACTGTCTTACAGTCAACAATTCAAAATCATGACAGATCGCAAATTGCTCAGGAGGCTTGTGGAGAGATACTATACCAACCAGGCGACTCCCGAGGAGCTTGCAGTATTCATTCATTTACAGAAAGAAGGAGCCCTGGATGAAGTCCTTAATGAATATCTGAACGATGTGGTGGCCGAAGAGGTGCAAAACGACGAGGACGTGAAAAAGACCTGGTTGCCAGCCCGACACATATGGAGGTACGTTGCGTCCGTGAGCATTCTCCTGATCTGCGGTTATCTGTCGTTCGATTATTGGGAGAAAAATCAGTACATCACGGTTCAGACAGACCGTTACAAGGAGAAAAAAATTGAGCTTTCCGATGGTTCCGTCGTTACTTTGAACCGCAACAGTGCATTTAAATATCCTAAAAAATGGACAGGCGATGCCAGGGAAGTCAGCCTGCAATCGGGAGAAGCATATTTTCAGATAACCAAAAATGATGAATACCGGTCGTTTATTGTCCACATGCCCGATAAGCTGGAAATAGGCGTATTGGGGACGGCTTTTAATGCGGCAAGCCGTGACGGGGAAACACGGATTTATCTCGAAACAGGCGAAATTAAAATAGCTTATGAGGACAAAGAAGCCCTTTTGGCAGCCGGTGAACAGGCGTATTTCAACAACGCCACGAAGGCACTGGAGGTGATGCAGGGTAATGGTGAAGCCTCGCTTGCCTGGAAGGATAACATGTTTTTCTTTGACGATACGCCGCTGCCCGAAATAGCGGCAACACTGGAAGATTTCTATCATATCAAAATCCTGATCCACGGCACGGACGTCGGAGGCCTGCGGTTCACAGGTAAGATCTCCCGCAGCGACAGGGATGCCGTTCTGGCGGTCATTTCCCGGACACTGCGGATCGATATCAGGGCAGACGGACGCCCTGCCGTTGCCGACGATCCGGGGCCGGATTACCAATTGTCTGACTAATACCTAACTGATTTATCTACATAAACTTGGAGACTTATGAGATTAACGCTATGCAGAAAGCGATTTCTGTGGCTGGCCCTTGCATTGCCCTGGGCGACGTTTCCCGCAAGCGGGCAGGCTACTATCCTGGCACGCGGGGACCAGGAATCGAAAACGGTATCCGCAAATGCACCCCAGGTCGCGTTAGCCGATGCACTGACAGATCTGGAGAAACAATACCAGGTCACTTTTGCCTACCAGAAAGGCCACATTTCCGGAAAACGTATATCAAGACCGTTATCAAAAGGCGAATCGCTTGATAAGTATTTAAAAGAGGTACTGTCACCGCTCAACCTGACATTTGAAAAGATCCACAAAACGTACATCATTTCTGAATCCGCCAAACCCGTACCGGTAAAAAAAGCATCGCATCCCGAGCAAAATTCCAATGCATCGATCGACATCCGCGTAAAGGGAAAAGTGACGGCCAAAGATGACGGCAGCGCGCTTGCCGGCGTGAATATCGTGATCAAAGGAACGCAAATCGGTACGACTACGGATACGGAAGGCAGCTATGCCATTCAGGTGCCGGCGGCGGAATCGGTGTTGGTATTCTCTTTTTTAGGTTTTGCGACGCATGAAGTCGTTGTTCAGGCACAGACGACGCTGGATGTGGCCCTGATCGCCGATACCAGGCAATTAAGCGAGGTGGTGGTCACAGCGGCGGGGATTGAAAGGCAGTCCGGGACATTGGGGTACTCGGTATCCACCCTTAAAGCAGGTGACGTATCGCAGAAGAATGAACCGGACCCGATGCGGGCGCTCACGGGCAAACTCGCAGGGGTTAATATCCAGGGCGGCGGCGGTGTGGCCGGAGGCTCGACCAATGTGACCATTCGAGGTAATTCGTCGCTGGGCAATAACAATCAGCCGCTTTATGTAGTCGACGGTGTCCCATTTGACAATTCTACTTATGCGCCATCGGGCGACAGGCAGACGCAAAGCAACCAGTCTACCGCCAGCCGCGCATTCGATATCGATCCCAATAATATCCAGAGCCTGACAGTATTGAAAGGCGCCGCGGCGGCGGCATTGTACGGTTCCCGTGCTGCGAACGGGGCCATCATCATTACGACAAAAGCATCCTCGAAAAAGGGCAAGAAAGGCACCGAGATTACCTACAACTCCTCATTTTCACTGGAAGAAATCGCCGGCTTGCCCGATTACCAGCACACCTACGGCCAGGGCACGAACTTCGATTACCGTTCCGCTGTCTATGGATCAAACGGCTCGGCTTACAGCAGCCGGCCTACCATCCCCCACCCGCTTGCCCGGCCGGGATACAATTCGACGGATTTCCCTTCATTCTATATGGCCGACGGCATTACGCCGGTCCAGGTTCCCTATCAATCTTACGCCGGGAAAAGCCAGCGGGACTTTTTCAGGACCGGCTCGGTACTCGAAAATGCATTGACCGTCAACAGCGGCAGCGAAAAAGGAAACTTTACAATTGGTCTGGGCCGTACGACCAACAAAGGTATTGTGCCGGGTAATGAGATTTCCCGGACGTCATTCAACGTAGGTGGCAACATCCGTCTTGACAACAAGTTTTACGCAAGAGGAACGATCAACTACGTGATGACCGACCAGAAAAGTCCTCCTATTGGCGGAAGCGGCGATATTATGAGCAACTTGTATTATCTGCCCACCAGTTACGACCTGTCCGGCCTTCCGTTTGAAAACCCTAATACGGGAGCCAATGTGTACGACCGCGACGGTTTGGATAACCCCTACTGGTCGGTGCGCCATAGCCCTTCGACATCCAATGTCGACCGGTATTACGGTAATTTTGTCCTCGGCTTTGATCCGGCACCCTGGTTAAATATCCAGAATACCGCCGGATTCAATGCGTATACCGACCGCCGGATGAGTGTCCTGGGTAAAGGTTCTTCGGTTTATGCGAACGGGACGATCAATACCGACAATATTTACCGTCAGGAGCTCGACAACACGCTTCTTTTAACTGTCACCAAAGACCTTGGGCCAAACCTCGCGCTCCGGGCCATTCTGGGAAACAATATCAACCAGAGAAAAACGGAAAGGTCTGCATTCAGCGGCGATAATATCATTACACCCGGAATCAACGATATCAGTAACACTTCTACCATCACACTGGGCAGTTTACCCAACAACAGGGCTCGCATCAAACAGCGCTATTATGCTTTTTTTACAGATATCACCCTGGATTACAAAAAGTTTGCCTCTTTGAACATTGTCGGCAGGAACGATGTGTCGTCGACACTTCCCGCGCAAAACCGAAGCTATTTCTATGGAGGTGCCAATGGCTCGTTTGTATTTACGGAAGCATTCAAGATACGCAGCAAAGCGCTTACCTCCGGAAAAATCCGGCTGGGCTACACCAGGGTCGGCAACGAGGCTAATCCTTATCTGACTACCAATGTGTACACGGCCAATGCGGATGCCAACGGGTTGGGCGCCCCATTCTCAAACGGCATCGTCACCAATGTGAGCACGCTGACGATGTCGGACATTCTCACCAATGCCAACCTGAAACCCGAGTTTATCACCGAATTTGAAACAGGGACAAACCTTGAATTTTTCAACGGGCGCTTCTCTTTCGATCTGACTTATTATCACAAAAAAAGTACGTCGCAGATATTTACCGTAAAATCCGCACCCTCCACCGGTTCCACCGACAGGATCATCAACCTGGGACAGACTTCGAACCGCGGCATCGAGGTAACACTCGGTGGTACGGCCATCGAAGCACCGAACGGGTTCAGATGGGAAGTCGACGCCAATTTTACAAGGAACCGGAATATGGTCGACGACCTGGGCGGATATGCCCAGCTTGTGTATGGCAACAATGTACACATCGCCGGGCAGCCATACGGACAGATTTACCGGGCCCGATATGCCAGGGATGAAGAAGGCAATATTCTCGTCAATCCGCAGACGGCCAAACCAATCTCGGCCTCCACTTCCGGGGTAGTAGGAAACCCCAATCCCGATTTTGTCGCCGGGATCAGCAATACGTTATCCTGGAAGAAGTTCACGTTCGGCGTGCTGTTCGACTGGAAACAAGGCGGTTCCATTTATTCAAGCAACGTGGGCGAGGCCATGGCACGCGGTGTGAGCAAAGACACCGAGGACCGTTACCGGATGCTTATTGCGCCCGGAGTGCTGGGTGATGTAAATACTTTAAGCCCGATTCTGGACGAGAATGGTAACAAGATCCCCAATAACACCGCCATTACGGTGATCGACTACTATTTCTCCGGTGGTTATGGTCCGGGAGGGGTTGCAGAAGGATCTGTTTTCGATGCTACGGTATTCCGCTTGCGGGAAGTTTCGCTGGGTTACCAGGTACCGGCATCCTTGCTGAGCAAGACCCCGTTCGGAGCGATATCCATCTCGCTGAGTGGCAGAAACCTCTGGTACAATGCCCCCAACTTTCCTAAATATTTGAATTACGATCCGGAAGTAAGCACAGGAGCGGCCAACAACGGTGGTGCCGACGCTTACGGAGTGCCGACGACGCGCCGGTACGGAGTGAATTTACGGATCAGCTTTTAATCCAGTTCAAACAAATAGTATCATGAGAGGAAAATTCAAAATATCCGGAATCCTTCTGTTTGTAGTGCTGATGATAGCCAGTTCATGCAGTGATTTCGTCGATATCAACAACGACCCCAACAATCCCACTGAGCCGACGCTGGCATTGCTCCTGCCTGCCACCCAAATGTCACTTGCAGGTTATTTCAACGCGGTGAATACCGGCGGTTCCGCCGTGATGCAGCATTTCGCGTCAGGTAACCTGAACCGCTGGAACCAAAGCGGATCGACGTTTTCCACAGCCTGGTCCGGGTTCTATACGGCCACACTGCCCGATCTGGAAACTATTATCAGGGAAGGAACGGCCCAGCAGGCATGGGGTTATGTGGCGATTGCCAAACTCCAAAAAGCGTATCTGTACAGCATTATGGTCGATTTATGGGGCGATGTACCCTATTCGCAGGCCGTGGGCGAGTTTACAGACCCTGCACTAGACAAGGGCGCCACCATTTATGCGAGCCTTTTTGAACTGATCGATCAGGCGCTGGCGGATATGGAGAAAGGTTTTACCGTAGCGGCCGGTTCGGATGTTTTCTATCAGGGCTCGAAACTCGGATGGCAGCGCATGGCCAATTCCCTAAAACTTAAAATGCTTATCCAGACAAGGCTGGTTGACCCTGCGAAAGCAACCGCCGGGATTAAGGCCCTTCTTACAGGCGACGTCCCTTTGATCACGGATAACGCACATGATTTTGTATTTCAATATGGCACGAATGTGACGCCTAATGCGCGCCATCCGTGGTACACGAGTTGGTACAGTTCGGGTCGGGGCGGTTATGTGAGTATGCCCTTGGTTAATAAATTGAAGGATAGCGACGACCCAAGGCTACGCTACTACGTGTTCCGTCAGAATGCCAATGTCGGCCTGGCCAATTCGATGAACGGGGAAGGTTTCTATGGCCGCGAACCCGGTGATGGCACTGCTTCACCTGCCGACGCGAACACACGGGCGCTGATCGGCATTTACCCGGCCGCCGGATTGTATGACAACGGCACGATCAAGTCACTGACGGCTTCGCATATATACCTGAACAACACTGGCGCAGTATCCACAACGACATCCAATTCTTTTAAAATCCCACTTTCCACTTCGGGAGACGGCACGGGCGCAGGCATTCTACCGCTCATTACCAGCTCCATGGTTAATTTCATGCGTGCCGAGGCCGCATTGGCACTCGGAACCGGCGAGGATGCGGCGCAACTTGTAGCCGACGCGGTTGCGGGGCACCTCAACAGGGTGAGCACATTGGCGGGGGCCAACAAGGGTACCGTGATGCCTGCCTCAACCATCACAGGTTTTACCGAAAGGATCAAAACCCAGTTCACGGGCGCCAGCGAGGCCGGTAAAATGGATATTTTGATGACCCAGAAATGGATCGCGCTTTTTGGGAACGGAATCGAGTCCTATAATGATTACCGCCGGACCGGTCTGCCTAAACTCAGCGATCTGGTATCTCCGCTCGACGTGTTCCCGATGCGGTTTTATTATTCGGAAACCGAACTTACTTCGAACGAATTGCTGATCGCCGACCGGGAAGCTATTCAGCGCGCGCAGCAGACGACCCCGGTATTCTGGGACAAGTGATTTCCAAAAAACAGGTAAAAACCTTTAAGAAGACAGGTATGAAAAAGTTTTTTGTATACATATTATTAATCACCACCATCGTGACCGATGCCTGCAAAAAGGTCGAATACGACTGGGAAAAATATACCACCGCCGCCACTCCCGACGTGACGGTGAATCTTGCCAAATCGGCACTGCCGACCGTGGCGACAGGCAATGTATCGTTTTTCAATATGAAGGATCCCGATTATGCTACCAGGCAGGAATTCGAATGGACGTTGGCTTACCATGATTTTGGAAGAACCACCGTACAGTCCATCGAAGTGTACCTGAGTTTTAATAAAAAAGAATCCAGCCCGCCAGCCTACCCGATTACTTTCTCGCTTGCGGGAGAATATCCGAGCATCCGTCAGTTCCCGCTTCCGAGCACGGTGCTGCCGAGCGATAAGCTGTTCGAGACGGTAACGAGTTTTCCAAAAACCTTTACGCATACCCCCGCGCAACTGGCCGCATTCACGGGTACGGACCTGGCAAAAGTTGGTGTAAACGACTATTTTCTGTTCAAGTTCATTCTCACAATGGGTGATGGCAGAAGAATCGTGCAATACCAGGAAAATGGCTGCGACGAGTCACGCGGGGAGCCTTGCGACTGCCGTGTGGGTGTACGGTTTAAAAATCAGTAACATTCTGAATCTTCAATAATCGATTATGGTACGGAAACGTTTTCTCTTACTACTTTTTGTCGTTTTATCCTCTGCTTCCCAGGCACAGAAAATCCCGACGCCCAAAGAACATTTCGGGTTCGATATCGGCGAGGATTACAAGCTGGCTACATTTACCCAGGCAGAGGCCTATTTTAAAAAGGTAGCCGCAATCTCCGATCGCGTCAAGTTCGTCGACATTGGCCCTACCGAAGAAGGTCGCAGGCAGCCGATGATGATCGTTACCTCGCCTGCAAACCTGAAAAAGATCGATCGTTACAAGGAAATATCCCAGAAGCTGGCAAGGGCGGAGCTTTCGGATGCGGAAGCCAGGGCACTGGTAGCAGAAGGCAAGCCGGTGATCTGGATCGACGGTGGCCTGCACGCCACGGAAACGGTAGGCTCTCACCAACTGATCGAAACCTATTACCAGCTCGTAAGCCGCAACGACCCGGAAACGATGAAGATCCTCGACGATGTGATCATCCTGCTCTCACAGGTAAATCCCGACGGGCAGGAGCTCGTGGCGGACTGGTATATGAACCAGGCCGACCCCAAAAAGCGCAATATGAACATACCGAGGCTGTACCAGAAGTATATCGGCCACGATAATAACCGGGATTTTTTCATGATGAATATGAAAGAGACCACCAACACGTCCATGCAGCAATACGTGGAGTGGCTCCCGCAGGTGATCTATAACCACCATCAGACATCGCCCGTCGGGTCTGTGGTGGCAGGCCCTCCCTACCGTGACCCGTTCAATCACGTTCTGGATCCGCTGATCATCACCAGTATCGAGGGTGTCGCGGCTTCGATGATCAACCGGCTGCATGTGGAGGATAAGCCCGGCTATACCCGATTGGCAGGCTCGGTTTTTTCAACCTGGTGGAATGGCGGTCTGCGCACCACCCCCTATTTTCATAACATTGTCGGTATCCTGACCGAGATAACCGGTAATCCCACACCAGCCACGATCCCCATTGTGCCTGACAGGCTCATACCCAACAATGCGAACCCGTTCCCGGTCATGCCGCAGAAGTGGCTGTACAGGCGGTCGATCGACTATTCGGTTTCACTGAATTATGGTGTGCTGAATTACGCGCGTCGAAACGGGGACGAACTTCTGTATAACATCTACAAAATGGGCCGCAACTCCATCGAAAGGGGTAATAAAGATACCTGGACGCTTTATCCAAAATATGCTGAGACGGTTACCAGCCGTTTTGAGGCCTCCAAAAAGACCGCTCCCGCCACGCCGCGTCCCCGGCCCGACACGACAGATCTGTCATCGGACCGGCCCAATGCCAATACGATCCCCCAGACGTTCTTCGATACCGTATATACCAATCCGGCGCTCCGTGATCCGCGTGGCTTTATTCTCGCCGCCGATCAGGCCGATTTCCCGACAGCCGTCAAGTTCATTAATGCATTGATCAAATCGGGCATACTCGTTCACAGGGCCACGGCCGCCTTTACAGTTGAAGGGAAAAATTATCCGGCAGGCTCCTACATTGTGAAAACCAATCAGGCATTTCGCCCGCACGTGCTCGATATGTTTGAGCCACAGAATCACCCCAACGACTTCGCTTACCCGGGTGGCCCGCCCATTCGTCCTTACGATTCAGCCGGCTGGACATTGGCATTTCAGATGGGTGTAACATTCGACAGGATTCTCAACAGCTTCGACGGCCCGTTCGAGCGTATTCCATATGGACAAATCCAATCACCGCCGGAAGTAAAAAGTCCTGTTTCAAAGGGAGGATATCTCGTCGACGCACGTGTTAACAATGCTTTTATGGTTATCAACGATCTGCTGAAAGGCGGCATTGAAATATATCGTGTCCGTGACAGTTCCGCAGCGGCCCCGGCGGGTTCATTTTTTGTTCCTGCCAAAGGAAAAACCATTCTGGACGAAGCCGGAACGAATTATGGTGTGAAAGGAAAACCGGTTTCCTCCCGCCCCGCAGCCTCGGTGAAGATCAGCCCGGCGCGTATTGCGTTGTTCGACAACTATGGTGGATCGATGCCCTCGGGATGGGTACGCTGGTTGATGGAGCAATATAACTTCCCTTATACGCTCATTTACCCGCAGGACATCGATAAAGGAGAACTATCCTCGAAATACGATGTGATCCTTTTCATCAGCGGCGGCATTCCTTCGGTAGCCGCAGGCGGTGGGGAAGGTTTCCGGGGAGGACGGCAGCCGAAACCGGAAGAGGTATCGGAAGAGTTCCGGCCGTGGCTGGGTAATGTAACGATCGCCAAATCGATCCCGGAGCTGAAAAAGTTCATGGAGGCGGGCGGACAGGTTGTGACGGTGGGAAGCAGTACCGCGCTTGCATACCACCTGGCGCTGCCCGTGAGCAATGCGCTTGTGGAAGTGAATGCAAAAGGGGAAGCAAAAAACCTGACCGGCGAACGCTATTACATTCCGGGCAGTATTTTGAAGGTCGCATTCGACACGAGCGCGCCCGCAAACTGGGGTATGATGCGCGAGGCGGATGTCGTGTTCGCCAACAGTCCCGTATTCCATATCCGTCCTGATGCGGCGACGCAAGGGCTGCGACCTTTGGCATGGTTTGCTTCGGAAAAACCGCTGGTAAGCGGCTGGGCCTGGGGCGAAACTTATCTCAAAAACGGTGTGGTGGCATTCGAGGCCCGGATCGGGAAAGGGAAACTCTATGCCTTTGGCCCGGAGATCACATTCCGGGGCCAGGCGCACGGCACTTTCAAGTTGTTATTCAATGAATTATATAAAACAAACCTGACCCAATGAGAAATAACTTTAACCGACTGCTCTTCATACTCCTGATTTTTAGCAGGGCCGTATTCGCGCAGGTTCCTACGCCTAAGGAGCATTTTGGCTTCAATATCGGTGACGATTACATGCTCGCGAATTTCACCCAGACGGAAGCCTATTTCAAAAAACTGGAAAAAGCCTCCGACCGCCTGAAATTGACGGTGATCGGCAAAACCGAAGAAGGCCGTGACCAGCACATGCTGATCGTTTCTTCGCCCGAAAACCTGAAAAAACTGGATCGGTATAAAGAGATTTCTTCCAAAATGGCCCGCGCGGAAGGTATCAGCCAGGAACAGGCCGCAGCCATGGCGGCCGAAGGCAAGGCTGTGGTGTGGATCGATGGCGGCCTGCACGCTACCGAAGTGGTGGGCATTCACCAACTGATCGAGACGATTTACCAGGTATTGTCCAGGAATGATGCCGAAACGAAACGTATTCTGGACAAAGTGATCATCCTCTTCACACACGCTAACCCGGACGGACAAGAGCTGACCTCCAATTGGTACATGCGTGAAACCGATCCGTTGAAGCGCAAGAACGAAAACCTCCCGCGCCTGTATCAAAAATACATCGGCCATGACAACAACCGTGATTTCTATATTCAGAACATGCAGGAAAGCCGCAACATGGGCTATCAGCTTTTTGTAGAATGGATCCCGCAAATCATGTACAATCACCACCAGCGCGGCCCGGCCGGCTCTGTTCTGGCTGGTCCGCCCTACCGCGACCCATTCAATTACGTATTTGACCCTATGATGGTCACAGGCATCGACGCTGTGGGTGCGGCCATGTATACCCGTCTTAATGCAGAGAACAAACCCGGTTTCACCCGCCTCAACGGATCGAGCTTTTCTACCTGGTACAATGGCGGTCTGCGCACCACAACGCATTTCCATAACATGATCGGCCTGCTGACGGAGATCATTGGAGGACCCACACCCGAAGAAGTACCGCTTGTACCCGAGCGCCTCATTCCCAATAACAATACGCCTTTTCCGGTAACGCCTCAGAAAAAGTGGCATTTCAAACAATCTATCGATTATTCTGTTTCCCTGAACTTCTCGGTCCTGGATTACGCCGCCCGCAACAGCGACCATTTGCTATATAACATTTACACCATGGGCAAAAATTCGATCGGGAAAGGGAACAGCGATTACTGGACGCCTTCGCCAAAACGGGTGGAGGAAATCAATAAGGCCTACAAAGCGGATCAGGCCAAATCAAAAAAACCGGAAGCTTCGAACAGTTTCAATGCAGCCTACGGCGGGAGTTTCCGTGGCGGTAGCGTGCCTTCGAAATATTACGAAACCGTTTTCGAAGCACCAGCCCGTCGCGACCCACGGGGGTACATCATCCCCTCGGACCAGCCCGATTTTCCTACCGCGGTGAAATACATCAACGCATTGGTCCGCACCGGCATTCAGATCGAAAAAGCGACCGCTGCATTTACAGTGGCCGGCAAAACTTACCCGGCTGGCTCGTATGTCGTAAAGACCGCACAGGCATTTCGCCCGCACATTCTGGATATGTTTGAGCCACAGGATTATCCCAATGATTTCCAATATCCCGGTGGCCCTCCGATCAGACCTTATGACGCGGCTGGCTGGACACTGGCGTATCAAATGGGTGTAAAATTCGACCGCATCCTCGAAGGTTTCGACGGTCCGTTTGAAAAACTACCGTACGGACAATTACAAACTCCCCCGGCAAAAATATCATCCGGCGGGGCAGGTTATGTGATCAATGCGAGCATTAACGATGCATTTATTGTCGTCAACGACCTGCTGAAAGCCGGGGCGGAAGTGTACCGCCTGGCAGACGGAACATTTTATATCCCGCAGAGCGCCAAGGCAAAGGCCGCGATCGCTAATTCGGCAAAGACATTTGGTGTCGACATCAATGCGGCGGCGAAAAAACCTGCTGGAAGTATGCAGAAAGTTGCTCCGTTGAAAATTGCGCTTTGGGATACTTATGGCGGCTCGATGCCATCGGGATGGGTGCGCTGGATGCTCGAACAGTATCACTTCCCATTCACCGTAGTCTTTCCAAAAGAAATAGACGCAGGCGAACTTCGTAAAAAGTACGACGTGATCGTTTTCGTGACCCGTGCCATTTCGGCACCGTCGGCCAGGGATTCGGCCATGACCGCCGCATTCCGTGGAAGAGGTCCAAAAGAAGAAGAAGTTCCCGCTGAGTTCCGCGGGACGATGGGCTCGCTTTCGGCAGCAAAATCATATCCAGAACTGAAAAAATTCATGGAAGCCGGTGGTAAGATTGTCACGATCGGCAGCAGCACCAGCCTGGCGTATCATCTCGGTTTGCCGGTCCGCAACGCCATCACCGAGCTCACAGCGGAAGGCGAAAGCCGGCCCTTGCCCAATGAAAAATTCTTCATTCCGGGCAGCATCCTGAACGTATCGGTCGACACCACGGCGAAGGCCAACTGGGGTATGGCAGCGCAAACGGACATCTATTTCGATAACAGCCCGGTGTTTACCCTTTCACCGGAGGCCATCGCCAATGGTACCGTCAAGCCCCTTGCCTGGTTCGCCACCAATGCCCCCCTTCGCAGTGGCTGGGCCTGGGGTCAAGCCTATTTGCAGGGAGGCGTAGCCGCATTTGAGGCGAAGATCGGCTCAGGAAAACTCTACGCTTTCGGCCCGGAAATCACATTCCGCGCGCAGTCGCACGGGACGTTTAAATGGCTGATGAATCAACTTTATTGATGGGTTATTGATAGTTAAATTCAGCTTTTAAACCATGACCAATCCGAAGCGACGGTATGAAGAAACTTCACCGTCGCGGGATTGGTCATGATTTTTGATCTGACAGCTTTGTATTTTTGAGTTGAGCGCTGGCTTGTCAAGCACAGAGGAAAGACAGAGGTTGGTGAAATGGTCCCAATTTTGACATCGTCGATCAACTGATCATGTGACCTAGGGCAATGAAAACGCCATCACGTATCCGGCCGGATTTTCTTTTGTTCCGCCTACTGAAATAGCCACGTATTGCTTCCCGCCAGCCTGGTAAGTACATGCGGTTGCGTTGGCTAATGCAGGCAATGTAGTCTGCCAGAGTAGTTTTCCAGTCGACTTATCAAAAGCCCTCAATTTTTTATCCTCGGTACCGCTGATAAAGATCAAACCACCCGCCGTGACAATTGGCCCTGCTTTGCCTTCCTGACCAGTCTCAGGCGCTCCTTTAATCTGCCGTGACTCATCGTTACCTAACGGAATCTGCCATTCATATTCCCCGGTAGAAAGGTTCAACGCGTGCAATGTTCCCCAGGGTGGCTGAATGGCGGGATTGCCGCTTGGATCTTTCCAGGTTTTATACCCCGTGGCGTTCAGGTATTGATCCGCCTTTGCAAAACGCTCCGTCGTGCCTAACTGGCTCGAAAGGCTCGATTTTGCGGCGGACTCACTGCTTACTTTCGTCTGATCACCTTTAATAATGGAAATGATATCCGGGGCATCATTGGACTTGATATATAAGTAATTGGTCGCCGGATCGAAAGCAGCGCCGCCCCATTCGCCACCGCCACGCGTCCCGGGCAGTTGAAGTGTTCCTTTCAGGTCAGGCGGAGTATAAAGTCCCTCATAGCGCATAGACTTGAATTCCCTGACCAGCGAATCATGGTCTGCGGCTGAGTAACTGGTAAGGTCGGTTTCGGTGATCCACTGCCTTGCAAATGGTTTGGGTTTGACCGGAAACGGCTGGGTCGGCGATGCCTGTTCCCCAGGCAGGTTGGAAGCGGGCACCTTCCTTTCTTCAATCGGAAACAAAGGTTCGCCGGTTTCCCGGTTGAATACAAATACAAAACCTTGCTTGGTAATCTGCGCCACCGCATCGACACTTTTTCCATCACGTTGAAGCGTCACCAGGTTTGGCGGTGCTGGCAGATCATAATCCCACAGATCGTGGTGTACGGTCTGAAAATGCCAGATATGTTTGCCCGTTGCCGCATTGAGCGCTAGCACGCAGTTACCATATAGGTTTTCTCCTTTTCGATCAGTACCGTAAAAATCGTAGGAAGGCGATCCGAGGGCCAAAAACACCATTCCCCGCTTCTTGTCCAGGCTCATACCTGCCCAGTTAGTCACCCCACCCACAACCTTATACGCATCCTTCGACCAAGTTTCGTAGCCAGGTTCGCCTGGTAGCGGCACGGTATGAAATGTCCAGACCAGCTTACCCGTACGGCAATCATATGCCCTGATGTAACCAGGCTGGGCGCCATAAACGTCAGGGACCCGGCAGCCCATAATGATCAGATCGTTATAGATGATCCCGGGCGAAGTGGACGAAACATAAATATTTTCGGAAGTGTCACGCAAACCAATCCGCATATCCACTTTACCTCCGTTTCCGAAAGCACTAATTGGCTTACCATTGCTTGCATCTAATGCAAAGAGCTGGTTGTTGGCAGTGAACAAAATCCTTTTATCAGTTCCATTTTCCCAATACGTGAGCCCGCGGTTTACTTCTCCACCGCTTTCCCCACCATTGAAAGGGTCAAAAGACCAAAGCTGCTCACCCGTTTCCGCATTAACAGCGTAAGCGTGCTGGCTGGCGGAAGTGGTATACAAAACACCATCGACGATAATCGGATTAGCCTGGCTCGGCCGGGTTCCGGTTGCATTGTCTTTGATGGCGAATGTCCAGGCAGGCTTTAACTGCGCCACATTTGAAACATTGATCTGATCCAATGGGGAGTAGTTAGAGCTGCCCGCATCTGCTTTGTAAACCGACCACGTCCTGTTGTTCTCCTGGCCCTTTTTGCAGCCCGTAAAAAAAATAGGGGCAGCCAGCACAACGGATTGCGCGATGAATCCTACCAATTTCAGTTTTCTCATGATTTTGCAGTCTATATCTCTCACTATTTTTTCAATTGCAGCACATCGGACTTCGCCCCAAATGCAATCGCGTCAACATTGACCAATTCGAGTGACTTCACCATTTTTTGCGTCCCGGTTTTGTATTTGATAAAATGTGCCGTTTTCAGATGTGTTTGATATGCCTCATTGCTTGCATATATTTCCAAAACCGTTACCCGGTTCGGATGCTTCTCTTCGGTCATCGCGTAAAGGGTAAGAACGCCAGGCTCTGATTCCAACGCCGCCTGAGTATGCTCTTCGATAGCAGCTTTGTATTGATCCAGAAAATCGGGATGAATTTCAAGTTTTGCCAGGCGGACGATCCATGGACTTGCATTAATTACCTGTCCGGATAATACCCGCCCAGTTCCAGATTGCTGCTTTCCTACCTGGCTGATTACCTGGTTCGGTGAAAGGCCTGCATTAGCTCCCATGGAATTTTGCGCGTTTATGTCCATGACAAATAGCAGAATTATCCCTGTTAGAATCCATTTCGAAAATCCGGGATTGGTCATAGTTCCTATTATTTTTGATTAACAGTGGCGTATTCCTGATCTGTCACTGGCGCAAGCCAGACCACATTCTGCCCATCCTTGAAATTAGTGATGGCGATATGGACAAATTTGCTGGTCGCAGACGCCCCATGCCAGTGCTCGGTATCTTCCGGGATATTTACTACATCACCTTTTTTCAAGGCTTGCGCAGGTTTTCCCTTTTGCTGATAAAAACCTTCTCCCTCCGTAGCGATCAACACCTGACCTTTGGGGTGCGTATGCCAATTCGTACGCGCACCCGGCTCGAAGGTCACGCTACCGAGCGCGAACTCGTTGTTTTTGTCTCTGGAAGCCAGGGTATACACAAATGCATTGCCGGTGAAATAGGAAGCCGGTAGCGGCTCGCCTTTGGGAAAAATGGAAGAATTCGTTTGCTCTGACATGGTTCTCTGTTGGTTTTTGATGCTGCAACCCGTCACCCAGATCAGGATGGAGGCTGACAGAACAATGAAAATACTTTTGATGAATGTACCCATAATTTTTAGCTAGTGAATACTGTAACCGCCATCTATTACCAGCGTGTTGGTTAGCTGCACAAAGGTCATACAGTGCTGATAATCCCGACTTATACAGTTTACAGGTTTACCTACCATTTTTACAGATTCGGACTTACAGACGTGGTTAACATTCAATTACCGGTAAATTTGCATCAACAAATCACCAGGGATATGGATAACATTTTGAGGATCGACACCGTGAGCCAGCACGACGCATTTTACCACCAACAGAACCTTCATCCGCTGGTAAGCGTCATCGATTTTACCGGCAGGACGCCTGAGATGTATGCATCGAAAATGAATTTCGGCTTTTATGCAGTGTATTTAAAAGATGTAAAATGCGGTGATATGAAGTATGGTCGCCACACCTACGACTACCAGGACAGGACATTGGTTTTTGTCGCGCCGGGCCAGATCATTAATGTGGACATCAATCAGGACTATAAGCCTCAGGGATATGCGCTACTGTTTCATCCCGACCTGGTCCGGGGAACTCCGTTGGGTAAGCATATCGAGGATTACAACTTCTTTTCCTACGAGAGTAAAGAAGCGCTGCATTTATCTGAAAAAGAGCGAAAAATCGTGCTGGATTGTTTTGAGAAAATCAGGTATGAGCTCGAACAGGGAACAGACAAACACAGCAGAACGCTCATTTCCTCCAATATCGAACTGTTTTTGAACTACTGCATGCGGTTTTATGACCGCCAGTTTATTACCCGACAGGATGTCAATAGGAACAGCCTGGAAAAATTCGAGACATTACTGAGCGACTATTTTCAGTCTGACAAGGCGCAAGTCATCGGGCTGCCGTCGGTCAGCTACTGTGCAGATCAGCTGCATCTTTCAGCCAATTATTTCGGCGACTTAGTCAAAAAGGAAACAGGAAAAACCCCCACGGAATACATCCAGTTGAAAGTCATAAATCTTGCAAAAGAAAAAATCCTCGATCCAGGCAAATCCATCAGTGAAATCGCATTTGAGCTGGGCTTCAAATATCCACAGCACTTCACCAGGCTCTTTAAAAAATCGACCGGGCTTACGCCAAATGACTACCGGTCGCTGAATTGATCGATCCGTTAACATAGTGCCGTCCTTAGCGAAGAAATTGCGACAGAGTAACATGGACAATTACCAACCTCTCACAAATTCATATGTTAGAAGCGATTTCCCATTGGGTAGAAAATTTTCTTCGGAAAAAACCCAGTCGAATCCATGGTCTGCGGCAGCCCTCATAAAGTCGTTCTTATCAATTACCTTAAAGATGCCGGCAACAGATCTAATGGATTCGATTCCCGTTTTACTGACACTCTGAACACCGCTGTTTGACTGGATAGTCACACATTAATTCAATTCCGACTTGAGTTTAATGAGTGTGCCCAGAAGCGATGTGACCGGAACAAAGATTCCTTTTTGCTTTGCAGCATCAGCCATGGCAAAATTCAACGAGTCAATTTCCGTCTGCCGCTTGTTTAATAGGTCCTGATAGGTTGAGATCTTTTGACCATCCGACATTTCACTGATGTTCAATATATTCTGGACTATTTCATCCTCGGTCAAACTGATACCGTATTCCCTGGCCACAACAAGGCATTCACGAATTACTTTCCTTCCCAATTCCACGACTGACGCGTTTCGCCGAAATACGCCATTGTCCACTTCCAAAAGCGGACAAATCGAGTTAAACACGCAATTGGAAATGACCTTTTTCCAAATGAAGGGCTGTATATCAGGCTCTGTCCTGAATGAGAAAATGCTCGTATTCAGCTGCGTTACAATATTGGGCAGCATTTCTTCGGAACCGGCAATTACCCCTATTGGCGAGGCCGCCACCAACCGGAACCGCACGCTGTTCTCACCTGCCGTCTGGCTGGTCGCCATGAGTACGCATCGGTACAAGTTCTCAAAGCCCATATCTGAAAAACAGTTCTCTATATGCAATCCATTTTGCAGGAACACAATGGGTGAGTGCTTTGCCTTGGCATGCAGTTTTCGAGCAATCTGCTCATTTCCAAATGATTTATTGGTTAAAACGATCAGGCCATCGAGTTTTTCGTAACTGTTGATCGAGCTGATTTCAATGTGGGCGCTCAACAGGTCTTCGCCGGTATCCACTTCGACATGTTCACGGGATGTTCCTGTGTCATCCACCGAGCCGCGGAGAATGGTTGCGCTTCGGCCGTTAATCGCCAATGCCACCGCCAGCGCTTTGGCAATCACGCCGTTACCGATGATATAGATTTTGTTAATCTCCGATGCGTCAAAACCATTTCCTGTCTCCATAGCTAATCTATTTCAAATCAAAACATTACCCTATTTACCCAACCGACGTTCTGCGCGAAGCCAATGCGCGGATCTGCTTTTCGAGCAGATTGAATATAAGCCCGGCCATGATGAATACACAGGCTATCAGCTTCCATGAAGACAATTCTTCACCCAGGAAAAACGCGGCACTCAGAAGTCCCACGACTGGAACCAGCAATGTAAATGGCGTAACAACGGCGGTTGGATAGGTATTGAGCAGGAATCCCCAAATGCCGTAACCCACGAACGAGGATAGGTAGACGATGTAAAGCACTGCAATGACCGTCTCGGCAGTCAACCCGCGAATGGAATGCATAATCAGTTCGGGCCCTTCAAAAATATAAGACACGGTCAGCATCACAGGAGTCGCTACCAGACTTCCCCACGCAACCAGCGCTACGGGCGACTGTGCGGCGATTTTCTTGGAGAAAATGTTGCCGGTTGCCCAGGAAAGTGCCGACAGCAAGGTTAATGCAAGCCCGATGAAGGTCGTATTCCCATCCACATGGCTGGCAACGATACCAATGCCGATGAACGAGATCAGTGCACCGAAAACCTTCCAAACGCTCGGCACGTGGCCAAAGATCAATGCGGCCAGCCCCATGGAGAAAAATACCTGCACCTGAATCACCAATGACGACAAACCTGCCGGAAGCCCGAGGTACATTCCTCCGAAGAGCAGTCCGAACTGGATGGCGAATGTGAAGATGCCGTAGCCCACGATCAGCTTAAATGGCCCCTTGGGCCTGGGTAGGAAGAACACCCACGGCAAGGCGGTTAATGCGAACCGCGCTGTACATAAAAGGATCGGAGGTAATTTTTCCAAGCCAATATGAATGGCGATGAAATTCAGGCCCCAGGCAATGACCGTAACCAGGGCGAGCAAGAGATGCTTGGGTTTCAAAATCGAACTGCTGTTAGTGTTTACTTCTTTACTTGCAAAGTACCACAACAGAATGCAGTGATAACAGATATAGTTTTTTGTTTTTTGAGGGGTACAGATTTAGAGGGCTTGTTTTACAATCTTGCTGAGGTAAACAATAACCTGTGCCCAAATTTTGTCCTTAATTTCTTCTTAGTGGGTATAAATCATCGGTAGAAAATCCAGGTCCGCGCCAGCGATCAGGTTATTGGAGCCGGCATGATTGACAACCTCAACCCCCATCCACCTTTTTTGTCCAGGTCAGGATCTTTGGCTTCAAATTCTGGCCGGTAAATTCAACGATTTCCTCGATCCGCTTCCGACGCGTGTCATCCCGTTTCGCGGACGAAACCCAATACAGCAAGTGGCGCTTATCCGATTTGCTCAGCTTTTGAAAGAATGCCTCCGCCACCGCATTGCTTGCCAATGCACCGGCGAGGTCATCGGGGACAATTAGTTCTTCGATCTTATCGAGTAACGCCCAGGAACCGTTCTGTTTAGCAGCGGCAATGGCATCCAGCCCGGCCTGGCACATCCGTCCTTCCTCTGTCAGCTTCCGGATTTTCTCCTTATTGATCTTCGACCAACCTCCGCCGGGCTTTCTTTTACTAAAAAATTGCATGTACCGGTCGGCGTCGAGCGGCTTGGCAATGCTGTCGATCCAGCCAAAGCAAAGCGCCTCGTCTACTGCCTCGCTCCATGTGATGGTGGTTAGTTGTGAAGATTTTTTATGGTAAATCAGCCATACCGCGCTTTCATCTGAATGGTTTTGCTCTAACCATTCCCGCCATTCCTTGCGGTTTGCGGGGGTGAAAATTTTTGTGTCTTTGGCTGTCCTGTGCAAGATGGTCTCCCGATTCACGTCGATGCTTCTTAATTACCCTAATAATTGTCCGGTCTCAGAACGATCATATACTATTGTTCGTTTCCAAATCGGATAAACATAACTAAACAACTTCAATTTCTCTCTTTCCGGTCACCCTACTCAGTAATTCTACGGACGACGGGCCTTAACCGGAAACAGTTTAAATACAACAAAATGGAAATAGGCATAGATAGCTTCGCGTCAGCCATGTACGGTAGCGACGCACTCGAAAGCGTGGACGCGATGGAGCAATTACTGGACAGGATCTCTCTGGCAGACCAATCGGGATTGGACGTTTTTGGCATTGGGGAACATCACAAAAAAGAGTTTCTTGATTCCGCTCCTGCTGTCATCCTGTCCGCCGCTGCGGCCAGAACCAAAAATATCCGCCTGACCAGCGCCGTTACCGTTTTGAGCACCTCTGATCCCGTCCGGGTTTACCAGAATTTTGCCACATTGGACCTAATATCCAAAGGCCGGGCCGAACTGGTAGTTGGCCGCGGATCCGCCATTGATGCCTATCCCCTGTTTGGATTTAATCTCAACGATTACGATGCGCTGTTTAAAGAAAAACTGGATCTTCTGCTGAAAATTCGGGAAAATGAGTTTGTTACATGGTCAGGGAAATTCAGGCCGGCTTTAAATAATCAACCCGTTTATCCAAGATCTCTTCAGGAAAAATTGCCTGTCTGGCTGGGCGTCGGTGGCACGCCCGAATCATTTGCCAGAGCAGGACAATTAGGGTTGCCTTTAATGGTCGCGATCATTGGAGGCGAAACAGAACGCTTTCGTCCGTTGGTCGACCTGTATCGCGAAGAAGGGCGCAAAGCAGGTTTTACTCCTGATCAGCTAAAAGTTGGATTGCATTCACCCGGCTATGTTGCCGCCACGGACGAGCAGGCCATTGATGAATATTACCCGGGTTATGCCGAGCTCTGGACCAAACTGGGCAGGGAACGCGGCTGGCCACCAGTAACCAGAAGACAATTCGATGCCTTGATCGCTCCACGGGGTGTGCTGGTCGTTGGCGGGCCGGAAAAAGTGGCCGGGAAACTTTTGAGGCATAGCGCGGCATTAGGGGGAATTGACCGGTTTACATTTCAAATGGATAATGCCGGACTTACGCATCATCAGCTAATGCGTTCAATTGAATTGATCGGCACAAAGGTCATTCCGCTCGTAGCAAAAGCTGCTATGGAAAGTAATGGTGGATAGCAGCGCATACCAGTGCCTTAATTGATCCGGATCCGTCCAGGCCTCACCTGAATTGGCTAATTTGCACCTTATGACCTGGCAACTTCCTGCCCGGGCACGAATGACAATAACCCAATCATAAACCCTTACAAAAATGACGAAACTTATTTCAATGCTTTTTTGGGCTATTCTGTCGGTCGCCACCACGGAATGTATCGCACAAGCTTCATCAACAAACCAAAGTATATCCGGCAAGGAGGAAATTATCACAGGTGCAGACCAGACTGAAAAATATTTGCCATTTCTGAAAGGGAAACGCATTGGACTGGTGGCAAACCAGAGTTCCATCATCGGCACGAAGAGCAGTGTAGACAGCTTGTTAAGCCTTGGCATTAACATCGTTAAAGTATTTGGACCTGAACATGGTTTCCGGGGCAACGCCAGTAATGGAGCCGTGGTAAACAATGAGACAGACGCCAAAACCGGCATTCCAATTATCTCCCTATACGGTAAAAACCAGAAACCGACGAAAGAACAACTGGCGGATATCGACCTGCTCGTATTTGATATCCAGGATGTGGGCTGCCGCTACTATACCAATATCAACACCCTTGAATATGTCATGGAGGCCTGCGGGGAAAATGATAAAGAACTGCTCATTCTTGACAGGCCCAATCCAAACGGATATGTCGTAGACGGACCGGTCATGACGGATGATCGATTCAAATCTGCCATAGGGATCCATTATACGCCCATGACACACGGCATGACGATCGGGGAATTTGCCCAATACCTTAACGGGGAAGGATATCTGCCAAAACAATGCAAAATACAGATCGTCAAGGTCGCTCATTATGATCATGATATGCCCTATGTATTGCCCATCCATCCCTCACCTAATTTGAATACCCAGCAAGCCGTTATGCTTTTTCCCAGCTTATGCATGTTTGAAGGAACAGCCATCAATGAAGGCAGGGGAACCTATATGCCCTTTACCATTCTGGGGGCGCCTGCATTGAAAGGCAAGTATTCATTTTCTTACAAACCGGTCGGTATTCCCGGAATGAGTGAGCGGCCCAATCACAAAGACTCCGTTTGCTACGGGCTCGACCTTCGGGAATACGATATTGCCGGTCTTCGCAAGAGCCGCCAGATCAATTTGGCGTGGCTGATCGAGTTGTACAATGCGTATCCGGATAAAGCCCATTTCTTCACCCCCGGAAGGGCTAACCAGGACATATCCGCCTTTGACCTGCGAATAGGCACTGATCAACTAAGAAAACAAATCATAGCAGGCCTATCGGAGGCGGACATCAGAAAAAGCTGGGAGCCTGGATTGCAGAAGTTTAAGGCGATCAGAGAAAAGTATCTTCTATATCCCTGAGGGAGGAACCTGTCGCAACGCAGGCCCCGTACGAACCAAAGCCAAGCCGAACCTACAAAATACCACGTATGAACAAATTTTTGCTACTTCTATTTCTTGCCGCCATTCCCGGTTTTGCTCAAAAAGTAAAGCGAATCGCCAACACCTCCCCGCAGGCCTATTACCCTGACAAAGAATGGCAGAAAAAAGAGCCGTCCGAAATGGGTTTTGACCCAGTTTTGCTCAAATCAGCGATCGATTTCGCGATCGCTAATGAAACCACTGCGCCAAAGGATTTGAAATTAAACCATTACCGGACATTCGGAAGAGAACCTTTTGGCGACGCAGTCGGGCCTCTGAAGGAACGTGGCGGGCAGTCCGGGATTATTATCAAAAATGGCTACGTCATCGCCGAATGGGGTGACCCCTACCACATAGATATTGTGAACAGTGTGAGTAAGAGCCTTTTATCGAGCGTGGTGGGACTAGCCTACGACCGCGGACTGATCCCCGATATTGACGATCAGGTTTACAAATATGTGCCGCCGGTTACGCTTTACAATCCAGTGCCCTCTGCTAACAAAGCCGATGATTTTGGTAAAAAGTCGGACTTCTTCGAACCATTCAATACGCCTCACAACAAAACGATCACGTGGCGACAAATGCTGCAACAAAACAGCGACTGGGAAGGCACATTATGGGGAAAACCCGACTGGGCCGACCGCCCCGACAAGGATTACAAAGTGTGGCTCACCAAGCGGAACACGCCCGGAACAGTTTACGAATACAACGATACCCGCGTAAACGCGCTGGCACTCGCAACCCTCAACGTTTGGCGAAAACCTTTGCCCGAAGTCCTGAAAGAGCACATTATGGATCCGATCGGTGCCTCGAACACCTGGCGGTGGTATGGTTACGAAAACTCCTGGATCGTACTCGACGGAAAAGCGGTGCAATCCGTTTCAGGTGGCGGACATTGGGGCGGCGGAATGTATCTGCACGCCTACGATATGGCGCGTTTCGGCTATCTGACCTTGCGTAATGGAAAATGGAAGGACCGCCAGCTGGTTTCGGAGCAATGGAACAAATGGGCACAGACCCCCTCGACACCGGAGCCAACTTATGGCTTTATGAACTGGTTTTTAAATACAGGAAAGAAACTATACCCCAGCGCACCGGAAAAAGCATTTGCCCACATCGGAAACGGTACCAACGTGATTTACGTCGATCCTGAAAATGATATTGTCGCTGTGGTAAGATGGATAGAAGATAGTCAGATCGACGGATTTTTGAAACTACTCCTAGCCGCCAAAGCGACACCTAACAGTAAATAACAAAAACCCGCCGAACATGCTACGGTAACACAGGAGTGATTAAATAATATTCATCAATCTGGTTCCAGGAATAGCTGTAAGTGATTCCTTCCACTACCTGGACAAAATCGCCGGTTTCGCTGTCCGTAAAGCCAACGCGCCAGTTGGTTGTATTTTTAATCCTGAATTTCAATGTCGAGCTTGGCGGCGGGAGATCTTTTTTTACTAATATTTTGATTTTCATATCCTAAGGTAAGCTTATTTAACCTATGGTTTGTTTTAATTTTCTAATCCGCAATTTCTGACTATGAACCGGAGAGAATTTCTCGCAGTGTCTGCCGCAACCTCTTTGGGAGTTGGATTTCCGGCAACCGGCAGTCAACAATATCCCAGGATCCCGATTATCGACACCCATATTCACCTGTTCGATACCAGTCGCCCACAGGGTGTTCCCTGGCCTGAAAAAAGCGATAAAGTTCTCTACAAACCGGCGCTTCCGGCTCGCTACAAGGGTATTGCCGCGCCGCTTGGAATTACGGGCGCCATTGTGGTAGAAGCCAGTCCATGGCTCGAAGACAACCAATGGGTATTGGATACGGCCGGGAAGGACAACATCATCGTCGGGGTAATCGGTAACCTTGAACCAGGGAAGCCACTTTTTGGCAAGCAAATAGAGCGTTTCGCGAAAAACCCGCTCTTCCGGGGCATTCGAAACGGAAATCTTTGGGGGAGTGACATCTCGGGCCAGACCCAGAACCCGGCATTGATCGCTGATCTGAAATTAATGGCGCAAGCCGACATGGTACTTGACACCGCAAACCCCAACCCCGCCCTGCTCGCGGCTATCATCAGGCTCACTGACCAGGTACCGGATTTGAAGCTCGTGATAGATCATCTGCCGCAAATGACCGTTCCGGAAGACAAGGCGATCAGGCGTGCATATGAAGCGCATCTGCGTGAAATCGGCCAGCGGCCGCAGGTATATGTGAAGATTTCCGAGGTGCTTCGCAAAGTCAACGGGCAAATCCCGACCGCACTGGACTTTTACCGCCCACGCCTGGATGAACTCTACGGCATTTTTGGCGAAGACAGGCTGTTATACGGCAGCGACTGGCCCAACAGCGATCAATGGCTACCGTTCAACCAGGGACTAACACTCGTGCGTCAATACTTTATGGAAAAAGGGCATACCGCGGCAGAAAAATATTTCTGGAAAAATTCCGTGGCCGCCTATCGATGGCAAAAGCGCGACGCGAGTCAACCGTCTGTGCAATAATCCTTAGCTTCGCCGCCTGTCCATCCCCGGAATGTACCGGCAAGCGCGTGCGGCAAAAGCCATCCAAAGCATGATCTCATTCCCCAATTGGCGTCCCGCCTTTTTGCAAATTGGATCGCACCAGAGCAAGGAAATGTCGATAGTTTTGTTTCAAACAGACTCATCAAATGAAAGCAGAACATAGCTACGCCCTTACAGTTCGCTGGACGGGTAACACCGGCAGCGGCACTTCCTCCTACCGTTCATACGAGCGGTCCCATAGCATACATATTGAGGGAAAGCCCGACATAGAGGGCTCGTCGGACCCGTCATTTCGTGGTGATAAAACCAGGCATAATCCTGAGGAAATGCTGTTATCCGCGCTGTCGACCTGCCACATGCTCTCCTACCTGCACTTATGCGCAGTGAATGGAGTGGTGGTAAATCATTACATTGATCAGGCCACTGCGACGATGGCTGAGACGCCCAATGGCGGAGGACATTTCACCGGCGCGATCTTGCACCCCGTGGTAACCGTGGCCGATGCCTCGATGATCGAAAAAGCCAATGAGCTGCACAAAAAAGCCAGCGAACTTTGCTTTATTGCAAGCTCGGTCAATTTCCCGGTTCGCCACGAGCCAGTCGCAATGGTAGGGGAAAACTTTGGAAGCCCCCCTCCCGGCATCTAGTTCGGTATCCTGCACAAGTATCCTCCGCACATGGGCCAGCGCCGATGGAACCCGCCGAATCGAGCCGGCGGATTACCCAATCGTATTTCGGTATTTAGCTATTGCACACTTTTGGGCAGCTCCACTTTTTCAACCGGGCCGGGTCTCTCCGCAGGCTTGTCACTTGCTAAGGGCACAGCCGATTTACTTTGTGCAGACAAATCGGTTTGAGGTTTCGTCCCGGCTATTTTCTTTTCGGATACCATGCCTGGTAATGCATTATTCGTAATGTGCTTACCGGAATTTTCCAAATTTACGGGTCCTGCTGTTGTTTCTTTTTTTACAGACGCCACTTTCCCGTATACAAATCCGGGAACTGTGCCGTTTTTTAACTGGCTCGAAATACTTTCATTGGTTTTAAAAGCGGATTGGGCTTTCGCTATTGTACCTGTTAAAACTATGGCAAAAATGATCAGATAAGGTTTCATAATTTGGAGTAGATTAAGGTTTTATTTAATGTTTACAAACACATTGATTTTACCAATCTGGTCACCATCAAAATTTTGTAAAGCCTTACCTATAATTTGTCCGGGTTTTACCTTGTCAGGATCGGCTTTCATAGCTACGCCGGGTATGCTTGAAGTAACGAGTAAATCTCCCCGCAGAATGGCACCACCCTCTTTGCATACCTTGGTCGGGATTACGCCCACCACACCCATGGGTACTTTTCCCGTCAGATTGCTGTCGATATTCTCTTCGGTAAGCAACACACCGGGTTTGGTTGCATACACGCCCAATACCAGGGAAGAATAGGCTCCATTGCTTTTTTCCACGGTCCGGTCCTTTGTAGTTGCAATGCTTAAAATATCTCCCGGCTCATATTCCGACACTTCCTCTATCACGTCAAAAGCTTCTGCAAGGTCGGCGCCGCTGTTCTGCGTACCGCCATTAAAAAAACCCTTTCCATCCGCATCGATACGCGCTACATTCACAGTAGCAGGGTCTCCGCTTTTAAACAACGCAATATTGCCGGCGCTGTGTGTTTCAGCAGTGAGCACCGGGTTTGTATTGGCAGTATTAAAATTTGCGAACTGGGCTGCTTTGCCATTACTGATACTGGGCGTCCAGGCAGAAATCGCAATGCCGGTCCCGTTCGCGGTAGCCTCTACTCCATTTCCTTCGATGCCTGCACTTGCGGTTATACCATTACCATGACCGTCTGCAATCGCTACCAGGGCCGTGCCATTGCCAGCAGGGTTCGACGCATGGAACATGCCCGCAAAACCCCCGGTACCCGAGGAAATCCCAAACAATCCCGCTGCACTGAAATTGCCGAGCGCAGTTGTCACCTCTCCTCTCACGGCTGCTGCCACGCTGTTGGCATTGTCCACCAGGAAAGAAGCAGCATTACCTAGTGTATTATCAGAAATATTTCCGTTACCGTTCGTTTCTACCTCCAGTGCATTGGCTTCCGTATTAGTGGCGTTATAATTCTGAAAACGGCCGGCCCGACCGGTACTGCTGCCTAGCCCTACCTGTCCAAAAACGCCGATGCCTTTGCCGCTGGTGTTGGTTGATACAAATCCCCTTACCCCATATCCTGCTCCATCATTACGGCCGACGACTGCGCCCGCAATGTCACTGGTAGTGAGGCCCACAACGGCTTCCCCCCCACCAGTGTTGTTGCCTAATATACCCGCTGAACTCTGGCTACTGGTGATGCCGTTTACAGCTAAACCTGCATTCGTAACACTCCTCACACCTGTGCCATTACCAGTAGTACTTACATTGATAACAGTACCTTGCCCTACCGTGCTGACATTTAATGCGTTGTTACCATTAGAATTGTTTTGAATGGAAACATTTGCCGCTACACCATTAGTACTGGTCGCATTCAGACCAGTGCCGGTGTTGCTGTTGGCATATACGCCAAAACCGTTTGCAGATGCATTCCCATACACGCCTAAGCCGTTAGGAGTGGAGCCATACACGCCCCAACCCGAACCTCCTTGCGAGCCCCAGACGCCAACACCAAGCCCCCCGGTACCGTTATTAATGCCGCGTACGGCCGCAGCGAAGCCCCCCGGAGTCGTGGAGGAAATAATGCCCCTTATAGCGCTAATGCTTGAAGTAGTGCTGTTGTTTACGCCTTCCAGAGAAGTGCCATCGCCCTGATTGGTTATCGAAAATAAAGTGCCTGCATTATTCTCATTGCCTGTGTAGGGCAATGACAACGTCGCATTGTTGATCTGTGTCCAGCCGGTGCCGGTTTTGTAGTACCAAAAACCTTTCGTGTCTGTATCATATACGAGCAGACCATCGGCAGGGGTTGCAATAGCGATGCGCTGGGCCGATGTCATACGGGATACAAGTACCCCCCTCGTTTCCGACGTCACGTCCAATTGTGCGCTCGCGTCCGGCGTCAAAGTACCGACACCTACCTGTGCATTTACGGTAGTGATAAAGAGCCCCGGGAACATGAGTCCGAAGGCTGTTTTCAGAAGTAATTTTTTCATCAAAATCAGAGTAGTTTTAATTGAGAACAAGTACGTGTTTCACCTGCCTGTCGGTAATAAAACGAGTGAATCCAATACGGTTACAGAGCTAAGTAATTTTACAAGAAAGATGGTCACCGTAAATGTACTTCGCACGTGACTCGCAGATGTAATAATTAGTACTCATTTGTTGTCGAATTTACTTGACAGTCTATAACTCTGCTCACCGTCAGCTTCCAGGCCATCAAAGCGGCATGGCTGAACCCTGTGAAGTCAATAAAAGTAACATTGACAAAAAATGTCACCACCTGCCACGGTTAGTAATGCATGAGGTGTCCATGGATGCAATTGGTATATAGCAAGTTAAATCTGCATTATTCCAATTGAGTTACATTCATTCACAAAACACGATGGTCATGAAACGATTCCTTTACCTTGCCACTTCGCTGCTCGTCACTTTGGCCGCCCGGGCAGAGAACGGCGCAGTGCCGCCGACCAGGTCTGCACCTCCCGTTGAAAATCAAATTGTAAGATGCGTCGAGGCCGAACATGCAACTGGAACCGGCCCGGTTACCAGCGACCCGAATGCGTCGAACGGTGGTACGAGAGGCGACGAAAACTACGCCGAACATTATGTGGACTACACCGTAAATGCCATACAGGTGGCCGGGCCGCACCAGCTAACGCTCCAATACTATGCAAGCGGCTCCCCGATCGTCAATATCATCGTGAACGGACAGGTGGTTATCTCTTCCATGACCCTTCCTTCCACGCATTCGTGGAACATCGTTCACCGCGAAGAAAGCTTCACCGTGCCCCTCAATCCCGGCGGCAATTCGATCCGCGTGCAATGCCTGCCCGGCGCCAGTCTGCGGCAGGACAAGATATGCGTCACAGGCCCGGCCGCCGAAACGCCGCCTTGCGATTTCAGCATAGCTGCATCGGCTGACCAGCCGGTTTACGCGCCCGGCAAAAACATGTATCTGAGCTCAAACTGTCAAGGCACAGCCTGCAATACAGTGACTTACAACTGGTCCGGAAATGGCGTAACAAGCTCCTGGGGCAGCCTTAATGTAACCTCCCCTACCCAGGGCGGCACGTATAGTTATATTGTCACTGCCTCCAAAGAAGGCTGCATAACGCAGACGGACACCGTAGTGGTGCAGGTGGACGAATCGCAGCCTGGCTGCGATTTCCAGATCACTGCGAGCCCTTCCACCACCACGCCCGGCTGCTCATCGCCTGTCTCCCTCTCGGCAGGCTGCACAGGTGGCGATTGCGACGCGCTCACCTACAATTGGACCGGTCCGGGTGTATCACAAACCGGCCAGACCGTTGCCATAACCACCCCTTCGGGTACAGGGTCCTATACTTATGTGTTAACGGCTACCGGGCCAGGCTGTACACCCAAAAGCACCTCTATCACTCTGAATATCAACAACTGCAACCCACCTTCCGGCGGTGATTTCAGTGCCTGCCTCGAAGCGGAAAACGCGAACGGGAACGGTGCCGTTACCAGTGACCCGAATGCGTCCAACGGCAGTACCAGGGGCCAGGAAGCCGATTACGACCATTATGTAGCCTACGCGGTGAATGGCGTGCCTGCCTCGGGAAATTATCTCGTCAAACTGCGCTATTATGCCGCCGGCGCTGCACAGGCAGTCATTTCTGTTAACGGAAATGTCGTTGTCCCTTCCGCCAGCTTCCCGTCCAGCAATTCGTGGAACATTGTTTGGCGTGAGGAAACTTTTACGGTGATGCTTAATGAAGGGAACAACGTGCTCCGCATCCAGGGATTACCGGGGAACAGCATTCGTCAGGACAAGATTTGCGTAACCGGCTCCGGAAGCGGCCAGCCAGCTTGTGCATTCAACATCGCGCCCTCATCCAATGCACCCGTGTACGACCGGAGCAAGCCGATGACATTGAAAGCCAATTGCACCGGCGCGGATTGCGCGGGCGTCACGTACACGTGGAGCGGAAACGGCGCCAATGCTTCCGGAGAAACAGTCGAGATCACCTCACCGGCCACTACCGGGCAGTACACCTACTATGTTACCGCCTCCAAACCAGGGTGCCCGGACAAAACCGGTTTCGTGACAGTCATTGTGGATTGGGGTGTCGCACCCTGCCGGTACCTGTTTTTTGTGAATCCACAGTCGACCAACATTACCTGCTCGAAACCCGTTATCCTCTATGCCCAATGCCTGGAATACGATTGCGACAATGTGACCTTCACCTGGAATGGTCCGGGCCTCAACCAGCAGCAAGGCCAGGCCGTGAACCTGACAACCCCCGCCGCGACCGGTTCCTACGTGTATACAGTCACGGGCTCCAAACCCGGGTGTGAAACCAAAACAGCCGAATACACTTTAAACATCACCGAATGCAACCCGCCGGTGGGCGAGAATTTCGAGGTGTGCCTCGAAGCGGAAACGCAGGACGGCTCCGCGCCGGTGACCAACGATCCGAATGCTTCCAACGGCGGTACGCGTGGTGAGGAAAACTACTACGGGCATTATGTGAATTACGCGGTGAATAACGTCCCGGCCGACGGCATGTACCAGCTCACATTACGCTATTCCGCCAGCACCAGCCCGAAAGTGACACTCCGCGGCAACGACGGCTACATGTATTACAATATCACGATCCCCGCGACCAACAGTTGGAATGTTGTTTTCCGTGAGGAAGTTTTTAATATACCGCTCAGGGCCGGCAACAATATCGTAAAAATTGAAGGTGCACCGGGCCCGGCGTTGAGACAGGACAGGATTTGCATTCAGAGCATGCCTCAAAACAATGCAAGAATGGCCGTGCCGGAGAGCGCCTACAAGTTCTCCGAACACCTGGAAAAGCTGAATATCTTCCCTAACCCTTCGCCGGGCGAGTTCAATGCGAGTTTCAATATGGCGGATGAAAACGGCAGGATTACGGTTACGGATGCGAGTGGCAAGGTCTGGTACAATGAGACCGTGAAGGGAAAGGGTGTGCATCACGAAAAGATCAAACTCCCTAATGCCCCTGCGGGCATGTACATCATGCAGCTCAAATCCGGCAAAAAAGCGGATTCCAAAAAGATGCTGCTCATGCGGTAATTGTGGATATTCCGCCGGAAAGCCAATGACGTCTCGCTTCTAAAAAAACTTTTAGTAAAAAAATGGATAGCTCTCTGGCCCGGCATTTTGTAAAACCGGGCCGGAACTATCCTGAATTCGGTTTTCAATCAATACCCGGCTGACGTACTTTTGCCTGCTGCTCATCGGAGCGTCGGCTTGTCGCACACCAGATGCAGCTGCCAATTTTCGATAAACCGACAAAGACACTGGATTAACCGATGGGTTTCGGGAACGAATTGGCGAAATGTACCTGCCCCATCAACTTTTGTCCATTCTCTCCCCTATTTCAGCCTGCCAATTTTGCATTCAGTTCAAAGGACGCGGCGCGGTGCCGCTTCTCTCACTTTAACTCAATGCATAATGAAAAGACAACAAAACCGCACATTAGGCGCATTTGAAAAAACGTTTTGGCTGCTGGATCAGATTGATTCAAAAGACTTCTGCCTGGCCGCCGACATCTCAGGAACACAACCCGTTGAAAAATGGCGGAAAGCCATTGACATGGCACAACAACGCCATCCGAACCTTTCGGTAAAGGTGGCGCTGGACGAGTTGGGAAGACCAACCTTGCAGCATGCAGACAACCTGCACATTCCGCTCCGTGTGGAGCATGCAGAGCAGCATTATCGTTGGGAACAGGAAGTTGAAAAGGAGCTTTCCATCAGGTTCAATACAGCCGAAGGCCCATTGCTACGGGTTGTTTTGGTTCAAAAAACAGACCGCACCGTCCTGATCCTGGCTGCAAACCATACCGTGGCCGATGGCACATCATTAAGCTATTTGACTCGTGATATATTGCTTGCCGTTAACGGAAATGAACTAGCATTCATGGAACCGCAGGCGTCTAATGACGAAACCCTGGGCCTTCCGGAAGACTTGCCTGCGCAGGTTGTTGAGAAGATGCTCGAACTGAAAATGAAGACGGATGTCGTTAACCCATTGGTTTCGTCGCACCGCTTTTCTGAAAGTACAACCCATAACCTTCTCGAACGCGCAAGAGCGGAAAATACAAGCGTTCATGGCGCCATTTGTGCGGCCGTGCTAATCGCTTCAAGAAAACTGCGTCCGGAATGGGACGGGACCAGAATGGAGCTGGTTTCGCCTGTTTGCACCAGGGCAGCGCTTGATCTGGACGATAACTTTGGGCTGAACATTACCACTCAATCCGTGTTCTTTGAAAACCAGCGGCATTTATCCTTCTGGGATCTGGCGAGGCTGGCGAAGGCCGGGCTCGGCGGGACCGGTTCTGCTGAATATACGACAGGCTATTTGTCGTTTTTCCGGGACCTGGTTTTCGGTCACAATGATATGCAGCAAATGCTGGATGCGTTAAAACAGGCATTCAATCACCACATTATGGTGACTAACCTGGTGCGGGTGAGATATAAAACTGAATTCGGGCCGTTGAAGCTCGAAGCCTTGTATGGTCCGATGGTTCGGTCGGGAAAGGGAATGGAGCAGACGATCGGCGCATTGACAACCAATGGTTCGTTGGGCCTTACCAATACAAGCGATACGCCGATTCCTGGTCTGCTTCTGGAAATGGAGCGAATTTTGGAAAAGGCTTGTCAGGAAGATGTGGTTACGAAGTCAGTATGTTCTTTTCGATAAGCTCCCGCAAGCGCTGTTCATTCTGGTCGCCCCACTGCCCGATGGCTCCGATAACCGGAATGAGTGATTTTCCGAAATCGGTAAGGTAATACTCGACTTTGGGAGGGACGACCGGGTAAATGATTTTCCCGACCAGCTCGTGGTTTTCAAGCTCTTTCAATTGCACATTCAACACCCGGCGGGAAGCATCCGGAATTTTCCGTTGCAGCTCGCTTGGGCGTTGGAAGCCCTGGTGAATGAACCACAAAAGCCTCATTTTCCATTTGCCGTATAGCACTTCACCGATCAGGTCGAGCCCGCAATTCAGGTTGGGCATTGTCTTTCTTTCGTACATGCTGCAAATATAAACATATGCCTTTGGCGGTTCAATAGGGATAAATTTATCCCTATCTGAATCGTAAATCCGTACTTGTCAGCAGGAAGCATTGTGCTGAAATTTGTCCTAAACAAAACCAGCAAGGACATGGATTTCAATTTCGAAAACGAACTAAAAGACAAAATTGCGCTCGTAACCGGGGGATCAAAAGGCGCCGGAAAAGCCATTGCAGACCGCCTTTCAAAAGCGGGTGCAACGGTGATCATCACAGCCAGAAACAAGCCTGAGGAAGATAACGGTATTCATTTTATATCGGCCGATTTAAGCAAACCCGAAGGCACCCGACAAGTAGTGGAAGAAGTTCAGAAACGATTCGGTCGCCTGGATATCCTGATCAATAACCTGGGCGGCTCGGAAACGCCGGGCGGCGGCTTTACGGTGCTTACCGACGAACATTGGGAAGAATCCTTTCAAACCAATCTGCTGGCGCCCGTGCGACTGGACCGCGGCTTCCTGCCCGGGATGATCGAGCAGCGCGGCGGTGTGATCATTCACATTGCGTCCACTCAGGCGAAGTTGCCTTTGTACGATTCCACATTGCCTTATGCGGCAGCCAAGGCGGCTCTGGTCAATTACAGTAAAAGCTTATCGAACGAAGTCACCCCGAAAGGCGTGCGCGTGCTCACCGTTTCGCCGGGCTGGATCATGACGACGGCATCCGTCCGAATGATGGAACGCATTGCCGAAAGCTCAGGCGGCACAATGGAAGAAGCTGAAAAAAGCGTCATGGATGCATTGGGTGGCATTCCGTTTGGCAGGGCAGCCTGGCCGGAGGAGGTCGCCGAGTTGGTCGGTTTCCTGGTTTCGCCGAGAGCAGGCTATCTCACCGGGACCGAATACATCATCGACGGCGGCACGATCCGTACGATTTAAGCTAGCATTCAGCAGATTTTTTATTATAGCAAAATCAAATTTCCTATCAACTCAAATTTCAAATCATCATGCAACTTCCTGAAAACATAGAAGGCTTAGTTAAAGCACAAAACGAAGCAAATAGCACCACATTTGCCAATTACTTCACAGAACACGCAACAGTGTTCGACGAAGGCACATCCTACACAGGTAAAAGTGAAATTAAACAATGGATCGAGGAAGCGACAGAAAAATACAAGATGCAGACGAAAATCATTGACTTCACGCAAACCGGCGAAAAAGGAACGCTCACCGTGGAAGCAAGCGGCACGTTTCCGGGCAGCCCGGCGGTGATGCATTACCATCTTAATATGGAAAATGCACTAATTAGTTCGCTGAAAATTACCGGTTAATGGTCTCAAATGCACTCATTTGCAGAATACAACGTCTGCGAAATAGACACGGCGACCTTTAAATAATTGCTTACAGCTTTAAAGTGCCAGCACGCCGCATAAGCGCAGCAATGCCCGTTTCCCCTTACCGAAGGATAATCCACTAAATTATTTGCCCGGCTTACTTCTATTTTGGACCGGACAAAATGATTTCTAAAGATGGAGAAGCAGATTGAAATATATGAAAGTGCCGATGGTGAAACTCAGATAGAGGTGAAGTTTGGCGAAGAAACCGTGTGGTTGAGCCAAAAGAACATGTCCGATCTGTTTGAAAAAGACACCGATACGATTGGCCTTCATTTGAAGAACATCTATGCAGAGGAAGATTGGATCCGAAGTCAACAACCGAGGATTTCTCGGTTGTTGCATGACCATGAAAAAGAGTGAGAAAAAAGGAGAGGTCACCGCAAACTTTAACGAATGAAACTACATCGGTCAGGTCTCGGGACTTGCACCCGTATGCCTCTCCAGGGCCATTTTGGTCTGACATTTGAAAATAGTTTCATAAGAATTTATTAAAGTTTGCGGGGCAAAAATAGGGGAAAGTTTGGATGGTGGAACTGCGGATGAACTAACGGTAAATTCATTTGCTTCTTGAATCGAACAAAATAATGTAAACAAAAATGTTTATATTCGATGTATGGAAAAGCAGTTCGAAAAATTCAAAGGTATTCATCCCGGAATCATCCTTGACCGTGAGCTCAAAAAGCGCTCCATCAAGCAGCGTCCGTTTGCACTATCAATCGCCGAACATCCCCAGAGCTTCAACGCCATAATCAAAGGAAAACGAAGCCTGAGCACAGCATTGGCACTCAAAATCGAAAAAGGACTAGGCCTTGACGAGGGCACACTTGTGCTACTGCAAGCTTACCACGATATCAAAACCGAAAAGGAGAAGCTCCATCGCCAGACTCCTGACTTGACAGTTTTGCGAAAATCACTTTTCTGGGATACCGACATTTCACAAATCGATTGGCAAAAACAGGCAAAGGCTGTAATCAAGAGGGTTTTTGAAAGAGGGGACGAAGCCGAGAAAAAGGAGATTTCAAGATTTTACGGGCAAGAAAAAGTAAAGTCAGTGCTTCAAACTTCCGAGATACAGCAATCTGATAGTTAACCTCGCACATGATAAGTTATGCTTTACTACAACACTATAAATCAGCTCTTAAAAGACACACTTTTCAAACTAATGGCGGCCGAGCCTTTTCATTCTTTCAGGCTGGTTGGCGGGACTTCGCTCAGCTTGCAGCTAGGCCACCGAATTTCTGTTGATATCGATCTTTTCACAGATGCGCCGTATGGAAGCGTTAATTTTGAAGCATTAGAACATTTCTTAAACAATACCTTCCCGCATGTAAGCCACTTAGCAAGTGTACTTCCCGGCATGGGCAAGTCTTACACCGTCGGAGTCGATCGCGATCATGCAATTAAGATCGACATCTATTACACCGACAAATTTATCCTACCTGCCCTCATTATCGACGGCATCAGAATGGCGACCGTAGAGGAAATCATAGCGATGAAGATCGATGTGATACAGCGAGGCGGCAGGAAAAAAGATTTCTGGGATTTACATGAACTACTGCCAAAATACGGCATTCGTACAATGCTCGCTCTTCACAAGCAGCGTTATGAATTTGGTCATGACTCAAATTTGATCCTGAAAAATTTCACGGACTTTACACAGGCCGATGATGACTTCAATCCAATTTGTCTGAGGGGAAAATATTGGGAATTCATCAGAGATGATATTGAGGATGCGGTCAAGGACTTAGGAAGAACTAAAAATTGAATTGAAAATATGATTATAAAAATGCTGCTGAGATTGATAGTGACAACTTCCATAATGCTATTCTTCTCAGCATTTACTTTCGCCCAAAAGGGACGTTCTTCAAATAAAGACGAACCTTCCCAACGGGTCAAACCCGCCCCAGAAAGCGTTTTCAAAATGTTCCGCGAAGCCGGGATGAAGCCCGCTGACCGCACGCTGACGTCGGCTGAAAAGGAAAAAGTGAGTAATGCATTTGCCTTGTTGCCATCGCTCCACCAGCGGATTTTGAAACAAAATTTGTTCAGCATCAGCTTTATGGACAATATGCCCAACACGGCATTAACCTCGCCGGTTGATCCGGTCGGCGGGAATAAAATGTTCAACATTACTTTTCGCGCCAGCCTGCTCAATGAAAATGTTTCGGAATGGGCGACCTGGAAAGAGAATTCCTGCTTTACGCCCGCAGCTGATTCGAGTTACAAAGTGCGCGTGGAAGGCGGCAAGATGGATGCGATCATTTATGTGTTGCTCCACGAGGCCACGCACATTGTAGACGTGGTAACCGGGATTACCCCGCATCCCGAAGATGCAGATGCAGTGGTGGACCCAACAGCGTTCACAAAAGATATCTGGCGGCTGATGAACAAGCCTACCGAGCCTTACATTGATTCCCTGCTGGAACAAACCCGTTTCCGCAGCGGGAAGCCGGTTTCGATCAGCCTGGCGCCGGATGTTTATGCGAAGCTTTCGAAAACGCCTTTTCCTTCCTTATATGCTACGGCTGCGTGGTCTGAGGATGCCGCAGAGCTGGTCGCGATCTATCACATGACCACCCGATTAAAGCAGCCGTTTTATGTGGTGGTTACCAAAAATAATGTGGAAGTGACCCGCTTTGAACCCATGAAAAATCCCCTGGTCAAGGGGCGATTGGGTCAGTTAGCGGCTTTCTATAAGCCATAATTTCATCTCCCGGGAAAAATGTACAAGGAGCTTGGATTTTTGTCCATTCTTCTGCGCGGTTAAACCTGCCACCTTTGTAATGTCGAAACGGAACGACAATCTACTAACGGTTAGCAGATTAACTCAAAATTCAAACTTACTACTCAGATGAAAACCATTGCCTTGACTATCGCATTCCTTTTCACTTTTATCCAAAGCCAATCCCTTTTTGCACAAACACGCAAGCCCGCAGCATTGGGAAGAGAAGAATACATTGAAGTGGAGAAAAATGTAAAACTGCACGTGATCGACCTTGGCGAAGGCCAGCCAGTCGTACTCATCCACGGATGGCCGCTGAACAACGAGATGTATGAATATCAATACCAGTATCTGGTTGAAAAAGGGTTCAGGGTCATCGGCATTTCCCTCCGCGGTTTCGGAAAATCGGACAGACCTTATGGAAAATACGACTTCGATACTTTCTCCGACGACATTAAGGTGGTTTTGGAAAAACTGAAAATCGAGAATGCAACATTAGGCGGATTTTCAATGGGAAGCGCGGTGACATTGCACTTTATAACCAAATACAATGGGGCGCATATCAAGAAGTTGGCCGTATTCGGTGCAACCGGCCCATCATGGAAACAACGCGAAGGCCATCCTTACGGCATTACCGAGCAAGGCGCTATCGACCTGATCAAACAGACCAAAACAAACCGCGAGCAATTGATAGCAGGATTTGGAAAAGCATTTGAAGGACAGGAAGACGGACTTTCACCGGAATCGATCAAATGGTTGGAAAGCATCAACCTGAATGCATCACCATACGCTACCACACAAGCAATCAGCGCATTGGGTGACCTGGATCTGCGCCCTGTGCTTGGAAAAATTAAAATGCCGGTTGCGATATTCCACGGCGTAAATGACAAATTGTGTGACTATGCCCAGGCTGAGCAGCTCAACAAAGCCATCAAAGGATCTTACATCGTGAAATTTGAAAAAGGCGGACACGGGTTGTTTTTGGAAGAAATGGATAAATTCAACTCCGAGCTTGAAAAGTTTGCAAGAAACTAATTAACAGATGACGCCAGTGAAGCAAATCATTGCTTCACTGGTTTTTGTCTATTTTGAAACAAAAAAGAAAGCGTATATAGCCATGAGTACTGTTTTCAATAACAATTTAAAGACGCTGGGACTACTGCAAGTAAGCAAGGAGCAAACGGAGATCATCAACGGACCAGCCTATAAAGAATACATCAAGATCCTCTATCTGCCCGCTGGTTATAAGCTTAGGGTCGATTTTGCGTGTTACGATACCCGGCAGCCTACATTGTTTTTTATCAGCCCAAACCAATATCTTGAACTGGAAGCAGCAGGCGAGGAAAGCGGCTATTTTATTTTCTACAACCGTGATTTTTACTGCATTCAGATTCACGATCAGGAAGTTGCGTGCGATGGTTTATTGTTCAACAACATCCGGAACATGCCCAAAGTGGAGCTCCTGGAAAACGAAATCGCTTTTCTCGGAGGCTTGTTTAAGGAAATGATCGAGGAATTTCAGTTGAATGACAGCTCGCTGGAAGAAATGATGCGGACTTACCTTAAACAACTCCTCATCCGCGCAACGCGCTCCTGGAAACGGCAGCATTTGACCCATGATGTGACGGATCAGCAAAGTGATCTGGAATTTTTCCGCAAATTCACCAGGCTTGTAGAGGAGCATTATAAATCCAAACACACCGTCGCAGATTACGCCGATTTTCTTTGCATGGCGCCCAAAACGATCACGCACAAGTTCAACCGATTACGGTTACCACAGCCTAATGAGGTGATTAAAAACCGAATTATCCTGGAAGCGAAACGCCTGTTAGTCCATACTTCGCTAACAGCCAAAGAAATTGCTTACGAACTCGGGTATAATGACCCGGCATATTTCAGCAGGCTGTTTCAGACGAAAACGGGGGAATCTCCTTCGGGTTTTCGGGCAAACTTTTAGGCTTGAAACTGCTTTGAATCGGTGTACTATTTGCGAGTCACGTATGTGGCCCTTTTCGGTAACCTGCATTGCGTACACCAGTTGGGTCAGTTTTGCTCCATATCACTCACTTCGCAAAGATTTTACCGGATTCGTCACCGCCGCTTTCACACTTTGGAAACTCACGGTGATTAATGCGATGATGAGCGTTGCCAGCAATGCCAGCAGAAAAATGCCGGGACTGAGGGAAATGCGGTATTCGAAGTTGCTCAGCCAGCCCTTCATCACCCACCAGGCCACCGGCGCGGAGAGGAGAAATGCAATGCCGACGAGTTGCAGCAACTCCCGGTTGAATAGCCAGAGGATACTGCCCACGCTCGCACCCAGCACTTTACGCACACCCACCTCCTTGGTGCGCTGCACAACCATGAACAGGATGAGCCCGTACAGACCCATACAGCCAATAAGCAGCGCAATGCCGGTGAAAAAGTTGATCAACCGGCCCATTGTTCGCTCCTGCTCGTAATTCTCCCGGATCTGGTCGTCCACAAACTTCGGCTCGAAAAAACTATCGGCATACACCAGGTTGTAAGCCTTTTCCAACTGTTTCAATGCGCGGCCGTAATCGGCAGACCGGAGCTGAATGTTGGCGGAATAGTAGCCGGTGGCTACGGTAGTCAGGAACATCGGGTTAATGCGCTGGCGGAGGTCCGACTGGTTGTAATCTTTTAATACGCCTACAATTTCGAGCGGCGCAAAACCCGCCTTATGCAAGTGTTTACCCACCACTTCGACAGGTCGGGTGAAACCCAGGCGCTTCATAAGCGTTTCGTTAATGAGCGCTTCGCGGGCGGTGTCGGACGGTTGCAGGTTACGTCCCGCCATCAATTTCAAACCATATAAACCCACATAATCGGCATCGATCCAGGCCTGCTGGGGGTTATAGGGCTCTTCTTCCGGGCGGTTGTCAAAGCGTATGTTCGTCTGGCTCGTCCAGCCCGATTGGGGAGGACCGCCCATCGAATAGCTCACATTGGCTACTTCGGGAAGTGCATTGGTGAGGTTACGGAAAGCCCGCATTTTTCCGACGTCCTGCGAAGGCACGTTGGGCAAGCTTACGGTTAGAATGGCATCTTTCCGGAAGCCGAGATCCTTAGTCTGTACATAATGCAGCTGGTTGGCAACCACAATGAGCCCGATGATGAGCATTTGTGAAATGGCGAACTGCATGACCACCAGCCCGTGCCTTAGCGAAAACTTGCCTGCTTGCTGCGTGGTAAGCCGCCCGGCCAGAGCTACCACCGGACGAAAACCCGCCATCACTAATGCCGGGTACAAGCCCGCCAGCAAAATAACCGCCAGCACCAGCAAAACCAGCCCGCCTGCGACCTCCGGTGAGAAATAGAATGTAAACCGGAACGGACCGTGCAGATAAGTTTGCGCCAATATCTGACCATAATTGAAAATTAATATCCCAAGCCCCAGCGCCGCCAGGACAATCAGGGTCGTTTCACCGATGAACTGCCAGAAAAGCTGCGTTTTGGTGCTGCCCAACACTTTGCGCACGCCTACTTCCCGTGCCCGGTTAAGCGCCTGTGCGGTGGCCAGGTTTACAAAGTTGATGCTTGCCGTACCGATCAAAAGTATGCCGATCAGTGCCAGCGACCATAGCAACCCGCGGCTCACGCCCCCGTATTCGGGCGACAAGTGCATGCCACTGAACAGCATCGCCGGATATGACGTTTCTTTCGCTTTCGCAGGATTGTATTTTTTGACAAATGATGGCAACCCCCGGTTCCAGTCCGTGAGGGTGAACCGGTCGTTGAAAAGGGCGAAACAATGGGTACTGCCATTGGTATTGTCGAAAGGCTGATCTTCGGGGCGGCCATTGAGCTGTTCCTTCACCAATGGCCAGGAAGCCATCACCGAATAAGCCAGGTCGGTGTCGTCGCGGTAGTCGGCAAACACGCCCACCACGCGCGCGGGAATTCGCGCGTCCAGACGCACGAGCCGGCCTATGGCATGGGCTGTGGAGCCGAAGCATTTGCGGGCCATTTCGGCACTCATCACCACGGTGCCTGGCTGGCTCAGTTCGTCGGGGCCGCCGGCTATCCAGGTGTAGTCGAAAATATTGAAAAAGGCCGGCTCCACGAACGCGCCGTGGTGTGTTTTGTCCTTGATTTTCTTGTCAGCCTGGTTGACAACCGGCACCGCCACCATCGGCGAATACCATTCTTCCAGCATCGCCACACGCTCGATGTCGGGATATTCGTTCCGGATAGCCTGACCCAGTGGATAAGGAATGCCCTGGATGTTGAATGCGCCCGACGACGATGTGAAGCGGGAAGTGATCTGATATATCCGGTCGTAATTGCGGTGATGCTGGTCGATCTGGTAGTGAAAACGGACCAGCGCGAAGATCAATAATGCGCAACCCAGGCCCAGCGCAAGTCCGCTGATGTTGATGACCGCGTAAGCCCGATTCTTCCGCAAATTACGCCATGCGATTTTGAAATAATTATAGAGCATAATGGGTAGTTAGGATGTTGGGACGGGTCGGTAATGTCCGCCGGACTACGTCAGTCCAATTTCCGTACCAAGAAGGCAAAACCGCTTTTCGATCATTTGTAACCCCCTTTCACAGAATAAAAATGTGCGGTTTTGGACATATTTGTCCGGTAATGGACTTTATTCACGGATAGTACATTTGCAACCATCAACCTCGCTTCACTATTCATGACATGGTACGGGCGTTTTTCAAGGAAAAACTTTTTAATAGATAGTCATAGGTTTCAAGCTATTATAGTTTAATTGACATTTAGAAAAATAACCTGCAATACATGATGGATTCGCCTCTGCTAGGGTTTTGAACGGCTTTCCGTATATTCGAAAAAGATTATTTTATGATTAAAGAATGGGGTTGGCGCACAGCCGCCGTTTTAGCATTCATTTACCTCGTCGAAATACTAACGATGCCTTTGGTTGAAAGTCCAGGCGACGACGGGATTTTGGAGTATCTCTTCAATTTAATTCCGGCCATCTTTGCGGTCTGGTTGATTTCAGTACCCGCATTAGTGCTTGCTCATTTGATATCCATTTGGCGATTCTCGGAACAATCATATCGTCAAAGAGTTTTGGTCGCCTGGCCTGTATGCACTTCCGGCATGTTGCTTTTACTGGTGCTCTTTACGGCAATAGCTCTCATTCAGGATCTCACTTTACCGGTATTTTAGGTATGCGTTTTGGGAAAGCATAAGCTTGCACTTAATTACTAAATCCCCGCCGATATTCCAGTGGGGAAATCTCGGTTTTGCTTTTAAAAAGTTTATTAAAAGACTGCGGGTAGTCAAACCCCAGCTGATAGGCTATTTCTGCGACAGACAGGTTGCTGGTGCTCAAAATGTCTTTCGCTTTTTCGATCAACTTTGCGTGAATGTGCTGCTGCATGGGTTTGGGCAGTCCGAGCGTCCTCAATAGTTCGGAAATGCTTTGAAAAACCTGCGGGTGATGTTCCTTTTTCACTAGATGCGAAGCATTCTCTCCCACTCATTCACCTGCAATTCTTCCAGTTTGGAAAGTAGCATCACACCCGCATTGTTGACCATTACGTCTATCCTTCCAAAAGCATCCAAAGTATGCCGGATCAATGCGTCGACTGAATCTTTCTTCGTCACATCGGTAGTGAACGCCGTTGCCTTTCCCTGAATTGAACGGATTTGCGAAATAACTTCGTCAAGCCTTTACATCCTGCGCGCACCCAATGCCACGAACGCTCCGTGCTTTGCCAGATGAAGAGCGACAGACTTGCCGATACCGCTGCTGGCGCCTGTGATGACAACGACTTTTCCAGCCAAATTTTCATTTTCCATTGTTACCTCCATTATTTGTTTCAATGCATTACCTAATGCTGATACAAAAGTGGGGTGTGGAAGTCAGCGCATTGTTTCCGTTTTGGTCAATGTTGTATCCAAAAAGTGGGTACCAGCTTACTACGCCGGGATTCGCCCAGCCCTGCCTTTACTTTTTCAAGATTAGCAGCATTTCGGCTGATCAGGCTGATCGTAAAACCTTCTGCCGCAAACCGCTCGGCAACGGCCCGCCTCAATCCGGTGCCTGCGCCGATGATCAATAGTGACTTGTTCATTGTGTCTCTCTGTTTGTTTTGATAAATCAAAGTTCGCCAGAGAGGCGGGCGGGAGTTTTACGAATTGTAAAGCAGGTATTATGAAATTCAAAGATGCGATCAGAAACTCCTCCTAAACTCCGCAGGGGTGTACCCGGTATTTTTCTTGAAAAACAGATTGAAGCTGGGTTGCTCGGCGAAACCTATGCTATGGCTGATGTCCTGCAAACTCCAATCCGTTTGCACGAGCAATGCTTTGGCTTCGTCCAGGATGCGGTTGCGGATGTGCGTGCTCGCATTCTGGCCGGTGTGTTTTTTTAAAAGCTGGTTCAGGTAGTTGGGATGCAGTTGCAGGCTGCTGGCAAATTCCTTGGCGGTTTTAATGCGGATAGGCGAACTATAATTAATGCCGGCCGTCTCTTTTTCCAGCAAATTGAAGAAATGGTGGATATGGGTAAAATCCTCCGTCACCTCGTCGGGCTTGGGATAGCGGGCCACCTTCATGCTTTCGACCATGAGCAGCTGCAAAAACGCCTGCATAGCGTCCTCGCCGAATGCACTTCTACCGATTTCCTCTTCCTGCATTTTCTCGAAATACTGGCTGATCCGCGGCACCTCGTCATCGGTAAGGCGGATCACGCTTTTCGACTTTTCAGAGAATAATGCAAATTTATCGATCACCGCTTTCAGCTGTAAATGCTGGTTGATAAACGACTTTTTAAACAACACATAATACCCGCCGGACTCGTCAGACAAGTTTTTCCACGAAATAATGTCGTTGGGATGGATAAACAACAACGTAGGTTCCTCGATGTAATAGGTATTGAGGCCCATCGTAAAAACGCCCGTGCCTTTGGTAATGAGCAGGATTTTGTAAAACTCCCGGCGGTTTGGCGACAGATAGTTCCTGCATTCGTGCTGCTCCCGGTTGAAAACCCGGATCGTCCAGTCTTCGTAATACTCGCGGAAAACGGGGATCATATCGGGCAAATCGCGCAGGGTATCTATCACTTTGCTATCCAGGGTCGTCTTCATCGTAGCCGGCTGTAAGAGGTTGATACAAATTTATTCAAAATACGCGCAAAAGCACCTGACGGTTGCCAGGTGCTTTTGCTTATGGTTTAAAATCACAACTTAATGTAGTGTCCTCCCAGGCCGATAGTCGGCGGCGAGTTCGGCGAGTTTCTCGCGGGAATCGGCTGCTAGGCCTCCGCGTCTGCATGGGCGTGAACATCGTCGTGGTCAGTGCCGGTGATGACTTCAAACCAGTTTTCGATATCCTTTTCAAATGCGGCTGTTTTGGAGCGGAACCTGTCGAGCGTGTCGCTTCCGAGGGGCAAATGCACAGGCGGATTTTCCGCGTTCGCCAGCGTGATGAATGCCTGCGCCAGTTTGGCGGGGTCACCGGGCTGCTTGTAGCTCACTTTGGCCGCGAAGTCACGCATGGCGCCCACGGTTTCGGCATAATCGGGAATGATGCGCGCGCTGCTGAAAAGCGACGATTCATCCAGGAAATTGGTGCGGAAAAATCCGGGCGCCACCACCGTGGCGTGAATGCCCAGCGGCGCCACTTCCATCGCCAATGCCTCGGTAATGCCTTCGATGGCAAACTTCGTCGAGCCATAAAGCCCCCAGCCGATGTAAGCGCCTAACCCACCAACCGACGAAATGTTGATAATATGACCCGAGCGTCTGGCCCGCATCGACGGCAGCACCGCGCGGATCACATTCAAAGTCCCGAACACATTCACCTCATAATTCTGCTTCACTTCCTCATTCGAAGCTTCCTCCACGCCAGCCAGCAAACCATAACCTGCATTGTTGACCAGTACATCGATCCTCCCAAACTGCCCGATCGCCGCCGACACCGCGCCGGATACCTGTTGCTCATTGGTAACGTCCATTGTCACTACGAGCAAATCAGGATTACCATTAAATCCAGCCTGAAACTCCGCTGCCTTACTGCGCACCGTTGCCACCACTTTATCGCCTGCTGCGAGCACTGCTTTTGTAATTTCCAACCCGAAGCCCCGTGAAGCCCCGGTGATGAACCATGTTTTTTGCGTTTTCATATTGCGATCCATTTTTGTTGTTGTTTGATGAAACAAAATTGGTCACAACCGGCAGGCTGGGCTATATCAATAACAAAGCTGGTATTATGAATTTCAAAGATCGCGGTGGATGGAATCAAGCCGGGTACTAAAATGGGTTTTCGTGCCGGGCATCCTTGCTGCAAAAAATAAACCCTGACGTGTCTTTCGCCAGGGGGAAACTGGCTTCCGAAGCCAGTTGAACATTTTTAAATTTTATTTCAGAACGGGAAGGAGCTCAGCGAACCTGTATGACAATTTTTTCCTTTTGCATCTCCACCTTTACCTCGTACTCGACAAAACCTGTTTCCTTATCATAGATAACCCGCAGCCGGTCCGGTTGACGCCCCAGCTCTGAGAGCCAGCGTGCGTAAAGCTGAACAAATGCCCGCTTATGCCCGATCGAAATTTCCGATAGTGCATTGATGGATTCCAGGTATGCATTAAAATCGCTTAACGTTTGAGGGTCCGAAGAGCGGGAGTTATTGGTCACATCCAAAACCAGCGTTCCTTTCCAGGGCGAGTGCTCGCGAATTGAAAGATAGAGCCGCTTACAAATCAGGTTACTCAGTGTTTGCTGTGAATGAATTTTAGCATGTCCTATCGGCGATTTGCCGAGAATAGGAATAATGTCGGAAGTTTTCATAAGGGTATTCGTGGAGGTTTAAATATTGGATACGTCAGGATGGACCCACGGCGAGCGGTATGCACGCGATAATAGCCTGGTAGCTTCCGCGTCGCCGGTGACCTCGCGCTTGACAGGATCGTAGACGACGGGCCTGCCAAGCTGCATCGCCAGGTTTGCCAGCAGACAGCTTGCCGTGGAAATATGGCCCTGTTCGATGTCGGCCACCGGTCTGTTGCTTTTTTCGATCCCGGCCAGAAAGTCAAGCATGTGCAGCCGGGTGGCCGGTGCGGCATTGAGTTCGATGTTGGCTTCGGTCAGGTCTTCGGGATATTTTTCCCGCTCGTAAATAACATCCCTGTGAATTTTCTGTCCGTCCTTTTCGGCAGGGATGAAGTCATAGCGCATGGTACTTGCCCAAAGCGTGCCTTTATCCCCATAAAGCGTGAATGACCACGGGTAGTCCGGATTGTTAGGCGCGCCCCAGGTCCGGTGCTGCCATACGCAGTTGAGATCCGGATATTCGAAAACGGCCGATTGGGTGTCGGTGATATTGGATTTACCTTCCTTTTGCACATAAATGCCGCCTTGCGAAGATATTTTGGACGGCCATCCCAGGCCCAGCATCCACCGCACCGTATCGAACATATGAATGCACATGTCGCCCATAATCCCGTTTCCGTATTCATTAAAAGTACGCCACCAGCGCAGGTGCGGTAGTCCGTCATACGGGCGCAGCGGCGCGGGGCCGGTCCACATTTCATAGTCGAGAAAATCCGGTGCAGCGGTCACAGGGGGATTGCCGTTAGCTCTCATGTGGATGTAGCAGCACATTTCCACATGCGATACCTTGCCCAGCAGGCCGGCATCGACAATATTCTTTTTGGCTTCGATCAAATGCGGGGTGCTTTTGCGCTGCGTGCCGACCTGCACTACTTTCTTGTATTTACGCGCCGCGGCAACCATAGCCTCCCCTTCCATCACATCGACGCTGATCGGCTTTTGCACATACACGTGCGCACCCGCCTTCACCGCATCGATCATCTGCAATGCGTGCCAGTGGTCGGGCGTTCCGACCAGCACGATGTCCAGCTCATTTTCAGCCAGCAATTTGCGGTAGTCGCCATATAGCTTCGGCGCCTTGCCCGACTTCTGGCGCTCACTTACAAGTTTTGCGGCGCCGGCGAGCTGGTTTTTGTCCACGTCGCACAATGCCACAACTTCCACCGGCGCTACTTGCATCAGCCGGAACAAATCGCTTTTGCCGTACCAGCCCGTGCCGATTAGTGCCACCCGGAAAGTTTTAGCCGGATTGATTACATCCATTCCATAAGCACCCAATGTAGAAAGTGCGAGCGAAGCTGAGGCGCCTTGCAAAAAACGGCGTCTGTTAATGTTGAATGAGTTCATGGGGTTCTGGCTATGAATACTGTAATGCTGCATAAACCCGCGGGGCCAACCGCCCAGTTAATTCTTCGCTTCGGCCCCGGGAGTCCGGCAGATTGATATCAGTATTCGATGATTATTTTGCGTAAAACAAATACAATGCAAATAACCGTCTTACATTCGTTTGATGCCTTGCCTGAATATTCAACTTTTTTGACACATCGTTCATTTGTGCAGTGCGACTGCTTTAACGGGTAATGCAGTGTAAATACAGCCTCTTTCAAAACCTATTCAGCCTTGGCATTTTGTACATTTTTTTTTACCTCAGGTACAAGTTCAGATTCTACGGTGTCCGTCTTCACACGATTGGTTATTTTTGTTTCAAAATAGTACTCTGCCAATAATCGATAGGATACGAATCGGCTAACCATGCAGTGTCGCGTATGCTTGATAACCATCAAAACAACAGTGCTTTGCCGTCATTTTCTAAATTGTGTATCGCGGTTTATCTGTTCATCGTGGGTGCCATGGCGGCTCCGGCTCAGGATGCGCGCGGCCAAAGTTTTCCCTATTCGTTCAAATATCTCACGGTTGACGAAGGTCTTTCGCATACCGATGTAAATGATATCGTTCAGGACGGCAAAGGATATATATGGGTGGCGACCAACTTCGGGCTTGACAGGAACGACGGTTACGCCATGCGGAAATTCTACAACCGGAACCGACCGCTGCACAATGCATTCAAGAACAGGATCATCCGGTTATTTCCCGATAAAAAGGGAGTCATCTGGCTCAGTACCGAGGACGGTTTGCAGTCTTTCGACCCGGCGGTTGAAAAATATACCGACTATACCGTTGGCCGTACCGGCAAAAGCCTCGTTTCCTGGAAACATTACAAGACCGACACTGACTTGCTGTACATCTTCGCGGACTATCAAGTCAGTTTGTACCGTGTGTCGGGAAATATATTGGAAAAGCAGGCATTGTCCGTTCCGCCCGATGTTCATTTTTCAGATATGGAAGCCGACCGTCATGGTGTACTCTATTTCGCAAGTAACAAGGGCATTTGGCGGCTGGACGGCGAACGAAAACTGACCCGGGTATTAGTGCCTGGCCTGCCAAACGATGTGAAAGCGCTTTTTTTTGATTTGAAAAATAATCTGCTTGCCGCTTCCGGCAAAAGCGCTTTTCTTATCGATGGTAAAAATCCCGCCAGGATAAAAACGCAGTTTACTTGCGAGGGTTGCGCGAACATCCGAGGCATTGCGGCCGGAACTACCGGGGATTATTGGCTCAATACCGGTTCATCTCTGACCCGGCTCAGCGCCGACTTTCATTTAGTTCAAAAAATCGACCAGGATGAAACGCCGCGTGGCCTGAATTCAAATGCGGTCAGCCGTGTTTTTATCGACCGGTCGGACTGTCTTTGGGTAGGCACCGCCGGGGGCGGATTGAATTATTGTGACCTGAATCAGAAACGATTCTACACCATTCGCCATGAACCAGGCGACGAACAGTCGATAACGGGCAACTATATACGGGCCATCATCGAGGACGGGGACAATCTCTGGATCGGAACCGACGCGCATGGGCTAAACCTTTTGGAGCGGAAATCCGGCCGGGTAGTTGCACGCTATGGTACGGGAAGTCAGGGGACGATGCTAACTAACAACTCAATCACCGCCCTGAACTTCGATCGCGACGATAATTTGTGGATTGGGACGAGCGGGGGCATCCAGGTTTTGAGGCGAGACAGAAAAACGCTGTGGAAACCCGACGGTTCCGAAAAATTCCCCACCTACTCGATCGTGACGCTGGCTACCGACTATTTTGGAAATATCTGGTTTGGAAACCTGGAACACCTCGGCGTAATATGGAAGGACGCTGCGGGAAAGTACCAGGTCAAAGAATATCCTGAGGGAAATTTTATCCTGGCAGAGCAGCAGAAGCCGGAATTGCTCGTCGGCAGCAGGCAGGGTTTAAAGCATATGACTATTGATGCTCAGGGCAATATTTTAAAACAGGACTTGTACCGGGCCTCCGATAAGCCTAATTCCCTTAGTTCCGACTATACGGCGGTTATCAAAAAGCAGAATGACAGCACCTATTGGGTCGGCACCATCGGCGGCGGCTTGAACCGGCTGACTGTACGTAAAAGCGATCATTCCTTCCATTTCGCCCATTTTGGAGAAAAAGATGGGGTTTTTAATGATGTGGAAGGCATTGAAGTGGACAATCAGGGCGGCGTATGGCTTGCAGGTAACGGCCTGTTGCGTCTGGCTCCCAACACAGACAAAGTTACGCGGTACGACAAAGATGATGGATTGCAGGGCAACAGCTTTAAGATCAGGTCTTCGTTTGCCTCGAAAGACGGGACATTGTACTTTGGCGGCATCAACGGCCTGAATTACTTCCATCCCGGCCAGATACGCACTAACGCCATCGAGGCCCGTCCCGCATTGACGGGAATATTGATCAATAACCGAAGACCCGAATATCGTGATGCTAAAAATGTGGGGAACGTCATCGATCATGCGGCCGGATACGGAGAAGATCTCACCCTTAACTACCTGCAAAATAACTTCGTGGTCACTTTTTCGGCCATGCATTTCGCAAATCCGCTTAAATGTCGATACCGCTACAAACTAATCGGATTTGATCAGCAATGGAATTACACTGACGGGGGAAATCCCGGTGCCGTTTACAGCAATCTCAATTATGGTCAGTACAAATTCATCGTGGAAGCCACCAATAGCGACGGCACATGGAGCACGCACCCGGCAACGACCCTGATCACCATCACACCTCCCTGGTGGAAGTCTGATCTGGCCAAGTTTATATACGCATTGCTCCTTATTTCAATGCTGGCAGGCATTTACATTTACCAGGCGCGTTGGTACCGGCTGAAAAGGGAAGTCGAGGTGCGCGCTATCGCTGAACAGAAACGCGAGGAAATCCACAGGCAGCGGGAGGAGCTCTACCAGCAGCAGCTGCTGTTTTTTACCAATATTTCCCATGAATTCCGCACGCCGCTTTCGCTGATCCTCGGGCCGCTGGAAGCATTGATCAGCCAGAACAGCAATACGGTATTGGACCACTCCTATCAGCTGATGCATAGGAATGCCAAACGGCTCATCAACCTGATCAGCGAGCTGATGAACTTCAAAAAGGTATCCGATAGCCTCATTAAGCTGCAAGTGGCACCTGTGACGATCAGCCAGTTTTGCCAGCAACTGGTGGACGAATTTCAGCTCGTGGCCTTTGGTAAAAGCATTACCCTAACCCTGGTTGACCACGCCCAAAAGAGTACCTACTGGCCGTTGACCGGTCTTTTTGACGTGCAGGTGCTGGAAAAAATACTCCTGAACCTGCTCAATAACTCGTTCAAATTCACTGAACCGGGCGGTGAAATTACATTAGAGATTTTCACGGATATCAACAAGTTCAAGCCTTCGTTCGAGCAGGGTTTTGAGCTGCTGCATGAAACGCACCGTGCCGACAAATACCTCTATTTCCGGATCGCGGATACGGGCGTGGGGATACCATCCGATACGATCAGCCGCATCTTTGAACGTTACTACCGGATCAGCCGCGACCATATGGGCTCGGGCGTTGGTCTGGCCCTGGTTAAAAGCCTCACACAGCTACATAAAGGGGATATTTATGTATACAGCGAGCATTACAAAGGCACGGAAATTATCATCGGCATACCTTTGGGCGAGCAGAACTGGACCCAGGCAGAGCGCGCGCCTTCGAAATCAGAGCCGCATGTCCGGCTCGAAGCGATCGATAACTCGACCTTGCTTCCGATAGCCGATCCGACTCACGCCCAACAAAAACCATCGCCCTCAACCCGAAAACGCATTTTGCTGGTTGATGACAATGCCGAACTGCGCATCTTTTTAAAACAAAAACTAGAAAAACAGTATTTTGTGTACGAAGCCTCGGACGGCGATGCTGCTATGAAGCTCGCGGCAGATAAGATACCGGATCTGATTATCAGCGACATCATGATGCCCGGGATCAGCGGCATCGACCTTTGCAGGCAGGTGAAGGAGCGATTCGAAACCAGCCACATTCCGTTCATTATCCTGTCGGCCAAAGATGCGCTCGATAGCAAGATCGAGGGAATGGAATCGGGGGCGGATTTTTATTTTGCCAAACCGCTCAGCGTGGACCTGTTAATGCTGACGGTCAACAACATTTTCGATCAGAGGGAAAAGCTGCAACAAAAATTCACGAATAACTACCTTTCACAGGCCACCGAACTGGTCCATTCCGAGAAAGACAAAGCGTTTTTCGAGTCGCTATTGAAAGTGATCGAAGACCACATGCAGGAGCCTGAACTGGACGTCGACTTTTTGTGCAAAAACCTGTATGTGAGCCGAACGAAGCTTTACCAGAAGATTAAAAGCATTACCGACCAGTCTGTCGGCGATTTCATCAGGACCATCCGGCTGAAAAAAGCGATCGAAATCATGACCCACGAGGACATAGCATTGAACAAAGTCGTGGAGCGGGTTGGCTTGCAGAGCAGTTCCAATTTTTCGCGGGTATTCAAAAAAGAGTACGGCAAATCGCCGTTGCAGTTCATGCAGGCTTTGAAGCGCAATGAGTCCTGACCAAAACGTATTTACTAAAACCGAAGCTATATTTTAATGAAGTTTTCCCAAATCCTGTGCAGCGGGTTGATACCCCTGTTGGCAGCCGTTCCCGGCGCGGCCCAGCATTACACCAAGTACGTGAACACGTTTATCGGCACTGCGCCGCTCACCGATCCCAAAATTCTGGGTTATCAGTTGCCGGAAGGCTGGCGCTCCTGGGCCGGGCTGACGTTTCCGGGAAGCTCTTTGCCAAATGCCATGGTGCAGCTCAGCCCGATGACTGAATATGGTTCGGGGGCCGGCTATGAGTACGAGGACGATGTGATCCTGGCTTTTACCCACACCAACAAGGGCCATTGGAACCTGTGCAACATTCCTGTGTTGCCGCTGTCGAACCCGGGTGAAAAGTTTGGCTCGAAGTTTAGTCATGCCAAAGAAAGTGCTTCGCCCGGCTATTATCAGGTGTATTTAGATGATTATCACGTGAATGTAAGCCTGACTTCCACGCTCAGGGCCGGTTTCCATCGCTATGAATACCAGAATGGCAAAGACCGGCAGATCCTGTTCGATCTGGCAAAGGCTAACAACAAAATATCGAACTGGAATATCGAGCAGGTGGGTGCCAATGCGATCCAAGGTTTTCAGCAGACGGGCGAGAAAATCTACTTTTATGCAACCCTGAACACGCCCATTCAAAAACTGGAAGAAAAAGAGGAAGGCGCGAAAACCGGTTACGCGATCGTGCATTTAGCCGATGACAAAAAAGGGCCTGTCGAGCTCAAAATTGGTATTTCGTTTGTAAGCACGGCCAATGCAAAGGAGAATCTAGAAAAGGAAATTGGGAGTAAAACATTTGAAACCGTTCGCGCGGACGCTTCGCGCACGTGGGAGAATCTCTTGTCGTCCGTGCAGGTCAAAGGCGGTACCGACAAGCAGAAACAAATGCTGTACTCGTGCCTTTACCGGTCGTTTTTGTGGCCCGCATTGCGCAGTGATGTGAACGGCGAGTTTACTGATGCGAAGAAAAATGTAGTCAAAACCGGCTTCCGTTACTATACCGAGCCCTCGCTTTGGGATACTTACCGGAACAAAGATGTGCTGCTGGGGCTTATTTCGCCTGACGTAACGCTGGATGTGATCAAATCCATGAAGGATGTTGGCGACAAAAAAGGATTCATTCCTACATTTTTCCACGGAGATCATGGCGCGTCGTCTATTGCGGGCGCTTACCTGCGCGGGATCGACGGTTTTGATGTAAAAGGAACCTATGAAATTCTTCTGAAAAATGCCAACACACCGGGCGGCGCGCGCCCGCACGTGGCCGAATACATTGAGAAGGGCTACATCTCCGACCCGGATGTGGCTAACCCGCACGTCGAAACGAAGGCGAATGCGGGCGTGTCCAAAACGCTGGAATATTCGTATGACGACTACTCGGTGGCGCAGATCGCGAAAAGCCTGGGCGATTCGGCCAATTACAAGGTGCTGATGACCCGCTCGAAAAACTACCGGAATATGTTCGATCCTTCCACGCGCTTCATGCGCGGGAGGCTGGCCAATGGCGAGTGGATCAAGCCGTTCGATCCGCAATACCCTTACTACGAGTACATGTACCGTGAAGCCAATGCCTGGCAGGTGTCGTTTTTCGCGCCGCACGATATGCCCGGCCTGATCGCGCTTTACGGCGGTCCGAAAGGGTTCGAATCGAAGCTGGACTCCCTGTTTACCGTTCCCTGGAACCCGAAGCACATTGCCCGGAATGTCGAAACGATGGTAGGCCAGTACTGCCACGGTAACCAGCCCGACCACGAGGCGCCATTTGCTTACCATTTCATCGGCAAACCGGAAAAATCGCAGGCGGTGCTCGACAATATTCTCAACAACCTCTACGGCATCGGCGACGAAGGCCTGGCGCTTTGCGGCATGGACGACGCCGGCGAAATGTCGGCCTGGTACGTGTTCAGCGCATTGGGGCTTTACCCATTCTCCGCCACCGACCCCGAATACATTGTCACCGTGCCTCTTTTCGACGAAGTGAAATGGAAAACAAGCACGGGCAAAATGCTGATTATTAAAAAACCGGGCAAAGGGAGGGCATTAACCGAGGTCAAGGTAAACGGCAAGAAAACCAATGGCTATTTCGTGCCGCACGCGCTCTTTCGCGATGGCGGGGAAATCGAAATGGTGACACGGTAATTTGGTGACGCGGTAGTTTGGTGACGCGGTAGCGGTTACGGCACTGGCCTTATTTCAAAAACTACCGCGTTCTCAAATACCTTTCACCTCTCCCCCATCGATGCGGATCGCTGTGCCGGTAATGAACCTGGCTTGTTCGGATAACAGGAAAGCAATCAGCTCAGCGACTTCCGACGGCTCACCATATCTTTCTATTCCAAACTGGGCCAACATTTTTCTTGAAATTTCTTCCTGGGCGTCGCCGGAAGCAACTGCCGATTTTTCAAGAAAGGCTTTTCTCCTGTCCGTCCAGATAGGCCCGGGAAGAACTGCATTCACCCGAACCCCATCCTGAATCCCCTGCTCGGCAAATGCCTTGGCCAATGCATTGATTGCCGCATTGATCGAAGCGATCGCTGCCGAAGCCGGTTTGGGATTTTCGGCTGCGGTGCCCGACAAAAATATGACCGAGCCGCGGGTTTGCATCAGGTATGGCCATGCATGGACGGCAAGCCTTCTGGCGCTATGGAATTTCACCTGCATGCTGTCATCCCACTGTTGGTCAGTCATTTGAAGTACATTCATTTGCGGCACAGCCCCGGCGACATTCACCAAAGCATCGATTTGACCAAACCGCCCGATGGCCTGGCGAACAATGTCTTCTGCCGCGGCGGGTTGATGAAGATCGGCCACGATTGTGTATGCCGCGCCTCCTACGCCCTGAATTTCGCCTGCGATCTGTCCCAGTAGCTCGCCACGCCTCGCTACGAGAACGATACCGTCAAAGTCCTTCGCAAGCCTGATGGCCGTTTGAGCGCCAATCCCGCTGCTGGCGCCAGTCACTATCGCTATCCGATGTGTCATATGTTAAATTTCTGGAACAAAGTCGCTGTAACGCGTTCCATACTACTGGCCAATCTGATTTCTGTGATTTGAAATGAGTGACCGAATAACATTGGATAGCAACCATTTAGCGTAAGCTCCCTGCTATCGCACGCTTAGTTTCGCCGGCAAGGCTTGAAAAATATACCCAGCCGATAAAGAAGAGTTGCAACGGAATCCGGTACCACAAATACTCGGGGCCAGGACCGCCATAGGTGCCTTTTTGCAAGTCAACGTGGTGTAACGCGGCGTAGATATTGGCCGGGGTGATCAGAACGAAGAAAGCGATCACTGCCCAGGCGGTGGCGGTCCTGTAACGATCTGTAAGCAGGCCGACCGCGGCCGCAAATTCGGCGATGCCAGTAAGGTAAACGATTACCTCTTTTCCCGGCAGGAATGCGGGTAACATCATAGCCATGCCTTTGGTGAACAGGAAATGCCCGGTCCCTGTCAGGATGAGCATTGCGGCCATGCCTGCACGCGCGGCCCGGGTCGGTGCGTATGTTCCCTCGCGCAATTTTTTGGTCAGCATTGCTATCAGCGTCACTGCAATTAAAATAATTTCCGGTTTCATAGTCGTTTCTGATTTTGTTTAATACAAATTTCAGGACTATCCCGGTGCGGTAAAATGAACCCGGGTTAAGTAATTCGCTTTCGAATGCGGCTCAATGCCTGCGGCGTGACCCCGATGTAAGACGCCAGATATTTCAAAGGGATTTGCCGGATCAGTTGCGGCTGGCCGGTAAGCAAATGCAGGTACCGCTCCTCGGCCGATTCGGCCAGAAACGACAACTCGCGTTTCGCCTTTTCCAGAAACAATTGCTCCGCCGCATAGCGCCCGATATGGTTGCCCACCCGTGTATGCGCGTATACTTCTTGCAGATCCTCAAAACTGATGCGCCAGAGCGTCACCGGCGTAAGCGATTCGATGTAGAATTGTGCTGGCAATTGGGTAACGAAAGAGCTGTACCCACTCGCAAACTCGCCCGCGAAGGAAAAATCGTAGGTGAGCTCTTCGAGCTCGTCCTGCCCGCGACGCAAGAAATACCGCAACATGCCGCTTTCAGCAAAGGAAAGATATTTTTCCACCTCGCCGGCTTTGAGGATCGTCGCCTTTTTAGCAAATGATTGCCGGACGAGCCTGGACGAAAAGAAATCCCACTCCTGGTCGGACATCGGTGTAATGCGTTCGAAATAATCGCGGATCTGCTGCATGGTGTGGGCGAAGGTAGTCCTATTCTTGATTTAATTAGCTGTATAGACTTCGGAACAGAGGCAAATTTGGTCTCTCGGCAGGTGCCGATCAATAACGGACAAAAGATTCAGGTAGGGGAAAAATTTACCCCTGCCCGACAGAGCAGGGTATTAAAATGGTGAATGCCGTGGCAGGGAATAATGCGATTTTGGAAGGCATCGATTATAATTGCCGGGTTGATGAATTTTTAAACAGTTGAAATGGCATTTCAAGTACAAGCCCGCCAGCTACTCCCAAAATTACCTGGCAAATTAGAATGGCAGGTAGTGGGTGATGGCGAGTCGGGCGACATGGTATTTCGCCGCAGCGATGGTGCCGCATTTGCCAAGGTAGCCAATGAATCGCGCATCCACACGCTGGAAGCTGAGTATCTGCGTACTAACTGGCTATCCGGCCAGCAGATCGGGTCAGCCCAGGTGCTGGATTGGTCAAAATCAGATCAGTATGCCTGTTTGATCACAAGCTGCGTACCCGGGGTTTCGGCCAGTGCGCTCCCGCCAGCCGATTTATTGAAAGCATGGCCTTCGATTGCTGAAAAGTTCCGGCATTTGCACCAGCTCCCTTCGGACAACTGCCCGTTTGAAAGACGGGTTTCACAAACAGTTCAAATAGCAGACGATGTTGTAAAGCGCAATGCGGTTAACAAGGATTTTCTCGACGATGCCGACAAGAACACACCTTTTGAACAGCTGCTTGACCCAATCCGGCCGCAGGTCCCGCTCCGGATCATGCAGGAAACCACGGACCTGGCGGTTTGTCACGGTGACGCCTGCATGCCTAACATCATGGTAGATCCTAAAACGTTAATTTGCACGGGCATCATCGATCTGGGCCGGCTGGGCCTTTCTGACCGCTACCAGGACCTGGCCTTGATGATCGGTAACACACGTGAAACCTGGGAGGATCAGCGCCAGGCCGAAAAAGCGCTGCAAATTCTGTTCGATATCCACAACATCCCGATTCCTGACCTTGAACGTTTGGCATTCTATCTGAAACTTGACCCGCTCACCTGGGGATAGTTATGCAAAGCAACACTACCGACATTCAAAATTTAAAACAGCAAAACCAATCATGTCACAAATCAAAATTTATGGGTTGAGACACCATCTGGCCCCTATCCGGCAGGCAATGTCAGAAACGCTGCATGCTTGCATTGTAGAGGCATTCCATTATCCGCAAAACAAGCGATTCCATCGGTTCATCTACCTGGACGAGGGCGATTTCTTTTACCCGGAAGACCGAAGCGACCGCTACACGATTATTGAAATTGCACTGTTTGAGGGCCGCTCCGTGGAAGTGAAAAAGCATTTATACCATCTCATATTCCAAAGATTTGAGCAGATGCTCGGCATTGGGCCAAATGATGTCGAAATCACACTCACCGAAACTCCACCACATAACTGGGGGATTCGAGGGATGCCGGGCGATGAACTGACTTTAAATTACAAAATATCTATTTGATAGCTGGAACCCGTCTTTACGGCGAATGACAAATGGACTCATATGGATGTCAGGCATCGCCCGAGTGAGAATTTCATTGAAAAAATTGCAATCCAAAGAAAAGGCTTGTAGGTATTTAGGCAATTTCCTAAATTTGCGTCATGATATTATTAGAGGTCATTAAATCACTGTCGAATCAGACGCGTTTAAGCATACTTAAATGGTTAAAAGAGCCTTTTGCGCATTTTCCTGCGGAGGAACTGACCGATTACAAGCCAGAGTTAGGCGTATGTGTTTCTGATATTGCTAAAAAAGCAGGGATGTCTGTTCCTACGGTGTCTGTTTACCTAAAAACAATGTTGGCCGCGAATATCCTGATCGCCACCAGGAAGGATCAATGGACATATTATAGAAGGAACGAGCAAGCGATCCAGGATTTAGCGAAGCATATCAAGGAAAACCTATAATTTTTTGATCGATAAATTAGAGATTTACCTAAATGCCTAAATTAAAAATGAAAGCAGCTGTTTTAAATGAGTTCGGCCCGGTCGGGAATTTCGAAATTGTTGACGTGCCGACGCCAAAACCAGGCTTCCGGGAAGTTTTGGTCAAAGTATTTGCAACATCGGTGAACCCACTGGATTATCAGGTCCGTCGGGGGGATTATAAAAATGAATTATCCTTGCCTGTCATCACAGGTCATGATGTTTCCGGCGAAATTGCAGAAGTCGGCCCAGGCGTAGAAAATTTCAGGATTGGTGACCAGGTTTACTATACACCTGAGATCTTCAAGGGACAAGGAAGCTATGCGCAATATCACTGCGCGCATGAATCTATCATCGGTCTGAAACCCAGAAACCTTAGCCATCTCGAAGCTGCGACGCTTCCCCTGGCAGCCGGAACGGCTTGGGAAATGCTGGTAACCAGGGCACGGCTGAGGATCAACCAATCTATCCTGATTCACGGCGGAGCCGGTGGCGTAGGAATACCGGCCATTCAGATCGCCAAAGCAATGGGAGCGACTGTTTTCACCACGGCAAGAAAAGTCCATCACCGGTTCCTTCTCGAATTAGGCGCCGACCATGTGATCGACTACGAAAACGAGAATTACATTGATGCTATTCAGCGAATGACAGGTGGTAATGGAGTTGATGTCGTCATTGACACCCTGGGAGGTAACACGCTTTCTGATAGCGGGCTCATTCTTAGTCAGATGGGACAGGTAGTTACCATTGTCGATATCGAAAAACCGCAAAACATGATCCACGCGTGGGGGAAAAATGCAACTTACCATTTCGTATTTACCAGGCAAAACAGAAACAAATTGAATGAACTCACAAAGCTGGTAGAGTCCGGAAAGCTGCGGCCTGTCCTAAACAAAATTTTCCTGTTGTCGGAAATAGGTAAGGCACACGGCCTGCTTGAATTTAAAGAAGGTGATGAAAATTTCTATGGGAAAATTGGTATAGAGATAGGCCATTGAACCATGGAAGTGATCAGCACCGGCAAACGTTACTTTGCCGGTGCTGATCCGTCGTCCGTCTCCTCAAATTTCCACGCCGGGTTTGAGCTTCATGATTTATTTCATCAAACTGATATTGGTCATACCGCCATCGGAAAGAATTTCGGTGCCGACAATAAAAGCCGAATCGTCCGAAGCGAGAAATACCGCTGCTTTTCCGATATCGGACGGAAGGCCCTGCTTGCCGACGGGGATAAGATCGATCCATGATTGCTTTACCTGCGCCAGGTGCTCTTCGGGCACCAGCTTTCCGAAAACAGGCGTATCGATCGAGCCCGGAGAAAGGGTGTTCACCCGGATTTTTCTGGAAAGTAAATCCAACGAGAGACCTTTGGCCAGTGAGATAACCGCCGCTTTGGCGGCACTGTAAATCGCCATCCCCGGAGCGGCGCGATGGGCCGCGCTTGATCCGATCAGGATGATAGACGCGCCGTCGTTCAGGTATGGCAGCGACTTTTGGATGGTAAAATAGGCGCTCCTCAGGTTCAGGTCCATATACCGGTCATAGCCTTCTTCGGTCACATCGCTGATCGAACCCATTGGAATGCCGTCTACTACACCGCCTGCATTGACCACGAGTACGTCAATTTTGCCGAACTGTTCAGCAGTTGTCTTAAAGATATTTTCCAGGTCGGACGTATTGGTGACATCCCCTCGAATGCCGGTAAAGCCACCGCCTAATGCCTTGGTGGAATAATCCAGCGTAGCCTGGTTCCTCCCCGTAATGGCGCCCTTTGCACCTTCATTTTTAAAAGCCTCGGCGATTCCGAAGCCTATGCCGCTATTACCGCCGGTAATGACGGCGACTTTGTTTTCTAGCTTGTTCATTTCTGTTGTTTTTAAAAGTTAATCGGTCTGTACATTGGGTATTACAGCCCGTAAATGCCACCGGAAACGGATATTTTCTCCCCCGTAATCCACGCTGCGTCTTCGGAGGCGAGGAATACAGCCACTTTCGCGATATCGTCGGGTTGCCCCGTCCGGCCCAACGGCGTACTAGCCACCAGCTTTCGCTCGGCTTCGCTGCCTATGAAGCCTGCGCTGCGGGAGCCTTCGGTTTCCACGACACCGGGCAAAATGGAGTTGATCCGGATGTTTTTGCCACTGAATTCTTTCGATAATGAAATGGTAATGGCATCCAGCGCAGCTTTGGTAGCCGAGTAAACCGAGCCGGTCGGAAGCGGTGTCTTGCCGGCCTCGGAGCTGATATTGATGATGCTGCCCCCTTCCTCTCCGAAAAGTTTCAGCGAACCCTGAATGGCTAGTATCGAACCCAGCACATTGATATTGAATTGCTCATGAAATGTTTCGGCGGTAACCTGCTCAATTGGCTCGTACTGGTAGATGCCCGCATTATTCACGAGAATGTCCAATCCTCCGAATGCCGCCTTTGTCTGTTCGAAGATCCAGGCGATGTCGGTCTGATTGGAGACATCGCCCTTTATGGCGATCGCCCTGCCGCCGTTTTCGGTGATTGCCTGCACTACCCTATCTGCACCTTCTTTGCTGGATGCATAGTTGACGACCACTTTGGCACCTTCTGCTGCGAATTGTTTGGCTATTGCAGCCCCTATACCTTTGGAAGCGCCCGTTACCAGGGCCACTTTATTTGCTAATTTGTCCACTTTGTTACTCCTTTTAAGTTTGGAATACAAAATTAGCTTGACTCAGTTACTTTTCGTAACTTTGTGATGAAAAGTAACAGTAACATCGAGGTAACAAGGTAACTTATGCAGTGCGAACCACGTCAGAACGACGTACACAAAAAGGAGATGATGGCTGTCCAGGATTCCATGGACGTCCTGAGCGGCAAATGGAAGATTTGTATCATATCTTCCATTTGCTATTACAACAAAAGAAGGTTTTCCGATATCCTCAACGATGTGGACGGCATTTCCAACAAAATGCTGAGCAAGGAATTGAAAGAACTGGAAATCAACCAGCTGGTAAAACGTACGGTGCTGGACACCCAGCCGGTGACGGTCCAGTACGAACTGACCGAGCATGGCCTGACCTTGCAGACGATCATCGACAACCTGACCGAATGGGGAATGCAGCACCGTAAAAAGATTATTGGAGAATAGCCCGTTTTTATCAGATCATTCGGACCATGCATTCAAAACTGAGGCATCATATCGAAAAGCATTTGCCCCTGACCGACGAAGAATTCGAATTCGTCGGGAAGCATTTCATTTTCAAAAAATTCAAAAAACATCAATTCATGGTGCAGCAGGGCGAGCCGGTACCCTACAACTACTTCCTGCTTTCCGGGCTTACGAAGCTGGTATATACCGACGAGGCGACCGACAAGCAGCATATTCTCGCATTCGCGATGGAGGATTGGTGGGACAATGATTTTCAGGCATACTATACCCGCACGAGAGCCACACTTTCGATGGAATGCCTGGAAGACACCGAGGCGCTTTGTTTGTCGCTGGATGATTTCAATGCATTGCGCGCGGGTCTGCCCAAAATCGAGCATTTCTTTCTGGAAAAAGTAATGGCCGGCTTTCTGGCATCGCAGCGCCGCATTCTTTCCCTGCTGACTTCGAACGCGCGGCAGCGCTACGAGCAGCTTGTCAGTCAGCACCCTTCGCTGCTGCAACGGTTGCCCAAAACACAACTGGCTGCATACCTGGGTGTTTCCCGCGAGACATTGAGCAGGATGTGAGGTACGTCACACCAAAGACGTGCGATGGCTCACGTGAGGGTTTTCCGGCATTCCGCTAGGTTTGCATTGAAAATCAACTCACAATAAAATGGAAAAAAGAATCATTAATCCATGGGAATGGCAAGATGCGCTCAGCTATGTTCAGGCCGTGGAAGTTAAAGATGTGAAGGGAACGTTGTACGTTGCCGGTCAGGCAGCGGTACACGCCGATGGCACATCCAGCAATGCCGATATGCGCACCCAGCTGGGCATAGCGATCCATAACCTGGAAACGGTCATCAGCCAGGCCGGTTACGATTGCAGCAACATCGCCCGGTTGACGATTTACTCGACATCCTCCGAAGAATTTGTCAGCAACTGTTTTGACCTCTTCAAAGATTTCGTGGCGAAACACGGCATGAAGCAGACCGTCACGCTGATGCAGGTAGTGGGCCTGTACGAAACGTTGAATGTGGAATTGGAAGCTACTGTGGTGAAATAGTATCTGCCGCAGCTACTTTTTATCAACAATGTCATACGGCCGTTCTGCCAAACCCAAAGTCGCCATCAACTCCCGGGCTGCCACCAACCCGGCACGGTTGGCCCCAATGGTGGACGCAGACGGACCGTATCCCGGTAAATGAATGCGGGGTTCTTTTGCGACCATCGTTGCCAGCCGACCGGCCATGATAATGCCACCGGTTTCTTCTCTGGGCAAAACGGATTCCAAATGGTCCAGCGCCCCTCGGAAGCCGGTGTTCCAGAGAATGATATCCGCCTTTTCTTCCCTGCCATCTTCCCATTTAACACCGGTCCGGGTGATCTCGCTGAACATTGGAAAGCGGTTGAGTACGCCCCTCCGTTTCATGTCCACGACTTCCGGCGATAGAGGCAGCCCGGTTACGGAAACGACAGAGGAAGGCAGCAGACCGTTTCTTACCCTTTCTTCCACCATCGCCACGGCTTTGTGGCCGGCAACATCGTCAAAAGGGCCTTCTCTAAAAACGGGCTCGCGGCGGGTGACCCAGATCGTAGTGGTAACTTTTGAAATCTGGTCGAGTAACTGGATTGCAGATATACCAGCGCCAACCAGAACGACGCGCTTTCCCTTGAAATAGTCGGCAGTTTTAAAATCTTTGGTATGCAGCTGTTCACCCACGAAGAGGTCAGCCCCCGGGTAGGTCGGAATGTAAGGGTTTTCCCATGTACCGGTGGCGTTAATGATCCCCATTGCTGAAAACAGCGTTTTCGGCGAATCAATGTAGAACCGATCGTTGTGGAGATACACATTCTCTACTTTCACCGGGCGAAATACCCGGATGCCGAATTTTTGCTCGTACAGGTCGAAGTAATGAGGCACTGCGATGCTGGCTTGCACGGTCGCACTAGCCTTGTCAAGGGTTTCTTCGAAAGACATTCCCGGTAAATCGTGGATTTTGTTCACAGTACTAAGCGTGAGCGACGGCCAACGATATTGCCATGCACCACCCGCTGCGGAAGCCGCGTCGAGTACGATGAAGTCAGGTCCGATCTCCAACCCCAATTTCTTTAAATGATAAGCTGCTGACAAACCGGCCTGGCCGGCACCAATGACCATGATCTTTGTCTTGTATCGAATTCTATCTGGCATTTATAACTTTTTACGCGTCGTTCTAACTATATCTCACTTAATCCGGAAGAAGCCGATTTGTTATATAATAAATTTAAATATATTAGTAAATACTAGTATATTAACGAAGCATCCTTCCTTATAGAAGCTATTCGCTTTATTCTACTAAAAACCTGTGAAGATGGTTCATCTTAAAATTGCATTACGGGCCTTTCTTAAATCCAAAGGGTATAATTTCCTGAACATTGCCGGGCTTGCGCTCGGTTTGGCCACGTTTACTTTCGTCTCGTTGTATGTTGCTAATGAAACAAGCTACGATCAGTGGAACGGCAATATTGACCGGATTTTCCTGGTAGAGCGGGAAATGCCTAACGGAGCTTCGCCTTACACGCCGGGAAAATTGGCCGCGGCTATCAAAAACGCGTGTCCGGAAGTTGAAGAAACGGGCCGTATGAATACAGCATTGTTTCAAATACCGTTCTTCACGCATTCGGGCAGGTTCTTGATCAAAAATTGGGTGGGCGCCGACTATTCGCTGGCCGGTATGTTGGGAATTAAACCCAGGGGTTTTCAGCTGACGTCTAACAATGCCGCGCCTACGGTTTTGCTTTCCACGCGTACTGCCGGGGTACTTTTTCCCGGCGAAAGCAATGTTCAAAATAAGACGGTCATGATGATGTCCAGGAACGGGATGCCGATGACCATTGCCGGGGTTGCCGATGATGCGCCGGGTAACACCAATTTCAGTTTCGACTGCATCGGGTTCAGCGAGGATATCACGCAGGGCAAAGACCAAAGCTATGCCAACCAGATTTACCAGACTTTCCTGTTAGTAAAGCCCGGTACGGATATCGGTCTGCTTTCAAAAAAGATCGATACGATTTACAGGGAAGCCGCTTTGGCAGACACCAGCCTCGTCGCCAGGGAAGCGCTCGCCATGTCGAATGCGCCCACGATTTTTTTAGACCCGCTAAAAAATCTGCATTTGAAGCCTCATTACGGTTCTCACGTCAACGATCAAATTGTAAAAGGCCTCATCGTTCTTGCGCTGATCATATTGATTGTTACGGGTGTAAATTTCACAAATTTGTATGTTTCGCAGGCCAACAGGCGCTCCAAAGAAGTTGGTATCAAGAAAGTTAGCGGTATTAGCAGACGACAGATCGCCTTTCAGTTCCTGACAGAGATTTTTTTCCAATGCATGGTCTCCTTCGTTATCTCGATCGGGATTGTAGCATTAGGTTTACCCTATTTTAATCAACTGCTGGATGTAAACCTGTCGATTTCCGGAATAAACGGCGTGATAGCCATGCAGCTTCTGCTTGCTGTGGTAGCATTAACGCTATTGGCCGGGGCCTATCCGGCCGTGGTGATGGCCGGATTCAGGCCTGCCGAGGTGTTAAGGGGAAATCAGTTCGAAAAAGGCGGAAAGTTCTCCTGGGCGAAAGGCGTAATCCCGGTACTGCAATTTACATTTGCCATCGGCTTTGTCATCGTGCTGATCGTCATCAATCAGCAGGTCAGTTTCATGAAATCGGAAGATCCGGGCTTTCAGGCGAAGCAGGTGTTATATATCGATAATCTCGCGATTTATAACACCCCCGCAAGTTTCGAATCCGTTGATGCACGGATAAAAGCGATTCCCGGTGTGAAAGACGTCGCCGTATCGTCCCATGTTCCAGGGGGGATCATGCCGGCTTCCCACGAGTATGTGGTGCATAACAGAACACATGCCATGCAGACCGTCGCGGTTGGCTACCACTATTTTGAAACCCTGAACATCCGGTTGAAACAAGGTCAAACTTTCTCCTCCTCATTCCCCGTAGACTCCGCCAATGCAATCATCAACGAAACTGCGGCCAAAAAGATGGGGCTGGCGAATCCTGTCGGCACGATGATCCAAGGCCGCAGCGGCCATTACAGGATCATCGGCGTGACCAAAGATGTAAAATCATCCGGCTTCGAGTCGTACGTTCAACCCACTGTGTATCTGATGAACAACCCGCTTGGAGTTCCTAAGACGCAAATTATGATCAGTGTCGAAGGCAATGCAATACCGGCTGTACTGGCCACCCTCGGCCGCGAATGGAGCAGCATTAATAAGTTGGATGGGGATAATTTCAACTACCACTTCCTCGACGAGCTGTATGGTAAGGTCTATGCTAAACAAGAGCAGTCGCAATCGATATTAACTTACTTTTCGATTTTGGCCCTGCTCATCGCCTCCCTGGGTTTCTTTGCCTCGGCAGCGCAAGCGATCCACCTCAGAATGAAGGAAATTGCCGTCAGGAAAGTATTCGGTGCACGAGGAAGGGACCTTATGGTTACGTTAGGAACGCCATTCTTTTATATCATGCTTATAGCCAATTTGATAGCCTGGCCAACCTCCCTTTTGATAGCCTCCAAATGGTTGCAAACCTTTGCTTACCGGGTCGACATTTCCTTTCAGCCATTCGTCGCCGCAACGATCATTTCCGTACTGATCATTGCGACAACGGTTTGTTTACAAATTAGCAGGGCTGTTAACTTAAACCTAGCTGTAAGATTGAAGGAGTAATTGCGCAGATCTCGTCCACATTTTGCCATCGTAAATCCGAAATCACCTCCCTATCTTGCAGCGTCGTCGTGGGGCGACCGATAAAATGTCAAACAAGCATTTACACTAAGATGGATAATAAAGAAGTATTGCAATCAGCCAATGCCGCAGTAACGAACGGCGACAACGAAGGATTTTTAGCATTCTGCACGGATACCGTCGTATGGACTTTCGTCGGCGAGCAAACGCTTACGGGAAAAGAAGCTGTCCGGCAATACATGGCCGAAACCTATTTGGAGCCACCAAAATTCCAGGTTGAAAATCTGATCGCAGAAGGCGATTATGTTACCGCAATCGGCAAAATCGATTTAAAGGACCAGGACAGGATTCTGACCCATTATTCCTATTGTGACGTTTGGCGTTTCGAGGATGGCAAGATGGCGGAACTGACCGCGTTCGTTATTAAAGTCGCAGAGTGACATGTTCACATGAAACGAGAATATATCAAGACTTTCATTGATCCAAAAGCTGGATCCAAACCGGCGCGTGATCACTTGCCTTCTCCCATCCTCTGACGTTGCTGTCCACCCCTGCCGCGACAAGCCTTGGCGCAATTTGAGGACTTAGTAACAGGTGGTCCAGACGAAGGCCGGCATCCCGTTCATAGGCATTGCGCAGATAATCCCAGAATGTGTAAATTCTTTCCTGCGGATGAAGGTGACGGATAGCATCTGTCCAACCCTGGCCCACAAGGTCTTTGTACGCCTTTCGGGCCTGCGGAAAATACAAAGCATTATCCTCCCAGCGCTCAGGCTTGTATACATCGAGCGCGGTTGGAATAACGTTATAGTCCCCCGCCAGAACGACCGGCACCTGCTCGGATAGCAAGTACTTTGCGTGCTTCTTTAACCTTTTAAACCAGGCTAGTTTGTAATCGAATTTCGGGCCGGGCGCCGGGTTGCCGTTGGGAAGATACAGGCAGCAAACCAGCATCCGGCCGACGATCGCCTCAATGTACCGGCTATGGTCATCGTGCTGATCACCGGGAAGTGTGTTGCGGACTTCTTGCAAATCCATATCCCTGGCAAGGATCGCTACCCCGTTCCACATTTTTTGCCCGTGCCAGATGGCGTTGTAGCCTATCTTAGAGAGCGCTGCCGCGGGAAACTTATCCGTGGGCGCTTTCAGCTCCTGGAGGCAAACGATGTCGGGTTGCCCTTCCGCGAGCCATCGTAGCAGCACCGGTAACCTCCCGTTAATACCGTTGATGTTAAATGTGGCAATCTTCATGCGCGAGTTTTGGATGGATCGCTAAATCCCGTGTAAATCAAGGCATTACTCAAAAAAAGCTGCCTCTCAATCGAGGCAGCTTCGGTTTTTGTTTACCGGTCTCAGGCTTTGGCGGTATCTCGCAAAGCTTTGATCCGGTCGTGTGCAGCGTAGATTCCCTGCGCCTGCCCTCTGACAATTTCCAGTGCCTGCATACCAAGTTCGTTGTTGCTTAATGCATCCTGGTAAGCTTTCTTGATGGCATCTTCGCCACGCTCGGCTTCGGAGAGAATGCTGGCACGGTCGCTACCGCCGAACAACGATTTGATATCAATCCAGGCCCGGTGCAATGTACCACTGACACTTTTATCTTCTTCCAGATGCGGGGCAGTGCCGGCAATCGCAGATAGCTCCTGTACATACTTGCGGCTTTGCTGGGCATATTCCTCAAATATCGTTTTCAAATCAATGTTTTCGTCCTCGATATCTTCAATCGCCTTCTCAAAGCCGGCGACCCGGTCATTGTTAATCTCAATCAACTCGCCGATAATACCACTTACGTTGTCATTAGTTCCCATATTGATCTCTGTTTGTTGTGAGGCATCAGTATGCCAAATACCATGCCAGAGGAGATTGGTAGTCTAAGTCAGGACCAATGGGGGTAGCGTTGCCGGTGCGTCAATCCGGATCCTGGGATTACCTGCAATTATTGGGATGGAGGCAGTCTTTCCAGTAATTGACGATCAATTGAAGTTGGCCCTTGCCTTCCTGGAAGCTGTTACATTTTTTGAAATATCCCTGAATGGTGCCATTGTAAGCCTTGCGCACGAGTACAGGGCTATCGGAGGTCGTCAGGAAAATGAATGGGATCGACTTCTTTTTCAAATAGGGGTCACCGTCAATCTGATCGCGCAGTTCGAGTCCATTCATGACAGGCATGTTGATATCGCACAAAATCAGCAACGGGCTTTCCGGAGTAGTCAACAAATAGTCCAATGCAGCCTGGCCATTTTCAAAATAGCGGCTCGGGTTAACGAGCGCAAGCTCTTCTAGCATCGCCCCGATCATATCCTGGTCGTCGACATCATCATCGATAATAACAATTGGCCCTTTCAGTGACATGCGGAAGACGTTTGACTACCACAAATAACGGATTTAAAAGTATTAACTTTTATTTTTTAACTTCACAATAGAATAAAACCAGGCCGCAGTTCCAGCAGAAAAAATAAAAATTCCCCTCAGGTTTTTATGCCCGGCTCGTGCTACGCCATTTAAATAACTGACTTTTTCGAAAACAAAGTGGAATCCGAAATAACACTGCAAATCATCCTTATCAAACCCACGCCAGACGTGGTTTTTGGCCTGCAAAAGGGGGCTGGTACGAATTACGAAACCGTTCAAAAGCAAATTGCCACCTCCAACGATTTAACCTTTACGTTTACAGTTAAGGTGAAAGGTGATAGCTCAAAAGATCAACTCCCCAAATTATCGGGCAGTTTTGTTCAAGGTTCCGCAGATAATAAGTTTGTTTATATCGACATCGGCACATACGCTGGCCAATCCGATACGATTTGGGCGCGACGGCTTAAAATTCCTTTGACAGGAATTACCTGGAAGGAAATCGAATCGTTACCTGACAACTCAATGTTGCAAACTAGCGTTCCCGGGATTGGTCGGGATGGCGGGCCAAACTGTGCGACAGTTAACCCTTTTGCGGGTTGGCACGTTAAACCATCATAGACTAAAAATAGAATCTTCTTCCGACCGGCGCCTATTCAGCCGTTGCCTTCCAGCAATTGTTTTTGCTGCGCGGCATTCGATGCCCGGCATTCGATGCCCGGCATTCGATGCGCGATCCGGATATTCCGCAGGTGGGCTTCCACCAGGTGTCAGATGCCTGCTATTCGACACATTTGGGCGCAGTTAACATAAAATTAATTTGTAGACATTCCCCTACGTATAACTCCCGGTTATAGGTTTCAAAGTTTCCTGCCGGACTGCGCGGAACTTTACCTCGCTACCCATAATTGTGGCCGGGGCGACACATTGACGCCACCGCTATCCGTCCCCGCAATCCGGGTCTGTCAGGGGCACGCCCAATAACAACAAGCCTCAACGTCGACTTGCTACTACATTTGTAGATCTATATCTGGGTTGTTTTTGTAGATCTCGACGGGTCGGTTCGGGACAGTCTCTCTATGTTTGTTCCAGACCAAAAGGTCAGGATTGAGCCGGCGCTCCGCATTACAGGCCTATTCGGGACAAGCGGATGATCAATGCCTCATGACCGGTTGGTCGCTTACACGAAAAGCATTTGTTAATCTAAAATCAGTTATATGAAAACACGTCGACTAATTTCTACGCTGCTGCTCAATGCGGTATTGGCTGTGTCATCACTCACTTTTGCCCAGGTTAAAATTGGTTCGAATCCGACCACAATCGATCCGAACAATAACCTGGAAGTCGAAAGCTCCGATCCGACCAAAAAAATCAGTATCCACAAAACCACGGGTAAATTGACAATCGCCGACGGCTCCCAGGGCGACAGGAAAGTACTTACTTCCGACGCGAACGGAGTTGCTACCTGGCGGAGCCAGTCGGACCTTGCGATACCGGTGACAGCATTCAGCGGGGCCATTACCGGCCTGGCCACCATTCCGACATTTACTACACACGATGAACCCAGCCAGCGCCTGCCATTGGTCCCGACCCTGGGGGCAGCGTCCTGGGATGGCGGGGCAAAAAGATTTATTGTGCCTTCGGATGGCACGTACTCGGTCCAGGTAGGGCTTTCTTGCATCAGCACCACCGGCGCCGGTGTCACACTGTGGACGAGGATATGGGTAGTATCGGAAAATGGCGGTCCCATCTTCAAGGGAACCAGCCCGATGGGCGCGACGGCCGGGGACTGGCAATCTGTCGTTTACACGGGCAGATTAACAACTGGCGACGGCATCTCGCTGGAAGGGTACACGATGCAGACGGACGGAAATCCTCCCGTGAACCCCATCTGGACCGGTACCTGCGGACGTGCTTACATGACCGTTACCAAAATAGATTGATGCACCGGGCGGTTGAATATCCTCTGTGCACGTAAAAGGCAATTCCACAATTTCTAAACGTCAACGATATGAAAACAAAGTATTTGTTATCGGCGATCGCATTCGCCGTAGCTGCCACGGCATCGACCGCCTCCATGGCCCAGGTTAAAATCGGGGCAAACCCGACTACGATCACCCCAGGTGCCAATCTGGATGTAGAGGGCGCTAGTAGCGCGCATGCGGTCGTGATGCAATCTGGTGCCGTTGGCATTAATACGATAGCGCCGCAAGCCTGGCTGGATGTTCGCGGAACTACCAAGATCCTGGCAGGTCCAGGCACACAATCCGGCGACATTTGGACCGGGACATCCAATATAGACGGTATGCAGGTATACGCTACGGGTGCGGATTTGTGGGTCGGCATCCAGCGCAGAGGCGGCGCCCCGCTCCATCTTGCCAAGCCTTCAGGTACCATCGAAAATTCGTTCGCCATTTTTACTGTGGATGGCGTTCCGGCTAGTGTTGGCTCAATCCGATACAACGGCGCAGCGGGAGTAGTTTACATGACCACTTCAGATCAACGCCTGAAAGAAAACATCCACACCACGAAATTCGGGCTGGAAGCGTTGAAAGCCGTCAGGGTGTATGATTATAATTTCAAAGCAGATTCCAAAAAAACGCTTTCCACCGGTGTACTGGCTCAGGAATTACACAAAGTTTACCCACAAGCCGTTTCCGTTGGCGGTGCCGATGCCAAAGCTAACCCCTGGCAGGTGGATTACAGCAAGCTGGTTCCCATGCTGGTTAAATCGGTGCAAGAGTTGAACGAGAAAGTAGAAGCTCTAGAAAGCCAGAAAGCGCAGCTGAGCGCAGAACTAAAACATAAAGAAGCCTCTTACTCCGAACTCAATAACCGTATATCACAGCTGGAACGGCTGCTTAGTGGTGTGGAGAATACAAAATCCGTGAGCCGGTAAATGCTGATATTTTAAAACTCATCGATATGAAAACACAAATTCTATTATCCAAAATTTCCAGGACAAAGTTAACCTCAGCGCTATTTGCCGCCGCAATGCTTGTCGGCTCTTCCACCGCTTTCGCACAGGTGAAAATTGGAACGAACCCGACGACTATCGAGCCCAACTCCAATTTGGAAGTGGAGGCCTCTACCCCCGGACGCAAGACGAAAATAGACAAAACAACGGGCCAGGTAACCATTACCGACGGTACTGAGGGCGCCGGAAAAGTATTGACTTCGGATGCAGCCGGCGGTACCAGTTGGCAAAATCCATTGGCCGGGGCAATGGTCAACGGAACTACGGGGAATCAGGTAACGGTCACCAATACGGGAACGTTTGCTACCTATTCAGGTGCAACGATCACGTTGCCCAGGGCAGGTACTTACATGGTTACCGCCCAATGGACGATGCCGACAGCTTCCACAGTTTACCCTGTCGGTAACCAGGCTTTTATCAATACCGCTTTGTCGACCAGCCCTTCAACTTATGATGCGGTGGGCGTGGCAGCGGAATGGATGGTTATTGCCGGTGGGGCATACCATACAACCCCATCGTTCAGAGTTACGGTTGCGGGTCCTCAAACGCTTTACTTCTGGTTTCAAACCGGTTTCTTTTCCGGCGAACTGCGATTTACGGAAACCTATGCTGTCGGGCCATTTTGATAGGCCTTTCAGTTAGCTGATCGCGGGTTTGAAAGTAAGTTGCTTTCGAACGCAAACATCCATTCAAAGCATTAAACAGACATTACAATGAAACAAAACTATACCACTTCATCCCGAAAAGGATGGATAAGTCTGGCTGCCTCGACAGCCTTGCTTTTAGTTGGAAACCTCGCCCAGGCGCAGGAAGGCAGCCAGGGCAACACGACGATCTTCGGCGGTGCCCAGATGACCTTTTTCAGCAACCATAACTTCGTTACCGGCGGTGGCGGTGCCCAGCCGGGCGTGATCCTGACCGAGCGCGCAGCAGGCAACTTCGGCGTGCTCAATTTCGCGGGCGATAACCTTACCTCCACAGGTGCCTCAGACGCGGGTTATGTGGACGGCTATGTGCGTAAGTACGGGGCGGGACAATTTGTTTTCCCTGTCGGAGACAATGGTTCGCTGGGCCAGTTTGCGGCTTCGGCCGATGGCGTGATGGGCGCCTATTTTCACGCAGATGCCAATACGGCCGTTACCAGCAATCTTTTCACGGGAACCGACTACGCTGCACTCCCCACCGGCGGCCCTTTTGCCACCAGCAGCATGGGTACCAATGTCGATGTTGTGAGCACGGTTGAGTATTGGGATATCGATGGAGCGAATGCTACGCCGCTGACCTTGACATGGGACGCCGGAAGTGCCATCGGTACATTGACAAACAGCCAGCTCAACAAGCTGACGATTGTCGGATGGAACGGGACACAATGGGTAGCCATTCCATCCAAAGTGGATACTACATCGGTATTGGGCGGCAGCAGCGACCTGACAACCGGTTCTATCACGACAACCTCACCGTTGGCCCCCGATACCTATACGGCCTATACGTTCGCATCGCTTACCCTTCCGCTGCCGGTCACTTTAACCAGGTTTACAGTGGTTACCGAAAGCCGGACTGTCGTACTCAACTGGTCGACAACCGAGGAATCCAACAGCGACCGTTTCGATATCGAACGTAGCAGCAACGGAAAGCAATGGAGCCTCATTGCCTCGGTTTCTTCCCAGGGTGACAGCAAAGTGCTCGTCAATTATTCCCATACAGATACCAATCCGCTGACAGGCCGAAATTTTTATAGGCTAAAAATGGTCGACCTGGACGGAACCTTCGCGTATAGCACTATCCGTTCGGCGGAAATAGTAGCCGGCATCGGTTTGGTACCATACCCGAACCCGGTAGTAGACAAGATTCTGATCCGCGACCATCAATTAGTCAAACAAGCAGATTTACATAACGCTAGCGGTGTGAAAGTCCTTGCGAGTCAACAACCGTCTTCTGCCGGAATTGACGTAACAAGGCTTCCACAAGGCATTTACGTCATCACATTGACCATGTTTGACGGCACTATCAGCACACACAAAATAATCGTTACAAGGTGATATCGAAAGCAGGCCCCGGGTTATAGTTTGTAACCCGGGACCTGCTTACATCATTCCTCTCCAACTATTTGCATTAAACAAATCCGTTATGAAAACATCTACACTATTTTCAGCATTTGTACTAACAGTGGGACTTGCGGCATCATCAGTCTCCTTCGCACAGGTCAAAATCGGAAGCAACCCTACGACCATTGACCCGAATAATAACCTGGAAGTAGAAGCTTCTACCCCCGGAAGAAAAACCTCCATTAACAAAACAACCGGACAGGTGACCATCACGGATGGAACCCAGGGTGCCGGAAAAGTATTTACCTCCGATGCCAACGGGGGCGGCAGCTGGCAAACAAGCGGAGCCGGGTGCGCCAGCTTTGATGCGAAGGGCGATAATACAACCACGCCGGTTGTCAATACCGGCGTATATACGCCAGTCAAGCTGATTGCTAATAACGTTGTTTACTCTCCGTCCGGCGCATATGATAGTGCAACCGGGGAATATACCATCCCTGAGAATGGATTCTACATCTTCCACGGCTCAGTGGGTACTTACAATGTTGCTATCGGCACTACGGGTTCCAGAAATACCTCTATTGATTTGGTTTCCGCTTCCAAGGGTCTTTTAAGTCACACTGTTTCGCCCGAATTGGTTTACGGAGTCGGGGCATGGCAGGATGTAACATCTGCCAATTACTTTACAGCAGGCGACAAGGTCACGTTTCAAATAAATTCCGATCATGTCAGCGGCGTCAAGCCTGATTCGGTAACTACTGCCGCGATTTTCTTCTCCGGTACCCGTATCGATTGTAATAAAAACTAGATCCCTAAATGCCATTAAACGGACTTTATAATGAAACAACGATATACCAATGCGTCCCGAAAAGGATGGATCAGCAGGGCACTGCTTGGTACTTTGCTTTTGCCGGGCGTAGTTGCCCAGGCGCAGGAAGGCAGCCAGGGCAATACGACGATCTTCGGCGGTGCCCAGATGACCTTTTTCAGCAACCATAACTTCGTTACAGGCGGAGGTGGCGCCCAGCCGGGCGTTATCCTGACCGAGCGCGCAGCAGGCAACTTCGGCGTGCTCAATTTCGCGGGTGATAACCTTACCTCCACAGGTGCTTCAGATGCGGGCTATGTGGACGGCTATGTGCGTAAGTACGGGGCGGGGCAATTTATTTTCCCTGTCGGAGACAATGGTTCGCTGGGTCAGTTTGCGGCTTCGGCAGATGGCGTCATGGGCGCCTATTTTCATGCCGACGCCAATACCGCCGTTACAAGTAACCTGTTCACAGGCTCGGACTATGCCGCGCTTCCCTCCGGAGGGCCGTTCGCTACCAGCAGCATGGGACTTAACGTCGAGGTCGTTAGCACTGTCGAATACTGGGACATCGACGGGGCAAATGCGACCCCGTTGACATTGACCTGGGACGCAGGCAGCGCCATTTCCACATTGACCGGTGGACAACTCGGCAAACTGACCATTGTTGGATGGAATGGGACCCAATGGGAGGCTATCCCTTCGAAAACCGATGTCACGTCGGTTTTAGGCGGCACCAGCGACCTGTCCGCGGGCTCGATCACGACCGTAAATCCCCTGGCCCCCGATACTTACACAGCCTACACATTTGCCTCGCTTGTCGTTCCGCTGCCGGTAACCCTGACCCGGTTCGCGGCCGTTGCCGAAGGGCAGACAACTTTACTCACCTGGACTACCACCGAAGAAACCAACAGCGACCGGTTCGATGTGGAACGCAGCGCGAACGGTAAAAACTGGAACAATATCGGGACCGTTGCCTCCTCGGAGGAAAGTGCCGTACTGGTAGACTATTCTTTTGTAGACAATAACCCGCTTTCAGGAGTGAACCTGTACCGGTTGAAGATGGTCGACAAGGACAATACGTTCACGTATAGCATTGCCCGTAACGTCAGATTCGACGGTGCCGCCATCAGCACTTACCCCAACCCGGTATCAGACAAACTTCTGGTGAACGACTATGCCAGGGTCCGGGAAGTATCGATCAGGAACACGTCGGGCAGGAATGTACTCCAGCAGCAAAAGGTTTCCGATCAGGGCGTCGATGTCAGCAAACTGGCACCGGGCACCTACATCGTTACCCTGGCCCTGTTTGACGGCACTATCAACACACACAAAGTGGCCATTACAAGGTGACGTCATGCGATCCGGATCACCATTGAGGTCCGGATCGTTGATGAACGCCCTTCAAGCATTTTTTTGCCCCTGGCCGTCACACCTTCAACCGACGGCACGCGCAGCACCCGTTTTCATGAATAACCCTACCTGCTCATGACGATATTAATCGTTACCGATAACCATTTATTTTCGATGGCAATACGTGCTGTTGTCAAAAAACAGTACCCGGATGGCATTATCGTCGAAACTACCACAGTCCGGAATGCCATTGAGGTTTCACCCGTATATGAATGCCAGGCGATGATCCTGGACGCCGGAGCGGCCGACGCGAAAGACACGGTTCTGCTCGGCAATTTCAAGAATGCAAATCCGCACACGGCGATCCTGGTCAACCTCGGCGATCAGACCCAGTTCATGTATACGTTTATCCGGGCTGGTGCTACGGCGCTGTTTTCCAACAAGTCATTGCCGGAAGAAATCCATGAAGGCCTTCGGCGGGCCGAAAATAACACGCGGTATATCAGTTCCGACATTCAACAACAATTACTGTCCCACATTACCGAAAAGCCTCTTAATCAGACGCTGACCAAAAGGGAAGAGTTGATGGCCGATCTGTTAGTCACCAACAAGTCGCATCAGGAAATCGCTGTCATCGCCGGGGGCAGCTCAAAAAGTGTAGGCTACTACAAACGAAAAATCTTCCAAAAGCTCGAAGTAGACAATGTAGTGGATCTGGCCATCAAGCTCAACAAGGTTTTAGTCAACAAGAAACCCAATTACTGACAAACCGAATAGTTGATTACTGCACCCGTACCAACAAAAATTTTGAATGATGAAAATTCTACTAATTGAGGATCACTTCCTGGTCCGGATGAGTCAAAAAATCGTGCTGAACGAACTGTATCCCCAGACAACCATTGTCGAAGCAGACAGTTTTGAAAGCGGAATAGCGCATGTACAGGGATCTCCATTCGATTTGATCTTACTCGATATCGATATACCCGGAGGAAAGGGAAAGCTGATGATCGAACGCATCAGACAATGGCGGCCCGAAGTGGTAATCCTGATGTGCTCTGCCGCGGATGAGCAGACACATGCATTGGAATATATTACCGCCGGTGCGAACGGCTATTTATCGAAGTCCGCGGAAAGAAACGAAATGATCACCGCCATCACGACGGTCATGAAGAAAAAACGGTATGTCAGTCTGACGGTTCAGGAAAGGTTGCTCGATACGGTTTCAACAGGAATCTCTGGCGGCAAAACCCGAAAGACACCGCTGGGACTATCGGAACGCGAGCGGGAAGTGATGAATATGTTAATAAAGGGCAAATGGGTGAAGGAGATCGCGCTGGATTTAAACCTTCGCTCCAATACTGTCAGCACCTTCAAGGCCCGGATATTTCAAAAAATGGGCGTCACCAGCGTCCTCGAACTATCCAAGAAAGTCGGGGATTGATACTCGTCCCGGTTGTACTTCTCGAATACCTGGAAAGGCGATTACCGGCCCGTATGTCCGAAAGGGACGGGAGGAATCGCTGTGCTGTCCCGGATCTGCCGCCGACAAGATTTCAAGCATTATACACACACAACTCCGAGAAATCGTCCACCTCAACCCAGTGACTGCCTATGATAAAATGAAAATGTATGCCGCCAAGGCGCTTTTAACGAACCAAACTCTACATTAAATGATGAAACAATTATTTATCAAGTTAGCATTGACTGCCAGGCGATTGGGCAATCCAGCACGATCGGGCCGCAATGCCGGGCTGGCAGCTTTATGTTGCCTTTTCTTGCTCTGGCTGCAATCCGGCCAGGCGCGGGCCCAAGCAACGCAGGACGTAGGTCATGTGTGGGTAGCAGAACCCGGCCTGGTTACAGCAGGGGCCGTAGCTACCCCGCGGGGAGGCGCTACCGACCCGGCAGGAAACACCTATATGGTCGGGAATTACTTCGAAACCGTCGATTTCGATCCCGGTCCGGGCGTAACCCCTTTGACGGCAGGAGCTACCGGCTTATGCCTACATCCAGAAGCTGGATAAAAACAAAAACCTGGTGTGGGTCAAACAGATCAGTGCTACGGTTCAGTTCACCAGTTCTTCCATCACGGTCGATGCGTCAGGAAACCTGCTTATCGCCGGGTCATTCAGGGGAACCGCCGACTTCAACCCGGGTAGTGGCGTTGCAGAACTTTCGACCAGAGCGTCAAACGGCACTGAAACGTTTATACTCAAGCTCGACAGCAACGGAAACTATTTATGGGCTGCCCGATTGGGAGACACCTCCGCTGTCGCAGGAAGCAACGGGGCAGGTAACCAGATCAAAACCGATGGTTCCGGCAATATTTATGTAGCCGGGCTCTTTGCCAATACGGTCGACTTCAACCCGGGTGCAGGGGTGTCCGAGCTGACATCGCCGGGTGCATCGGCAATTGACGCATATGTTTTAAAACTGGCTTCCGACGGCTCATTTATATGGGCCAGACGAATGGGGGCAGCGTTCAACGACAATGGAACCTCACTGTCTGTTGATGGAAATGGCAACGTGTTTGTCGGAGGTACTCTGGGCGCAAATGGCGGAGTTTCCGATTTTGGCGCCCTTTCTCTTCCTGCGGTGACGACCCAAACGGCGTTTATCACAAAATTGAACAGCGCCGGAACATTTCAATGGGTCAAGACGATTGCAAATACCGCCACCAGCAGCGTATCGGAAATCGAAGCGGATGGTGCGGGTAATATCTATATCGGAGGAAACGCGTCGGGCACCATGGACCTGGACCCAGGTCCGGGTACTACCGACATACCCGCAGCCGGTTTCATCACCAAATGGGATGGGAGCGGGAATTACGTCTGGGGAATGTTCCAGGGCAATGCTGTTGGGGACATTACCCTCGACAATGCCGGAAATCTGCTGGCTACCGGCCGCTATTCCAATGCGCCCGCACTCCTGGACCGCGACTGGGACCCGGGAGCAGGGGTCGTTAAGGTAACCAACCGGGGCACCAACATTGCCAGCACAGATATTTTTGTAAGCAAGTACACCACCGACGCGGGTTTCGTATGGATCAAAACTGCGGGAGGGGCAAGCGCCACCCTTGGCCTTGAAGACGGGCTATCCGTTGGTGTAGACGCCACTGGCGACATTTATGCGGGTGGGGTTTATGCCACCGACGCCCAGTTCGGCCCTTGCAGGTATGCGATCACACCGACGGCGAATGGAAATATCCGCTCTCAGTATGTCTGGAAGCTATCGGCCCATCCCGTTCCCGATAATCTCCAATTCGCTACGACCACGCTTTCACCAGCCAGCCAACAGGCTTGTATCCTGGGAATTCCCCAGGTAATCAATGCGAGCCCTGCTGCTATTACTTCGCCGTCCGGTTACAGCACAACAATGCTTTACCAATGGCAAATTGCCGAAAGCGCGACGGGGCCGTGGGCGGATATGCCCGGCGAGGTATTCAAGGATTTGCAGCCGCTGGCCAGGAACACTTCGGCTTACTACCGCCGGATCGTGAAGGTCAACGACGGTTTTTGCGGTTTCATCACAGTGGATAGTTCCGGGGTGGCATCGGTAATTATCGGTACCGATGTATCGCCGATCGCCAATGCCGACGGGCCGCAATGGTTTGTCTGCGGGCCCGGTTTGAATACGGTACAGCTGGCAGGAACTGCTTCCGGTGGAGCACCCGCCTACACTTTTCAGTGGTATGAAGGCAGCACCAGCAATGGTACGCCGCTCGCTTCAACCGGCACGTGGACCACTCCGGGTATTACCGCCACTACAACCTACACGTTACAGGTAACCGACGCGGCTGGCTGCGTGGATATCGACCAGGTTACAATCGTTCCCGCTATCGCCAATGCAGGTACCGACAAGTCTATCTGTCAGGGTGCCGGTGGCGTTCAGATCGGTGCACCACCCGTTTCCAGCCCTTCGGTTTCATATGTTTGGACGAGCATTTCGGGTGATCCGGTGTCGTCACTAAGCTGCACCACCTGTGCACAGCCCATTGCCAACCCGACTGCTGCAACCGTATACCGTTTGACCGTCACCGTTCAGCAAAAAGGCGGCGGCACCTGTGTAACGACCGACGATGTGACCGTAACCCCGGTAACAGCGCCAAATAGCGCATTAACGTTTGCCGGCACGGATAAGACGATTTGTAAAAATACGTCTGTCACATTGGGCGGCACCGCGGATGCGACATTTGCCTATACCTGGACTTCCGGCCAGTATCTTTCCGCTTCGCAGGTAGCCAATCCGGTTTTCAACGCGGGAACGGCAGCGGTGACCGGTGGATCGATCAACTATACTGTTACGGCCGTCAAAAATGGCTGCGCATTCACCGACGAGGTGAAAGTTTCGGTACTCAACTCGCGCATCAGCGATCAGGATGAGACCGTCTGCGGACCGGTATGGAGTAACCATCTGGATGAAGACAATGCGCCAGGTACAACCTATACATGGAGCGTAGTTTCCGGCGACGGCGTTATTTTGCAAACTGCCGGCAACGGCAAGAATGCTTATCTGAAGAGTAACAGCGGCGTGACCCGTTTCAGACGGACAGTTACTTTGAACGGCGTTTCCTGTACTGCCGGTGTACTGGTGCAGCCTTGCACAGGCACGGGCGGTTGCGATTTTGAAATTGTAACACTTTCCGACCAGGCCTGCCCGAAAGTATTCGGACCGGTGGCCTTGAAACTGGGAACCACTCTCCCCGCTTCGGATTACAACTTCTCGTGGAGCCCCGCCAACCTGGTGGACAATGCCCATGCAGCGACGGTAAATATCACCTCGACCGCGCAGGCTACCATTACAGTAACTGTGACCAACAAGTATGACGGTTCAATCACTTGCCAGAAATCGATTGTGATCAACCCTCCGGGATGGTCATTGCCCGCTTTTTCAGCAGAAGACAAGTATACCTGTCCCGGCACCACGATTCAGATTGGCAGCACGCCTATCTCCGGTTTTACCTATGCGTGGACACCCGCAACCGGATTGAGCAGCAGTACTGTTGCCAACCCTACGGCCACCGTTACCGGTACAACGCCGTTCCAGGTTGTGATCACTGAAACCGCATCTGGTTGCAAGAACCGCGAAACCGTAGTTGTCAATGTCTCTGCACCGGTTGCCGATGCAGGCAACGATCGTGCGGTTTGTAATGGAGCTACTGTCACCCTGGGTTCCCCGGCCCCGTCGGGCACTAACTGGACCTATTCGTGGGAACCATCCAATGCCGCATGGACCAATGGTACAGGACCGACCGATGCCCAGCCCCAGGTACAATTTGCTTCGGCCACTCCGCAAAGCTTCATCGTAACGGTTACCGATCCATTGTCGGGCTGTATCGCCAAAGACACGGTCGTTTTGAGCAACACCGTAAGTACCGGTGAATATGCCGGCGCAGCTTTGACGACCTGCCAGGGAGAGCCGGCACAACTGGGACGCGCTGCCGAGCCTTTTGCGCAATATGAATGGTTTATGGCCGACGGCATTACACCCGCGACCGGGCTAAGCAGCAACACAGCCGCCAACCCGACCGTGCTCAACCCGACGGCAACGGCCACCTATGTGGTAAAAGTGAGCTACCCCGGATGCAGCACCCCGCTCACCGACCAGGTAACATTGACCGTTAACCCGGTAACCGGCCTCGACCTGGCTGACCAGAATGTATGTCCTGTCGGGCCCATCGCGATCGGATACGGTGCAGCCGGAAACCCTGCCGCTCCTGCTGGCGCGACCTATCTTTGGGTACCGGCAACGGGTTTGAGCAGCGCAACAGTGGCTAATCCCACCGCAACAGTGACCTTGGAAACAATCTATTCGGTAACCGTGACCTTGCCTAGCGGTTGCGTGTTCACCGATCAGGTTAAAGTGAGCCCGTCGGCCAATGCAGGCAGCAACGCTACGCTATGCCCGGGTGAATCTGCTGTAATCGGTACCCCTGCCATCGCAGGCGCTACATACTCGTGGACGGGCGCAAGCATTGTAGGCGCGGCGAATGTGGCCCAGCCAACTGTGAAGCCGACTGTGACGACCACATACACGGTGAGTGTTACCCTAAACGGCTGTACTACAACAGACGACGTAATAGTAACCGTCAACACGCCAGCCAACTTTACCATCGCTGGTAACACCGCTATTTGCGAAGGTGGCGTGGCGACACTTTCATTGGCTGGTACCGCACCTGCGAATACTACATGGCAATGGAGCCCGGTCGCTGGCGTAACCAGCCCCAATGCAACCTCTACTACTATCGCTGCCGGCTCTACCCAGACCTACCGTCTGACCCAGACCAACACGGCAACAGGTTGCAGCAACTATAAAGAAGTGGTAGTTGTGGTTAATCCAAACACCATTGCCGCCACAACCGGCGACGTGGCGCTTTGCGAAGGTACTTCTGCCACATTGCCTCTGAATGTGACTTCCTCGGGAAGTTACTCGTATGCATGGAGCCCGTCTGTTGGTCTTTCCAATGCATTTATTGCCAACCCGACCGTCACTACCGGTTCGCCAAGAACTTATACGGTGACCGTGACCGACAATGCAAGCCAGTGCCAGTTGGTAAAACAGGTCAGTGTCGCTATCAATGCGCCCGAGGCTTGCTTTGCCCCGGTAACATTGACAGGTAATGTATTCCACGATGCGAATGCGTTGAAAGATGTGACTGTCAACAGCACAGCTACCGATCCTGCTATCCCGACCGGCCTTTTTGTGACCCTGGTGGATTCGACTGGCGCTGCCGTGAAAACGGTGCCCGTGAATGCGGATGGCACTTATGATTTCGGCGTGAGATCGCCGGGTGATTACAGCATCGTATTGCACCAAACCTCTACCGGTTCTACTACGCCAAGCCTTCCTGCGGGATGGGTGAACACAGGCGAGAACCTGGGTGCGGGCGTGGGTAGCGATGATGCAGTCGGCGGTATCCTTACCGGCGTGACCGTGGCAGGTACCAATGTGACCAATGCGAACTTCGGTATCCAGCTGCCCCCGGTAACCACCGGCGGAACAGAGCCTACCCAGCCTAACCCTGGCGGTACGACGACCGTTGACCTGACGTCCCATTTCGGCCTGACCGATACTGATGGAACCGTGGCCTCGATTACCTTCACCGAGTTCCCTGAGGATGTTACCACGATCACCATCAACGGAACTACTTATGTGGCCCCGGGCACAACGCCGGGAGCTGGTCAGCAGGTTTGGCCGGCTGGTAACCTCACGCTTCCTGCAACAGGCCTGTCTGTGGTTGTCGATCCTGTCGATGGCGGCGCGGTGGTAGAAATTCCATTCTTTGTGACCGACAATGGCGGACTGGAAAGTAATGTCAGCATCGTAACCGCTGATTTCACTATTCCGACCGTACAGCTCTCAGGTAATGTATTCCACGATGCCAATGCATTGACTGACAATGCAGTTAATACTTCCGGCGCGGTAACTACGATCCCGACCGGCCTGTTTGTAACATTAATAGACTCGACGGGCGCGGCAATCGCAACTGTACCTGTCAATGCAGATGGTTCATACGACTTTGGAGACGTGGAGCCTGGTACTTACAGCGTGGTATTGCATCAGTCAGCAGCCGGCTCGACGACACCAGGCATGCCAACCGGTTGGAATAACACAGGTGAGCACCTGGGCGCCAATGCAGGAAGCGATGGTACTGTGAACGGTATTTTGCCAAACATTGTGGTGACTACAACCGACGTGACCGATGCCAACTTTGGTGTGCAGCAGCCGCCGGTTACGACCGACGAAAACCTGCCGTCTTCGCCAAACCCTGGCGGTACGGTAACAGTTGATATTTCCGATGATTTCAATTTCAGCGATCCGGATGGAACTGTGGAAACGATCACGTTTACAGAATTCCCTGAAAATGTGACCACGGTGACCATCAACGGTACCACTTACGTAGCTCCGGGCGAAACACCGGGAAGCGGACAGCAGGTATTCCCGGATTCGGGCGTAACGGTTCCGGTAACTGACCTGGAAGTGCTCGTTGACCCGATCGATGGCAACCCGACTGTGGATGTACCCTTCACGGTGACGGATAATGGTGGTCTGGAAAGCAACGAAAGTTCGGTGACCAAGCCGTTTACGACGCCGCTCGTGCAGCTTTCTGGTAATGTATTCCATGATGCAAATGCATTGACCGACAGCACAGTGAATACAACAAGCCCGCTAGCTATACCGGCAGGATTGTACGCATCGCTTGTGGATTCGACGGGCGCTGTGATAGCCACTGTTCCGATACAGGCTGACGGGTCTTACGACTTTGGTAACGTTACTCCGGGTACTTACAGCGTGGTATTGCACCAGACAGCAGCCGGCTCGACGACGCCAGCACTGCCAACCGGTTGGAATAACACAGGTGAGCACCTGGGCGCGAATGCGGGTAGCGACGGGACTGTGAATGGTATTTTGCCAAACATCGTGGTGACTACTACCGACGTGACCGATGCTAATTTTGGTGTACAGCAGCCGCCGGTTACGACCGACGAAAACCTGCCTTCTTCGCCAAACCCTGGCGGAACGGTGACCGTGGATATTTCCGATGATTTCAATTTCAGCGATACGGATGGAACCGTGGAAACGATCACATTCACCGAGTTCCCTGAAAACGTGACTACGGTGACCATCAACGGAACAACCTACGTAGCTCCGGGCGAGACTCCGGGAGCCGGACAGCAGGTATTCCCGGATTCGGGCGTAACGGTTCCGGTAACTGACCTGGAAGTGCTCATTGACCCAATCGATGGTAACCCGACTGTGGATGTACCGTTCACGGTGACGGATAATGGTGGTATGGAAAGCAACGAAAGTTCGGTAACCAAGCCATTTACGACTCCGCTCGTGCAGCTTTCTGGTAATGTATTCCATGATGCGAATGCATTGACCGACAGCACGGTGAACACAACAAGCCCGGCAGCCATACCGGCAGGATTGTACGCATCGCTTGTGGATTCGACTGGCGCTGTGATAGCCACTGTTCCGATACAGGCTGACGGGTCCTACGACTTTGGTAACGTTACTCCTGGTACTTACAGCGTGGTATTGCACCAGACAGCAGCCGGCTCGACGACGCCAGCTCTGCCAACCGGTTGGAATAACACAGGTGAGCACCTGGGCACCAATGCGGGAAGCGACGGGACTGTGAATGGTATTTTGCCAAACATCGTGGTGACTACTACCGATGTGACCGATGCCAACTTTGGTGTGCAGCAACCGCCGGTGGCCGATCCGAAGGATTACCTGATCGATCAACCGGTGACCGATGCGATCATACCGCTTAACGGTACCCATACCAGCACCGGTGCAGGCACAAGCTCGCCTGCTCAGTTGACAGGTACCGATCCCGAGGATGGTACGCTGGATGGTTCGGGCAGAGACCGTACCGTGGTGATCACGACCTTGCCCGACAATGGCGAGCTGTATTACAACGGCGTGCTGGTGACGGCTGGGCAAGTGATCCCGAACTACAATCCTGATTCGCTGGCCATCAAGCTGACAGGTACGGGTTACACCAGTATCGAGTTCGAATATGCTTATCTGGATGAGGCTGGCGAGCAATCGCCACCGGTAACTTACACGATCCGCTGGGAAAAACCGCTTCCGGTAACGCTTGTATCCTTCACTGCCACCGCGCGTGAAAATGCAGCTGAACTGAATTGGGCTACTTCGGAAGAAACCAACTCGGACCGTTTCGAAATCCAGCGCAGCATCGATGGCAAAGCGTGGAAACAGGTCGGCAGCGTGAAAGCGGAAGGTGAAAGCAAGGTGAGAAAGACGTACTCATTTGTCGATCGCCAACCGGAGATTGGCGATAACCTCTTCCGCCTGAAAATGGTAGATGCCGACGGCACCTTCGCATTCAGCGCCATCAGAAGCGTCCGTTTCGAAAGCAAGCTGGAAAGCAGCATTTACCCTAACCCTGTGAGCAACGAGCTGACGCTCAAAGTGACCAGCTGGAAACAGGTGAAAGCCATTCGGATCGATAACCTCGCAGGTTTGCAGGTTTACAGCTCCGGACCGGTTGATTCGGGTAAGGTAGATGTAAGCAAACTCGACGCGGGCGTGTACATCCTGCGCCTCACACACACAGACGGATCTGTTCACACACACAAATTCGTCCACATTAAATAATGTTTAAAGCTCATTAGTGGTTTACAGACGCTCCGGTGGCCGGCTGAAAGGCTGGTTCACTGGAACGTCTGTTCCAAAATCTCCCAATCATAAAAATTCATCCTTCAAACTCCTCTTACTATGAACATATTGATCATCGACGATCAGACGCTGCTCCGCACGGGCATGCGACTCCTCCTGCAATCGCTTTCCGATGAATACTGTCTTTTTGAAGCAGCCAACCTGGAAACGGCGCAGTCGATATTGAATAGCAAAACCAATATCGAACTCATCATCAGCGAGATCAAGATCAAAGGAGTTATTACACCGAACCTGGTGGATATTCTCAGGTCCGTGAAGCCTGACGTTTCGATACTTTTCTATTCTGGGCTCGCCGAGCGGCTGTACGCATTGCCGGTCATGCGGTCCGGCGCCGACGGGTTTATTATGAAACATTCCAAACCCCACGAGCTGGCCAGGGCGATCACCATCATAACCTCCGGCGGCAAATACATAAGCGTGGAATTACAGTCGTCGCTGCTACCCAAGATCGACGCCGGGCATCATATGGACGAACTGGAATCCATCAGCAGGCTCTCCAAACGCGAACGGGCTATCATGACCCAGGTTACGGAAGGGAAAAGTACCAAAGAAATCGCCTTTTCGCTTAACCTCAAATGCAACACCGTCAGCACCTACAAAAAGCGGATCTACAAAAAAATGAATGTGACCGATAACTTTGAATTATTCCACAAATCTCTCGCCCTTTAATTATCGTCTGAGTCAAATCCGCATATTGAAAATGCCGGAAAAATGCATGCTCGAAATAATAGAAGTTAATAAAACGAAACTACTATGCAGCCTCAATAGCAACAACACGGCGAAAATAGCAGCTCACATTGCCGACCAGGCCCTCAGGTTCACCGGGCTATGAAAACTTTACGGTTTCAACACGTCACAAAAATCCCCGTCTATATAAGGGTAAACCAACGATTCGTTGTCATAAAGTTACATAACCTGAAACATCGTATGAAAGCCGGCAAATTGCTAACGAGTTTAATATTATCTCTCGCACTACATTTAATCTTTGCCTCGTGCAGCAGTACGCGGCCAACGTTGCCGGGAAAGCTTGTGAATGAGACACCCACGTCACCTGTATTCTCTCCCGATGGAAAGTTAGTTGCAGCAGGCATTTTCGGAGGTGTAAGGGTCTGGGACGCAGATTCGGAAAACTTTCGGGACTACCTCACAAAGCTTAAAAACGAAACGCCCAGCCGCATTTTCTTTTCACCCGACGGCAAATGGATAGCCGCTGGCGTATACGGAGCAGTACGCACATGGGAGCTGGCAACCGGTGCGTCGCACGATTATCCTATGAAGCTTCGCAACGAAACACCCAGGATCATTGCCATATCGCCCGATGGGCAGACTATCGCTACCGCTACTTTTGGAGGACTAATGAAGTGGAAGTTTCAGGGGTTTCCAGAGTGATTACACCGTTGGTTACCGCGCCACATCCCGGTGATTACCTACCGGATGGAATTTGATCAGTGCCTGATCAGAATTGTGCTCCTGGCCCATTCTCCCTGCCTGGTTAGTACTTGAAGGATGTAAACACCGTCCGCAAAATCCCGGATACTTATAGTGTCGCCCGCTGTCACTTTTACCGTCGTCCCCGAGCTATTCGTCAATACAAGCCGCTTGATTTCCCCACCATCCGGCAAACTCACTTGTAAAAAGTCGCTTGTCGGATTCGGATATACGCCCAGGGTAACGCTGCTGTATGTACGCACCTGACTGAGATGGCTGAATGCAAAGCTTTCGTCGGCGTCGATTATTTTCAGTCGGTAGTAATTAACTCCGGAAAAAGGTGCGGAATCGGTGAGTTGATAATTTGTCAACTCCGTGCTTTGGCTGGCGGCCGATACCGTACCGATCTTCTGCCAGTTTTTTGCATTGTAGCTTCTGTACACTTCGAAACGCGCGCTATTGGTTTCGGACGTAGTCTGCCAACGCAGGTCTACGGTCGCCCCTTCGCGGGTTGCCGTAAAGCCGATTAGTGTAACAGGCAGGGGCTTCATCCATCTGACGACATAGTTGCCCGCCGTGCCGGCGCTCGATGCATTGTCAAGGAAATTATAGGCAAAACCAAGGGAAGTACTACCAATGCTGGTGAATTTTAACTGCAAAAGCGCCGGATCATAATGTGCGATCGTATCCCCATCGGCGAGCGCAATTCCATTGTAATAGAGTTCATTGCCATTCATTCCACTCAGGTCGCTAATTATCAGGATTTTGCCAGTCGTGAGCTGGCCGTCCTCAGGGTCGGTTGCGCTGAGCGGCCCGGGCGAGTCGGCGGCGCCGGTTCCGTTCAATGGTAACAAGCTATTCAAAGCGGGTGTCGGGATATCAAATGAATAGCTATCGCTCACCGGCGGCTGTTGAACCGCGAAATTGGCTTCGCTCAGGATTTGTCCGGCAGTGAGGGTAACAGGCAATATCTGATTAATAATGCCGTCACTACCCGCGCCTGCACCGAGATTTTCCCCTGTCGCGACGAAATTTGCCGGCAGTGACGAACCAGTCGCCGGAGTTCCCGGAATACCCGCCTGACTGGTAAGATGTAAGTTGTAATCGCCCACCAGCTGTCCGCCAAAAGCATAGCGCCCGTCCGATCCCACTGGCGCAGAATCGACCACATTGCCCAGGTTATCCACCAGATTGACATACAATACATTACTCAGATTTGTCCCATTGCCATCTACGGTGCCGTTGCTGAGTCCGTTAGCGTCTTGGAATACATTCCCGGAAATCGTCGCGGTGGCCCACAATGCGTAATCCTCCACCTCGCCGTTGGTCGCGCCGGAATTGGGGTTCAGGATCGTGTCGGTGCTCACGCGGACGCGGACGAAGAACGGTTTTAACGGATTTGGATGGGTAGAGAGACCCGTCCAGGTAAATGTAGCCGTCGTAGCCGAAGCCGGCAGCGTTTCCAGCACTGCTTCCGACGGATCAAAAAGCCCGTTCTGGTTCCAGTCGATCCAACCGCCGAGATTGGTGGGTTGGCCTGTATTATTGGTTATGGGAATAGTGAGTGTATAAGTGCCGCTGCCGTCATAATCCGGGACGGTTGTCGCGCCGTCGACATCGGCGGTTGGACTGAAATGGTTGAGACCTCCATCCGCATCCGGGAGCAAATTGATGTATACATTGGCGGTAGGAGTGATCAAAGAGGCCGCAGTCTGCGAGGCAACGGAATAGACGCCGTCCGTCGTAATAGGCGTGCCGTTGAGCACGAGGTCATCAATATAATGGATCGCTTCACCGTAAGACTCGGGCGCATCGCCGTAATCAAAAGGTGCTACAAACCCCAGCGCCAGGGCCGTTCTCCCCTGCCCCTGCATCTGGACGTCGGCCAGGGTTTTCGTTCCCTGGGCATACATGACCGCCTGCACGCCCATGTTCCGCACCAGGTTATTATAGAGTTTGAAAAACTTGCCGCCATCGCCAATTTCCAGCTTGTAGTTGTTGGGGTTTTGTCCAATGGACGCCGCGTCGTTCCGCACGTCCAGGATTTGCCAGCCCGTGGTCCCGTTGGTTTTGGCCGAAATATACTCGGTACCCACATTATCGGACGCCATGGATTCGGCGTCGGCGATCACCATTCCGGGATAATTCAGGTCGGTCCACACGCCATTGATCTGCATTTGCAATTTCAAATCGATATCAAATTCGATCACCCCGCCTTTGTAGGACCCCGGGTCGGGTGAAATGTAGGTGGCCATACCAATCGGGTTCACGCCCGGGTACATGAGCTGCAATCCGTCGCCGAGCGAGGAAGTGCCGTTACCCACATAGGTACCCGACGTGTAAGGTGCGACAGTCAGCGTGCCGCTCGTGGGCAGCACCGGCCTTTCGATGTTCGACATTTGGCCTACTACCCTCACAAATCCGGGTTCGAGGTCCCAGATGTACGTACCGGCCACAATATTGGTGGAGGTAAACCCGGCTGGAAAGCTGGTCAGCGAAGGCCCTCCCCAGGCCAGCCAGAATATCTTGTTCTGATGTATCCCGGTACCGGTACCATCGGCGTATTGTGCGTGAGCCACTTGTGCAAAAGACATAATGCCCCCTGTCAAAAAACCTAGTAAAAGTTTTTTCATCGATCAATTCAGTAAATGTGATTGGAAAAATGAAGTGTTCAAATCAGGTCTCCCGGAATCCCGGGAGACTGACCTTCGCGTTAGTCACCATGCCCTTTCAGCATGGTAGCCCCCTGGTATTTCAACTAACCTTACTCAACTATTATGCGGATACTTCTTCTGTTGTGTTTACAAAATTGGAGGAAATCGAAGGCTCACACAATACCGCTTTTATGGTATTTTCAGGGTTTTCCCTATCGAATTAATTGCATCGTAAAGCGAACTTTTTACCTGAAAAATAGCTGCACAAAGGGCTTGAAATACTAAAAAACAACGGCTCCCGGGAAACCCGGAAGCCGTTTGTGCAACACCCACTCGCTGCGGGGATAGACGCTACTCAGCCGCATGCCGCTCATAAAGACTGTAATGGTAATTCAATGCTATTTTGCGACGACAAACTTGCCTGTTTGCTCGGTCCCGTCGTGCCGTTTTATCCGCAGGAGGTAAGTGCCATTCGCCAGTTGCCCGACATGCACGGCAGGTTTACTTACCTGTTTTATTTCAAACAAAACCCGCCCGTCGATATTCATGATCGACAATGAAGAAACCGGGGCGACTTTGTCTTCGTGAATGTAAAGCTCTGTCGAAACCGGGTTCGGAAAAAGCAACGAAATACCCATGTCGGTCAGCACACTGCGGATCGCACTGAATGCGAAGGAGCCGTCGTAATCCACCATTTTCAGGCGGTAGTAATTATTGCCGTCCGATGGAGTAATATGTGCAAAGGTATAATGCAGGGTAGTGACGCTCTTATGGCCGGACTCAACACTACCGATCGCTTTCCACCGCCTGCCGTCGACACTGTGCTGAATCTCGAAATGATCGCTATTGACCTCTTCCGCGGTAGACCAGGCAAGGTTCACTGTCCCACCTTCGTCGCGCGCATCGAAGGCCACTAACGTCACCGGCATTGCTCCTGTAATCGTTACCCCGGTTGCGGATGTATTGTTGGGACTCATGTCAGACACTGTCGAAGGGCCAATCGCGGTTCCCGGCGCTGTGCCGCTGGCAAACTCGATCACCGAATTAACGGTCTCGGAGCTGATGGTTTGGGCCAGTGGCGTGATGCTCAATGCAAACTCGCGGCATTCTCCGGCCGGAAGCGCGTCGGTGCCGTTCGACAGACGGATCTCAGACCCTGAATTGGAAAGAATTGTCCAGCCGGCCGGCAGCCCGTTTTGAACGCCGTTTATGCTCACGCTGGCCGCCGGTACCGAAATACCGGGACGGATCTTATAAGCAGGTAATGTCCGGGTGCCGCCGTCGTTGTTGCAAACCGTTACCAAAATGGCGCAATCCGTTGCATCGAGCGGCCACAGGTCATCGTTGATGCCTGTTTGCTGCGCAATGATGTTGATCGACACGTCCTGCGCCACGGCCCGGGGCATTGCCCAAAGACCCGCAGCGACTACCAGGAGTACGTTGATGAAATATTTTCCCATGTCTTTCTCCGATTAGTTGGTGGTTATTTTGGAAACCGCTTGGTTGTTGCCGTCAAAAGTATCGCCTCCCGAGCCGGTGAGAATCGTGGCCGTAAGGTTTTGCGAACTGCTCGGCGCCGTGCCTGCTTTACGCGTGGCCGTAAGTCCGAGGATCGCCGTTCCGTTCGCCGCGATAGTCAGGCCGGGCTTCAACGTGATGGTAATGAAGTTCGCATTCTCGCGAAAATTCCAGTTTCCGTTTTCATTGGCCGTTCCTCCGGCCACTGCCGAGCTGCCGGATACCCCCGATTGATCGGTAGCCGAAAGGGTAATCCCAGGCACTGCAAGGTCCCACCCGCTGAGTTTGTTGATCCGCACCGTTACTGCCGATGTGGTGGTTACGGCCAGTACTTCGTCGAGGCGTAAAATAAAGTCGCGGGCCTGGCCAGTGGAGAAACCGGTAGCATCCAGCTGAATGGCGATTTTCAGGTCGGGGTCGTTGCTGCCGGGGATGGACATTACCTCGTTAGACCTGGTCAAAGCGTAGCTCGAACACCGGCTGCTCGCATCGCCTTGGAGCATCACTGTATTGCGGATCGTATCCGCGCTGGCTTTGGTATCCACCTGGAAAGTAATGGTTGAAATACCGGTCGGAATGGTCATTCCGTAAATAAACATCCCGTTTTCCTTTCCCGCGGTGCCATAGCTATTAGGGGTCCCGCCCATCGACGAGCTCAGGGAGCCGGCCACGAAATGTGCCTGGTCGCCTGCAAAGTCGGTCAGGGTTGCGCCGGTGACGGGCGAGCCACTGGTGTTTTCGAACTGAACCGTGTAGGTCAGGATCACGTTCCCGGTTGCGGCGTCATACACATGCTTGTCGACGGTCTGCGTGATTTTCGGTAACACAGTTTGCGCAGACGGTGTGAAAGTAATGGTAGTGGGCTGGCAACCGGCATTGTCGCTCAAATCATCGCTAACGCCTGTTCCACCGCCCTGGACCGAAAAGGAAGTCTGGTGGTTATAGGTACCCGAGGCCCCGCCGGGCGAATATACCCTGGCATAAATCATATGTTCGCCCGGCGTGATCAGCGCGTCGGTAATGGTCAGCGTGCCTGTTTCGTCATATGCATTAATAGATCCATAAGTAAGCCCCGGCGCATTCACGGTTCCTTTTACATAAGCCAGGACACCAATGTTGTCGGTGAGCGTAATGGTTTTGTTATAACAACTTTTATTGATGATTTTCATTGCCAGGATCACCGAATCACAAGTCGCGGTGGAAGGCGCGTCATACCATCTGTCGATGTAAATATCATCCGGATTGATACAGGTTGCGGTGGCCGGCTTCTGGCAATTCAGGGTCATTTTCCCTATTGCAAGCTCCTGGAAGTATTTCGCGGACGTGCTGGACGCCTTTTTCCAAATCACCTCTACCCTGTCGATCGGTTTGTCGAAACTCACATTGGTGAAGCTGTAAGGACTGTTGGGAACGTAATAATACCGCCCCGTTGCCGTATTGGCATTCAATGTATAAGAATTGTACATTGAAGCGGTGTAGTAGGCGTTGTCACCGACTGCGGGACTCAATTTAGGCAAGATCAGCTGCGCACCGCAGTAGCCGACGACGGTAACCTGATCGATGTTCTCGTACAACGCATCGATCCCCGCAATCTGGAAGCTGGGTTTGGTACCCTTTGAAAAGCGGATCTCCCAGGTCATATCGGAATTGGGGCCTGAAAGATTGTCGTAGCGGTATGCATAAGCCCAGTCACCGAAAGGCAGTGGCCAGTACGTGGGGTAATAAGCCGCGCCGTGCGGGTCTTTCAGCTCGTAGTTGACCACGATATCCCCGGCACCGCCCGAGGCATTCTGCGTGCGGATGGCGTTACCGTACAAAGGCGACGCATACGCAAGTCCCGGACTTGAAAACTGCGGCCCGCCGAGGCAGGAAATGCATGTGCCAGCGGTAACGGTGCCCGCGAACTTGAAGTAACTGGTAGCGGACGATGCAAAGTTGTATTTGAACTCCCAATCTGCGCCTATTTTAATGCCTTGGACATATTTGACATTTCCGTTAAAATCCGCCGCATCCCCTACCACCATGAAAACAGGTTCACCGCTCGCCAGGAAGGCAGCGATGTGCTCGCTGCTGTCAGGCAAAGTGATTTTGACCGAATCCACAATCCCCGTTTCCGTCAGCTTCCAGACGCGGTTCGTGAATGTATTGATATTCGTCTCGGTATAGCACTGATTGGACGGAAAAATGTTGTTCAGGCTGTCGAGCCCGTTATCACCCACAATTTCGTATGCGCCGTCATTCGCGAATGTACCCGTATGCGCGGCGTTGCTCGCGGCAATCTGGTTTTGCAAACCGATGGTCAGCTCGTAACCTGCATGTACGCTGCGCGACTGCTTCTGTTGCAGTGCTTCCGACGACTCCCATCCGATACTGGTAACCCGGTTTTTGTAAACGTCGGCTATGCTGTACAACACGGCACCCGATGGCGAAATGTAGTCATGGATTAACGTAACGCCATATTTGATCGCCAGATAAGTATTGACCTTACGCTTTTCGTCTGTCGTCAGGTCCCTTTCATAGCCAATCACTTCGGGTATCGTCGCATTGGCTATCCTGCCAAAATTTTCTCCGAGCTGCGAACCCTGGTTCCCTTTTATGGAAGATGCAAGAACCGCCGACTGTCCCTGGGAAACGCTGGTGCCGTTTACTCCTGTGAAATAGTTGCTGCCTACTGTCCACGAGTAGCTGTCCAGGTTAACCTGCTTGTCAAGGTTATCTGCGGCCGGTCTTGCTGCTACGCCGAAGTTTCCGCTCACGCCGTCATAAACCCACGTCATGTAATTGTAGGTTGCATTGTCGTTGTAAGTGGATAAAACGGGGTTATAGGCGACAGCTGCGGTGGCTGTCGTAGTGGTACCTCCGAGGCCCAGGGACACGGCCGTATTGGCTGGCACCTGGTCGGAATTGAACCGGGTCATAATAAAAAAAGACCCATTGGTGCTGGCCGCCGTGAATGGACGCCCGGTAGGCACTACCATGAACTTTGCCGACGCAGAGGTCTCTCCTCCAAAGTCCACAGCCGGATTGAAATTGAACAGCGCACTCGCGGGAACTGCGGTGGGTTGCTTCCCTGCATTCGTCTGCGTGTAGGTGTTACCGGCAGTCGACTTGTCGGTCCAGGCCGACGGCGTGAATCCGTCGTCCGCTTTCAGCCATATCCGCAGGTTGGCCGACACCCCGCCGGGCGACTGGCCGAACGACGGCGACACCGCGGACAGAAACAGCATTAATCGGAATAGTGTTTTCATATAGATACATAGTTGGTAAACAGTTGAAAAAACTCAGTCGCGGAGCATAACCACGTGTCTACCGGGAAACAGTCGATGCTCCGTCCAGCACGTCCTGCACGACCCTTTTCAGCTCCGCAACGCCGGAATCCTTTGAGAGATAGTTGGTAACACCGATTCTGATATAATCAGCAAGCATTGCAAAATCGGCTTTTTCGTCATAAAAAATCACTCTACGAAGGTCGAAAAGCAACTTCACCATCATGATGAGCGGTACGTTGGATTCATATTGGCGCTGCCCGAGGGCAACGATTAGTATGTCGGGTTTGAGGCCGGGATGATCTTGTAAAAAACTCTGAAAATCGTCGCTGCTGGTGATCGAAACGTCGTCCAGTAATCCATCCAGAAACAACGTCAATCCTTGCCTGAGCACAGGGTATCTATCGATAATTGCAATAGTAGGTTTCATGTTAATGCTGATGTCACTGCCTTGGCAGATATTGAGAGGATGGCTGATATTTCAACACTTCATTAGTGACCGGCAAGACAAAGGTCAATCAAAAAAACAGTCCGGGAAATACGCTAAAAAGTGTATTTTTAAATCCATTAATACCTCAAACAGGGTATTGCCGGTCTTACGGGTTATTACGTACTTGGCCCTGCGATCAGGCATGTCCCTAGTCAATACCCATACCCACAAGCACCCCTTCCATGGAAAGAAATTTACTTAATTTCGACGTTGCAGTCGTTTTTGACGATCATCAGCTGTTTTCTACATCTTTTTCGATGCTGCTCGAAAGGATGGGCATATTTTCGGCCGTCTACACATTTACGAGTGAGACCGACGTACGTTCTTTTTTTATACAAACAACCTTCCGTCATGTGTGCTTTTTCCTTGACTACTACATCCCCGGCTGTAATTCATTGTTCCTCGTCTCGGATATCCGGCGTTATTGCCCCGGTACACGTATCGTGATCGTGACCAGTGTTACGAATCCTGTGGTTTTGAAACAGGCGCTGCTCTACAAAGTGGATGGGTTTATCAGCAAAATCGACGATGCGGATGAAGTCGTCAACGGGTTACGGGCTATTTCGGCTCAGAAAGTTTTCTTTTCAAGAACCATTACGTGCATTCTGGAGACGGAGCCGGATACGAACATCGCTTTTTCCCCGCGCGAGCTGGAAGTACTGAAATGTTTTTCCAATACACACACCGTCGAACAAATCGCCGACAGGCTCAATATCAGCAAGCACACGGTACTGACCCACAAGAAAAACCTGCTGGCCAAATCCGGGTTTCATACGGTGAGGGAACTCGTGGCATATGGACTAAAATCGGGGCTTATCACTTCCGATTGAGCGATTTCGCTCTCAATACGCTCTCATTTTAAGGATTTTGAAACATCCCCTGAAACTACCTGCCCTTTCTACCGGAATGGAATATACGCACTTCAAGTATTTCATAATTTTACAGGGATCTGAATGCGGGGCATTTATGCCAAAAAGCAAATCTATCCCTGTCAGAGGTCCGGCACAATACCTCGTTCAGGGTATTGTGCGCAATGGCTGGTCATCTTACATTAGGAAAAATAAATTCTCAAATTCCCGAACCACTATTGCGAGGGATCCGCAGAAATAAAAATTAACGCATCCGAAAATGAAGGCCCTCATAAACACCCGTTATGATCACCGATTGGTGATCCTGATTTTCTGCCTCATACCCGGGATGGTGAACGCCCAGATCAGTGTAAAGCTGCACAGATTGTTGCCAGACTCAATGAGACCAGCTGATCGTGCCCACGTGACTTTGACCGAGGCACAACCCATTTTTCTGCGCACATTTGGCCTGAAAGGCCTGGGGCATGGAGAATACGACGAGACCGATAGCCTGTGTTATTTTTTAGCACCGAAATACCGTAGTATCAAGGATAATTTCCAGCGGCAGAACTTCCTGTTTTCTGTGTGTATCTACCTGTATAACAGCTACGCCAACCATACCAATAACAAGACAACCCTCAAAGACGAGCATTCTCCATACCGGTCGCCACATGCCGGTTCGGGGCTAAAATATTGCAATTTGTTTCTGGAAGAATATTCGCGTCGGCCCGGTGACAGCTACCCCATGATGCTGGTTTTATTGATCAAGGCCCATTTTCAAATCGAGAACGACCTCTATAAAGATGCTTACTATAATCTGCAACAATTACGTAACCTTAGCGAGAAGCAAAAGCAGGTCCAAATGAAAGCTTACGCCTACAATACATTGTCCTTGCTGTTCCAGACACTTTCGCTTACGGAGCAATCATTGGCATATGAAGACAGCGCCTACCAAGTTGCAAGGTTGCTTCCTACCAATAATCATATGGACAACATGTTCCTGTTGGGTATCATCCAGACCCGCCAGCAACTGTTTTTTGACATGCTCACAAGTACGGGTAAAAGGCAATTTGCGGACAGCATTCGCGGCATCCATCAAAGATTAATGTCCGAGCCGGACGAACACATAGAACTATCCAAATCCTCATCCTTCGTAACCGTTGCCATGGTCAACTATCGCGACCGGGATTACAAAAATGCACTGGCCAACGTCGACACCGCACTTCTGATCTATCCTGATTTCCTGAGAACATCCATGAGCGAAGAAGCAATCGTCACCAAAGGACTGAGCCTGATGAAACTCGGCAAGACTATCGAGGGAGTGAAAGTCCTCCAATCCTTACTATTTCAGACCAGTACGGGAAGCATCGTTATGGAAGCGCTCAATGAATTGTACAACTATGAACTGACAAAAGGCAACTACCGAAATGCATTAAAGTATCTCAACCTGCAAATACGACTGACAGACCGGAAACATAAACTCGACTTAGACGGCCGGGCGCTGGAAATGGAACAGGTCCACAAGGCCAAAACCAGGGAAAATGAAATCGCCTATTTAAAACAACTTCAAAACCGGAACGGCCTGATATTCCTTTTTGCAATCACTTCAATCCTGCTGGTGCTTGCATTTATCCTATGGCGTTACCGTGCCGGTCAAATCAGGACAAGAAATTTAGTCAAAAGGATTGATGAGGCTATGCAAATGCAGGTTTCCCAGATTGAAAGTGCCGTGGACGCCGAAAGGAGACTCATCGGTCAACAGCTGCACGACGACCTTTCGTCTTCTATTGGTGCAACATTTACGTATTTGAGGCTTACGGCTGACGAAAAGCACGATTTGAGAGAAAAGGAACAGGCATTGGCCATATCGAAAATGCTGGAAGCCAGTTACTATAAAGCCCGTGGCAAGTCACACGAGCTATACCTGGAAAAAGACTCGTCCGATTTCTGGAAACGCTTCTCCGTACAGGTGGAGCTCCTGTTTTCAGGATCGGGTATTGATTTTAGCCTGAATGGCGACCTCAGTGGTACTATCCTGTCACCGGAGATCAAGACAACGCTCGTGATGATCGTAAAGGAAGCGATTACCAACATCGTCAAGCATTCCAGGGCAACTCGTGCCGAAATTCTGCTGTACGACGACCATCACTCGGTTGTTATCGAAGTGAGCGATAACGGACGCGGATTTTCTGTGGAGGGGACAACGGGTAAAGCGGGACTCAGATCTATTTGTGAACGGGCCGAAAAACTCGGCGGCACGGCAAAATGGTCTTCAGAACGCCACAAAAACACGGCTATGGCTGTGAGAATACCACTTCCGTGCAGCCATGACCTTCACTTATGAACTGATCAATGCAAGACGCCAGGCCATAAAAGCATCAAGACCACCATGCGTTACTGCAGAGTGCGAAAATCCCGGATCAATGAGAATGTGGCACCTTCTACCGCCTCAGCGCTAGGCCCTACCCCAAAATGTCCCCGTAAGGGCACGAAACTTACAGCTACATTCTCATAAACACTCAATACTCCACTGATTGAGGGCAAGGAGTACAGGCTCTAATTTCCTTCCCTTTTCCGTCAAAGAATATTCTACCGTCGGAGGCACCGTCGCAAATGCCTCACGGGTGATGAGCTTATGTTGTTCCAACAACTTCAACTCTTTTACAAGCATTCTGGTGTTGATGCCTGGTATTGTCCGCTCCAATTCCTTAAACCGGCGTTTTCCTGCAATCAAGGCGTTGATGATTGGGAATGCCCACTTTCCGCCTACTATGTCCAGCGCGTTCTGCACGGTACAAAATATTTTATCTTTTTTCTCCGGCTTAATTCCTTGATAATCCATAAAACAGTACTTTTTGGTATTACTTCCCATAAGTGTAACTACTTGCAAAAGTAAAGTAATGAGGGCAAACTTTGCATAATCACTTTACATTTTATGCAAATGAAAATTTTAGAAAAGAGTACTATTGGCGACTTGGAGCTGACAAATAGAATGGTGATGGCACCCATGACCAGAAGCCGGGCAGATGAAAACGGCGTCATCAACAAACTGGCGGTTTTATATTATGGGCAGCGCGCCGGGGCGGGGCTTATTATTTCGGAAGCCATAAACATTAGCGAACAAGCGCTTGGAATGCCCAACACACCAGGAATTTATTCTCGGCAGCAGGTGAATTCCTGGAAAGAAGTAACAGATGCCGTTCACAGGGCCGGTGGAAAGATATTTGCCCAGTTGAACCATGCTGGCCGGGTAGCCCACTCGCTCAATAGAAAAGGACACCTTCCTGTGGCACCTTCGGCACTGGCAATTGAAGTACAAGAAGCCTACACTCCCCGCGGGCAGAAAGCATATGAGGTTCCGTTAGCACTCTCGGTATCTGATATCAAACAGATCATTCAGGATTATAAATCTGCCGCTATCAACGCCTTGGATGCCGGATTTGACGGGATTGAACTACATGCGGCGCTAGGCTATCTCCCCAATCAATTTTTAATGGAGTCGTCGAACAGGCGGACAGACGATTATGGCGGAAGTATAGAGAATAGAAGCCGTTTCATTTTGGAAACGATGAAAGAAATCATCGGGGTTGTCGGCCCAGCAAGAGCAGGCATCAAACTCTCTCCAAGTGTCGTGGTAAACAATATGCTGGACAGTAACCCTAGTGCTGTATACGGCCATCTGATCAGCAAACTGAACGAGCAACCATTGGCTTATATCCATTTAATGCAGGCCTTATTTCCTTTGGATGAACTGCCGCATTACCCTAAAAATCCGCTCGAAAGTTTTGCTCATTTGACCGACAAAACGATTATCACGAACGGAGGATACAACCGAGAATCGGCAGAAGATATTTTACAACACAACAAAGCTCAATTCGTGTCTTTTGGAAGCTTATTCCTGGCAAACCCGGATCTTCCAACAAGGTTTGAATTAAATGCTCCGCTCAATCAACCCGATCGCGCTACTATGTATATCGGGGGTGATGAGAAAGGTTATACGGATTATCCTGGTTTAGATGTTCAATCTTTTAAAACAACATAAAAAACTATGGACGGCAAACAAAAATTAGAGATCGAGTTCTGGGCAGATAATACGTGTTGGTTATTACAACTCAACTCTCCAAAAAGTCCATCAAGCGGAGCTCCATGTTCTTCTCCATAAACATTATTGATGTTTCGCTCGGTGCGATCACTCTTTGTCGATACTACCTGCAGATTCTATACAACATTGTTGAAAGCCTGCCAAGCATTTTGACCACCCCTGATAAGCTCCTGTTTTTTCGCAAGTAAAGTCCTTTCTTAAACAACTTATTAGATTATTTTATTCCCTAACTTATGCATTTGAAATCGTTATGTAATTAAATAGATTACAACTCCAAATCATTCCCAGTAAACCAGATCTATTATGCCCTTAGACCAATACTTTGAAGAGAACCCTGCCGGAGCAGGCAAAGAAATGAGCTTTTTGGATCATCTTGAAGAGCTAAGGTGGCATATTATCAGATCGGTACTCTCCATCGGCGTATTCACCGTGATCGCCTTCACTTACAGAACTTTTATTTTTGAAGAGATAATCCTGGCGCCGAAATCTGCCGGCTTCTGGACATACCGCATGATGTGCAGACTTGCAGATCTGACCGGCTATGCGGATTTGTGCGTGCAAAAGCTTGACTTCGAGCTTCAGGTCCTCGGCATTTCCGACCAGTTTACCCTGGCAATGACATCATCTGTGGTGATCGGATTGTGCTTCGCTTTCCCTTACGCATTTTGGGAGTTATGGCGCTTTATCAAACCCGGGCTCCATCCGGCAGAGAAGCGGGCTGCAAGGGGAGCTGTTTTCTTTGTTTCGCTTCTCTTTTTCTCGGGCCTTCTTTTTGGCTACTATATCGTTTCCCCACTGTCAATCAACTTCCTGGCCAATTTCCAGGTGGCTCCCGGCTTAAAGAACGAGTTTGATATTAACTCTTATCTGTCAGTACTGGCAACCCTTTCTTTGGGCTGCGCGCTTATATTTCAAATGCCCATTGTCGTATTTGTTCTCTCAAAGGTCGGAATACTCACTCCTTCTTTCATGCGGACTTACCGCAGGCACGCCTGGATCGGGATTCTGATTGTAGCAGGCATTATCACTCCTTCACCCGAGATTTACAGTCAGGTGCTGGTTGCCCTGCCGCTTGTGGGCCTGTACGAGGTCAGCATATTTGTTTCCCGTTACGTAGAGCGCACCAGGCTAAAAGAAACCGGTGTAGACCAGATCATTAACCTGTTTTTGCTATTTGTACGATTTGGTTTCTTCAAACTTCTTATTGGCCGCTATCGCTACCAGGCGGTTCATCGGGCGTAAACGTTTAAAAATCTGGATACGGCTGGCTCGTTATTTCAAAAAATGGCGGGCCACGCCGTGTAAATCTGAGAAGTTTCCCTCTACCCCGCCCTATTTTCTGGCGGACAATACAAGCGATGCTATGGAGTCGGGTAACTGCTCATTCTGCCACTGCTGCTCCATAACCCTTTCATGTTCCGGTAGCGCTTTTAAAGCGTAATCCGCAGCTTTAAGAGCGTGATCGGCCATGTGCGCGACAGCAACAGCATGTCCTGATGCCCGAGTCAGGGCAATCTTCGCAGGGTCGTCGAGTTGTTTAGCAATTGCGATAGCCGCAAATGCTGCCTTCCGCACCTCGCCAACAGATACCTTGCCTTGCGCCCAGGCATTACCGGTCCCAAGTATTTCTAATAAGGAAGGATTGGATTGCTCGCCATTAAGTGCTAGTGAATGTTTTACACAGCCGGAAGCCCACTGCAATAAATCACGATGCTGCTGCATGGTTAAGGGCCCTCCACGATGCTGTGCGACAAATCTGGTGTCTCGCATAATCCGAAAGTTATTAATATGTAGCGAAAGTCCCGGCAGCCTGGCCATCTTTTCAGTACCCCCGACAAATGGGTTGGAAATGTAACATTATGCTACGCTCCGCCTGCCTCCAATGACGGAAAACTACCCAAAACACCTCCCGGAAGTCCGGGAGGTGTTTTGGGTAGTCAACGAGAGCATCTTAGAATGCCCGTGTTCTCCATGACATCTTATTTCTTTACAAAGCGGTGCGTGTTAACTGAACCGTCGATTTGAGTCAATCGGAGAATGTATATGCCGCTCGTTAAATTTGTCACGTCGAGCGCCTGATCGCTTTCAAAACCGGCATCCAGACTACGCTCTGAAACGACGATTCCGGCCGATGAAATAATCTGAATACGGAATACCGATTTAGCATTACCCGTGCGTACTGTTATTTTATCAATGGCAGGGTTGGGCCACAATGTCAACATACCATTTGTGAATTCAGCAGTCCGGATACGACTATAAGCGAAAGTACCGTCGTTGTCGATCATTTTCAGACGATAATAGTTCTTGTTTTGCAACGGGGCGTTATCCGTAAATGCATAGGTTTTCACAGAACTGCTTTCGCCGTGGGACTTGACAGAGCCAATCGCATTCCAGTTGCGTGAATCAATGCTTCGCTGGATTTCAAAAGACTCACTGTTAGTCTCCATGCTTGTCGACCACGACAAAATTGCCGTCTGATTCTCGGTTGCGATGTCGAATGCAATCAATGTGACAGGTAATGCGACGATCGATCCAATACCGATTTGGGAAATATTAACGCCAGCCGGAATCGTGCCATTAATCGTGCTGCCTTCCGTGTTCCCCGAGGCATTGGCAGCGCCACTCAGATCTATCCAGCTTGATCCGTTCCAACCAATCAGACGTAAATTCGCGGCTGTTGCAAAGGTCGATGCATCAGGCATTGAAACAGTGATCATCAACCCGTCATCGTCGGTTGGGTTCGCAGCCACCCAATCCCAGCTTCCAGCGGTGAATACAGATTGAAGTGGTGTTGAGAGCGAATTCGCATCTTCGACATTTGTAGTTTGATAAGCAGTCGAAAGGTGTGCCGCACCAGTTGCAGGTGCTGACATTGTCAGTATTCTGGAATCGGTGCCGCTGCCAACCGGGAAGCTAAACGCTTGGTTTCCGACTTTGCCCACATAACCGTCGACATGTTGGTTATCAGTATTACCCCCCGAATACACCGCACCATTTTGGAATCGCAGCTCGCCGGCAGATGTGTTGGCACGGACGGTTGTGGTGATTCCGTTCTGGAAATCGGCTTGGGTAAAGACGTTTGCCCCTGCGGTGTTAGTAATGTTGAACAAGCTTGTGGAGCCGTTTTTTAATACCAAACTGGAGAAGTTTGGAGCAACCGTGCCACTCACTTCCTGTGTCCCGGGGGAGCCCAGCGGACCGTTGAAATTATCGGTGCTGCCGCCGCCGCCATTAGCATCGTACGGGCCATTCACCCGCAGGGTATTGGCGGAGGATTCGAAATGATCGAATATAGCGCCAAATGCCGCCGTGTAAGCCGAGCCTGCTGCACCGGTTACTTCTGTATGCGTATCGTAATTGCTGACGTAGCCGAAATTATTAAAGGTGGTCCCGTCAACGAAAACCTGGGCACGGGTTTGCTGCAAACTTAGTAGCAGCAAACCGCCGACGGCTAGGTTGATGTGTTTTCTTTTCATAGTAAATGCAGTTGAAAAAGAGAAAGGAAGATTACTTCGCAATTGATTGGTCGGCAGTGCTATTCCCGATCAGCTTTTCCACGCTGGCTTTCAATCCGTTAAGCTCGTTGCTCAGGCCGGCCATACCACTTTTGAGGGTGGCGTTTTCTTTCTTCAAAGCCTCGATTTCAGCTTGCTGGTCTTGAATAGCCTTAGTCAAAAACGGTGTCAGCTTGCTGTAATCGACCGTCCAGGGTTGTGAAACGTCGGCGCCGCCTTTGGTCACCACGCTGGGCAGAACCGTATAAAGCTGCTGAGCAATGAAGCCGGTTTGTTGTGAGGTCTTGTTCGTTTTGTAGTTGTAATCACTTACCTGGATCTTCATCACATCCTGTATGCCAAACTTCGTGCTACGGATATTTTCTTTCAGGCGCACATCCGAAGTCGTGTTATAGACAACACCGGTGCCCCCGTTGGAAGATATATGTCCGAGATTGGCGCCGTTTGCCCTGAAAATGACAAAGTTGTCTACGTTCACAGGCGCCCCTTCTTTTTCCAGCAGAAGAAGGCCGTTCAGGTCGGCGCTGGTTGACTTAATGTAGTGGCCGACTGATGAGGACGTTTGAGTAGAAAGTCTGGCAACCGAGCTGAAAGCTTCCAATGGTTCAACTACGCCAATGCTCACATTGCCATCTTGATTAATTCTCATTCTTTCCTGTACACCGGTGGTGAAAAACGCAAGAGCTGATTCCTGCCCTTCACCATTACCTTTATAAATACCTAGAATACTGGAATTTGTTGCGTGGAAACCGTTATTTAGGTATGGGCTGAAATATACACCACCGATAATATCGTTGTTGGCCAATGGGGTTGGCGCGGCATACGTACCGTTCGCTGACATCATAAACATCGCTGGCGCTTTGGAGCTGCCAAATCCCTTGAAATAATGGTCGTTGCCGGCAGCGGCACCTTTATTGTCGGCCACAATTTCGACCACTCCGACCGGTGTAGTTGTCCCTACCGAGAATTGGCCTTCAACCGCTGCGCCATTGGCCGGTGCGGCTGAATTTGAAAAGTTTTGTCCGATTGCCGCGTTTCCGTTGACAGAAAGCTTGCTTCCGGGAGTTGACGTTCCAATACCAACGTTTCCTGTTTGTGCGATGGCGGCAGTGCCGGCCAGTACAAGAATTGCGGCTGCGAAGTACGTAGTCTTTTTCATGAGTAAAGATTTTAAATAAACAAATGATTATATTAAGTAAACTAATGGTTACATAATTTTTTAGGCACAATAATCCTGTGGGCGCAGTCTTGCCCGAGTGATCAATTACTTTTTAGAGGGAGTTTTTGGGCGAGCTCGAATATCGAATTGACTTTCATTTTTTCGAGTATCCGGGCCTTGTAAGTGCTTACCGTGTTTGGATTAATGTTCAGTATAGAGGCTATTTCTTTACGCCATTTACCTTCCAGTATCAGTTTAAGGACTTCTTCCTCACGAACTGAAAGCAGCGGCACTTTAGATGACATGCTTGCTTCACCTTTTCTTTGAAAAATTCCTTCCAACAGTTGTTGCTGAACAGTTTCGCTCACGTAACGTTTGTCGTTTAACACAGTCTCAACCGCGAGGCGCATTTGAGGCCGTTCCAATGATTTTGAAGCGAAGCCGTAAGCGCCGGCCGCTATGTATTCAATCGCATACTCACTTTCGTCAAAACCCGTGCAAACCAAAATTTTAACTTGCGGTCGAATGCTTTTAAACCGGGTAATCATTTCCGCGCCGGTACCGCCCGGAATATCGATGTCAAGAATGATCAGGTCAATTTCCAGGGCAATGCATGCCTGGATAGCCCCCTCGAATGAAACCGATTCGTAGATTTCCGCTCCTTCCACTATTTCATTCATCAGGATCCTGAGTCCGGTACTGGTCAGGAAGTGATCTTCGACTATCAACACTTTCTTCATGAATTACAAAATCAGTTTACCGGGTCAGTCTGCTTTCGTTTGAGACGAAGTTCTTTTAATGATAAAATGCCCAGTTTTTTGAAAATAATTTGTCGGTAGTGTGTGACCGTCGCCGGTTTAACATGGATTTTCTCCGCAATATGCCGGCGGCTTAACCCGGCGGCAAGAAGGTCGGCCACTTCTTCCTGGCGGGCCGTGAGTGCCGGGAAGGAAAGATCGCCTATAACAGCGGATACGAGCTGTTCCTGAACTTGTTCACTGATAAACCTTTTGCCAATATTGGCATCAAGCAATGCGCTTCTAAACTCTTTTGAAGACGAATTGCTGGAAAACAGCCCGTTGACGCCCCCCTTTAACAACAATCGCATTAGCGTAAAGTCCGATCTAAGGTTTACCCAAATGATCATGTCAGGAGCTGCTTTCTTGATTGCGGCGATCAGATCGAGATCCGTAGCGTTCAGGCCTGCAAGGTCGATAAACGCAAGCTGAAATGTCTTTTCATGGCAAATCATCAGGGTTTGGGTTAGTGAGCCTGTTTCGGTAAAACGGGTAGTGTGTATAGTATCAAGTATTACAGAGCGCAGGCCTGAAACAATCAATGGACTATCGGTAATCAAAAGAACTTCCATTATAGAATACTATTTCGACACATCGTACACAAATGTAGGTGGTCGATGATTAGTAATTTGTAGTGCTATGCTGTTATTACAACTACATATTTGTAGGGTTGTATTTACATGAAATGGGTCTGGTCAGAAAACGTCAAAGTAACGTTTGTACCGTCATTTCCACTCCGCATGCCCAGCCTCACTTTGGCGAACGGTGCGAGTTCTTTCACGATGATCAAACCTAAACCACTGAGCTTGTCCGGTGCCGCCAATGGCCCGTCTTGTCTAAACCATTCGACAATGGCAGATGGCAAACCTGAGCCGGTGTCCCGGACCGATAAGGATACAGCCCCGTTGACGTTTGACCATTCAGCGTAGATGGTGCCATTCTCGGTGTACTTGTTGGCATTATCAGTCAGGTTTCGGATAATGATATGCAGCAGTTGAGGGTTTGTGAAAACCCTTGCGTCCTGGGGCACATTATTTTGAAAAATGTTGGAATTTGCCCGGGCAGTCTTTGCATACAAATGGAAACTTCTATCAACGACACCGGCCAGGGCGATTTCTTCCATTTTTACCTCTGTATTGTATACTTGTACTTTCATGTAAGTCAAAAGCTCGTCGGTTGATTGCTTGATCAGCCTTATGGCATTTTCAAGCTGGCTGTTGAGATGCACGGCTTTATCGATCTCCTGCCGGCCAAGTAGCCGACCGACTTCGCTGGTAACGAGTACGGCCGACGAAAGCGGAGACCGAAGGTCATGCGCCATGGAAGTGAGCAGCCGTGACTGCAAATGAAATTGTTGCATAAGATCGTTACGCGATATTTCGAGCGTCAGAAGGATCTGCCGAAGCTCATCGGTGCGTTCGGACACCTGTATTTCCAGTAATCTGTTTCGGTGCTCTATTTGTCTGAAGCGCATCCGCCACATCAAAAATCCAAGGATAAGTAGTAAGGCGATGGACAGTATTTGTGGCCACGTGCGTTCATACCAGGCTTTGGGGATGGATATGACGATTTCCTTAGTCTTGTAAATGCCTTTTTGCAGATCAGTTTGTCTACGGATAATGAGCTTATGTATGCCCGATGGAAGGCTTGGATATCGGATAATGAGTTTGCCGTCTTGTTCCTTAATTTGTTGCCATTTCAGGGAAGAAGTTTCCTGGTCAGGTTCGGCCAGACAGTACGTCATATTCAGGTCTCCCTGGTCTTCAAAATACGCGGCGGAAAGAAAGACTTCGAGATTAACTGATTTGGAAAGCCGGATGGTGTCGTGGTTTGGTTCTATTACGCGATCACCAGCAACCACTTGGTCAAGCACAAAATCACCTGTTGAGGAAGAAGCGTTCTGTGAGGGGGAAACGGCAGGGCGTGTCTCGCCTGCCGGACCAATGTTGTCGGCTTGTGTGAGGTCTTTTACGAATAAACCTTTCCCGCCGGCCAGGAAAACTTTTCTATTTTTTCGGTCATGATAAATGATATCTATGCTGTCCGAGTCGAAGCTTGAATAAGATATGAGCAGCCGCGTCGTAAGCGTGCCCTCTGGTTGCTGAGTTATCTCAAATACCTGACCGTCAATGTAAAAGAATGCCTGTGCGGTTTTGTTATTCCAGAAAAGTTTGACCGGTGTTTTATTTTTTGCGTAGCTCTCATTGCCGGTGAGATCGCCCCCGATGGAAAACAGCGACTTCTTGTTGTCGTAAATTTGGGTGAATGATTTATTGGAATTCAAATAGTATAAGCGGCCCCCTAATGTGAAGTAATTCATTCGCTCACCAATCTTGTTTGGCACTTGATACCGGCGCTGCCAATCTCGATAGTAAGCGACCGCGGTGGGGCCGCACAGATAAAACTCCCCGTCGCCAAAATTACTTGCGACCATCGTCGATTGATCCGCATTGATGACTCTTCCCCATCTTTCCGGCAATCCGTTGACAAAATCAAATTTATCCTTCGCGCGGAGCGCGTGTACCTTTTCATCGCGCAGTAGTACTTCATCCCCTACGGGATACACCTTACCATCCCTGATGTTCGCTCTGTTGCCGGTCGCGAAGGTCACATAGGCGACATCTAATTTACTTGGGTCACTGCTATTTCTGCGCCCCGGCGAGATGGTCCATACAGCGTTGGAAGAAGCTGCTTTGTGATCTTTGCCGAAAACACGGAAGTTACGTCCGTCGAAACGGGTCAAGCCACCTTCCGTAGCAAGCCACACAAATCCCTTTGAATCGACTGAAAGGTCCTTGACATTATCATGCGGTAAACCATTCTTCGTAGTAAAATGCCGTATATGGACGTTTGGCTGAGAATATGCAACGATGGAGAACAGAAAAAACCAAATACTTAAAATGGGTTTGAATTGCTGTTGATTAGAGCGTATTGTTGAGTACATGCAGTTAATAAAATCGCGTCACAGGAACTGGAAAGCATTCGAAGGGACGATGCACCCTAGCTGAATATTTCGGTGAATGTACTGAATTCGACGAAAAGTGATAGACTATCGAATAATTTCGATGCCATGTATAATAAACTACTAGTCTGAGTTGGGTGAAGAGCGTGTGCAGCCGGGTATCCGCTAAGGATTTAGCATCCCACCTCCCGCTAACCTTTGTTGTATGCGAATGTTTTGATATGTTGGGTACGAAACCAAGGCCAAAATCACCGATTTCAACGTGTATGAAAATCCTGTTCTTTTCAACGAAGCCCTACGATAAAGTCTTTTTTGACACGCATAACCAGTCCTACGGTTTTGAAATCGAGTACCTGGATACGCATCTGGGCCCGCATATCGTGAACGTAGTGGACGGCCATGAGGCGGTTTGTGTGTTTGTCAACGATAAAGTGAATGCGGAAGTCATTTCGGTACTCGCCGCAAAGGGTGTCAGGATCATCGCTTTACGTTGCGCCGGTTTCAACAATGTGGATCTGGAAGCGGCGCGCTCGCATGGCATACGCGTATGCCGCGTACCCGAGTATTCGCCCGAGGCGGTCGCCGAGCATACGGTAGCCATGCTTTTGACGCTCGTCCGAAAGACGCACAAGGCCTACAACCGCGTACGTGAACAGAACTTCTCTCTGAACGGGTTGCTCGGTTTCAATTTGTACGGCAAGACGATCGGTGTGGTCGGCACAGGTAAAATCGGGAGTGCTTTTTGCCGGATCATGAAAGGCTTCGGCTGCCGGGTTATCGCTTATGATTTGCTACCCGATGTGCAACTTCAATCGGCCGGGATCGAGTACCTGCCATTGGAGGCGGTGCTGAATGCGGCGGATGTGATTTCACTCCATTGCCCGCTCAACCCCGCCACGCATTACCTGATCAACGACCGTACGCTGGCCATGATGAAGCCGGGCGTGACACTGATCAACACCAGCCGCGGCGGACTGATCAATACGGCCCATGCGATCGACGCGCTGAAAAGCAGGCACCTGGGCAATCTGGCGATCGACGTGTACGAGCAGGAAGAAAAGCTATTTTTTAAAGACCTTTCAGAAAGCATTATCGAGGACGACACGATCCAACGCCTGATGAGCTTCCCGAATGTGCTCGTAACGGCCCACCAGGCATTTTTCACCAACGAAGCATTGACTAAAATTGCTCAGGTCACGCTCCATAACATCGACCGCCTCCGGCAAGGGGAAGAACCCGCGCAAAGCAATGCCATACTGGTCTGAAAGCTTTCCGAGGGCTATACTTTGGAGAATCACGTGTTTGCCAGCAAATCAAAATACTCGTCGTCCTCGTGTGCCGGTAACCCCGGATGCTCGGCTAATCGAGTAACGGGCATCTAAAAGGTGAACCAGAGGTACGGTTTGGTAGCGAAGGTCAACGCCTGTTCCAGCTGCTCACCAGGATCTTCTGCAAGTTTCGGCGCGACGGACGGGTTCTTCGGATAACCCTTTCCATCGAATTTCAAGAGCCTGTCCGCTCCCCCACTGTACACGGTCAGGTCTTTCCAGCCATTGGTCTTTTGATCAAGGATTGTGAACGGAAACTTTACGACCGTGAAATGCGTGATCAGCTTGCCCTCCGAAGACAACAGCAACGCCGTGCAACCACCCGACCCGCACCAATTCATCCCGGTGAAGCCCACCAAAAGCTCACGCTTTCCGTCACCGTTCAAATCGGTCCCGTAATACACAAAGCGGCGTGCAGATGAATCGGCCCCAACCAACTCTTTTTCCAGTATTACCGGTAACACTCCTTTGATCAGGTTAGCTGTGGCTGCGTCTGACGCATTTTTCTCGTAGACAGATCCCGAAATGGAACCGGATGAATCAGTATCCGTGCCAACTTTCGTTGTTGCGCCTTCGGTTGGAGTTGCCTCACCGCTACTTTCTGTGCGAGACCCATCCCCGTTCTTACAACTCGTAAAGCCGATCAGTACGAGGATAAACAAAAGATAAATTTTAGAAGACATCATATTCAGGGAAGTGTTAAAAAAACCAAAATCAGGAGTCAAAAATCAGTTTATATAATTGTACTTTTTCAATATCACAAAAATCCATGTATGGCCGATGACTTTCCATTTGTTCAATAATTTAACCTAAATGAAGTCGAACTCTATAATTTTTACAAATTATTTTGACAAAAATAATTTATGTCTGTTAAAAAAATGTTTAGTATTGCAATAATACTCCCGATTTAATACGCTCACTTCTCAACGGCATTCATAGTCACTAAAATCCATGAAAAATACAAAATTGGCGATCGCCATCTTGCTGATTTTATGGCTTGCCGGGTGTGTCAGACTGGAAGCTGAAAACATGGAGGCCGACATTCTCGGGATCAAACTTCCGGACTCGGCTTTGATCGCCCCGCCCGTCGTCTCGGCATCGGGTAATAGTGGATTTTCCCTTGTAACACCCGAGAAGAAACCCGAAGCCTACCCTACCCGGCCTTCTACTGCAGATATTAAAGGAACGTATTCCGCCCTGTTCTCCCCAAACTAAACACAACTGACTGATAATAAACACACTATTATCCATTCCAAAAACCAAATCCCCCATACGCTTATGCAACTACTACATCGACAATCAACCGTTCCTCCAAGCAAACTGCCCCCCGGGCAAGCGCCAGGCGCAGGAAAAAAACTGATGCGGCTCATCAACCGCAGCACATTTGCAATTTTGTCAATATCGCTGATGGCCGTCGGACCTTATCGGGGAAATGCACAAAACGTTGGCGAGTCGTCCTATCTGGGCAATTCCAAATACATAGAGATCTCGCCCGGCACGGGCCTGGGCCGCTTGCGCGATTTTGCCACCTCGCCGCTTTTTTACGAAGGAACCACAAGCCGGATGTCCGGAGCATTGTCCAGACTGGGCCCCTCACGCGACATCTCTACCGGCGTTTCCGTACTAAGAGGCACATTAACAAGCGATTACAACGAGCACGAAGCGCAAAGCAAGGTTACGACGATTTCCATTCACCATGCACGTCTTTACCAGATATTCAGAAACAGCGCCGAAAAGTGGAACTTCAAAGCGGGTACGGAAGCAAACCTGACGGGTAACTTACGCGTCAATCCGGCACTGATGAACAGCGCGGTCGGTATCGAAGCGTTCCCAATCATCTTTGGAACATTCAAAGTGACCAGGGACATCACCCGGGCCACCGGACGCCGCGGAAAAGAACCGAAGAAGAAAAGCCTGTCATTCAAAGTCAATGCGAGCCTTCTTAGTGCTTCGTTCCGGAACGGTTACTCGTACCTGGGCATAGGCCAGGTCATCGACAAGTCGGGATTGGAAGGCTTGCTGGATGACTATCGCTTCAAGGCATTTGGGGTTAACGCGCTCAGTACGAGCCTTGATTATACATTGTGGTTGAAAAACAAAAACGGGTGGCGGTTCTCCTACGGTTGGGATGCCTACAAGACCAGAAAGGACTATGCCGATTTCGAAATGGCGAGTCACACGCTTCGCGTAGCACTGCTCTTCAACACTAAAAACAACTGATCATGAAACGGAATACACTTTTACTGACTATATTCAGCATACTGCTATTTTCGGGATGCGAGTCCGCATTTTTTGACGGGGAAAAAGAGTCGAAGGACCCGATGAAAAATTTCGAATACCTTTGGAACCAATGCAATGAGAAATATGCCTATTTCGAACTGAAAGGCATTAATTGGGATGAGGTCAAGACACGGTATTCGGCTAAAATCTACCAGGGAATGTCCGATGACTCGCTCTTTAATGTGCTCGGTGCCATGCTCAACGAGCTTCGCGACGACCATACCAACCTGGTCTCCAACTTCAACATTTCGTCCTACAAGGTTTTTCGGGACGGACCCGACAACTTCGACTGGCGGTTTGTCCAGGACAACTACCTTCCCCGAAACTACCATGTATCCGGGCCATTCTCGCATGATTTCATTGCGAACGGCCAGATCGGCTATGTTCGGTTCCCCGCATTCACCGGAACGGTCGACAAAAAGAATATTGACTTTGTGCTCGATCGCTACAAAGATACCAAGGGCCTCATCCTCGATCTGCGCGAAAACGGCGGAGGCGCGGTAACCGACGTTTTTGAGCTGCTTAGCCGGTTTATCGATCAAAAAACGCTTGTGTACTATGTGCGCGTCAAAAACGGCCCGGGACACAACGACTTTTCCGAACCGCAAGCTGCCTATGTCGAACCCTATGACGGCGTGAGGTACACCAAAAAAATTGCCGTGTTGATTGACCGCGGCACTTTTAGCGCCGCGTCGTTTACATCCCTGGCAACCAAGGCATTGGACAATGTGGTACTGATCGGCGATAAAACCGGCGGCGGACTGGGCTTGCCAAATGGTGGCCAGCTTCCCAACGGCTGGACTTACCGTTTCTCGATTTCCCAGGCACTCACGCTGGATAAAAGCAATGCATTCGAAGCAGGTGTTCCAGCCGACATTCCGGCATCGTTTGATTGGAACAATAAAACAAAGGATACGATCATCGAGCGTGCTATCGAGGAATTACTGTAAAGATGAAAGCCTCTTCGCTCCTGCCATCGCTTGGATTGCTGTACTTGTGCAGCTGTTCCGTAAGCAAAACCCCGCACGGCATTTCCAAAGATGCCGTGCAGGTTTCCATTGATCTCGAAAAGGTAGACACCGACCGCGTACGGGTGAAAGTGATGCCACCGCGGCAGAAATCCGGCACAGTGGCCTACCATTTCCCAAAGATCATCCCCGGCACCTACGCGATTGCCGATTATGGCAGGTATATAGATGATATTAAGGCATTTAAGAAAGACGGAAGCGAACTCAAAATCACCAGGACCGATTCCAATACCATTGTGATCGACAATGCCCGGCAGCTTGCGTATCTCTCTTACCTGGTCAACGACACCTTCGATAACGAGACTTCCGGCGATCCATTTTCCGAAAAAAGCAAAACGATTTTTTCCCCCGCGGGGACTAATATCGACGCCGGGAAGTACTTCCTCCTCAATATGGCCGGTTTTGTAGGCTATTTTACCGACCAACTCGAAAAGCCTTATCGCATCAGCATTTCCCACCCGGAAGGTCTCTACGGCACCACGGCGATGGTGGACCGCGACAATAAGGCCAACACCGACGTTTTCGACCTGCCGCGGTACCCGGAAGTAGTAGATCACCCTATCATGTATGCGCCCGCGGACACCGCCGCCTTCCGCGTCGACGACATGCAGGTGCTGCTGGGCGTATACTCACGGCGCGGGAAGACGCACGCGAGCGACCTTCGGCCCGATCTCGAAAAGATGGTAAGAGCACAAAAACGGTTTCTGGGGCCTATTAACGACACTAAGAAGTATGCGGTGCTTTCCTACATTTCGTCGGGCGGCGACGACGATGCGAAAGGCATTGGCGCATTGGAACACAACACCTCCACTTCCGCCGTTTTCCGCGAACCCATGAAGGCCAGGGACCTGATCCATGTGATCAGCCATGAATTTTTCCATACCATTGCGCCGCTGAAAGTCCATTCAAAGGAAATCCACTACTTCGATTTCAACAACCCTAAGATGAGCCAGCATCTGTGGTTTTACGAGGGTATTACGGAATATTTCTCAAACCTTTTCCAGGTAAACCAGGGCCTTATCAACGACAACGAATTCTACGATTTAATGGCGCGAAAAATCGAAAATTCGCACAATTACAATGATAAACTGTCATTTACGGAAATGAGCCGCAACGTGCTCGAACCGAAAATGAAGGTCCAATACCCTAATGTTTATGAAAAAGGCGCGCTCATCGCCATGTGCCTGGATATCGTGATCCGCGAGCAAACTCAGGGGCAACGAGGCCTTCTCTGGCTAATGGGTGAGCTGTCGAAAAAGTACGGGGCCGACAAGCCTTTCGACGATGACGAACTGATTCCCGTCATCACGCAAATTGCCGGCAATGCGGCAGGCGACTTTCTGAAAACCCATGTCGTGAACGGCGAGCGCATTCCTTATGCGGATTTTCTGGCGAAAGTCGGGCTTAAAAAGCAAGTGGTGCCATTCCCGGAACCCATCGTGTTTATAAGCCAGGACGTTGCCTACATCAAAACCGATTCGACCAATACGCACGTCCTGGCTTCCGTTCCCGACGAATCGAACCAATTCTATCAAAACCTGGGGATCAGAGACAATGACATCTTCCTGGAATTCAATGGGATACCCATCGACCCGAAGGATCTTAATTCGATTGTTTACCTGGGCTATGACCTCGACGAAGGAAGTCCGGTTTCAGTCAAAGTGAACCGTGCAGGACAGGAGATCGAGCTGAAAGGCTCCGTCAAGCTAAATTATGAGGATGCCGACAGTTTTCGTTTCGGCGATCCAGGCCGAAAAGACCTTCATGAAGCCTGGCTTAGAAAGTAACAGCAACATTTTCAAACCATTAAAGCAATGAAAAAAATCCTGATTCAGGCACTTGTGCTGTTCATCGGACACCAGGCCATCGCGCAGAAAGACGCGGCTATCAGTGCACTCGCAAAGCACAATCTCGACGCGAGCGCGCTGGATGAAAAACTGAGGGTAAAACCTACCGATTACTCTTATGATTTGAAGGAGACCGTGGCCACGGAAGGGTCGGAAAAGGTCATTCTGGGCCATTACGATGCTTCCAAGCCCGAAGAAGACCGCTGGACCGTCATTTCTTCGGACGACCAGGAGCCAAGCACAACCGAAATCAAGCGTTTCAAAAAGGAGCACGGCAAACAGCCTTATCCTCCCGCGAAAATCGATGACAGCTCCTACAAAGTCGAGAAAGACGAACCCGGTACACTGGTCATCAGCTTTAAACTCGACCCGGCTTCACTGGTCGCGGACAACTCGTTTATCAAGGATTGCAGAAGCTACCTGACCATTGATACAAAAACAGGCAAAATAATTAAGGCTGAGTCTGTTAACGAAAAACCATTGAAGGTCAAAACGTTCAATGTACCGGTTTTGAACAGCTATTCGGAACTGACCTGGAATGAAACCGAGAAGAAATACTTCCCCAAAAAGGACAATATTAACATGACGATCAAGCTGCTCGGGCAGGAAGTGGCTACTACGACCATTCTCGAATATTCGAATTTTAAGAAGTAGCGCGGTGCGTTGCAATATGACGCTATGTAAGAATGGATAGCCCTGCCGGAAAAGGCGGGGCTATTTTTTATGATTTTCCGATGGCGGCATGACAACGTTGACTTTCGCTTGCTGAACGGGTATAACGACACCATTCTCCCGGAAGAGCGTGTCGATGCGGCTGATCACCTGGTCTTGCACGAATGCGGACTGATCCATATTGCGAACCCAGAATGTCACCTCAAAATCAATGGAATTGGCTGCAAACTCCTTTGCAATAATGGTAGTCGGTGGCCGCGACATAATGTTGTCATTGCCCGTAAGCGACTGTGCAAGAAGCTTTTTGATCAAAGAGAGATCAGTGCCGTAAGCCACACCTACTTTGAGGATCTGCCGTCGCTTGTTTTTACCCATGGTCCAGTTGATCAGGTGCTGGCTCAGCAGATCGCCATTGGGAACGATCATGCAGGCGCCGTCTGCCAGCGAAATAACACTGCTCCTGAAACCCACCGATTTCATCGTCCCAAATTTGCCGTTAACCTCCACCTGATCTCCTACGCTCACGGGCCGCTCGAATGCGATAATAAGCCCGCTCACCAGATTACTGACCAGGCTTTGCAAGCCCAATCCGATACCGACGCCCAGCGCCCCGATGATGATCGTCAGCCGGTCCAATGCGATGCCCGATGCCGCAAATGCGAGTAATATCCCCGCAGTAATGATGATGATCCTGATGAGTAACAACCAGTTAGCAGCAATGGACGCAGCCGTGCCCGTACGGTCGGACGCCTGAATGCCCGGCTCCGTAGCGAAAAACGATACGATCCGGGAAAGCAGTACCGACGCGCCGCTGATCCCGATGAACAAGAGCAGGTCGCGGATCGTGAATTCGTAATCCCCGATGTTTCTGGTTTCCGTAATATAAAGGTTAAATGGACTGATGATCTGCTTGAATTCGAAGTAGTTACGCCCTACCAGAATAATCCAGCCCAGGCAAAGCAGTACGTACAGCAGCGCCGGGGCCCGGTTACCCAGCTTATCGAAATTGACGTAAAACAGCTTTCGGTCAGGGCTCTTGTACACCGAATTGGCCAGCCGAAGCGCCTCGTCGATCATCCTGACGGCCCACAAGAAGAGAATAGCGATGATCAAACCAACATACCCGCCTACCATCAGTGTTTTCGACAAATTATATCTGCCTATGATATTGAATATCAACGCAAAAAACTCCGAAACCACGAAAAAACGGATCGCGTACACGATATAGCTTTCCATTAAAGTCCCGAGTTGGTCGCCCCGAAGGATCGTCAGGGCATACAACATCCCTGCGCCGGAGAGGACGCACATCAGCCACCTTTCAGCAGTTGAAGCTTGCAACAGCATATTGTCCAGACAAACGATCAGGAATAACCAGCTCATTGTGAACCAGAACCGCATCCAATAACTGCTAATGTATCCCCTGAATATGAGCGTGAGGCTGACGATGGAGAGAAACCATAACAAAACACTGATAACAAACGGCGGATCGACAAACACAAACTGGAAAAAGGAAATCACGATCAGCACCGAAGCCGGCAGCGGCATAGCCAGCACGCGGGTATTTTCGGCCGGGCCGTCGGGCGGGCGGTGTTCCCGGTAGCGCGCTCGCAGGGAATAGAGAAAGACGCTGCTGATCACCAAAGCAGCGAGCAGGATCAGGAAGCGCCCGGCATAGTTGGCCAGGTAGAACTCGAAGATCATCGATTGCTTGGCATAAGAAAAGCGGACCGTTTCCACGAAACCGGCAAGGTGGGCAGTAACCCATAAATCGGGCAGTTCCCTTGTAAAAAGCCTTGCTGCAAGCAGTTGCTTCTCGGATTCCAGGCCCTCCTGGGCGAGGCTGAGTTCGAAAACGAGCGGATCGAGCGCCGACTGCATTACTTGCAAATCCGAAATGGTCTTGTCTATCAGAGAATCTGCCGGCTTGATAGACAAGTTAGAAATGGTGAGTTTCTTCACATAGGCCATTATCGTCGCAGAATCTGCTGATAATGTGTAAAGTAGCGAATCGGTCGAAAGCGAGTCGAGCCGGTAGCGGTGACCGACCATCCGCTGCGCCATTTTATCGATACGCGTTTTCCTTTCCCGCATGTCGCGCAGCAACTGCGTAAGAATGGCCGACGACACTGTCAAATTCCTGTGTGTCGAAATTTCATCCTTACCGGTAGAAATGCCTTTCCGGACCACCTCGAAGGAATGCCTGGCCCTGGTGATTTCCCCGGAAACCGAGCTCGTATCCAGCTCGCTCCTGATAAACAATTTGGCTGCCTGGATTTCCTTTTCAATCTGATCGAGCGTTCGCTGCTGCCCGAAAGCCACGGCTTCGTCCTGGTATTTTCTTTTACTCTGTTCGGCCACCTTTCTTATCGCCCGCTGCGCCCGTAAGGAAAAATCGGATGGCTTGTTGGTCGCAGAATCCGGAAGCGATTGACCGAAAGCCGCCCCACCGGCAAAAAGAAAAGCCTGTGCTACCAGCAAGGCAATACCAGTCGTTAAGGCGAATTGGTTGGAGACCTGTCTGAGAATGGATCGTTCGCTCATGAAACTTGATAAGGGGAGCGGTGGTAGTTATTAGAATGAAATTAAAATAACATTAGAATAATACAAATTCAATAGATTTCCTGTACAACATAGATATGCTGTATATTTGCCAATTTGTATACTATTTTGATCATATGGGTTATTAATTTATGAAATTAAATTTTAGCAAGCAACTTAAAGATAATTCTACAATTTGCGTACACATGCTTAATCCTTTCGACGAAAAAGAAAAATTGTATTTTTTGTTGTTTTATCACGTGTAGCTGCTAACTTCGAATTACTGCTTAATCGACGAATTGAGCAGCCGGTTTTCGGAAGCATATCGAAAAAGTCTTTAAAATCACGCCGTCTCCATGAAAAGAATTCTCCCCCTGCTTTCCCTTTGCTTTATTCTCTCCCAATGCGCACAGAAGACCGCCTCGACCACTGCCGGTTTTCGGGCCAATCCGCTTGCTGACAGCATTCGCATATTCACCTTGCAACCTGACGAGGCCATTCCGGAGAAATCGGAATTCGTGCGGGACATTCAAATGGGCGCTTCCCTGTTTTCCAGCAACTGCGGCTACAAGAACCTGATGAACTACGCGCATTTTACCGCGAAGCAATCGGGCGCGAACGTCATTCATTTCACGGAGATTAAAAGGCCGGTGATGGGTAACGGCTGCTACCATATAAACGCAAAGCTTTACAAGAACACGGACGATGCGCAGCTGGCAAAACTTGCCAACGAGCAGAAAGTTGCCAACCAGAGCCGCCTGCCGAAGGATGCCGATTACGCCATCGTGCATTTCTACCGGCCGAAGAGTTATGACGGGGCCATCATCTCCTACAACATCAAAATGGACGACCAGGGGAGCATTGGTAAATCGTCCAACGGCCATCAGTTCCAATACAAGGTCACCAGTTTTGGAAAGCACCGCTTTGTGGGAAAGACCAAAAAAACGGACTCGGTTACCCTCGACATTCAGAAAGGACAGGAATATTTCATTCGCTGCGGCGTAGCCAAAGGCCCCAGCATTTCCCTTCCCGACATGTATGTAATCGAAAATTACGTGGGAATCCGCGAGATGGCGGAAATGTAATGACGACCAATGAAACTCAACCTTAATTCAAAACCAATGAAACAGTTATTTACCTTACTAATCCTGATACTTCTTTCAGTTGCTTCCCAGGCGCAGAATGGCGCGAAAAATGATGTGGTACTACAACTGAACGGCGACGAGCTGACCGGGAAAGTGACCGAGATCACCGACGACGCCATTAAATTCACCTACGTAGGAGAAACGCTTTCCTATTCGATCAAGAAAGCCGACATATTGAAAATTACTTACGGAAGCGGAAGGGTCGAAGTATACAACAAGCCACAACTCAGCTCCTCATCCGAGAAAAATCAATCAGGTCCTGCCGGTAACAGCGCATTGTCGGACCATCATAACAAGATCGCGATCCTGCCTTTCGGGTTTGTAAGGGAAGGACAAAAGGCGGCCGACGAAATGAGCAACGTGGTGCAAGCCTACTGCTTTACTTTTTTAAGCAAACACGCGGGCGTGCTCAGCGTGATGGACACCCGCACGACCAATGCAAAGCTGATCAAGGCAGGTGTAACCAGAGAAAATATTGAAGGGTTCACGATGGATGATATCTGTAATATCCTCGGTGTCGAATTCGTCGTGGACGGAACCGTCGTACTGACCAAAGTAGCGCAACAGACCCTGGCCAATGCGTCTTACAGCGACAAGAGCAAAGGAAACCGGAACGAGCAGAAGAGCTCCGGGTACAGCTCGGCGAACTCTTACAATTTTGAAAACTACGAAACGACCATTAACCTGAACGTTTACAACGACAAAGGCAACAGCATGTTCAGCCAGTCCCGTAAATCATTTTTCAAAACACAGGATGCTTACCAGAATGCGCTGGAATATGTTTTGAAAAGATCCCCTTTGTACAGCAAATAATCACAGGCCCGACCCGCATGGCGAAAATGCGCGCGGTTTTAAGGTCCATTGTGAAACGACTATCTCACGCGCAAGCTGCGCACGACTGTTAAGATCGGCCGGGCCGGGGAGAAGGTCCTGGCGGAGGCAAAATCTGGTCCTGAATAATCGGCGAAGAGGTTTATGGAAAGATTTTTAGGTAAACCAGGTGACATGATGTTCAGTCACCTGGTTTTATACAATTTAAACCTTTGGCAGCGAAAAATGCCGTTTTGAAACCACGGAAACAACCGGATAAATACTTTCCGCCTCCGTTAGGTTCACGTCGGACGGGGACATATCCAGAAAATCCGATCGCGTCCCACCGATTTCTATCCGACCGTCTGAAAAAATGGTGACCGTCGCCCAAAGCGGATCTTTGTACCTGAGCATGGACGACAGGTGCCCATACTTCTTTACCAGGTCGTCACTATACTGCGTGGTATTCCTTTTCTCACCTGCCCAGAAATACGACATACTGTTGATCTGCACGTATTGTATTCCATTTATTTCATTTAGATAATCCTGATGGTGATGCCCGCTAAATACGATCCGCACCTTTAAATGACCAGCCTGCTCGTTCGCTTTCTCGAAAATACGCCTGATCGCCAGGGCCTGCTCTATGCCCGCTACGTCGTTATCCAGGCCTTGATGGCAGAAGACAATCACTGGTAGTTTTGTCTTGGCCAGATCCTGGGCCAGCCACTCCCTTTGAGCAGCCCCGATGTACCGGGGATAGCCTTTTTGAGTCCCGTCCGGATTTTTTTCATTCCCATTCAAAACCACAAAATGATACTCGTTTGCATCAAACGAATAGTAAGCACCCCGCGCTTTCCAAAAGTCGATCACCTGGGCATGCGTAAAGCCACCGTCGGTTTCGTGATTGCCTATCACGTGGTATTTGGGACCTGAAAATTTGTTCCAAACATCGAGTATGGGCTGGTTGACGGGCTTTGGCACACAAAAATCCCCAAGCTGGATTATAAAATCTGCCTTCTGCCGGTTCATGGCATCCACAAAGGCGGTTAATCGCTCGGCTCCGTCGGGAATCAGATCGTAATGCAGGTCTGTGCAAATGCCGAAGCGAATCAGTTCTTTCGGCTTAACGAAAGAGCCTATTCCTGCCAGAGAAACGGGTGATAGCGTCGCGGCACGAAGGAATAATCGACGTCTCATAATTTTGCAAGTTTAAATGTTGTGTTCGTAATACCGGTTTTCGACAGTTCCGTCCTCATAAAGTTTGAGGATGGCATAGCCCGGCGCGGTCTCCTGGTAATAATAAGGCCCGGCGGAATGCTCGTCGCCCTTTTCCCACCAATAACCGCTCATAGCGCCGTTGCAGAAATAATGGACGTTGTTGAACACATTACTGTCCAGCAAATGATTATGCCCGGATAAACAAACCCTGACTTTGTCCTTATGCTTGTAAAATAACTTTCGCAATGCTACATGGTCCCCATGCTGTCCGCCTGCCCATGCGGCCGTTACCGAAAGGATCGGAAAGTGCGACATCAGCAGAACATGATGACCGGAAGGAACGCTATCCAGTTCATTTTCAAGCCAGGCCATTTGCTTATCGTCAAGTTTAACTCCTGCATTATTACCATCGAGAATGATGAAATGCCAGTTCTTCTTGACAAAACTGTAATATCTGTGCGGTATACCCACACGTTTGGCTGCATAATTAACCCCATACATTTCGTCCTCCTTCGAAGGCGCGTGCCACCAGGGATCGTGGTTTCCGATGCAACTGTAAATCGGGATTCCCGATAAAGGTTTGATACATTCATCCCAGGTAGCCCACTGTTTGAGCATGCTTTCGCGGGTGACATCCTGGTAATCGGCGGCGTGAATGGAATCTCCCCCATTGAGAACAAAGTCCATTTTATGCTTTTTAACCTCTTCCAGGCACCTTTTGAAGCGTTCGGGAATATCATCCTTCGGCCGGATATGCACGTCTGTAATGTGCGCAACCGTCAATGCCGGCCTGGCTTTCAGAAATGTACCGTCAGCCGCCGCTATCCCCGGCGAGCCACTTACCGCGGTCGCCAGGGTTCCACTAATCAAAAAATCTCTCCTTTTCATCAATAATTACCAACCTGGGTTTTGTTTAATATCTGGGTTTAAAACCATTTGATCCTGAGGTAGAGGTGCCAGATAATCTCTTCCTACATTGAACTTGTAGCCGCTGCTCATCCCTGAAATAGTTTTATAAAATTCGATATATCCCTTCTCATCAACAGGGTAAGTCGCCAGTTGCTCGGCCGGCACGATGTCTTTCCATTGTGCTAATACGGCTCCTTTCGGTTTCCAGCCCACTATTTTCTCATCGGCGGCCGCCCAGCGGAACAGGTCGTCGTGGCGGTAACCCTCGCATGCCAGCTCTACTCTTCTCTCACGCCGTATTTCGTTGATCAAAGGGCTAAGCGCAGGGAATTCCGGGTTGGGATTGGCGGGCAATGCGCCCAAAGTGAGGGTGGGCATGCCCACCCTCGATCTTAAAAGGTTAATGCTGATATCAGCGTCTGCCTGCATCAGCGTACCGAGCTCCGCCTTTGCTTCGGCAAAAATCAGAAGCGCCTCCGCATACCGGAACAGGATCAGGCCGGTTGTTCCGCGGTCCAGTTGCTGGTTGTAATCCGGATTATGCCCTTTATATACCTGGTAACCCGTCGCGGGTTTGTTCTCGTTGGCAGCGGAGAACGACGGCGTTTCGAACAATGCAGGTGCCGCGCCGCCAGGCCGATTATTGGTGATAATGTGCTTGCCGTCGGCCACGTACAGGGTTTGCGCCAGGCGCGGGTCACGACCTGAGACAACGGTTTGCAAGGTTGCGTCGCCTTTGTAAAGCGGACTTGTTTCAATAGGCTTTCCATCCTTGCACAGGTAGCTGTCGACCAGGTCTTTGGTTAGCCCGCGCGCTGCGCCGGTGTTGGTATAGCGGTGCCAGTAGTGGCCTCCATTGAGGTTCAGGTCAAATTTGCGCCAAAGCATGATCTCCGTGCTGGCAGAATAGTCGGTTTGATTAAAAAGCTTCCAATAACCGTCTTCGCCAGGTGTCGTTTGCAGTTGATAACCCGCATTGCCTTTTATAAGTGCCTCACTCACCCGGGCCGCTTTCTGCAAAAACTTCTCGCCATTGGAACCCGTTACCCCGAATGCCGTACCTGCGTGGTATTTTTCCCAGGAGCCCTCATACATAGCAATCCGTGCCTGGAAAAGCTGCGCAATTTCTTTGTTGATGCGCATGGCGGAGGCCTTCGATTTGGTTGGCAGGTAATCCACAGCCTTGTCCAGGTCGTTCATGAGCGAGTCCACGATTACGGCGCGAGAGAGGCGCCCTATTTTGAGCTCGGCGGATGTCGGGTCCAATGGTTTGTTAACCCATGGCAGATCACCGAAAGCTTTTAGTTTACTGAAATAAAAGTATGCGCGAAAAAATAGCGCTTCCCCTACATACTTCTTTTTATTGTCCCAGCTCTCTTCCGCCTTATCGTAATTGGCCAGAAAATAATTGATACTGCGCAATGCCGACCAATCCCCGTAAGCCCATCCCCCACCGGACGAAGGCACAATTCGTTCGCCGTTCAGGGCGGTGTTGTAGCCGGTGTAAATCATGTTGTCGCTGCCTTCATCGGCATCGTAGCCATATATCCCGATCGTCCCATAGGCGCCGATCGTCGAAGGAAATGCGGTATAGAAGTTGTTCACATACAACTGTAAGTCGTTGGCTGTTTTCCAGTATTCGGCATCGCTGATGCTTGTTTCCGGGATTTTGTCGAGAAAATCATCCTTACAGCCGGCCAGCAAGCCCGCGACTGCAAAAAATACGATTGCTATAAAATGCTTTTTCATGTTGATTCGGAAAGGGGTTTAAAATGTGACGTTCAGGCCAGCGGAGAATGTTCTCTGTAACGGATAGATCTTACCCGAGCCAATCGAAAGCTCCGGGTCGAGCGTCTTGACAAGCTTGGTGAAAGTCGCCAGGTTTTCGGCGCTCACGTACAGGCGAATGCGCTCCAGTCTGATCGCCTTCATGACAGACGCAGGCAAGGAATAACCGAGTTGCAGGTTCTTAATGCGCAAATAGGCCGCATTTTGCAGATACCTGGTTTGCGTCTGCTGGTTCTTGTCATTCTGGCTGCTCATATAGAACTTGGGGAAGTACCCATCCGGCGTCCCGGCTGTCCAGCGGTCCTGGTGTATCGTGAAGGGCGAGCTTTGCCATTCATTACCTACGATCCCGAAGAAGTAGTTGGAACCAATGAAAACGTCCCGTTTCGCGATTCCCTGAAGAAAGATTTGCAGGTCAAACCCCTTCCAGGCTACATCGCCCGTGAAACTGTAAGAATACCTGGGCGTGCTGTTGCCGATCACTTTCCGGTCGCCGGGATTGGCCAGCGTGCTATTACCGGCATCAATTTTCCCGTCCCCGTTCAAATCGGCGTAGCGCACATCTCCCGGTGTCCAGGCGGCGGAAGAAAGGAAAACCTGCGAAGGCGCTTCGGCTACCTCCTGGTCGGTCTGGAACAAGCCTACTGTCTCGTAACCCCATATTTCACCCATTTTCTGGCCTTCGTAGTAGCTCGACAATGTCCCGGTAGGGTTCGGATATTTAACCACTTTACCCGAGTAGTTGCTCAAAACGCCCCGCAGTCCATAGCGGACGTTGCCGATATGATCGTTCCAGCCGATTGACAACTCAAACCCGCGTGTTTCAATAGCGGCATTGTTGGCCGTGGGGGGAGATGCGCCCAAAATAGCAGGCAGTGCCTGGGAAGGTCCGGCAAAATCATTTGCTTTGCGGACGTACCAGTCAAATGACGTCGTCAACCGATTGTTAAGGAGCGCAATGTCGGTTCCGATGTTGGTGGAAGTTGTGGTAACCCAGGTGAGCGACGGGTTCACCAATGTCGGGTAATTTACAGCCGCTTCCTGTCCTGCTCCAAATAGCCAGGATGTGGAAGTAGGCCTTGTGATGCTCAGGCTTGGATAAAACGGATACCAGTTGGGTGCATTCACATCCAGGAAATACTGGTCGCCCAGCGAGCCGTAGGACGCCCGGATTTTGAATGCATTAACGGTTTTGGCCAGCGGCTCGAAGAAAGCCTCCCTGTCGATATTCCAGCCTGCGGAAATGCCCGGATAGAACTTCCATCTCACATCTTTCAGAAAGCGCGACGTCCCATCATACCGGCCATTGATTTCCAGCAGGTATTTTTCTTTAAAGTTATAATTGACCCTTCCGAAGAAGCCCTCGGACGCCAGCTTACGAATGTTATCTCCAATGGACGGGGAGGTTCCGTAAGATGTGCTCAACGACGGAATGTTATCCGAATAAAGAAGCGAATTGGAAGCCGAATAGCCCTGGAACTCCGTCAGATCGCGCACATAACCACCCAGCAATTTGAAATAATGCCCGCCCAACTGCTTCTCGTACGTAGTAAATGCATTTACGATATGATGAAAATTCCGCTCGTTGGCCCTTGAAAACGAGCTCGGGGAAGTACCTCCGATGACCGCCTTGCTGCCATCCGGCAAAAATTCATACAAGGTTTTCTGGTGCGACTGGCTGTCGTAAAAACTTCCGTCGAGCGTGTAATTGGCCGTTGCCGTCCAGTCCTTCGTGAATTTGACGTTAAACTCGCCGGTAAGCATCACCTGGTCGGTTACCGTTTTGTTCCGTCCGCCTTCCGTGTGCAGCAACACGTCGCTGGTCGAGGAATAGTTTCCGTCGGGGTTGAACAATGCGACTGTCGGGAATTTTCTGGCGATCTGGTGCATATAGGCTTCATTACCGCCGCCCGTCTTGCTTCCGTAAAGATTGGGGGTATCAAACAGCTGACGGGAAGCGCTGCTCCGGAAACTGAACCCCAGCCAGCGCGTCAGGTCCGAAGTAATGTTTGCCCGGATGTTGTAGCGCTTGTAGGTATCGTGACCAAAATTATACATCCCGCCGCGATAATTGTATCCGCCGCCCACATAGTAGGTCGTTTTTTCTGAACCGCCCGTTACGCCTACATTATGCTGCTGGCTGAACGCAAAGTCTTTGAAGTAAAGTTTGAACCAATCATGGTTGGCATTGCTGGACGCCCAGGTCTCCCAGCCGTTACTGCCGGCTACCGGGCTTGCGACGGTTTCCGTAGTGATTTTCCCGGCCTGGTAATCTTTGATCCGCTGAATCGTCTCGTCATTGAACATCGGTGCGCGACCGGCATTGGTAAACGCCTCGTTGTACATATTGGCAAAATCAAGCGAGTTCAGCATTTTGGGCATGTTGATCGGCTGGGCCCACGACAAGTTGTTGTTGTAGGTAATGCTTGCCCCCTTCCCTTTTTTCCCTTGCTTGGTATTCACTAAAATAACCCCGTAAGGTGCGCTGGACCCATAGATCGCCGATGATGCCGCATCTTTCAACACCGTAATGGACTCAATATCAGACGGGTTAATGGAATTCAGATCGCCGCCCTGGATTCCGTCGATTACAATAAGGGGCGAACCGGAGGTACCCAGACCGGTATAACCGCGAATGTTGATGCTTTGGGTAGCATTAGGCGCCCCCCCAGTAGTACCGGTCGAGATATTCAGGTTGCCCACCGCACCCTGCAATGCCTGGCTGATTCTCGTAACCGGGCGATTTTCCAGGATTTCGCTGCCGACTTGTTCAGTAGCACCAGTCAGATTGACTTTCTTTTGCGTACCATAGCCAACTACAACCGCTTCATTGAGCACCGCTGCCGATTCGACCAATTGAACCTCGAAGTTCGAACGGCCATTCATTTCAATTTCCTGACGTTCATAGCCTATCGACGAAAAGACCAGCTTACCATTCAGCGCCGGCACGGCCAAGCTGAATTTGCCCTCCGCATCAGTGGTAGTCCCGTTTGTCGTTTCCGACAAAACCACATTTACGCCGGGAACGGGATTTCGCTTTGCGTCCCTGACAGTGCCGGTGACCCGCGCCTGCTGCGCCAGGATCGTCTTTGAACCAGCCAGCCCAATGAGGCAACACAGCCAGAAAAGTCGTAAAAAACGTTTCATAGTTAGGAATTAAGTAGGTTTGCAAAAATGTTAGTTAAGAGTTAGAGATTTTAATATTGATAAACTTTTGTTCAATATATGTAAAATACTATTGAACAACCAAGTATTACCATGAAATTTTGTTAATATATACTAAACATAATTTATTTATTGTAAACACGCGTTTCTCTAAACCCCGATAACCCGCAAGCAATACCATGGAAGGATTTTTTATTTTAGAAGTTGGCCGACGCATCAAACAAAAACGCCTGGACAAGCGAATGACGCTGCAAGAGCTTGGCGATAAGTCGGGTGTGAGTAAGGGGCTGGTTTCTCAAATCGAAAACGGGCGAACTATTCCATCGTTTCCCGTCATGCTGGCTATCATTCAATCCCTTGAAATTGAGGTCAGTGAATTCTTTCAAGGGCTCAGCCTCCTTGAACCTACCATTCTGGTTAACCGTAAGGCGGACTACATTCCATTCGAAAAAGAAGACGCCAAGGGTTTCAGCTACAAACGGATGATGATGAGAAATCTCCCGGCCAGTACCATCGACTTCGCCTTGCTTGAACTATCCGGCGATTCCTATCGCGAAGAGGTTACCACCGATGCTTATGAATTCATTTTTGTAATGAAGGGATCTACTGAATACCACGTTAACAGTCAGACATTTATACTCGAAGAGGGGGACTCTATCTTTTTTGACGGCCGACTGCCCCATGTTCCGAAGAATGTTGCTTCCGGTGACTGCACACTCCTGGTTTTGTATTTTTTTGATCAGAAGTCATAGCGAGACAAAGTAACCCTTTTGTGTATACGCATTAATATTTTAATGGTTTCCTAAGCGCTTATGGCCAAGTTACCCGGGCGTGCCGAAGGGTTGACTGTTGAAATAATGACCCCTGAAAGCACGCATATGCAGGCGATCGCGAGGAAAATGTAGGCCGAGTTGCCGGTAATGTCGATCAGCTTACCGAACAGGGGTTCACCCAAAGCGGCAAACAGGTAACCTGTCATATTCATCAGTCCGATACCCGTACCGGTGCGCTCGTTACCGAGCATTTCAGGGCACAATGTCCAGAAGTTGGCCTGCGGGCCGTACACAAAAAAGCCTGCAAGCAGCATCACGATCGATTGCAGCGCCATGTTACCCGCCGGTGCAAAATAGATCACCAGCGCGATGGCGGCACTGGCCAGCATTCCGACGCGGATCGAAGCGATCCTGTTGCGCTGGAAAAGCCCGTCCGAAAGACTCCCAAACGACACCGCACCTGCCGCCATGCCTACCGGCAAGAGAAATGTTACCCAAAGGTTGTGCGGGTTGTCCTTCCAGTTTGTCCCCAGATAATGCACCGGCACCCAGAAAATAAAGCCGTACCTGGCCATACTTTCGAAAGCAAACGCAAGGGTAACCAGCAGGAAGCTCCTGTTCCTCAGCACCATCCGGTACCGGTCCTGCCATGTTCTGCTATCCCTGCCGGTACTGGCCGCCGCGTCCGCTTCGTCGGGATTGGGGAAGCCCAGATCGGAAGGTTTGTCTTTAATGAGCACCAGAAAGAGGGTGGCGGTAATCAAAAGCAACAGAACCGGCAGGCGAAAAAGCATACGCCATTCGAGGTCCTGATGCAGGATCACAATGGAAAGCAGGTAGGTCACAACGGACGACAAGCCTGCCGCCATCGTATAGAAACCAAACGCCTTACCTTTTTCCTCCTTACCCCACCAGTTGGAAATAATCTTCCCCCCGGGCGCCCAGGCCATCGATTGAAAAAAGCCGTTCAATGCCCAAAGTACCATCACCATTTCAAGGCTTTCGGCAAAACTGATCGCGATATTGGCACCAATTGACAGATAAGCCCCCAATGGGACCATCAGGCGGGCACTGAAACGGTCCGCAAGGTTTCCGTTGACAAGCTGACCAACGGCATAACCCACGAGCATGGCAAAGCTGATCCACCCGATAGTTGCGAAAGGCACATCGAATTCGGTCGCCATCCCTTGTGCTGCCCAGCCGAAATTGTGCCGGCCCGTATAGAAAAACAGGTAGCACGCCATCGTCAGCAGCAGCATTTTCCATTGTTGTCGCCTGAATGGCTTGTTCATGTCTACCCGTTTTAGCTCCCAATGCGAATACCTACGCGCAAAGGTTTATGTTCAACTGCATATTCAAAAGCTTGCTGGGCGTTTTCCAGCTCAAATTCCTTGCCAACCACCGTTTCAAACGGAAACACATTATGGTTACGGCCCATGAATTCCACGGCATTGGTGAAATCCTCATAGTTGTAATTGTGTAGTCCCTTGATAGTGACCAGACGGCGTACAACCTGTTCCGCGTCTATTTTTACCTTTCTCGAAGCGAAAACGGCGCCCACCCAAACGGCCGTGCCGCCGATCCCCAGTGCGGCAATGCCTGCCTCCATGGCATCCGGCGCCCCGCTCATGTCAAAAACGATATCGACCCCGGATGGCTTGCGTGCGGCATTGCCATGACCAGCCTGGTCTTCGGCCAGCGAATAGGCCACATCGGCTCCGAAGCCACGTGACTGCGCCAATCGCTTTTCATTGATGTCGGCAGTATATATTTGAGTTGCCCCTTTATCCTTGCACATGGCGGCGCAAACCATTCCCAAAAGTCCCAGGCCTGTGATGAGCACGCGCTTACCGCGGACCTCACCCGCCAACCTGAGCGCGCCTGCCACAGTCGCCACCGCACAGTTGATAGTCGCCGCTATATTCAATGGAACACCGGCGGGAATTTTCAACACGATCGTGTTTCTTCTTAAAATGCAATACTCTGCCAACCCGCCATGAAAACTGTCTATTTCAGTAACCTGCGTATGTCCGTATTTAAACAGACCAGCCGCTTTTTGCGGCATCCCCCGCCGGGCCTCGTCCGACTCCGGATCTGACGAAAATATACTCCATGTAACGATATCTCCGGGTACCAGCGGCGCACCTGAGTAATCCAAACCGGTATGCCCTTTCCCAACAGCCACCACCCGGCCCACGATTTCGTGGCCAAGAATGGTAGGCGTTTGCTCGGTCCGCAACCCGCAAAAGGTATGAAGGTCACTTCCGCAAAGGGTTGTGTACAGATTTTTTATTAAAACCTCTCCCTCACCGATTGCCGGCAATTCCATTGCCTGAAGTTGCAGATCTTCTCCCGCTCCCGTAAAGACTAAAAGGCTTCCCATATCCATAATTCCAGCTGGTGTCTTTTCTAACTGCATAGCAAAAATGCCAAACAATTGTTTATTTATACTAAACTAATGTTTAAGAATTTGTTAATTTTTGTTTTCTCGTCGTTGGTTTCGTGATAACTACGCCGAAGCTAAGCAGGTTCGATCACCGACTCAACGGCGACGATCTCCCACAGTTCATTCAGGTTGCTGATGATGTATTCCGGAGAAACGGTTTTAAGCTCTTCCAAACTATGCGCGCCTGTCGTTATACCGACATTGATACGACATCCGGCATTTCGTCCTTCCAGAACATCTACCGTCGAATCCCCTACCTTCATCACGGAAGCCGGATCGGTGATCCCGAAATGTTGCATCGCGAGAAGTATCATATCAGGTTCGGGGCGGTTCCTGGTTACCTCGGAGGCTGTAACCAGCAGGTCGTAGTCCACCCCCTGCCGCCACCCGATTTTCAGGATGAGCGCTTCGGCCGTTGCGCGGTTATAGCCCGTGTTCAAAACGACAATCACATTGTTTTCACGTAATTTCCGAAAAACCGCCGACGCATTTGGCTGTTCGAAAATTGCCTGCGAACGATATGCGTCGTCGAGCATTGAGAGAAAATTCACGTAGATCTCCCTGGCCAACGGTTCGTTGATGATGTTTTGCAGCGACATTACACTGCGTATTGCCTCCAATTTTTCCTTACCAGCGCCGACTTGTAAAACCTGGTCGAGCGTGAAACTTAAACCTGCGTCGTTGATAGCGGCCAAGAGCGTCTTGTATACAACATTATTCTCGTCCACCGTCGTGCCGGCCATGTCGAAAACTATCATTTTTATCATAGCGTATACGATTTGTTTAATTATGCTGAGCGTAAATTTAAGATCTCAGTACCGAACAAATATCATCGATTTTGTTTATAAATACTAAACATTTGTTAATAAATTATTTTAACTTCTACTTGGTCGCGTATGGGACTTACACTACACACATTTGCGTCCTACCAGCTCAGCGGTTGACACCGAAAACGACAAAGAGGTGAGCTATCAAGCATCACCTCTTCATTTGTAGCCCGCGGCAGACCTTAGCCCGGGCAATGATCCTATTTTTCAATACCTAAATCACCTTCTCCATTTCCGACTGGAAAGGCTGATTATAGAACCGCCTACCCTTATTCTTATACAATGCATTAGCCACCGCGCCGAATACGGGTGGGAACGGCGGCTCGCCTAATCCCGTCGGGTCTATATCATTTTGGACAAAATGGACTTCGATCTTTTTGGGCGCCTCGTTGTGACGGATAATGCGGTAATTGTTGAAATTGGTTTGTTGAACCACGCCGTCCTTGTGCGTGAGAGCGCCGTAAAATGCATTACCGATGCCATCCACCACGGCTCCCTGCACCATATTGGTGGCCGCGTCCGGGTTTATGACGATGCCGCAATCCATCGCGCTGAATACCCGCTCCACATAAGGTTGCCCGTCGCGGGTGACCATGTCCACCACGTGGGCCGCATAGGAATTGTGGCAGAAATAAGCAGCCACTCCCCTATTGTATTTTTCGTTACCCGGCTTGCCCCAGCCGGATTTGTCGCGCACCAGTTCCAGCACACCGGCGTATCGGTCGGCGTCGTATTCATTGTTTTTACCAACTGGTTTTTCCTTGGCCCTTTTTAAAAGCGCTAACCTGAACTCGATCGGATCTTTGCCTGCGGCTTCGGCTACTTCATCGAGAAACGATTGCTCTGCCGCGGCATTGAAATTTGAACGGGGTGCCCTAAACGCGCCGATCGTGATATTGGAAGCGATTTGCCAGCCTTCGGCCAGGTAGTTATCTACTGCCCCGGCGGGAAAACGATTGGCATGAACCGGGTGTTCGGGTATCCCCCCGCCTTTCACATGAAAAGCAATCAGGTTTTTGTCCGCATCCAATGCCGCGCGGTAAGTGGCGGTGTACATCGGGCGGTAAATGCCGTAGGTCATATCGTCCTCGCGCGTGTACATGAGCTTGACGGGCGCTTTGACTTTTCTGGAAATCAGGGCTGCTTCCGAGAGATAATGCCCGTAAGCCCTGCGGCCGAATCCTCCGCCCATGCGGGTCATCTGTATTTCAATTTTTTCGGGAGGCAGGTTGAGCAGCTTCGCAAGCGTAGGCTCCGTCCAGCCGGGGGCTTGTAAAGGTCCTACAAGTAATGCTTTTTCGTCGGTCACATGGGCGAAGAAGTTCATAGGCTCCATGCAGTTGTGGGCCAGGAACGGCGCATTGTACGTGCGTTCGATCACCTGCGCGGCATTTTTGAAAGCCGTTTCAGGGTCCCCGTCCTTTCTCAACTGCTGGGCAGGTTTTTGGGCATACTCCTGCATTTGCTGCATTTGGGTAGTCGTACTTTCGAGCGCTCCCGGAACGATCACCTCTCTTTTACCATTCCTTCCGCCCATCGTGTCTTTCACATCCCCGGCAGGCTCCCAGTTTGCTACCAGCTTTTTACGCGCATTCATTACTTCCCACGTGGTATTACCCACCACAACGAGCAGGTCGTTAAAGCTACGCGTGTCAAAACCCGCCTGTTCAAATCCATCCTCATACAATTTCAGACTGAAAACATCCTTGATACCCGGCATTTTAAGCGTTTCCGCCGCATCGAACGATTTCAATTTCATTCCAAATGCGGGCGGGTGCTGGATCATCGCGATCAGCATGCCGTCCACGTGGTAATCCAGTCCGAATAGCGGTTTGCCGGTTACGATCTTTTGCCCTTCTACATTTTTCTTCGCCTTTCTGACAATCGTAAAATCCTTCGGCGCTTTCAGCTCCAAGTCTTTCGGCACTGGCAATGTTGCCGCTTTGCTGGCCATATCGCCGTATTTGGCTGTTTTTTCGCTCGAATGCGACAACACGCCTGCTTTGGCGGTTACTTCGCCGGCTGGTACATTCCAGGTCTGGGCCGCAGCTTCGCGCAACATTTGCCTTGCCGCCGCACCGGCTTGCCTCAGCGGCTTCCAGTACATCCGCACCGAATTGCTCCCGCCTGTGAACTGTGCGCCCAGTTTAGCATTGTCATGCGGCCCCATTTCGACGGTAATGTTTTTCCAATCCACATCCAGCTCCTCGGCCACGATCATGGGCAGGGAAGTCATTACATTTTGGCCGAATTCCGGGTTGGGACAAATGAGTTTGACCTTATTGTCGGGTGTGATGTGAATGTAGCCATTCAGCTGCGCCCATTGCTCCGGCAGGTTCAGCGCCTCGGATTTGTCGGCCGACTTAAAACCGGATAACCAGCTCACAGTCATCAACATCCCTCCGCCGGACAGCAGCGAGGCTTTCAGGAACGAGCGCCTGTTTAATGCAGTTTTATCGTTGTTCATGGTGAGGTTCTTGTTTAAGGTTCAGGATCACTACTTTTTGGCCGCTGACTTCACGGCCTCCTTAATACGCAGGTAAGTGCCGCACCGGCAGATATTCCCGCTCATTTGCGCCTCGATTTCTTCGTCTGTGGGTTTCGGATTGTTTTTCAGCAGGGACGCCGCCTGCATGATCTGCCCCGCCTGGCAGTAGCCGCATTGGGCCACATCGTGTTCCAGCCACGCTTTCTGCACGGGATGGTCACCCTTTTCCGACAGTCCTTCGATGGTGGTAACCGCCTGCTTGCCGACGACCGAAACGGGCAGCTGGCACGAACGGATCGCATTACCTTCCAGATGGACCGTACACGCGCCGCATTGCGCAATACCGCAACCATACTTGGTACCGGTCATATTCAGATGGTCGCGCAGCACCCAGAGCAACGGCGTCGCCGGATCGACATTCACCTGCCGGACTTTACCGTTAATTTTAAGATTATATGTAGCCATGGTGGTTGTATTTTCGGTTTAGAAAGACGTTTGATTCGTCACTTCGTGAAACCGGAAACGCACCGGCAGAAGTGCAGCCTGCGAAGTTCCTGTTTTTCTCTGGAACAGGCCGTATACAAATTCCTGATTCTTCTACCAATATTCCTGATCTGCGATAGAAATAGACCGCAGGGCTCTAATGTGAGGTAAGCATTGATAAGCACGCGAGTGGGCTGGAAGGCTTCACCTACCAGACAAACATCCCAATTTGGATATTTGTAGTCGTTGCGGGAATCACTATTTCTATTACTGTCTTTACGATTAGCCTGCAAGGAGTTAGAGCTGCAATAGCCCTTTTACTTCGTTTCCTTCGACTCCAAATATTCCTCGCGCGCGACTTTTACCACGGCATCGAGTTGCGCCATGAACAAGTCCGCGTCCCTTTTCGTGTGTATTACCGTTGAAAGCGAATCGGGCTTGGCAGGTCTTTGCTTGGCCGTTTTTGGCGCTACCGACTTTTGGGCAAGATCTTGTAAATGAGCTAATTTCTCCCGGATTTTATCTTCCATAGCTTCAAGATAGTGATTATAGTTGATTTTCTTAATAGCTAGAACCTTATCGGTTCAGGTGAACAACATAATAGCGATAAAGCTCGTGGCGGGATCTGGAATACTAGCGTGGAGTACAAAACAGCCCGATCCTTGTGTTTGAGCCTTATTTGATCGTCAATTTCTCCATCTTCCATCAGTGGTCCCATTGCCAGATTGCAGACTCCGGCTAGAAGTGGATCTGGATGCGGCATGATTTCAACGCGCATCACTCTGACGGTTCCGTCCGTTTGCGGGGACAAAAACTCCATTTTTGTGTATTCACGGTGAAGGAAGGCATTTAACAATTCGTAGGTTTTCCCTAGATCTATTTTAACCATAGTGCGTGTATCAAAAAGAACCGACCTTACTACTGACACTTTGTAAAAAAGGCTAGTTAATTTGATGCGTACCGAAATCTTTTCCACAATAATATCTTCCTGCGGCACAACCGTAATTGCTAAGTCGGGTTTCGCTTTTATCTATCGCTTTTCGAGGATTCTTGGCTGTTTTACCCAAAAATCCCCCAATCTCAATTCCCAACCCGCTTCTGCAACGCCTCGGGATACCGCTCCCCCTGCACCGTAATCTCCGCCGCTGCCTCTTCAATCTCACGCAAATCCTCCGCACTCAGCTCAATCGCAGCCCCGCCCAGGTTTTCTTCCAACCTATGCAATTTAGTAGTACCAGGAATCGGCACAATCCACGGCTTTTGCGCCAGCAGCCACGCCAATGCAATCTGCGCGGGGGTGGCCGGCATCCCGGTGGCGCCCTTTTGCTCTGCAATTCGATTGAGCAATTCCACCATAACCTGATTACCCTTCCGCGCCTCGGCGGTAAAGCGTGGGACTACATTGCGGAAGTCCGATTTGTCGAAGGTGGTGTTTTCGTCGATTTTACCGGTTAGAAACCCTTTGCCGAGCGGGCTGAATGGGACGAAACCGATTCCCAGTTCTTCGAGCGTCGGTATGATTTCCTTTTCCGGTTGTCTCCACCATAATGAGTATTCGCTTTGAAGCGCCGCAACGGGTTGTTCGGCGTGCGCCCGGCGAATGGTTTGCGCACCGGCTTCTGATAATCCGAAATGCTTTACTTTCCCAGACTGAATTAAGTCTTTTACAGTTCCGGCAACATCTTCAATCGGGACATTGGGGTCGACGCGGTGTTGGTATAACAGGTCGATGCGATCCGTTCTGAGCCTTTTCAGGGATGCTTCCACAAATGCTTTGATGGTTTCGGGCTTGCTATCGAGCCCGGCTTTCGAGTCGCCGCCTTCGAAACCGAATTTGGTGGCGATCACCACCTGATCGCGAAACGGTTCCAGGGCTTCTCCCAATAATTCTTCGTTGGTAAATGGGCCGTATGCTTCTGCCGTATCAAAAAATGTGACGCCTTTGTCAAACGCTACTCTTATCAATGCAATCGCAGCCGTTTTATCAGCGGCAGGGCCGTAGCCGAAGCTCAGTCCCATGCAACCCAGGCCTAAGGCCGAAACTTCCAGACCGCTATTTCCTAATTGTCTTTTTTCCATTTTGCTTCATTAAACAGTCGCCAAACTAAACGGCAGCCTCCTGATCCTCTTTCCTGTTAAATCGAAAATCGCATTCGTCAAAGCTGGTGCAAAGGCTGGCAGTCCCGGTTCGCCCACGCCGCCTGCATCCGCGTCGTTTTCCATAATGTGTATTTCAATAGGCGGGATGTCGGTAATGCGGGGCATTTGGTAGGTGCTGAAATTGCTATCGACCGCCATGCCGTCTTTGAACTTCACTTCATGAATGGTGGCCGCGCCCAGTCCCATTACCACCGATCCTTCGACCTGCGCACGGACCGTATCCGGGTTGACATACCAGCCACAATCCATCACCACCCACACCTGGTCAATTTTTACGCCGCCATTCGGAGCTTTGGACACTTTTACCACATGACCTACCGTGCTGGCGAAACATTCGGTGATCGCCGTGCCAAAACCTTCGCCTTTCTTCCGGTTTTTCCAGCCGGATACTTCTTCCATTTTGTCGATCAGCTTGTGCAAACGCTCTTCTTTCAAATGCGCGCGCCTGAATTCCAACGGGTCTTTGCCAGCTTCCAAAGCCAGCTCATCCAGGAAACTTTCGTAAGCAAAACCATTCGTAGAAGCGTAAACCGACCGCCACCACATCGTCGGGATCGGTGTTTCAAATGGAATATCCATGATCGCCAGGTTTTTGATCGAATCCATATACGGTTTCAAAAAGCCTTCCGACGCGCTTCCGTTGGGCACATCTTTCTTGCCGCCACGCCAATGCGCATTATTCTGCCCGGCCATTTTTACTTTAAATGCATCAATTGCGCCATTACTGACGACGCCCTCGCACCGATAGGTAATGCCCGGGCGAAAGGGCCCCTGTGTGGCATCATCCTCCCGCGTCCATACAACCTGAACAGGCGCCTTAATTTCCTTTGAAATCACGGAAGCCTCGTGCGGATAATCCATAAAAGCCTTCCGGCCAAAGCCCCCGCCCAGAAATGTCATATTCAGGATCACTTTTTCCTTGGGAATCGACATTTCCTTGCTGATGTAGTCCTGCACCCATTCCGGCGCCTGGATGGGCCCCCAGATTTCCAGCTTGTCGTCCTGGTAATGGGCCACGCAATTCAGCGGCTCCATGGCGGCATGGTACTGGTAGGGCGTCTCGTAAGTAACATCTATTTTCTTAGCCGCTTTCGCGATGATCTCCGAAGGCTCGCCTTGTTTTTTAAATGCCAACCCCTCCTGCGTTTGTAATGCTTCGCGCTGGCGTTTGTAAATTTCTTCTGTATCTAAATGCTCAAAACCTGTATCGTCCCATTCTACTTTCAATGCTTTTTTGCCCTGAATAGCCGCCCAGGTAGAATCCGCAACGACGGCTACGCCTTCACGATAGGTATTAAAAACACCCATTTTTACTTTAAAAACATGCTTTACACCCGGTATTTGCCTGGTTTTAGTGTCGTCGAAGCTTTTTACTTTTCCGCGCAACCGGGGATTCCTTTCAACCGCCGCGTACATCATACCCGGGATTTCTTTGTCCAATCCGAAAATTGCGCTTCCGTTGGTTTTCAACGGTGTATCCAACCGGCGCAGCGGCTTGCCGATCAGCTTGTAGTCGGAGCGTTTTTTCAAGATGACCTCTTTCGGCGGTTCCAGTTTGGACGCCGCATCGACCAGTTCGCCGTAATGGAACCGTTTCCCGGATGGCTTATGAATCACATTCCCACCCTCCGCATAACATTCCGCTTTATCGACGCCCCATTTCGCAGCGGCTGCCTGAATCAGCATTTCGCGGGCTGTGGCACTCAGTTTCAACAGATTTTTATACGAACCCCGAACCGTGGAGCTGCCCCCTGTGACCTGATTTCCGTACTTCTTATTATCGCCCTGGGCAAAAACAACATTGATTTCATTCAAATTCACTTCCAATTCTTCGGCCACAATTTGCGGAACGGCCTGGTAAGATCCCTGGCCCATTTCCGCCCGGTGATCGAAAATCGTCACCTTGCCCGATGTATCGATATGCACCCAGGAGTTCATTTCCACCCCAAAGTTTTGGGCTTCGGCAGCATTGACGATCTTCGCGGATTTGGCATTACCCGGCCAGTAAAAGCCCAATGAGAGCACGGCCCCGGTCATGCCGGATGTTTTGAGAAAATTCCTTCTGGATAATGTCTGGTTGTCCATGGTGGATTTAGTTTGAAGTTTTCTTTGGAGCGTATGCACCTTTGTTGAGCCAAGTCAACCATGCCTTTTTAAATTCAGCGTGACTTACCGGTGGCAGCATCCGTCCTTCTCCCGGATTCCAGCCTGCGAGCACCAATCCATCGTCGGCGTGCTCGATTAGCTTTTTGATATCCTTGTTGCCGTTCTTTTTCTTGTCAACCAGCTGTTTGGCAAGCTCGTGGGCGCTTTTTCCCTGAAAAACCATTTTCATATCCGCAGGCGGCAAATGCCAATCCGGGTTGCCCGGAGGCGTATGCAGGCCGGGTGTATTGGTTTCCTGATGGCAGTTGGCGCATTTCATAGCGTAAACACCTTTGCCATCATGGCCGCGTTTTGGTCCCATAACGTGCAAATGACTATCGTCGCCCTGCAACGGCACGTCACCCGCCGGATGGCAGTTCATACAGCGCGGGCTCATCAGTACTTTATAAACCGTAGCAAATGCTTTCACCGATTCAACACTGTCACGGTTGATCGCGCTCAATGTAGTTTCCTTCACCGCCACCTCGTCCTTGCGGAATGCGGACGCTCCTACGGCGATAATGAATACCAATATCGACAGAACAGTAGCTGTCTTGACCGAAAAGAGATCACCCTTCCCGGCTTGTGAATGTCGCTTCATAACGTAAGATTAAGGTGACCGGATTAGCCCTGTGAAGTTTTCTTCTGCATTTCGGCAGCCAGATGTATCGCCTTGCGAATGCGCAGGTACGTACCGCACCGGCAGATGTTACCGGCCATGGCGTCGTCGATATCCTGGTCGGTGGGGTCGGGTTTTTCGCGCAGTAACACGGCAGCGGACATGATTTGCCCTGAATGGCAATAGCCGCATTGCGGCACATCGATTTCCTGCCATGCCTTTTGCACCGGATGGTTGTTTGTTGCCGATAAACCTTCAATCGTAACCACCTGCTTCCCGACCGCGCGGCTTACCTTGGTCACGCACGAACGCACCGCTTCCCCGTTCAAATGGACTACACAAGCGCCGCATTGGGCCACGCCGCAACCGTATTTGGTACCTTTCAGGCCAGCGAGATCGCGGATCGCCCACAAAAGCGGCATCTGCGGATCGGCTTCCAGCGGGTACTCCTTGTTGTTGATATTTAATGTGATTTTCGCCATGGTGAGTTAGTTTTGTTATCTTCCTGCACTACTTGCTCTTTCTAAAATTAGCTTGCCAGCGTTAGCCTCGCTTTGGCCAATTTTAATTTCGATAATCGAAAACAACTGTGTAAGCTGCTTTTTGTTAAAACCAAGGTTCAAACAAATGCCGATATGCCCCGCCAACTGAGATTCCACTCCTCCCAATGTGGTCAAAGCTGCAACTGTTACCAGCTCCCGCTGTCTGTGGTCAAGCACGCCACGGGTAAACAGGTCGTTGAAAAGGTGTTCTTTTAAAAGCGTATCAATAGCGGGCACAAATGCGGCATAACCCGTTTTCGGACCAGTTTCAGCCCTGCCGGTCAGTGATTCCAAAACCTTTTTCCCGGTTTCATATTTGTTGACATCCGTTACTTTCGAAGGCTGCGTGCCTTCTGCATCGGCAATGCCTTTTGCCTTACGTGCATCGAGGACGGCATTGAACGTGTTGATCCCGTTCAGACTTCTTGGGAAACCGCAGTAAGCCGATAAATGCACCAGCTCTTCCTTGATTTCATTGATGGTGAGACCGGCGGTAAGTCCTTCGTCCAATGCTTGTTTCAAACCCATTAAATCTCCTTTTGCGGTAAATGCGGAGATGGTTATGATGCTTTTTTGCTTTGTATCGAGCGTGTCGCTATCTACATTCTTCTTGCCAGCCATTGCCTCGTTGACTACCAGTAATGAAATAATGGTCAGGATGTTATACAGCTTCATAGCAAGTTGATTAGTTAAAAAATCAGTCCACGCCATTCTCTTTCAAAACTTATCAAGGCGATCGTCGGCGATAAGATCATCGTCGGCAGCAACATCGATACGCTCCGTCATAAACGCGGTTGTTTTCATCAATGCTTAATCACATGCGTATCCCGCACGCTGCTAAATGTCAGCGCCAGCAGCTTCCAATCTTTCGCATTCTTCTTGTAAACTTCCGTCACTGTAAACTCGACTTTTGCCTCAGAGCCACGAACGGTGGATTCCAGTGTAATTCGGCTCCATATGATGGCAGTGTCATCGAAAAGTTCTACCGCAACGTCATGCACATCCGCTTTCCTGTACCAAATACTTCCCGTTTTAATGATTTCCAGCTCTTCGTCCTTTTTCCAGGTTCCGCTCATATGGACGAATTTGGCTTTGTCGTCAAAGAGGGTTGCCAGCTTATCTACATTTTTGTCCGACATCCACTGCCATTTATCTTTGGAAAGCGAAATGATCTGTTGCTCCGCATTGCCGGCGTCCTGCGCCATTGAAGCATTGATGTTGAAGGTTAAAAAGCATAATCCAAGAATGGGTGCTTTTAGAAGTGACTTAAAAAATGTTTGAGTTTGCATTGGTTTGAGTAGTAAGAGTTGGTTTAATGATTCAATTTTCTTTCGCCGAGCCATTTGACCATGGCAGGATCGCGGTGATCAAAGAAGGCGCTGGTATTGGTGTCCAATGCTTTAATCGCTTCCATATCCTCGGCGGTGAGCTGAAAATCGAAAATATCGAAGTTCTCCGCCATCCTTTCTTTCCGTACCGATTTGGGAATGGCCACAACACCTCGCTGCGTCAACCAGCGCACGACTACCTGCGCGATCGTTTTGCCATATTTTCGGCCTACCGATGCAAGGAGCTCGTTTTGAAACAATCCATTCTTACCCTCTGCGAATGGCCCCCAGGACTCGATCTGCACGGTGTTTTCAATCAAAAACTGTTGCGTTTCCAGCTGCTGGTGAAACGGGTGCGTTTCAATCTGGTTGACGGCCGGTACGATCTCGTTGTGGATGATCAGGTCGATCAGCCTGTCGGGCTGAAAGTTGCTGACGCCGATCGCCCTGACTTTTCCTTCTTTATACAATTCCTCCATCGCCCTCCATTCCCCATACACATCCCCGAATGGCTGGTGTATCAGGTACAAGTCGAGGTAGTCCAGTTGCAGTTTTTTCAAAGAGGTTTCAAAGGCCTTTTTCGTATCCTCGTATCCGTTGGACTGTATCCAGAGTTTGGTCGTAATGAACAGTTCCTCTCTCTTCACCGCTGCGGCGGACCGCGCACTTTTCTTGATAGCTTTGCCCACTGCCTCCTCATTTCCATAGGAAGCGGCGGTATCGATCAGGCGGTAGCCGGTTTCGATCGCATCCAATACACTTCTTTCGCATTCCGCAGGGTCAGGCACCTGAAACACCCCGAATCCAAGGAGCGGCATTTCGACGCCGTTATTCAATTTCACTGTTTCCATGATGGTTTTTGTTTTGATGACGCAAAGTTCCGGCCTTTTACCGGGCCGCATGGTATACGGATTCCTGAATTGTCTACCAATATTCCCTGTCGGAGACCCAGTCTCCAACCGGGTTGGAAAACTGTGCCAGAAATGCACCCGCTTTATTTTTCCGCAGCTTTCTCCATCACATCCAGCCTCGCCTTTTTAGGATCGGGGCCGCCCGATGCGGAACCGTCCGGCCTGAATTCAAGGATTTCGCTCTTCCTGGGGTCGTAAACCGGCCATTTCGGCAATCCACTACCATTCGGGTTTCCGGTTTTGGCAAAATTTGCCCAATAGGTATTCATCATTTTGGCAACCTCCTTATCCCTGGGTGCGATTGAGACCCCGTTTCGCTCGATCAGGTTGTCAAATACATAGGCGATTTCGGACGCGTGCGACGCGCCGAAACGCATCCGCTGCCGCATAGCATCCGCTACATATGAGAAAAGGTAAATGTAGGCCGGGTTCCCTTTGGCGGCGAAAGCGTTGGCCGTAAACCTGGCCGGCTCCGCCCAAACCTTGTCCGTATTGACCATCGTCAGCATTTCAGCGAAGTCGGTTTTACCTTCCGGGTCATATGCAGCGATCATTTCCTTTTTGACTGGCTCGAATTGCGATAGCAACTCTTCCTTAGACCGGGCATTCACAAATCCCGCCGGAACTTCCGCGCTATTCGAGCCAATGATAAGCGGCACACGCATTTGTCTGCCGGCCTTGTAAGCTGCCTCCGCAGTTTCAACGACCAGTTTTCCGTCCAGAATAGGTCCCGGATAAATAGGAGCGCCGCCCTGGCCATTATTTTCCAGCCCGCCGTCGACAATTTCCTCCACGCTAAGTGCGCGAAGCTTTGCGAGTGCGGCTGCATCTTTACCCTCGATACCGTGTTTGGCCGCAAAGTTTATTCCAATAGTTTCGGCGGAAACAGGATAGTACCGGTCGGCATTTTCTTTGCTGATCGGCCTGCCGGTGAGGACACCATCCCGGCCACCACCCGATTCGATAATCGCTTTTTGGAAAAGGCCTTTCGCCGCCGGAATGGTCAACAGCGAATGTACTGAAACCCCGCCCGCCGACTCGCCGAAAATCGTGACATTACCCGCATCGCCGCCGAATGCCGCGATGTTCTGCTGCACCCATTTCAATGCCGCAATCTGATCCATGTATGCATAACTCCCTTTTGGTTCCTCGGGGTGCTCGGCGGTCAATGCCGGAAAAGCAAAATGCCCGAGCCGGCCAAGCCGGTAATTGAAATTGACCAATATGACGCCCTGTTTGGCAAACTGATTGCCGAAAGTTTCCGGATAAGAACTGCCGCCGCCCACAAAGCCACCGCCATAAATCCAGACCATCACCGGCAGCTTGGAGGTCGGTTTCGCAGAGGCAGGCCGCCAGATATTCAGAAATAGACAATCTTCCGAAGTGTTTTCACGAATCTTGCCGGCTTCGCGCGGCCATCCGGCCTGCGCACAATCGGCGCAGAATTTGGTCGCATCCTTCACGCCCTGCCAGGCAGGAAAAGGCTGCGGCGGTCGCCAACGCAACGCTCCGACCGGTGCAGCAGCGTATGGAATACCTTTGAAGCTTTCGACTTCCCCCTCGGCGGCCCCACGGACAGTTCCCGCGAGGGTACGAACGGTGGGCTCCTGCTGCGCCCGCAGGGGAAACGTGATAAGAAGTATGAATGCAGGCAGTAGTAATTTCATGATCTTCATCTGGTGAGCAGTTAGGATATTTCCATTTTTTAATTGCATCACAAAGTTCGCCCGCATCCCGGCACCAAATGGTATACGGATTCCCGAATTGTCTACCAATTTTCCTGATTTGTCTGGCGCAATTATCGCAGACTGTATTGAAACAGTAACTTAGCATCAGCTAAATGATACACGATCATGGAAGAGATAATCCGCTTTGACTCTGTCAGTCAATACAATGCATTTAACCAACAGGAAACCCTGCATCCCCTGGTAACGGTGATAGATCTGTCGACGGCAAATCCGAGACGCAAGACCAGCCAATACATGGGATGCTACGGCATTTTCCTCAAAGACGTCGTATGCGGGGACCTTCGGTACGGAAAGGAATACTATGATTACCAGGAAGGAACGCTCGTTTTTATGTCCCCGGGACAGATTTTTACCGTGGAGAATGACGGGGAATTGTATCAGCCCAAAGGACATGCCCTCGTATTTCACCCGGATCTGCTGTTAGGCACTTCCCTGAATGCGACCATGCACGAGTATTCGTTTTTTGGCTATCAATTAAATGAAGCGCTGCATGTCTCACGGCGCGAACGGCAGATTGTACTGGACGCCCTGGGCGCTGTCAAATACGAGCTCGAACGCGCCATCGACAAACACAGCAGAAGGCTCATCGTCTCCAATATTGAATTGCTGCTCGATCACTGCCTGCGCTTTTACGACCGGCAGTTTCTCACACGCGAAACGGTCCACAAAGGCGTGCTAAGCCGGTTTGAAGAGCTGTTGGGAAGCTATTTTATGTCGGACAAACCCAAGACGATCGGTCTGCCGACGGTGGCTTACTGTGCGGGCGAGCTCAACCTGTCACCCAAATACTTTGGCGATCTGATCAAAAAGGAAACCGGCCAATCTGCATTGGAATATATTCAGTTTAAGGTAATCGAAGTAGCGAAAGAAAAAATCTTCGACGGCAGCAAAACCATCAACGAAGTTGCCTTTGAACTGGGTTTTAAATACCCCCAACATTTCAGCCGGGTTTTCAAACAACGTGTCGGCCAGACACCCAACGAGTACCGCGTCTTCAACCATTTGAATTAGAGCATTATTACGGAGATTGTAGGTATGAGATATCAGCTAAATTCGGCCAAATTACTCCTGGGCATAGTTTGTGTTTTCACCGGCTTCATTGCCAGCGCCCAGGACAAGCCGGCTGTCACCGCTGATCAGCAAGCGATTTTCCCAAAGGGACGACCTGCACCGGAAAGCAATTTTACGGGCGCTGCTTTTGTACACCCCTTAATCGACCCGGATAGCATCTTCAACATCCCCGTCGCCAGCGTCACTTTCGAGCCGGGCGCGAGAACGCACTGGCATACGCATGCAGGCGGGCAGGGACTGATCGCGATCGACGGGATCGGCTACTACCAGGAAAAAGGCAAACCCATTCAGATACTTCGGAAGGGAGATTCGGTAAAATGTCCGCCCGACACCGAGCACTGGCACGGCGCTTCTCCCGAGGTCGGGTTTGTGCAAATCGCTGTTACGCCCAATACCGCCAGGGGCAGGGTCACCTGGCTACGGCCAGTGACCGATCAGGAGTACAGAAGCCTCAAAAAACAATGAGATCAACTGATGTATGTACCGTTAAATTTTCCAACTAAACAAAGTATTGATCAACTGCTGCCCGAGTAACAAGGCCGCAACTGATTCAGAATGAGGAACGCGGGCCGACTTTCCGGAACTATCGGTATCCCAAATGCCGGAGTGATGCCATACATGAGGATGGTCCCAGTCGGGCCGGTCGATCACCGGGTACAGGCATATGCCCACCAATGGTACCCCCCGGGTAATCACATCCGCGCATTGCGTTGCGACCATCCTGATCCACAGGGGCCTGTCTTCACCGGGATGGCTCGTTTCCGATAGCAGAATCGGCTTACCGTAACGCAGGTAGGCCGCTTCGAGCAAATTGGCCAGCGGTTGCCATCTCGGATCGGGCAGCGGATCATTCCAGTCAAGAAATGCATAGCCCCCGACGATCCATTGGTTATTGTAATAATAATTGAAACCAAGAATATCGACCAGCCCCGGATTCCCACCCAGTTCCGGACAAATCCGCCCGCAAAGCATATCCACCGATTGGAACTGCTGCTCATGCTCGGCGTCGGCAAGCAACTGTTCCTCCGGCGTAGGGTCGGTGACTGGTACCATGTTCACAAGCGGCTCGGTTGTGATTATCTTAACCAGGTCGCTGATTTCCTTCATGGCGATAGCAGCTGCGATGTAAGCCCTCATCAATGCGTATTTAACCTGCCAGCCGCTGTTGTGACAATACGGTACCGTCCCTCCGACCTCTCCTCCCAGCCAGGACAAAAAACTCACCTCGTTAATCGGTGTCACATACAATATTTCACCAGGGTTATGCCTGATGTAAAAGGTCGTGAAAGCTTTGCAAAGCGCCACAAACCGATCTGTAAACTGCGGATGGAAGGGAGTCAGGTCGTCGGGGAAGCCAAAATGGCAAATATCCCAAATCTGCTGTATCCCGCCAGCCCTTGCAGCATGGATCATTTCCAAAACATAGCTGAAATCGTAACGGAACGGCTCTTTTTCAACAACACTCCATCTGATCCCCTCTCGAACCGTCTTCAAGCCCAATGCAGAAATCCGGGCGTAGTCATCGTGAATCAGTTCCAGATGGGCGGTCATTTCCAGCATATCTACCCGGTTACCGCTGGCATTGAGCTGATCGGCGCATTCAAAACCGGCCATCCAGAAAGTTCTGAATGGCGAGGCAGATGAAAACGCCCTATTCCATTTTCCGGGTTCTTCAACTCGCATTTTTCATTTCGCCGGTTAAAACAACTTCCTTTTTCTGCGATTTGGCCGATTGCATCAATGCCAGCATGGCCGAAAAAGTATTTTGCCATGATTTATCCGACAGGAACTCATCCACGGCTTGCAGCCAATCGGGGTTAGCAAAATTGCCCAGTTCGTAGTCGATCGCCGAAATAAATTCATCAGTTCCCTGCGCAATGCTCACCAGATTCGCCTTTGAATACGGATCTATAACGTCCCGGATGCCTGATGAAACCACGGGCCGTCCCGCGGCGAGGTACTCCGGCGTTTTGGTAGGACTGATAAATTGTGTGGATTCGTTAAGCAGGAAGGGAATCAGGGCGACATTCCAGCCCGACAGGTACGCAGGTAGCTCCTGGTAGCTTTTCGAGCCCAGGTAATGAATGTTACCGGCACGCGGAAGCATTGCGGGATCGATCTTTACTACCGGACCGATCAGGATAATCTGCCAGTCGGGCCGCTTTGCAGCGATCTCCCTGATCAGATCCTGGTCAAAACGTTCATCGATCACGCCATAGAAACCCACTTTTGTACCGGTAATCCCCGCCTGGTCCCACGGTTCGGCCAATGGTCCCCTTGCCGTTTGAAAATGCTCCTTATCGATGCTGCTGGGGAACGGATGCACATTGGAATGGCTCTCTTTCTTGGCTTCGTACAGCGTAACCCCGCCCGTGAACACAATATCCGCACGGGTAAAAAGCTGTTGCTCCATAAACTTGATCCTGGCAGGCGCAAACTTAAAGGCCGAAAGCTCGTCCATACAATCATAAACTACCTGGGCCGATTTAAAGTCCCTCGAAAATTCGAAAGCCATCGGCGTGTAGTACCAAAAAATAAAATTGGAGCTATCGCGGCCTTCGAAAAATGAATGCAATAGCCCCTTCATCAGTTCAATCACCTCGTCGGGCGAACTATCTGCCGGCAAATGCGGTACGCAAAGCCAGAGGCCGGGAAGTTTGCGTTCAAACTGTATAAACGGCTTATCCGGCGCATCCAGGAAAGGCTCTTCCAGGAAATACACATTGCTGTGTTGTGCAAACCGCGTCATAAGATGTTGCGGGCGCTGAAAAACGAAATCCCACCTGAGGTGCGAAAAGCAAAGCAGGTCTTTTTGTAAGTTGATGTTCATGAGTAATCAGTGTCAAAATAAAATAGTTTGTTGTGAATTTGTCTGGCATAATCAGGCGTCAGAAGGCCTTACTTTCACGGTTTTAGCACCACTTTCACGCAATTATCTTCCTTGTTATTGAAGATTTCATACATCTTGCCGGCGTCCGCGAGAGGCACCTGATGCGTGATGATGTCATGAAGTACCACTTTTTCGTCCGTTATCAGCGAAATCAAATGGTCGATATATTTATGTACGGTTGCCTGTCCGCCTTTCATCTGAATCCCCTTGTCGAACCATTGGTGCAAAGGAAAATTATCAAACGGGGTTCCATATACGCCGACAACACTTACCACGCCTCCTCTTCGGACGGCGTCCAGGCAGTAGCGGAGCGTTTTCATCGTACCCACCTCGGCACGGACAACCCCCATTGCCTTTTCCACGAAGCTGCGATCGGCTTCCATCCCCACCGCATCCACACATACGTCCGCACCATAGCCACCTGTCATCTGACGTATCTGCTCAACCGCATCGGTTTTGGAAGAGTTAATGATCTCGACATTGGCCGCCTTCTTGGCCATTTCGAGCCGGTAGGGAAGAATATCTACGCCGATTACCCGACTTGCACCCCGGATCCAGGCCGCTTTCATGGCCATGATCCCTACCGGTCCGCAGCCAAACACTACCACTACTTCTCCTCCTTTCAGGTTGGCCCAGTCGATCGCAGCCCAGCCGGTGGGGAAAATATCGGTCAGAAATAGCACTTGTTCGTCGCTGAGGCTGTCGGGCACGACCCGTGGGCCAACGTCCGAATAGGGTACCCTCACATATTCAGCCTGGCCTCCGCTGTACCCGCCGTAAAGGTCGGTGTACCCAAAAAGACCGCCGCCCTTTCCTTTCAGCAGACCGCCTTCCGGGCCGTAATGCTCCGGGTTCGAATTCTCGCAATGCGTTTGCAGGTCCATATTACAAAAATGGCAGTGCCCGCAGGCGATCGGAAACGGGACCACTACCCTATCTCCTTTTCTCAGGTTGCTGACCCCCGCCCCCACTTCTTCGACGATCCCCATAAATTCATGCCCCAATACCAGATCGCGCGGCTGCGGGAAAAGTCCGTTATAAATATGCAGGTCCGACCCGCAAATAGCGGTGGATGTAACGCGCAGGATCGTATCCCGCGGGTTCTCGATGCGCGGGTCCGCCACGTCATCGACACTTACCTCCTTTTTACCATGAAAAACCAGGGCTTTCATATTGCTGATGTTTAGTGAAAGCGCCCATCCTGAAAATTATCGTACCCGCCCAATTCTCACATAAACACTGAGGAACAGGTGCAACTGTCGCCAAAGCCTTGACCGTTCACGAAGCGATATGAAGTTTATGCAGCTTCACGTCAGCATTTAGCAATTTCTCTTTGAACTCGCCGACATTTTTGAAAGACAATTGCGCGACACACCGGCTTTCGTAACTGACCTGAAAAGACTTTACCTCAAATGGCCAGGGCGTTACTTTAAGAGTCTGTTCATCCGACATGCTCAACTGATATTTTGTCCCGCCCGGCCCCGAACTGATTTCCATCGTCCGACCTTCCGGCTGCATTAGCCCCTGGCAAATGATCAGCGAAAACGCATCACAAAATTCCAGAAGCTCGTAACTGGCAGCTATTTCCTTGTCGGTGGTCTGGGCCTGCTTGCACCACATAAGTTCTTTTCTTTTCAGGCTTCTGCAATAGCTTTTTGCGGCTGCCTCGTTCGAATACAAAAACCGGATATGCCGGGCTGTCAAAAGACCCACAAACCGGCCTTTTGCAAAAGCCATTTCAAGCAAACGGTCGCATTGCCCACGTTCAAACTCTTTCATTTTGAAATTCCTGGGTCCGCCAGTGGCTGCATTTAATTCCGGAAACGCCAGCTCATCGCGCCCGTCGTCGTGCTCTGCGGTAGCGATCAAGGTTTCAACCCAACGCGCGGGCTGATCCGTTTTGCGCCAATGCGCACAGATTTGCGCAGCGAGCAGGCCGTGCGAGCGTTGGAGAATGATGGACCATCCCTGTTGAGTATAATTGACGATCATACAATTTGCTGTTTTTATTGCGCAGAAACGCCCGACACAGGTTCGGGACCGATTACCATTCAAAGCGCCCGCGTTCTTTGAAAGTAAAGAAAGCATGCCAGCAAAAGGATTAAGCCATGCGACGACAGCTATCGGCATGAGAATTGTACAACACTGGAATTTCAAATGGACCCGATAGATAAGATGTCAAAAGCAAAATTTAAACTAAAAGACGATGATTCGCTGGACGTACAGCTTTCCGGTGATGAAATCGAAGAAATTGTCCCGGATGCCGACATGCGGTTTAGCCTCGTCATTTTGCGGAATGGTGAAAAGCATTTCGTCGAAGGTACCGAGCAACAGATCAGGGATACGCTCTCGGGCCTGCCATCGTGAACCGTCTGACTTCCCCGATTGGCTCAGATTGCCCACCGGTCCTTCAAATTCCCGAATGCAGTAAGCTTTTTGTTTCCCGATGAAATATCAACAAAACCTCTACATGGGCACCAGCGGACTGGTGTTACCCTACAAGAACAGCGCGGCCTACCCGCCTGAATTTGAAGGACAAAGCCGGTTGCAGGTGTATGGCAGCATCTTTAATTCGATCGAGGTCAATTCCATATTTTACAAGCTCCCCAGGGCTGCTACCATCGCGCAATGGCGCGAGTCGGTGAACGATGACTTCCGGTTTACTTTTAAACTTTGGAAACAGATCACGCATAGTACCGGGCTAAATTTCGCGGCCGAAGATGTGGCCGCGTTTGTGAGGGTGATTAATGCTGCTCAGCCCAGAATCGGATGCATTCTGGTGCAATTTCCCCCTTCCGTGAAACGACCATCGTTTGAGCGCGTATCCCTGCTGTTTTCGATACTACAAGAAGAAACGGGCGGCAAATGGCCGGTAGCAGTCGAGTTCAGGAATACCTCCTGGTATGAAGAGGGCACGTATGCCCTTCTGGACAAATTCAAATTTGCGATGGTTTATCACGACAAGGCCAGTAGCCCTTCTTCGCAACCGGAACTTGCCGCAAATGTAATATACCTGCGCTTTCACGGCCCTGGCGGCAATTACAAAGGAAGCTACGATGAGGGGCTTCTTTATGAATATGCGGGTTATATCAGCCAATGGTTGAGTACAGGCAAGACCGTATATGTTTATTTTAACAATACGATGGGGGAAGCCTTGCACAATCTTCAAACTTTGGGAAAATTTCTGAACAGCGATTTTAATCTGGATTGATGCCGGCTTTAATCCATCCGCCACTTACGACGCGTTGTTGGCGCACTCTACCTCCTCAGAATTGTTTATCTTCACTCCATACAAACCCAATTCGACCAGCTTTCATTCGATTCTCCCCGTTTATCAAACTTCCAAAACAAGTTTGACTTTTTATGCCAGTTTTGATCCGGAAATCACACAATATCAACAATATGCCCGCCCGCCGCGGCAAAAAAATGTCTGCATGAATCAAACTACTACACTGACCCGGATCTGTTTGTTGTTTCTGTTTTTGCTGTCGGGAGTTCACGGCTATGCACAGACCTACTCGATTGAAACAATTCCCAATCCTAAGACAAGCAGCAGCCCGGATTACGTCAGCAACCCTGACCAAATCCTGAGTGCCGACGCAGTCACGCAGATCAACTCGATACTCAGGACTTTGGAAGATTCCACTACGGCACAAGTGGCCGTCGTATGTGTCAATTCGATCGGTGAGGCGGTTCCCAAGGATTTTGCCACAGCATTATTCAAAAAATGGGGACTGGGCTACCGGCAGAAAAACAATGGACTTCTCGTGTTGCTCGTCAATGATCAGCACCGGATAGAGATGGAAACGGGTTATGGCCTGGAAGGCATTCTACCTGACGCTGTTTGCAAAAGGATACAGGTTGAAAAAATGGTCCCACAGGCCAAGGCCGGCAATTTCGACGGTGCGGTCATCGAAGGAGCCAGAGAGATCGCACGGTTGATCAGTGAACCAGAGGCCAAAGCGGAGGTATACGACAACTCAAAATATGATCCCGGCAAGCCGCTCGAAGATTCTGGCGTATTTGTCGTTTTCCTGCTGTTCGTTCCCTGCCTGTTTGCGTTCAGGGGAATTGCGTTTTTAGCGAGAAAAAGAAACCCGGTTGCTGATCAGATCGAAAAGGCTGTGTCGCAAGCGAAAGGGCGATGGGTCCGGGCGCTGACGCTGCGTATGGTAATGCCGTTAATTCTTGGCTGGATAGTGATCGAATTGCGTGGGCCATTGTCGTTGCAGGGCTGGCAAATATTAACGATCATGTATGTCTACGCCGGTGCGGTTGCCTGGGATGGTCGCAGGAGAAGAAAAAATGCATTTGAGAAGCTCTTTTCGAACGCTACCGAACCTGAACGGTACTCCTTTCAGAAAGCGTCCGGCCTGAACAACTGGCTGAACATGGTAGTTTTTCCAATACCTTTTATCTGGCAGAAAATCCTCGATAACCAGGTACTCCATCAAATGCGGAATCATCCCCGCCAAACATCAGACGGCTTTGCACTAACCAAAATAGAAAATAAGGAGCGGGAAGCATTTCTCTCTGACTATCAGAAGGTAGAACAGGGGCTGAAAACCGTAGACTATGATGTGTGGCGGAATGAAAGCCAACATATTATGCAGATAGTGGGGTATGAAAACGTGTCCATGACGAAGTACGAACGCTGCGACAGGTGTAATTCAAAAGCCATGCACTTTACTGGAACCCGCATTGTGAAGCAAGCAACGAAAGATGAGGAAGGGAGCGGCACGAAAGACTACACCTGTAAGGCCTGCGGTCACCACCGCGAAACAGGTTACAGCATTCCGGTCATTGTCGTGACCAGTCCATCAAACACCAATTCCTCCCAAACCTATTCGTCGTCCGGCAGCAGTTCATCGAGCGGGTCGTCGGGCAGCTCGTCAAGCAGCAGTTGGGGAGGTGGATCGTCTGGCGGTGGTGGCGCGGGCAGCAGCTGGTAGCTGATCACCGTGCTGGCCGCACGCGCCAGGTTCAAAGCCGCATTATTGGCTTCAAATAACTATTTTTCAACGAGATCGCAATCCGTAACCAGGCCGTCGGAGGTCAGATGGACGATTATATAGGTGTCCGGTTGATTGGATTTCAATTGGTAGGTCACTATTTCGCTTACCTCGCTGTCATAACGTTGAATTCCCCGGCCTGCGACGTTTTCCGAATGGATAAAAGTTAATGATTTCAAAGTTTCCGGCTCCCGCATTCCTCCCGCAAAATCGCGTTTGGCCCCCGAAGTGAGGCCTGATGCTTCTTCCAATGTTTTACCCCCTTTTACCATAGCCTGCAAAGCCGCCATGATTTTGGGTGTGCGCGACGGATCAGGATCTGCATTGGTTTGATGGGCATCGGCAAGTGGCCCGATACGTGGTACTTTTCGCTCATAGCCCTGGCCTTTGTCTTTAAGTGTGAAGCCGGTCACATTTCCATTGGCGTCGGCAGTGAAGATCACAGAAACATTACGGTCGGTCGATGTAAACGTATTATCGGCGACCGGCACAAATTCTTCATCAACGAAACCATCTTCCAAAGTAAAGAGCCGCTGATCCACAGCCTCAAAAGTGACAATTCGATTATTAAATAATTCATATCGACCTTCGAAAGCCTTTAAAGTTTTGGAATTCACAGCTACCGCGGCCGGTTTAGTTTTTACAGGAAATCCCTCCCAGTGGTAATAGTCAGCGATAAAATCAACAATCCTGCCCATCATATGCGAGTTATCATTCGCATTGATCATGATCACAATGCCTTGCCCTTTGTCCACACTAGCGGTCAGTAACGCATCAAAACCCTCGTCGCGCCCATTGTGACCGAAGCGGAGCGTAGTACTGTCGCCCTGCAAAAAAACACCCAATCCATCCCTGTTTTTCTGATCTGTCAACATTTGGCGGGTCATGGACTGGGATAATACATTGCCTGATTTTCCAGCGTAAGCATTCTGAATACTGATCGCGAACCGTGCCAGATCGGACGGCGTAGTCCACAATCCCGCTGCTGCCATCTCAGGATAAATGTGCCAGCGGCCTTCCACTAAACTTCGGTTGTTGTAGTGACCGGTTGCCGTCAGTTTTGCCAGTTCCGGAGGTAAAGGTTGTTGGTAAGTACTATTTTTCATACCCAGCGGCGAAAGCACATGACTTTTCATGAATTCCGGAAAAGCAGCGCCAGTCACGTCCACCATCAGTTGTTGCATGACGGTATAACCGCCGCCCGAGTACCTCCAACGGGAGCCCGGAACAAAGTCCACGCGAACCGGTGGCGTATTGGCCGGGGCTGTCCCATCCAGAACCTGAACGACAGAAGGAATCTTCGCGCCCACAGCGTATCCCGGGAATCCGTGCACGGTAAGACCGGTCGTGTGGCTGAGTATCCCGCGCAGTGTAACCTTTTTATCATTGGTAAATTCATTATCAGGAACTTTCCAGCTTTTGAGTTTCACGTTAACATTCTCATCCAGAGAAAGTTTATTAGTTTCAACAAGATACAGAGCGCCCATAGCCGCAACCGATTTGCTCACCGAGCCTGCCTGAAACAAGGTGTTCGTCGTGACAGGCACCTTTCCATCCTTATCAATAAATCCATATGACTGCGCTTTCAGGATTTTTCCGTCCTGAATGATAGCCAGGGACAACCCGGGAATACGCCGCTTCTGCATTTGGCTCCGGATGAAATCGTCCAGATCATCCGCCTGGACGTGAAATGCAACTAATAGGTAGGAAAGAATCAGAAAGAGGCGCTGGTTTTTCATGGATGATTTGATAAGGATGTTTTCAAGGATTTCGACCAAATCTAAAAGTTTCTATCCTATTCGTCTGTTAATGACCTGTAAAAGAAGGTTAATGAAATGTAAATGGTTTGGAATCTGAAATCAGGTGAATATTAACCCGGGATTTTTTATTTTTCCCGATAGAAACAAAACATCGTCATGAAAGTCACTTCGAAAGCTGAAAGTATCCTGGCCCAGATTACGCCGCAGACTAAACTGGGCGACCTGCGTAACATTGCCAAAGGTATTAAAAAGGATCACGAGCTGGCTATGCAGCTATGGGCAACCGGCAGGTTCTTACCCAGACAACTGGCCATTCTGATCATGGACAATAAGCAACTATCACAGGAGCTGATCGATCGGCTCGGTGAAGATATGAAGACCCATCAGCTTAATGAGCGCAATCAACTTATCGACTGGTTAATGGCCAATCAACTTCTCAAAGACAAAAAAACCATTGCCCTGGTAGAAGGGTGGGAAAATAACCCGTCTGCTCTTTTAAGAAGGGTATTCTGGTACTATCAGGGACGTTTAAGATGGATGGGACAGAAACCTGCTGCTAACACTGCGGAATTGCTGGCCAGAATTGAGGCCAACATAGCCCGGGAAGAACCGGAAGTGCAATGGGCGATGAACTTCACTGCCGGATGGATTGGTATTTTTGAAAAACAGTATCGTGACCGCTGTGTCGCGCTGGGCGAGAAAACAGGCCTTTTTAAAGGCGAAAAGGTTTCAAAAGGCTGTACACCCAATTATTTGCCAGAGTTCATTGCCATTGAAAGTGGCAAACGAAATATATAAGTGAATTGCCAGACGCGGCTCACATCGCCGCTCGAAATTAAAGCGCCTGCAAGGTAGCAACGATTGCAGCGACAAAGTCCTTACTGACACCGTCTGTATCCCGAGCGGTATTTATAACACGGTATTCTCCCTGATCGTCCTTTTCAAAGATCAGGGTTTTCCCCTCAACCTGCATATGTAATTGATAGGTGTAGCCCAGCGGCACAATTGTCAATGGTACTTCCAGAACCTCCCCCAGATAATCCACAGGGAGCAAAATCGTTTCATTCATACAGCAAAACTAACCCGAAATATTAAGCGGCCTGATATAAGGACGCGAAAGTAATCATCTGGTGCGAATGTTTCCTGCCAGCGGGGAGTTTCCGTCCCATGCTGTTCGCGCGCAAATGTGTGGGCATAGTTGCGATGAGATATAATGAGACGATCATGAAAATGAATCAATGGGCTATTCGGCGTCCGCGATCGTATAGTCGAAATACAGCCGGTCAACCTTCATTCTTTGCACGAATGCCTGCCATTCGGTATCGGAAACATTGTTGGGCTTCGCGGGGACCGGCACGTCGGTCTGAAATACCCTCCCCGAACATTTTTCTTCCAGTGCCTTTTTGATAGCTGGAAGCGGATGGCGCCACGGCGGCCGGTTTTTGGTTATCGCCCAGGTATTTACGGCGGTAATCATCGCGGTGAATTCCCGCGCATATTTCCCCTGTCCCATCCAGGACAGGTTCGCATACTTGTCCTTCACCTGCCCGGAGAGTGTCGCATTATGACTGCCGTGATGGCCAGCTTTGTACAGAACGGCTCGCGATAGAATGTCCTTTGTGGTTGTTTCCTCCTGGCCCGTCCCCCATTTCATATCGGCCCAGGAAATCCAGTTCCCGCGCTGGGCATCCCCGGCAAAAAACAGCACTTTTTTTGATTTCGGTAACTCGAAAGCGAGCACCAGACTGGTATTATTGATCCCGGTGTTCAGCTTGATGGCCAGGTTTTCCGAAGAAAGCAGCCAATCATTGTCGATCCTTCTCCATTCCGCATTCTGCTCTACTTCTTTATTCTTACTATCCGCTGGTTTTGGGGAAGCGTCAATGTCGCCATAGTAGGTTTGCAGAAACGATTCTATTTTAATATTTCCGTTTTCTATGTACTGGACCTCATCGCTGAAACTGCATTGAAATCGACTGTCGAATGGCGAGCCGACATCAATAGGATCGGCATTGACCGCCGCCATGAACGATCCGCTCTGCTGGCGGGCGAGGTTATTGGGAAATGATTCATTGCCTACCGGGTCTTCGTCGGCGAGCAGCGTTTCGCTCTGGGGCGGCCCGAGTACGTATACTTTCACAGGATCGGCAGCGGACCCTATTTTTTCCAGGTCGCCGGGGCGGAGGAATTCTACGCCGTTGTTTGCCAGGGCCTTGTCCTTCACGAGTTTCATGCTCTGCTTGTTGTCCGATTGGGCAGGGTCGGCGGCGGCACCCAGTATTCCGGCTGCGAACTTTTCTTCATGTCCCCCTATTTCCAGGCTTAACAGCTCGTCCAGCCGTTCCACTGCGGAATGATCGGCGCCAAAGGTTAATGACAATTTATTCCGTGCGCCGACAAGCCCCAACAGCTGGTCACGATGCTTTTTTCTGAGTTTGTTGGCAAGTTCGTCCGACGGGTCTTCGGTCCAGGCAAACCACGCCTTATCAATGGTAAAATTCTCGAAAAAAGGATTCGTTTCCTTCCAGATTCCGTTCAAATGGTCCTGGTGCTCGTGCGTTACGATGAAAAGATCAAGATGACTATCGGTGGACAGGGCGATATGGTCGACGATCTCCCGGATGGAAGGACCATTCGCAAATGCCCCCGATTCATCCTTGTGAATGAAATTCTGCGAACCGGGCTTATACCCGCAGTCGATTACCACATAGAACGGCCGATCCGAATTTTCCTGGTCAAATGCCAGCAGAAAACAATCGCCGTGGCCTTGCCGGTACATGCGCACCGTAACACTGCCGCTGGGAGGAATTAAGAGATTTTCCATCGTCAATTGGATTGATGCATGTGTAGTAATGCGAATGGTTCTTCGAAATCAGAGGAAAAGCCCGACCTCATGCTTAATGCTATTCCTGCATCGAAAGCATTTCCCGAACTTCCCGAATCCCCGCAGAGGAATTTACGGACACGTTCCAACTCATCATCATCCGATATAGTACCCGCCGTGCGGATAATTCTCCGGACCTCTTGCGACGTGGTATCTATCATAATGGTGCAGCCCGAGCGGTAAATGAAGTCACCATGCTGGTCTGATTGAAAAACAACGCCGGGCTCATCCATTCTTTTCTGCTCCTCAGGATCGAAATACCCTCTTCTCCGTTGCGTTATTTCAATCACCAGGTCGGTTTGCAACGCTCCCCGCAAAGTACGCCGGAGAGTGGGCCGGGCTGAATGTATTTCAACGGCCGGTTCGATACTGCCATCCGGCGATTTTGTCCTGTACACGGTCGGCGGAGCGAGAAAGGCCTGATTGTCTGTGATCAGACCAAACAATTCCGCGTAGCCTTGCCCGAAATGGTCGCCGCGCATTAGCCACGTCCACAATTTCGCCCGCAATAGGCTTAATGACTCCCATACAGCCAGCCGGTCACTTTCAAGTCCCCAGTTATTGGTGTGGGATAACAGATTGTCTTTCAAATATCCTTTATATTTTCCTTCCTCATGTAGCCGGTTATATTTTGCAAGAAGGTCGTGCATTTTCTCCTCGCCACTGGGCCATGCGAGCGACTCTACGCCCAGGCTTCTGATTCCCCCCGGATAAATGCCCCATTCTCTGAAACTTTGAATGAAGGCAACCCTGTAACTTCCCTCGTCAGCCGGTGCAAAGTCGAGATCGGCGGTTATCACCGCCCGCAGATAGTTCCCGAAAGTAATGTCGACAGGCGGGCAATAATCGATGCCCCTGATGCACATCTGGAGTACGCGATCGGCACATTTGGATGCCTCCGCAGCGAGCCGCTTCGTCAGGTCAGGATGCAGTTCACCCTGGAATGCCGATGCATTATTACCGGCCGCTATTCTGAAAAGATCGGAAGTGCGAGCCCGGTAAATAACGAGAAAAGCGCGGAATATAGCTGCTACCAGGATAGCTCCGCGGTCGTGCGGCTCGAAAATGCCGGACAATACGTGCGGGTCGGGCTTGCGCATTTCCCACTCGCCGGTACTCTCGTTTATGCCGCCCAGCGCATCACGTAATGCAGCGCCACGTCCTGTCGCTTTGCCGAATTGCTGGGCAAGCTGGCCCAGCAGGCTCTCGGATTCGAGATCGCCCCGCGTCCGGCTGATCTGATGTTCCAGCACGGATGGGTAGGAAAAATGCTGAAAAAGGGCGACAATATCCGAAAATGCCTCATGAAACGCCAGTACGTCCGGATTGGTGGGCTCGTTGAAACGAGGATGCACACCGTCCAGCAGCGCGTGTGTGACCTCGTGGGCAATAATATCGTGCGACAGGCAAGTAAATACAACCGTGCCCGGCGTATTATGTTTATCCTGAAACGTAACGGGAAAATAGCCGAACAGAATGGCCTTTTTCGAAGGGCTGTAATAGGCATTCCTGTCACGGATCGCATGCGGGTAAAGCCGCAGCCTTCTTACAAAATAATCTTTCATCTCACCCGATTCAACGGTGACCTTGTCCGTCCAGAAGGCGACCCTGCCCAGTGCGCGTTCGAATTGGTTGATCGTAGTCATCGCCACCGCATACACCATTTGCTGGTGAAACTGAGGGTTCGATTCAGAGGGCGCCACCCCGTCCAGTGCGAGGAGGTTGGGATCGTTCAGGTCGACGGGAAAGTACCCTGTATTACTGGCGGGATCATAGTCGATCACCTCAAGATACTCACCGATAGGTCCCGGGCGAAGGTTTTTCTCCCAAACGACCGGTATGGTGATCTCGTTAATGCCGGCCGTTTCCAGATAGCTGGAAAGACTGGGGTCGAAAGTAAAGATCCTGAGCCTTCTAAATGCAGGTGGCGGGCTGAGAAGTTTCATTGAGGTCGCTGGCGTTTTAGATGATAGTAATGCCTTCCGAAGCAAGACCCCTCATTTTGCGGAAAAGAAAGCTACAAAAAACCGGAGGTAAACACCTGACCGATAACTAAATAGGAAGACAACTATAAGCATTCGCAGATCGATGCCTACTGGCGGGCAAAACCACTCAGCGCCGAATCTGTGAGTGTTGCCTGGTCGGTGTCGGAAGAATTGCAGTTCAATGCTGATGTGTAAATTGTCCTTATCCTGCCGCCGTTCGATAACTATTTTTTGCCATACTACTTCGCATTCGTCCAACCTGCAAATTGGTCCCTCTTTTTGCGGACATCTGTCGCCTTCCCAAAGCTATCTCGCTAATATCCAAAAAATTAGAAAAACAGAGGCTGCCTGCTCCTCACTCCCGATGGTGGCCAAACCCAGCCTCAGTTACCAGTACGGGCGATTGCCTAGACAAAGCACATATATTGTACAAATCATAGAATAAAGTATTACCCCATCCGACAACCTAAAAGTTTAGTTTTGCTATGAAGTTATTTGTGGAGAAAATCAATTCACAGATCATAAATCGCTACTCTCTATGTAGAATTAATTAAATCACTACCCAACAGAATTTAATGCAACAATATAATTTATTGCATTATCGAAAAATATCAAAAATATATTTCGTCTTTTTTAGTTAACAAATATTTTTATTTTGTTAAACTATCCTTTACCTTCCACAATATTTCAGTATCGAAACTCCTCATTCCTGCCTTCATGAACTCAACTTTTACAAGCTTGAATAAGTTATTGCCTTTTATTCGTGTTACAGGGTTAGCGATACTAAGTACTCACTATTCCTGCGTATCATCCAATAAAATTGTATATTTCCAAGGAGACACCCTTAGTTATTCGGCTGGTCGGGTTACGCAGACCTATATCCCTACCATACAGAAAAATGACATGCTGTCCGTGATCGTCGGTAGCTTGAGTGCCGAGGCTAACGAGATATTCAATGCTGCCAATACACGCACTTCTACCAGCATGAGTTACGGCAGCTCCGGAGCACCATCATTACAACCTTTCGGCTATCTGGTACATAACGACGGCTGCATCGAGCTGCCTCTTATCGGCAAGGTATCCGTCGAAGGGCTGGAAACCGAAGCGGCGGCAGATACATTGCGCACACGCCTGAACCGCTACCTGAAGGAACCGTCCGTAACGATACATAATCTGAATTTTAAGGTTTCGGTGCTGGGCGAGGTGAACCGGCCGGCGGTTTACAACATTCCGCATGAAAAGATCACATTGCCCGAGGTGCTCAGCCTTGCTGGCGACCTTACCATTTACGGCCGACGCGAGAATGTGCTGATTGTCCGCGAAGAAAACGGGCAGCGCGAATACGTGCGCATCAACCTTACGTCCCGCGACATTTTTAATTCACCCTACTATTACATGCATAAAAATGACCTGGTTTACATCGAACCTACGAAAGCCAAAATGAATGCAAACAACCGTGGTTTTCAGGTGGTACCGATCGTACTGGGAGTTGTAACAGCACTTTCCATCATATTGTTCAGATTCATTTAGCCCTTTTCCGTGACTTAACCGCACATTATAAATCACACAAATATGGATTATAAAAACTCTACCCATTCCTCCGGTTATGTAACACAGGGCAAATTCGACCTGAAAGGCTACCTGCGCCGGTATCTGCAATACTGGTATCTCTTCCTGTTGCTGATCCCGCTTTCCCTCGCAGGGGCATATTTCTACCTGATGACTACACAGGCCGTTTTCCTTTCCAAAACAACGCTCCTGATCAAGGATAACAAGGCCGAAATGGGCGCCAGCGAACCCATTATGAAAGAAATGGCGCAATTCGGTGGGAACAAAGTACTGGAAAACGAGATAGGAATTCTGAAATCACAGTTGCTCATGGGAATGGTTGTCAAACAGCTGAACCTGGACATCTCCTATCAGGTTAAGGATGGCCTGCGGATCATTGATCTTTATCATAAAAACCCGCTGACGGTCAAACCAGCGATCATTACCGAATACGCCCTCGCCCACCCGCTGACCGTTCACGTCGCCGGCCCCGGGCATTTCCGGGTCGGGAATAACAATACAAGATACCGTTATGGAACCCAGGTAAGGACCGAATGGGGACTGTTCGCTGTCGAGAAGAGCGAGGGGGCCGCTTACAAGGATATCGAAATTCATTTTCATGATCAGCAGGCATTGACATCGAGTTTGCTGGGCAGGCTAAACGTAGGTTTGCTCTATCCGCAAAGCACCTTGCTGGAACTGACCTTTGAAGACACTTCCGTCCTCCGGGCGAAGGATGTGCTGAACAAACTGCTCGACGTATATGTACAATCGTCACTGAATGACAAGAACAGTGAGGCCTCCAATACACTCAAATTTATCGAAAGCCGCCTCGGCCTGATTACCGGAGAACTGGGCGAGGTCGAAAAGGATGTGGAGTCCTATAAAAAATCAAAAGGGCTGACCGATATCAGCGCCGAATCACAGCTTTTTCTTGAAAATATAAAGGAAAACGATAGCAAACTGAACGAGATCAATACGCAAATCAAGGTACTGGAAAGCGTCGACCAATACATCCGGAATTCGACCGGAGGTATCCCCGCTCCTGCCACGTACATGGTCGATGACCCCATCCTGGTTTCATTGCTCAACAAGTTCAACGAGCTCGACCTGCAACGGGAAAGATACGCCAGGACGACCCAGGCAGAGAATCCGCTGCTCGCGACCATCACGACCCAGATGGAGCAGACCCGTCAGGCGATCAGGGAGAATGTCCATAACCTCCGTCGGGGAATGGACGCTACCAAAGAAAACCTGGAAGGCATTAATACCCGGTTTTCGTCCGGGCTGAGCAGCATTCCGAAAAAGGAAAGAGAATATGTGGGCATTAAAAGACAACAGACGATTAAGGAGAACCTGTATCTCTACCTGCTGCAAAAAAGGGAAGAAACCGCCCTCGCCTATGCTTCAACGGTAACCGACAGCAGGCTGATCGACGCGCCCGTTTCGTCGTACTTCCCGATAAAGCCACGGCGTTCCGTCATCTGGCTGGGCTGCGGGCTTGCCGGGATGGTGCTTCCTATACTGCTGATCAACCTTATTTTCATGCTCAACAGCACCGTTCAAAACCGCGAAGAAGTGGAAGGCATTACCCACGCTGCGATACTGGCCGAGATCGGGATGATGAAGGGAACAAAGGGGCGGGCCGATTCGGAGGCCATTATCAAAGTCACCAGCCGGAGCGCGGTCGCGGAACAGTTCCGGGCACTTCGTACCAACCTGCAATACATCGGTAACGGCAATTGCCACACCATTATGCTTACCTCTTCCATCAGTAATGAAGGCAAAAGTTTTATCAGTATTAACCTGGCTGTGAGTCTTGCCTCTGCCGACAAGCGGGTGATTCTCCTCGGTATGGATCTGCGGAAACCTTCGCTGCACAACCGCCTGGATATTTCCAACAAGAAGGGAATTTCCAACTATATGATCGGGCAGAAAAACCTGGACGAGCTCATTCAGCCCAGCGGCGTGCACCCCATGTTCGACGTGATGTCCTGCGGGCCTTTACCACCTAACCCTTCCGAACTACTGAGCAATGGCCGGCTGCCGGAACTGCTCGCCGACCTTCGAAAAAAATATGACTATGTCCTGATAGACTCGCCACCTTACGGGCTTGTGACGGACGCCGCGCTGATCTCGGAATATGTCGATGCCACATTGTATGTAGTGCGGTTTAACTATACCCTTCGCGACCATTTGAAACACATCAGGGAATTGCAGGCCAACAAGCGTTTCGCGAATCTGAATTTGGTCTACAACGGCGTAAATTATGCATTTGGCTATGGCTACGTATACGGTTATGGCGGAAACGCCTACGGATACCACACCGAAGACAGTCAGGGAAGGCTATCGGCATTTAACAACACATTAAAGAGATTGGCAGGAATGTTATGATTCCGATGTGCTGCGCGACCGGGGGGTAGCGTCAAGAGTAAAGTCCGCAAGGCGGTGATCCCGCCCCTGAAAATGTGTGACGGTGTAAATCGTTGGAAATGCATTGACCAGGGCTGGTTGACGATGAAGGGAGATTTGTACGGCTGGCATAAACCGCGAATCAGGCAATGAAAAAAAGCTCGGAGCCAATACGGGCCGACACGGTTTACAGCAGAGCGGCGAGATTGGGAAAAATGATCGCAATCACCGGGGGAACCCAGGCGGCTGTTCAGGCAATGGGGTTGATCACCGGAATCCTGATCATCCGGCTGCTACCCATGAAAGAGTATGCCTATTACACCATCGCAAATACAGTTTTGGGAACGGTAACCCTGTTGGCCGACAGTGGGATCAACAATGCGATCATGTCACAGGGGGGGCCTGTGTGGCAGGATAGCAGGAAACTGGGTAAGGTACTTGTAACGGGGCTCGCGCTGAGGCGTAAATTTGCCATCATCAGTATGGGTTTCTCGTTACCGGTATTGCTGTTCCTCCTGATACACCAGGGAGCCGGCTGGCCGGCGGCGTTACTGATCACAGCGACGCTCCTGCCGGCTTTCATGGCGAGCTTGTCAGACTCCATTCTCGAAATTCCGGGAAGGCTGCATCAGGATTTGCGGTTCCTTCAGATAAACCAGCTTATGGTCGGTGTCGGAAGGTTCTTATTAAGTGCATTATCGCTGCTTGCATTCCCATGGACATTCATTTCACTGCTCGCCAACGGGATTCCAAGAATTTACGGAAATGTCAAACTCAGGCAACATGCAGAACGACTCGCCGATTTCAACCAGGTTTCAGACCCGGTCGTGCACGAAAAGATGGTCAAAATGGTCAGGCGGATCATTCCGCTTACGTTGTACTACGCCTATTCCGGCCAGATCGTCATTTGGCTGGTATCTGTTTCAGGAACCGCGTTCGCAGTGGCCCAGATCGGAGCGCTGGGCCGGATTTCGACGGTTCTGAATTTTTTCAGCATCCTGTTTTCGATGATGGTCATCCCGCGGTTTGCGAGGCTGCCCGCCAATCGTAATGCATTGATGTTGACGTATTTACGGATCATCACAGGACTCTCGTTGCTTTCGGCCCTGATCGTCGTCATAGCCTGGCTGTTCTCGCCGATAATCCTGTCGATGCTCGGGCGGGAATATGCTAACCTGGAAACGGCACTGGTGCTAAACATGGCAGGCAGTTCGGTTGCTTTGATCAGCGGTGCGCTCTATGGGATGTATTCCAGCCGCGGATGGACCATTCAACCGTTCTATTCGATTGGTGTAAACCTGCTGAGCGTAGTGGCAGGGATTGCTTTCATTGATGTGTCGTCGCTCAGAGGCGTATTGATTTTCAACATGGTGGTCGCTTGTACGCAGCTAGCCGTCAATGCGGCATTCTGTGCGGTCAGGATCGCCGGGATACCCGCAGCAAAAACCGGTTAGGCATTGTAATTAACAGCTATGGTAATCATTTCTTTGGCAGCATCCCTGAGTTTGTTTGCACTTTACAACCTCTGTCTTTGTGCATTCCCGCCCGTCGCATACAGGCGTCACGACCCTGTTGAGCGGTGTGAGGAATTTGTTTACGGTAGTCGGAAGCATGAAGCGGTTTTGGTAGGCTCCGGTCTGCTGGGCCAGCTCGAAAGCGGCTTGTCACAAGGGTTTTTCAACCTGTGTTTCCCCTATTTTGGAAGTACCACAGGAGTAGAAATCATTGTTTTATCCCAAAAAAAACCGGACTGGATTTTTATCGAAGCCAACTACATTTTTAAAGAAACCGACAAGAATCTGATCGTAAAACTCTTTACCGGTCCCTGGCGGAAAATCAAACGTTTTGTACCCGCTTTTCGAAAAAAGAACCGCCCCGTCGCCTTACTCCGAAACGCTTTGGGATACCTGAAAAAAACAAAGAAAACAACCCCGGCGCGGCTGGCGGACGGCGACGAACTGGAAAGGTTTATCCGGATTTACAACCAACCGCCGGACCTGGCCCGTCTGGAAGACCATCTTGAAAAATTTAAAACCAACCTGAATACCATGCGTTCGCGAGGCTGCCGGATCGCATTCTTTGAAATGCCGGTACATGAATCCCTCCGGCATTCGAGGCTTTTTGAATGGCAGAGACAAAGGCTGAATGAAATTTTTGCACGCGAGCCCTACCACTGGATTACCGGCGGGCAGCAAAACGAGTACCAAACGATAGACGGGATACACCTGACCGAGGAAAGCGCGGCCAGATACACCGGCTACCTGATGCAAGAAGTAAGGACATTGCTCACGTAACTTGAAAAAGAATGACTTCCGCTGTTTGCACCCTCTTCGAAGGCCATTACCATTACGGAGTGGCGGCGCTGGTCAACTCGCTGTACCGGAACGGGTTCCGGGGGCACATATATGCCGGGTACAAGGGAGAACTTCCTTCCTGGGCGGGTGTGCGCCGCGAGCCGCTGTTCGGATGGGAAAACTGCACTACTTACCAGGCGGCAAACGATCTTCAGGTCCATTTCCTGCCCGTGATTACAAAATTCCATCTGACCAACTACAAACCCGATTTCGTGATTGAACTGATGACCCGGCTGGAAGGAAAAATCCGGGGAATTTACTATTTCGATCCCGATATCGTCGTCAAATGCCGATGGTCCTTTTACGAAGAATGGCTTACCCTTGGCGTGCCGCTGGTACACGAAATCACCAATAATGACATGCCGGCGACGCACCCGGTCAGAACGATGTGGCGCGAACTGATCAGCCGCAATAACCTCGAAGTAACCAATCACATCCAGTCGTACATCAATGCCGGCTTTTGGGGGATCAGCGGGGAAAACATGGAATTTGCCTATCTGTACAAGAAGTTTGTGGAGATATCGGTTAACGAGTTTCACATGGACCTCAACGATTTCACTTTCGATCTCGACCGGACCAACCTCTTCTTCGCCAAAGACCAGGATGCATTGAATATCGCCGCCATGTGCAGCCGCGTTCCGCTCAGCGAATACGGACCGGAGGCAATGGATTTTATCCACGGCGGCAAAGTCATGTCGCACGCCACCGGCAATCCCAAACCCTGGAAAAAGAATTACCTGTTCAGCTTTCTGAAAGGCAGCCCGCCCTCGCTTTCCGATCGTGCATACTGGAATTATGCCAATCAGACCATTCGGCTCTATACCGGCCTGTACTTGACGAGGAAACAGATAGCGCTCAAAATAGCCAGTTTCCTGGGAAGGTTTTATAAAAAATACTGATCCGAAGCTATGAAACGACTTTTATCCGAACTCAGAATATACCTGTGCAACAACTGGATCAAGCATGTTCCCGGCAACCGGATCAGGCTCTGGTATTACCGGAATGTGATGAATTTCGGGATAGCCGAAGGCAGTCAGATCTTTATGGGCTGCACTTTCGACGCTCCGGGAAACCTGACGATCGCACGCAATTCGGTGATCAACGCGCATTGCCGCATCGACAACCGCGGCAGTGTGTTCATCGGTGAAAATGTCTCGATCTCCAACGAGGTATGCATTCTCACCGCCGACCACGATATGGATTCTTATGATTTCAGCGGCAGGAACAGACCGGTGGTGATCGGCAACCTGGTCTGGATCGGCACCAGGGCCATGATATTGCCGGGCGTTACAGTCGGCGACGGCGCGGTGGTGGCGGCGGGTGCGGTGGTGACCCGGGCCGTTGAGCCCTTCGACGTGGTCGGGGGTGTTCCGGCCAGGAAGATCGGGCAGCGCATTTGCCATGCGGCCTATACCTATTCCAATAATTACAAGAGACTGTTTCATTAGTTCATGACTAAAACGCACGCCCATGCTAGTCTCCATTTGCATACCTACCTATTCACGGCTCGATTACCTGAAACAAGCGGTGCAAAGCTGCCTGGATCAGTCATTCCGGGACATTGAAATATGTGTATCGCAGGACCCGAAAAAGGATGGGCCCGATCGCAAAATATTAGAATGGTGCTCCGACCGGGCATTAGAGCTTCCTTTTTTCAAATTTAACCTCAACACCCAAAACCTGGGGCTGGCAGGCAACTGGAACGAATGCGTAGAAATGGCCAGCGGCAAATACATCATTATCATAGGCGACGACGATCTGCTGGCGCCCGACTTTGTGCGCATCATGGCCGAAAAGGCGGAACGTTTCCTGGCCGACGTCGCATTCTGTAACCAACATTTTATCGATGGAAAAGGCGAAGTACTGGACGACTACACGGAAGAAACCAACGCTCTTTATCACCGAAATAACCTCGGCGACGGGCCGCTGCCGGACGCTATCGCGGTGGTACTCCGCAACAGCGTCCCCATGTCGGCCGCGCTCATCAGGCGGGATTTGCTGGTCGACCACCCGTTCGATACATCCCTGAATACACCCGAGTTTGAAGTATTTCTTAAAATCGCGGTCGGTGGAGGCGTATTTGCCTATCATTCGGGCAAGCTGGCATCGTACAGGGTTCACCCGCTCGCAGCCACATCCAGCGGCCTTACCATCGACAAATTGCTCAGGAATGTGATCCGCATTGACGTTCCTGCACAATACCAGCAGTTGAAATATGATTTCGTGTCAACCAAAATCGTCCCCGGAATCAATATCTGCCTGCGAAAAGGCGACAGAAAACAGGCATTCCGGCTGATCACCAGCCGCTATTATCCGAGGCGCAAACTGCATATCAAGCTGATACAGACATTCATACTGGCCTTGCCGCACTGGGCTATCAAAAAAATTCTTTAGGCAACCTGTTATGAAAATACTATTCATTTGCTCATCCCTGGAAGCTGGTTGCGACGGCGTCGGCGACTACACGCGGCGGCTATCGGCCGAGCTCATGCGGGCAGGCCACGAAGCGACCATCATCGCGCTTCATGACCGGCATCTGCTGTCCGACTCGGAAAAGAGGACCCAGCACGATCAGGGGTTCGGCATATCGGTCATGCGGCTCTCCGACCGGCTTTCGTGGCGCAAAAAAATCCTGGCAGCGGCCGCGTATGTCCATTCAGCCGCACCCGACTGGGTGAGCATCCAATATGTGCCTTACGGATTCCACCGGAAAGGGCTGCCGTTTGGATTGGGAAAATCACTCAAAAAGATAGCTTGTGGCCTTCCCACGCACATTATGTTTCATGAAATATGGGTCGGCATTACCCGTATGTCGCCGCTGGCACACAAGTTCTATGGATTTTTCCAGGCAAGGATCGTGCGGGCGTTGATCAGCGGGCTGAACCCGGCGATCATGACCACCAGCAACCGGTTATACCAGCTGGTACTGGATACCCGGCATATCCAAACCGATATCCTGCCGCTTTTCAGCAATATCTCCCTGACAGCACCGGACCCGGCTTATGAGGACCTGATTTACCGCACACTCGGTATCGACAGCTATAACCGCAGCCATTATACCGTCATCGGGTTGTTCGGCAGCCTTTACCCCGGCTGCGGGCTCGAACAGACCATAGGCAAGCAATACCTGATCTCCCTGGCGGAGGGTAAAAAACTGGCATTTATCGCATTCGGCCGCATCGGCGACCTGAAAGAATACGAGCGACTGAAAAGACATTTTGCCTGGCAGGTAACTTTCGCAAACCTGGGTGAATTACCCGAAAACGAAATATCGACGGTCATGCAAATGCTCGACAAGGCCGTGTCCGGCACACCGGTGGAGCATTATGGAAAGAGCGGTGTGTATGCCGCCCTGAAACTCCATAAGCTGGAAGTACTGGATTCGGTCTCAAACTGCATTCCTGAATATGAAAGCGAAATAGCGACCTACAATCACTTTCTGGATAAAAGAGATTTCCAGGCCTGGAATGCGGACTTCGTGGCGCACCTCTTTGCCAGCCTGTTGCATAGCAAGGCACCCAGGGCCTGAAACTGTGTATTTAAAGCATCTTCAATTTCTAACCGATACCTTATGAAGACATTCCTGACAATCGATTCAACAAGTGGCGGCAACGGCGATGTCTGGATGCGGTTGCTGAGCTTTTACGTTACAGCGGAAATGGTCGCCGATTACAATTTGCGGATCATCGTGCCCGCACACATGGGCGAGCTGGCGGAATTTGCATTCGCCGACCTGATCACGATTGTCACGGACCAATCCTGCAAAGCCGACATTACCTACACACACCTGGGCATACGGGACCTGGCCATGCCTATTCTGCGCGGCAACAGGTTTGTATCTCCCTATCAGCGGCTGGTTATTCATGATAAAAAGAAAAAGGAGCTCAAAGACTATATCAACACGGGTATCTTCCACCTGGCCGACAAGCTCGGTATCGTCCAGATCCCGGATGCCGGATGGATGTCGGTTTACCAGGGCTTCTCGGACATTGTCGGTATCAGGCAGCTCAAACATATTACTTACGGCCAATACACGGAGTCGCTGCTGAAACATTCTCCGCTGCTTTTGAAAAAATTCAGTAGTCCGGTGCCGGTTTCGTCGCAGCTGTTTATCCCGGAAGATCTGCATAAACATATCCTGTTTTTCCCGAACGGCACCAGCCGCCAGTTTGTCCCGCTGTGGTGGGCGCTCAAAAATATGCCCGACGCCTACTACGGCTTCTTTGAACGCGACAAAGATGCCGCGAGCTTCGAAAAAGCCGGATTAAGGACCGTGCGGTTTTACGAGCCGGGGGATATTATCAGCCTTGCCCACGCCGCAAAATGGACGATCAGTACGGACAGTTTTCCGTCGCATCTGCTGCAAACGGCCAGCACCAGGAGTACCATCGTACTCACCGAAGCGCCCCGGTCAAGGATCATATCCCCCGCATTCAAGGGTAAAGTGGTAACTGCCGACGCGATCTGCCATCCCTGCCTGCACATGGCACGCGACCTGCACCCGTTGTGCGCGGCGGGTTATAAGGAATGCATTAACTGGCAAAAAAACACCTACACAGCCGGCATCCTGCAATCAGCTTTGCAGACAGCAGGCATTTCCTGAAATTCGCTATGACCGTCTCCGTTTGCATACCGACCTACAACCAGTCCGCATACATTGCGCAGGCTGTCGGAAGCGTCATGAGCCAGTCGTTACTGCCCGACGAGATCATCGTCTGCGACGATTGCAGCACGGACGGCACACCGGAAATACTGGCAAGACTCGCGACCGAGATCTGCATCCTCAGGGTGATCCGCCAAACCGTCAATACAGGCATTGTGCGCAACACAGACCATTGCCTGCGAGCCGCCAAAGGCGACCATATTGTCCGCCTGGATTCCGACGACATGCTTTTGCCCGACTATATAGCGCAGCTGTCGGCGCTGCTGACCGCAAACCCGCAGGCCGGCTACGCGCATGCAGCCGTGCAGGAAATAGATCAGGCCGGCAATGCTGGAACCCGGAGAAGCCTGTTCCGCGCCAGTGGGTTTCAAACAGGTGACGACGCATTGAAAGCGGCGCTGAAAGGCTACCGCGTCGCGGCCAACATCCTGATTTTCAAAAAAGAAGTACTGGAAAAAGTGGGTTATATGAATAGCCGCGAAAATTTCGGGGAAGACTACCACCTCGCCGTCAGGATTGCTGCTGCGGGCTATGGAAATGTTTATTGCGACAAGGTATTGTCGGCCTACCGCGTCTGGACAGATCCCGGCAGGGTGCGCAACCGCCGAAAACTGGCGGAGATCAACGGATTGTATGCGGTGTTCTCGCAGGCGCTCACGTGTGCATTCGAGCAACGCGGCTGGGATACGGGTGCGATAGCCCGCGCGCGGGAGCGATTCGCAGTCCGCCATTCCGAATGCCTTTCGTGGGCCATTTACAGCGAAGAAGAGAAAGCCATATTGGAGCATTCCATTCTCGAACTTTCCCCGACACCCATTACAAAATGTTTTATATGGCTGCACAAAAACGGTTTCGGTCCTGTCATCCGATCCTACCGGGACATCCGGACGGCCATGAAGCTGCAACTCAAAAATTGGATACCTGTAACGCGCCATGCCTTATGAAAGCCCTTCTATCCCACCCTACCGGTAATGCCAATGTGCGCGCGATCGCCAACGAGCTCGCACGCACGCGCAAGCTGCAAGGCTTTTACACCACCATCGCATCCTTCCAGGGGACCAAAACGGATACAGCCAGCCGTCTGCCCGGATTAGGCGACCTGAAACGCAGAAGTTTTGATCCTGCGCTGCGGGCCCACACCCATACCCATCCCTGGTTCGAACTCGCGAGGATATTTGCCGGAAAAACCAGAATGCGCAGCCTGACAGCGCATGAATCCGGCTTTTTCTCCATTGATAAAGTATACCAGGAAATGGACCGCTACGTGGCCCGGCAACTGCCTGGTCTGATCAAAACAGATCTGGACGTAGTTTACGCCTATGAGGACGGCGCTTTGGAAACATTCAGCCAGGCCCGCAAACTGGGCATTACCTGTGTGTACGAATTACCGATCGCATTCTGGAAAACGGGCCGGCGGTTGTTGGAGGAAGAAGCCATCCGCCTCCCCGAATGGTCGGGAACCCTCGCTGGCGGCATCAGCGATTCAGGGCAAAAACTGGAAAGAAAAAGCATGGAACTCGAACTTGCCGATGTGGTAGTCACCCCCGGAAGCTTCGTCGCCGACTCCCTCAACGGGATGATAACGGGAAAAAAGCTGATCGTCTCGCCGTTCGGCTCCCCGCCCTGCCATTTCCTGAACCAAAAATCGACACGCCCCGGCCGTGCGTTACGGGTGTTGTTCGCAGGGACATTAAGCCAGCGAAAAGGGCTTGCCGATCTTTTACAAGCAATTAAAATACTGAATACCAACAAAATAGAGCTGGTAATCATGGGAAGCCTGGTGCTTGATCTTTCTTTTTACAGAAAACAGCATCCCGGTTTTACCTACGAACCCACCCGGCCCCACGCCGATGTGCTGCGCCTGATGCGCACCTGCGATGTGCTTTGCCTTCCGTCCATCGTAGAAGGCCGGGCGCTGGTGATACAGGAAGCGATGACCCAGGGACTGCCCGTGATCATCACAGCCAACACCGGCGGAAAAGACCTGATCATAGAAGGGAAAACCGGCTTCGAAGTCCCGATCCGGTGCCCGGAGGCCATCGCCGACAGACTGCATTGGTTCCTCGACCACCGCAACCGCCTCGAAGAAATGGGGGAACATGCCCAGCGACACGCCGCATCCTACTCGTGGACGGTTTACGCACACAACATTATCACCGGAATAGAAGAAACACTTGCAAATAAATCCTAACTGAAATGGTCGGAAAAACTACCTGGGAAAGTTTTGCGGAGATGACTTATGGAGAAACCCATTCGGCAGCGCTTCGGCAACGCTCCGTTTCGCACACCATCGCAAAGGGTATCTGGCTGTATTTCTGGCTATTGATACTCGAAGGCGCATTGCGCAAATGGCTTCTCCCGGGCCTGGCGGCACCATTGCTCATTGTCCGCGATCCTGTGGCAATATGGTTGCTCGCGCTGGCATTCCGCGAAGGTATTTTCAGGAGTAACGGCTACACCGTGGCAGCCGTGCTCATCACTTTTGCATCGTTCCTCCTTACGCTGTTCATGGGCCACGGCGACCTTACCGTTGCCGTTTACGGGGCGCGCATTATGCTTATTCAATTCCCTTTGCTGTTCCTTATCGGGATTGTATTCGATCATGACCACGTAATCAAAGTGGGTAAAGTGTTACTGATCATCACCCCTTTGATGACCATCCTGATGGCCGTGCAGTTTTACAGCCCGCAATCCGCATGGGTCAACAGGGGACTGGGGGGCGACCTGCGCGGGGGCGGTTTCAGCGGTGCGATGGGCTTTTTCAGGCCTCCCGGAACATTTTCCTTTATCACAGGGCTGGCTTCTTTTTACGGGCTGGTAGCAGCTTATGTGTTTTTTTTCTGGCTGGACGATACCCGCTACGTGCCCAAAGGCTTGCTCGTTGTTTCAACCTGTTGCCTGCTGGCCGCTATTCCGCTATCGATCAGCCGGACGCTTCTTTTCGAAGTCGTGCTTTCGGTCGCATTTGCATTCATTGCCGCCATGGCCAGGCCCAGGTATCTGTCGCGCATGCTATTCGCCTTTGGTGCCGGCGTGCTGCTGTTTTTTGGCTTATTGGGTTTTGGTTTCTTCCGTACAGCCGTCGAAGCATTTACCTCCCGTTTCGAGTCGGCTGCGATGGTAGAAGGCGGGCTTAAAGGCACTCTGGGCGACCGCTTTCTGGGAGGTATGGTTTCGGCCATTACCGAAACGGGCGACGAGTCGCTGTTCGTAGGGAAAGGACTTGGAATGGGTACGAACGCGGGTGCCAAGTTGCTGACGGGTACCAACCGGTTTCTGATCGCAGAGGGCGAATGGGGGCGGATCATCGGAGAAATGGGTATGATACTCGGGCTGATCACGATCCTGCTCCGGGCCCGGCTGATTTTTAAACTAAGCCTTGACGCCGTCAGGGCAATGCAAAGGGAGAATTTTCTTCCGTGGATGCTCGTGAGTTTTTCGCTGATCAACATTTTACAGGGCCAATGGGCCCAACCTGCCTCCCTGGGCTTTGCGGTGCTGTCGGGCGGCCTGATACTCGCATCGCTCAAAGGCCCCGTCACTCCTTAATTTACACCCGAACATGAACATTGTTTTTTTCTCCCATCCCGTTTTCCTGGGCTCGATCAGCACACAGCGCTATGCACGGTGGCTGGCCGAAGGAATGGAGCAACGGGGGCACCGGGTTCAGCTATGGATACCGGAGCCGCGTTGCTTTAACCTGCCTGTTCCGACAAAACTCAAAAAATGGCTGGGCTATGCAGATCAATATATCTTCTTCCCCTATTGGGTAAAAAAACAGGTTAAAAAGCAGCCGGAAGGCACATTATTTGTGCTTACCGACCATTCTCTGGGTATCTGGTCGTATCTGATCAACAGCCATGCCCACGTGGTGCATTGCCACGATTTTCTGGCCCAATTTTCGGCGATGGGCCGGGTGGCCGAAAACCCTATCACATGGAGTGGCCGCAAATACCAGGCATTTATCCGGCGGGGTTTCCGCAGGGCAACTCATTTTATATCCATTTCTGAAAAGACCCGTGAAGATCTCCACGAGCTGCTGGATTCAGTACCGGTGATTTCGAAAGTGATTTATAACGGCCTCGTCCAACCCTATACACCTGCCAGGAATACCGCCGCAACCCTTGCCTACGTGGCAAAAGAAACAGGAATTGACCTTTCAGGGGGCTATCTCCTCCATGTAGGCGGTAACCAGTGGAACAAAAACCGCAGAGGCATGATCGAGATATACACACAATGGTGTGAAAACCCCGATCACCTTATGCCGCTTATGATGATCGGCCCGGCGCCTGACCATGTGATCCGTAAAGTGTGGGCTGCATCGCCTTTCAGGCACCGGATCCATTTCCTGATCGATCAAACCGACGACTTTGTGGCCCGTGCCTACCAGGCGGCCACCGCATTCATTTTCCCTTCCATGGCCGAAGGTTTCGGCTGGCCTATTGCCGAGGCTATGGCCAGCGGGACGCCGGTGATTACAACAAGCGATATGCCGATGATGGAAGTAGCAGGAGATGCTGCCCTCTTTATCCAAAAAAGGCCTTCTGATGAAAAACTGGTGGAACAATGGGCAAAGGATTCGGCCAACGTCATCGATCAGCTGCTGCATTATACCAAGGAAGAACGCCGGCAACTCATCGACCGGGGGCTGCGCAATGCGGAGCGCTTCGACAGCCAGGAAACGATAGCGAAGATTGAAAGGGTTTACGAAGCCATTGCGCGACAGGCAGTTGATAATCTTCCTCCTAACGACAAATCCGATGTTTCAGCACAATATCGATGATACCGATCCCTATAAAAGACCGGTATTTTCAGTCCGGAATAAAATCATAAGGCTGCTATGGAAAACATGCTGGCTTTTATGCTGCTCGTGGACGCCCGCTCCCCTGCACACATGGCGTGTGTTTGTGCTCAGGGCCTTCGGCGCCAAAATCGGGAAGACAAACTTCATTTATCCCGATTGTAAAATATGGGCGCCCTGGTTGCTGGAAACGGAAGACGTGGTGACGATCGGCCCGAATGTGGAAATCTATAATCCCGGGGGTGTGTATCTCGGGCACCACGCCATTATCTCCCAGCACGCATTCCTGTGCGGCGCCACGCACGATTACAACCGTCTGGAATTTACCTATATCAAAAAGCAAATCTACATTTCCCCATATGCCTGGATCTGCTCCAAAGCCATTGTTCTCGCCGGGGTCAACTGCGGTGAGGGAAGCGTGCTGGGTGCAGGGGCCATTACTTCGAAAAACCTCGATCCCTGGATGGTCTACACGGGGAATCCTGCTCACTCCATTAGAAAACGCCATAACTTCCTGATCCAACATGAACCTGATCCATCCGCTTAACATCCTCTACGATCTCTGTATTGTGGGCGCAGGACCGGCCGGGATTATTACCGCGCTGGAATACTGCCGCTACAATCCCGGCAAAAAAATCCTGCTCGTCGAGTACGGACGTGGCCGCAACCAGCATCACAATGCGCTCGACGATTCCATCAAAATCGACAATCCGGCCAATCATTATCATCCCTACGAATGCACCAACAAAGGTCTTGGCGGCACCTCCGCGACCTGGGGTGGCAGGTGTGTGATGTACGACGAAATCGATTTTATGGAGCGCAGCGTTACAGGTGACGACTGCACCTGGGGAGCCGACGTGCTCGCCGGCCTGCGGCCCTACCTGCCGAAAGCAGCCGAATATTTCGAATGCGGCGAACCGATTTTCAACCTTAAAGATATCGAAGAATTCAGGGGCACCCATATTGCGGAAGGCTTTGTGGAAGGCATCGTCACCGACTCCGTGGTTGAGCGGTGGAGTATGCCCACCCGCTTTGGTAGCCGCTATTCGAACCGGCTGAAAAAAACACGTGATATCCATGTTCTGCAAGGCTTCGAAATCAGAGATATGCAATCCCCTAATGCCGCGGGAACTGTTACTTCGGTAAAAATCCGCAATGTGTCCACAGCGACGGAATCGGAAGTGACGGCCAAAAGATTTGTTCTGGCGGCCGGAACGCAGGAAACGACCAGGGCACTGCTTCGGAACAAGCAGCTTTTCAAAAACCTGGATTCAATACCGGAAGCCCTGGGACATTACTACCAGGGACATATTTCAGGGAAAGTGGCGTCGGTCGTTTTTCACGGAAACCCGCAAAAGACGGATTATGGTTTTCTCAAAGGCAAAGACAAAACCTATCTCAGACGCCGGTTTCAGTTCACCTCCAATTTTTTGAAGGAACAAAACCTGCTCAATACCGCTATTTGGCTTGACAACCCACTCTATTACAACCCGGCACACCGCAACGGAGCGATGTCGCTGATGTACCTCGCCATGATCACGCCCGTATTGGGCAAAAAACTGGCGCCTCCCGCGATAGCCGAATCCATTACAAAAGGAATGAGAACGGGGGTGAAACGCCATATACTGAATATCCTTCGCGAGTTGCCCCATTCGCTGACCATTCCCGCCGCGATATTTTACAAGCGGTATCTACTGAAACGAAAGCTCCCGGGCGTCTTTTTATTTTCACCGGAAAACAAGTACGCGCTGCATTTTCATGCAGAACAACTGCCCCAGTACCGCAACCGCATGTACCTGGGCGAAGACCGTGAGACATTGCACATCGATTATTCTCTGGCCGATGAAGATATACGCTCGGTGATCCGTACGCACGAGGCACTGGATCACTGGCTGCGGGAATGCGGCTGTGGCGAGTTGCAATACTGGTTTGGCGAGGACGCGATTTTCGAAGCTATCAAAGGCATGTCCAGGGACGGAATGCATCAGTCCGGCACCACGCGAATGGCCGAGAGCCCGGCCCGGGGCGTGGTGGATATGGACCTGAAATTGTGGGGAACAAAAAATGTATACATATGCAGCAGTTCGGTGTACCCCACCTCAGGGCAGGCCAATCCAACCTTTCTGTTGGGAGTATTTGCCTGCCGGCTTGCGAAACATTTAACGACCGCCCCATGAGAAAGATCGAACTTGTGGAAGGAATCCATTCATCCGTGCTTGGTCTGGGGTGTGCGCCGGTAATGGGCTCGGTCGACTCGAAAACATGCCGCCGGGCGCTGAGCCTGGCCTATGAACACGGCATAACCCACTTCGACCTGGCGCGATCGTACGGATACGGCGACGCGGAAGCATTGGTGGGACGCGTTTTCAAAAACAAGCGCGACCGGATCGTGCTGGCGAGCAAATTCGGGATCAAAGCAAACTGGAAAGCCGGGCTGCTGCGTCCTATCAAGCCTATCGTGCGGCTGCTGCGCGATTCAGAAAAACGCCTGAACGAAGACACGGGCCCCACACGGGAAGAGGGAAATACCACCGCCGACCTTTTCCTGCAAAGGATCGAAATCAACGGAACGGAAATGCGTAAGAGTCTGGAAAAAAGCCTTAAAGCGCTTAAAACCGATTACCTCGACTATTTTATGGTGCACGAACCGCTTTACGGTATTACCAATATCGACGAGATCTTCGATACTGCCGCACGTTTAAAGGCCGATGGTAAAATCAGGGCATTTGGCCTGGCTTTCAAGCAATCGCAAAAATATCTGCACGAGTCCTACTACGACCGTTTCGACATCCTGCAAATCGACAGCCCTCGTTCCGAGCAGGGTTACCGCGATCTGGTTGAGGAGCGTTCCGGACAGCCCAACATATTTTTTTCACCATTGCGGGGCGCGGGCGTTGCCATCAGCCCCGGTAAAAAAATTGAAAAACTGATCAGGGATTTTCCGAAGAGTGTCGTGCTATGTTCGATGTTCAGCGAAAAACATCTGATCGAAAATGCGGAAATCGCCACTCACACTTCCGTTCCCGATCCCGATAATTATTTACCTTAAAACATGGAAGCAATGATCTCAGTCGCAATCCTCACCAAAAATGAAGAACAGGACCTTCCGCTTTGCCTGGCATCAGTCAAATGGTCTAATGACATTCACATCCTGGACTCGGGCAGCACCGACCGCACCATCGAAATAGGCAAGGCCCGTTCTGCGAAGATCTGGTACAATCAGTTTGAAAGTTTCGGCAAGCAACGAAACTATGCGCTAGACCACATTCCTTTCCGGTACGACTGGATACTTTTCCTGGATGCGGACGAGGTCATGACACAGGATTTTTTTGTAGCGATGCGGCAGGCGATCTTGTCTGCCGGTCCTGATGTTGCCGGGTTTTATTGCTGCTGGAAAATGATTTATGAAAACAAATGGCTGAAACACTGCGACAATTTCCCCAGATGGCAATTCCGGCTCTTAAGAAGGGACCGGGCAAGGTTCAAGGATTTCGGGCATGGTCAGAAAGAAGACAAGATCATCGGCCGTATCGAATACCTGAGAGAACCATACCTGCATTATGGATTTTCCAAAGGCTGGTCCCACTGGATCAATCGCCATAACCGGTATTCCGACCAGGAGGCGTCCAGCCGTATTTATAACCGTCCGCCATTCGGGCATATTTTTTCAAAGCATTCCAGCGAAAGCATTCCCGCGCTCAAATCCTGGCTGAGCGATGTGCCGGGCTGGCCGCTGCTCAGGTTTGTACAGGCTTACTTGTTTAACCTCGGATTTTTGGAAGGAATGCCGGGATTGATCTACTGTGTCAACATGGCTTACTACGAATTTCTGGTGCAAATCAAAATGAGGGAGCTCAGAGGCAAAAAGCATCAGAAAAACGGCCAGCCGCATCAGTCGACGGTCGTTAACCCGACGATCTTCTGAACCGGGCCCGGTAATTGAGGATGTTATCGCGCAGGCTGATACTGGGCTGCTCCACGGTTTTGTAAAAAGCCAGGCCCGCAAGGTAGATCGCAAGCATGCAGGCCGGTAATGTAACGAACAGCGCATACGCGGGAAATTGATGAAATAGTCTATCGAACAAATTGAGCACCAGGGCGTGTGTGAGGTAAAGTGAGTAAGCCATCCACGCGACGCGCCTGACAAAATTTAATTTACTAAACACGAAAACAGGCGCATGGAAAAAACAGATGAGCAGCATTCCCGCTGAACAAACGAGAAGAAAATAACCGAGGGAATATTTCAGCCTTGAATCCAAATCCGTCAGCCAATATGCCATGCCGATAAAAAGCGCCGTTGAAATAATGCTTGCATAAGTACCGGGCCTGACGGAAAACTTGTAATGATTGAAAACGTACGCGATCGTACAACCCAATGCAATCCCGTCGAACCTGAAAATAGTGGCGGTATGAAAATAGCCAAACTCCCCTATTGCGAAATTCCCTTCATAGTACCGTATCAGAGTCGGCGTGAGTGTAACCGCGATCCAAAGCGCCAGGTAAAGATTCCGGCGGGGCACCTTTGCCAGCAAAAGTACGATGAGCGGAAAAACGAGATAGAAATGCTCCTCGATACACAACGACCACGAAATTTTAAAAAACGGGATCACTGAGTAAAAGTTTTGGAAGAAAAAAAGGAAGCCGGGGTCAAACGGCTCGCTTCTGCTCACAAAAACCGCCGAATACGATAATGCCAGCGCAACAAGATAAGGCGGATAAGTTCTCAGAAACCGTTGAAGCCAAAAGCGGGCCAGGTTTCCGTCCGATTTGCGATAGTAAATATCCGCGATGAGAAAGCCACTCAGCACAAAGAACAATTCGACGCCGTATTTACCGATCGCTACGGCCCAATGGAGTGTAAACCGCTCTCCTACATGATAATAAATGACCAGGGTTATTGCTAGAAATCGGTAAAAGTCAAGATTGGCGATTCTGTTGGAGGGTTTCATCCGTATGCTGTTAAATAGATCCTTTGTGTATTCTCTTTCTGATACTATTGATCAGCGAGCCTGGTATCACGCTCTTTGCCAATGCAATAGCGAGTCCTTTAATCGCTTTTGGCAAAATCCGCGTTTGAAGCGCGAGCATTTCACCCGGCAACATCGTCGCAACGGAGGTTTCGGGGAAGGCCGGATAGTCCGCCCGGAGCCCAAATCCGAGATAAGTAAGGATTTCGCCGTTGGTCTCGTGTACATATGCCGGATTGAGCAGAATTTTCTCACCGTGCCCCTGATGCATCTCCGATATTTCGTCGACCTGAAAAAGGAAGCTAAGCCTTCGAAAACCCGGGCGGTTAAATGGTTTAGCCCGATGGATAATATGCGAATTGCAGATAATAAGGGTCCCTTTTGGCCCTGCGACCGTCACGATTTCTTCCTGATGATGCTCGGCAACATAACTTTCGGTAAAAAAACGCTCCATGTTCTGCCCCGACCAATCCTGCGAACAAGGTATCAGCTGAAAAGGATTGGTATCTGTCACGTCGGACAGGTAAAACAGGAACATGATTCCGGGAAGGCTGTGTTTTCCGCTGTAAGCATTTCCGGATTGAAGGTTATTATCGGTATGCCAGGGCAAATGCGCCTTGGTATGCGTTTCATAAATACGTTGGTTGCTGATTTTATAAGGGTTTTTAAAAAATTGCCGGCAGATACCCAACACTTTCGCGGAGGTGACGATGCCATAACATTCTTCGGACAACGCCAGCGTATGCGACAGGTATTTACTCCAATATGCCCGAACATAGCCCAGGTTATTGTTGTTGATCAGCAAATCGTCGGACGATACGATGCTTTCCATCGCCGATACAGTTTCCGCGGAAAGCGCATTTTCGAAAATGCAATACCCTTTTCCCGATTTCAACTCCCGGGCGATCGAATCAACCTGCGAATCGTTGAAAACATCATTGAATAATGGTTGGACCATAATGTGGAGCTTTAAAGTAAGAAAGAAAGTTTGGAAGGGAAATGAGCCGGAAATGGCTGACTATGCGGAATGGAATTATCTATTTGATAATCAATTAAATATAGCAAAAAATCACCAAAACCAGCCCCCGTTTCAGCTAAAATTTCGGAACGGCCTTCTCACAAAAACCTGACATAAAATTTCCTGGTTTTCACCCCCGCAAAACGGTATTTCACCCCATTTTATTAGTCTTTCAGCGGCAAAATCGCTAGATTAGATTTATGCTTTCAGCCGTAAAGCGACAAGCATCCGCATCTCCTGCTTCCCCCCGGCAGTTCTTACAATTTTCAAAATTCAGGTATTGCAAAAAGGCTTTTGCCCCCCTTCAAAAAGCCTTGCCGACCGGTTCCCGGATGGCCTGAAATTCATTTCCCTAATTCCCACAACACTCAACGTTCTTCCGTCAATACACTAACGCTAATTGATATACGTACCTCATCGGTATGCAGGTTTTCTGTGTGCCCCTGCATGAACTATATCCCTCCGGTTATGAAGATTATCCATGTGGTATCGGGAATGGACCCAAGGGCAGGCGGCATCAGCCAGGCTGTCCGCACGATGATCCGCGGCCTTGACGGGCTCGGGGTAGTCAGCGAAGTGGTTTCTACCGGTTTGCCGTCCTCCACGGCAAACGACTCATTCAATACACACTTTACCGGTCCGGGCAAAACCAGCTGGCAGTTCAGTTTGGCGCTGTCCAACTGGCTCAGACAGAACATTACGCGGTACGACGCAGTGCTGGTACATGGCTTGTGGCAACATCATACGTATGCTGTTTACCATGCGCTCGCTCGCATTCCAGGTGTACGGCCCAGGCTTTTCGTGATGCCTCATGGTATGCTCGACCCCTGGTTTCAAAAGGCGAAAGGGCGAAAGATCAAGGCAATTCGCAACTGGCTGATCTGGCACGTGTTCGAACAAAGGGTCATACACATGGCAGACGGCCTTCTTTTTACATGCGAAACCGAAAAACAGCTGGCCCGAACCACTTTCCGTCCCTATCGGCCAAAATCGGAACGGGTGGTTGGTCTGGGTGTAGATGCGCCGCCGACGTATGACCGCGAAATGAATCGCGCTTTTGCCAAACGAAGTACCGCGGCAAATCGCCGGTATTTACTTTTTCTGGGCCGGATCGATGTCAAAAAAGGCGTTGATCTGCTCCTGACTGCTTATCTGGACCTGAAAACACGGAGAGACGACCTTCCCGCATTGGTGATAGCCGGCCCGGGCATGGACACGCCCTTCGGCGTCCACCTCAGGAAACTTGCACGCGCAGATCCGGATGTCACCTTCCCGGGAATGCTGTCAGGCAATGCCAAATGGGGCGCATTTTACGGTTGTGAGGCATTTGTACTGCCCAGTCACCAGGAAAATTTCGGAATTGCCGTCGTCGAGGCCCTGGCATGTGGAAAGCCCGTTTTGATTTCAGATCAGGTAAATATCTGGCAGCAGATTGAAGACCATGGAGGCGGTCTGATTGCGAAGGATACGGCAGAAGGCATTCGCGAAATGCTGCTGGAATGGCTGAGCCTGGCAGGAGCAAACAAAGCCCTGCTATCATTTCAGGCCAGGACCATTTACCGGGAACATTATGCAGTTCCGCAAGCAGCCGAAAAGCTTTACCGGGCATTGGTGCAGCCGGAAATACCAGTTTTAACCTAAAAACCAGCTATGAGGCACATTTTTTACCCTATCCTGGCTCTCGGTGCAGGCATTGTCCTGTACCTGAGCTGGCTTCCGGATCCGGATATCGGCTTTCAACCCTATTTCCCCGAATGGCTTGGGAAATGGACAAATGCAAATGTCAATCTGAGGACGGCCGTTCCTTTTGCGTTACTGGGATTTACCGGGGACCTGTTTTTTCAGAGAAGTATCACAGATCTGCGCCGGAAACGCGCCCGGCTGCTGATAGCCCTCAGCCTGGTTGTGCTCACCGCGGAAATAGGCCAGGTATTCCTTCCAAAACGTCATTTCGATACGGGCGATATTCTATGGGGGATATCGGGAGCCGCCACAGGCATATTTGCAGCGATGGCGCTTACACGTGTCCTGCGCAGCGCGTCGCGCTAACGCGATCATTTCAAAACCTTCCACACAACTGTCCCATGAGAGAAAAAACCACCGCCCGAAAACGGATACTGATCTACGGTATCAACTATGCGCCGGAGTTGACCGGTATTGGAAAGTATACCGGCGAAATGTGCGCCTGGCTGGCAAGCCAGGGCCACGATGTCAATGTCGTAACCGCCCACCCCTATTATCCCGATTGGGAAATCCACCCCGTCCACAAGGGAAAATGGTGGACAAAGGAAATACTGGACGAGGTTACAGTCCACCGTTGCCCGTTATATGTACCGAAAGAAGTTACTTCGGTCAAAAGGATCATACACGAATTTTCATTCCTGCTCGGTATTTTTCCGGTCTGGCTTATGTTCCTTTTTCAGCGGCGGTTCGACGTCGTGCTTTGTATCAGTCCGCCGTTTCACATTGCTTTTCTTCCATTGATTTACGCCAAAATACGCGGTGTCAGGTTTGTGAACCACATTCAGGACTTGCAGGTGGACGCGGCCAAAGACCTGGGTATGATCACCAACCGGCATTTCCTGAGGATAATGTTTGCCATGGAAAAGGTCATTTTTGACCGTGGAACGCAGGTTTCGACGATCAGTGAGGGTATGCAGCGGAAAATCAGGGAAAAAGGGATCGACAATGCCAAGGTGATCCTCTTTCCAAATTGGGTCGATTCGAGAATTATCCGGCCATTGCGACCGGAGCTTTCCCTTCGAAAAGCGTTCGGGATAGGCTACCAGGACAAGGTAATTTTGTATTCTGGCAACCTGGGTGAAAAGCAAGGACTTGAAATCATTATCGAAGTAGCCCACCTGTTCGCCGACCGGCCAGACATTCATTTTGTTATTTCAGGTTCGGGTGGCGGCAGGAACAAGCTCATGAAAATGGTCGACGAAGCGGGATTGGCAAACGTCAAATTTTATCCTTTACAACCCAGTGAAAACCTATCGGCGCTGCTATCGATGGCAGACGTCCATCTGGTCTTGCAAAAAAAAGGCGCCTCAGACCTTGTGATGCCCTCCAAACTAACCGGTATCCTGGCCGCAGCCGGCTGCGCAATCGTATCCGCCCTGCCTGGCACAACGCTGTACAATGTCATTTCGCTTCACCGGATGGGCATACTCGTCGAGCCGGAAAATGCGGCAGCGCTGGTGCGTGGTATTGAAACCGCATTAACAGAGGATATAAATATTCTCCGAAAGAATGCCAGAAAATACGCCCTGAAATACCTCGCCAAGAATACAATCATAGGCAATTTTGAACGGACGCTCCTTACTTCGGCCTGACAACACTCTGCGTCCTGGCAGAATGCGAATCCTAATCAGTTTAATTTTAATAATAAAATATAAGTAATTGATTTATAATAATTTAATTCTTATATTTAATCCACTGGCTTGAAGAATGGCTTTCTCCCCCATGCCATTTTACTTTGATGCATTCCGCTCTTTTACCCTTTAAATTTATGGATAAATTATCCCGGACAAAGCCATAATACGGAGCGACAAACCTGACGCTATGCTATTCTTTCTGGTACTATACTAAGTAAGCGCCCGGTCGACCCGGGCAGCGCAATAATCTCATCGACTAGGATTTATGAAAAATCGTTATACCGGACTATTGCCGAAGGCACACCTGTGGGCCGACATTCTCAGCTTCAACGTATCTTTCGCGGTCGCGTATTATGTTCGCTTCGACACCTGGATCGAAGTTCCCGATCATCTGTATTCCAATCTCCTGCTGATCGGCAATCTATTTTGGGTCGCCGTTACCTCGACTTTTAAGACTTATCAGTTCAATCGAATATCGTATAGTGTATACCGTCAGATATTGACCCTGCTCAAAGCGTGCATTATTCATATTTGCTGCATTCTTGCTTTTTTATATTTCAGCCAGAAAGGCGATGATGTATCCCGCAAACAATTTTTGATGACCTATGCCTTTTTTGTATTCATTGCCATGTTTGCGCGGGTACTGACGCTCTACATCATTCAGTTTCACAGAATGGCGGGCAACAATCTGCGCACTTACGCAATCATCGGTAAGGGCGGGTTAGCGGGTTTTATCGACGGATTTTACGCAGAGCGCAAGGAGCTGGGTTACAGAAAGTGCGGAAATTTCGAAGTTTGCGACCGGCAGGACGAGGCCATGTTGCTGGAAAATTTCCTCGAAAAAGCGCAGCCGGATTACATTTACTGCTGCCTTTCGGAAATGAACGACACGCTGGTTAAAGGTGTCATCCGCTTTGCCGAACGACAAAAAGCCCAGGTCCGGCTGATCCCCGATTTCAGAGGGTTTATAGACAACCTGGCCACGATCGAATACCATGACATGTATCCGATTATCCAGCTCAACACCAAGCCGTTTTCCAGCATGCAGGACGAGACCATCAAGCGGGTTTTCGACCTGATATTTTCAGTGATCCTGATGGTCCTGTGTGCGCCCGTATTTGGGCTCATGATCCTGCTGGTCTGGCTATCTTCGCCGGGTCCGGTGTTCTTTCTTCAGGAACGTTCCGGCAGATGGGGCAAAACGTTCAAAGTAATCAAATTCCGGACGATGTATGAGGATGCGGAAAAATTCGGGTTACAGCATTCAAGGGGTGACGACGACCCGCGTATCACGCCCGTAGGAAGGCTCCTCAGGCGGTCAAGGCTCGATGAATTGCCTCAGTTTCTGAATGTTTTCAAAGGGGATATGTCCATCGTTGGTCCCCGGCCTTTGTTCAAATATGATGTAGATATGCTCATGCGGGAAGTACCTCAGGAGTTTATGACGCTGCTGACGGTAAAGCCCGGTATTACGTCGATAGGGCAGATAAAAGTGGGTTACGCATCCAGTATCGACGAGAACGTGCAACGCCTTCGTCACGACCTGAAATACCTGGGTAAATACAGCATGCTGACCGACGTGATGCTCATCGCCCAGACCATCCAGGTGATGGTGCAGGGCCGGGGCAGGTGACGAACGAATTTTCAGGAAATTTTCAACCATTCAATCTGACAAAATGATCAAAAAATCTATTACCCTGATGGTATGCGCACTGGTATTCATGCTGGTCATGTACCGATGTAAAAACAAGGAGGCCGATCCGCTCACGCCGGACCAGGGACTGGTCGACGAGATCAACCGGATCGCGATCGACAATGTGCCTCTGGAAGAAGGTGCCCCCGTGGCAACAACCGATTCCAAAATCGAATCCGCGCCGCGATTTACAACCCTGACTGCCGAAATCACGAGTATCACCACCTCGGGCGTGGAGCCTGCCGATGTCAAGGCGCAAGCCGTGGAGGTCCGGTCGTTCTTTACGAAAGACGAACTTACCGTGCTGGCTAATGTGGGTGGCAATGTGGTGGAAACAGCCGCAGAGGGCGGAAAGCTGCCGGCCGACCTCGCATCGATCATGGCCAAAGCAGCGGCCAATCCGGCACTGATCGCCTATTTACCTAAAATAACCTTCCCTACCGTTGCAGGCTCGGAAATCAGGGGCACACGCACGAATGCGGGAGAAATGCCATCATCGGAAAACTTCGAAGGCACTCAGAACAAGGATGCGTGCCTTGCCATCGCCGAGGCCGAATGCGACAAAGTGAAAGGGAAACTGGGTGCGTCACGAAACCAACAGCTCGCGGCTGCCGAAGAAAAATACAAGAATGCCAAAACGGGGCTACAAAATTCCCAAACCTCGTGCAGTTCCGCCTCGACCGCGAAATATGCAGCGTTGGTTAAAGATGCCGAAGCCACGGCTGCCAGAATCAATGCCGTGCTAACGGCGAACGCTGCCTTGCTGGCGAATGATTATCTGGCGTTGAGGGCATTGGTTTCATTCCAGCTGATATCCTATGTGACCTTGCTGAACGAGTTGAAAAAAGCAGACCTTCAATGCTGTGTTACCAAAACAACCGCCGGACTCACCAATGCCGAAAATGCTTACAACAAGAACAGGGACGGCATAGAAAACGCCTATTCCAGGGCTCTGGAAAAAGCAGACAAGGCGAAAGCGGATCTCATCAGAAGCTGTCATAACCAGGGGGGTGGAAGGTAACGCAAATCGCGGCGGAAATGCATTAAGGAGTGTCCTGATGGCACTTCTTTTGCTGCTATGCAGTTTTACCGCGCTATCCCAATCCAATATTTCCGGTAAGGCGGGATTAATCTATACACCCGCCGCCCGGTACAGCCCGGACGGCAATATGGAAATAGGTTTGCACTTTTTTCCGGGCAGCTATGGCTTCAATGCGGATAATCAAAATCCCGGCCGGGTGCTGTCGATGAACCTTACCGTGCTGCCGCGCTTCGACATCAATATCAACTTACTGCAACTTTTCTCGACAACGACCCATCCCGTAAAACTTGGCCTGGGCGACCGGCAGCTGGATTTCAAATACCTTGTGCTCAAAGAAACCCGCTTTCGTCCGGCGCTGGCCGCTATTTTTTCCACGCCCACAAGTATCAGCCCTACCCTGCTGACCCACGCGCTGGTTGCTACCAAGCATTTCCGCTGGAACGAGCATGCCGACTTCGAAATCAGCGCGGGATACGGAAGCCCTTACCATATTTACCGGAAAGGCAGCACACTGGATAATTACGGGCTGTTTGCCAATATGGTGGCTGAAAAAAAAGATGCGTATGCATACCATAAGCATTACCTGGAAGGCCCGTTCGGCGGTATATCACTGACTTTCAACAAAAAATTCGGCGTCATGCTGGAATACGACTCCCGGAATGTCAATGCGGGGGTTTATGTCTATGCATTAAAAAACTGGGTTCTTCAGGCGGGGGTCATGAACGCCCGGCAGGTCACGTTCGGCAGTTCCTACAATTTCTCCCTCTTGAAATTTCCCCGTCGCTACGCTTCAAAAGACTATCAGGCTCCCGGCAAAAAGGCGTTGACGGATGAAATTATCCACGCTAAGCAGATCGACAAATTTGAAAACGTTTCCGTCGACAGCCTGGGAAACATACGTTACGAGCAACGATTGAACCGGAACCCTTTCCCGCCGCTCTATCAGTTAAAACAAATGCTCCCCCAATCCGTCGTCCGGCACTATACTCCCCTATTTCAAGGGATTCCGATCGGCCACTATGCTTTTAAAGAAAAAATTGAATTTGAGCCGGTCAACAAATTGTATCGTAAACAATACGCAAAAAACAGATTTCCCTTCCACCGGAACGGGTACCTCATCGATGTCTGGATTCAGCCTTATTTTAATGCCATCTTCGGCAATTTCGACAAGCCGGTTCAAAGCAATACAAGCATTGCCCTGCAAAGCCAGATGCTGCTGCTGCCGGGCCTTTCGTTCCAATGGGGCATCCTTTTTCCTTTGACCAATGACCTCGACAACCGTCCGAAAATCATCAGGCCCGGCGCGCTGTTTTTGAACCAGTTCCATGCAGCAGGGCATCATTATTTCAGCGGCTCGGCAGGCTTTTTTCACAACGATCAATATGGGCTGAATGTACAATACAGGTATGCCGACCTGAAAAGCCCCTGGTCTTTCGGCGCGGAAGCAGGTCTGACCGGCGACTATTATTACCCGGGGAAAGGCATTTATTATGGCAAAGCAGACAAACTGATCATGCTCGTCGACGCGGCCTATCTGCTTCCCAATCCCGATGTTACGATCAAGCTTTCAGCAGGACGCTACCTTGCAGCCGACATGGGCGCGAGAATTGACCTGATCAGGCAGTTTTCCAATATTGAAATCGGCTTCTACGCCACCACCACGAGCAACGGGTCCACCATCGGCTTCCATCTTGCCATCCCGATCTTCCCCGGAAAACTATTGCAGGGCCGGCATACCAGGCTCCGGACCGCGGATTCATTCGCATGGGAATACTCCTACACCAGAGGGTACAGGATCGGCGAGCGATACCGGACCGGCTACCAGCTCGACCAACTATTGCGCCAATATCACAGTCAATATTTGAGCAGGCAATACAGGCAGGCAGGCTATCCGGATAAATAATCCTATTCCCATCAGACAGGGCATATAGTACAAATGCCTGATGGCCGCAAATGAAACAACAGAGTCGATCTCGGTTCCCGAGCTGCTGCTGCGTTTCAGGAACCCGTTGGGATAGTTCGCGTCGGATTGGCTGAATAATACCGCAAAATCAACAGTACGCACGTAAAACTACCCGGATGGGTAGGAAATACTTTGTGCATTGCATAGTCCTTTGCAGGCGCAAGTGCTATCTGAAAAAACCCTGTCAATCTATGTTCGATCTCAAAAAACTAATTTTGTTGGTTGGCTTCGCCCTTTGCCTTTCGGCCGGGGTCGCTCACGCGACTGTTTACAATGTAACCAATACCGCCGACGGCAATGGTCTTGATCAACTGAGAGGGGCGCTTGTGGACGCTGGTAATACCCCCGGAACGCATACGGTTAACATCAGCGCAGGAACCTATTATATCGACAATGGAGACATAGGGATAGGTACAGTAAACAATTGCAACATTACCATCAACGGCGCCGGCATTGGAAACACGATCATCGACGCTCGTCTGAACGGCCGTGCTTTCATCTTGAATCAAGGAAATAACCGGAGTGGTTTGAAGATTTCTTTTAACGGCTTGACCATTCAAAATTGCACTTCCTATTCATCCTCAGGCGGCGGTGCAATTGCAGCGGCAGGCGGACTTGGAAATGCTTACAGCTTCGATAGTTGTTTGTTCTATAACAATGGGATCTACTATGGACCAAACGCGCAACCTGAGGGAGGCGCAATCTATTGCAGGGACGCATCTTTGTCCGTCACTAACTGTTCGTTTATAAGCAACAAGGCCATGGCTGGTAACGGAGGGGCTATAAGTTTTAGGTTCCAGATGGGGTCTCGCGGGAATCTCTCCGGGAATCTTACTATCGCCAATTCCAAATTTTCGTTCAACACCAGTGCTCCGGTATCTGGTGGAGGAGCACTCTTCATATCAACCACTGGCTTCGGCGGCAATTTTTCAACTTCGGTGACCGGATGCACATTTTCTTCCAATTTCCTACCAGATGGGTTCGGCGCCGCGATCTATTACACGAGTATGCTCGATAAGGCCTCGTTAAATATCAATTATAACCGCTTCACTGGCAATACAGCAAAAAGGGCCGCCGTAGAGGTCTATTACTATCAGTTTGTTGGCAACGAAGCAGTCTATCCTCTAACTGATCTGCTCAATGTGAAAAACAATTGGTGGGGCTGCAATGAGGGCGCTGAAGGGTGTAGCGACTATGGCTATACTGTAAATGGCCTTTGGGAAGGTGGCTTCGCCGCGATATTCACCCCGCATCTACAATTAAAGACTACCGTCAGCGCACCTAGCATCTGCTACCCCGGCACCAATTCGGTTCAAGTCTCGACGGGTTTCACCTCCAACTCCGCCAACGAGCCGATCGATCCCGCCAACCTGGGCGCGCTTGTCGGACGGTCTGTTTTGTTTATAGCGCCGGGTACAATGGGTAATTTTTCCGGAGCACAAACGAGCATCCAGGCGAACGGCAAGGCCGTTGCGAACTTTAATTCTAACGGGACACCAGGCGTGGCGGAAATTTATTCGATCTCGGATAATGCCTCCAATACGGCGCTGCTGACCGTCAACACGCCGGGCAGCTGGCTGGGCACGACCAGCAGCGACTGGTTCTTGCCCGCAAACTGGTGCGGCGGCGCTGTTCCCAACGCCAGCACCAATGTCAACATCCCGGCAGGTACGCCCCGGTCGCCCTTCATCGAGTCGGTTTTTGGTGGGGCTAACGTCAATAATATCACCATCGCTGCCGGCGCAAAACTTACTTTGGGTAACGATGCTGGATTGGACGTGAAAGGCGAGTTTACCAATAATGGTAGCTATATTGCCACCGCCCCGGTCGCACTTACGGTATTTTCCGGTCCTGGTAACCAAACCGTGCCGGGAGGAGACTACTCGTTTCTTGGCATTGCGGGTGGTGGGATAAAGACCCTTGCTGCCGACGCAACCGTGCATCTTCAGTTTGGTTTTTTTGCGGACGCAAAATTGGCGCTGGGCGACAACACACTGACATTCGCCGCCAATACGGGTGCTCAAAACGTCGATGCAGCCAGGTATTTTGTCACTAATGGGACCGGAGGCCTGAGAAAGACTGTCGGAGCCGGAGCATTCACGTTCCCGATCGGGTCCGAAACCAGTTACATGCCGGTGGTACTCTCCAATTTAGGTGCCTACGACTATTTTACGGCACGCGTGAACGAAGGGGTTTATACATCCTATGTAAACAATATACCCCAGGGAAGCCCGATCGACAAAAAAGCCGTCAACCGCACCTGGTACATCAGCGAAGACGTGCCCGGAGGATCAAATGCCACAATCTCGTTATACTGGAACCCTGCCGACGAGCTTACCTCATTCGACCGAAGCAACTGCTATGTGGCACATTATAAAGACGGCAGCTGGAATTCGATCACCAGTGGCCCTGCATTCGGCAGCAATCCATTTTTCGCGAAGCGCTCCGGCATTACCAGCTTCTCTCCTTTCGCCGTAACCAATCCCGATTCACCGTTACCTGTTACACTAGCACGCTTCGACGCGGTGAAGGAGGGCTCAACGGCCCTTCTGAGCTGGTCGACCACCGAAGAGACCAACAGCGACCGTTTCGAGGTGGAGCGCAGCATCAATGGCAAAGTCTGGCAGAAAATCGGCACGGTCAAGGCACAAGGCGAAAGCAAAGTCTGGGAAGACTATCGCTTTACAGATCACCAGCCGGTACCTTACCTCGAAAATCTCTACCGTTTGAAGATGATTGACCGCGTGGCAGGTACGCCGGTGCGGGACCACCAGGAGGGCGCGTTTGCATACAGCCGTATCAGGAGCCTGAAATTTGACGACGTCGACGCCCCTGTCGTTTTCCCCAACCCTGCAAATGATAAGCTGTTCGTACAGGATTTCTCCCGTGTTTCAAGCCTGCGCATCAATGACCTGAACGGACATGTGGTGCACCAATCCGCGGCGATGAAAAATAATGAAATCAGTGTCAACAAATTTACCCCAGGAATACACTTTGTGGAGATCAAGTGGCTTGATGGAAGAACGACTACAAGAAAAATTGTGATCAATCGGTAATACGATACCTGTTTCCTTCCATGGTCGGATAAACTTTATCGGCAATTTGTCGATAAAGTTCCATTCCGAGAATCTCTAAGCGACAGAACATTGTCGATGCCCGGTTTCGAAAAAATGGCGGCGCTGAACGTGCTGATCGTTGAGAGATGAAGCCCTGTTTTTTCCGCGATGGATGAGCAAGAAACTATCTTCTGATATCAAAACATCGGTTCCGGGTGTACAGCAGGCTGCATATCGGCCAGTTTCTTTTCATCCTCCTGAATGCTCGCTTTCAGAGCGTTAATATCGTTGTCGAGTTTTTCCAGACTATACCCGGCCTTCCGGGCTTTCTTGGCATCCGACTTGGCTGAACCAGCGCTATTGTTAGCCCTGCGGGCCAACTTGCGATCTTGCGATTCCTCCCCAAGTTTGTCTGCGGCCTCCTTATTAGCATCTGCCGATTTCTGCGCGTTCTCGGAAGTTTGCGTTACCGCCGCTACTTTTCCGTCTCGTTCGTTTTCAAGCTTAGCCAGCTCCATCTTATTGTCATTCAATCTTTTGCCTATTTCCAGCATTTGCTTCTGCTCCTTTAAGTTTGCAAGAGAATCTTTTGAGATAACCTGGGCGGTTAAGGGAAAAGCGAGCAGGATTAAGCTCAGAGAAGCTATTATTTTGTTGGTTTTCATGATTTTATTTCGTTTGAAATGGATATTTTTCCCGCTGACAACAGACTGCTATAAACGTTTTCCAGTACTTCTATTACCATGTGCTTTTACGGGAAGATCTGCTACGATTCTATCGACTTGACGTTTGAATTTGGTCACCCTGTTGCGCTCTTCCATTACGCCGACTCCTCTTCCGACTCTAACGCTCTGCGATATACGATGCATTTACCAGATGTAAGCTATAATCCCTAAACAGGGCCTACGGACGCTGTCGGCACCACCCGAAACAGGCTGCCCTGGCTCACGCCGGATTTCGGCCTGAAACTGAACGTCCGTGCAAATGAGGTAGTGGCGTTTTTGCAGACTACAAATGTTATGGAAGGCATTTTCATTGTTGAGCCCCAACCGGGGTTGTGTGTTCAAACTAACTTATGCAAAGGTCGGCATTAGGAAGTCCGTACTGTTACACAACGGCCCCGGAAAGTTACATTGATCACTGATTGCCACGAACCGGGAAGCATTGCTCTTGTGAAGGTAAGAGCAACCGGGCTCATATATTTTCCAGGTTGCTGTCGCGCTTTTTCCGAAGTTTTTTATAATAGGTGGGAGAAAGACCTGTGACCTTTTTAAACTGGTTGGACAGGTGCGCTACGCTGCTGTAATGCATCTTGTAGGAGATCTCCGTGAGGTTCAGGTCCTCATAAAGCAATAGCTCTTTAACCTTCTCTATCTTGTGATGGATAATAAATTGCTGGATATTGATCCCCTTGACCTCGGAAAACATGTTGGAAAGGTAAGTGTAGTCGTACCCCAGCTTTTCTGCGATGTAATCGGAATAATTGGTCTTAGGAAGTTCATCCTGATAATGGATCATCTCCACAATAACATTTTTGATTTTCTCAATCAAAATGCTCCTCTTATCGTCCAGTAGCTCCAGACCCGATTGAAGCAGGTTCCTTTTGAGTGCTTCGTGCTGCTCCGGTGTGATATCTTCCAGGACTTCGACACTTCCCAGATCCACAACCACATAGTGCAAGCCGAGTTTTTTTAGTTCTTGCTGCACCACCATTTTGCACCGTAGGCTAACCATGTATTTAATATACAATACCATAATAGAATAAGCTCATTAACTGTACCGGCAATGCGCCCAAAGCTGGTCTGTTACAATATAGCTGATTCTACCGGGTTAGTCCTTCCATTGCTGCACATTTTTGGGCTTGTGCTTTCTCCCCAACAATATCAAAGACTTGCTCAACTGTGGCAACATGTTGCTCGGTTTGGGAAGTATGAAGTTCAAAAGCTGATTTCAGCTGTTCATAACCCGCATTTTCGGACATGCTAACCAGCCCCTTCGCAAGGCACTTTTCAGCCCGGTAAGGATGCGGTTTCACCGACATATCATTCCCGGACGTTGGGATAAGCGTATGTTAGCATTTTCTCGGATAAACTCAGGTGCATTGGTAGCGTAGCTACCTTGGATAATTGCTGAAAAGCCTCAACCATGCTATCGTAAGAGCAATTTCCGCTCAACTTGATTCCTTTCCCTAAAAAAGTGAACGTGAGTGTGGGCATGGAGACAATCCGGTTTATCTGATTTTTTTTCCTGTCCTCGAAAAGAGCCTGACGGGACTGAGCACAGTCAAACTGTTCAAAGAACCGCTGAAAGTTCAACATATCCGGATGACGTCTACTCACATGGCGTGCAATTTCGATGAGCGTATCCAGGCTGGACGGGTCACTACCGCCAACCATGAATGCTTGACGCAGGTAAGCCAAATACAGGTTTGCTGCCGGTTGCGATTGAAGTGAAGCTGCTTTGACCGCCAGGCACGTCATATCCCGTGCGTTCTTTTTGGGCTCGTAGCCGAGCGCTGTTATTGTTTCATCGGCTACGTTACCCATACACAAATAAAAGCGCGATAAATGCCCGAATTCTTGAATAATCCGCTCCCAGGCCCTCTGCATTTCCCAACTAAGCGGGCACAATGGATGAGTATAATAGACGATTTTTATGAAGGGGGACTCATTATTGACTTTTCGCATAACTTCTTTCTCATTGGGGATTTTAAAAAGTTACTTTACAAACCGTTTTTCGGCGTTTTCGACTTTAAGTTTACTCCGATGGATGATCCACACTTACAAAAATCGAGCCTGGTTGAAGACTCCCTGCATCCGGAATCTTTAACTTAAAGCACTGGATAACCAGGAGTTGTAAATTGTGAGCATTGACAAAAAACAATTGCTTCTAAGGCGATCATTCCATCTGTATAAGCAACTCTCAGGCTCTTTACTATTCCAATTTTCGTTTATCCGTTGTACATTGGTTGATGAGTTCAGCCACAAATAATTTACTTACGGACATCCTGGCAGAAAACCTGACCGTCGTCTTTTGCGGGATCAATCCGGGCCTCAAATCCGCCATCGACGGTCACCACTTTTCAGGCAGGAGCAACCGGTTCTGGCGGGCACTTCACCTGGCCGGCTTTACGCCCTACGAGATTGCCGCGAAGGACGACAGAAGTATTCTGGATTTCGGTTACGGCCTTACCACGGCTGTTGAGCGGCCCACAACCCGTGCGGACGAGCTATCGTCAGACGAGTTTCACGAAGGATCCAGACGTTTTGAAATAAAGATAGAGCACTATAAGCCCCGGTACATCGCTTTCCTTGGGAAAGCGGGATACCAGGGTTTTTCCCGAAAAAAAGATGTAAGCTGGGGCGCTCAGCAGGATACTATTGCAGGAGCGAAGGTGTGGATACTGCCCAATCCGAGCGGACTGAACCGCGCTTTTCAACTACCGGCTCTGGTGGCTGCTTATGCGGAGTTTTTTAAAACACTTGAGACGGACCGCTAATGCTATTTCTGGCCGGTCTTCCGGGCGATGAAGCCCGGGACACCCGTATTGACCACGTTATTGAATCGCTGCCGGGACTTAATACGATTGATGGCTTCGAATGCGTCCTCCGGAAGCGGGGAAATGTCGAAGTTCTCCCTTGCCCGTTCCATTGTTTTGGGCGTTGTAAGTAAAGCCGTGCCGCGCTGAACCGCCCAGGCAAGAAGCACCTGCGCCGGCGTTTTGCCGATGCGCCGGGATATTTCCAACACCACGGGATCTTCCAGTGGTCCCGGTTTTATGCCGTGGCCCAACGGAGCAAAAGCGAGGAACACGATATTGTTTTCCTTACAAAATTCCAGTAACTCCGTTTCGGGCAAATACGGATGCGCCTCTACCTGCACCACTGCCGGCTTGATTCTCGCTGCTTCGTAAATGGGCAGCAATTCTTTCAAACCGACGTCCGACAATCCGATAGCCCGGGATTTACCGGAGTCCACCAACTTTTCCATGGCCCGCCAGGTGTCCAGTAAAGTCACGCTGCCGTCGTAGATGACATTGCCGTTTTCGTCCCGCGGGTCCTGGTCATCCCCCGGCTGAAATGCAAATGGCGTGTGAACGAGATAGAGATCAAGATAGTCCAGCTGCAATCTTTCCAGACTCGCTTCAAATGCCGGTGCTACACGCTCTGGCCGGTGGTTCGTATTCCATAATTTAGTGGTAACGAATAGGTCTTCGCGGGCTATTCCTGCGGCGATCCCTTCTTTCAATGCGATGCCCACTTCCCTCTCATTCCGATAACGTTCGGCACTATCGAAATGACGGAAACCGGCTTGCAATGCATTCGTGGTTGCAGCGACCGTCAATGCCGGGTCCGCAATCAAAGTCCCAAAACCAAGCGGGGGTATATTAAGGGGATGATTTGTCGTTTTCATTGTGTTTGTCTGCCTGTTAGGACACAAATTTCCGATGAAATCGCGGTCTATATTCGGCCTGAATGCTGCAATGTTCGTCGAATTGACGTATTGATGTCAATGAAAACAAAATTGACCGGATCGTCCCCTCCGGTCAAAGTTCACTACTACATCTAACAGAACCTTGAAACAAGGTCCAGGTTTATCTTTTGTACCTTTCAAGACTTCAAATGCGCCGGGGTTTTCCCGTGGAAAATTAAAAATTGATCACCTGATAGTAGGCCGCTTTCGGCTTGAAATGCTCGTCGAACAATAGCGGGTAATCCTTGCGACCGGGCACGGGAAAATTGTCGAGCCAGGTGGATTTATCGGAGACGTTCCAGAACGTGACGCCCGTCAGCGTTCCTTTGTATTTCCTGAAAACATCGAACAGCATTTTGTACTGGGCATTCTGTCTCGCAATTGTTTCCGGCGTTGGCGCGGCATTGTCGGTAGGCTTCTTCTGGCGGCGTTCATGTTCTTTGGGGTGAATGGAAACGTCCAGTTCGGTGATTTGTACCGCCAATCCGAGGCTGGAAAATTGGGTAATCGATTTTTCGAGCTCCTCGGTCGAAGGTTCGTAAACCGACCAATGCCCTTGCAGGCCGACACCGTGCACCGGTACATTTTTCGCCTTCAGTCTTTTCAACAGTTGAAAAATCTTCTCCCGTTTTGCGGCGCTCTCCGTGTTGTAGTCGTTATAAAACAATTTAGCGTCCGGATCGGCGGCGTGGGCGTATTCGAATGCTTTTTCAATGTAATCCTCCCCGATGATCTCATAAAATTTCGACTTTCGGTAAATGCTGGCGCCAGTGTCGGGTACCGCCTCATTAACGACGTCCCAGGCGTAAATTTTTCCTTTGTAGCGGCCGACAACGTCATCAATATGCTGTTTCAAACGGGCCAGCAGTGTTTGGCGGTCGACCTGCTTTCCCTCATCATCCGTAAAAAACCATTTCGGTGTCTGGTTATGCCAGCATAATGTGTGCCCACGCATCTTGATGCCGTTCTTTTGGGCGAATGCGACGATCGCATCGGCGTCCTGCCAGTGATACCGGTCGGGCTCCGGGTGTATCGGGCCCATTTTCATGGCATTTTCCGGGGTAATGCTGCTGAACTGTTGAATAATCAGTTCGGCCTCGGGCCCTGTCAGGTTTCTTGACGCCACGGCCACGCCTATCGGGAAATATTCCTTATAGGCATCCTTCAAGGCTTTTTGCGCCAGCAGTTTTTCAGGTGCCAGCGTTGCGGCCAGGCAGATACAGGAAACCAGTGCCCTGTACCGGATGGAGCGTTTGATCATCATCATGGTTAATATATTATTTGAATAACAACTGGGAGAATCCGAACAGGTCATGCCGCCAAACCGGCCATGTATGCCCGCCGGGATATTCACTATATTGGTATTTGACACCCAGCTCGTCGTACTTTTCGAGCATGATCTTGCAGTTTTTAAAGGCAATGTCGTCCGGCCCGCCCATCGAAATCCAGAAATTTTTCAGGTTACCGTTGATCGTGCTCACATTGGTTTTGGCAAACTCGTAATGCGGCCCCGACAATGCATTGTTGTTCGCAAACCAGCCCGAGCTGAACACGCCCAGCGAAGAGAACAAATCGGTGTTTTTCACGCCCGCGTAGAGCGTCTGTATCCCACCCATGGACAGGCCCGCGAGCGCCCGGTTGGCCGCATTTGCTTCCACGCGGTAAGCACTTTCCACAAAAGGGATCGCACCCAGCTTCAATTCGCTTTCGAATGCCTTCAAGAATCCGTCACCCGCTGTGGCAAGGCTTCCAGGCCCGAGCGGGGTGCCCGGGTTCCCGTCCATCATCGCGATCAGCATCGGCTTTGCTTTTCCCTCCGAGATGAGGTTGTCCAGGATCAGGTTGGTTTTACCCTGCGTCGCCCAGCCTCTCTGATCCTCGCCGCCGCCATGCAGCAAATAGAGCACAGGGTATTTTTCGGTCGAATTATCGTAGCCCGGCGGGGTGTAGATGTACATTTCCCGCCAGCTGTTACTGGCTTTCGAAAAGTAGCGCCGGATGCGCAAATCGCCGTGCGGCACTTCGCGCAGGGCATAATAGCCCCCCTTCCGAAATGGTATTTCAATGCCGCTGGCCATTCTGCCCATTCCGTAAAATGTTTCACTGGCCGGGTCGGCTAATGCTACGCCATCGATCAGCAGCGAATAGTAGTGAAACCCCTCCCCGATCGAATCCGTCGTTACCGACCAGAAACCGGCCGTATCTTTGACCATATCGTATTTTCTGCCCAAATCGACCTGTACTTTCTGTGCATTAGGCGCCTTGGTGCGGAACACTACCCGGTTGTCGGGCAGGATCTGCGGGTATTTGGCCGACCGGGTATTAGTCGATGCCGGTGTGCCGAGAATGGTATATTTAGACAGCGACTGAACATCGACAGGTTTGAACAAAAACTGTGAAAACATATACAAGCCATTTTTCCAAACCTTGAAATCGTGGACGCCCGGCTCGATATAGTACACGTGCGGCACATCGTGCTCAAAAAGATAGTCGTGTGTACGCTTGCTGAATGTAATGAGCCGGTCCTCGTCCCCGCATGACAGGAAAAGCAATTTCAGCTTCTTCTTCGCCTCGTCCGGGTTCGGCATCAGCTCTTGCGGGATTTTGGTGTTGGGCGCGGACGAGAATCCTCCAACCCAAGCAAAGCGGTCGAGATTGCCCAGTCCGAAGTTCAGGGACTGCCCTCCACCCATTGAAAGCCCGGCGATCGCGCGATGTTCCCTGTCGGTAAGCACGGGGTACTTCTTTTCGATGAACGGGATCAGGTCGGTGAGCAGATCCTGTTCGAAGGTTGCAAATGCGGCCACTTTGTCGGGCGCCATGATATTGCCCGTCGCGCGGTCGTCCTTCATCGCCCGGCCATTAGGCATGACCACAATCATCGGTTCTATCTTCTTTTCCGCGTACAGGTTGTCGAGGATCTGCTGCGGGTTACCACCTTTCAGCCACTCCTTTTCATCCCCGCCAATGCCGTGCAGCAGGTACAGCACCGGGTATTTATTCTTTTTGGAATAGCCTGGCGGCGTGTAAACCAGCGCTTTGCGGGCATTACCCACCGTTTTGGACTGATAACTTATCGTGTCGATTTTCCCGGCAGCGGCACCTTCCCTTATTACATCAAAGCCTTTCGGCATTTCCAGCGGGACATTTTGGGCAGAGGCGACGAACGCCAGAGTCAATAAGCTCAGCGCCAGCGAGGTAAATTTTCTCATCAGCTTTAATTTTAAAAGTTTTGTTTGAACATGATAACAGTGGTCGCTCAGGGGGATTTGAACGTGTCCTCTGCCCTGAGGCTCTGCGTTTTTGCAGTCGGGAATTGCGTGGGCACGGGGTACCTTACTTTACCCGTGGCCAGCCACTCGGTGGCCCTGATGACCGTCGTCTGATAACCCACACAACGATAAGCCGGGGGGTAGAACTCTCCGGTCCATAAGTGTCCCATGCTTGAATTATAAACCCGCCCTGCACCGTAGGACACCACCCATTCCACCGGCCAGGACCTTTTGGTACTCGTGCTGTCATAGGCATAGGAAAGTACCGTCAGGTTTTCGGCTGGTCCGCGGGGGAAATAGTATACCTCCGTATTGGCAGTCTGCCACTGGCGCGGATAATCCTTGTTGATCGGGTGAGGGTTCAGGATTTGAATCAGGGCGTTGAACCTGTTCCCATGACCGGTCCCCTGCCCTTCGCCCGGCGGAATCCTGGTCACCTGGTTGGAGGGACCTATTTCAAGTGCATACCCCTCGGAGCTCTTGCGCCATCCCAAGCCAATCATTTTATCGTATTCTTTCCAATGGGCGAATGCATTGTTGGCCGAATGCAGGATATAGAGCCCACCCCCTCCCTTTACGTATGCTTCCAGATTTCGCTCCGCCCGGGATGGCCAGCGAAGCCGCGTGTTCTGGATATTGTTGGTGTTCTGAATGACAACGGCGTAGTTAGCGAATGTGGGATTCCACGCGGCACGCGCCACAGAGTCGGCGGGAATGGTACTGATGTCCACTTTAAAACGGCCGCTTTCTTCCAGTATCCACTTCGTAACGGCAGAAGTCTGTTTCCAATCGTGATTACTGAACCCGTCCACGATCAGCACTTCGATGCGCCGGGCTGACTGGGCGGAAACAGCACACTGGATAAGGAGGAAAAACGCGGTAAAAACAGCCTGGGCGAGTTGCTTGTTCATGTTTATATGGGTTAATCAGCTTCTAAGAAGGTTATCGGGTGAAAAGAATATACTTTCCCGCCTGCTATACTTTTTCCATGTAATTTTCCGCGAAAGCCGTGGGCGACATGCCATGCAATTCTTTGAATGCCACCGAAAAACTGTTCACATTAGCGAAACCTACGGCAAATGCCACTTCGGACACCGTCAATCCCTTTTTTGTCATCAGTTCGCCCGCTTGTTTCAATCTGATATTACGGATCAGGTCCCTGGTGGTCATATTCGTAAGCTCTTTCAGCTTCCGGTGCAAATGCACGCGACTAATCCCGATTTCGTTCGAAATCATCTCGACGCTCAGGTCCGGGTTGGCCAGGTTCTTGTCAATTAACAGGTGTACCTTTTCCAGCAGCTTCTCTTCCGATGCCTTGATATGAACCCTGGAAATGAATTCCTCCTGGTAATGCTGCTCGTTGTCGTTATTCCGAAGGATCTGCCTGTTCCTGATCAATGCTTTAATTGTTTTCGTCAATATCTGCATATTGAAAGGCTTGGTAATGTAGGCGTCCGCGCCCATTTCCAAACCTTCCGCATTGGTTGATTCCGCCGTTTTGGCGGTAAGCAAAATGACCGGAATATGGTTTATCAACGGATTGGCCTTCACTTTTTTACAAAGCGTCATGCCGTCCATTACGGGCATCATCACATCGCTGACGATCAGATCGGGGATTTCTTTGAGAATAGCCTTGTACGCTTCCTCGCCGTTCGCATAGGAGAAAACGGTGAATTCACCCGACATTTCGTCGGCCAGGTAGTTGCAGATCTCACTGTCATCATCCACGACAACTACGCGTTTGGCTTTCTTACGCGACTTGTTATGCACACCATACACAGACATTTCCTCAGGCAAATGATCGGCTGGCGACACTTCGTCAACAGGAACAGTTTCCAAGCCGCCTATTTCCGCAACCGGCATTTCAATCACAAACCGGCACCCGATTTCGGTCATATTCTCGGCCTTGATCCGCCCGCCGTGCAATTCCACCAATTGCTTCACCAGATGCAGCCCAATGCCCGTTCCGTGCCGGTTATGGTCGCGGTGGCTGTCCGACTGGTAAAAGCAATCGAAAATGCGTTCCGCTTCTTGCTGCTCAATGAATGGACCGGAGTCCTCGATGGCCAGCCTCAATTCCGGACGGTCCATTACCTCGTGCGCGCCATTGACCGAAAGTGCTACACGGATCTTGCCGCCCCTGGGTGTGAATTTGAATGCATTGGAAAGGACGTTGATCAGTACCTTGTCAAAATTGAGCGGATCGATTTGGGCGAGAATCCGTTGCGACGGCGATTCTACCGCGAAATCTATCTTTTTACTTTCAATCTGCTCCTCGAACAGCAGGCAAATCTCTTTGGTATACTCCACCATTTCCACATTCGAAAATTGCAGCGACATCAGCCCCTTTTCGATCTTGCGGATGTCCATCAGCTGATTAACCAGGTCCAATATACGTTTGGTATTGCGCCCCATGATCCGGTATAAGTGCATTCGTTCCGCATTGTAATCCTGGCTCTGTAACTTTTCAAGCGGGCTGACTACCAGCGTCAAAGGCGTGCGTATCTCGTGTGCGATATTGATAAAAAATTGCAATTTCGCTTCGTTGACCTCCTCCCGTCGCAAGTGCGCCAACATCTTTTGTTTAACCAATTGCCTGTTTTTAAATGCCCTGAAAATCAAAACGGCTGTAAAAAGTGACAGTAATCCGTACGCGAGCCAGGCCCACACGGAAAAATACCATGCGGGATGTATAATGATCGTCACACGCGTTTCCTCGGAATCCGTTTTGCTCGATTTCGCTTTAAGCCGGAAATGATATTCACCCGGAGCCAGGTTGTCGAATGTCAGCCTGTTCGTTCCGGCCCTCAGCACGGTCCAGGCATTGTCGTTGATGGCGTACATATAGGCTACGCGTTCTGCGTCGATGAAATCCATGGTAGAAAACTCTAAACTGAACGAATTATCATAATGTGCCAGGTTGAATTCCTTTGCGCTGCTTACCGTCGTGTCCACAATCATATACGACCCGGATTTCATGCCCTTCTTCACAGCTTTGTCATGAATGTAGAGGTCGACAATGCGGACTGCGGGACGTTTGGCGGATAGCTTGATTTCTTCCGGTTTGAAATGCGTCAGCCCATTGATCCCTCCGAAGTAGAATTCCCCGTCCTGGGTAACCACCGAAGCGCCCTGACTGAATTCGTTCCCCTGCAATCCGTCGGCCGAGTAGAAGTTGACAAACGTATGGGTTTCCAGATCCATTTTAGACAGGCCGCGGTTCGTGCTCAGCCATAGGTTTCCCGCCTTATCTCCCCTCACCGTTCCGACCTGGTTGCTCGGCAGGCCATCCGCAGTGTCGAATGTTGTAATCGCTTTGGTCGCCCGGTCGATCTTTTTGAGGCCCTGCGAAGTTCCTGCCCACAAATTACCTTTGTCATCATCAAATAATGCGTAAATCACCACACCTTTCAAGAGACTGTTCGCGCCGAAGGTGGATGTAAAGCTTTTGGTTTCCAGGTCCAGGCAGGCCAGCCCGTTGAATGTGCCGATGAACAATTTGTTGTCTTTGGCGATCAGCAGGCAGTTCACCCAGCTGTTGGGCAGAAAGTTTTCCTTCGGCAAGCTGATTCTGCCCGGCAGCGCATCCAGGTTTTCAACGGCTCCCGTGCGCAGATCCATACTAAAAATTCCCGAGCCCATCGTTGCGATCCAGAGTCGCTTCCGGAAATCTTCCTTAATGTCAAACACCCGCTGAACATTGTCGCCGTTTTGATCCGACAATTTATCGGAATGGGTAAATTTCCCGGTTTCGCGGTCCAGCTTCGACAATCCGCTCAGGTAGGAACCTGTCCAGAGACTCCCTTCGGAATCTTCAAAAACCGTCATCACATTCTCGGGTGTGGAGGCATCGCCGGTGCGCTTGTAATAGTGCGTGGACGCATTGCGACCCGCAGGTATCGCATACAAGCCATCATTGTCCGTCCCGACCCAGATTGTTTGGTTTTTATCTTCGAACAACGCCTTCACGGCACTGGGACCGATCAGGTTTTTGCTGGCCGATTTGTAGCCCATATAACCGAAGCGGTTCGAATTCACGCCCATTAGCAGCAAACCTTTCTGGTAAATGCCCAGCCAGGTATTGCCCGAATTGTCCTCACAAGCCGAGAATACTTTCGATTTTGCAAAATCAAAAGTGTCTACATTGTGGTTCATATCGAGGATCTTGCCCGTGCCGGAATCATAGTATTTCAATCCGTTTCCCCTCGTCCCGATCAGTATCTGGCCGTTGCGGTTGACCGTCAGATCGGCGATCGGCAGACTGCCCGCCCCGTTATTGGGAATCGATTGAAACGTGTCGTTTACGGCGCTGTACAGGTAAAGACCGCTTGTCATGTTACCGACAAATACACGGCCATATTTGTCCTGACAGAGACTGGTGACGATGTTATTTTGAATTTTTTTGGAGACAAAGTATGATTTACCGGGTTGCAATGAAGTTTCCGCAAATCGGAGCAATCCCCGGTCTTCGGTCGACACCCACAGGTTACGGTCGCTGTCTTCGAACAGCTGGATGATCAGATTACTCGGGACTTGCAAAGACGTCGGCTTGGCGCAAAGCTGCCGGCCGTCGTGCTCCACCTTGAATATGCCGTGCCCGGAGGTACCTACCAGGATATCGCCATTCCTGCGTTCGCAAATCGCCAGTATCCGTACATTGGCCATTTTACTTCCACCGTTCAAGAGCGGGATGGTGCGGAAAGAGTCCGTCGCCGGGTCGTAGTACTGCAATCCGTGGAGCGAGCCGGTGTACATTCTTCCCGCGCGGTCTTCAAAAAGGACCTGGATGAAGTTGCTCGCCACGCCCTCGCCATTGGCCTTATCCTGTCGGTACACCGTAAATTTGATCCCATCGAAACGGTTCAATCCATCCTCGGTAGCCACCCAGATAAACCCGCTCCGGTCCTGATGAACGGCCGTAACCATGCTGCTCGACAACCCGTTTTCGACCGTTAACAGCTTTGCGGATTGACCGAACACGTCGGACAGCACACATAGCCAGATCACCAGTATCCGCACCATTGAATTTGCATAGTGTGTTACGCCAAAATGCTTCGTTACCGCTTTGTTATGTTGTTCCCCGATACGCTTTTCAACTGCGCCCATGTTACATTCTGTGGTTACTGTTAACTGCTTCGTGCATGGTTTTACAACAGAAAACAAATATATGTGGGGATAATACTATAAGCGGCGGCACAATGTTACACAACTCATGGCCCATGTTACCAATCGGACGCCTACCCTCGCTCAGGCAGGCGTCCGGTGCACATTTCAGTAACCGGGGTTTTGTTTGATACCGGGGTTCTGATCGAGCACATTCTGCGGAATTGGGCTCATGTACTGTTTAGGCTCAAATTTGACTTTGTACTTTTTCTCCTCTTCGATCGTGTAAACCCACACACCCGAATTGTTGGCGGGCACCGAGTTACGGATGACCATATTATGCCGGGGCTTGTTCATGACCGTGGCCGCCGTCGCCAGCCGTTTGTTGTCCAGAAAGCGCTTGTCTTCGAAACAAAGCTCAACCCGGCGTTCGCGTGCAATGGCGGCGCGCATGGCTTCTTTGGAAAGGCCGGTCGCGAGCGCGGGCAGCTCAGACCGTGCGCGAAGTTTGTTGATCGCATCGTACACGGAAGCGTCCGGGCCTGCCGCTTCATTTTGTGCTTCGGCAAAATTCAGCAGGATTTCTGCATAGCGGAAAAAGATGTAGTTCTGACCACTCGCGTCCGCACCGGGAGCTGCGTCGGGGTTGAGGCGTTTTTTCTGGTAATATCCCGAGTCGCCCACGTCGGTTTTCCCGGCCAGGTCGATCTGGTTGGTCCGGTCAGGGTTCGGATAGGTCGCATCAATGCGGGTGTAAATGGTGTCGGCGCGGGGCATCCAGTCCTGCTTGTAAACAGCCCCGTCGTGGACGATAGCGTCGTAAAACCGTTTCTCGCGATTCGCATAGGGCTTTTGAGGATTGTAGCCCGAGGTCGGGTCGGTGATCGGCTTTCCGTTAGCCATCGCAAACTGGTCCACCAGTTCCTGAGTAGGATTATAATTTCCCCAGGAGCGATATTCGCCCAATACGTAGGTCGGACCGCCGCGCTGCTCGTAGCTGGAACCCATTCCGCCGACATTAGCCACCACCTGACGGTCCCAGATCACCTCTGAATTGTACTCGTTACTGGCCCGGAAAATGTTTTTGAGGTCGCCAAACAGGTTATACCGTTGCCCATTACCGTATTTGTCGATAAACTGCTTGTTGGTGGCTGCCGCTTTTGCCCAGCGCGAGGCGTCGAAGTTCCCGAAATGCACGAACTTTCCGGGATCGGGCAAATACGGTGTCGCGGTATTGAACAACGGGCTGGCACCAAAAAGCTCGATCCATCCTTTCACTGCCAGTGCTGCCCCCAACGTCGCGCGGCCGGCGTCTTTGTCCGACAAATTGTATTTAACCGGCAAATGCTCCCCTTTCACGATCTGATCAAGCTCTGTAACGATGAAGTCGAACGTTTCCTGGAATGTTTTTCTGGGTTGCAACAGTTCCTCCTGACTCATCGTGTTCCGGTCCAAAGGCACCGTCAGAATGGGCAAGCCGCCAATGTGGACAAAGAACTCGCCGTAAAAGAAGGCTCTCAGGAATTTCGCTTCATCGATCCGTTTGTTGTAGTAGGCTTCCGAGAAATTCGCTTTGTTCTCCGTCAGTTTCTGGATAAAAGTGTTACACTTTCTGATCTTGACGAAAAAATTTTGCCAGGTATAACCATAAGTGGGGCCCTGCGTACCTCCCCACGGGTTATCCGTGCTGCTCGAAGGAATTTGCGTCACACCCTGCCGCCAGTTGGAAGCCGTGTAGTAGTGGCTGATGTTATAATCGTCGCTGAAATAGTCCAGCGTTTCGGTCTGGTTGAGTTTATTGGGTAACTCGCTGTAAACATCATTAAGAAACACATCGGCATTGGTTTCCGACTCCCATTGCGTTTTGTCCGTGAGGTTCGCCTTGTTGGCATTTTCCAAAAATTCATCCGTATCGCAGGACACCGGCAGCACCAGCATGAGCATGCCCACAGCCAGTATTTTCAAATAATTCAATGCAGCTTTCATAATATCGGTTATCGTTAAAATGTCAGATCAATTCCAAATGTGCTTGCCTTCATGACCGGGTATGCGGTCTCGCGATCGGTGTAGCCCATTTCAGGATCGATGTGTTTGATTTTGCTGATCGTGAACAGGTTTTGTGTCAGGAAGTAAACCCTGGCAGAGCTCATTCTGAGTTTGCTCGTCAGGCTTTTGGGAAGCGTGTAACCGATGCTCGCCGTTTTCAGGCGCAGGTAGCTTGAATTAACCCACCAGAAATCCGAATCTTTCGTATTGTTCGCATAAGGCGCGGGCGTCGATCGCGGATATTTGGCATTCTGGTGATCAGGCGTCCAGCGGTTATCGAAGTATTCGTAGGCGGTGTTACTGCCGTTATTTTCAAATGGAACGGTCATAAATTGTCTGACGCTGATGCTGGATTTTCCCGACCCCTGAAAGAACAGGCTCACATCGAATCCCTTCCAGTTCACACTGGGTGTGAGACCGAAAGTCAATGCAGGATACACAGGGTTTCCGATGACCGTCAGGTCGAAGTTATCGATCAGGCCATCAGGTTTGCCGTCAGGACCGCTCAAATCCGCATATTTGATATCACCGGGATGCAGGTCGCCAAATTGCGTTACATTATACCCGTCGGCCGCACCCACGACGCCATCGCCGTTTGTATCTTCCGCGGAGGTAAACAATCCGAGCGACTTAAAGCCGAATGGCGTTCCAAACTGCCGTCCTACCAGCGTCCGGTTCGGGTTTTTGGCTTCCGCGTCTGTTTGAAATACCTCCTCCATTTTGTTGATCGAATAGCTCATGTTGGCATTCAAGGCAAAATCCAGGTCTTTGGAGACTCTCTTCCGCGTTCCGAGATTAAGCTCTACCCCATTCGCGCTCATCCTGCCTTTGTTTTCCTGTGAAAGGGAAAGCCCGTATTCTACCGGTAATGTTACCTGTGGCGCCAGGAGCATACCCGTCCGTTTCTCGTGGAAGTAATCGAATTCCACGGTCAGCAACGAATTCCACATGCTCAGGTCGAATCCAATGTCCGTTTTGGTTGAAATCTCCCAGGTAATCTTCGAGTTAGCCTCGCGCGGCACACGCGATCCTTGTACGAGCGACCCGTTGCCAAAGCCATACGCGGCTCCTCTCAAATCGTATCCCGACTGGTATTGGAACGGCCCTCCCGCCAGCATACCGGCCTTACCCCACGATCCTCTCAGCTTCAATTCGTCGATAAAGCGGAAGTTTTTCATAAAATTCTCTTCAGATACCCTCCACGCGGCCGAAAAAGCCGGGAAATAACCCCACCGGCTGCCCGGGGCGAAATAATAGTGCCCGTCGTAACGTCCCGCCGCTTCGAGAATATAGCGGTCTTTGTAGGTATACCCTACTCTGTATACGTAACCCAGCTCCGATCCTGTCGCTGAGATGCCTGCATTATCGTAGTCCAGTTTATCGGAACTACCAAAACTTAGTTCGTCAATCCCGATCGCGAAGTTATTCCGGCGGGTTGCCATGGAGTCGGATTTGGTTTTCCGTGCTTCCATTACCACCAACCCGGTGATCGCATGTGGCCCGAATGTACGGTTGTAATTCAAATAAGCCTGGTAGGTATAATTGGTACGTTTTTGGTTTTGCAACCCCAGCCACCTGAAAGGCCTGCCGTTTCCTTCCTGAAGAGAAATGGCTTCTGTATACGTGTAAGGTTTTTGCGAAAGGTCAATTTTATGATAGATGAACGGCACGTGCCATAACTTCACATTTTGCTGCCACGGGTCATAACTAAATACAAGCTTGGCGCTCAACCCCTTGGCGATCTGCTGTTCGACGAATATAGACCCGAGCAGCGTATTGCCATTGGTCCTTCTGTACCCCTCAGATCGCAAGACCCCGATCGGCGTACTGGCCGAAGATTCGCCCCATTTATCGCCCTCGGGATAGATCAGACTTTGGGTAGGTAAAAACTTGTAGAAACTCCGGAAAAGGTGACCGGAAGTAGTCTCGTCCGCATCGACATCCCGCGTGTTCTCCACGCTGCCAAAGAGCGACATGCCTACTTTGGTCGTTTTGGTCGCCGCCATTTCAAGGCTCAGATTGTAGTTATAACGTTTATAACCCACCGGATCGAAAATCCCTTTCTGATCGAAATAGCTCACACCTGCATGATACGTAACATTCTCCGTGCCGCCGCTTAGTTCCAGTCCGTGGTTTTGTACGGGCACGTTCTTGTTGAACACATCGACAAAGCTGGAATTCGGATATTTCCAGGGATCTTCCGCGTGCAGCTGATCATAGTTTTTCACCATTTCCGGATCGTTGGGAAGGCTTGTCCCACCCGGCGTCTGGTTCAGGTAAGCCTCGTTCTGCAAGGCCATATAGTCCTTCGCAGAGAGCATTTTCGGCAAATATGTCGGGTTTTGAAATCCGTATGAAGAGCTGACCCTTACCTGCGGCTTACCGCTTTTGCCCTTTTTGGTCGTGATCATAATTACCCCGTTGGCACCGCCAATCCCGTAAGGCGCCACGGCGGCGGCGTCCTTCAATATGGTGATCGTTTCGATGCTGGCAGGGTCCACCTGACGGATATTGTCCCTTCTTACGCCGTCGACCACCACAAGCGGCCGGTTGTTGCCTGTCGTCACAATGCCGCGAATGTGGATATCCGGATCATCCTTGCCTGGCTGCCCGCCGTTAGGCCGCATACTGACTCCCGCCACGCGTCCGGCCAGCGACTGAGAGATGTTCGGCACCGGAACTTCCGCGATGGCATCGCCTTTAATGCTGGCGATGGAACCCGTCACCGTTGCCTTCTTTTGGGTGCCGTAACCGACCACCACGATCTCCTCCAATGCCTTGGTGTCCTGCGCAAGCACAATGTCCAGCTTGCTCGCCGCGCCCACCGGGATTTCCTTGGCCAGATACCCCACAAAAGAGAAGACCAACACATCCGGGTCATTGACGGATTCCAGGGAATAAAGTCCGTTCACGTCCGTGGATGTCCCGCGCGTTGTACCCTTGATAGTTACATTAACCCCGGGAAGTGCCTGGCCAGCCTCGTCCGTTACTTTACCGTTCAATTTCCGGTCGGCGGACAGCGCCCGCGCATTTCTGCCAATTTCCACACGGGCGGTAACGCCTGCGGCAAACGAGTCGGAAGTCCCGACCAAACTCGTTAATTGTAGAAATGACAATTGTAAAAAAAGCCGTAATTTTCTTTTCATAATGAAAATGAATAAAAGGTGGTAGAAAGCATTCATCGCAATGGTTTCCGAACCATTGTCACCAAGCAGAAAACATATGTCAGAGAGATCTGACCCGGCGGTAACAAAAATGGAATTTCCGGGTCAATTCACTCATTCGGCACAACCGAACACAAATATATATTTATATAATGCAATTTCTAATCCAAAAATGTTACAAAAACTATCTGCCATGTTACATTTTTGAGTCTACCACCCTGATAGAAGTGCATTGTAGCCTGGCGTGCCGAAAATCTTACCTGTTTTCCCTCGGGGTATACCATTAAATAAGATAAACTTTTTATATACAATTATTTCTAGATAGTGTACTAATATTACTATGCTTGCACTCGACCGGGAGCATTCAATCAATCCCAAACCAAAATCTATCATGTCACTTTCAGTACCAGAAAACCTCCACGATGCGGAAGTATCCGACCGCCCACAGGATTTTATCCTGCATTCATTCAATGCTTTTGATCCGAAGATTGCCAAAGACCCGAAAGAAGTTTTCAACAAAACTTCCGTTTTCCTGAAAACGCCGTTAACCGACAGTCAGATTATCTCCCAAACATTTTCCCAGAATTTTTCCGCTACTACCAAAGAGTACGAATCGTCGCAGGAATCGAATTCCGAATTCGCGGCTTCGGTCGGCATCGAAGGCAGTTATGGTTTTTTCAGCGGATCTTTGAAATCGTCCTATGAAAGCGAGGTGTATCAGAAAGCGACATTTTTTAATGCCAGTTTCAATGCGTTTATCGACTGTGGAACCGTCAGTTTTTACCGGACATCGGATTATGGCGTCATCCGGGCTTGTTTGCAAGACGATTTGTGCGCAAATCTCGATGCCATCACTACTTTGAAACAAGCCGAGACTTTTACGAACACTTACGGTACACACCTGATCGGAGGCCTGAAACTCGGCGGGTTTATCCAGTTGAAATCAGAAGCGGAAACGACCGACTACGCCAGCAAAGAAAGCCTTTCGGTAGAAGTGACGTTAGAATACAAAGGTGTGAGCGATATCAGTTCGGCGGCGTCGGTCGCCCAGAAATTATCAACGACCAAGCATTCCTACTCGTTTACCGAAACCGCGTCCACCTCGGGAGGTTCGGGCGCGCTGGGGATGGCCATCGATCCAAAGGATAAAGACACCATCATCGCCTGGGGTAACAGCTGTACGAAGGACACTGCATATGCGCTGTCGGACACGATAGAGATTTTCAGGCTGGCAGCGAAAACGGAAGCCCAGAATATCCTGCAAGAATACATTAACCTGGTTATCCTGGCCCAAAGCATCAAACGTCCGACGATTTTCACGGCTCATATCAATCTGAAACAGTACATGGTAACCAGTGTGGACGCAGTGGCCCACGACCCGCGTTTCCGGATCATCGGCGGAGGCGCCACCGTGCCCATTGGCAAGAGTAACTTCCTGATGAATTCTTACCCGCACCAGGACCAGAACGGCAACATCACGGGCTGGACGGCCAGCACCCACGACATTGCCATCCCGGCGGACACCAATTCGCACCTGACATCCTACGCGATCGCTGTTTATGACCCCAGCTATTCGGGCAACCAAAGCACGCTGCTCGATGTGCAGGTAAAAACCGGCAATGGTAGTAACCCGAATATTGGCAGGGATGCGGCACAGGCCAAGGTGGACGACGGGTTTATTCTTTCCGGTGGGGGAATTCAGTCACAAACTTTGAAGGGCGTCGAGAAATATCTCCTCGGAAGTTATCCAATCGATTCCAGTACGTGGAAGGCGGAGAACAGCGACTACGAAGTGGAGGCCAAGGAAGTAAACCTAACCGCATACGCCATCGGTGTCAAAAGCCTGAATCCGGCACTTACGATCATTGCTTCCCGCATATCGACACCTCCTTCCAAATTCCAGTACGGCAACCAGGTCGCCCAGCTTGGCGGCGGTGTGTCGGCGGTCGGCGGCGGTGTGTCGGTCGAGAATGCAGAGGGCTTTGGTAACCTTGTTCAGCAAACGTATCCCTCATCAGCCGGTGACTGGACCGAGTACGACACAGACCTGGACGGCCACGTCACTTTTGCAAACTGTGCCGCCTATGTGATCGGTTTCACTCCGAACCTGCATATTTGATCATTAGTATAATCTGAACTTACAGAGCCCGGCTTGCATCCTGGAATCAGAATGCAAACCGGGCTCTGTAAGTTGTTATCAGCAACCTCGCAATACTTTATTAACGGGTCAGTTTACTTCGCTAATTTGCCCAATGAGGGTTTTGCAGACGGTCTGGCATTAAGCTTCTACGTTATTTTCACTCTTCTGTATCATCCAACTGAAATAATACTTCGACGGTAGTATCAAAAGCCTTTGCCATTCGCAGAGCGAGTACCGTAGACGGAATGAATTTCCCGGTTTCAATCGAATTCAGACCTTGTCGCGATATCCCGATATGCTTTGCCAAATCGGCCTGAGTCCAGTTTTTTTTAGCACGTTCAACCTTGATCGTGTTCTTCATACACCATATTTTTTCTTCGAAACGAACCAGCCCACAAAATAAAAGAGCCAACAATATGCCACCAGGTGACCATAGCCAAACCAACCGGGATTAGTAACCCCACAAAGTTCGAGCAAAAACAAAAGCATGATCAGCATGGCCGTCAACGAAAACCCGATCACCACGGCCTCTAACTGCACCCGCTGCTTTACTTCGTCCATGACCGAAAACGCCTTGATCAGCTTCAAAACAAAAACAGCGAACGTGACGATCGGCACTATCGCGATGATGATCGAAAATGGTTTGCTTACCAGCTGATGCTTTAACAGCCATGCCGCCGGCAAATAGGTAGCCCCGTAGATGAGCGCGAATATTACGGAGTTTTGGTTTACTTTTTTCACAGACCGTTCCATAAGTTCAGATGTTGAATGTTTAGCTTGCATAAAGATATGTAAACATTTCTTTATGTCAAGTAAAGTTGACAAAATATCGTCAATAGTAGACATATAGATCCGATCTTCCACACCCTTCGTTTGCGTGCATTGCCACAACCCCTGTCCTCGTAACTTTCCCTTTCAATCGTTTTCTCAAAATTGTTTCTTAAAAATTTGCGTAACTCAGAAGTTACCTTTAAGTTTGCGTAACCTTAAAGTTACGCATCATGACAAAACTTATCAAACATCAATTCTCGTTTCCCCATCCTGTTGAAACCGTCTGGGAATACCTCACCGATTCGGACTTGTTGGCAGCCTGGCTGATGAAAAATGACTTCAAGCCGGTAATCGGGCACGAGTTCCGGTTTAGAACCGGACCGATCGCTTCCCTGAATTTCGATGGGATTTTTTACTGCAAAGTGCTCGACATTATTCCATTGAAGCTCCTGTCCTATTCATGGAACTGCGGCCCGGGCAACGAAGAAATCAATCTGGAATCCGTTGTCAACTGGCACCTGGAACCCACTGAAAATGGTACCACCCTGCATCTGGAACACACCGGTTTCGCTAAAAAAGAGAACCTGGACATGTACAACGGGCTGCTGCTGGGCTGGGTGGAAAAGCTGCAAAAAATCTCGGACCTTCTAAACGCGGAAAAGTATGGCAATACCCACTCTTGATGTATTCCAGGTAATTGGCGATCCCAGCAGAAGAAAGATGCTCATGTTGCTCTTTGCCGGCAGTATGAATATCAATCACCTGGCCGAAAATTTCGAAATGAGCAGGCCCGCGGTATCCAAGCATGTGAAGATTCTCGAAACGGCTGGATTTATTTCCGTCACCGACGTCGGGCGCGAGCGCTACTGTACTTTAAAGAAGGACGGGTTCGAAGAATTGCAGTCGTGGATCTCCTACTTCGATCAATTCTGGCTCACTAAACTGCAAAAATTGGAAGACCTGCTAAACAACAAACTGCCACCCGATGGCCCGGGAGCTAAAAGCTGAATAGTAACAACCAAAAAACAAATACCATAAAAACGTCCGGCTTAATGGTCAACATGCTGGCTGACCAAATGTCAGGAGATTTATGGGCAGGTGCGGGCTTACCAGTCTGCACCTGCATTTTTAAAAGCTTTATGAAAGTCTGCGGATATCGGCTGCTACGATTCCGAGATCATTATTAAACTGATGTCCGCCCGTTTGCACTTCGCGGAAGGTCGCCCACGGAAGGTGATGTTTGTAAATCGCAAATTGATCAACAGAAACTTCCTCGTCATCCAGGCAATGGTAAAAGAACAACGGAGTGTATCTATCGATCCTCTCCGCGAAATCCTGGCGCAATTTGAACTCTTGCACCCAGTCCTCATTACCTTGCCAAAAAGGCGTCGCTATGAGAAAAATCCCTGCGATCTTCCGCTCTGCTTCAAATTCGGAAAGGCACGCCAGTACCATCGAAGCGCCGAACGAGTGCCCTGCTAAAATTACACCGTCTTCGCTCTCTGATATTGCCTGGTTAATCTGCCGCCGCCTTCCAAGGTCCGGCGATCCGTCATCCGGCAAAAACGGGTAGTGAATCTCATAGGATGATCCTAAATGGACTTCCAAAGAATCAACCAATTTTTTATCGGCTTCAAAATCCTCCCGGGACCCGCCGCCGTGAAAGAATACTACTTGTTTCGCCATAACAGAATGAATTGGAAAGGGGCTGAGTGTCGGTTAACGCCCGGAAGCATTTGTCAAAAATAATAAACCCGGCAACCTCCCGTATAGGTAAATCCGGCCATTTAGGAGGGGTATCCGCGACAAAGAATACGTTTCGGCGGCACTATTCCTGAAACTTGCCCGGACTACCTGCATTTCGGGCGGGCTTGTGCAGGCAAAAACACTAGCCTCTTCGCACCAACAGCGGGTATTAAGATAAAAGTTGATTTATATTTACCAGTCCCGACCCTGATTTTTATGCGACAAATACTCCTGTTTCCCCTTTTCGTATTCCTGCTGATTTCCTGCAATACCAAAAAACAAAACCAAGACAAGGAGTTTAAAGATGTGCCTGCTACCAATCTTTCGGGAAAGGAATTGGCGATCGCGCATTGCAGCCGGTGCCACGCTTTGGTGAGCCCCGAACTGTTGCCGAAAAACAGCTGGCAGAAAGTCCTCCCGGCAATGGGCAACCGGATGGGTATTTACAGTGGAGGCGCCAGGCCCGACAGTTTATTTGACCCGAGAACCGGTGGAGAGATCGTCCGCGCTGCCGGTATTTACCCCGAAAACCCTGTTTTGGCCCGCGAGGACTGGAAAAAGATCGAACAATATTACATGGACAATGCGCCGGACAGCGTCCCCGCGCCCGTTCGCAAGCATCCGATCCGGATTGGATTGAAACATTTCAAGTACCGCCAGGCCAGTTTTTCGCACCGGCCTTCATTGACAACCATGGTCAAAATACTGCCGGACAAGCGTGGGATCGCATTCAGCGATGGCAAAAGCAGGCGTAATGTGCTTACATTTCTTACCCCCGATCTCCGGGAAAATTACAGCGTGCGTCTGGGTGCGACGCCCATCGGTTTTTATGAAAAGTCAAACGAGCTCTATTTGACAGCTATTGAAAACGGCGTTTTTCCGACCGACAACGCTAGCGGAGCCGTGTATCGGTTGACCAAAAACAGTTCCGGACAAGGGTACCAGGCCAGTGCGACCGCCATTCCCAACTTGCGGCGGCCCGTGTTTGTCGCTTACGGGGATTTGAACAAAGACGGGCACGAAGATGTGGTTGCCTGCGAATTTGGCAATGAAACCGGGCAACTGGCCTGGTATGAAAACAATGGACGGGGCGATTACCAGAAACGGATCTTGAACGAAAAACCCGGCGCGATCTCCGCGGTGATCAAGGATGCCAATCGCGATGGACTATTGGATGTTTATGTGCTCATGGCGCAGGGCGACGAAGGTGTTTTTTTGTATGAAAATCAGGGCTCGGGTCGCTTCAAAGAAAGGAGGTTGCTGACGTTCCTGCCACTAAACGGCTCCCAGCATATCGAACTGGCTGATTTCAACAAAGACGGGTTCGATGATATCGTATACGTCTGCGGCGACAATGCCGACAAAACGCCCATTTTGAAAAATTACCACGGTATCTACATCTTTTTGAACGACGGCAGAAATAATTTCAAACAATCGTACTTCTATCAACTGAACGGCGCTTATAAGGCAATCGTCCGGGACTACGATTTGGACGGTGACCCGGACATTGCAGCTATCTCCTTTTTCCCGGACTATCTGCGCTACCCAGAGGAAAGTTTTATTTATCTGGAAAACAAAGGAAAGTTAAGATTTGAGGATTATTCATTTCCCCAATCTTCCAAAGGACGGTGGATCGTTATGGACGCGGGCGATATGGATGCGGACGGGGATACCGATCTGGTACTCGGCTCATTCGTATATTTCTTGCCCATGGGTGATACTACCGGGCTAGGCAAGAAATGGCTTTCCGAAGGCCCCTCGGTGATTGTTCTGGAAAACACGGTACGTTGAAACTGCCGCGCATTCTGATCAGTATACCCGTCCACGGGACGCCTCGTTCACCGTTTTATGACGCAGGAAACTGGCTCTCGTCCATATAGGCAAACTCCCATTGATGGCCGTCCGGATCGGCGAAGCTGTGCTGATACATCCAGCCATGATCCGCAGGTTCTTTATAAATGGTAGCGCCCAGTTCCTTTGCCTTGGCAATAATCTGTTGCACTTCGTCCCGCGAGCCCGCGTCGAGGGCGATTAACACTTCCGTGTTTTCATGGGCATCGCAAATCTGCTTTTGCGTGAATGTCCCAAAATACGGCCTGGTCAAAAACATCGCGTAGATGGCGTCGCTGATCACCATGCAAGCGGCATTCTCATCCGTGAACTGCGGGTTAAATGTAAAACCAAGACCTTCAAAGAATGTTTTTGACCTGTTAAGATTACTTACCGGAAGATTGACAAAAATTTTAGTGGCCATTTGTTTTTTCTTTTATGCAGTTATTGAATAAATATCACTGCAAAGAAAAGTGACCGTGCGCTTCTTTGGCTGGTTAAAAGCTTGGATATAATGGTGAATTCTATTTGTCCTTTCGCTTCCTGAAAGCCAGGGGAGACATCCGCTCATGCTTCTTAAAGAAACTGCCAAAATTAGCCGGATCGGAAAAGCCCAGTTGGTAAGCAATCTCGGCTATATCGACATGGGTGTACAACAGCAACGATTTTGCCTCAGTCAATAAACGGCTGGCGATGTACGAAAGCGCGTTTTTGCCAGAAACGGCCTTGACCGACTGAGAAAGATGATTGGGTGTCACCGAGAGCATGTCTGCATATTCTTTTACCGTCCTTTTGTCGATGTAGTGGTTATTCACCAGTTGAACGTATTTGCTCAGGAGCAGTTGCTGGGGTGTTGCAAACCGCGTTATTTTCTTTCTTTCCGCTACAAATACCTTCATATAATAAAGCAGTGCAAGCAGCCTCGCCCGGGCTTCCATATGAGACTCCGTGCCGGATCTGTCATAAGCCGCAAGTACTTCTTCGAAATGCGGTGAAAGATCGCCGAAGGTCGCCTGATCCAGTTTGAACAGGTTTGTATATAACCGGTTGAAGAACGGGAATTCTTCGTGAAAATCAGGTTTGAAAAACGAAAAGCACTCTGGTTTAAAATAGATTACATATCCTTCCAAAGTCTCGTCGTGAGAGAAGCTGTACACCAAATCGGGAGAGTGGAAAACCAGGTACGACTCCGGATTGGTCACTGTTTTATCGCCATAATTGACTTGCGCGTTGCCCGAATTGACAAATAGCGCAAAAAAATAAAATGACCGCTTGAAGGGAGGCTTGTAAATCTCTACCGGATGCTCCAACTTTTTGAGCCTCAGACAATAGAAAAGCGGGTTCGTTGTTCTCCCTGGCGAGGGGATCGATGCCAGGAAGTCATTAATGTCCGTATAGTAAGGAATTGGTGTTTTTTGGTTACTCATCAGGATGCTTTTGAGGTAGCTGGCTACTTTCTATCGTTGCTCGGCAGAGTTCAAATATAGTATAATCAGGTCATCGACCGGGTGTTATATCCAATACCTGCTTGGAAACTTCAATAGAAACATTTCTACATTTTGTCAGACCAAATCAATATATCTATCTGAAAATCAATACCTTAAACGTATTCAATAAATTGCCACGTTACTGGTAGTTTACACTCATATCTTCAAATTCCTGTCATTTGTAGATATAGTTTGTACCACAATCGTCCGCGCAACCCCGTCGCGACCCGGTTCTGTCCAAAACCCGTTTTCATTTAAACTGTTTTATTATGACGAAGAACAATACGTTCTTGTGGATTATCCTGGCTGTATGGATAGCCGGAGGCACGTGGTGGCACACGTGTAAAATCAAACAGCTTTGCGATGCGCCATTGGTTCCCACCGATGCTCCATCCGGGGAAATCGTGGTTGCGCCCCTGCACGATACCCGGTTAAGTCCCGATTCCGTGAAAGGGGGCATTAGCTCCGCATCTCCGGATGTTGCCCCTTCCGCCGAACACAAACTCGCGGAAGCCCAGAAATACAACGGCATCTTTAAGCCGATCGATCTCTATTTCAATACGGGCGGTCTCGATTACATCAAGACCGATGATAATCAGAAGTTTCTCGAAGAAGCATCCAAATACCTGTCTGCGAACAAGGATAAAAAGCTCCTTTTGACCGGGCATGCGGATAACGTGGGAAGCCGTGCGGGCAATGACGCCTTGTCCAGAAAACGCGCCGAGCAGGTGAAGGCGCAGTTTGTGCGCGCCGGATTGCCCGCCGCGCAACTGGTGACCGACTCCCGGGGCCAATCCTCGCCGAAGGAGTCCAACAGCACGCCAGAGGGCCGGGCGGCAAACCGACGTGTAGCCATTGTCGTGCAATAATTCCGCTTCAATATCAACTTAACTGACCAGGATATGTTTCAACTTAATCCGCTTGACTCGCCCAATGCATGGTGGCAACATCTGCTGCTGCTACTGGTGTCGGGCATTATTGGCTACATCATTGGTTACCGCAGGGGGAATGATCTGAATTCCCAACTGGAATTGCAGCTGGCCGGTGTCGAAAACGGGCTCGATGAATGCCGTAAAGGCCTTGCCAGCCTGGTTGCACCCGTGGCCGGGGTTGCTGCAATCGCTTTCGATGACCTCAAAATTATCGAAGGAATAGGCCCGCAGATCGAGAAGCTGCTTCATCGGGCGGACATTCTGACGTACGCACACCTGAGTGAGACTACGCCTGCGAGGATTAAGATGATCCTCGACGACGCCGGTCGTCGTTTTCAGGTACACGACCCCGAAACCTGGCCGGGACAGGCTGCGCTGGCCGCTGCCGGCAAATGGAATGAATTGAAAGAATGGCAGAATACGCTGGATGGCGGCAAGGCCTGATCGTTTACCCTACCCGCACCAACTGGCAACTTAACCATTTGATAGCTAAAACAATCCCGATTCTAAATACCTGAATGATGATACTATTAGACATAAACCCATTGAGTAAACCGGTGGCCATTTCGGAAATGCTCATTCTCCTGATCCTCGCAGCCGTTATCGGTTGGCTGATAGGCGACAGGATTTCCAAAAGCAAAGCCCGGGGACTGCGTGAAAAGTTGTCTGAACGGGAAGCCGACCTCGATGAATGCCGAACAAAATCCCGGAACACCGTTATTCAGCCGGCACACGCTGCACTGAATGCGGTAACACCGGATAATCTAAAACTTATCGAAGGCATCGGCCCCAAAATAGAGGAACTGCTTAACAAACACGGCATTTATACTTTTGGTCAACTAGCTGACACGGCTCCATCATGGATCGTCACGATACTACATCTGGCAGGTTCCCGCTTTCAAATGCATGACCCGTCGACCTGGCCACAACAGTCGAAACTGGCGCGCGACGGCAAATGGGACGAGCTGAACGAGTTGCAGGATAGCCTGGACGGCGGTCGGATCGAAAGCGAATAGCCCACCACTTCGGAACTTACTTTTATCATTTTACAACTTCATTTTTTATGAAAAAATATGTAGCAGAATTTTTAGGCACTTTCTGGCTTGTGCTAGGCGGGTGCGGCAGTGCAGCATTGTCGGCGGCGTTTCCCGATGTCGGGATCGGTTTACTGGGCGTTTCACTTGCTTTTGGATTAACCGTACTGACCATCGCTTACTCGCTGGGCCATGTTTCCGGGGCGCATTTGAACCCGGCTGTTTCCGTTGGTTTATGGGCAGCCGGCAGGTTTACGGGGAAAGACCTGCTTCCCTATATCGTTTCACAAATTTTAGGCGGCATCGCAGGTGCCTTTGTTCTTTACATGATCGTTACCGGCAACGGTAGTTCGATCGGTGATTTTGCGGCCAATGGTTACCAGGATCATTCCCCGGGAAAATACAGCCTGACCGCGGCAATGCTTACCGAATTTGTCATGACCTTCATGTTCCTGATCATTATCCTGGGTTCCACTTACCCCTCTGCTCCCGCAGGATTTGCAGGCATCGCCATCGGCCTTGCGCTGACGCTGATCCACCTGATAAGTATCCCGGTAACCAACACTTCCGTAAACCCTGCGCGCAGCATTAGCCAGGCCATTTTCGTAGGAGGCTGGGCGCTGGAACAGTTATGGCTTTTCATCGTTTGCCCCGTCGCAGGAGCGCTTATCGCCGGGATCGCCTATAAATGGATTGCCGACAAGAACTGACAGCCCTCATTAGAATACAGAATGTGAAATACGCTGCCCGGATTCCTCTCACGAGACGGACCCCGGGCAGCGCCCGTTTGCGAACCCTCCGATTGAGAGCTGATCGACCTCGCCAGATCGCGTAACTATTCATTATAAGTAACTGACAAACTGCGCATTGATGCATTAATTCAATGGGCAGATTGCCGGAACGGACACTCTGCCATCTGGTATTACCGGCCCGGATGTGTGGGAAAAAATTAGCATTCGATGAGGGTCAGCAACTTTTTTTAACTATTTCGCAAAAACAGGTAGGGTGTTGCTAAAAAATTCTGTCTCTGTAACAAACGGTATACTAAATATTGGTTAGTTTGGAAAAGATGCAGAATATGAGTTTGTCCGGACCTTTGCGGGAAAGTAGTTTGATGCAGGCAAATTCCGAAAACAATCAGGGACCGGGTGCGGAGCAGCCTGTCGACAAGGAGTTCTTTATCAAAAGCGTATTTCAAACAGATGTCAAAAAGGGATACGACCTGTTATTCCGCCACTATTACACGCCATTATGCAGCCATGCCGTCAGGTACGTATATTCCAAAGAGGTAGCTGAGGATATCGTTTCGGAAGCATTTTTATCTTTCTGGAAAAAACGCGTGCATGAGCATATCACGACTTCGTTTCGCGCTTACCTGTTCGTTTCTGTACGAAATAAGTGTTTCACTTATCTGAAATGGGAACTAAGGAATGAAATAGCCGAAGAATTGGAAGACGCAACGCTGGTATCGGTTCATATGCAGCCGGATCGTCTGATGGAATTTGACGAACTCTACATGAAAATCGAGCGGATTATCGCCGGATTTCCTCCTCAAAATCAAAAGGTCTTTCTGATGAGCCGCTTTGGCGGAAAGTCCTACCAGGAAATAGCGGACAAACTTCAGATTTCAAAAAAGGCCGTCGAAGCGCATATCAGCAAAGCGCTTGTCGAATTACGGAAAGCACTCAAAACCCACCACCTGGCCATTATCGCCGGCCTTTCAGAATTGTTTTAACCCAGAATCTTTGGTCGACAGGTCTCTCCTGGCCACTTCGCCCATTGCTAAAAAGATTAAAAATGAAACCAGAATTGACGAAACATACTGTATTCACCTACTTCTCGGGAGATGCGACCACTCTGCAGAAACAAATAATAGCAGATTGGCTTGCCGACGGACGAAATGCGGAGACCTACTTTGAATGGCTGGAAGAATGGGAAAGGAGCCAACTCCAGTTCCAGCCCGATACATCGGCCGCCTTGCTGGCAATCACGGAAAAATTATCGGAGGAGCACGAACCTGCGCCCAGCCGGCTGCCATCGTCCGTCCGGAAAGCTTCCACAAAAACGATTCTCCTCTGGGCGGCCGCCAGCTTGTTCATGATAGGATTCGGTTCGTACCTGGGCAGGGATTTTTTGATGTACCGAACCTACGAAACTGCCTTTGGCGAACTGAACAAATTTTGTCTTGACGACAGCAGCATGGTGGTATTGAATGCAAATTCGACGTTGAAAGTCCCCAGATGGGGCTTTGGAAAGTCTACCCGTCATGTTTACCTGGAAGGCGAAGCCGAATTTTCGATACGACATACCGCTGATCACCAATACTTTAAAGTCCATAACGCCGACAGTAGCCTGATAACCGTGCTCGGCACCGAGTTTGTCGTCTACACCAGGCCGAAGCAAACCAATGTGGTACTTAACAAAGGCAAGGTCGAGCTTTCTTCCAATGCCGGCGAAAAGCCCCTTACCATGCTGCCGGGCGACCGCGCGACCATCGAAAGAAGCGGAAAAATAAAGGTTGAGAAACTATCCGAAGCGCAGCTCGCGCAGCACTCGGCATGGAAGCAACACCGGTTTGTTTTCAATGATACGCCCTTGCGGGAAGTTGCCGCGAAAATTCATGAGGTTTTTGGCGTGGTAGTGAAAATAAACGACAAAGCACTCGCTACCCGCACCGCAACAGGCTCATTCCCCGCCGAAAATGCCGAAGAACTGCTTTCAAGCATGTCCTATATGTACAGCTTTGAAATAATGAAGGCCGAAAACAAGATCATACTGATTCCTAATCCATAATCAATTTCTCATCCTAACCTGCCGATTTATGAATTTAAAGTTACAGCTGATCAGGTTTTTCTGCCTCTGTCTGGCAAGCGGCGCGATTCCAGATCCGGTTTTGGGCCAGCTCCTTGCCAATTCGAAAACGATTGTCCGCCAATCGGACACGAGGCCGCAATTGAGGGAGCTGTCGGATATGCTGTTGATACTGAAAGACAAATATCAGGTGGATTTGCTCTTTGAAGAGAAAATCCTGCATAAGATCATGGTTCCGTCCAATAGCATCCGTCCCTCGGCGTCTTTCGAAGCCAACCTGGAATTGCTGCTGGAATCCACAGGGATACGATTCAGGAAGGTAAAAAAGGGCACCTATGTGCTGCTGGATGAAAAAATAAACCCTGCGCCGATACAAAAAACGCCAGGGGGTATTTCCGGTCAGCCGGCGGAGGGCAGTACCGTGGCGGCATTAGAGCTCATGGGCAGAAAGATCAGGGAATTTTCGAAAACCAATGCGGATGTACCGGTTACAGGACGTGTTACGGATGAAAAAGGGGAAGTACTTCCAGGTGTGAATATCACGGTGAAGGGCACTTTACGGGGCGTATCTGCGGATGCGTCCGGCAATTACAGCCTGATGGTACCCGCAGGCGATGTGACACTCGTTTTTTCTTTCGTTGGGCATGTAACCCAGGAAGTACAGCTTGCTAACCGCAAAACCCTCGATGTGATCCTGCGCCCGAACAATCAAAACCTGGATGAGGTGGTTGTCGTCGCTTTCGGGACCCAGCGGAAGGAAAGTATCGTAGGGGCAATTTCGACGATTTCTGCCAGCGACCTGAAAGTACCCGTCAGCAAACTGAGTAATGCCCTGGCCGGTCAGATCGCCGGTATCGTCTCGGTCCAGGGAAGCGGCGAGCCCGGCTCGGGGTCGAGTTTCTGGATTCGCGGCATCAGCAGTTTCGGGGCCAACAACACCCCGCTAATTCTGGTAGACGGTATTCAACGCTCCCTGGACCTGGTCGATCCGGAGGATATCGAGTCGTTTTCGATCCTGAAAGATGCCAGCGCGACGGCCGTTTATGGGGTAAGAGGTGCAAACGGCATTGTCCTGATTACCACCAAGAAGGGTAAATATTCCGATAAACCAACCATTAATGCCCGCTACGAAAGGGGCTTTCTGGCGCCGACGAGGTTACCGAAGCTGGCTAATGCAAGCCAATGGATGGATTACTACAACGATATCAGCTACGACGCGAACGGCTCCACTCCTTTCCCCGATCACGTCAAACAGAAATATCTCTCAGGAGAAGATCCGGACCTCTATCCCAACGTAGATTGGATGAAAACCATTTACAAAGACGCGACAACCAGCAACCGCCTGAACCTGAATGTATCGGGTGGAGGCAGAATCGCCAGATATTATGTTTCCGGCTCGTATTACAATGAAAACGGCCTTTTTAATCCCGTCGTCAGCAAGTCGTACAACCCTTCGGTGAGTTACAACAAATTCACCTTCAGGTCAAACCTGGATGTCGACATCACCAAATCCACCGAATTAAGCCTTAACCTTTCGAATACCTACGAAAATAAGAACCGCCTGGGGGTTAACATGGACGCTATGTATGTGATGGTGATGACCACGCCGCCTATTTCCATTCCGTCCTATTATTCCGACGGTACGCACGCCCAGCCGCTGGTCGGCGCCAATCCCTACTATTCGCTGAACTCGACCGGATATTCCCAGGATTTCTGGAATACCTCGCAGTCGCTGATGAGCCTCACACAGGACCTGGGTGATTTTTTGCTGCCGGGCTTGAAATTCAATATCAAGTTTTCATGGGATGCGACCAATGAATCGACATTGGACAAAAGAAAAAACCCGGCTACCTACTACGCGACGGGCCGTGACGAGAACGGGCAACTTATCCTCCACAAGAACACGGACGGAAGCGATTATCTGTCATTGGCCCGGTCCAACCGTGGCACCAAAACGACGAATCTCGAATCGTCGCTGAACTACGACAATGCATTCGGCGATCATCGCATAGGCGGATTGTTTTTGTTTACCAAAAGGGAGCATACCAACAATTTTCCCGGCGATTACATCCAGGCCTTCCCCTACCGCAACATCGGTATCGCCGGGCGGGTGACTTATGCCTTTCAAAACAAGCTTTTCTTCGACGGCAACTTCGGTTATAACGGGTCGGAAAACTTCGCTCCTGCCCACCGTTTCGGTTTCTTTCCGTCTGTCGGCATCGGGTACAACGTGAGCAAAGAGAAATTCTTTAAAAACCTGTTCCCGGCGGTGAACCTGATGAAGTTCAGGGGCTCACACGGGTACATCGGGAACGACCAGATTGGCGGCGACCGCCGGTTTGCCTACAACTCGGAAATGCAGTATTCCAATTCATACACATTCGGAACAACCGGCCAGAAATACATTACCGGCATTGCAACCGGAAATCCGGGAAACCCTAATGTAGCCTGGGAAGAAGCAATCAAAACGAACATCGGGTTCGAGCTGGGTATTTGGGATAAGCTGAAACTGCAAGTGGACTATTTCAACGAGCGCCGCGACGGGATCTATATTTTACAGCAAAGTGTGCCGTCCGTAGTGGGGATCAACGTGGCGCAGTATGTAAACCTGGGTAAAATGGCTAACCGCGGCGTGGACGGCTCTCTCGAATACAGCTATGTGAAGGGCGACTGGCTGCTCTCGGCTCGCGGGAACTTTTCCTACAACCGCAACAAGGTGATTTACAATGATTCACCCACCCCGATATACGGCTACCAGGAAATTGCGGGCCAAGCCTACGATCAGCAGTTCGGATTGGTTTCTCTGGGACTGTTTAAGTCGGTGGAAGATATCGAACAAAGCCCGGTCCAGAAGTTTGGCTCCGTCGTGCCCGGTGATATCAAGTTCAAGGATATCAATGGGGATGGTGTTGTCGACAGCTACGACAGAATAGCCATAGGTCGGACCACGGTGCCGGAGCTATCGTACGGCTTCGGGTTGAGCGCAAAATATAAGCAATTCGACCTGTCGGCATTCTTTCAGGGAACAGGAAATGTGACCAGGATCATCGGCGGGGACCCGGTACAAGGGCCTCAGGGAAGTATCCTGGTGAACGGGCAGATCCTGGCCGACGCAGCCGAGAAAAGATGGAGCCTGCACAACCAGAACCCGAATGCCGAATACGCAAGGATGTCCCTGGCCTACAATGAAAACAACCGGCAGGCATCTACCTTTTATCAGAGAGACATGAGCTTCATCCGGTTAAAGAACGCCGAAGTCGGTTATACGGTGCCGAAACGGATTGTCAACAAGGCGAAAATCTCCACCGTGCGGATTTACGCACAAGCTGTTAATCTATTCACTTTCAGCAAATTCAAACTATGGGACCCCGAACTGAATGCCAGCTTCGGGAACATCTATCCGCAAATGAAAACGGTAAGCTTCGGAGCAAGTCTTAATTTTTAATACTGACCAACATGAGAAACTTTTCCATCATAACTGCCCTGGTATTGAGTGTGATCGCCTTCACGTCTTGCAGCGACTATCTGTCCGTAGAGTTGCAGAATGCCCTTACACTCGAAGAAACCTTCAATAAAAGGGCGACAACCGAAGCTTATCTCGCTCAGGTTTACAGCTTTTTGCCCGACGATTCCGACATGGTTGGCGGTGAGGCGTCCGTCGTTCCCAGGTCCGACGAAGGCATGTTCTCCTGGTTGTCGGGGGTATCATGGCTCAACATGAATAATGGCTCCTGGGGCCCTACCACGTCGTCTTACGTAACCTGGAAAAATAGCTATACCGGTATCAACCAGGCAACGATCTTCATGAACAATGTCGATAAGAACGTAGAAATCGGTCCCGCCGAAAAGGAGGTAATGAAGGCCGAGGCCCGTTTTATCCGTGCATTTCTGTACTTCAACCTGCTGCGAAAATATGGTCCGGTATATATCTGGGGAGATAAGGATTCTGATATTTCCATTCGTCCGGAGTCGGTGGACCGGCACACGGTCGACGAAAACTTCGCTTTCATTTTGGCGGAATTTGACAAATGCATAAGCGCCCTGCCCGCAACGATCACCGAGGACGCCTGGGCGGGACGGGCTACAAAAGGCGCTGTGCTCGCTGCCAAAACCCGCGCTACGCTTTACGCCGCTCGTCCGCTTTTCAACGGTGCGGAGTTTCTCAAAGGAATGGTCAACAGGGAAGGGAAACATATCTTTCCCGAAAACGCCGATCCGGGAAAATGGGAAACCGCCGCAAGGACAGCGAAAGAGCTGATCGACATGAACCAGTATGCATTGTACACGGACAATACCGAAACCGACCCCATGCGCAAGGCGATCAAGTCCTACCAGGGGATATTTTTCAAATTCTGGAATTCGGAAGTGATTTGGGGACGTTGGCTGGGTGCGGCCAATGCATGGGTCGTGAGGGCTAACCCGCCAAGAGTGGTCAAAGAAGGGTATGGTGGATATTCGCCTTCCCTTAAATTGGTCGATACTTATCCAATGGCGGCCAGCGGGCGCTATCCGGTGACAGGATACGATGCGAACGGCTATCCGGTCATAGATCAGAAGTCAGGATATCGTGAAGAAGGCTTTACACCCGGCTACATCCATCCGGTGGACAACTGGAAACCCGTCAGGGCACACAACAGCACGGTCGGCCGGGATGCGCGCTTTTACGCTTCCATTCTTGCCAATGGCTTCAACTGGTATAATCGCGGGGCCGGTGACAAGGTCGTTACATTTCATACCGGAGGCACTTCGGGTTACCAGGCTTCGGGAGATTGCGTTAAGGCAGGCTACCTGTTCAGGAGAATGAGCGATCCCAACAACAATACGGAAAATGGGCAGTGGGGACAATTCTGCTGGCCTATGTTCAGGCTCGCGGAGATCTATCTCAGCTATGCCGAGGCCTGCAATGAAAAAACGCAACGGAATGAAGCCGATGCATTGCTTTACATCAACAAGGTCAGAAACCGGAGCGGATTGAACAATTTGCAGGTAGCCTATCCGGAGGTGATCGGGAACCAGTCGTTACTGCGGGAGTTGATCCGCAAAGAGCGCATGGTTGAAATGGCCTTCGAATCGCACCGCTACCACGACGCCCGTACATGGCTTATCGCGGAGAAGGAATTTGTCGGCCCCAACTACACCAGGAACCTTGCCGCCACCAACTATGACGATTCCTGGAAGCGCTCCTCGACATTGTTTCCGGGCACCAGGGTCTTTGAAAAGAAACATTACTTCTTCCCTATCAACCAGGAGCAGTTAAACGAAATGAAAAACTTCACCCAAAATTATGGATGGTAGCCCTATGAAAAGCCGACTTACGTTTATAAACAACACAAACAGCCTGTCATTACTTCTTCTATGTCTGCTCACCTTGATCGTATCGGGCTGTGAAGATCGCCGCATGAATAACATGGCCGAGGACAAGGTGTCGCTCAGCGATTTTGGCGAAAATGTGCAAAATGTATTCAAATGGGAAAACCCTACCTACCAGCTTCAGGTCATCAAAAGCGGGGCCGGGCAAACGGGCGGTGAGGTTACGCTTCATGTCGACGAGTCTGTCCTGGCCCAATACGGTGACACCTATACGCTGCTGCCGGACAGGCTCTACAAAGTTAAGGCGCCGCTGATTTCCCTCGCAAAATCCGATTACAGCGTCCCTTTTGAAATAGAATTCGACGCCGCGGGGATCGAAGCATTGCAGGCTGAAACCAAGCTGCTGTATGCGGTACCTTTCAAAATTTCGTCCAATACGATTAAACCCGCTGCGGAAAATCAGCTTTATTCTCTGGTCGTTCCCAAAATACTCAGTCCCTACATTCATTTCAAAACAGCAGGACTTGCACCGGATGCCTCGGCCGTCAGCACGGCCAATTCGCCTGCTGAATCAAGATTTTATGCTTTTCTTCAAACCAATTATCACAACAAAACAGATTTGCAATACAAAGTCGAAGTAAGCGGGGCCGCCCTGGCCGCCTACAACCTGGCCAATGGTACAACCCACAAACTCCTGCCAGCGGACGCATACAAGCTCGACGAGGGCAGTTTTGTGGTCGCCAATCTCAACGACGAGCAGGCATTGTCCTACTACCTGCTCAAAGGCAAAGTCGCCAATGGCGAATACATGCTGCCGCTTGAAATCACATCGGTTTCGAAATATGGTATCGATCCCGCGCGGTCGACGATGCTGATCCCCGTCAAGATTCAGGACTAACCTCCTGAAAGAAGCCACGGCCAGGTTGGAGGCCGGGCTCTTTTCAGCAGACTGTACCAACCACACTAAAAAAGCTGACCAGTCCCATTATTTTTAAGAATAATACGGATAATATCAGGCCCGAAATCCGATGCCTTGGCCTGACCGAAATTTTTGATCTGTGATAATTGGGTTAAGGTATTGGGCATTTTCTGTGCGACGTGTGTCAAGACCACATCCGACACGATCGCGTATGGCTGCACATTTCGCTGCTGAGCAATATCCGCCCGCCATTCAAGCAGTTTGTCAAAGAGCGCCCCATCCACGGCGGGCAGCTTTTTGGAATGGGTTACCACTTTGGGTTCGACTTTATTCGCACGGTATTCACTAACGGCCTTTGCCGCAGTCAAAACGAGTTCGTCCGGGTTAGTAGCCTCCGGCAGCCTCAAAAAGATCGCCGCTTTCAGCCCGATGTAGTGCCTTAGCCGCGCTGCGGCCAAATGAAAGTCCGGATTCAAGGCACGCTGGTCGCATTGGGTAAGCAGATCACCTATTTTACCCGCGCATTCGTTAAGCCTGGAAGAGAAATAGCCGATAGCCTTGATCAAGCGTTCGGGCAGGGATGCCGGGCTCCACCCGTCGGGTTGGTCCAGAAGTACCAGCAGCTCTTGCCTGTGAAAACTGACCGAGACCTTGATCAAATCGGCATGGACCAGCTTTGCGATCACGTCGGTACCCGGCCGGACAAGCTCATTTATCAGGTCATTTTCCCTGATAAACCCATGCACTGGCTCCCACCATTCCGCCAGGGCTGTAAAATCAAACAAATCGATCACCGCCTCCCGCAGGCTGCCATGCTGCACGGTCGCCAGGGCCGAACTGTCGTAAGCGTTAACCGAGGCATTTTGCATAAAGGCTTTGACCGCCGGGGCCACCATTACGCTGGCCGCATTGACGGGCCTGAGCAACACAAGGCCATCCAGCGAACGGCACCGGCTCAGGGCCACATACACCTGGCCCGCCGCAAATGCAGCGCCGGCGTCGACGACCAGCTTGTCGAAGCTCAGGCCCTGACTTTTATGAATGGTTACAGCCCAGGCTAGTCTCAAAGGCAACTGGGTAAATGTCCCCGCGCTGGATTCACTAATCTTTCCCTCTTCTTCGGATAAGGCATACTTGACATTCTGCCAGATCTCCGGCATTACAATAAAATCGGAACCATCATCGGAAAAAATGACGTGTACGCGCCCATTCTCGATACGCGCGACCCGCGCCGCCCGCCCGTTGTAGTATTGCTTGTTTCCCGAGCTGTCGTTTTTAACAAACATTACCCGGGCCCCTTCTTTCAGGATGAGCTCTTTTTCAGCCGGATACGCCTCCGAAGGGAAGTCGGCTGAAATAGTCGCGCTGAAAAGATATTCAGGGGTTTCCAATGCGTCAAGCCGCTGCTTGTTGATCTCTTCGACCTTGGTATTATGGGTGGAAAGGGTAACGTAGTCGGATAGATCTGAATCCGGTCCGGAAATATACCGTCCATTCAGCGTCGCAAGGGTGCTATCCGTGACCTTGCCATCTCTGACGCTGTTGAGGATGTCAATAAATACCGGATCGCTCTGACGGTAGACCCGCGACAGCTCGAAGGTCAGAAAGCCCGCAGATCCCCAAACCAGACTATCAAAGAAATACGGGCTTTGATAAACTGAGCCCAATATTTCCCAATCGCTGTTGGTGACCGGTGGCAGCTGGTACGGATCGCCGACCATCAGCAGTTGCACCCCTCCGAAAGGCCTTGACGATGCTCTCACCATCCGAAGCAGGGCATCGATGTAATCCAGTACATCTGCCCGCACCATGCTGATCTCATCAATGATCAGCAGTTGCATCCGCCGGAGCATTTTTTCTTTTTCCGGGTTCACCGACCGGATCGCAGGCTGCGGTTGGCGCTTGCCGCGCACACCGGGGATTAACGGACCCAGCGGAACCTGGAAAAAGGAATGTATGGTAACACCGCCTGCATTAATGGCAGCTACGGCCGTCGGGGCGACGACAACCATTTCTTTGGCCAGGTTCCCGCGGATATGTTGCAGAAAAGTGGTCTTACCCGTCCCCGCCCTTCCGGTTAGAAAGATGGGCTTGTCGGTCCGGGTAAGATAATTCAGGATAGGTTGATGATGAATGTCGAGTTGCATGCTGGTTTTTTACCGCAAATTAACCAGAATCCAACGTCTTCCAATTCCATTACCTACGGCCTGCCCGCCGCAGTTACCCCATAACTCTTGGACGGCGTTGCCCCCATATAAAACACCAACTCCCCTCCTGCCATCAGGTCGGTATGACGAATGTAGGTATAAGGATAAGGCTTACCATTGAACTCGATCTTCTGTATATACTTGTTCTGCTCGCTGTTATCCTGCGACCGAATGGTGAACGTCTTGCCATTTTCCAGCCGAAGCATAGCCGAGTCGAACAAAGGCGAACCGAAGACGTATTTCCCTTCCATCGGGTTCACCGAGTACATTCCTAATGCGCTGAATGCGTACCAGGCGCTCATTTGGCCCACGTCCTCGTTGCCGCTGAGTCCGTTAGGTGTAGGTTTATAAAATTTCCGCATCACCTCGCGCACCAGATCGGCCGTTTTCCACGGCTCGCCCAGGTAATTGTAGAGGTAAGTAATATGATGGCTCGGCTCGTTGCCGTGCGCATACTGCCCGATCAGCCCCGAAATGTCCGGCGCGGTACCTTCCCGCAGTTCCGACGAAACGGTAAACAGGCTATCCAGACGCAATTTAAAGGCTTTCTCACCACCCAGCAGGCCGATCAGCCCGTGCACATCCTGAGGTACCAGGAACAGATATTGCCATGCATTGCCCTCAGTATAATCCGAAGTAACGGGCACCGAATAGAACGGATCGAACGGACGGCGGAACTGGCCGTTTTCGAAGCGACCATTGAAAAAGGCCGTCTGCTTGTCGTAATACAGCTTGTAGAGCTGGCTTCTCTTCGTAAAATAAGCAGCGTCGGCTTTCTTGCCCAATGCCGCGGCCACTTTCGCGATGCCGGCGTCGGCGATGGCGTATTCCATGGCCCAGGCTACGGATTCGTGCATTTTATCGGCCGGAATGTAGCTGAGCTTGTTCAGGTACTGCAAACCCATGGAATCTCGTTTCGCGGTGTGTTTCATCGCCTCGTACACCTGCTCGCGCTGGTCGGCGGGGATGAGCCCCTTCCCGAACGCGTCCGCGAGGATGATAATGGCCGGACTGCCCACCATACAATCCGTTTCGCTGCCCACGAGCGGCCACACAGGCAGGCGCCCCTGCTGCTGGTGAATGGCCAGCATCGATCCCGCAATGTCCTTCACCACGCTCGGCTTCACGATCGACATAAATGGCCCCCAGCCGCGGTAAATGTCCCAGAGCGACATGGTAGTGAGGTTTTTAAAAGGCGCGTTTTTGTAAACCTGCTTGTCGGTGCCGCGGTAGTCGTTGTTGGCGTCGTTGAAGAGCGTCGGGCCAAGGAACATGTGGTAAAGCGCGGTGTAAAACAGCTGCTTATCCGTGTTATTCCGACCTTCCACCCGGATAGAGCCCAGCGACTTTTCCCAAACCTGATCGGCTTTGGTGCGGTAGGCTTCAAAATTGCCGGACGGTGCCTCGGTGGCCATATTTGCCAATGCATTTTCCTCGCTCACGGGCGACAATGCCACTTTCAGGATCATATCGGGGTTGCGAACAGCGTCGAAAAACAATGCGGCCTTGGCGTGTTTGCTTTCCACTTTTTTGCCATTCTGAAGCGTGCTGTCACTGTAAAACTCAGCTTTCAGAATAGGTTGCGAGGTGCGGATCGCGAAATACAGGCGCTGATCTTTCGACCAGCCGGTAGAAAAACGGTAACCTGTGAAAGTGGAGTCGTTCACCTGTTGGATAAACGTTTTCACGGGACTGTCCCAGTTCATCGCAAAGCCCAGGTCCACGAGGATATGCGCATTATCGGTCTTTTTATAATGATATTGATGAATGCCCACGCGCTCGGTCGCCGTTAGTTTCGCATCCACATCGTATTTGTCCAGATGCACCTGGTAAAAACCCGGGCGGCATTGCTCTGATTGCTTGGAAAACAGCGAGCCATAGCCTGTTTCGGGCTTTTCAAACTGCATCGGGCGCAGTTGCAACGGCCCGTTCGCAGGTACGATCATCAGGTCGTTCAGATCGCCGATGCCCGTCCCGCTCAAATGCGTATGGGTGAAACCAAGGATTTCCCGGCTGATATAATTGTAGCCCGAGCACCAGTCCCAGCCGTGGAATTCGTCCCAGCTCCGCCCGATCTGAGTAGGCCCCAGCTGCACAGCCCCGAAAGGTACATTGGCACCTACGAAAACATGCCCGTGCTCCTCGGAGCCGATGAACGGGTTGACATAGCTGGTTAAGGATTGGGTTTGCGCATCCACGCGGCTGGCCGAAAGGGTCATAAAACCTGCCACAAGGCTATTTTTTACTATTTTCGATATATTCATAAAGTATTTAAAGAAATCGCCTACATTTTAAATTATTTTTTAAAAATACTCCAAATCGCCGATTTTAGCACTATCCTGAAAAGATTCCCACATTTTTTTTGCCGCGTATTGTTTTTTGTACTTTCCTATTTTATTTTTGACAGAAATTAAGTTAGTGCGTTAAGTTATCATGAAGAAAAACTACGTCCGCTGGTGGGTTGTTTTCCTCGTCTTCGTCGCGACCGGTCTGAGCTTTCTCGACCGGCAGGTGCTGTCGATAGCCGTCATCCGCATTCAGCAGGAATTCGGGTTCAGCGATGTGGAGTATGGGTGGGTGAATACCAGTTTTCTGCTGAGTTACGCACTGATGTTCACCGTCGGCGGATGGCTTATCGACCGCATCGGGGCGCGGAAAGGACTGGGTATCGCGGTGGGGCTGTGGTCGGTAGCGAATGCATTGCACGGGTTGATGACGAGCCTACCGCAGCTTCTCACCTTCCGGTTTTTCCTCGGTATGGGCGAAGGCGCGTGCTTCCCGGGCGCGGCTAAAACGGTGCATGAATGGTTTGACCAAAAAGAAAGGGCCTTCGCGAACGGCATCGCCATCGGCGGCTCCGCAATCGGTGCAGTGATTGCTCCGCCTTTGACGATCTGGTTTTCAAACAGTTACGGCTGGCGGTCGGGATTTGTCGTGCCGGGTATTATAGGCGGCATTTGGGTGATTGTGTGGTTGCTTTTGCCTTGGAAACGGTCGGCTACAAAGGCCAGTTCAGAAGCGTTCACGGAGGAAGATGGCCTTTCACGAAATGCATTTCAAGCGCAAAATACCCTGAAAATACCTTTCTCAGCCATTTTAAAACAACGCGAAACCTGGGTATTCGTACTGATGCGCTTCCTGCTCGATCCGGTGATGTATTTCATGATGTTCTGGATTCCCAAATACCTGAGCGACGTGCGCCATGTGCCGTTTGAACGGATCGGGCAGCTGTTCTGGATACCCTTTCTGTCCCTGGGCGTTTCCAATATCCTGGGCGGTTTTTTCTCTGACCAACTGGTTAAAAAAGAGATCGGTACCGGGCGGGCGCGGAAGATTGTAATGGGCTGTGCGGCCGCATTGACATTGGCGGTACCGCTTACGGAATTTACCTCGTCCGTCGGCATTGCCGTTGCTTGCATGGCGCTGTATATGTTTGCGCACGGGTGCTGGATCACCAATTACATCACGGCCATTTCGGATGTTTTCGGGCCGGGGGCGACGTCTACGGTGGTGGGCTTATCAGGCACGGCAGGCGCATTATCCAGCCTTATTTTGAACCCGATGATCGGGAAAATCGTGCAGGATTATTCGTATAAGCCGCTTTGGATCGCTTCGGGGTTGCTGTATCCTGTGGCATTCATCGCATTTATTTTGCTGATTCCCAGGCTCCGGCCGCTTTTCGACCAGCCTGCGGCCATTGTTGCAACTGTGGAAATCACGGATTAGTATTTTTTATTTTTAAGTAAAACCCGAAAGGGGAAAACTGTTGCCCGAATAACTTAGTGCGTTAAGAATTAAACTTTAAAAAACAATATTTCACTCACTCATGGGAAATCCATTACCGAACGAAAATCACGCCGTAGCAGAAGCCATTATCCGGAAACGCCAGCCTACCAAACCGCGCATCGGCGTGTTTGGGGTCGGGTATTTCAAATATTGGAGCCAGTTCGACGGCCTGCTTGACGATATGCTGCGCAAACAAGCCGTTTTCATCGAAAAGATCGAACGCGCTGGCCACGCGGAGCTCGTTGATTTCGGGCTGATCGATACGGTGCAAAAGGCTTACGACCTCGTTCCGAAGCTGAATGCGGCCAACCTCGACCTGATTTTCTGCGATATGCTTACCTACGCGACGTCCAACACGTTCGGTACCATCATCCGCAACCTGAATGTGCCCATCGTGCTCGTGGCCTTGCAGCCCGACCAGGCGATGGATTACAGTCGTGCATCGACCTACATGCAGCTGTACAACGACGACATTTGCTCCCTGCCCGAGTTCGCGGGCGTGGCCGCACGTATGGGCAAGCGCGTACCCGAGATGATCATCGGCACGCTGTACGACGACCCACAGGCAGATGCCGAGCTGGAAGAATACTGCCGCATTGCCGCCGTCCTGCACGATTTACGCACTTCCCGCATCGGTCACATCGGTCATCCCATCGAGGCCATGCTGGATATGCATTCGGATTCGACGATGTTTACCGCCCATTTCGGCGCGCACATTGTGCAATGCGAGGCGCACGAGATCGTGACGCAATACCAGCAAACCGGGCGGACCGACATTGAAAACATGAAGGAGCGCATTCTCGATTTTTTCGACACGCCCGACCCGGTTTCGGACCCCATTTCCGAAAAACTACGCGATACCGACCTCGAAACTGCCGCCCGCGTGACGGTCGCATTGGAAAAGTTCGTGGAAGCCAAACAGCTCGACGGCCTGGCCTACTACTACGAAGGTCCCGAAAACAGCGAAACGCGGCTCGTGATGTCCAACCTCATCGTCGGCAACTCGCTGCTCACCGGCGCAGGTTTCCCGATGTGCGGGGAGTCGGATCTGAAAACCTGTTTTGCCATGCTCATTATGGAACGTTTAGGCATAGGCGGTAGCTTCGCGGAATTTCACCCGGTGGATTTTAAGGAAGGCTTCGTGCTGGTGGGCCACGACGGGCCGCATAATGTCGCCATTGCCAATGGAAAGCCCGTTTTGCGGAGCCTTACCAAGTACCACGGCAAGCCGGGTTTCGGCGCGGGCGTCGAATTCAAGATCAAGGAAGGGCCCATTACGATGCTGAGTATCAACTCTACTTTCGACGGCAAGTTCAAGTTCATCATCGCTGAGGGGCAGTCGGTGGAAGGCCCCATTCCGCCCACCGGCAACACCAATACGCGCGGGTTTTTCAAGCCCGACGTACGCACATTTTTAAAAAAATGGATGAAAGAAGGCCCTACCCACCATTTCGCGCTGGGTGTGGGGCATCATGCGGCCACCATCGCCAAAATTGCCGGTTACCTCGGCCTCGAAGCCGTGGTGATCGACCAGTAGGACCGTTTCCGTTTTCCTATACCGCTTAAAACAAAGTAAATCCGAACCATTATGAAACACTTTTTATGCAAAAAGCTGCCGCCTTGTGCGCGGTGGGCTGTGCTGTGTTTGCTCCTTTTGCCCTGCCGGCACCTGCTCGCGCAGTCCGGCGGCCGGGTCACGATCACGGGCCAGGTCTTGTCCGGTACCGACAATGCGCCGCTTATCGGCGCGACCATCGCTGAAAAAGGCACGACCAACGGTACCAGCACGGACGGCAATGGCATGTACCGGATCACCATCGCCGCCACAAGCGACCTGGTGATCAGCTTTATCGGCTATACCGCCGAGGAGATAAAACCGGGCAACCGCTCGGTGATCGACGTGACGCTGAAAGCGGATATGCAGCAGTTGCAAGACGTGGTGGTGGTGGGCTATGGTACCCAAAAGAAATCGACGCTGACGGGCTCGGTGGCTTCCGTGAAGTCGGACGAGATCCTGAAAGCGCCCACCGCCAATGCTACCAACAGCCTCACCGGCCGGATGCCGGGGGTATTCGTGGTGCAGCGCAGCGGAAAACCGGGTGATAACCAGGCCGATATATTCATCCGCGGCCGCGCCACCACCGGCGACAGCTCCCCGCTCATCATCGTGGACGGGGCCGAGCGTCAGAGTTTCGGCGACATTGATCCCAACGAGATCGAAACCGTATCGGTGCTGAAAGACGCTTCGGCGACGGCACTTTTCGGGATCAAGGGCGGTAACGGGGTGATCCTGGTGACGACCAAGGTAGGTAAGGAAGGCAAGCCGCGCGTCACCTACTCGGGCAATGTGGCCTTGCAGACCTACACCAGTTTACCCAAAACCCTGAATGCATTCAATGCTGCAAGCCTGCTCAACGAAGCCAATGCGAACGTAGGCAAGGCCCCCGCATTCACCGACGCGGAATTGCAGAAATTCCAGGACCATTCAGATCCTTACAAATACCCGGATTTCAACTGGTTCGATTACATTACCCGCAAATATTATCCCCAAACACAGCATAACCTCAACGTTTCGGGCGGGACCAATGTGGCGCGGTATTTCGTTTCGGCGGGCTATCTTTTCGAGGATGGGTTTCTCAAAAAATTCGACAATCCCTACGGCTATTCCACCTCCCCCAAATACAGCCGCTATAACTTCCGCTCGAACCTGGACCTGACTCTGAGCAAGGACCTGACCGTGTCGGTAAAGCTCGGCGGCCGCCTCGAAGAGCGCTATGCCCCTGCCGGCGACCCGTTTTATGCCAATGCGGAAATTGAATACCTGCTCTCGCGCGTGAACGGTATCCCGGCCTATGCCTACCAGCCGTTTCTGCCCGACGGCCGCTTCATGGAAAACCCCAATGCGGGCGTGAACCTCACCAACCCGCTCGGCTGGATCTCGCGCCGCGGCTACTACATCCAGCAGAACAATTCCATCGAAAGTACGCTCGCACTGAATTACGACCTGCACAAGCTGCTGAAAGGCCTTTCGTTCCGCACGCAATATGCTTATGACGCCTATTTCATCGCCACACGCCGTCAGCAGGGCACTTTTACCTCATATAACATCAACAAACAAACCGGCGAGATCGTGAAAGGCAACAGCTCTTTCAGCGACTCGGATACGCCGCTGGGCGCGGTGGTGGCTACTTACGACGGTACCATTGCCTACAACCTGCAATCGAGCCTGAACTACAATAACACATTCGGCAACCACACCGTGACGGGCCTTGCATTGTTCCAGCGGCAGGCGCGGCGTGTGATCGGTGCGCAGCCCGCGTATGCGTCGCAAGGACTTGTGGCGCGGGTCACGTACAGTTTTATGGATAAATATTTCGCGGAGTTCAACGGGGCTTATAATGGGTCCGAAAACTTCGCTTCGGGCAAACGCTACGGCTTTTTCCCGGCGGTATCGGCAGGATGGACGGTGAGTAAGGAGGATTTCATGAAAAATGTTTCCTGGCTCAGTTACCTGAAAATCAGGGGTAGTGCAGGTAAGATCGGTTTTGACAGGATCGGCGGAAACCGCTTTTTGTACCTCGACGAATATACCCGCAATTCCACCGTGTATGGCGGAGGCGCCAACCTGGGGTTAGCTGTAAAGCCCAATACCGCAGCCCAATTCGGTCTGCCGACTGCCATTAACACCTACCCGGTGATCACGCATTCGCGCATCGGCAACCCGAACATTACCTGGGAAACGTCCACCAAGCGCAACATCGGTTTCGAGAGTAGTTTTTTCAACGATATGTTCTCCCTGAACTTCGATATTTTTAACGAAACCCGGAAAAACATCCTGCTCAACCGGCAATCGGGCCTCACGACTTATGGCGAAGCTTACCCGAGCCTGAACTACGGCGAGGTGCAGAACCACGGTTACGAGATCGAGCTGCGGCATTTGCGTCGGATCGGCGACATTGGTTACGGCATTACGGCCCAGGCCAGTTTTGCCAGAAACAAGGTCATTAACCTGGATGAACCGGCCGGAAAGCCGGCTTACCAGAAATCCGCAGGCTACCAGATCGGCCAGTACCGGGGCTATGTGACCGACGGCTTCTACCAGTCGCAGGACGATATCAACAGCTACCTGCCCAACCTGCTCGGCAAACCCATTCCTGGCGACCTTAAATTCAAAGATATCAACGGCGACGGCGTGATCTCGACCGACGACATTACGCCCATCGGCTACTCGAATGTGCCCGAGTACTCGTACAGCATCGAACCGACATTCAGCTTCAAGGGCCTCTCCTTCTCGGTGATGTTGCAGGGCGTAGCGCACGTCAGCTCGGATATTCAATTTGACCAGCGTAACCTGAGCAGCAACCAGATGTACGAAAACATGCTCGGCCGCTGGACGCCCGCCACGGCCCAAACAGCTACCTGGCCCGCATTGCAACCGGCCGTTGGCGGCAACTTCATGAGCTACGCCACCAACGATTTCCTGCTTACGAATGCACGCTATCTCAAAATCCGCAATGCGCAGCTCGCCTACCAGTTGCCTTCCGCGGTGGTGAAAAAGGTGGGCGTAAAAGGCATACGCGTGTCGCTTTCGGGCCAAAACCTTTATACCTGGACAAAAGTACTCTACCGCGATCCTGAAAACTTCCAGCGCCGCGCGCCTCAGGGGGCTTATAATGTTTACCCGACTTCCCGGCTTTATAACCTGGGCCTCAACATCGAGTTCTGAACCATCTTTTTTATGATGATGAAAAAACATCTCCTTTCCCTGTTTATCGCTGCGCTGACCGTGTTGTCGGGCTGTGACGACAAGTTCCTGAACGTGGCCCCCGACGTGGCGCTGGACGAGGCGAAAGTCTTTGCCGACCCGGTAATGGCCGCCCAGTACGCCGACAATGCATACAGCTTTTTGCCGGACGATTACCTGCGTTTCAACGAAGGCAACGGCGTGGCGCAGGCATCCGACGAAGCCGTAGGCATTGACGTAACCAACCCCATGCTTTACACCCTTTCCAAGGGCCTCTATCACGACCATACCGCGTTCACCTCCCTGGCGATCAACGACATCGGAGGTCAATACGACCGTCTTTATGCCGGCATCCGCATTGTCAATAAAATGCTTTCGAAAATGGAAGAGGTGAAATGGACCGCCGACCAGAACCCGCAGCGCATTAAGGGCGAAATGTACTACCTGCGCGCATTCATGTATTTTGAACTCATCAAACGCTTCGGCGGAGTGGTGCTCATCGACAAGGCTTATGCCGCCACCGAAGATATCGACCTGCCCCGCAACAGCTACGACGGATGCGTGAAGTTCATCCAGTCCGACATTGCCCAGGCCGTTTCCCTCCTGCCCGCCGAGCATGACGAAGCCAACTACGGCCGCCCGACGATCGGTGCCGCGCGGGCGCTCAAAAGCCGGCTGCTGCTTTACGCGGCCAGCCCTTTGCACAATACTTCCAACGACCCGGCCAAATGGCAGGCGGCTGCCGATGCGGCCAAAGAAGTGATGGATATGAACAAGTACAAGCTGCATCCACGCTACGAGGAACTGCTTTCACCTGCCGGGAACGGTACTACGGACGAGTACATTCTCATCAAGATCAAAAGACCACGGACCTGGGACTGGGCCATCCTGTCGGTAGTATCGCCGGGCTCGGGCGGGCGCATCGGGACCTACAATCCTACGCAAAACCATGTGGATCTGTACGAAATGAAGAACGGGCTGCCTATTACCGATCCGGCATCCGGCTATGACCCGAAGAACCCGTATACCAACCGCGACCCGCGTTTTTACGCCAACATTCTCTACAACGACGCGCCCTGGCAGGAGCGGAAAATGCAGATGTGGGACGGCGGCGCGGATTACAGTTCGAGCAGCTCGTCGTACACCGCCACCCGGTACTATTCCCGCAAAATGTGGCCCGAAGTGTATAAGACGCCCGGCACGCAAACGGCCTTCGTTAACTTCATTTTCTTCCGCTACGGCGAGATTCTGCTCAACTATGCCGAGGCAAAAAACGAAGCCTCCGGCCCGGATGCAAGCGTGTACAGCGCCATTAACCAGCTTCGGAAGCGCGCAGGAATGCCCGATCTGCCGACGGGTTTGAGCAAAGACCAGATGCGTGCCCGGATCTACAACGAGCGGGCCGTGGAGCTGGCTTTCGAGGATAACCGCTGGTACGACATCATGCGGTGGAAAAAAGGAAAGGAACTGGTGGCGCAGAAGATGTACGGGATGAATGTGGTGAAAAATGCCGACGGCACATTCACCTACACCAAAGTGGAGCTGGCGGCCTCGTTCCAGCGCGTATATGAAGACCATATGCACCTCTACCCCATCCCGCGCAGCGAAATACAAAAGAGCCAAAAGCTGGTGCAGAACCCCGGCTGGTAAATCCACCTCAACCTTACGATAACTATGAAAATAATCAATACGATCCGCGGGCTGATACTGACGCTCGCGGTGCTTTCGGGCCGGGTAATGGCCCAGGATGCCGTGGCGGTTTCGGGCGCGGTGGAAGATACGGTTCATGTGCCCGTACCGGGCACAGACGACGATGTGTACATTCCTTTCGGGGTGCGTAAAAGCCGGGAGATCAACGGGTCGGTATCGACGCTGAAAGCCGGTGCATTGCCGCAGATCCCCGCCAGCTCGCTCACCAACCTCTTCGCGGGGCAATTACCCGGACTGAATGTGTGGCAAACCGGCACCCAGCCTGGTCGCGACGAAACGACCATCGTGATCCGCAACCGCACCTCCTTCGCAGGCGCCAACGTGCCCCTCGTGCTCGTGGACGGGGTCGCACGCGACTTTTCGGACATGGACCTGAGCGAGATCGAATCCATTACCGCATTGAAGGACGCGGCCTCGCTGGCCTGGTACGGCAACCGCGCCGCCAACGGCGTACTGCTTATCACCACCCGCCGAGGCAGTGCGGACAAAACGCGGTTTACCTACGACATGCAAATGGGCACCCAGCAACCAACCAGGCTCATGAAACCGCTGGATTCCTACAACTTCGCGAACCTGTACAACCAGGCCCTGAAAAACGACGGCTTCGGCCCGCTCTACACCCAGGAACAGCTCGACGGCTACCGCAGCGGTACCGATGCGTACAGATATCCCAATAACAACTTCGTGAACGAGTTCCTGAAATCCAGCGCATTCGTGCAGCGGCATGTGCTCACGGCTTCAGGCGGCTCCAAAGCGGTGCGGTATTTCACCAACCTCAGCTTTTTCGACCAGCGCGGCCTGTACAACCATGCCGACGCGCCGATGTTCAATTCCAATGTGGGCTACCGCCGTTACAACCTCCGTACCAACCTCGACATCCAGGTAACGCCGTTGCTGAGCGTGCAACTGGACATGGGCGGGCGCATCGAGGACCGGCGCGAACCCGGCGGGACCAGCGCGACATTCCTCAGCACCATTTTCAACACTCCGGCCAATGCTTTTCCTTTAATTAACGAAAATGGCTCCTACGGCGGCAGCAACCTCTTCCGCGCCAACCCGCTCGCGCAGCTACGGGCTCAGGGGAACCGCAGCGAGGTGACCCGGGTGCTGCTAGGCACATTGAATGCTACCCATAAGCTGGACTTCTGGCTGCCGGGACTGAGTGCAAACGTCTTTTACACGTTCGACATTTCGGGCAGGTACCTGAGCGGCCGCAGCCAGGAGTACGAGGTGTACGAAAGAGGTGCGAATGGCGCATTAACCCGCTTCGGCACGTCTACGCCGCTGGGCTACCTCGCCGCGACCTTCGCCGACAACATCCGCACCAACGAACTCTGGACCGGCTTCGACTACGACCGCGCATTCGGCGCGCACCAACTGAAAGCGACGGTGCGCTATCAGCAGGCCGTGACTTTCAACCCCACCCGTCTGCAAGACAAGCGCCAGGGCTTCTCGGGCCGTGTTTCGTATGGTTTCAACAACCGTTATTATGCCGACGTGGTGGCGAGCTACACCGGCGCGGACAACTATATGCCCGGTAAGCAGTTTGGTTTCTTCCCCGCAGTGGCTGCGGGCTGGGTGATCTCGGAGGAGTCGTTTTTAAGAAATGTAAAACCTGTTAATTACCTGAAATTACGTGCTTCCTATGGCAAGGCGGGCAACAATGCGACGGGCGAGGCAGGCAAGTTTCCGTATGCTTACCTGTTCAGTCCGGCGAACGGCAGCTATGCATTCGGGACGAGCTTTGCTGCCCAGGCGGGGGCTTCGGAAAATACATTACCTAACCCCGACATTACCTGGGAATCGGCTTACAAGACAGATATCGGTCTGGATGCGAGGCTGTTTAAAAATACAGTCACTTTGTATGCCAATTATTTTAATGAGCTGAGAAAGAACATTCTGACAGCACCCATTAACCCGTCCATCCTCGGGCTGACGACCTACCGCATCAACGACGGCGAAACACGTTTGAGAGGCTTTGAAGGCTCCATTGATTTTACCAAAACATTCGGACAGGTAACCCTGTCATTGGGAGGCAATTATACTTTGGCCAAAAACAAAATCCTGCGCATTAACGAATCGGCGGGACTGCTCGACTACCAGAAACAGGCGGGCCATAACATTGCGGGCGTGACGGATTATGGCAAGCTGATGCTGGTTTCGGACGGCATTTTCCAGTCGCAGGCGGAGATCGATCAGAGCCCGGTGCAGCGCTTCGCGGGCAAGCTCCAACCCGGCGACATCAAATACAAGGATGTGAACGGCGACAATGTCATCGACAATTACGACCGCGTGATGACCGATTTCAACGACACGCCCAATGCGTATTACGGCTTTCACATCGGCGTGCGCTACCGGGCGTTCGACTTCTCGGTAGTGGGCCAGGGCGTAACCGGGCGTACGATCCAGGTCCGTTCGCTCGTGACGGCGGGATCGAACAGTACGGGGTATATCAACCAGTTCAGTCCGCAGGCATGGACGCAGGACAACCCCGCCGCGCCCTACCCGAGGCTCGGCATTTCCGACAGGGGCAATAACACGGCGGATTCGGATTTCTGGCTACGGTCGGGCGATTACCTGCGCGTCAAGTCGGTGGAGCTGGGGTACACCATCCCGCAAAGCATTACGGACAAGCTTCGAATCAGGAGTCTGAGGGTGTATGCCAATGGGTTTAACCTGTTTAATTTAAATAAAACCCACATGGATATCGACCCTGAAATGCCTTTCGCGGGCTATAACGCCTACCCATACCTGCGCACGATCACGGCGGGCATCAACCTCAAATTCTGACCATTCATTTTTCGATAACCATGAAAAGGTACAAAGCCATTATCCCATTGATCCTCGCCGTGCTCGTGAGCGCATGCAAGGAATCGCGGTTCCTGGAATTTCCTTACTACGACGGCCCGGTGACCGAAGAGCAGTTCTGGAACCTCAATGCCTCCGCCCGCGGCCAGCTCAACCGCGGCTACACTTTCCTGCAAGAAGGCTACAACCGGTACAGCGGCGCCATGCTGGCCGCCGGCTCCGACGAAGCCGTGAACTCGAACCTTAATTCGGACATCAATATTTTCAACAACGGCACGTGGAGCTCGCTGCGGACGCTGGACGATAGTTACGCCACCAACTACAATGGGCTGCGGCAGGTGAATTTATTTCTCGAAAACGCCCACCGCGCCAACATCATCCCGCTTACCGACATTCCCAGGCTCCGCGCCGAGGCGTTTTTCCTCCGCGCATTCTTCCACTTCGAGCTCTGGAAACGTTACGGCGGCATTATCATCGCCGACCATGTTTTTGACCAGAACGACAACCTCGACCTGCCCCGCAACACGCCGGAAGAAACCCTGGCCCAGATCCTGAAAGATTGCGACTCAGCCGCCGTGAAGCTGCCACTCTCGCCCGTGCAATATGGTGCCGGCGATAAAGGACGCGCTACCAAAGCAGCCGTTATGGCATTGAAATCGAGGGCATTGCTCTATGCCGCCAGCCCGCTCAACAATGCGGGCGGCGACATTACCCTTTGGCAAAAAGCCGCCGCCGCGTCGAAAGAACTGATCGACACGAAAGCGCATAGCCTGCTGCCAAACTATACCGACATTTTCAATTTCTCGACGGCCGCCTACAATGCCGAGGTGATCTTCGCCACCGCCGCCAACCTTCGTAATGACATTGAAACCAACAATGCGCCCATCAGCTACAATGGCGCATTGGGCCTCACCAACCCCACGCAAGAACTGGTGGATGCCTACGAAATGAAAAACGGCCTGGCCATTACCGACCCACAATCGGGCTACGATGCGGCTAGTCCCTACAAGGACCGCGACCCGCGCCTGGGATGGTCGGTGATTTACAATGGCTCCTCCTTCAAAGGCATGGAGGTGAACACGATGGCGGGCGGCAAGGACGGCCTGGGTGTGAGCGTGAATGCGACCAAGACCGGCTACTACATGCGTAAATTCCTCAGCGAAGCGGCGAGCTGGAACCAGACCACCAATGCGACCGTGCGCCGCCCCTGGGTGATTTTCAGGTACGCCGAAATCCTGCTCAACTACGCCGAAGCCCAGAATGAGGCCGCCGGACCCGACGCCAGCGTGTACGACGCGGTGAACCAGGTACGCCAGCGCGCAGCCATGCCCGCGCTCCCGCAAGGGCTGTCCAAAGACCAGATGCGCACCCGCATCCGTCATGAGCGGCGCGTGGAGCTGGCTTTCGAGGAACACCGGTTTTTTGATGTAAGGAGATGGAAAACGGGGGAAAAAGACTTCGCCGCGCCGGTATCGGGGATGCGGATATCCACCAATGGCACCAATGCGGTCTACGAGCGCTTCATAGTAGCCCAGCGGGTGTTCAGCGACCGGATGTACCGCTACCCGATCCCGCAAGGCGAGATTAACAACACGACGAAACTGGTACAAAACCCGGGATATTAGGCAAGGAACGTGCTTTTGGTCAGCAATGAACCGATCATAGCCGTAAATGAACCTGCCCTGTACAGCAATGGATCTGAAATTTTGTAAAACAATGCATGTATGCGCAAACCATTAAAGGGCATTATACTTTGGGTAGCGGGCATGGCCGGCGCGGTGGCTTACAGCAGCTTCACCGCGCCGCATATCTCCGCATTACCCGAAGCCAGGCTGGAAGTATACAACGACTCCATTCTGACGCGCGATTTCCTGGGTGTGAACGCGGTATACCACGGCTTTTCGTTCATGGAAGACCCCGGCGTAAAACCGATGACCGACGCCGACCGCAAAGCGGAATTTGCCCGGGTGAAAGCGATGGACCTGAAAATAGCCCGCACATGGTACCGCCCCGACTGGGCCTGCGGCGATAATTTGTACAACGATTTCAACTGGCAAACCCCGCGTATGCAGGCATTCTACGCCTGGCTCGATCAAATGAAGGCCCTGCACGTGGATGTGGCCCTGCAAGCCGGCTGGTGGTTCACCCGCGACACCTACCACAACACCCGCATCCCCGCCGACCAGGCCAAGCCCGACCCGGAAAAGGACCCCGCGCGGTTTGCGGAATGGGTCAATGCATCGCTGCACCAGCTCATTAAGGTAAAAGGGTATACCAATATTAAATACCTCGTACTGTTCACGGAGCCGCTCAACTACCGCTCGGGCAACCAGGCGGAGGGCATGAGTTCGCCGGAATATTATAATGTAGTTGGCACGGCCATTCACCGGCGGTTGGAACAGTCGGGATTGCGGAAGGCGGTGCAACTGGTGGGGCCCAACAGCGGGAGTACCGATACGGCGGCATTTGTAGGTTGGAGCGCGGGGAAAATGAACGACGTCATCGACATTTACAGCTGGCACAGCTACAATGGCAGGCAGTCGGGTACCAACCCGCCGCTGGAATACGAGGGCTGGAAGCAGATTGCGTTGGCCGGAAAGGTCAAAATCGCGCACACCGGCAAACCTTTCTGGATCGACGAGTATGGCGCGAGCAAGCCTACGGAAGAAGTGCGTTTCCGTCCGGATTACGGCAATTATCTCGCGCAATGCGTGGCTGCATTCACCCACGCCGGCGCGCAAAGTTCGCTGCTATGGATTCTTTTTGACCAGAAATACCCTGCCTCCAAGGTCACGAACAAGGACAGTTTTTACAACGGCATTCACCGCTGGGGCCTCGTGCGGTCGCCACAGGACGACCTTCCCGACGCGGGCAAGCCCTACGCTGCCTGGTACGCATTCGGCATGATGAGCCGGTACCTGGGCGGACGGGATGCTACGCCTGCATTCAAAACACAATCGGCGGATAGCCTTTATGTGGTGGCGACGAGTCCTTGGGGTAAGGGCACTTCCGTAATGGTCGTCAATGCGTCGCATGCCGCGCGGAAGTTTACGGTGGGCTTTTCGAAACCCGTGCGCGCCCGTATGGGCAGGTGCCTGTACGATCCCGCGCATCTCCCCGCAGCGGGCGCGTCTGATATTTTACCCTTTGATAAATTATTTAACAATGTAAAAAACAACATATCGGACGAGCTGCCACCGAGGGGCGTAGCCATTTACACGACTCTCAAACAGTAGCCTACCTTATATTTTATCATGAAAATAAAACTCGCATTATCCTGCCTGAGCCTGCTTGCAAGCATTTCGCTTTCCGCCCAAAACAAGCTGGGTACTTTGAAAGGGAAGAATTTCAACAACATTACGCTGGAAGTTTCGCTGAAACCTTTTAAAAAGAACGATAAGGCCTATATCCACGAGGTGGCCAGGGAAATGTTCGTGCAATGGTCGTCGATGCTGCGGCATGCGGACACGGTGTCGGTGATGCTCTGGACGAGCGACGGTTCGGAAATCCTCGATTACAAAGGCACGCCTAACCAGCCGCTGGAATGGGCGAAGTACATGGGTAACCCCAACACCGAACACGCCGTCAACTCCGGGCCGAAGGAGCTGTCCATTCACGAGCGGGCATATCTCTACCTCGACAACCCGCCTGCATTTACCTACGGCGACCTGAAATTTATCGTGCAGACGTTGAAGGAAGAAGGCCGCAAAGCCACCGGAAAACCCGTGCTGGTCGGCGAGACATTCGATCCCGGTCCCGAATTCGCGAAATCGGATTTTAAATACAAAAAACACCGGGAGATCCTCGGCGGGAGCGCGATGGGGCATAATACCATGGTGAGCTGCTATTCGGTACTGAATGCCGACAGCGAAGCTTATGCGGGTTTTCCCAAAGGCATTCCGGCCAATACGCCGTTCGGGACGTTCCTGGGTAGGCAGAGCAGGCATTTCTTAAAAGATATGGGGTTTGATTTCCTGTGGCTGAGCAACGGATTTGGTTACGGCGTGGAAGGCTGGTCGTCCACCGGCGCGATCTTCGACGGCAAGGGTTTCGACCAGGCCAAACTGGCGGATACGAAGGATAAGATAGCCGGTTTCTGGAAATACTTCCGGGCCGAAAATCCCGATGTGCAGATCCAGACCCGCGGGACGAACCTCTCCACCGGCACCGACCTCGCCCGCGACGGCGTGAACCTGGAAGCCATTTACCGCGACAAAAACATGCTTCCCCCTCCCAATTCCCCCTGGGCCGCATTGGACGGCGATTTCGGGCTCGAAATGGTGGGTTATATGTCAAGAATGGCCGAGTTGCCCGACGAGAGGTTCCTCTTCCGTTTCTACACCCACGACCCGTGGTGGCTCAACAGCCCCTGGCTCGACCGCTACGGCCGCGACGCGCACGATATTTACCTTCCGTTGTCCGTCAGCCGCATTAATGCGAAGGGCGAGGTAAAAATCCCTTCGCACCTGAGCTTCCTGAGCATCGACGACACCCATGGCGACATGCCCACACAGGTACCCGACGAGGTAACCCCGCACATCCTCAAAGCCCGCTACGACGCTCCTACCGCGCCGGGGCCGCTGGTGTGGGTGTACCCGTTCGAGGAATACCACCGCTGGGCATTCGCATACAAGGACCGCCTGCCTGAAATCTATTACGGCGACTGGCTCATCCGGCAGGCGATTAATAATGGTTTGCCGCTCAACACGGTCGTTTCCACCAATGCATTTCAAAGTGTGGTGAAAAGCAAGCCGGGCTTTTTCAAAGAATCCATCCTCGTGAGCGTCGTGCCGGATGCGGATTCTCCATTGGAAAAAGCGCTCATTGGTTTTGTTAAAAATGGAGGTAAATTAATGGTATACGGCCCCGCCGGACATGGCGGAAAGGCCTTTCTAGAATTGCTGAACCTGAAAAACGGAGTTGCGCTGGAAGGGGAATTCAAAGTTTCGGGCGAGTACGAAGGCGACCGGCTGGCGACGGCTTACCCGGATGTGGTGCGGCATGAAGCATTGTTTTCGGGCGGCGGCATTGCCACGAACCTGGCGAACCCGAATGACCCGGGTTCCCGCCTCATCGCACGGATGACGCCGGCCGGCCAGGCGCGGGACGTGTGCTGGGTGCGCTCGGGCGACGACTGGAACGGCGGCAAAGTAGTGTACATCCGTGGCACCAATTCCAGCAAGTTCAATGGCGGCAAGCTGCTGAACCCCGATGACCCTTCCAAATTTTTCACCGGTCCGCTGCTGATGCGCTATGCATTGGCTGCATTCGATATGCATTGTGTGATCGAAAAGGAAAACCCCGCCGTGAAAAACCCCGTGCTGACCATCGCGCGGAGCAACAACGCATTCATTTTCTCGGGCTACCATCCCAACAGCACCATTACCGACCGCTTCAAGTTCCCGCAGGGCGCGCCTTTGCTGCTGGGGCTGGAAACGAAGCTGGATGCCGGCCATTCGGTGTACAACCTGCCCACTTCCTGGAACCGCGAATGCCGCATTTTTGTGACCCAAAACGAGGGTATCGTCTCCTACAAGGAGCTGCATTCGGGGGTGAAGGACATCGACAAGCGATTCCAGGTGGGTGGCTTGCAGGACGCAACCGTGCGGATCTATGCGCCGGAGGACATTAGTTTGGAAAAATTCGAGGCTTATATCAATGCGTCCTATCCCTGGAAAACGGGCCGGATCAAAGTCAGCGAAGGCGATCCGAAGCTGGGCGGACATTTCGTGGCCGAGCACGTGACCGGCACGCTGACAGTAGCTTGGTAATGTTTTTTGTTTGAAATAAATACTGAATATGAGATACTTGAAAATTTGCAGCATTGCATTGCTGGCACTTTTTGTAAACATTAAAACCCGCGCACAAGTCGCTGATAGCAGCCAGTACCTGCAAAAATTAAAGCAGGAATTATCCACCGAATGGCCCAAAAGCCATACGATTAACGTGGTTTTTCACGGGCATTCGGTCCCGGCGGGGTATTGGGAAAACCACGAGGTGCATACACTGGAATCGTACCCTAACCTTTTCCTGAAAGCATTGAAGGCGAAATATCCCTATGCAGTCGTGAATGTGATCGTGACGGCTATCGGCGGAGAGAATGCGATCAGCGGGCAGGCCCGGTTTGAAAAAGACGTGCTCCCGCACAAACCTGACCTGCTTTTCATCGATTATGCATTGAACGACCGCTTTTCTCCCCTCGACAAGGTGAAGGAGTCGTGGGCCAAAATGATCGAAACCGCGCAGGCCAAAGGCATTCCGGTGATCCTGCTCACCCCCTCCCCCGACCAGCGTATCAACATCGCCGACCCCGCCAACCCGCTCGATCCGTACGTGGTACAGATCCGCGAACTGGCTAAGCAGTACAAAACCGGCCTCGCCGATCCATATGTCGTGTTTCAGCAATTGGTCAAAGACGGGAAACTGAAAGAAGTAATGGCGTCCGTGAACCATCCGAACGAAACCGGGCATATGGTGATCGTGAACCGCATTACGCCTTATTTCTGAATGTTTGAATGAAAATGAATGGCCGGTAAAATGGTAGAAGCTACCGTTCAGGCGTCGTGGTAATCCGGATTGGCGCTGATGGCGAACTTGTATTTATCGCCCCGGTAAAACGACCGCTCGATTTCGACGATCTGGCCGTCCTTGCAGATGACGGCGCTGTCGAGGATAAACATCGCCGTAGCCGCGGAGAGCTCGAAATTGTCCATTTCCGATCCGGGCTGGACGATTTCGGTGCTCAATGTCTGCTTCACTTCGTCGATGCGCAGGTGGTAGGTCGTTTCGTAAGTTTTGAAATAGGAAATTTCCGTGGGCATGCGGTTGATCTTCGGGCAAAGCGAGAGGGAAATGTACCTGATTTCGTCCTTGATGATCTCGTTGTCGGCGTAGCGCAACTGATGCACTTTCAGCACCGGCCCCCCGATGATAAAATGCTTCCCGCCTATCTCCGACGAAATGCCGTCGTCGAGCACCGTTTTTTCCAGCACCACATTATGCGGCTCGAAGCCCTCGGCAATAAGGCTTTCATGAAACCCGCGGCGGGTGGCATTGATGGAGCCCAATGTGCGGATGAGGTGGTGCCCCACCGTGCGGTTGAGCACAAATGTACCCTTACCCTTGATACGCCTCGCCCAGCCCTGGTTTTCGATTTCCAGCAGGCTTTTGCGCGCCGTGGTGTTGCTGATCCGGTAAGTTTTGATCAAATCGTTTTCCGACGGAACCTTGTCGCCGGGCTGTAATTCCCCGCTTTTGATCCTTTCTATAATCTCCTCACTGATACTGACAAACTTCGGTTTCATCGGCGCACTGGACAATGGGTAAAGGGGCAAATTTACCGGAAGCAAATTCCTGTGCAATAGGAAAGCGGCAAATTCCGGTGGTCGTATGCCTTTGGAGCCCAATTACGGCATTTTTAACGAGTATGGTTAGTGCGTTAAGAGACTTTTTACAACATGGCCCGCCCTATCAGGCCATTTTATTTTTTTGTCAATGATAAAAATCGCTGCATTCTCCATGGCGGCTGCATTCAGCCTGCTGTCGGTACTAGCCATCGCCCAGTCCGCAACAAGTACCGACTGCCCTTGTGCGCAGCTCGCGAAGGCGCGCATCCCGCAGGCGACCATCACTGCCGCCGAATGCGTACCCGCAGGAACATTCACACCGCCCGGCAATACACAGCCGATCACCGGTCTGCCTGCATTCTGCCGCGTCGCCGCCGTACTGAAACCTTCGCCTGATTCGCACATCCGCATTGAACTATGGCTGCCGGAAACGGGCTGGAACGAGCGTTTCCTCGGCACAGGGACAGGCGGCGGGGCCGGGTATATCAATTATGGCTCACTCGCAATGGGCCTGCGGAAAGGCTTCGCCACCGCCAACACCGACATGGGCACATCGCCCGGCGCCAACGAACTGACCGGCCACCCCGAAAAATGGGCCGATTTCGGCCACCGCGCCACGCACGAAATGACCGTCGCCGGAAAGGCCATTACCGAAGCCTATTACCACAAAGCTCCCCGGACGGCTTATTTTTCGGGCTGCTCTACCGGCGGCCAGCAGGCGCTGATGGAATCGCAGCGGTATCCCCAAGATTACGACGGCATCCTCGCAGGCGCCCCGGCCAATAACCGCACGCATTTGCATACCGGCTTCGTATGGATACTCCGCGCCACCAACGACATGCCCGGCGGCACGCTACCTAAACAAAAGCTCGACCTCGTCACCCGCGCCGTGCTGAATGCCTGCGCGGGCAAAGACGGCGGCGCGCCCGGCGATCGGTTCCTCACCAATCCCGCCGCCTGCCATTTCAACCCCGAAATACTGCCTGTGTGCCCCGACGGCACCGACGATAGCACCTGCCTCACCCAAACCCAGTTGACCGCATTGAAAAAGATCTGGGAAGGCCCCGTGAACCCGCGCACCGGCGACAGAATTTACACGCCCATCCCGTTGGGAAGCGAAAATGTAGCCGCAGGCATCGACATGCAGCAAAACCCCGCCCAAGCGCCCAATGCATTATTTTACCAATACAAATGGGCCTTCGGAAAAGATTTCGACTACAAAACATTCGATTTTGACCACGACCAGGACCAGCTCGACGCCCTGCTCGGCCCCGTCCTGAACGCCAACAGCACCGATCTTTCTTCATTTAAAAACAACGGTTCCAAACTGCTCATGTACACCGGCACCGCCGACCCGCTCGTGCCCTACCAGGACGCATTGAGCTATTACGAGCGCGTGATCGGCATTCAGGGCGGCCTTCCGCAAACCCAGGATTTCTTCCGCTTCTACCTCATTCCGGGCATGGGCCATTGCAGCGGCGGCCCCGGCCTGAACGACGGCGGAGACATGCTCGGCGCATTGATCGAATGGAAAGAAAAAGGCATTGCCCCGCAGCAGCTCACCGGTACAGCCTACGAAAGCGGTGATGCCCAAAAGGGCGTGCGGTTCCGGCGGCCGGTGTACCCTTACCCGCTGCTGCCTGCGTACAAGGGCGGGGACGAGAGGAGCGCTGAGAGTTATGAGGGAGTCGCGCAGCCGGTGCCCAAAGTAAAGGAGCCGGCTGCGCGGTATCTGAAATAGGCATTTTGACGTCCCTGTGCATTTGCAAGCCTTTTGGGGATCGCCTGTTACGATGCAGGAAACCGGCTCTTATCCATGCAAGCAAATTCCCGCTGATGACCGTCCAACCATTACTTGCCGGAATAAGTCCCAGACAAAGTAACTTTTAGAAACAATTTCCTTAATCGAAATGCCGTGCTGCATTTTTTGATGTTTTCCGCGAATTTAAAATCTATTCATTTATCCATTTAGGCTTCAAATATGTGGTTAAGCAAAAGCATAGCATCGGTTGTGACTCTTCTGGCCTTGCTTGGTTGCAACAAGGACAAGCCGGAACCTGTATCGGAAATGCAGTGCATTCCTGCCGTTTACCTGACAAATTATTGCCCGACAAAAACAGAAACGCATCTGGTCAGGTTGCTAAAACCAACCCCGTACGCCACCAGGCAGGAAAGCAGCAGCCAGGGCAACGAAATCTACGTGGCAGCTGTAATAAATCTTCCGCATTCGTTGGCAAAGCGGGATACGGTTTTCCAATTGCAATTTCATTACGATCCTCAGGCAGAGCGACAAAATAAGGCGCATGGTTATTGCAATACTAATATTGCACCGGCGAAAATGATCGTTTATGACGGCGTAAGCGAAGTTGAATGCCCTTGAAAAATACTTTTGCCCAATGCACATTAGATCATACGATATCCTACCGCAATTACAACCTTACGTAAAGTCAATATGCTTTATGGAATGCGAGGGAGGCGCGGACTGGAACCAGGTCCGGGTGTTACCGGATACCTGCGTGGAATTATTCCTGAATTATACCAGCACCCCGGTCGCCGTGATCGGTCAGGAAGTTTATAAGGGCAGCATTGCCTGTTTTCGGCTGAGCCGCCCTGTGGACGTTCAGATGCGTAAAGGCTCCGGCTGTATGGCCATCTGTTTCCATCCCGGAATGGCATATCCATTCTTTCGTATACCAATGCATTTATTCAAGGATGCGACCGTAAATTTCTTCGACTTATGGAATGGCACCACGTCCGAATTAGAGGATAAATTGGCGAGCATCCCCGGCGACGAAGTACGCAGTGCCGTAGTGCAAGACTTTTTGCTCAGCCAATTAAAGACGGATAAACAGGATTTGCAGGTGGCTTACTGCCTGAACAAGGCACAGGTTACCCGGGGCTCAATAACTGTTGGCAAACTGGCCGAAGAAACCGGCCTTAGCCAACGCCAGTTATCGAGAAGATTTCACCAAAGTATTGGCCTGTCTCCCAAAGAATACCTGGGTGCATGCAGGTTCAATGCTTCACTCCGATATTTTTCGCAGTATCCGGGTATTTCACTGACAGAAATCGCGCACCTGAGCGGGTATTACGACCAGGCACATTTTATACGCGACTTTAAGGTTTACACCGGCCATTCTCCCGGAGAAGTGCTGGCCGCAAACCATATTTTATGCTGATGTCCGTTTCGTACAATTCCGATAATTCCGCGGTAAGTAGTTTTGTAAAAAAACAACCACGATATGCGAAAATTGATTTTAGGGCTGGCGATCACATTGGATGGATACATTGAGGGCCCAAATGGCGAATTTGACTGGTGCTTTACAGACCAGGACTACGGCCTGAACGAATTCTTTACACAAATAGATGCCACCTTTATCGGTCGGAAAAGCTATGAGGTCGCGCAGCAATTTGCCGACAGTAACAACGAAGAGACAATCCCGGGCTTGCCTCCACTGACCGAATACGTTTTTTCCACCACTTTAAAATCCGTGAAAAACGGGGCCGTCCTCATTGCCGAGAATGCTATGGATGAAGCGCGCAAAATCAAGGAGCAACCTGGAAAAGACATTTGGCTGTACGGTGGCGCTTCTCTCACCGAGGCTATGCTGAATGCGGGCCTTGTCGACGAGCTTTGGCTATCGGTGCATCCCATATTGCTGGGCAGCGGCAAGCCATTGTTTCATCAGTCGGACAGCCGAACCCATCTTACACTTGTAGATAGCAAGGTTTATCCAACAGGCCTGTTGTCGCTCCGTTACAGTGTGAACGTGACAGAACCAGGAACAGCCTATGCAAACTAATCTCCTTTGGACCGGCCGGGAATACTATTCTCTCGAAAATTGTCGTGTTCACAGCAATGAAAACGGCAATCGTATAGCATCAACCATAATCGGCCTATATACCGGCGATCTGTACCAGGTCGATTATCAAATCGACACGAATGCACGTTGGGAAACAGTTTCGGTGGCGATCAATTTTTTCAAAAACAACATTTTCAGGCAATTTCACCTCGAAAAAAATACGTCTGGAAACTGGCTTCTCGATGGCCAAATAAATGAAGAATTCAGCGGTTGCACCGATGTTGACCTGCCTTTGACCCCTTTTACCAATACATTACCGATCAGAAGGTTGAATATGGTTATAGGAAATCAATACCCCATTAAGGTCATCTACCTGGATTTGCTGGAAGACCGGCTCAGCGCCGTTTCCCAACTGTACACAAGACTGTCGGAAACGGTGTTCCACTATGAAAACGTACCGAATGATTTCGAGGCAGACATCATCGTTGATGAAGACGGATTGGTCGCCGATTACCCCGAACTATTCGTGAGGACTGCCCGGCGGGATTTTTCCATGAATTGAACGACTAAACGCTACACCCAAAGCCCGGAACCGGATACCCGACGTGAAACGCAAGCCACAAATCCCCCTCACAATCGCCCTGCCGCACCAGCTAAGCCACTTTCAATATTTCCTTCTCAACCCTTGACAAAAATTTGGATCGGGATTTGAGCGTATCCATATCCTTATGGGATGATAAATAGAAGACACCTTCCTTGCTGGGATCGTCGAGCAAGTAGAATTTGTACCCGTATTTCACCTCTCCCGGTAACAACTCCCCTCCTTTCACCGTCGGGAGAAACTGGTAAAGTATTGCCCCGTATTCTTTGAAAAAATCCGGGGTGTAGGGCGTAGTCAGACGGTCCAGGTCGATCGGTTTAGGTGCGTAATGCTGCACAAATCTGGTTTTCATAATTGTCGATGAAGTTATAGTGATTGATGGAATGCTCTTTCTTCACTCAAATTTAAAAAACAGTTTTGGCAAATGCACTATTAATGATATTTTTATTATCAAAATTCTGATACCAATTAAATCAATAGTAATTTCATTTCTTTCAATCCTATAATCGTAGCTTTGCGCCTTCAAACAGTGCGAAGATGATTACAATTGAAAATTTGGCCGTTGAATTTAGCGGCTCTACCCTTTTTAGCGAAGTTTCCTTCGTTATCAACCCTACCGATAAAGTTGCCCTGATGGGTAAAAACGGAGCCGGGAAGTCCACCATGATGAAAATTATTGCTGGTGAACAAAAACCCACGCGTGGCCACATACGTGCGCCCAAAGATGCCGTTATCGCCTACCTGCCGCAACATTTGCTGACCGAAGATAACTGTACCGTTTTCGAAGAAGCCGCAAAAGCATTCAAACAGGTTTATGAAATGCGTGCCGAGATGGAGAAACTGAATCTTGCGCTCGAAACCCGCACGGATTATGACAGTGACGAATATATGGCCATCATCGAGCAGGTGACCGAACTGGGCGATAAATATTATCAGCTGGAAGAAGTTAATTACGACGCGGAGGTGGAGAAAGCCCTGAAAGGACTGGGATTCAGGCCGGAAGACTTTCACAGACAAACCAAGGAGTTCAGCGGAGGGTGGCGCATGCGTATCGAGCTGGCCAAAATATTACTGCAAAAGCCGGACCTTATTTTGCTCGATGAGCCTACAAACCACATCGACATCGAATCCGTGATCTGGCTGGAAGATTTCCTGGTGAACAAAGCCAATGCGGTAATGGTGATTTCTCACGACCGGGCCTTCATCGACAACATCACCAACCGCACGATTGAAGTGACCATGGGCCGCATTTTCGACTACAAGGCCAACTACTCACATTATCTGGTATTGCGTGAGGAGCGCCGGGCACATCAGATCAAGGCGTACCAGGAACAGCAGAAAATGATTGCGGACAATATGCAATTCATCGAGCGCTTTCGCGGGACTTACTCCAAAACCAACCAGGTTGCCTCCCGCGAACGGATGTTGGAGAAACTGGAAATTATTGAAATTGACGAAATCGATAACTCAGCCCTGAAACTTCGTTTTCCACCTTCGCCACGGTCCGGGGATTATCCGGTTACCGTGAAAGACGTGTCAAAGTCGTACGGCGACCAGGTTGTGTTCAAGAATGCCAGCATGTCTATTTCAAGAGGTGAAAAGGTATCGTTTGTGGGCCGGAACGGCGAAGGAAAATCGACGATGATCAAGGCTATCATGGGCGAGCTTCCCGTGGACGGCACCTGCCAGCTCGGGCACAACGTCAAGGTCGGGTATTTTGCGCAAAACCAGGCATCTTTGCTGAATCCCAATCTGACTATTTTTCAGACGGTGGACGAGGTCGCGGAAGGAGATGTAAGAACCCAGATCAAGAATATTCTGGGCGCTTTTATGTTCCAGGGGGACGATATCGACAAAAAGGTAAGCGTATTGTCGGGTGGTGAAAAAACGCGGCTTGCCATGGTGAAGTTGCTCCTGGAACCTGTGAACCTGCTGATTCTGGATGAGCCTACCAACCACCTGGATTTAAAGTCGAAGGACGTTTTGAAAGAAGCATTGCGAAACTTCGATGGTACATTGGTGCTCGTCTCTCACGATCGCGATTTTTTACAGGGTTTATCCCAAAAAGTGTTTGAATTTAAAGACAAACGCGTCATCGAGCATTTTGAAACGATTGATGCTTTCCTGGAACGTAACCGTATAAAAAGCATAGCGGATCTGCAACTTGCCAAGTAGTCGGCGGTTCGCTCTGGCTCGCCTGGAAGAAGTTCTTGCCGATTGAATATTCCGCAGCACCCATAAAGGTACCAGTGAAAAACATCAAAACCTTCTCCCTTTCGCGCCATAGCCGCCTGTTTTCCGTGCCCGACAATGGCAGGGAATACTTGTTTGTGCGTTCCGGCAATTCGCCTTACCAGGAAGAGCCGTACCGTGCCGAAAGCTATGCGCTCGCTTACATCAGGGAAGGTGAGGTGAAGGTCAACGTCGGCCTTTCGTCGTGGGATGTCGTAGCGCCCTCCATCATCACGCTCGCACCGTCGGATATCCGTTTTTTTACCAAAAACAGTGATTTGCTGAAAATGGATGTGATTTTTTTCAAAGACACATTCCTGATGGAGCGTTACGCCGACCCGTTTTTCCTGTCCAAATATGATTTCTTCGGCAATAGCGATCATCATGTGCTGCCGCTTGCAGGCGCGGGTTTTACCAAAATCAATATGATTTACGAGCTGATCCACCTTACGCAGGAGGCGGGTAGCTACCACAAAGCCGAGCTCGTGCGGAACTATATTTTTGCCATCATCTACGAGATCGACGCCGGCTACCGGCAGGAACGGGCGCTGGCGTCGACGCCGCTTCGTGACCATCCATTGTTCGTGAAATTCAGGCAATTGCTCACAGAAAACTACATGCAGGAGCGCAAGCTCGATTTCTATGCCGAACGCCTGCACCTGACGCCTAAATCGCTGTCGGCGGCCGTCAAGAATCAAACCGGCAAATCGGCGGGTAAATGGATCGACGATGCGGTAATCCTGGAAGCAAAGGTTTTGCTTCAAAACGAAACCCTCACGGTGTCGCAGGTCTCCGGGATGCTCAATTTTTCGGACCAGTCGGTATTCGGGAAATTTTTCCGGGCCAATACCGGGCTATCACCGGTCGGGTACCGAAAGAAATTCCAGTAACAGATCTCCCCACGACCGCATACCGCACAGGCCATTTCGACGAATATTGAGGTGTTTCTGTCTACAATTTCGCCCTGATTCCAGGGAATTTTGCCATAACAAAACAGTAAAAAGTTTGAATCATGGCAAAGTCAGGAGTCTTCGGAGCGTGCAGCATGGCCATCGGGCCACGGAAGCCGACGCCCGGGATGGACGTACCTGTGGCCGCTAAAACAGATCGTGGTCATGAAACCGGTATATTTTAAAAGCTGGGTAGCCGCATGGCCGTGGGCTGCGCGGATCGGCTTGTTTATGATGTTGTTATCGGCCCTGGTGCAACTCGGCATGTTTGTGCTCACGCAAGGGTATATGGTCGCCTACCTGGGCGCGCAGCCGGAGGACATTTCGTTCGCGGTAATGTGTACTTATGCGGGCATTATTACCGTCATACCGGTTCAGTTCCGGTTTTTCAGGTATTTCCAGACGCGAAGTTACCTGCTGGTGAACATGATGCTGGCGATCGCATTGAACTTCCTTTGCCTGCAATGCCGGGACGTCGACCAGTTTCTCGCGATCCGGTTTCTGCAAGGGATCGTGTCGGGCGGGATCATCGTATTCACATTGCACCTGATTATGTCGAGGTTGTCTTCCGACCGTGTTCAGACGATCGCCCCGGCGGTATTCTACGGAACCATGCTGAGCAATACCGTACTCATAGGCCTGGTATCGGGCGTGGTGGTGGAATCGGCGGACTGGCGATCAACCTACTATTACCTGATCGCTTTCCAGGCGATGATGCTGCTCATGATGCTGGTAATGCTCAAAAGAACCTCGGGGCACCGGCCCTACCCCTTGTACCAGATCGACTGGCCGGGAATGCTTATATTCGCGTGCGCCGCCGTGGCTGTCGCTTATACGACCATTTACGGTTCCAAATACTACTGGTTCACCGATCGCCGGATCTGTTACGGCGCTGCGGTTTCCGCTGTTTGCATCGCGCTCTTTTTGTACCGCCTGCACACGGCCCGACGCCCGGCAATCCACCTGAGCATATTCAAATCACGAAATTTCGTGCTCGGAGTTTGCCTGCTGGCTATTTACTACGGAAGCAAGGACAGTGTGAACCTGATATTCAACTATGCGGGAGGTACACTGAAATGGAGCACTTTACAGATCATCGGGCTTGGCGCCTGCAATATGGCGGGGATGGTGGGGGCGCTGGTTTTTTCGGGTCAAATGCTTTTGGCTAAAAAACTGACCATCAGGACGCTGCTAACGGCCGGGTTTACATTGATGGCAGCATTCAACCTGTGGATGTGCTTTCTACTGACGCCCGATCTGGCATTCTCCGACTTGCTTCCGCCTATTCTTGCACAGGGAGCCTCATCCGGGCTTCTGTTTGTGCCGATCATGATATTTGTGCTCTCGTCGGCACCGAAAAACACCGGCGCCAGCGCCCTGGTCGTCGCGGCCTATACCCGGTTTACAGCCACTTTGCATTCGATCGCCGGTTTTTACAATCTGCAATTGTATTTCAACCAGTATTTCAAAGAAAAATTGCTTACCTACCTCACGTCCGACAGCCCGAACATGGCCGAACGACTGACTTACTACCGGTCGGTGTACCTGGCGAAAGGATTTACACCCGGACAGTCCGCGACGCTCGCAGATGCGGCGATATGGCAAAGTCTTACACAGCAAAGCCAGCTACTCACCCATCGTGCGCTATTCATGATCTTCGCCATACTGGCCGCAGTACTGGTGCTGCTGATCGTGGCTGTTCCGGCGATCCACCGCACCATCCTTCATTGGAATTACAAACCGCACGTGCGGCAATACCTGCCGATTCCGCAGGCAGCACCGAAAAGTACCAACGTATAAAGCCCAGCGTCATTAACCATTCAATAATAGCCACCATGAACAACATCGAACAGCAAACATTGGCACCAGAAACGAGCGGGCAACCAGCCCCGCCACAAGAAATTACCGGATCGCAAGCGGTACTCGAAGCATTGATCGCCGAGGGCGTCGATACTATTTTCGGCATTCCGGGCGGGGCTATCCTCCCGATTTACGATACGCTGTACGATTACCGGGAACAGCTCACGCACGTGCTCGTGCGTCACGAGCAGGGAGGCGCGCATGCCGCACAGGGGTACGCGCGTGCGTCCGGGAAAGTGGGCGTCGTGTTCGCGACGAGCGGGCCGGGCGCTACCAACATCCTTACCGGCGTGGCCGACGCGCAAATGGACAGCACACCGCTGGTTTGCATTACCGGCCAGGTATACTCGCATTTGCTCGGTACGGATGCGTTTCAGGAAACCGATGTCGTCAACATCACTGCCTCGGTCTCGAAATGGAATTACCTCGTCACCGACGCTTCCGAGATCCCGGTAATCCTTGCGAAGGCGTTCTTTATCGCCCGCACAGGCCGTCCCGGGCCTGTTCTGATCGATATTACCAAAGATGCGCAGCTTCAAAAGTTTCCGTATGAAGGCTACAAAAAGATGACGGCCATACGGAGTTACAAGCCCCGCCCCACCGTGAAGCCGGAAGCCATCCGGGCCGCCGCAGAGTTGATTAACAATGCGGAAAAGCCGATGATACTCTGGGGCCAGGGCGTGATATTGGGCAATGCGGAAGAAGAGTTCAAGGCCTTTGTGGAAAAAAGCGGCATCCCTGCGGCATGGACCTTGCTCGGGGCCGGGGCCATTCCCACCAATCACCCGCTGAATGTGGGAATGCTCGGTATGCACGGAAACTACGCGCCAAACGTGCTCACCAATGAATGCGATGTACTAATAGCCATTGGAATGCGCTTCGACGACCGGGTGACCGGCCGTTTGGACAAATATGCCAGACAGGCCAGGGTCGTCCACCTGGACATCGACCGCGCCGAAATCGGAAAGAACGTCAAAACCGAAGTAGCCATTTGCGGGAACTGCAAGGAAACGATTCCGCTGCTGACCGAAATGATCGTCGGAAAAAGCCACACCAAATGGCTGGCCATGTTCCGGGCGCTGTATGGCGAGGAATTGGAAACGGTTATTTACCCTGAGATGGCCCCCGTGGACGGCGGCATTACGATGGGCGAGGTAATCCACCAGCTGAACGTCCTTACCGGCGGCGAGGCGATCGTAGTGACCGACGTGGGTCAAAACCAGATGGTTACCTGTCGCTATGTAAAGCTCAACAACAGCCGCAGCAGCATTACCAGCGGCGGCCTGGGAACGATGGGTTTTGCATTACCGGCCGCCATCGGTGCCAAGTTCGGTGCGCCTCACCGGGACGTAATTGCCGTCGCGGGCGATGGTGGCTTTCAGATGACATTGCAGGAATTGGGGACCATTATGCAAACCCGTCTGAACCTGAAAATCATCATCCTGAACAATCAATATTTGGGAATGGTCAGGCAATGGCAGGAGCTGTTCAGCGACTCGCGGTACTCGTTCGTCGACATCGAAAGCCCCGATTTCGTAAATCTTGCGGCATCCTACCATATCAACGGCAAACGTATCTCGAAGCGCGAGGAAATTCGCGGGGCATTGACCGAAATGCTGGCACATGATGGCGCATTCCTGCTGGAAGTGATGGTGATTAAAGAAAATAATGTCTTCCCAATGATCCCGCAAGGTGCGGGTATCAGCGAAATAAGGCTCCGGTGACCGAAACCCCGCTGACATCCCATCAGAACCTCCGAAGCGCCCTTTATGGGCGCTTTCTTCGTTTAAGACTCCTTCCCTTACGCTCAAACGAATTCAAATTGGCTTTTCTCAATAAAAAATATAAGTAAATCCTGCACATCAAAATACTTTGTAGTTCATATTTAACGATCGCTTAGTACCGCTTCCGGGTAAAATCCGTCAGTAATTCGACGAATTCCAGCTCGACAATCACCTGATTCCCATCAGGCTGAACACTTTTCAAGTTTTTTTTCAACTATACTTAACGAACTAGTTTATGAAAAAAACAAATCTCTACCCATGTCTCAAATTGGCCCGAAAACGACTCACCCCGCTGGCACTCGCCCTGCTGGGTATGATGGCCTTCTGCGTATGCGCCGCCGCGCAAACGGTCTCCGGAATAGTGCTGGATGAATCCGGTTCCGGCCTGCCGGGCGTAAGCGTCGTTGTGAAAGGGACGGCAAATGGTACCACTACCGACACAAAAGGAAAGTTTCAGCTCGATGTTCCCGGTGAAAGTCCCACGCTGGTTTTTAGCTTCGTGGGGTATGCTACGCAGGAAATAGCCGTCGCCAAACGTACGAGCATTACCGTTAATATGGTGGTCGAGGACCGTTTGATGACCGAGGTGGTCGTAGTAGGATATGGAACCCAGCAAAAGGTGAATGTTACCGGCGCGGTAGGCGTTGCGGATGCCAAACGGATCGAGAACCGGCCCATTGCCAACACCGGCGAAGGACTTCAGGGCGTGATACCGAACCTGAACATCACAATCCGCAATGGTGATCCGGCGCAGTCGCCCACGTTCAATATCCGGGGGTACGAGTCGATCAACGGCGGGGCACCGCTGATCCTGGTGGACAATGTGCCGATGGATATTAACCGGATCAATCCCAACGACATCGAGAGCATCAGTGTGCTGAAAGATGCCTCGGCCGCGGCCATATACGGTGCTCGTGCCGCATTCGGCGTAGTGCTCGTCACCACCAAAAGCGGCAAGAGCGGAAAAGTGCAGGTCAACTTCGGCACACAGTTTTCGCTGGCCAAACCCATTTTCAATATGGACGTGGTGACCGACCCATACCAGTTCGTCCTCGCGCGCAATGCGGCCAACATCAGGACCCTGGGCGCACCGAGCTACAATGATCAGTTCGTCGCCGCCGTCAAAAAATACTCGGAGAATCCAATCGCCGAAAACGAATGGGGAGTGGTCGACGGGGCGCTGCAATATTACGGCTACAACCGGTATCAGGATAAAATCATGACCAATTACGCTCCCACCAACCAGCAGGATTTGTCGATTTCGGGAGGCGGTGAAAATTCCAAATTCTTCTTCTCGCTCGGGCGGTACAGCAAAGACGGTTACCTCCGCTATAACAACGAGAAGTTCAAGCGGTACAACATCCTGATGAAAGCCGATTTCAAGGTCAACAAATGGCTGAATTTGTCCGAAAAGGTGGTTTTCAATTCACAAAACAGCGATAAGCCGCACTTTTACAACTGGGATGTGAACATCAATTCGCTCGCGCGCGTGAACCCGTTGCAGGCCATTCAGTTTCCCGACCTGCCCTATTACATGACGCCCGGCGATCGTGACAAATATGCACCGCTGATCGGGAAGTATTTCGGTGGAACAAATTTTTTCCCCTACCTGCTCGACGGCGGACGGGAAACCTTCACCAAGAACGACTTGTGGCTCTCGCAGGAAGCGGTGCTCACTCCCCTGCCCGGTTTGAAAATCACGGGTAATTTTTCTTACAACATCTACAACAATGTATACCAGGATGTCCAGAGCAAAGTGGAGATCGTATCACAGGATTTGAAAGAAGCCAATCCGATCAGCTATGGTTTCAGTGGCGACGACTGGATCAAGAATGTCAACGACTACAACCGCTATTATGTGCTGAATACATTTGCGGAATATACTTTTCAAAACCTGGGGAAACATAACCTGATGGCGCTCATAGGGTACAACCAGGAAATGGGTAACTACCAGTCCGCCACGGCGCAGGCCCGCTCGCTGATCACCCCGCAGGTACCCGACCTGAACACGACCACCGGCACGCAGCAAACACTCGGCGGCCGGTCGCAGGTGGCTTTACGCGGTGTGTTTTACAGGCTGGCCTACAACTACGCCGACCGCTACCTGCTCGAATTCAACGGCCGCTATGACGGCACGTCACGCTTTCCCAAAAATGACCGGTTCGGCTTCTTCCCGTCCTTCTCGGCCGGATGGCGGATCAGCAACGAGAAATTCATGACCGCGACCAATAGCTGGCTCGATAATCTCAAACTGAGGGGCTCTTTCGGTACGCTCGGGAACCAGATCATCCAGAACCGCACTACCGGCGCGCAAATCTACTACCCTTCGGTATCGACGATGGGGTCGGGACAGGCTCCTTTCATGTTCGCGGGTTCCATGATCCCCTACGTCTCGGGAGCCGGGCTGGTAAGCCCGACGCTCACTTGGGAGTCGGTTACGTCCAAAAATATCGGTCTGGATGTGACCATCTTACGGAGCCGGCTGGATATGTCGCTTGACCTCTACACCCGCGACACCAAGAATATGCTCATGAATGTAGCCTACCCGGACATTCTCGGTACGACCGCTCCTCAGGAAAACGCGGCCGACCTCCGCACCAAAGGCTGGGAACTGTCGCTGACGTGGCGCGACAAAATCAAAACCGACTGGAACTACGACGTCACCCTTGCCCTATCCGACGCCAGCGCGACCATCACCAAATTCCGTAACCCGTCGGGTGCATTGCCCAACGAAGGCAGCGGGATCTATTACGAAGGGCAAAAACTGGGAGAAATATGGGGGTACCAAACCGTCGGGATATTCCAGACGGCGGATGCCGTAGCGGCCGCCCCTAACCAATCGCGCCTGGGCAACAACTGGCGTGCGGGCGACATTCAATATGCCGATCTGAATGGCGACGGCATCATCAGCTCGGGAAACAACACTCTGAGCAACCCGGGCGACTACAAGATCATCGGCAACTCTTCGCCCCGCTACACGTACGGCATCAATGCGAGCATCGGCTACAAAGGGTTGCGGCTCACGGCATTCTTCCAGGGCATCGGGAAAGCGGATTACCTGCCGAACAATGGAAACTGGAACTGGTTTTATCCATTCAATGCAGGCCACGTAGAAAAGTACTATATCACCGACACCTGGTCGGAAACCAACCGCGATGCTTATTTCGCCGCACCGCACATTTCTACGAGCGATAAAAAGAATATTCTGCCCCAATCCAGGTATGTCCAGAATGCCTCGTACCTGCGTGCGAAGAACATCATGCTCAGCTACACATTTCCGTATCAACTGACGGGCAAGATCGGAATTTCACGTGCGCAGGTATTCGTATCGGGTATGAACCTGTTCGAGTTCACGAAAATCCGCAAACCGCTCGATCCCGAAACCATCCGGACCCCGACCATCGAGTACCCAATGCAGCGTATCGGGACGATCGGCATCAATGTATCCTTTTAATACACAATCAATCAATGGATTATAAAAATACATTCGTATGAAAGATATATTCTCCAAATCACTCATGGCTTTGGTACTGGTATTGACGGCGGCATGTAACGACGAGTTTCTCGACCGGAACCCGATCGACAAGATTACCAATGCCACCTACTGGAACACCGAAAGCGACCTGGCCGTTTACAACAACAGCCTTTACAACATTGCACGCATCGATTGGAAAATCCCCATCATGATGGGCCATACCGAGGGCTTCGACAGCCATTTCGGCAACATATGGTCAATCGACGAGCTTTCGGATAATATGGCCCCGCGCGAACCGAGACACAACTTTTTCCAACAGATCCGCGCCGGGAAATACAATGTCCCTTCGAGCCCCGACTGGTTTGGTTACCAGGGATGGGACTTCGTGAGGGCGATCAACATCGGGCTTGTGAACTACGACCGCGCCAAGGTAAGCCAGGCTGTTAAAGACAAATACATTGCCGAGGCGCAGCTTTTCAGGGGGTGGTTCTATGCCGATAAGGCGCAGAAATATGGCGACGTGCCTTTCGTCGAAAAGGAACTTGCGGTCGATTCGGAGGAACTTTACGCGGCCCGTACGCCGCGTGCCGAAGCCATGCAGAAAGTGCTCGAAGACCTCAATTTCGCCAGCCAGAAGCTGCCCGACAGCTGGGGCGATGGTAATGCGCCGGGCAGGATTAACCGATGGGGCGCACTTTTGGTCAAAGCGAGGGTATGCCTCTACGAAGGGACTTTCAACAAGTACCACGGCGCAGGCGACTCCAAAATGTGGCTCGAAGAAGCGGCCAGGGCGGCTGCGGAACTGATGGACAAGGGCCCCTACCGCATTTACAGTACAGGCAAGCCCCAAAGCGACTACAATGCCTATCACCGGATGCTGGACCTCGCCGGAAACTCCGAAGTGATTTATTGGAGAAAATACAAAACCGGGGTCATTAACAACCACGTCCAGCAATATTTCAGCTATACAGGCGGCGCTACCAAAAGCCTGGTCGAGGATTACCTGTGCACCGATGGCCTACCCATTTCATTGTCGCCGCTTTACAAAGGCGATGAGACGATTGAAAGCACCTTCGAAAACCGCGACCCGCGCCTGCGCCAGACCATCCTGCACCCCGAGGACACAGGCCTGTACAAATACCACCTGGCCGACGGCCGCGCTTATCCCATGCTGGAAGGCATGCCGGGCGGAGGCTTTAAAACGACTACGGGTTACCATATTATCAAGCATTATAATGCCGATGATATGATCGGGAAGGCCTACAACACCGGCGAATCGCCCGCCATTACCCTGCGGCTGGGGGAAGCATTGCTGATTTACGCCGAAGCAATGGCGGAACTGGGGACAATCAGCCAGGCCGATCTCGACAAAACCATTAATAAGCTCCGCGACCGCGTAGGTATGCCGCATTTGCTGCTTTCTAAGGTGCCGGCAGATCCGCGGTATACCAAGGACGGCATTTCGCCCATCATCGCCGAGATCAGGCGCGAACGCCGGATCGAACTGTTCATGGAAGGCCAACGGTACTCCGACCTGATCCGCTGGAAACAGGGCAAAAAGCTGGAAATCCCCGCTATGGGCGTCCGCTGGAACGACGCGGCGAAAAAGCGCTTTGCAGGCACTACCATGAAATCGGACATCGATCCCGTTTCCGGCAAAGAGTATATCGCCGTATACAAAGGCACCGATTATGAGATTCCGGTTTTTGATGAAAAGAAGCATTACCTCTGGCCGATACCGTTAAATACGCTTGCCCAAAACCCAAAAATCAAGCAGAATCCGGGTTGGGAGTAAATACATCCGCATCAGTATCATCCGACCGGCAGTCACTGGTCGGATGATTTTTTAAATCAATATATATCAACTATGAAAAAAGCACTGCTAATACTGATTACCCTGCCGCTATTCATTTCGGGCCGCCTTTTCGCGCAGCCTGTTTCGGACAACAATCAGGTCCTCAAAACGCTTAAACAAGACCATCCGCGGCTACTGCTTTTGAAAGGAGAAGAGCGTGCCCTTTTGGCCCAAATCAAAAAATACCCGCAATGGCAAACCCTGCACAAACTGATCATCGACGAATGCGACCAGCTATTGGATTCGGCCCCGGTGGAGCGTGTCAAAATCGGCAAACGCCTGCTGGATAAATCCCGGGAGTGCCTTCGGCGCGTTTTCATGCTTTCCTATGCCTACCGCACGACCGGCGATGCAAAATACCTGGCCCGGGCCGAAAAGGAGCTGCTCGCCGTCGCCGCATTCGAGGACTGGAACCCTACCCATTTTCTGGACGTGGCCGAAATGACGATGGCGGTGGCCATTGGCTACGACTGGCTGTTCGATAAATTGAGCGACCCAACGCGCACCCGCCTGCGGGAAGCGATACTGACAAAGGGCATTCAGCCTTCGATGGACAAGAACTACAACTGGTTCGTGTCGGCGGAGCATAACTGGAACCAGGTTTGTAATGCGGGCATCACATTCGGCGCACTGGCGATCGCCGAACACGAACCAGCCATCGCCGGGCAGATCGTCCAACGGGCGGTGGAAAGCGTACCAAAGGCCATGCTCCCCTCCTACAAACCCGACGGTGCGTACCCCGAAGGTTTCAGCTATTGGGGATATGGGACAAGTTTTAATGTGTTATTGATCGACGCATTGCAAAAAGCGCTGGGCACAGATTTCGGACTTTCCGGTTCCGACGGCTTTTTGAAAACCGGCTCGTTCATGCAACACCTGGTTGGCCCGACGGGCCTCGCCCACAACTGGGGCGACAGCGGCCTGAAAGAAGGCCTTACCCCTGCCCTTTTCTGGTTCGCGCAAAAGACCGGGGACCCCACGTTGCTCTGGGGGCAAAAAGCATTACTGTCGGCATCCGGCAAAATAGAAGTCAAAAACCGTATTCTACCGGCGCTCCTGATCTGGGGAATGCAAACGGAACTTTCCGCCGTACACGCGCCCGCAAGAAGATTCTGGGCCGGACAGGGGCCATCGCCCGTTGCGTTGATGCGAAGCTCCTGGGAAAAACCCGACGCGGTGTTTCTGGGCGTTAAGGCAGGCTCACCGGCAGTCAACCACGCGCATATGGACGTGGGGTCGTTTGTGATGGACGCACTCGGCGAGCGCTGGGCTATGGACTTTGGCATGCAGGATTACAACTCACTGGAATCCAAAGGCGTGGATTTATGGAACCGGTCGCAGGACTCCCAGCGGTGGCAGGTCTTCCGGCTGAACAACCTGGCGCATAACGTGCTCACATTCGATGGGCAGTTGATCAATGCAAAAGGTTTTGCAACGATCGACGGAGCTACCGAAGAAGGCCGAAACAGAATGGCGACGACCAATCTGTCGGAAATGTATGCGGGGCAAGCGAAGGCTGTGAAGCGCGGGTTGGGGATCATCGACGAGCGGTACGTGGTAGTACGCGACGAGGTCGAAGCCGGCCAGAAAGAAACCGTCATGCGCTGGAATATGCTCACAGCCGCCCAGGTACGGATTGTTGACGGAAAAACCGTGGAGCTTTCGCAAAATGGGAAAAAAATGCTTTTGATTTTCCATACGCAAACTCCGATCAGCATTAAGACCTGGCCTACGACACCCGAACATGATTACGATGCACCCAATCCCGGAACAACATTCGTGGGTTTCGAAGCAAAGCTGCCCGCAGGCAGCCGCCATACTTTCACCACGTACTTATCCGAATCAGGCGATGTAGCTCCCGTAAAACCATTGGCAGACTGGCCGGTGAAGCCGTTGAAATAAAATAGGTGCGGACTGGTCAGAAGTCACCTTGTCGGCAAATACACTTCAAGCCTGCCTGAATTGGCCGCTCCGATGACCAAGGTCTTCCCTTTTCCCGTCCGCAGTGCGACCAAAGCGCGGTTATCGCCACGCAATGCGATACCGCTTGCGGCAGGGGGCACGGGCGAGAAGTTGCCTTTGCCGTCTCCTTTGAGGCATAATCCGTACAAAGCATCGAACCTCCCGATAGCGGCGTCGGGCGTGTAGGCATTGCCTGAAAGAATGAGATCAAAATGGCCATCCGCATCAAAATCCACAGGCAGTATCCCGCGAACGGGCGCAAACTGGGCCTGCACGGATAAAGGTTTCATCCCGAACTTGCCTTTGCCCAGGTTTTCGATGCAAGCGGAGGAAAAATAGCTGCTTTGGAGGACCGATGCCCGATGTAGCAGATCGGCCGGGACGACGTCTTCGACGGTCGCTTTGGCATATTCGTCATACAAGAAGAACCGCTTACCCAGGCGCGGCATCTGGCGGAGAAGTGCGTCGCGCGAAGGCCAGGGATAATTTTTACCCTGAATATACCAGGATAACAGCGACTGGTGCAGGCCGCTTCCGTCGAGATTGCCGCTGTAAATGGTCAGCGGTTCTTTCGGCGAGGTTTGAAAGGGCGTATTGGTACCCAGGTTTCCCAGAATATAATCGGTATCGCCGTCGTGATCCAGATCCGCCGCCGCCATGCTGCTCCACCAGCCCGATGTTTCGCCCAATCCAGTCGATGCCGTAACGTTGACCAACCGGTTGCCATTGTTTTTGAAGAACATCACGGGCATCCATTCGCCTGTCACCAGTAAGTCGGTCAAACCGTCCTGGTCGAAATCCGTCCATAATGCGGAGGTAACCATCCCCGCATTTTTCAACCCGGGGCATATCCCGGCCGTCACATTGGTAAATTTGCCCCTGTCGTTGCGCAGAATATAGCTTTCAGGTGCAACGGGGTATTTTCCCGGCACCAGCCGTCCGCCTACAAAAAGGTCGAGGTCGCCGTCACGGTCGAAATCGGCTGCGGTTACGCAGGATTTGCTTGCGCGCACAGGCGGCAGGGCTGCGGCGTCCCTCGTGAAGTTTCCCTTGCCATCGTTTTTATAGAGCCGGTCCTGGTAAAGCACCGAACCAGCCTCGAACTCGCTGCCACCGCTGGCGACGTAAAGATCCTGATCGCCGTCGTTGTCGGAGTCGAAAAGGATGCTGCCCGCATCTTCGCATTCCTTGTCCAGGGCTAATTCGCGGCGCCGGAAGCGGCCATCGGGTTGTTGCAAATAGTATACGCCGGGAAATCCGGCGGCGCCACCGATAAACAGGTCCTCATGCCCGTCGCCGTTCATATCGCCTGTGGCCATCGACGGCCCGATGGCCGAATAATTTTGCGGCATCAATACCTGGGTGGCCAGGTCGGAATAGTTGTTTTCGGTATGGGTAAAATCAAGTCCGTGAGCGTGGGCTACTTCTTCAAAAAGCGGCTTTCCCGTACGTGCGCGTGCCTGCGGAGGGGCAATCGCATTTTTTTGATTCACAACTATCCGACGATTCGCAGTCACATTCAGCATTTGTTGCATCCGCCCGTCCGGCCAGCGTATTTCCAGCGTATCCACCTGCCGCACATCGCCCAGACCGAAATGGACCGCATTACCCACGCTCGATTGATATCCGCGATACAAGGTATGCTCATAAAACTGCATTTGCCCCCGGTAGCGCAGCGTGATCTTCGCGCCGAGCGCAAGACTGTTCAACGCATCGCCTTTCAACGACAGTTGCAGCCAATTGTTCTTGCTCAATGCCTGCGATTCGTTTCGGTACACAAATGCTTTTTCATTTACATTGTTCACCACCAGATCCAGGTCGCCGTCATTATCCAGGTCCGCGAACGACGCACCGTTGGAATAGGAAGGCTGATCGATGCCCCAGTCCAGCGCGTGCTTGAAAGTCAGGTCGCGGTTGTTGCGGAAAATGTAGTTCGGCACCTTCACACCTTTGAGATTTTCCATCAGTTTCAGCAATGCCTTGTTAGCATTATCCTTTTCCTCGAACATCGTGGTATGCTGGCTGTATTTGATAAAATCCTTGTCGGTCATGTCTTTCAAATGGCCGTTGCTGATGAAAAGGTCGCGGTAGCCGTCGTTATCGAAGTCGGCGAAAAGCGGGCTCCAACTCCAATCGGTCTTATCGATACCGGCCAGTTGCCCGATCTCGCTGAAATGGCCGTCCCCATTGTTCAATTGCAGCGTGTTGCGCATATATTGCGGCTGGTAACCCATTTGGAGCATGAAATCGAATTTTTCATTAGACATTCCCGCCGCCATAATCTTCTGCCGGTAGTTGTCTTCGGGCAGCATATCGAGCACCACAATGTCCTGTAAACCATCATTATTGTAATCCGAAACGTCCACGCCCATCGCGTTGTAGCTCTGGTGTTTCAGGTATTCGCCGATGCGGTTCGTGAAAGTGCCGTCGTGGTTGTTGATATACAGCAGATCATTACTTAAAAAGTCGTTCGCAACGTAAATATCCGGCCAGCCATCGGCATTCAGGTCGTTGACGGCCACGCCCAGCCCGTAACCTTCGGTGAGGATGCCGGCTTGGGCGGAGACATTTTTGAAAACCGGATGTCCGTTTGGCCCATTGCCCTCATTTCGGAATAGCTTGTCGGTATTAGCGGCCTCGCCGTGCATCCTCACCGGCATGAGGTTGTTGACGGCCCTGGGCGAATGATCGTGGGTGAGCAGGTATGCATCCAGGTCGCCGTCCTTATCGTAATCGAAGAATGCGGCCTGGGTGGTGTAGCCCGTATCTGCGAGCCCATAATCTCCGGCCGATTCGCTGAATGTATTGTTTCCCTGATTGATAAACAGCAGGTTGGCGCGTTCGGCCGGATCGGGGCTTCCGGCGCGGCTGACGTAAATGTCAAGTAACCCGTCCCCATTCAAATCGACCATAGAAACACCTGTACACCAGCCTTTTGTATTAACTCCTGCCTTATCCGTAATGTCCTCAAACTGCATATTCCCTTTGTTGAGATATAATTTCGAAGACACCATATTGCCCGAGAAGAACACGTCCGTCAGGCCGTCGTTGTTGATATCGCCAAGTCCTGCTCCGCCCCCGTTATAGAAGTACATGTATTTCAAAATGTTGAGGGAATCCGTCTGCCGGATGTCGTTCGAGAACCCGATGCCCGTATCCTCCGGGGCGAGCAAGCTGAAAAGCGGCCTGGATTCTTCGCGGCGACAGGCTGTTAACAGGAGTAATAGCAGAAAACAAGGCAGGCAAAATCCTTTCATGGCATCGGAAGCGTCATTAAGTTAATCGATTTAGCAAAAGTTCACAACAATGATTTTCTACCCCAAAACACTCATGAAAACATCAGGAAAGCTGGTTTTCCAGTTCTTCGAGCGGAACGCCACGGGTTTCGGGCATCAGGAAAACCACAAACAACCATTGAAGCACCATCAATGAAGCGAAACCGGCGAATATCGTCCAGGTTTCAAACCGGCTGATCATTACCGGGCCCATCAGGGTAGTCAGCCCGGCGAAGACGTTCAGCATACCCGCGCCCCAGGCCTGCCCGAATGCCCGCACGCGTGTAGGAAAGATTTCGGCCATAAAAACCCATATCACCGCGCCCTGCCCTATCGCATGGGAAAAGATGAAGCCCAACATGAAAACCAGGATCACGTACGCAGGCCAGCCCGCGTAGAATGCGACCGCCATCATTCCCAAATTCCAGACATACCCCGCAGAACCGGCATACATCAACTGTTTCCTGCCTGCCCTGTCGATAAAATACATGCCGACGCAGGTAGCCGCCAGGTTTACTATACCGATCGAAACCCCGCCGAGCAGCGATTGCGAAGTGCCCAAACCGGCCTGTTCCAAAACCTGCGGCCCATAGAAAAGGACGAAGCTGATCCCCGAGAACTGGTTAAAAAACACCATTAAAAAAGTTATCAATAATAGATTTTTGTATTTGCTTGAAAATAAACCACTTGCAGCGGTGATCGGGCTCCGGACAATCCCGGAATGCATCCGCCAGCGCGGGCTTTCCGGAATGCTTGTAGCCAGCAAGGCATAAACCAGGGCAACCACTCCTGTCGCACCCGCCATCAGCCGCCAGCCGCCCGAACCTCCCACCCCGGCGAGCAGGTAATTGGAAATATAGGCGATCAGAATACCCGCAACGAGGTTGACCTGAAACAAAATACCCAACCTGCCGCGGTCTTTCGCATGGCTGACTTCCGCAATGTAAGTCGGGGCGGCGATGGAGCCGATGCCCGAAGCGAGCCCGCCGATAAACCGGAAAGCAGAAAACTGGTACGGCGATTCCGCCAGCGCAGTACCCAGCGAAGCGGTGATGAACAATATACCCGTAAGCAGTAATGTTTTTTTCCTGCCCAGCCGTTCCGTGGGGTACCCGCCTGCGAGCGCGCCGGCTACCGAGCCCCATAAGGCGATGGAAACAATGAAGGCGCCATGAAACCAGTCGGACATGCCCCAAAGCTGTCTCACAGGCAGGTTAATACCCGAAATGACGATGGAATCGAAGCCCGAGAGAAAACCGGTCAGCGATACGGTCAGTGCGTTGCGAAAAACGCGGCTGTCCGTTTGCAATGTCCCGTTTGCGGCGTTTCTTTCCATGATTTAATTAGGATGAGCCCCTGACGATCAACGTAGTAGGCAGCGTAATCACCTCGCCCGGCTTTGGTTCCAATGCGGGATTCTGCAATTTCGCCATCAAAGTATCGATGGCCGTCTGCGCAATGGCCTCGATCGGTTGGGCCACGACCGTAATGCCCGGCCGGTGTATGCGGAACAGGTCATGGTCGTCGAACGAAACCATGGCAATATCGTCGGGAATTTTCAAACCCATCTGATTGATCACTTCCAGTCCGGCAATGCCCAGGTAGTTGGTACCGAACACGACGGCGTCGACCGCTGGATTGTTGCGCAGGATTTCGCCGATGTCCTGCAAATAATCCTCGTAGCCGCCTTTGAAAGGCATCGCATATACATGCGCAGGCAGTCCGTGGTCGGCAATGGCATTTTTGAAACCGATGATACGGTCCTCCTTTTCCGGGTCTTCCAATGCGAGCGCTATCAATGCGATGTTTTTCGCGCCGCGGGCAACCAGGTGCTGCACCGCCTGGTACATCCCTCCCTGGTTATCGACCATCACGGCATCCGTCCCGTCGTTTCCAAAAAAACGGTCGAAAAGCACGACATTCTTGCCTTTTTCGAGCATATCGCGGATATCCTGCTCCATACCCTGCGTTGGCGCGATGATGCAGCCGTCGACGCTCAGGGTATTGAACATCGTCAGGAACTCCTTCCCGCGCGTGAGGTCGTTTTCGGTGCTGCAATACACGATTTTATAGCCATTCTGGTAGACTTTCTCTTCGATCAGCTTGGCAATGCTGGCGTAAAACGGGTTGGAAATGTCCTCCACCATCAGGCCGATAATGTTCGTCCGCCCCGTACGCAGGCTTTGGGCGAACTGGTTGGGCCGGTACCCGAGCTTGGCGGCTTCCGCCATCACCTTTTCGACCACCGAATCACTGATCCGCTTTTCCTTCGCTTTGCCATTGAGTATGAATGATACGGTCGTCTTTGAAACGTTGAGCTTCCGGGCGAGGTCGCTCATCGATGGTTTCGGATCTGCCATTAGTTAAGTTTGAGAATGCGCGTCGCGCATGAAAGTTTGCAGCTGTTCAGCCTTCGAAAATACATAAAAAGCCGATACTACCGCTTTTTGCCCTCATTGCGCCGGAGCGGGTTCAGGCCAATCGTCGCTGCGGAAAGCCCGTGCCGGCAGACCGTCCCTGTTTTGCAGGTTGGTCACCGGGAAATTGGTAAATGCATACCTGACCGCCACCGGCCGCTTCACTTTCGGGGCCGTCAGCACAATGCGGTTGCCGTCGATCCTGGCGTTGGCGGGATAGAACTTTTTATCAGTCCCGGCCACGAAAAAGTGCTCCGGTGATTTTCCATTGTTGGTTTCCAAACCATTACGCACGGTTTCCGGCCGAAAATGTACCTGCACTTCTTTGTCGCCATATTCGGCGTAATCGAATTCCGGGCCCTTGTAGGCAACATCCAACATTCCGTACGTCCGGTTCAACGCGGTTTTGGCGAGGCGTATGCCGATCGGTTTCTTGTTTTTCGGGTGCAGGTCTTTGGACTCTCCAACGTCCATCGTCACGACCATTTCCGTGTTGTCCAGCCCGCTCACGCGCTCCTGCGCTTCCCTGAAAAATGCGTAGTCGGCCAGCGTCGAGTCGCCCTTGTCGTACCAGAACGGGGCTACCTGTACGTAATAAAACGGAAGGTTCCCCTGCCCGAACCGCTCGCGCCAGCTTTGGATCATCGCCTGCGTGAGCCGGGTGTAGCTTTCGCGCTCGCCGCGGTTGGATTCACCCTGGTACCAGATGAAACCTTTGACCGACAGGTTCGTGAACGGATGGATAACGGCATTGTAAAGCAAAAATGGCCGCGTCACCTTCTCGAAGGTAAACCCGCCGTCGATCTTCTCTTTCGATTTCGGGCCGTCCAGATAAGGCTTCAAATACACCCGGTTGAGTAGCGTATCGGCTGCCAGCACCTCACGCGGTACGTACGCCTGGGCCGCTGACGCGCCTATACCCGTGAACACGAGCCCGATGGGTACATTCAACCTAGCAAACAGTTCGCGCCCGAAATGGTAACCCACCGCGCTGAACGTCCGCGCCGTGGCCGGGGTGCATTCCTGCCAGCTGCCTTTGATGCTATCCAGCGGTTCGTTGCTGAAATTGAGGCCCGCATTGAAAAGGCGGATCTGCGGGTAAGCCGCCGCAGGTACTTCCTTCGCCGAATCCAGCGTTTCGTGGAGTTTGAACTGCATATTCGATTGCCCGCTGCAAATCCAGGTTTCGCCGATCAGCAGATTGTCGAGTACCTGCTTTTCGCTACCGCTGGAAACAGTGATCCGATGTTTGGAAAAATCACCTTTTCGCGCTGTCGGAACAGCGATAATGCCTGAAAACCGGCTTTCGGCGTCCGCAGTTACCTGAATGGGCGCCTGCATCCAGTCGGCCTGAATGGACAACGCTGTCCCGGCAGGCGCGTGGCCCCATACTTTAAAGGGCTGATTTTGCTGGACTACCATATTGCTTTGCAAAACCGGGCTCAGCCGGAGGTTCTGCGCACGGGCAGCCGTAGCAAAAACAACGGTCCAGAGCAGGACGATAATGATTTTGGATTTAAGCATAGTCAGGTTATTATTTTGTAAATCAATGCGTAACAAAATCTTTCAAACGAATTGTCCGGATTCCGAATCTTGGCATGGCTATATTTAAAACCGCATTTCCATTCCGATCGCGCACGGCAACTTGCTCCTTCACAGTGCCATTCAACTCCGCTATTGCGGCCGAACCGGCTTTGCCGCCCAGCACCACTTCCCGCGACCGCGCATCACCTTCGGCATTAAAAAGCCGGACCAGCAGATCATTACCGTCGATCAGCGTCGCCGTAACCTGGTAACCCGTGCCCGTCACGTCGACGAGCGACTTCTCTGCCTCTTTCAAAGGACTTTCCGTAAGCGATGCTATCGCCGGCTCGTTCCAACCCAATGCTTCGCCTGAAATCCCCGCTTTGTCCCACTTGCCCCCGTGCGGTACAAGTGCGTAACGCATGGTGGTAGGCCCTGTTAATGTGTGGTTCCGGCCCCAGAGGCCCGCGCCCGAGTACTGGACGTTCAGGCCGAGCGGGAAGTTTTCGCCGTGGGCATAGCTTGTGGTCTGGTCGGAAAGCAATGCGAGGCCGATATTGTTTTGGGCATCATACAAATCCACCCAACTCACCATCAGGTTATGCTTAATGCTGTCCCAGCGGCTGAAAAACGTATTTTCCAGCTTACTCTCCGTCACGTCGAACGGCGCGTCCTTGTAGATTTTTGGGGATTGAAAGTTCACCGGGAACAATGCGAGGAGCTTCTGGCTGTCGTCGTAAAAGGGCTTATGGTAATCTTTGGGATCCAGTTTCTCGTGTTGCTTGTAGTCGCTGCCGATGCCGATATTGGCCTTCCAGTCGATTTGAAGGCTGCATTCGATCTTTCGGTCGCCTTGTTTGAGGGTAATTGTTTGGGTATAAGGGTTCGAAAGCAGCTCGCCCTTCATCTCGGCTTTGACCACCAGCGGACCATTTTCGACGATACGCAGGCTTACAGGTTGCTCTGCCGTCGAATGGAAGCCGCCATTATCGAAAAAATTCCCCCGCAGCTCATTAAAGGAAGGTTCGCTTTTCGCATCGACAAACTCCCTGTTACCCATGGTTTTAACCACCAGACTTTTGATACTGCCTCCCTTGGATTTGTTCAAAACCAGTTTGTAATGGTCGGTTTCCATCACCACATCGCCGGACGCCGTAACAGATGCCTTCGCCCCTGCCGTTTTCAGCGGTTTTTTCTGTACTAATTTATATTGATTAAAACCCATTGCCGGTATCGTTGCCTTGAAATACAAGACGCTCGTACCTGCCTCCGCGGCCGCCTGAACGGGTACCGGCTTGTTCTTCGAGTCGACAATGCTGAGTGCCTGCGGATCGGTTCCCGCAGGCAAACGCAAAGCAACGTGTTCGGTTTTAGAATTCCCTGTTGTGTTAAAAACGTGGACGACCGCGTGCGCTAAATCGGCCCCGGCTGTTCCGGCGGTTGCCGAAATGATCCGGTCGCTGATCCGGTTCGTGGTATCGGTCCACACCACCACCTTGTCGGCCCAGGTGTTACGTGGTTTGCCATTGTACGGCACGATCCAGCAGTCGTGGTGCTGCGAAAGCATGAGCGTCCGCCAGGCTTCGTCGATAGCCGCCTGCGGCCAGGGCGCATTGCGGTACAGCTTGTTCAAAGTGGCCATCTTCTCGGCCATTACGATCTTGTTCTCCGATATCCGCACCTGCTGCGCAATCTTTTGCAGCACCTGCGAGCCCCATACGAGGCTTACCTGCATGTCTTCCTGCGAGAAATGCCAGTCCTGCCCGCTTTTCCCAATGGACGCGTTGGCAAAATAGTCCCGCCAGGTTTTGTATTCGGTCGGTTGGTAACCCCGGTCGCCGTTGCCGATCCAGGGACCGTTTTTCCAGCCTGCGTCCTGCAAGGTCATCGCTACGGGGTTCTTAATGCCCGATTTCAGTGCGTCGTTAATGTACTTCGGCGAGTTGGTCCAGCCTTCGGTTTGCCAGGTGGAGTTCGGTTCGAGGCCTTCGCTGCCGTAGCGCGGCACGGTGGTAATGCGCGAGCCGTCGGGCCCTACCCAGTTCACCAGCTCCCCGCCAAATGCCCGCGTGTACCCGCCCCAGCAGGTATTCGGGTTTTTCAGAGAGGCATATTTGTAGCCGAATGAGTTCAAAATCTGTGGCAATGCGCTGGTAAAACACGGTTCCTCCGATGAATAGGTCGTAAAAACCGCCGTAGGAAAGTAGGTTTTCAACTTTCTCATACCATAATCGAAATGCCGGATAATGCTCTCGCCGGAAACATTATACAAATAGCTCTGCCCGTAAGCCGGGCTCACATATTCGACGCGCCCGGCCATCGACTGGTCGGCAAACAGCTGCTGAAATTCCGCCAGCGCCTCCGGCTCCCGTACCTTCACGGAATCCCAGGTTTCGGGTTCTATTTCCAGGTTAATTTTCCAGAACGGGTTCTTTTTAAGCTGATCTACAACAAATTGCGTGTAACCAACGGGATAATGCCCGTACACGCCGCCATGGTAGCCATCGATGAAATAGGCTTTCTGTGCCTGCGTTGCAACACCGCAAAATGCCAGCGGAACGGCCAGAATGAGTGGGTTTAGGAATGCGTACTTTTTCAAAATTTCAAGGTTAAGGTTCAGGTATTATTTACCGAATTCCTGATTCGGTTTTGGCCCCATTGTCAGTTCCAGCGTGCCGCCTGCGGCGATGTCGCTGTAATCGATGAAGCATTGGTTATGGGGTTTGCCATTGAGCTTCGCGCTCTGGATGTACACGTTGGCAGGTGAATTACCATGCGCGATGATCGTGAATTCCTTGCCTTTGGCATAAGTCGGATCGAGGCGAAGGGTCACTTTTTCAAAAACAGGGCTCGTGATCTCGAACCGGTTCTTGCCCGGACAAACCTGGTAAAGCCCGCCCGCCGCCAGCACATACCAGGCCGACATTTGTCCTACATCCTCATTACCCACAAGCCCTTCCACCGAGTTGTGGTAAGCGCGGCGACAGATTTCCCGCGTCCATTTCTGCGTCAGCCACGGCTTGCCTACCTGGTTGAACAGGAACGGCACGTGATGCACCGGCTCGTTGGCGTGGTTGTAATAGTCGTTCCACATCATGTTTTCGGGGACTTTTTCAAAAAATACCGACAGGTCCGACGCGACTTTCTCGTTGCCGCCCATTAATGCCACCATACCTTCGACGTCTTGCGGTACGAACCAGCCCTGCTGATACGCATTGCTTTCGATACTGCCATACCATTGTTTCAAACGGCCCTCGTTCGGCCATGGCTGCCATTTACCGTCCTTGTCTTTCGGGCGGAACCAGCCTTTTGTCGAGTCGAAAATGTTGCGATAGCTCTGTCCGCGCTTTTCAAAAATTGCCGCCACATCGTCTTTGCCCAGTGATTTGGCAAGCGATGCGGTGCACCATTCGGTATAGGCGTATTCCAATGTGTTGGATATTCCAAACGGCTCCACGGTATAGCCGCGCTCGCCATTACCGAACTGGTTGCTGGTCTGCACGGCATATCGCAATGCTTTTTCCTTGTCGAAACGGGCAATACCTTTCGCATTGGCGTCGGCTATGACGGATATTGCCGGATTACCGATCATGCAGCCACTGTACGCATTCAGCATTTCCCAGCGTTCAAGGTAGGTTTTCTGCTTTTCGTCGGCCAGCGAGAGCAACGAGTTCACCATATCGTTCACCAGCCGCGGGTTGATCAGCGATTGCAATGGAAACTGGCTTCGGAACACGTCCCAGCCACTGAAAATCGTGCGGCGGGTATATTCCTGCGACTGATGCAACTTGCCGTCGCCGCCCGTGAAGCTGCCGTCCACATCGGCAAACAGGCGCGGGTCGATCATCGTGTGGTATAATGCCGTGTAGAAAATACGCTTGTCGTCGTCGCTGCCGCCGGAAACGGCCATTTTGCCCAATGCATTGTTCCAAAGATCGACAGCCTGTTTATGAAGCCCGTCGAAATCCCAGCCGGTAATTTCCTTTTGCAGGTTTTTCTCGGCCCCCTCCATGCTCACGAACGAAATGCCGGATTTGAACAGCACCTCGTCGCCCTTTTGTGTGTCATACTCCGCGAATACACCCAAATGGTCGCCTTGCAGCTCGGTAATGGAGTCCATAACCGCCGCTTGGGCTACGCGTTCCTGGTAGCGGTCGCTTTCAATTTCCTCGCGTTTGCGTTTCCAGTCTTTCGGAATGTCGGCTTTCCAGGCACCGAGCTTTTTGAATGGCTTGCTGAATTGGGCATAAAAATAAACGGTGTACCGGGCCTGCCCGTCGCCATTGCCCCATCCGCCGCCCTCGGGGGTGCATTCCATCCATCCTTTGATCGTGTGGTCGTCGACCACCTTTATATACTGGCGCGTGGACGTGCCCCCTACCCTGCGCGCAAGGTCGATCTGCACGCGCGACTGCTTGTTTTCGGGAAATGTGAACCGCAGCATGCCGCTGTGCGGCGCGGCGGTCATCTCGGCGCGGATACCATAATCGGTCAAAGTGGCGGCGTAATAGCCCGCGGAGGCTTTTTCATCTTCTTTGGAATACTTCGAACGGTAACCGCTCCCTGCCCCTTCTTTTCCCCGCGCGGTATGCAGCGGGCCGGTGGTGGGCGTCACGAGCAGGTTACCCAGGTCGCCATACCAGCCTATGCCGCTCATTTGGGTAAATGCGAAGCCCTCGATGGATGTGTGCTCATAACTGTAACCCGAACCATTGTCGCCGCCTGTAATGGTATTGGGGCTCACCTGCACGAGGCCGTAAGGCGTGGTCGCGCCCGGGAAGGTCTTGCCCAGGCCATGGTACGTCCCGGCTTTGCCGGTGCTGGTGCTCGCGCCGATAAACGGGTTCACATATTCGGCGGGAGGACGCTCCTGCTTTTCCTGTGTCTGAGCATTGTTGCGATCTGCCCCGCAGGCAGAGAAAAGACCGAGCGCTGCCGCAAGGGCGATAATACGATACATCATGTTATATTAACCTTAAAATACCGGGACGCGGATCATCCACGCCCCGTATAAGCAAGAGGAAACAAATATTCGATCAATAGCCCGGGTTCTGCGGGAGCTTCTGGTTCACGTCCCTTTCGCGCTGCGGGAGCGGGAAAAGTTCGTAAATAGGCTTTACTGTAATGGATTTGGCCTTTTGCACCTTCGCTTCCAACGTCCCGGTCCGCACGAGATCGTACCAGCGGTGCCCTTCCGCCACAAATTCCTTCCGCCGCTGATCCAGGATCTCCTCTTTTAAAGCAGTTCCGCCCGCCAGATTAACCTCCGCGAGGTTCGCTCTTTTTCGTACCAGGTTCACATACTGGTTGGCGACGGCCGTATTTCCGATCTCCGCCTGCGCTTCCGCGTACGTGAGCAGGACGTCGGAATAGCGGATCACAGGGAAATCCTGCTGCGAGTCGCCCGCGTAGGGTTCCGCCGTTCTGTCCCAATACTTCTGAATATAAATGTCTTTCAGCTTGATGGTCGTGCCTTTGTCGTTCACGAACTCGGTCAGGAAAGTGACCTTTTTGCGCTCGTCCTGCTCGGAGAAAGAATCGTACAAATCCTTCGTAGCCGCCTGCCAGCCCTGGGTGTTACGGATACCGGCAATTTCCTTCGAAAGCTCCGGCGGAAGCAACCGAACGTTGAACTGCCCGAACTCCCAGAAGGAAATACTGCCCCCACCGTCGCCGAAGCTTACCGAGAAAAGCGCCTCCTTGCCATTGCGGTTAGGATGTTTGAATGCGTCCGCGAAATTTTCCCACAGCGCATATTTGTTTGACTGGATCACTTCCAATGCCTTGGCGGAAGCATTCTGGAAATCTTTTCTCGTGAGATAAACTTTTGCCAGCAATGCCTTGGCCGCACCGCTGGTGGCCCGGCCTTCCTGGATTTCTCCGTCCAAAGGCAATGCCTCAGCCGCCTGCAAATCACTGATAATCTGTGTATAAATCGCATTCACATCCGAAACCTCGGGATTCAGCGGTTCATCCTCCTTGATCAGCAAAGGCACGTTTCCGAACATCCGTACCAGGTTGAAATAGGCCAGTGCCCGCAGGAACTTCGCCTCATTCACCAACCTGCTTTTCAAAGTTTCGTCCATATTGATCGGCGGGATGCGCTCGATCGCGATGTTCGCCAGTGTGATGGTTTTATAATGAATGCGCCAAAGGGTACTCACGCTCCCGTTCTCCGCATTCCACGAAAAAGTCGCCAGCTGGTCGTTGGCAATGGCACCTTCCTGCTTGTTGATCATCTCGTCGGAAGCCAGCCCGGCGGCAATCCATGTGGTACTGTGGTAAATGCCCTCCGGCCCCGACGAGGTGGAACCGAGGTTGGAATAAACCGAATTGACAGCAGCCGTGGCGTCTTCCGCCGTCTGGTAAAACCGGTCTTGGGCAATGCGGTCCTGCGGGTCCTCTTTCAGGAAACCTTCGCAGGCGGTGAGGCAGAAAAACGCCGTCGCGAGTACCAGTCCGGATGTTTGGATGTATTTAAATCTTTTCATTGCATTCAGGGTAAATCGTATGGAAACTAGAATCCGAAATTGAGGCCCACGGTGTAAGTTTTGGCCTGTGGGTAACTGCCGAAATCGACACCCACGATGTTGGTGGTGTTACCGTAAGCATTGCCTTCCGGATCATAACCGCTGTAATTCGTGACAGTCCAGAGGTTGGTCGCGCTTACGTACAGGCGCGCACTGGCCAGCCCGAGCTTTTTGAGCACCGGCGCAGCGAAGTTGTAGCCTAATGTGATGTTTTTCAAACGCAGGTAGGAAGCGTCCTCGATGAAGCGGGATGAAAACACATTATCGTTCGCTGTCGCCAGGGCGCGGGCGTATCGGTTGCTGTGGTTCTGCGGCGTCCAGCGGCCCAGGCCCGCTTCGGCCAGTACATTCTGTTTGCCGTTGACATTCGCGAGGTCGCCCAGGTTCTGGTTCACCATCTGGTTACCCTGCGAGCCCTGGAAGAACAGCGATAACGTGACGTTCTTAAATGTGACGCTGTTGTTCAGGCCCCAGGTAAAATCCGGCTGTGCGGAGCCGATGATCGTGCGGTCGAAATCGTTGATAATGCCGTCGGGTGTGCCGTTCGGCCCGCTGATATCCTTGTATTTGCGGTCGCCGGCGGCGGGTGACTGGCCTGCAATGGCCGGGCTCTGTTTAGCCTCCTCGTCGGTCTGGTAAATACCGTCGAACACATAGCCGAAGAACGTACCGATCGGTTCGCCCTCACGAAGGATGTTACCGCCTACGCCGAGGTTCACATCCCCGTTGCGGGCGAGGTTGGTGATCTTGTTGCGGTTCACCGAAACGTTGAGCGAAGTGTTCCATTGCACTTTCCCGTCGAGGTTCACGGAGTTGATCGCCACGTCGATACCGCGGTTGCGTACATTGCCGATATTCAGCAAGGTGTTTTCAAACCCGGTGGTATAGGGAATAGGCGTGTCGAGGAGCAAATCTATCGTGTTTTTATTGTAGGCTTCAACGGTAATGTCGAGCCTTCCTTTCAGCACCGAAAGGTCGATCGCCGCATTGACCTGGTCGGTCGTTTCCCATTTGAGCGATTTGTTGGGATAGGAAACCGGCTCGCGGCCGCGGATCACTTCCTGTCCGGTGGTCGAGAAAACACCTTGTCCCAATGCTCCGATCAGCGCCAGCGAGCGGTAAGGCTGGATCGACTGGTTGCCCGTGCGGCCATAGCTCGCGCGGAATTTCAGGTCCTGGATAAAATTCACCGATTTCATGAAATTCTCTTCAGAAACCTTCCACGCAAATGCCGCCGACGGGAAGAAACCGAATTTCCGGCCTTCCGAAAACTTCGAAGAACCATCGCTGCGGCCCGTCACCGTAAACAGGTATTTGTTTTTAAAAGAGTAATTCACCCTTCCGAAATACGACAGCATGCTCCATTGCAGCTCACCGTTGGAAGTAGTCTGCGGGTTTTCGGCCGAACCGATATCGTGCCAGCCCGTACGCGAGTCCGGGAAACCGAATGCGTAGGCATTCACCGATTCATTGCGGAATTTCTGCGTTTCCAGGCCCAGCAGCACATTAAAGCTGTTATCCTTATTAATCTGTTTGGTGTAATTAAATGTATTGGTATTCAGCCAGGTCAATGCCTGCAAGGTCGTTACCGAAGCCTCGCCTTTGCTATTTTCAGTCCGTTTCAAAAAGTTGGGGCCGAATGTGTTGGATTTGGTATTCAACGCATCGATCCCGAAACTCGACCGGAACGTAAGCCCCTCGATGATCTGGTACTCCGCGAAAACCGAGCCGAGCACGCGCGAAGTGGTGGTAATAGCCTCATACTCTTTCGCTTCCGCGATCGGGTTGGCCACCGCGTCGCGCCGGTCGTGCTGGAATGTGTAGCCGCCCGGCCTCGACGGGTCGTACACCGGCAGTATCGGGTTGAACATCAATGCATTCGTCACCACACCCTGCACCACATTACCCGGACCGGTGAGCACACCGTTGGTGGACATGCGGTTGTAAGCCAGGTTGGTACCCACTTTCAGCCTTTTGCTGATGTCGGTATCCAGGTTCAGTTTAAAGGAATAGCGGTCGAAATCGGAACCTTGTACGATCCCGTTCTGCTTGAAATACCCGCCGCCCATCGCATAACGCGTTTTTTCGTTGCCTCCTGCCAGCGAAACCTGGTAATTGGCAATGGATGCCTTGCGGAAAAGCTCCTTCTGCCAGTTGGTACCTTCTCCAAAACTTGCCGGATTGGTATATACCGGCGCCAGTTTCGCATTGGTCTGCGCTTCGTTCACAAGCTCGGCAAACTGCGTCGCATTCAGCATATCGAGCGTTTTGGTGACCTGCTGGCTGCCGTAATAAGTTTCAAAATTAATGGAAGCCTTTCCTGCCTTGCCTTTACGCGTCGTAATCAGGATTACGCCGTTGGCTGCCCGCGAACCGTAAATCGCCGTCGCCGAAGCATCTTTCAGCACCTCGATCGATTCGATATCACCCGGGTTAATGGTCGAAAGCGGATTAATGGACGGCCCGCGCCCGCCTGCCGACATTTCGCCGGGGTTGTTGTTGATCAGCATCCCGTCGATGACGTACAAGGGCTCGCTGCTCGCGCTCACCGACGTGGTACCGCGTATACGTATATTCGTGCCGCCGCCCGGCACGCCGTTCGACTGCACCACCTGGACCCCCGCGGCACGCCCCTGCAAAGCCTGGTCGAATGTCGCGACCGGCACTGCTTTCAGTTCGGCGGAGGTAATGGAAGCCACCGAGCCCGTCAGGTCCGATTTTTTCACCGTTCCGTAGCCTACCACTACGACCTCGTCGAGATGCTGCTGGTCCTCCTTCATCGTCACATCGATATTCGACCGCCCATTCACCGGCACCTCTGCCGGAGTATAGCCGATATAGGAAAAAAGCAGGATGCTATTGGCTTCCGAAACTTTCAACGAATAGGTTCCGTCGACATTCGTGACGGTTCCGGTAGAGGTGTTTTTTACAATAATGTTGACACCGGGCAAAGGTTCTCCCCGGGAATCGGTCACCTTGCCGGCCACCTGCTGCTGCGCCCGGGCCGCCCCTCCAAACAGGGCAAAAGCCAGGAAAAAGAGTAAAATGCGTCTCATAAGTATAGGGTATTGGATGGTTAAGGCCGATTTTATGACTTAGTAAATCGGTTTAGCAAACAAAGTAAACCGATTTAGCACATATTGAAAAATTTTTTATGCAAATAATTATATTTTCCGGATATCGAGGGGCTTGGGATGAAGATCTGGGCATTCAACGAGTGCGCGGGAAACAGGCGTAGTTTCGATACTGATTTTACCTCAAAATCTTATTAATTTACACTGCGAAAACACCGTAAATCCTGCTTCGAAATCGCGGAGAATATCTGGAACAACCTCAAAGTCACTCTTGTTTAAATTCCAGTTTTTTTTCGCCGGCAGGCATCCCGGAAATCTTTTTCGTCAGCAGCGATGAACTTAAGATTTAGCGTAATGCTCTGCCTGGTATTGTTCACAAGAGGCGCGTTCCTGTGGGCGCAACCGGGTACCATTCAGGACAAAGTAAGTCAACAACTTGACCGGGCTGCCGAGCTGACTTCGTCGCAACCGGAACAAGCGCTGGCGGCTGCGCTAGCGGCTTTGAAGGGTGCACAAACCCATCATCTGACGTTTTCGGAAGGAAAAGCTTACCAGTTACTGGCCCGTATTTACGCCGAGCGAAGCGAATACACGAAGGCGCTGGAAGCCAGCAAGTCGGGCGTCGCCCTATTTGACCGTTTAGGCGAAGCGAAGGAGACTTGCAGAATGTATATCGGCATGGGTATCATTAACCGGTATCTCAAACTTTACCCCGCCGCCATTGAATCCAATTTGCAGGCGGAAAGTATTGCTAAAAAACAAGCATTTACCCTTCAACTGGCTGCCATTTACGGAAATCTGGGTAATATTTACTTTGATCGGCAGGACTACAACCACGCATTGGAATATCACCGAAAATCTCTTCAGATTCACGAATCCCTGGGCGACGAACAGGGCATGGGGAATACGTTTCATAACCTGGGCATGATTTATCGTATGCAAAAACAATACGATAAGGCCCTCGATTACTATAACCGGTCGTTGGCCATCGATAGCCGGAAAAATAATCTGGGCAATGTTGCCATTTCTTATACTGACCTCGCACGGCTTTATATTGCGAAGAATGATTTTCGGGAAGCGTTGGTATACGCTGAGAAATCGTTTGGCATTGCCCGGAAAATTGACGCCAAGGCGCTCGAACAGGCCGCCTTGTCGCTCCTGCCGCTCATTCATGCCGCATTGGGAAACCAGGACCTGGCGCTCCGGCATCACCAGGACTATATCAGCCTTTCCGACAGCCTGCAATCGGCGAAGCTCTCGAAGCAAATCGCGGACATGCAAGCCCGGTACCAGACCGAGCAAAAAAACCGAGAACTTCGGTTACAAAGCCTTCGGCTGCAAGCCCAGCAGGCGTCACTCAGCCAACAGCGTATGTTGATCACCGTGCTCATCGCCTTTGTGCTGCTGGCCGCGCTGATCGGATACCTCCTGTTTAACCGCTACAAGCTCCGGCAATACAACTTGAAGCTTTCGCTGGAAAATCAGCAGTACCAACTTTCACAAAAACTGCAACTTCGGAATGAGGAGACTGAGCTACTGCTGACCGAAACAGCCCATATCAAGCAGCTGGACCGGGTCAAGTCCCAATTTTTTGCCAATATCTCCCATGAATTCCGTACGCCGCTGCAACTGATCCTGGCACCGCTTCAAAAACAGGGAAGCATTACCGGTGAAGAAGCGCACATGATGGAACGCAATGCGAACCGGCTGCTTCGATTGGTCAACCAGCTGCTTGACCTCGCCAAGGCTGAGATGGGTATGCTTAAACTGAATTACCAATGGGATAACCTAATCGGTTTCCTTCGCCAGACCGCACTCTATTTTGAGCCGATGGCCAAGGCAAAAAAACTCCTGTATCAAATTGATTTACCGGCCAGCGAGCCGTTGGTTGCTTACGACGCCGATAAACTTGAAAAAATTGTCTATAATTTATTGTCGAATGCCATCAAGTTCACACCCTCCGGTGGCCGGGTTATCCTCCGGGTAGAACTCCGAGTGGAACATCGGGTGGAAGCAGACCGTCCAGGCGGCCTCTGGATTACCGTGAGCGATTCGGGTGTAGGTATGCCCGAATCGTTGCAAAGCAGGATTTTCGATCGGTTTTACCAGATCGATTCTTCCGAAACGCGGGCTTTTGAAGGCAGCGGCCTGGGCCTGGCGCTGACCAAGGAGCTCGTAGACCTCCATCATGGCTCGATCCGGGTAAATAGTCTGCCTGAATCGGGCAGCACATTCGAGGTGTGGTTACCGTTGAAAACCGACGCGCCGTCGTTTGATAATGATTTACATAGAGTGGTTTCGACCATAGGCACCGGCCAATCGGCTGACAAAGCGGTTGCTAGGCCCAACTTCCTGACAAAACAGGAGAGCGCCGAACTTACGCAGGAAGACCGGCCGACGCTATTGCTGGTAGAAGACCACCCGGAATTAAATCATTATCTCAGGCAGCAACTTTCCGACCGGTTCCAGGTGGTGCATGCGATGCAGGGCGACGAAGGATTGGTGGTAGCGCGCAGTTTAATACCCGACTTGATTGTCTCCGATATCATGATGCCGGTAATGGACGGGTTTTCGTTAACCCGATGCCTCAAAGAAGACGACCTGACCAGCCATATTCCGGTGATCCTGCTGACGGCCAAAGATGACATCGATTCCCGGATGGAAGGCTTTGAACTTGGCGCTGAACAATATCTGGCAAAGCCTTTCGTCCTGGACGAACTGGTGGCCCGTATCAACAGTCTCCTTGCGCAACGTCATCTTTTACGAAAGAAATACAGCCGGGAAGTGGTACTGCAACCGACCGGCACGCCCGTACGCGACCGGGAGGGTGAATTTCTGGAAAAAGTGATACGTATCATCGATGAGCACATATCACAGGAGGACTTTAACGTGGAAATGCTCCAACAGGAAATGGGTATGAGCCGAATGCAGCTGCACCGAAAATTGAAAGCCCTTACCGATCAGTCTGCGTCCGATTTTATCCGCTACATTCGTTTGCAACGGGCCGCCGACCTGTTACAGAAATCCGGCAGCCCGGTGGCCGAGGTTGCCTACAAGTCCGGGTTCAATCACCTCTCCTATTTCTCCAAATGCTTTAAAGAGCAATTTGGAATGCTGCCTTCCGAATATGCCAGGCAAAAGCATACCGATAACTCAGAATATCGATATTAATTCAATGATTTTCAGTTGATTAACTTGATGTTATATCAGTGCTAATTTTTGGGAAATGCGTGCTAAAAGGGTTGGCGGGGTCAATGCTAGTTTTGCTGTCACAAGGTATTCGCCGAATCACCTTTAAGCAGTAGGCATCCTCACCATTACTTTTTAACAGAAATGAAAACAGTAAGCGTGGCAGCGTTTTTTATCCTGCTCTCTCTCATCAATCCGAATCTGCTCTTCGCCCAATGGCTTACGGTCGGAGGCAATCAGTACGTATTACCCTCTGTAAAAGTCGGGATTGGGACATCCAGCCCGCAGCGAAGTCTGGATGTGCTAAACACCGTGGACACCTACATCCGGGTGGGTTCGCTGGGTGGCAATCAGCTGGATGCACAGACTGCCGGAATAGAACTCCGCAGGAGCTTGTTCAACGGCACTTCTACCATCTGGTCCATCAACAATGAATCGACCTTCCGGATCCGAAACAATGGAAAAGCATTGTTCTCCATGAGTCCTGGGGGTATCCGGCTAGGCAATGCCGTCAACGACCCTCTCGAGGTTACAATTCATGGACAGAATGTTGTTCAAAACGGCGGTATACTGGATGGCGGCGCGCTGACGCTGACCTCCGTGGTGGGTAGCAACACGCATAGCCTGCACATGGACGGTAATCAGCTGGAAAGTTCCGACCCACTTTACCTGAACAATACATCGGATAAAGATATTCTGCTCGCCAATGGCGGAGGGCGTGTCAAAGTAGGCACGACCGACAATGAGGCCCGGCTAAGCATAGCATCCGAGGGCGACATGCAGCTGAAACTGATCAATCCGGGCAGTGGCGGTGCCGCGTGGCGGATTGGGGTCGGCAACTCGAATTGGTCGGCCGGAGCAGGGAAGCTGGTTTTCTCCAAAACCGCGAGTTCTTCCGACGCGGCCATGGTCATTACCCAGGCGGGTAATGTAGGCATCGGCCTCACAACACCCTCAAAAACTTTACAGGTTAACGGTACTACGTCGACGAAAGTACTGGAAATCACCGGCGGAGCCGACCTGGCCGAACAATTTGACATCGAAGCGGGCGAAACGCTGCTTCCGGGTACGGTGGTCAGCATTGATCCCGCGAAACCAGGGCAACTGCGGGAGGCCCGGGGAGCTTACGACAAAACCGTCGCCGGCATCATCAGCGGCGCCGGTGAGGTGCAGCCGGGTATGCTGATGGGCCAGGCAGGCACGCTCGCGAGCGGACAGTATCCGGTCGCGCTCACCGGAAGGGTTTATTGCCGCGTCGACGCCACCTCCGGGGCCGTTCGTCCCGGCGACCTTCTCACAACTTCCACCACAGCCGGCCATGCGATGAAGGCGACCGACGGCCAGCTGGCGCAGGGAGCTATTATCGGCAAGGCGATGACGGGCCTGGAAACGGGCCGCGGGCTGGTGCTGGTGTTGGTTAGTCTTCAATAGGTGCATTATTCTGTAAAAACTATGAAACTAGTCAATCTCCTATTTTTGGGTCTGGTCAGCCTGTCCTGCGGGGCGGCAATGGCCCAGACGATGGTACCGCAATCATTCCGCTACCATGCGGATACGACAGGCGACAGGCAACCAAGGTTCCTGACGCAGGTAACCTGGGCAAATACCTCATTTCTGCGATTGTATTTCAAAGGTACTCAATTGGGTAACAGCAGTTTTCTGGTACTGGAAGGCACCGATGGCGCCCGACAGGAAATTCGCAGCGAGGATCTCGAAAACTGGCGTTACAGCTCAGCTTACTTCAACGGACAATCGGTGAATGTCTCGCTTGTCGCGGCACCCGGCGACCGGAATACGGTCAATATCAGCTCCATAAAGATTAGCAGCAGCCCGGCCCGCGTGGGCGGAGACCCTATTCGGCCATTGCAAACTTTTCAGGAACAGCACCACGCTTCAACCGCAAGAACCTCGAAATCCGCCAGTGATTATCCATACGCTGACGCGGTAGGCAGGTTTACCAATGGAAGCGAATCGCACGGCACGGGCTGGATTGCACCGAACGGGGCCATCGTGACTTCGGCGGCGATTTACAGCGGTCATATTGTGGACCAATCATACGACGTCATTGAGTTTAATGTACCGGCTTCGAACGGCGCGACCGTGAATCACCCCGCTCCTCAGGACCAGTATCCGGTATCGACCGCCAATAGCGATGCAATTCTATTTTCATCCGTGGTACCCTACAAGTACCTGCAAAAACAGACGACCATTATGGCTGGTTATGCGATCATCTCCCCGTTGCCGAACAGCACCGGATTCAGGCCCGGAGAGCGTCAGCGGGAATATTTCCGCATCGCACGCAATCCTAACTCTTCCATTATCGAATCGATGGGCGATGTGCCGGTTGAATTGCTTCACTACGGCGTATTCCCCGGCCTGGCGGGAAGCGACGGGTTTAAGACCCTTCATGTAACGCAAACCTCCCTATTGAAACAGGACGATTACCTCTCGGTTTGGGCTGATGCCTATCGCGATGATTTCGCGCTCCACAATGGAATTGGCGTTGTCCATGCGAGCGGACCGGCGTATGGGAGTGATGGTGGAGCACCTGTTACCTACCAGGCATCGAATGTGGCCATCGGAGTACATTCGCACGATGGTGTTGATGGTATGGCGCCAGTGGCGATGGGTTTCCGGGACGACGACTTCCGAAATCAACTCGCCCACTTCTATTCCGCCAATTCGATTTACGTAGACCCGGATGGATTGTATAACCCTGCCAGCGGTGCCATAGACAAACCCTACCTGACGATACAGCAAGCGGCGCAGCACGCGCCTGCCGGTGCACAGGTATACGTAGCCCGAAACACGTACACGGGACCGGTAACGATTGACCGGGCTATGACACTGAGGGCGCCCGTCGGCGAGGTTACTATCGGGGTATCGAATGCGGCCGGTCGCCGGGGAGCAGAAACCGACCTCGCGAGCCGGGTGGCGATGGCCGAAGCGATTGCATCCCTTCCAAGACCGGAAAGTGCGGAAAAAGCAGGAAAGCTCCGGGCTTACCCCAATCCATTTAAAGATCAGACCGAAATTGCGTACCAGCTTCCGGAAAACATTTCCGCATCCATCAGTATCTATACCAATAGCGGTACACGCGTCGCAGGCTTTTCAACCGACAATGCCACGCCCGGCGAGCATAAGCACCTCTGGAATGGTACCGATTACCAGGGGAAAACGGTCCCACCGGGCTTGTACATGGTAACGATAACTTATGGAAATCAAACCTTTACAACGAAAGTATTGAAACAATAAGCCCGTCCAGGCTGCCGGCTTCCGTACTGAATCACTAAAATATTTATAGCATGAAAAAGATATTTAAAAACTTAATGGCCGCCCCTATGCTGGGACTCGCTTTCATGAGCGCGGTACTTGGTGGCGCAAAAATGCCCGCGGAACAACCAGATAAGGTAAAAGTCGCAGTGATAGAATTCACACCCGGCTCAGACGCGTCGATAATGACCTACGAAGCCAAACGGCAACTCCAGGCCAGCATCGCATTTGAACTTTACAAAAGCAAAAGGTTTGATGTCGTAGATGTAAGGCACACCAGGGATGCCTCGCAGGCCGATTTGGCGGCGGTGAATGGCGAGTCGACAGCAGCTGCGGTGCGCGTCGGAAAGCAACTCCGTGTCAGTTATGTACTTACCGGGACCGTCGTCGAATACAACCCGCAAGGTTCTGCGACGCTGGCAACACGGCTGGTAGAAGTATCGACTGGAAAAGTCAAACACACCGAGACCATTTCGCAGCAAAGCATTTCCAAGGTCACCACCGGGGGAGCCGCAGAAATGGCGGCGAAGGTGCTTAAACCTCTTATTCAAAAACTAACCGATTCACTCGCGGCATTGGCATTTTGATTAGCTATGTAAACTGGTGCGCCCCGCGAATGTCATCGTAACGACATTTGCGGGGCGCGCTAGTTACATAACTTGTCACTTGTTCATCCCGAATGTATAGGCTATCGTGATGTTAGCCAGCAGACCCTTTGTAGCCGGAAAACCCTGTGGCGCGGCTTTATAGGTCTCCAGTTTGTCGGTGATTTTATTAAAGTAGGTGAAAGAATTGTCATCCAGCGAACTCGACACATTGGGCCAGTATCTTACACTGGGCATGATCAGGATGCCAGCAAGGACATTTTTCTGGTGTTCAAATGGATAATAACGGTAGTAAGCGCCTGCACCCAATGTCACCGTGTGATAGGATTTCAATGGTTGCGGACCGGCCGCGTCACCATTGTAATTAACTTCGTAAAAGTGGATTTTTGGCTCGAAACGGATATCGAATCGGGGCGTGATGCGGTATCCGACACCGAATCCCAGCGTATGGGTAAGCTTTTCCTGCAATTGCTGGCGCTGTGCCACCAGCGAGGCCGCGTTGCCTTTGAAATGCAGGTTGAACCCGTGGGAATAGTCGAAAACGAAACGTTTGGTAGTATACTCCGCCTGGACATTGAAACCACCGAGCAGGATCTGACTGACGCCCCCACCCAGTGTGAAGCGGTTGGAATAGGGGAAGGAAGCGGGAGCGGTATGCTCCTGCCCAAAAGTCCGGATGCAAAAACTGAATACAATTACTGCAGTAAAGAAGGCAATCTTCTGATTTTTCATGGCTAATAGCAAAAATAAGTTGTTTAATAGGCGACAATGTATTGTTAAATGGGCAGGGGCGATTACACGAGCTCCTCCATTCGGTCGCCATGTTCGAACATGGCTTCCTCCAAGAAGCTTTCCTGATCGCCGATCGTAAACATCGAGAGAAAAAAGATGAGCAAATCTTCGGCGGGGCGAAGCTGGTCAGATACTGAGATTGATTCCTGAGCGCTTGGGCTTTGCGTTATCATGGCTGGTTACTGTCTGATTTTGTTTGACTTACATGACAAAATTAATCAGCACAGCCCGGGTGGCAACAAGGTCTTGAGTAGATCTGAAATTTGGTTTGTGATTGGCAATCTGGGTTAGCAGTTGGTATTTGTCAGCCAAAGGTTACAGGTACCGACAACCCGATCAGGGTATCATTATTGAATGAGTTGCCACAACTTTGTATGTACATGCAGGAGATTTCCTTGCCCACGGAGTTAATTGTGCGGGAGTCCACGCGGAGGAAGGGTATTGGGAAAGATTGAGGCTTAACCGTGATAACATCGGCCGGTACCTGCCTAAAACGCAAAAAAGCCTCCTTTATGGGGAGGCTTTTTGTGTTTAATAATTGTGGCGACTACCTACTTTACCAGGTTTGAACCAAGTATCATCGGCGGTCCGGGGCTTAACTTCTCTGTTCGGGATGGGAAGAGGTGAACACCCGGCCAATAGTCACCAACAAGCTCTTTTGTTGGTCTGTTGTGGTATTGCAAGGAGGTGAAGCGAATCGTCGCACCGTCCCGGCCAATAGTCACCAACAAGCTCTTTGAGTTATCAATGATTGAATGATTGAATTTTGAATGATTGAATAATACTTTATTCGGTCATTCGGTCATTGTCACATTCGGTCGTTGACTTTCATGTCATATTGGAAGTAGAAGAGATGAAGGATAAAGAATGATTGTGCAAGCTGTTGGGTAATTAGTACTGCTCAGCTGAGTGTATTTCGACACGTATACCTGCAGCCTATCAACGTCGTAGTCTACAACGACCCTTATGTGGAAGATTCATCTTCGGGCTAGTTTCGCACTTAGATGCTTTCAGCGCTTATCTATTCCCCACATAGCTACCCGG
>NZ_FNYL01000034.1 GCF_900109045.1 Dyadobacter sp. SG02
GAGGGTGTCTCAAAAAGGCACCTTCTTTTGTTATATGGGCTTTGCCGATTTTCTGTGATTGATTATCTTTAGGTATTAGCAATCCAGGAAAGATGGCCCGACGACAACCTACCTTCAAGCCTTATAATCAGCAGCAATTAATGCTGCTTCCTCCAAGTTTAGATGAGTTAATCTCCAAAGACCATGCTTGTCGGGTGGTCAACGATGTGATCAATAGCATCAGTTTAGAGCCGCTTCATTCAGCCTATCACACGATCGGGTCTTCGAGTTATCACCCGCAGATGCTTCTTAAAGTGCTCGTTTATGGTTATGTGAGCAACATCTATTCAAGCCGTAAACTGGAAGCAGCCTGCAAGGAGAGCATTTACTTCATGTTTTTGAGCTCGATGAGCTATCCTGACCATAATACAATCAACCGGTTTAGGGGGGTGCGTTTGAAAGATGCATTGCGCCAGATTTTTGAAGAAGTGGTATTGTTACTGGCCCAAGAGGGTCTGTTAAGCATTGAAGAGGTCTACACAGACGGCACCAAAATTGAGGCCAATGCCAATAAGTACACTTTCGTGTGGCGGAAGGCGATTGCTACTAATAAGGAGAAGATTAAGAAACAGTTAGCCCATATCTGGGAATACGCCCAGAGCGTGGCCACGACAGAAGATGGTCTTCCCGACCCGCCAGACTTCACTACGATCAGCAAGGAAAAGGTTCAGGATACGGTCAACAAGCTCAATCAGGTATTAGGCAAAAGGGAAGATATTGACAAGAAAATGAAAGCCAAATTAGGATATGTGACCAAGCATTACCCATCCAGCATCGCCCGTTATGAGCAGCAAGAGGCTATTTTGGGCGACCGCAATAGTTACAGCAAGACCGATCCGGACGCTACATTTATGAGGTTGAAAGAAGATCATATGCATAATGGTCAGTTGAAGCCGGCCTATAATGTGCAGATATCGACTTCTAACCAATTCATTGTAAATTATTCCTTGCACACTAATCCTACCGACACCAACACGCTGGCTGCACATCTTGACCAATATGAAAACAGCTTTGGCAGTTCGTTAAAATCAATAACTGCTGATGCCGGCTACGGATCGGAAGAGAACTACACGCTGTTGGAAGAAAAGAAAATCGCGGCTTACGTGAAATATGGCCTCTTCGACAAGCAGCAACATAAAAGCTTTCATAAAAAGCACCCGTTCAGTGTAGACAAGCTTCATTATAATCCCCAGGGCGATCATTATATCTGTCCAATAGGCCAGAAGATGCGATACATTGGCAACAAGGTCAGCAGGACAGCGACAGGTTTTACACAAAGCGCCAGGCTATACCAAGCCTCTAACTGCGGTAAATGTCCCTTAAACGGTGCATGCCATAAATCGAAAGGCGACAGGATTATCCAAGTAAATGTGGACCTGGAAAGACATAAACAGCAGGCAGACGAGTTACTGAAAAGTGAAGAGGGAATCCAGAAACGAAAAAAGCGGTGCTTTGATGTCGAACCTGTCTTCGGCAATATCAAGCATAACCACAACTTTCGCCGGTTCATGCTCCGTGGCAAGCAAAAGGTTGAGATCGAATGGGGATTGATTGCGATAGCACAGAATATCAGGAAGAAGGCAGCTTAGATAGGCTTGATCTAGCTCAGGAACTGCCCATGCCGCTAAAATCTTATACCAATCGGAAAACACGTTTGTAAACCATTTAAAACAGAAGCCCGTCCCAAAAATGATTTGAGACGGGCTC
>NZ_FNYL01000007.1 GCF_900109045.1 Dyadobacter sp. SG02
GACGAGTTACTGAAAAGTGAAGAGGGAATCCAGAAACGAAAAAAGCGGTGCTTTGATGTCGAACCTGTCTTCGGCAATATCAAGCATAACCACAACTTTCGCCGGTTCATGCTCCGTGGCAAGCAAAAGGTTGAGATCGAATGGGGATTGATTGCGATAGCACAGAATATCAGGAAGAAGGCAGCTTAGATAGGCTTGATCTAGCTCAGGAACTGCCCATGCCGCTAAAATCTTATACCAATCGGAAAACACGTTTGTAAACCATTTAAAACAGAAGCCCGTCCCAAAAATGATTTGAGACGGGCTCTTTTGTTTTATGCATGATCGAAAAGCATTACTGGCCTTTCATTTGCGCTTCCACAACGGCAATCGCCACCATGTTCACAATTTCCCGCACCGAGCTACCTAATTGCAGCACGTGTACTGGCTTTTTGAGGCCGAGCAGGATTGGTCCGATGGTTTCGAGTTCCGCGGCCTCTTTCAGCAGGTTATAAGCGATGTTACTGGCCGAAAGGTTGGGGAAGATCAATGTATTTGCGCCGCCGTCGACGAGGTCGCTGAACGGGTGATTTTCCTTCAATAATGTCGTATTGAATGCAAGGTGCGCCTGCAACTCGCCTTCCACGATCATCGACGGGTTGCGTTTTTTCAGGATCGCGGTAGCGTCGCGCATTTTCTCGGCGTCGGCCCCTTTGGCGCTGCCGTAGTTGGCATAAGTTACCAATGCAATGCGCGGCTGGATGTTGAAACGCTCCACGGCTTTCGCAGTCAGTTCGGTGATTTCCACGATGTCATCGACGGTCGGGTCGAGGTTGACGGTGGTATCGGAGAAAAACAGCGGGCCTTTCGGGGTGAGCAGAATGTACATACCGGCCACTTTGTTGACGCCGTCCTGCTTACCGATCACTTGCAGCGCCGGGCGGATCGTGTCGGGGTAAGTTCTTGTCAGACCGGAAATGAATGCGTCTGCCTCGCCCGTTTCAACCATCATCGAGCCGAAGTAGCTTTTGAAATACATCGTGCGACGTGCTTCAATAGGGGTAAGCCCCTTTCTTTTGCGCTTTTCGAACAATTTGGCGGCATACTTTTCGATCATGGCATCGCTTTCCGGTACGCGCGGGTCGATGATCGACACGTCGGCCAGGTCGAGCTTACTTTCACGGATTAAATGCAGGATGGTGTCCTTATTACCGAGCAAAATCGGCGTGGCAATGCCTTCGTCGCGTACCTGTTGGGCGGCCCGCAACACCTGAATGTTCTCGGCATCCGCAAATACGACCTTTTTAGGGGATAATTTCGCTTTGTTGAGGATCACGCGTGAGATCTGCTCATTGCGCCCCAGGCGGCTCGAAAGCTCTTGTTCGTAAGCATCCCAATCGGTGATCACCTTCCGTGCAACACCGGTAGCAATGGCGGCTTTCGCCACAGCGGGTGCTACGGTCGTTAACAGGCGCGGATCTACCGGTTTTGGAATGATATAATTTTTACCAAAAACGATATTGGTCTCATTATAAGCGAGGTTCACGATATCGGGAACGGGCTTGGTAGCGAGGTCGGCCAATGCGTGAACGGCTGCCAGCTTCATTTCCTCGTTGATTTCCGTCGCACGTACGTCGAGCGCGCCCCTGAATATGTACGGGAAGCCGAGCACGTTGTTCACCTGGTTGGGGTAATCGGAGCGGCCGGTGGCCATGATCACGTCTTCGCGGGCTTCTACGGCATCCGGGTAGGGAATTTCGGGGTTCGGGTTGGCCATGGCGAGCACAATAGGGTCCTTTGCCATCGATTTTACCATCTCCTTGGAAACAATGTCTGCGGTGGAAAGGCCGAGGAAGAGGTCGGCGCCTACCATAGCTTCTTCCAGCGATTCGTAAGCCTTGTCGGTCGCGAATTGCTTCTTCATATCGCTCAGATCCGTCCGGCCATTATGAATATGCCCTTTGGTATCGAACATAGCAATGTTTTTCGGACTGGCTCCCAATGAGAGGTACAGCTTCGTACACGATACCGCGGATGCGCCCGCGCCGGATACGACCACGCGGATGTCTTCGATCTTTTTGTTGACGAGCACCAATGCATTTAGCATGGCCGCGGCGCTGATGATCGCCGTTCCGTGCTGGTCGTCGTGCATGACGGGAATGTTCAGCTCTTTTTTGAGCCGCGCTTCTATTTCAAAGCATTCGGGCGCTTTGATGTCTTCCAGGTTGACGCCACCGAAAGTCGGTTCGAGTATCTTGACCGTTCTTACAAATTCATCGACGTCCTTGGTGTTGAGTTCTATGTCAAAAACGTCGATGTCGGCATATATTTTGAAGAGCAGGCCTTTCCCTTCCATCACCGGTTTGGAGGCTTCGGGGCCGATATCACCCAGGCCAAGCACGGCGGTACCATTACTGATTACGGCCACCAGATTGCCCTTGGCGGTATATAAATAAGCATTTTCTACATTTTCGGCGATTTCCAGACAAGGCTCGGCCACGCCGGGTGAATAGGCAAGCGAAAGGTCGCGCTGGGTACTCGTTTCTTTGGTGGGGATGACCTGTATTTTTCCTGGTCTACCCTTGGAATGGTAGTATAGCGCGTCTTCTTTTCTAATCTTTTTGTTCATACCTGAGTTGACGATGTTTCGTGCAAGGTACAAACATTCGGTTCACCGCAATGAAATCCGGGAAGGTATTCGCCAGAATTTCATTACGGATTTTGAGACGGCTGGTTACATCGATTATTGGAAGGTAGAAAGGTCATCGTCAGCCAATGAGGGGCTTTTGACCAATTTTTTCCGCTCTTTGACGGTAACAATTCGTTTTTTGAGAAAATAGGCAAATACCATGTACAGACCGAACATTCCTACGTAAATGTACAACGATGCGGTGTTGGTAATGTCGCCATGGAACGTGAAGAATAAAGCCGTGTTGATGATGGTCACCATCCACAATGTGAACGATGCCCAGAAGTGATTAAGGCCGTTGTCGATCAGGATGTGGTGCATATGGTTGCGGTCGGCCACGAAGGGCGAGCCGCCTTTGAAAATGCGGACGATGAACACGCGTAATGTATCGAAGATCGGCACGATTAGCAGTACCATCACGATGATCGGCGCATTGAAATAGGCATTGGGGTCGTGCAGGTAACCTACGTTCAGTGAAAGGAACTCTACCGCGAAGATCGAAAGCAGGTAGCCGACGATCAGCGAACCGGTGTCGCCCATGAAAATCTTGCTGGTTTTGGAAAAATTAAAACGCAGAAAACCGAGCAACGAGCCCGACATCGCGAATGCAAGGCAACCGAATGAGAAATGATCGTTGGCGATGAACCAGATCCCGAACCCAAGGCCTGCAATGAGGCTGATACCGCCCGCGAGGCCGTCAATCCCGTCGATGAGGTTGATCGCATTGATGATGGCGATGAAAATGAAAACTGTGAGCGGAATGCTGATAAAGTCCGAAACACCGTGAATGCCGAAGATGCCGTAGAAGTTATCGACCTTGAAATTCCCCATCGCGACGAGGATCAGCGAGGCGAAAATCTGGATGATAAGTTTCTTCGTTGGGTCTACTGCCAGGATATCGTCTTTAATCCCCAGGAAAAACAAGATGATCACGCCGGTCATCGCCAGGCTGATCAGGTTCGAATCGAGGATGTTCTCCGAATGCGGCCACAGGAAATAGGCAATTAAAGTCGCCGCAAATATGGCAATACCGCCCAAAGTAGGCGTTTCCGTTTCATGTGAGCTTCTGAAACCCGGCTTGGCAGTCAAATGCAGCAGGTTGGAGAGGTTGATGATGATGGGTATTGAAATGATCGAAAGAAAGCAGCCTATCAGGAATGAAAGAAGGCATTGATAGATGTCGTGATGGACAAGCGTATTGACGTTTCCTTCGGTCAGAATTTGCAGAGGTAGTTGTAGTTCCATGAGCCTGTCAAATTGGGAAGTGCGTTGAGGTGCGGATCCTAAAATCCAAATTCAAATATCGAAATATAAACCAATAATTGTAATATGCAAATGCCTGAATATCAAAATATTTACTGTTTGGTTTAAGGTACTTCAGTTGACTTCCGTGTCTTAGATAAATTGTATAATTTTTCTCAAAGGTTTTAACCACAAAGTATAAAACCGGGGTTCGAGATGGTTGATTTTCCATGCCAGCCGGTCGTTCCGGTTAGCAGCGATGCGGTTCTTGAATGTACTGTTGCTGACACCTCCGGCCCGCATTTTCACGAGGACTTTGGGTACATAAGCAAGCTTGATGTTTTCACGATGTACGAAACGGAGCATCAGTTCGTAATCTGCTGCGCTACCGAGATCGAGGCGGAAATGCCCGTGTGTGTTGTAGACCTCTTTCTTGACGAAAAAAGTAGGGTGCGGCGGCATCCATCCATTCAAAAACGCGCCTACCTTGTAAGCACCAGAGACCCATTTCCGGCGTACGAGCGTTGCATCGTTTGCATCAATATATTCAAGATCGCCATAGGAAGCGTCGAAATCGCCGGAAGCCAGCACCCCGGCCACCTCGCTGATCACCGACGGATACGCGTAAAAATCGTCGGCATTCAGAATCCCTATGACATCACCGGTTGCCAATTGTATGCCTTTGTTCATGGCATCGTAGATTCCGGCGTCCGGTTCGCTTAGAAAACGGGCGATTTTGTCACCGTACGACCGCACGATTTCCTGGGTACCATCCTTCGAATTCCCGTCCACGATAATGTACTCGATATCCGGATAATCTTGCGCGAGTACGGACTCTATGCAGTGACCGATCGTCGCCGCACCATTATATACAACAGTAAGTATGCTTACTTTCAACTGGTTATAGTTCTTGTTTTGATATATTTTGCAGGATTTCCCTGGTAAATTCCATAAGCTTCCAAATGGCTCGTAGCAACTGATCCAACGGTCAGCAGCGCGTGGGAGCCTACCTGCACGCCCGGACAAACCGTTGCCTGCGCGCCGATCCAGGAGCCGGTCCCCAGCGTTATGGGCTTCACAATCAGGTCAAAAGTGCTTTTTCTGTAATTATGATTGCCCGTTAAAAGCATTGCGCCCTGCGACAGGCATGCATTTGATTCGATAGTCACCAATGTGAGGTTGTCGATCCACACATTTTCCCCGATCCAGACATGGTCGCCTATTTGCAGGAACCAGGGGTATTTCACGTTCACCTTTGGCTTGATCACCACCCCTTTGCCGATCTTCGCGCCGAACAGCCGGAGCAATGCAACCTTGAATGCGGAAGGATATGGAATGTGTGTGTGAATGAACAGCCGGTTCAACAAATACCATGTTACCAGCTTCGGATAGCCACCCGGATTGTACCAATCGTTGTTATAAACGGACAGATTGGTTTGGGTTCCTGAGGTCTTTTCCATATTCCGTCCTGAAATGTGATACAATAGCTTCCTTGTCGCGGCCTACCCGGTGATACACTTCGTAAATCTTGGCATCCACCAGGAAGCGATACCAAAACCCCTGTAAAACGTGCCACATTAGCCCCTTTGTTCCATCCAGGAACCCCAACTTCACGAAGTACCTGAATGTGAAATAGATAAACGGCCTCGTGAAAAGCGGCATACCGGCATATTTGATTTTGAGGAAACGCGTGCGCTGCTCCTGGTTGCCCCAGAAACTCGGTTCGACGGTCTCTTTGCTATCAAAGTTATATTTAATGTTCAACAGGTCGATGACCTCCCGGATTGCGTAATTGTTATGCTTTTGCGTCCACCAGGTGAGGTTATTAAGGTTATGATCGACGATATCGTGCTGTAACTGAGCGGTGGTGCCGCTGCTTAGTTTGATATGTTCATCCATCCATAACTCCTCGCAAATGCCCAGCCCGCGCCGCCATACGCGCAGGAGCCAGATGGGGTAATAGCCACCGCGGCGAATCCATTTTTCCATGAAAATCACCCTGCGTTTCACGTAAAGTCCCGAGACATTTTCAGGCACCTGCGCGAGCGAGCTGTTCAGTTCTGCGGCGAGTTCGGGCGTAATGTACTCGTCCGCATCCATGCGCATGAGCCATTGGGTCTGGAACGGGTTATTCCGGATACCGAAATTAAACTGGAACGCGTAGGAAACCCAGGGATTCTGTACCACCGTAGCGCCGAGGCCTTCGGCAATTGCAACAGTGTCGTCGGTGGAATGGGAGTCGACGATGAAAATTTTATCAGTAACCTGTAACAGGCTTTGAATGCACCGGCCGATGTGCTTGGATTCGTTGTGTGTTAAAATGATGACGGATAAATCAATCATATCGGTTACTTTGGCCGCAAATGTAGTTACTTTTTTTGAACTTTCTTGTATTCTTCCAATAACTGATTGGCAACCACGCGGATGTCAAAATTTTCGGTAACCATCTTGTAAGCTCGATTTGCGATGCCTTCGGCGTAAGACCTGTCTTGTAATATTTTAAGAAGTCCATCCGCCACGCCTTCGCTGCTCAGTGGGGTAAGGTAAGCCGCATCGTACTGAGCAATGTAGTCGCCGAAGCCCACCCGGTCGGACACGAGCGCGGGTACGCCGGATGTCATCGCTTCCAGTACCGCGATCGAAAATCCTTCCGAATAGGAGGGAGAGACGAAGAGATCGGCATCGGCTAACGCTTCTTTTTTGATGGTGTCGGTGAGCATACCTACCAGTTTAATGCGGTCTCCGAGGTTGTGTTTGCGGATAAAATCTTCGGTTTCGGCCTGGTAACCGTCGTCGGGGCCTGCTAATATCAGCTGGGCATTCGGTAATTGCTCATGAACCTTTTGAAATGCGGGCAAAAGCAGGTCGAGGCCTTTCTTGATATTCAGCCGGGCCAGGAAAAGTACCATTTGCTGGTCGGGTGAAATACCGTGTTTGGCACGGAAGGTACCTTTGGCAGGCAGATTCGAGCGGGTATATTCGTCGAGTTTCATACCGTTGGGCACAATCACCATGTTTTTCGGTCGGTAACCCAGGTAGCGGATCACGTCTTCTTCCTCGTCCGTGTTGTTGATCTGGATGAGATCGGCCTGGCCAAGCAGTTTCTTTTGGTATAAAAAAGTCACCAGATCTTTCTTCCACTTGCTGTGCGCTACCGCCCATTTGTCGAGCAGGCCGTGGATGGTGATGACTTTCACCGCTTTCGAAGGGATCAGGAATGGCGCGAGGCTACCGAAATGCCAGATCCCGTGCATGTGTACCACGTCGTATTCGTGGATGTGTTTTTTCAAATATTTGTACAATTCGACGGAAAACTCCCGGTAGACATTGCTCAGGGGCGTCGTACGCGCGACAGCGATCAGGCGTGCGCCCTCGGGCACGGGGTACATTTTCTCGCCGGGCGTCATCGGGCTCAGTATGTCGACCTGGTGGCCTTGCTTCACGACCTCTGTGGTGTGGTCGTAGATAATGCGGGCCGGGCCTCCGATCGCCCATGTATATGCACAAATATTGAGTATTCGCATGCTTGGGGTTAAATGTATAGTTGTGTTCGTAATGCGTCCCGTCATTGGCTGGCGAGGTCGCGGTAAGTCGCGGCCATTTGCCCGGCCACCGGGCCGGACGCAAACGGGGCGATCAGTTTTAAAGATTCTTGTCCCATTCCGGCCATGCGGTCGGGATTTTGGATAAAAAAGGCTAAATGCTTTTCTAGTTCGGCCTGTTGGGTGTGATTAAATGCAAACCCGTTCACACCATGGCGTACAAGATCGGCGGCACATCCGCACGTATCGGACACGATGACGGGCATTCCGCACACCATTGCCTCATTCACCACCAGTCCCCACGGCTCCGATTTGCTGGGCAATACCAGCACATCACTCTGCGCCAGCCAGCCAGGCACCTGGTACCACGGGAATCCACCCGCGAAAATGACCTGGTTTGCAATGCCCGAGTCGGTTGCAAGCTTTTCCAGATGGGCTCGTTCGGGTCCGTCGCCTACAAAGAGCAGTTGCCAGTCCGACCCGGTTTCTTTCACAGTTTTAGCAAATGCAAGCATCAGTGTATTCAGATTCTTTTCCGGTGCAAGCCTTCCTACATAGACAAATTTCCGCGAAATACGCTTTTCCGCCGTTGCAAGTTCCGCTTTGGCTTCATCGTACCGCTGCCGGATCACCTGTTCGTCAATCACTGCCGCATTCCGCGTTTTGATTGCACTTTTCTGCACACCCAGGCTTTCCAGGTATTCCGCAGATGTTTTTCCAAAGCAAAAAAATGCGCTGGCGCGGCCTACAATTACTTTCTTGATCCACTCTTTCCAGGCCGAGCGGTTGTGGTCGGCGGAGGACGATTCCGATGAAATTACCACTTGCACACCTTTCCACCGCGCGTAAAACATGAGCAGCACCTGCGCCCAGTCGAAATAGCCCGTGATATTGAGCACGTCGGGCCGGTATTCGTCGAACACCCTGAAAAGCGCCTCGCGCCGTTCGCCGAAGCTTACCTGATCAAGGCTGCGTTCGAAAAGCACTTTGTAAGGATAATCATAAATGATCGTATCGTCGTTTTGCATTCCTTTTCGGCTCGCCTCGTACAACGCGATCTGCGCAACGAGGAGTTCGTCCGTCGGATTGGCCCGTTTGATAGCCCGGTCGATCTCGCTGAAAAGCTTCGATTTATAATGCGCCCATAATTGGTTGTGAACGATCAGTACCCGCATTATTTCCGAAGTTTAAGGTATTCCTGAAACAATGGGTACAGATTATCGGCCAGGAAAACTTGCCCGCCGCTATTGAAATGCACGACGTCCATTTTTCGGTATCTCTCCTTTGAAACACCGAACTTGAACTCGTCTATCAGTCTGATATTCTTCTCCCTAGCGAATGCGATGATCTCCTGCCCCTGGTCATTGAAATGCCCCAGATCGATTTCGGAGATTTCGGGATGCAGGTAAATGAACATCGGGATACTGTCTTTTTGCGCGATTTCATAAAGTTGCTCGTACCCTGGATTGAATATCAGACCAGGCTTGCGGATACCTGCCTCGTTCAGTTTTTTCGCTTCGACAGTATCCTCCACAGCCTTCGCGTCCGCGGCTACATGCGCGCTATCCGTTACGTCGGGTTTCACAATGGCGATATTGTCTTCCTTTTTCTCCGGTTCGGGCGTCAGGAAAAGGGTATCCAGAAAATAGAAGAACATCCAGCGATAACGGTCCCATAGTTCGTAAAGGGCCACTTTATACTGCTTGTTCGGCCACCCCGGATCGATGCCCACCGGGCTCTGATGCGACATAATATCGTGTGCGTCGTGGCTGCTTGTTACGAGGCAGATCAGTTTGGCTTTGAAAGTACCGTATTTTTTGAGGTAGGCGGCGGTATTATCCGGTCCCCACGACCCGGCAGAAATGTTCAGGACGCGTACCCGTTTGTTGAAATCCTTTAAAAAACGTTTTTCGAGCAGGGTAGAAGCAATGCTGTCCTGGTCGGTAAGGCTTCCGCCGTTGACGACCGAATCACCTATCAGCAGTATCACGAGACTATCGGTAGGCAGCACTTCCTCGTTCCGCATCGAAAGGCTGTTGGTCCGTAGCACCTGACCGAACCTTTTTACGTCCTGGTTGGGCGCGTAGATATATTCAAAATCAGGGTCGGAAACGTAGAGCGGTGAGTTACAAAAGCCATATTTTACCCTTAATACAACCTCGGTAATCCCCGCGAGAACGACAATAGCAATTAAAAAACCGTAAACAAACTTTAACATCAAGTGAACGTCTTCTGCGTCGAAAGTGACTGCAAATTTAGGATTACTTTTTCCAATTACTGCCTTTTCGGTTTTGCGATAACTAAATATGTGGGTATTTGATCCGGCAGAATATCACTTTTGCCGACCTATCTCCCCGCTGTCTATATCTATCTACAACTAACTGTACAATGCAAACGATGCCGGAGTATCGATACGGGTCTATTTCCAACGATCACCTTTTTGGCACAGCTCTTTTTAACCTCGGGTTGCATTTAATACCATTAATCAAAAACTAAAAACAGAACGTCATGGGATTTATAGAATCAAAATCGGGCATCAATGCGGAGCCTGTGCAGCTTTTCGTGCACGAGGTAGGGCAGGGTAAGCCCGTTGTCTTCATTTCCGGGTGGCCGCTGAGCCATGAAATGTGGGAATATCAGTTCAATGTTTTGCCTAAACACGGCATTCGCTGCATCGGCTACGACCGCCGCGGTTTCGGGAAATCGGACAAACCGTGGAATGGGTATGATTACGATACCCTGGCTGCCGATCTTAAATCGGTGATCGATGCATTAGACCTGGACGATGTGATCCTGGTAGGATTCTCGATGGGCGCCGGCGAAGTAGTGCGTTACCTGAGCAAATACGGCAGCGCCAAAGTTTCCAAAGCGGTGCTTATCAGTACGGTGCTTCCTTATATGCTCCACACGGAGGACAACCCCGAAGGTTTGCCACAGGAAATGTTCGATGGGTTTGTGCAGGAAATCGAAGACGACCGTCCGAAGTTTCTGGCAGGTTTCGGTAAGAGCTTTTATGGAAACGCATTTTTAAATAATGCGGTAAGCGACGAGCTGTTGCAATGGCACAGCATGCTGGCATTGCAAGCCTCCGGGCGTGCCACTACACAATGCGTCCGCAGTTTCAGCGCTACCGATTTCCGCAATGAAATATCGCTGCTGGATGTGCCCGTGCTGATCATCCACGGAGAGGACGACAAGACCGTTCCGATTAACGTCAGTAGCGAGCGAACTTCCGAAATGCTTCCCGGCGCCGAGTATATTGTTTACGAAAGTGCGCCGCACGGCCTGTTCGTCACCCATAAGGAGCGCCTGAACGAGAATCTGATTCAGTTTATCAACCAGGAAGTGGTGACGATCAGTAATCCGTACACCGATATTGCGACTTAGATTTGAAATATATTGATACAAAACCGCAGGGGCTGCACCATTCGTGCAGCCCTCTTCTTATGCAATCATTTCAATCAGTTCGATACGGTTCCCGAACGGGTCGCGGAAGGAGAAGCGGTTGCGATCGGGGATTTTGCTTTCATTTTTGAATTCGATACCGTGTTTTTCAAGCAATGCGCGGGCCTCTTCCAGGTCGGCTACTTCGAACGCCGGATGCCGTTGTGAAATATCGTGCACGTCTTCCGCGCGGATATGCAACTGAATATCGCCGATTTGGAACCAGATAGCCCCGTTAGGCAGCGGGTAGCCCAGGTCGGTCAGTTCTTCGAGGCCCAGTACGCCGCCATAGAATTCGCGCGCCTGCTGCTCGGTTCCCGGCGGGATGCAGAGCATAATGTGGTCGAGTCTTTTGAATTTAATTTTCATGATCAGGAGTGATTTCGGGCATTAAAACTACTGCCATATTTTGGATAAACCTTTCTCGGTGCCCCAAATCGGGTCAAAAAGCGGGAGAGGTACATTACGGATGTTTTCCAATGCACGCGGCCTGTCGCCCGGCTCCCCGCGTAAAATATCGTAATCGCGGCCGTCGGGGTAAGCGCCCACCACTGCAAAATCCGACGACGCTTGGAGCTTCTTGTGGCCCACTCCGGCTGGTATCACCAGCACATCACCCGCGGTAACGTGCAGTTTTTCGCCCCGCTCGCCACCCATATGCAGGAGCGCATTGCCAGCATATACACCCAGCACCTTATGCGTGATGCTGTGGTAATGATGGTACGAAAATACGCCATCGCGCCACGAATTCGTCCAGTTATGCTCCGCGAACCGCTTTTCGAGCCACTCGGCGCCTTCCTGGCCGGTTGCTTTAAAGGTGCCACGGTAAACGAGCAGCGGAAATTTGTTGTTCGGAATGCTGCCGTCGTCGTTGAATTGGTAAGTGTGGGGTTGTGTGATGTTCATGGTTTTTGTTGTTTAATGAAGCGGCCCCTTACTTACCTCTTTCCCTTCCTTCCAAACAGATTCGATCTTTCGTGTGTTCCGGATATCGTCGACGGGATTGGCGGAGAGGATGAGGAAGTCCGCTTTTTTGCCCTTTTCGAGAGTACCCTTTTCGTTGTCGATGCGCAAGGCGGTGGCGGCGTTGCGGGTGCTGACGGTGATGGCTTGCGCGGGTGTGAGGCCGGCTTTTACCATCAGTTCCATTTCCAGATGCTCCGTAAAGCCCTGGGTGCGGATGGGGAATGCGCCGGAGTCGGTGCCGAGGGCAACCTGGATACCTGCGTCGTAAATTTTTTTCAGGTTGATCATCGCCGTTTTGAATGCCGACATATTGCGCTGGTAATCCGGTGCGTTTTTGATTTTCTCCCCGTAAGCCTTATCCGTAATCATCTCGAATACGCCCGGTTCGAGCGAGGCTTTGAAAAATGCGTCGTTGACCCAGTCGGGGTTGCCGGCATATACAAACTGGTATTCGTCCAAAGAAAGCGTGGGAATGTACGTGACGTTTTTCTGCTTCATTTTGGTAAGCAAATCCTGGTCCACTTCCTTGTCGCGGATGCTGTGGGCGATAATGTCGATCCCGGCTTCGGTGAGCTTGCGGGCGTCTTCGACGTAGAACAGGTGCGCAGCCACGCGGATATTACGCTTGTGCGCCTCGCGGATGATGGCCTGGTAAATCTCGGGTTTCATCTTTTGCGCATTGCCGCCATGGTCGTCGACCCATATTTTGACGACCGTCGGTTTCACAGCCGCCAGTTTTTCCATCATGGCCGGTACATCGTCGGCTGTGTTGGGGCGGAGCAAGAGGTTCATCCACGAGCCGGGGTTCGGATCGGGCGTGTTGAAACCGTATCCGGCCGAATACAGCCTGGCCCCTGGGAGCTGTCCGGCCTGGGTGGAATCGATGAACCCGTTGAATATCAATGGCCGGTCGGTACCCATGGCGAGCACGGCGCCGACGCCGTAATCCTCGTATTTTTTGAGATGCCGGAGCAGGTTTTCGCGGGTGTAATTGTCCGCGGAGGACGTTGTTCCTTTGAGTGTGCCGACGTGTGCATGTGCGCATACGAGCGAGGGCATGACGGTCTTGCCGCTCAGATCGATCTCGCGGGCGCCGTTGGCTTTAATACCTTTTTGAATGGCGGTAATTTGATTGCCTGTAATCAGAATATCGGTATTCGAACGTGCAGGAGAACCGGTACCGTCGATCACCGTGGCGTTTTTGAGCAAGACAGAACCGGCATTTTGCGCAATAGCGCCGGCGCTGAAAAACACGCTGGTCAATTGAAATAGCAATAATGATTTTTTCATGCGTTACGGGTTTGGAATAAAAGGGAATGCGGCGGCGCGTTGGTATGCATTTTGATTCAATAAAAGCCGCGCCAGTCAGGTGCGAAAAATAAAAACATCAACACCTAAAAAATAATATCATGGCCAAATATTCGAAAAAAGCTGGTGAAAAGGTGGAGGAAGCCTTGCATGAGCAAAAAGAAGGTAAACTAAAATCGGGTTCGGGGAAAAAGGTAACTTCCAAAAAGCAAGCAATTGCTATTGGCCTGTCCGAGGCCCGCAAGGAAGGTGCCAAGGTGCCGAAAAAGAAAGATTAACAGCACGTGAGCTAAAAAAGCCCTTTTTTCGTGGTTCGGAAAGAGGGCTTTTTGGTAAATGATTTAAAGTACGGAATTTATATATGTAGAATTTGTTTTAAAATATAATAAAATTAGCTCCCAAGGGCTTCCTTGTCCCTAACATAGTCGAATAACTGCTATATTGTACGACACTACCGACGTTTCTAATCGCAAGTTTTTTAAAATGAATGACCTGAGGAAGGAGCTTTTCAAGCTGCTGCAAAAGGATGAACGTGTTTTTGACTTTATCCAGGACTCGGCCACAGACGGTTTACTGATTTGGAAGCATTCTAATCCGGACGATTGCTGGCCCGACGCGAAGTTGCAGCAGACACTCGCGCCAGGTCTTCCACAAGGTACGGACCCGCTTTCTTCACTTTTTGAGAATCGCTCATTTAAGATCCATACCACGAATGCCCTGGCCAGTTTCCCGGAAAATCCGGAACCGCGCTACGGCACCGTCAGGATTGCACAGGATAATGTGCGGGCCCTGCGGCTGGCCGTCCATTCCATTTGTGTATGCTCCGAAATACACGGATGGCTTGTTTTGTCGGGTTTTCGTCAAGACGACCTCATGCCCGGGCTGCCGTTACCGGTTACCGGCACGGAGCTCCATCATTCTTTCCTGAACAGCCATGCCATTTACGTCACGAGCATCGACCTGAAAGGCAATTACAAGTATGTCAACGACCATTTCTGTGAGTTTTACGGGCTGGAAAGGCTTGAAATTATCGGTAAATCGTCGCTTAGCGGCGTGGTTCCCGAGGACATCGAAAAATGCCTGCAAGTAGGCGAACATTGCTTTGTCAGCCCGGGTACACCGCATCCTGTCGTTCTCCGGAAGCACTCTCGGCATGGCGTGAAGACCACGCAATGGGAGTTTACGGGCATAGCGGACGAAAACGGTGTGATTACCGAGATATTCTGCATCGGTTACGATATTACCCAGCATCTGAAAGTGCAGGAAGACCTCTCGGTGCTGGTATCCAATATGCAGGATGTGCTGTTTACAATTACCCCGGCAGGTGTTTTTAGTTACGTATCTCCCAGCTGGACGTCGATGTACGGTCATACCGTAGAGGAAACGGTAGGAAGACCATTCACCGAATTCATTCACCCCGACGATTTCCATATCTGCTTCGAGGCATTGCGCATTACCGCCGAAACCGGCGTACCAGTGCCGGGCGGCGTGGAGCACCGGATCAGGCATCGTGACGGTTCGTGGTCGTGGAGCAATACCAGTGCCAATATCGACCCGGTAAGCAAGGACATCATCCTTACAAGCCACGATATTACCGAGCTGCGGAACTCCCGCGAGCGGCTCAAAGAATTGGCCATAGTTGCTTCCAATACAACAGATTATATTGTAATAACAGACAGCCAGGGATACATTACCTGGGTCAATAAGGCCTACGAAACGCATACCGGCTACGACAGAAGGGAGGTAAAGGGTAAAAACCCGCTGCTGTTGCTACGCGGGCCCGAGACCGACCCCGATACCCTCGACCGGATCTGGTTGTATTGTAAAGAAAAACAGGTCGTGCGGGAAGAAGTGCTGTGCTATACCAAAGCGGGAGTGAGTTACTGGGTAGACCTTAAAGTGACCCCGGTGTTCGACGACTACGGCAAATGCACCCATTTCATTGCCGTGGAAAGGGATATTACGGCCCGCAAAAAGGCAGACCAGGAACTCAAACGCATCAAGGATATCCAGGAGCAGACCAACAGCGTCGCACGCGTGGGCGGATGGGAGCTATATACGCGTACGGGAGAGCTTTACTGGTCGTCGACTACGAAGGAAATCCATGAGGTACCGCAGGACTATGTTCCGCATATCGACGCGGCTCTTAACTTTTATAAAGAAGGGTACAGCCGCGAGACCATTACGCGGGTCGTGGCGGATGGCTTGGCCAACGGTACTCCGTGGGACAGCGAATTGCAGGTTGTGACCGCGAAAGGCAATGAATTGTGGGTCAGGGCGATAGGAGACGCCGAAATGGTCGACGGCGTATGCGTACGCATTTACGGGGCGTTCCAGGACATTACGCACAGGAAACAGGCGGAAATGGATATCAAAAATTCCGAAGCCAAATTCCGAAGCCTGTACGATTCCACCAGTGACGCCGTGATCCTTTTCGACCATTCCGGCTACCTGGATTGCAATGATGCCGCATTGAAAATGTTCGGGATCGATTCGGTGGAGGCTTTCCTGAGCATGCCGATGGGCGATTTGTCGGGCCTGAATGAGATGGGTATGGAAGCCCACAAGCGGGAAGGTAACCAGCACGTCCGCGCAGTTTACGAAAAGGGTTCGCACAGTTTTGAATGGAAATACAGGCGCTTCGGTGAGTCGAAGGAGTCGTTTATTGCCGAGGTCTTGCTCAACCTGATGAAAGTCAACGACTCGGAGATTATTCAGGCCGTAATCCGCGACATTACGCTGCGGAAGCGTGCGGAACTCGAATTGCTCGAAGCGCGGGAACAGGCAGAGTCTGCCAGCAAGTTAAAATCGGAGTTTCTGGCCAATATGAGCCATGAGATCCGGACGCCGCTGAATGGGGTGGTCGGTTTTACCGATTTGCTGATGAAAACCAATCTCGACGAAACCCAGCAGCAATATATGTCGATGGTATTCCAATCGGCCAACTCGCTGATGGACATTATCAACGACATCCTCGATTTTTCCAAAATAGAAGCGGGCAAGCTGGAACTGACCCCCGAAAAGACGGACCTGCTCGAAATCAGCGGGCAGGTGGCCGACATGGTCACGTATCAGGCGCAGCAAAAGCACCTGGAGATGCTCCTGAACATCCCCGCCGACATTCCCCAGTTCGTCTGGTGCGATTCGGTGCGGTTGCGGCAAATCCTGGTGAACCTGCTCAGCAATGCCGTTAAATTCACGAGCGAGGGCGAAATCGAGCTTAAAATAGAGTTGTTACAAAATGTAAGCGGCCTGGACTATACATTCCGGTTCTCGGTCCGCGACACGGGCATTGGTATAGACCCTCAAAACCAGCGCCGCATTTTCGAGGCATTTTCTCAGGAAGACTCTTCCACCACGAAACGGTTCGGCGGCACCGGCCTCGGGCTAACCATTTCCAACAGCCTGCTGGGTTTAATGGACAGCCGCCTGCAACTCGTGAGCAGACTCGAACAAGGCAGTACCTTCTTTTTCGATGTGACATTCCGGGCCATCGAGGGCGAAGACCGGTTTGAATGGGAGAATGTGGAGCAAATCGAACACGTGTTGGTGGTGGACGATAATGCGCATAACGGGCAGATACTGAAAGACATGCTGGCAAACAAACGGATCGAAGCGGACTACGTTCGTAGCGGCGAGGAAGCTTATGACCTGCTTTCTTCGGGTACAAAATACGATGTGGTATTGATGGATTGCCAGATGCCCGGCTGGGACGGGATCGAAACGATCCGGAAACTGAGAAAACTGGAAGGCGCTCAGGCCCGTCAACCGGTGATATTGCTGAACGATTCCTTCGACGACGAGGCGCTCAGTACTTTTGGTCATGAGTTGGATATCAGGCATTTTTTGGTAAAACCAGTTAAAATACAACAACTCTTTCACGCACTTTCCCATCTCGGGCTCAAAACGACAACCCCGGAAAAGCGGGCGAAAATAGTAGCGCAGGAAAAACTATCCGTAGAAACTTACGAAACAGGTGAAGTGAAAATACTCATAGCGGAAGATCATAAGATCAATATGCTGCTGGTGAAGTCGATGCTGGGCAAAATACTGCCCGGCAGCGAGTTAATAGAAGCGGCGAACGGAAAAGAGGCCATAGAAGCGTTCCGCAGGACCAGCCCCGATATGGTTTTTATGGATATCCAAATGCCCGAAATGAACGGATATGAAGCCACGCGCGAGATCAGGCTGGCGGGTAGCTCACACGTCCCGATCATCGCCCTGACGGCCGGTACGGTCGTGGGCGAGCGCGAAAAATGCATCGACGCCGGTATGGACGATTACCTCACCAAGCCGGTTTTGAAAGAAACGCTCGAAGCGGCCGTCCGTAAATGGCTTCCCAAAATGAACTAGCTGTCGGCGACTAGCCGTGGGCGACTAGCCATTCACCACCTGCCCGCCGTTCGGGTGCAGCACCTGTCCGCTCATGTACGAGGCATCTTCGCTGGCCAGGAATACATAGCAGGTAGCCACTTCGCAAGGCTGTCCCGGACGCTTGAACGGCGTGTCTTTCCCGAATTTTGCCACCCGCTCCGAATCAAAGGTGGAGGGAATAAGCGGTGTCCAGATCGGCCCCGGCGCTACCGCATTCACCCGGATGCCTTTTTCGGCCAGATTGTCCGACAGCGACCGCGTATAGGCGACAATCGCGCCTTTGGTAGACGAATAATCGAGCAACGACGGACTGCCGTGATAGGCTGTGATCGAGGTAGTATTGATAATCGAATCGCCATTGTTCAAATGCGGCAATGCAGCTTTTGTAAAGTAAAAGAAGGAGAAAATGTTCGTCGCAAATGTATCGCTTAGCTGCTCGGCTGATATTTCGCCGACATTGTCCTTCGGATGCTGCTCGGCCGCATTATTGACGAGGATATTCAGTTTCCCGAACTCGTTCACGGCACGGCGCACGGCTTCCATACAGAACGCCTCGCTGCGGATATCGCCCTGGATGAGCAGGCAGCTTTTCCCTTCGGCTTCCACCATGGCTTTGGTATCGGCAGCGTCCTGGCTCTCGTCGAGGTACACGATGGCTACATCGGCGCCTTCGCGGGCGAAATGCACCGCTACCGAGCGGCCTATGCCACTGTCGCCGCCGGTGATGAGAGCCGTTTTACCCTCCAATTTACCGCTGCCGCGGTAGTTTTCGCGGATCACGACCGGCGCCGGGTCCATAATTTCTTCTATGCCGGGTTGTACGCCTTGTGTTTGGCCGTGGGTATCGATGTCGAAATTCATAATGCTTGAAGTTTTGTAGATGCGGCGCATTGCCAAAAAGCATATGCCAGTGGCCGATCACCGTGCAGCGCTCCCGCAATGCAGGCCATCTGCCGGAAATGAGTAAAGATTTTCACAGTATACTGTATGCATTTGAGCCCCAGAGGCCTGTTTGAATGCTTCTGAAAGCATTCGGCATGGTTATTAATGCAAGCACGCGATGCGGCCGCAAACCTCGACCGGCAAACGTATAGCACTATGAATTTAAAAAAGGTGGTGATCATAGGCGGTGGTTTCGGGGGGATTAACCTCGCCCAGAAACTTGCCCGGAACAAATCGTTTCAGATTGTGCTGGTGGATAAGAACAATTACAACTTCTTTCCGCCATTGCTGTACCAGGTAGCGACGGGTTTTCTAGAAGCTTCGAATATCAGTTACCCGTTCCGCAAGTTTTTTCAGGACAAATCCAATCTCCGGTTCAGTCTGGGCGGTTTTGAAAAGGTTTTTCCCAATGAAAAAAAGGTGGTGACCGAGAGCGGCGACATCTGCTACGACTACCTCGTATTCGCGACCGGCACCGAAACCAATTATTTCGGGATGGAGAATGTGCGGAAGAACGCGGTACCGATGAAAACAGTGCAGGACGCGCTCGCGTTACGTAACCATATTCTGAGGCTGAAAGAAGAAGCCACCAGGGAAACCGATGTCGCCGTTCGGAAAAAGTTGCTCTCCATTGTGGTAGCAGGCGCTGGGCCGACGGGCGTGGAGGTGTCGGGGATGCTGGCTGAAATGCACAAGAACATTTTTAATAAGGATTACCCCGAACTGAAAAGGGAAGAAGTGCAAATCTACCTCGTCGACGCATTGCCCGTGGTGTTGAACCCGATGAGCAAAAAATCACAGGAAGAAACGCTGGCAGAGCTGCGCGGGCTGGGGATAGAGGTGCTGCTCGACCACGCCGTGAAAGACTACCAGAACGGAATCGTCACATTCGCCAATGGGAATACGATCGCGACCGAAACGCTGATCTGGACTTCGGGAGTAACCGCCACCCCATTGCCCGGATTGCCCGACGAAGCGCTCGGTAAAGGCAAGCGGGTGCTGGTAGACGCATACAACCGTGTGAAGGGGTTTGACGACATTTTTGCGATCGGAGACATTTGCCTGATGACTGCCGACAAGGAATTTCCGAACGGGCATCCGCAATTGGCGCAGGTGGCCATTCAGCAGGGGAGGAACCTCGCGGATAATCTGTCGCTCTGGCTGGAAGGAAAATCCCCGACGGCATTTGAATACAATGACAAAGGCACGATGGCGATCATAGGCGTCAACAAAGCCGTGGCCGACTTGCCGGGTTTGCATTTCAAGGGCTTTATCGCTTATTTTCTGTGGCTGGTAGTGCATTTGTTTTCGCTTATGCGCTACCGCAACCAGGTGAAAACCCTGTACAACTGGATGGTCGCATTCTTTACAAGGGACCAGTCCCTGCGTTTCATCCTCGATTCGAAGCCGGAAAAACCGGCGCATTGACCATTTGATACAATACTTAAATTATAGCCGCATTTCCTTATGATCCAGACAATTGCAGATCCGTCCCAATACCCGTTCGAATGGATTGACGTGACGGATCCCGATGATGAGGAATTAAAACAGATCCGAAAAAAATACGCGTTGCACGAATCGTCGATCAAAGACTGGCTGCAACCCGACCATTTGCCCAAATACGAAGATGTGGGCTCTTATGTATTCATTATTTTCAGGATGCACAGCGAGAAAGTGGGTACCGAGGCCGATACCGTCGCCGAACTGACCGACAAGCTGGCCATTTTCATGACGAAGGAGGCTGTGATCACCATGCATAAAAAAGAGTGGGGGGCGCCGGAAATCATTCGCGAGCAGCAGGTTGATCAGCATTCCTGCGAGGATACACATCATCTGGTGAATGAGATTATCAAGGCTTGTATTGCTACCTACGAGGAACCGTCGTTGAAGCTCACGAAGGATATCGAGTATTACGAGGAAAATATGTTCCTGAAAAACCGCAAGGCGTCGCTTTTGAAGGGCCTGTATTATTTGAGAAGAAGGGTGGAGGTTACGCGGCGGATATTGATGCTTTCACATGAAATTGTCGACAAAATGGACGTGCGGGGGCATTCCAACACTTACACGCGTGACACGCGCGACCTTTACGTGAAACTGCACAACATTTACGACACGCTTTTCGAAAATATGAACCATTTGGTGATGGTCTATTTCTCGATTTCCTCCCAGCGTACCAATGAAATTGTACGTGTTCTCACGGTGTTCTCGGTTTTTTTCATGCCGCTTACATTCATTGTCGGGATTTACGGAATGAACTTCGATTTTATGCCCGAACTACGCCTGAAATGGGGTTATCCGGGTGTGATGATCCTCATGGGCGCGATCACTTTCGGGATTTATGTCTGGTTTAAACGGCGCGGATGGCTGTGACCGGTGGCACGAATGCTTTTAAACTCTATTTTTGCCTCCCTATTATCCCACTTCTATGAACCCGACCTTTACCCGACGCGCATTTTCGCTATTCATACCGTTTTGCATTGCCCTGGTGTTTTCATCCGGCGTTTGGGCCGCTATTCCCAAAGCGCCTTCGACGTTGGTGGCCGTGGCCGCATCCGCAAGTCAGATTAACCTTGCCTGGGTGGACCTGGCGACCGACGAAACGGGTTTTGAAGTAGAACAATCCACCGACGGGACGAAGTTTGCCAAAATTGCCGACGTTCCCGCCAATACCATTATTTATCAGGACAAATCCCTCAAACCGGCCACCAAATACTGGTACCGGGTACGCGCCAAAAATGCTTCGGGGGCTTCTGGTTATTCCAACATCGCCAATGCTACCACGCTGGTAATCATTACGATTCCAAAAGTGCCTTCGGCACTCACCGCTACTGCGGCTTCCGCTACACAGATCAATCTGAGCTGGACCGACAATGCGACCGACGAAACCGGGTTCGAGCTCGAACGCTCGACGGACGCCGTGACATTCAGCAAGGTCGCTGACCTGGGCGCGAACGTGACTACCTACCAGAACACCGGCCTCGCCCCCGCGACGCGCTACTGGTACCGCGTGCTCGCGAAGAATTCCGCTGGTAAATCCGCCTATTCCAACATCGCCAATGCGACCACCCAGCAGGTAATACCTCATGCGCCTACCAGCCTGACGGCCACAGCGGTTTCTACCTCGCAAATCGACCTGAGATGGACCGATAATGCGAATAATGAAACCGGCTACCAGGTGGAGCGCTCGCAAAACGGGACGAGTTTTACCAAAATCACCGACCTGGCCGCCAACGTTACCACCTACCAAAGCACGGGCCTCGCTCCCGCGACGGATTACTATTATCGCGTACGGGCTGTGAATGCGGTCGGAGCGTCGGCGTATAGCAATACCGGCACGGCCAAAACGCAAAATGTTCCGGTGCCGGGCACACCCACCAATCTGACGGCCGTTCCTACTGCCCTCGACCTGATCCAGCTCCGTTGGGCGAAACCGACGGAAAATGCCACCCAAATTGTGATCGAACGCGCGAAAGGAGACGGTAGCTTTGCCCAGATCGCAAAAGTAGCGGCGACCGTCCTGCAATACGAGGACAGGGCAGCTCTTGAACCAGCCGACTATTATTACCGCATCAAGGCCGTGAATGCCGGTGGCGAGTCGCCTTACAGTTTGCTGGCCATCGTGCGCGCGGCTTCTGTCATTACAGGAGTTGAGACAACAAAAGACCAGCATTCGATCTACATGGCGGGGCGGACGCTCGTCGTAAATCTTAACCGCGCGGCGGAGGCAAATTTGTCGGTTTATGACCTGAATGGTAGGGTTCGTAATGTAAAGAAAATCAGGCAGGAAGGGCGTATAGACCTCAGCCAGCTCGCGGCCGGGATTTATGTGGTTGTAACCGATACGGGGAAAGAAGTAATATCGAAGCGAATATTCCTTTATTAATATATCCTGAACCTAAATTTACTGACCTCTATGAAAAGCTTTGTTGCGAAGCCATCTCCCGGCTTCCCGCTTTGGGCACTTGCCCTGTGCCTGCTTATTTCCGGTGCCGTTTTGGCCCAAAAGAAGAAAAAATACATTGTGAATGCCTACGTTGGCGGGTTCCGCGGACTCGCAAATGTGGAAGAGATCGATGCAGAGAAGCTGACGCATATCAATTACGCATTCGTGAATGTGCAGGACAGCATGGCCGTGCTCACCAACCTGGCTACGGATTCGACCAATTTCCGCAAGCTGAATGGCCTGAAAAAGATTAATCCCGACCTGAAAATCGTGATATCGATCGGTGGCTGGGCTTGGAGCGAGAACTTTTCGGATGCTGTGCTGACGGAATCTTCCCGTTCAAAATTCGCGAAATCCAGCGTCGAAATTGTGCGCCGGTACGACCTCGACGGCGTCGATATCGACTGGGAATATCCCGGAATGCGGGGCGAGGAGGGCAATATATTCCGCCCCGAAGACAAGCAGAACTTTACGCTGATGTTCAAAGCGATACGCGAGGAATTAAATTTGCTCGAAAAAGAAAAAGGGAAGAAATACCTCCTCACCACCGCTGTGGGCGGCTCGAAATCATTCATCGAGCACACCGAAATGGGCCTCGCGCAGGCATACCTGGATTACGTGCTCATCATGACATACGATTACGGTGGCCGGAATGGCACGGTAGGGCACCATACCAACCTATACGATTACGACACGTCAGGTGAAGGCTCCTCGGCCGATCGTTCGGTGAAGAATTTCATCGGCGCGGGCGTGCCTGCGAGCAAAATTGGGCTGGGAGGGGCTTTCTACGGCAAGGGTTGGCAGGCCGAGACGGCCGATAATCACGGCCTGGGTGCAAAACGTGTGAAATCGGTGCAGGGAGGCGGTTATACCAAGCTGAAAGACACGCTCATAGACCAGAATGGCTATAAAAAGTACTACGACAAAAAGGCCAAAGCGCCCTACCTGTTCAACGACTCCACGAAAGTGCTCATTACCTATGAAGACGAAAAGTCCATCAAAGGGAAATGCAAGTATGTGAAAAAGAATAAGTTGGCTGGTATTTTCTTTTGGGAGTATTTCAATGACCCGAAAGAATACCTGATCAACGAAATCCACAAAAACCTCGACTAGCGCGATACCAGCGCCATCAGGTCAGCCCTGGTCAACGATTTCAGAATATCCGTATCGGTTTTCACGAGATCGTTGGCCAGGTCTTTTTTGGTCTCCTGCAATTCCATCACCTTTTCCTCGATCGTTCCGGGGCATATCAGCCGCACGGCGATCACGTTCTTCTGCTGTCCGATGCGATGGCTCCGGTCGATAGCCTGGTTTTCGACGGCCGGGTTCCACCACGGGTCGATGAGGTAGACGTAATCCGCTTCCGTAAGGTTCAGCCCGGTTCCGCCGGCTTTCAGGCTGATCAGGAACACGCGCACTTGCTCGTTCGTCTGAAAATTCTCCACCCGTGCGGCGCGGTCGCGCGTTTTGCCCGTCAGGTATTCGTAGCCGATACCGCGTTGTTCCAGCTCGGGTCTGATGAGGTCGAGCATGGAGGTGAATTGCGAGAATATGAGGATCTTGTGCCAGGGTGCGGTATCTTCTATTTGCTCCATCAATACATCGATTTTAGCTGAGGAATTGCCATAATACAGGTCGTCGCGGAGCAGTGCGGGGGAGTTGCAGATCTGGCGTAGCTTGGTGAGGCCCTGCAAAACGTGCAGCCTGCTGCGTTCGATATCGCCGTCGTTTTTGGTGTTGAGAAAATTGTAAAATTCCAATTCGTAAGCGTTGTAAACCTTCCGTTGCTCCTCGCCCATTTCGCAGTATATCACCATTTCGGTCTTTTCCGGCAACTCCGAGGCGACTTGCTGCTTGGTACGCCGCAAAACAAACGGGTTAATGCGCTTTTGCAGTTCTTCTGCTCGCTCACTGTCCTTGAACCGGTCGATCGGGATGGAAAAATGGTTGCGGAACTGCGTTTTGTTGCCCAACAGACCAGGACAGGCAAATGAGAGTTGCCCGTACAAGTCGAAAGTATTGTTCTCGACCGGCGTTCCCGTCATCACCAGTTGGTTGCGCGATTGCAGCAGCCGCGCCGCCTTGTATCGCTGCGATTCCGGGTTTTTAATGGCCTGCGATTCGTCGAGGATAATGTAGTTGAAATGGTATTTTTTTAAAAAATTCACATCCGAAAGCAATGTGCCGTAAGAGGTAAGGACGATCTCGTAACGGTCGAAATCCGTCACTTCCTTCACCCGGTCGGAGCCGTAAATGGTGAGCATTTTAATGCTGGGGGCAAACTTCTCGACCTCCGCCTGCCAGTTGAAAATCAGTGAGGTAGGGACGATGATCAGGTTCGTGTTTTTGACCTGTTTTTTTCTTTGTAATAATATGAATGCAATGATCTGCAAGGTTTTCCCCAAACCCATATCATCGGCCAGGCAGCCCCCGAAATTGTATTCGTCGAGAAAGTTGAGCCAGTTCAAACCTTGCTTCTGGTAGTTGCGCAAGCTCGCCTTCAATGTCCTGGGCACCGGCACCGGCTGAATAGATCGGAAATCTTCGACGCGTGACTGGTAGAATGCGATCTGCTCCTTCACCTCGCGGTCGAGCATTTCGCCCTCGTACATTTCTTCCACGGACGCGAAGCGGATTTTCGGCGTCTGGATCACCTCGCCCGCAATGTCGCCCGCCTCGAAATACTTCGCGAATTTCTCGACCCACTGATCCGGGAGGATGCCCAATGTGCCGTCCCCGAGCTCCACGTATTTGCTGCGGTTCTTGACGGCCTTGTGTAAATGTTTCAGCGTAACCTTTTGCTTGCCGAATGCCACATTGGCCGTGGTATTGAACCAGTTGATGCCGCTCACGACATGTACTGAAATTTTGGCTTTGTGTTGGTTTAAGCGGTTTTTAGTCAATTTGTTAAAGCCGAGAATAGTTACGCCCTGATTTTGCCATTCCTCAAAAGCATTGGGAAACCAGTCCTCGCTCAAAAACCGCGCGCGGTGAAGGTAAAAGAACTCCCGGCCCAGCTGCTCCTCGAAATCGGGGTGCTGGCGCATGACCGCGCTGCCGAAACGCAGTTCGGCCTCTTCGTCGCGCCTCACCATGAAAGGATTACCATGGTTATCGACCGCGTAAATGTCGTTTTTAGAGAATAGCGGTACCTCTATTTTGCCATATTTCAGCACCGGTGTGATGAACACGTAGTTGCCCACATCTTCCAGGTACAGCAGCTTTTCCATACCCTGGTCGAACCCCTGCTCCTCGCGCTGCGCGGGCGTGGCCACCTTCACGTAGGTGTAGTTGATCCGGATCGCATTGCCCAGCTTCGAGAGCAGATTGACCCTGAATGCCTCGAATTTGGATTCGTGAATGTAAATGCGCTGGTTATGCTGCCTGAAAAATTGCAGGACACGAAGAATGTCCTGGCTCTCGATCAGATGCAGCGAATCCTTATAGAGCACGAAGTAGTCGTAGCGAAACTGCACGTCTTCGATGTCCAGATGCACATTGTTGAGGATCAGTTCGCCGCGTATCTGGAAAAACGGGTCCTTTTTATCGATCGTCAGTTGGAGGTCGGCCGGCGTAGCGGCGAGCTTCACGGGCAGAAGGGAAGCCGCATTGAAGTTCTCGGAAACCGAAGGGTTATGGTAGTAAAAATCGTATTTCAGCGGGTTTTTTACCACTGAATACAATCCCGGCAGATCGGTTTCCGGGTTCTTTTTCCTGAAATTATTCTGGAATGCCGCAACGGCGGTATAAAATTTGATCGACTCGGTTTCCTGTGTTTTCCAGATCATTTCGAGCGGATTGAGCTGTACGAACGGGTTTTTGAGCTTACCCTGCCGGGTGACCGGCGCTTCGTACATTTCCATGTAAAAATGGTCGTAGTATTTGTTCAGACCAATGGCGACGATCGTTTTGGTATCTACGGCCTGCGGCTTGGGACCGGGGAAATCGCGGGTTGGTTTGGCTACAAGTTGTTCCTGCAATGCCTCCACCGACAGCGTATCGACAGGAATCAGCTCCTTCAATTTCGGTTTGACCTGCAATTCGCGGCCGCCGTACTCCAATTGGAAATACTCGTCGAGATCGGGCTCGTCCTGCATGCCGTAAATCACTGCGACCTCTTTGATTTTCTCCTGCCGGAGCTTTTTGTCGAAGAATGCGCGGAGGTCCCTTCTGTTCAGCAGATTGTACAGTACCTGGCTCTGGTGCTCACACAGTTTACGCTTCGGGCGGGTGCATTCGCAGTAAAGGTTCACGGCTTTCCGGTCCTGCTTGACCACCACCTTGAATGTCTCCGTGAGGTTGGCAGCCACGCGGAATGCGGCGTAGTCGACATCGATTTCATGCGGTTGAATGTCGAAATAGCCCCTTCTTTCGGTCTGCGGCATTTCCGAGCTGTTGTTCAGGATGTGCGAAACGGACAGTTCGGAAATATTGAAATCCAGAAAAATGAAGTTATGCTGTCCGGGTACCGGCACTCCCGCGGGATCAATCTTGTTCATAGAGCAAATTAACAACTGCGGGTACGTTTGGCACCATTATTTTGCAAAATTTGCGTTAATGAAAAATCTGACCTGCTTCCGTTTCTTCACACTTGCCGCTGTTTTAATTCTGCTGATATCGGTCCCTGCATGGGCGCAGGATGTCAATACCGATACTTTAAAAGTGCTCCCGGCCGATTCGGTCGCTGCTCCAAAACCTGATACGGTCGTCATACCGCCACGCGTTTTGATCGACACTGTTCGCTACCGGTTCATTGGCGACGGTAATTTCACGAGGGGTAATGTCAACCGAAGTCTGATGGTCCTCCGCGCCGAACTGATTTTCAGCGGACCGGTGATCAACATTGCTACCAATCCGCGCTTTACTTACGGAAGGCAAAACGGCATCCTTGCCGAGCGGGATACCTATGTGGATTTGTTTGTGGATGTTTTTAAAAAACGACGGACCTATGTTTTTGGCCTCGCGGCATTGGAAACCAGTAATCTCCGCCGTATAGATCTCCGGCAAATGGCCGGGGCGGGAATAGGTTACCGTGTGATCAAATCCAAAGCGCACGACCTTAGCCTCACCGACGCGCTACTTTACGAATCGACCAACTTTTTTGAAAAAGCCACTGTCAGTACGGTCCGCAACTCATTCCGCATGAAGGGAAAGCATTCCTTTTTATCGGACAAATTCCGGTTCAACCACCTCACATTTATCCAACCCGCATTGAACGATTTTTCGAACGTGCGCTGGAACACGATCCTTTCGATGGAGCTGCCGCTCAATAAATGGGTGACACTCCGGACGAGTTTTGAAAACTCTTATGAAAGCGTGGTGGAGACTGGCCGCAAACGCAACGATTCGCGCATTACTTTTGGGATTTCGGTAGGAAATAAATAGACGATTCCGGCATCGGGGTTGTCAGGGAAAGAGGTGTAGAATACTGTCCATAACACCAGCACATTATATCTGCCAAAAATGTGCTTTACTAAGTATTCACTACATTCCAATCGAGCAATGAGAGACCAACAGGACAATCGCCGTGACTTCCTGCGCAATTCGCTTTATTCAGCCGCCGGCCTGGCGATGTTTCCGCAACTTACCCCCAATGCATACGGTTCCATCAAAACCATCGTGGCCGAAGGCCCTGTATTCGCCCCCGCGGCGGAGTCACGCATCAAATTTGCGGTGATCGGTATGAACCACAGCCATATTTACGGGCAAGTGGAGGCGGTAACGCGCGGCGGCGGAGAGCTGGTTTCGTTTTTTGCAAAAGAAGCGGACCTCACAGCGGCATTTGCCAAACGCTATCCGAATGCGAAGCAGGCCAAATCGGAGGCCGAAATTCTGGAAGACAAATCGATACAGCTTGTACTCAGCTCGGGCATACCCGACGAGCGCGGGCCTCTGGGCGTACGCGTCATGAAGGCCGGTAAGGATTATATGGTGGATAAACCGGGCCTTACCACGCTCGAACAGCTTGCGGAGGTGCGCAAAGTGCAGAAGGAAACCAAGCGCATTTATTCGATCATGTACAGCGAACGCCTCGAAAACCGCGCTACGGTGAAAGCCGGAGAGCTCATTAAGGAGGGTATTATCGGGAAAGTGGTGCAGACGATCGGCCTGGGCCCGCACCGGATGAATGCCAACACGCGCCCCGAGTGGTTTTTTGACAAAAAGCGCTTCGGTGGTATCATTTGCGACATTGCTTCGCACCAGTTTGACCAATATCTGTTTTTTACCAATTCTACCAAAGCCCAGGTGGTAGCTTCGCAGGTGGGTAATGTAAACCACCCTCAATACCCGAAATTTGAAGATTTCGGAGACGCGATGCTGCGTGGCAACGGTGGCGCGGGATATATCCGGGTCGACTGGTTCACGCCCGACGGCCTGAAAACCTGGGGTGACGGACGCCTTACCGTGCTCGGCACAGAAGGCTTTATCGAGATCCGCAAGAACATCGATATCGGAGGCCGCGAAGGCGGTAACCACCTTTTTGTCGTAAATAATAAAGAAACGACCTACATCGATTGCAGCAAGGTGGAGTTGTCATATGGCCGGCAGCTGGTGGACGATGTACTGAACCGCACCGAAACGGCTATGCCGCAGGAGCATTGTTTCCTGGCGACGGAGTTGTGCCTGAAAGCGCAGAAGAATGCGCAGAATGTTTCGGCGATAAGCTAATGCAAGAATGCCGTTCCTGACCATTTCTAAACACTTCACAGACTATGATACGCAGACTGATTTTCATTTTCGGGTTAATGGGCGCTCCCGCCGCATTTGCGCAGGGACCCGTCAGCAATGTAGACCGTGATATTGTCTTCCGATCGGTGAATGTGATCCCGATGGACCGCGAGACGGTTTTGATGGATCAGACGGTGGTGGTCAGGAACGGAAAAATTGTTTCGGTAGGTAAGGATGTGAAACCGGCCGCCAATGCGCTCGTGGTCGATGCAAAAGGCAAATATCTCGCGCCCGGCTGGTCGGAAATGCATGCCCACGTGCCCGCGATCGACGATTTCGGGCCGATGAAGGACGTATTGACGCTTTACCTGGCGAACGGCATTACCACGATCCGCGGAATGCTGGGTAATGCCAAACACCTCGAATTGCGCGAAAAAGTGCGGAGCGGGGAAGTGCTGGGACCGAATTTCTACACTACCGGCCCGGCATTCAGCGGGCAGACCGTGAAAACTGCGGCCCGGGGTATTGAGTTGGTCAAGGAGGAAAAAGCGGCAGGCTATGATTACCTGAAATTACTCCCCGGACTGACGAAAGAAACTTTCCCCGGCATTGCCAAGACATCCAAAGAGCTCGGTATCGGAATGGTAGGCCACGTCTCGTTCGCAGTCGGGGTCTGGGCCGCCATTGACGCGGGGTATTCGTCCATCGATCACCTCGACGGCTTTGTGGAGGCCATCGTACCCAGTACCGACACGCTTGCCGAGCAGGAAACGGGTCTTTTCGGCACCTGGATCGCCTATGCGGCCGATACTACCCGCATTCCAAAGCTGATTAAGGGTTTGAAGGACAAAAACATTCGCGTGGTTCCTACCCAAGCCATTGCCGAGCGCTGGCTTTCCCCGCTACCGGCCTCGGCCTACGAAAACGACCCGGAATGGAAGTACATGACCGCCGACGAAAAGAAGAACTGGTTGAATGCAAAGAGCAGTTATGTCAACAATCCGAAATTCAATAAGGAGCGGGCAGAGGCATTTGTGAATATCCGCAGAAAACTGATCCTTGCTTGCCAGAGGGGCGGCGTGCAGCTTATGCTCGGCTGCGACGCTCCGCAGGTGCTGAATGTGCCTGGTTTTGCCACTCACCACGAACTAAAATACCTCGTAGATGCCGGTTTGACGCCCTACGAGGCATTGAAAACAGGGACGGTGAATGTCGCGAGTTATTTAAATAAACCCAATTCAGGGTCGATCAAGGTCGGTAATGTGTCCGACCTGGTATTGCTTGCGGCCAATCCGCTTGACAATATCGGTAATACCAAAACCATCGAAGGCGTGATGATCGGTACCAAATGGCTGTCCAAAAGCTTCCTCGACAGCGAGTTGAAAAAGATCGAGAAGTAGCCGCTATTCTTCATAAATCATTTTGCGCGTCATACCGCCATCGATGATCAGGTTGGCGCCGGTGATGAAATCATTTTCCAGGTTGGTCAGGTAGAGGCATGCCCTGGCGATATCGTCGGGTTTCCCGACGCGGCCGGCCGGGTGCTGGGCGTGGTCGGAGACTTTCAGTTGACTGTAATCTCCCGTCTCAATCCATCCGGGGCTGATCGCATTCACGGTAATGCGATCGGGGCCGAGGGAGATCGCCAATGCGTGCGTCAATGCCAGAATCCCGCCTTTCGAAGCCGCGTACGCCTCCGTGTTGGGCTCGGACATGAGCGCCCGCGTGGACGCAATGTTCACGACTGCGCCCTTGCCTTGCGTACGCATAACGCGTGCCGCCTCGCGTGCACACAGGAAGCTGCCCCGCAGGTTGGTGTTTAGCACATAGTCCCAATCATCGACAGGGAGGTCGTAAGGCGATTTGGTTCGGCCCAAACCTGCATTGTTGATCAACACATCAATCCTTCCGAGCGATTCCTTTACCTGTTCCATGCCGGCGACGATTTCGTCCGGATTGGTGAGGTCTATGACCAGCGAGCTGGCTTCGAACCCTTCTTTTTCCAAAGCTTCCTGAATGGCGTGCAATCCTTTCGGATCGCGGTCCCACAATGCTACGCTGGCACCCTGCCGGGCATAGTGCGTGGCCACGACGCTACCGATGCCGTTTCCGGCACCGGTGACGATCACCACTTTGTTTTGATAGTCGCTCATGATCAGGATAATGCTTTGAAATCTTCCTCCGACAGCTGAATACTTCCTCCCTGCAAATTTTCTTCCAAATGTTTCAGCGAGCTCGTGCCGGGGATGAGCAGGATGTTCGGGGCGCGTTTGAGCAACCATGCCAATGCAATCTGGGCGGTTGTGGCATGGTGCCTTTCCGCAATACCGGAGATTTTGCTCTTCAATTTTTCCGGGCCCGAAGCGAGCGGGTACCACGGTATGAATGCCATTCCACGTTCCACCGTGTAATCCAGTACATCTTCCCACTGCCGGTTGCCCAGGTTATACAGGTTTTGAACCGACACGATCGGTACCGTCTTCTCCGCCTGTTTGACCTGATCCACACCCACTTCCGATAATCCTACATTGCGAATCTTCCCTGCTTTCACGGCATCCACCACCGGGCCGAGCGTTTCCTCTACCGGGAAGCGGGAATCAATACGGTGCAGCTGCCAGAGGTCGATCACATCCTTTTTCAACCTTTTGAGGCTTCCTTCGATTGCCTGCCGGATATGCTCCGGATCACCGTTGACGCGCCACTGGTTCGGGCCGGTGCGTTCGAAACCGCCTTTGGTGGCAATTAAAAGGTCTTTTGGGTAGGGAGAAAGCGCGTCGGCGATCAGCGTTTCGTTGGTATGAGGGCCGTAGGAATCGGCCGTATCGATGAAGTTCACACCCGCATCTACCGCAGCTTGAAGCACTTTCTTCGCATTCCCGCGATCGGGTGCATCGCCCCATACGCCCTGGCCGGTAAGCTGCATGCCGCCGTAACCCAGCCTGTTAATTTCAATTTCGCCGCCGATCCTGAAAGTACCGGCATATTGATGGTAGTTACTCATATGGATTTGTAATTAAAGGTCACTTCGTAAAAACACCGAATGGTGGTTTTCATTCAAGGATGAGTACTTGTATATCATACTCATTTTTCACAAAGCAAATGTCAGGCCATGCCTTGAAGGCAGGTAGCGAGCCGGAAATACCTGGCACGGTTTTGTTCTTTTCAGCTCAAAACCAAATATCATCAACAAATGGAAACGACAGTATTTGAAGCGCGGGCAAGGGAATTGGTCGCCGATATCAAAGAGATTGTAAAAGTGAAGGGGATCAACCTGACCGAGGCGCTGGAAGAAGCGGGTATCTCCCGGAAATCGTCCGAGAAGATCCTCAACCAGGGTGTAATGCCCAACTTGTCCGAATTTTTGGCGCTATGCCAGATTTCGGGCATTACTTTTCATCTGCCTTATGTAGAGACGACCAACAGCCCGATGTAACGGCTACCCGACTTCAAAGTTGAAGTCGCCGTTCATGACCAGCCGGGCGTCGATCGGGTCGGGGCTGCCGGGGATTTGAAGGCCTTTGATTTTGGCCGTCTTGCCTTTGCTGAGCAGGTCGAAAATGTGCTTGTCGGTCAGTGTTTTGCCCAGGAATTCGAAAGGTATTTTGAAGCCGCACACCTGGAAATTGCTGCATCCGTAGGCTGTTTTGCCTTTTTTCAACAACTGATCCTTGCATTTGGGGCAATGCAGGGCTTCAATGGAAACTTCTTCTTTCGGTTCGCGCGGCCTGCGTTCCTTCTTCGGCTTATCTTCCTGCTCGACAACCGGCGCTTCCTCGATAATGGTAATGGACCGCGCGCGTTCATTTTTGACCTCGTGCGTAAGCTTCACCACCATTTCGATCAGCTCCTGTTTGAAAGTATCCATCGCATATTCGCCCTTTTCGATGAGGCGGAGCTTGCGTTCCCAATGCCCGGTGAGCTCGGCACTTTTGAGGAGTTCGTTTTGAATGGTGTCGATGAGGTCGATGCCCGTTTGCGTGGCGAAAACGTTCTTTTTCTTTTTCTCTATGTATTTGCGTTTGAAGAGCGTCTCGATGATGTTGGCGCGCGTCGAGGGGCGGCCGATACCGTTATCTTTCATCAATTCGCGCATTTCTTCGTCCTCGACCTGCTTGCCGGCGGTTTCCATCGCGCGGAGCAGGGTCGCTTCGGTGTAGGCTTTCGGCGGGGAAGTCTTGCCCTGGTGCACGCGCGGCTCGTGCGGGCCGCGTTCGCCGACTTCGAAAATCGGCATTACTTTTTCCTCTTCGGCCTCTTTTTTCGCGGCATTGTCGTTCACGTACAATTCCCGCCAGCCCAGTTCGAGGATTTGCTTGCCCGTAGCCTTAAATTCCACCTGGCCGACCATCCCGAGTACGGTTGTATTGGAGACTTTACATTCCGGGTAAAAAACGGCGATAAAGCGCCGGGCTATCAGATCGTAAATGCGCTTTTCATCCTGGCTGATATGCCCGGGCAGCACGCCCGTCGGGATAATGGCGTGGTGATCGGTCACCTTCTTGTCGTCGAAAACGTTTTTCGATTTCGGTATCGGCAGGTTCGCCAGCAGGGGAGCGGTATACTGACTATAATAGGTGAGCTCGCGGAGAATGCCTTCCACTTTCGGGTGTAAGTCTTCCGAAAGATAAGTGGTGTCTACACGCGGGTAGGTGACGAACTTCTTTTCGTAGAGGTTTTGAATGTGTTTCAAAGTGTCCTCAGCCGAATAACCGTATTTTTTATTGGCCTCTACCTGTAATGAAGTGAGATCGAAAAGCCTCGGATTTCCCTCCTTTCCCTCCTTTTTTTCAAATGCGGTTATTTCAAAATCATGCTGTTGCAGGTAAGCGAGGCCTTTGTTGGCTTTCTCGACATTCTTGATGCGGTCGATCGTCGCCGTAAACTCGGTATCCCGGTAGATGGTTTTCAGTTCCCAGTATTCCTCCGAGACAAATGCATCGATTTCCTTTTGTCGCTGGACGATCAATGCGAGGGTGGGCGTTTGCACGCGACCGATGGAGAGTACCGCTTTGCCGCCCCCGAATTTCTTGGTGAAAAGGCGTGTCGCATTCATGCCCAGCAACCAGTCGCCGATCGCGCGGGCACTCCCGGCTGCGTACAGGTTATCATACTGGCTGCCTTCACGGAGCTTGTCGAAGCCCTCGCGGATGGCTTGTTCGGTAAGGGAAGAAATCCACAGCCGTTTGACGGGCACGGTGCATTTGGCTTTGAGAAGCACCCAACGCTGGATCAGTTCGCCTTCCTGGCCTGCGTCACCGCAGTTGATCACCTCTTCGCAATTGCGCACCAGCATCTCGATCACACCAAACTGCCGCATGGCGCCTGCATTGTCTATCAGCTTGATCCCGAAACTGGACGGGATCATGGGCAGTTCTTCCAATCGCCACGATTTCCAGCGTTCGGTGTAGTCGTGCGGTTCTTTCAATGTGCAGAAATGGCCGAAAGTCCAAGTTACCTGATAGCCATTGCCCTCGTAATAACCGTCGCGGCGCTGGCCGGCACCGATCACCGCTGCAATATCTTTGGCTACGCTGGGTTTTTCCGCAATGCAAACTTTCATAGGTTCCTTTCCCGCGGTCGCTTTCTTTCCGACCGGTGTGTCTGTTGTCGTTCCTTTTGAGGGGTGCAAATATGGTCAATTTTGTCCAGACTTCCCGCCCGGCAGTCCGCGATTTGTGACCTTCAAAACCATCGCGCCACCCCTCAGGCCAGCGATTTTGACCGGATAATCAATCCATCGAAAAAAAAATAAAAAATTTTTCAAAAAAATTTCGTGGTTTTTGGTTTCTGTGGGTCAATTCTTCGGTGATTTTGGGTATTGGTAGAATCCACTCCAAATATAATTTGGTATTGAGAGGTTGGTTTAGAATAAAATGGAGGTGTTTAATAGCGCGTAGCAATAAGGTAACATTAGTGCCTGCCGGTACGAAATCTTCTCAGGTCGCAAAAACGAAAATTTGGTGACTTTTAAATTTTAAATCTTTAAATAGTTATATGTTTGTCGTGAGGAAAAAGCCGATTTACAGCCTTTAAAGACTTTGTACTATTCTGTTATCGAATGCGCTGAACGTTTGTTTTCAGAATATTGTATTATATTTGTACTCGAAATACGATAGAGAACACAAGCAAAACACAAAACACTATTAACAATGAAAAATGCAAAAAAACTGCTAGCCGTTGCTTTGGTAGCAATCACTAGCGCAGCTTACGCCAACAACAATTCTACATATACAGTTGAAGAGAAAGCCAAAGTGGCTGTTGTTAACAATACATTGCCTGCTTCCGCACCAGTTCTGGATAGCCCGGCACCACAAAAAGTGAAGAATACGCCTGACACCAATAACCATAGCGCAGCTCAGAAAGCCGCTATCGTAGGCCTCCAATTGAAAAGTGTAACTACGAAGTAAGTGATTGAACCTCATGGGTTCGGTTAAGATTGATTGATGGTTTAAAGAGGGAGAAAATTTTCTCCCTCTTTTTTTGTGATTGATTTCTTAATATCGGATAGGAAAACCGGAGGGCAATGCCGATATTAGTGGAATGTTTGAGATCGACCTGAACGACATGTACGAATTGCAGCCTTTTATCGACAGGCTGTACGAAAAACGCGACCGGATAAAAAGCAGCCGGCCTATTCCGGCGTCTGCGCTTTCGAAAATCCGTGAAGGGCTGGCTTTGGAATGGACCTACAATAGCAATAGCATTGAAGGCAACACGCTTAGTTTGCGGGAAACGCAGCTGGTATTGCAGGAAGGGATTACCATTCAGGGGAAGTCGTTGCGGGAACATTTCGAGGCGTATAACCACGAGAAAGCCATTCAGTACCTGTATGGGTTGGTAAACCCGGAATATGCTATGAGGAGTATCGATATCCTGTCGCTGCATGGCCTGGTACTGCGGTCGATCGAAGACGACTTTGCGGGGCGCTTGCGTGATGGGGGCGTGCGTATCGTGGGCGCGAACTTTGTGCCGCCGAATGCACGGAAAGTGCCCGATATGCTGGATCAACTGATTGAGTTTACGAATTCGAATCCTATGGGGTTGAATGACGTGGTACTGGCTACCGTTTTTCATCACCGGCTGGTTTGGATACATCCGTTTTTTGACGGAAACGGCCGTACGGTGCGGTTAGCGATGAATCTGCTGCTGATGCGGGCTGGGTTTCCGCCGGCGATTATCCTCAAAAACGACCGGAAGAAGTATTATGAGGCTTTAAACCAGGCAAATAATGGGTCGTATCAGAAGCTGGGGCTGTTGATGACGCAGGCTTTGGAACGGAGCCTGAATATCTATTTGAATGCTCTGCCGGGGTTTGAGTATGAATATGAGCCGATTGTCCGCATTGTAGAAGAGCCGGAAGTGCCGTACGGGCAGGAGTACGTGAGCCTGCTGGCGCGGCAGGGGAAGATCGATGCTTATAAAGAGGGGAATGTTTGGTACACGACGAAGGAGGCGGTGCAGGATTATGTAGCCAACCGTAAGCGGAAACGATAGCAGGCGAAACCCGGGTTTCGCCTGAAAGCTATCTGAAAAAGCTTCCAATCGAGATCATGAGCAGAAGCGATTCTTCCTTCGAGGTTCCCGCGCTGATGTTGAATGCAAATTGCTCGCGGAACGGGGTAATGTAAAACCCGCCGCCGTAGCCCTGGTGCCAGTAGTTGGCATTGTCCGGGTCGTTTTTGGCCCACACTCTTCCCACATCATAAAATGCCCGTACGCCCATTTTGAGGGGGACAAACGTATTTCGGGTTTCGGTGAGTTGCCACCGGAGCTCGGTGTTGAGGAAGCCTTTCGATTCGCCGGTGAAGCGGTTGCGTTTGAAGCCGCGGAGGTCGTTGAGCTGGCCGAGCGAGAATAGTTTGTAAAACGGTAACTGGCCTTTCGCGATGCCGCCGCCGAGACGAAGGCCGAGCGTAAGCGGGTTTTTAGCACGTGTGGAAAGGTATTGCTCGACTTCGAGTTCGGAAATGGAGGCCAGGTCGTTGCGTGACTGTGAAACGTGCCCTGCCTGCTGGGTAAGTTGCACACGGAAGCCGCGCTCGGGTAATGCAATGCGGTCGCGGAAGTCAAGGTTGAGGATGCCTTTCGCGAAGATTAAATGCAGCTGTTCATTACCGAAAATTTCGGGGTGGTCGGCGAGGTAGCTGCTGTTTCTTTGAATGCCTTCGTCGAGCTCGTAGCTGGCCGTCACTTCGATTTTGCTCTGTTTCCAGAACTGGCGGAGCAGGCCGGCGGATACCGCAAACGAATTGTACTGGGTGCGGTAGTAGTTGGATGGCAGGTCGTTGTTTTTGGGCGTGTCGTTACCGACTCCGAAGAAGAAGTTATAGTTGAGCGGTCGCGAAAGCGAAACCTGCGATATACCATCCCATTTGCCCAAAAGCTGCCTGAACTGGTTGCTGTAACTGAACTCGTAATTTCCTTTGACACTTACAGACGCGCTGAGCGAATGCTTCGAGGCAAAATCGGGCTTGCCGAAGCGCTGGCGCGTGAAAGTAACGCCTCCGTGAATTGCAAAGCCTACGAACGGGTTGTAGGTCAGCAATGCAACGGGCAGGTAGGTATTGTATTTGAATGCATTGCGATCGTATTCGTAGAAACGCTCATCGGCGGGTTTGACTTCGCGTGCTTCTGTACCGAGCTGATGGTGAGGGTTTTTATCCTTTTCGTAAATGAGTGTCTGCTTGCCGCCTTTCCGGACGTCGGATTGGTCGGAAATATAATCCTCGCCACCACCACTGATGATGCGGACGAGAATCGATCTTTCTGCTTTTCCCTGGATATCGAAAACATCGTCGCCACCAAGGCCGTTCAGCCTGATTTCCCGGGTTTCAGTCGGATCGAAAACGCGGTGGTAATAGATTTTAGAAGTGTCAGCCTGCCGGTTTTGTTTTGAAACATCGCAGACAGTTACTGTTACCCGCCCATTATTTTCGCGCACTACTTTGAAATACTCGGCCTTATTGGAGCCTACCACATCCACTTCCCTTGCAAGCAATGCGTAATATCCGGCCGCATACTTTTGAAGGTCGCCGATACGCGCTTTCAATTTTCGCTCGATTTCTCGGCCATCCTTTTCATAGATTTCAGCAGGCATGTTGTGCACGGCAGCGGTAATATCCTGGTCGTTAATGGCGCCCTGGATTTCTTTGGCGGCATTAACCCAATCCGCTTTGCTGAGCTCGCTGCCCACGAAGCGGTCGAGGTGGCGGGCTTGCCACATGAGGCTGCGGAGGCCTTTGATGCGTTCCGCGAAGTTTTCGCCGTTGGGCATACCCCATTCGCGGTCGGCAAGCCAGGGGATAATGCCGTCCCAACGCGAAAATGCGTGATCGCGGTCGCGGGGAACGGGGCGGTACAGCTCGCCGTCTTTCGTTTTGTAACCTGCCCATTTCCAGTTGTCTTCGTGCTTGCTCCAATCGCCTACCCAGAGGTCGAACATGCGTGCCCGGGCGAATTCGTGTTTGTCGACGCGGTTATCGTGATCGTGGTAGAGTTTATTGAATAGTTTAAAACTCTTCTCGATGTCTTTGGCGCCGGCAAAAATCCTGGATTTTTCGATCTTGTCGGTCGGGCGTTCTTCGAGCATGCCGAACAAATTGCCGTATTGCGCTTTGAATGCGCCGAGTTTGTTGTCTTTGGGTAAAACAAACAATTCCGGGCTGGCGTGCAGGATACCGATTTTGTCGAGTAATGGCGCTACGGTCATGGCGCCGTAGGGCTGCTGGGTGGAGGTCTGGTCTTTCAGGACCTGCGAAACGACGGTCCCGCGCAGCTCATATGCGAGCGCGCGGAAAGGATCTTTGTCTACCGAACGGAAAACGTATTCTTTTCCGTTGCCGGCCACGAGTTTGAGGGACGTAGTTTGCCTCCCGCCCCCTTTTCCGGCGATGACCAACCCGCCAAAAGTAGTGTCCATATCGAGATAGGGCGCTTTCACGGGCACTGTCCAGGAATCGCGGTAATGTTTTCCGAACCATTTTTCTTTAAAACGCTTGCTGGCATACTCGCTTCCGGCTGCGATAGTCGCCGGCTCGCGGTGCGGCGTATCCATTCTGTCGGAAGGCTTGATTACCGGATTACAGGGCTGAAAAAGCGAGTTTTTGAGAGCGTTTCCACTATTCTCACAGGCGGACGCGAAAAGTTGGCCGGTTTCTGATTTCGAAACCTGACTACCATTGACCGTCCAATGCTGATAGTCGACCTTACCATTGTCGGAATAGGTTATTTCAATGAAACCCGCTGACGATGAGTTTAATGCGGCTTTTTTGCCATGCGCAATGTAAGCGCCGCCCGCAATTCCGCCACTATTGATGAAAAAGTTATTGCCTTGCCGCATTACCGACTGGTTCCGCTCGTGCCCGGAGGCAAGGATCACCGAGCCGTAATCCTGCAAAACGCCATTCAATTTGTAGCGGTACGGGCCCAGGTTTGCATTCGAAATGTCGCGGCTGGTGCCGATATTCTGCCGGAAACCGACCAATGCGTTGCCTACCAGCGGAGGCGAGAAATAGGAACCTACTGAAAACCGCCCGCCATAATTCCCGAATGATTCAATAGGAAAATGGGAGAGTAACAGCACGTTTTTGTCGGTGGTTTCGTCCAAAATACCTTCCAGTTCTTCCACGAAATTGTCCGTATCGGCGATGGTACAGGCGTCGGAGGAAGGTTTAGGTTTATCAAACGGATGATTCCACCATTGAGAATTGATCACGACCACTTCGAGCATCGGGAAAGAAACCGTCCACGGGCCGGGGCAGCCATGTCCGAGGAATACCTGAAATCGCTGGTGTTTTTCACCGTCCAGCGCTTTTTCCAATGCCATTACTCTTTGCCAGCCTTCTTTGCCGGAATTGAGCCATTCGCGATCGCCCTGGTTGAGAAGCATGTGCAGCCCGGGGTTGCGGTCGAGCAATGCATTGGCCTTTCTTTTCCAGTCGGTGACCTGTTCGATGGTCATTTGCTCGGGAAATGCGTCGCCGTTAAGTACCCAGAGTAATGGGCCGGGTTTGGTAGCGAGGTAGTTCTCGATTACAGGGAAAATGTCGGCAGGATTTTCGAAGTCGGCGGTGTTGCCGGCGAGTAAGACTTTGAACTCCGCGGCGTAAAGGCTGCAAGCTGCCAAAAGGATTAACAGTGCGGACAAAGCGAGGCGTTGTGCGCAGATTATGAGTTCGTTAGCGGTGCGTGGTAGAGGTGTATTCAAGGTATGGGAACGTTGCGTGTTAAAAGATTGACAATTTAACAGTAATCCCCGCAGATTGAAATGTCATGATACACGTAAATGCTGGAAAAATGTATTGCCATGCCGTTTTTTTAATACCTTACACTTTAAAACCTCTATTGCAATGCCGTTTTCCAAGCTACCCATGAAGCTTTTGCTCGTCGAGGACGAGCCCAACGTGATATCCCTGATCCAGCGCAGCCTTACGGCCAACGGCCACGAGATCACAATTGCGATGGATGGTCAGTCGGGCTTGCAAATGATTCTGCAACACCAGTTTGACGTTGTTATTCTGGACCTGATGATCCCGGTTATCAATGGCATGGAGGTATGCCGACGCGCTCGCCAGGCACAGGTAACGACGCCGATCCTGATGCTGACCGCACTCGGTACGACGGAAAACATCGTGTCGGGGCTCGACGCCGGTGCCGACGATTATATGACCAAGCCTTTCAAACTGGCGGAGCTCGAAGCGCGGCTCCGGACGCTGATCCGCCGCGGAAAGGAGCCGGAAAAGGAGAAAAACGATAAAATACTGGCACTGGGCGACCTCATTCTGGACAAGGTAACGAAGACGGTTAAACGAGGCGGCCAGCCGATCGAGCTCACGGCTACCGAATTCCGGCTTTTGGAATACTTGCTTTCGAACACCAACCGTGTTTTAAATAGAATGGAAATCCTTGAAAATGTGTGGGATATCAATTTTAATCTGGGTACGAACGTGGTGGATGTGTATATCAACTACCTAAGGAAAAAAATCGATAAAAATCATGACATCAAGCTGATACACACGGTGTTCGGTATGGGGTATGTGGTCCGTCAGTCGTATGAAGATACAAAATAAGATCGCGCTGATTTTTACGGCATTGTCTGCTGGTATTATCCTGGCATTGAGCGTGTTTGTCTATTTTTTTGCCTCTGAGAGCATTGCAACGAGCTTTTTCCATCGCCTTGAAGTGCGGTCGGACATTGTGGGACATGCGGCATTGCAGGAGAACAAATCGCTTACATCCATTTACTACGACATCAAGGAACGGCACCTGGGTAGCCTGCCCTACGAGAAGCATCGCGTATTGCCCGAACCCACCGATGAGGCGATCAAAAAGCGTCTTGCCTTGCCTTCCTCCTTTTTTGAAGAGGCGCAAAGCGACATTCCGGCCCGGTTTTTCAATCATGACACTTCCTATGTAGTGCTTCGCATTGCGCGGGAGAAAAAGCGGATCATGGTGGTATCGTCGGCGCTCGATACTTACGGTATGCAGGAAATGGCTAATCTGAAAAACCTGCTGCTGATCGGGTTTTTCATTGCAATGACCTTCGTTTTCACCTTCGGGAAGCTGTTTTCGAACGAAATTTTCAAGCCGATCCGTAATATTATCCGGAATGTGAAGGGCATTAATGCGCATAACCTCCACCAGCGACTGGTGGTGGACCCTACCGACGACGACGTGGAGGCGCTTTCGAGGACTTTCAACGATATGCTCGACAGGCTGGAAGTGACTTTTGAAATGCAGAATAACTTCGTGAGCAATGCTTCGCACGAGTTCCGGACGCCGCTGACGGTCGTGAGCGGCGAAGCGGAACTCGGAATGTCGATGCCCGGGCTTTCGGACGGTGCGAAGGAGTCGTTTCTCAATATTTATAAGGAAGTCGAAAAGCTGGAACACCTTACTAATAGTATGCTCAGCCTGGCGCAGACGGGTTTTAACGGGACAAAAGAGCAATGGGAGGAGGTTCGGATCGATGAACTGATCCTTTCGGTGAAAGAGGCGGCAGATCGCATTATTCCTGAAAATCAGGTGGCTATCGATTTTGATAACCTGCCCGAGGATGAATGTAAGCTCACTGTAAATGGTAATCTCGCATTGCTCAAAGCCGCTTTTTCCAATATTGTGCTCAACAGTTGCAAGTATTCCGACAACAAGCCGGTGACCGTCAAGATCAGCGCGGACAGCAAATACGTGATCGTGGAGATCACCGACCAGGGCATCGGTATACCCGACCGGGAGATCGGGCAGATTTTCGTACCCTTTTTCAGGGCTTCCAATACGGCGCCGTACAAGGGTTACGGCATTGGTTTGCCGTTGACGCACAATATCATACGCATGCACCAGGGCAAAGCCGACGTGCAGAGCCGCGTAGGCGAGGGGACGCGCTTCACTACCTACCTACCTTTTAAGTATTTCTGAGCCCTCTTACTTCATTTTAATATTCTTATTTCATTCTAATAAGTCTCTCACTACATTATAATGCAGCTCTTAAACAGGGCTAATTTCTCTGCCGTAACATTGCATTGTTAATTGATTATCAACGCATTGTTAACTTAAAAGACGGCATTTATATGAGAACAGTGGTGATACCTACGGACTTTACAAATGAGGGCATCCAGATCGCCGAAGCCATTGTGAGGGACATCCGCGACGAGGTGCGCGTGATTTTCACACACCTTTTCCACGTGGCCGACGATATTCAGGATCTGCTATTTTCGACCTACCGCGAGAAGGAATATGAGCTCGTCCCGGAGGAGTTCTGGCAGGAATGTAAAATGCTGAAAGATACCTATCCGGAATTGAGCAGCATCAAAATCGACTTCTTCTACGGCAACAAGCTGGCGCTTCTGAAAAATTTCCTGGAATACTACGAAACCGATTTTATCGCCTATTCGGAACAATACGGCATTCCCAAGCTGACGAAAAGCAGCCTGGACGCGTTACCGGTGCTGAAAAAGACGGGCTATTCGATGATCAACGCAGATATGGTGCGCGTATCCTCGCTGGCCGACAGCTATCGGTAAGGTACTTTGGTTTGACTATGAGATTGTGAAAAAGGTAAATATCAGTGAACTATGCTTCTCAAAAAGAATATCCCTATCCGCTATATTTTTGGCAAAATCAAATATGAAATACTGTTTGTAACGATCTACGGTATTGCTATCGAGGTCATTTACCAGAACTTTCATATTACCAATATATCGATCCCGATGACGGTGCACAGCGTGCTCGGGACGATCATCTCGCTGCTGCTGGCATTCCGCTCCAACCAGGCCTACGACCGCTGGTGGGAAGCCCGGATCGTGTGGGGCGCCATCGTGAACGACTCGCGGACATTCGCTCGGCAAATCCTGTCATTGATGGAGGACCCATTGGACCCGGATCGGATCGACGGCTTTAAAAAGCGGATGATCAAACGCCAGATCGCCTGGTGCTATGGATTAGGTAAGGGCCTCCGCCGGGACGATCCGATGCCGATGATCAGCAAGTTTGTGTCGGAGGAAGAATTGGAATACCTCAAAGACTTCGATAACAAGCACGTGGGCCTCGTTCAACTGCATGCGCGTGATTTGAATAATGCATTGAAACAAGGCTGGGTGAACCCCTACCAGCAAGTGGAACTCGACCAGACGCTCACGCGCCTGTGCGACCATATGGGTAAGTCGGAGCGGATTAAGAACACGGTGTTCCCGTCGACTTACAGCCTTTACATTCATCTGGCGCTACACTTCTTCATCCTCCTGTTGCCGTTCGGGTTGGTGCAGCTTTTCGGCTTCCTGATGGTGCCTGTGCTCGTGGTAATTACCGCATGTTTCTTCCTGATCGAAAAAATGGCGATCCATCTGCAGGACCCGTTCGAGAACAAGCCTACCGATACGCCTGTACTATCGATCTCACGGAATATCGAGCGTGATTTGAAGCAGATGATGCGCGATAAAACTGTACCGCAGGCGTTCCAGCCCGAGAAGTTTTATATTCTGTAAGGCGCTGAAGGGGCAGGTGCGAAGCTCCGGCTTCGCGCCCCTTATTCGCAGGCCTCCGGCCGGTCGGTACTGCAAAGCGTCGTCTTCGCGGTATAGACCGGCCGGAGGCCTGCGAATAGTATGCACGAAGCGTTTAGCTTCGCGTCAGCGGCGCCTTGGCACCGCTGCTATTTTTGCTTTATACCATTGTGAATATCCACCAGAATATGGTGGTCGTCCCGCACCCAGTTACCGCTCTGGTACTTCTTATGCTTCGCAGTGAACAGGTAATCTTCAAACATAGCATAAGCCTTGTGCGCCTCTTCGACCGAGTAGAAGGAGCTCGCCCAGGTAGCCGGGATTTTGTCTTTTTTTACAACGCCCACACCTACATTGTACAGCTTCACAATACCTTGTGAAAACTCCATTGAAATATAATCCTGCTCCCTCACCTGCGCGCTGCTGAGGATTGACGCGGTGTGTGCCAGGTAGTTAAGCAATCGCGCACGTATTTGCGCCTCATTTTCAGATTTCGCCGGTTTAATGCGCCACCAATTGTTTTTCCCGAAATAAGGATCGTCCTGAAAACGTAATAATTTTTGGCCATACTCGGTCAGCGAAACACTTTGATTGGGCAAAAACTCGAAATTGATCAGTCGTAATCCATTGTCGGCATAGGAGATGAACACGCCGATTTCCTCGGTTTTGCGGTTCGAAGTGAGAAAAATCGTGTTGGCTGCAGTGTCGAAATCCCACCTTCCCGTCGTGTACTCGCCCTTTGTACCTACTCTGGTGAAAGTGCTGTCGGGGAAGAATGAGATGAGCATATTGTGGTTGTCGCCCGGTTCGTACTGCCTCACGGGCTGGCCATCGGGCCGAACGACTCCCTCGTCGGTGGTACTCACGCCGGAAATCCGCCAGGTACCGAGCATGTTTGCCGGTTTGGGTTTGATACGCTCTTCCATTACCTCGCGCGGCTGGCGCCCGGGCCGTTTCGATCCGGTGCGGTAAATGATCCCGTGATGCTGCATCATGGTGATCATAATGAAGAGGATGAGGAGTTTCAAGGATGTCATGGCGCGGCTGTTGATGGGGATAGCAATACCCTAAAGTTAAATATTTTCTTTTATTCCAAATGAAGTAAACCGGCAGCAACATGAAATTTTGAGTAATTCCCGGCCACTTTTTACTTATCTCCGCATATCGGGATGGTCATACGGCATCCGTAATTAATCCTAAAACCCAGGACTTCTGCCCATGAATTTGCTCAGGTTGCTACCGCTGCTGTTTGTATTTGTATTGTTTGGATTTGAAGATGATCCGAAACGGCTTGAATCCGAATACGCGGTGCAATCCGCTGATACGCCCTTGCGCGCCGTACAGGATGCCAAAGGTGAAACCATCAGCATTTTCAAGGGGAGCGAAGCCAAACCGATCTTAACACAGAATGCCAGGCCCGATTTCCGTCCGTACCTGCACCCGATCGTCGCGCCCGACGGCAAAGGCGTTCTCACCGAATACAGCCCCGGCCACCACAAGCACCAGACCGGTATTTACTGGGGCTACACCCGTGTAAATGGCCGTGATTACTTCCATCATCCGACGGATGGTTACTGGAAAAAAGTATCTGCAAGCGTAATTGAGGCCAAAGGCACGGAGGTGAAATGGCAAACCGTCTACGACCTGCTCGACTCAACTGGTGCTGCTGTTCTGACAGAAACACAAAACTGGTCGATGCGCGTGAAAGACGGCAAATATCTCCTCGATCTGGAATGGAACGGCGAGGCCAAAACGGATGTGACGATTGGCAAGTATGACTACGGCGGCCTGTTTGTGCGTATGCCGTGGAAGGAAGGCATTAAAGGCGAGGTCGTAAATGCAGCACGTCAAAAGAACGAAAAAGCAGAGGGCCAGGCAGCCATGTGGGTGGATATCGGTATGCAGGTAGCGGGTCGTAACGATCTGGCGCACATAGCCATTCTCGATCATCCGTCCAACAAAGGCTACCCGCAAACGTGGCGCGTGGACGGGCAACTGGGCGCGGGGCCGGCACGCGCACGTAAGGGCGATTGGCACATCAAGAAAGGGGAGACAGAGACCATTAAGCATGAGCTGGTGATTTACACGGGTGATTTTAAGGATGTTGAGTTAAACAAAACATTTGGGGAGTTCATTGGTAACACTGGTCAGTATAACACAACGGCACTTTGGGCATTGGCTCAAAAAGAGGGTAGGGAGGCCAAGTTCCTGAGCGCGCAGGAAGCCGTAGCTGCCATGACCGTCAAGGACGGTTATCAGGTAAATGCATTTGCTTCCGAACCCATGATGACCCAGCCGATGGCATTCTGCTGGGACGACCGTGGTCGGATGTGGATCGCAGAGAACAAAGACTACGAATCGCGCGGGAAGGGCTTTTCCAACGCCGGTACCAGCCGCATCCTCATCCTCGAAGACACCGACCACGACGGCGTGGCGGATAGCAAAAAGGTTTTCATGGAAGGTATCGCATTTCCGGCTGCATTGGCGGTCGGTTTTGACGGCGTATTTGTGGGCGCACCGCCTAACTTACTTTTTGTACCCGATAAAAACGGCGATGACAAGGCCGATATGGATGATATCGAGGTCCGCCTCACCGGCTGGGGCATCCGCGACCGCCACGAAACGCTCAACAGTTTCCATTGGGGGCCGGATGGCTGGCTTTACGGTTTACAGGGTTTTGCGACGCCTTCCAAAGTGGGCAGGCCGGTTGGAAAAGGAAAATTGTATAAACATAACGACGCATTTCCCGAGAATGTCGAAGTCGAGGATGGCGTCGATATCAATGGCGGCGTGTGGCGGTACCATCCTACGAAACGCAAATTTGAAGTCGTGGCCCACGGTTTCAGTAACCCCTGGGGCGTCGATTACGATGCCAAAGGCCAACTGTTCATTACCGCATGCGTGATCCCGCATTTGTGGCACGTGGTACCGGGCGGCATTTACCACCGGCAGGGCGGGCAGCATTTCAATCCATATGTGTATAACGATATCAAAACCATCGCCGACCACAGCCACCGCTCGGCGCACGGTGGCGCGCGCATTTATCTTTCGGACGCATTCCCTGCCTCCGAACGCGGCAAGATATTCATGGCCAACATTCATGAGCATGGCATTCTCTCCGACGAGCTGGTCCCGAAAGGCTCGGGTTTTTCCGGCAAGCATAGCGACGACTTTCTGATGGCCAATAATGCCCAATGGGTCGGTTTTAGTATGGAAATAGGGCCGGAGGGCGGCATGTACATCCTCGACTGGCACGACGCCGACATTTGCGGTTCCGACGTGCTGAACTCCGAAACCGGCCGGATTTTCAGGGTAATGCCCAAAAACTCGCTCGCCGAAAACTGGAAAGGCCGGTATAACGATCTCAACAAACTCAGCGATGCCGACCTGGCTGCATTACAAACCAGCAAAAGTGAATGGCACGCCAGGCGTGCACGGGTAATTTTGCAGAGTCGCGCCGCGGGCGGTCGGGCCGCAGACGGTCGGGCTGCGGGCAGCAAAATTTCGCAGGAAGCGGTAGGAAAATTAAACACATTATATCAATCCAAAGACAATGCGGATAATCGCCTCCGCGCGATGTGGGCCTTGAAAGTGACTGATAATCTGAGTGATGCTACTTTAAAACAGGCGCTTTCCGACGCGGATGCTCACGTACGCGCCTGGGCGATCCAGTTCCTTTGCGAAGATGCGCAGCCTGCGGCGGAAGTCGTTAATCAGTTTGCGCAAATGGCGGTGAATGATCCGTCGCCCGTGGTGCGCCTGTACCTGGCTTCGGCATTGCAGCGCGTGGATGTAAATGCAAAATGGAGCATTGGGAAAGGTCTGCTCTCTCACGCGGAGGATGCGGGGGATCATAATTTGCCTAAAATGATCTGGTTCGGTATGGAGCCGCTGATTAAAGACAATGCTGCAAAAGCGCTGGAACTGGCCGCTGGAAGTAAAATTCCGATGGTAACCCAGTTCATCGCGCGTCGGCTGGTTGATGCGGATCAAACCAACATACTTGTCGCAAACCTCGGTAAATCAACGGCCAACCGAGTCGATATTCTGACCGGCATGCGCGACGGCCTGGAAGGTCGTACGGACATTAAGACACCCGAAAACTGGAATGCCGTCTACGCGAAACTGAAACAAGCCGACAAACCTACTGCCCAACTTGCCGCCGACCTCGGCCGCCATTTTGGAGATACTGAATCTGCGAAAACCGCATTGGCGACATTGAAAAACAAATCCGCCGCATTAACCGAGCGCCAAAAAGCATTGCAATCACTCGCCGCCCGCCAGCGCCCTGAACTTGCGGCGGAACTTCCCGCATTACTGAACAACAATGTATTACGCCTTGACGCCATCCGCGCTGTGGCCGGTTACGACAGCGAACCATTAGCCAAGCAGCTGATCGACGCCTATCCGAAATTCAATGCGCAGGAAAAATCCGAAGCCGTGCAAACCCTCGCCTCGCGCCCGAAATCGGGCTGGCTCCTTACGCAAGCCATTTCGAAGAATGTAATCCCTAAAAAGGATGTCCCGACCTACGTAGCCCGCCAGCTCCGTAGAGTGGTAGGCAGCGGTTTTGTGGAAGTATGGGGCCCGATCGACCACGTCGCATTCGATGAAAAAGCCTATAAGAAATATCGCACGCTGCTCAGCGACAAGGCCGTCGCCGACGCCAGCAAAGCCCAGGGCCGCATCGTGTTCCAGCGCACCTGCGCACCCTGCCACAAACTTTACGGCGAAGGCGGCATCATCGGCCCCGAGCTCACCGGCTCCAACCGCGCCAATCTCGACTACCTCTTAGGCAATATCCTCGACCCCAGCGGTGAAATTCAGGACGACTACAAAATGGTCGTCATCACCACCCGCGACGGACGGACGTATGTAGGCAACGTCGCCAAGGAAACCGACCGGCAGCTTACATTGCGCATTGTCGGTCAGGACGCTGTCGCTATTAACAAATCGGACATTCAAACGAGGGAAGTTACGCCGTCTTCAATGATGCCTACGGGGTTACTGGATAATTTGAGTGAGAAGGAGGTTACGGAGTTGATTGCCTATTTGCGGACTACGGCGCAGGTGCCGGTTGGAAAGAAGTAGGAGAATTATCTAAGTCCAAACATCTCGTCGCCCAATTCCTGATGCGCGGACGCATACTGCAAAACTGACTTTACAAAATCATTCAAAGTGACATCATACTGCGAAGCCAATAATGCAATTTTTTTATGCAAATCCGATGAAACCCGGACGTTGAAAACACCCTTGTAAGATTTCTCAGGCGACTTACCCAAGGTTTTACAAGTTTCGATATAATCATCGACAGCCTCCTTCATGCCCTTTTTCAGTTCTTCCACAGAAGTTCCTTCGAAAGTTACAAGATCATTGACGCCTATGAGCTTTCCGAAAAACACCTCATCGGCCGGACTATAATGAATATTGGCTGTGTAGCCGTCGTAGGATAGTGAGTTAACCATTCTTGATTTTTCCATTTTCTTTTAGAGTTGCAATGATTTGTTCAATCACGTATGATTTCACAATAGGAGAGGGATGAGGCTTATGCACTGAGATGATGCGCTTCTCATAGTCGGCAAATTTGACTCGGGACCCGCCTGTTTTCCCTGGCGGAAGTTCCTCGTAGCCGTAAAACCTGAGGATAAGAAGCAGCTCGTTCCAAGTCAGGTCTTTGGGTTTACTCATAAACCGCAAAACCAGTTTCTCAATTTGGCTCATATGAAATAGTGTGTAACTGAATATTAGTTACAAAAATAAGAGCCCGAAACGCTATTTCCAAACTTTTTGTCAGAAAATTTAATGATCATTAGAAAGCTGACCGGAAGGTTTGTGTGCTGTGGAAACTAGTCCACTTCCTCATCCTCAACCCCTTCAAAATAATTCAAAACCGTCATCAGCGGCAACGTCGCTTTATCGGCCGCATTGGACATCTGTATTACCGCCCGGTCGATGGAGTTTGGGTCAAACCCTGAAAAATACCCCTCGATAATCTCTCCGGGCCGCAGTTGGTAAGAGATTGCTTTGTTGATGTATTTCGAAGCGCGTTTTTGAAGGCCGGTGAGTTGTGGGGCGGACATGGTTATCGGGTCGTTTGGTCAAAAGAATGCGGGCATTCTTGCTAACAAATGTACCAACGTCACGAAAAGTTTCCGCGAAAGGCCGAAGTTTCAAAGATTGGAATTCATCACGTAACGACCGGGCTCTGCTCTGTGCCGTCATGACGTACGCTCACCGCGGGTGGTTGGCGCGCTCGTTGCGCGCGGCCATTTCTACCGACTGGGTAATGCGTTTTTCGCGCGTTTCCGGCCTTTTGGCATTCAAAATCCATTCCAGAATGAGCCTTTTGGACGATGGCGGAAATTTTTCGAAATGCTCGAAAGCCTTTGCATTAGCATCGAATGCCTTTTGCAGGTCGTCGGGAATCACGGCATTACCTGCTGTTTCGAGGGCGTCCCACGCGCCGGTTTCCTTCGCGAGGTCGATCATCTTCCGGCCTTCGGCGCGCATCAGGCCCGCTGCGATCATCCGAGCGGCGCGTTCCTTGTTCACGGTGCTCCATTTACTTTTCGGGTTGCGCTTGGTGAAGGTGAGGTAAAAACTTTCCTCGTCGCGCTTCATGGCTTTGCTGTCGATCCAGCCGTAGCACAATGCGTGCTCGATCGATTCTTTGTAGCCGATGCTGGGCGTTGGGCTGTCTTTGTGGTAAATGATCAGAAAAACGGCGTCTCTTTTCTTGCCGTTTTCCGCCAGCCATGAGCGCCATTCCTTATTGCTCGGCGCTGGGATTGCTTCGATGCCGTTTTTAGTTTCCATGGATGATCGACAGATAATGCTTGTTAAACATTACACCCAAAATGTTGCCGAACGGGTCCACCACCGACGCCGTCACGAAACCTTCGCCCCGCGTAGTTACCGGCTGATAACTAGTGGCACCCAGTTCGAGTAGCCTGTTGTACGCGCCTTCTACATCGTCCACGTGCCAGTAAACGATCGCTCCCGCGGGTGCGCCGGCAGCCCCCGACGGAGCCCATCTGGCATCTATGATACCGATTTCATGCTCATAATCACCGACACGGAACTCGATATAGCCCTGTTTTTCGAAATAAGGTTGCATTTCGAATACTTCTGAATACCAGCTTTTTGCGGCATCCAGATCGGCTGCATAGAAATTCAAAGTAGCGAATCCTCTGAGTGATGTTGCGTTGGCCATGCTTGTCTTTGGGTTTTGGTGTGAGTTAATACAAATCTAAACTCGGGCTGTGACAGCCTTGTGTCAGCAGGTTTAGGAACTTTAAAAAAGTTTGCCATATACTCAACCGTTTGAAAATCGGATTTTTAAAGATTGGTTGGAAAAGTTAAATTTGACTATCACGAAATCGAGGAAGCTATGAATCAGTATGAAGTAATTGAAGGCTTTGAAACGCTTAGCAAAGAAGAAAAGCTGGTGGTTGCGCGAAAAATACAGATGCAAATGGCGGACGAGCTTTTTGAAGAACTTGATGCCTTACTGCCCGACGTTCCGATATCCGAAGATGAAATTCAACAGGAAATCGATGCGTATCGAAATGAAAGACGAAAGCAAGTATAATGCAATGAGTCATGTGCGACGGCTGGTAGGACTCGCGCTTTCGCATGCACGAAAGGTTGATTGCCCCAGTTTTCCATCTATTGCACGAGATCTGAACGATAATTACCTTCTCGGTATTTGTGATTGCTGCTCCGCGGATTTTCTAATAACAGGAGACAAAGACCTTCTAGACCTGAAAAGGTACAATAGTACGCTCATTCTATCCATGAGCCAATTTGCCAGGATCATTGGAACTATTGGTTCTGTATGATTCTAGAACTTATCAATTCTAGTCGAAAATTTCTCGCGCAATACTCAAACCGCAATACAAAATTCTCCCATTAAAAAATTTCTCAAAATTTTTTACAAAACTGTCTAGGGTTTTTCCGGGGTTAGTTGCCTATATATGCGCAATGTTATTCCTAAACCCATGTATCAACGCTTTACCGACGAACAGCTGGTAGATTTGCTTCAACAGAGCAATGCCCGCGCTTTCGAGGAGATCTATGCCCGGTATTGGTACCGGCTGTTCGGTATTGCGTTTCAGGAGACCGGCACGCGCGAGGAGGCCGAGGAACTGGTGCAGGATGTATTCGAAAACCTCTGGTTTAAGCGCGAGGATTCGCTTATCCGCCATTTGAAGGCCTACCTGGTGGTTTCTATGAAGCACCGCATTACCAATTATATCAAATCCTGCATCACCCAGCGAAAATATCAGGAGTATCTGATTTTGAATGAGATACGTCAGTCGTATGGCACTGAGGAGATCGTCCGTTTTGAGGACCTCTCGCGTGCGGTGGACGAGGTGATGAAAAAACTGCCCGAAAAAACGTGCGAGGTGTTCAGGCTAAGCCGGTTCGAGAACCGGTCGGTGAAGGATATTGCCGAACAGCTGAGCTTGTCGGAGAAGGGCGTCGAGTACCATATCACGCAGTCGCTCAAAGTCCTGAAAGATCAGCTCAGGGTTTACAATTCGGATCATTAGCCTGGAAACCACATCAACATGAATCAACACGAGTTCGACATATTATTACAAAAATACCTGGCCGGAACGTGCAGTCCCGAGGAGGAACAGCAGGTGCTCGAATGGGCGGATCGCGTGCATGCCCACGCGCCGGAGCCGCTCACAGGCGCGGAATTGAGGGCTACGGAGCAGAAAATCTGGAAGAAAATACGCCGGAATGCATTGCCGGCGCGAAGCTGGAATACCCCGGTGATGCGGATCGGAATGGGCATTGCGGCCGCGGTGTTGCTGACAGCCGCATTATATGTGCTCAGGCCGGGTATTTTCACGACTTCCAAAAGCCAATTGGTTCAACAATCAGAGCCTGTTAAGGTGGTAACACAGGAATCCGATGATTTTTTGATAGTTAAAAACACCAGTGGCCGGGAGCGCTCGCTGACGTTGGAAGATGGCTCTGTAATCGTACTTGCCAGGGAAAGCACACTGCGTTACCCCCGCCATTTCGACCCCAAGAACCGCCAGGTGGAACTGGAAGGCGAGGCCGTTTTCAATATCAAACGCGATACTTCACGACCATTTTTCGTGTATTCCGGCGAACTGGTGACGCAGGTGCTCGGGACGAGTTTCAAGGTGACGTCGTTCGGGAATGCGCGGACGATCGAGGTGCAGGTGCTGAGCGGGAAGGTTTCTGTTTACGAAAATCAGGAAAAATCGCCGCAAAACCGGAATGGGGTGGTGCTACGGCCAAACCAGAAAATTACATTCGATAAGGAAGCGAAAAAACTGGTTCCCGAGTTGGTGTCCGCACCGGTGATGGTGGAGTCGACGGTGCAGGTGCGCGAATTTGCATTTGAGGAATCGCCTTTGCAAACGGTTTTGAATGCATTGCAAAAAGCCTACGACGTCGAAATAGTAGTCGAAAACCCCACTCTGAACAACTGCACGTTCACGGGCGACATTACCGGATTGCCACTACATACCCAGTTGCGTTTCATCTGTAAATCAGTGAATGCAAGCTATGAACTGCGCGGAACGACCTTCTTCGTCAACGGTGAAGGCTGCCCAAAATAACCAATCCCCAACCACATTTGACAAAACCTGACCACACCTGACAAAACCCGACCACACCTGACGACACCTGACAAAACCTGACCACACCTAACCACACCCGACAATTCCTGACCACACCTGACCCCACCGAGCGCCTATGCCAAAACCCTGACCCACAAAAAAAGCCAATAATGCTGCGAACATTACTGGCCCTGACAACATCCGCCCGAAACGCCAATCCCGGATCGGATGCCCTTGTTTCTGAGTCTCTTACAAATCAAAAACATTTTAAAATTATGCAAAAAACTATATCCGTCAAACGGTTATTGATTCGTGCTATGCAAATAACTGTCGTACAGCTGCTTTGTTCGGCGCTTTTCTGCGGGTTGTCATTTGCGGCCGAAACACGGGCGCAGGAAATTCTGCGGCAGGAAGTGTCACTTTCGGTGCAGTCGGCGGAGGTCAAAACCGTCCTTGCCCGCATCGAGAAGCAAACGAGCATCAAATTCATTTACAGTGGAAACAGCATCAATGCGCGCCAGCGCGTGTCGGTGAATGCGGTGAACAGCCGGCTTTCCAAAGTACTCGACGAGCTGCTGACGCCGCTGAGCGTAAGTTACGAGGTGGTGGATTCGCACATTTTGCTCCATCGCAAGCCGGTAGAGCCTGTGCAGGCGCCGGACATCAAATCGGTGATCCGCAAGTTGACAGGCTCTGTGTCGGACGAAAAAGGCGATCCGCTGCCCGGCGTGAGTATTCTCGTGAAAGGCACGCAGACCGGTACCACCACGAATGCCGACGGCAAGTTTGCTTTGGAAGTGCTCAATGATAACGCAGTGCTGATTTTCAGCTTCGTAGGTTACATTGCGCAGGAGCTTTCGGTAGGTGCTCAGAGCGATATTTCCATCAAAATGGCCCCGGAGGCCAAGTCGTTGAATGAGGTAGTCGTGACGGCATTGGGGATCGCCAAAGACAAAAAAGCATTGACTTACGCGGTAACCGAGGTAAAAGGCAGCGAGTTCACGCAGGCGAGGGAGGCCAATCTGGGTAATGCATTGTCGGGAAAAATCGCGGGTGTGAATGCGACGAGCACGGCCAACGGTGCTGCCGGTTCGAGCCGCGTGATCATTCGTGGTAACGGTTCGCTCAGCGGTGATAACCAGCCGCTATATGTCGTGAATGGTATTCCCATTAACAATGCCAACCAGGGCACACCCGGAACTTACGGAGGAACCGACAAGGGGGATGGATTATTAAGTATCAACCCGGACGATATCGAAAGCATTTCAGTGCTCAAAGGCGGTACCGCCGCGGCACTTTACGGCTCGCGCGCCTCTAACGGGGTTATTTTGATTACCACTAAATCAGGCAAGGGGCAGAAAGGGCTTGGCGTCGAGTTCAACTCCAATTATACTTTCGAACGGCCGCTTACATTTTCCGACTGGCAATACCAATTCGGCTCGGGGTCGCGCGGGGTGGCGCCTACCTCGCAGGCGGAGGCCATTTCCTATGGTCGTACTTCATGGGGCGCCAAACTCGACGGCTCGATGGTGATGCAGCCGGACGGACAATCGAGGTCCTATGTAGCCCAGAAAAAGAATATCAAGAACTTTTACGATACGGGAAGCACATTCAGCAACACGCTGGCGGTCAACGGCGGAAACGAAACGACCAATTTCCGTTTTTCGGCTTCCAATATGGATAACAAAGGCGTGGTGCCGAATTCGTCGGTCAACCGCAAGACATTTAACCTCAGCGCTTCATCCACATTGGCCAAAAAGGTGGTTTTCGAGGGTAATGTGCAGTACAATATCGAGAATGTGAAAAACAGGACCTATGTAGCGGATTTTACCAAAAACCCGAATGCGTCGGTTCAGCTGGCGGCAACGAACCTCGATATCCGTACGCTATCGCCGGGTTACGACGACCGTGGTTACGAACAGCTCTGGAACGATTACGTGTATGTCATGAACCCGTATTTTGCTGTAAATAAGGTACAGAACGAGGATGACAAGCGGCGGGTAATCGGCTCGTTCAGTACGCGTTACAACTTTTCCGAGCACCTGTACGTGCGCGGGAGGCTGGGGATCGACCAGTTTTCGATCCGGGGCGTGGACATAACGCCGACCGGAACCGCTTACAACACGCAGGGCGAGATGTCGACCCGCCGACTGACGACTTATGAAACCAATGCGGAGGCTATTCTGGGCTTCAATAAGGAATTCGGCCGTTTTTCGGTGAATGCGATGGTGGGCGGGAATAAAATGTATAACAATGTCAACGGCGTCAACGCGACCAGCGGGCGTTTCAATGTGCCTTTTAGCTACTTCATTACCAATGGCAGCAGCCAGTCGTATACCGAAGTCGACCGCGAATTTGGTATTAACTCGCTGTTCGGTTCGGCGGATATTGGGTTCAGTAACCTGCTCTACCTGACGCTCACCGGCCGCCAGGACTGGTTTTCGACACTTTCCATGGACAATAACACGCTGTTTTACCCGTCGGTGGGTTTGAGTTACGTGTTTTCGGATGGTTTCAAAAACAAACCTTCCTGGCTGGATTACGGCAAGCTGCGCACTTCCTGGGCCAAAGTGGGTGGCGGCGCGCCCGATCCTTACGGACTGACATTGGCCTATGCCGCACCGCCGCAGTCGCATTTGGGCCAGCCGCTGATGAATATCAATGGTGGTACTATTCCCAATGAGAAACTGAAACCCTACACCTCGACGACTACCGAGTTAGGTGTAGAAACCAAGCTTTTCGGAAACCGGCTGGGCGTGGACCTTACGGTTTATGACCGCACTACTACCGATGATATTGTGCGTGCAACGGTCCCGTTTTCAACCAGTTATACCAATGTCTCTCTGAATGTCGGTAAGGTTCAAAACCGCGGGATCGAGCTGTTGCTGACGGGTTCGCCGGTGAAATCCGTGAATGGTTTCGGCTGGGATGTAAGTTTTAATATGGCTTATAATAAAAATACGGTGGTCAAAATCGCGGACGGTCTCACAAGCCTTGCGCTCCCCGGCGCGATCGCACGTACGCAGAATGGCTTTATTTACCATTTTGAAGGCCAGCCGTTCGGGATGATCTCGGGCTACCGCGCCAAAACCGATGCGAATGGTAGTGTGGTTTACAATCGTGACAGCGGACTGCCTTTGCAAGGTGCATTCACCGCACTGGGTCGCGGTGTGCCGCCTTTGACCCTCGGCTTAACCAACACATTCCGGTACAAAACCTTCTCACTGGGCTTCTTGCTCGACGGTAAGTTCGGATCGAAAATGTACACTTCTACCAATGCATATGCGACCAACTACGGCTTGCACAAACGCACGGTCGAGAACAACGTCCGCGAAACCGGTGTGACAGTTTCCGGCGTGGACCAGGAAGGGGCGCCATTTACCAAAACCATCCCCGCGCAGAACTACTACCAGGGCATTGCATTCTCGATCACCGACCAGTTTGTGTCCGACGCCGGCTTTGTTAAACTCCGCCAACTGACATTTGGCTATTCTTTGCCGCAACGTATTGTCGCAAAAACGCCGTTTCAGTCGGCCAGCCTCTCGTTCGTGGCGCGTAACCTGCTGCTTATTTATAGTCAGGTCAAAAACGTCGATCCCGAATCGAATTATAGCAATGGGAATGGACAAGGCTTGGAAAATTTCGGGGTGCCGCCTACGCGCAGTTTTGGTTTGAACCTGATGGTAAGGTTCTGATAAATAGTGGAATGTGTATTTGAACGACCAATTTTGACCTTGACTTATGAGCTATAAAAATATCAGCCTGAAAGCATTTACTGCCCTGCTGGCGGGCGCTATGAGCCTGACCGCCTGCGACAATGGTTTCGAGGAAATGAATACCAACCCGAATGCCTACACCGAGCCGGTGATCGGAAGCCTTTTCTCGAACAGTATTATTAAAACAGCGGGTGACGGCGATAATAACACGCTGTATGCCAACGACAAACTGTCGGGCTGCTTCGTACAATACTTCGCTTCCCTGAACGCCTGGCAATGGACAGGCGACAAATATCTTTACAAGCAGGATTATAACAAAGGCCTGTTCGAAACGGCATACAGCAGCGAATTGAAAGAGACCGCGCAGATCATCGCGCTCCTGAAAGACAAGCCGGAAATGAGCAATATGTACCACATCGCACGCATCTGGCGGGTATTTATCCTCCATCGCGTGACGGATATGTACGGCGATATCCCGTATTCGCAGGCGGGTTTGGGTTACATTGAATCGGTGTATAAGCCGGAATATGATACGCAGGACCAGATTTACGCTTCGATGCTGGGCGATCTGGAAACAAGCGCCAAAGCCCTGGACGCTTCAAAAGCTTCATTCGGCGGCGCGGATTTTCTGTATGGCGGCGATGCTGTGAATTGGAAGAAATTCGCGTATTCGCTCATGCTGCGGCTGGGCATGCGGTTGACCAAAGTGGACATCGCGATGGCTGAAACCTGGGTAAAAAAAGCCATTGCAGGCGGCGTGATGGAAAGCAATGCCGATATCGCGAAGCTGAACCACACCGGCGGCTCGGCCAACAACTGGAACGTGAACAGCTATCTCTTGCAGGGTGGGGAAGGAGTACCACCGTCGGCACAGGGTAAGGGTTATTCCAAACTGAACAAGACCTTTATCGACTACCTCAAAACCACCAGGGACCCGCGGCTTCCTTTCTATTCCACATTATGGCAGGGTAATGCCGATCCCGCCAAACTGCCGCAAACCAGCGCGCCGGAGGCACAGAAAGGCCTCCCCGGTGGGTATGATTATACCACCATCAAAGACCTGATCCCGAACTGGACCGACAATATGCAAGCCGAGTATTCGGAGATCAATATCAACACCATCGCCGCGCTGGCAGCCCCGAGCATCTTCCAGGCCTATTCGGAAGTATCGCTCCTGCTCGCCGAGGCCGCATTGCGCAAATGGACGACCGGCGACGTGAAAACGTATTACGATAATGCCGTGAAGGCCTCCATGGAATCACAAACCTTGTACCCGGGTAATGTGACCGTCACGCCCGCACAGATACAGGCCTACCTGACCGCGAACCCGTACAATGCCACCACATTGGAGGCCGGTATGAAGCAGATCCATACGCAATTCTGGGCATCGCATTTCATGAACAATATCGAGGTATATGCCAATTGGCGGCGAACCGGCTACCCCGCGCTTACACCGACCAATTATGCAGGTAATGAAACAGGCGGCGCTATTCCGAGGCGGTTGCGTTACCCCGAATCCGAAGCCAGTCTGAACCGCGAGGCGTACGCCGCTGCGGTGAGTAAGCAAGGAGCAGATTTGTTCACGACGCGGATTTGGTGGGATAAATAGTTAGAAGGGAGAAAGGGAGGAAGGAGGATGGCCCCTTCCTCCCTTTTTAGTGAGCAAAATCAGATAGAACAAAACCAGTATTTTGTTGTACCGCGCCCGCTTTTGGTTTAAATTCATAACTCAACCAAAAACCAGAAATATGCGCGCATTTCATAAACTGATTTTTGTTTTCGCATTGGTCGTCAATGCATTGCATTTATTTGCCGCCGACCAGCCCGAGACTTTGAAAACAGGTGCCCAGGCTCCGGACTTCAACCTGCTGGGTGTTGATGGCAAGCGGTATTCGCTCAAAAGCTTTGCCGGCGCAGATATTCTCGCGATCGTGTTCACCTGCAACCATTGCCCGACCGCGCAGGCGTACGAGGAGCGGATCAAAAAGCTGACTTCGGATTATAAGGCCAAAAAGGTCGCGGTTGTCGCTATTTCCTCCAATGACCCGAAAGCGATATTGCTCGATGAATTGGGTTATACCGACATGAGCGATACGTACGATGAAATGAAGCTCAGGGCGAAGGATATGGCCTATAATTTTCCTTATCTCTACGATGGCGATGACCAGAAGATCGCGTTGGCATATGGCCCGGTGGCTACTCCTCATATTTTTATTTTTGACAAAGCCCGGAAGCTCCAATACAACGGCCGGATCGACGACGTAGAAAAACCGACCGGGACGCCCAAAAACATTGACGCCCGTAACGCTATTGAAGCATTGCTGGCGGGCAAACCCGTTCCGGCACCCGCTACAAAGACTTTTGGCTGCTCGATGAAATGGGCTGCGAAAGAAGATAATGTAAAAAAAGAGCAAACGGCCTGGGCCAAAGAGCCGGTGACGCTGGAAACTATCGATGAGGCAGGTTTGAAAGAATTAATCCAAAATAAGTCGGACAAATTGCGGCTCATTAATGTGTGGGCAACCTGGTGCGGGCCTTGCGTCACGGAGTTCCCCGATTTTATGGTCATGCACCACATGTACCGCCGCCGCGACTTTGAATTTATTTCGATCAGCGCGGACAATCCCGACAAGAAGGACAAGGCGCTGAAATTCCTGCGAGGCAAATTTGCATCCAATAAAAACTACATTTTCAATATCGAAGACAAATACAAGCTCATCGAAGCGGTAGATTCGAAATGGCAGGGCGCTTTACCGTATACCATACTTGTAGAACCGGGCGGCAAGATCGTCTATTCGCAGCAAGGGCCGATCGACCCCGCGAAAATGAAGAAGCTGATCGTTGAAAACAAGTATGTCGGACGGTACTACTAACCCATATTCAAACAACCAACCTGACTTTATGGAAGACCTGGACATTTCAAGACGCCGTTTTCTGGGCGCTTCGGCCCTGGCGGCTGCGGGCTTTGTGATGGCGCGTACGCCTATTTTCGGCGCACCGGCTTATATTAAGAGACTCGGCAAACCGAATTCGCTTTTCAATGGCGTGCAGGTAGGCGCCATTACCTATTCGTGGCGGAGCCTTCCCGGCAGCGCCGAGGACATTTTGAAATACTGTATTGAAACCAATATCAGCGCAATCGAGCTCATGGGCCCCACCGGCGAGTCGTTCGCAGGCGCGCCGGAAGCACCGCCACGCCCGAACCTGGCACCTGGCCCGGATGGCAAACGCCCGGAAATGACGGACGAGCAAAAGGCGGTTCAGAAGGAATATGCCACTAAAATGGCCGAATGGCGTGCAAAAGTGTCGATGGACAAATTTGTGCAGCTGCGCAAAATGTACAATGATGCCGGTGTGAGCATTTACGGTTTCAAACCCAATGCATTGAACGCGAACAGTACCGATGCCGAAGTGGATTACGCCTTCCGCGCAGCGAAAGCGCTGGGCGCGAACCAGGCGAATGTAGAGTTGCCCAACGACCCCGCGCAAACGAAGCGCCTCGGTGATATTGCGGCTAAAAACAAGGTCTATTGCGGCTACCACGGCCACACGCAGCAAACGCCGACGTGGTGGGACACTGCATTGAGCCAGTCGAAATACAATGCAATGAACTTCGATATGGGGCATTATGTAGCGGCAGGATTCGATCCATTCCCGCTGCTGGAAGCAAAGCACGATCACATCGTGAGCATGCACGTGAAGGATCGCAAAAACAAGGAACACGGCGGTGCAAACGTAGTCTGGGGCCAGGGCGACACGCCGATCGTGGCCGTACTCGAAACAATGCGTGCGAAGAAATACAAATTCCCGGCGACGATCGAGTTGGAATACGAGATCCCGGCAGGTTCCGACCCGTTGAAGGAAACTGCGAAATGCGTGGAATTTGCGCGTAAGGCGCTGGGCGCGTAATTTATATTCATTGAAAAAGAGGTTTCTATGGCAGTTTGACCTGACCGTAGAAACCTCTTTTTGTTTAACAAAATCAGGCTTATGCCTATCTCGCGATCAGAATGCGGTGATTTGAAGCCTTGTTGCTTTTTTCAACAACTTTGAGCACATATACACCGGTTGGCAAATGCTTCACATTGATCTTCTGCAAAGGATCCGCACCAGACTGATACACTTCCGTTCCCTGGTTATTGTAAAGCGTCGTCTTCACAATGTTTTTCAGGCTCTCTGAATTCTTAAAGCTCAACTCATCGGAAACAGGGTTGGGGAACAAAGTAAACTGTGCGTTGTTATCAAATTCTACCTTGTTGATCCAGAGGTCGGAGTTTTCGGGAACAAGTTGTGCGTCAGTTGCACAATTTAACTTCGTAATGGTAAGCGGTGTTCCGATATTGGATGCATTCTGGTAGTAACACAGGCCACCGGAGGTGGATTCGAAAAATGCGTAGTATTTTCCCGGAGGTGCATTTAGAGGGCTTACCTCGTCTGGCTTCATATTCATTCCTTGAACTCCAGCGGTTGGATATTTAGACCAGGTAACTTTGACATCGGGAGGCAAGTTGTAAGGAGCGAGATATGCATTCAGATTCGGAATTGTGGAAGCGTTGCAAGGAATCTGCGCGTTGTCAGTCAAAAGCGGGACGCTAGCGTTAGGGACGTTGCAACAATAAACATCGACAGACACCGTAGATAAATCAGTATTGTAGCAGCCCGTGGCAGGATTATAACCAAACAGGTAATATTTGCCGACGCCCACTTTAAGTGAAGGGATTGGCTGTCCGGTGTGTGTATTATTTGTAAAAAATACATACTTCCAACCAACCGGTAATTGCATGTAACCAGGGCTAGGTTTTGAGTGGAATGAAGGTAGGATTATGGACAGGTCTGCATCGGTACCCGGGCATTTACTCACCAGTCCACCAATCCCCGCATGAGACATTTGTTTGTTGATAGGCTGGCAAAATCCTTGCGGAGCTGGTTTTGCCCCTGTATTCTGTGCCTGAGCCACGAGGCCGGTGATTGCAAGCGCAATAGATAGAAATATTTTTTTCATAAAATGATCTTGATTAAATGTTAATTTTTGAATTAGAATCTTCGAAGGCTACGTGTTCTTTTCTTATCTCATATAGTATGTGTTTAAATTGAAACCCTGGTTAGCTGCAATTGCAAAGCAAAAGTTGCTTGAACGCGAGCGCCAGCCAAATGCGATGAACCTGCGGCGATCTCAATTAGTTATTGGTAGAAAATTTTTGGCTAAAAATTTTTTCGTACGAAATTTTTCCTACCTTTGAAAAGTGATTGAATAACATACCGATGGAACCTACAAAATCAGAACTGGAAATACTGCAAGTGCTTTGGGAATACGGTCCGTCGACCGTCCGGTTTGTGAATGATAAACTCAATGAAGAAAAGCGCGCGGTGCAGTATTCTTCGACATTGAAACTTATGCAGATCATGGCTGAGAAGGGCATCGTGATCCGCGATGAGAGTAGTATGAAGCACATTTACAGCCCCGCGGAGCCGGAGGACAAAACGAAATCGGCACTGCTGGAACGCTTTGTGGATTCGATGTACAGAGGTTCGGCGTCGAGCCTGGTCATGCAGCTTTTTGGCAACAAAAATACCTCTTCTGAGGAGCTCAGCGAGATCAAGGATTTCCTGAAAAAACTGGATCAGTAATCATTAAACCGTTTCAATCCGTTAGCCATGAATTGGAATATCATTGACCAGCCGACAGCCCATGAGTGGGTCCGCGCACTTTGCCTGACACTGATGCATTCGCTCTGGCAGGGCCTTGTGGCTGCTATCGCAGCCGGGATCATTTTACTTTGTACCCGCAGGAGCAGGCCCGCATTCCGCTACAATATGCTTGCATTGGTGCTACTACTGTTCGTTTCCGGGACGGTACTGACATTCAATCTGACGATGCGGGATATTGGTGAGATGTCGGCTTCGGTACTGGTTTTTTCCCAGGAATGGATGGTGCAGACCGCTTTTCAAAATGCGGGTCATGCGGCGATTGAGGTGGCGGAAACCGATTGGATGATTCGGATAATGGCCTTTTTCAGTGAACATGCCCAGGTGATCGTAGCTGGCTGGTTCCTTGTTTTTGCGGTAAAATCATTGCTGGCAGTGAGCGGGTTACTCTATCTGAGAAAGGTCGCGCAGCAGGTTTCAATGCCGGAAATGAAGTGGATAGTCCGGTTTTGCGAGCTCGCCGGAAGGATGCGGATCGGGCAGGAAGTAGCACTTCATGAATCGGAGCAGGTAACGGTGCCGATGGTGATCGGATTTTTGAAGCCGGTCGTGCTGGTGCCGCTCGGTATGCTGGCCAATCTTCCCGCAGCGCAGGTAGAAGCTATTTTACTGCACGAACTGGCCCACATCCGCCGCCGTGATTACCTGATCAACCTCGTGCAGATATTCTGCGAGAATGTCTTCTTCTTCAATCCGGCAGTGTGGTGGATTTCCAAACTGATCCGCGAGGAACGCGAACATTGCTGCGACGATCTGGCTATCAGTGTAATGCAGAACAAAACCTCGTTCATTCACGCGCTCGTCTCGTTCCAGGAGTACAACCAGTCGCGGCCGGTTTTTGAAGTGGCTTTTTCCAAAAAGCGCAACCATTTGCTGGACAGGATCAAACGCATTGTTAATAACAATAATAAACCACTTGATGCCATGGAAAAACTATTTGTAACATTCAGTCTGGCGGCGGCGATTGCGCTGTCGGCAGCAACTGCACCGGAGAAACCGGTAAAGCAGCAATCATTGCCGGTAGTGACAGCAAACGATCCGATTGAAAAAATCACATCACCAAAAGAACACGCTGGCCCGATCTCCGAAGCAGATACGCTTCCCAGGAAGAAACTAAAAACAGGGGAGATGCAGGTACATTCCGCCAACATCTACTCGGCGCAGGAAGGGGTCAGTACGTATAATGTGACGCGTAACAACAAGCAATACGAAATTGTGAAGCGCAACGGCAGGATTATCTCGCTTTTTATCGATGACCAGGAAATAGCAGGTAGCGATTACGCCAAATATCAGCCCGAGATCGATAAGATCATGGAGGAAATCAAAGTCCAGCATGAACTGGCTGAGAAACAGCGTGAGCAAGCGGAGATACAACGCAAGCAAGCGGAAAAGCAACGTGAACTGGCGGAGAAACAGCGCGAGGAAGCCCAGGAAATGCGGAAAATGGCCGAGGAGCAACGCCGTGATGCAGAAAAGCAGCGCGAACTAGCCAGTGCCATGCGGCTGGATGCTGAAAAACAACGGGAACATGCGGAGCAGTTACGGCTGAATACCAATGCAAACCGCGATCAGGCCGCCAAAATGCGTTTGGATGCGGAAAAGCAGCGAGAGGCAGCCGAGGATATGCGGAAAGAGGCGGACAAAATGCGCCTGGATGCGGAAAAGCAGCGCAAGGAGGCGGAAGTTCAGCGGGGGCACGCGGAGGTTCAGCGGGAGAAGGCCGAAGAACAGCGCAAGATTGCCGAGAAGGAAAGAGAGGCTTATATTAAAATCCAGGATGGCGTTATCGAAGAGCTAACCCGCGAAGGAATTGTGAAAGATAAAGATAACCTGTCATACAAACTGTCAGACGAGGAACTGGTGGTGAATGGGGCAAAACAATCCGCCGATCTTCATCAGAAATTGAAAGCCAAATACCTGAAAGAGTTGGGTAACAAGAAGTTTGAATTGTTGTACAACTACCGTAATCAGAACGGCTTTATCAGAACGGGGATTAGTCGTTCGGGAGAAAAATAGCAGTAAAACCGCCGTTCGTCTGTGTTTAGTAGGAAGTTACCACGAATAACTTCCGAACGCCATGCATCGCAGGACATTCATTAAAAATACATCCATAGCAGTAGCCGGAGGCGCATTAGCCCCCGGCTTTGCTGTGTCAGACCCTCGCCAGGTTGCGCAGAACAAGCTTCCCAAATGGAAAGGCTTCAATCTCCTCGATTTCTTCTCGCCCGATCCGGCAAAGGGCCGCAAGGCCACTACCGAGGAACAAATCAAATGGATGGCCGACTGGGGTTTCGACTTCGTGCGCATCCCGATGGCCTATCCGGCCTATGTCAAATTCGACCGCAGCCGCAACATCACGCCCGAAGAAGTTTACCAGATCGACGAGCAGGCTGTCGACCGCATCGATAAGCTCGTGGCCGCGGCGCACAAGCACAACATCCACGTGAGCCTGAACCTCCACCGCGCGCCGGGGTATTGTGTGAATGCGGGTTTCAATGAACCGTATAATCTCTGGACCGATCAGAAGGCGCTCGACGCATTCTGTTTCCACTGGAATATGTGGGCCAAAAGACACAAGCAAACCTCGTCGAAGCGCATCAGCTTCGATCTGCTCAACGAGCCGAGTATGAGAGCCGATATGAACGACCAGCATTCCAAACGGTCTTCGGTGCCAGGCGACGTTTACCGGAAAGTTGCGATTGCGGCATCGGAGGCGATCAGAAAGGAAAATCCGGGGCATTTGATCATCGCCGACGGCAACGACGTAGGCACATCCGTCATCCCCGAGCTCGCCGACCTCGACATTGCCCAAAGCTGCCGCGGTTACCATCCGGGTATTATCTCGCATTACAAAGCACCCTGGGCCATGAAGGACCCCGACAATGCGCCCGAACCCAAATGGCCGGGGCAGGTAGGAGATCAATACCTCAGCCGCGCGATGCTTGAAAAATTCTATAAACCCTGGATCGAGCTCGTCAACAAGGGCGTAGGCGTGCATTGCGGCGAGTGCGGTTGCTGGAACAAAACGCCCCACGACGTTTTCCTGGCCTGGTTCAACGACGTACTGGACATTCTTTCATCCAACGGCATCGGTTTCTCGCTATGGGAATTCGCCGGAGATTTCGGCGTACTCGATTCGCGGCGCGAGGATGTCGCGTATGAGGACTGGCACGGGCACAAGCTAGACCGGAAGCTGCTGACGTTGCTGATGAAGTACTAGGAAGGAGACTGTTGGATCGGGCTTCGATAAATGTTATATTTGAAAAAACGACACACATGAAGACGGTAAAAATAGAGCTTTCCGACACCGACGTCAATTTCATCCATTCGCTTCAAAAAGGAGAGGCAGGGTTTACAAAAGAGGCTATCGAAGAGAAAATAGCCCGTGAGCGACGTAATTCGCTCGCAGAACTTTTGAAAGAGGGTTACCAGGCCACACGGGAGGAGGACCTTTCCATTACACATGATTTTCGACACGCTGATTTGGAAAATCTGTAATGCAGAAAGGGGAAATCTTCTGGGCTAAGCTCGATCCCGTGATGGGCAGCGAGATAGCCAAAACGCGGCCGGTGCTGATTGTTTCCAATGATATTAACAACCAGTACGGTTCCACTGTAACAGTGTTGCCGGTTACTTCCAGCACAGCTAAAATTTATCCTTTCGAAGTTCCGCTCGAAGCAAATGAAGGCGGCCTGCGCAATGAATCCAAGGTTAAGGCGAATCAGATCCGGACGATTGATAAGTCCAGAATAGGCAATAAAATAGGCCAGTTAGACAGCTCGAAAATGAAGGCTGTCGAACTGGCCATATTAATACATTTGGATATTTTCTAGCTGCTTATTTACTCAACTCGCTCAGCAACCCGGGGATATTCAGACTTCTGGTATACATTTCAATAGACCCGTCCGGCAAGTATTCCCATTGATCCTGCGGGCGGTCCCAATAGAGCTCGACGCCGTTGCCGTCGGGGTCGTTCAGGTATAATGCTTCCGAAACGCCGTGGTCGCTGGCACCTGTGAGCGGGTAGTTGGCTTTCAAAAGACGGTTTAATGCAACGGCCAGGTCTTTCCGGGTCGGGTAGAGGATCGCCGTGTGGAACAGGCCTACGCCCTGGGGCTGGGCCGGAGGTGCGCCTTTGCTGTACCAGGTGTTCAAACCAATGTGGTGGTGGTAGCCGCCGGCGGAAATGAACACCGCCTGGGAGCCGTAGCGAGTCGTGATTTCAAAGCCGAGCAGGCCGCAGTAGAAATCGACGGCGCGGTCGAGGTCGGCAACTTTAAGATGGACGTGGCCGATCTTCGTCTGCGCGGGTATGATATAGTTATCTGATTCCATGGGAGGTTTGATGCGGGTTGTAAACAATCAATTTACATCGATTTGAGGTAAAAAATTCCGGGAAGCGGCTTTACAGTTAAATCAGTTAACCATTCAGGACATATTAATGAACCGCCGAGAAGCATTATCCTCGATCGCTGCCGTGAGTGCAGCAGGCATTGTTCCCGCCGAAGCCGCCAAACCCAAAGTTCAGCCATTTATTTATTCGCTCAATATGAGTACCCTGCGCGGCCAGAAGCTCGGCTTTCGCAAGGAGCTGGAAGTAGCTGCGAAGGCTGGTTATGGCTCGGTGGAAATCTGGATCAGTACTTTGCAGGACTACCTCAAAGGCGGAGGTACCTTGCAGGAGGCCAAACGCATCATCGGCGACCTCGGATTGAAAGTGGAGGACGCAATCGGATTCGCGACCTGGATCGTGGACGATGAAACCGCGCGCGCCAAGGCATTGGACCAGTTGAAAGGCGAAATGGAGCAATTGGCGGCAATAGGATGCCCGCGCGTAGCCGCCCCACCCATGGGCGCTACCACAGGCGCCTCCCTCGATCTTGCCCGCGTAGCCGAGCGCTACCGTGCAATCCTCGAACTCGGGGACAAAACCGGCGTCGTTCCGCATCTGGAACTCTGGGGTTTTTCCAAAAATCTCAGCCGGGTAGGAGAGATATTGTATGTGGCCGTCGAATCGGGGCATCCTTCGGCGCGCTTGCTCATGGATGTTTACCATTTACACAAAGGCGGCTCGGGAATGGATGCCATTAAAGATGTAGGGAAGCCATTGATCGAAATTTTCCACGTCAACGATTATCCCAAAACACCCCCGCGCGAGCAGATCACGGACGCGGACCGCGTGTATGTGGGTGACGGTATTGCCCCCTGGAAAAATGTGATTCAAAGCCTTAAAAACCCTGATATGCCTATTATCCTGTCGTTTGAAGTGTTTAACAAGGATTATTGGGCGCAGGATGCGTTGGAGGTGGCGAAGACGAGTCTTACAAAAATGAAGAAGATTGTCGAAGCAGCAGTTTAGCAGATAACGGACCGGTAGTAATGCCGGTCTTTTTTATATTTTACCTAAAAACGCGAGAATGCTCAGTACCAATCCGCCAATGGTGGCTATCGCGGAAGCGAGGATGGCAAATATCATCAGGAAGCCTTTTGAACCGGTTTTCTTCATGATAATCAAACCATCTCCCTTTTTGATTTCCGGAAGTTGTTCAACGATTAAACGGTAAGTGCCGGTTTCCGTAATGCTGAATTCCGCTACCGGCACGATGCGGCTGCCGGTCATGTCTTTTCGCGATCCGAGGTGGTTAACAACGTTCGTTGCTTCGAAATGCTTTCCATCGGACAGAGAGGTTAGCCTGTACAGCACTTTGGTAGGCATAATGCCCAGCATGGCCGGGCGGCGATAGGCGATTTCGTACGCTCCGGGTTCGGAGAGCTGAAAATCCGGAAGCGGGCGGTCCAGTGGCAGGCTTACTTTCTTGCCTCCGTAAATTTCAATGATCCTGCCGATACTGCGGATCAGGAACCACAGCCCGGCGACGAATACCAGCGGGAAAAGGATTTTTAGCATCATAATATCGCTTACAATGCACTGAATGTAAGCAATTATGAAGTCAGCTTCTGTCCAAGCTGGTGATAATCAAAGTATTTTTTGAGTAAAAGGTTGATGAACCTTTTCAGGTATATTTCATTCAGAAACACGTTTGACCAGTTGTCGTAACGCTGCGACTGGATGCCCAGGTAGAAGAAATACAGGCAAATACCCAGGATCGGGACCAGCCGCTTTTCTTCGTCGCTCACGGGCGTGACGGACTCATAACCTTGCAAAAATTGCGCGGTTTTAACTTCGCGTTCATCGTCGTCCTTTTCCGTGGAGTGGATTTGCAGCATATAATAAGCCATATCCAAACAAAGCCAGCCGTTTCCGCAAAAATCGAAATCGAAGAAAGTGATGTCGCCCTCGGTAGTAACATTCATATTATCAAACCAAAGGTCGAGGTGAACGGCGCCTGTTCGGATTTGGGTTTGATCGGCATTACGCAGCTCGTCGATGAGGTACTCCTGCACCGTTTTCATATACCGCATTTCTTCCGTATCGGCCGGCAGAAACCTGCTCAATTGCGCGAGTGAATCGATGAGGAGCTCTTTTTCGGTGTAGGAAATGCGCTGTAATGCGAAACCTTTCGTCTGCAAATGCATTTCGGCCATGAGCTTGCCGACCCTATAATGTGTCTCCGCATCGAAATTGAGTACTTTTTCACCTTCTGCAAACGTGAACAATACCCCAAAACGCTCCCCTTCCGGCGCGGCGAAGGAATGTATGAATGTATTTCCCAAATCCGGAACCGCATACGACACCGAAATGCCGTTCTCCCGCAAATGCCGTAGCAGGCGCAGCTCTTCGGAAATCTCCGAAAGTGTCCTCCATCCGAAACTGTAAACGCGGAAAATGTAACGTTTGCCGGGCGTTGTGATCAGATAGGTATCGCTGATCCCGGTTTTTAATATCCGGCATTCAACCTGTTGCTCAGGGAAATAATGCTTTTGGACAAAAATGCCCAGGTGAAGAGGCGAAAGGTTGGAATTCGAAACAGGGAAGACGTTCATGGCGTAAGGAGATTGGGGCGGCAAAATTATGGATATATTTGCCCCGAACGCAACGCACTTTAAGCAAAAATTTATGGCAGAGATCAAATTCAAGCTCGATAACCGCCGCCGCGGGGCATTTTACATCGAAGAGGATGGCAAGCAAGTGGGCGAAATGGTCATCGGGTTGAGTGAAACCACCTTGACCGTTTACCATACGGAAGTAGACCCGGAGATGGAAGGCCGCGGGCTCGCACGCAAAATGCTCGACGCGATGGTCGCTTACGCACGTGAGCAAGGATTGCAGGTAATGCCCCTGTGCGAGTATGTACACGGGCAATTCCGCCGCCATCCCGAAGAGTTTTCGGACGTCTGGAAAAAATAACCCCTGCCGCCTCAGAGCGGCTGCGGCAGGTAAACGATGAAAGTGGCGCCTTCGCCGGGCTTGCTTTGCGCGGTAATGTAGCCGTGGTGGTTCTGAACGACCTTTTTACACAAGGCCAATCCAATACCCGAGCCCGAGTATTCGCTGCGCCCGTGCAGCCGCTGGAACATCTGGAAAATGCGGTCGAGGTAAATTTCGTCGAAGCCGATGCCATTGTCGCTCACTTCGAGGCGGATGTAGCGGTGGTCGGGCAGCAGTTTCGGTAATGTCTTTTTCTCCGCTTCCTCCACTTCCCGGTACGATAGCCTGATGACCGATTCCTGGTCGGGCAACCGGTATTTGACCGCATTGCTGATCAGGTTTTGCATTAACTGCGTCAGTTGCGACACATTGCCCCAGACAACCGGCAGGTCTTCCACAATAACATCGGTCTTTTGCTCCTGAATTGATATTTCGAGATCGGCCAGCACCGATTGGACAATGTCCCTGATCCGTACTTCATCGAATTCGCCCTCGCGGGTGGTCAGGCGCGAGTAGGCGAGCAGGTCGTCGATCATCGCCGACATTCTCTTCGACGCGTCCTGGATGCGGTTCAGCATATACTTGCCATTGTCATCGAGCTTGTCGGAATAAGTCGAGAGCAGGCGTGAGCCAAACGACTGGATTTTCCGAAGCGGCTCCTGCATATCATGGCTGGCGGCGTAGGCGAATTGTTGCAGATTATTATTGGAATTCACCAGCTCGATATTGGCCTGGTGCAGCTCGTCCGTCCGCTGACCTACGCGCCTTTCCAGCTCGCTGGCGAGTTGGCGGTAGCGTTCCTCGCTTTGTTCCAGTTCCTGGCGGGACATTACCTGCTCGGTCACGTCCACCGCCATATCGAGGATAGCATATACTTCACCCCTCGTGTTTTTCAGAGGTTTGTAGGTATAATCGTAATAAAAGGTTTGGAGCGTACCGTCTATCACCAGTTCCGTCCTTGCGCCTTGTTCGGAATGGGCTTCGCCGGTTTGGTAAATGCGTTGCAGAATAGCTTCAAACGGCTGGCCTTTGAGCTCCGGCAATGCCTCGTGAAGTGGTTTCCCCACGACAGATCGCCCTTTTCCCCACACTTTCAGCATGGCCTCATTGGGAATGTCGATCACCATTTCTTTTCCTACAAACAATGCCGTAGCAACGGGCGCCTGCTCGATCAGCGTCCGCAAATGCTCTTCATTTACTTTCAGTTGCTGCTCCGACTCGATACGGTCGGTAATATCCATCACGATGCCGGATAGCGAGACGGCTTTTCCCATGCTGTCGTACAGGTAGCGTCCGAGCACGCGTACCCAATGTACGGAACCGTCGTTCCAGACAAACCGCGCTTCGTAGCGCAACTCCCCGTTGTCCGCCGCTTCGGCATAAGCCTGGTTCCGGATATGTACGTCATCCGGGTGAAGACTTGCTAGGAGAATATCCCTTGTCATATTAGCGACCTCGCTTCCGGTAATGATTCGCGCCATGGTAGGGGAGTAGATGATCTCGTTCGTGGCGAGCGTCACCATGAACGATCCCGCGCCGGAGCCCTCGATGGTCATCGCTGCTTGCTGGTCGGCCCAGGCAATTTTTTCCTGGCTGGTGATCTCCGAGGTGATTTCGCGGGAAATTCCGGAAAAGCGGTTAGGCTTTCCGGATGGATCGAAATAGGCCTGACCGGTGCAATGCAGCCACCGGAGTTTGCGGTCATTGGCGCCGATAACCCTGTACCGCACATCATAAGGTACCCGCAGCGAAGGATCGAGCGTTCGTTCGATGGCCTCAATTACCCGGGCGCGGTCGTCGGGGTGGATAAATTGTACCAGGCGCTCATAGTACATATCGGCCTCTGCCGGATAGCCATAGAGTTCTTTACAGCGATCGTTGAAGAGCGCGGATTGATCTGCGGGATTCAAATTCCAGGTACCCAGCTGGGCGGCCTGGATAGCGAACGTGAGGTTTTCTTCGCTTTCTTCGCGGGCTTTATCGGAATGCAGCTGCCGGGAAATGTCCATCATGGAACCCACTATGCGCACGGGCTTGCCCTCGCTCTGGATCGTGTAGCCACGGTCGTGTACGTGTGCGTACGAGCCGTCGGCCCGCCGGAACCGGTAAAAATCCGACCAGTTGCTTTCCCCTTTTTCGATAATCCCGTAAATCTTTTTCACGACTTGCTCCTGGTCGTCGGGGTGAATGCGGTCGAACCAGGAATTGGGCCCGCTTTCGATCTCTTCGGGGCGGTATCCGAAAATTTCCTGCATACCCTCGTTCCACCAAACGGTCCCCCGTGTCAAATCCCAGTCCCAGATCACGTCATGGGTAGCTTTTGCCACAAGTTTAAACCGTTCGATCGCCAGCAGCAGGTCGTTTTCAGGCTCATTAAGGGTTGTATCAGTCATTGGTTAAAAACTTCCTCAGGTTTACGTTTGCGCCATTGTATGGCCGGCATACGTTGTAAAAATACGCATATTAGGCTAAAAGCAATGTTGGGTTACTTGCTGCGGATACCCGTGAAGAAAATGCGTCTCCCGATTTTCCCGCGAATGCCCATTCAAGTAAAAATCCTTCTGAAACCACTTTAACCAACATTAGAAAAAAGTATACTAGCCACAAACCGACTGTGCCATGAGGAAACTCCCGTTCTATTTCGCTTGCACCGCTGCCCTGGCATTTGCCGGATGTATCATGATCCAGCCCCAAAAACCGGTTGCTCTTTTCGACGGGAAGACATTCCGGGGATGGGAGGGCGACACCGTCAAGACCTGGAAAATTGAAGACGGCGCCATTGCCGGCGGGTCGCTGGTGGAAAACGTGCCACATAACGAGTTCCTGTGTACGCGCAAGGAATATGGTAATTTTATATTAAAGGTTAAATTCAAACTGACCGGTAATGAGGGATTTATCAATACGGGCGTTCAATTCCATAGCAAGCGTTTGCAAAATCCGCCTTACGAAATGACGGGTTACCAGGCCGATCTGGGCGATAAATACTGGGCAAGTTTGTACGATGAATCGAGGCGTAACAAGACATTGATCGCGCCCGACTCCGGATTGGTCGAAAAAATCGTGAAACGGAATGATTGGAATAACTACGAGGTGCACAGTCGGAACGGCCGCATCCAGCTTTTCCTGAACGGCACCCAAACGGTCGATTACACCGAGCCTGACAAATCCATTCCGCAAAAAGGGCTCATAGGCCTCCAAATCCACGGCGGTGGAAAGGCCAAGGTGTTTTATAAGGATTTGATGATTGAAGAGCTTTAATACAAAACGGGCGGTACATCGTCAGTCGGCGTAGTCGAAGGCGCTTATGTAAATGTCTTCGATTACGCCGACTGGCGGTATTACTTCCAAATCCCCAGCAAGCGCCGGGCTACGATGATTTCCGCGATGTGGTAGGAGTTGTGGTCGGCGATCAGCATCGCTTCACGAACGATATTCTGCCCGCTACCCCAGGGCAACGGACTAAACAGATCGTTCTCTTCATTTTGTAAAAGTTGGAAAAAACGCTGCTGGTCCTCCTGGATTTCTTTCACGCTGGCTTCCCATTCCTCGTCAGTGACATTATCGGTCGGTTGAGGCCAGTATTCGTCGGGCCAGACGAGCGTTTTGTAATCTTTCGAAATCGAAAAATCGACGATATCCTTCTGGGCGATGCGGATGTGTTCCATTAGCTGCCAGATGCTGTACGGCAGGTTATCCGGGATCACGGCGCGCTGGTTGGAAGGGATACCGGTGATCGCTTCTTCGAGTGTGACGTGTGCGTTTCCGCCCCTGATGAGGTCGGTGAGTTCGTTAATCAGTTTTTTTCGCTGGTCGGCGTGCATGGAACGTTAGTTATTAGTAGGGTGGGGAATAAGGTGGCAAAATGTACATATTTTTGATTTACGGGCGCAACAAATCCTGAATTGTTTAAATTAGGGGATCATCTTCTTAAACCTTTGAAATACTTCAAATGAAGCCCGACCGTCGTAATTTCATCAAAAACGTAACTGCCGCGTCTGCACTGTTAGCCACGGAAAGCATTGCCAAACCTTTTAACATCATCAAGGACCTCAAAAAAATCAGTCCTAACGACAAGATCCGATTCGCCACGATAGGGATGGGTATCCAGGGGCACAGCGATACCAAGGCGGCGCTGCGCAGCTCGCAGGATGTGGAGTTTGTGGCCGCCGCCGATTTGTACGATGGCCGCCTTACCCGCGTGAAGGAGCTTTACGGAAAGGATATTTTCACCACCAGAGACTACCGCCAGATCCTTGAAAGAAAGGATATCGACGCGGTACTCATCGTTACACCCGACCATTGGCACGACCACATTACCAAAGCTGCATTGCAGGCCGGAAAGAACGTGTATTGCGAAAAGCCGATGGTACACCATATCAATGAAGGATTGTCGGTAATTGATGCCTGGAAGAAATCGGGCAAAACAATGCAGGTCGGCAGCCAGCGGATCAGTTCGGCTTCTTTTAAAGAGGCCAAGAAAATGTTCCAGGCAGGCGATATCGGTGAGATCAATTATGTCGAATCGAATAACGACCGTTTCAATGCCATCGGCGCGTGGAACTACTCGATCCCGACCGACGCGTCGCCCAGCACCGTCGATTGGGATACCTACCTCGGCGACGCGCCCAAGCGCGCATTCGATGCGAAACGGTTTTTCCGTTGGAGAAACTACCAGGATTACGGCACGGGCGTGGGCGGCGACCTTTTTGTACACCTCATTACCGGCGTGCATTTCGTGACGAATTCACTTGGTCCCGAGCGCGTCATGTCGTCCGGGGAGCTCAGCTACTGGAAAGACGGCCGCGACGTGCCTGATGTACTCGTATCGATCCTGGATTACCCCAAAACCGACATTCATGCCAATTTCCAGATGGTACTCCGCGTGAACTTCGCCAATGCGGGCGCCATTGCGAACAATACCCGCATTATCGGTACGGAAGGGCAGATCGAATTTACGGAAAACAACCTGGTACTCACCAAGAAGAAACTGCCCAAAGCCCCCGGAATGGGAGGCTACGACAGTTTCAATACCTTCTCGGAAGCACAGCAAAAGGAATTCAAAAAGCAATACGACGCGCAGTATCCCGACGACACCCGGAAAGCGGAGCCTGTCAAAGAAGTGAAGTTCGAAGCGCCCAAAGAGGACGATGCGCACGCCAACCATTTCAGGGATTTCTTCGAGAATGTGAAAAAGGGTAGTGTGGGGACGGTGGAAGATCCGGTATTCGGGTTCCGTGCGGCCGCGCCGGTGTTGGCCTGCAACGAAAGCTATTTCAGTAAGAAAATTGTCCAATGGGACCCGGTGGCCATGAAAATGAAGAAGAAATAAAAACCTTCATACCAAGCGGGAGATGCACAGCGTCTCCCGCTTTTCTTGTTTCAACCCAAACCCGACTGTTCCTGGTATGAAGATCATAGTTACGATCGCATTGGCCGCCATGCTGGCCATCCCGGCGCTTGCCCAGACGGGGAAGGTGCTCGACAACCTGTCGCTACCCTCCAAGGTGCTCAAATCCGAAAGGAAATTCGCCATTTACCTCCCACCCGATTACGCCACATCCGAGCGGAGCTACCCGGTCATGTATCTGCTGCACGGCGCGGGCGACGACCACACCGGCTGGGTGCAGTTCGGTGAGGTACTGCACATTGCCGATAAGGCGATCCGCGAGGGAACAGCCACACCGATGATCATCGTTATGCCGGACGCGAATACGGGCAGGAGAGGGTATTTCAATGACGTGAAGGGCGACTGGAACTACGAGGACTTCTTTTTCACCGAGCTGATGCCGTACGTCGAGAAGAAATTTCGCATTAAAAGCGAAAAACGGTTCAGGGCTATTGCCGGACTATCGATGGGTGGCGGGGGGAGCTTCATGTACGCCTTGCACCACCCCGAGCTGTTTTCGTCGGCCTGTCCGCTCAGCGCATCCACCGGCCCGATTACCCTCGACGATGCCAGAAAGAACCTGATTAGGAACAACCCGAATATCGCGGATTCCACCGTCGAAAGGTACTATAACCGTCACAGTGCATTGGCATTGATCAATAGCATTGCCGAAGACCAGAAAAAGGCTGTTCGCTGGTATATCGATTGTGGCGACGACGATTTTCTGTACGAAGGCAATAGTCTCGTTCACATTGCATTACGAAAAAAAGAGGTGCCGCACGAGTTCCGCGTACGCGAGGGCGGGCACACCTGGACCTACTGGCGCGAGTCGCTGCCGGAGGTGCTCGCATTTGTTTCCAAAGCATTTCATCAGTTCTGATCGCCATGGTACAGGACGTTTTACCGGGTATCAAACAATTTGACCTCACCGGGAAGGTCGCCATTGTCACGGGGGGCTCCAAAGGCCTCGGGCTGGCAATGGCGGCCGGCCTGGCTTCCGCAGGCTGTGATATTCTGCTGGTCAACCGGAGTGCGGTCGATGGCGAGCGCAGTGCTGCCGAGCTGTGCATTTCATTCGGGACGCGCGTGCTGTCTTATGCGGCCGACATTACCAACGAAGAGCATGTGAACGCCATGGTGGCCTTTGCCCTGGAAAGTTTCGGGAAGATCGACATCCTCATCAACAGCGCCGGGATCAACATCCGCGGGCCTATCGACGAACTGTCGCCGGCCGATTTCAAGCACGTCATGGACGTGAACGTAACCGGTACCTGGCTGGCTTGCCGCGCGGTGGCGCCACATATGAAGGCACAGCACAGCGGCCGCATTATCAACCTGGCGAGCACACTGGGGCTGGTGGGGTTGGCCAATCGTACGCCTTACACGGCTAGCAAGGGTGCCATCGTGCAAATGACCCGTGCACTCGCATTGGAACTTGCCCCGTTCGACATTATGGTAAATGCCATATGCCCCGGACCGTTCCTGACCGAAATGAATATCCCCATTGCCGAAAGTGACGATGCCCGCGATATTATCCTCGGCGCGACTGCGCTGCGACGCTGGGGGCATCTGCATGAAATTCAGGGTGCCGCCATTTTTCTGGCCAGTAGCGCGGCGAGTTACATGGTGGGTTCGATACTCGCCGTCGATGGCGGATGGACGGCCCGTTAATCGTTTTTTAATCTCGTAAAATATAATTTTTAAAAGATTCAAACGTTTGCGCAGCTACTTTCCAATAGATAGCTGCAAAAATACGGTAAGTTCCTGCAAATTTGCTATTACTATCCCACTAAATGCCGTTTCCATGCAATGGAAGCGGTTTTTTATTGCCCATCCAACTAGTTGCTGCGTATAGAGACCGGTTTATAGTATACGTCAAGTAACTAGTGGTTATTTTCCAAGAAAACATAGTCAGAAAGCAGGAATACTTGTTTATGTAAATAATTTCATATCTTTTTGTACATCCGGTTACTCCAACTGTTCACCTCGGTACTGCCGGATCACAAAATATAACATTTTCGAGTTTAGCTCCCCTTTTAAGTTTAAATAAATAGCCCATCGGTTACGAACGGTATTTTTGAAATAGGATTTAAAAGATTTTTAGTAAGATAAATTGTGTATGGTAGACACTTCTCTGACTTGTTGAAAAACAAGGGCTTATGCATGTAATCCAAGTTGTAATATCCTTTCATTTTTTTATAATTTTTTTAACTATTTACTATCTATCTATACTTAATCTATGAGGATTTCTGAACGGGAAAAGTACCGTAGCCTAACGCGGTATTTTTACTCCCTTCTGTTGACCCTGTTGGTCATGACCGGTGCATACGCTCAGGATGTAACGGTGAAGGGAAAAGTGAATGATGAGCAGGGGCAGGGGCTGCCCGGCGTGAGTGTCCTGGTTAAAGGGACATCGGCGGGTACGGTGACGGACGTCGAAGGTAATTACACAGTGAATGCGCCGGGTACGGCAACCCTCGTGTTTTCTTTCATCGGGTATATTACGCAGGAGATACCGCTGGGCAACAAAACCAGTCTGGACGTGAAGATGGCAACGGATACCAAAGCGCTGGACGAAGTCGTGGTGGTAGGTTATGGTACTGCCAAGAAAGCGACCCTAACCGGTTCGGTGACGGCCGTGAAAGGTACTGAACTGCAAAAAGCGCCTTCAACCAACCTTTCGAATACATTGGGTGGTCGTCTGCCGGGTGTTTCGGCGGTACAAGCGAGCGGTGAGCCTGGTTATGATGGATCGGCTATCCGTATCCGCGGTACCAACTCCCTCGGTAACAGCAATGCGCTGATCGTCGTGGATGGTGTGCCTAACCGTTCCGGTGGTCTCGACCGTTTGAACCCCGCCGACATCGAGAGTATTTCGGTACTGAAAGATGCGGCTGCGGCGATTTACGGTTCACGTGCGGGTAACGGGGTTATCCTCATTACTACTAAACGAGGAAAGAGCGGTAAGCCACAACTTTCGTATGACCTGAACCTCGGTATTGCCCAGCCTACGCGCACACCGCAAATGTCGAATGCAGCAGAATACGGGACAATCCGTAACGAATTGCAGATTTACGACAACTTGCCCGTGAACCAGTGGCAAGGTGCATATCAAGGGTTTAATACCAACGGTTCGTACACCCGCACCGACAACGGTAACGTGCTGAGCGCGGTGTTTACGCCGACCGATCTGCAAAAATTCCGCGACGGTTCCGACCCGCTGACCCACCCGAATACCGACTGGTACGGCTCGGTGATCCGCAACTGGTCGCCGCAGCAGCGCCACAACCTGCAATTGACCGGCGGTAGCGAGAATATCAAATACCTGGCTTCATTGGGTTATATCAACCAGGATGGTAACTATGTGAATTCGGCAACGGGTTACAAACAGTACGACATGCGTGTGAACCTCGACACGAAAATCAACAAGTACGTGACCGCGAAGCTGGGCGTAGTATTGCGCGAAGAGTTCCGTCGCTTCCCGAATGGTGGTGGCGCGGGCGATATCTTCCGTATGCTGATGCGCGGTAAGCCTACCGAAATCGCGATCTGGCCGGACGGTCGTCCTGGTCCGGATATCGAGAACGGACAGAATCCTGCCGTTATCACAACCAATACAACAGGTTACAACAACGACAAACGCGATTACATCCAGACCAACGGTCAGCTGGATATCGACATCCCTGGGGTACCGGGTTTGAAAGTATCGGCAATGGCTGCGGTTGATAAGCAAATGCGTCGCCAGAAGTCGTTCCAGAAGCCGTGGACGCTTTATTACTGGGATAAAAAGACTTACGAAGCGGATGGCACAACGCCTCTGTTGACCGGGACCGTACGTTCGACGTTCAACGACCCGCGTTTGACGGAAACTTCTTCACAAGAGCTTTCGATCCAGCTGATGGGCCAGGCTTCCTACGAGAAGTCGTTCGGTTCGCATAATTTCAATGCCATGGTGGGTGTGCAGCGCGAAACGGTAGACGCCGATGGTTTCTTCGCGTACCGCCGTTACTTCATCTCGCCGGTGGTTGACCAGCTTTTCGCGGGTGGCACGCCTGAGCAGAACATCGGTAACTCGGGTACCAACAATGGCGATTTGTACAAACGTGCACGTTTGAGCTACTTCGGTCGTGTAGGTTACAACTACAAAGAGAAATACCTCGCCGAATTCCTTTGGCGTAATGATTATTCATGGGTGTTCCCAAAAAACGGCCGCTCGGGCTTCTTCCCGGGGGTATCAGCCGGTTGGCGTGTTTCCGAAGAAGGATTCTGGAAAAACAACATCCACTTCATGAACAACGTGAAACTGCGTGCTTCGTGGGGACAAATGGGGGCGGAGCCATATTTGCTCGGTACCGAAACCCTTGCCGAATACCAGTATCTCAATACCATGGGCTTTGGTACTTACATCGTGAACGACCAGGTTGTTAAAACGCTGCTTGAATCGCGTGTGGCCAACAAAAACTTCACCTGGGAAGTTGCCAACAATACCAACTTCGGTATCGAAGGTACCTTGTGGAAAGACCGTATCGCATTCGAAATCGACTACTTTGTCAATAACCGTTCGAAAATCCTGATCCCGATGACGGGTTCAACTCCTTCTACGGCCGGTATTGACGGAAAGCTTCCTCCTGTGAACCTGGGTAAACTGCAAAACAAAGGTTTTGAATTCAAGGTGAGCTACGACGGTTCTGTCGACAACTTTACCTACTCGGTGGGCGTGAATGGTGGTTATGCGAAAAACACCATCAAATACTGGAACGAGACACCGGGAATTCCTTCTTACCAGACAACTACCGGCCGTCCTTACCAGGCGTTCCTCGCTTACCAATATGACGGCGTTTTCCGCGATCAGTCTGATATCGATGCCAATACGATCGATTACAGCGGTATCACAGGTACGCTTCGTCCGGGTGACATGAAGTTCAAAGATGTGAGCGGCGATGGTAAAATCACCAAGGATGACATGGTTCGTTCGGAAAAAACCAACCGTCCGCAATTCACCGGTGGTGTAAGCATCAACCTTGGCTACAAAGCATTCGATCTGTCTATCCTGTTCCAGGGTGCTGCGGGTGGTTTGCAATACGTGGGCCAGACAGAATCGGGTGACATTGGTAACTATCTGAAATACGCTTACGACCACCGCTGGACGATCGACAACCCAAGCTCGACAGATCCGCGCCTCGCTAACCGTAACAACACTTACTATACCAACCTCACGAACCCGGATTCACCAGGTGCAAACACTTATTACCTCAAAAGCAATAACTACCTGCGTCTGAAAAACATCGAGCTGGGCTACAACCTGCCTTCCGAACTGGGTTCGAAGATCGGTGTGGGCAACCTGCGTGTGTATGTGAACGCTTTGAACCTGTTCACGATCGACAAGATCAAGATCTGGGACCCGGAAGCGACTTCTACCAACGGACAATACTATCCGCAGTCGCGAGTTCTTAATGCAGGTGTACGTGTAACTTTCTAAGACTAAAAAAATGAAACTGAGTTATAAAAATTGGATTTTTCTGGCGGCGCTGGCTACAACCGGGCTGGTGTCGTGCGACACTGACTTTCTGGATGTAACGCCGCCCACCGAAATCCCTACCGAGGAGGTCTGGAAGGACGGTGCATTGGCCGAAGGTTTTGTAACAGGTATTTACCAGGGATTGCAGCAGGGCGGTTTCAGCGAGCAAATGCTGGCATCGCTTACTGACGAAGCGGTTTTTACTCACACAGGCCGTAACATTAACACGATCAACGAAGGCAGTTTGAGCCCTTCCAACCTGGGCTGGGTGGACGATACGTACGGATGGGGACCTATGTATACCCGTATCCGCGCTACCAACCAGGCGATCCAGGAATTGCCGACTTCTACTTTCACGGATCAGACATTGAAGGACCGTTTGAAAGGCGAGGCGCACTTCCTGCGTGCTTACTACTACCAGCAGTTGGTTCGCTACTACGGTTCGGCACCGCTGATCACGAAAGTGTATGCGTTGAATGAAGACTATTCCGTAGCGCGTAATACTTTCGAAGAATGCGTGAAATTTATCGTAGCGGATTGCGACAGCGCTGCTGCCCTGCTGAAAGGCAAAGCCGATCAGAAAGGCCGTGCTTCGGAAGCGGCTGCGTTGGCACTGAAATCACGAATTTTGCTGTATGCTGCAAGCGACCTGCATGATGTTGCTACTGCCAAAGCGAAATCGGCCGTGATCGCGGCTTATCCGAATCCTGAATTTCTGGGCTACACTGCGGGTGACCGCAAGGCTCGCTGGACGGCCGCACAAGCCGCTGCGAAAGCTGCATTGGATGCGAAAGCAGGTTACAAGCTCAACCTGTCCGCTCCGGTTACCGGTGCGCAGGGCAAGATCAACTATATTTCGATCGCAATGGCCGGATATAGCGCTGATAAAACTTTGGATGCTTCCGGTGGTGATGATATTATCTTCGGTCGCTATTTCACGGCGAGCCAGACTTCGGACGGTGCACGTCAGACCGGTTTGAACAACGGTCCTAACGGATACCACAACTGGGCTGGTAACACGCCGATCGGTTTGCTGGTGGACGATTACGAAATGATGGACGGAACTTCATTCTCATGGACCAATCCTACCCACAAGGCTAACCCTTACGTGAACCGCGACCCGCGCTTCTATGCAACCGTGATGTACGACGGTGCGACCTGGAAACCACGTCCTTCCGATGCGAAAGACCCTGCTAACCAGCTTCAAACCGGTTCTTACGATTTGCTCGACGAAAAGGGTGTATTGTTCAACCGCAAAGGATTGGATACCCGCAGCAGCAGCATCGAAGACTGGAACGGAAGCCGCACGGGTTACTACATGCGCAAGTTCATCGATCCGAACCCTGCATTGTACGATAACACCGACCGTCAGAATATCCCGTGGCCGTTCATCCGCGTGACCGAGGTAGCGTTCAACTACATTGAGGCGAGCATCGAACTGGGCCAGGACGCGATAGCGCTGGATTTGCTGAACAAGATACGTTTCCGCGCAGGTATGCCTGCGTTGAAAGTGTCGGGAGCGGCTTTGAAAGAGGCTTATCGTCATGAAAAGCGCATTGAAATGGCTTACGAGGAGCAGCGTTACCACGATGCACGCCGCTGGATGATCGCGCCTACTACTTTGGGCCGTTCGTTGCAGTTCATTACCGTGCTAGGTAAGTTCAAGGCAGGCAAGTCGATGAAAGAGCCGTATCACTACGATCCGACCGTTTACGACTACACCTACACGCCGACCGAGGATAAGTCGCACGAAAACCGTACATGGGTGGATAAAATGTACTTCCGCCCATTCAGCCGCGACGAAATGAACCGTAACGCGAAATTGGTTCAAAACCCTGGTTACGACAAGTAACAGAATTTGAGCATACTATTCAGACAAGTGCCCGTGCTGTACAGTACGGGCACTTGCTGTTTTTGAGGTTTTTTGAAGACAAATTCCCACAAAACGTGGATTTAGGTAAACACTATTAAATTGGTAGAATATTCATAATCTGTTAAAAATCAGCCAATTAAATGTTTTGGCATAATCCTGTTGGAATAAAAGGCAACAGTGCGAATGCACGAGACCAAAACATTAATAGTTGTCTAAAAAACAAGGATTATGAAAAAGCTAGTAATATCGGCATTGGCCCTGACGCTCATTTCGTTTGCTTCTGTTCAAGCACAGACGGCCAATCAGACGACCGCCGACCATTCGGCGCATCAGGAAGCGGTGGCTCAGAAAACCACCAAAGCGGACCAAAAAGACAAAGTGGCTGTAAAACCGGAAGATCTGCCGGATGGTATTCAGAAAACGATTAAGAGCGACGACTTTAAGGGGTGGACGGTTAAGAAGGCATTTCTCGTAACCGAGCCCGATAAAGCCCAATATTATGAGTTACAGGTAGCCAACGGCAAGGAAAACGCCCTGGTGAAACTCGATAAGGACGGAAGAAATGTAGGATAACCATAGTATTCCTTCATTATTCAGTGATTAAGCCGGAGCGATCCGGCTTTTTTTGTTTGCGGGTCGGTTGCTAACTTTAACGTCACATTAGCAATTCCTAACCCATTATTGAATGACCTTATCTCTCCGTTACTTCTACGCCCTCGTCGCCATTTCACTCATTTTGCTCAATTGTGTGGGCCGGAAGCAATCTACTCCCGCCGGAAGCCAGCTTGCCGGCAGCAATTCGCAGGGCAAAGCGCTTTTTACCACCCATTGTGTTTCGTGCCATACCATGGAACAAGAGGAAATAGGCCCGCGTTTGGGCGGCGTTACCAGCCTGCTTTCGGAGAAGGAACTGATCGCATTCATCAAGAACCCAAATCACGCGATAGAATCCGGTAATGCGCGGGCGGTGAGCCTATCGAAGCGGTACAAGATGATTATGCCGCCATTCGATTTTTTGAAGGACGAAGAAATCCGTTCGATCCTCGGCTACATTGCCTCGGAGACGAAACTACATAATATCGCCCCCCTCGCGGTGAAGATCGATACGGCGTCGAATGCGCGCCTGGCCCGACCCGTCGCCAAAACCGGACTGCGGATCGAGTTGGAAGACTTCGTTACAATCCCGCCATCCAGCGATAAAATGCCTCGCACGCGCATCGCGAACATGCGCCCGCACCCGTCGCAGGACGGCACGCTATACGTGAGCGACCAGCGCGGAATTATTTACAGGATCGATGGAAATGCCGTGACAACATTCGTAGACCTCAGAAACGAGGTGCAGGATTATGTGAACGAACCTGGCCTGGGAACCGGCCTCGGTAGCTTCGCATTCCATCCCGATTACCTTCAAAATGGTTTGATCTACATTACCCACACAGAATCGTTCAAAGGAAAGCCGGCCGATTATGCTTACAATGACTCTATCAAAGTGGCTTTGCAATGGGTAGTTTCGGAATGGAAGATCGATGATGTCAAAAGCCCTGTATTTAAGGGAAAAAGGAGAGAATTGCTGCGGATCAATGTGCCCAACGTCGTGCACGGTACCCAGGACATCGGTTTTAACCCCGAAGCAGGCAAGGGCGACAAAGATTATGGTTTGCTGTATATAGGTACCGGCGACGGTGGCTCGACGATCAGTAAATATCCTCAGCTATGCCACAGCCTCCAATCGCTGCTTGGTACTATCATTCGCATTGATCCATTAGGAACCAATAGTAAAAACGGACATTATGGTATCCCCTCGGACAACCCGTTTGTGAAGGAAAAGGATAATGTTTACAAAGAAATATATGCCTACGGTTTCCGTAACCCGCACCGGCTGTCGTGGCATAATGGCAGGTTATTCAGCGCTGAGGTGGGCGAATCGAACTTCGAGGAGGTGAATGTGATAGTCAAAGGCGGCGATTACGGCTGGAATGTGCGGGAAGGCAATTTCGGGATTTCTTCCAAAGACCTGAAAAACGTTTATCCCGTACCCGAAACCGAAGCCGGGAAGTTTGAAAAACCCTATTTGCAATACGATCACATCGACGGCAATGCGATCAGCGGCGGATACGTCTACGAAGGGCCGATAGCGGCTTTGAAAGACAAATACATTTTCGGGGACATTGTCAACGGTCGTATTTTCTATGCCAACATCGACGCGACGCTCAGCGACCGGTCGGTATACGAACTGATGATTGCCCGCGACGGAAAGGAAACGAACCTGGTCGAAATGTCGGGCTCCAAGCGGGTCGATATCCGTGTCGAATACAACCGCTTTACGAAGGAAATGTACATCATGACGAAAAGCGACGGCAAAATCCGGCGCATTAGTAAGGCTTATACCATAAAGTAGCAGTCGGATCGCTAAATAGTTTTTGGCGGCCGCTAAATAATAGAATTGTCCTGATTCTCAATGGGGGTTGTTTCTTTGCAGCCCTCATTAAACGAAAATCAGTAAATCTATTATGGCCAATGTTAAAACAGTACTCGACCAATGGTCGGTGAAAGACCTCGAAGACAATTCCAGCATTAATGTACTCGTGGAAGGTTGTACCGAGCTCGGCAACAATGCGCAGCCCGGCGTACAGATCATGTGCATGGGGCATTTCGTTACTTACGAGCCCAATATCGTAGAACAATGGGCCTACAAAGCCGGTAAGCAGGGGATTTCGGAGTATTTACTGGAAGACAAATCCTGGACTTATCACGAAGATCAATATGTCAAATACTTCCTGGTATTGGGCAGCCCTCTCAAAGCACGGATCATCGTGAAAACGCGTAGCTCAAAGCCTAATACACGGGAGTACGACCTCCCATTCGAAGTTTGACCGGAATCTGCACCATACACACCTATTTACGCCAATGATCAAGTTTACCTACCTCATACTGCTGGGTATCTTTTCTGTTATTCTTCTGGTAGCGGTGGTATACTACCTCGTAAAACCCACCCCGTCCGGCGACAGCTCGGTGGGGTGGGCGCTTGGGATCTTCTACCTGGCCGGGCTTCTGGCGATACTGCTTTTGGCAGTGCTATTCTGGAAAAACAAAACCATCGGCCTGGCAATCCTCTGCATTCCATTGTTATTTCTCCTGTTGCCGGCCATTAAAGGCGGGGCCAGAGATTTATACGCCTGGTTTCCCACTCAAAAACGCAGCCCGCTTACATTGCACATCGCCAACAATACGCAAGCACTCGTAAACGTGAAGCTTGAATGCTGGTTCGGGGAGAAGGAAGGTGAGCAGCAATCTCTGTACAAAACACTCGAATTTACTTCAAAACCGCTCGCCGTCGATCAGCACATGCTTTCCGATTACGATGCGCAGCTGCTTTCCGCCAAATCCGCATTCGTCAGGCTCGTGTTCTTCGAATGTTTAGAGCAATCGGGAAACGGCTATTCGTTCGTTCGGGAAGTCCAGCCATGCATGCAATACCGCGATATCGCAATTGAAGATTTTCAGGTGAAAGATTACCTCATCGCGATCGATGGAGAGAAGAACTCCGAGGCGTTTCAGGCGGAGGTAAGGCGGCTGAAAGCAGATAGTCTCTACACAAACGGTGTATTCTGAAACCTGATTTAATTCCCATGAAACTAACTTTATCAAAAACGGTCGCCTCGCCCCTCAATGTGCATTTACAGCTGGCATATCCGCTCGAAAGCAGAGGCGCTTTTATGCTTGGTGATCAGTGGAGGATATTGCTTCTGTACCCGGATGGGACTTCGGAACTGATCTGGCAGACCACCGACGAAGACATCGCCTGCAAATGGAGAGGGCTCTATGATGACAGGCCCGCCGACGCGATATTCGACGAAATCAGGCAACTGCCGAATGGCTTTCAACTACTTTCAAAGGAATTGTACCAGCGAATCGAGACATCCGACTTTTATCAATCCGCAAGAACGAATCCGATTGTATTTCAAGGTCACGACCAGACAATTCTTTCTTTTGCAGGAAAAAAAATCTCCATTCTTACGCTCGAAGAAAATGTCCGTGAACGCGTCACGATCAAAACCAAGGGAAGGGACTTGATTTGTCAAGCATTGCATACGCATCAAAACCTGATCATTTATGGTACTAATCATGGCGAATTATTCGCGCAGCCATTTGACCAGGACCAATTCGGGAAAACTGTCAAAATCGATCAGCTGCCCAATACTTGTTACCAGATAACGTTTGCCGGCGATGGTCAGAAAATGTTCGTTGGAGGCCTGGGTTACGTGAAGGTGTTTGATTACGACGGCAAGATTTTTACCGAGACAGCTTCCATTTCCTCCGCACTCAGATCTTTCGCGCTGGTCGAAGATCACCTGGTGCTCAATAAAGGAATGCACGGGATCGATGTCATTAAGGTTGGGGATAAGCTGCAACGCGTCAGTTCGCTGGATTTGCCTTTCGCGATCGATAAAATGTTTTACCTCGCGCGCCAAAAGACCTTCCTGCTCACTTCCAGTGCTACCAACGAGTGGGCGTTGCTCGACTGGTCTGAATAATCACAAATAAATCTTCACCATCTCGCGCCAATACCTCGGCCGGTGTGCCTCGTCATCCCAGATATAAAATTGATGCGGCACATCGAGCTGATTCAAAGAATCGCTCAAATGGCGGTTATTGTCCAGAAAAGTATCTTCGCGCCCGATCACAAGCGTAATGTCCATTTTCCTTAGCTGTTGCAGCAAGCAGGGGTCAGAAATACGCGGTACGAATTGGTTGGGCATATTGAAATAGATATTCTCGTCAAAATACCCGTCGAACAAATCGGCGAAATAGGGTAGCGGCTGCGTGAGATCGTAGCGAGCGCTCATGCCCACTACTTTGGTAAAAAGGGCAGGGTGTTTGAATGCAATATTCACCGCATGGTATCCCCCGAGACTGCACCCGGCCGCTATCAGTTCCCGCTGCTTGTTCTGAATGCGTATGAAAGGCACCACTTCATTCAGAATGTACTTTTCGTACTGGATATGGCGTGCAATGCGCGAGGGCGGGGGAGCATCCGAATAAAAGCTTTCGCTATCGATGCTGTCGACGCAGTAAACCTGGATGTGGCCCGCTTCGATCTTGTGTTTCATCGCATCGATGACACGCCAGTTTTCAAAGTCGTAAAAATGCGCCGACCGGGTCGGGAAAAATATCACGGGAGTGCCCTCGCGGCCGAATACGAGTATCTCCATATAACGGTCCAAAGTTGGACTAAACCATTTGTGATACGCCCTTTCCATGACAAAGCGGTTTGTTTAAGAAGTTTTTTGAAGTGCCCCGATAACGGCGTAAATGTTTTCACTGATCACCTTCTTCCATATGGCATAGCCATCTGCACTCATATGCAGCCCGTCCGCTTCGAAAAGTGATTTGCGGGGATAACCCTGGTAATTCACCATGAGCGGGAAAATATCGATATAGTGCTGATTGGGGTCCTTGGCAATTTCCTCGCGAATGAGCTCATTGGCCGTGCGGATCGAACCGATGATCTCGAACCGCTGCAAGCTCGGTTTGATCGATACAAAAAAGCATGGAATGTTCCCGTAACGTCCGCGGACCAATGCGATGAGCTGGCGGTAGAACAGCAGCACTTCCGTAGGGTGGCGCCCGTCGCCCAGGTCGTTGTCGCCGGCGTAAATAACGATGCGCGTCGGGGCATTCACGGTAGCCATGATACGTTCGAAGAACCAGACGCAGGCTGCCAGCGTTGAGCCGCCGAAACCGAGGTTAATGGGCTTCAATTCCGCAAAATCCTGGTACATGCCGCTCCAAAGTGTGAAACTCGAACTTCCGTAGAAGATCGTATCGGGTTCATAGTTTAACGTGGATCGTTCTTTTGCGACTCTTTGTACTTCCTCTTCGTACCAGACCATATTTTACTGATTTTCGGTATCCCGCTGATTTTGGGTGATTATTCGTAAAAATAAGTATGCCACATTAACATACAGTTAAATAATAGTCATCGGAATGAGAATTATCACAAAATCAGGCAAATAGTTGCCGGCGGACTACGAGAAATGTAATTTTTTATAAATCGGTTACAACCATCAACCGGCGTTCCGTTTCTCTGCTTTATATTCAAAACTACTATTGGCAATGAAAAAGACGATTTTACTCGCATTAATCTGTATCGCAGCCATTTCCTGTGACAAAAAGGAGAACGGAGCACCGCAGCCTGACTTGAATCCGACCAGTTTGTCGTACCAAAAGGCTACCACTGTCCGCACTTCCGGAACCGATTTGAAAGTGGAACTCAAAGAAGTGAACGACAGCCGCTGCCCAATCAACGCCAATTGCGTATCGATGGGAAGCGCGAAGTTGGTATTCTCGGTATCCGACGCCTCGAATCAGCTTAATGTGAATTTCGAATTCAAGGGTGATTCCAAAAACGAGCAGGTGTTCAAGCTGGGTGGAACGGAGTATGTACTGACCGTATCGGAGGTACTTCCTTACCCGGAACTCCCAAAATCACCCAAGCTGGAAGATTACAAGATCGCAGTGTCCATCGAAAAAAAGTAATAGATTCAGATTTGGTGTGAAGTGCAGCAAAAGGAGCCAGGATTGTCCTGGCTCCTTTTCTCATTTTTGGCCTTTCCGGTGCGCCCAACGCATTTTGTTCGTAACTTGAACATTCCAAAAACCCATTAACCAGCCAATGAAGCATATTTTTACAAGACGGGAGGCTCTGGCCGGACTCGCTGCCGCCGGTGCCGGACTGGCATTAAGCCCGTTTTCTTCCTCCGCAAACAACGATGTCAAAATGATACTGGAAAGAAAAATTCCGTCCACAGGCGAGCGCCTGCCCGTGGTGGGCCTGGGTTCGTGGCAACAGTTCGATGTGGGTGCCGGTGCTGCCGAGCGTACGCCGTTGAAGGACGTTTTGAAAAAAATGCAGGAAATGGGGGGCAAGCTCATCGACGCCTCGCCCATGTACGGGCGCGCGGAGCAGGTGATCGGCGACCTCACCACCGATCTGAAACTGAACGACCGTTTTTTCTTTGCCACGAAAGTCTGGACAACCGGGAAGCAGGAGGGAATCGACCAGATGAATGCCTCTTTGCAAAAAATGAAGCGGAAAAAGATCGACCTGATGCAGGTGCACAACTTGCAGGATTGGGAAACGCACCTCAAAACGCTCAAAGACTGGAAAGCAGCTGGAACAATCCGCTACATGGGCATTACCCATTACACCGATGCTTCCCATGCGCGCCTGGAACAGATCGTGAAATCGGAAGATATTGATTTTGTACAATTCAATTACTCGATCCGTTCGCGCAATGCGGAGAAAAGCCTGCTGAAAGCGGCAAAAGATAAAGGTGTAGCAGTCATTATTAACGAGCCTTTCGAGCAGGGCGCGTTGTTTCGGGCGGTGAAAGGCAAGGAACTACCCGGCTGGGCCGGAGATTACGACATCAAAAGTTGGGCGCAGTTTTTCCTGAAATACATTATCAGCAACGACGCCGTGACCTGTGTCATACCAGGCACTTCTGATGTGAAGCACCTGGTCGACAATCTCGGCGCCGGTGAAGGCCGCCTGCCCGATGAAACAGGCCGCAAAAAGATGCGCGAATGGATCGCAGGAATTTGATTATTCCAATGCGAATGCGACATATTGGTTGCCCTTCCTGGTCCCCAGCTTGGTACCGCCGCAGGCAATTACCACATATTGTTTTCCATTGACTTCATACGTAGCGGGCGTAGCAAACCCGGCAGCCGGCAATTGCGTTTCCCACAGCAATTTGCCGGTTTTTTTATCAAATGCCCTGAATTTTCCGTCCTTGGTCGCAGCAATGAAAAGCAACCCGCTGGCGGTTACTACCGGGCCACCGTAGTTTTCGGTACCCGTTGTGGGAACACCTTTCGCTTTTAATGATTCCACTTCCCCGAATGGTATTTTCCAAAGGAACTTGCCGGTATTCAGATCGATCGCATTGAGCGTGCCCCAGGGTGGTGAAATGGCCGGGAGACCGTTGGCGTCGAGGAATTTATTGTAGCCTGTGCTTTGGTAAGGCAGGTAAACTTTCTTCGATGCCGGCGTCTCAGAAACCGCCTCCACTTTTTCATCACCAAACAGGAATGATACGAGCGACTGCTTTTCGGCGGCTGTGAGCATGGTGAAACCCGGCATCATACCTTTTCCGGTCGTGAGCAGCTGGTTCACGAATGCTTTGTCGCGGCGCGTACCGATATCCACGAGCGACGGGTAGCCGCTTTTTGCATTACCTTTCCGCTGCGCGCCGTGGCAGGTTACGCAGTAGGTCGTATAAACTTTTTCACCGGGGCTGAGATTAGAAAGCTCGCTCGCTTTCGGCGTGTCCTTCATGGTCAGTATCCATGCCATTTCATTACTATTCACATACAAAATGCCTTCGTTCGGATCGGCTGCCGCACCTCCCCATTCCGCACCGCCGTCGAAGCCAGGGAGGATCACTGTGCCTTCCTTACTCGGTGCTGCGAAAAGTGCTTTTTTATAGCCTTTGAATTTGATTTTCAACGAATCACGGTCGGGTGCGTGAATGCTGATGTCGTTCTCGGTTAAGGTGTAGGCTTGCCGCGCATAAGGTGCGGGTTTGCTGGGTACCGGCTGGGTAGGCCATGGATATTCGCCGGGTAATGCACCTTTGGGTGCGGCGACTTCCTTGATCGGAAACAGCGGTTTGCCCGTTACCCGGTCGAAAATGAATACGTAACCCTGCTTGCTGACCTGCGCCACCGCGTCGATTTTGCGTCGTTTGCCGTCGGTGCCGGTTTGGGTGACGGTGATGAGGTTAGGCGGCGCGGGCAGGTCGCGGTCCCAGAGGTCGTGGTGCATGGTCTGGTAATGCCAGAGTCGCTTGCCGGTGCGGGCGTCGAGTGCGAGGAGGCAGTTCGAGAACAAGTTAGCTCCCTTGCGTTTGCCTCCGTAAAAATCATAACCCGCCGAGCCGGTCGGGACGTAGAGAATGCCGCGCTTACGGTCGATGGCTGTTCCTGCCCAGTTGTTGGCGGCACCAGTGAAAGTGTTTTTGTACGCGTCGGGTGGGAATGTTTCATAGCCGAATTCTCCCGGGTAGGGAATGGTATGGAAGGTCCACACGAGCTTACCCGTGCGCACATTGAATGCCCTGAGATCTCCCGGGGCAGCGTCCGAATCCTCCGAAAGCCTTAATGGCATGATGATCAGGTCTTCGAAGATGGTGCCCGGCGTGTTGGAAACCATGTATTTGTTTTTCGCGGCTTCGGGAAGACCGGTGTGCAGGTCGATGCGGCCGTTTTCGCCAAAGCTTTCGATGACCTTCCCCGTGCGCGCGTCAAGTGCGTACAGGTAGGAGCCCATCGCGTGCATAATGCGCTTGTCTTCGCCGTCTTCCCAATAGGTAAGGCCACGACTGGTATTCGAGCCGTTTTTGGATTTATCACCAAATATCCAAAGCTGCTTGCCGGTCGCCGCGTCGAGCGCGAATGCCTGTACTGTGGCTGTGACGCCATAGAGCACGCCGTTCACCACGATCGGGTTCACCTGCGTTTGTCCCGAATCGGGCATCGACCAGGTCCAGGCCACTTTCAGGTTTTTGACATTCTCCTTATTAATCTGCGTCAACGGCGAGTAGTGGTTGCGGTCCGGGCCGCCGAGGTATTCCCGCCATTCGCGTTGGTCGTCGTTTTGGTTCGAAACGGTTTGTGCGCCAGCCAGCAACAATGCAAGGCCGCCGATACACCACGATAAGGGTTTTAACATAAAGACTTTAAATCAGATTAAAAAAGGAGGTTATTCAAAACGGGCATTCACGGTTTTGCCCGGCCAACTGTCGGTACGGAATGCGCTGGCAGGAAAGCCGTCGGCATTGTACAGGTTGGCATCCACCGGCGCGTCCGACCAGGCGTAGCGCACCGATGCCGGTTTGCTCACTTTCGGGTGTGAAACTACGACTTTGTTACCTTGTATTTCCGCTTTGGCATAATAGAAAACCTTGTCGTCGCCCGCGATTTCGAAGCCTTTCAGATAACCAAACCGGTCTTTCACAAGCAGCCCGTTTTCCGCATTTTTGAATGAAATGATGGCTTTGGAATCGTCTACCTGCATTTGGTCGTAAAGCGGGGAGGCGTAGGGGATAGTCTGGCCGTAGTCGAGTTTCAATGCATTGGTAGCCAGGCGATGTGCCACATCCTGCTTGTTGGTCGGGTGAATGTCGAGAGGGTTACCCACGTCCGTGGTAACGGCCATACCGGTTTTGGGAAGGCTCAATGTCATATTTTGCGCTTCGCGGAGCTCGGCCCAGCTGGCGCCCTTGTTACTGTCGTTATCGGAGCCGAAACTCGATAGCTGGACCCAGTAAAACGAAAATTCGTCGTTCCAAAGTTTACGCCAATCGTTGATCATGAGCGGGAACGACTGCCGGTACTGGTAAGCGCGGCCTGCATTGCTTTCGCCCTGGTACCACAGCGCGCCACGAATGCCGAACGGGAGCAGCGGAACGATCATCGCATTGTAAATAGAAGTGCCTACATTGTTCATCAGGTGCGCGTACTCGTGCTTCTCTGCAAATGCGGGCATGAGGTGCCAATCTTTGGCCAGGTTCGTTTTGCGGCTCCCGTCTTCTACATAAAGGTCATTGGCAGAGCCCATTAGTCCTGGCCCAAACCATGCGGCACTCACCATGTTTCCGGTTTTCAAAATGAGGATATTCTTGCCGTCCTTCCAGGTATTGGCTGGAAGCTGGATTTTGCGCGGGCCTTTTGCGGCACCTTCATACACCGGTTTGCCATTGATATATACTTCCACAGGCCCGTCGTTCTCGGCGAGCGAAAGGGTAGTCTGCTTTGCTGCCCAATCGGAAGCTATCTCTACCTCTTTGGCCATATAACCCTTGCCACGGAAGCCCATAAGCCCTTTCCAGTCCCATTGCCCTACGGCATCGGCGGTTTTTTGCCAGCTTGTGAGATCCACATCCGGCGAAAGGTATTTCTTTTCGTCTTCCCAGGTCGGGTCGTAGGATGCATTCTTGAAGAGCTGTTTTTTAAGCTTCTTGTCCATGATCGCGTCTGCTTCTTCCCAGGTTTTGGGCAGATTTTGGGCATAGGAACGCAATTCGTCATTGCCCAGCATCGCTTCTTTGCTGATCCATCCCTCTATTTGCGAGCCGCCCCACGACGAATGCAGGATCCCGATCGGTACATTCAGTTTTTGATAGATTTCTCGGGCAAAAAAGAAGCCTACGGCCGAAAAACCGCCAACTGATTTTGCATTGGCAATTTCCCAGTTACCGGCTTTCAGGTCCTGCTCCGGTTGGAGCGTCACCACATGGTCGACGCGGAAATGACGGATTTGCGGGAATTCGGCGTTTTTACGCTCTTCTTCATAATTTTTAGCGGCCGATACGGGCCATTCCATATTCGATTGCCCGGAACAAAGCCATACTTCGCCGATCAGGACATCGTTGACGGTCGCATTACCCGATTTGGCGCTTACCTGCAACGAATGTGGCCCGCCCGCTTCCAATGCTTTGAAATTCACCTGCCACTTTCCGGCGGGATCGGCTTTCACATCCATCGTTTGTCCCGCCAAAGTCACTTTCACCTTTTCCCCCGGTTTGGCCCATCCCCACACGGGAATCGGCTTTTGGCGTTGCAGCACGACGTGGTCGGAGAACAGCCGGGCAAACTTGACTTGCGCAAACGAAGGCGTTGCGCAGGCGAGCAGGAGCAGGAGGAATACGCGTTTCATGGAAAGGCAAAGTTAATTTTGGTTACCTATAAATGCCGGAAGTGGTGATATTCTACTGGAATAATAAGCCGGCGACGCCCTTATTACTGATTTTGGCCTTATTTTTGGCCGCAATCAAGTACAAGCCATGATCTCCATCATTATTTGCTCGGCTGATCAGACCGAGTTATCCAAAGTTTCTGAAAATATCCGCAGTACCGTTGGCATTCCTCACGAAATAATCGCCATTGACAACCGCGAAGCACATCGCGGGATTTGCGACGTTTACAACGAAGGAGCACAAAGGGCCAGGTTCGACCTCGTATGTTTCATGCACGAGGACATCGAAATCCGGACTGAAAATTGGGGCGGCGTCGTCGCGCAAATCTTTGAGCAGGACCCGGGTATCGGCATTGTAGGTGTGGCCGGAGGTGGTTATAAGTCACTGGCGCCCGAGGGCTGGTACCAGCTGGAATTTCATTCCGAAGAAAGATCCTACCAGAATGTACTTCAAGGCTATAAGTTTAATGAGAAGGAGGAAATCCATGCCTATCATAACCCACGCAATGAGCGGCTTAGCCGGGTGGTTTGCGTGGATGGCCTCTGGTTTTGCACGCGCCGGGATATCGCCCTCCGGTTTCCCTTCGATAGCGAAGTACTAAGGGCCTTTCACGGGTACGATCTCGATTTCTGCCTGAATGTATTTCCCCATTACAAGATCATGGTAACCTACGACGTGCTGATGAAGCACGCCTCGGAGGGGAATTTCAATAAGCAGTGGCTGGACCAGATCCTGAAACTGCACAAAAAATGGAGCTACGCATTGCCGCTGACAACCTCCGTGATGCGCGGAAACGAAATGTACGACATCGAAAAAAGGTCATTCAAAAAGCTCATCGAGCAAATGATGCGCTGGAAATACAGCTATTGGCAAATCCAGGCGATGCTCTGGCACGCCGCCAAAACGAAGCAAATGTCCAATAAAGTGGTTTTCAAGGCTTTTCGTTACCTTTTGAAGCTTCATCTACATATTCTTCCGTTTCCGGACGAGCAAAGAACCTAGCCCAGAGCAGTTTGGCGCGCAAACCCCAGATTTGCCGGTATACGAAGCTCAGCTTGCTGGATTTTTTATAAACCGGAATGTAGTATAGCAGCTCATAGTTGTCGCGGATGATACCCGCGTATTCAAACGAAAAGAACGATTCGAGCCGCTCTTCAAACAGCGAACGGAGGCGGTCGAGAAATGATTGGTCCCGGTTTTTATCGAACATAGCACATTGCTGTACCCATTTCAGGTCCTTTTTCAGCTTCTTAATGTCCCTGTTTTCGTGGTAATTTTTCCGGATCTTCTTCCGCTTGTTGAGAATGTCCGTCGAAGCCGTCGTATGCTGGCGATACCTCACCAGGGTTTCGGGGATTACTTCAATGCTTCCGAGGTTGGCAGCCACGTAGGCAATCCAGTGATCGTGGAAATGGTCGGGATTGAATGGCAGGAAGTCGTCGCGCAGGTCACGTTTGAAAAGAATGCTATGCCCCGATACGCAATTGAAATACAGAAAAACCTTTGGATCATTGCCGCGGTAGAGGTGGATAATGTCCGACATCTTACGTTTCCAGGTCATCTGCCGGCCCTGCTCGTCCATGAATGCGGAATCGTGGTAAATCAGCAGGTTATCGCCGATACCGGCCACTTGCTTACTGATTTTTTCCAGGTCCCAGATATCGTCCTGGTCGCATAACGCAATGTATTCGCCCTCGCAGAGGCTAATCGCCTTTTCGAAATTCTTTACGTACCCCAGGTTTACCTCGTTTTCAAAAATCCTGAAAATCGGGTATTGCTCCGCGTAGGTGCGCAGGAGCTCGCGCGAGCGATCCTTGCTACCGTCGTCCAAAACGACGATCTCGATGTTCGGGTATGTCTGGTTTACAAGCGAATCGAGCTGTTCACCGAGGTATTTCTCGCCGTTGTAAACACACAATGCAATCGAAACGAGCGGGTAGGATGTATGATGAATATCAGATTCGGGTTGGTTGTTCACTTTCCTGTCATTTTAGCTTTTGCGCCCCATGCTTTTCGGAGCGCGTAAAAAAACTTGCTGGTGTCCGACTTTTTTAGCAGCCGGAGCAACGTATCGCGGTGTTTCCAGATGAGTATCCCAAACGCCGCGTCGAAAAAGCGATCGTTGCGCCGGAGGCTCTGGTTGTATAGTGTATGGATCAGCCCGTGCGCCTTGCCTGTGCATTTCCGTGCGCATAACCCTAGCCAGTTGCTTTCCTGTTCCAATGCCGCCACTTTCTGATCCACGCTTTTCTCCGCCGTTTTCAATGCAAGCATATCGGTATTGTTGCTCGAATGCTGCCTGTATTGGACCAGGGTTTCCGGTACAAAATCGATGGAGCCCAGGCAGGCGGCGTTGAATGCAAGCCACTGGTCGTAGTGAAAATCCTCCGGAAACGGCAGTGATTTTTGCAGTACCGCCTTTTTTAGCAAGATACTGTGGCCCGACACGCAGTTCAAAAACAGGAATACCTCGGGCGCACTGCCCCGGTAAAAATTCAGCTTGTCCGAAATGCGGCGGTTCATGGATTGGCCTTCGGCATTCACAAACTCGGAATCATGGTAAACCAATGCGTGGTCGCCGATCAGCCGGGCCTGCTTTTCGAGCTTTTCGGGGTGCCAGATATCGTCCTGGTCGCAAATGGCGATCAACTCGCTTTTGCAAAGGCCCAATGCCTTTTCGAAATTCTTGTTATAACCGAGATTCTGCTCGTTGAAATGCAGGCTGATGCGCGCATCCTTTCCCGCATATTCTTCCAAAATAGCCCGTGTCGAATCCGTGGAGCGATCATCTACCACTACCAGCTCCCAATGGGTATAGCGCTGTGCAAAGACCGAATCCAGCTGCTCCCGGAGAAATGCGCTGCCATTGTACGTGCACAGGGCAATGGATATCAGCGGCCGGTTTTCCATTTAAACATCGGTGAATTGCTGCATATCGATCAGGCGCTTGTACAGCCCGTCGCGTGCGATGAGCTCTGCGTGGTTGCCTTGTTCGATGATCCTGCCTTCTTCCAGTACCAAAATCGTGTCCGCACTCTGGATGGTGCTCAGGCGGTGCGCGATCACAAGCGAAGTCCGGTTTTTCATCAGGTTGTTCAACGCTTCCTGCACCAGTTTTTCCGATTCGGTATCCAATGCGGAGGTCGCTTCGTCGAGGAGCATGATCGGCGGGTTTTTCAAAACTGCCCTGGCAATGCAGATACGCTGTTTTTGTCCGCCTGAAAGCTTCATACCGCGGTCGCCGATGTTGCTGTAATAGCCGTCTTCGGTTTCCATGATAAACTCGTGTGCATTCGCAATGCGCGCTGCCGCTTCCACTTGTTCCATCGTAGCGTCCGGGCTTCCGAATGCGATATTCTGAAAAATAGTATCATTGAAAAGCATCGATTCCTGGTTCACGAGCCCGAACATCGACCAGAGCGATTCCTGTTTGATCTGCCGCACATCCACGCCGTCAATCAGCACCTGGCCCTCTGCCGTATCGATAAACCGCGGTAGCAGATCCATGAAAGTCGATTTACCGCCACCGGAAGGTCCAACCAATGCCACCGTCTTCCCTTTTGGAATGGTCACACTAATGGATTTGAGGACCGGCCGCGACGGGTAAGAGAATGACACATTTTCCAATCGGATCGATTCTTTGAAATCCCGCATATCGACCGCATTCGGGGCATCCTGTATCTCAGGTTTTTCGTCGATGAGGTCGAGTACGCGCTCGCCTGCGGCAATACCCGCGTGAATAGTACTGAATGACTCGGTCAATGCTTTGGCAGGGCGCATTACCTGAGAGAAAATACCGATGTAGGCTACGAATTTGGACACGTCGAGGTCCGAATTGTTATCGATAATGAGCGAGCCGCCGTACAAGACGATGATCGCGACCATGGTAACACCCAGGAATTCCGATACCGGTGAGCCGAGTTGCTGGCGTTTGGCCATTTTGCGTCCGAGGTCGGAATAGCGGATGTTTTCCGAATGAAATTTTTCCTTAATAGCCTCGGTGGCATTGAATGCTTTGATGATTTTGATTCCCGTAAGCGCCTCGTCGAGGTAGCTGATCATCAACCCGAAGTAATGCTGCGCCAGCGCGGCCTGTTCTTTCAGCCTTTTTACGATCTTCGAAATAAGAAATGCGGAAACAGGGATAACGAGGATGGCAAAAAACGTCAGCTTGGCCGAAGTAGCGAACAGCATGAACACGTAGGCAAGCAATTGCATCGGTTCCTTGAAAACCACCTGCAAAGTGCTGGTAACTGAGAATTGTACAACGCCGACGTCGGATGCGATCTTCGCAATGATATCTCCTTTCCGCTGGTTGCTGAAATAGCCCACGTGGAGGCCCATTACGTTGTCAAAAACTTGCTTGCGGAGGTTCAGCAGGGTGTGGATACGGAGGTTTTCCATGATCCGCTGCGAGAAATATTTGAAGACATTCGAAAGTAGTACGGAGCTGACGATTACGGCGCATACGACCTGCAATGCACCATGCGGCCCGAAATGCAGGTTAGCCTGCTGCGCGTAATAGTTGAGCATGCCCGTAGGATCGAGCCAGCCGTTTTCAGGCCTTGGGTCCAGCTCTCCGCCCTGGTTAAGAAACAGCGTATTCAGCAGTGGCGCCAACAGGGCCAGGTTCAATGTATTGAATACGACTCCCAGCAGGGTACAAATAATGTATGGGACAGCAAAACGGGCAATCGGTTGTGCAAAAGATAATAATCTGAAGTACGTTTTCATTCTTGGATATATGGCATACTCACCGCATGCCGGAAGTAAAAAAAGCCGAAACCGGGTTTTTCGGATTAACGCGCAAATTAACGCTTATCTGGCGAAACAACTGTCCGTGACGTTAATTAATTCCCGGCAGGTCGCTGGTAAGTACGATGTCCGGGCCGTATGAAAGGTTGGAACGAATGAGCAGAAAGACGAAAAAAGAGGACAATCGGCGCCGAACCCAACTTTTTAAAACAAGTCGTTGTTCAAAAGTAAACCGCCAGACAATGATTACGAATTCCGATATATTTTCGCTTGAAACAGGCGATTCCGTACCTGTAACCACTTACAAGGCAGCCCGGTCCGTTGCCGGGCTCGTCGCCAGCCATTTCGCGCGGCACCACGAGGCGGTATCCAAATATTACGAGCAGGAACTCGCACCGCGTCCGGATGCCCGGACCATTGAAACGATCATCGACACGACGTTCTGGGCGAGCCTGCGCCGGGAAGAAGGGCGTTCGCCGAAAGTTTCGATCGCCTACCTGCCGCCGGAAGCTGCCGAACATCCGCTGGTTTTCGCCGAAAAACTCGCATTGACCGCCAATGTGCTCACCAAGCTCGCGCCCGCGGTAGAGCGCTCGGGCATACACCTGGGCGTGTGGCTCGAAGACGGCGAACTGCGCATCTGGGGTACCACACGGGTGATTCCGGGGTTATGTTTCGTGCTCGAAGTGATCGAGCCGGGCATGCTGGTCGTGAAACACCGCCGGGTGGAAGGTTTCGGCAAATTCGTGAATGTGGCAGTGCTGAAAGGCGACCAGGTGAAGATCGTCAACGAGGAAAGCCGTAAGGTGAAAGACTGCCCTTCGTTGATCAATTCGCTGATGGGCTTTTCATCCACGACATTATGGAGTGACTATCCCAATCTGCTCGTGCAGCTGGCCGCGTCCATGCGCAGCCATGAGCGCGGTGGTATATTGCTGGTAGTACCAAAAGGGAAGGAACGCTGGCGCGATTCGATCATACACCCGATTACCTACGACGTGCAGCCGCCGTTCTCCGAACTGGCCGAACTGCACCGCAAATACGTGGAAGATCCCAATCCCATTACCTGGCAGAACCAGTTCAGTTCGGCAGTGCACAATATGGCGGGATTGACCGCCGTGGACGGAGCCACGATCATAAACGACCGTTACGAGCTGCTCGCATTCGGTGCGAAGATCGGCCGGGCACAGGGAGCGAAGCCTGTCGAGGAAATCCTGATCACCGAACCGGTCATCGGTAACACGGCGATGGTGGTGCATCCGGTACAAAACGGGGGCACGCGGCATTTGTCGGCGGCGCAGTTTGTGTACGACCAGCGCGATTCGATTGCATTGGTAGCTTCGCAGGACGGCCGCTTTACGATATTTTCCTGGTCAAAATGTGAGAATATGGTGCAGGCGCACCGGGTGGACGCATTGCTGCTATGAGCCGAACGGGAAGAGTTCGAGCTGCTCGGGATCTTTGTATTTCCGGGATTTGACTTCCGGTTCATGGAAGTTGGACAGTGAGATACCGAGCAGCCGTACGGCCTTATCTTCGAGATCGAGCTTTTCGAGCAGTTGCTTCGCGGTGTCGGTAATGGTATCGAGGTCGCCAATGGGATGGGCGAAAGAGTGGTTGCGGGTTATTTGGGTAAAATCGCTGAATTTAACCTTCAATGTAACCGTCCGGCCCTTCAACTGGTTCTTTTCGAGCCGGTTGGCGACGGTAACGCCAATGCGGTCGAGCTCCTTGTTCATTTCGTCGAGCGTGGTGAGGTCGTAGGTAAATGTATCCTCGGCCCCGAGCGACTTGGTTTCGCGGTGCGTTTGTACTGCACGGTCATCCAGCCCGCGCACGATCTTGTAAAAGAAATGCCCGGTCTTTCCAAAACGGCTGACCAGCTCATCCTCCGACAGTTTTTTGAGGTCTGAACCGGTGAAAAGCTGCATTCCCTTCATTTTATCGGCTGTAACCTTCCCCACGCCGTGAAACTTCTCCACCGGCAGCTGGTCCATGAAACTTTCAATTTTGGAAGGACCGATGAATGTCAGCCCGTCGGGTTTATTAATGTCCGAAGCAATTTTAGCCACAAACTTGTTGATCGACACGCCCGCCGACGCGGTGAGATTAAGCTCTTCCTTAATGGATTTCTTAATCTGGTTCGCAATTTCCATCGCCGAGCCGATGCCCATTTTGTCCTCTGTCACATCCAGGTAAGCCTCGTCCAGCGAGAGGGGTTCGATCAGGTCGGTGTAACGCGAGAAAATCTCCCGGATACTTCTTGAAACGGATTTATACACTTCAAACCTCGGATGCACAAATATGATCTGGGGGCAAAGCTGGATGGCCTGCCGCGAAGGCATCGCCGACCGTACCCCGAATTTCCGCGCCTCGTAACTGGCCGTTGCCACCACGCCCCGGCCGGTAGGCGAGCCGCCCACCGCCAGCGGCTTACCACGGTACTCCGGAAAATCGCGCTGCTCTACCGACGCGTAGAATGCGTCCATATCGATATGGATAATCTTGCGAACGGTTTTGGTATCGGGCGTTTCCTGCATGAAAAAGGCAAATTTTCCCCCAAAAGAGGTTTGTTTCAATTAAAAACAAATTAAATAATATTGCATTCGCATCAGGAGGTACTTTTTTTTCGTAGTAGGTGAATAAATCCGCAAGCTATCTGTAACTAGCCGGTCATTTGTTTACTCAGTTCCTTGGAAAACTTCGATGCGACATACTATACTTCTGCTCAAATCTTTTTTTGTCTTTCTCCTTCTGCTCCGCATCAGCTCGGGCGCCGCGCAGGCGCAGGATCGTTGCGCGTCGATGGAATTGCTTCAAAAACGGTTCACCGACAAGCCCGCGCTCAAACTGATGTTCGATCAGCGGGAGCTGCGCCTCAAACAGCTCATCAGCGAAAGAATTGCCTCGGGTAAAACCATGCGGACCACAGGCCTGGTTACTATTCCCGTCGTATTCCACGTCGTGCTTAGCCGCCAGTCGATGGTAACCGAAGCGCAGATCATGGCGCAGCTCGATACCATCAATAAAGATTACGCCGGCACCAATGCGGGCGCGGATAAAGTCCCTTCCTATTTCAAATCGCTTTTCGGGCAGTCGGGCATTCAGTTTTGCCTCGCGCAACGCACGCCGAACGATGCGCCTTCGACCGGGATCGTGCGCTATACCACCACGCGCAATTCTTTTGACTATACTACCAACCAGGTAAAGCACGCCGAATCAGGCGGGGCAGATGCCTGGGACACCGATAAGTATCTCAATATCTGGATTTGCGACCTTTCAGGCACTACATTAGGCTATGCCACTTTCCCCGACGACGGCGTGAAAGACGAGCAGGGAGTAGCCGTCGACTATGCTTCGCTGCCCAATGGAGCTGCCACGGGTTTCAACCAGGGAAAGACATTGACCCACGAAATAGGGCATTATTTCAATCTATACCACATTTGGGGCGACGACAACGGCTCCTGCGCAGGCACGGACGAGGTGGACGATACCCCCAACCAAAGCAACAGCACCACTACCTGCCAGACGGGCGTCGTTACCGACCGTTGTACGACCACTTCGCCGGGCATTATGTACCAGAACTATATGGATTACACGCCGGACGCCTGTTTATTCATGTTTACCAAAATGCAGGTTGCGAGAATGGAAACGGCGTTCAATACTTATCGTTCGCTGCTGGCGATGTCCAATGGCTGTACACCGGTGGATGTGAAGAAAAAAGACGCGTCCCTGAAAGCGATCCGTCAGCCCGCGCAGCGGATTTGTACCAACTCGCTTACGCCGCAGATCACGCTCGTGAACAGGGGAAGCGAAACGCTTACTTCGCTGACGATCCGCGCGGTGATCGACAATGGTACCGTGCAAACCTATAACTGGACCGGCTCGCTGGCCACCTACGCCGAAGCGACTGTGACATTATCGGCCCTCACAACAGTGGAAGGCAACCACGTCCTCAGCATTTCGACCTCGAACCCGAACGGAGGCGCGGACGAGGATACATCCAATGACGCGCTGAGCCTCGACTTCATTTACTACGAACCGTTTGCCGCGCCTGTGAAAGAAGGTTTCGAAGGGCTGTTCCCGCCGCAGGGCTGGGATATTGTGAACGAAGACGGTGGTTCGACCTGGGAGAAAACTACTTCCGCATCCAAAACCGGCAGTGCTTCGGTGAAAATCGGGAACTTTGATAACCAGGTAGTAGGCCAGCGTGATTACCTGCGCTCTCCGACAGTCAATATCACCGGTGTCGACTCCGCATTTGTGTCGTTCCAGGTGGCTGCCGCGACGTATAACAACGCTTCGGCCCAGGGTAATGTGTGGGATACCTTGCAGGTGCTTATTAGTACAGATTGCGGACAGACTTACACAAGTGTCTACAAAAAATGGGGATCAAGCCTCATTACCCGCAGCGCGGCTACGCGTACCGCATTTACGCCGGGCGTGAACGAATGGCGGGCAGAGGAAATCAATATTGGCAGCTTCATCGGTCAGGGCGAAATCCTCGTTGCGTTCCTGAATACCAACGGCAACGAAAACGATATTTACCTCGACGATATAAATATCCGTACCGTTACCGTGAATCAGAACCTGAAAGAAGCGGGATTCCTCGTAACGCCCAACCCGACGAACGGGCAGGTGTCCGTGCAGTTTTACCCGCATCCCGAAAAGCTGAAATCCGTCTCGATTTACAATGTGGCAGGGCAGAAAATAAGGGAAACGGTCATTACCGGTGAGGTAGCATCCAATGTCTATAACTTCGACTTGACGACCTATCCGTCAGGACTGTACGTTGTGAAAGCAGAGTTTGAGGATCGGGTGCTGACGAAGAGGATTGTGAAGAACTGAATTTTGAATGAGTGAATAGTCAGGTATAGTCATTTGTTGTCAAGAATCGTCATTTGTTGTCACATGTAGTCATTAATAGTATTCTCATTACAGCACAACACCTGACTATAAGTGACCATTCACTGTTCCACAGCGGCTCATTCAAAATTCAATCATTCACTCATTCAAAATTAATATATCCGCTTCACCACCACCTTGCTATTCGTCTGTGAAATGGCGAATTCTTTGGCGTTTTCATTGGCTGGGGCGATAAAAATCTGTCTTTTCTTCTTGCCATCGGTATTCACCCAGTTGGCTGAATAGATTTCCGGAAACTGGCCGGCGTAGATCGGGTGATGGTCGGAGTACATGAATACTTCTTCCTGTTCGTAAGCCAGTTCGAGGTCGCTTCCTTCAATCACATCGCAGATGATCTTCAACCCGCCTGTCTCGTCTTCTACCAGACCTTTGATGCGGGCTTTACCGTAAAAAGGATCCTCTTCAAATTCCCACCGGATGTAGTATTCGATTACGTTTCCGATCTGAGACTCAATGTAGTCGGCGGTTAGCAGTTGTTCCTGGCGCATGGTCGAAGTTGGTTTTTTACACTCCTTAAAACTTGGCAAAATTCAAACCCGCCCCCTACGGGCGTTTTGACAAATGTAATCGGAAGCATGATGTTTCCAAAAATAATAGGACGCGTTTCATAGATATTTGAAAAATTACGATCATGCGGACATTGGCCGTGCCGCGGGGCATTACCAACACCCCGCTCATATAGATGCATAGGTTAGTAATGTAAATGTATTTCTAATGCATTTTGTCGAACTTATGTGGTTGCGCTGAGTGCCTGATTTATCACCCGGAGAAACATAGCGGTATGGTTTTTGTCTGTTACGGGCTAACCAACTTTATTTCCGGGACGCTGTCCCGTCACTTAGCCAAGATTGATATGAGAAAAACTCAACGAGTCAATGAGCCTGTGCCTTGTTCGGTCCCGCTCATTTTCCTGAGGATCGGTTTCTTTCTGTTACTGTTCTCCGGCCCCATATCCCGAAGTAGCGCACAGCAGGCAGGGCCGGATTCCACCCGAAAGACCAAGCCCGATACGCTCACTACCCCGGTCCCGAAACCTGATCCCGCATCAGCCCGACCGGCCTCCGACACCCTCCCCAAGCCTCAAAATACAACAGATTCTGCCTCCAAATCCTCCTCCTCACCACTGGTGAAACCCTCGCAGAATTTTGATCCGCTGGCCAAGCCAGCCCCTCAGAAAGATTCATTGAATAAACAGGAAGCGGTAACGCCGGCAGGCAAGCCCGACAGCACTGCGCAGCCCGCGCAACCGGGCAATCCCAAAATAGCGCAGCCGGCGCAGAATGCGACGCAAACGCCCGACTCGGCCACTGCGCAAAAGCCTGCTCCCGGCGGCATTACCGACGCCGGCCCCGATGCACGGGATATCAAAGGCGTGGTGAAGGACGAAAAAGGCGTGGGAATGCCTGGTGTGGCGGTTTTGGTGAAAGGAACACAGATCCAGGCCATTACCGAACCCGACGGTGCCTTCCAGATGAAGGTACCCGCGAAGGGCGGCATATTGGTGTACAGTTTTGTAGGTTTCACGACGAAAGAAGTAGCCATTACCGGCCTGAGCACATACGACGCCCAGCTAACACCCGAAGCCAAGGCATTGAAAGAAGTGGTAGTAGTAGGTTACGGTGCGCAGAGCAAGCGCGACCTCGCAAGTTCGACTTCCCGGGTAGCTGCGCAGGAATATAAGTCGGCGGTGATCAATACCATCGACCAGGCTATTCAGGGGCGGGCGACCGGGGTGCAGGTGGTCGAAAGCTCGGGTGAACCCGGTGCTTCGGCGGTGGTCAGGATACGTGGTAACAACTCGCTGAGCGGGAACAACGAGCCACTCTACGTGATCGACGGGTTCCCGATGCCGCCTCACCGTGAAGCGGGGGCAAATTTCTACGGCTCCTACACTCAAAATGGACTGTACGGTATCAATCCGAACGATATTGAAAGTATGGAAATCCTTAAAGATGCCTCCGCAACGGCTATTTACGGTTCACGGGGCTCGAATGGGGTAATCCTGATCACGACTAAATCCGGCAAACGTGGCGAGGGCCGCGTGGAGCTGGTCAACAAGACTTCCTTCGGCCGGGTAGCCAACCCGATCCGGATGATGAATTCACGGCAATATGCGGAGGTGATCAACGAAAGTTTCCGCGTGACGGATCGCAACCCGCCGTTCGAAAACCTGGACAGCGCGATGACGAATACCGACTGGGTGGACGCCATTACGCAGCCGAGTTTCCGGCAGGACATTACATTGAGCCTTTCGGGAGGCAGTCCCAAATCGTCATACTACATTTCAGGCAATTATCTCAAAGACAAGGGCACGATCATCAACTCGGATAACGACCGGGCAAGCTTGCGCGTCAACCTGAACAACGAGATCAATAACTGGTACACGGTGAAAGGACAATTGTCATTCAGCCGCCAGAAAACGAACCGCGCCGTAACGGCCTCGCGCGCATGGCCAAGCTCGGGCGGGCTCATGGACGGGCTGCGCGCCGCGCCTACGCTGGAAAAAGATTATCTGGGCAATAATAGTCTAGGTATTCCAAACTACCAGGGGTATTATTTTTCCAATCCCTACAATGAGCTGATGGCGAAGACCGACGTAACCCAGAGCGATTATTCGATTTTAAATATTGAAAACTACTTCAAAATCGCGAACGGCCTGCAACTCGTGGTAAGCCTCGCCGGAAACCAGAACCTCACACGCCGGAAAGTATTCCTGCCGCCATCGACGGCCGAGGGTAACCAGGTGAAAGGAAAGGGCAGCAACAATACGGCCAATACGTATAGCTATAACTTCAACTCATACCTCCAATACGAAAAGACGTTCAAAAAGAACCATTACCTCAATACAACGCTGGGTGTGGAATATAACGACCAGACTGTTGAATTCGTCAACACCAACTCTTCGGGCTTCGATGTGCCTTTTTTCGGGGTCGATAATATCGGTACTGCATCGTCACAGGTGATCGCTTCGTACAAGGAAAAGCGCATTCTGCAATCCGGGTTCCTGCGCGCGAACTACTCTTTCAAAGGTCGCTATGTATTAAATGCTTCGGTGCGTGCCGATGGCGCCTCGGCCTTCGCGGAGAACAAAAAATACGGCATATTTCCTGCGGTGGCTCTCGCCTGGAACCTCGATCAGGAGGAGTTTATGAAAGGCGTTACGTTCATTACGAATACCAAGTTCCGCGCCTCTTATGGTGTAACGGGCAGCCAGGCCATCTCGCCTTACTCGTCGCTTTCATTGTATAGCGCGGGTTTCTACGAAATGGGGCCGGGAGGCGACGGGTCCGTGATCAATACCGGTATTTTCCCGAATACGATCGCTAACCCGAACCTCTCGTGGGAGCGCACGAAGCAATTCAATGTCGGGGTGGATTTCAATGCCGTCAAAGACCGGATCGTGCTTAGTTTCGATTATTACAACAAAGTCACGTCCGACCTGCTGCAACAACGCAAGGTACCCACACAATCGGGTGTGGGCACGATCATCGACAACTACGGCACCATGCGTAACCGCGGTGTGGAGCTCAGCATTCAGGGGAATATCATCCAGAAAAAGAATGTAACGTACTCGACGCGTGTGAACATTTCGCGGAACGTGAATACGCTCGTCGACCTCGGCGACCGCACCCAACCCGATTATGTGAGCATCAATGGTAACCTGCTCGGAGGCGTTTCGGGGATATTGGTACCGGGGCAGGAAGTCGGGAAGTTTTTTGGCTACCGGGTAGACGGCCTGAGTCAGAAAGACGATTTTGACGCAAATGGTAACCCGAAATTCGCCACGTTCGAAGGCCCGGCGCCTGCCGGTTCGAAAGGAAACCCGCTTTATGGCGCATGGAAATATTCGGATGTAAATGGCGACGGGATCATCACCGCCGACGATCGTGTGGTACTCGGCAAATCCACGCCCGACTTTACCTTCGGATGGAGTCATGATATTACCTGGAAAAATCTGTCAATCAATGCATTATTTACAGGATCGGTCGGAAACGATGTGCTCAATCTCACGCGCTTCTACATCAGCAATGGCGTGGTCGATTACGGTGGGGTAGGGTTTAACCAGTCGGAAGATTGGTACCAGCACCGCTACACCGAGGCCCGGCCGCATAATAATGTGAAATATCCGGGTGTGCAGCGTGGAATCGCCTCGGGAGATATCAACTCTGTGATGCTGGAAGACGGCAGTTTCGCCCGCCTGAAAATGCTCACCGTTTCCTACACGTTCCCGAGACTCGGCCCGATCCAGAGTCCCCGGCTTTTTGTGACAGGTACCAACCTCTGGACCCTGACCAACTATTCCGGCTTCGACCCCGAAGTGAGCTCCTATGCACAGTCGCTGCTGCAACAGGGCATCGATTACGGTGCCTACCCGGCGCAGCGATCGTACACCATCGGGTTTTCCTGCAATTTTTAGTGTTGACCAATGCATTTGAAAAATATGAAAATACATATCAAGATATCCGTAATGCTGCTGGCTTTGCTGGGCATTGCGTCCTGCAAGGATAACCTGGAAGAATCGCCTTATTCCTCGCTGGGCAAAGATGTGGCCTTCAAGGACGAGGATGGCCTGAATCAGGCGACGATCGGCGTTTACCAGGCCTGGACCACCACCGATCATTCCGACATTTATAATCGTTTCGTCCTCACCGAATCCGGTCACCGCTATGCTACCGCCGGTATTCTCGGCTCAGGCGCCGATCCGTATTACCGGTTCGCGCATACCTCTGCTTCCGGCGCATTCGAATCGGTCTGGGCGAGGTTTTACAAGATCATTTACCGTGCTAATACGGTGATCGACAATGCTAAAATGGCCGTTCCCGGGGAAGAAGAGGAAGCCGATCCCTACATTGCCGAAGCGCGGGTGCTGCGGGCTTATGCCTATTTCAACCTCGTAAGGCTGTTTGGCGGCGTGCCGTTGATATTGAAAGAAATTGGGTCGTTCGAAGAAAAAGACCTGATTTTTGCGCCTCGTGCGACGGACGCGGAGGTGTACGAGGCCATCCTGGCCGATCTGGCATTTGCGGAAACTATTCTGCCGGATTCGCGCGGCGGCGCGGAACTCGGCCGCGTTTCGGCGGGCACTGTCAAGGCATTAATGGGCAAAGTGTACCTGACAATGGCCGGGAAGCCTTTAAATAGAACTGAAAACTACCAGAAAGCGATCGAAAAACTAAGCGAGTTGGTAGGCGCGGTGAATGAGGAAAAGTATGATATGGAGCTGCTGCCAAATTTTGCCGATGTGTTCGCATTGGCCAATGAACGCAACCGCGAGATCGTGTTGTCGTTCGGTTATTTTGTCAATCCTTCGAACCAGAATGGGAATATATTGCCGTTCCATTTATTCCCCTCGGGGCTGGTAAATGGCGATGAACAGACCAACTACGGTTTGACCTACGACTATTACAAACTGTTCGATAAAACCGACACGCGTCGTGATTACACGCTCGTATCCAGGTATGCATTCACGGGCGGCGCCCGCGCGGGCGCCGAGCCGGGCGATAGCATTATCTATGACCCAACGACCTCGCATTACCTGAACCAGCGGACCAAACAGCCGTTTTCGCACGACGATTTCAAATATGGTATTGCATTTGGGAAACTCGCGCGGGCAGCGCGGCCGGCGGGAGCACCTGTGCAGGGTTACAGCGCCGACCTGATCGAAATGCGGTTTTCGGACGTGCTGCTTTCGCTCGCGGAAGCATTGGTGGAAACCGGCAAGCCCGCGGATGCGCTCCCGTTGCTGAACCGCGTTCGTGCCCGTGCGAAAGCCGCTCCTTCGAAAGCCGCCGGTGCTGCGGCATTGCGCGCGGCTATCCGCACCGAACGAAGGCTGGAACTGAGCGGGGAATTCAATACGGTATTTGATATCCGCCGCTGGGGGACTTTGCAGGAAGAAATCGCGGCCATGTCCGACGATCAGATCATCGACAATGTGCTGATCCCTTACACGCCGCGCCTCGAACTCTATCCGATTCCGCAATCGCAGATCGATGCGAACCCGAATCTGCGCCAGAATGACGGCTGGTAGCAGGAAATCCGGAGTTTCAGATGTAATTTCAGGTTTTTGAAATACACTATGAAAACTCCTGTCAGACTCGGTACGGTACTTCTCGCGGGCCTCGGCCTGCTGGCCTCCTGCCAAAAACACCTCACCGTTTCCAAAAGCGAATACAAACAGTACGGCATCGACCAGCAGGTCGGTGCCGATTCTGCTATAATCCGGTACTATCAGCCTTTCAAAGACAAAATGCAGGCCGAAATGAACCGGGTAGTGGGCCAGACCGAACAGGCGCTTACCAAGCCGTCCAATCCCGAAACCCTCATGGGCAACTTCTTCGCCGATGCCATGCTCAAAGAGGGGTTGAAGAAAGATCCCGCCATTCAATTCACGCTCGCGACCAAAGGCGGGCTGCGTACCACTTTTCCCAAAGGCAATATCACGGTTTCCCACGTTTTCGAGCTCATGCCGTTTGAAAATGAAATGGTTGTGCTCAAACTCTCGGGGCCGAACGTGCAGCAGGTCATCGATTTTATTGCCAAAAAAGATGGCGAACCGGTGGCGGGTATCCGTATGAAAATCAGGGATAACAAGGCCTACGACATCACGATCGGAGGCCAGCCTTTTGACATTAATAAAACCTATAATCTGCTCACCTACGACTACCTCGCCGACGGGGGCGACGAGCTCGAATGCCTTCGCAACCCGCTCGAACGCAGGGAGATCGGCCAGAAAGTAAGGGAAGCATTGTTTGAAAATATCGGTGACCTGACGCGCCAGGGCAAGAAAATAACCGCTCAACTCGATGGAAGAATTGTTTCAGATAAATAGGAAGGATTTCCTCAAAAAGGGCGGCCTGGCTGCTGCCGCATTGGGTTTTGGCACGCTACCGGCATTTGCCAGACGTGATTCGGTGGTCCAACTTACCATCCTGCATACGAACGACGTCCACAGCCGCATCGATCCATTCCCGATGGACGGCTCGCGTAACCAGGGGCTCGGGGGCGTGGCGCGTCGTGCGGCATTGGTAAAGCAAATCCGTGCGGAGCAAACAAATGTGCTTTTGCTGGACGCTGGCGACGTTTTTCAGGGAACGCCCTATTTCAATTTGTACGGCGGCGAGCTGGAATTTACGATCATGAGCCAGATGGGATACGATGCCTCCACCATGGGCAACCACGATTTCGACAACAGCATTGCCGGCTTCGTGAAGCAGCTTCCGCATGCAAACTTCCCCTTCCTGGTCGGTAACTACGATTTCAGCAATACCGAACTGAAAGGCAAAACACAGCCCTACAAAATATTTAAAAAGCAGGGCCTGAAAATCGGCATTTTCGGGGTTTGTATCGAACTGGAAGGTTTGGTTAATAAAAAGAACTACCTCGAAACCGTTTACCTCGACCCGATCGCCAAGGCCAATGAAATAGCCTCATTACTCAAAAACGAGCAGCATTGCGACTTCGTGATCTGCCTCTCGCATCTGGGATACAAATACAAGGAAAATAAAGTCTCCGACCAGGTCCTGGCGAAATCCACCCGCAACATCGACCTCATCATCGGCGGGCACACGCATACATTTATGAAAGAGCCTGAAAACATTTTGAACCTGGACGGCAAGGTTACCACGATCAACCAGGTCGGTTTTGCCGGCATTAACCTGGGTAGACTGGATTATTTCTTTGACCGGGAACGTGGCGGGAAGCAGAGGATGGTGGCGGCGGTGTTGCCGGTTATCAGTAATGCTTGAATGACCACCCCTCACTCCATATGCAAAAACTGCTGTCGTAACTTCTCTTCTTCCAGGTCTATTTGCGCCAGGTGCTGGCGTACGATTTCTTCCTCGTAGGTTTCCTTTTTGTTGAACTCGTGGAGGATGTGGCGTTTGTGTTCGAGTATTTCCTTGGTAATGTGTTGGTAACGTGCGATATATTCGTGCTCGGAGTCGGCTGCGTCGAGTTCCCTGACGTGGTCCATAAAACCGATATCGCTTTCCAGCCGGTGTTTCAGCCCTTGAAGCAACTCGTGGTGACCGATTTCATCCGCATATTTCTTTTGGATCAAATCCAGCGAAGCGGCGGTGAGCTTTCGACGGATGTTAGCGTCCTGTTCGTGCGAGGAAACGGCATAATCCCGCTCTTCGACATTCATCCATTTCGCAACCAGCGGTAGCGTAAGGCCCTGGAACACGAGGGTTACCAGAATGACTACAAAAGTGATGAAGAGGATCATGCTACGTTGCGGAAAGGGCTGTCCGTTATCCAGCAACAGGGGAATGGACAATGCCGAAGCCAGCGAAACCACCCCGCGCATACCGGCCCAACCGAAGACGAACGGCATCCGAAACCCGGGACTCCTGTCGGCAGTTTTGATGAAGCGACTGATAAATACCGTGAAAATGGATGCCCCCAACGTGCTCGCAATACGCGTAATGATCACGACCAGGGAAATGATGAGCCCGTATTTGATCGCTTCCGCCAGGGAGGCTTCCCCAAACCCTTGTATGATCACGGGGAGTTCCAGGCCTATCAGCATGAAAACGATGCCGTTGAGCACAAACCCGACGGTCGACCATACATTAATTCCCTGAATGCGGCTTAAATGGCTTAGAATACTATGCTGGTTCCGGGAGAGGAACAACCCTCCTGTAACAACGGCAATGACGCCCGAAAAGTGAAATTCTTCCGCGGTGATGTACATCGCGTAGGGCGCCACGAATGTCAGGATCGTGTCGATGCTGGGGGTAGTGGGCAACCATCGGTGAATGGCGTAAAACAGCATTGCCACGCCTAGTCCGACGGCGAAACCCATGATAATCACGAGGAAAAAGCTGCCGATCGCGTCGGTAAGCACGAAACTGCCGGACGCCACCGCTATCAATGCGAAACGGAAGACGATCAGCGACGACGCGTCGTTCAGCAGGCTTTCGCCCTCGGTAATGGTGATCAGCCGCTTCGGGACTTTTACATTCTTGAGAATCGAACTGGTGGCCACGGCATCGGGCGGCGAGATGATCCCGCCCAGCAGGAAGCCGAGCGCGAGCGTGAACCCGGGTATAACCGCCCGCGATACGTACGCGATCACGCACGAGGTGAGGATCACGATAATGAATGCGAAGGAGCCGATCACGCGCCGCCATTTCCAGAAATCTTTCCAGGAAGTCTGCCAGGCCGCTTCATACAACAACGGCGGCAGGAATATCAGGAAGATCAGCTGGTGATCGATCTCTACCGACGGCAGGCCTGGAACCAGGCTCAATGCGAGCCCGCCCAGTACGAGCATGATCGGGTAGGCGATTTTGATCCTTTGCGCCAGCATGACCAGGAACATGATCACCATCACCAGCGAAAGGTAGAGGATTATGGATTCGTGCATAAAATTCGTTCAGTATCGGCTTATCGGATGTACAATTTAATACCGTTGGTCGATTTTAAAACAATCTGGGGGTGCATTCCCACGGTGGAACCCGGCTCGCGCACGAAGTCGAAGCGCTTCACCAGCGCGGCCAGTACCAGCTGCATTTCCATCAATGCAAACTGCTGCCCGATGCATATCCTCGGCCCGGCGCCAAATGGCAGGTAGTTGAATTTCGCCCGGTTTTTCACGGTTTCCGCCTGAAAGTTTTCAGGATTGAATGCAGAGGGATTTTCCCAGAGGTTGGGGTTCCGGTGCAGTTCGAAGATCGACATGAATACCGAACTGCCTTTTGGAATACCATAACCTTCAATCTCCTGGTCGACGGTGCTCTCGCGCGTCATCGTCCACGCGGGCGGGTACAGGCGAAGGCCTTCCTCCACAACTTGCCGGGTATAAGGCATTTGAATGAGCTGTTCGAAACCGGGTACTGTTTCAAAAATTTCACTCTCCTTGCGGATGCGCGCCACAATCTCCGGCTGTGCGGAAAGCTCCCATAGCAGCCAGCTCAGTCCGGTTGCGGAGGTTTCGTGGCCTGCCGCGAACATGGTAATGGCCTCGTCGCGGATCTGTTCGTCGTTCATTTGCTCGCCGGTTTCCTCGTCCGTACTGTCGAGCAGGAGTTGGAGCAGGTCGTTGGGCGTCTCGCCGGACAAGCGTCGTTTTCGTATAAAATCGTAAACCAGGCTGTTGAAATAGGCCAGGTCGGATTTGAAACGCCGGTCCTCGCCATTGATCGCCATCAGCGGCAGGCGGTAGGGCTTGCGTACGCGGGTGACGAGGTAGGTCTGCGTGCGACTTACCTGCTGGTAAATCTGCTCCTTATCCTCGGTATTCATGTTCCCGAACAGCGTTTTCAGCGCAATGTCGGAGGTAATGCCCATCATTTTGGCATCGATATCAATGGCCGCTTTGCCCCGGAATTGTTCCAGTTCTTCGATAAATGCGGCCGTAAGCCCGCCCATTGTAAGAAACAGGTCCAGAAGCCGCTCGCGGTGGAATGCCGGTTGTACGAGCCTTCTTTGTCTTAACCAAAAATCGCCATCGCTGATTACCAGACCATTACCTAATACAGGACGGAGGAGCTTGACGGAGTTGCCTTTCTTGAAATTTTTATGGTGTTGTTGCAACACGTGCCGGAAAAAGGCCGGGTCACGCGTGACAATGAATTCCCTGAACAACTTGATTTTGAACGTATCCCCACATTCGTCGAAACCCTGCCGCAGGAACCGCAGCGGATCGCGTGCGAAACGGATTGGAGCCAGGAGGGGAACGGAGCTGATTTTAAATTCAGGAATGGGTCGCATTGGTAGGAGACATGGAGTATTACCGCAAATAAACCAATCCCGCGCAAAAAGCAATGCACAAAAAAGCCGCGCCTGATTTCAAAACGCGGCCATGGGTGTGCATAGGTTTCATTTATTTCTTCCCGGCGAACGAGCGCAGCATCCAGGTATTCTTTTCTTTGAACTGCATGAAACGGTTCACCATGTCGTTGGTACCGTCGTCGCTGGCTTCTTCGGTGGCGGTGAGGAGCTCGCGTTCGAGTGCGATGAGCTTGCCGAAATCGTCGAGCACGGCGTCCACCATGTCGAGGTCCTTCATGCCGATGGTGTTAATCTCCTTGATCTCCGATTCGTTGATATAATCCGCGAAACGGCTGTGCGGAGGCTTGCCCAGGGTCAGTACGCGTTCGGCGATCTCGTCGATCGTTTCCTGCGCATTGGTGTACAATTCTTCGAATTTAACGTGCAGGGTGAAAAAATTTTGCCCCTTGATATTCCAGTGGCAGCCTCTCAGTTTTTGATAATGAATGTGATAGTTGGCGAGGTAGTCATTCAGCAGATCTACAACGGGTTTTACGTCGGTCTCGCTCAGACTGATTGCTTTGGCATCCATAGTAAAATGTGGTTGGGGATTGACATTGTTTCCGGTAATTCTGTCATCAAAATCATACCAACGGATCAGAAACGGCGTAGTACTGCGTTAAAAGTTGCGGACGACGGCTTGTTGGCGTCCGGATGCGGGTTCCTGTTGTCGGAATGCGGTTTTCCGGGACTGACAGGCACGATCCTTGAAGTACTTTTTTATACCCATTAATCCCAATAATTTATGTTCCTCAACAATTTGAAATCCATGAAAATGCAAGCCCTCCTCCTGATCGGCCTGGCCATTGCAGCCCCTTCTTTCGCACAGAACAAAGAAGAAGAAAAGATAAACGCCGCCACCGCGGTACTCAGCGATTTTAACGGAATCCAGATACCCGCGCAGCTGATCGAGGCCTCCAAAGGCATTATCATCGTGCCGAGGATGATCAACGGCGGCCTGATCGTCGGCGGAAAGCATGGCAGGGGACTGGCGATGATCAAACGGGAAGACGGCAAGTGGAGCGACCCGGTATTTGTGACGATCACGGGCGGTAGCGTAGGCGCGCAGATCGGCGTGCAGGCGGTGGACCTGGTATTGGTATTCAAAAGCGACAAATCGCTCATGAATATCGAAAAAGGCGACTATACCCTCGGCGGTGACGTGTCGGTAGCCGCCGGGCCGGTGAGCAAGAATGCCTCCGCCACAACGGATTACAAGCTGGAAGCCGAAGTATATTCCTATTCACGCGCCAAAGGCCTGTTCGCCGGCGTGACCGTGAACGGCGCCATGCTCGACGTCGATGTGCGGGCGAATACCGGCCTCTACGGCAGTAAAGCGACCGTCAAATCGATTTTCACGGATTCGAATATTTCATCCAAAGCCGTCGACGACCTGCGCGAGGCACTGGACGACTTCAATTAAAATCCACCATGCCATCCACCGTCGTTTCCCAAATGATCTACAACGAGGAAAAGGAAACATTGCGCATCGTATATGTTTCGGGGATGGTGTACGACTACAAAAACGTCCCCTGGGAAGTGTACCAGGCCATGAAAACCTCGGGTTCGAAGGGGACGTTTTTGAACAGGTATATTAAGGGGAATTTTGAGTTTGAGCGGGTTGAATGACTGAATAGTCAGGTATTGTTCAGAGTTGTCAGATGCATTTTTTGAAATACCAAGACTACCTCTGACTAATCACTAATTCCCCCATTCCACGGCGGCTCATCGCTCCGGCGACCCGGTCACTCATTCATAATTCATCGCGGTGCAAGCCGCTAAATGCCGTTAGGCATGTAATATTGGTAGCAAAATTCCCTGCACAGATGCTTTTAATGCCCTTGGCATGCAACTTTCACGCATCGTTCCCATTTCAACTTTACAAAAAATGAGCGCTTTGGTACGTTGGGCGCAACGTAGTTTTTCTCTTACTTTGCGATATTTCCAATTGGATATAACGCTGGCGTCGCTCTCATGAAAAGATTTTTTACTGCATTAATTTTAATACTCCCACTCACGCTTAGGGCGCAAACTGAAACCGACACATTGAAAGCGCGTGCGCTCGACGAGGTGGTGGTGACGGCCTCGCGGGTGATCGAAAGCATTCTCGTATCGCCGGTGAGCGTGCAGAAGGTGAGTGCCAAAGCTACGGCGCTGTCGCCGGCATTGTCGTTTTTCGATGCGCTCGAAAATGTGCAGGGCGTGCATATGATCACTCCTTCGATGGGTTTCAAGGTGTTGAATGCGAGAGGGTTTTCCAATACAACCAATGTGCGTTTCGCGCAGCTGACCGACGGGATGGATGTGCAATCTCCGCACATCGGCGGGGCGATCGGCAACTCACTCGGGCCGACGGACCTCGATATTGCCAGCATTGAAATATTGCCCGGCACGGCTTCGGCATTATACGGAATGAACACCGTGAATGGGCTGGCGAATTTTTTCACCAAAAATCCCTTCAATTCAGAAGGCCTTTCGGTCCAGCAAAAAACGGCGATTAACCACCTGAACGACAGCCATAGCAGCGCAAAGCCGTTCACAGAAACGACGATCCGTTATGCCAAAGTCATTACCCCGAAATTTGCATTTAAAGTCAACGGCGCATTCACCAAAGGTTATGACTGGATCGCCTCCGACCAGACCGAGCTCATTGGGAATGCCAACAGCAGTACGCAGCTTTTCGGGGCGGATAACCCGGCCAGCGACCCGGTGAACAAATATGGCAACGAAAGTTCCAACCGGAAGACCGTCACATTGGGTGGCAAACGCTACGTGGTGAGCCGCACCGGCTACCAGGAAGCGGAGGTGGTGGATTATAACTTGCAGAATATCAAAGGCGACGCGGGCCTTTACTTCAAAGTAGCCCCAGGCGCCATGTTGACCTACACCTACCATTTCGGCCTGCTGGATAATGTGTACCAACGCGCCAACCGTTTCCGTCTTGAAAATTACCTCATACAGCAGCAAGGTATCCAGTACCAGTCGGCCTCGGTACAGGCTAAGTTGTATATCAATTCCGAAAATACCGGCCGCTCCTACAACCTGCGCTCGATGGCGGAGAACATGGACCGCAGCTATAAATCCGACAACGACTGGTATGCAGATTTCACCAAAGGCTTCAACAGCGCCGTCACTGGCGGGGCTGCGGTGGCGGACGCGATGCGGCAAGCCCGCGCGGCAGCCGATGCGGGTCGTTACCTGCCCGGCACCGGCACTTTCAATGCCCAACTACAAAAATTGCAGGACATCAATAACTGGGATGTGGGCGCCGCATTGCGCGTGAAAGCGGATTTTGTCCATGCCGAAGCACAGGTAAGCCTCACCGAAAAGTACCTCAAAACCTGGAAAGGCAAATACGAGCTCGATATCCTGCTAGGCGCCGACCACCGGACCTATATCATCGTGCCGGATGGTAATTATTTCGTGAACCCGGAGCCCGGAAAAGATGGCAAAAGCATTACATATGGTAAAACGGGCGGGTTTGTTTCTCTGAATAAAGATTTGATTCAGAAGAAATTACGGCTCGGAGTGATCCTGCGGGCGGATAAGAACGACTATTTCAAAACGACGTTCAACCCGCGGTTATCGGCCGTTTACAGTCCGGTTCACGACCACAATATCCGCGTTTCGTTCCAGACCGGCTATCGCTTTCCGAGCATTTTCGAAGCGTACAGCAATGTCAACAGCGGCGGGGTGAAGCGGGTAGGAGGGCTGCCGGTGATGTCGCAGGGCATTTTCGAGAATGCGTGGCTGGCGAACTCCATCACCAGCTTCCAGGCGGCTGTTTTGAATGATATTAATCAAAATAGCCTCACACAGGACGCCGCGATCGAGAAGAACAAGGGTTTACTTAAAAAGAACACCTACACCTACCTGAAACCCGAGCACACGAAAACCTGGGAAGCGGGTTACAAGGGCCTTTTCTTCGGCAGGGCATTGTTTGTGAATGCGGATCTGTATTTCAACCGGTACAGCAATTTCATCGCGCAGACCAACATGAATGTACCCGTATCGACCGACGCAGCCACAATCCCGCACGACCTCTACGACAAATCTCGCCAGGCGCAATACCGGATGTACACCAACTCGCGCTCGATCATCAACAATTACGGTTTCAGTGCGGGGTTGAACTACCAATGGGAGAAAAAATGGGTTTTCGGCGTCAATACCACCTTCGCCAAACTCAAAAACGCCGAAAACCAGGACGGCCTCGAAGACGGCTTCAACACGCCGAAATGGATGTGGAACGCCTCCGTTTCCCGCACCAACCTCCTCGGCAATATGGATGCTACCATCTCCTACAAATGGCAATCAGGCTACTATTCGCAAACCTTCCTGGTCACAGGCAACGTGCCGTCATACAGCAGCCTCGACGCCCAGGTGACTTACCGCATACCTGCACTGAAAAGCCTGGTCAAGGTTGGGGCGAGTAATTTGCTGAACAAATACTACGTCTCTTTCCTCGGTGGCCCGTCGGTAGGGGGAATGTACTACGTTACGGTCGTGTTTAATGTTGAATGAGTGAATAGTCAAATGTGGTCAGGTCTTGTCATGAGAAGTCAGGTATTGTCATGAGTGGTCAGGTATTGTCATGAGTAGTCAGGTATGGTCAGAAATCGATATTTGCAATAGGAAAATCTGACCACTCATGACCATTCATGACTAATCTTGACAAGACCTGACCGCTCATTGAAAAATTGCCCTCATATGTTCCCTTTCCGCATCTGCGCCACGGCGTAATCGGCAGCACGGGCGGTGAGCGCCATGTAGGTTAGCGAGGGGTTTTGGGTGGCGGTGGATGTCATGCAGGCGCCGTCGGTGACGAATACGTTCGGGACGTGGTGCATCTGGTTCCATTTGTTGAGCATGGAGGTTTTTGCGTCCTTCCCCATTCTGGCACCGCCCATTTCGTGGTTTTCGCTGCCGGGGTTCCGTTGCGTGTCGCCGGTTTTGATGTTTTTGAAACCGGCCCTATCGAGCATCTCGCTGAGTTCGGTGTAAAAATCCTTCACCATTTTCATGTCGTTGTCGTCGAACGACACATTCATGCGCAGCTGCGGAATGCCCCAGTCGTCTTTCAGACTTTCGTGGAGTGAAATGAAATTGGTTTCTTTGGTAACTACCTCGCCCATCATCTGCGCGCCCAGCGACCAGCCGCTTTCGTCCGGCGCAAACAGGCTGTTTTTCAACGATTCGCCGAGTCCGTCGTTCGCATTCCCGACTTTGGAAGCGGAAAACGAAGTGGCATAACCGCGAAGGAAATCGGTTTCCTGCTTGAAAACATTGCGAAAACGGGGGATGTAGGCCCCATTCGGGCGGCGGCCGTCAACGGTGCGGTCGTGATAACCGTCGAAGTCTGCGCTCACCCGGCCGCGATAGTTGTGAAAACCGATGAATTTGCCCAGAACCCCGCTGTCGTTGCCTAACCCGTTCGGGAAGCGGCTGGATTTGGAATTGAGCAAAATCAGGTTTGAATTGATGGCGGAGGCATTGATGAAGATGATTTTGGCATAATACTCGGTCATTTGCTTCGTCTGTGCGTCCACCACGCGCACGCCCGTAGCGCGCTTTTTCTTTTCATCATAAATCACCGAATGCACCACCGAATGCGGCCTCAATGTAAGATTACCCGTCTTTTCTGCCCAGGGTAATGTGGCTGCATTGGTACTGAAATACCCGCCGAACGGACAACCGCGCTGGCACATATTGCGGTGCTGGCATTTGGCGCGGCCCTGCTGGGTGTGGATCGGCTGCGGATCGGTAATGTGTGCGGCGCGGCCGATGATCACCGGACGGGTACCTTTGTAATTTTTCGCGGTTTGGTCGCTGAAATGCTTTTCCACGCAGCTCATTTCGTGCGGGGGCAGAAACTCGCCGTCGGGCAGCTGTGGCAGCCCATCCTTGTTCCCCGAAATACCCGCGAACTTCTCCACATAGCTGTACCAGGGCGCTATATCCTTGTATCGGATCGGCCAGTCGGTTGCGAACCCATCGCGGGCAGGACCCTCGAAATCGTAATCCGACCACCGCTGCGTCTGCCGCGCCCACAACAGCGAGCGACCGCCGACCTGGTAACCGCGCATCCAGCTGAACGGCTGGTCCTGCACATACGGGTGCTCGTAATCCTTCACCACGAAATGCATCGCATCCTCCCTGAAAATGTAATGTTTGCTGGCCATCGGGCTCGCCTCGCGGACGGCAAGCGGCGGCAACCCGCGGTGTTCGAACTCCCACGGCATCATATTCGTGGTGGGGTAATCTACAATATGCTTCACATCGCGCCCGCGTTCGAGCACGAGGGTTTTCAATCCTTTTTCGGTCAGTTCCTTCGCCGCCCAGCCTCCGCTGATCCCGGTCCCCACAACGATCGCGTCAAAAGTTTGCGCCTTAATGGCGTCGATATTGAAATAGGCCATTTTTTAATGATTGAATGATTGAATGATTGAATGAATGAATGAATGAATGAGCCGCTGTGGAACAGTGAATGAGTGAATTTTGAATGAGTCGCTGTGGAACAGGAATGAGTGAATGAGTGAATGAGTGAATGAGTGAATTTTGAATGAGCCGCTGTGGAACAGTGAATGGTCACTTATAGTCAGGTGTTATGCTGTAATTAGAATACTATTAATGACTACATGTGACAACAAATGACGATTCTTGACAACAAATGACTATTCACTCATTCACTCATTCAAAATTTCCGAAACAGCCTCGGCAGTAACGAATCGTGCAGGAGCAATCGCCACGTGCCCCAGTCGTGGGCGCCTTCGCCAGCGATGGAGTAGTCGTGTTTCACGCCGATTTTTTCCAGGGCGGCATGCGTGGCGGCCGATCTTTTGCCGATGGCTTCCTGTTGTTCGTTGCCTCCGAGGCCTACGAGCAGGTAATTTACTTTATCCTTGATTTTGGGATCATTGAAGAATGCCGGGTTCAGTTTTTCCGGTTCCAGATCGCCTGCGCTCAATATGCCGAAAGAGCTGAACAAGTCTATCGCATTGAAACCCACGGCTTCCGTATGCCTGCCACCCATCGAAAGTCCGGAGATCGCCCGTCCTTTGCGGTCTTTCACAGTACTATAATGTGCATCCACAAACGGCACGATCTGCTTGCGTAACTCTGCTTCAAACAGCTTGTAGGTTTTGTCTAAATGCTTAGGATCGCTACGGTGGATTACCTGGTTGTTCGGCATGGCGATGATCATCGGCACGATTTTTCCTTCCGCCAGCAGGTTATCCGCGATGAAATTGGCCCGCCCGTCGAGCGTCCAACCCGAAGCCAACTCGCCGCTGCCGCCGAGCAGGTACAGCACCGGATATTTCTTCTTCGGATCGTAACCCGGCGGTGTATATACAAACATTTCGCGCTCGCCATTCAGCACATCGGAATGGTAAATATGCCTCGTAATGCTCCCGTGCGGCACATTGCGCGCGTCGTAATACGCGGTCCCGCTCCCGTGTACGACGAGGTTGCTGTATCCCGGTTGATTCGAAGTACCTGTGAATGTATTGTTCGGATCGGCCACGGCTACCCCGTCGATCAGGAAACGGTACACATAAATATTCGGCGTCACCGGCCCGACCGTAAGCGTCCAAAGACCACTTCCGTCTTTCGTGAACGGGATATTGGCTTTGCTTTTCAACGCGAGCAGGATCGGCCCGCCTGTCAGCTCCACTTTCTGTGCCTCCGGCGCTTTGAGGCGGAATGTAATGGTGTGATCATCTTTTACCTCCGGGGAAATGACATTGCCGCCGTACGGTACCAGTTGCTCCGTATTCTTCTGCGGCGCCCAGTCGAGGTTGACGTTCGCCTGCTGGGCTGTGGCGAGCAGCGGTGTTGCCAGCAGGGAAGAAATGATCATGTAGTGTTTTAAGGGTTTCATCAGGATTTGCATTTGGAAAGAAAGACGAGGAAAAGGGCGGGATACTCTACTGTGACGGAAGTGAATTTACCTCGCTCGACCCCCGCAACACCAGCGAACTTTCCAGTACCACCCTTTCAAATGCAAACCGCGTACTGTTCAGCTCTTTGAAAACGAGCTCCATCGCTTTGATACCCATTTCGTAGGCCGGCTGTGAGACGGAACTGAGCGGTGGGTCCAGGAGCTCGTTCGTAGGCTCGTTGTAGAAGCCGATGATCGCGAGGTCGTGGGGGATGCGTATGCCACGTTGTTTGGCGAGGACGAGCGCCCATTGCGCGATCTGGTCACTGTACGCGAGGATAGCGTCATGCTGTGCCCCGGAGTCGAAGAGCTCGGTGATGGCGGCGATGGTGGAATCTTTTTCCTGGTCGGCGGCTATTTTGATAATATCCGGGTTCAGGGATATCTGATGGTCGGCTAATGCCTGCGAGTAGCCTTCGAAGCGTTTCTGGCTGATCTGTAAATGCTCGGGACCTCTGAAAAATGCGATTTTACGCCTGTCCTGGGCTATGAGCACGGAAGTCGCTTCATAAGCGGCGCGGTGGTTGTCTATCAGCACCTTGGAGCAGGTAATCTCCTCACAATCGCGGTTGAAGAGCACCAGCGGCACGTTCTTACGCTGGATTTTGAGCAAATGGTCGTAGTTGGTCGTGTTGGCCGACATTGAGAGCACCACCCCGGACGTCCGCGAGCTCAGCAGGCTGTGGATTTGCCGTACTTCCTTTTCATAACTATCGTCGGTCTGGCAGATCAGGAGCTGGTACCCATGTTTTTCGGCGACTTCGGCCATGCCGGGCAGGGCTTGCAGGTATAATGCATAACTGATTTTAGGAACCACTACGCCGATCGTGTTGCTACGCCGGTTGAGGAGCTGGAATGCAAGCTGGTTAGGTTCGTAGTCGAGCTGTTCGGCGAGCTCGTACACGGCCTGACGTGTGCTTTCTCTGATGTCCGGGTGATTTTTTAATGCCCTCGAAACGGTGGAAATGGAGATGCCGAGTTTGGTGGCGATGGTTTTTAGTGTGATGTCCTCCATACTGCAAAGGTTTGCGGAAAGGTTTGCGAAAATTATTTAAGTATTTTGTTTGCAGGCACTTGCGGAAATTTCTTCCTTGCCGAAAGATAGTGTTTTCCTGACACAACCAAAAAGTAATCGCCGACCGCTTCCCGTTTTTATGAGCCGCATTTACACGACGTTCCGCCTTCTGGTAATCATTCTTTGCATTTCAAATCCCGCCCGCGCCGCGCACGCATTACCCGGGTGGACACATATGCGCGGTGATCTTGTGCTCCAATGGGACCTGGGTAACGACAAGGCAACGTTGTCGCATCGTGTCAAAGGTGGGGTGATGTGGCAGGGTAGCTTGTTGCCTTCACTTTGGTATGAGAACCCGAAAAAGGAGAAAAGGTATTCCAAAGCGGTGGTACAATCGGCTGTAAAAGAAGGTGATAAGCTGGTCGTTTCACTGCAATGGCCGGGACTTGGAAAAGGCAGATTGCTGGTTGAAAATACCGCAACGGGCTGGCGGTTTACGGAGCTTTCGGCGGAATGGGCGGCTTTTACACCCAAAATCATTGAAATGTATCTCGGTGCGTCGATGTTGGTAAATGGTGCCAATGTGCAACCGACCTGGGACCGGCCGTTCATGCCCGACTGGCAGTCGTTCGGCTATTGCGTGCCGGGCGCGAAGGCCGGGACGGTGCAGAGCTATTTCCGGAGTTGGGATTTCGGCCATACCACCATTGCACTAGGCAATTTCGGGCCTTCGATGGGCACACCTTACGGAGCGGCATTTCCGCGACCGGTACTTTTTGCGGGAATGGGTTCCGACGGCGGCTGGCTTACAGCAGGCGCAGGGAGGGTGCCGAATGCGGCGATGTCGCTGAAAATCCAATCGACGCGAGGATGTTTACAGTTTCTATACCGCGAAGATCTCTGGGGCACTCCGACGGGCAAGACGCGCATTTGGAAAGATTTGGCGCGGTTTGCGATCGATACGACGGCTTACGGGAGTTTCCGGCAGTATTATGCGTCATTCCCGGGAGTGGAGAAATCGAATGCCGGCGAATCGCTGCGAAAACAGACGGCGTCGATCTGGAACACCTGGGGCATGTGGCGGTGGAAGAAGTACCCGATCCGCCCGATCGCCGATTTTATGGAAAAAATGCAGAACGAGGTAATGGTACTGGACGATCCGTGGGAGTCGTCTCAGGGTTCGGGTGTGCCGGATTTGAAGAAGTTCCCGGATTTCTACCAGGACATTGCCTATATCCGCAACAAGGGTGTGGAAGTGGGTGTGTGGGAAACCATCGGGTGGATCAAGGACACGGTTGCGTGTGGTTTGGGTAAAAAAGACTTGATACTGGATAAAAACGGCAAGCCGTGCATGGCTAACTGGAATTTCGATCCGCAGGGCGATGCCTATTATTGCATGGATTTCAGCTCGGAGAAGACCAGGAAGTTTCTCTGGGACCGGACGGTACGTATTATGAAGGAGATCAAACCGCGCGTGATCAAGCTGGATTTTGGCTATGGTCTGCCGAACCCGGATATGGGCGCGCCGCGTGACCCGGCATTGCGCGGCGAAAGACATACGTTTGCATTGATGCAGCAGATCGCGAAGGCGGCGAAGAGCGTCGATCCGGATGTGGTGATTATGGGTTACGGCATCAGCCCGTTGTGGGTTCCGCTCACCGACCTTGTTTCGATGGACGACCAGGGCGATTTGTGGTTCGACCTGCACCGCGGGCACCAGGAATGGAGCGTGTGGGCGTCGCTTTTGTCGGGTTATGGCGTAGCGATCAGCGGGTCGTCGTGCTATGACTGGGCACTGGATGATGGTATCCTGCTCAATTCGGCCATATTAGGTTCTCCGGGAGCCGTTTTGCCGAGTGAAATAGCGGAGAACGAGCAGGTACCGCCGCAATTTCTGAACCGCAGGCTGGCCGTCAACCTTTGGCATCGGCGTACCGCGAAATGGGAGCCGCGCTGGTACAACAGCAGCACCGGAAACATGCAGGGGCCGCCGCAATTGAAATGCTGGGGGAGGGTAGAGGAAGGTAACCTTACGGCTTTGGTGTTGCGGGAAGGAGAAAGGGCGCAAACCGTTGAAAACATCAACTGGACAGGCCAGTGGGCATTAATCTCACAAGATAATGCACCCATTACGACGTCCGGTCAAGTGGCGCTTATACCGTTCGCACCGGGGCACATTACTCTTTTTACCCAAAACAAACCCACCAAAATTATCCATCGTAACATAAACGGGGAATCGACATTGGATCACTGGAAATGGGCCGATGGAAAACTCACGATTACCGTAAGCGAGGAGGAATTCAAAAATACGGCCGGATACCTGGTCCATGCACAACCGTAGCAACACCCCACCACCATGAACGCATTCAACCTGACACGACTCTTTAAAATTTGCATTTTCGTGACCCTCGCGTGCCTCACACGTGCTTACGCGCAGGTGCCTTACCAGGACCTGACGCACGATAGCAAAGTTTTTGGACACAAAAAGAATTATCGGTTGTACTTACCGAGCGGCTACGCGCAAGCGACCAAGCGGTACCCGGTCATTTACTTTTTTCACGGCTGGGGCGGGCGGCATTCCAGCGATGACAATGCAAAGCTGGAATACGCGATGCTGCAAAGGCTGGTAGACAAATATCAGACGATCATGGTCATGTGGGACGGGAACATGGAGGAAGCTCAGCCGCGGCCTTATAATGTTGGTAATCATGAAGATATTAAGTTCCAGGTGCAGATGAAGGACTATTTCCCGGAACTCGTAGATCATGTCGACCAAACCTACCGCACGCTAACCGATCGTGACAACCGGGGAATTATCGGGTTTAGCATGGGCGGATTTATGTCGCTTTTTTTGAGTGGAAAATATCCCGATAAGGTCTGCGCAGGTGTGAGCATGATGGGGAGTCCCGAGTTTTTTGTGGGGACGTCTGATAATCATACACTTTACCCGGTGCGGTACACATTCGCGAACTTGCAGGATGTGAAAATGCGCATTCATACGAGCCCTACCGATATTCTGTATTTCCTGAACCAGGAAGTGAAGGCGGGCTCGGCGTGGGAAGGCAAGAAGATCGAAATGGAGGAGTTTCCCGGTGGGCATATGGTCGACGATCCCGGGCAAACGGCCCGTTTCGAAAAGGCAATGGCATTCGTGGCCAGGGAGTTGGGTAAAAAGCATCCGCAACCGAAGAAATGGTCGCATTACGATTTGTACGGGGACTTCGGGCTTTGGGGATATGAGGTTAAAAGCGATAAGCAGCAGCCAGGTTTCATTTATTTAAAGGATGTTACGCCGCAGGGTTTCGGGGTTTATACTCAAAAATGGCTGCCACACGGGCCGACTGTACCTGTCCGGAATATCGAAGTGCAAACCGCGCCGGTTTATCGCGCGAGCGCTGATTACAAGCTTGTTAACTATTCTTTCAGGTCGGGTAAAGTATCGGTTTCGGATGTGAAAGCCGATGCCTCAGGCCGCATTCGTCTGGATTTTGATGCGTATGGGAATGAAACGGGCATTTATCGTGCAGCTGACAAGGCTAGCTGGGGCTTTCTCGATTTTCAGGTGAATGGAAAGCCTTGGGTGAAAAATAGTGGCAATGCATTAAAAATCAGGTTGTTTAATCGCGGTAGTGAAGGAGGAGGGAATTTGAAAGTGGTGCTCAGTTCGCCGGATCAGGATATCGTGATTAAAGATTCTGTAAAAACGGTTCAGGTTAATGCAAATGCAAGATTATTTCAAGTACCTGATTTTGAATTGATTTGTAATAAAAAGCCCCCATTGCACGCGGAACCGGCCGATATTAAACTGAGAATTACGGTTTACGATGGTAACATGGTCAATAGCACGGTCATCAATGTTCCCGTCGATTTCGATGTGCCTTACTTTACCAATATCAGGATCGACGACGGCAAAGTCGTGCGCGAGGCGGCATTAGGGAAAGGTAACGGCGATGGCAAAGTGAATGCAGGCGAGGATATTGTGTTGTATGAAGGAGGTAAGCGGTTGAAAATCAATATTAGCAATGTCGGTATCGACGCTTCTCGTGAGCAATTTACCGATGAAATGATCCCTGCACGCTGGCCGGATGGTTTTACGCAGCAATCCATTATGCACATTGAAACGGATGCTAAGGAAATAGAATGCCTCGCAAGCTACGAAACCAAGACCTTCAACCCGATCGAACGCAAGGTGACCTGGGGGCGTGTTCGGTTAAGGGTTGAGAAATAATGGATTACGCCAGAATATCTTTCACCAGTTTCCCGTGTACGTCCGTCAACCGGAAGCGCCTGCCCTGAAATTTGTAGGTGAGCCGCTCGTGGTCTACGCCCATCAAATGCAGCAGCGTGGCGTGGAAGTCGTGGACGTGTACCGGGTCTTTGATGATGTTGTAGCTGAAATCGTCGGTTTCTCCGTAGCTGATGCCGGATTTCACACCCGCACCGGCCATCCACATCGTGAAGCAACGTGGGTGATGGTCGCGGCCGTAGTCGGTGGCGCTGAGCTTGCCTTGCGAATAGACGGTCCGCCCGAATTCCCCGCCCCATATCACGAGCGTGTCGTCGAGCAGGCCTCGACGTTTCAAGTCCATAATTAGTGCGCCGGTAGCCTGGTCGGTGGCTTTGCATTGCTGGGCGATGGCTTTGGGAAGGCCGCCGTGCTGGTCCCAACCCTGGTGATAGAGTTGCACGAACTTCACATCCTTTTCGAGCAACTTGCGGGCCAGCAGGCAGTTGGCGGCGTAGGTGCCCGGGTCGCGGCTGTCCGGGCCGTAAAGCTCGAAAACGTCGTCGGGTTCCGCGGAGGTATCCATTACATCGGGCACGGAAGTCTGCATCCGGAACGCCATTTCGTATTGCGCAATGCGGTTATTGATCTCCGGGTCGCCGTAAGTGTCGTTTTGCAACTGGTTCAGTTTGGAAAGGTAATCGAGCATTTCCTTCCGGTCGTGGCCGTCGTAGCCCTCCGGGTTGTTCAGGAAAAGCACCGGGTCCTTGCCCGAACGGAACTGTACGCCCTGGTGCCGCGATTCGAGGAAGCCATTGCCCCACAGACGCGCGTAAAGCGGCTGGTCTTTCGGGGCGTTTTTGGAAACCAGTACGATGAATGTCGGCAGGTTATTATTATCTGTACCAAGCCCGTAGCTCACCCACGAACCGATCGCCGGCCTGCCCGGAAGCTGGTTGCCGGTCTGGAAAAAGGTAATCGCCGGGTCGTGGTTAATGGCCTCGGAGTAAATGGATTTAACAATGCAAAGATCGTCGACCACCTTCGCCGTATAGGGCAGCAGCTCGCTTACCCACGTGTTGGTTTTGCCATGCTGGTTGAAACCGTAAATCGAGGGAGCCATGGGCAATGCGCTCTGGCTCGCGCTCATCCCCGTGAGCCGCTGTCCTTTCCGTACCGAATCGGGCAGGTTTTGGCCTGCCATTTGAACCAGCTTCGGTTTATAATCGAATGTCTCGAACTGCGACGGCCCGCCTGCCATGAACAAATACACCACGCGCTTGGCCTTGGGCGCGATATGCGGCAATGCTTTGAGTATTTCCGATTCCAGATCGCTGGCCGTGGCTGCGGCTGCCTGTCGCGACGCTGAGCCATACAGCTTGTCGAGCCCGAAAAGCGATCCTACGGCCATCGCGCCCAGCCCAAGGGATGTCTGGGTGAGGAAGCGGCGGCGGTCGAGTTTCCGGTGCAGTTCGTTGAATTCGGGCGTATGCAGGCGGAAGTCTTCTTCGTGATGGTGCTGCATGGTTATCTTTTGGTTAAAGCGGCGTCTGAATTGAGAATGGTGCTCGCTACCACGCTATTGGCGGCCAGTAATGCGGGGTCGAGCGATTTGTCGGCAATATGCTGACCGGTATGCAGCCAGCCCGCAGCCTTTTTCGGGTCTTTCCGGAATTTGTCTTCCTCCACTTTTCGCAATGTCAAAAGTAGCTCGACCTCCTTCCCGGGCGGTTTGCGGCCGGTGAGTTTGCGATAAGCGGTAGTAATGGATTGGCGTGCGTCGGGAATGCGGGCCATTTGCTCACCCATGACGCGCACGGCTTCGACGAAAGTCGGGTCGTTGAGCGTTACCAGGGCTTGCAATGGTGTATTCGTCTTCTGCCGGCGCACCACGCAGAAACTCCGCGAAGTGGCGTCGAATGTCGCCAGGGTCGGGTTCGGTACCGAGCGTTTCACGATCACGTACAGGCTCCGGCGGTATACGGCGCTGCCCGAGTCAGGCGAGTAGTTGCTGCTGTTGATCGACCATAACCCTTCTGGCTGATAGGGTTTTACGCTCGCGCCGCCGATTGTTGTGTTTATCAATCCACTGGCCATCAATGCATTATCTCGGATCATTTCGGCCGACATCCGGTTTGCAGGCCCGCGTGCGTAGAGACGGTTTTCAGGATCGCGCTCGCGTACGTCCCTGCTCGTGCGGGAGCTCTGGCGGTAGGTAGCAGACATGACGATCAGTTTGTTCAGCTTTTTAATATCCCAGCCCAATTCGCGGAAGGTAACGGCTAGCCAGTCGAGCAGCTCCGGATGGGTAGGCAGCTCACCCTGGTTACCAAAGTCCTCCGTGGTTTTGACCAGCCCGGTGCCGAAGAAATTCTGCCAGTAGCGGTTCACGGCCACGCGCGCCGTGAGCGGGTTATCCGCGTGCGTAAGCCATTGCGCGAGGCCGTAACGGTTTTTGGGTAAGTTTTTAGGGTATTCTAAAATCGAAGCGGGTGTAGAAGGGAACACTTTTTCACCCAAAGCGTCATAATTCCCGCGCAGCAGAATGTGCGCCTGCTTGGGTTGCTGCATTTCCTGCATGACCATCAGCTCGCGGATATGTTCGGTAGAGTCTGAAAGCTGGGTGCGGGCATTGCGCAATGCAAACCTCGCTTTTGCCATGGCAGGGTCGACGGCGGAAATGTAATAGTTTCTTAAAGTAATGGTTTCATTGGTAGTCAGTTGTGCAGCATTCTTCGATGCAACAGCCGACCACGACGATTTGCGGGCCAGCAAAGCAGTTTCGAACGATGTCAGCTCTCGGTTGTAGACGGTAATATCATCTACCTGCGCGTTTTTCAATCCAAAGCCTCTCCACCACGCGCCGATCTGCAAACCGGGCTGAACGGGAGATTTAAAGAGAATATCCTTGGTCAGCTGGTCCATCGTCGTCTCCATTGCGGCCTCCTGCCCATTGACATATAATCTGAAACCTGCTGCTTTGGAAGAACCATCATACGTAATGGTCAGCTGCACCCATTGGTCTTTCGGAATGGACTGTTTGCTAACGCGTGTCAATGCGTCCGATGGCGCGGTATGGGCCATATTCAGTTCGAGGCGGTCGTTTTTGAGGTATAAATGATATCCCCGGAAATTGTAAAGGCGCTCGGCCTGGCTTTTGTGCAGGATCACACCTTCATGCAATTCTTTGGGGATATTTACCCAAATACCCACGCTGAACGGCTCCGATTTGCGGAACACGCCGTTCTGACCGAGATCGAGGTAAACATCGCCGTCGAGACGCAGCGATTGGCCGCCGGATTTGGCTGAAAACACCGGGTCTCCTCCCGGCGAGCCCGATTCCCGTTTCATAACACCCGTTTCTTTGGCATTCACCGCATTGCGCAGCGAGCCGTTTTCAAAAGTATAATGAGCCTGTAAACCGGCCTTGGGAAGCTGTTCTTTGGCCAGATTGCGGTAGCCGCCCTGATCAACCCATTGCTTAAAACCCGCTTCCGCATTGCGTTGGGTAGCCGAGAGCTGCTGTTCTTCCGTTTTGATTTTAGCTTGAATAAACCGGAGCGTTTGTTCCTGCGCAGCGGTGGGCAGGAGCATTGTCGGCGTAGGTAATGCGTCGTCCCAGGAAATTTGCCCGGCTTCTTTTACATTATTAAAGAAACTGAACAGTTCGTAATAGTTCTTCTGCGAAATCGGGTCATACTTATGGTCGTGGCATTTGGCGCAGCCTACCGAAAGGCCCAGGAAGGCGTCTCCGAAGGTATTGGTGCGGTCTACGACGTATTCGGTCTGGAATTCCTCTTCGATAATGCCGCCTTCCATATTCTGCTGGTGGTTACGGTTGAAGGCGGTGGCAATGCGCATTTCCTTCGTCGGGTTGGGCATCAGGTCGCCGGCGAGCTGCCACTGGACGAACTGGTCGTAATGCATGTTTTTGTTGAATGCATTGATCACCCAGTCGCGGTAAGGCGACATATCTCTCAATCTGTCAACCGTGTAGCCGTGGGAATCGGCAAAACGGGCCAGATCGAGCCAGTCGACGGCCATTTTCTCGCCATAATGCGGGGAAGCCAGCAGCCGGTCGACTTGCTTTTCATAAGCATTCGCCGAATTGTCTTTTAAAAATGCATCCGTTTCGGCCAGCGTCGGCGGAAGTCCTGTAAGATCCAGCGAAACCCGGCGTAGTAATATTTCCTTTTCGGCCTGTGCCGAAGGTTGCAGCTTTTCTTCTTCCAGTTTTTTAAATACAAAATGATCGATCGGGTTCACCGCCAGATTATCGTGCTGCGTATCCGGGGCGTCGGGTTTTTCAGGTTTTACAAATGCCCAATGCGGCTTGTATTCGGCGCCTTCGTCGATCCAGCGGATCAATATGGCTTTCTCACGTGCGGACAGGCTCAGGTGCGACTCGGGCGTGGGCATGACGTAATCCGGGTCGGCGGAAATTATACGGTGGAAAAATTCGCTGTCGGCCAGGTCGCCGGGGTCGATGGCGGTGAGTCCGGAGTTTTTGGATACCTTATGAAATGCGGATTCGGCCATGTCGAGGCGCAGGCCACCTTTTTGCTTGGCCTTATCCGGACCGTGGCAGGCAAAGCATTTGTCGGAAAGTACGGGTTTTACATGCTGGTTGTAATCCAGCTTATCGGGCAGCTCCTTCATCGCAACCTCCACATCCTCGGGCAGTTCGGGAGAACAGGAAAAGAAAAGCCCGGTTAGCAACACGCACAGAAAGAAAACTTTAAAATGCTTCATACCAACGAATTAAACCCATATTATAACGTCGAAATGTAGTTTGAACGACGTAAAATCTTTGCCGTAAAGCAGCAAAAGTCAGTCGTTACACTGTTATACGCTTTTTTATCGGTGTTTCTTTAACGATTGCCCAAAGCGATAACGGACGGTGAAATGCTATATTTTTTATACAAAAATATAGGAAATAAGTTCTATAAGTTGGTTGCGGATTGACGTAATGTGGTACCAGGTTTGCTTAGAAGCGGGCAAATGAGTGACAGGGGCGAGCCAGTTGCGGTGCTCAATGAAATGGGCCGGGTGGCCGGAAGGGGAAGAAGAAAAAGAGGAACGTTAGGGTTGAGTAGCGACGGCAGCAGCAGCATTATTGCTGCGGAACGGCCATCGGGTTGGTGTTTCGGATGGACACGCGAATGTCCTCGATCTTGTGGTGGTTAAGCCAGCGCTGAAAGTCCAGTGCATGCTCAGGCTGGTGGTGGATGATCGCGCCGTTTTTCAGCATCAATGTGAACGTGCTGTACGCCTGCAGAAACTTGCAGACCTCCTTGGAGTGATACGCGAATCCGGCGAAATAGGGTTTAGTGTACGGCATAGGCTGATTTAACTTAATTAACTTCAGTTGCCTAAATTTAAGTACATCGCTTGTTGGACGAAGAATTTATTGAGCTATGTTTCGGAATTACTTATTTAACGGCTTTACAAGTTATTGTATGGAGTATAGACTTTATGGAATCTACATATTGTAGACATCGACAACAATACTTGTACGTCAAAGAGCCCGCTGTAAAATTATCGCGGCACACCGCTTTTCGTGGCTGGCATTATTTCTATATTTGAGTGCGACGGGTTCGGAGTCCGGATCCGCATTAAATTTTGTTTTTAACTTAAAATACATCAACAATATGCGTTGGCAGGATTTACGCAGAAGCAGCAACGTCGAAGACCGCCGGGGAATGTCGGGCGGGGGAAAAGTTGCATTGGGTGGCATCGGGGTGATCATCGTGGTCGCGATCGGGCTCCTCACCGGTCAGGACCCACAGGAGATACTTTCCAATATACAGGGCACGCAAACCGAACAGGCCGAAAGCCGGCCGGCGGGGCCGCGTCCGGACGACAAGACGGCGGATTTCGTTTCGGCCGTTTTGGGAAGTACCGAAGACGTATGGACGCAGATTTACGCGCAGAATAACGCCGAATACGAAAAGCCGGTGTTGCAGATGTTTTCGAATGCGACGCAAAGCGCCTGTGGCGGGGCATCGTCCGCCATGGGACCATTCTATTGCCCCGCCGACCATAAGGTTTACATCGATCTGACCTTTTGCGACGAGCTCCGCGACCGGTTCAACGCGCCGGGCGAGTTCGCGGTCGCATACGTGGTAGCACACGAGGTAGGGCATCATATACAGAACCTGATGGGCATTTCGCAGCAGGTACAGGAGCAGCGCCGCCAGTTGAGCGAGGCCGATTACAACAAGCTGTCCGTGAAACTGGAATTGCAGGCCGATTTCCTCGCGGGCGTATGGGCGAACCACGCGAACCAGATGAGCAAAATCCTTGAACCCGGAGATCTGGAAGCGGCATTGACAGCCGCCAATGCCATCGGTGACGACAAGCTTCAAAAAGAATCGCAGGGTTACGTGGTACCCGACGCATTTACGCACGGTACTTCGCAGCAGCGTATGTACTGGTTCAAAAAAGGTTATGAAACCGGTGACCTTGGCCAGGGGCGCTTTCAAGACATCCGATAAGCTGTTTTAATCGCTGTTTTCGTCCTTAATGCCTTTCAACAGCGCGTAAATGGCCATGGCGTGTCCCTGGCCGAGGTCGTAATCCGTTTTGAGCCATTGCACAATATCGCCCGCCTTCGTGCTGGCTTTTAACTGTCCATTGGCCGTGAAACCTTTTTCTTCTGCAAGTTTACGGAAATCGTCCGGGTCCTTGCCGGTCTTTGTGAGGATGGTTTTAAGGTATCCCTGAAATGACATGGTGTTTTCGTTTGGTTTAAGGATTTGAACCCGCAAAATATAGGATATATTAAAATCGACGGCAAAGATTTACTTGATTTAAGCACCGTTGTAGTATAATTTGCAAAGTTTTCTTTACACCCTTGTAAATGCTCTATCAGAATATTCTTCTCATTGACGATGATGAAGATGATCAGGAGATTTTCCTGACGGCGCTTGAATGTACCGGAAAGCCTGTTCGCTGCACTGTTCTGGACAGCGCCCGGAAAGCTTTAAGCCAAATCGCGAAAGGTGATTTTGAAACCGACCTCATTTTTCTGGACCTGAATATGCCCCTTATGAACGGGCAGCAATTTCTGGCGGAGATCAAAAAAGATGAAAAGCTTCGCGAAATCCCGGTGGTCATACTGTCCACATCCTCCAATGCGGCCACAGTCGAACAGGTAAAGCAGCTGGGCGCGCGCCATTTCTTTACAAAACCGGGCCGTTTCGAAGACCTGGTGGCGATTCTCGAAAAAGTATTGGTTTAGCCCTACCAGCCCTGGCGCGATTATAGTATCGGGGTCTGTGTATTCATGACTTCGCTATGGATTTACGTAGGCCCACAAACAACCAGGCTTTTCATTTTATTCAGGGAGGCGGCGAAATGGGCGCGCTGACGCGGTCGTTCGACTGGTCGCAAACATCGATCGGCACGCCGGAGAACTGGCAGCAAAGCCTGCGCACGACGCTGGGCATTGTCCTGCATTCCGCTTTCCCAATGTTCCTTTTCTGGGGCGACGATCTCATCTGCTTCTACAATGACGCATTCCGTCCGAGCCTCGGCGCAGACGGCAAGCATCCCGCGCTCGGAAAGAAGGGCAGGGAGGTATGGCCCGAAATCTGGGATTTTATCGGCCCGTTGCTTCAACGGGTAATGTCTTCCGGAGAGCCTGTCTGGTTTGAAGATCAGCTTGTCCCGTTTTTCAGGAATGGACAGATCGAGGATATTTACTGGACATTCAGTTACAGCCCGGCTTACGACGACCGGGGCGAAGTCAACGGTGTTTTTGTGACCTGCACCGAAACGACTAAAAAGGTGATGGTGTTCAACCAGCTCCACGATTCGGAGCGTCGTTTTCAGGACCTGGTGACGGATGCTACGGTGGGGATAATCGTACTCATCGGGGAAGAAATGGTCGTGGAGATTGTCAACGACGCCTACGGTCACCTCATCGGCCGTACACGTGAAGATCTGCTCGGGAAACCGCTTTTTTCCGTGATCCCGGAATCTGAGGCTGATTTCAGGGCGATTCTCGATGGCGTGAGGATGAACGGGCAACCGGTACATCATAGCGAACGTCCCTATTTTGTGTTTGTGGACGGCGAGCGAAAGGATGGCTATCTGAACCTGGTATACCAGCCTTACCGCGGCGGCGATGGGAGTGTGCAGGGCGTGATGATCCTCTGCCAGGATGTGACTGTGCAAGTAATCGCCAAGTTGCAAATGGAGGAAATCGTCACCGAGCGTACCCGCGAGCTGGCAACCGCGAACCGGCATTTGCAGCGTTCCAATGCGGAGCTGGCGCAATTTGCCTATATCGCCTCCCATGATTTGCAGGAGCCGATCCGCAAGGTGGCCACATTTACCCAAATGCTGGAAGCGGAACTCGGCGGCACGACCGACCGCCAGCGGAATTACCTGGATAAAATTAAAAATGCCTCGTCCCGGATGCTGTTGCTGATCCGTGACGTGCTCGCGTTCTCGCAATTGTCGAGAGACTCGGATCTCGTCAGGAAAATCGACCTGGGCTTGGTGCTCGACAATATTGCCGACGATCTCGAATTGCTGATCGACCAGAAACTCGCGACGGTCAGTTACGGCGGGCTTCCGGTAGTGGAAGCCGTGCCGTTGCAAATGGCGCAACTATTCGGGAACCTCATTTCCAATGCATTGAAATTCACGAGGGCGGGGGTGGCACCTGTAATTTCGGTTTCAGCCAGGTTGCTCGATAAGGCCGCCTTGAAATCGTATCCGATGCTCGATACCCGCTGCAACTACCATCACCTGGAAGTAAGCGATAATGGCATCGGTTTCGACGAGCATTATGCCGACCAAATTTTCGAGATTTTCCAGCGCCTGCACGGGAAGAAGGAGTTCGAAGGTACGGGTATCGGGCTGGCAATGTGCAAGAAGATCCTTCAAAACCATCACGGGCATATTTATGCTACCTCCCGCGAGGGACAGGGGGCTGTTTTTCATATTTTAATGCCTGAAAGCCAGTCCTGTTTCGCCGATTCGCCGACAGTTTAATGCTGGTCGTCGATGTCCTCCCGTCCGTATCAAGTAAGTATGGTACAACCGGTAAGAAGTCGTTTATGGGTCTTACGGCCCGATGGGCGGTTCGACGCCGGAAATACCCCGGTAAAACACGCGCCGGTAATGCACAAAACAGCGAGCGTGCTGCCAAACGGATAGGCTGTGATACTCAGGCAGTGAAGAACTGGCGGGACGTCCAATGAAAATTAAGATTTTGTTAAAGCATCCTGTATCTTGATTCGGCTCCTTACCTTTGGCGCCGAATTAAGTTTGGATGTGAGATGACGCACGAAAAAATATTTGTTTTAGAAACCGGAAGAGCCGTAAAAGTAAAAGTCGAGGGTGTACTGGCCGAAGACCTCTCAAAAGTAAGTATCCAGGTCGATGTTTTGATCAGAGACCCGAAGGAAGACGAGTTCAGGCCGCCCATCGGGCTGACGCATCCGAAATATTGGAAATTGAAAAACCTCGAACCTGAAAAAGCCAGCGCGCTGCAAATACAGTATAGCGGCGTGCACCGGAAGCAAATCAGGAAGACTATCCGGGAGTTTGATAAATTGCATGCATTGGAAATACAAGACTAACCCCTTTTGAAATAGAGAAATGAAGCGCACCACTATTGTAAAAACATGCCTGGCTATTTTCTGGCTCGGTTTTCATGCGCCCGTGGCCTCCGCGCAGACTGTCGGTCAGCCGCTGCCGGCCTGGCAGGAGGGCGAAATGGACATTCACCACATCAATACCGGAATGGGCAATGCGACCTTTATGGTCCTGCCGGATGGTACCACTCTGCTCGTGGACGCGGGCGCGCTCGATCCCACGGAGGCTCGTACGCAAAGCGCACGCAATACGAAGGCGAAGCCCAGCGCCGAGCGGCAACCGGGTGAATGGATTGCCCGGTATATCCGCAGAGTCGCCAAAACGCCGGTGGTGGATTATGCGCTGATGACGCATTTCCACGACGACCATATGGGAACTCCGACATCGATCTCTAAAAAGTCGGAACAGGGCAAGTATGTGCTTGCCGGCATTACCGAAGTGGCGGAGTTTGTTCCCGTGAAAAAGATCATCGACCGCGGATGGCCCGATTATGCTTATCCGAGGCCATCCAGGGATACGATGGTGCATAACTACCGCACGTTCCTCGAATGGCAGGTGAAGAACAAAGGGTTGCGTGTAGAGGCAAGCGTTCCGGGCCGGAATGACCAGATAGTCCTGTTGCGAGATCCTCAGAAATACAAAAACTCATTTGAGGTACGGAACATTTCGGCCAATGGCGAAATATGGACAGGTGTTGGTAATGTAACCCGCAAGCATTTCCCCGAATTGAAAGACCTGAAACCGGACCAGTACCCGAGCGAGAATATGTGCAGTATTGCGACGCGGATCAGCTACGGAAAGTTCGATTACTTCACGGGCGGCGATACCCCTGGCGTACTGCAACCCGGTGTTGCGGCCTGGCATGATGTGGAGACACCTGTTGCGAAGGTTGTGGGCCCCGTGGATGTTCATATTCTCGATCACCACGGCAACCGTGATTCACAAAACGACGTGTTGCTCGGTTCGTTGCGGCCGCGCGTGCTGGTAATCCCTGTCTGGTCGTCGGATCACCCGGGCCACGACGTACTCGACCGTATTTTCTCGCAACGCATCTACCAGGGCGAACGCGACGTTTTCGCTACCGACATGCTGGAAGCCAACAAGCTGGTGATCGGCGAAATGCTCAACCGTTTGAAAAGCGATGGCGGCCACGTGGTAGTGCGTGTGGCTAATGGGGGAGACAGTTACCGTGTTTTTGTGCTGGATGACCGAGACGAGCAGCTGAAAATCAAATCGATACACGGGCCTTATACTTCCCGCTGAAAAAGAAGAAAGCCGGAGCGAACCACCCGGCTTTAATAGATTACCTTCTATAAATAATGAACTAAAATTCATTAGGATAGCAAGGTAGTAAAAGTTCTGCAATACGAAATACTTTTAATGCGTTAAGTGAAACTACATCGATATTATTCTACTTTCAATAAGGAAGTTACCTGATGTATATTTGAGCTACCGCATTGTCCATTTCAGGGCTTGCTTCGCCTGTCTGGGCATTATCCCGATTTCCCGTGGTGGTTTGTGAACCTAGTTTTGATCCGTCAATCATTCACATACCAAACAATTACAATGATGAAAATCAACACGGGTGTTTCCTTCAAATCTGTACTTTTCTCCGCCTTGCTGGCATTCGGGCTTGTTTCATGCAATAACGACGAGGCGTCGGGCATTCAACCGGAGCCGGTTGCCATCGATTATCACCAGACCGCCAAAACGCAGTTCGTCGAAACTGGTGGTGTGAAATATGCCTACCGCATCCTGGGTGACCAGGCGGGCACTCCGCTGGTATTGCTGGCTTCGCTCGGCAGCGCGATGGACGACTGGGACCCTGCGATTACGAACGGGCTGGCGCAGAAACATAAGGTGATTTTATTCGACAACCGGGGCGTAGGGAGCTCCACAGGGCAAGTACCGGCGACGATCGCAGACATGGCTACTGACGCCGTCGCGTTTATCAAAGCGATGGGCTTTACCAAAGTGGATTTGATGGGCTTTTCGATGGGCGGGTTCATTACGCAGCAAATCCTGCTCACGGAGCCTGGATTGGTACGCAAAGCCATATTGACAGGTACCGGGCCGAAAGGTAGCGAGGGCCTTGCGAATTTGCCCAATATCATCGCATCGACGGCCAATCTCACACCAGAGGAAACTTTTCTGACATTCGGCTTTACCCGATCGGAAGCAAGCCTCAAAGCCGGAAAGGCATCGTACGAGCGTATACAACAGCGCAAAACCGATCGTGACCAACCTTTAAGCCAACAGGCGAGTGGGGCACAATTGGGTGCGGTACTTGCGTGGGCCAAACCTTATTCCAATGCATTAAGTGAGTTGAAGGCGATTAAGCAACCAGTGTTGCTTGTGCAGGGCAAAAATGACGTGCCTGTTCCGGTGATCAATGCCATCAACGCCTCGCAAAGCATCCCCAATGCCAACCTGGTAGTGTATCCCGACGCGGGCCACGCCGCATTCTGCCAGTATGCCGGGCGGTTCGTAGAGGAAGTAGTTAACTTCCTGGGAGAGTAAAACTACTAGCTATCAGAGAAGTAGTATGCCGTTCGGACAATTTCCGGGCGGCACTTTTGTTCATACACAATTGATTAGCTCCCCGCAGGATAAACGGTGTTTTATTTGCTTTGAACGACACGATGCATACTATACATTTGCTTGAAACGAAGGCAATTAATCATCCAAACTACACGCATATGGGACCGATAAACTATGAAGAATTGACCAATTATTTTTCCTGGGCTGTTTTGATCGGCTTGGGTAGTTGGGGATTGTATTCAGTCATCGATGCTTTCTCCATTTTTTTTAAGGATGAAGTTACATTCTACAATCCTGAAAATGGCAAGACGATTACATTCAGAAAACATCCGCCGAAAGATTTTGACAAAGAATTGATAGATTTTTGGAAGTAAATGCATTTACAGAAGACCAGAAAAAGGGTTCCGGTTAACAAGGCTAATAGCACTGTTACCGCGGTTGCTTCGTTCTATTCTACACTTTTTCTTCAACTTCCGGAGTCGGGATTCAAAGGAATTGTCTCGGTGTGTGCCCCTGTTTTTGGGTACATTACATTTATCGTTTGGAAGGTTTTGCATGCTCAATTGCGATTGGCTTACTATGCCTATGGAAATAAAAAATGCATAGCCGAGTTGGAAGTTGCAAAAACTAAGCCAGGAGTTTGTTGCGAAGATGTACAGGAAATGGAAAAGAGAATCAAGACTTTGAGGAATGCGATGTATGAGCGGAGAATGGATGTTTTGGAAGGAATATGGTGAATAACCCCGGCACCGTCTCCGTGCCGGGGTTAAGAAAATCAAAGCGTTGCCATATCAATCACAAACCGATACCGCACGTCGCCTTTGAGCATGCGCTCGTAGGAAGCAGTAATGTCTTTGATGTCGATCAGCTCGATGTCGGAGACGATGTTGTGTTCCGCGCAGAAATCCAGCATTTCCTGAGTTTCAGCAATACCTCCGATGCCGGAGCCTGCCATACTGCGACGGCCTGTTAACAAGGAAAATGGTCGGACTGAATACGGTTCCGTAGGCACACCTACATTGATGAGCGTTCCGTTCGTGCGAAGCAACGACAGGTACAAATCCATATCGTGTACGGCAGATACCGTGTCGAGGATGAAATCGAAGGTGCCTTTTACGGCATTAACCTGTTCAGGGTCGGAAGTAACCACGAAATGGTGCGCGCCAAGATCTTTCGCCGCCTGTTCTTTCGAGGCCGAGGTGCTGAGCACGGTCACTTCCGCACCGAATGCGACGCCGAATTTGACACCCATATGGCCCAATCCGCCAAGCCCTAGCACCGCAAGCTTGTGGCCTTTGCCTACTTTCCAGTGGCGAAGCGGGGAATAGGTGGTGATCCCCGCGCACAAAAGGGGCGCAGTAGCTGCTAAATTCAGTTTATCGGAAACCGAAAGAACAAACTCCTCGCGTACGACGATGGTATTGGAATAACCACCGTAGGTAGGTACGCCACTGCGATCGAGGTTGTTGTAGGTTTGCGTGTTACCGTCCAGGCAGTACTGTTCCAATCCGTCCTTGCAGTTTTCGCAAACCTGGCAGGAATCGACCATACAGCCAACACCGGCGAGGTCGCCTTCTTTGAATTTCTTCACGTGCGCGCCCACCTGCGTGACTTTCCCAACGATTTCGTGGCCGGGTACCATCGGGAATACGCCGGGAAACCATTCGTCTTTGATCTGGTGAAGGTCGGAGTGGCAGACACCGCAAAAGTGGATTTCGATTTGAACGTCGTGCGGGCCGACTTCTCTTCTTTCAAAATCCCAGGGTGCCAGGTCGGTTTGAGGTGTCTGGGCTGCGTATGCTTTTGCTTGTATCATGTCAGAAAAAGGGGTTTAATGCAAACACAAAATTAGCAACCTGTTTGCTATCCGGGTTAAGACTTTCAAATCAATGCTTATAGATTTCAAACAATACCCTGTGGGGCCTGTTTTGGCGCCCTTTCTTTTTCGTGAGTAGGCGGGCCGGGTCTGGTCCAAATAAAAAAATACGACCCTTGCATCCGAAAGTAGTATTCAGATCGTTTATTAATTCATGCTGGCCGACGTATATAAGTAATGCGTTCCCTGACGGATTTTCTTTCGGAACTTAATGAATGCATTGCTGCGTTACCGGCTCATAGCGAATATTTTAGTACGACTTAGGACTATTACAACCATATACAGGCGAAGTATGCAGTTTCGGAAGCCGGAGGCATTTGCGTTTTTCTTATCCTTGTTGGGCATAAGCATGGTTTGTTGTGCCCAGAAGCCCGGTTTGCCCGGCATGGCTCCATCCAAATGGATTACTTTCCGCACGACGCATGCGCCCGGGAAAGTTTACCGGTTCGCCAACAGCGGTAACAAGACTTTTACCAACGAGGAAATGTACGTCCGTGCATGGTTGCCGGTGGTCCACAAAAAGAATTTTGCTTTGGTTCTGGGACCTAACTACCGTGCGGAGCAGCTTGAATTCAAGAGCAGTGGTGAAAATCCAGCCAAGAAGTTTGAGGGTTGGAGCCTCCGAACATTTGCATTGGACCTCAACTCATTTGTACGACTCGACAGCACTTCCTGGCTTGTGCTGACCTCGCACATTAATAAAACGGGCAATTTTGCCATGCTTTCCGCAAAGGACATCCCGCTGAACTACACCGTTTCCGCTTCCTATTTGAAAAGAGCATCTCCCAATAAGGAAATTGGTGCGGGAATCATTTTTAACAAAAGCTACAAACTGACTTTCCTGCCTGTTTTTCTCTTCAACTACAATCTTTCAGAAAGAGAAGGCATCGAAATTATGTTGCCCAAGAAAATGGCCTGGCGGCATAACCTTTCGCCCAACGATCGGCTGTATTTCAAAGCAGAGGCGGTTACGCGGACGTATTATCTCAACCGTGTGGCCGAGGGAACACCTGATGTGTGCCGCCGGATAGATGTGGATATGGGTATTTCCTACAACCGCAGGTTCGGGAATTTCGGCGGGGTGGAGGTCTTTGGCGGTTACCGCAAGAATATCTCCAACAAAATGGTACACGATGCCGTGCCGGTCCGCGCTTCCGGGCTTGCGGCGACGGTCGAGTTCTATATTCAGCCGCCGAGTTTCAGGGGAAAAGGCCGGAAATAGGGCTTAACAATATGTTGATTTGATGGGTCCTGAATTAACTTTCAGGTAAAATCGGCCGGTGTAGTTTTACGCAAACTAACCTGGACACGAATGAAGCCCTTTTTCCTTTCTCTCATTTCGTCGGCCGCTGCCGTGGCAGTATTGAACGGCTGTACCGACCATGGCCTTCCTACCGACAATTACCCCGAAAGGGCCGAAGCACAGAACCCGACGATTATCACGCAAGTCGGAAATGTGAAAGTATACAATGGCGGTTTCGGATCGGCTGTGGTGCAGGACCCAAATGACCCTATGGCCTTTTACCTGCTCACCGACCGCGGCTCCAATATCGACGGCACCGTGACCGACTCCAAAGTATTCGCGGATCCCGGCTTTGCACCTCAAATCGGCAAGTTCCGGTTGATAGGTGATCAACTGGTTTTGGAAAAGACTATCGAGCTTAAAAACGAGTCCGGGGCTAAACTGAACGGCCTCCCTAACCCTCCCGGATTTGGTTACAGCGGCGAGCTGGCGCTGGATGTGAACAACAATACGCTGCCCAACAGCATCGACGGTCTGGATTCGGAAGGCCTCGCGCTTGCGAAAGACGGTACATTCTGGGTAAGCGATGAGTATGGCCCGCATATCGTCCATTTCGATGCGAACGGGAAGACAATCGAACGGATCAATCCATTCGGTAATGGCGTCGGCGGTCGTAAAATACCGTTGGTTTTTGCCAAAAGACGTCCGAACCGCGGCATGGAAGGGCTTACGATCACGCCTGACGGCAAAACGCTCGTCGGCATTATGCAATTCCCGCTTTACAACCCTTCGGCTTCCGATGTTTCCGGCTCGCTGGTGACGCGTATCCTTAGTTTTGACATTACCACTGGCGTCAGCAAGGAATATGTATACCTTATCGACCGCGCCAATTTGCAGGCCAACAGCGAGATCGTAGCCATTGACAATACAACTTTCCTCGTGCTCGAACGCGATGGTGAATACGCAACCACCGCCAACCGCGCGACGGTGATCAAAAAAGTGTACAAAATCGATCTCGGTAATGCCACCGACATTTCCGATCCGGCTAATGGCGTGAACGGCAAGTTGTACGGCGGACTTACCGTGGAGCAGCTTAAAACGGCGGCAAACCTGGCGGCCAATGGGATCAAACCTGTGACCAAGACGCTCGTTGCGGACCTGATGACCGACATTCCTGCCATCTATCCGCACGACAAGGCCGAAGGCATCGCGATCATCAACCCGACAACCATTGCTATTTCAAACGATGACGATTTCGGTGTCGTGGGCGTGGGCGGCGTGTATGCGCAGAAACTTCTGCCCGCTACCGGCGCTGTGGATCGCAATACGATCTATTTCGTCAAGTTGAAACAGCCACTTTGGTAAATGTCCCGATTTTTCAAGCGGGTGCGGGGTTTTGCTCCGCACCCGCAATCTTTTTTATTACCCATATCAAAAATGAAACTATTGAAAGGCCTCGCAGCCATTGCCATCGCGACCATCGCTGTGGCGGCCACCGTTGCGTTTGTTGTACCCGGCAAACCCGATTTATCCCTTGTTTCTTCCCACACGATCGATTCGCTCGGCGCGTGCCAGGGCGCGTCTTTTCTCGACGGTAAAGTCTATTTGTACGGCGATCGCGAGGTGGGAATGGTGCGCGAGTTCCGCCAGAAGGGCGATTCTTTGCATTACACCGGCAAGGAAATCCGGCTGACGGTGGATGGCAAGGATGTGATCAACCACCCGACGGGCATTGCGCGGCATGGTAAACTGCCCGTGTTCATCGGTAATAGCATCCGGCTCAATACGGAAGGTACGTTGTGGCGTGCCGTGATTTACCAGGTCGACTGGAAGGGCATGCTGAAAACCGGCAGTCTGAATGGTAACCTGATCCGTACGATCGAGGACGACGCGTGCATTCAGGGAACGCGGCCGGAGTATGTGGAATACAACGGCAAATGGCTTGTCGCGACGGCCGACTATGGCGACAAGCGGAACGAAGTACGTCTCTACGACCCGGCTGTTTTGCAAAAAGCGGATAAAACAAGTGCGCCGGGTGTGCTGGTGAAAAAGTTTACCTGCGGGCCGTGGGTGCAGAACTTACATTGGGTGCCGGAGAAAGGGGTTTTGGTATTAATTCAAAATCAGATAGAGGGTCGTCGCTGGCGGTTCACGTTTGTCGATTTAAAAAAATCACTTGAAAAAGGGGAGCAGGTCGTACTGAACGCGGTGGATATCGATAAAGCCGACGAGCTGGAAGGTTTTACATTCACAGGCACTTCTTCGGATGCGATTGCGGTGACGTCTTCACGGAAAAGTAACGTGCATCAGGTGCGCGTAAGCTGCTAAGCGGTTTCTTCGGTTTCTTGAAAATTTTACATTTTCATAATAGATACGTTCGATTCAAGTAATAGTCGAAAAATACTTTTGCGCTCGATTTTTAAGCGCGAGATAGACGGGCATTAGAGCGAATCGAAACGTGTTTTCTTGTTTTTGTTAAATTTTTTAAAACTATTATGAAGAAACTGATACTGCCAATTGTTCCGTTGGTTATGACAGGTATCCTGGTTTTCAGTCCGGGCAGGCATGCAGTGGCTTCCGGTAAAGGCCGGATGATGTTGGAGAGGCCGACCCGCGCACAGACCGTGACGGGTAAAGTGGTGGATGAGACCGGTCAGCCGTTGCTGGGTGTGACGGTTTTGGAAAAAGGTACCAACAAAGGCACGGTAACCGATGCCGCTGGTACTTTCTCGCTCGAAGCGGGCTCCGGCGCTACGCTGGTGTTTTCGTTCGTAGGTTTCATCGCGCAGGAGGTGGTGGTTTCGGGTAATGCGCCGCTGGCCGTTACTTTGAAAGAGAATGCGATGATGCTGAATGAATTTGTTGCGGTAGGGTATTCAACGATGCGCAAAAGCGACCTTACCGGTGCGATTTCCAGTGTAAAAGCAAAAGAACTGAACCTCAGCACCCCGACTGTCGGACAGGCGCTGGTAGGTAAAGTGGCCGGTGTGCAGATCTCGCAGGTGAGCGGCGCGCCTTACGTGGGTACGAAGATCCGCGTGCGTGGTGTAGGCTCGGTGAATGCGAGCTCCGACCCATTGTACGTGATCGACGGTTACCCGGCTGGTAATGACATCTTCATTAACCCGAATGATATCGAATCGATCGACATCCTGAAAGATGCGGCTTCTGCGGCCATTTACGGTTCGCGTGCGGCCGGCGGGGTGGTGCTGATCACGACCAAAAGAGGTAAGGAAGGCAAGGGCCGACTGGAATATGATTACCAGTTTGGTATAAACCAGTTGAGCAAAAAGGTCGATCTTCTGAACTCTTCGGAATTCGGGCAGCTGGTGATCGATGGCCGCAATGCGAGCTACCGCGACCTGATGGTGAATGCGGGCAAGACATGGAGCGACGGCATGTATTCCGACGACAATGCAACCCGTATCAAAAACGTGGGTAATGCAGGTTCGGTGAGCATTCCGACCGACTTGTACGACTTCGCGAACCAGAAATTGATCACCCCCAAATACAATACCGACTGGCAGAACGAACTTTACCGCAATGCGCCGGTGCACCGTCATAACATCTCGTTTTCAGGTGGAAAGAACGGCCTGCGCTACGCGATCAGCGGCGGGCAGCTCAATCAGCAAGGCATTATGCTCGGTACCGGACAGAACCGGACCAATTTCCGGACGAACCTGGATGCGGAAATCAATAAAAAACTCAAAGTAGGCGCGAACCTCTCATTTACTTACAATACCAATCGCGAGGTGCAGGAAGGTCGTTTCGACAAAGGCCCAATCCTCGGTGCATTGATCTACATGCCGATTTTCAAGGCTTATAATGAAGACGGCAGTCTAGCGAAAAACGAGGCGGCGGCATTGAGCTCGGCTTACGGTTACCAGTCTATCGAAAACCCGGTGGCATTGGCGACCGAAACGCATATCAACCGCAGGGGCCAACGCGGTACTTACAATGGTTTCGCAACCTATGAAATCCTTCCTGACCTTAATTTCAAGGTTAACATCGGTTTGCAGACCTATAACGAGAAATACGAATTCTATTCTCCAACCAGCCTGAGTAGCGGAGCGAACCCTCCGGGATCACCGCAAGCCATTGCTGCGGCGAACGCGCTGTCGCAGATGACGACACAAATGGACAAGCTGGCCGAGTTTACATTGAACTACAAAAAACAACTTGGCAAGCATAGCATTGATGGTCTGGTAGGTTATACGGCGCAGGAAAACAACCGTGACATCGTTTCGGTAACGGCTCGCGGGTTTTCTAACGACCGTATCGAGGAAATTACCGGTAAAGGCGCGGATGCAACCTTTTTTGGGTTGAATACCGGAGCCGACCAGACAGGCAAAGTGAACTGGACGCTGCTTTCCTACCTGGCGCGCGCCGCTTACAACTATGACGGCAAGTACTACCTCACGGCTACTTTCCGTACCGACGGTTCGTCGCGCTTCGGCCCGAACAACCGCTGGGGTAACTTCCCGTCGGTGTCTGCCGGCTGGAATATTTCGAACGAAGAGTTCTACAAAAATTCATTAGGCAACACTTCTACACTTAAACTGCGCGCGAGCTGGGGGTTGAGTGGTAATAACAATATCGGTAATTACAACTTCCTCCAAACGATGGCTGCCCCCGGCGGCGCGGTGTTCGGAAACGGAACGGTGAATACGGCATTGTGGGCAACGGGCATTAAAGACCTGAACCTCGGCTGGGAATCGACTTCACAATACAACTTCGGGGCCGACATGGGTTTGTTTGACGACCGTTTGTCGATCATGGCGAACTACTACATCAGCCGCTCGTTCAACCTGTTGTTCAACCAGCCGCTGTCGGCTATTTCCGGTGCTTCGACGATCCTGACGAACCTTCGCAACTCGAAAGTGCAGAACAAAGGTATCGACCTTCAAGTGGATGCCCGCGTGATTTCGACCAAGGATTTTGACCTGAATGTGGCCGGTAATATCTCCGTGAACCGCAACAAAGTACTCGATATGGGTGGTGCGAGCACGATCATTACCAACGGTGCCGAGCGCTCGTATCTGACGCACATTACGCAGGAAGGCCAGCCGATCGGTATGTTCTATGGTTTTAAAGTGAAAGGAATGGTGCGCGAAAAGGATATGGAGAATATCGCGGCTGATAATGCGGCTTTCAACTCGTCGACGCAGTCGTTCCCGGCTGGTTATGAGCTGAAAGGCCCTGCACGTTCGACGGCTTCCACCAATCCGCTTCGCCCGGGCGACCTGTATTTCGAAGACGTGAACAATGATGGTGTCGTGAACGATGCCGATAAGCGTGTGATCGGATCGCCGCATGCGAAATTTACTTATGGTTTCGCGATTACGGCCAGCTACAAAAGCTTCGATTTCAGCTCCTCATTCAATGGTACTTATGGCAACAAAGTGCTCGACGGCCAGGATTACTACCTCTATAATATGGAAGGATCGGGTAACCAATATGCCAAAGTGGCTAACCGCTACCGTTCGGAATCGCAGCCGGGCGACGGGCACGTGTACCGCGCGTCACGCGGGGGAACGCAGAGCAACAGCACGCGTTTGTCGACCTTTTATTTGCAGGACGGCTCATTCCTGAGATGTACCAACCTGACATTGGGCTACAACATGAACAGCATCGGCAGCCTGACCAACAATGCCATCAGCGCATTGCGTGTGTACGTGGGCGTGGATAATGCTTTCACTTTGACCAAATACCTGGGCTACAACCCGGAGGTGGATTACAACAACGGGGCTAACCTGACACCGGGCGTTGACTATGGTAAATATCCACTCGTGCGCGCCTACAACATCGGTGCCCGTATTACATTTTAAGCAGCAGAAGAGATGATCAAGCGTAAATACATTTTCAATACATTATTTTCCGCATTCGGACTGGTAGCGCTCGCGGGTTGCTCCAACGACTTCCTCGACCAGGATAACCCGAATGCAGTTTCGGCCCCTACTTTTTACCGTACGCCCGAGGACGTGGCTTTGGCTGTGAACGGTATCTATAACTCGCTCCGCGATGGTAATGGCATCGGCGAGAACAGCGGGTTGTTCAGCGAGGAGCGTTCGGACAATACGGGTCGTAACGATAACCAGTCGAATGCGGGCGAGCCGTTCCAGTTCAACGACTTTTCGTTGCTGCCGAGTAATACCTACCTGAAATCGCACTGGCTGGTACTATTCCAGATGGTAACACGGTGCAACCAAGTGCTGGCGGGTATCGAGCGTGTGACTTTTACAGACAATAACCTGAAAGAGCAGTACAAAGGAGAGGCGAAATTCATCCGCGCATTGACCTACTTCCACCTCGTGCGCAAATGGGGCGATGTGCCTTTGGTAACCAGGGAATTACTCAGTACCGACGAGGTAACCGCGGCAACTTTCCGCGAGAAACAGGATGTGGTGTACAACCAGATCGCGCAGGACCTGAAAGACGCGGTAGCTTCAACGCTGCCCGACAAACAGACTGCCAATACGAAAGGTAAGGTCACCAAAGCTGCCGCCAATGCATTGCTGGGCCAGGTGTACCTGACTATGGCGACCACATTGGATGCCGCCAATCGCACCGCAAACCTGAACGAGGCCAAGAAATACCTGATGGCTTCGTATAACCTGCGCGCATTCGGCGAGTTGAAGGAAGTGCCTTATGCCGATGTATTCGATGTGGCTAAAAAGTCGACGAATGCGGAGATTATCTTCCAGGTGGTGAACAAGCAGGGGGATATCAACTTCTCGTCTTCGATTGCCCGGAACAACCAGGCGAAAGGCGAGACGATCAACTCGTTGTTCGCATCGTCGGGCTCGGGCGGTAATGTTACGCCTGACCTTGTGCAGGATTATGAGGAAGGTGATACGAGAAAGGAATTCTCGATCAAATACGCCAACGATCCGATCGTGAAGGATTATTTTATCACCAAATACCGCGATGCCAGCTCGGCAGCGACGACTAACGGCTATGGCGGTAACGACTGGATACTGATCCGCTACGCCGACGTGCTCCTGATGCTTGCCGAAGTGAATATGCAACTCGGCGACGAACCGGCTGCTATCACATTCCTCGACCAGGTACGCGAGCGTGCGGGCCTGCCGAAATATGCCGTTGCGAAGGCCAATGCAGATTATGCAACCAAATACCCGACATTAAAACTCGCCATCCTGCACGAGCGCCGCGTGGAGCTTGCATTCGAAAATCATCGCTGGTTCGACCTGCTGCGTTTCTTCACGACCGACGAGCTCGTGGCCTATTTCAAAACCAAAAAGCAGGAGAATTACGGTATCGCGAAGCTCAGCAACTTTGGAAAGAAAGACCGTTACTATCCGATTCCGTTTGACGAAACCAAACTGAACCCGGAGAAGATGTACCAGAACGAAGGTTACTAACACCTGGACCGGACTATTGCAAATGCCCTGCGCCTTCAAAAGCGCAGGGTTTTTTGTTTTGCAGGATATTATATTTGAATGGATATTCTAAAAAGCCTCATGCCGCAGCGACTGATTTCGATCCTCCAACTCACCAAAGCGATTCCGCCCGCCGATCAGGAAATGATCCTGAATGCATTTACCATGCGGCAGTTCCGGGAAGGCGATGTGCTGTTCAAAGGCGGGAAGATTTGTCAGGAAATGTTTTTCGTGTTGAATGGCGTGCTGCGTATTATGGTAACGAATGAGAAGGGCAACGAGGTAACGCATTACTTTTTGAAGGAAAACCAGTTTTGCACGATTCTGAACAGTTTCAACAACCATGTGACGGCGCATGAAAGCATTTGCGCGGCTTGCCATGTGCAGGTTTTAAGTATTACCAAAGCCGACCTGTGGGCGCTCTACACGCGCGTGCCTTATCTGAAAGCGATGATCGACACGATTACGAACCAGACATTGCTCGAAAAAATCCAGATCCGCAACGCCTATCTCGGCCAGGACTCGGCTACGCGGTACCAGCAATTCCTGTCGCGGCAGGCGGACATCGCCACGCGCGTACCGCTTTCCGACGTTGCCTCTTACCTCGGCATTACGCCGCAATCGCTCAGCCGCATCCGGAAAAACCTGCGCTGAATCCGTTTTTACCATTTGTTAAGTGCTTTGGCAGCTTTGTGGCGGAGATTTGTATTGTTAAAACATTCAATACAAATGGAAACTTCAAATTCAGATTTCTCTCTAAAAGGTAAAAAAGTTGTGATCCTGGGTGGTAGCTCGGGGCTGGGCCTCGCTACGGCCAGGGCGGCAGCGGCGGAAGGCGCGAACGTAATCGTCGTATCGAGCAATGCGGCGCGGCTGCAAAATGCCGTGGCGGAATTGCCCGGTAACGGTTTCGGAATGCAGGCCGATCTTTCCGATGAGGCGTCGATAAAGCGGCTTTTCGAGGAAATAGGCACGCTCGATCATCTTGTTTTCACAGCCGGAGAAAGCCTTTTGTTAAGTAAAATTGTCGATACGGAAGTCGCTACGGCCCGTGCGTTTTTCAATCTCCGTTATTGGGGTGCATTCATGGCGGTTAAATATGCGGCGCCGCGAATCAATGCGGGAGGTTCTATCGTGCTCACGGGCGGGATCGTGAGTGCGCGGCCGAGTGCGGGCTGGTCCATAGGAGCGAGCATTTGCGCGGCGATGGATGGTTTTACACGGGCTATGGCTGTTGAACTCGCGTCGGTGCGCGTCAATCTCGTGTCGCCGGGCGTCATCCGTACCAATTTGTGGTCTACGATGGCGGAGGCGGAGCGTGATGCATTCTATGATCAGGTAGCGGGGGCATTGCCTGTGGGGCAGGTGGGAGAGGCCTCGCAAGTTGCCCAGACTTACATTTACCTCATGAAACAACCTTTCGCCACCGGGCAAATCCTTGTCACGGACGGCGGCGCGGTACTCGTGTAAGCAACCCGATCTTGCATTAACCTGCGATCTCCACATTCAGCCCGCTTTGCTGCAATGCCGCGGTTTTTGCGGTATCGGCATCGGTAATGAGGGTGTGAATGGCCGAAAGCTCCGCGAATTTTACATAACTGTCCCGGCCGATTTTGGAAGCATCGCATAGCAACATTACCTGGCCGGCATTGCGGATAAACGCCGTAGTAATGCTCGATTCGTGCTCGCTGTGCGCGGTAAGGCCGTTTTCTGCCGACAAGCCATCCACGCCGATGAATGCCTTGTGCGCGTGGTAGCCATTGATATGCTGCACCGCCTTGTCGCCGTGAACGGCCTTCCGCGCCTTGTTCAGCTCCCCGCCGATGAGGTTGATCTGGATCGAAGGAACGTCTATGAGTTCAGCTAAAATGGGCAAAGAATTGGTAATGACGCGGATGCTTTTCTTTTTCAGGTAACGGCACATTTGAAATACCGTGCTTCCACAATCGAGGAAGATAATGTCGCCGTCCTGCACATATGAAGCCGCTTTTTCCGCAATCTGCTCTTTGACGGGGCTATTCACACCCGATTTCTCCGAAAACCCGGTCAGCGCCGGGTTTTCCATTTTCATGGCGCCCCCGTGCGTGCGCACAAGCAATCCTTCTTCCGCAATATCGCCCAGGTCGCGGCGGATCGTCGCCGGTGAGGCTTCCAGTATTTCGGCCAGTTCGAACACGGTGAGACTTTCGGCGTCGTCGAGCGCCGTGAGAATTTTTTTCTTACGTTCTTGAAAGTTCATGGTATTTAATTACTTTTGATCAAAAATAATCAATATTGATTAAAATTAGTCAATTTATTAGCCTTGAAATGGCTGAATGCTCGCCAAAAGTAGCATATCTGATCATTTTTAGTTAAAATCATTTCAATTTAATCACAATTAGCCATGAATGGATTAATGATCCTTGTTGCCGGTCCTTACCGGTCGGGTACGAACGACGACCCTGTTCTGATGCGTAAAAACCTCGATTACCTCGAATCGGTGACCTTGCAGCTCTTTCGTGCCGGGCATTTGCCCGTGATCGGGGAGTGGGTGGCGCTGCCGTTGCTCAAACTGGCGGGTTCCAAAGCACCGGGCGATGCGCCTTATGAAGAGATTTTATACCCGGTAGCAGCACGCCTTTTGCAGAAATGCGACGCGATCCTCAGGTTGGAAGGGGAATCGAAAGGGGCGGACGAAGACGTAAGGATCGGACGCGAGCGCGGGTTGCAGATTTACTTCAACCTGGCCGACGTGCCCGGTTGTGCGTAATCAGAGCAAATTGGGCTGCCTTACCGTGGCTTTATCGAACATCGGCACCGAAATGTAGAAGCTGGTACCTGCTCCGGGTGTACTTTCGACCCAAATCTTGCCGTTCTGGGCTTTGATGAACTCCATGCAGAGCATCAGGCCCAGACCAACGCCCTTCTCGTTATTGGTACCGAATGTCGATTCTACGTTCAGCGAGAAAATCGATTGCTGTTTCTCCCAGGACATGCCAATGCCGTCGTCCTGCACGGAAATCAGGCAATTGTTGCCCTGCGCTTCGGCTTTTACCATAATATGCCCGCCCATACCGGTGAACTTGATTGCATTACCCACGATATTACGCAGGATGAGCTGCATCATGTCGCTGTCGGCGTAAATGCCGGCTGACGGGTCGAAATAATAGTCTATGCTGATGTTTTTGCGGGCGGCGGTGTTGCGTTCCAGGTTCAATGTCGGCTCGAAAAGCGTTTGCACATTCAGGTATTCCCTGTTCGCCGAAACGCCGTGCAGCTGCGATTTCGACCAGTCCAGCAGCTTCGAGAGCATGGCCATCGTGTTTTTGGTCGAATTTAGGAGATCGTTTTCGATATCGAGCTTCTGCTCTTGGTCGAGCTCGTGCTGGGTAAGCAGTTCGAGAAAATTCTGGATGCTGGCCAGTGGGGAGCGTAGGTCGTGCGCGACAATGGACATCAGCTTGTTTTTCTCCGCATTCAGCTTTTCGAGCTCTTCATTCTGTTTGACGATCTGAAAATTTTGCAGCTCGATGGCCTTAGATTTTTCGAGCGCGGAAAGCTTCTCGCTTTCATAACTGCCTCTGATATAGTGAATGCAGAAATAGGTAATCGCCGCCACCACCGTGTAGGCCGACATGTGGTCCACAAACCGGTTCGATCGTGTAGTATACGTATCCGGTACCAGGTGGGGATAGTAGAATTCAACAAGGTTGAGAACGATCAGAACCGTGACGTTGATCGGTATCCAAAGCTTGTACTGCTCCGCCGGGCTGATGGCAATGCTGAGCAGCAGGAAAAGCAGGAAAAACAGGTCGGTAGGCCCGCGGAGGCCCGAGTTCAGAAAATAGTTGACGATAAACAGCGTGAGCCCAACGATATTGGCCAGTAGAATACTGGTACCGGCCATATTTTTAAAGCGGGACATATAATACAGTCCCACGGTGATCAATAGCACGATAAGACTGGCCAATGCTATGTTGGGCAGTCCTATCGCGTAATTGAACGGCACGTTATAAAGCAGTGCGAAGATCGATATCAGGCATACCGAGTGGAATATCCGTGCATTCAGCGGGAAGACTGAGGGGTCACCGGATAAATTGATCCATTTTCGATAGATTGAATCTTTGAAAGGCAAGATGTGCAGGGTTTCGTTCCTGCAAATATAACGTACGCATTTTCATTAAATACAAGTAGAATTAATATTAATTGACCTGTGGAGATTTATTTAGCCCTTGATGCGGTTCAACTCATCTTCCGATCCCGCTCTCCGGCTGCGTGCCGCCTTGATCTCCTTACTGCCAAAGCGGTAGCTGAAATTAACACGTAGCATCTGCCCCTCGAAACGGAACCGCAAACGCGTTTCAATGCCCGCATAGGCCGAAGTGTAACCGCCTCGCGCGGTATGGAACACATCGCTGAATGTGGCTTTCAGACTCGCATTATCTTTCCAGAACTTCTTCTGGACGCCAATGTCAACCATGCCCATTTGCCAGTTGTAGTCGATGCGGCGGTAGGGTGAATTGTACCAGCCCGAGAGCTCGATCGTCCAGCTGTTTTTGAGCTTGAAGGTATTCTGGCCGTTCAGGTTGAATGCCGTCGTCCGGTTGTTAACGACCACGCCGTTATCCAGCGCGGCTTTCCAGAGGTTATGGTATCCGCTGATATTGAAATTCAGCTCCCACCATTTCGTGATCGGTGTGGTAAGGCTCACATCGAGGCTGATACCTTGCGAGTAATCGAGGTTTTCGGTGATGAAATACGTGCGGCTGCTATCGTACGGAATGCGCAGGCCCACAACCGGGAATTTCGTGCGCCGGTACCCGAGCGAGGTCGTAAGTATGCCCTTGTACACGTGCGAGAGTTTGAAACTGTTGGCATATTCGGGTTTCAGGAAAGGGTTTCCTTTGGAATACACCAGCTCATCGACGCGGTATTCGAACGGGTTGAGGTTCTGATAGCTCGGGCGATTGATGCGGCGGCTGTAATTCAGGTTCCAGGTGTGGTTTTTCGAAGCCCGGAACGAAATGGCCCCGCTGGGGAAGAAGTTCAGGTAGGTAGTATCGACTTTGTTGAGATCATTATGCTTGTAGCTCGTCAGGTCGCCCAGTGATTTGGTGCGCTCGGCACGCAGCCCCGCTTGCAGGTCCCATTTTTTACCCAGCGAAATGTTGTAGTTCACGTACGCCGCATACACGCGTTCGAGGTATTTGAAGCGGTTGCTGCGGTTGGTATCGATGACCTCTACGTTTTGTAATACATTATAAAAATTGAATGTATTATCTGATTTAACGTCCGAAAGCTTCACGCCATAGCCGAGCTTGCCTTTTTTGAAAGGCTGTTCATAGTCGATCTTGAACGATTTAATGGTAATATCCACCGGCGTTTTGGAAACGTAATTCCGCTCGATGGGCTCGTCGCTGCCCGTCTGGAAATGGTATTTGTTGGGTTGATAACTGATCCCGCGCGAAGAGAACCGGCCGTAATCGGCGTCGATATTCAGTTCGTGGCCGGTGGTGTCGGCATAGCGGTAGTTGGCATTCAGGTTCAGGTTTTTGTTTTTTTCCGGGTTCGAGGTCCGCGACGACAAGATGAGCGAGTCGGCAGTCAGATTGTTGCGTTTGCTGATGAAAGTCTCGCTCTCTCCGCCGCCATTATGGTTGCTGATACGGCCATTGGCACTGAAACCGAGGGTGTTTTTGGCATTAATAAAATAATCCGCCCCGATTTTGGCACTGTGCGTGGTATCGCGCCAGATTCCGTGCCATACCTTGTTGTAGGCCACATTGTTGAGGATCTGGTCGTCGTAAGTTGTATTATGCCATGCGCCCTGGTTGAAACCATAGTTACCAAAGACATTGAGCTTCTTGTCGCGGTGGTTCAGGTTCAGCGAGGCGTTGTATTTCGGGGTTATGCCAAACATCCCGCCGAGGCTGATGTTACCGTTGGTACCCAGCCTGGCATTTTTTTTCAAACGGATATTGATGATGCCGAGATCGCCCGCCGCGTCGAACTTGGCGGAAGGGTTGGTGATGATCTCGATGGCCTCGATATCGGCCGAGTTCATACTTTTTAATGTGGATGCAAGGTCTTTTCCGGCCAGAGGCGAGGGGCGGCCGTCAATATAAATGCGGACACCGGTTTTGCCGCGCACTAGGATGTTCTCGTCCCGGTCGACCTGCACGCCCGGCGAGCGTTGCAACAGATCGAGGGCATTGGAGCCGGTGGCATTGATGCTCGCTTCCACGTTAAATACCATCCGGTCGTTCTTGACCTCAATGAGTGGTTTGATGCCGGTTACCTTCACCTCGTTGAGCTGTTTTGCTTCGGGTTGCATTGAAATCGCAGGCAGTTTCACATCCTGGCCGGCCACGTCGAACACAGCCGAATGGTACATTTGCTGACCTACGGCGGAGATGCGTAGAAAATACTTCCCGTCGGGAATACCGGCGAGTTTGAATGTGCCCTGCTCGTCGGCGACGTCGGCTTTTACCAGGGTGGAATCTTTGGAATGATTGAGGGAAACCGCGGCGAACCCGACCGTCTCGTTTTGTTGGTTTTTGACAAGGCCGCTTACTGTGAAAGTCTGGGCGAAGCCGGCGAAAGAGAGTGCATGAATTAGCAGGGTGAGTAGTGTTTTTTTCATAAATGGCTAATATTCGTATAGCGCAAAGAGTAAGAATTGGCCCGCATGTTGCATTAGGTCATAATTTTTCTACATTTAAACCGATAATTGACGTTTCTATCAGATCTGATGAAGTGCCATGAAGGCCATCTTTCGAAGGGTTGTACTGCTTTATATCCTATGCTTTCAATATGTTCTCGCACAGGAATTTGCGCCGAGGTTCAGGCGGCTCACCACGGATCACGGGCTGTCGCAAAGCCATGTGAGCGCGATCCTGAAAGGTCGACGGGGCTTTATGTGGTTCGCCACGGAGGACGGTCTCAACCGCTACGACGGTTATAAATACACCCATTACAAGCACGATCCGGCCAACCCGGCCTCCATTCACGACAGCTTCGTGTTGTCGCTCCTGGAAGACGAGCTCGGAAAGTTATGGGTAGGCACCTCCACCGGCCTGGACCGGTACAACCGGGAAACGGATAGTTTCACGCATTACCCGCATCCGCGCCGCAGCCTGGCGATTAATACCATTTTCAGGGACAGCCATAACCGGCTCTGGCTCGGCACCGATCAGGGGCTTTATCTGTTCGATCGCAGCCGGGGTACTTACCAGCTTTACAGGTACGCGGGCACGGAAGCGGGCACGGGAAGCCGGTTTGTGACGAGTATTACGGAAGGAAAAGGGTATGTGCTTTGGGTTGGAACGGAAAAAGGACTGTTTAAACTGGATGTGGAATCGGGTATTCTTTCGGCTTACGAGCCACGCATCCTGAAATCGGGCTGGATCAAGGCGTTGTATTATGACCGGAGTGATAATCTTTGGGTAGGCACGCATGGTGGGGGTGTTTACAAGCTCGATCCGGCGGAAAATATCGTCAGGCGCTTCACACACAATCCGAAAGATCCGTGGAGCCTGGCGCACAACGACATTCTTTCGATGGCGGAGGATGGCACGGGAAAGCTTTGGATAGGGACCGAAAACGGGGGCATTAGCATCCACGACCCGCTCACCGACCGGTTTACCTCCATACGCAACAATCCGGATAACCGCTATTCGCTCAGCAATAATTCGATTTACGCGATTTACCAGGACAATGCAGAGAATATGTGGATCGGTACTTATGCCGGCGGGGTGTCTTTTTTACCGAAGTTCGGCCCGAAATTCGATTCCTACCGACAGCAAGTCAGCAATCCGAACAGTCTGAGCAACAATACCGTACTGGCTATTTGCGGCGACAGCACCGGGGACGATATCTGGATCGGTACCGATGGGGGCGGGCTCAACCGATTTAACCGTAAAACAAAAAACTTCACCTTTTACCGGCACCGCGAGGGCGATCCCCGCTCGATTTCCAATGATTACCTGCTTTCGGTGATCTGGGTGGCCAGGGATGTGCTCGGTCTGGGTTTTCACAATGGCGGGTTTGATTTCTTCCATGTAAAAACCGGCTTGGTAGAGCATCATCTTTCGGAAGAAGGCAACCCCAACAGCCTTTCGATTTCGGATGTCAACAATATGACACGCGACCGCGACGGCAATCTATGGATCGGTACCTGGAAGGGCGGACTTGATTTTTACAATGTCAAAACGAAGGAGTATATCCATTACCGGCACAATACGGCCGATCCCGCGAGCATCAGCGGGGATATCGTTACCACTATTTTTCAGGACAAAAAAGGGAATATCTGGGTAGGGACATTCAACGGTCTTGATCTGCTTTTGCCCAACCGCCGCGGTTTCAAACATTTCCGCAACAAAGCGAACGACCCGTCGAGTATTTCCCATAACAAAGTACAATCGATCCTGGAAGCTGAAAACGGTGACCTGTGGATCGGAACGGTTGGGGGAGGACTTTGCTATTTCGATCAGAAAAAGCAGGCATTCAGGTCGTTCAGCGAAAAGGACGGACTCGCCAGTAATGTGGTTTTCGGTATCCAGAAAGACAGAAAGAACAATCTCTGGCTGAGCACGAACGAAGGTATTTCCAAATTTAACCCTCTGACCAAAAGCTTCCGGAATTACGGTATTTCCGACGGCCTTCCCGGCAACGAGTTTCGCGATAATTCACGGTTTCAGACAGCCGACGGGCAAATGTATTTCGGAGGGATCAACGGGTTCATCAGTTTTTACCCCGACAGCATCCGGTACAACGACTTTGTCCCGCCTGTTTACATTACGGATTTTCAAATATTTAACCGGCAGGTAGTCACGGGCGGTAGTGACCAAATTCTCAAACAGCAGATCAGCGAGGTCAAAACCATTACCATCCCGCACGACCAGTCGGTGATAACCTTCGAATTCGCGGCATTGAGTTACACGGTTCCCGAGAAAAACCAGTATGCCTATATGCTGGAAGGCTTCGACAATAACTGGAATTACGCCGGCAACAAACGCACCGCTACCTACACAAACCTCGACCCCGGCACTTACACATTTAGAGTAAAAGGCTCCAATAATGATGGTTTATGGAATGAAACCGGTGTCGCCGTAGAGCTGATCATCACGCCGCCTTTCTGGCTGACCTGGTGGTTTCGCTTGTTGACGGTTTTACTGATCGTCGCGCTGATTTTGGCCGTGTACCAGATCCGGACGTACACGATCCGCAAACAGAAGCGGGTTTTGGAACAGCAAATACAGGAGCGGACCAGGCAGCTCGAACGGGCGATCGGCGAGCAACAAATGGCCGTTGAAAAGGCCGAGCTGGCCAACAGGGCTAAGAGCGCGTTTCTGGCGACGATGAGCCATGAGATCAGAACGCCCATGAACGGGGTGATCGGCCTCGCGTCGCTACTGGCCGAAACGGACCTAACCGAAGAGCAACGGAATTTTACCAAATCCATTCAGACCTCCGGCAAGGATTTGCTGAACGTGATCAACGACATTCTCGATGTTTCCAAAATCGAATCGGGGAATATGGAGCTCGAAGAGAAGGAATTTGCATTGAAGGCCTGCATCGGTGAGGTAATGGATCTGATCAGGGCAAAAACCGCTACCCAACCGCTGAAACTTGCGCTGAAAATCGATGATAATGTACCGTCACGCATTGTAGGCGACCGGCTGAGGCTCGGGCAGATTGTGACTAACCTTGTCGGTAATGCGGTAAAATTCACGCCACACGGGGAGGTACGCGTGCATGTGTACGTGATCGCACAGGAGGGCAGGGAGGTCAGGCTCGGCTTCGAGGTGAGTGATACAGGCATTGGTATTGCGGAGGATAAGCTGGAAAAGTTATTCAAGCCTTTTTCGCAGGTCGATTCGTCCACAACGCGGCGATATGGTGGTTCGGGTCTCGGGCTGGTGATTTGCGAAAAGCTGACCGCGCTTATGGGCGGAGGGATCGAGGTCAAAAGTGCGTTGAACCAGGGCAGTACCTTCCGGTTCTGGATCACCGCGAAAGTCGCCCCGGACGTGCGGGAACCGGAAGCAACAGATCAGGGAAAAGACAGTTCGGAAAGAAAACTCCACGTCGATTTCGCCGACCGCTACCCGATGAGCATACTCGTCGCTGAGGATAACAAAGTGAACCAGATCGTGATCATGAACACGCTGAACAAGCTTGGCTACCGCGCCAACCTCGCGCAAAACGGCCTGGAAGTGCTCGATCGGGTGCAGAAAGCCGATTACGACGTCATCCTGATGGACATGCAAATGCCCCAAATGGACGGGCTGGAAGCCACAAGGCGGATCAAGGCGCATAAAAATATCTCTCACCCATTCATTATCGCCATGACCGCCAATGCATTGCAGCAGGACAAAGACAAATGTTTCGAAGCCGGAATGGACGATTATCTCAGCAAACCTGTGATTCTGGACGACCTGGTGGTCGTGCTTCAAAAATGGGCCGCCCGCCTCGAAACGCGTACCTCCGGTAATGTCTAATGCGCATCTGGCGATTTGAAATGTCGTAAAAACAAGAAGAGCAGCCTGGTAGCTGCTCTTTTGCGTCTGTTTGTGATGAAGTGTTAATAAGCGTTGATTTTTAACTATTCCGGTAAAAATCCATGCCATTTTTTTGGTGGACGGCCAACTAATGCCGCCCGTAATAGCTTCTTGTTTGTTGATGGAACAAATATAATGGAATATTTCCATTAATAAGGAAATATTCCATGAAAATATTTTTAATCCAAACTAAACGGCCTTGTTGCGGACGCTTTTTGTCCTATTTCAATTCAAAGAAGCCAGGGAATCCCGGAGCGAAACATCCTCGTGCGACGCGTCATACACGCATTGCCCACCCTTCACGACCAGTATTTGGGGAGATTCGTGCTCAACACCAAAATTGCTGGCGATAGCCTGTGATTCCCTGCGGTTCTGGATCACGTCTACAATGTATATAGGAATCTCAATGTGCGAAGCTGCATTTACCTCGGATTTAAGCTGCCGATAAGCCATCAAACTTGTCGCGCAACGGGGGCTGTGTTTATAGATAATGGAGTAATCTTCCGATTGATAAATATGATCTACTTCTTGTTCACTGCTAATCGTAATCCAGTTCATAACCTGTCAAAAATTTCGTCAAACTAATTGCAACAGATTACACAACACGCAATGTAGGGATTTTCATTCCATTGCCTTCGAAAAAGTGCCCTGACGCCATTCAATCGTACAAATCTGTTATCCATCTTCCCGTTCCGCGGCGGAAAGAGGCAGTTCAAAACCGATTAATTATTGGTTTGTAGAACTCTGTTACCAAAGCCAAACCTTGTCGTATGAAGAATAAATGAAGGGCGATACATAAACCTATAAGTTTATTTTTTTGGGAATAAATGGTATTTTCGAAGTGATACCGGGGAGCCTTTACTTAATCAAATTTAATGAAGGGTTGGTCTTTTTGAACTTTTATGACTTGAATATGGAAGCATCAGCAGTATATAGAAAATGGAAAGAAAATGTCATTCCGGATACGACTTGGATCAAAGCAGCCGAATGGAGGCAAGAAAATGAATACTGGCTAGATGTATCTTTCGACATCGCATTGAAAGTCGTATGTACGTTGCGTGAAAAAGGCATGACAAAACGAGACCTCGCCGAATTGATGGGCTGCTCCCCGCAATACATCAGCAAAATCCTGAAAGGCTCCGAGAACCTTACATTGCAAACGATCTGTAAAATGGAAAAGGTGCTTCAAATCAAATTGATTGAAACACCTTACAGCCATTTAAGTGCGACTACGCCTTCTTCTCAACCGGAACAATAATGAAGTTGAGCAGCTCCGTGTGCCGGATCACGGAAACGTCGGTCATGCGGAGAATGTCGCGGGTCGTTAATGCTTTGAAAAGCTCATTGGAATTGCGTACCGGCTTGCCGTTGAAAGATACGATAATGTCACCTTCCATCAACTGCGAGCGCGAGGCGGGCGTGTTCGGCTCGATGTGCGTGATGAATATCCCGTCGTGGTTGGGCAGTTTGTGATGCTGACGAACACGCTCATTCAGTGGTACATCCTGCAATTGCAGGCCGAGATATGCCTTGAATACCTTACCATCTCGGATAAGTTGCCGTGCGATTTCCTTGGCGGTATTGATATCTACCGAAAAGCTAAGCCCTTGCGCGCCCTGAATGACGGCCGTGTTTACGCCAATAACTTCGCCGTCGGTATTGATCATCGGGCCGCCTGAGTTGCCCGGGTTCAGCGCCGCGTCCGATTGGATCACATTGTCGACAAAACGTCCCGATTGCGTCTGCAGTGTACGGCCCAGGGCGCTCACGACGCCCGTGGTGACGGTATGCTGGTAACCGTAAGGATTCCCGATGGCGATCACGAACTGGCCGATCTGCAACGCGCCCGAGTCGCCGAGTTTGGCAACGGAATATCCCTGCGCATATATTTTCAGGATCGCGAGGTCGGTGTCCGGGTCTTTGCCTACCAGCGTGGCTTCGATCTCGTTCTCGTTCAGAAGGCTTACCATGATTTTCTCCGCGCCTTCTACCACGTGGCTGTTGGTGAAAATCAGCCCGTCCGAAGAGAATATGAACCCCGAGCCAGACCCTGCCGGCCGTATTTTTCCATTGACTGTTTTGAATATATCGATTTTTACAACGGCATTTTTGATCTGATCAACCGCGCCGATGATCATGCTTGAAAAAGTGTCCATAGCTGCTGGGTATCGTTTTGACAAAATCATTTCAAAAAGCTATCCAGCGGCACATAAATGCCAAAGTGGCGCGCTGCGAATATGCAACACGCCAAAAGGGCATAGAGAAAGTGAAGATGTTCGGAAGTAAGCAGCGTCAGCCCGTCCGAATGCCGGCTTAATTTCCTATTTCCTTCCTTTTTAATTCAATGATAGTGTCCATGGAAGCAACGATTAAATCTTCCAGGCTTTGGGAGGCAGCACTTTCCTTTAACATTGGCCTGATGTATTCGGTCAGGAGGTCTCCGAAATCGTCCTGATGATAAAACACGGAGCCGAATTTACCGTCGCGATCAAAGTACAGGTAGTTTGCTGATTCAAGATTGTCATTAGTTCTGAACCAGCCAAAACAAATGTATGCGCTATTGATTCCGTCCCTCACCTCGGCCGATAGTTTATCAATTTCGTATCGGTCATTTCCCCAGCTATGTTTAATCATGTCCAGCAGTCCCAGGCTCAGGATTTTGTCCCACTTATCGGAAGATTCCAGCGTTTCCGACAAATAGCTAGTCGAGAAAACATCGATACTATTGTTCTCATTCAGGCTATTGCTCTTAATGTTACCCACGGAGTTATAGAAATCCTTTATTTCCAAAGGCAAGGGGCGGCCGGTTTTCGCTTCGAGCAAGGCGATATGAGCAGGATTGCTCTTTTCACCATGCGTGAGCGCGTATAGGGAGGCGTACGGTTCGCGAGCCTTGGAAACCAGACTATTGTATTCGTTTATTTTTGTTAAAATGCTGGTAAACATAGTGTTGTGTTTTTTTAGTTGTTTTTAACTCAGAGGATCATTTCACAATTTTCAGTTCGCGCCCGTCTACGGATATCACGTAAAATCCTTTTGCCAGGTCCGCAATGTCTAAACGAATTGCTTTTTCCGTCGTTTGGGTACGTTTTACCAACTTTCCTGTGCTATCGAAGATTTCAATGCGATTCAATGCGTTGGCAGATTCGACCACGATCAGGTCCGTAGCAGGGTTCGGGAAGACGCGTACCGTCTCATTTCCTTCGACACGCACACTTACGATGCGGGTCATATCGGTCTGGCCATCGGCATCTACTTCTTTCAGGCGGTAGTAATAAATTCCTTTTGGAAGAAATTCTTCATCATAATGATAAAAAGAACTTATGGGTGAGTTTCCGGTCGCATTCACAATTTTAATGGTCTCGAAGTTTCGGGAATCGTTACTCCGCTGAACCTCGAAGTGGGAGGCATTCACCTCGGAAGCGGTTGCCCAGTCGAGCGTAATGCGCCCGTTGCCGCCCATGCGCGCGCTGAACGATTGCCAGGTTACAGGCAGCGGCGTTCCGGAAACATTCAATGCAGGAGAGAATACAGTGTTTCGGTTGGAATCGATGATTTTCAACTTGTACAATCCGGCGCCGACGGTCCATTGCTGGGTGGTATTTTGTACCTGATTGCAATTGCCGCCCGAAAGCCAGTTATACTGCGAGCCGCCGGGTAGCCCGGGGCCTGTAAATGTTATTTGTGAACCGCCCGACGCGTATGCCGCGTCGACAGTCGGCGGTGGAGTGGCTGTGTAAGGGTTCGATTGACTGAGGAAATCGGTTGTGATCTTGTCGGCCCAGAAGCCTGCAAGGTGGATCAACCCGGAGTAGACCTGGCCGTCGGGGGAAGGTGTAACGCCGTCGCCGCGGAAATGGATTTCGTCGTGCCGGTACTCGATGGTGTAATAAGGGTCCGTTTCGGGGCCCTGGAATACGTGCGGGTAAAGGCCGTCGTTGTTGATCAGCTCGTTTTGGGCATTCACGACATTGGCCGAAACACGGGTGGCACCATTGACGGTAAAACGCGAAGCACGCGCGACAACCCATGCGAGGTTAGGTTTGCCGGTGAGGTTGCGGCTGGCGTTGACAACATCCCAAAGCGACGATAAATAATGATTGTAAGTATTGTCGCCGGGTTGTTCGAGAAAGTTATCCGTTTCCCCCTGATGCCATAAAACGGCCCTCACACCCAGCTGGGCAATATAATTGTTCAATGCGAGCCGCAAATGCCCGAATGGCAGGCCCACCGGAAATGTGTATCCGAATGCGCTGGTGGTCACGCCGTTAGGGTCGATGGTTTGTTTCCAGTTCTCGATGCCGGTGCTCGACCAGCCGCCATTGAATATCATTACAGGTACATGCAGCTTTTCATAAATTTTGTCGCCGAAAGAACCCCAGCACCATGCATAGTTACCGAATGGTGCCGTTTTGACATTGGCATCGAGGTGAACGAACTCGGGGCAGGGAAGCTGGACGTCGGGATAGGGCGTAATGGTGGAAGTACCCGGATCGACATTCTGGAAATTGACGCTATTGACCTGGTCGTGAGACGCTCCCGGGCCATTCGGGTTGGAATCACCCCCCGTCGAATTGGATTGCCCGGCTACGACAAATACTTCGCCCACGCCCACGCGCGACAGCGTTGCGACCGACGAAGCGGCACCGTTTAAGACACCCCGCGCCTCCAACTGGTACCAGCCGCCTTTCAAATGTACCGAACCGAAGAACTGGCCCGCAGAAATCTGATCATCGAGGGTGGCCCAGCCGCCTCCTGCCGGAAACGATTCACCCTCGCCCGGTACCCGGGGCGTAAGCCGCACTTCAATCTTTTGATAGGTCTGCGTGATATACCCACCTATGTATACGTCGGCCTCATTAGCATTATTCCGCTGGAAAACGGCCCTTTCGGTTGGAAATGTTACTACAACCTGGGCTAACGTTTTGTGTGAGGTGATAAAAACTAATAATAAAATAAGGAGTGGTAGATTTTTTTTCATACGCTATTTTTTTAGAATGAATGGATAGAGCTGGTTTGTTGATACACGTTTTAAATGCCAAAAACACCCCGTACATTCCTGGTGAGGAGTGCATACGTAATATCCGGGAAGAAGTGAAGGACTTTTCTCTATCGAAAGTTAGGCAAATAAGTGATCCGAAATGCAGCGGTTAACGGCCCCATTTATTTTATGGCATTCCGGAGCTCCTGCACCCGGACAAAACCTCTAAATTTGCCCCATGTCAAAAATGATCCCGCAAAATCTGATCGAAATAATGGTCCACAATGCGCAAGAAGTGCAAAACCAGCTTGCAAAAGACCACGCGCCTGTTGTGAAACTGCATTCCAAATATGGTAAGGCCATATGGCTGCTCTCCGAGCTCGACCCTGTCAACAATATTGCTTTCGGCCTCTGCGACCTCGGACAGGGCAACCCGGAGCTCAGCTACGTCTCGTTATCCGACCTCGCGAGCCTCAAACACGCCCGCCTGAAAGTGCCGATGGTCGAAACCGATCCCGCATTCGAAGGAAAGTATCCGATGAGCACCTACCTGAAAGCGGCGAAGGCGGCTGGCAGGATAGTGGAAGAAGACGCCGTCCTGAGCTTGCTGAGCCCGCTCGAATAATTTTTCAATTTCCGTTTTTCTTGTCCTAGTTCAATGCCTTGCCCCTGCCCGGGAGTATACCTTTGTATCATCAAAAACAAAGAGACATCTTAACTGAACAAGACAATGGAAAATACAATCAACGGCATCCACCACATTACCGCAATCGCTGGCGACGCCAAAACCAACTACGATTTTTATACAAGGGTATTAGGCCTGAGAATGGTGAAAAAAACCGTCAATTTTGACGATCCTAATACCTACCATTTTTACTACGGTGACGAAAACGGTACGCCTGGTTCGATCCTGACATTCTTCCCATGGGGTAACCAGATCCCCGCCGGACGCAGAGGAACCCGCCAGGCCACCGAGATCGGGTATTCGGTGCCGGAAGGTAGTCTGGATTTCTGGTTGAAAAGATTGGAAGCCAACAAAATCACCTATAACAAACCTGCCGAGAAATTCGGGGAGCAATACCTGACTTTCCTTGATCCCGATGGTTTGAAATTTGAACTGACCGTCCCTAAAATCACGGATAACCGCATTCCATGGACAACTCCCGAAGTGACAGCGGAATATGCGACACGTGGTTTTCATAATGTGACGATCACATCGAACAATATCGAAGAGACTGCCAAAGTATTGACCGACATTTTCGGTTACCGCCTCGCCGAGCAGCATGTGAACCGGTTCCGCTTTGTGACCGACGCCGTTGAGAATGCGAACATCGTCGATCTGGTGGAAGCTCCCGGTGAAAGAGCGGGCCATGTTGCCAAAGGCTCGGTTCACCACATCGCATTCCGCGTTGCGAACGATGATATTTTAATGGAGTTCCGCAAAAAAGTACTGGACGCCGGTTTGCAGATCACCGATAAAATCGACAGAAACTACTTCTATTCGCTCTATTTCCGTGAACCAGGAGGCGTATTGTTCGAAATCGCAAGTGATAACCCAGGCTTCGCAACCGACGAAACGGTGGAACAATTGGGTTCAGGTTTAATGCTGCCCGCTCAATACGAACCTCGCAGAGAACAGATTGTGAAAGTGTTGCCGGTACTTAATTAATGATCGAATGACTGAATGATTGAATGACTGAATAGCAGTATTCGGTCATTCAGTCATTCAATCATTCAAAATTAAAATCCATTATGCATACCCATAGCAAACAATTCATTACAAGCGGATTACCCATTCAGCAGGCCAAAAAGGCGATTGTTATGTTGCATGGCCGGGGTGGGACTGCCGCTGATATTATTTCGCTCCAAAGGGTTTTGAATCTGGCCGATTTTGCGATTTACGCGCCGCAGGCCACCAATAACAGCTGGTATCCATATAGTTTTATGGCCCCGGTTGCCCAAAATCAACCTTCGCTGGACTCGGCGCTCGCGTTGGTCGGCGACGTGGTGGCCGAAATAGAAGCAGGCGGGATACCCGCCGACCAGATCTATTTCGCCGGTTTCTCGCAGGGCGCTTGTCTGACCCTGGAATATACTTCGCGTAATGCACGGAGATATGGCGGTATCATTGCTTTTACAGGAGGTCTGGTAGGCAAGGAGTTAGCGATCGACAATTATGACGGAGATTTCAGACAGACACCTGTCTTTATTTCAACCGGTAACCCTGATCCACACGTGCCCGTGTCGCGCGTGCAGGAGAGCGTAACGATCCTGGAAGATATGAACGCGGTGGTCAACCAGGTGGTTTATCCCGGTCGTCCGCACACGATTTCAGGAGAAGAGATCCAATTGGTGAACAACACGATTTTGAAATAATCATGAAAAATTCCGTACTGCATCCGGCAGCGTCGCGCTTCTATGCCGACCATGGATGGCTCCAAAGTGCACAGACTTTCAGTTTTCACGGAAATTACGATCCTCAACGCATCCAGTTCGGTGCGTTGAGGGTGTTGAACGATGATACAGTGAATGGAGGCAAAGGTTTCGGGCGGCACCCGCACGACAATATGGAGATTATTTCGATCCCATTGGAAGGTACGCTCGAACACCAGGATAGCCTGGGCAATGTGGCCCTGATCCGCCGTGGAGAAATTCAGGTAATGAGCGCCGGTACAGGTGTTTACCATACCGAATTTAACAAGGATCCGGAGGAGCCGGTGACGTTTCTCCAAATATGGTTGTATCCCAATAAACTGAATGTGCAGCCCCGCTACGACCAGATGGACTACATCTCCGGCGACCGGCACAACCGTTTTCAGCAAATCCTTTCTCCCGATCCCGACGATGAGGGTGTCTGGATTAACCAGGATGCGTGGTTCCATCTGGCTGAGCTCGATAAGGGGTTTGAAATCGGTTATCAGCTCAAAAAAGAAGGAAATGGGGTGTATGTGTTTGTTATCGACGGGAAACTGGAAGTGGACGCCCAGGAACTTTCGACCCGTGACGGTTACGGCTTCTGGCCGGAATCGGCGGCGCGAATAAAGGCGTTGGAGAAAAGCTCGCTGCTCGTCATCGAGGTTCCTGAAAAATGGTAGAATATTAACCTGCCGGTGATAGGTAGCGATCGCCGGCATAACGATTGGTAACATGTCGCAAATCAATATCCTGGCAGTGGCCAACCATCCCGAAATCCTGGAAACGATAATCCGGTTGATCAACCAGAATGAACAATGGCACGGTCTTCCGGCCGGATCGTTGGAAGAAGCGGAAGAAGTGCTTCGCTTAAATTCGATCGATTTAGTACTTTTGGGCGTCGGTGTCGATGAGGAAACGGGCGAGCATATCACGTCGCTATGCCGGTCCATCGACCCGCGGATCGTCTGTTTGCGCCATTTCGGAGGGGGCAGCGGGCTTCTATATTCCGAGATCCGGCACGCATTGGCTGGTGGCTAAGTGCCGGTAGCTAACCCATTCAAAAGATTATGTTTGAAAAGATTAACAATTACGCACTGAGGTGCTTGCCATTTACCCCACAAGACCTCGAATATTTCGATTCGTTACTTCAATTCAAAGCATATTCCAAAAAGACCTTCTTGTTGCAACAAGGGGAGGTTTGTCAGTTTGAAGCCTACATTTTAAAAGGTTGTATCCGCACCTATTACATCGATAGCGCCGGGGCGGAGGTGACGCTGCAATTCGCGGTGGAGGATTGGTGGGTGAGCGACATTACCAGTTTTCATAATCAGACGCCGAGCCACGTGTATATCGAGACGCTGGAAGACTGCGAAGTACTGATCCTCACGCCTGAAACGAAGGAGAAGCTGCTTTCAACCGTTCCCGGTTTCGAGCGGATGTTCCGTCTGATGGTGCAACGCAACCTCGCGCAGACGCAGGAGCGCTTGTTCAGAACCATTTCTAACAGTGCCGTTGAAAAGTACCTCGATTTCCTGGAAAGGTATCCGGCTATTCCTCAGCGTGTTGCCCAGCATTACATTGCCTCGTACCTGGGCTTTTCTCCCGAGTTTTTGAGTAAAGTCAGAAGGAAATTGAGTGAAAAATAGGGAGAGGGCGTACCACTAAGCGGCTCATTCCCTGCATATACGGCGCAAAAACCTCCACAAATCACTAAACCAAAGCCGCCTGGCTGGCTGGAAACAGCTTGGAATAATAATTTTTAAGATTGCCGCATCACCAATCATGAATCATCATGGCGCAAAATGCAGCAATCATAGAAATTCTCAATGACCTGATCCTGATCAACAACGACCGTGTCGTCGGCTACGAAAAGGCCTATGACGAGACGGACGCCAGCGATACTGACCTTCGTTCGCTATACAACAGCCTTGCAAACCACAGCCGTGACAACGTACTCGAACTGAATGGCGAAGTGACCGCTTTGGGTGGCGAACCGGCGACAGGTACCATGATATCGGGTAAGCTGTACAGGGTTTGGATGGACGTCCGGGCTGCGTTCAGCAGCGATGGCCGCAAAACCTCACTGGAAAATTCAGAATTCGGCGAAGACGCCGCACAAAAAGCATACGACTCGGCACTTGAATCGGATGACCTGACGCCCGAACTCCGCGCGCTCGTTACACGCCAGAAAGCCACGCTGAGGAGCGGGCACGATACGATCAAGCGGCTCCGCGATTCGGAAAAAGCATATCATTAAAAGAGCACAGCAAATTGCATATCATCAGCAAACTAAATAGGCCGGTTTTTGACCGGCCTATTTTATTGTTGCGTGTGCCGCATTAACCCTTGTAAGTAGTAATGAGTATTTCCGAATCGGCCAGCGCGGTGATCGAATGGGCGAGGTGAGCGTGGAACGACATCATCTGGCCATTTGTCGTGTAAAATACACGGCCTTCGGTTTCCACTTTCAGTTCACCGGATAGCACCTGGAAGGTAAGGCATTCGTCGATCGAATGGTCGTTTAAGATTGCGCCCGATTTCAGAATGGCGACGACGATCGTGATTTTGTCCGATTTGTAGACGGTGATCGCATTCCGGTCATTTTTCGCCCAGGATTTTTCCGATCGGAGCTGTTCCAGGTACATGGGAATATCAGTGAAAACATAAGGCGCATCCAGGATACGATCTCCCTCGGGACGGCTTCCGGTCGACTGGTTGGATTTGATTTCCATTGACATGGTGAATAAGGTGTTGATCAATACATTTTGGGAGGCAGGAAAATCATGCCATTGTGATTTTGGTAATTTTTTTAATAAATTTTATAAAAAAAATCCTGCTAATGCAACCTTCCGCTCTACTTTGCCCGCGGGCAATTTCACCTTATCTGAATTGCTTTTTACCATGAAATACTTGGCTCAAACGAATGAGTTTTGCCTTTTGATCACAAGATCGACCGTTGAATAAATGAAATAGTACTTTTTTTAGAGTTATTCCATTATTTTTGGGCATCACACTCTTAACTAAAATTTAGCTGTGGAATTTAATAACAGGGAAATCGGCGCTACATTTATTCTGGTCTGCATCGTAGCTTTTTGGACTTTATCGTCTATTCGCAGGCGGATCTCGGAAGAGAGAAAGAAGAAGATTCTCAAACAAGGCGTTCAGGCGAACGCTACCGTTCTGGCCATCCGGCCGACGGGTGAATACCTCAACAACCTGCCTGAATTTCAGGTGCAGGTGCAGGTGCAGCCAAAGGCTGGTAATGATTTTGTAACGGAAATGCGGGAGGTTCTTCCTTTTGCCAAATATGATTCTCTCCGCAAAGGCACTCAGGTACTCGTTAAATATGACCCGGAATATTACAAAAGAGCGATTTTCCTGCAAATGGCGGAAACTTTGATCTGACTTCTGATCTTTACTTATTTATGAAAAAAGGGCCTCGAAAAAGGCCCTTTTTTCATTGGAAGAAAATCGTGAGAGCAAAATAGTGTGTGCATAATGCTTCACGGAATAAGAGTGTGTGGCGTGATCGTGGATCGTTCAGGATGACTAATACAAATGAAATACGTAAAACTGACGTTCCCAAAGGCGATGTGTTACAGGCAGGGCAGAATGAGCGATCGGTAAATGGCGCCCTGATTGGCCCGTTTTTGCGCTTTATATTATTGTTAAGGGCGTTTCCGGCAACCGATCCGGTGGTACCTTTGCAATCTCAAAAAGATCTTCCATGAAGCAACTTTTCTCCCTGATTCTCGCCTTTGTTCCGGTAATGTACTTCGCCAACGTATATGGTCAGGGTAAGACGATCGGCCTGATCGCTCACCGGGGCGGGGTAGTGGACAGCTCTTTTACGGAAAATGGCTTGCCTGCATTGAAAGAGGCGGCCCGACAAGGTTACAAAATGATCGAAACGGATATGCGCGTGACGGCCGACGGTGTTTTGATCGCCAACCACGATGCGGATTTCAACCGGTTCTATGGCGATCCGCGCAAAGTAACGGAGACGACCTGGGCGGATGCACACAAACTCACCAGCAAACTGGATGGCAACCACCCGATGCTTCTCGAAGATGTGTTCAGGTTTTGTGCTGAAAATAAAATGGCCGTCATGCTCGATAACAAAATCGTCGGACTGGATTCCGCACTCTTTTCCGGGCTCAACGCAATGCTCGATCGGTATCACCTCAGGGAAACAGCCCTGATGATCGGTACCGACGAATCTACCGGATACTTTACTGGCAAAGTGCGGTTGAGCTGTTCCCGAAAACAGTTGGAGGAGAATAAGCAAAAGCCGGGTTATCGGCCAGATCACTATTACCTTTTCGAAAGGCCGGCAAGCCTCACGCGCGAGGATGTAGCGTGGGCGCGGGAAAACGGCATCCGCGTTGTGGCGGCGGCCAACAAGTTCCATTACCGCAAATCCGCCGACATGATGGCTGACGCAAAAAAGGATTGTGAGCGCATGCTTGCCTACGGGGTGACCGAATTTCAGATCGATTCGGAGTTCCGGCAGTTTCTGCGGAAATAGTTTTTCTGAAAAAAAAGACAAATCTGTTTAGGGGTTAGCGAAAGTTGTTTGACTCTACATGCAGATTCCGGATAAAGGAGCACCCTCATGACTAAATTTCTAACCGATGAACAGCTGGTAACGCAGCTCCGGGAAGGCAACAAGCGTGCTTTCGAGGAGATCTACGACCGTTACTGGTACAAGCTGTTTTGCATTTCCTATCGTCAGGTTGGATCGCGGGAAGAATCGGAGGAACTGGTGCACGATATATTCGAGAGTCTCTGGAACAAGCGGTCGGATACCGAAATCAGAAATCTGGGAACATACCTGGTGATTGCGATGAAGTACCGGGTGACCAATTTTATCAAATCACAAATCACTTGGCGCAGGTACCAGGAGTATCTGATCCTGAACAAAATCCAGGAAACCTATTCGACGGACGAGATCGTGCAGTTTTCGGACTTGTCACGCGCTGTGGACGATGTAATGCGCAAGCTGCCTGAAAAAACCAGCCGGGTATTCCAGCTGAGCCGCTTCGAAAACCGACCGGTGAAGGATATTGCCGAGGAACTGAATATCTCCGAAAAAGCCGTGGAATACCATATTACCAAATCATTGAAAGCATTGAGAGAAAATCTCTGGATGTATTATTCCAGTAACTAAAACCTATACACGCCTTCGCAAAATGACAAATGATAGCTACGAAAAACTGATTGAGAGATATATTGCCGGGGAGACGTCGGTAGAGGAGGATTTGCGGGTGGAGCAGTACCTCAAAGAGAATCCGGCTGACGATTCGGAAGTGTTGTTGTCTGAAAAGGAGGAAATCGGCCGACGTATCCGGCAGAAATTGCTGGCGAACACCACGAGAAAGCCCGTGAGAATAGGCTGGTGGGCTGCCGTAGCGGCGTCGGTAGCAGTACTGGCAGGGGTATTCTGGTATAATGCGCCCAAGCGGGCTGCCTACTTTCCTGCATTGAGTTCGATATGGACCTGGAACGACGATGACGAAGGCTTTGCCGTACGCAACACCTCGCACAAACCCCAGCGACTGACTTTGGAAGACGGCAGCGTGGTCATTCTCCAACCCAATAGCCGGATCAGTTATCCCGAGCATTTCGGAGAGCGGAAAAGAATGGTGTACCTGCATGGAGAAGCGTTTTTTCAAGTAAAAAGAGATGTGACGAAGCCGTTTATCGTTTCTACGGAAAATTTGGCTACACAGGTCCTGGGGACTAGTTTTAATGTAAAATCTTACGACGGCGCAGGCTCGATCGAGGTGCAGGTCGCTACCGGGCGCGTTTCCGTGTACGAGAACTCCGACAGCAAGACGGCCAGCAAAAACGGTTTCATATTGACGCCCAACCAGAAAGTCGTGTTCGATAAGGAATCGCGGAAAATGGAACTGGGCATTGTGAAAAACCCGGTAGCGGTAAAATCGGCCGAGTCGGGGACGCGGTTTGAATTTGCCGAAACGCCCGCAGAGGATGTGCTGGCATTGCTGGAAAAGACCTACGGCATCGATATCGTCGTGGAAGGCGATGTGTTGCGGAATTGTCTTTTTACCGGGGACCTCAACGAATTACCGATGTTCGATCAGCTCGACCTGATTTGCAAGGCGGTGAATGTGGAATATGAGCGCCGCGGCGCCTCGCTGTTTGTTTCAGGCGAAGGTTGTTCTAACTGATTGATAATGAAAAGTAAAGCCGGTCATGCGCTAACATGTCCGGCCGTTTTGAATACCCTTCCTGGCAGAAGGTTACCCGTTTGTTTTTGAGTTGTTCAGATCACAAAAACCTTTAAAATTATGCATAAAAAAATACCCTACAAAAGGGTTGTTTACAAAGTCATGAGTACTACGGCTAAACAACTTTTGCTTGCTTTGATATGCTGCGGGATCTCCATGGCACACGGCGTTTATAGCCAGGAGTTGCTGAATAAGGAGATTTCGCTGAAAGTCGAGTCGCTGGAAATCCGGCAGGTTTTACGCCAGATCGAAAAGCAGGCCGACGTCAAGTTCGTATACAGCTCGGGCAGCGTCCAGGGCAGGAGTACGGTAGCTGCCAAACAGCTCCAGGGTTCGCTCAGCCGCGTGCTCGACCAATTACTCACGCCCCTGAACGTGTCGTACGAGGTAGTAGGGAATTCGCGGATATTGTTGCGAAAAAAGAGCGACCCGCAAAGCGCAGCGCCCTTTAGCGCCGGGACCGCGGGTACCATCGTCGAGCGGACCATTACCGGAAAGGTGGTGGACGAGAAGGGAGACGGCCTCCCGGGCGTGAATATCCTCATAGTAGGCAGCCAGAAAGGCACCACATCCGATCAAAACGGTCAGTACCAGCTTAGTGTGCCCGACAATGGCGCCACATTACGGTTTTCGTTCATCGGTTATGTGAGCCAGGATGCCGTGGTCGGCAATAACTCGGCCATTAACATTACAATGGCGCCGGATGTGAGCGCATTGAAAGAAGTGGTGGTGGTAGGTTATGGTACCCAGGAGAAAAAGGATGTTACCGGCGCGGTATCATCCGTCAAAGGTTCTGATTTTCAAAACCTTCCATCCGGCGGTGCGCAACAGGCATTGCAAGGCCGCGCTGCGGGTGTGAACGTGATCCGTAACGGTGGTGCGCCGGGCGATGCGGGAACGATCCAGATCCGTGGCTTTGGAACGGTGAATAATGCCGATCCGCTGGTGGTCATCGACGGCGTCCCGGCCGGTTCGATGAATGACGTGAACCCGAACGATATCGAATCCATTGAAATCCTGAAAGACGCTTCGGCATCCGCCATTTACGGAACACGCGCGGCGAACGGCGTCGTGATCATCACCACCAAGCGTGGTACTTTCGACAACCCGATCAGTGTAACGTTGAATGGGTATGCCGGTATCAGCAACCGTATCAAAACCCTGGATATGCTGGAAGCGCCCGACCTGGCGGCATTGAAACGGGAGGCTTACAAAAATGACGGCTTACCGGTACCACCGATTTGGGAAGATGCCCAATACCAGACCCAGAAAACCAACTGGCAGGACGCATTGCTCAAACAAGGCGTTACCCAGAACTACGACGCGGCGATCCGTGGAGGCGGCAAATATTCGTCTTTCTCGATTTCAGGCGGATATTATAATGAAAAGGGTATTATCGGCAAGTCTTATTATAAAAGGTATACATTCCGCGTCAACTCGGATCACAAAATTGGTTCGCGGCTGAAAATAGGGCAGAACCTGCAATTCACGAATACGCATAACACCTCGCCGAATACGACCTCCTCGCAAACCGGTTTGCTTTGGAGCGCCATTCGCTTCCATCCCGGCTTGCCGATCCGCAATGCCGATGGTTCTTACAGCTCAACCAAAGGTATCGGCGCGTTTGGGGACATTAATAACCCCATTTTCACGGTTGATAACCAGGATCAGAACAATATCCGCAACCGCATTCTGGGTAGCCTTACCGGCGAGCTCGAATTGCTGAAAGGCCTGAAATTGCGTGCAAACCTTGCTATGGACGCTACTTTTTCCGAAAGCACGAATTTCGAGGTAAAAATCAATGACCAGTTCCGTACCAATTCCTACAATCAGCTGGATCTGACGCATGGTAAATACTGGTCGTTCTTGCAGGAATATTTTCTTTCCTACGACAAAAAATTCGGTGCACACAGCCTGAACCTTGTCGGCGGTTATACTTCGCAAACATTCAACAGCATTTCCTCCAAACAACGCGGCCGCGACTTCGCGAGCGAGGACCCGACCTTGCGTTACCTGCAATATGCGGGAACGATCGTATCCGTGGCGGGTGAGGATGGTAACCGCAGTTACGATGCGCTGGCGTCATGGTTTGGCCGTGCCAACTACTCGTTCATGGATCGCTATTTGCTCACGGCCACCTTCCGTTCCGATGGTTCTTCCAAATTCGCGCCGGGCAACCGCTGGGGTTATTTCCCCGCATTCTCGTTGGGATGGAGGCTTTCCGAAGAGGATTTCTTCAAAAACGCATTGCCGGTGTTCAGCAACTTCAAGCTGACGGGCGGCTGGGGCCAGCTGGGTAATCAGAACGTGAACTCGCTGCAATACCTGGCGCTGATCAACTCGTCGTACCGCTACGCATTGGGCGCGGGCGGCACGCAAAACCCGATTTCGGGCGCTGCACAGAGCCGCCTGGCTAACCTGCAAATAGGCTGGGAAACGGCGGAAATGAGCAACTTCGGCGTGGAAGCGGGACTTTGGAAGAATGCATTGTATCTCTCGGTCAACTATTTCATCAAGGATACCAAGAAAATGTTGCTCGCGCCGCCGTCTGTCGGAACGATCGGTACTTCGGTTATCCCTGACCAGAACATTGGCCAGCTGCGCAACAAGGGTGTAGAAATAGAGGCATCCTTCCGCCACTCTTTCGGCGATTTGACCCTGAACGTGAGCGGTAATGCCACATTCATCAAAAACCGCATTACCCAACTCGCTACGCCGGGCGGCTTCCTCGCCTCGCAGCTGTACGGACGCGGGCAGCAGGAGATCGTGCGCACGTACGAGAACCATCCATATGGCACATTCTACGGTTATAAAGCCGACGGATTATACCAAAGCCAGGCGGAAATCGATTCCGACCCGAACATTGCCAACGATTCCCGCAAAAGCAACGGGCAGATTCACCCCGGCGACGTTCGTTTCATGGATTTGAACGGCGACGGCATTGTGGACGACAAGGACCGGACGATTATAGGAAGCCCTCAACCGAAGGTAAACTATGGTTTGAATGCAGGGTTGAACTACAAAGGATTTGACTTTAACCTGTTCTTCGTGGGCGTAGGCGGCGTTTCGATCTTCAATGCCGACCGCATGCAGGGCCTCGATGCGAGCTATTCTTTCAATTTGTACCAGGAAGCGAGCGAGCGCTGGAATGATGCCGGCACCAGCAACACGGTGCCGCGCGTGAGCATCGATAACCCTAACCGTAACTTCCGTCCCTCGGACTTGTTTATCGAGAAAGGCGATTTCTTCCGTCTCAAAAACTTCACATTGGGTTATACCATTCCTAAATCTGTGATAGAGAAGGTGAAACTGACGCAGGCCAGGATTTACGTGACCGGTCAGAACGTGTTCACGATCACGAAGTACAGCGGTCTGAACCCCGAGCTGGGTTATGTGGGCGGAGACAAGGCAGCCGGATTGTACAATCAGCTGAACGTCGACTACGCGCAATACCCACAGGCGCGCACGTGGACGATCGGCGCCACTTTGTCCTTTTAACCAAAATTCAGATCGAAAGCAGATATCAAAGACAATCGACATGAAAAAGATACATATACTGGCCGGATGGCTTTTCCTGATGGCCGTAACCAGTTGTAACGACGACCTGCTCGACAGCACGCCGTACGGACAGGTAACCTCCCAGCAATTCTGGCGCAATGGCGACGACGTGGTGGCAGCCACCAACGCCATTTACGCCCCGTTGCTGAACGAAGACGGTTTCGCCCACACCGAATACACGTTCGACAACTGCTCCGACGATATGAACCGCGCAGGCGACCATTCCGACGAGACTTCGCTCGAAATGTTCACCTTCGATGCGGCCAATTCGCACATTTTGGCTACCTGGTCTACCAAATACGAGGTGATTTCCCGCGCCAATGCGGTGCTGATCAACGCCCCGAAAGTGACTATGGACGAAGCATTGCGCAACCGCAGCATGGGCGAGGCGTATTTCCTTCGCGGGTTCGTATACTGGCGCCTTTCGCTGATTTACGGCGAAGTACCTATTATCCTGGAAGACGACGCGTTAAAAAACAACTATAACAAGGCCAAAGCAACGCTCGCGGAGGTACGCGCGCAGGCTGAATCGGATTTTCAAAAGGCGGCTACGTTACTGCCCGTAAGTTATGACGATGGACAATCGGGCCGGGTTACGCAGGGTTCTGCGAACGGGTTTTTGACAAAATTGTATGCATACCAGGAAAACTGGGCAAAAGCGATTGAGTCGGGACAAAAAGTAATCGGTAATGCAGCTTACAAGCTGGCCGACAACTACGACCAGAACTTCCAGCTCACGACCGAGAATAACCCCGAAATCCTGTTCTCCCTTCAATACGAAACCGGCTGGACGACGGACAATTCACCGACTTTCTACCACACGCCGCAGGCATTTGGCGGATGGGGCTTCCACGAACCGATCGAAGATCTCGTGCAGGAGTTCGAAAAAGGCGACCCGCGCCGAGCGTACTCCATTTACAGCCCGGGCGACAAGATCAATCGTGGCTCGGCGGGAACGACTACTTTCGCAGCCAATATGACCCGCGTGACGGGCTATTCGTTCCGTAAGTACACCAGCTTCACCGACGCCGGCGATATGAGCCAGAGCCTGAATGCGCCTTTCCTGCGTTCGGCGGACGTGTACCTGCTCGTGGCCGAAGCGAAAATCCGTTCCAGCCAAAGCGGTGATACCGAACTGAATGCTGTCCGGAAACGTGCCGGACTACCCGCCAAAACAGGCGCGAAAATAGCCGACATCATGCACGAACGCCGCGTAGAACTGGCCGGCGAAAACGAACGCCACCAGGACCTCATGCGCTGGGACAAAGCCGGGCTGATCGACATTGCCGCGCACTACAAAATCGCCCGGGGGCCATTCAAACCAAGCCGCAATTTCATTAAACCCAAACATTACTACTTCCCACTCCCGCAACGTGAAGTGGATTTGAGTAATGGGGTTTTGAAGCAGAACGGTAATTACTAATGATTGAATGAGCCGCCGTGGAACGGGGAATGATTGAATGATTGAATGAGTGAATGAGTGAATATTTTCTTTACAAACTATTCACTCATTCAATCATTCAAAATTAAATGGCCATGCTAAAATTTCGAATCCTCCTGACCGTGATCTTACCGGTCCTAGTTTTGGCGTCCTGCGATACCCGCGAGCGCGAGCTCACAGGCGTCTGGCGTACGGACTCGATCAGCAACTTTGTGAATGGGTTCAGCTTTACCAATAATACTTTCGACGAGCATTGGTCCACGTTCGAGTATGATGCCGATGGCATGATGACGGAGCGGAAGAAAGAGAAGTTTAAAACCTATCGTTACCAGCTTCCAACCGCTGACTCACTGGTTTATACCGATTCGACGGGCCATCGGTTGAGTGGGTTTCAGATCGTGAAGCTGACAGACGAGCATTTGATATTGAAAAAGGCTCAGAAACCGTATCTTCCGGGAAAAAATCAGGAGTTGTATGAAGTCCGGTTTTTTACCAAAATTCATGCAAAACCTGCCGCAGGATCGCAATAATAGCATTCGCTCATGACCCGTCCGTTATCCCTGTTTCTGTGCATTATCTGGCTGATCTGCGCTTGTACCACTAAAAAGAACGATCAAAAGTTGTTCGTACTGCTTTCACCGGACGAAACAGGCGTTCATTTCAACAACCGGCTCCACGAGGACGACCAGCTCAATATCCTTACCTACGAATATTTTTACAACGGCGGCGGGGTAGGAGCGGGCGACATCAACAACGACGGTCTGACCGACCTGTTCTTTACCGGAAATATGTCGGAGAGCAAGTTGTACGTCAATAAAAGCAAAGATCAGCGGATTGAATTTGAAGATATTACGGCAAAATCGGGCATTCACATACCCGAAGGCTGGGCGAGGGGCGTGGCGATGGTGGATATTAATGCCGACGGTTTCCTTGATATTTACGTTTGCCGCGCGGGACCCGCACAGGTGGGTACGCTATCCAACCTGCTCTTCATCAACCAGAAAAACAATACATTTAAAGAAGAAGCAAAAGCATATGGGCTGGACTACAACGGTAATACCACCCAGGCCGCATTCTTCGATTACGACCACGATGGCGATCTGGATGCCTACCTCGTAACGAATGTGATGAATATGCGCGGCCCGAATAACATCCGGGCCAAGGTAAGCGACGGCTCTTCGCCGAACGCCGACCGACTCTTTCGCAACAATGGAAATGGCACATTTACGGATGTTTCAAAGGAATCGGGCATTCAGGAAGAAGGTTACGGCCTGGGTATTGCCGTGACCGATGTGAACAACGACGGCTGGCCGGATGTCTACATTTCAAACGATTATGTCTCGAATGACCTGCTTTATATCAATCAGCACAACGGTACATTCAAAAACGAAATAGCCTCCTATTTCAAACACCAGAGCTATTCGGCGATGGGTAACGATGCGGCGGACATCGATAACGACGGCCTGGTGGACTTCATCACCGTGGATATGCTGCCCGAAGACCCTGTTCGCCGCAAGAATATGTTCGGGCTGATGAACTATGACCGGCATTTATCGGAGCTGCGGATGGGTTACGAGCCGCAGTTCATGCGCAACACGTTGCAGCACAATGAAGGCAATACGCCAGGCGGAAAGCAACCGGTTTTCAGCGAAATAGGGCGGTATTCGGGTGTGGAAGCCACGGATTGGAGCTGGGGCGCATTGTTTGCCGACTATGATAACGACGGTTTCCGCGACCTGATGATCACCAACGGCTACCCCAAGGACATTACCAACCGCGATTTCGTGATTTACCGCATGGCCGAGTACGAAATGCAAATGCGCTCGGGCGGCGGCGACAGTCGCAAGCTGGCCGAAGCATTAAAGAAAGTAGAAGGGGCTCACGTGCCCAATTACCTTTTCGCGAACAATCACGACCTCACATTCGCCAATAAATCCAACGAATGGGGCTTTGATATCCCTTCATTCTCCAACGGCGCCGTCTACGCCGATTTCGATAACGATGGCGATCTCGACATTGCGATGAACAACATCGATAGCGAGGCATTTTTATACGAAAACCACTCCGAACGAAAGCCCGATCAGCATTCACTGACCGTCAAACTGAAAGGCCCCGCGCTGAACCGCGACGGTCTCGGCGCTAAAATCTGGCTTTGGACAGCCAAAGGCAAGCAGTATGCCGAGCATTCGCCCTACCGCGGGTACCAGTCGACGACGGAACCGAACCGTGTGCATTTCGGATTGGGTAATGTATCCCAAATCGATAGTGTGACCATTGTCTGGCCCGATTCGCGGATGCAGGTTTTGAAGCATGTAAAAGCGGATCAATGGCTCGAACTGGATCACGCCAGGGCAACCGGTAATGCACCTGCTAACTACGCATTGCCGGTGGCTAATGCCCCATTGTTTGCAGGGGTGCAAAATACCGGGATTGATTTCCAGCATAAGGACGACCTTTATATTGATTTCAAAATACAGCCGCTGCTGCCGCATTTATTATCCCAAAACGGTCCGGGTGTTGCTGTGGCCGATGTGAATGGCGACGGGCTCGACGATTTTTACGTGGGCGGGGCATTTAATCAGTCGGGGCGCGTATTTGTGCAGGACAAGCAGCAGCGTTTCAGCTCGAAAGTACTGGTGGCCGGGCAAAAATACGAGGAGGATATGGGCACGCTCTTCTTCGATGCCGATGGCGACGGCGACCACGATTTGTACGTCGTGAGCGGTAGCAACGAGTTCGAGGCCGGTTCCAAATATTATCAGGACAGGTTGTATATCAATGATGGCAAAGGTAATTTTAACCTGAATACCAATGCATTACCGCCACTTTCGGGCAGTGGGTCTACCGTAAACGCTGCCGATTTCGATCGCGACGGCGATCTCGATTTATTCGTCGGAGGCAGGCTTTGTCCCGGCGCTTACCCGATGCCCGGCGAAAGTTACCTTCTCCGGAACGACGGCGGCCGGTTTGTGGAAATAACACAGCAGGTGTGTCCTGAAATCAGGACCATTGGCATGGTTACCACTGCATTATGGACCGATTTCGATCAGGATGGCTGGGTCGACCTCATCGTAACCGGGGAATGGATGCCCATTGTTTTTTACAAAAATAGTCACGGCAAATTACGCAACGTCAGCCCGCAAACCGGCTTGAAAAACACCACCGGCTGGTGGAACAGCATCGTTTCCGGCGATTTCGACGAAGACGGCGACACCGATTATGTACTCGGTAATGTTGGCCTCAACAGCGAAGGAAAGCCCTCCAACGACAAGCCGCTGACCCTATTAGCCAAGGATTTTGATAAAAGCGGCACCATGGACCCGGTAATCGCCCGATATATCGGCAACGACCTGTATCCCACGCACCCGCGCGACGAAATGAACAGCCAGATGAATTTCCTCAAAAAGCGGTTCATCTACTACGCCGATTATTCCAAAGCGAAAATCACCGATGTTTTTAAACCCGAGGAGCTCAAAGACGCGCAGAAACTGGTTTGCGAAACCATGCAATCGGTGATGCTGGAAAACAAGGGCGGCGGCAAGTTTGAATTGAAATACCTGCCATCCGCAGCCCAAATGGGCGCTGTTTATGGCCTCGTAACCGAAGATTTAAATCAGGACGGCCACCTCGATCTGCTGCTTTCCGGCAACACCTACGCCACCGAATCGATCAGCGGGCGGCTGGACGGGTTGAATGGTTTGCTGATGGTTGGAGACGGCAAGGGCGCCTTTAAACCGCTTAATGTGGACCGAAGTGGCATTTTTGTACCCGGCGACGCCAAGGGAATGGTGCATTTACGATTGGGAAATGGCCGATCATTGGTGTTAGCCGCACAGAATAATGCGCCTTTGCTGGCATTTGCAGGCGTTGCGGCGGATGAGTCGGTTCATATTAAAACCAAGTCTCAGGATGCGGCGCTGGTTGCAACCTATGCCGACGGGCATTCGAGGCGCTTCGAATTATCCTACGGTTCAGGTTATTTATCGCAATCGGGCCGTAATGTAGCACTGCCGCGCGAGGGGTTGACGAAAGTGGTATTGACGGATTTCCGCGGGCGTATGCGGGAGGTTGCATTTTAGGCGCAAGTGCGGGTGTGCGTTTTAGTTGTTGTCGCATCCCTGACGGGATTTTCGTCCATCAAATAGGTGTTCTTTCTACCAATGTTACATCGCTACGCGATTTGCGCTCGCTTCTACCAAATAAACGTCCCAACCGACCCGGCTTTCAGGCTCACCGCCGCCGCATTTCCACCATCCTGAATCGTAAACTTCTTTTCCACGTCCGAATCGTTCAACACGATCAAAACCTTCTTGCCATCGGGACGTAAAAACGCCACATTCAATAATTTTTCGTCTGCGCTTTTAGTTACGTCGGCGCCGGATGCAATTCGCACGGAGCCCGGCCGCACGAATTTGGATGCGTGCGCTACCACATAATATGCCGCATTGCGGGTGACGTTGTCTCCATCGAGGGTGACGCCGCCCAGACAGCGGTCGCAGCCGCCGCGATCGGTGTAGGGGCGGTTTTGCGGGTTACTGGTCAGGTTCCATTCGAGCACGGTGCGGGCCCAGTTGCGGGTCGCGCCGATGGTCAGGTTTTTGATATGGTTCGGGAAATCTTTGGTAAAATTACCCGGCGCTCCCATCCATTGCTCGGTGAAATAGAGGTGCCTGTCGGGATGGGCGTCGTGGACTTTCGATAATGCGTCGATGGTACCGCCATAGAGATGGAATGCGGAGCCGTTCACGTATTTCTTCGCTTCCGGGTCGTCGAGGATCGTGATCGGATATTCGGGCTTGTCGGCATTATGGTCGTAAACGATGATTTTGGTACCGATTTTAGCCTTTTCGAATGCGGGTCCCAAATGCTTTTTAACAAAAACGGCCTGATCTTTCGCGAGTATCAGCAGGCTGGGGTTGTTGCCGGGGTGCAAAGGCTCATTCTGCACGGTAATGGCGTCGATGCGGATGCCTTCTTTTTTCATATCCTGCACGTAGCGCACGAAATACCTGGCATAGGCGTCGTACCATTCCGGTTTCAGGCTTCCGCCGCGGGTATCGCCGTTGTCCTTCATCCACACCGGTGGCGACCAGGGCGAGCCCAGGATTTTCAGTTTCGGGTTAATGACCAGTATTTCTTTCAAAACGGGTATCACGTCGTTCCGGTCGGGACCGAGGTTGAAATGCTTCATTTCCGGGTCGGTCTGGCCTTGCGGGATGTCGTCGTAGGAGAATACCTTCTCGTTCAGGTCGGATGCGCCGATGCTCACGCGCAGGTAAGCCATGCCAATACCATTACCCGATGTTGCAAAAAGTTCTTTCAGCAATGCGGCACGGGAGGCTTTGCTCATTCCCATTAAATGCTGTGCGCTGCCGCCGGTAAGCGTGAAACCGAAGCCGTCGATTTCCTGAAACTTCTTTTTTGCGTCGATGCTGATCGCAGGTGTTTCGGCGGAAGCCGCAGGTTTCTGGAATACGAGGGCAGGCTGCTGCTGAAACAATGCAGACTTATCGAGATTGGTCAGCCAGAAGTCGACTTTTTTCGATTGGGCGGATGCCATCAGGCAGGTCAGGAGGCAAATGCCAAGCAGCAATGTGGATTTTAGGTTGAGAAATCTCATGATAGACTCATATTGAAATACACTGAAAATAATGTAATATATTGCGAGTTCAAATGTAGGGGAACCTGCACAACAACGTGCATTGCGGGCTACTACATTACTACAACAACCTGACAAAATTGCGAAATAATTGCCCTGACGTGGCCCGTCACTACGTCAATCCGCTCATCGGTGTACTGCAATGCCGGAATAGGACACGAGTTACCTTCGTCCTGTTTCTGATCGTTTTTTGCGGACAGCTGCATGGGCAGAATACGATCGGATTGCCCGAGGTAGTCAATTATTCCAAACAAACCTACCACGCCGGTACCCAGAACTGGGCAATCCGACAGGGCCGGAATGGCATGATGTATTTTGCCAACAACGAGGGGTTGCTCACTTTCGACGGCATTTACTGGCGTACTTACCCATTACCTAATAAAACGAAGGTTCGCTCGCTGGAAATCGGGACGGATGGCCGCATTTACATCGGAGGCGAGAATGAGTTCGGCTATTTCACGCCCGACGCGCGCGGGGTTTTGCATTACGTTTCGCTGCGGAATCTTGTGCATGAGCGCGACCACAGCTTTGCCGATATCTGGAATGTGGCCGTGCTGAACGGGAGCGTGTTTTTCAGGGCCAGCAATCGCATTTTCGTATATGAAGACAATGCTGTTAGTGTTTTCAACGGCGGTTCGCATTGGCGCTTCATGGGTGTTTGCAATGGCATAGCCGTGGCGCAGGATGCAGCGAGCGGCCTGCTACGGTATGATAATGGCCGCTGGATTCCCTGGATCACCGCCGGCGAGTTGCCTTCCGAATACCTCACAACGGGCTTGTTACCAGTCGATAAACAAACTTCTCTGCTGGTAACCATGGACGCCGGCCTTTACCGGCTCTCCGGAGACCGGGCCACGCGCCTGCAATCCGCATTCATCGATCAGGTGAAAAGCGAGCGGATCTATGCGGCGACGCGGGTGAACGACAAGCTGATCGCCCTTGCTACGAGCCTCGGCGGTTGTTACATCGTCACCAATGAGGGCGAATTCGTACACCGCTTCGCCCGTGCCGACGGTTTGCAGAACAACAATGTGCTGAGCGTCTTCCGCGACCAGGATAAAAACCTGTGGCTGGGACTCGATAACGGTATCGATTTTATCGCTTACGACAACGCCATTAAGACGATGTACCCGGCGGCCACGAAAGACGAGGCAGGTTATGCATCCGTGATTTACAAGGACCGTCTGTATGTGGGGACCTCTAATGGCTTGTATTCGGTGGCGGTGGGGCAGTTCAATGACCTGAGTTATGTCAAGGGCACATTCACCAGCGTGGCAAACTCACGCGGGCAGGTGTGGGGACTTGCGGAGCTCAACGGGCGGCTGCTGATGGCGCATCACGAGGGCATTTTCGAGGTGGAGGGTAACCAGGCCCGGACGATCGAAAAGCGGAACGGTTTCTGGGGCTTTTTGCCGCTTTCGCGCATTTATCCGGTCAAAAAGGTGGCGGTAGGAAACTATAATGGGATCAATTTCCTGGAATATGATGGTCATGCATTCCGGCCTGCCGGAGGGGTTCCCGGCTTCGATGTGGCCGCGCGCTTCCTGTGCACGGACGCACGCGAGGAAAATGTGATCTGGACGTCGCACCCTTACCGCGGCGTGTACAAGGTTACGCTGTCGGACGATGAAAAGTCTCGCGCACGTTTGTACACGCACAAGGACGGATTGCCGCTTTCGCTGAACCACAATTATATATACAAAGTCAAAAACAAGATCCTGGTAGCCACCGAAAAAGGTATTTACGAATACAATGCCGCTGCCGACCGGTTCGCGGCGTCGGCCTACTACAACGGGATATTTAAGAACCTCGGTGTACGCTATCTCAAAGAAGATCAGGACGGTAATGTATGGTTTGTGCGGGGAAAGGAGCTCGGCGTGGTCGACATGAGCGGCGGCAATCCGAAGATCATTTTCCTTCCCGAGATCAACCACAAAATGGTGTCCGGCTTTGAATACATTCACCCCTTAAATGAAGAAAACATCCTGATAGGTGGTGAAAAGGGTATTTTTCATATCAATTACAAAAAATACAAACAGACCAAAAGCCATATCGACGTCCAGATCAGCGCCATGCGTTCATTCGGCACCGATTCGCTGCTTTTCGGGGGGTATTTTGGAGAAATTAATGAGGTTAAAAAGCAGTCCGACAACCAGGTACCACGCATTGCGAATCGCTTGAATTCAGTAGGATTTGAATTCTCTTCTACATTGTTCAGCCAGCAATCCAGCATTGAATATGCCTTTTTCCTGGAAGGGTTTGACAGCAACTGGTCGAACTGGTCGGCGCGGAGTGCGAAAGAGTACACGCATTTGCCGCCGGGGCATTATACATTCAAAGTAAAAGCGCGGAATAACTTCGGGAGCGAATCTGCGATAGCGGGTTACTCGTTTGTGATCCTGCCGCCGTGGTACCAGACGATCTGGGCGTACCTTGTGTATGGTTTGTTGATCCTGGGATGTGCGTGGCTCTTTTACAAATGGCAGGAAAAACGTTTCCTGCAACAGCAACAAATGCATTTGGAAGAGCAGAAACGGCTCCAATACCTGCATCAGCTGGAACTGGAAAAGAGCGAGAAAGAGATTATCAAACTCAAAAACGAGAAGCTGGAAGCCGAAATCCTGCACAAAAACACCGACCTGGCTACCTCCGCCATGCATCTGGTGCAAAAGGCGGAGCTGCTTTCGAAGCTCAAAACGGATCTGGTTAAAATTACCAAAAGTGCCGAGGACGATAAGATTAACGACGATCTGAAAAAGATGATCAAGGTAGTGGGGGACGAAAACAAGGTGGACAAGGACTGGGGCCAGTTCTCGAAGCATTTTGACAGTGTCCACAGCAATTTCCTCATTGCATTGAAAGAAAAATACCCGAACCTTACGGCCAATGAGCTGAAAATGAGTGCCTACCTGCGTATGAATCTTTCCAGTAAGGAAATCGCGCAGCTCATGAACATTTCGCTGAGAGGGGTGGAGGTGAGCCGCTACCGACTGCGCAAAAAATTACAGCTGCCTACCGAAGTGAATATGTTCAACTTCTTCCTCGGATTTCATATAGACGAGGCAAAAGAAAAGGCTTAGAGCAAAGCTCCAAGCCTTTCTGATCTGGGTAAGGAAACGCTACCTTGTTCCTCCCCATTCTTTACTCTGCTCGATTTTCGTGTTTTCCATTTCCAGCAAAGGAATCGGAAGAATTTCATGCTTGCCTGCCACGAAGCCTTTCGGTCCGAGCACGGTAGCCGCGTCGCCCCAGCGTACGAGGTCCATCCAGCGGTGGCCTTCGCCCGCGAGTTCGAGACGGCGTTCTTTTTTGATGTTTTCAAACGTCGCTGCTACCGGTTTCAATCCTACCCGTGCGCGTACCGCATTCAGGAGCGCGGCTGCGCGGGTGAGGTCGCCTGCACCGCGTACGAGGGCTTCGGCTTCGAGCAAATAGGTGTCGGCCAGGCGGGTATCGTACATATTCTGCGGGAAGTTCAGCTCGGGGGCGCCGGCACCGGTCCAGCGGTCTGACTGCCGTCCCGCGAATTTTTCGAGGAAATAGCCGGTATTCATATAACCTTTCTCATAGGCCACGGCGCCCGCTTTTTCGAGGCTGTCAAGGTTGGCAACGGTTGCTTTGTAACGCGGATCGAAATGGATCGCTTCGAATAGCGACGGCGTCACCGGCAGAAAGCTCCATCCCGAAACGTAGTCCGGCGCGGCATCCGACTTGCGGTTGTAGCCCCGTGGGCCCGTGATGATGTTCATTACATTACCCTCCGTACACGACACGCAGCTCCATCCGCCTGCGGAAGTATTGGTATAGGACAATTCAAAAATAGACTCGCTGTTGAACTTGTTCTTCGTCTTGAAAAGGTCGCCGAAATTGTCGAGCAGCTTGTAGCCGTAGGTATTGGTGCCGCCCGGCGTGCCATTCACTTTCGCCAGCTCCTGGGCTGCCTGCGCGAATTTGTTTTGATACAAATACACTTTACCTAAAATCGCATGCGCCGCGCCTTGCCCTACGCGTCCGCCTTCCGTTGCTACATTAATCGTAACCGGCAAGTCCGCGACTGATTCCGACAAATCCTTTTCGATCTGTGCGTAAACTTCTGCCGGCGTAGCTTGGAGCACGTCGTACATTTCCTGTGTGGAAATGGTGCGGGTAAACAGCGGCACGTTCTTGAACAACCTTACCAGCTCGAAGTAGAAATACCCGCGCAGGAATTTAGCTTCGGCCGTGTAGCGCTTTTTCAGCGTTTCATCCATCGGCACCGCAGGGAGTTTTTCGAGAATGGAATTCGTGCGGAACACGCCCGAGAAGCCCTTTCTCCATAGTTCTCCCTGTGGTCCGGTGGTCGGGTTTAGGGTATAGTTGGAAATGACCTGAAAATCCATGATGTCGCTCGGGCCGCCGCCGCCTGCAAAATGGTCGTCGGAAGCCGCATTCATCGTTGCGATCGTGGAAACGTAGCCGTTACCCTGCCAGCCCACCACGTCGTAGGCGGCTACAAGGCCGTTGAATGCCTCTTCCTGGTTGCGGTAATAGTTCGCTTCGAGGTTCAGCCCTTTGGGTTTCACGTCGAGAAAGCTGTCGGAGCAGGACATGAGCTGCAAACCGGCGGTAAATGCCAGGGCAGTCACGAATTTGTTATATCTCAATTTCATCTTATTCGTATTAATCAATTAAAAACCAATGTTCAAACCTACCATGAAGCTGCGCGCCTGCGGGTAAATGCCCTTGTCGATGCTTAGCACGCTTCCGCCGATCTCGGGATCGTAGCCGGTGTATTTGGTGAGGGTAAACAGGTTCTGGCTCATCACATACACACGTGCCTTTTTCATCGCCACTTTGCTGATGATCGAATTCGGCAACGAGTAGCCGATTTGCAGCGTTTTCAAGCGGAAGAAGTCGCCTTTTTCCAGGTAGAAGCTCGACGGGTTCTGGAAGTTCTTGTTCGGGTCGCCGTTCACGATGCGCGGGAAAGTGGTGGAAGTACCCGGACCTGTCCAGCGGTCGAGGGCGTCCGTCTGCCAGTTGGCATTGGCGATATCGAGGCGGCGGAGGCCCTGGAAGATCTGGTTACCGGCAACGCCCTGGCCAAATACCACGATGTCGAAACCTTTGTATGCCGCATTCAAAGTCAAGCCGTAGTTCCATTTCGGAGTAGGGTTACCAATGAACGTACGGTCGGTTTCGGTGATCGTACCGTCGCCGTTCAGGTCCTGCCATTTGAAATCGCCCGGTTTGGCATTTGGCTGGATTTTCTTGCCTTCGGCGGAAACGTGCGAATCCACTTCTTCCTGCGTCTGGAAAATGCCCTGGTTTACGTAGCCGAAGAACGAACCGATCGGCTGGCCTACCTGCGTACGTGTGATCGGGGGAGCGCCCTGGAAGCTCGCGCCGCCAGAGAGGTACTGCACGCCATTACCGAGGTTGGTTACTTCGTTTTTAATGTAGGAAACGTTTCCATTCACGGAGAAATCAACCTGGCCGAGACGCTTGCGGAAGCCGAGTTCGAGTTCCACACCGGTATTTTCCATGTCGGCAATGTTAGCTGCCGGGTTTGAAATAGCGCCTACATAGCCCGGAATGCGCGGGTTTTGCAGAATATCCTTGGTCGCTTTTTTAAACCATTCGAAAGTCACATTCACATTATTGAAAATCGTAGCGTCGAAACCGATGTTGGTCTGGCTGGTTTGTTCCCATTTCAGATCCGGGTTCGCAGGGGCATTGGGGCTGTACCCGATGATGTAGCTGCCCGAGGTACCGATGGTGTAGTTACGGCCGCTCCCGATGGTCGAGAGGTACGCAAAGTCGCCGATACCGTCGTTACCCACCACGCCGTAACCGCCGCGGAATTTCAGGAAGTTAACCGCATTGTTGGTCGGGAAGAACTTTTCACGCGAGAGTACCCAGCCCAACGAGAAGGAAGGAAACACACCATACTTATGATTCGAGCCGAAGCGGGAAGAACCATCGCGGCGAACCAATGCCTGTACGAGGTATTTCTCGTCGAAATCGTAGTTCAAACGGGCGAAAAGTGAACTCACAGTGTGATTTGCGCCCTCGGAGCCGTCGGAGTTACGCTGGTCGGCAGGTACTTTGAAGTTCAGGGAAGCGTCGTCGAAATTGTCGGCAGGAACGTTGAAGAACGTCACGCTGGTCATTCTCGTGTTATTGTCCAGGTAAGCACCTTGTCCCAAAAGCACATTCAGATTATGCAGACCGAATGGGCGGGTGTAGGAAATGGTGTTTTCCAAATTGTAATCGAAACGGCGGTTGTTGGTGCGGTTGAAACTGGTTTGGGAAGTTACCGAAGCCGCATTCAGCCACGAAATAGGGGTGAAGCTCTCATTGCCCCAGAATGCCAGTTTGCTGCCGATCGTCGATTTCAATTGCAGGCCTTTGATCGGCTCGGCCATCAGGTAGGCATTGCCTACGATGTTGTCGGACCAGCTGTAATTGCCTAAACGGGTTTGGATATACGCAAGCGGGTTGCTCATTTCCTGGCCCACTGCCTGCGAAATGCCGTAAGGGTTGCCATTCGCATCGCGACGAATGCCTTTGTTGGTGTAAGGCGCCGCATTCGCCACCGCAGGATCAGTGATCACCGCCGGTGTAATAGGGTCGAGGTTAATGGCGGAGCTCAACGGACCACCGAATTCGCTGTTGGTATTGCCCAGTCCCACCGATTTGTCATGGGCGTAACCGAGATTTTGCCCGAATGTGAGCCATTTGGCCAGCTTATGCTCCGAGTTCAAGCGAATGCTCGTCCTTTTGTATTTGGAAATATCCGTCGCAACAATACCTTCTTGGTTGAGGTAACCCAATGAAAGATAGAAAGTTGACTTTTCTGAACCACCACTAATGCTCAGCTCGTGGTTTTGGCGCTTGGCGCTGTTGTTGAAGATCAGGTCCTGCCAGTCGGTGCCCTTGCCGAATGCCACTGGATTGGCATATGGAGCCGCTTGTCCTGCATTGACGGCCGCCTCGTTGCGGATCGTCGCATATTGAGTTGCGTCCAGCAGGTCGAGTTTTCTCGCTGGTGCCTGCACGCCGATATAGCCATTATAATTCACACGGATACCGCCCGCTTTGCCCTTTTTAGTGGTAACCAAAATTACCCCCGCAGCGGCCCGCGCACCGTAAATGGCCTGAGAAGCAGCGTCTTTCAATACTTCAATCGACTCGATATCAGACTGATTCAGAAAGCCGATGCCACCATTATCCACTACAACTCCGTCCACGACATACAAAGGGTCGTTGTTGTTCAGTGTGGTGACCCCGCGTACACGTACCGTTGCGGCCGAACCGGGCTGGCCGGAGTTCGAAGCGATTGTAAGGCCGGAAGTCCGGCCCTGCAATGCTTCTTCCAGTCGGTTAATCGGCATAGACTCTAAATCGGCGGCTTTTACACTGGAAATAGCGCCGGTGACCACGCTCTTCTTTTGCGCGCCATAACCTACCACGACTACTTCGGTGAGGTTGTCGATAGATTCTTCCAGTTCAAAATTGATTTCGGATTGGTTCCCCACGGTGATTTTCTGGGTGAGCATGCCGATGAAACTAGCTACAAGGACGGAGTTGGGCTGCACCTCGATCGAGTAATTACCGGTCGCATCGGTGATCGTCGCGTAGTTGGTGCCTTCTACTACCACCGTAGCGCCTACCAGCTCTTCGCCCTTCGTTTTGACCGACACTTTGCCCTTCACGACCCTGCTCTGGGCCAGGGCGGTCTGTACCAGGCCATATAGCATCAGCACACTACATAATAGTACAAATTTTTTGCTCATAAATGTTAGTATTAAAAATTTAGTAGATCCGGCAAATGATCTTTGCCCAATTAATTATTGAAAAAGTAATACTTGCGTATCGTCGACAAAGGTAGAGGCACAGGTAGGCAGCCGGGTAGCAATGCATTACTACATTACTACCTCATATTGCACAAGTGAAATGTTTTCACGGAAAAATCACCCCTACATTACTACTACAACGAGGGGTTCGGTGGTTATTTATTGATAAAAACTAGGAGGATTTTGACTTTTACCCGGCGGTCACATCCATTTTTCCTATTACCTCTTCCAGGTCTATTCCCTTGCCCAAAACGGGTTTGAAGAGGTCGCCCTCGCGCTGAATGCGATCGATGGCGTTGTGAATGGTGAAGTCTTTCAGTTGTAGTCCCTTTTTCACCTCGTCCCAATGCAGGGGCATGGACACGGTGGCGCCGGGTTTCGGCCGGACGGAATAAGGCGCAGCGAGCGTGGCTTTGGGGCGGTTTTGAAGATAATCGATGTAGAGTTTGCCTTTGCGGTTTTTGGTCATGCGCTCCACGCTGGTGAAATCCGGGAGCTGGTGCTGTACCTGGCCCGCTACCCACTCGGCGAAGAGCTGGCATTGGTCGTAACTGTACTTTGCTTCGAGCGGAATGTAAATGTGCAGCCCCGTGGAGCCGGAGGTTTTGCAGTAGGAAGGTACGCCGAGCGAATCCAGAAGGCCTTTTATAACCTGTGCGGTCTCGATCACCTGCTCGAATGTGTTGCTGGTGTCGGGGTCCAGGTCGAGCAGGCACCAGTCGGGGTTGTCGGGTGTTTCGATCCGGCTGTTCCAGGGGTTTACGTCGATGGCGCCCAGGTTGGCCATGTAAAGCAGTGTGGCCTCGTCGTTGCAGAGCATGAAGTTCTTGTGCTCGCCTTCGGAAGTGTAAGGGGTCGTTTCGATCCATTCCGGGACTTTGCCGGTGACGTCTTTCTGGTAAAAGCTCTTGCCTTTGATACCGTTCGGAAAACGGTTGAGTGAAAGCGGCCTGTTTTCGAGATAGGGCAGGATGAACGGGGCCACCTGGTAGTAATAGTTGATCAGCTCGCGTTTCTGTATTTGATCGTCCGGCCAGTAAAGTTTACCCAAATTCGAAAATTTCACTTCGTGGCCGTCGATTTTCCGGACCTGTGTTTCTTCTTTCGGGTTCAAAAGGGTTTTTCGTTTGGTTTTACCGGGCTTTTTGCTGATCTCTTTACCGGTATTTTCCGCGTCATCCACGACTTCCTCCGCCGGTTTTTCCACTTCCCGCACCACTTCCTTTGCGGATTTATCCTCCCGCATTCCCTCGAACGATGGATGCCTGAACACGCCATCGGCTGTGATTTCGGTAAAACTGATCTCGCATACCAGCTCCGGTTTCAGCCAGGTCGCGTTCGCGTGTGGCGGGTTCGGGCGGAAGCGCGAGGGTTTGTTGTAATCGGGCGTTTCTTTAAACGGGCTTTTTTTAATAACCAAAGGTTTGAAAAGCGCCAGCATTTCCTTCTGCTGTTTTTCCTTGAAACCCGTGCCGACTTTGCCGACATAATGCAGTTCGCCTTTTTCATAAGCGGCGAGCAGCAATGCGCTGAAAAGTTTCGAAGAACCTTCATTCAATGTATAACCTGCAATAATCACTTCCTGCCGCTTGTTAATTTTGATTTTCAGCCAGTCGCGCGTGCGGATGCCGGAATAGTACTCGCTGTCGGATTTTTTGGCAATGATACCTTCCAAACCCATTTTCTGAGCTGCTTCGAAAAACGCTTTGCCATCTGCTTCGACGCTGTAACCGAGTTGTACCGGGCTGTTTTCATCGACAATGTTTTGCAGAACAGCCTTTCGGTCGCTCAGCGGCAAGTGCATGAGACTTTTACCCTCCATCCAGAGAATATCAAAGGCATAGTACACCAGCTCGCCGTCGGCCTCGCTCCGCCAGTTTTGCAATGCATTGAAATCGGAAAGGCCTTTTTCATTAATTACCACAATTTCCCCATCGATTACCGCATTGATTTTCCACTCCTGCAATTGCTGGTAAACCGGGTAAAACTTGTCGTTAAATGATTTTTTGTTCCGCGATTGCAGGCTCACCTCGCCTTTATTCAGGTATGCCAATGCCCGGTACCCGTCCCATTTGACCTCGTATTCCCAGCCCGGATCGTCGAAAGGCCCGTCCACGAGCGTGGCAAGCATCGGTTGCAGGTCGTCCGGAAACTTTTGTTTTTTACCCTTTTTCAGAATGGCCGCTATGTCGACGTCCGGACTTTTTTTTTCTGTCGCTGCGTCTTCCGCGGGGTCTTTGGCTTCGGTTTTGGAAGCTTTGTTTTTAGTAGCGGCGTTTGTTTTCGTGCTTTTGGAGGATTTTTTCTCTTCGTGGTTGCTTTCCCAAACCGCATCACCCTCTTTCTCGATGCCTGCAAGCGTCCTCCGCGACACGGCTGAGCGGTCTTTTTCCGTAATATCGTCCCCCGAAGCATATTTATCGCGGTGCTTGATCAGCAGCCAGGCATTTTCCGCCATGCCTGTCGTTTTTACCAATGCATATTCACCTTTCAATTTCTTGCCGTTCAGCCGGACTTTTATGGAGCCCGAGTGCAGCTCTTTTCGTAGCAGTTTCTCTTGCGCCTTTTTGCCTTTAACCTCTTTCAACTTGCCCTCCACCTCTTCCAATGGCTCATAAGTGCCAAAATCCCAGACCATTACCGTTCCGGCGCCATAATTTCCTTCGGGAATGATGCCTTCGAAATCCTTGTAATCGTAAGGATGGTCCTCCACCATCATCGCCAGCCGCTTCACCGACGGGTCGGTGGAAGGGCCTTTCGGTACGGCCCAGCTTTTGAGCACGCCGTCCATTTCCAGCCTGAAATCATAATGCAGACGGCTGGCGTCGTGTTTCTGGATCACGAAAATGAGCGCCTCTTTTTCGGCTTTGCCCCCTTTCGGCTCGGGCGTTTTGTCGAAGGACCGTTTTTCGTTGTATTTGGAGAGAGACATGGCTGGGAATTGTTAATGATTGAATGATTGAATGATTGAATGATTGAATGATTGAATGATTGAATGATTGAATGATTGAATGTGTGAATGATTGAATGACTGGACCATTCACTCATTCAATCATTACACCCGTCAGGGCGTCGACTCGTTCCTGCAACTTCATCGCATTGGCCACCGCGTGACCTCCTATATCGTTATTAAAAAATGCCCAAACCTCGTGACCGTCGTCGGCCCAGGCGGCGAATTTTTCGGCGTAGTCTTCCAGTACGTCGTCGGAATAGGAGGAGCTGTACAGGGTTGTCGGGCCGTGGAAACGGAGGTAAATATCTTTGGCGGTGATTTCTTCGTGGTAGGGTAAACGGTCGGCTTGCGAGAAGACAAGCGTAATGCCATGACTTTTCATCAATCCAATGCTTTCTTCCGAAAACCACGACGGATGCCGCACTTCGAGTGCAAAACGGAAGTCGTCGTACCGGTCTGTTTCCTCGTAAAATGTCTCCGCGACCTCCGCTTTGAACCGGGAGTTGGCGGGTAGCTGAATGAGGACCGGTCCAAGGTATTCCTGAAACGGCCGGAAAATGTTGAAAAACCGTTCCAACGGCTCCTGCGGATCGCGGAGTTTCTTTAAATGACTGAGGTATCGGCTCATTTTGGGACAAAAAAGGAAACCTTCCGGCACCGTATCTACCCATTTCGCCACAATCTCTTTCGCAGGTAGCTTATAGAAGCTGTTGTTGATCTCCGAAACGGGGAAATATCGGGCATAAAATGTCAGGTATTCCGCGGCTTTCACATTGTCAGGATAGAAATTGCCTTTCCAATGCTTGTAGCTCCAACCCGAAGTGCCGATGTGTATCTTTCGCTTCACTTTCATTTTCAGTTCGTTGTGAAGCCTTTGAAAGCAATAATCATACCGAACGATAATTGGCTTAGACCTTCTGGTCACGGGAACGGTTTTTGAATTTTAAATACCCAAAACAACCGGAAACCTATGGCAGTTATTGATATCCCGGGGATCGACATCGCCGGCGACCAGGAGGAAACGTTGGGTACCGCCGACGACATCCGTGAGGAGGTGATTCTCGACACCATGCAGCAGGAAATTGTGGGCAGCATGGTAAAAATCGAATTTGAAACTTCGCTCGGGCTTTGTACCGGGCATTATTTGTCGACCGAGCTCGGGCACGAGGAAATTAACCTCGAAGCGGAGTCGTTTGAGCGGTTGCGGCGGCTTTTTCCTGCGTGCAACGGCGCATTCGTGCACCCGGCCAACCGCGACTGGGTGGAGGTGAGCCTCTCGGAGGTGTCGGGCGGACTCCCGGAGTACAAGATTTACACGCGCCTGGTAACCGGCGAAATCGTATAAACGCTGGATTTCGTTGTGCATTCAAGAGGTTCGCTCGAAAAAGTCCGCGTTTATTTCGAAATTGGCCCGTTAACTCACACCATTACTGCGTTCGCTCATGAAAGATATCAGTGTTCAGGATTTGCTTGCCATCGAGGTTTTTAAGGAGGTGCCTGAAAATCAGCTGCAATGGATGATCGACCGTAGCCAGCATTATGAATTACAGGAGGGCGATATGATGATCCGGCCGGGAGAGCCGCTGGTGGGTACGCATGTCATTTTCTCGGGCCGGATTGAGCTATACCGGGTTCAAAATAATACCAAACAGATTATCGCCGAACTGTTGCCGGGTAACGTGACGGGCATTCTGCCGTTTTCGCGGGGGAAAATAGCCATTGCTTACGGGGTTTGCCTGGAAACCGCCCAGCTGATGACTTTTCCGAAAGAGTCGTTACGCGAGCTGATAACCTTGCATTATGAACTCACGCAGGCGCTCGTGATCGTGATGACGTCACGCGTGCGGGAGTTTACCGAGCTCGAACAGCAGAACGAGAAGATGATGGCGCTCGGCAAGCTTTCGGCGGGGCTCGCGCATGAGCTGAATAACCCCGCGGCGGCGATCGTGCGGAGTTCGGCTTCCTTGAAAGAGCATTTGCTGATGCAGCCAGATTCATTTAAATCGCTGCTTTCTATTCATTTGTCGCATGAGGAAATTGACCTTTTGAATGATAAAATGGTGAGTTTGCTCAACAATACTAACCGGCCGGTGCTGTCGATGATGAAGCGGTCTGAAAAAGAGGACGAGATCCTTGATTGGCTCGATTCGAACCATATCGACGGCTGTGAGGATATTGCCGATAACCTGGTGGAGTTCGGGGTCGGGGAAAATGACCTGGAAGATTTGAAAACCAAAATCAACCACACTGATCTTTCGCCGGTCCTTACCTGGATCAACAACAGCCTGACGACCGAGCGGATGGTAGCCGATATTCAAGAGGCTTCCAAACGTATTGCCGAGCTCGTGGGCTCCGTGAAAACTTTCACGCATATGGACCGCGGCGGCGAGCGCGAGTACGTGGATATACATGTGGGTATCCGTAACACGCTCATCATGCTGAACTACAAGCTGAAAAAAGGCAATATCAAAGTGACGGAGGACTTCGACCTCACATTACCGCCTGTGAAAGCGATGGTAGGCGAGCTCAACCAGGTGTGGACGAACCTGATCGATAACGCGGTCGACGCGCTTGACAGCCAGCCGGAAGCCGAACTGACGCTCATTACCCGCCGTGACAAGGAGTTTGTGAAGGTGACCGTGTGCGACAACGGCCCGGGTGTGCCGGCGGAGATACGCTCGAAGATTTTCGACCCGTTTTTTACGACCAAATCGGTGGGGAAAGGTACCGGACTCGGGCTCGACGTCGTGAACCGCATCGTGCGCCAGCACCGTGGGACGGTAACGCTGCATTCACAGCCCGGGCGTACCGAGTTCGTGGTATGTTTCCCTTTTAATGGATAATTTTAATTCTCAACTCACTTTTTAACAGAGGCGCCCATGGCTTTGCCCATTATATTTTCGATTGACGACGATCCGCAGGTACTCCGGGCGATCAGCCGCGACCTGAAATCCCATTACCGCGAAAAATACAGGATATTGAGCACTACGTCCGTGGCCGAGGCGATGGAAAGTCTGCTCGAATTACAGAACCGCGGCGACGAGGTGGCGATGTTCATTTCGGACCAGCGGATGCCGGAAATGCAGGGTGTTGACTTCCTCCAGAAGGCCATGAAAATGTTCCCTTTCGCGAAAAGGGTGCTACTCACGGCCTATTCCGATACCGAGGCGGCGATCAAGGCGATCAACGACGTCCAGCTCGATTACTACCTGATGAAACCCTGGGACCCGCCCGAGGAAAAGCTCTACCCGGCGATCGACGAGCTGCTCCGCGACTGGCAGGGCTATTACCGTCCCGATTTCAAGGGTATTAAAGTGATAGGTTATCAGTTTTCGCCCAAAGCACACGAAATCAAGGACTTCCTGGCGGGTAATCTGGTGCCCTACCTTTGGCTGGATGCGGAATCGAATGAATCCGGAAGGCAGATTTCCGCGAACAATAACCTTTGCCCGGTCGATTTTCCGGCAGTGATTTTTGAGGACGGTTCGTTGCTGAAAACGCCTTCGCTGATCGATATCGCGGAGCGCATCGGGCTGAACCCCAAAACGAAACAACAGATTTACGACGTCGTCATCATCGGCGCCGGCCCGGCTGGGCTGGCGGCATCGGTATATGGCGCTTCGGAAGGTTTAAGTACTTTATTGATCGAGCGTAAAGCGCCTGGCGGTCAGGCTGGTACGAGCTCTCGGATCGAGAATTACCTCGGCTTTCCGACCGGTTTGAGCGGCGCAGAACTTACCCGCCGCGCGATTACGCAGGCCACGCGTTTCGGTACCGAGTTCCTTTCGCCGCAGTTTGTGAAGGAGATCAGGTTAAAAGATAAGTATAAGACGGTGGTCCTGGGTGATGGTAACGAGGTGAATGCGAAAGCGGTCGTGATCACGACGGGCGTCGATTACCGAAAGCTGGAAACCAGTGGTATTGAGGATTTTACGGGAAAAGGCATTTACTATGGCGCCGCCAGTACCGAAGCCAGTTCGTGCGGTAATAAGGATGTGTACGTGCTCGGCGGCGGTAATTCGGCTGGGCAGGCGGCGATGTATTTGTCGAAATTCGCGCGTAACGTGTACATACTGGTCAGGAGGAACGATTTGACTTCCTCGATGTCGTCGTATTTGATCGATCAGATCGCCGGTACGGAGAATATCGCTGTGCTGGGCTGCACGGAAATTGTGGAAGCGCAGGGCGACGGCCACCTTCAAAATTTGAAACTGGTGGATTTGAATACCAGCGAGGAGCGCATCGTTCCGGCCGACGCGCTGTTCATTTTCATCGGCGCGAAGCCTTATACCGAATGGGTGGGCCTGGAAATCATCAAAAACAAGAAGGGTTTCATCGAAACGGGCCGTGAAATGAAGAATTACGACAATTTCAAAGAGATCTGGAAGGCGAATCGCGACCCGTATTTGCTCGAAACAAGCTCGCCGGGCATTTTCGCCGCGGGCGACGTGCGTGCGGGGGCGATGAACCGCGTGACGTCGGCGGTAGGCGAGGGCTCGATGTCCATCAGTTTTGTTCACCAATATTTAAGCGAAGTATAATGGCAGAGATTTGTAAGCATATAGAAGATATTCAGGAGATTAAGGTTTCTGAGGAGCTCGTTTGCGAAGAATGCGTGAAAGTAGACGGCCGGTGGGTGCATTTGCGCACCTGCCAGACCTGCGGCGCCACCCTGTGCTGCGACAGCTCCCCCGCCAAGCACATGACCAAGCATTTCCACCACACCGGCCACCCCGTGGCCTCTTCCGCCGAGCCCGGAGAGAAGTGGCTGTGGTGCTATGCGGATGAGGTGTTTGTAGAGTTTGAATGAGTGAATTTCGTAACTTTACCCCATGACGAAATCCGCGACGATCGAACAGTTTTACAAGGACACCTTCATGCTGATCCCGGCGCCGGTTCAGAAGGAGGTGGGGCATTTCAATATTTTCAGGACCGATGAACTTTACCGGGTGGCGGCGAAAAACCGGGTGATGCCCTACAACCGGCGTGCTTATTACAAAATCAGCCTCATCATCGGGCGTAACCGGGCGGAATATGCGGATAAAGTGGTTGATATAGAGCATAATGCATTGCTTTTTGCGACGCCGCTGATTCCCTACAATTATGTTCCCCAGGACGAGAACCAGGCCGGCTTCTTTTGTATTTTCTCCGAAGATTTCCTGACGCAGGATAACAGCGGCGTGCGCCTGCGCGAGCTGCCGGTTTTCAAACCGGGCGGCAACCCGATTTTTTTCCTCAACGACGAGCAGATAGAGGATATTAAATACATTTTCAGGAAGATGTTCCGGGAAATCGAGTCGGATTATGCTTATAAATATGATCTGCTGCGCAATTATGTAATTGAGCTGATCCATTTCGGGCAGAAGTTGCAGCCTGCGACCTCGCTTTTTACGGAAACCAATGCCTATAAACGCGTTTCGTCACTTTTCATCGAGTTGCTCGAACGCCAGTTTCCCGTAGAACCACCCCATCAGAAGCTGTATTTGCGCTCGGCGAAAGACTATGCCGACCAGCTTTCGATCCATGTCAATTACCTCAACAAGGTTTTAAAGGAAATCACCGGCAAAACCACCACCGAGCTCATTACCGAGCGCATTGTCAAGGAATCCAAGATACTTTTGAAGCATACCGACTGGAATGTCTCTGAGATCGCGTACAGCCTCGGTTTCGAGGAAGCTTCGCATTTCAATAACCTTTTCAAGAAGCATACGGCGCTTAGTCCGCGGGCGTTCAGGGCTTAGATTTGAATTTCGTAAGTTTTGATTTGAAAGCCGCAAATCCGCCAGGAGAGTGTCCGGTACCTTTGATCCATCAATTTTAAACAACAAAAAAGATGGAATCAGTAAGTAAAATAGCATTGGTTACCGGCGCCAGCCGTGGTTTGGGAAAAAACATGGCGCTGCGCCTCGCAGAAAAAGGAAACGACGTGATCGTCGTGTACCGAAGCAAAGAACAGGAAGCGAACGAAGTGGTAGCGGCGATAGAAGCTTTGGGGCAAAAGGCGGTGGCCGTTCAGCTGGATACAGCGAATGTGAAGTCTTTCGAAAGCTTCTTTACCACGCTTTCGGGCATTCTGAAAGACGTATGGAACCGGACTTCTTTCGACTTTCTCGTCAATAATGCCGGTATCAGCCGCCCTTCCGCATTCGCCGAAACCAGCGAGGAAGATTTCGACGAGCTGCTGAATGTGCATTTCAAAGGCGTTTATTTCCTCTCCCAAAAAGCATTGCCGCTACTCGCGGACGGCGGCCGCATTGTGAACCTTTCCACCGGCCTCGCCCGCTTCTCCACGCCCGGGTACGCCGCCTACGCATCCATGAAGGGAGCGATCGATACGCTCACGCGCTACATGGCGAAAGAACTGGGCGGCAGGGGTATTACCGTGAATGCATTAGCACCAGGTGCGATCTACACCGATTTTAACAGCGACTCGTTCGATAATCATCCCGGGCTAACCGATTTCATCAGCAGCATCACTGCGTTGGGACGCGTCGGAGAGCCGAACGACATCGGCGGCGTGGTCGCATTCCTGTGCTCGGAAGATGCGCGCTGGATCACCGGTCAGCGGATCGAAGTTTCGGGAGGAATGTTCCTCTGAAATAGTAATGCCGCCGCAGGTGTGAACCCGCGGCGGCCTGGTCTTTGGCAGACGCCCGTTTGCTACATTTTGTTGCCCGAGAGTTTAAGGTGCACCTCGATACCCGGCTTAATGGACGCTTCGTCCGGCAGGCCGGGTTCTGTGGCGTAGTTCATGCCCCACAAAGTGCGGTCGAACTGCGTGATAGCTTCCAATTTGAACGCGTCGCCGCTCAAATCGATCCGGGCCGGGAATTTGATCGGATTGCTCTTACCTAACAGTGTTAAATGTCCTGTCACCTCGAAGTTAGCGCCTGAAACCACGCCTGCACCGCTTCCCGAAAATGGCGCTACGCTCATGATTTCGAAGGTTACGTTCGGGTGGAGCGCCATATTGAAGAAATCGGCGCTTTGGAGGTGGTGTACCAACTGATGCTTCAACTCGTCGGTAGGCAGGTTGAGATTCACGATCGATGCGAGCGGGAGCGTAAATGCCCCGCTCTTTACCTTTCCTCCTTCGATCACCAGGCTGTTACTTTCCACTTCCATGAAACCCTCGTTGAAGTAACCCGTTTTGAGGAAGCCTTTCCACTCCGCCACCGAGGTTTCGTCGAGGTGGTAATTGGTGGCGCTAGTCGGCGCGTCGTGGTCGGTGCAGCTTGTGAATAGTGTGGTAAGTGTTAACAGTGTTAGAAATTGCTTTTTCATGGTTTGATTTGTTTTCATGGCTGATTTTGATTCTGATGCAAAACTAAGGGCTGATTTCCCGCAGGGGCCTACGCGGGACGGATGAAAAACTACGCGAAGCGGATTTTGAAGCAATGGCAGGCCGATTGGTATTGGAACCAATTATTGCGTTATTTGCAACCGAAGTTTTAGTCATTAATCCACGGGCAATGTCAGTCAAAGGACCCATTATTTCGATCGAGGACGACGTAGACGATCAGTTTTTAATCAAGAGCGTGATAGAGGAGCTTGACATTCCCAACGAGCTTTTGTTTTTCGGAAACGGCGTAGAAGCCCTGCTTTATCTCGAAACCACGCGAGACCAGCCATTCCTGATTATTTGCGACATCAACATGCCCGTCATGAACGGACTGGAACTCCGCGAGCGGATCGATAAGAACGAATATCTCCGCAAGAAATCAATCCCGTTCGTCTTCCTGAGCACCGCCGATAACCCGCTCGTGATCGAAACGGCCTACGAATCGACGATCCAGGGTTTTTTTAAGAAAGAAAACAGCTTTGAGGAGTTGAAAACGAGGATCAGGGTTATGTACGATTACTGGGCTTACTGCTTGCACCCTAACCATTATCTTTAGCCATTCATTAACCCCGGACCTAATCCGGGGCAAGCAGACTGCATGAGGAAAATACTAATAGTAGATGATGAGGAGAAGTTACGCGGCCTGATGGCCCGCGTGATCAAATTGGAAGGCTTTGAGGTGATCGAGGCCGGAGATATTAAGACCGCCTGGAAAAAGCTCGATCAGTCGGATATCGATGTGGTGCTGTGCGATGTGAAGTTGCCGGACGGTAACGGCGTGGAATTTTCGAAGGAGTTGAAGGAGAAATATCCGCTGGTGGAGGTGATCCTGCTAACGGCGTATGGCAACATTCCCGACGGTGTGCAGGCCATTAAAAACGGCGCGTTCGACTACATTACCAAAGGCGACGACAACAACAAGATCATCCCGCTGCTGTACAAAGCCATTGAAAAGACCGAGCTGAACCGCCGGGTGGTGAGCCTCGAAAAGCAGCTGGGCGAAAGGCGGTCGTTCGACGCGATTATCGGGAAATCCAAAAACCTGCAAGCCTGCATCGACCTCGCGCGCCGCGTGGCGCCCACGGACACGACGGTGCTGCTGTTGGGCGAGACCGGCACTGGTAAGGAGGTTTTCGCGCAATCCATCCACCAGGCGAGTGGCAGGGCCAAGAAGTCGTTTGTAGCCATTAATTGCTCCGCTTTCGGGAAAGATCTGCTCGAAAGCGAGATGTTCGGACATAAAGCGGGGGCATTCACGGGTGCGGTGCGCGACAAAAAGGGCCTTTTCGAAGAAGCCAGCAATGGTACCATTTTCCTCGACGAAATAGGGGAGCTCGCACCGGAATTGCAGGCCAAGTTACTGCGCGTGCTCGAATCGGGGGAATTTATCAAAATAGGGGAAACACATCCAACCAAAGTGAATGTACGGGTGATCGCCGCCACGCACCGCGATTTGCCCAAACAAATAGCCGCCGGCGAGTTCCGTAGCGATCTGTTCTACCGGCTTTCCGTTTTCCAGATCACATTACCCGCATTACGCGAGCGCACGGCCGACATAGGCGCGCTGGCGACCAGTTTCGCCACGCAGTTTGCATTGAAAACCAACAAGAAAATCGCGTCGCTTTCACCGGAGTTTATCCTTGCCCTGGAAAAAAATCCCTGGAACGGCAACATCCGCGAACTCAAAAATGTGATCGAACGCAGCGTGATCCTCACCGACGGCCCGGTGCTCGATACGGAAAGCCTGCCATTCGAAATGCAGCATCCGAGGCAGGAAGGCGGTAAAAATATGTCGGCATTCTCGATGGCCAGTGCCGAAAAACTGCATTTGCAAAAAGTCCTGAACTACACCAACGGCAACAAAGCCGAAGCCGCCCGGCTCCTGGAAATAGGCATCGCGACGCTCTACCGAAAGATCGAAGAATACAAACTGTAAAGCACCGCATTTCCATTCTGATAAAGAAGCTTATCATTTTGATAGGCTTTTTTTGTGCCCCAAAACTCAAAATCAATTCATCTCTCTAAAAATCAACACCTTGCCGTCGACTTAAGTCTACGGGAATAGAAATGGATTATAGTGTTGCAAAGATTTAAAATTTGAAAATCATGACAACACTCCTTCTTCTGGCAGCCGGCGCTTTGAGTTTCGCGCTGTTTTACAAAACCGTTCACTACTTCGAAAAGATCTGAAATCATGCTCGCGCTATTCATCGTCTCGATCCTCGTCTTCGTGTACATGTGCTACGTGCTCGTGAAGCCTGAAAAATTCTAAAACACCCAATCCAATGAACACTGAATTATTTGGCATAATCGCATTGTTCGTCGTGACGGTCGCATTGGCGGTACCGTTCGGCAAATACATCGCGAAAGTATATGGAGGGGAAAAAACGCTCCTCGACCCCATTTTCAACCCTTTGGAAAAAGGGTTTTACCGTTTAAGCGGCATCCGTCCGAATGTGGAAATGAACTGGAAGCAGCATTTGTTCGCATTACTAACGATCAACATGGTCTGGTTTTTCCTCGGAATGCTGGTGCTGATGAACCAGGGCTGGCTCCCGCTCAATCCCGACGGTAACCCCTCCCAATCGGCTGATCTGGCATTCAATACCACCATTTCGTTTGTCGTCAACTGTAACCTGCAACACTACTCCGGCGAAACCGGAATGAGTTACCTGGGCCAGTTGTTCCTGATGTTCCTTCAATTCGTCACCGCCGGCACCGGTATGGCGGCCGCGGCTGTCGTGATCATCGCCATCAAAGAGCGCACGACCGACAAGCTGGGTAACTTTTACGATTTGCTCGTGAAATCCTGTACCCGCATTCTGCTGCCGGTTTCGTTCGTGATCGCGCTGATTTTGCTTTCTAACGGTACCCCGATGACATTCGATGGCAAGGATACCATGTACACCATGCAGGGGGATACCGTGCAGGTTTCGACCGGCCCCGTAGCCGCATTCGTGCCGATCAAGCACGTCGGTACCAATGGCGGCGGGTTCTTCGGGGCTAACTCGGCGCACCCTTTGGAAAACCCCAACTACGCGACCAATATGACCGAGATGTTCGGCCAGATGATCATTCCGCTGGCGATGATCTTCGCATTGGGTTATTATGTAAAAAGAAGGAGATTGTCGTGGGTGATCTTCGGCGTCATGACACTCGGCTTTTTGCTGCTCACCGTTCCCACTATTATCAGTGAATTACACGGTAACCCTAAAATCGCCCAAATGGGCGTAGATATGAGCTCCGGCGCGATGGAAGGCAAGGAGACCAGGTTCGGGACAACGGCCTCTGCGTTTTGGAGTATAGCCACTACCGTTATCTCTACGGGTTCGATCAACTCCATGCACGACAGCTTCATGCCCGTCTCGGGATTGACCCAAATGCTGTCCATGATGACCAACGCATTCTACGGCGGTGCGGGCGCGGGGATTCTCAATTTTTACATATTCATCATCCTGGCTGTCTTTATCAGCGGACTTATGGTCGGCCGTACGCCCGAATTTATGGGTAAAAAGATCGAAGCGAGGGAAATGAAGATCGCCATGATCGTCGCTCTGCTGCACCCGTTGCTGATCCTCGCCGCCACCGCATTGGGCGTTGCGATGCCCGAACTGACCGCCGGCACGCTGAATAACCCCGGTTTCCACGGTTTCAGCGAAATGCTTTATGAATACACTTCCTCGGCGGCCAACAACGGCAGCGGTTTCGAGGGCCTGGGCGACAACACGCCCTGGTGGAACATCAGCTGCGGTATCGTGCTCATCCTGTCGCGTTTTATCCCGATCATCGGTCCGGTAGCCATTGCGGGCATTCTCGCATCCAAAAAACACGTTCCGGAAAGCGCCGGTACCCTCAAAACCGACACCGGTACCTTCGGTATCATGGTGTTCGCAGTGATCGTAATCATCACCGCATTATCCTTCTTCCCCGCATTGACCCTCGGGCCGATCGCCGAATATTTTTCAATGCAATAATTAACCGAATACCCAAAATGAAAGCTCAAAATACATCCCTTTTTCAGGGAGACCTCGTACGGGAAGCGCTGGCGCAATCCTTTGTGAAGCTTAACCCGCGGATCATGTTCCGTAACCCCGTGATGTTCACCGTATGGATCGGTACGTTTGTGATGCTGATCGTGAATATCTGGGTCATATCAGGCGAAAAATCGCAGGGCAGTATAGTTTACAACCTGGTGATTTTCCTGATCCTTTTGCTCACCCTTTTGTTCGCCAACTTCGCCGAAGCTATCGCCGAGGCGCGTGGTAAGGCGCAGGCTAACAGTTTGCGTAAAACCCGCGAAGAAACTCCTGCGAAATGGATCCAGCCGGTGGGTGATATGTATGTGAATGAAATCAAAATCGTCCCTTCCTCGCAGTTGCGCAAGGGCCACATTTTCCTCTGCGAAGCGGGCGATATTATTCCGACCGACGGGGAGATCATCGAAGGTCTTGCCACCATCGACGAAAGTGCCATTACCGGCGAATCCGCGCCCGTGATCCGCGAGGCGGGAGGCGACAAAAGCAGTGTTACCGGCGGTACCAAAGTCCTTTCCGACCGCATTAAAGTGAAAGTGACCACCGAACCGGGCGAGAGTTTTCTGGATAAAATGATTGCCCTCGTAGAAGGCGCCAGCCGCCAGAAAACGCCGAACGAGATCGCGTTGACGATCCTTTTGGCCGGTTTTACCCTGGTATTCATCATCGTTTGTATCACGTTGAAACCCTTCGGTGATTTCGCGAACACACCTATTACCATCGCCGCATTCATCTCCCTGTTCGTCTGCCTGATCCCGACTACCATCGGCGGCTTGCTATCGGCCATCGGTATCGCCGGTATGGACCGCGCATTGCGCGCCAATGTGATCACCAAAAGTGGTAAGGCCGTGGAAACAGCCGGTGATATCGACACCCTGTTGCTCGATAAAACCGGTACCATCACGATCGGTAACCGTAAAGCCACCAATTTCTGGCCTGCCAAAGGTGTCGACAAAAGCTACTTCATCAAAGCGGCCGCACTGAGCTCCATTGCCGACGAAACGCCTGAGGGTAAGTCCGTTATAGAGCTCGCCGACCTGCATTCCGATCAGCTGCGCGTCGAAAACCCGACGTTCATCGAATTCACGGCTGAAACGAGAAGCTCGGGTGTGAACTTCCTGGACACCCGCATACGCAAGGGCGCGTCCGACGCGATCCGCAAACTGGCGGAGAAAGCAGGTAATGCATTTCCAATTGATACTGCGGAGAAAGTGAGGGATATTTCCAGCAATGGCGGTACGCCGCTGGTAGTCGCTGAAAATGAGGTAGTAATCGGTGTGATCGAGTTGCAGGATATTATCAAACCTGGCATTCAGGAGCGTTTCGATAGGTTGCGCAAAATGGGCGTCAAAACGGTGATGGTAACCGGCGATAACCCGTTGACTGCCAAATTTATCGCCGAAAAGGCCGGTGTCGACGACTACATCGCTGAGGCCAAGCCCGAGGATAAGATGAATTACATCAAAGCCGAGCAGCAAAAAGGGAAACTCGTAGCCATGATGGGCGACGGTACCAACGACGCACCGGCCCTCGCGCAGGCCGACGTGGGCGTGGCCATGAACTCCGGTACACAAGCCGCCAAGGAAGCCGGTAATATGGTGGATTTGGACAACGACCCGACCAAGCTGATCGAAATCGTCGAAATCGGTAAGCAGTTGCTCATGACCCGAGGTACGCTCACGACATTCAGTATTGCCAACGACGTCGCCAAGTACTTCGCCATCGTGCCGGCCCTGTTCATCGCATCGATCCCGGCCCTGCAAGGCCTCAACATCATGCGCCTGCACACCCCCGAGAGCGCGATCCTCTCGGCCATCATCTTCAACGCCGTCATCATCCCGCTGCTTATTCCGCTCGCATTGAAAGGGGTGACTTACAAGCCTATCGGCGCCAGCGCATTGCTGAGACGGAACTTGCTGATCTACGGATTAGGAGGGGTGCTGGTGCCTTTTGTGGGGATTAAGGCGATTGACTTGCTGGTTAGTGTTTGGTTTTAACTTATTGCTCGTAATGGCCATGGACGCTCAGCACGAAAATTTCGCCGGAAGTAAGGACTTTGTAAATCAATCGGTGTTCGTCGGTTATCCTGCGGCTCCAATATCCTTTGAACTGATGTTTCAATCCTTCGGGCTTGCCAAGCCCTTCGAATGGATGCTTATGAATGTCGGCAATAAGTTCAAAAACCTTTTTTGTCAGTTTCGGGTCAGTTTTAGCCCATTGTGCAAGGTCTTCGAATGCAATAGGATCGAAAACCGTGTTTTTCATTCTTTTTCTGTCAGATGTTTGCTGAAAAGTTCAAAAGAATCGCCGCTGAAAGTGATCACATCGCCTTTCTCAAGGTTTTTGATGCCTTTTTCAAGTCGTTCAAAATATTCTTCGCGGGTTTCTTCACGAAGGGTGCCATTGGAAGCCTGGTCGCTAATGCTGATGGTGATTTCCGAGTTTTCCTTACCACGAATCAGCGCCTTGATTTTCTCGATCAATTCATCTGTGAATTCCGAAGATTGAATTTTTAACACAGCATCCATACCATTTCTTTTTTCTCAAAAATAAAAATATAAATATCATGAAACAACACATTCTCCCAGCGGTCCGGTTGACGATCGTGACGCTGATATTCTTCTCGGGCGTGTATACGCTGGTGGTTCTGGGTGCGGCCCAGGTTTTCCCTAACCATGGTAAAGGTGAGGTAATCGAGCAAAATGGCAAGCGTTATTATGCCAATATCGGGCAGTCGTTTACGGATGACAAATACTTCAACTCGCGGCCTTCGGCGGTGGGTTACAATGCGGCCGGTAGCGGAGGTAGCAACAAGGGCCCTTCCAATGAAGAGTACCTGGGCGTGGTTCAGGCCCGTATCGATACTTTTCTCGTGCATAACCCGGGCGTGAAGAAGGCTGATATTCCGGTTGAGCTCGTCACTGCGAGCGGGAGCGGTCTGGACCCGGACATTTCCGAAAAAGCGACGCTGGTGCAGGTGGAGCGGATCGCCAAGGTTCGTAACCTGCCGGAGCAGAAGTTGCAACAGCTTGTGAAGGATCATATCAACGGACCATTGCTCGGCATGTTCGGGCCGGCGAAAATCAATGTGCTGAAACTGAACCTGGCACTCGATCAATTGAAATAACCCCAACAGCCGGGCAGGGAGCCATTCCTGCCTGGTTTTAAACTCATTACAGCCATGTTTACCCAGTTACAAATCATTAACCTGCTCAAAAATGAACTTCCTGTCGTGGCCGGTGCGGATTGCGCGGTAGTGTCGGCGCATACTTTCAATTCTATCCATTCATCAATCCATTACCTGTCGGCTTGCACGAAAAACACCATGGAGCACCGGCATTTCCGCGCGGCGCGACGTTGTTTCAGCCTTGCTGAGGAAGTCTACCGGGAAGGAGACACGATGGTGAAGCTCCTGATCGAGAACGTGTTTGTGTATGCCAATGTATGGACGAAGGCCAGAAACACGCCGTCGCCACTGCCCGCCGACATTGTTCCCGACGTTTTGTATAAAATACATTTGAAACAACTGAACGACAGCGGCTGCTGATATGGAAACCAGCGCCGGACATCATTCTGGCTACGAATGTGTTCAACGGGCTTTTAAATAAAATGTCTTCTTCCGACATTGACCTCGTAATTCGTTCCTGAAATGAAGATCAAAACCAAACTAAGGCTGGGTATCGGCCTGCTTTTCGCCATGATCACGGTGCTGGCCGTGGTGGGTATCAGACAGGTAAGCCTGCTTTCGGCCGATTCGCGCAATATCCTCATTGCCAATCACAACTCCCTTGAATATACCCGCCAGATGCTCCGAGCGCTCGACGAGCTGGAAGTGCACGCCGGGGCATTGGATGCATTTAAAAAGAACCTCGAAGCCCAGCGGAAGAATATCACTGAAACAGGTGAAAAGGAACTTACGGCGCAGCTGGCAGGCCATTTTGAAAAACTGAAAACGAATGTCCGTGATAAGGAAACGGTGGCGCTGATCCGTAACGATGCCCTGGAAATCATGAGCATTAACCTGGATGCCATCAACCGGAAAAGCCATATTGCGGGCCAGACGGCCAAAAGTTCGATGGTTTGGATCGGGATTACGGGCACATTGTGTTTTGTTATCGCATTCACATTGTTCGTAAACCTGCCGGGCAACATTGCCAACCCGATCCGCGAGCTCACCGAAAGTATCCGGCAGATAGCCAATGAGAACTATACTGAACGGGTGCATTTCGGTAGCCACGACGAATACGGGCAGCTGGCGCAGTCGTTCAATACCATGGCCGAGAAGCTGGAAGAATACAACAGCAGTAATCTCGCCAAACTGATGATCGAGAAAAAGCGGGTGGAGACGCTGATCGACAATATGCACGACCCGGTAATAGGCCTGGACGAAAACCGGAAAGTGATTTTTGCCAACGGGGTGGCCCGTAAGGTGACCGGTTTGCAGGCCTCGGAGCTGGTAGGCCGCGACGCGACGGACGTTGCATTGCACAACGACCTGGTCCGTTCGCTGGTGAAAGATATTTTCGAGCCGCAAAAGCGGGGCAACGGACAAAGCATGGCGATGAAAATCTATGCCGACGACAAGGAAAGCTATTTTGAGAAGGAATATGTCGATATTTCCATCGTTCCCACGGGCGAGCATCAGCCGCGCTCGATCGGGCACGTGATCATCCTGCGGAATGTAACGCCTTACAAAGAGCTGGATTTTGCCAAAACGAATTTCATCGCCAACGTCTCGCACGAGCTCAAAACGCCTATTTCCTCCATTAAAATAACCCTCGACCTGCTGCGCAACGAACGGGTGGGCGATACCAACGAAGAACAGCGCAGCCTGCTCGACAGCATCCGCGAGGACGCCGACCGCCTTTTGAAAATCACCGGCGAGCTGCTGAATATCACCCAGGTGGAAAGCGGTAAAATTCAGCTCAATATTGCCGGGACGTCGCCCCGCGAAATCGTCCGGTATGCCGTCGCATCCAACGAGACGCAGGCCGAAAGCCGTGATATCCGACTTCACATAGAAGACCATGACGTGCGATCCAACATCCTGGCGGATTCGGAAAAGGCTGCCTGGGTGCTTACCAACCTCGTTTCCAATGCGATCCGCTATTCCTACGACCATTCCACCATCCGCATTATCCTCGAAGAAGACACGGAGAAAGTACGTATTGCCGTAACCGACACCGGTCAGGGCATTTCGCAGGAATATAAGAACAAGATTTTCGACCGCTATTTCCGCGTGCCGGGCTCCACCAGGGAAGGTACCGGCCTGGGCCTCGCGATCAGTCGCGAATTCATGGAAGCTCAGGACGGTACGCTCACTGTCGAAAGCGAGCTGGGCGCGGGAAGTACTTTCACCATTGCATTCAAAAAGCTCGCCTGAGGCGCGCTACTCGACCACGCGCACGCCCACGTACGAGGACGCCTCGCCCGAGAGATACACGCGGTGCGTAGCCTTCTGGAAATCGGAGGCGTTGGCTTTATAAATATTTACAAACTTCTGAGGGTTGCGGTCCACGAGCGGAAACCAGGAGCTTTGCACTTGTACCATCATCTTGTGGCCCTTTTTGAAGCGGTGCGCGGCATCCTGCATATCGAATTTCACATTTTCGACCTTGCCGGGCGTCATCGGTTCGGGTTTGGAGAAGCTCTTGCGGAATTTGGCACGCATTACCTCGCCCCGGACCAGCAGCTGGAAGCCGCCCATTTTCATGTTCGGGTTAACGGGGCTGTCATTCGGCGCGTCGCCGGGGTAGACATCGATCAGTTTTACGACAAAATCAGCATCGGTGCCGGTGGTGGACACGAACAGATCGGCAAAAACGTTGCCGGAAATGGTCACGTCTTCTTTCAAAACTTCGGATTCATACACGAGCACATCCGGGCGCGAGGCGGCGAAGCGCTGGTCTTCGTACATAAAATCGGCGCCGCGGATAATGCGGATTTCAGAAGTGTACGGCACCGGCTTGTCCGGGTCGCTGAGATATTCGTCGAACGCAGGTTTGGCGCCCACCTGCATTCTGGTCATCGTCGGAGAAAAGGATAATGTGCCGTCCGGATGCAGATAGAGCTTTTTCTCGACCGTATTTTTCGGAGGCCACTGGTCGTACTTACGCCATTCGTTAGCCCCTGTTTCGAAAATGTAGGCTTTCGGCAATTTAGGGTCGGGCTGGTCTTTCAGGTAATGGTTAAAAACCGGCAGTTCAATTTCCTTTTGGTAAAACGTACTGGTTTTGGCCCCAAACCGGATATTCCCCAGCGATTCCCCCGTACCGCGCGCCCAGCCGCCGTGAATCCAGGGACCCATAATGAGCCAGTTGGGCGTTTGAGGATTTTGGGAAGTAACGGCCTGGTACGTTTTGAGCGGCCCGTACAAATCTTCCTGGTCGAACCAGCCGCCCACGACCATTACCGCCGGTTTGACATTCTTCAAATGCGGCACCGGCGTGCGGGCTTTCCAGAAATCGTTGTATGTTTCATTCTCCATCATCTGGTTCCAGATACGGTTCTGGCCTTTGAAAATCTGCTCGTTAAAGTTTTTCAGCGGACCCATTTTCTTGTAAAACTCATAGGAATCGGGCGTTCCCCAGGCCGAAAACTGGGGCGAGGGCTTTGGCGTAGGCGTTGGCCGCGGCGCACCGTAAGACGACAGGAATGCAAATGTGCCCATCAGGAAAAATGCGCCGTTATGGTGGCGGTCGTCGCCCATGAACCAGTCGGTAACCGGTGCCTGCGGCGAGGCGATCTTCAATGCCGGGTGGGCATCCACGGCCGTCATGGTAGCATAGTATCCCGGTGCCGAAATGCCCCAGGTACCTACTTTGCCATTGTTTCCCTCGATGTTTTTAAGGAGCCATTCGATCGTATCGTAGGTATCCGAGCTCTCGTCAATGTCTGTATTAGCCTTTTTGACAGGAATAAACGGTCGGTAAGCCTCGAAATCACCTTCGGACATGAGCTTTCCCCTTACATCCTGATACACAATAATATATCCTTCCCGCGCGAAGAGCATGCTCGGCCCGAGCGAAGTTTTATAGACATTCTCGCCATAAGGTGCCACGCTGTAAGGCGTCCGGTTGAGCAGGATGGGGTAGGTTTCGCTTTTTGAAATGTCCTTTGGTAGGTAAATGGAAGTAAAGAGCTTCACACCGTCGCGCATCGGGATCTGCCGCTCGATTTTGGTATAATGCTCGCGGACGTAGAGGGAGTCTTCTTTTGGAGCGGTCTGAGCGCGCACATTTGCTATCGCAAAGATCGCCAACAGGATGAATAAAAACAGGCGCGGTTTCGGGTACCGGCCATTCAAGGAGTGAAGCAAGGTTGTTTTCAAGGCGGTTGCAGGATTAGTTTTTAGCCAATTTAATACAAAACACGCATTGCCGCTCATCACATCACTATTGCAGTTTTCAAACAGGTACTGTATATTGCATAGTACCTTGTAAAGCACTTTTAGCCATGAAATTAAAATCATTACTTTTCTCTCAAATTGTCATGCTCGGCATGCTCACTTCTTGCAACAACGGTGATGTAAGCATTGCCGTCAAAGACGAAGACGATTATTATCGCTTCAAAGCCCATTTCGACGATAACCTGTCGCCGGAGGTCAGCGAGTTCTTGAACGACCATATTCAGTCGATCCGCATTGACCCCGAGCGGGATTCCAAGATCGTCACGATTTTGGAAGACAAGACAAAACTGACCGTCGAATCGTCGCCGGGCGAGGTGATGATCTACCTCGACAAGGAGGAAAACAGCCGCGATTCTTACCACCGTATCAAAAACCTTTGCGAAGGGGTGAAGGACGTCATTCTCAGGCACAAATAGCGGCCTGCAAAACCGCGACCGCTGGCCGAAAATTTCTATTTTTGGAAAACCAACGGACTGGTTACAAATGGTTTCCAAAACGATCAGCGATTTTTACCACAAACACAGGCAGGAGTTACTCTACGGGGTATCGCTTGCCTTGTTGCTTTTTGTGCTCAGGTGGCTCGAATTGCGGTTCCTGATCATGGACCATATCATCGAAATTTACGTAGGGGCTATCGCGCTGATGTTCACCGGGTTGGGCATCTGGCTGGCTCACAAGCTTACCACACCCAAAGTGGAGACGAGGATCGTGGAGCGGGAGGTGTACGTGACGGCGGGCGAGGATTTTACGGTCAACGAGCCGGAGCGGCTGCGGCTGGGCGTTAGCCAGCGGGAGCTGGAAGTGCTGCAATTGGTGGCCGAAGGGCTGAGTAATCAGGAGATCGCCGAAAGGTTGTTCGTATCGCTGAACACGGTCAAGACGCATTCTTCACGGATTTTCGAAAAGCTGGAAGTTCGCAACCGCACGCAGGCAGTCGAGCGCGCGAGGCGTCTCAGGCTGATCGCATGATGCTGGTATGGGTGATGTTGGTGTTGTCGGGTGTGGTCAGGTGTGGTCAGGTGTTGTCAGGTGTTGTCAAGTGTTGTCAAGTGTTGTCAAGTGTTGTTAAGAGTGATCAGGTGTTGTCATGTGTGGTCATGTGTTGTCAAGTGTGGTCAGGTGTGGTCACTACATAATTTTGACAACAGCTGACCAACCGTGACAACACATGACTAAAGAACAGGCGATAATTTTACCTCCCTGATGTAAAATCACCCGAAAGTATGAATCGGAAATGGCCATTACAGCCCAATTTCGCAGCATTATAAGACATTTAAATCAAAATGATATGAACAGGATTATCGTTATCTGCGGGCTGATTTCAGGGGCGCTTGTGTCGACTTTCATGGTTTGCTCCATGGCGGTTTGCTATCAAAAACAGGAGTTTGAAGGTAATATGCTGCTGGGTTACGCGGCCATGCTGCTGTCGTTCTCCATGGTGTTCGTGGGGATCAAAAACTACCGCGACAAGTACAGCGGCGGCACGGTTACATTTGGCAAGGCATTCAAAATCGGGTTGTACATTACATTGGTCGCATCGACGGTGTATGTGATCGTCTGGCTGATCGATTACTACCTTTTCATTCCCGATTTCATGGACAAATACACGGCGCATTTGCTGAAACAGTTCCAGGCCGAAGGCCCCTCACCCGCGGAGCTCGAAGCGAAGGTGACCGAACTGGCCGGGTACAAGGAGATGTACCAAAGCCCATTGATGGTTATCCTGTGGACTTATGCCGAGATATTACCGGTAGGATTGGTGGTGACGCTCATTTCGGCGCTGATTCTTAAAAAGCCCGGGGCCAAGATGCAGTCGGCATAGTTCCGATACCTAAAAATTAAAACTAATACTACGGGTAAGGGTTTGTGATTCAAAGGTTTTTAGCTATAATCGCCGGAAAATTTTTCGATAAACACAAACCCTTCCTATTTGTGAAAAAATTCTACCTCCTGCTGGTAGCGCTGCTGCCGCTTGCCGCCTGGGCACAATGTCCTACCGACCTCATCGTCGGCGATCAGCTCACGCTGGATAATTTCGTGGCGACCAATCCGGGTTGCGTTAATTTGCCGGGTAACCTCATTGTTGAAGGGGATGATATCGCGAACCTCGATTCGCTGAGTACGCTTACCAGTGTGGGAGGCAGTATCACGATCAGGAATAACCCGTCGCTGACAAGTTTGGCGGGCCTTGCGAATATCATTTCGGTCGGCTCTTCTGTGAAAATATATGGTAATCCGTTACTCGAAAACCTCGACGGGCTCGAAGGCCTTACCGCTTTGACGGGCAGTCTGGTAATAGATTCCAATACCGTGCTGAAAGACATCGCGGGGATCGGAAACATCGCTTCGGTAACCGACTCGCTGGTGATCGCGCAGAGCGATTCCCTGAAATCGATCAGCGACCTTACGATTACTTCGGTCGGTTCGGTGGTGGAAATCTATGATAATGCCGCATTGGAAAGCCTGGCGGGGCTCGAAGGCCTGAACATCGTGCCCGGCGACCTGATCATCGACGGCAACCTGGCATTGAAAAACCTGGCGGGAATCGGGAACATCGGTGCGGTAGGCGGGTCGCTGGTCATCGGCACAACAGATTCGCTCACGACGCTCGATGATCTCGCGGTTGTATCCGTCGATAATTCCCTTCGCATTGGTTTCAATACCAATCTTACTTCCCTCGCGGGGTTGGAGAGCATTACGCAACTCAATGGTGACCTGGAAATCACGAATAATTACTCGATCAAGGACCTGAACGGGCTGAACGGGCTGGCGTCGGTAGGAGGTAGCGCGTTTATCGATTTTAATGACAGCCTGCTCAACCTGCAAGGTCTTAACCAACTGACGTCGGTCGGTGGCGAGCTTTTTCTGGAATACAACCTGTTTCTCCAAAACCTGGACGGGCTCAATCAGCTGGCTTCCATTGGCAGCCATCTCACGATCGGGGACAGCGATAGTCTGACAAACCTGTCGGCGTTGACTAACCTTTCTTTCGTGGGCGGCGGGTTCTATTTGTTCGCAAATTCGTCGCTTACCACCCTGGATGGCTTGCAGAACGTGCTGTCTTTCGGCGCCGAAATGGTAATCACACTCAATCCCGTGCTGGAAAACCTGGACGGGCTGAACGGGCTGACTTCTGTCGGAAATATGGGTATACAACTCGCACTCAACTTTTCTTTGCAAAATGTGGACGGGTTATCCTCGCTGACGTCCATCGACGGCGACCTGATGGTGATTTATAACTTTTCGCTGACAAGCCTTGCCGGCCTGAGTAGCCTGCAATCACTCGGACAGGACGGAACCCTGGTGATTGGTGCGAACCTCTTACTGCCTGATTTGCAGGGGCTCAACAGCCTGACAACCGCCGGCCGCGTTTTCATCGAGGCCAATCCCAGCCTCAAATCACTGGATGGCCTGGACAACATCACTTCGATAATCGACTCTTTGTCAATAACCTATAATGATAGTCTGGCCAATCTCAATGGCCTGGCGGCATTGCAGAGTATCGGTGGTGGTTTCCTGCTGGCCGAAGACTCGCTGCTTACGAGCCTGGATGGATTGAGCAGTCTCGATGCGATTGGCGGTACGATTACGATTGTCGACAATGCCGCGCTCGAAACTTGCGCTACAACGAAATTCTGCGCGATACTGAAAACCAAATCAGAGGAAGACGCGCTGATCGAGAACAACCTGGGCGATTGCGAAACGCGGGAAATGGTGGACCTCGCTTGCGTTCAGCTCCCGGTCACGCTGATCTCCTTCGTGGCAAGGAAAGAAGGGAAATCGGCAATGCTCGAATGGTCGACGAGCGAGGAAACGAACAGCGATTATTTTGAAATACAACAAAATAGCGGTAGCGGAAAGTCGTGGGTTTCAATAGGCAAAAAAGCGGCTGCCGGTGAAAGTGCCATGGTGAAAACCTACACTTTTACGCATTCGAATCCACTGAAAGGCGGCAATCTGTACCGCCTTAAAATGGTAGACCGGGACGGTACATTTGCATTCAGCAGCATTCAGGCGGTGCGCTTTGATGATCTTCCGGTGTTTGAAATATACCCCAATCCGGTAGCGGCCAGCCTGATCATCCGTCCGACGAACGGTGCCATCCGGGAGATTACTTTGTATAATGCCGCCGGTAAATGTGTCGTAATCAAATCTTTGAATACAATGTCTCTACCGGAACCCGCGACGATCGATACGAGCCTTTTACCGGGCGGAATGTACGTAGCCAAAGTCGCCTACGCCGACGGGGCCGTACATACGGGAAGGTTTGTCAAAAAATAGGCCTCTAATGGATCGCCAGCTTTTTCACCGCATTCCGGCCGTTTACACTCACTTTCAGGAAATAAATGCCGGTCGTGAGTTGGGGAGGCAGGAATGTGGCTGGCGCGTTGCTGATCGTCATTTTCCGGGTATCCAGGGTCCTTCCCGAAACGTCGGTCAGTGTTAACTCGGCTATTTGGGCCGTTTGGCTGATTGTCCGGATTTGCATTTGGCTCGCTGATGACGGGTTCGGGATGATTTCTATGTCCAACGAAAGATTGGGTTCGGCAGCGAGGATTGGGTCTGTGAGTTTCACGGAGACGATGCGGGAATAAACAATGCGGCCATCCAGGGCATTGGTAGCCAGACGGTAGTAATAGGTGTTGTTGATTGGCAAACTTTGGCTTTGAGTGTCCACGAATACGTAGTCTTTTCGTTGCTGCGAGTTGGGGCCGCCCGTTACTTTTCCTACTTCGGTAAAATTCGTGGCATCGTTAGAGCGCTGGACGGCATAATGTGATAGTTCTGTTTCCATTTCGCTAGTCCATTTAACGGTCACTGCATTTTTACTATCCCTGTCTGCCGTAAGACTGAACAGTTTCGCAGGATCAGGCTTAGGTTGCGCAACTTTTACATGAAACACGTCCTGAATGCAGTTCTGCCCGTCTTTCACCGTGTAGTCGGTATTTTCTGTTGGCTGCACATTGATCATTCGTGTCTTTGAACCATTACTCCAAACATAATCCCCCACAAACGACGCTTTCAGCTCGACAGGCTGGTTGTTTGCTAATTCCAGCGTCGTTTCGTTGTTCACGCCTTTTTCCATGGTAAACTTGTCGCGGATGACGCCGTCTTCTGCTATCCATTTCAAATCCAGCCGGTTGCCTTCTACTTCCAGCATAAGCGCTCCGCCATGCTCGGCGTCGGAATGGTACATGGCTTTGTGCGGAAAATCGGGTTTGGGATTTCCCAGCTGTCCGCCCGAACCGGCTACGACGTACACGGTCCCACGGCTTTGCGGGGTGTTTTTGATGTAGGGGCACGAGTTTTCCGACCCGTCGTACCGCGCCGAGGAGGGGTCGACGACGTGTTTGGACGCGTCGAAAGTATTGCTTTGCCCGTAATGCCCGCCCATAAGGCGCGAGCGCTCGTACACGTGGCTGTGCCCGCAGATGATAAGGTCCACTCCGAGCCGTTCGAGGATGCGGATGAAATTTTGGCGTATGGCGGCCATTTCAGGGTCACCGTCCGACTCGCGTGAACCTTTCGAATAGGGTGGGTGGTGCCAGTATGCCACGACCCAATCTTTGTTTTTATTTGCCGCAAGGTCCTTTTTGATCCATTGCACCTGCCTGCCGAGCGTGTCGTAAAGCCGTGTCGCATTGTCTTCCCGGCCGTAGGAATCGAGCGAGAGGAAATGGACGTTGCCGTAATCGAACGAGTAGAATGATTCGGTGCCGGAAGGCTCGCCGCCTGCTTCGCCCTGGGTCGGCATTGTGAATACATCGTAGTAGGGTATCTTATGATCGTTCTGGCGGGCCAGATTGTCGTTGTCGTAATCGTGGTTGCCGGGAGAAGGAAAGAGCGGGTACATTTTGAGCAGGTTATCCTTGTACCGGTTGAAAAAATTGGACTGGTACTCGGCATCCCGGCCAAACGAATAGGCATTGTCGCCGAGCAGAAGCCACGCATTCATGTAGTTGAGTCCAAGGTATTCGATCATCCTGAACTTTACCGCATCCTGTATGATCGAGTTGGTGCCGCAATCGCCCAGCAGGCCGAAACGGTATTTTCCCGGCTTGCCCGCGACGGCGGTTGTCTGGAAATAATTTTCAACGCCTTCCTGCAAAACCGTCGTTTGCGAACCAATGGAGTAGTAATAGCGTGTCTCCGCTTGCAGGCCGGTGATTTTCACTTCATGCTCGGTGGTAGCCGTATTATCGGTAAAAGTCTGGCCGAGCGATTGTGCACTGCCGCCAATTTTTACTACGGAATTGGAAGGCTGATCGGTCCGCCAGCGGATCACAATGCTGGTGGGCGTCGCTACTTGCAGATACGGGCCGCGCAGGAGCGTACCTTGCCCGTGGGCGGCTGCGAGAGAGAGGAATAAAAGGAAGGTCAGTAAATATGTTTTCATAAATGGTCGGTAAGCGAATGTAAAAAGGCAACGATATCAGATTTTTCCTCATCCGAGAGATTAAGCGGTGTGGAAGGCAATGTCTGTTCGGGAATAGCGAGGCCCAGGCCTGCGCCACCGCCTTTGTCGTAAAACTCCATCACCTTTTCCAGACTGCCCAGGGCGCCGTTGTGCATATAGGGAGCAGTTACGGCCGCATTTCGGACAGTAGGTGTTTTAAATGCACCCCGATAATAGGGGGTAGGGCGGGTTTCAAAACGTCCCTGATCGGGGCTCGCTTTGGGGCGCAGGAAATCGTCCGTAGCGGTGGTGCCCAGTATTTCAAACTCCGTGAGCGTATACGTAGGCGGGATCAGCCCGTTGAAAAGCGGCGCGAAGTGGCAGGTAGCGCATTGCGCCTTGCCCATGAAAAGGTTGAACCCGTTTACCTGCCGGTCGGTCAAAGCCGACCTGTTGCCCGCCATGTATCTGTCGAAATCGGAGGTGAATGGCTGCAAAGTACGCACGTACGCTGCGATGGCCTTGTAAATAATGGTATCATTCAACGCTTTGCGGTTGGGGGATACCTTTCGGAACAGCCGCCGGTAAGGGCGCCGCCTGGCCAGTTTGCGGATTATTTCTGCCGGTTTGCCATTCATTTCGAGGCTGTCGTGGATCACGGTGCGGATCTGCTCTTCCAGCGTACGTGCACGCCCGTCCCAGAATTGCGCGTGTTGGAATGAACTGTACATTAAAGATGGCGCATTACGGCGCACGGACTGACCGGGGTGAATGCCTATGCTTTGGGGGAGCCCGTCGGTAAAATGCAGGGCGGGATTGTGGCAGGAGGCGCAGCTGCGGGTGCCGTTGGATGATAGACGCGTTTCGAAAAACAGTCTTTCACCCAATTTCTCCAACGTGCTGTCTTTGCTGATCTTCCCGCCAAAAGCGGCTTGCGTAAATGCATCGGGACTGAAAATGTTTTTGGCTTCATAATTTAGAACCCCTTTCTCATTGAGCTCCAAACCCATTCCACGGATCATATTGCCGAGACGCTCCTGTAACGGCAATGCGTAACTCCTCAGGAAATCAAGCCGGTCGAACGTATCGAAATCGTTGCTTTTCGCAAGTGACACCTCACAGGAAACAAACGATTTCCATAAAATATCGTCTTTGGCGTGTTTCATGTAGGGCGTCAACACCGCGTCGATCGCTTGCAGGGAGACAAGCGCTTCTTTAAGCCCGCTTTTCAGCAATGGCGCGTCGAAGCCAGTAATGCTGAGCGTCAGCACCCGCACCAGCTCGATACGCACGCTTTCCAGGACTTGTGCGTCGGTGGCTTTGAAATTGTAAAGCAATGCGGGCAGATCTTCCGCGGACGTTTCCAGGAACCGGCATTGTTGGAGTATTTCTGTTTTATGCAAACCGGGGTTATCGAAGAGCAGCGCCTCGATGTATTGCAACCCGGTGGGTGCTCCGTATTCGAGGTGTGGTTCTTCTATTTCGTTCTTGGGAGGACGGTTGTAAATACGGGACGAGGTAAAAAAGAAGTAGTCGAGAAAAAAGGCGATGCGTTTGTAGGCCAGGCGCGCTTCTTTCAGCTTTTGCTTTGCGTGCGCAATGCTCCCGGCATTGGTGGTATCGATTTGTTCGACCGCAATCCGCATTTCCGTCACGCTCGCCGCAAATGCTTTGGCGTCAGACCGGAAGCGATCGGTGCAGTTTTGCACGCCGATCGTTTCCCGCTCTGATGCGGCAACGAGCAGTAACAACGCCATACACAACGCGAAGGCCTTCCACATCGGCAGAAAAAGGGTTTTGGAAATATCCGCAAGATACGGAACAGGTGTCAAATCACGAATAAACCTTAAATTGCCGTTTCTGACCCAATATCAGTATTGCCATGCACGGTTCATTTCCACGGCTCGACATCGGCCCGCTTTCCGAATACCGCGAAGACCATATCATGATCGCCCGGTTTTCGGATTACGTTCACGAGCATCAAAGCCTTGTTTTTCCGCATCGCCACAGTTTTTATCACCTGGTACTTTTTACCGAAGGCAACGGCCGTCACACCATTGATTTCCACCATTTTCAGGCCTTCCCGTTTCAGATCTATTTCATGATCCCCGGGCAGGTACATACGTGGGATTTCCAGGAAGAAATGGATGGTTACGTGGTCAATTTCTCGGATTCGTTTTTCAAATCCTTCCTGCTGCAACCCGAATACCTCGATTCGTTTTCATTTCTCGATCAGGACAGCAGTAACAACGTGCTGACGCTGTCCGAAGGCATCCGTGCGCACATATGCGGGTTGTTTGAAGAATTACTAAGCCAAAATGCCCGCGCAACGGCCTGGCGCGACGATATGGTGCGGGTTTTATTACTTCAAATCTTCCTGATTATCGAACAAAGCGACTCGGTCGACGGGAAAAAGAATGCGGAAAAAGGGAAGAATGCGACGGTACGCAATTTCATCCGGCTGATCGACAAGCATTACGACCGGTTGAGGCTACCCGGCCAATATGCCGAAATGCTGAACGTAACGCCTAATCACCTGAATGCATTATGCAAGGAGCACCTGGGCATACAGGCGGGGGAACTGATCCGCAACCGGATCGTTTTGGAAGCCAAAAGGTTGCTGATCAACCTCGATCTGACCGTCTCCGAAATCGCTTACAAGCTGAATTTCAATGATAACTCGTATTTCACCAAGTTCTTCCGGAAAGAAACCGGCATGACGCCCGAAGATTTCCGGAAGAGCCCGGCGTTGTAAACGCATTATGCGTGTTCCTTGGTTGAAACCGGTTTGATGAACAATGCCAGCCACGTCCGGCGTGCCATGCGGTAGAATAGCGGCGTCAGAATGACGAGGATCGGGATAATACTTGCCAGGAAGTAATCGAGGTATTGTCCGAAGAAGTTGACGAAAATCAGGAAGTAAATCACCATAAATGCCACGTACAAGGCGTAGCTGATATACAATGCACCCTGATAGAAACCCGGTTCGGGAACGAAGTCGGCGCCGCAGTTGGGGCAGTGACGGTTCATTTTGTCGAAATTCCGGAGGTTATAGGCGCTTTTGGTGATGAAAAAGTCGCCCACGCCGCATTGGGGGCATTTGTTGAATAAAACGCTGTATATTTTATTGGGCTTTGCCATGATCTTACTGTTTTAAACTCCCTACAAATCTCCTCAATAAGCCGTTTAAAAAGAAAGACTGAATCTCGCTTTTGTGGTAGAAATCAATGATACCTCACGAAAACTATTCCAGCGAATTGATGAAAGCGGCCATTTGCAGGGTATCGAAGACGTGGTCGATAGGGAGGTGGGTGAGGGCGTAATGCGGCATGAAAGGCATTTGCGCGGTGTCGGGATTTTGAACAATGGCCCTGCCGCCGGCGCGTTTTACGGCGATCAGCCCGCCGGTACCGTCCTCGTTCGCACCCGAAAGCAATATCGCAACAAGTCCCGGCCCGTAGACCTCCGCGGCCGATTCGAATGTGACGTCGATGCTGGGCCGGCTGAAATTGACTTTTTCCGAATAGTCCAGCGAGAATGTGCGGTCGCGTTCGATGAGCAAATGGTAATCGGCGGGGGCGAGGTATATTGTTCCGGGTGTAATGGGTTCCTTGTCCTCTACTTCATGGGTCGGGTTTAATGTCTTGGAACCCAGCAGGTCCGATAACGACGAGTCGGCGGAATTGCGCCGGTGCAATATCAATGCTACGGGAACAGGCAGGTCGCTGCGCAGCAGCGGTAGCAGGCGGAATAGTACTTCCAGGCTTCCCGCCGAGCCGCCGATCAACAGGAATTCGCAGGTAGGGTTCAAATGGTTTTCTTCCATATTTTTTCCCGGTTCAGTTGCTTGAACTTGTTTTGCACAGCCGAGAATTTCAATGTCTCTTTGGTTCCCAATGCAAGGTAACCCAAAGTACCAAGGCTTGCATCGAAGAGTTTGAGCACCCTGTCCTGCAATTCCTTGTCAAAGTAAATCAGCACATTACGGCAGAGGATCAGGTCGAACTCGTTGAAGGAACTGTCGGAGACCAGGTTGTGGGTCGAAATAATAATCTTCTCCGAAAGCTCGTGGTCGAACTTGGCCTGGCCATATTGCGCCGTATAATAGCTGGAAAAATCTTGGGTGCCGCCCGAGGCGATGTAGCTTTCGGAATATTGCTTCATCAGCGAGAGCGAAAATATGCCTTTCCGTACTTTTTCGAGCACGCTCGGGTTGAGGTCGGTCGCATACAACAGCGAACGCCGCAGCAAATTAGCCTCTTTGAGCAGGATTGCCATCGAATACACCTCCTCGCCGGTGGAGCAACCCGCGTGCCAGATGCGGATAAACGGCTTGGTACCCAGCACGGGAAGTACCTCGTCCCGCAAGGCTCGGTAAAATGCCGGGTCGCGGAACATTTCCGTGACATTCACCGTCACTTCCTCCACAAACCGTTTGAGATAAGCCGGATCGTTCCGCACACGGTAACGCAGCTCGGCGAAGCTCGGGAACTTGTCGAGCGAGCACAACCGCACCACCCGGCGTTTCAGCGAAGCGCGCGAGTACCGCGTGAAATCGTACCCGTAAAGATCGAACAGGTCATTCAGCAAAAGGTCGATGTCTTCCTCTTCTATCATGCCGTCAGATCGTACTAAGTATCTTCAAAAGCTTGTCGACATCGATCGGTTTGGAAATGTAGTCGTTGGCACCGGCACCTAGGCACTTTTCCCGGTCGCCCACCATCGCCTGCGCAGTGACGGCGATGACCGGTACCGACTGCCTATTACCGAGGTCTTTGATCAGCGGAATGGCCTCATAGCCATCCATTTCGGGCATCATCATATCGATCAGCACGGCGTCTACCGGGGCGTCGGTGCGAAGGATATCCAATGCTTCGGTGGCCGCCGAGCACGAAATGCACTCGAAGCCCTTCGATTTGAGGGTCGCTTTGAGCGCAAAAATATTCCGGGCGTCGTCGTCGACGATCATGATCTTTTTCTTTTCCATCGTGAGGGTCAGGATTTTTCGTAAAGCCACACGCGCAGGAGTGACATCAGCTGGTCGATATCCACGGGCTTGGTAATATAATCAGATGCGCCCGCATTAATGCATTTCTCGCGGTCGCCGGTCATCGCTTTGGCCGTAACGGCGATCACCGGCAGGTTGCGCCACTGCGGGTTCTCGCGGATGCGTCTGGCGGTTTCGTAACCGTCCATTTGCGGCATCATCATATCGAGCAGTACCACGTCCACTTCCGGGTTTTCGCCCAGTTTCTGCAATGCCTCCGCGCCGTCGAGTGCCGTCAGGACATTCATTTTATAGTTTTCCAATGATTTGGAAAGAGAGAAAATGTTCCGAACATCGTCATCGGCTATCAATACAGTTTTATTGTTCAAAATCTCGCCGAGCCCGCCGAGCTTGCGCGCGTCCATACCCTGGCGGTTGTTTTTCTTGTTCTCTTCCACCACGTGCAGGAAGAGCGACACTTCGTCGAGCATGCGTTGGTAGGAATGCGCGGTTTTGACGATGATCGAATCCGCATATTGCTTGATCCGCAGCTCTTCGGTCATCGAAAGGCTTTTTCCGGTAAAAATAATGATCGGCACATGCTCGAAACCCGGGTTCTTTTTGGCCTCTTCGAGCATATCATAGGCCTTTTTATCGGGAATGCCCATGTCGAGGATCACGCAGTCGACCTCGTTGTTGGACAGTGCGTTAATGCCGTCGTTAATATCGCTTTTCAGCTCCGAATTAATATCATATGTGCCCAGGTAATAGGCCAATGCCTTGGCATGCATGGAGTTATCTTCCACAATCAGCACTTTCTTCGACTTCTTGCTGATCACAAATTCGATCTTCCGGAAAATCTCGTCCATCTTCTCGATCGCCACCGGCTTGTCGATAAAGTCGACGGCCCCTTTTTGCAAACTCTCGTTCTTCATCCGGTGCGACGACATGATGTGTACCGGAATGTGCCGCGTTTCAGGATCGTTTTTAAGCTGGTCCATCACTTCCCACCCGCTCACGACGGGCAGCTGAATGTCGAGCAAAATACCCATTGGCTTGAATGTCCGCGCCAGTTCCAGGCCCTCGTCCCCGCGTACGGCCACAATGCCTTTGTAACCCTGTCTGCGGGTGTAATCCAGGAGTGATTTGGCAAAAAAGGTATCGTCTTCGATGATCAGGATCGTTTTCGCGGCTTCGGTCATGGTGGAGCGGTCGTCGGGGATACTTTCCGGGATGACCGTGCTGATAAACTTGCTTTGAGCTGCGTGCGTCATTTTGGAAGCCGTCTCTTCCGGGCGATTGCCGAAGAAACTGACCGTTTCCGGCTCAGTGTTACCGTAGGAAGCCCTGATCGGGACAAATAGGGTGAACTCGCTGCCCTGGCCGACCACGCTCGTGAGCGATATTTCTCCACCCAGCAGCTTGGCCAGTTCCCTGCTGATCGACAGCCCGAGACCCGTTCCGCCATATTTGCGTTTGGTAGAACCGTCGGCCTGCTGGAATGCTTCGAAAATGTGGTGCTGCTTCTCGGGTGCGACGCCGATGCCTGTGTCACTGACCACGAAACACAGCATTTTATCGTTTCCGGCGTTTAGCTTCACGGTAATGTCGACGGATCCTTGTGCGGTGAATTTCAGTGCATTGGAAACCAAGTTTTTCAAAATCTGCTCCATCCGCATCTTATCCGTCTCGATCACCGCCGGAACGTCGCTGGCGACCGTAACCGAGAAACGGAGCCCTTTTTCTTTTGCTACCGGAGCGAATAGCCCTTTCATATCATCACAAATCTCTTTGATAGAAACCGTTACATAATCCAGCTCCATTTTCCCCGCCTCGATTTTTGACAGGTCGAGGATCTCGTCGATCAACCCCAGCAAGCCGTTACCGGACGACTGGATCACCGTCGCATATTCGATCTGCTCGCCGGTCAGATTCTTGTCGTCGTTCTCGGCAAGCAGGCGGCTCAGCAGCAGGATCGAGTTCAGCGGCGTGCGTAGTTCGTGCGACATATTGGCCAGGAACTCGGATTTGTACCGTGTGGTGAGTTCGAGTTCTTCCGCTTTTTTCTGTATTTCAATGTTCTTTTCTTCCAGCAGGCCGCTTCGCTCTTCCAGTTCCTCGTTGGTCTGCTGCAATTCTTCCTGCTGTACCCGCAGCTCTTCCTCCGACGCCTGCAATTTCTGCGACTGCGCTTCCAGTTCCGCATTCAGGTTTTCGAGTTCATTATGCTGCGTTTGCAGTTCCTCGGCCTGCGCCTGCGTTTCTTCGAGGAAGTTTTGCAGTTTCACATAGTCCAATGCGGCATTGACGCCGCTGGCCATTGTTTCCAGGTTTTCTTCCAGGAAACGCATGGTAAGGTCGTCCGGCGCCTTCAAAAAGCCGAGCTCGATCACGCCTATGCACTCGTACGAGTACACGAGCGGGAGGATCGCGAGGGCCGCCGGGCTGGTTTCGCCCAGGCTGGATGTTACTTTCAGGTACCCGGCCGGAACGTCGCGCACGAGCAGCGGCTTTTTCGTTTCGATCACCTGCCCGCATAATCCTTGCCCGGTCACAACAGTTTCCGGCGCGTTTTGGGCTGCAAAGGTGCCTGTGAGGCGGAAATTCCAGTCGGTATCGAGGATATACATCGTCCCGAGGTTCGCGCCGGAGTAGGCGGTAAGCGTGTTGATGAGCTTGGCGGATAGCTTTTTGAGCACGCGCTCGCCCCTTATTGCGTCGTTGATCTGCACGTCGCCTGCCTGCAACCAGTTTTGCACGCTCAGGTCATTGAATGTCTGTTCGAGCGAACTGGTCATTTTGTTCAGGGCTATGGAAATCCGGCCGAGCTCGTCGTCGGTATCATCGAGGCTTCGGGTCGAGTAATCTCCGTCCGAGACCCGCTGCGTAACCTGTTCGATGTGGCCGATGCGGCGGTTGGTTTCGGCATATTTCTCTTCGTCTAGCTGCTGTTGCGCGATGCGCTTGCCCACGTCCGCGCGAATGCGCATGTACGAGGAAATGGTGATCAGGATCGATATCAACGCCGCCGCTATCAGCAGGATAGGGGTATATTTAATGTAAATCTGCTGCTGTTCGAGACGTTCTGTCAGTTTGTTGCTTTCCTCTTCCTTAATGCGCTCGGTAGTGAGCCGCAGGTCGTCCATGATTTTTTTTCCCCTCACCATTTCCCGCAAACGGGCGTCGGTATCATACACGAAATTGGAATTCTTTCTGGCCATATCGATGATGCTCTGCATCTGACCGAATTTGGCTTCATAGAGTGCCTTTACTTCGCGCAGGTTCTTTTGCTGGACGGGGTTATCCGCCGTCAGTTCCACCAGGTTGTTGTAGCTGTCAGTGGTTTTTTCATACGCGCCTTCGTAAGGTTCGAGGAATCGCGCGTCGGTCGTGATGAGGTACCCCCGTTGGCCGGTTTCGGCATCTTTCATATGCGAAATGATCGCCTCGGCCTCGATGAGGACTTCATTGGTGTGGTTGACGAGCTCCGAATTGTTGATCAGCTTCTGCGTGCTGTAATAGGAGGCCAGAAGGCTGAAGAACAGGAGAAGGATGGAGAAGGAAAAGACGATCTGTAATTGCTGGATGATCGAATTGGAAGCTTTCTTCATAGGTAAGCGTCAGCTAAATGTCAGTTTTAATGGCCGTCAATGCATGTTCCTGCACAAACGGAAGTATGAGAATGAATTCGGAGCCCTCGTTTTCGGCGCTGCGGGCGGAAATGAGCCCGTTGTGCTTGTCCATGATCTTCTTCGCGATCGCCAGCCCGATGCCCGTGCCTTCATAGGCATTGAGGTTGTTGAGCCGCTGGAAAATGACGAAGATCCGGTCGAGGAACTTCTCGTCGAACCCGATGCCGTTGTCGGCGATGGAGATCCGGCAGTACGGACCGTCGGGAGACGCCGGGCCGGAAACCGCCTTGCTGTCCGTAACCTCGCAGCGGATATCGATGACGGGGGCAACGTCGGGCCGGGAAAATTTCAATGCATTACTGATCAGGTTCTGGAATACCTGGCGGATCTGGCTGGGGATCGTTTCCACTATCGGCAGTTGGTCTTTCCGGATAACGGCCTTCTTTTCCCGGATAGTCTCGTCGAAATCGGCGAGCAGTTCGTCCACGAGTAGATTCAGGTTGGTAGGCTGGAAATGCGCGGTCACAGAAAGTCGCGAGTAATCGAGCAGATCGCTGATCAGCCGCGACATCCGGGCCGACGAGCTGATTGACCGGTTGAGGTAGGAAACCGCCTCGTCGTTGCCGGTGAGGTATTTGTCTTTAATTAAATGACTGAATGTCTGTATTTTACGAAGTGGTTCTTTCAAATCGTGCGATACCACCCAGGCAAATTGCTGCAACTCGTGGTTGGTCGTTTCCAGTTCCGAATTTTTATCGACGAGCTCTTTGGTCCGCAGCTCCACCTTGTGTTCCAGTAGCTCGTTGGCCATTTTTTGCTGGTGAATGTCGGTAAACGTGCCTACCCAGCGCACAATAGCCCCGTTTTGAAGTACCGGGATGATTTTAAGTAAAAAATATTTGTAATCGTCCGCATCGAGCTGTTTCAAACGCGCCTCGCCGGAAAATTCCAGGCCGTTAAGGAAATGCTCCTGCCAGCGTTCGTAAGTGGGGTCGTCGGGGTGCGTCTCGGGGAATGTCCGGGCGTCGGTGGAATATTGGAACCAAAGCTGGTTCACATATTCGACCTTGCCGTCGGTCCGGATCGTGAATGCGATCTGTGGCAACGATTCGAGAATGAAGCGAAGCTCGTCCATCCGTGCGGCGAGCTCTTCCTGCGCATGCTTGCGAATGTCGATCTCCTGCCGGAGCGATTCCTGAATGGCTTTCAGCTCCTGCTGCTGCTCGAAAAGACGATAAAACGTCTTGACTTTGAGTAAGAGGATATCAGGGTCGACGGGCTTGGTAAGATAGTCGATACCACCTGAGGTATAGCCCTTTGTAATGAATTTTTTCTCGGTATTAACCGCCGAAAGGAAGATAATCGGGGTGTCCCGTGCTTTCCCGAACCCGGCAATGGCCTCGGCCACTTCAAATCCATCCATGCCCGGCATTTGTACATCGAGGATGATCACCGAGTAGGTTGTTTTCAAAACCTTTTTCAATGCCTCCTCTCCCGACTCCGCGGTGTCGGTTTTAAAATTGTGGAGTTCCAGGATTTTTTTTAGCGGTAAAATGTTTTCCGGCCTGTCGTCGACAATTAATATCATGGTTTCGGGTAAAATAGGCACTCAGTTGGTTTTCGTCGACACCCTGTGCAGCTACACCGGGACGTGTATACGGTTGGCTCGTAATAACACAAATTTTGTTAAGTGTGTGTACAAGTGTTACCGTGTGTGTAGTAAGTATTTTGTACAAAAATTGTACCAGTAATGGCTCGTACGGGTAGTTTTTTGTAACAACCTGTGGAAAAGCAAGAAGTGCCCGCAAGTTGACTTATGTTCAATGGGCAGTCACGGTGTGACTGTGGAAATTCTTCCCGGGTGTGTTCGACCTGTGTTGGCATAATTTTGTATCAGGCAACCCGTGAAACAGCCATTTTTCCCATCGAATGCTTCCGACATTGAGCTTGTGCAGATGCGTGGAGAAATGGTGTATCCGAACTCAAACAGACTGATATGAAGAAGATTGCCAATAAACAACTTGTAGAACAATCGCGTGAAAGCGGCGTGAAGGTGTTTCCCGGCGAGCCGTACCCGCTGGGTGCGACCTGGGACGGTAAAGGGGTGAATTTTGCGCTGTATTCCGAGAATGCCACAGGTGTGGAACTGTGCCTGTTCAAAAATGCCGACGACAAAAACGAGCATATTAAAATACAGATCAAAGAAGTATCGCATCACGTGTGGCACGCATATGTTCCGGGGCTCAAACCCGGCCAGTTGTACGGTTACCGCGTGCACGGGCCCTATGAACCGACGGTAGGGCTGCGTTTCAATCCCAATAAATTACTGATTGATCCTTACGCCAAATCCATTTCCGGCACTGTACAATGGCACGATGCGCTGTTTGGGTACAATATAGGTGACCCGGAAGAAGACCTGAGTTTCAGCGAGCTTGATAGCGCCCCTTACATTCCCAAATCCGTGGTGGTAGACCATTTATTCGATTGGGAAGGCGTGGAAGCACCGGGGATTCCATACCACGACACGGTCATTTATGAGTTGCACGTGAAAGGGTTCAGCTGCCTGCATCCCGATGTGCCGGAAGACATTCGCGGAACCTACGCCGGATTGGCGCATCCGGCCAGCATTGCCTATCTGAAAAAACTGGGTATCAATGCCGTGGAGCTGATGCCCGTGCACCATTTTATCTCCGACAGGCACTTGCAGGAACGTGGATTAGCCAATTACTGGGGCTACAATTCCATCGGTTTTTTCGCCCCGGATGTGCGGTACAGCAGTTCCGGAACGCATGGAGAACAGGTGAAGGAATTTAAAAATATGGTCAAGGAGCTCCATAAGGCCGGTATCGAAGTGATTCTCGATGTCGTGTACAACCACACCGGTGAGGGCAGTCACCTCGGGCCGACATTATCGTTCCGGGGAATCGACAATATGGCGTATTACCGGCTCATGGACGGCCGGTACTATATGGATTATACCGGTACAGGCAATACGTTGAATGCCAGGCTCCCCAGCGTACTGCGGCTCATTATGGACAGCCTCCGTTACTGGATCACCGAAATGCACGTCGACGGCTTCCGGTTCGACCTCGCATCCACGCTCGCACGCGAGCTGCACGAGGTGGACAGGCTGAGCGCATTCTTCGATATTATTCACCAGGACCCTGTGATTTCGCAAGTGAAGCTCATCGCCGAACCCTGGGACATCGGTTTCGACGGCTACCAGGTGGGCAAGTTCCCCATCGGCTGGGCCGAGTGGAACGGCCGTTACCGCGACTGTATGCGCGATTATTGGCGTGGGGCGGACAGTATGCTCGCCGAATTTGCCGAGCGATTCACAGGCAGCTCCGATCTGTACAAAGGGGAGGACCGCTTCCCGACGGCAAGCATTAATTTCATCACAGCCCACGACGGTTTTACATTGAATGACCTTGTTTCGTATAATGATAAGCGTAATGATGAAAACGGTGAAGAGAACCAGGACGGCGAGAGCCACAACCGCTCCTGGAACTGCGGTGCCGAAGGGCCTACCGACGACGAGGAGATAATCGGGCTGCGCAACAAGCAGAAACGCAACTTCCTGACCACACTATTTCTCTCACAGGGCGTACCGATGCTCGTGGCCGGCGACGAATGGGGCCGTTCGCAGAATGGTAACAACAATGCCTATTGTCAGGACAATGAGATTTCCTGGCTGAATTGGGACAAAATGGATGAAAAGTTGCTGGAATTCACCCGTAAGCTGATCGCGTTCTGTAAAGCGCACCCCACGTTCCGGCGCAAGCACTGGTTCCGCGGCGTGCCGATCAAGGGCGCCGGACTCGAAGACATCGCCTGGTTCCTGCCCGACGGTCAGGAAATGCCCGATGAAAACTGGAACCACGATTACGCCAAATCTCTCGGTATTTTCCTGAATGGAAAGGGTATCAGGCATATGGATCCGAAAGGCAAACCTATTTACGACGACAGTTTTTACATGATATTCAATGCGCATTACGAACCTGTGGAATACACGCTGCCGCCCGCGAAATATGGCAGCGAATGGCGAAAAGTGATCGACACCGCCGCCGCCTGCGTGAGCGACGACGGCCAGGTGCTGAAACCGGGTGACAGTTTTGCGGTCGAAAGCCGTTCGGTAGTGGTATTCAGACATGCATTGGAAGAACAGAAAATATGAGCTACGACGATTTGATGGCCATGCGGCCGGGCGTTACATTCGATGCGCGCGGCGAGGCTCAGGTGCTCGTTTGGGCACCCAAGGCGGAGAAGTTGCAATTACAATTCGGCGAAGAGGCGAAAATGCTCGACATGGAACCGAAGGACTATGGTTTCTGGACGTTGCAAACCCGCGCTTTATGGCCGGGCGACCGCTACCGCTTCCTGCTCGACGGAAAGGGGCCGTACCCCGACCCGGCGACGCTTTACCAGCCCGAAGGCGTGCACGGCCCGTCAGAAGCATTTGATTTACAGGAGTATGAATGGTCTGACCGGAATTGGAAGAATCCATCCATGAAGGATTATATCATTTACGAACTTCACACGGGTACGTTTACAGAGGAGGGTACGTTCGCGGCGGTGGAAGCTAAGCTTGACCATCTTGTGGAGCTGGGGGTGAATGCGATCGAGCTCATGCCGGTTTCCCAGTTTGCGGGCGATCGCAACTGGGGATATGATGGCGTATTTCCGTACAGCACCCAGAATTCGTATGGCGGGCCGGCGATGTTGCAACAACTTGTCGACGCGTGCCATGAAAAAGGCATTGCCGTCATACTCGATATGGTGTACAACCACCTGGGGCCGGAGGGCAATACACTTGGTCATTTCGGACATTATTTTACGGATAAATACCACACGCCCTGGGGTGATGCGATCAATTTCGACGATGCCTGGTCGGATGCCGTGCGGCATTACTTTGTACAAAATGCGTTGATGTGGTTCCGCGATTTCCATATCGATGCCCTGCGCCTGGATGCCGTGCACGCGATCAAGGATTTCAGTCCCGTACATATTTTGCAGGAAATCCGGCAGCAGGTCGATGCGCTCGTGCGCGAGACAGGTCGGGAGCATTACCTGATCGTCGAAATGGATCTGAACGACACGCGTTTTGTAAAACCTATCGAAGCCGGCGGTTACGGAATGCATGCGCAATGGGTCGACGAGTTCCACCACGCATTACGCGTGAGCTCCGGGCAGGAGCGGAATGGTTACTATGTTGATTTCGATGGGGTTGCTTCGCTGGGAAAGTCGTTCAGGGACGCCTATGTGTTCGACGGCCTTTATTCCGACCACCGGAAACGGAAGTTTGGCATAAAAGCGGACGGCATTCCCGGGCAGCAATTCATTGTTTTTTCCCAAAACCACGACCATATCGGTAACCGCATGCTGGGCGAGCGTACAAGCCAATTGGTGAGTTTTGAAATGCAGAAACTGCTGGCGGGTACCGTGTTCGTGAGCCCGTTTGTACCGTTACTTTTTATGGGTGAAGAATGGGCTGAGCCGAACCCATTCCAGTATTTTGTGAGCCATACCGAGGAAGAGCTGGCCGAAGCCGTGCGAAAAGGCCGGAAAAGCGAGTTTGCCGCATTCCATCTCGAAGGCGAGGCGCCCGACCCTATGGCGGTGTCGACATTTGAAAATTCCAAATTGCAATGGGCGCTCATCGACCAGCCGCCGCACGGCACCATGCTGCAATACTACCGGCAATGGATCGTGTTGCGGAAAAGCCAGCAGTTACTGCGCGAATGCGACCGTAACGGCTTGTCGGTGGAAGTTTTCGGGGAAAAAGAGCTGCTTTGCATTCAGCGGGTTTGGGGCAGGCAGCATTTGGTCGCGTTTCTCAATTTTTCGAAATCCTCACAGGAGGTGTCGCTGCCTTTCGAACACCTTTCCTGGCATAAACTCATGGCATCTTCGGATTCAGCCTGGAACGGGCCATTGGAAATGCCGGAGCAAGCCGAGGCAGGCGCATTGACCGTCGCGGCGGAGTCCATTACAGTTTATGCCAATATTATAAATTCCTGATTTTGATGCGGATATCGTGCGGGGCCACCTCGTCGCCGCCGAAATAGGGGAGCAATTTATAGGCAACACCCACACCGCCCGAGCAGTGGCGGGGCATTACGGTTTCGATGCCGCGGTAGGTAAACACGTACGTATTTTCGCGGATATCGATCCGGAAGCTGTTCAGTTCATTGAGCTCGGCGGTGCCGAGTTCGCGCTCCTGGCGCACGCCGTTCACATATATGTACGCGTAGATGCGTAACGCGCCCTCGCGCCAGTTCCAGCCGAAGCGCGCGCTGTTGTTCTGGTGCTGCGAACTGCAATCCGAGAAACCGTAGAGCTTGTTGATATCGTTCTGGTTTTCAGGGATATTGGTTTTGTAAACACAACTGCTGTCGAACACGGCCTGAAAACGCATGGAAGAGGCTGTGAACGGTGTATTCAGGTTTCGCTCGACCTCATGGTTGCCGGCCTTGATATCATAAGTAATAAAATCGTCCCCAAAACTCGGCGTATTGCCGATCCATTCACAGGAAACGGCGCCGGTCAGGAGGGTAAGCGCCATCAGATATCGTTTCATCGGTTCTGGTTTTTGGTGTAAATACCGGCCGATCGGCGACCGGCAGAAATTCAGCATAGGAACGCACAATCTGCCTGAAAATTGGATATCAGTCAACTTGTATCCGCTTTTTCACAAGGATAGATGGTGTCATATCAACACATTTTTTGAGTAAGACTTTGTGATTGAAGCTTTTTGAATAAGCAACAATCTGGTATAGATTATGACAAAAGAGAATGCATACAATCTACGCGTGGGCCTGTTCGGCATTGGTTTGGATGCTTATTGGGCACAGTTTGAAGGTCTCGAAGCGCGGCTGAAAGGTTACGTCGGCATTGTAACTGAAAGGCTGGGCGGTTATGGCGCGGAAATCGTCAACCTCGGACTCATCGATACGCCTGAGAAGGCGTTGGCAGCCGGCCACCAGTTCCGGCGGGAGGATGTGGACTTGATCTTCCTTTACGTGACCACCTACGCATTGTCGTCGACCGTGCTGCCGGTGGTGTCGCGCGCGAAGGTGCCGGTGATCGTCCTGAACCTGACGCCGGAACCCGCGATCGATTACCAATGGTTCAATGCATTGGGCGACCGCACGCGTATGACCGGCGAATGGCTCGCCTTTTGCTCGGCCTGTCCCGTACCCGAGATCGCCAACGTGTTCCGCCGCTCGCGCATTCCGTTTTACCAGGTCACCGGCACATTGCACGACGACCCGGAGGTATGGCAGGAGGCCCGCGAGTGGATAGAGGCGGCCAAAGTAGCACATACGATGGCGCACAACCGTCTGGGCGTGATGGGCAACTACTACGGCGGCATGCTCGATATTTATTCCAACCTCACATTGCAATGCGCCACATTCGGCGGGCATGTGGAAATTATCGAAGTGGATGAACTCTCGGCCCTCCGCGAATCGGTTTCGGACGAAGAAGTGCAAACAATGATCGGGACTTTCGGAGCGACATTCGATATCCAGGACGACTGTTCTGAATTTGAAATAAAAAGGGCCGCCCGAACGGCCGCCGCATTGGAAAAACTGGTTGAAATACACCAATTGGGCTCGATGGCCTACTATCACAAGGGCACGGGCAATGCGGAGAATGAGGACACCATGAGCTCGGTCATCCTTGGTAACTCGCTGCTGACGGCCCGGGGCATTCCCGTGGCTGGCGAGTACGAAGTGAAAAATGCGCAGGCGATGAAGATTATGGATAGTTTCGGTGCGGGAGGTTCATTCACAGAGTATTATGCGATGGATTTTAAAGATGATGTGGTGCTGATGGGCCACGATGGCCCCGGCCATATTGCCATTGCGGAGGGAAAAACAAAGGTAAAACCGCTGTATGTCTATCACGGGAAAGTAGGGAACGGGCTGTCGGTGGAAATGAGCGTCGCACACGGGCCGGTAACATTGCTGTCGGTCGTGGAAACGGTGGAAGGGAAGGTGATTTTGCTGGTAGCGGAAGGAGAGTCGGTACCGGGGCCGATTCTGGAAATCGGAAATACCAACAGCCGGTACCGGTTTCCGATCGGCGCGAAACGCTTCACGGAACGGTGGAACAGCCACGGCCCGGCGCACCACTGTGCGGTAGGGATCGGGCATATTGCGTCCAAAATCGATAAGCTGGGGAAATTGCTGGGGATTGAAATGGTGAAGGTCTGCTAGCCGCAGATGCCCCGTGAGGGCACAAAAAAAACGAAGTCCGGATGATCGTTTCATGCGGACTTCGTTCTCAACTTAGGAACCATTTAAGGGTGCATTTGAATGCTACCTTTGCTGTTTTCCCAGACTGTGATTCTCTTTCTGGTTGCTGGTAATATGATTGCCTTTCACCATCTCTTCTTCACGATGTCTGCTGTCCAGATTGTCTTTGTTTTCAGGTCTGTTCTGAGCCTGGCCTTTCGGCATGGTTCCTGAACTTTGTGAATGTTTCATGACAATTTTCTAAATGGTTATGTCATGTATTATCTAAATATTATGCCAAAGTTGCCGGATTAGGATGCCAAAAGCAGCGGCGCCCCGCCGGCGATTTTGTACTATATCCTTCTCGATCCCTCGTACAACTCGTATTCGAGCAGGCGACAATCTATTTTTCCGGAATAAAACTCCATTCTGCGTTTGGCTTTAAGACCTATTTTTTTGGCCAGATCGAGGTTGCCGGTGAACACATATCCGAAATATCCTCCACACTTCTGTTTCATAAAATCACCAATCCGTCCATAAGTTTCTTCAAGTTCGCTGATCTCGCCGAGCCGCTCGCCGTACTCGGGGTTCACGAAAAACACGCCCTTGTTATCCTGCGGCACTTCGGTGTCGGCAAAATCGCAAAGTCCGAACTCGATCATATCGGCGACCCCGGCCGCGATCGCATTCTTTTTGGCATTGGCCACCGCATTCTGATCGTGATCGGTAGCAATAATGCGGGCATTCGGGGCTTCGATGATCTGCGCTTCGAGCTTGTCCTGCGCCGCGAAATACACTTCCTCGTCATATCCGAGCAAATGCATGAACGAATAATTATCCCTGAAAAGCCCCGGTCGGCTGTTGGTAGCGATCAATGCGGCCTCGATCGCGAGCGTGCCCGAGCCACACATGGGGTTTATGAATGCCGAGTTATGGTTCCATTGGCTGGCCAGAATAGTCGCCGAGGCCAGCGATTCGAGCATGGGTGCTGCGCCGGGGATTTTGCGGTACCCGTGCCGTGCTACCGTTTCGCCGGAGGTATCGATGAAGATCTCGGCGCGGTCGTCTTTCCAGAACAAATGCACCACTGCACCTTTCAACTCCGAGCCGGTTGACGGCCTGGCGCCCTTTTTGTCGCGCAGCCTGTCCACGATGGCGTCCTTCACGCGCAGGTTCGCGAACATGGTATTGTTTACGGTCGCAGTCATCACATTGCTGGTCACCGAGAAATACGCGTCGTCGGCCAGGATATTCTCCCATTGCATTTTGGACAAAAACCGGTAAACATCGTCGGGGTGCTGCGCGCTGAATGTGCCGAGGCTGTATAACACCTGGCTCGCACAGTAGAGGTTCAGGTTCAGTTTGATGCAATCAGTAACCGTACCCCGCAGCTGTACGCCCGTCGCAAATGTCTCTTCCACCCGGAAACCCAGTTCCGTCACCTCTTTTTCAAGAAATGGCGCGAGGCGTTTGTAACAAGTGATGGTAATGGGGGCGGTGGTTTTGAATAGGGACATTGATTGGCTGCCGGCTTTTTGATAAAATAACATTTTTTTGACCGCCGACCATTGACTGCCGACCGCCGAAAGCTGCAAAACTACCACATTGGCGCGCCAATCAGTACTCTTCGTTGATTAATTCGTGATTAAGCCTCGCCCCGGCCGTGGTACCCGCAGCCATGGCCCCCGTTAACCCCCTGAATGCACCACTGTTATCACCTGCTGCGTAAATGCCTGCGACTGTCGTTTTTTGTGCCTCGTCTACTTTGATAAAACCTTGCGCATTGAGCTCGCAGCCGAGTTCTTCGGGTATCAGGCAATGCTGTACGAAGGCCGGGCGGTGGTAAAGCGCAGTGATTTCACGGGTGGTTCCATCGGCCAGGCGTAGCGTTTCGAGGTAACCGCTTTCATGGTTGAGGGATGCAATGGGCTGTTCGACGATTTCCGCGCCAAACGCAAGCATTTTTTCGCGCGCGGCTTCCTCGAATGTCGCGGGGCCATTGGTGTAGAGGGTCAGGTCGGCGGTCCAGTTGCGGATCATTTTCAGGTATTCCGATGCCATTTCGCCATTCATGAGCACGCCGGTGCGGGCGTCGCTGTACTCGTAGCCGTGGCAGTAGGGGCAATGAATGGCGCTGATGCCCCAGCTTTCGGCGAAACCGGGAATTTCCGGCATAATGTCGCGGATACCTGTTGTGAAAATGAGTTTTTTGGCTTGTAATGCATGGCCGTTGTCGGTAGTGACAGTGAATGCCCCATCGCTGCCGTTCACGTGCGTAACGAGGCCTGCGCGCATGTGTACGGTCGGGTAGGCGAGTACCTGCTCGCGTGCGAGTGCGGAGATTTCGGCGGGCGTCTTGCCGTCGTGGGTAATGAGGTTATGCGAATGCGGTGTCTGCCGGTTGCAAGGTTTGCCGCTGTCGATAATGATCACATTCCGGCGGGCGCGGCCCAAGGTCATGGCTGCCGAAAGCCCGGCATAACTGCCGCCGATAATGGCGACGTCGAATAGTTGTTGATCAGTCATATTTGAAATATATAAATGTCTCAAAAATGAGACATGGGTGGACAAAAAATTTTAGATACCTATTCCCTTACTGAATGAAAACCAAGCAAGCTGGCGTGCCTCCGCGCGTGCAAGCGAGCCCTTTTGCTGCGAATTGATAAACACCACCACTACGCTCTGGAAGAAGTTATGTATCCAATCCACCGTCATGCCCTGGTTGATAATGCCTGTTGTGAGTAATAATTGCAGATTTCCTTTCCAGAGCTCGAAAGTATGGTCGTATTCGGAGCATTCTTCGTTGGCCGCCTGGTGTTTGTGATCGTGGAGCGTGTGTAATTTATGTAAAAAGGTGTTTTTAGAGCCGCAATCGAGTCCGGCGTAAAACATCGCTTCCAGCCTTTCTTTCGGGTTTTGGGTTGTGTTGTACGCATTCGCCATGGCTGCCGCGCAAGCTTTCCGGATTTCCTTCTGGCATTTGTCCATCAGCTCCTTCCGATCTTTGAAATACCGGTGCAAAGTCCTGCGCGTAACCTGCGCCTGGTCCGCCACTTTTTCCAGCGGCGCAGAGAGGTCCTCATTGAAAATCAGGATCGCCGCCTCGATAATGCTTTGCTCGGTGTCTTTCATGATGAGGCAAATGTAAGAATAATGTCTCAAATATGTGACATTATTCGCGGAATAAAGTTAGAGAAAGAGAGAGAGAGAGAGAATGGAATAGAGCTGTAATTTAACCATTCAATTATTGATGTCGTATGAAGGTTAAATCTACAATTCCACCGTAAATAAGGTTTGCTAGGTTTGATGGAAGATTTTAAATAGCTGTAAATCCAACAGCTGAAAGTTGTGAATCCTTTTATTCTCCATATGATCTATCAACCAGTCAATCCCTCTGAGTTCACACTGGTCGTTGACGGCACGACCGCCGTCACCCCATGTGTGTCGTTCACATTGTATCTTCAGTATTACGATGGCGAAGGCATCCTCGACTTCTACCAGCGAACGCGAGTGGTGGCTGGATCTCTCCTCACCCATTACTCGACCCCGTCCATGAGGCGTGCTGCCAAAATCAACATGCGAGCGGAATCCATGGTGCCAACGTGGATCAGCAACCCTACAAAAGAAAAAAAATACATTATCGATTTTAGTGGATGCGATAACGGCTCGGGGGTAACAGCTGCCAGCTTAGGGCTCGAGTTCTCATTCGGGGAGCCAATGACGGAGGCGCAACTTGAGCGTGGGCGTGAAACCTGGCGCTCGTGGTTCGCCCATGGTGCGGATCTATTCTGGCCTGGGATGAACACGCTGCGCGTGACTCTACCGCTCGATCATGCCCTCGCCCAGGATCCGGCCTCGCTCGCCGAGTGGGTGCTCGGGTTCTCCTTGGTGAAGCGCGGGGCCTTCCTATCGGGCACGTGCGGCGTCGCCGTGAACTATGACGAGTTCGTGTCCGCCTCGGACATTCGCGTGCCGATGATCCAGCGGCTGGCTGCCGTGTGCCGCAGGTATCCCGGCACGGAGTGGAAGATTCCTCGGAGTTCAGTGCACAGGCTGTTGCGTTGGGACGTTCCGACCGATAATCGTGTTCCTCAGATCACTCGGGTATCCTGGCTCACGTTGATCGGCTCCGGCTGTGTTGAGCGCCTCGGGGGCCTTGATGTGCTGTCCGCGGCTTCGGCCCATCCGTCTCTGCGCGTCCACCTTTTGGGCAGCGGTGCCGTCATTCAGGCGGGCGACGCGCCGAACTTCGGGAATCCGGCAGACCGCGGTCGCCTCGCCGCTTACCGTGCTGCCGCTTCGGTGCTGCGGCCGCTGAGAATGCCTGTCATTGTCGGGCCAAGCGGCGAGCCAGAGCCATGGGTTGAGGAATGGCAGCGCTCGCTGGAAGAGCCCGCGGGTTGACCATGGGTTCTACTTACTGAATTGAATTAATATTGTCTTATTCTTATTTCATGAGCTCGTACTAATTCTTGTAATACAGGTAAACGTCTCGCGCGTGGCTATGAAGCCTCTCCTGCTATTCGAGATTATGACTTGAATGCGCGTATTGTTCCAAGCCCATATATCGCGCACTCTTGCCAAGGCACCTATTCTTTGATGATATGACGGGTCGTGCGCTCGCCGTGGTTCCGGGTGGCGCGGAGGAGGTAGGTTCCCGCAGGTTTGCCCCTAAGATCGATGTGGCGTATGCTTTGATCTGCTACTGCACTGCCGGGAGAATCGTATACTTTGATTCCCGAAGATGAGATCACTTCAAATCTGACGATGTCGTGGTCGGAGCGCGTGTCGATGGTGAGCCTGTCTTTTACGGGATTGGGATAGGCAAGCCAGCTCCCGGTGGTTTTTGCGAAAGTTACGGCCACTATCTTGCTGAATGCGAATGACCCGTCCTTGTCCACCATTTTCAGCCGGTAATAATTAATCCCTCCTGCCGGGTGATCGTGCACAAAGTCATATGCGGCTTTTGATAAAGGAGAACCTTTTGTGGCGACTGTCCCGATCGGAATCCAGTTCTTGCCGGGGTTTAAACTATGCTGCACCTCGAAGAAATCACTGTTAACCTCGGTACTGGTTGCCCAGACGAGCTTTGTTTTAGATTCTTCCTTTTTGCCGGCGAAGCTGATCAGCGTAACAGGCAACGATCCGCATTCGGCGAGGACATCGTCCGTGGTGGCGCAGTCTCCCGCATTCAAGTTGATGCTTCCGGGGACTGCTGAGCCGCTCAGGAATAAGCATACAGCAGGAATGGCGCAGTGGTTGAGAGAGGGATTGTCATTGATATAAACGTAATCGGAAAAACCCGTGATGTTTTTCAGCCCCTCGATATTGGCCAGCAAAGGGTTGCTGGCCAGGGTCACACCGGCCATTGACGAGGTAAGTCCCGAAAGGGCTGAAAGGTCTTCGAGCAAATCGTTGAGCTGGATATCCAGGTCAAATTGGATCGATGTTAGGTGATCGAGTCCGGTGAGATCGGCCAGCAGGGGATTGCCTTTGATGACCAGACTACCCAAACTGGAAATCCCGCTTAATGCGCTGATATCTGTGAGCGAACTATTATCTGATAAAGACAACCCACCACCGACGGTCGTAATCGCCGCCAGTCCGGTCAGGGAAGTAAGGTTCTCATTTTCACTTATTGTAATGCCATTCGCGACAGATAGCAGATTCGTTAAACCGGTCAGGTCCACCAAACCCGGGTTCGCCTGGATAAGAACATAATCTCCGACCGTCGTAATGTTGTGCAGACCGTTGAGGTCGGACAGGGCCGAGGCGGACAAAACCATCAGATAACCCGGCACCGATTCAATCAACGAGAGGGGGGACAGGCTCGTCAGGGCCGGGTTTAGAAAAATATGAATACTGCCACCCACAGATTCAAGGGCACTGAGCGCCGTAATATTTTGCAGTGACGAATTGAAATTCAGAAGTACATCCCCGCCGATGGAGGTAACCGCTTCCAGTCCGTCGAGCGATTCCAGCAGCGGATTGGTTGACAGGTCCAGTGCCCCGCCGATACTGGTGAATGTCCCGATGCCGCTGAGATCCGTCAATATATCCATATCATTGATCCGCAGGTCGCCGCCGATATTATTGATATTCAGTTCACTAAGGCTTGCCAGGGCGGACAGGTTAAGGATGAGCACGTAGTCGCCCACGCTGGTGATATTATGAAGTCCGTTGAGCGACGCCAGTGCATCGCTGGTATCGATCGTGAGACCTCCGCTAAGCGAGGTAACGCCCGCGAGTGCCGACAGGTCGGTGAGTGCGGCATTGCTTGCGATATTAATGCCGCCCACAACGTTGAGCGCGGCCAGGCCGGTAAGCGCTGTCAGGCTGGCATTGGAGTTAATATCCAGCTTTTCACCGATGCTCACCAAACCGTTCAATCCGGCCAATGACGACAATGCATCGCAGCTGTAAACCCGCAAATCGCCATCAACGGCGTCGATGATGAGCAGCGGGGTGAGGTCGGTAATGTCCGCGCCTTCAATAGTCAGGTCTCCGGCGATGGTCAGGTTGGAGCAACCTGCATAACTCGTACCAAAAGCATTTACTTCGGCCTGTGTGGAAAGCGTGATGTCCCCATCGGGAGGACATTGTGCCCAAAGGCAAACCGAAAGAAAATTAAGGGCGATTGTGAAGTAAAGTTTGCGCATAAAGTCCAAAGGATGATGGTGTCTTGATTGAATTCGGAGAACGCATTACCGGAAGCACTGCCGGGTATCGGGGCAGCATGGAAGGGCACATTAGCCGGACAATTAAGCCCTAATTCTCTCGAAAGCGGTTAGAGCGCGCGTCACAAAAACGTCACAATTAAATTCATGGCATGAATGTCCGGGAAGGAAGAAGATCTGGCAGGCTTGCAGCCTGCATTATGCAGGTAATGCACGAAAAAAGACGCCCCTTTCGAGGCGTCTTTTATTCAAAATCAACAACATGCCATCAAATGCCGTTCAGCTCGGATTCGGTGAATGCTTTTTCGCGACCGGTGAGCTTGGTGCGAACTTTGGTTACTTCTTCGGTGGTAACCTTGTCGGCATTGTTGCGCCACGAGCGGCGGATGAAGCTTAATAGCTGGGCAATGTCTTCGTTGGGCATGTCCTTGTCGTAGCCTATGCCGGGCATATCGCCGCTTACTTCGGGCGTCTGGTACACGTGGCCGTTCACTTTTACCGGGCCCGTCAGGCCGAAAAGGACAATGGAGATGAGTTTATCCTTGTTGCCGGTCACCCATTCCGACTGGTTCAACGGCGGTGCGAGCGATTTCACGCCGCCGCCATCGGCACCGTGGCAGGTTTGGCATATGGAGGTGAACAATGCTTCGCCCTTAGGAAATTCTTTTTTCAGCATTTCGGGGTTGCGGTTGCCTTGCGCGCTGCGGACAGCCGTTACCACACGGGTCAATTGCTTGTTGAGCAATGCATTTTGATCGGATACCGACGCCGAAATAGCGCCCTGGAATGCTTCTTCCTGATCCTGCAAGTTGCTGATAATGGCGTCGGATACGTAGCGATTGTTCGGATATTTGGCAGCGAGCTTGTTCAGCAGGCCGCGGGATGCGTTCTGGTCGAATTTCTCGATGCTTTTGGCAAGGAGGGCAATGTAAGGTGCCGCCAGGGTGTCGCCGGAATCGACGATGCCGTCGAATGCCGTGGCAAACTGCTGGTAGGACGTCGGAGTGATCACAGCAGTCGATGCGTAAAGCCCTTGTGCACGGAAAGTCCAGGCGGACTGGCGAATCCAGCTCAGCGCTTCCTCCGGTTTCAAAGCGTTCAAACCTTCGAGCGTCCACAATGCGTGGATGGCCAGCAATGGGTCGGCGGTTTGTTTAACAGCTTCCCGAAGCGCGGGCACGGTCTGGTTGTATTTACCGTCGATCAGTTTTTGCTGCGCGCGGTCGCGTACCCAGCCGTTCGGGTGGCCGAGCAGCTTCACCAGTTCCTGTGCGCCGTCCGGAATTGTTACCGGCCTGGGTTGCGAGCCTTTGGGAACGATCTTGTAAATGCGGCCCGCCGACAGTGGCTGGGTAAGGGCGCGTTTGCCGATCTGGTCTTTCAGGTAGGGTGTCAGGTAGGTTTTGTGCTGGATAATGCCGCGGTACATGTCGAGCACGAACATGCTGCCGTCGGGGGCATTGTAAAGGCTTACCGGACGGAAGCGCTCGTCGGTGCTGGCGAGGAACTCCTTGCCTTTGTAAGCGATATCGCCTTTGACCACATAGCCTTTTTCATTCAGGAAATCGCGTTTGATGAGGTTAGCGGAAGGTTCCGGCACGAATGCATTGAATTCGTAACTCTTGCCGAACAGATCACCCCGGTAGATCACCGGCCCCGCAGCTGCTGTAAATTCGTTCAGGCGGAGGCTGTCGTCGAGGACATTCTTCATATAGCCGCGGTTCACGCCCGGTGTGGGGTGGAGCGGGTACACTTTGTTGTTCGCCACCGACTTTTCATTGTAGCCTGCCACACCTCGCTGGTTTTTGTTCCACGCGCCGAGGCCGGCCGGGAAGTAATCGCCGAGCAGGTTCTGGGAATTGTTGTTGTAATAAAGCCGGCCGTAGTTGTCCTGGCAAATGCCCCATTGACCACGGAAATGCGTATGTTCGATCACCCATTTGCCCCCTATATGCCGGTAGCGTTTGTCGGATTTGGCATTGTAAATCCAGTTGTCCATTGCGCGGAGGAGGCCGTTTGGCTGGTGCTCCACGTTGCCGCCCTCGGTGTATTTAGGGTCTACAAGCGTTTTTTTAACGACCTGGTCGTTTTTCAGTTCATAAAACCAAAGATTGGTCGGCTCGGCTACGAGGATGCCGTTCTCAATCAGGCATATCGCGCGTGGGAGCACGAGCGAGTCGATCACCACTTTGCGGTCGTCGTACACGCCGTCCTTGTTCTTGTCGTCGAGGATCACGATGTTACCGTTGCGGATATCCTCGCCGGTACCGATGGTGTCGGGCATGTAACCAACCATTTCCACGACCCACATTCGGGCTTTGTCGTCGAACTGCATGGCCACAGGCGCGCTTACAAGCGGCTCGGAAGCAACGAGTTTGACTTCAAAACCATCCTCGATCACCATTTTGCCGATGGTTTCGGATGCGGGTATGAAAGGCGACTTTCCGGGTGTCTGGGCGGGTTTTTCTTCTTTCGCAACGGTGGTAGCAGCGGAAGAGGCGGTTTGCTGGGTGGTTTGTTTGTTGGTTTTACAATATACCAACAGAGTCGAAACCGCCAGAATCAATAGGGGATAACGGTACTTCTTCATCAGAATGCTATGCTAGCAAATTAACAGCTATGGTAATTTTTGGGTCAATCAGTTGTTTATAACGATTCCTCCACCGGTTTCATGCGGCTGGTCAGGAAATGAATGGCGAGCCAGGCGACAATGTAGGCCAGCCCGCACACAATGAACAGGATGTTGTAGCCCGCGCCGATGTTGCCGATTCCCTTGTAATGGTCGAGCAATGCGCCCACGAGCAACGGGAAGAATGTCGAACCCAGTGAACCGGCCATACCGCCGATGCCTACGACCGAGCTAACGGCGCGTTTCGGGAAAATGTCGGAGACGATCGTGAAAATATTCGCGCTCCAAGCCTGGTGCGCCGCCGTGGCAATGGCGATAATGCCTACGACCGTCCAGATATCCGTTGCGAATTGGGCAAGAATGATCGGCATGACGGCGAATGCCATCACGAGCAAGGTGGTTTTACGCGCCCGGAGCGGCGCCCAGCCTTTTTTGATCAGATAAGATGACAAATAACCGCCGCCAATGCTGCCGAATGTGGTCGCCGTGTAAACGATGGCCAAATGCATGCTGGGTTTTTTAAGATCGAGTGCGAATGTGGTAGCAAAATAGGAAGGCAGCCAGAACAGGAAGAACCACCACACGGGGTCGGTGAGGAATTTACCTATAATGAATACCCATGTTTGCGGCAAGCTGACGAGCTTGGTCCAGTGGATGGTTTTCTGGTTCTCTCCATCGCCGGCTTCGTTGTCGCTGTGGATGAATGCATATTCTTCCGGGCCTACTTTCTTATGGCGTGAAGGGATTTCGTACATCAACCACCAGAATATCAGCCAGATAAAACCAATTGCGCCAGTGATCAGAAAAGCGCCCTGCCAGCTGTAAGTAGCTAAAAGCCAAGGCACCAGAATAGGCGCGGCTACGGCACCGATGCTGGTACCGGAGTTGAAAATACCCGTTGCGAGCGCGCGTTCGCGTTTGGGAAACCATTCGGCTGTCGCTTTGACCGCCGCAGGAAAGTTACCAGCCTCGCCAAGCCCCAATACCGCGCGGACGGCACCGAAGCCGAAAGTACTTTTGACAAACGCATGCGCCACAGCGGCAATACTCCATATGATAATAGAAATGGCATAACCCAATTTCGAACCGATCTTGTCGATTATATTACCGAAGACGATGTAACCCGCCGCATAGCAGCCCGCGAAAACCATTACGATGTTCGCATAGTCGGTTTCAGTCCAGTTGAATTCTGTTTCGAGGGTGGGTTTTAGTAATCCAAGAATCTGTCTGTCGATGTAGTTGATGGTGGTTGCAAAGAAGAGTAATGCGCAAATAACCCAGCGATAGTTGCCAATATTGGTTTGTTTCATGATGGGGAAAAACTGATTTCTTGGATTCAGGAATTGATAAAAATACGTCTGTCTTGGGGATAAGACTGCATTTTACCCATTCTACCCCTTAATGTATTTGCAAAAGACTTGAACAAAAAGGAATCCCGCACCGGGTTAAGGCGCGGGATCGGGGGTAATAGAAGGAACGTATCGTAAATAATTTTAAAACACACTATCACTTTTAAAAGGCACAGCGTCGTCGCATTTACTTATGTAATAGGATACGCCAGCTGCGCTTTTACCAGTTCGGCTTCGTTGGTGAGGTCTAGGCGGAGGGGCGTGATGGAGACGAAATGGTTTTCAATGGCCCAGCGGTCGGTACCTTCCTCGGCGGGTTCCAGGGGTACCACGGTAAACCAGTAGTGCTTCCGGCCCATCGGGTCGAGGGCGGGAACGATGTTGTTGTCGTACAGCCGCACCGATTGCCGCGTCCAGCGCACGCCTTTGGGATCGTGCGGGAAGTTGACATTCACCAGATTTAAATGTGGGTTTTCGAAAAGCAGCTGCAATGCCTTTTCTACAAATGGGTCGAGTTTTACAAAATCGGGTTCCACGTCGGTGGGCGTGCTCAATGCAATGCCTTTGATTCCGAAAAGCACCGCTTGCTTGGCTGCGGCGAGTGTGCCCGAATGCCACATCGCATTCCCCAGGTTCGGCCCCATGTTGATCCCTGAAAGCACCACGTCGGGTTTGTCCCAGAGGTGTTGCCCTAATGCCACGCAGTCGGCCGGTGTGCCGTTCACGCGGTAGGCATCGATGCCCTCGAATTCAATGGGTGATTTTTTATAGGAAAGTGGCCGGGAGGCCGTAATGGCATGACCCATAGAGGATTGCTCCACATCGGGCGCCACGATTTTCACTTCCCCGAACCGCGAGGCGATTTTGGCAAGCGCCGCAATGCCCGGGCTGTATATTCCGTCGTCGTTCGTTACCAGGATTTTCATAACGTATAGCGTTTTCAGGTGGTTGTTAATAAAATTATGCCTGGTATGTTTTTTATAAAACCGGGATTATGCTATACATCCTGATATGAAAAAAACGACCCTATTGCACAACCCGACAGCCGGTGATAATGATTTTTCCAAAAAAGAGCTGGTCAAACTGATTGAAAAAGAAGGTTTCGATTGCGCCTATGCCTCGGTGAAGGAGGAAGGTTGGGATAATTTCGAAAACGACACCGATTTCCTGATCGTAGCCGGTGGCGACGGCACCGTGCGGCGGGCGGCCAAAGCGCTCATGAAGCGTAAACGGCTCGATAAGCAATATCCGCTGGCCCTGTTGCCACACGGTACCGCCAACAACATCGCGACCGCATTGCAGATCGAGGGGCACCCGAAGGATATTATTCCGCATTGGCATCATTACAAGCTACAACCGTTCGATATCGGTCGCGTACATGGCGTAGGCGAAGATCTTTTCATCCTTGAAGCATTCGGTTACGGCATCTTTCCGCGCCTGATGAAGGTAATGGATAAAATAGAGAGCGATATCGGCGACACCGCAGAAGAAAAGCTGAAAGCGGCGCGTGCGGTGCTGCTTGAAATCGTGCAAAGCTATGAGGCCCGGCCATGCACGATCGTGGCCGACGGCGTCGAGCATTCGGGTAATTATATTATGGTGGAAATCATGAATATCCGCTCCATGGGGCCCAACCTGGTGCTCGCGGGTGACGCCGACCCGGGCGACGGCCTGCTCGATGTGGTGATGGTGTCGGAAGGGAGCCGTAACAAATTCGAATCGTTTTTGCTCAGCCGCATCAATGACGAGGACAAAGAATTCAGTTTTTCGACCATTCGCGCGAAGAAGGTAAAGGTGTTCTGGGACGGAAAAGACGTCCATGCCGATGACGAGCGGCTTAAAATCGAGAAACCGGTGGAAGTAGAGATTGAAATACTGCCTGATATGCTGCAATTTATGATCACGGAAAGTTGAACCCATAACTTTTGGTTATAGCGGATAACCAATTGTGATTGGCGTACGATGGGAATGAGGGCTACTTTTGGAACATCAAAGTTTTCCAAAATTCTCATTCACATTGAATTATGATCCACACAGACATTTGCATTATCGGAGCGGGGCCAGTAGGGCTCTTCGCGGTTTTCGAAGCCGGACTGCTCAAAATGCGTTGCCACCTCATCGACGCCCTGCCTGTGGTAGGCGGCCAGCTTGCTGAAATTTATCCCCAAAAACCAATCTACGACATTCCCGGCGCCCCGGCCATCATCGCCGAAGATTTGGTAAACAACCTCATGAAGCAGATCGAGGAGTTCAAACCCGGGTTCACATTGGGCGAGCGGGTTGAAGCGCTCGAAAAGCAGGACGACGGCAGTTACATTGTCCGTACCAACGAAGGTACCGATGTGCATTGCCAGGTGGTGGTGATCGCCGCAGGCCTCGGCAGTTTCGAGCCGCGCAAGCCGGCGGTGGAGCAGCTGGAATACTTCGAAGGCAAAGGGGTGCATTATATGGTGAAAAAGCCGGAGCAGTTCCGCGGACGGAATGTGGTACTTGCCGGAGGCGGCGATTCCGCGCTCGACTGGACGATCTTCCTGGCAGATGTCGCTTCCCGCGTGACGCTCGTGCACCGGGGCGATACCTTCCGCGGTGCGCCGGATTCGGCAGAAAAGGTATACGACCTGGCCGGTAAAGGCAAAATCGACCTCGTACTTCAAGCGCAGGTGAACAAGCTGGGTGGTAATGGCGTGCTCAAAGAAGTCTCCATTCTGGGCAATGACAAGTCGGTCTTCACCATTCCTACGGACGATTTTATCCCGCTTTTTGGCCTCAGTCCCAAACTCGGCCCCATTGCCGACTGGAACCTGGGCGTAGAGAAATCCGCGGTGATCGTGGATACCTTCGATTACTCGACCAACGTCGAACGCATCTATGCTATTGGCGACATCAACACCTATCCGGGCAAGCTGAAACTCATTTTGTGCGGTTTCCATGAAGCGGCCATCATGATGCAGAGCGCATTCAAGTACGTTTACCCGGATCAGAAATTGAGTTTCAAATACACCACTGTGAACGGTGTCAATCCATTTTAGCCATGATCAATATATTCATAGAGAACGATTTAGGAGAACGTCAGGCGTTGGAAATACCCACAGATATGGGTTTCAACCTGATGGAACTGCTCAAAGCATACGAATACGACATCCAGGCAACCTGCGGCGGCATGGCCCTCTGCGCGACCTGCCATATAGAAGTCCTCGAAGGCAAGGAAAAACTGCCGGACTCCAACGACCAGGAACTCGACACGCTCGACACACTGCCGAATGCCGACAGCAACAGCAGGCTCTCGTGCCAGCTACGGCCGTCCGAGGAAATGGACGGGCTCGTCTTCCGCCTGAAAGCATTGCAGGAAGCTTGAAATAAGGTTATTAGAATTTTGGAATAATAGTACATAAACCTCCGCTGGGCATGCAGCGGAGGTTTTTAGTTTTCAAAACAACCGTTTCACCTGTGGTAATGCCTCGTCGACCCAGAGCCTGTACATTTTTCCGGAGAAATGCAGATGGTCGTCGGCAATCATCATCGGATCGGTCAAAGCCTGCCTCGAAATGGCCAGCGGTCGTCCACGGACACACCCTGCCCGATCGTGTAGGAATCGCCCAGCGCGAGGTACTGCGGCTTACCGCTTTCATCGACCGGCTCGGGCGCGGCAGGCGAAGGACCCGGGCTGCCGCCGCAGGACAACATGGAGATCAGGATAGCAATTTGAAACAGTTTCATGCCTGATATACCGTTTTACGGAGGGTTTTGGATTGAAATAATGTAAAATTAGCTCAGGCCATGACTGCGATTAGGTTTAATGTAATGCCTGCAAGTTCTTTATTTCCCGTTAAATGTGCCTTTGGCAATGCCTCGTCCGGTTTAATGGCTTTGGTAAAAAGCTTCCAGGCGGTGTCGGCATCGAAGGTTAGCGAGGCTTCCGGAGCGTTTTCGGAAGTTTCAGTGAGCAGCCATCCATTTTCTGTTTTAATTAAAAACCATTCGAAGGTTTCGTCGAGCACGATACCTATACGCACAGCTGTGCCTGTGGGCGCCTGCGTGTGCCTGTACGTATGCGGGAGTCCGCGCAGGAAGGTTTCGATGAGCGGGCGGAAAAGCCGGGGCGTCATAATGCCGGGCTTGCCGACAGCGTCGCGGATCTGCTGCTGGTGATGCCACTTTTCGGTGTATTCGCGGGCGATGTGGAACCAGTTTTTGGAAACGGCTTCACCTGCCCAGGAAACGGAGAAAATAGCGTCCGCTTCGAGGTCCTGCTGCTGCATGATGACGGTATATTGCTTTCCGGTGCTTTCGATGAGTTCGGTGAGCAGGGCGGGGCTCATTCGTTTCGACGCATTTACCCAATCTGCATTCAACCGGTTTAAATAGGCTACCAGATCATCATAACTGTTGATTTCCCGGTCGGGCGCCGTGAAATGGCCGTCGCGGTACATCGAAATGTCGCGGATGTTGCCGTCGAGCAAATGCGCGGCCACGTCGCGTACCTTCCACAGGCGTGCAACGGTCGGCTTTTCCCACTCTTCGGGGGTGAGGGATTTTAGTAAGTCAATGAGGTGTTCGTCGAGTTCTTCGAACAGGTGAATGGTGTGAATCATGGCGGTGGTGTGGACTTGTTTTGTCCTAAATATCGATGAAAAAGGGATTTGTTGTGATGTTAAGGATGTGATTTGGTATTTTTGGGCTGGTACAAAGTGTAGAAAAATGACTTATTGCTTAGGAATAAAAGTAAAAGAGGGCCTCGTTGCCCTGGCCGACACGCGCATCACCGCAGGCACCAATACGACAACGAAAAAGAAAATGTACGTAACCCAGCAGGATAACTATTCGATGTTCATCATGACCAGCGGGTTGCGATCTGTACGCGACAAGGCAGTACATTATTTTGAAGACCTGATTAGCGAAGGCGTCGTTTACAATAAGCTTTACAAGGCGGTAAACGCATTTGGCGAGCAAATCAAACGGGTGGCGGAGGAAGATAAAGCGAGCCTCGAAAGGGCCGGCCTTAAATTCAATCTGAACACCATCGTGGGTGGCCAGCTGAAAGACGACAAGGACCATAAACTGTTCCTGCTCTATTCGGAAGGTAACTGGGTGGAGCTCGACGAAGGTTCGCCTTATGTGATCATCGGCAATTCCGGTCAGGGAAAAGCCATATTGAACCGCGTACTGAACGAAAACTCGACCATGAAGCAGGCGCTGAAAGCAGGTTTTTTGTCATTCGACTCCACGCGCGTGAGCAATAATGACGTAGACTTTCCGATCGATGTGGTGTTATACAAAAAGGACAGTTTCGCCATAGCCGAACACCGCTACGAGCAGAAGGATATGGAAGAAATATCGAGGATATGGGCCGAAAAGCTCAAACAAGCCCTCGACGACATCCCGGAAGAATGGATGGAAAAAACTTTCGAAAAAATGGAATAGGTAAGGGGACCAAAAGTCCCCTTACTCTCCGAAAAGGGATGGCCTAAAAGCCATATTTGTCGATAAGGTACAGCATCGAAGCCATAGCGGCAGCCCCCAGTTCCAATTCCCGCTTGCTGACAGCCTCAAATTTATCATTAGCGGCATGGTGGTAGTCAAAATACCGCTGTGTATCCGGCATCAGCCCGAGCAGCACGGTTCCCTGTTGCGCCAGCGGCCCGATATCCGCGCCGCCGCCGCCCGGTCCGAGCTCATGCACACCATAGGCCGCAAACAGCTTTCCCCATTCCTGGATTTTAGCCTTCTGCGCTGCCGTACCCACAATCCCGAAACCGCGCGGCGAAAACCCGCCGTGATCCGATTCAATAGCCGCGATATGCGTTTCCTTCCTCGATTTAGCAGAATCCGCATAGGTAACACCGCCCTTCATGCCATTCTCCTCATTCATAAACATCACCGCCCGCAGCGTATTGTTAGGCTGGTAACCCAATGCTTTTAGAATGCGGACAGCCTCGATGGCCTGCACGCAACCGGAGCCATCGTCATGCGCGCCCTCCGCGAAGTCCCACGAATCGAGGTGACCGCCGACGGCAATGTATTTGGCCGGATTTGTTTTTCCTTTCAACTCGCCAACCACGTTATGGGAGGGAGCGTCGGGGAGCGTCTCGCAACTTTGCTCGAAATAGAATTCTGTTTCAGGATTGGCCTGTAATGCTTTGCTGAGCAGTTCCGCACCATTGGTACTGATGGCCGCTGCCGGGATCATGGGTGCACCGCTCGCGTAGCGCATGCTGCCTGTGTGCGGGAAATCGTCCGATCGCGTCGTCATCGAGCGGGTAATGGAGCCTATGGCGCCCAATTTCGCCGCCTCGCTCGCGCCTGCGGCGCGTTGCTCTACCGCACCGGCGTAGGCTTCGAAAGTATTGATTTTGGTCGGGTCCATCGGCCGGTTGAAAAACACGATTTTACCTTTCACTTTTTCGGTACCCAGGTCGCGGAGCTGCTGGAAGCTCTTCACCTCGATCACTTTCGCCTTGATACCGCCTTTCGGCGTGGCAATGGAACCTCCTAATGCCGCAATGGTTACCTCTGTTTTCTGTTTACCATGGATGATCTGCGCCTTCTCCTTCGCGCCGCGTATCCAATGCGGGACTATCACATTTTGCAGGAACACATTGTCGAAATGCTCGCCTTCCATCACCGATTTGGTATACGCAACTGCCTTCGAAGCGCCGTCCGAGCCGCTCAGCCGCGGTCCGACCTGCTGGGTGAGGTGTCGCAGCCATTCGTAGGATTTCCCTTCTCCGAGGGCAGTATCGTAGATTTTGCGGATAAAGACAGAGTCGGCCTGGAAGTCGGATTGGGCCGAAACAGGAAGCGCCATCCCTGTAATGGCAAGGGACAGCGCTGTAAAGAGTTTTTTCATCGAGTGACAGGAGTTTATGAGTTTAAAGTAAACATAGGTAAACTTTGGACTCAAACTCATAAACATTAAACTCCATTTAGCTCGGTTTCACATTTTTTCCCTGCCGCTTGGCAATTGAAAGCAATAATGCGGGTAAAAGGATCAGGTTGGTACACATCGCCACCAGCAAGGTAATCGATACCATCACCCCCATGGCAGCCGTACCGCCGAAGCTGGACGCCGAGAAGATCGAAAATCCGCAAAAAAGGATCACCGCCGTGTAAATCATACTCAGACCCGTACCGAAAATAGATGCCGTCACCGCTTTCGAAGGCGTCAGGCCTTTTTTGTACAGCTCCTCGCGGTAGCGCGTCAGGAAGTAAACCGTTCCGTCCGAGGCAATACCGAAAGTAATGCTGAAAATCAGAATGGTCGTCGGTTTGAAATAAATATCGAAATAACCCATAATACCGGCCGTCAACGCGAGCGGGATGAGGCAGGGCAGTTTCGAAAGCAGGATAATGGGGATGGAACGGAAAAGCGCCATACCCACGATCGCGATCAGGACGATCGCAATCAAAAGGCTCTCGTATAGATTGCTGAGCAAATAATCGTTGCTTTTGAGGAACACGAGGCTGTGGCCGGTGAGGCTCACTTTGTATTGTTCAGGGCTGAAAATCGAATCTACTTTCGGGCGGATGCGGCTCATGAGTTCCTTAATGCGCTCCGAACCGACGTCGGCCATCTGGAAACTGACCCTGGTAACGCTCTTGTCTTCGTTGACGAATGAGGTCAGTTGCTTGGCAGCGCCCTGCTGGCTTTGCACGTACTGCGTCATTTTGTTCAGCTCCAATACGCCGGGCAATGCATAATATTTCGAATCGCCGCCCCGGTAGCCCTGGTAGAGGAATTTCGAAGCCTCCACGATGGAAACAGGTTTGGAGAATTCCGGAAACTTGGACATTTCGTTTTGAAATGCCTTGATTTTATAGAGCGTCTTGGCCTGGTCGGCAAAAATACCGTTCGGCTTTTTGGTATTGATCATCACTTCGAAAGGCAGCACGCCATTGAAGTTCTTCTCAAAAAAACGGAGATCGGTATAAACGACATCCTTTTTGGGCAGATCGTCCACCACATAACCGATCGTCTGGATCTTCGTCATACCAAATGCGGAGACGACAATCATGATCACCATCACGATGTAAATCTCTTTCCTGCGGTTATGCACGAGGTTGTTCACCATCCTCAGGAACCCGAACGCCCATTTTCCTTCAAGGTGTTTCAAATGGCGGGGCTTAGGTGTGCTCATGTAATGCAAGGTAATGGGGAGCAGCACGAGGCAAAGCACATAAGTGACCATCACGCTGATCGCCGCAACCACGCCGAATTCCACGAGCAAAATGCTATTTGTGAAATAAAACACCCCGAAACCGATGGCCGTCGTCATGTTCGCAAGGAATGTCGATAGCCCGATCTGCCGGATCATTTCACGCAATGCCTCGTCCTTGTTGTTATGCAGCACGAGCTCAGCCTGGTATTTGTTAATCAGGAACACGCAGTTGGGAACGCCGATAACGATGAGCAGGGGAGGGATGAGGCCGGTTAATGCGGTGATTTTGTAGTTAAATAAATGCAATATCCCCACTGAAAACACCACGCCGATCAATACCACTATAATGGAGAGCAAAGTAAGCCGGAACGACCTGAAAAATGCCCAGAGAATGAGCAGCGTCACAAATACGGCCAGTCCCATGAAAAGCTCCATTTCGCCGGAGATCTTCTTCATATTCACCGTCCGGATGTAAGGCATCCCGGAATAATGCAGATCGGTATTGTATTTGGTGGCGAAGGTTTCCGCCATTTTTTCGATATCGTCGACGATTGTCAGGCGGCGTTTGGAGTTGAGCTCCTTATCGTTGAAGGTGATGACAATGAGCGTCGCATTGGTTTTGCTGTTAAGTACCAGCCCTTCGTAGATAGGCAGGTTGGCAATTTCTTTCTTAATGCTGTCGGTTTCGGCCTGGGTATTGGGAATATCGCGGATAACCGGGGAGAAATCGAAGCGGGTGAGGCTGTCGTTGCGGGTAATCTTGTATACATTCGCCAGCGAAAGCACAGTTTTGATCCCCTCGGTCTCTTTAATTTGCTGGGAGAGTTTACACCAGTCGCGGAATTTGTTGAGCTCGAAAAGTTGCGGGTCCTGCCAGCCGATCACCATCACGCTGCCGTCTTCACCGAAAAGCTTGCGGAAGTCCTGGTATTCTTTCTCTACGGGGTCGTTGGAGGGCAGGATACGTGCGAAATTGTAGGAGAGTTCAATTTTGCTGGCTTCATAGGCCATGAAGACCGTCGATACTAACACTAATGCAACCCACAAAAGCCGGTAGCGGATGATGTAAGCTGCTATTTTATTCCACATAATCGATTATTGAGTTCACAAAAAGTTGCAAATATAGCTATTAGGACGGGAAAAGGGGCATTTTTGAGGCTTCAAATGCCCGTCAATCTTTCAAGGTGATGGTATTCAATGCCAAAGAACCGCTTGGCTTCCCGGATCTTTTCGAGCGCCGCAGCCTGCGATTTTTCGCTCTTGTTACCCTTGGTTCCCACGATCAGCACGTTTTTGGGCGTGTGCGCATCGGAAATGAATTCGAAGACCTTCGTTTTGTAGCCGAAATATTCCAATACCAGCGCGCGGATTCCATCGGTTACCATTTCCGCCTGTCTTTCCAGGAAAATACCGTGCCGGGTCAGGAAGCTGACGTCGTTTTCCGCCTTATGCTGCTCGATTTGTCTGCGGATTTGTTTATGACAGCAGGGCGCGACTACAATTAAATCTGACTCTGCCTGAATGCCTTTGAAAATGGCGTCGTCGGTAGCGGTATCGCAGGCGTGCAGCGCGATGAGGATGTTAGTGCCGGTGGCATCGAATTGGTCAATGGTGCCTTCCCGGAACGACAAACCTCCGAACCCTGCATTTTGGGCGATTTGGTTGCATAAGGTCACGAGGTCTTCGCGGAACTCGATACCGGTCACTTCCGGGGCGAGATTCAATACATTTTTGAGGTAATCGTACAGTGCAAATGTGAGGTAACCCTTGCCCGATCCCATATCCGCGACTTTTACGGCATTCCCCGGATTGATTTCGCGGATCAGGCTGCTCAGAATGTCGATGTAATGGTTGATCTGCCGGAATTTGTCCTGCGCATTATGGAAGACGTTGCCCTGCTGGTCGGTGATTTTCAGGTCGAACAGGTAGCCCTTGTTATCGGGTGAAATGAGCCGGTTTTTGTTCTTGTCGTGACTCAAAGACGGCGTATCGCGGTTTGCGACAGCCTTTTTTTTCAGGGTCGTCTTGCCGCTGGGGTGTGTTTCAAAAAGAATATCCGAATCGGTCGTCTGCAAAGTGGCCACGCGGAAATCGCTTCCCAGCCATTGTCCCAACAGTTCGGTAACCTCTTCGAACGTGTGATTTTTAGTAATGTCCCGCGTTTTGTGCCGGTAGGTAAGGCTCAGTCGCGGCTCTTTTTTGATGAGGACTTTTTTGATGTAGATATTTTTCAGGCTTTCATCGGTCCCGTGGTAGTTTCCGAGCGAGAGTTTTACAAAGGAGCCGTTGTGCAGGCTGTTTTGGCTCTCGGTAATGAATTCCTGAGCTTTTTCGGTAATATTCATGAGGGTGCTTCAATCTTTTCTATAAGAGGTAACGACCAAATGTGCCGTTACAGTCTCGATGAGCGGGAATAATCACTTGATGATCACTTTCGGGATCTCGATTTCGACGCGGATGCCGTTCTGTGCCTCGCTGTGAATCTGTATTTTACCGTGCAGACTTTCCACGCGGCTTTTGATATTTCTCAGGCCGACTCCCTGCCGGTCGGGATCGATCATCCCGCTGCCGTTATCACTTACCACGAGGACGATCGTTTTGACATTTTCGGTCAGGTCAACTACCGCTTCGGACGCACCGGAGTGTTTGATAATGTTGTTGGTCAATTCCAGCACAATGCTGTACAGCTCAAACTCGATCTTGTTGTTGAGCCGGTTATTCATTCCCTTCTGGTTGAAAAGGAATGCGATATTCTTGTTTTCGTTCAATTTACTGATCAGCCGGTGTAGCGCCATACTCAGCCCGTGTTCTTCCAGCTCTGCCGGCATCAGGTTGTGTGAAAGGCTCCTGACCTCCTTGTAAGCCGCGCCTACCATCTGATGCACGCTTTCGTAGATCTTCTGTTCTTCCGCGGAAAGTACTTTTTTATCGATCCCGTATAAATACCAGTTTAGCGATGCCAGTGTTCCGCCGAGGTGGTCGTGCAGCTCCGCGGCGACGCGTTTCCGCTCGATCGTTTGCCCTTCGATCATAGCCGCCTGGATTTCTGCATTTTTCCTGCGGAGCTTTTTGTTGTTGAACCAAAGGAAGATCGCGAACAAGATCACGAGACAGGAAAAGCCGATCAGGACCTGTTGTACGGTACGCTGCTCGTTGATAATTTTCTGCTGGATTTCGGAGTCCATCAGCTTGTTGTCGTACATGAGCTGGTACATGGTGTACTGCCTCTTGATCGTTTCGTCGTGGATCATACGGCGCGTGTAGTTGACGGCCTGGCTGTAATCCAGGGCCACATCATGCATTCCCTTGGCCTTGTAGGCGCGGGAGAGCGTTACCAGCGCCCAGTTGGTCTGCTGGGTCGAATGGTAAATTTTGGAATAGGCCAACGCGCGCAGCCCCGCTTCGATGGACTTATCGTACTTTTTCTGGTAATAATAGGTATTACCCAGGTCGTTCAGGCAGTTCAGCTCGCCGTACCGGTTCTGGATCTTGCGGAATAGTGCAATGCTCTGTAAAAAATACTTTTCGGACTCTGCGTAATTGCCGGTTCGCACATACATGTACCCGATGCTCTGGAGGACGACAGCACGTCCCCAGTCGGAGTTCATTTTGTCGAACATTTTATAGGACTGATCATAAAGCTTTTTCGCGATATCATACTTGCTTTTTTCGCGGTAGCAATTTCCCAGGTTTTCGATGCTCAATGCGAGCGAACTGTCGGCTTTCAATTGGGTGAAAATCTGCACGGCGTGCTCGTAATTGATCCGCGAAGAGTCCCATTGGCGGTACTCGGAGTAGCTCTCGCCCAGGAAACGTTTGCCGTGGGCGGTGAACATCGGCAGGTTCAGTTGGTTCGAAAGGGTGATCGTTTCATTGGATAGCTCCCTGAGAACGTCGTAGCTGCCGTCCAGCAAGTAGTAGGTACTCAGTACGTTGTAGGCAAGCAGCTTGCCTTTTCCCCATTGGTGTTTCTGTGCAAGCCTCAGTACGTGTTTGGAATAAAACATCGACTTTTCAGCATCCTGAAACAGGTATTCGGAAGCAAGCTTGTGGTATTTGTAGATAAGCACCGTGTCTTCCGCAAAGCCCTCCTGCGGCTTGGCTTCCACCACTTCGGCATTTCTGCTTGCGGCATTTCCCTGGCCGGTGGATGTGCATTGGCTAAAAGAAAGAATGCATCCTAACGAGAAGAGGAGAATTAGTTTGTAGAATTCATTCATATAGCACTGATCTATTGATAGTTAGGTGCGTAGTGGGTTGTCGAAGGCTGGACTAATAAGGCGTGATTAGTTAACCTTTACTTACAAAAATATTGTCTTTTATGTAATATCTGTAAGGAAGCTCGCGGCCTACATTAATACCTACGCGCGGACCGGCGATAACCGTCTCGGCTGCTGCTACTTGCGGGCGAACGTATAATGCGTCACCGGAGAGTAAAGTACCATTGTGCAGATCGCGCTCGATGCCCATGGCCTGCACCAGCTTGCCCGGGCCCCGGCAAAGTTCTTTCAATGCGACCTTGCCAGCCGATGAAGTAATTTGTGTTTTTCCCGGCCGCAGAAGCCTCCGCATCTCCATGAGCTCGATGCCCGCCGTGGGCTGTAATGCACGGATCAACACCGCTTCGCCGATACCTTCCGCATTGCTCACGATATTAAAGCATTGGTACATGCCGTAAATGAGGTACACATACACTGTGCCGGCGAAGCCGAACATCGGCTCGGTACGTGCCGTGCGGCGGTTGAATGCGTGGCACGCGGGATCGTCCTGCAAGTAGGCCTCCGTTTCGACGATAATGCCGCTCGTGAGGCCATCCGGGCTTTCGTGCACCAGCTCGCAGCCCAGTAGTTTCTGAGCGAGCGTGCGGGTATCGTATTGCGAGAAAAAGGAAAGAGGGAGTTGCTCTCCGGGCATCAGATAATGTTCATCGTTTGCTCTTTGATCTTTTCGAGCTCGTCCTTCATTTGTACTACCAAATGCTGGATCGTAGCGTCGTTGGCTTTCGAGCCGATGGTGTTGATTTCCCGGCCGATTTCCTGCGCGATGAAATTGAGCTTCTTGCCGTTGCTTTCGGAAGCTTTCATCGTTTCGGTGAAGTAGGTAAGGTGGTTGGCCAAACGGATTTTCTCCTCCGAAATATCGAATTTTTCGACATAATAGATCAGCTCCTGCTCGAAACGGTTCGGGTCGAAGTTATCGTCGGTCAGCAATTCCCTTACCTGCTTTTCAAGGCGTTCGCGGACGGCCGGAATGCGGGTTTTGTCCTGTTCCGCCACCTGATTGAGCAGGTTCTGAATGGTATCGATGTATTCGGCGAATTTATCGGCTGTCATACGGCCTTCCTGCTCGCGGAAAACGGAGCATTTGCGCAACGCTTCCAGTACGGCCACCTTGATCTGCGCCCAGTCGTCCTCTTTGCTGCTGTCCTCCACCGTTTCATTGTTGTAGGCATTCGGCAACTGCAATGCGATGCGAAAGAGCTCGGTGAAATCCGGCATGAAACCCAGGTCGGTAGCGGTTTGCGACAAATCCTGATAATAGGCGCCCACCAACTGTCTGTTTACCGAAGTAGAGGCGACTGTCTTGCCCACGGGCTGGACAGTCAGTGTAAATTCAACCTTGCCGCGTTCGAGCGACTGGGTAATGAGGTTACGGATTTCGATCTCCCTTTCGGAGTAATTACGCGGTATGCGGCAGTAAATATCCAGGAATTTGGAATTCAATGTCTTGATTTCCACCGTGACATTGATCGATTCGGATTCGATGTTGGATACACCGTATCCGGTCATTGATTTTAACATAAGGATGTGCGTTGGTTCCGGTGTGGAACAGGTTAATTTATTTTTTGACCATGGACGATGAAACATCGGCCATGATATTGCTTAATCGTGCCATGGTTTACGGTCTATGGTCGGTTGTCGAAGACAACCCATGGTCGGCCGTCAGGCCTAGTTGAACCGTTGCTTCCCGCCCGACTTGGCCGGGTGCTGGCTTTCGGATGGTTGTGGCTTCGAGACCAATGCATTCTTCTCCATATCGGCGTTGAAAATGCGGAACCTCGATATATCACAGGCCAGGTACAGCGCTTGGAGCAAAGAGCCGGGTTCTGCGATGTTTTTGCCGGCAATATTGTACGCTGTGCCGTGGTCGGGTGAGGTGCGCACGGCCGAAAGTCCGGCGGTAAAGTTTACGCCTTCGTTGAATGCCAGTGTTTTAAATGGAATCAGGCCCTGGTCGTGGTACATAGCAAGTACGGCGTCGTATTGGCGGTAAGTACCTGCCGCAAAGAAGCCGTCGGCCGGGAAGGGGCCTACTACCAGGTGGCCTTTTTCCTTAAATTGCTTGATCACCGGCTGGATGATTTCGATTTCCTCCGATCCGAGCAAACCGTTCTCGCCCGCGTGAGGGTTCAGGCCCAGCACAGCCAGTTTAGGTTTTTTTATACCAAAATCCCCTTTCAACGACTGCAAAATCTGCTCGATCTTGGCCGAGAGTTTTTCCGCGGTAATATGCTCCTTCACATTTTGCAGGGGCATATGGCCGGTGAGCACGCCCACGCGCAGGTCGCCCGCGACCATGAACATCAGCGCGTCGTCCTTGCCGAATGCTTCCGCGAGGAATTCGGTGTGGCCGGGGAATTTGAAATCTTCGTTCTGGATATTATCCTTGTTGATAGGGCCGGTGACGAGCGCCTGGATTTTTCCTTCTTTGAGGTCTTCCACAGCACGCTTCAACGAGGCAAATGAGCCCTGTCCGGCTTCCGCGGTGATCTTTCCGGGTTGTATTTCTGTCTGATGGTCGTGCCAGCAGGTGATTACATTGGTCAGTTTATGGTTGACCTGCTCGACTTTCTGGATACCGTGCAGGTTCCAGTCTTTCATTTCAAGCAGGTTGCGGTATTGGTTCAGTACTCTCAGGGAGCCGTAGATGATTGGTGTGCACAATTTTGATAACTGGTTCCCCTCTAATGCTTTAAGGATTACTTCCGGGCCAATGCCGTTATAATCGCCTATTGTGACCCCGATAACCGGCTTATCACTCTGTTGTTCGCTCATGTAGGTAAATGCTGTTCTATGTGTTCTCCTGCGTAATTCTGTATTACTTTTGCCGAACGGTTCAACCGGCAAGTTACAAAAAATCCCGTGCTACTATGAAAATCCTGATCGCAGACTCCATGCATAACTCATTATTCGAGATGCTGGAAGAGCAAAAGTGGGAATACGATTACCATCCTGAATACAAAAGAGAAGACATAAAGAACGCATTGCCCGGTTACGACGGGCTCATGATCCGAAGCAAGACCTTCCTCGACCGTGAAATGCTTGAAAATGCCCGGAATCTGCGCTTCATCGCACGAGCGGGCGCGGGCTTGGACCTGATCGACCTGGAAGTGGCGAAGGAACTGAGTATCGAGGTATTTCATGCCGGTACCGGCAACCGCGATGCCGTTGCGGAACAGGCATTAGGCATGCTGCTGGCACTTTTCAACAATATACTCCGCGCCGACCAACAGGTTCGAAACGGTATCTGGGACCGCGAAGGCAATAGGGGAGTGGAACTGATGGGCAAAACCGTCGGCCTGATCGGCTATGGCAACAATGGCTCGGCTACTGCGAAGAGACTGAGCGGTTTCGGCTGCAAAGTGCTTGCGTATGACAAGTACCGTGACCATTACGGCGATGCATTCGCTACGGAATCGACGATCGAAGAAATCCAGCGAGAAGCCGACGTTCTGAGCCTGCACATTCCGCTGACCGACATTACCCGTTACCTGGTAAATGAAGAATTTATCAGCGCTTTTGCCAAGCCATTTTATTTATTGAATTTATCCAGAGGTGAAGTGGTGAAATTAAAGGCGGTTACCGAAGCATTGGAAAGCGGTAAAATCAAAGGCGCCTGCCTGGATGTACTTGAAAATGAGAAGATCGGGAAACTGACGGCGGAACAGCAGGAAGTGTTTGACTATTTGACAGCATCGAACCGTGTGGTGCTTACACCGCACATTGGCGGCTGGACACACGAGAGTTACGTCCGGATCAATAAGGTTTTGGTAGAACAAATACTAAACTGGCTATAAACAAATATGCCGACCAATGGTCGGCACGTTTGCATCTATTAGCCATGAAAAATAAAATACTTACTTGCCAAGTGTACCGCGAAGCGCACGTGGGATTTCAACTGATGCGATCGGATTACTTGCCGCTGTCAATATAACAAAATTTTCAGCTTTGAGTGCACCAACCTTCACAGATTTTCCTAAATCCAGTTCAGTTACATCAACATTTACATAGTCAGGGATATTATCCGCAAGACCCTGTACGCGCAATTTACGCAATTTTTGGTTCATTTTACCACCTTTCATTACCCCGCTGGATGTACCTGTCAATTTAATAGGTACTTCAACTTTAATTTCTTTTCCGGGTACGATCTGAAGAAAATCCGCGTGGATTAGCGCATCGTTGACCGGGTGGTATTGTGTTTCCTGAAGAACGGCATTGTACAAAGTACCTTCGATATTCAGTGTAACGTTAAAAATATCCGGTGTGAAAAGCAATTCACGGAACAACATTGTCGGTGCATAGAAATGCACTTGTTCGTTACCTCCGTACAGCACAGATGGAACATAACCCTGAGCGCGCAAGTTTTGTGATTCCACCTTGCCGAGATTCGCTCTTTTAAACCCTACAATCTCAAGACTTTTCATAAGAATTTTTATAATAAAGTTAAATAAAAGAAAATTTACTGAGAATTTATAAACAATGAACTAATAGATTCGTGATCGCGGATCCGACCTATTGCCTTTGCAAAAATTTCTGCAACAGACAGCACGCGGATTTTTTCATTCTGTTGCTTAAGAGGGATTGTATCTGTTACAATCAGCTCTTCCAGCACCGAGTTGGCAATATTTTCATGCGCCTTGCCAGACATGATCGCGTGTGTGCTGATCGCCCGCACAGACGACGCACCTTTTTCCATGATAATCTCGGCTGCCTTGCAAAGCGTACCTCCCGTATCGATCAGGTCGTCTACCAGCACTACATCCATCCCCTCCACATCTCCGATCACCTGCATGCTCGCGATTTCGTTGGCGCGTTTCCGGTGCTTGTCACAAAGGATCATGTCCGCGTTCAGGAACTTGGCAAAATTCCGTGCACGTGCGGCGCCGCCTACGTCGGGCGATGCGATCAGAAGATTTTTGAGGTTCAGGGATTTGATATAAGGAACAAAAATCGAGGTTCCTTCGAGGTGGTCGACAGGCAGGTCTAGAAAGCCCTGGATCTGTCCGGCGTGTAAGTCTATGGTCATCACGCGGTCAACTCCCACTGCCGTGAGGAGGTTCGCAACGACTTTCGCTGCGATAGCCACGCGTGGCTTGTCTTTTCTGTCTTGTCTGGCGTAGCCGAAATAGGGGATCACCACCGTCACATAATGCGCCGAAGCACGACGGGCCGCATCCACCATCAGCAGCAACTCCATCAGGTTATCGGCCGGAGGGAACGTAGATTGGATGAGAAAAACATCGCAACCCCTGATCGACTCCTCGAAACTTGGCGACAACTCACCGTCGCTGAATTTGCGCAACGTGTAGCCTCCCAGTTCCTTACCATAATACCTGGCAATGTCTTTGGCCAAATATTCGGACTGACTCCCCGAAAATATTTTTACTGTATTGAATGAACCCATGGCCAAACTAAAATTTGCGCAAAATTAAATAAAACCAGTTAATTAAGATAGTATCTTTTTAAAAAAAATATAATAAAGCTGCACAACGCAGTACCCGACGAGCAGTCCGACCAGCGCTCCGACCAGGATATCGAGCGGGTAATGCACCCCTACATATACCCGGCTATAAGCGTATACGAGCGCCCAGAGGAACAAAAACGCCATTTGAGGTATTTTGCTTCGCAGCAAGCTGAACCACGCTGTCGCCAATGCAAAACTGGTGGACGCGTGCGACGACGCAAAGCCGTAAAGACCCCCACAATCCGTCACGTGGTGCATGACCGTCGTGATTGTCGGGTCGTGGCAGGGCCTTAACCTCAGGAAATAGGGTTTCATGAATCCCGAGGTAACTTTGTCGGCCACAGCAACGGCCAGTACCACGGTAATCACGATCAATCCGCCCTTTTTCCAGCCTTCCGCCCTGATTGTCAATGCGATCAGCAGCATGTAAAGCGGTATCCAGGTGAATTTATAGGTAATGCAGTACATGACCGTGTCGAGCCAGGGCGTGTGCAGGCCGTTGAGCCATAAAAACAGCTCCTGGTCGATGCGGACTATGCTTTGTACCGCCTCCGTCATGAACTGAAACCGAGTACTTTTCTCACTTTACCGATCGTATCCTGCGCAATTTCCCGGGCTTTGGCTTCGCCTGCGTCCAGAATGCCTTCCAGCTCTTCGGTATTTTCCATATAATAATTGAAAATGCGACGTGGCTCAGCGAACACTTCCAGGAAGCATTCAAAAAGTGCCTGTTTGGCGTGCCCGTAGCCGTAACCGCCGTTCAGGTAGTTCTGGCGCATCGTCTCAACGTCGGTTTCACTCGCTACCAGGCTGTAAAGCTGGAATGTGATGTCGTTGTCCGGATCTTTGGGTTCTTCGAGTTGCTTCGAGTCGGAAAGGATCTTTTTCGTGATCTTTTTCAACTCGTTTTCCGGGAGGAAAATATCAATGTAATTATGGTACGACTTGCTCATTTTCTGTCCGTCGAGGCCGGGAATCGTCATAATGCGCTCGTCTATCTGTGGCTCGGGAAGTACCAGGATTTCCTCGCCTGCCAGGATGTTGAAGCGGTTGGCAATGTCTTTGGACATTTCCAGATGCTGCTTCTGGTCCTTGCCTACCGGGATGATATTGGCATTATAAAGCAGAATATCAGCCGCTTGCAAAACAGGATAGGTGAAAAGCCCCGCATTCACATCCGCCAACTTCTCCGATTTGTCTTTGAATGAAGTCGCATTGGCCAGCATCGGGAACGGCGTGAAGCAATTGAGGTACCAGGCGAGTTCTGTATGCTCCTGCACCCGCGATTGCCGCCAGAATACATTCTTTTGGTAATCGAATCCGAATGCGAGCCAGGTAGCGGCAATCGCGCGGACGTATTCGCCGCGTTCTTCGCCATTTTTCAGCGTCGTGAGCGAATGGAGGTCGGCAATGAAGAAAAAAGATTCGTTCTGAGGATTTTTAGAGAGTTCGATCGCAGGTTTGATGGCTCCCAGGATGTTACCCAGGTGAGGTCGCCCGCTGCTTTGAATGCCTGTTAGGATTCTGGCCATTTATTACTATTGATACTTAGTTACTTGATGTTGGTTTGCGGCGATTGTCCCAAAAGGCAATTAGATCGATGTGTTCTTCCTTTACCTTGTACAATAGTGAGCATTGTTTGGTAATGAACCCTTTACGCACGCCTGGCCTCATTCGTGAAGCCTCGTACATCAAAGGAAATGCCGCTATTTGTTTTAGTGCATCCTTTGTTTTTCGGATGAATTTCCTGATCTGCCTTTCAGACCAATTACTTTCCAAGTGTGCGATTATGTCGGTAAAGCTTTCCACTGCTTCTGCCGTCCAGTGTATGGGTAAACTCACAGATATTTACTGAATTTTTTCATCACTTCCTCGTGAGGGATAGTCTCACCTGCCGCTGATTGTTTCAAACCGCGGTCTACGCTATCTTTCACATGATCAGGAAGTTCATCCCAAAAATCAGTGTATTCGAGCTTTTTCTGGATTTTTTCCCAATCCTTCATGGAGATATAAACACCAGTTCTTTCTCCCTTCTCATTCGACAAATACTGCACATTCATAGCTATCAACAGGTTAGCGTTTTCCGGTAAGCATTAGCCTTTTCTTAATCCCAAAATTCGTTAAATTGAACCAGAAAACGTAGTAAATTTGAATTTTATACCTTCACCAACGCGACATGGATTCTAAAACGCTGCACTTTCTCAGTCAATTAGCCGAAAACAATAACAGGGAGTGGTTTCAGGAAAATAAGAAACTTTATGAGGCCGCGAAGGCGGATATGGAGAAGCTGGTCGGGTACCTGATCACCGAGGTAGGGAAGTTCGAGGACCTCGGAAATATACAAGTTAAGGATTGCATGCTGCGCATTTACCGGGATGTCCGGTTCTCGAAAAATAAAGACCCGTACAAGAAAAATCTGGCCGCGGGCATCGGTCCGGGCGGGAAGAGTTCGGGGAAAATTGATTATTACCTGCAAGTTCAGCCAGGGGACCAGACGTTCCTCGGTGGCGGGATGTGGGAGGTGACCACAGAACAACTTGCCCGCTTCCGCCAGGAGATTGACTACAATGCCGACGAGCTGAAGACGATCATTCACGAAAAGGAATTTTATGACTATTTTCCTGAAATTCACGGCGAAAGCCTGAAAACAGTGCCGAAAGGATATTCCAAAGATCACCCGGAAATAGCGCTGCTGAAACGCAAACAACTTTTCTTCATGCATCGATATACCGATAAACAGGTGGCTTCCAAAGACTTCGGTGACCAGGTTTTGAAAGGCATTCAATTGCTGAAACCCTTTACCGATTATATGAATTATGTATTGTACGAAGAGGCGGAAGAGCATTGACCCGACCCGGATCTGACAAGGCTGCCATACCCATTACAACCCATTTAATATGCAATTTTCACATTTGCACTGTCACACACAGTTCTCGCTGCTCGACGGTGCTGCCGATATCAAAAAGCTTTTCAAAAAGGCCAAGGAGGACAATATGCCCGCCGTCGCCATCACCGACCATGGTAATATGTTCGGGGTGTTCGAGTTTGTGGCCGAGGGGAACAAGCAGGGTATCAAACCGATCGTCGGTTGCGAGTTTTATGTGGTGGAGGACCGGCATGTGCGGCAGTTTACCAAAGACAAAAAGGATGTCCGCTTTCACCAGTTGCTGCTTGCAAAAGATGAAATTGGCTACAAAAACCTCGTGAAAATGTGCTCGCTGGGCTTCATGGAGGGGATGTACGGTAAATATCCCCGGATCGACAAGGAGCTGATCGTGAAATATCATCAGGGATTGATCGCCACGACGTGTTGCATTGGTGCGATGGTCCCGAAAACAATCATTCGCCAGGGCGAAGAGGCCGCGGAAAAGGAATTCCGGTGGTGGTTGGATCTGTTCGGAGACGATTTTTACGTGGAATTGCAGCGTCACGATATTCGTGATCAATATATTGTGAATGAGGTGCTTATCAAGTTCGCGAGAAAATATAATGTCAAGATCATTTGCTCGAACGACTCGCATTATGTGGATCGCGACGACTGGAATGCACATGATATCCTGCTATGTATTAATACGGGAGATAAGCAAAGTACCCCTTCGGCCAAGGATTTTGACGATGACAAGGGTATTCCGAAAGGCTCCCGCTTCGCATTTTACAACGACCAGTTTTATTTCAAAAAAACCAGCGAAATGCTGGAACTGTTCAACGACCTGCCCGAGTCGCTGGACAACACCAATGAGATCGTAGATAAAATTAAAACACTCGATCTCCGGAAAGACATCCTGCTGCCCAACTTTCCGATTCCCGACGAGTTCAAGACGCATACGCTGTCGGAAATGGTGGGGAAAAAGGAGCTTACCGCCGATGTGCTGAACCAGTGGGAATACCTGCGGCACCTTACATTCGAGGGCGCACGCAGGAAATATGAAGTGGTAACGCCGGAAATCGAGGAGCGGCTCAACTTTGAGCTGCAAACGATCCGGAACATGGGTTTCCCGGGTTACTTCCTGATTGTGGCGGACTTTATCGATGCGGGGCGCAAAATGGGCGTCTTCATCGGTCCGGGACGTGGTTCGGCCGCGGGTTCCGCGGTGGCGTATGCGATCGGGATCACGAATATCGACCCGGTTAAGTACGACCTTCTTTTTGAGCGTTTCCTCAATCCCGACCGTATCTCCATGCCCGATATCGATACCGACTTCGACGACGACGGCCGTCAGAAGGTGATCGATTATGTGGTGAAAAAATATGGCTACAACCAGGTTGCGCAGATCGTGACTTATGGTACCATGGCCGCCAAGTCGGCGATCAAGGACGTGGCGCGGGTGATGGATCTTCCGCTGCCCGACGCGAACATGCTTGCGAAGCTCGTGCCCGATAAGCCTACCTATAATATGACACTGAACCGCATTTTCACGGCGCCGTTAGAAGGGGAGGGCAGCCTCATGAAAAAAGAAGGCATTTCGCCCGACGAATTGGAAAATGTGAAGCGGATGCGCTCGATTGCATTGGGTAATGACTTGCAAGCGAGTGTTTTACAGGAGGCGCGCCGATTGGAAGGCACCGTAAGGAACACCGGTATCCACGCGGCCGGTATCATTATCGCACCGAGCGATCTGACGGAAATTATCCCGGTGAGTACGTCCAAAGACTCCGACTTTTTGATTACCCAATACCAGGGAAAAATCATCGAAGACGCCGGGGTAATTAAGATGGACTTTTTGGGGCTTCGAAACCTTTCGATCATTAAGGAGGCCCTTAGGATGATCAAGAACAACCACGGGGTAGATATTGTGATCGACGATGTACCGCTTGACGACCCCAAGGTTTTCGAATTGTTCCAACGGGGAGAGACCAACGCGATATTCCAGTTCGAATCCGACGGGATGAAGAAGTACATGCGCGACCTCATTCCTGACCGTTTCGAGCACTTGATCGCGATGAACGCATTGTACCGGCCAGGGCCGATCGCGTACATTCCTAACTTCATCCGCCGGAAGAACGGGCAGGAAGAAGTAACCTACGATTTGCCTGAACTGGAAGAATACCTGGCTGATACTTACGGTATTACGGTGTACCAGGAGCAGGTAATGCTTTTGTCGCAGAAGCTGGCCGGCTTTACGAAAGGCCAGGCGGATACGCTGCGGAAAGCGATGGGTAAGAAGCAGATCGAAACGCTGAACAAACTCAAAGGCGACTTCATGAAAGGCGGCACTGAAAAAGGCCTCGACGCGAAGAAGCTCGAAAAAATATGGACCGACTGGGAGGCATTCGCGTCCTACGCATTTAATAAGTCCCACTCGACTTGCTATGCATTCGTGGCTTACCAGACGGCCTATCTGAAAGCGCATTACCAGTCGGAGTACATGGCGGCGGTATTGACCAGCTCGCTGGGAAGTATTGACAAGATCACGTTCTTCCTCGAAGAATGTAAAAACCTCGGCATTACCGTTTTGGGTCCAGATATTAATGAATCGGAGCGCCAGTTTGGTGTGAACAAGAAAAAGGAGATACGTTTTGGTCTCGCGGGTGTGAAAGGAAGCGGCGACGCTGCGGTGGAATCGATCATCGAAGAGCGCACGAACAACGGGCCATTTAAGGATGTTTTCGACTTTATGACGAGGGTGAACCTTCGGACAGTCAATAAAAAGACATTGGAGAGCCTCGCGTACGCCGGCGCATTCGACTGTTTCCCCGAATATCACCGGGCTCAGTATTTTGCTGTCGAGGCGGGGGAAACGGGTACCTTCATCGAAAAACTGATACGCTACGCGAACAATTACCATGCGGAGAAATCGTCGGCGCAGGCGTCGCTTTTCGGGATGCTGGGCGATAGTGGCTCTACGCTTGCGAAACCCAAAGCTGCCGACGTCGGCGAATGGGACGATCTGGCCAAACTTCGTTACGAGCAGGAGGTGGTAGGTTTCTACATTTCGGGCCACCCGCTGGATACATTCCGGACCGAGCTGGACAATTTCTGTTCGTGCACGGTCGATAAAGTGCTGGAAATCCATGAGGGCGAACGTACGCCGCGGTATTATGGCAAGGAAATCAATGTGGCGGGCATTGTTACGAGCGCCCAGGAAAGGATGTCGAAAAACGGCAGCCTTTTTATGATCTTCAAAATTGAGGATTACCAGGGCGCCATGGAAATGCTGATCGGCGGTGAGGACTACATCAGGTTTAAAAACTACCTCCAAGTCGGCCAGTTCCTGTACATCAAAGGCAAAGTGCAGAACCGCTGGAAGCAGGAAGACCAGTTTGAATTCAAAATTTCGCAGATACAGCTCCTGCCGGAGATCATGGAAAAAATGTGCCGGAAAATCAGAATCAACCTTACGCTGGATCAGATCGACGCGCAGTTCATTCACGTGCTCAATGAAACCTTCGGAAGTTATCCCGGCGGTTGCCAGGTGAGCATGACGGTGAAGGACCCGGAGAGCCATCTGGAAGTCGAAATGTTGTCGCGCGGTTACCGCGTAGCGCCTAGTAATGAGCTGTTTAAGGTGCTAAGAGGTTCCCTGGGCGTGAAATTCTTTTTAAACTGATTTGTATTGAATTAAATGAGGAACTTTTAGATAGTAATATTCCTTATTAACCCAGATTGATAAATAACATTTAGACACTTAAAACATGGGAAAAGCACTTGAAATTACCGATAGCACCTTCGACGAACTGATCCAGGGCGATAAGCCAGTACTGGTTGATTTCTGGGCAGAGTGGTGTGGGCCTTGTAAGATGATCGGTCCGGTTGTAGAGCAACTCGCCGGTGAATATGATGGCAAGGCGGTTATCGGTAAAATGGATGTGGATATGAACTCTTCGGTACCTGCAAAATTCGGTATCCGTAGTATCCCTACGCTGATGATCTTCAAAGGCGGCCAACTGGTAGATAAAGTAGTAGGCGTTGTTCCCAAAACAACCCTGGAAGATAAATTGAATGCGCAGATCGAAGCGACAGTTTGATAGTCGCCGATTAGCGAAAGAGTTTAAAGCCCCGGTGACGGGGCTTTTTTTGTGGATCAAGCGGCGCAAATGGCCGGCCAAAATCCGCTGTTCACCCTGAATCCCGCAAGGATGTAACATTGCTGCCAGCCAATTTCAATATCGCCGCAACATGCGAGAACAGCACCGCGGGGACAATAAATGCGGGCAGCAAAACAAATGGCGCTTTCAACAAACCGGTATTCGGTTGGTCGAAAGCAAATTGCTGAAACGGAGTCGGCGCTGAGAGTATGGCGCGGACCACGATGTTGAGGAGCAAACCCAGGCACGCCGCATTCCAAATCAACAATCCCTTGTGGCCGATAATGCCTCTGCGGTAGCCGATCCAAAGTAATGGCGCCGTAATGCCCGAAAGAATATCCGGATTACTGCCTTCAAACGTCATTAGTCGGGGGATTTCTCCCATTCGAAAGAGAAAAAGCAATGCAAGTTCGACGGCTATTCGGACGGTATGAAGTAATGTCAGATACTTTAAAGAACTGTTTTCAATGAGGGTTCTGCGTTGGAAAACCGCCAGATAGAGGATGAAAAGTACAGGAGGTATAATGGCTAATGCAAAGTGCGGAGGCAGACTGGTGGTATCCAGGTAAAATCCTTTGGCACTCAATGCAATTTGCACCGGCATCCAGACCAATGCTAAAAACCACATGAATTTCGGAGCGCGGGTAGCCTGGTAAAGCATTATCCACGTCGCCACGACAATGGCGATGAAGAATGCGGGGAGGAATGTTGGAAGGTTGTTCATGGCATTTGATCGATTTTCAGGCAAATAAAATCAATCGATTGGCGAAGAATCTTGCCAAATGGCAACTAATGATCTCACGGCAATGCCCGACCTTCCTGACTACAAATGCCAACTTCTGACAAACCCCGACCGACAATGCTTCCGATGCACCGCGCTACTTCCCGGAAATCTCCTTCCTGATCCGGCTAAGAGACGTGTCCGTAATGCCGAGGTAGGTCGCAATGGTGCGCAATGGCGCGTGCTGGAAAATGTCCGGGCTGGTTTGCAGCAGTTGCAAATAGCGGGCTTCCGCAGTTTCCGTAATGGTCGACAGCATGCGGGATTTAAGGTTGGAGAATCCGTTCACCAGAATGCTTCTGCCGAATTCGCGAAACTCGGGCAATGCGTGAAAGAGCTCGTTGAGGGTTGCGTACGTGATCGCGATGCCTGTGCAGGGCGTGAGCGCTTGTATGTTTTCGCGCGAGGGAATGCGGTGGAAGAAGGACGCTATTTCAAAAACGACCTGCTGCGGGCCGTGAAAGCTGGTAGTAATGTCGTTGCCGTCGGGATCGGTGGCAAACGATCGCATATAGCCTTCGGTCAGGAAAACGTATTCGTTTGATACTGAGCCCTCTTTGAGTAGAAAATCGCCTTTGCCGAAACGGACGGTGTAAAAACGCCCGGCAATATCCGACGCGGTTTTCATGGGCATCGGATATGCTTTGGTGATAAAATCGACGAGTTTCTCCCGCTCCGGCGTCAAGCTATTCATTAATCTCAATCTTAAAACTCGCCTCGAACGTCCCGCCCGCTTCCAGTTTCAGAATGCCTTCTTTCGTTTCAAAGTTTTGATCCGAATCGTCGCTATCGGCAATACCCAGCCACGGTTCGATGCAGACGAAATGGTTTTTGGGATTGCCGCCGGCTTTTGCCCAAATGCCTAAATAAGGAAAGTCTTTGTAATAAACAGTGATTACCTGCCCCGATCTGGTGCTTCGAAGGCTTACTTGTTTTGAAATCAAATGCTTGAAAATCAATGCGTCATTATCGAACAGGTGGCCATTCAAATGCAGCACGTTGGTATGTTCCAGAACGGGTTTGGTAGTGTTGCCTACGAGCCCGCTTTTTTCCAAAATCCAGGTCGAGTCGTTTTCAATGGCTTCGAATTCGAGATAGTAATCCTCATAAACTTCATCTTCGTGCAACGGGCATTTGAATGCAGGGTGGCCGCCGAGGGAAAAAAGCATTTCCGAGCCGCCGTGGTTGATCACTTTATGGTCGATGACTACCTTCTTACCATCCAGGCGGTAAGTGATCTGAAACTCAAATTGAAAAGGATAAATAGCAAGCGTTTCTTCGCTGTATTTTAGTGTAAATGTAAGACTATCAGCTGTTTGACTTGTTAGTTTTACATTCGCATTGTTACGCACCATGCCATGCCGGGGTACCGCATATTCACCGCCTTTATACTTCACAAAGCCATTCTTGATAGCCCCGATCACCGGGAACAGCACAGGTGCATAGCTGGCCCAAACGGCCGGATCGGCATTCCAGAGAAAGTCTTTGCCGGTTACGGTCGACTGGATCTGGCAGAGCTCGGCGCCGGTTTCTTGCACAGAAATCTTTAAATGGTCGTTTTGAATGGAATAGTTCATATTGTTCAAGAATTCAGGACTTTGATAATGGTTGCGCAGGCTTCGCGGATTTGCGCTTCTGTGATAGTCAGCGGCGGCGCGATGCGCATGGAATTGTCACAAAACAGGAACCAGTCGGTCACAACGCCCTGCTCGATGCATTGATCGATGGTCGCTTTCAGTTGATCGAAAGAGGCCATTTCTGCCGCAAGCATAAGGCCTTTTCCCCGTATTTCCTTGATTTCCGGGTGAATTAACAGTGATTTAAACAGTTCGCCCTTGGCAATGGACGCTTCCGCCAGCTGCTCGTCGATCGTTACCCGCAAGGCAGCCAGCGATGCCGCACAACTCACAGGATGCCCGCCAAATGTAGTGATATGGCCCAGTATAGGGTTGGTTTTCAGTACTTTCATGATCTGCTGTGATGCCATGAAAGCACCGATCGGCATACCGCCGCCCATACTCTTGGCGCTGAGCAGAATGTCAGGGTAAATACCGTATTGTTCAAATGCCCAGAAACTTCCGGTTCGCCCAAAGCCCGTTTGTATTTCATCCAAAATGAGCAACGTGCCGGTTTCGGTGCATCTTCGGCGCAGTGCAACGAGGTAGCCGGCATCAGGCACGCGTACCCCCGATTCTCCGCCGATTACTTCGATGACGACGGCGGCGGTTTGGTCTGTAATTTTCTCTAAATCAGGTAAATGACCATGTTGAATATGCTTCACACCCGGCAATAGCGGGCGAAAATTTCTTTTGAAAAACTCCGCCCCGGCCAGACTTAATGCACCTTGGGTAGCTCCGTGGTAGGCATTGTAGCAGGAAATGAATTCGCGCCGCCTGGTAAAACGTTTCGCCAGTTTCATCGCGCCCTCCACCGCTTCGGTACCTGAGTTGGTGAAATACACATTATCGATCAGGCCAAAAGGTGACGGGTCCGGGGCTTCGACATGCAGCGTATCGGTCAGTGCCTTAGCGAGTTGTACCTGCGCGCCTTGTACGTACTCCCCGTACACGAGCAAATGCATGTGCTTATCGAGCTGTGCGTGAATGGCTTCGAGGACTTTCGGGTGCCGATGCCCGACGTTGCTGACGCCGATACCGGAAATCAGGTCCATATACGACTTGCCGTCCGGACCGTACATATAAACGCCCTCGGCCTTTTCAATTTCAAGGGCAAGCGGGAAATCGGAAGTTTGCGCCAGATGGTCGAAAAAGTGCTGGCGATGTGAGATATGCATTCTAATGTTCAAAAAAACTGGCACTGCCGCCCACCCAGGTGAAATCCTTGTTGTACCGGACGCCGATCATTTCGCCCCGACTTAACCGGCTGAGACTGATCAGCAGTTCGGGCTTTTCGGCATCGTCGGGCCAGCCGTACATCATGCGGATTTCGCATTTCACGAGGCCGTCGGGCGCCTGGATCACGGGCTCGTAGGCGACTTTTCGCTGCAATATATAATTTTCCGGGTCGGCAATGGCGTCCAGATCCGCTTTTGTGAGGTGTAATTGCACGCCCGAACCGGCAAATGAGAACAGGGGCTTCAAAACATAATTTTGAAGGTCATTGGGGAAATCGCCTTGGTACTCGCTCAGAAAGCGTGTCTCCGGCACAAATTCTCCATTCAAAAACGGCATGGCAAACTTGCTGATCCTGAAAAACCAGTTGGGGTGACCGACCCATTGCACATCGACGTCGTCGGTGAAATGGTAGCTGGTTTGGAGGTCGGGATAGTTGAACAGGTCGTCGAAAATGAGCCGGTTGTAAATGCGTTTGACCTGGATTTTCCTGCCTTCTTTTTCATAAAACAGCTGCCTGCCTTCGCGGATCAGTTTGGTATAACAAACCGCCTTGATGCCCAGCATTTGCTCGGTTACGGCGAAATCAATGCGTGTTTTCTGCTTTTCAGGATAAATTTCAAGTAAAATCACATTTTCCGGTTGTTCCTCGCCGAGGATCAGCGCTTTTAGTTTGGATACATATTCATCATAAGTATCCGACCCAAAGAGGTATTTGAAATTTTCATTTATGTCAAAATGCTTCCTGAAAGTCTCGGATAGGAATGCCTGGTACCCGAAAATCGATGGAAAGCCCTGTAATTCAATGAGCTGTGGAACGAGCTCGCCTGCCTCGTTACGGCAAATCGCGAAATCGATAGCCAGAAAAGAAGTATGCGCGTTCTCCCCGGGTACGTATTGGTTCGATGGTACGGCACGGTCGGTTTTGGCGCGAAAATCGGGTGAAACCAATGTACGGATGATTTCGTCGGAAGCCTGCCTGATTTTCTCCGTCAGGTTCTTAGGTATAAAAACAGGCGTTTCCGCAACCCTGAAATCCAGTTGACCGGGAAACGCCGCGCTGAGTGATCCGACGAATTCCTCGTATCCTTTCTCCGTGAAGGAGTTGTTGAACGCTTCCCGGGCTTGCTTATGCATAGGCTGGCTGGAACGTTTTGTTGAACGCGTTTTTCAGAAATGCAGGGATAACGATCGTCTCCGTCATCGAAATCTTTTCGGGATCGTTCAAATGCTCGATCATGTCGTTGTATTTCTGCTCGCCGTGCGCTTTGATAATCGCTATTTTTTTGTCTTCATTTAAGAAGTAGCGTAGCATACCTTCCGCATCGGCTTCGGGGTGAAACTGTGTGCCGACGATCTCGTTGGAAAAGCGAATTGCCATCACGGCGCGTTCGAGTGGCACGTGCGGACGGACTTTTTCCAGACAAAGCAGCCTGGCGCCCAAAGCATCGAATGCGGCCCGGTTCGGCTGGGTAACCTGAAAATCGCGTGAATCGACGATCCAGAACGGGTCGCTCAATGCATTCAGCAGCGGATCTTTGCGGCCATTCGACGTCTTATGCACCGGAAACGTTCCAAACGAAGTTTTCCGCCGCTTGCTCACCGCCGCCAGTTCCCAGTGAATACAGGCCATTTGAAAAGAATGACAGATCAGGAACAAATGCTTTTTGACGCGGTTCTGCCGCTTCGCATTGTAAGCCAGTATTTTATCCAAAAACCCGAAGAATTTCTTTTCCCAGGCTTCGCCCACCGGTGCCGGATTTCCCGGACCTCCCGTAGAAATGTATGCGTCGAAGTCCATTCCCGGCACTTCGCGTTTTTGTCTTACATCAAAAACCGTGAATTCAACGGGCACGCTCTGCTGCTCTCCGAATGCGGCGATGATCTTTTTGATACATCGCATTCCCTCGTTGGGGTGGCCGTTGTACATGTCCAGGATCGCGATCCGGAAATGCTTTTCATGAGTGGTCATTTTAGTAGGTAGCCGGTTCGTGTCAGTAAAATCGGCTGTTAAGTGATAGAATCGGGTAACCTATTTGAAACAAATGTGTTCCTGATTAGTTCGGGTTTTTGGTTAAAAGTTTGTTTTAATTCTTAGCAAATCCCGATTTTGGTTTCTGAAACAATATAATCTACAACCGCATTCAAACTGCCCGTTTCTTCGAAAACAGCCAGCTGACGGTCAGCGCCGGTGCCCATTTCGAGGATCTGGTGAATGTATTCGATCTCCTTGCGGCTGCCGAGTTCGTCGAGCACGTCGTCGATGAATTCGAGCAACTCGTGGATCAGGGTTTTGTACTCCACTTCCTGCTGCTTGCCGAAGTCGATGAGCTTGCTGCTGATGCCGTACCGCGCCGCGCGCCATTTGTTTTCATTGATGAGCATCCGGCGGTAGGGGCGGAAACTCAGGTTCTGGCTGTGCAGCTTGTGGATCTTGGCTACGAGCGCCTGCATGATCGCGGCGAGGCATATGGTCTCGTCCGTGCGCATGGGCACGTCGCACATGCGGAACTCGATGGTGTTGAAAAACGGGTGCACGCGGATGTCCCACCAGATTTTCTTGCCATTATCGATGCAATTGGTCTTGACCAGTAATGCCACATACTCATCGTATTCGGCTGCGCTGGAAAAGAAATCCGGAATGCCGGTCCGTGGGAATTTGTCGAAAACCTTGGAGCGGTACGATTTGAAACCGGTATTACGCCCGCACCAGAACGGCGAGTTGGTCGACAGCGCATAAATGTGCGGCAGGAAATACCTTACCGCATTCATGATCTGAATCCCCTCGTTGCGGCTCTCGATGCCCACGTGCACGTGCAACCCGAAAATGAGGTTGCCCCGCGCCACGTCGCGCATTTCGTCGATGATCTCATCGTAGCGCGGGTCGGGTGTGATCAGCTGGTCCACCCAGTCGGCGAAGGGGTGTGTACCGGCGGCCGCGACTTGGAGGTCCTGCTTTTCGGCCAGGTCCAGGATCATTTTGCGCAGGTAGGTCACTTCCTCCCGCGCTTCCTGGATATTATGGCAGATATTCGTGCCTACTTCCACCACCGCCTGATGCATTTCCGCCTTCACGCGCTCCTTCAAGGTTATTTTCCCATCTTCAACCAGCTTTGACATATGCGACCGCAGGTTTCGGGTAACCGGGTCGATGGTTTGAAATTCTTCTTCAATTCCCAGGGTGAATGTTGCCATAATGCAAAAGCGGCTGAATTTTAGTTCGTCAGGATTTCTTCAATTTGGAGTTTTTGGCGGGGGCTTTGGTCGCCGCCGCTTTGGTAGTGGGTACCTTTGGTTCTGCCGGCTCCGCTACGGGAATCGGCTCGGTTGCGATCGCACCGAGGGATTTGGCCGGTTTTTTCGGGGTTACGGCTTTGACTTTTACCTCCGTAGCAGAAGGAGTGGCTTCTTTTGCAGGTTTGGCGGGTGCAGCCTTTGTTGCTTTCGCCGGAGCGGCAGTTTTTGCAGGGGCTTTCTCCGTTGCCTTGGTTGGTTTTGCCGGAGATTTCGGTTTCACCGGCTCCGTTGGTTTGACCGGGGCCGGAGTTTCGGCTACTGCCGCGACAGCAGCTGCCGGAACACCATTCACCGCCTGGTTAATAAATGTTCCCCATGTGAGGTTAATCTGCTCCGGAACCTGCGCTTTGGCTCTTTCTATGGCCATATTGGCCGCGGCTTCCACCACCCATTCAAAATTATCGCGGCCTACCGAGTAAATATCGGCATCCGGCGCGGGGTTACAGAAATCGATCGCATAAGGTATGCCATCGCGCACCGCGAATTCCACCGTATTGAAGTCGTAACCTAATGCGATGTTCAGTTTTAATGTGTAATCCTTAATGGTTTCGAGCAGTTTTTCACGCTCTTCGCCCTGGGCTTTCAAATCGGCGGCGTAGCGCAAATGGTGCGGGTTACGTGGCTCGTAAGGCATTACCAACACGTCTTTCTGGCCGATGCAGTAGCAGCGCACGTAGTCGTCGAACACAATTTCTTCCTGCAACATCATCACCAGCTGGCCTGTTTCTTCGTGTTTAATCCACATATCCTGCGGGTTTACAACGCGGTAAACGCTTTTCCAGCCGCCGCCGTCGTGCGGTTTCATGTACGCCGGGAATCCTACATATTGAAATATGTCCTCCCAGGCCATCGGGAAGGCCAGATTGCGGAACGAAGTTTCGCTTGTATTGTCGGGGCGTTGTTTGGAAGGTAATAGCACTGTTTTCGGCACGGGAATGCCCAATTTCTCTGCCAATGCATTGTTGAAGAACTTCTCGTCGGCGCTCCACCAGAACGGGTTGTTGATCACCGCCGTACCCGTCAGCGCTGCATTCTTCAAAAACGCCCTGTAAAACGGCACGTCCTGCGAAATGCGATCGATGATCACTGCGTATTCGTTCGGGGCGGCTTGTATCACTTTATCGATGGTTACGGCCTCTGCGACAATGCCGTCCTCACCCTTACTGTTGACTCTCTCGATAAACGCGTTTGGGAAGGTGTTTTCCATTCCAAACAGGATTCCAATCTTTTTCATATTCAGGTTTTGAGTTGTGTTTTTGATTATTGCAAAACAATGCGCGACAGGTAATCGGGAAACATTTTGTTCCAAAGCGGCCAGTCGTGCTTTTCCTGGCCACGGATGTCGAGCCAGTGGTCAATGCCATTTTTGCTAAGAATGCCCGACAGCCTGAGGTTGCTATCCAGGCAAATGTCCCACTCCGAGGTACCGAGTACGATTTTCATGTGGCCAAAACGCCAGCCTTGCTCGTTCGGCATGAAGTCGACCGGGTTATTGAAATACACCGTATCATCATAAAAGCCGTCCAGGAACCCGCGGATATCGAATGCGCCGCTCATGCTTACGAGGTAAGCCACCTGTTCGGGATGGCGGAAGGCGAAGTTAGCGGCATGGAAGCCGCCAAAACTGCAACCGGCAACGCCTATCTTGCCTACATTACATTCATTCCTTATATAAGGTACGAGCTCGTTTTTCAGGAACTTGTCATATTGAATATGGTTCGCGACGCGGTATTCGGGGTTGAGGTGCTTTCCATACCAGGAGTCGGCGTCGATCGTGTCTACGCAGTATATTTTGTATTTGCCGGATTCCACCAGCCATCGTACCGATTCGATCAGCCCCATATCCTTGGCCTGGTAGTACCGGCCCAGGGTTGTCGGGAAAAGCAGGATAGGGTAGCCCCAATTGCCGAAAACAAGCATCTCTACGTCCTTGCCGAGATGATGAGAGTAGTATTTAATGTGCTTCTCTTCCAAACAAAGACGGTTTATAGTTGATAAATGAAATATACAAAACAAATCATAGGAAGCAAATTATTAACTTTCGGGTTTTACTTCCATCCGTAGCAGTCCCAATGCAGTGAATCCAGCCCATTCTTCTCCAAAAATAATGCCCGTAAATACCACGCTGTCATCCGTTTTTTTAGGTCGGGAGGTGACGGTGACGATCGTGGCTCCCCTCGATTTTGATACTGGCAACACTTACCCGCTGTTGCTATTCAATGACGGGCAGGATTTCGAAACTTTGCGAATGGCGGAGACCGTGGCTGCATTGCAGGCTGCCGGAAAAATGGTCCCGTGCGTAGTCGCGGGCATACACGCGGGCGGCGCACGTATCTACGAGTACGGGACCGCGCACCAGCCCGATTACGCGGGACGAGGCGACAAAGCAGGCCTTACCACCTCTTTTGTCCTCGAAGAATTGATCCCGTGGCTAGTGCAGCATTATCATACGGTTGCCAAGGGCATTACCTATGCCGGCTGCTCGTTAGGTGGGTTAATGGCGCTGGACGCGGTATGGAATCATCCGGAGGTATTTTCAAATGCAGGTGTTTTCTCAGGCTCGCTTTGGTGGAGGGAAAAGGCGCTGGACGAAGGTTATGCCGAAAGCGACCGCATTATGCACCGGCAAATCCGGGATGCCGAACGGAGAGCTTCGCTGAATTTCTGGTTTCAATGCGGAACCTGGGACGAGTACGACGACCGTGACGGCGACGGCGTGATCGATTCCATCCAAGATACGCTCGAATGCATTGCCGAGCTGGAACGGAAAGGGTATGCCTGGGGGCGGGATATTCGATATGTGGAAATGAAAGAAGGGATGCACAATCCCGAAACGTGGGCAAAAGTCCTTCCTGATTTCCTCGTGTGGGCATCAGGAAGGGCAGGGAAGGTCTAATCTATATTGCTTAAAAATGCCATGGTGTCGATACCGTCGGCGTAATCGGAAAGACCAGGCGCCTGCGCGCCGCCGAATGGCAACGCGTCGGCAATGTGCAATTCCGGCCTCGCCACCACGCATTGAATCTGTTCTTCCGATTCCCGCAATAATGCTTTCAACTCTTCGACCGAATCATATGGCTGGTAATGCAGCACGCTGATAGGCGAAACCAATGCTTCGCTCTCGGTTGCCAACAAAAAGCCGTTATCCGAATGGGCAATGCGGTTTACGAGGTAAATGGATTTGTTGTATTCGTAGTTATTGAAATACTTGTGGTGGTTAATGTAGTCGTCCGCCATTTCTTCGATTGCCTGGTAAAACCCGGTAAAATCATATCCCGACGGAACGAAAACTTTGGAGACATTGCGACAGCCGAGCCCGAAATATTGCAGAATGTCGGTGGCTAATGCCCTAAGTTCTTCCCGTGTTTCATGGCCCGTAAGCGCTGCAACCGAAGTGCGGTTCTTACGTATGATGTTAGGCTTTTTGGCAAAATAATAGTGAAAATAGCGGGCGGTATTGTTGCTTCCCGTGGCGATGTAGGCGTCGGAATCGTTCAGCCGCTCTACAAACTGGATGTATTCACCGAATTCCGGCTCGATTTCGATCAGTTGATTGAGCAGGGAGCGGATCAGCAGCGGGTCGTCGGAGCTGGGTTTGGCGAGCAATATATGTCCGCTTATGAGTACGCAAAGAGCGTCGTGAAAGCCCACCGCCGGGATGTTTCCGGCCATTACCACGCCTATTTTGAGCGATTGGGTGGGTTCGGGGTAACTTTCTGCCCAGGTTTTGAGTTTATCCTCATTCAAATACTGTTCGGCAATCGCATTCAGTGACAACCTCACATTAGGGGGTGTAAACCAGTTGTTCCGGCTCTTGGCGCCCGCAACCCATTCCGAGATCGTTTCCTCGTTTGCCGCGTCGCCGATGAACTGGCCCAGACGGATGAATGCATTTATTCTCCGAATTCTTGATATCATTCTACTCTGACTCTAAAAAGTTAAATGGCAGGTGCCGTTTTTATTTTTCTGATTGTTGGGAAACTATAAATAGTTATATTTGTTACCCAATACAGAAGAATAGCAACAAATATAAACAATCCGGCGACTATGGCTATAATGATAACCGATGAATGCATAAATTGTGGGGCGTGTGAGCCAGAATGCCCGAATACTGCAATTTATGAGGGAGGTGTAGAATGGACTTGGGGAGATGGAACGAGTTTAGATGAAGTGGACTTCGGTGATGGCACCATCGTAAGCGGCAAAGAAAAGCAGTCCCCTGTTTCAGACGAATTTTACTATATAGTTACCGATAAATGTACCGAGTGCGTTGGTTTCCACGAAGAACCCCAGTGTGCTGCGGTTTGCCCGGTAGACTGCTGCGTACCTGATCCCGACAACGAGGAAGAAGAAGAAACTTTGCTTGCCAAAAAAGCATGGATGCACGGTGAATAGACCCTGCTGAATATTAAAAATGCGAAGCCTGCTACACAGCAGGCTTTTTTTGTGCCCTTTCGGTTCTGGAAATGGCATTATAATAATAAAATTTCTTAATAATTGCAATCGGTTGCTTTGGAGAAAATTCTGTTTTGTTGTTCATATGCAGAATATTCAATTTTTGATAAAAAAAGCATTTTTAGTGTTTTTGTGTTTCAAAAACGATAAAAAACATGATAAAAATCAGAAAATTGGATTTTTTGATATAAAAAATGGCTAGATTATTTGATAAATATAATTTAAGTACAATATTTGATCCAGTAATACAGCCGGAGAGTAATATTAACTTAAACAGAATATAATTATGAAAAAAGTCTATTGCACAGTATTATCTTTGATGGTTCCTTTTTTGGGTTTTGCAAAGGCGGAAGATGATAAGAAGGCGGTAAAAGCCGATACTGCGGTGGTAACAGAGGCCAAGGACGAGGAGGAAGCCAAAGGAGCGTTCGCTTTCTCGGGTTATCTGGATTCCTATTACATGGCTAATTTCAACAAACCCGCATCCCGCTCCAATATGGGTGCCTCCAACGCAAGGGTGTTCGATCAGAAATCGGGACAGTTCTCGCTCGGTCTTGTCCAGGCGAAAGTGGCTTACACTAATGCAAAGTCGGAAGCGGTCGTTGACCTTACTTTCGGTCCGAACGCAAACTTGGGTAACTACGGTAACGCACTGTTCAACACGGCGTTGGCAATCAAGCAAGCATACTTTACATACAAGTTTACCGACAAGTTCTCGATGACAGCGGGACAGTTCGGTACACATATCGGGTACGAAGTGATCGACGCACCGGCCAACTTCAACTACTCGCTCTCTAACCTGTTCAACAACGGGCCATTCTACCACGCCGGTTTGAAAGCGACCTACGCATTCTCCGACAAAGCGTCGTTGATGGTGGGTGTCGTGAACAATGTGGATGGACTGGGTGATAACAACCGTGCAAAAGGAATTATCAGCCAGTTGTACTTCAAGCCGGTGAACAACTGGAACGTGTACCTGAACTACATCGGAAGCAACGAGGCCAATACCGATTCACTCGGCAAACAGCCGGATGGTTTCTACCAGGTATTCGACCTTACCACCAGCTTCCAGGTTACTGAAAAATTCCTCTTGGGTCTGAACGCCGCGTACGGATCGCAAAAGGGTGATTACCAAGGAGCAGGTGGTCCGGTTGATACCGAATCATGGGGTGGTTTCGCGGTGTATGCCAACACAGCGATCACCGACAACTTCGGAATCGGTGCGCGTTACGAATATTTCAATAACGACAACGGTGTAAGAGGTTTGCTCACAGCCGCGAAAACAGGTACCAAAGTAAATTCGGTTACATTGACCGGTAACATCAGCCTGGCCGACGGACACATTCTCGTAAAACCGGAGTTCCGCCTGGATGCATATCCTAAACTGAGCGGATCGGGCGAAGCGCAGCAGTTCGAAGATTCAGACGGCGCCTGGACCAAAAACAGCCAGACTACATTCGGATTGGCATTCATTTACAAATTCTAAGAGAGACACACCGCATTTCACACGAATACCTTCTTAATCTAATACAATAACAATAATTTACAACAATGGAAAAACGTAACTTTATCCCACTGATTATCCTCCTGGTAATCAGCATCCTCGGTGCCTTCATTCCCAATGTTCCGACACAGATTGTGACGGAAGGCATCAACTCCGGCGATACTGCATGGATGCTGGTGTCATCCGCGCTGGTATTGCTTATGACTCCCGGTCTGGCATACTTCTACGGAGGAATGGTCAACACCAAAAACGTCATTTCCACGATGCTCCAGAGCTTTATCGCGATGGGCGTAATCAGTGTGGTATGGGTTGTTTTCGGTTTCAGTCTCGCATTCGGTGAGGATATTGGCGGCTTCGTCGGTAACCCCACTACGCACTTCATGTTCAAAGGTGTATTGGACGGTCCGATCTGGGGAACCATTCCTTTCGCATTGTTTGCGATGTTCCAGTTGAAGTTCGCGGTGATCACTCCTGCGCTTGTAACCGGTTCCATGGCTGAGCGTATCAACTTCCGCTCTTACGTTCTTTTCATTATCCTGTTCTGTGTTTTCATCTACTCGCCACTGGCTCACATGACCTGGCATGCAGATGGAATCCTTTTCAAAATGGGTGTGCTTGACTTCGCTGGTGGTACTGTGGTTCACATGTCGGCCGGTTGGGCTGCATTCGCTGGTGCTTTGTACCTGAAACGTCGCAAGTCGCTCCTCGAAGACCACGTGCTTCCTCCTGCAAACATTCCGTTCGTATTGTTGGGAACAGGTTTGCTTTGGTTCGGATGGTTCGGTTTCAACGCCGGTTCTGCCCTGACAGCTTCTCCATTGGCGGTTTCAGCTTTCGCTACTACCAACACCGCCGCTGGTGCTGCTGGTTTGGCCTGGGTACTTTTTGATGCTGCAAGAGGCAAAAAAGTTTCTGCACTCGGTTTCTGTATCGGTGCCGTAGTTGGTCTCGTTGCGATCACACCTGCTGCCGGTTTCGTAACAGTTCCCGCATCACTTTTCATCGGTACCATCGCTGCGATCACTTCTAACTACATCGCTCACCTGCGTACACGTTCGACATTGGATGACACACTCGATGTATTCCCTTGCCATGGTGTAGGTGGTATGGTAGGTATGCTGATGACCGGTATTTTCGCAACCAGCGGCGTTAACTCACTGGTAGTAGACCAAGGTCTGGCATTCGGCGAAACCAAGCTGTTCATCAACCACGTGATCGCACTGGTAGGCGTATCGGTATTCGCATTCGCAGGTTCATTACTGCTCCTGAAAATCACCGACCTGATCCTGCCACTCCGCGTATCTGAGCAAGATGAGAAAGTAGGTCTGGACGTGAGCCAGCACGATGAGTTCCTTGTAGAGGCTTAATCTAAACTAACTGAATAAATACGAAAGCCCGGCAAATTTGCCGGGCTTTTTTGCTGTTGTGCTTTGGCTGAAGCCGGATGGATTGGCTGTCGCGCTGCCCCCAGGCTGCCGCGCTGTCCCCAGGCTGAAGCCTGGGGCTGTGGCTCTCGCGATGGGAGATTGTTGCCGGAGGATTGCCCTCGCGCTGTCCCCAGGCTGAAGCCCGGGGTTGGAGGCTCGCTATCTGAGGGTGCTGCCGGAGGATTGGCTTCCGCGCTGTCCCGAGGCTGAAGCCTGGGGTTGGAGGCTCGCTATCCGAGGGTGCTACCGGATGGATTGGCTTCCGTGCTGTCCCCAGGCTGAAGCCTGGGGTTGGGGATGTCTCTATCGGGGGTAGCCAGATGAGATGGATTGACTCTCGCACTGCCTCCGGGCCGAGGCCTGGGTTTGAGGTCTCGCTGTCAGATGACGCCGCCGGATGGATTGGCTCCCGCTACCCCCAGGTTGAAACCCAGGGTTGGGACTGCCTCGCGGTTGGCTGGGGTACTCCTCAACCCCAGGCTTAAGCCTGGGGTTCGGCGACTGTCCGGAGATGGGGCTTCAGCCCAAGCCGATCGCGCGGAGACTAGTGAGTCAGGATCTCTTCGTGGAGTTCGGTGATCTCCATCAAGCCTTCGGCGTTGATGTGGTCGTAGCGCACTTCTTTCGTTTCGTTAATCAGCAGCGGATCGTATTTTACGGCCACACGCACGTAGTTGCCGGTAAAGCCGAGCATTTGCCCGTTTTGTACCTCATCTTCAAAAAGGACTTTGCCTTCCTTGCCGATCTGGCTTTCGTAGAAAAACCTTTTCTTCTTGTCCGAGAGAATATGCAGCATTTTGGAACGCTCGGCCCGTTCCGCTTTTGGAACAACCGGGCGAATGGCTAATGCGGTCGTATTTTCCCTCTCCGAATACGTAAACACGTGCAAGTAGGATACTTCCAGCTCATTCAGGAAGTGATAAGTCTCTTCAAAAAGCTCCTTCGTTTCGCCGGCGTGTCCCACGATCACGTCCACGCCAATGCAGCAATCCGGCATCAGCGATTTGATTTTGGCTACGCGCTCGGCGTAGAGCTCCCGTTTGTAGCGGCGCTTCATTAAGCCGAGCACCTTGTTCGAACCCGATTGTAGTGGAATATGGAAATGCGGGGCAAAGCGTTTGGATTGCGCTACAAATTCGATGATCTCGTCCGTGAGCAGGTTGGGCTCAATAGAAGAAATGCGGAAACGCTCGATGCCTTCCACTTCGTCCAATGCTGTGATCAGGTCGAGGAAAGTTTCTTCGCGGACACCGTTGCGCAGGCCGAAATCACCAATGTTGACGCCGGTCAGTACGATTTCCTTCACATCGCGCGCGGCGATGTCGCGGGCTGCCTTTATGATGTTGTCGATACTATCCGACCGGCTCTTTCCGCGTGCGAGCGGGATCGTGCAATATGCACACGGATAGTCGCACCCGTCCTGCACTTTCAGGAACGTACGCGTGCGGTCGTTGAGCGAGTAGGAGGTATGGTATTCGACTGCATTGTCGATCGTCGAAGCTATCACTTGTGCGGGCTGGCCGGAGGGCGCTTTTTCGAATGTATCGATCAGTTCCACGAGCCGGAATTTCTCCGCCGCACCCAAAACAGCGTCTACGCCTGGTATTTCAGAGATTTCCTTCGGTTTCAGCTGCGCATAGCAACCGATGATCGCCACATAGCCGTCCGCATTGATCTTCTGGGCCTCTCGCACGATCTTGCGGCATTTCTTGTCCGCATTCTCGGTGACCGAGCAGGTGTTGATGATAAATATGTCCGGGTTTTCGTTGAACTCCACTTTGGTATAACCCTTATCCTCGAACATGCGTCCGATCGAAGAGCTTTCCGAGTAATTCAGCTTGCACCCTAATGTATAGAAAGCGACTTTTTTCATTGTTTTTAAATATCCTGCAAAATTACACCTTTATTATCAACGCTTTAAATAATCCCCAAAAGAAGATTGCAGGTAAGCCTTGCCGAGGGCTTCTTCTTGCGGCGGTAAAGCGCCGTTTTTCTCGGTGATATTGCCTCCGATGTTGTCCCGTACGAGGAATCCGTCAGGACGCATCCAGCCGAGGCCGTTATTGAACGCGAAATAGGCAAAATCGTGGCGGCCCTTTCTGAAAATGTCGTTACTCCACGCAAAAGTTCCGGAAGGAAGGTGCATTTGGTTCAGAATCGTGGCGGCGAGGTCGGTTTGCGACGCGAGGATGTCCACACGAGCGGGTGCGGCCGTGAGCGCCCCTCCGAGCCAGAGCATGGGAATGTGGAACTCCGAAGGCTTGTCTTTCCGCGTTTCCGGCATGGGATGGCCGTGGTCGGCGATGATGACTACGAGCGTATTTTTCCACCAGGGTCTGGTTTTGGCTTTGCGTAGGAATGCGCCTAGTGATTCATCAGTATAATGTAATGCGTTCAAAAACAAATGCTCCGGGTCGTTTCCCTGGATTACCGTTTTGGTAGGTACTTCGAATGGCTCGTGGCTGCTCAACGTGAACATAGTCGAGAAAAACGGCTGCTTTTCCTTGTCCAGATCATCCAGTAGCCGTTTGAAAACCACATGGTCATGTGCGCCCCATTTGGAATTCATATCCTTCGAATCGAAATCGTTGATATCGACAATGCGGTCGAAGCCCTGTTGGAGGAAATAGGACTTCATATTGGCAAACTCGGTTTCACCGCCGTAATAGAAGGAGGTTTGCCAGCCCCGTTCTTTGTAAATGGTCGGTAGGGAAGGTAAGGAGGCAGTTTTTTTGGGTATTTTAATGATGGAGGTGGTTGGCTGGGCGGGGTAACCGCTCAAAATGGCCACCATTCCCTTGTCGCTGCGGTTGCCACTTGCATATATATTGGTAAAGAGCAGCCCTTCTTTTGAAATCTGGTCGAACTGGGGGGTAATGCCTTTCAAACCACCCAGTGACCCGACGGCCTTGGCAGTAAAACTTTCCCAGATGATCACCAGAACATTCTTTTTGCCAACCGTATCGATCACCTGCTCGGTTGCCCCATTGGCCTGGTACAGATTCGTGATCGTCTTTCCGGCTTCGCCGTCTTCGGCATATTTAAACGGGTTTTCATTGGAATACCCCTCGCTGATCACCGACCGCATATAATTCCACGGCACGTTGACGGCCGTGTAGTTCGCAAAGCTCTTGTCGCTGAAAAACACCGCGCTCTCATTCATAGGCGCCAGCTGGAAGCCGCCGCGAATAGGAATGATAAGGCTACCCGCGATGACGAGGAATGCCGGTATGGTGTACCAAAGCGGGGATCGCCGGAACGAGCCCGTAATGCGCCGTATAATGGTCTGCAAAATACGGTTAACGAGAAAAATCAATCCAATTAACAACAATACCAGCTGCCATACCGGCGCCGCACCCATCGAGGCGAATGCTTCGGCGGGGGTTTCCAGGTAATGCAGCGAGGTGGCATCGATGCGGAAACCCCAGGCGCGGAACAGTTCGAGGTCTGTGACCGTCAGAAGCGTGATGATGGTTACGATAACGGTCGTGTAAACCGACAAAGTCTTCCGGTACCAGTCCCAGCGCTGGCCGGTGAACATCATTAATAATGTCGGGATCGCCAGAATATAGGACGCAAAGGAAATATCCATCGGCAGCCCGTGGCCCGCGCTCGCAACCCACAGCGAAGAGGGGAGTTCGAGCGCTTTTTTATAATGATATGCCAGGAAAATGAGCCGGAAAAACTGGAAGATGACGACCCAGGCCAGCCCGTACAAGGCAATAAATTCAAGTCTTTTACGCATTGGTGTCTTTGAACAATTTGCAAAGTTCTTAAAAATGCGCTAACCTGTGGTAACCGACGGACAGCTATTATGAAAATGTAGAGAGGAATTGTGGTTCGTATCGGTAAATAAATAATTTTGGGGAGAATTAATATAAATCAATAAATACATGACGTTTCGTTCCAAAGCTTTTGAGATCGCGCAAGGCCGCGTCTCGCCTGTTTTGACCCCTCCCACAGAAAAAGTAGCCGACCTCTATGGCAGCAATACATTCAGTGATGATGTGATGAAAACCCTGCTTTCCGCAGAGGCTTATACCAAAATCTCCAACGCGATCCGCTCCGGCTCGACGATCGACCGGGAAGTGGCCGAGGAAGTGGCAGCTGCCATGAAATCGTGGGCTATTTCCAAAGGTGCGACGCACTATACCCACTGGTTCCAGCCATTGACCGGAACCACTGCCGAAAAGCACGATTCGTTCTTCGACCTGACGATGGACGGGAAAGCGGTAGAGAAATTCAAAGGTAGCGCGTTAGTGCAGCAGGAGCCGGATGCTTCCTCGTTCCCCAGCGGAGGCTTGCGCGCGACGTTCGAGGCGCGGGGCTATACCGGCTGGGACCCGAGCTCGCCGGCATTCCTGATGGATAATGGTGCAGGTGGAAAGACATTGTGTATCCCTTCAGTTTTCATTTCCTACAATGGAGAGGCATTGGATTACAAAGCGCCGCTTTTACGCTCGCTGATGATGCTCGACAAGGCCGCCACGGGCGTTTGCCAGTTCTTCAACCGCGATGTTTCCAAAGTAACACCCACGCTCGGGATCGAGCAGGAGTATTTTTTGGTCGATAAGGCGTTGTACTACGCCCGTCCCGATTTGCTAATGGCTGGCCGGACCGTTTTTGGACACAATCCTGCACGTGGCCAGCAGCTCGACGACCACTATTTCGGTTCTATTTCGCCGCGTGTGAATGCATTTATGGTGGATTTCGAATTCGAAGCGTTGAAACTCGGTATTCCGGTCCGTACCCGCCACAACGAAGTAGCGCCCGGTCAGTTCGAATGCGCACCGACGTTTGAAGAGGTTAACCTCGCTATCGACCACAATGCATTGCTGATGGATTTAATGCAAAAGATCGGCGACAAGCATAATTTCCAGGTACTGTTCCATGAAAAGCCGTTTGCGGGCATTAACGGAAGCGGAAAGCATAACAACTGGTCGCTTTCGACGGATACGGGCATTAACCTGCTCGCACCGACTTCGAAACCGAAAGAAAACCTGCGTTTCCTGACCTTCCTGATGAATGTCGTGAAAGCCGTTCACGACCACGCCGACCTGTTGCGCGCGTCCATTTCGTCCGCGGGAAACGAGCATCGCCTGGGTGCGAACGAGGCGCCGCCGTCGATCGTGTCGGTGTTCCTGGGCGGGGATTTGACCAATATGTTGGAAGAGCTCGTGAGCAAAGGGGAGATCACGCTGGAAAAAGGGGAGAACTTCTATTATAAACTGGGTATCTCCCGCATTCCCAACCTCCAACGCGACAATACCGATCGCAACCGGACGTCGCCGTTCTGTTTTACGGGAAATAAATTCGAATACCGTGCCGTAGGAAGTTCACAAAACAGCGCTTCGCCGATGATCATTCTCAATACGATCGTGGCGAACCAACTGCTCGACTTCAAACGCGAAATGGATGAGCGCCTGGCAGCAGGTGAGGAGAAGAAAGTGGCGACCGTGGAGATACTGAAACGCTATTTCCTTGAATCTAAAAATATCCTGTTTGAAGGAAACGGCTACTCGGATGAGTGGATTGAAGAAGCTGCGAATCGCGGTCTGAGCAATATCCGCGAGACTTTCGATGCATTATATGCCTACAAAACAGACAAGACCATCACGGTTTTTGAAAAAACCGGCGTGCTGAGCTCCCGCGAGCTGCACGCACGTTACGAGATCGAACTGGAAAATTATGTGAAGAAATTGCAGATCGAATCGCGGGTAATCGGTGACCTGGCATTGAACCACATTGTTTCGACGGTGGTGAAATACCAGTTCAAACTCGCGCAGACAGCCCGCTCGCTGACAGACCTCGAAATGCTTGAAGAAGCGGAGCCGATCAAGGAAATTATCCGTGACATTTCTTCACACGTGGTGGTGATCAAGAAATTGGTACATGAAATGACCGAAAGCCGCAAAAAGGCCAACAATATCGAAGAGCTTTTCGAGCGTGCCAAATGCTATGGATCGGAGGTGAAGGGCTACTTTGATCAGATCCGTTATCATGTAGACAAGCTGGAATTGTTGATCGATGATGAGGATTGGCCATTGGCGAAATACCGTGAAATGCTATTTTTGGAGTAGTTTTGCAATTGAATCAAACAACATAGCATATGAATCCCGGATTTGATCCAGAAGAAATCGCGCAGCTCAAAGCCGAATGCAAGGCCGAGAATTCGAATTTTATATATGTAGAAGACGAGTTCGAGGACGACGACGATAACAATGAGCACGCGCACGTGCAGTTTGTAGGTACTTACAAAAACCAGGAGGTTATTTTCGATGCGCTGGTTTACACATTGCGCCTGCACCACTCCACGCTCGTGTACGACGAGGCGCTGGAACGTCTGAAAAAGGAAATGCCGGGTTATTTGTCACCGGATGAGCGTCCGGCGAACTACAAGACCACCGACGAGCAGGAAGACGAAGCCGAACTGCTGCTGACGGAATTTATCGAAGAAATCGAGGAAGGGGAGGAAATCACCGTCCGCGAACATATCGAAATCGACGATCAGTTTGAATACGGCGTTGGTCTGGAAGTAGGTTTGAACAAAACGGAGATCGACGACAAGGTGATCAGCGACTTTATCAAAGCCTATACCGCAGGCAATGTAGAGCTAGATCCAACATTGTACTCCTTCACCGGCAGCGAGGACGAAGACTGATCAAAACGATAGCAATGGGAAAGCGCCTTTTTAACCGAAGGCGCTTTTTTAATGTATAATCGCTGATAAACAAAAACGGCCACCTTTTGGGGCGGCCGTTTTGGAAAATATGTTGTTCTGCGAATTAGATAGCAGATTTAACAGTCTTGATGATACGAGCTGCCACTTTGTAAGGATCAGCAGCCGAGTTTGGACGACGGTCTTCGAGGTATCCGCTCCATCCTTTTTGAGGAACCATAACAGGGATACGGATAGAAGCACCGCGGTCAGAAACACCGTAGCTGAAATCGTGGATAGAAGCAGTTTCGTGCTTTCCAGTCAAACGCAGGTGGTTATCAGCACCGTAAACTTCGATGTGCTCTTTCACTACCGGACGGAATGCTTCGCAGATTTTGTCGAAAGTAGCTTTGCTTCCGGCAGTTCTCAAAACACCGTTTGAGAAGTTAGCGTGCATACCTGAACCGTTCCAGTCGAGGTCGCCCAGGGGCTTGCAGTGCCAGTTGATAGAAACACCATATTTCTCACCGATTCTTTCGAGGAGGTAACGGCCAAGCCAGATCTGGTCACCAGCTTCTTTCGCACCTTTTGCGAAAATCTGGAATTCCCACTGTCCTGCTGCTACTTCTGCATTGATACCTTCTACATTCAAACCTGCGTCAAGGCAAACGTCAAGGTGCTCTTCGATGATCTCACGACCGTAAGCGTTTTTCGCGCCTACCGAGCAATAGTATGGTCCTTGCGGAGCAGGGTAGCCGTTAGCCGGGAAGCCAAGCGGTTTGTTAGTTTCGTTGTCCCAAAGGAAATATTCTTGCTCAAATCCGAACCAGAAGTCGTTATCGTCGTCTTCGATAGTTGCGCGTCCGTTCGATTCGTGAGCAGTTCCGTCAGCGTTCAATACCTCGCACATTACCAGGTAGCCATTTTTACGCTGTGGATCAGGAATAATGTAAACCGGTTTCAGCAAACAGTCGGAAGAACCGCCGGGAGCCTGCTCAGTTGACGAGCCATCAAACGACCACATTGCGCAATCTTCCAGTTTTCCACTAAAATCGTTTTCAATTTTGGTTTTGCTGCGTAAACTTTGGGTCGGCTTGTAGCCATCCAACCAAATATATTCCAGCTTGGACTTTGACATAATAGTACTAGATAAAGTGGTGACGAATAATTATAACGGCACAATATTAATGCAAAAATGTATTTACAAAAAATAAATGTTAGGAAAAATTAACCTTCCACAAAATATTATTGCGTTCGTGGTAGTATTGTCAGTAAAAAATGTACTTTTCTAATAAAATGAGTGTGTTTTAAAAACCGGTGTTTCGCGGGAATTTTTTGCTAAAAACTCTGAAACAGGTTGAAAATATGCCTTTGAAACTATAAAATGCCTATAATATCCTATAAACCGCGATTTTTTAATCCAGGGGCGGATAGAATTCTGCGGGGATTGTAAATTTTGTGCCGTTGCCGATATTTTGTATATTTTTGAAGGTTTCGGCACCAGTTGCTCACATTATCACAATATTGGAAAAATGCATTTGTTTTACCAGCCTGACCCTCACGTTTTTGAACTCGACGAAGAGGAAGCAAGGCATAGTTCGAAGGTTTTGAGGCTGGGTTCCGGCGAGATGATTTACGTCACAAATGGCAAAGGCCTGCTGCAAAAATGCCGGCTCAACATTCAGGGACGAAAAGTAGGGTACGAAGTGATAGAATCCAAAATGACGGAGCGCAGAAATTTCGCCGTCAATATGGCCATCGCACCCACGCGCAAGGCCGAACGGAACGAATGGATGGTGGAGAAAATGACTGAAATAGGGGTGGAGCGCATCGATTTCGTCGTGACGGAACACACCAACCCGGAGACTCTGAACCGCGTCGTGAACCTGACAAGGTTGAACCGCATTGCCGCCGCCGCCATGAAGCAGTCGCAACAATATTATATGCCCGTTATTACAGTAAATAACAAGTACAAGCCGTTTATTAAAAATGTAGCTGACGCCACTCGCCTGATTGCCTACGTCCCGGAACAAAACACGGTGGAACATGTTTTTAATAAAATAAAGAAAGGCACAGACACCACATTGCTGATCGGCCCGGAAGGCGATTTTAGCCCGAAAGAAGTAGAGCTGGCGCTGGAAAATGGTTTTCAAACGGTATCGCTGGGCCCAACACGTTTACGGACCGAAACTGCCGCTGTGGCAGGATGCCATGCGGTTAACCTGGCGCAGGTTTTGCTAATGAATTTTGAATGAATTCGGTCATTCACTCATTCGGTCATTCAATCATTCAATCATTCAAAATTATGAACGCCCGACTCCTCGTTATCGCCCTCCTGCTCTGTGCCGCCATTACGTCGCAGGGACAGTCGTCGTTGAAGATCGCCAAGCTCAAATATGGGGGCGGGGGCGATTGGTATGCCAATAAAACGTCGCTGCCTAACCTGATCAAGTTCTGCAATGCGGAGCTTAAAATGAATATTAACCCGGTTGAGGATGTGGTGGAAGTGGGTAGCCCGGACATTTTCTCCTACCCGTTTGTGCATATGACCGGGCACGGGAATGTCGTGTTCAGTGATGCCGAGGCACAAAACTTACGGAATTACCTGCTCTCGGGCGGTTTTTTGCATGTGGACGATAACTACGGCCTCGACCAGTTTATCCGACGCGAAATGAAGAAAGTTTTTCCCGAACTTTCGTTCGTAGAACTTCCCTACGACCACCAGGTTTACCATATGAAATACAACTTTCTCGATGGACTTCCGAAAGTACACGAGCACGACGGCAAGCAACCGCAGGGTTTCGGGTTGATCTGGCAGGGAAGGCTGATCTGCTATTACAGCTATGAAACCGATCTGGGTAACGGCTGGGAGGATCAGAGTGTGTACAACGACCCCGAAGAAATGCGCCGCAAAGCGCTGCAAATGGGTGCAAACCTCCTCAGCTACGCATTCATGATCGAGTAGGCAGGCGGCGGCCGGAATGCCGGTAAGTTCTATGGCTATATTCCAAATTTAGTTTGGGAAATTTCGGTTTTCTAACCTTTCGCACTTACTTTTGTACAAAGTTTAGCATATTAAAATTTTCCGCCGTTCCATGTATATAGTCCTGATTGTATTTGTTGTACATTGGTATTTGTCACTATTCTGTCAAACCTTTTTCCTGCACCGCTATTCCGCTCATAAGATGTTCATTATGAGCAAGCCGTGGGAACGGTTCTTCTATTTGCTCACCTATCTTTCACAAGGTTCTTCTTACCTGAGCCCACGTGCGTATGCGATCCTGCACCGCATGCACCACGCGTTCAGCGATACCGATAAAGACCCGCATTCTCCGCACCATACCAAAAACGTGTTTACGATGATGTGGGAAACCAAGAACATTTACAATGCCGTATTGAACCGCAAACGCGCGATCGAAAACCGCTTCGAGCGCAATTATCCGGAATGGAGGTTGATCGAAAAACTGGGTGATTCTTGGATTTCGAGAGCGGGCTGGGCTGTTTTGTACATCGTGTTCTATGTGCTGGCTTACATCTACCTGGATATGCACTGGGCGTTCTTCTTCCTGCTGCCGATCCACTTCCTGATGGGCCCGATCCACGGAGCGATCGTCAACTGGAGCGGACACAAATATGGTTACCAGAACTTCGATAACGACGATAAATCCAAAAACTCGCTGATCTTCGATTTCCTGATGATGGGAGAGCTTTTCCAGAACAACCACCACAAACGCCCGAATTCGATCAACTTCGGTTCGAAATGGTTCGAAGTAGATCCGACCTACCCGGTGATCAAGCTGCTGAACCGGTTGAAGATTATCGAGATCCGAAAGAAGCACTAAGGCTTGATGTTCTGATCGTTTAGTGTTCAGGTATTGTCACGTGTGGTCGGGTGTTGTCAAGTTTAGTCAGGTGTAGTCACGTGTTGTCAAGTTTAGTCACGTATTGTCAGGTAGTCAGAGATAGTCATTGATAGAGTGGGAGGAGAATTTGGTCGGTCGGCCAATTTCTCCCCTCTTTTTTTTATCCCAACCTACACCTGACCAAACGTGACAATACCTGACCAAACTTGACCACACCTGACAATACCTGACTACACTTGACAATACCTGACCACACGTGACAAAAAAATAGGCAGACGTGAATGACGCCTGCCTATTTGCTTATTAACACCACAAAAAATGAAATCCTTTGTATTTGCCAACTTGCGGTTGTTTCGCCCTGTCGACAATACAAATAAGATCAACAATACTTAAAAAGGCGTTAATAAAAAGTTAGAATTTGCTTAAAGGCGTAAAAAAATCAGGCGGAAAGTCGTGCCCTTGGGAATATTCGATTGAATGCTGACGCTGCCGTTGTGCAGCTTGACGATACGCTCCACCAGCGAGAGCCCGATGCCATAGCCTTTGATATTCGCCGTGTTGTCGGACCGGTAGAATGGCTGGAAAACGAGGCCCTTGTCCTTATCCGGAATTCCCTTTCCATTGTCGGAAAACGTAAGCCCCAGCTGCCCGCGTGACGGGTGCAGCGAAACGCTTACCGTGTTATCCTCCGAGAACTTGCACGCATTGTCCATCAGGTTCAGGAAGGCGGTTTTGAGCAACGTCGAATTGCCGGTGATTTCGAGCCAGGTATCATCTTCCGGGAGCTCGTCGAAGTTGAGTTGAATGTTATAGGCCGGATTCGCTTCCGCAAGGTTCATACGGCAGTCGAGCAGGAGATCGTCTACGCGGATAAGCTCGGTAAGGAGGTCGCGCTGGTCTTCACTTACCTTGGCGAGTTCGAGTAATGTGTTCGAAAGCTGGCCCAGCTCCTGGATATCTTCCAATACCGAGCGGATCGTCATCTGGTATTCGAATGCGTTCCGCTCTTTCAGCATACTTACTTCCAATTGCGATTTGATCTTCGTGAGCGGGTTTTTCAGCTCGTGCGATACGTTTGCAACGAATATCTTTTGCATTTGAAATGCCGTTTCAATGCGGTCGAGAAGTTTGTTGAATGTGACCGTTAACCGTCCGATCTCGTCCTTCTGGTTGGGTACATTGAGGCGGGTATCGAGTTTTTGCGGCAGAATGCCTTCCACCGCATTCATTACCTTCGAAATGGGCCTTAATGCACGCTTGGAGAATATCCAGCCTACAATAGCGACGACGAACGTCACGATCAGGTACAGTACCGTCAGCAGTGTTTTCAGGTTCGAAAGATTGGCTTGCCCGTACAAATCCTTCGCGCCGAGCATTACGACGGCTTTATTGAAGGGATATTTGTAGTAAAGTCCCACCACTTTATAGTCGCCGTCGTCGTACCGGATCTGCCCGGCTTTGCGGATTTCGTCGAGCCAGTAGTTCGAAACGTGCAATGCTTTCAGCTGCGGGGTCGTGGAATTGCTGTAAATGAGGCGGTTCTTCTCGTCGAAAATGAAGATATTCTCGTCGTAGATCAGGTCGCGATTGGTTTCGTCGAGGGCTTTCAATACTTCCGCATTGATGAGCGGAACCTGTACTTTTAGCAACAGCTCTGCTTGCGACTTCGCCTTGGAACGCAGCCGGTCGTAAAAATCCTCGGTAACATTATAATAGGTAAAAAAGTAGACGGCCAGAAAGGTGACCAGCAAAATACCGCTTACCAGCAAGGAAAACTGAACCGTAAGTCGGGTGCGGATTTGCATAACCTATTCTACTTTGAGCACATAACCCATTCCAAACTGCGTGTGGATGAGTTTCACGGGATAATCTTTGTCGATCTTCTTGCGAAGGTAATTTACATATACTTCAATCACATTGGTGCCCGTGTCGAAACCAATGTCCCAGACCTGCTCGGCAATCTCGACCTTTGAGATAACCCGACCCTGGTTGCGGATCAAATACACGAGCAGGTTAAATTCCCGCGCCGTCAGATTGATCTTGTTACCCGAACGATAAACAGTTTTAGCATCGAGCGAAACTTCCAGGTCGGCAAATTTCAATACCTGCGCGGTATGAGAAACCGTCGAGCCGCGCTTCGTGAGCGCACGTACGCGTGCGAGCAGTTCTTTAAATTCAAATGGTTTAACAAGATAATCATCCGCACCGGCGTCGAGCCCTGTTACTTTGTCGTCGGTAGTGCCAAGGGCTGTGAGCATTAATATCGGCGTATCATCGCCCCAGCTGCGGATTTCGCGGCAAAGTTCAATTCCATTGATGCCTGGAATGATAATGTCGCTGATAATCAGCTGATAAATATTGCTGCGTGCCAGCTGTTTGCCGATCAGCCCGTCGTAGGCGATATCTACTTCATATCCATTCTCTTCCAGCCCCTGCCGTATCGACTGCAATGTTTTTGGCTCGTCCTCTATCAGTAACAGTTTCATACGCTGTGCAAAAATAATTCCGACACTTCCTTCCAGTTCGAAACGCGCTTGTAGGCCGTTTCGCGGAGGTTGTGTGGAGATGAAAATAGAATGCCTTTGCCTTTAAATGCCGCCAGATTACGCACATGGTCGTCGATCAGGTAGTCCGACTGGATAATGCTTTTGTATCCGCAGAAAACTACATTGGTCCACGGGATAAATGGAAAGTGCTTTTTAAGCCAATCAAACTTGTCGCGGAACGAATTCGGGAATTCCATGCAGGCCGTCGCTACGAACAGCTCATAGTATTTCGAAAGTCTGTGAACCGTGTCGATGGCCCCTTCTTTCACCCCGATATCCGCGAAAAAGCCCGGCGTATCCATGATCCTGTGCAGCTTCGAGAGCTGTTTCGGATGTAGTAATTCCCTCAAACCCTTGGCCTGGAAGTCCTCGCGGTTCAAGGTGGTCGAAAAGTCGGCGAGGACAATGTCGACCAGCTTTTCGTGGGTATTCGCCAGCACATCGTCCATGTCGAGGGTCAATCTCAGCATCAGATTATCGTTCGGCTAATGTCGAAGTTTTCGAGGTAATCGTTCACACGTTTCAGGAACAAGCCACCCAGCGAGCCGTCCACCACGCGGTGGTCGTATGAATGCGAGACGAACATCATGCTGCGGATACCTAACAGGTCTCCCTGCGGCGTTTCGATCACGGCAGGCTTCTTTTTGATCGCCCCGAATGCCATAATCGCCACCTGTGGTTGCACGATAATCGGCGTGCCCATCAGATTCGCAAATGCACCGATGTTGGAAACGGTGTAGGTTCCTCCGGCGAGATCATCGGCTTTGAGGCGGTTCTCACGTGCGCGCTTCGCGAGGTCGTTCACCTTGCGCGCGAGGCCCGGCAGGTCATAGCGGTCGGCATTATGGATCACCGGCACGATCAGATTACCATCCGGCAGCGCCACAGCCATTCCTATATTAATGTCTTTCTTCTTGATGATCTTGTCCCCTTCGACCGAAATATTGATCATCGGGTAATCCCTGATGGCTTTGACAACCGCCTCGATCAGGATGGGGGTGAACGTAATGCTGTCGCCGGTTTTCTTGCGGTACTCGGCCTTTACATGCTCGCGCCAGCCCACCACCGGTGTCATATCCGTTTCGATGAATGAGGTCACGTGCGCCGAAATCCGCTTCGACTCCACCATCCGCTGGGAAATCATCTTCCGCATGCGGTCCATTTCGATGATCTCGTTGCTGCCGTTCAGCGAAGTAGCGGGAGCAGGCGCAATCGCAGGCCCTTTTGTGCGACGATGTTCGACATAGGAAAGTATATCGTCCTTCGTCACCCGGTTTTCAAGCCCCGTTCCTTTAATTACTTTCAATTCGTCCACCGGAATTTGTTCCTGGCGCGCGATGCTGAGCACCAACGGCGAATAGAAAGAATTGACCGATGCATTAGCCGGTGCATATTCGTAAACTACCTCCGGCGTTCTGCTTACAGCCGTTTGAAAGTCCTTTTCAAGCACTGCCGCAGTGGCTGCCACCGCCTCTTCTGCCTCTTCTTCAACCCCTACTAACAGCGGCGCACCGGCATCCTGGGCCACCACGTCGTCGGCTACTTCAATCTGCGCCACCGCGCTGCCGATCGGCACGACGTCGTTTACTTGGACGAGCCATTTGGTGAGTGTTCCCTCGTAAGGGCAGGGGACTTCGGTATCTACTTTATCGGTAGCAACTTCGAGGATGGAGTCATCGATCCGCACTTTCGCGCCCTCTTCTGCAAGCAGGTGTAGCACGGTGCATTCCATGATGCTTTCCCCCATCGGAGGCATTACCATTTCAACTATTTTCATAAATGGTGTTTTTTCGAAGGTAAGGAAAACGTGCGTTTGTTACCTCCATGGCCTGATCTTCGTTTACCCTTTAACCGTAAGAGAGGTTTTCAAAATGGTTTTTCTCAGCAGGTTAAGTGCGTAAGAGCAGGTGAGTTCTATATTGATTTTTCTGTTGTTCCTTAATGTCAGCAACTGGGTAAATGTCTCCTCGGGCGTAGCGCATGCTATCCACACGGTGCCCACGGGCTTTTCGGGTGTACCGCCGTCGGGGCCCGCAATACCCGTCGTGGAAATGGCGAATGTCGTATTCAGCACGCGCCGGGCCCCTTCGGCCATTTCGCGGGCGGTTTGTTCGCTTACCGCGCCGTAGGCTTCCAGCGTTTTGGGCGATACGCCCAGGATATTCATTTTAACGGCATTACTATAACTTACTACCGAGCCTTCGTAATAGCGCGATGATCCCGGAATGCTGGTAATCTGGTTGGCTACATAACCTCCGGTGCAACTTTCGGCGGTCGCTATGGTCGCATTGTTGTTCACAAGCAATGTCCCGATCACCGTTTCCAGTTCATCCGAATCATAGCCGAAAACATGCTCTTCGATCAGCGGTAATACTAATGCGACTTGTTCGGCGAGTTCTTTTTCCAAAACCTCCTGATCCGTTCCGGTGCCGGTAAGCCTGAGCCTCACCTGCCCGAAATGCGGCAAATAGGCGAGTTTGATATGCGAAGGTAATGCATCTTCCCATGCCGAAATTTTCTCCGCAAGAAATGACTCGCCGATGCCGATGGTCCGGATGGATTTATGTTGAATAATATGGGTCGAAAACCGGGCTTTCAATCTCGGCAGGATTTCAAACTCCATTAAACTCTTCATTTCATAAGGCACGCCGGGCAACGAAACGTAAATGACCCCGTCCTTTTCGAACCACATACCGGGAGCCGTCCCCCAGAGGTTTGGAATGTAGGTACAGTTTTTGGGAAGTGCCGCCTGCTGGATATTCATCTCGGTCATGGCACGTCCGCGTTTTGCGAAAAACTCGGTGATCAATGCAAGTGCTTCCTCGTTGATTTCCAGCTCGGTACCGAAATATTCGCAGAAGGTGTGCTTGGTAATGTCGTCGCGCGTGGGCCCGAGGCCTCCTGTCACGATCACGACGTCCACGCGCTGGCTCGCCTGCGTGAAAGCGTCGAGAATGTCCTGCCTGTTGTCACCAACGGATGTTTTCCTTGCCGGACGGATACCGATGTCAGTCAGTTGGGTGCCAATCCATTGTGTATTCGTATCGACGATCTGACCAAAAAGAATCTCGTCACCGATCGTGATTATTTCAGCCCTGGCAGAGGAAATCATAGGTTTAGAACAGGTTTAATGGGACTGTTATTTTCCCAAAAATAAGTAAAATTAATCGTTATTGAGTACGTTTGAACCGTAGTGAAATAATAACAAACTCTATTGTAATGAAATACAAAATCCTTTCGTTAACGCTGTTTTGGCTCATTTTAGGACACACTTCACAGGCTCAGTTCAACCTCGGAAAACTGCTTGGAAAAGGGAGTGGCAAGAGTGGCGGACTCAGTGAGAATGAGATCGTTCTGGGTCTGAAAGAGGCATTGAACGTGGGCATCAGCAACGGTTCGGAATCGGCTTCCAGGGTGGACGGGTTCTTCAAAAACGAACTGATTAAGATAGCGGTACCGCCGGAAGCTCAAAAAGTAGCGGATGCGTTGCGTAAAATGGGTTTGGGGGCTGAGGTCGATAAATTTACATTGTCGCTCAACCGCGCGGCCGAAGATGCCGCCAAGAAATCCAAACCGATTTTTGTCAAGGCGATCACGTCCATGACCGTTCCCGACGCGTTGGGCATTCTAAAAGGCCAGGACGACGCGGCGACGCAGTATTTGAAAAAATCGACCAACGATGAGCTTTTCAAAACGTTTTTCCCCGTGGTCGACAGCACATTGAACCTCAACAAGGCCACGGAATACTACGCCGACATCGTCAAAACCTACAACCAGATTCCGCTGGTTAAAAAGGTAAACCCCGATTTGAAAGCGTACGCAACGCAAAAGACAATCGACGGTATGTACGTACTGATTGCGCAAGAGGAAAAGAAAATTCGCGAGAATCCGGGTGCGCGGGTGACTGATTTGCTGAAAAAAGTGTTCAGTCAGGCAGGCAAGTGAGTTTTGCTTACTTTTGTAAAAATTAACACCTCAATATGAAAAAGTCAGAAATACATTTCACCGTTGAACTCGACGAAAAAAATATACCGGAGAAGATCTTTTGGGATGCGACCGACAACCCTAACGAGGGTATCAACGACACGCGCGCGATCGCGATCGGTGTTTGGGACCATTACCACCGCGGAACACTGAAAATCGACCTCTGGACAAAGGATATGGAGGTTTTTGAAATGAAGCGCTTCTACATCGAACTCATGAGCGGCATTGCGGATACCCTGCTCACCGCCACCAACGATCGCAGCATGGCTGATTTGATCGAAGGGGTTTGCGATACGTTGAGCAAGCGTTTGGATGAGGAGATGAAAGCAGCGAAATAGCGGTCTATTGGTTCCTTAATTCCTCTTGCGCTCTTTTCGGTAAACTCGCTACCACCAGGTCGTAGGAGTCTTTTACCCAGCCAAATAGCTCTTCGCTCGGAATGCTGCCCGTTACGTACACGGTATTCCAGTGTTTTTTATTCATATGATATCCCGGCTTCACGTCGGGATATTTTTCTCTCAGCTCTTCCGCTTTTTCCGGGTCGCATTTCGCATTGAACGAATGCTGCGGCGTATCCAGCGGCGTGAGCAGGAATACCTTTCCCAGCACTTTAAAAACCAGCGTATCCGGACCGAATGGTAATTCTTCCGTTACACCGGGTAATTTGAGGCAGTAATCCCGCAGTGTTTCGAGGTTCATCGTGTTAAGGCTCTGACGATCATGATGATGACACAAATCAAAAACATGACGATCGAGATGCGGTTGATCCCGTGCATCATGCGCAGATTGAACGAATCGGGGTTATTCGGGTCGCGCTTTTTGAAGACGCGGATGAAGTAGGAAAACACCTCACCCAGTTGAAAGTATTTTTTCATTGTATTTGTTAAACCAAAATTTCACGTTCCTCCGGCTCAATCCACCGGCCGTCTTCCCGGATCAGTTCGATCAGCTCTTCCACCGCTTTGGACGAATGCACCGACCGCTTGATCACTTCCTGTCCCCGGTACAAGGCAATTTTATCCTTGCCCATACCCACGTAACCATAGTCGGCATCCGCCATTTCGCCCGGACCGTTCACGATACAGCCCATAATGCCGATTTTGACACCTTTCAAATGCTCCGTATGCTTTCGGATCATCGCCGTCGTTTCCTGTAAATCAAATAATGTGCGACCACAGGAAGGGCAGGAGATGTATTCTGTTTTCGACATCCGCGTGCGCGCGGCCTGCAAGATACCGAATGCAATGCTGTTATAGGAAGCTGCTGCTTTCAATTTCTCCGCGTGCTCCGTACCGTCCGCAGATTCAGGTGAAAGTAACGTTCCGTCACCGAAACCGTCCACCAGCAAACCGCCAATGTCTGTTGCGGAGTACAATGTGAGCTTGTCGCCAAGGTCTGTTCCATAGCTCCGGTTGATAACTACCGGCACTTTGATGTGCAGTTCCGTCAGTTTATAAAAGAACCGCCGCATTTCCGGCATCGCGTGCGCATTGTGCGTGTGTAGCACGAGCACGACATTGTTTTTGTCGGCAATCGCATTCAGAAATGCATCGTCGAATGCGTGGATATCTCCTTTGATAAAATTGAGTTCGGGAGAAATATCGGTCGCCGCGGTCCATTCCGCTACATCCAATAGCGGGAATTTATTGTGCTTTTCGGCATGAACCTGCCATTGGGCATGGTCGAGGATCTCGCGCAGGCCATTTGGCAACATAAAAGGCACCGGTTTTTGACCTGTGTAAATGAAATCGGCTCCCTGGTCGTTCATAGCCCATTTGTCAGGAACCGGCAGGAAAAAATGCCCGATACTTTTCAGGTCTTCGAGTTGCTGAACCTCAATATCTGAATAATCGGCGATCACTCTTGGTACATTCAAATGACCGATATTATAAACTTCCCGCGTATCGCGCCGGGTATATTGGAACGGGTTGATCGGACAATGGTCGATCGGTTCGATAGGCGCATGCATCGCACGCGATGTGTACCGCTCGATCAGCGCGCGGGCCACGGGCGCTTCTTTTTCAGGCGCCTCAGTCAACGAAACGCGCACCGTATCGCCCAGGCCGTCTTCCAGCAAAGTACCAATCCCGACCGCCGACTTAATGCGGCCGTCCTCTGCCTCTCCGGCCTCGGTAACTCCCAAATGCAGCGGGTAGGGCTTCAAACCTTCTTCATCCAGCCGTTGCACCAGCAAGCGATAGGCTTCAACCATCACCTGGGTGTTGCTGGATTTCATCGACAATGCGATGTTATAGTAATTCAACTCTTCACAAATCCGTAAAAATTCCAGCGCCGACTCCACCATACCCAGCGGCGTATCGCCATAACGGCTTAGAATGCGGTCCGAAAGCGAGCCGTGGTTGGTGCCTATGCGCATGGCCGTGCCATATTCCTTGCAAATTTTCACCAGCGGAATGAACTTCTCCCGGATCCTTTCCAGCTCGGCAGCATAGGAGGCATCGGTATAATCGATTACCTCGAAACGCTTGCGATCGGCATAGTTACCGGGGTTGATGCGCACCTTTTCAACGATGCGGGCGGCCAATTCGGCGGCATTGGGTGTAAAATGGATATCGGCGATCAAAGGCACCTGAATGCCCAGCTTATGCAATCCATTACGAATATTTTCGAGATTCTGGGCCTCTTTCACGCTCGGCGCCGTAATGCGCACATACTCGCAACCGGAATCTACCATCCGGATCACCTCGTCGATCGATCCCTGCGTATCCATCGTATCGACGGTCGTCATCGACTGCACGCGGATCGGGTAATCGGAGCCCATCGGCACGCCGCCAATGTTGATGGAAATCGTCTTGCGCCGTTCATAGGCCGTTAGCGACGGGCAGTAAATATTGGTTTTTTGTTCAGAAGCTGTGATCACGGTCATTGAATGGTCAATATCGACAAAGGTCTTAAAACTAAAACACAATTGGAATGCCAATGGTGCATTTTTCCATTGCCGCCTGGCGGTTTGTAACCATTGCTTGACGTGTAGTAGGTCTTCAACTCGGTTACCGTTCCCATATTAATCCCAGCCGGTTATTCATTGCTTATCAAAATGGTTATGTTTTGTATTTGAAAAGTCAAATATTTGCTCCCGCTACCCCGATTGCTAACAGGAAAAATTATCACTCAATGTTCCCGGTAACAGCCGCCCGGAAGTGCGGCTTCTGCATGCATTTATTCACCATGTAAACCAGGACAATATGACGAAAGCCAGTTTATGTTTAATGATCGTAATACTTTCATTCGACGCATCGGGGCAGGCACTATTACGCTGGAACTACCCGTGCAAACCCGGCACCGAATGCTGGAATGCATTGACGTCCGTCGGAGAACGACAGGAAGCCTGCCAGATCAAAGGAATTGATCTGAGCACTTTGAGTACCGAAGAATTGCTGCTGATTACAATGGAGCACCCGTTTTTTCGGAGCTACATCGCACACGACGGTCCGATCGAGGGTTTGGGTTTCGCATTGGAGGGTTTCAACGGCCTTGCGGAGTTCAAACGACGGCCGGATGCGATGAAGGCGCTGCGCGATGTCTATTTCAGGGAGGACTTCAACACGATCCTGGCAATGCCAGACAGTGCTCAAATGGGAGCTTATTCGCTGAAATGGATAGGAGCAGAGCTGATCATGGGCGACGAAGCGCTATTGAACCAGATGTCGTCCGACGAGAAAGCCGGATTTTTGAAGCGCTTGCATTCGCAGTTGCTTGTTAAGCAAAAGTACAGCATTGTTTTTGGCGGCATTTCGGACGCTGTCAGCGCCTACATCTTTTACAAGGTGATGAAGACCTTGAATGTGAATGTCCTGGAAAATGCATTCAGCCAGCAAAGTGCCGATCAATTTCGGAACAGATTGATTGTCAGGGATGCCGATGAGCTGGAAAGGCTGCTTGCAAAGTTTGAAGAATTTGTCAGAAACATTAAAAACTAAAAGTCATGAAAACATTTAAAATTCTCCATGGAAATCAAAACCTCGGTGTAAGCCGGTTATTGGCTGTTCTAATTTTATCGATCCTTTTGTTCGGTGAATCTTGCGATCAAAGAGAAATAAAGGAGTACGAGCCGGGTGGTTCGTGCTTCACGAAAGAGTTTCTGGAAAATGAACCTTGGGTGAAAGATCAACTGGCATTTTTTCAAATGCCCAGACAGGGTGCATTACGTGTGGCCGTTTACCGGTACCGCGGTCAGGATTTTCTTGCATTTGAAAATCCATCCCTTTCGTCTCCGATGTCTTACATATTTAGCTGTCAGGGAAAGAAAATTGAAGAATTGGGTATTTGGTATGAAGAATTCTACGGTGGTAACGAATTGCTGGCAGTTGTACTGGAAGCTAAATATTGATCAATATGAGATACTTTACAGCATTCGCCTTATTTGCTGGGTTCTTTATGTCGGGGGCCCGGGCACAAGTTAACACTCCTAATGGCGTACAGGTGCCGCCTGCTGCATTATTTACATATCTGGATGCTTGGCCAAATACAAATGCACAACTACAATCATTTCAAAATGACATCAAAAACGGTTTTTACGGACCTAGCTGCATTGTATTGAACGACTATACCAGGCAATACAATTGTCATGGTTATGCTTGGCACGTATCTACGGGTGGCAATCAAATCGGAATCAAGGCCGATGCCGGAGGTGTGACACCTTATGTTGCCGGAGTGAATCCAAGTTACACGCAGACAAGTTACAACGGAACGGCAGGGAAGTTGCGCGTACGGTATTCGGGTGACCATTCGGCGGTTACAACTTATGATCTGGGAAAATTCATTTCAAAGTGGGGCGCAGGCCCGTTGGTCAAGCACAATACTGGTGACGTTCCGCCAGGTTACGGAGTGCCTGCGTCTTACTGGACGTGTAAATACGCTCCGCCCTTGACAAGCGTCTACCTGGACGGTAACCTCATTTCCGGTAGCTTCCAAAACACCACCTGGGGTTCGCATAATATGCAGATTTTCTGGGGACTCGACCCGGATACGGGGCCGACATTCAGTTCTACGGCCGGAAGTACGATTGTCAACAATCAGAGCTCCGGAACAGTGAATTTTGCTTTTAATGGCCCTTCCAACAATGGCGGCCTTTCAATAGCATTCTGCGGTGCGCCGAGGTATTCGTTTACATTCTTTAAACTGAGCGGCGCGAAAATGCAGGTGTATCCTAATCCCGCTAAGGACGAGGATGTGGTTACCATTTCGTCAGACTCCGGCGAGGATATTCAAGCGGTCAATATGGATAATCAAGTTAATAGAATAGCTAGAATTTGCCTGTCAGATGAAAGGCAACGGGTTCTGCAAGACTACCTGCCAAATACAGAAGGCAACGTCACGACTGTGAAATTGAATGCCGGTTTGAAGGGGACTTACTTCTTAAAGGCAACTTTCGAGGATGGTACGGTACAGACGAAACGGATTCTAATCGGGAAATGAGGGAGTCTGCAATGGAAAAGTCGATGAATTTGCCACTTAAAACCTAACCAGCCATGAACAAAACAACAGCTCGGATAAAGATGCCCATCATATTAATGTGTACGTTGCTGGCAGCCATTGCATGCGTAGAAAATGACGGTTTCGAGTACATTGGGCAACCCTGTTTTACGAAAGAATCATTAGAAACGGTTCCATGGATCGTCGACCACTTGACAAAATATACCTTACCGAACGGAGGAGGATATCATGCCGAAGTCTACATTTATCACGACCAACAATTTTTGGCGATAACGACGCCATTCGGCTGTACGCCACTCGGGCACGTCTTCAACTGTGCGGGCGTGCCGCTGGATTCATTGGAAATCGATTATATTGATTTCCAGAATAATAGGAAGCTTGCCGCGGTTTTGACCGGGCCGAAATAATAGAAGGCGAATAGCGACCAAGCGCCCCGGATCGAAGCTTATCCTTCAATCCGGGTGCCTTCGTCCACTGTAATGATATAGCTCTTCCCACCTTCGCGTTCGATGGCTTCGGCCACTTCTTGTGCATGTGTAGGCGCGTAGGCGAACATGCAGCCGCCCCCGCCTGAGCCGTTGATCTTGCCGCCTAATGCGCCGGCACCGAGTGCGGCGTTCATCATGCGTTCAATTTTCGGGGTGGAGGTGCGTTTGTGGTCGCGGAGGTTTTGGTAATGCTTGTAGAGCAGGCTACCGAAATGCTTGTCGAAATGCTCACTGGCGTGGTTTTCGGCGCTGTCGATCAGGAGTGCTTTGCCTTCCACCAGAATGTCGCGGTCTTCGATGTTGGCGTTCAAAAGGCCTAGCTGGTCGTTGGATAGCACTGATTTGTAATCTGCCAATTTTTCGATCGGTGTCGTGAAAATAGAGAAAGAGGGATCGTAATCGGTTACGATTTTGATTACATCCTCCATTCCATACCGACAGCGGGCTATAATGCCCAGCGTATCTTTCGGTTCCAGCGAGTCTCCAAGGACGAATGTGCCGAGTTTAGGAGTTAATGCCTCCACTTTGATGACAGGCGTAGATTCGAGGTAAATGACATTACCAATGGCCGTGGAATAATTGTCCATCATCCCGCCCGGCTCCCCGAATTCGAGCACTTCGGCCGCATTGGCGATTTCCCCGAGTTCTTTTTTGGAAAAATTCAGCGGATTATCGCTTAGCTGATCCAGAAATTTCGCCCAGGAGACGATCAGCGCAGAGGAGCTGGATGTCCCTGAATTGATGGGGATATTGCCGTGAATAGTGGCTTCGAAACCTTTCGAGAATGTCAGTCCCTTTCTTTTAACCACATTAATCGTGCTGCGGAAATAGTCGCGCGGCTTGATGTATGGAAAAGTCGTATCCAGGGAAAATTCTTCTGTGGAGCCCAGATCGGGCAAGTGCAATACTATTTTTTGATCATCGCGATAACCACCGTCAACGCTAATCCTACGCGATATGGCCGCCGCGATCACGGGGAGCCCCAGGTAATCCTGGTGTTCCCCGAAAAAGCAAATGCGGCCGGGAGTTGAAATCCTCATTGAACTACCAGCTTTTCTTTTTGTGGCCTACGAGACCGAAATAAAGTATAAAGATATATAGAGGAATCATAATCCAGTAAGCGTGCTGCGTACTTTGAATCGAATCAGCAATTCTACCATAGGCAACAGGAATGATAGCTCCTCCGGAAATACCCATAACCAGGAGCGCCGAGCCGATTTTGGTGAATTTTCCAAGGCCATGCAGCGCCAAAGGCCATAGAGCGGGCCAAATTACGGCATTTGCAAACCCAGCGATGGCCAAACAAATAATTGAAGTAAACCCGGGAGAGTAAATTGCAAACAATGCTGCTACCATTCCCAAGATTGCGCTAAATATGAGATAGGCTTGCTGGGAAACGAATTTTGGGATTAAAACGATTCCTAGAAAGTAGCCAATCAGCATTCCGACAAGTGGGTAAGTTCCGAAGAAACTTGCTTCGGTTTCCGGGAATCCTAATGAAACTCCGTATGTAATAATTGTATCCGCGGCCAAAACCTCCACGCCTACGTAACAGAAAATTGCAAGCACACCCAGTACCAGGTTCGGATATTTCAAAACGCTTGATTTTTCGACATTTACATGGCTTCCTGCCTCGCTCGAATCCTCTTCTTCTTCCTCACTTACCTCTGTCAATCCTTTTGAGAATTTGATTAACAAAGCAAGGCCGATAAGAATCGCGGTAAGTATCATATAGGGCATTGCAACTTTATCAAGTTCTTCTTTTGGATCAGAAGATGTCGCTCCCGCTAGTAAAATTTTACCGATTACAATCTGACTAATAATACCAGCGCCTTTATTGGCAATACCCATAATACTGATCCGCTGCGCAGCGCTTTCGCGTGGCCCGAGGATCGTAGCATAAGGGTTGGAAGCGGTTTGTAGTACGGTAAGTCCGATACCGATCGTGAACAAACCGACCAGGAACAGCGGATAAGAAGCCATTTCCGCAGCCGGGATAAAAATCAGCGTACCCACGGCCATTACGCCCAATGCGAGCGACATACCGTTTTTAAAACCGGTTTTTTTCAAAACCATCGAACACGGGATCGCCATGACGGTGTAGGAAATGAAAAACGCGAACGTAACCAGGTAGGAACTGGTGTTGTCGAGTGAGAATGCTTTTTTAAAGAAGGTGATCAGTGTTCCGTTAACCCATGTGACGAAACCCATCACAAAGAATAGAATGCCGATAATGAAGAGGGGACCCAGGTAACTGTTCTTTTTGCTCATTTAAGTCGTATTGGATTAGGTTGTTCGGGTTATTTGTCTTGGTATATATTTGGTTTTGTTATAATACTCAATATTCGTCATTCAGGCCAAAGATCCGCTGATTTGTTCGCCATTTTCCCCGGGTAAAGTCCGGAATTTCAACGGGAGAGCTTCCACGGGCGATGGAAAGTTCGGACAGCGGGCTGATGGCACTCCATACCGCCGCGTCGTACACGTCTATCGGCGGGGCGGTTTTGCGTTTGATGGCCTCCACAAATCCGCGCAGTACGAAGTAATCGATCCCGCCGTGACCTGCATTCTCGGCTTCTTTGGCATATTTTGCCCAAAGCGGATGGTCATTTTTGTCGAGGTAAGGCTTATCGGGCTCGCCGATGTGCTCTTTGGGTGATACGCCTTCCAGGTAAATCGTATGGCCGTCGTTCATCCAGATTCCTTCGGTCCCTTGCGCGCGGAACGCGAGCGAGTAGGGGCGCGGCGAGTTGGTATCGTGGATAAGTACGATGTTTTCGCCATTGTAGCACTGGATCATCGTGGTTACGATATCGCCCAGTTTGAAATTGACTTTCGCGTTGGGGTGGTCTTTGCCTCCATGATCCACCACATACTTATGCAATCCACGCGATTTGGTGGCCATGGACGTCAGATGTGTAAAACAGTTGCCCCGGTTAATATCGAGCCAATGCGCCACGGGGCCGAGCCCGTGGGTGGGGTAGAGGTCGCCGTTGCGGTCAACGGAATGCTGGGTGCGCCATTTGGCTTCGGAAAAGCCTTTTGCTCCAAATTCCACGCCGTGGCCTGCATTACTTTTACCGGTATTAAACTTGATACCCCGTAAATCGTGCTGATACCCGCAATGAGCGTAGGTCATTTCGCCAAACATCCCTGCGCGGATCATTTTGAGAATCGCCATCACATCCCGGCGGTAGCACACATTTTCAAGGATCATGCAATGCGAGCCGGTTTTCTCGAAGGTATTAACCAGATCCCAGGATTCTTGTAAAGTAACAGTCGCAGAAACCTCTACCGCGGTATACTTTCCTGCATTCATCGACGCGAGGGCCATCGGAACATGCCATTGCCAGGGTGTGGCAATGAGCACACCGTCGAGGTCGTCGCGCTTCACGAGGTTCATGAAATCCTCTTCGCCTTTGGAATATACTACGGGTGCTTTGCGCCCTGCTTTTTTGATCTTATCAAGCGTGATATTGACGGCCTCGGGGTCTATATCGCAAATCGCGTTGATCTCGACATCGGGGCGGAACAGCGCCTGCTCCACATGGTTGCGGCCTCTCAGCCCGACCCCGATAAAACCTAAACGTACATTTCCTGCCGGTTTTTCTTTTTTCAAATGAAGCGATGGAATAATCCCTGCGACGGGTGCGGCCAGTGCTGTTTTTTGCAGAAAATCACGTCTATCCATATCAGAATCTGTTGAAAGTTTGCGGCACGGATGGTAGAAGATTATTTGGTCTTAGCCGGTCCGGGGCTGCAATTTACACGCAAAAGCCAGATTTTTAAATTTTTTTATTAATTAAAAGTTGACATTGCGGACGCTTTCCGATAACACTAAATGATAATGCGGTGAACAATTTACTAGCTTACAGCGTTTACCCAAAGCAAGAGACTTCTGAGAGCGACTCAAAGCATGCTCGAACCCTTAAATGTGTTGGACACAAACTTTGTAACGACATTTAAGGCAAACGAAAATTTTAAGTGGTTTAAAATATGGTGCAAAAGGTGGCGGTGTTCCGGAAGGAGCATTTCAATGCAGCCCATCGTCTTCACAATCCGGAATGGTCGGAGGAAAAGAACGGGGAAGTTTTCGGAAAGTGCAACAATCCCAACTTTCACGGGCATAATTATGAGCTGATCGTACAGGTAACGGGTCCGGTTGATCCCGAAACCGGCTATGTGATCGACATGAAAGTGTTAAGCGCCATATTGAAGGAATCCGTTATCGATCGGTTTGACCACCGGAACCTCAATCTCGACGTTGAAGAATTCAAAACCCTTAATCCGACCGCGGAAAACATCGCGATCGTCATTTATTCAATTGTAAGACCCAAAATTGAAGCAGGCCTCGACCTGAAAATCAGATTATATGAAACAGAACGGAATTTTGTCGAGTATCCAGTCCAGTGAAGCTTTGGACATCGAAGAGGTTGGTGACGATCATTTGTTTTCAGGAATAGAGACTCCCCTCCGCAAGGACGCATTCGCAATGGAGGACGAGCTTAAAATGGAGCTTATCGAGAAGCATTTTCGCCATATTATGGAGATCATGGGTCTGGATATGACCGATGACAGCCTGAAAGGTACTCCGAAACGGGTTGCGAAAATGTATATCAAAGAGGTGTTTAGCGGGCTGGACCCTAAAAACAAGCCTGCAATCGCGCTTTTCGACAATAAGTATAAATACAACCAAATGCTGGTTGAAAAGGATATTTCGGTGTTTTCGAACTGTGAGCACCATTTTGTACCCATTTACGGCAAAGCACACGTAGCCTATATTTCAAGCGGGAAGGTGATCGGCTTGTCGAAACTGAACCGCATTGTCGAGTATTATTCCAAACGCCCGCAGGTGCAGGAGCGCCTGACCGTTCAGATTGCCAATGAATTGAAACAGGCTCTGCAAACGGAAGACGTGGCGGTAGTCATCGACGCGCAGCACATGTGCGTGCAGTCACGCGGCATAAGGGACTCCGGTAGCTCGACGGTTACTGCTTATTATGGCGGGAAGTTTGAAGAGGAGATGACCAAGAAAGAGTTTTTGAGCTATTTAGGGATGTGATTTTGTGAAGGCAAGTCGGAGAATAAAAGTTGGGGATAAAAGTTAAAGGATAAAAGTTGGGCGTAGTCGCCGACTACGTCCGTGCGTCAGGCGGTCTCTGACCGCAACATCACACATAACCGGTCGGAGACCGGCACACACTCGGACGTAGTTGCAGACTACGCCCAACTTTCAGTCGACTGCGTCAACTTCAATCCGATTAAGCCCAACAACACCCCAATACCCCATCCAACAACATCTGACCATAAATGACAACGCCTGACAAAAATTGCCAGGCGTTGCCATTTACATACCATACGAAACTACACCGTCGGCCCCACACGCTCCAACAGCGCCTTCGTAGCCTTAATACCATCATATTCCGAAAGCTTGCTTCCTTCATATTCGATACCGGCAATACCCTTAAAGCCAGCCGCCTTCACTACTTTCAGAATTTTAGCATAATCCGTTTCGATACAGTTACCGTTTTGATCGAAATCGTAAGTTTTTGCGCTCACACCTTTTGCGAAAGGCATCAGTTCCTGCGTTCCCAGGTAGCGGTCGTAAGACTCTTCGCAGCCGGTAGAAGAACGTTTGATACAGAAGTTGCCGAAATCAGGCAGGGTGCCTACGTTTTTCATATTCACCTGCTTCATCACGCCCGACAACCATTTACCGTTCGAAGAAGAACCGCCGTGGTTTTCAACGATCACATTAATGCCGGTTTTTGCGGCGAATTCACCCAATTTACCCAGACCATCTACCGCAGCTTTCGCGATTTCTTCGTCAGAACCCTTACCGAATGCATTCACGCGGATGGTTTTGCATCCGAGGTATTTTGCAGCTTCCACCCATTTGTAGTGGTTTTCAACCGCTTTGTTACGCACCGCAGCGTCGAGTTCGCCAAGGCCGCCTTCGCCGTCGATCATGATCAGGTTGTTGGTTACGCCATTGTCTTTCGCTCTTTTCAGCAGCTCGGCGAGGTAAGTTTTATCTTCTGCTTTGTCTTTGAAGAACTGGTTTACATATTCCACGATCGAGATGCCGAACTCTTTTTTAGCCAGTTCTGGGAAATCGAGGTTGGTGAGTTTTTTCGCGAAAAGAGCCTTGTGCAACGACCATTCGGCCAGTGAAATGTCAAACCAGAGCTTTTTGGCAGCCGGTTCGGCGAACAGATCGGTGAATGCAGAGGCAGCAAGCGCAGTGGCTCCGGCCTTTTTAAGGAAATCGCGACGAGAAAAGTCCATGATTGGTTAGAATTTAGATTTGATTATTATTCCTGAATATTAATTCTGGCTTCGCGGTACAGCTTCTCGTTTTTGGTGAGCTTGGCTGCGTCCCATTCAATGTCCTGCACGAATGAATGCTGGCGAACGGGACAATTGTCGATCCTGCAAAAGTAGCAACATTGGTATACGCACGGATCGGCGTGGACAAAAATTTCCGTTTCGCCCGGCTGCGAGCCTTTCAGAATGTTCTCGAAATCGTGGATCGTTTCGTGTACTTTTTGCAATTCCCAATAGTAAGGCAATGTCAAATGGCAGTCGATATGCAGATCGGAGCCATATTGCTGGGCGCGGAGGTTGTGTACATCGATCCACTCATCCTTCTTGTTCTCGTTCAAAACCTTAATCACCTTGTCGAGCAGCAACTCGTCGCTGGCGTCCATCAATCCGGCTACGGATTTACTCACTAACTGCGATCCGCTGTAAGCCAGGAAAAGCCCGAAAAGCAGCGATGCGACGCTGTCGATCCAGACATAGCCCGTCAGCATGATCAACCCAACACTCAAAATCAGCACGACGCTACTGATGCTGTCGGACATTAGATGCTTCCCATCCGCGACCAATGCCAGGGAGTTGGCGCGTCGACCTTCGGTGAGCAGTTTATAGCCAATGGCCGTGTTGACAAAAATCGTAAAAACAATAAAAACGGAACCCTGCGCCAGATTTTCGATCGGAGCCGGGTCCATTAGCCTTTTAATGGCTTCCACTACAATGAATATCGAAGCGATGATAATCAATGCGCCCTCAAAACCGGCCGAGAAAAACTCGACTTTGCCATGGCCGTAGGGATGGTTCCGGTCTTTGGGTTGGGATGAAAGGTAAACGCTGTAAAACGCAAACCCGCTGGCAATTACATTGATGATCGATTCCAGCGCATCGCTCAGAATCGCGTTGGAAGAAGTGAGGTAGAATGCAAAAAACTTCAATCCTGTCAACAGAATGCTGGCCATAAAAGACAGCATGATGAGACGTTGTTTAAGCTTATTTTGGTTTATTTGCATTTGAGATTTGTCAATGAAAGGCCAAAAATACTAAGAAAATGCGGGTTATATCCACTGAAAATAACTGGAAAACACTATCGTCGGAAACCGTTTATGAGAATGCCTGGCTGGAACTCAGTCACCGTGACGTGATTAACCCGTCGGGTAACAAAGGCATTTACGGTTTGGTTAAATTCAAAAACCAGGCAATAGGGGTGATCCCGGTGGACAGCGACAACAACATCTACCTCGTAGGCCAGTACCGCTACGCGATCGACGAATATTCCTGGGAGATCCCGGAAGGCGGCGGCGCACTCGGTGCCGATCCGCTCGACGCCGCCAAGCGCGAGCTGAAAGAGGAAACCGGTTTACTGGCCGGCAAATGGACAAAACTCTCCCGCATTCACACCTCTAACTCGGCTACCAACGAAGAAGGCTTTCTCTTCATTGCCGAAGAACTTACACAAGATCAGGCCGAGCCGGAAGACACGGAGGATTTGCAGGTATGGAAATTACCTTTGGCGGAAGCAGTAGAAATGGTCATGCGCTCCGAAATTACCGACTCACTGTCGGTAGCGGGCATTTTGATGACTGCCAGACTGAAAGGTATTTAATTATGCTGCAAGCGCTACTGTACGGGACGCTGACGGGCGTCGCATTGTGCCTTACTTTCGGGACCGTATTCTTTTCCCTGGTCCAAAACAGCGTCGACAACGGTTACCGCGCGGGTATTAAAATCGCATTCGGCGTGTTCATATGTGATATTATCTTCGTTTTCTTCGCCATTTTCGGGACGGCATTGTTGCCCGACATTCCGCATTTCCAGCAATGGATGGCCGGTGCCGGTGTAGTCTTCCTGACTGCATTAGGTTTGAGCAATATCGTCAAAGGTCAGCCCCAGATCGCCGAGCCGCAGACGCGTTTTGGAAACTTCCTGTATTATTTCACAACCGGTTTCCTGCTGAATGGCCTGAATCCCGTGAACTTCATCAGTTGGGTAACCATTGCCTCATACATCCGCACGAACCTGCATTACGATCTCAACCAGGTAATATTGTTTTTCACCGCGAGTGTCATTGCGGTATTTTTGGTAGAAAGCGCTATCGCCGTTTTTGCGCACAGGCTCAAAAAGCTGTTTACACCGAAAGTAGTGACCCTGTTTAACAAAGTGACAGGCGTAGTTTTTATCCTAATCGCCTGTCAGATTGCCTATACCAACTTTTTAAAGTAGGCTATTCTTTAATATAACCTTCTGTTTTCAGGAAATTCTTCCAGTCACTGATCAGATCTTTCTTGAAAACGCGCGGGAATTTGTTCTGTCCGCCGAGCTTGCCTTTGGATTCCATCCAATTGTAGAATGCCTGGTTGGGTAACACGGTTACAAATACCTCTTTCAATGCGTGGCGGCGCTCCACGGCGTAGTCGTCGTTGAGTTCGGCGAGCTTGGCGTCGAGTTTCTGTTTCAAAACTTCCGCATCCACATTGGATTCATCCACGCCCACGTACCAGTCGTGCGCGAACAAACTGCCGTGCTCAATGCCGCAAACGGTAAATTCTTTCACCGAAATACCCATCTCGCGCGACACCAGGTCGATCGCTTTGTTCATATTATCCACCGAAAGATGCTCTCCGCAAAGGCTCAGGTAGTGCTTCGTGCGGCCGGTAATCACAATCTCGCCGCGCGCCTTGTCGACGAATTTCAGCGTATCGCCGATCAGGTACCTCCACGCGCCCGAGCAAGTCGAGAGGAGCAATGCGTATTCTTTTCCTTCTTCCACCTGGTCGATCATCAACGTTTCCGGGTTATCGAGCATGACGCCGTCGGAATCGAAGTTTTTTGGGGTGAAAGGGATAAATTCAAAGAAAAGGCCATTGTCGCACACCAGCTCCATACCCTCCGCACCTGGCCGCGACTGGTACGCGATAAAACCTTCGGAAGCGAGATAGGTATTAATGTAAGTCATCGGCTTGCCGAGCAGTTTCTCAAAACCTTTGCGGTAAGGCTCAAACGAAACGCCTCCATGTGCGAAAACCTGCAAATTCGGCCAGATTTCGTGAATGTTCTTTACATTATAATGCGCGATGATCTTTTCGAAAAGCAACTGTATCCACGCCGGAACGCCTACCACGAAGCCAATGTCCCATTCGCTGGCTACACGCGTGATTTCTTCCAGTTTCAAACCCCAGTCGCGCTGCGCCGCGATTTTCTGGCCCGGCTTGTAATACGGGCGGAACCAGCGCGGGATCTGCTGGATTTGGATACCACTTAAATCGCCTGCCAGGCTACCCGTGTCGTGCGGGTTCAGGTTAGTACTGCCGCTGAGCATGAGGAAACCCTTTTCGTACAAATCCGGCGGGAGATCTTTGTAATAACCCAATGACAAAATCTGGCGGATACTGGTCTTCTGGATGGCCTTGGTCATGGCCTTTGTCACCGGAATCTGCTTGGAAGCCGCTTCCGACGTCCCGGAGCTCAGGGCATAGTATTTAATGGTGCCCGGCCAGCATACATCCTTCTCGCCTTCGAGTGATTTGTGCCACCACTCGTTGAATATCTTGTTGTAATCATAAACAGGTACCGTGCGTTTGTATAGCTCGTAAAATGCGCCTTTTTCACCAAAAAGAATGGTGGAAAGGAGCTCGTCGAAATTGTATTTCTCGCCGAACTCGGTATATCTGGCCTTGGCCAGCAATTTGGCCAGGGTTTTCTTCTGTTGCTGGTGTAAACTTGCCTTGCGGCGGTTGGCAACGATGTTGCTGAAATGGATGCCTTTCTTTAATAAACTGCCTACTAATGCCATAGCTGTTGGTTAAATTACAAATCCCAGGTCGATAGCTTTTTCAACGCTTCATACTCTGTCAGATCATATTGACATGGCACCACTGAAATATAGTTGTTATCCAGTGCCCAGACATCGGTATCTTCTTTTTCCGTATCGAAATTGATAAACTCGCCGGCCATCCAAAGGTAGCCGCGACCATTAGGGTCGACGCGGTAATCAAATTTCTCCTGCCATTTGGCATGCGCCTGGCGGCAAACCTTCACACCTTTTAAAGCCAGGTCGGTTTTGGCAGGAATGTTCACATTCAATGCAATGCCGTTTGGAATACCATTCTTCAATGCTTCTTCCGTGATAGATTTAATATAGGGAATTGCGTGGCTGAAATCCGCATCTTCCCTGAAATCGCAAAGCGAAAAACCGATCGCCGGAATGCCCTCGATCGCTGCCTCGATGGCCGCCGACATCGTGCCGGAGTACAGCACGCTGATCGAACTATTGCTCCCGTGGTTGATACCACTTACTACAAGGTCGGGTTTGCGGTCCTGCAACACGTAGTTTTTAGCCAGTTTCACGCAGTCGGCCGGTGTTCCCGAGCATTCGTATTCCGTCACATTATCAAAAATATGGGTGGAATAAAGCCTGAGCGGTTCACCGATGGTAATGGCATGGCCCATTCCGGATTGCGGGCTGTTGGGAGCGACCACGATCACTTCGCCCAGCGTCTGCATGATTTCAACCAGTGTTCGGATTCCTTTGGACGTTATTCCGTCGTCATTTGTAACTAAAATGAGGGGTTTCATATATTTCTACTGATCGGGTGCTTAGCTGCTTCGTGCGATATGGTCTGCCGGCTCAGTAACATGGTTTTTAAGTGAATAAATATTTAATTGCGCTTTTTAAGCTGCCAAATTTAAGCAATATGCCTTCATTCGCAACACTGCAAGCCTACGTCGGAGACATTCCGACCATCATCGAAATCCAGGAAAAAACATGGGAACCGACTTACCGTGACATCCTTAGCAAGGAGCAGATCGATTTTATGTTCGAAAAAATATATTCTCCCGAATCCCTCACGCACCAGATGCAATCCGGGCAGCAATTCATGATTCTGCTGAGCGACGGAACGCCCGTCGGCTTTTCGTCGGTGTCCGAGGAAAAATCCGGGAAGTTCAAATTACACAAAATATACGTGCTTCCAGCCACGCAGGGAACCGGCGCGGGTAAATACCTTTTGCAGGAAACTGAAAATTACGTGAGGTCGGCGGGAGGAACAGTGCTGTCGCTGAATGTGAACCGCTACAATAAGGCCAAAACGTTTTATGAAAAAATGGACTTCCATGTCGTGGACGAGCAGGATATTCCCATCGGGCCTTACTGGATGAACGACTACATCCTCGAAAAGGTATTAAACTGAACCGGCTAGGCCGATTCAGTTTTCAATGCAAGCTTCATTTTCTTGATATTCTTTTGCTGGCTTTTGAGGCCTTGCAAAGGATTGTAGTTGTTGCTGTTCACCACATAGTACCCCGTGCCGTCGTAAGTACGTTTGCCGGGGTGAGATTTGCATTCCGCCGAGCAGGTGCCTTCCATTTCCCAGCCGCATTTCTCGCAGATAGGCAGATGGTTGTTGCATTCCGCATTCGCGCAGTTCACCATCCGGTCGCAAGGTTCTTCGCAGATATGGCATTTGGAAATCACCGTGGGGTTCACGCTGTTCACATCCACGGTAATGCGGTTGTCGAATACGTAGCATTTGCCGTCGAAGTTCTCTCCGCCCTCTTCCAGACCGTAACGTATAATGCCTCCGTGTAGCTGGTAAACGTCGGTAAAGCCCTGGTCGAGCAGGTAGGCGCTCGCTTTTTCGCATTTGATGCCGCCGGTGCAATAGGTAACCACCTTCTTGTCTTTCAAATGCTCGATCTCGTGCATATGGTCGGGCAACTCGCGCAGGTTATGCATATCGAAAGTGATCGCGCCCTTGAACTTGCCTACTTCATGCTCGTAATCCGAGCGCATATCGACCAGTACCACATCCGGGTCGTTCAGCATCGCTTTGAAATCGGCCGGTTCGAGGTGCTTTCCTGTGCGTACGAGCGGGTTTACGGGCAGGTCGGAGTTCACGATCTCGTCCTTCACGCGTACGTGCAGTTTCTGGAATGCAATATGGTCCGACTCCTCCACTTTGAACTGGACACCGGCGAAGCGCGCATCCGAACGGACATAATTCATATAAGCCTCGCATTGCTCAGGCGTGCCCGAAACCGTGCCATTCAGGCCTTCCGGCGCCACGATAATGCGGCCCAGGAGGTTGTTTTCAACGCAAAAGAGGTGATGCTCATCGCGATAAGTGTCAGGATCGGCGATGGTCGTGTAATAGTAATATAGGATAACCCGGTAAGGTTTCATCGGTTGTCGATTAAGTATTCCAATGAGAAAAGTGTGGAATTGAGCCGCAAATATACGAATAATGCAAGTTTTAAGAAAATGCCGAAAATCAGTTTTGTAGCAGAGCGGTTATCCGTTGAAATACATATTTTTGTGAACACTCGTTCATCTACTCAACTCATCCTACTTTTCTTATGCACATTGCTATCATCGGTAATATCGGCGCTGGTAAGACCACATTGACCCAAATGCTGGGGGATTATTTCAAATGGGAAGTGATGTACGAGGCTGTCGAAGGGAATCCCTATCTAGCTGATTTTTATATGGATATGGATCGCTGGGCGTTCAACCTGCAAATCTATTTTCTGAACAACCGTTTCGCGCAGGTCCAGCGGATCCGCGAAACGACTTACTCGACGATCGTTCAGGACCGTACTATTTTTGAGGACGCTTACATTTTCGCCCGCAACCTGTACGAATCCGGCGTGCTCACCGACCGCGACTACCAGACTTACCTGCTGCTGTTCGAATCCATTATCCGCACCGTTTCCCAACCCGATCTGCTGATTTACCTCAAAGCAGATATTCCCAAGCTGGTGTCGCAGATCAAAAAGCGCGGCCGCGAGTTCGAATCGGATATTTCGATAGACTATCTGACGAACCTCAATCGCTATTACGAAGATTTTGTGCAGAACTATGAAGATGGTAAAATCCTTGAAATAGATGTCAACAACATGGATTTTGAATCTAATCCCAAGGATTTCGAGCACATTATTACATTGCTCAACAAAGAGTTGTTCTACGTGTAATGTGCGCCTAATACATGCAGGCGATGGCCTTGTGGAGTAGCTGATTCTTTTTTGTATCTACCTTGAATGTCCGCTTGTCATCCGGCAGCAGTATTTCGATCTGCACCGTTCCCTTCATTTTTTCAAGCTCTTTCGGCTCGATCGGGGTCGACAGGATGAACTCGCTCTGCCAGTTGCTGCGGTCGGTGGAGCTGATGGTGGTATAGAGGGAAAAATTGCCTTTGGCGGATGAAAATTTAATTTCGGTAAACATCTGGACATGGTACACCTGGCCAAACTCGTCGTTATGGTAGTTGAGGACCCGCTCCTCGCCGGTTTTGGTAAGTGTAAAGTATTCTTTCGTCCCGGAGAGCGGAACAATGTGGTAGTGAACCTTCTTGTGATTCGACGGGCTGATGGTTTCTTTGCATTGGGCAAAAGACTTGTTTTCTTCAACCATCAGTAAACCGGCTACACCAAGCAGGAAAGCGGACTTCATGCAGAGGGCGTAATTCAACACTTTTCGAGATTTCGGGGTTATTCAAACGTTTGTAAAGATAATCGCCTGATAAGTAGAATGCAACAGGGTAAAGGGAAAAGGCTATTTTACTCTTCGTTCCTCTGCCAGTTGTTTGTAAACTTCTCCAAGTTCGTCTTTTAATTCCCTGATTTTCGTTTCCAGCTTCTCAACTTCGCTTTTGTGGACGAGGTCTTTCATGTATATCACAGTCTCCGGCTTGCCTTCATAACCGAAAAGCCAGTTAGGGTGAACACCGAGCTCCTTAATCAGGGTTCCGACGGCATCGGAAGTAAATTTTTGGTCTCCTGCGAGAACTTTTGAAATTTTGGATGGGGATAAGCGCACGATCTCAGCCAGTTCGCTTGTGTTCAAGTGGTGTGCTTTCATGAGTGCCGCTATTCTTGCAACTTCTATCATTGCTGTCGGTTCTGTTGTAACACAGCATTGCCCACGGCTTGGGAAACTCCGGATAGAATGCTATATGTACAAAATGTCTAGGTTAAGCGCGTTATGTAAATATAGTAAAAGTAGCGTCACTTAGATAGAAGCGATGACGAAAAGGCAGCCCGGGGCGGGGAATACGGGAAGGTGGGTAGCAGCCGAAAAGGCACAAAAAAAGTGCGTTGGTTGTTTCCAAACGCACTTTTCGATGTGACCAGAAGGAGAGTCGAACTCCTATACCCGAACGGGCACTACCCCCTCAAAGTAGCGTGTCTACCAATTCCACCACCTGGCCGTCAATCGTGATGCAAAAGTAGTATTTAAATGATACGACGCAACAGTTCTGCGCCGTTTTTTTTGAGAAAATATTGCCGATTGCGTGAAAAAACCTTCGTATTTGTGCGATTTGGTCGTAGTTTCGCGGCTCGAAAACGGGTTAGTGCCCGCAGGATCAGACCGTTCAGCCTTTCGTAGGACAAAGGCTTCGAAATATTAAAAATTTTAGATTTAGTAATTAGCATAAAAGCCCTGGCATCGATCCAAGGCTTTTTATGTTAATTACCGTTATGTGAAATCCGCTGACCTAGGTCGACAATGGGCGGCCGGCAGGGATATTGATCCGCTGGCGGTTGCTCGGGAAGGTCGCTTTTTTGGCAACAAACTTCGCATTCACATATTCCACCATATCGATTTCGCCGGTAATAGTGTCGCCGGAGAGCTTTCCGTAGAATGTCATCGTCAGGTTGTCGCCCGGCACGCTAAACCGGCTCTGGAAGCGTACTTCATCGCCATCGATATTACCGAACAGTTCGCGCGTGGCGAATTCGCCCTTGTGCGTACCATAGAGGTAATTGCCGTCCTGCCGTTCGATAATGAAAGTATGCTTGCTGGCGCTGGTATAGAATTCGATGCTTACATCCCAACGTCCCGCGATTTCGGCTGCCGGTGCTTTCATAGTCGCCTCGGCCTTGGGCGCGCTGCGCTTGCGCGTGAGGATTTCGTGCACGCGATCGGCTACGATCTTGTCATTGCCTGGGCCCATCATGTAGGCGGCGATGGTGATCGACGTGGTAGGAGGGCCCGATTGTGCCGCTGCCTGGCCTCTTCGGAAACCGGTTCCCACTGCTATGCGCGGTTTGGTCGTTTGCAACTCGTCGGCTACTTCCTGGCCGGTGATATTCAGCTTGGTCGGGTCCCAGGTAACCGTCAATGTCGGGGTAGCATTGTCCAGAGCGCCTTCTTTGGGCTCACGTACTTCCAGTTGAACGCTTGGAATGCCATTCAGTTTCTTGGTGATGGTATCCAGCCACGACACCCACATTTTCATTTCTGCCTTGTGGTCGCGGGTAGCCCACGCTTCCACGGCCGCGAGCATGCCTATCACTTCTTCGCGGCCCACTTTGTTATTGCGACAAGGCCCGTGATGCGGTGCGCTGGCCTGCCATGCCGACATCAGGACGTCCTTGCTGCCCAGCATGAGGCCAGCACATTGCGGCCCGCGGATTACTTTACCACCACTGTAAGCAACGACCGATGCCCCGGCTTGCAGGTGGATATTCGGGATGGTCAAACGTTCGGCGGCTGCGTCTACCAGCAATGGCACGCCGGCTGGTTTGGCGATATCCGCCACGGCTTTCACAGTCCACGGCTCGTCGCCCGGCATCATGTAGATCATCGCCGTGCGAGGGGTAATGGCTTTTTTCAGTTCCTCAATCGTTTCTACCGTAATGATTTTCACGCCCACGTTGCGGATCGCGTGGTCATACACGTTGCGCGAGGAGCGGGGGATAATCACCTCTGTTTTTTCGAAACCTTCCAGATTAGGAATACGGATCAGTTTTTCGGGGTTACCACCGGCGACAATGCCCGCTGTAACTTCGTTCATCCCTGCCGCGCAACCCGATGACACCATGCCCCATTCCGAGCCGACGATCTCAGCCAGGCGTTGGCCTACGCCGAATGCTAGCTCGTCGATCTGCACATTGTATTGGCAGGCATATTCCATCGCCTGGCGCACTTCCGGCAGCTCGATGGACGCGCCGATAATCGTAAATGTCCCCCGGCAATTGATGATCGGTTCCACACCGATCGACTGATAGATTTGCGGTCCGGCCTTCAATGGTCCCGGAGCTGATACTGCCGCCGCGGCTTTCTGGAACCATTTCGGTTTGCTGCTTTCGGCAAATGCCGCCGACGTGCTCAGAACGCCTCCCGCGAGCGGGATCAGGGAAAGATCTTTTAAAAGTTCTCTGCGTTTCATTGGTGTTAAGGTATGGGGGTTTTGAATGGTTAAAGGGCTTTGTTGGGGAATGGTCGGGTGGACCGTATAGTCAGTGTGGTCAGGTGTGGTCAGGCATTGTCAGGTTTAGTCAGGTATCGCCGGACTTTGCCTGATATTGTTATAAGGATGCCTGATTTGATTTGGAATACCCTTTTTTTGGAATAAATATCTTCCTTTTTAATCATCTTGGGCCTGCTCCCTGGCCTTGCTGGCCCTGGCTCGCGGCCGGGCGCTCGGGGCGGGGCAGGTTAACCGGCTCCACGCGCGCATTGAGCGTGTACACGATGTTGCCGCCACGGATCGTTGCTTCGGTTTCGATGCGTTTCTTGCCCGTAATCTTGCCGTCGCGGGCGTAGTAGCCGAAGTTACCGTCGCGGAGGTTCAATACCGCGATGTCGGCGGGCGAGCCTACGGAGAGGTTACCGAGTTCTTCGTGGCGGATCTCCTGCGCGGGGTTCCAGGTACTGGCTTTGATTACACTTTTGAAATCCATACCCATGGCCAGGAACATCGACATAATGTTGTTCATGTCTTTCATGGCCGAGTTCATGCTGCTCGTGTGAAGGTCGGTGCTAATGGAATTAGGGAAAAAGCCTTGTTTGATCGCTGGTTGTCCCTGGGAATAAAGGAAACTCGCCCCACCGAACCCTACATCGAAGATCACCCCGCGTTTTTGTGCCTCTATGGCGTAAGGTTTCACTTTATTGGTCGAAACATCCACGATAGACTCGCGGCCGCGACCGCTGTTATTGCTGTTTCCGCCGAAGCAATGCGTGTAAATGTCGCCTTTACGGAATTTTTTCAAATACAATTCTTCCAGGGACAAAACCGGGTTGGCGCTTCCAAAATCGACCATGACAGGGATGTTGGCAAGGGTACCGGCTTCCAACGCACGGTCGGTAGGCGTCCAGTCGTGACCCACGAAATGTGCCAGTTTTACACCTACGACGTCGTTGGGATACTTTTTAGCCATTTCCGCGGTCGCTTTGGCGTCCATTTCATCGAGGCTGTTCTCGAATTTCCCGCCTGCCATTCCTTCCCCGACAATGTTCAGGAATGCGAGCACGCGGGTTTTGGAAAGATCGATGGTTTGTTTTTTGAATGTTTCAAAGGTTTTCCACCCGGAACTTCCCGCGTCCACCACGGTGGTTACACCCGAGCGGAATGTGAAACCGTCGGCGGGCAGGCCATTCGGGCCGTTGCGGTAGGTGCCTTTGAGGTCGGTACCCCAGAAAAAGTGTACGTGAATGTCGATGATACCCGGCGTAACGTAGAGCCCTTTGGCATCCACAACCTGCACAGCCAATGCGGGATCGATGTTTTTTGCAACCAAGGCAATCTTACCGTCTTCGCCGCCCGGCGTGCCTTCCACCGCCACGTCCATGACGGCGTCGATGTTGTTTTTAGGGTCGATCACGTGCCCGCCTTTGATCACGATGCTGTATTTCTTGTCCTGGGACCAGGCCGGCTGGCACAGGATACAAAGCATCATCAGGGCTGAAAGGGAGAAAACTCTCATAATGTTAAGGATTTAGGATAGTAAATGCTTTCGCTCAACGGGAATGCAAACAGGCGGCATATATGATGAAGACAAATATTTAATGTAAATCCCCTCATCATCCGCCGTAAATATTTTCAACCGTCGATACACGCTGGTAAAAGCAGTAACAACGTCGCTTTTACGCTGGTAACCAGCTCAAAACACCGTATTTTTTTGCCGCAGGCATATGCATCGCCGATAATGCAAAAAGATTGCTCCGGCCACGCAACGGCACTCATTTTTATAGCGTAAAATGTTGCAACGAACCTCGGACCCTTATGAAGCATTTTTTACGTTCAATCCTCATTTTCTGCCTTTTTCTCAAAGCCGCCCACGCGCAGGTCGATTGCAGTAATGTGGGCTTCGAGCAGGGAAATGCCAATGGGTGGAAGCTTACCTACGGCGCGGTGACCGACGCCAACCAGGAAACCGTTTTTCAGAACGAACAGAATGGCACGCAAAACAGCGAACATTATATTACCAGCCTCACGGACGGCAACGACCCGAAAATCCCGTCGATCCCGATGGTCGCGCCCGGTAGCACGCATTCGATACGGATCGGCAATGTGACCGAGGGCGGACATTTCAGCCGCATTCATACCGAATACACCGTTACGGCCGATAATACACTGTTTCAGTACAAATTCGCCGTCATTTTGCAGAATACCGGCGCCGATGGCCGGGCTAATCACGAGCCTTTCCAGAAGCCGGGCTTCAATATCCTGATATTCGACAGTAATGGCGAGGAATTGCCTTGCAGCAGCTACGATATTCAACTCGAAGGCGCCAATACCGTAGAAGGTTTCCAGGCTTCGGGGGATATTCAGTACCGCAACTGGACCGTTGGCGCGATCGATTTACGGAATTTTGTAGGTAAAAAGCTGACCATCGTCGTAACCGCCCACGGGTGCACGCGTATGAGGCATTTCGGCTATGCATATTTCGATGCCGAATGCCTGAAATCGGAGATCAGACAGGTGGCCGATTGCCCGGATGCGGACGGCTACATTACGCTGGCGGCGCCCGAGGGATTTGGAAAATATAGCTGGAATAATGGTGAAACCTCGCAGCAAATCCACATCAAAGCCAATATAGGCGATAAATTTCATGTAGAAATGGTACCGCGGGGCAGTCTGGACGAGTCGTGCGCATTGGGACTGGATTTTACAATTGGTTTTAAAAAGAAGACGGCTGTCCTGGCGCAGGCTATTTGTGATGGCGATGCATTTGCTTTGGGCGATACTTTGCTGAAAACGAGCGGTATCTACGTCCGGAATGTGAGTAAAAGCAATGTCTGCGACAGCACCGTAACCCTGACACTCACCGTGAACCCGGTTGGAAAGTTTACCCAAAACCTCCGCATTTGCGAAGGAGAAAGCGTGAAGGTGGGAGATAGTACTTACACGGAGGCGGGGACTTACATCCAGCATATTCAGCAGATGACGGGTTGCGACAGCGTCGTAACGACCGTGCTCGAAGTGGTAAAGATCGATCTGTCCGTCACGCCCACGCTTTCGATCACGCAAGGCGACAGTGTGCATGTGGAACCGCTCGTTGAACCGGCGGCCAGTTATACTTACCACTGGAATCAGGCGGACTTATCCTGTACCGACTGCCCCGACCCCTGGGCATCGCCCCAGCAATCGACATTATACCAGCTCGAAGTGACTGACCCGGACAAAGTTTGCACACGTCAGGCGCGGGTGCAAGTGTACGTGAAGCCCTGCGGTATCGAAGTGCCCGACGCTTTTTCGCCGAATAATGACCAGTTGAATGAGGTATTCTATGTGTATGGCAATCCTTGCGTGAAACTGGTGCGCGAAATGTTTATTTACAACCGCTGGGGAGAAGTGATTTACCGGAAATCCAATTTCGCCGCTTCCGATCCGTCGGCCGGCTGGGATGGTTCGTATCACGGCGAAAAGACCGCGCCGGGTATTTATCCCTACAAAATCAGGGTAGAATTGACCAACGGTAAGTTTTTGAGCTACAAAGGAGTAGTGAACCTGCTGCGGTAGCAGAAACGATTTTCATCTCAAAAACAGACCACCATGGGAAAGCTCATCGCCTACAACTTCACGACGCTCAATGGTTATTTCAAAGGCCCCGACAACGATATCAGCTGGCACCGGCACGGCGAAGAGGAAAGCGGGTTCGCCGCCGACAACCTCGAAGCGAAAGCCACGCTGCTATTCGGCAGGGTTACCTATGAAATGATGGCCGGTTTCTGGCCGACCCCTATGGCGATCGAAAGCATGCCCGAAGTCGCCAAAGGCATGAACGAGGCCGAAAAAATCGTATTCTCCACCACCCTCGATACCACCGACTGGGCCAACACCACGCTCGTCAAAGATAATCTGGTAGAAGCCGTTCGAAAACTCAAAGCTATCCCCGGCAAAGTAATGACCATCCTCGGCAGCGGTAGCATCATCGCCCAACTCGCCGAAGCCCGCCTGATCGACGAATATCAGTTCATGATCGACCCCGTTGCGATCGGCGAAGGCACGCCGTCGTTTCAGGGCCTGACCGGGAAGCTGGATTTGAAGTTAGTTGACCACCGGGTGTTTAAGAGCGGGGTGGTGTTGCTGAGTTATGAGGTGGTTTGAAATGCTTAGGACGACTGGCTGTTGTGGTAGGGGATAGCCTTGATCAGCCGGATATTGTTGTATTCGGGGATGACGACTATGTTTTCTTTCGGCACGATGCCACGTTGAATCCAATTGGTAACTGTCTGTGTGTTAGGGATATTGAATCGCTTGCAATACTCAGAAATAGTAACCCATTGATCCATTGGGTATTGTATGCCTTTGTACTCGCAGAAATCCTTTAATGCTTGCTTACTATCCGCAAGCAACTTTTCTAGCTCTGACTGATTTGTTTCTGTTGTCATGATTTCTTGCCCGGATTAATCAGTGTCGTTGCTATCGCCTTCACTTAATGCTTTCTGAATTAAGGCTATCAGGTCCAGCACATCATCTAACTCCCGCTGCGTCATAGAATCCTGACGGTCGCGAAGATATTGCCGAAGCGCTGCTAGCTGCATGCGGAGGTGAAATTCTTGCATTGTAATAATGTGTGTAACGAAACTTAAAGATAGAATTTGTTTCGTTACGAATCAAGCGGAGGCATGAACGCCGAGCGGGCGGCGCGGCCTCTACGCGTGCAAACGCGTTGAACTTGTCCCTTGATCTACTTTTTAGTAATTCTAACCAACCGCTTTTTCAACACTCGCTGATAAAACAAATTATTCAACCAAATAAAAATGATTACACCAATAATGATAAACACGGCATTCAATTTGTAAGAAAAACCTACGAATTCTTCCTTACCGTTTAATGAAAGCTCGAAACGTAGCCAGGAACGCTCCACGATGGTGGTAATGCGGTCGAATGGAAGTGCTTCGTCGTAAATGATTTCCGTGATGAAGTGGCCGGTGGTGTCCATATAACCATACTTATCATCGATACGGATCATAGAAATTCCATGATTGTAATACGATGCGAAATCATATTTTAACGGCGTCCGTATTTTGCCGGATTTATCGATATGGCCGAATTTGCCATTGATGGCGACGGCGGAACGGTTTTCGGCGGTGAAACCGGTGGCTTCGTCGTACAAATGCTGGATGCGAAGCTTGCCGGTTTTGTCGATACAGCCCCATTTGCCGTCCTTTTTAACCCAGAATAACCCGTTGGTAGGCTTGCGGGTGTCGGTGTAGTCGAAGGGAACGATGAGGTCGCCGGTGAATGGACTAATATAACCGTACTTATCGCCATATTGTACCCGTTCCATTCCCTGGCCGGAATATTTGTACTCGGGGTCGATATCGTCGAGCGCCACAGGGACTTTCAACATCATATTCTTATCGATGATCCCGTATTTGCCTTTGTAAAGGAAATGGTAAATAAATTTAGATGCTTTGATTTCCTTTTCGATAAAGCGGCTGAAATTGAAATTCAGAATATGAAAATCCGTGGGTCTTTGTATCCACCATAGCACGTCTTCTTTCGTATCGTGGTTGCACAGGAAATCGATATCCGAATCTTTGATCAGATAATGCTTGGTAAAATGTTCAATGGGTATCCGGTAAAGCTCTTTGCCGGTTAGATCAATGTACGAAAGCCCGTAATGTTTGCCCGACGGGTATATAACCCAGGTTTTACCATCGCGAAACCGGTCGGTGGAAGTGTATTTAGGTTCGATCACAATTTTACCGTGTTTGTCGATGAACCCGTGGAGGCCGTGTCCTTCGGAATTCAGTTCCATCGGCACGAACTCGGCTACGCCCTCTGCAAAATCGCCGATGTCGCGGTAGGCGGGCGTGAGTTTCCGGCCGCTTTTGTCGGTAATGAATGTCTCATAGGAGCGGCAGGGGACATTCACCTGCTTGACGACGTAGATATCGTCATATTCGCGGTACTCATTGTATTCTTTCAGCCATGCTTTGTTGCCTGCGGGCTTCATCTGAGCTTTCGCCCAGGCAGGTCGCAACAACAAGAACAGGAGTATCAGGCTATGAAAAGTCGGTCGAAGCATTCAAAAAACGCAGGTTTCAGGTTAATCGGAGCCATGGCAAAGTATGGTAGGCATGGCCCGGAACGCGGGAGGCATTCAATTTCAATTTGCAAAAAACAAAAACTTGACAGGATTATCGATTTTCCTTCGGGTAATTATTTGAGAAAATTGGTTTAAATTCCGTACCAGAATGCGCACGGAGCGCGGTCCGCGTTCCAATCCGCCGCCACTTTTAACCTTGAACTTTTAAAAACCATGTCGCTGGCCCGGAACGAACAGTTTTATTCACGTTTGCCTGCCAACCACATCTCGCTGGGCGAACTGCTGACGGAAGAGCACCTTTTTTACCATGTGCCGGAATCGTGGCACGTGGTCATTACGGACATCCGGAATTCGACGGGCGCCGTTGCCGGCGGAATGCACGAAACGGTCAATTTTATCGCGACGGGCAGTATCGTGAGCGTGCTCAACATTGCATTCAAGGCCGGCATTACCGTTCCGTTCTTTTTCGGCGGCGACGGTGCTACTTTCATCGTCCCGCCGACGATCGCCGACGCGGCTATGCGTGCGCTGGCCGTTTTCAGAAAAAATACGAAAGAGAATTTCGGGCTCGACCTTCGCATCGGGACCGTTGCGGTAAGTGATATTTATACGAAAGGTTTCGAACTCAAACTGAGCAAACTGACAGTTTCCGGCGCATTCTCGATTCCCGTTGTGCTCGGCGACGGGCTGTATTACGCGGAAAAACAAGTAAAAAACGAGCATTACCGGTTCGATTACGAGCCCAAGCCGGAAGACGAGCTGGACCTGAGCGGTATGCAATGCCGTTGGGATAAAATCGGGCCGCCGGAAACGGACCAGGAAGTAGTGACGCTGCTCGTGTGCGTGCCGGCCGGTAAACACCAGGCGCAGCTGTTTGCCAGGGTAATGGAGCATGTCGACGGCATTTACGGCCCGTTTCCGCGACGGCAGCCCATTTCTGTGCCGAAGCTGATCTGGAAAACGACTTTCAAGAAAATGGAGATGGAAATGCTGGTCAGGAATGGCCGCATCAATATCCTTCGCCTGGCCGCGTCGTGGATCGCCTGGCTTGCAGGTTACGTATATTTCAGAACGTCACAGGGCAGGAACTACCTCAACAGCCTCGTCGAAATGTCGGATACGCTGGTGATCGACGGGAAGATCAATACCGTCATTACGGGCACCCCGCGCCAGCGGGAACAGCTCCAAGCCGCCCTCGACGGTATGGAAGCAGCCCGCGAAATCCATTACGGGTTGCATGTGAGCGGCGAATCCGTGATGTCGTGCTACGTGCATGACCTCAAAGAGGGCCATATCCATTTCGTCGATGGGGCGGAAGGAGGTTATACCAAAGCGGCAGGTATACTGAAACAGAAGTTGCGCAGTGCGCAGGTGTAGCGGCTACCGGGACGGCCCTACCGGCAGCATATTCTGCACGTCCACGGGAAAACTGTCATATTTCTGATACAGTTTCAGGTATTTCGCCGGATCGATCACCGGTTCGGTCAGTATCGATTTCAGGCCGCGGAAAAAGCCTTCCCGTTGCTGGCCGGGATTGAAGATCAGGTTGATAACTACCTCTTCTGTCGAATGATTCGCAAACCCGTGCGCGGTCATGCGCGGTACGTACACCACCGCGCCCTCGTGCGCGAGGACCGGGCCGTCGGCCAGGTCGATCGTCAGCGTGCCTTTACGGACGATGAAAGTCTCGTCCATAAAACGGTGATAGTGCAATCTCGCACCGATCGTAGCAGGAGCGAGTTTGATTTCGTAAACGCCCAGCTGGTCGTTCGAAATGTCGCTCGTTACCTTTAATGTAATGCTGTTGCCACCCATGGCGAGCACTTCTCCCTCGCCCGGGCCGAACATAATGGCTTTATTATCAATAGTATCAGAGAGAAAGTCGGTTTCATTTTTCATAGCATTTGTTATTGTTTTGAATTGAACAACACAAATGTCGGGCGCGCCGGGACTGAAAACATTTACAAATGTTGAGGCTTTGAAAAATTACATTTCCGCGCGGATACGGCTGAGCTGGGTAGGAGTAATGCCGAGGTAGGAAGCGATTTCGTGCTGTTTAAGACGCGGTTCGAGGTTGGGATATTCTTTCAGGAAATTGATGTAGCGCGTCTTCGCATTGTCGTACCGGAACGAAATTTCCAAAGGCTCTTTTTCAATGATCCAATGGATCTCCATGTACCTGATGTAGAATGCGGCGAGGTCGCGATGTTTCTCGGTCAGCGATTTAAATTCGTAGAAATTGTATTCCAATGTCTCCGTCGGTTCCAGCGCCCGGATCGCAAACATGCTCGGCGAATGCGTGAGCATTGCGGGTAAGGAACCGGTAAAATAGGTTTCGGGGAAAAACCTTTTGATCACGACATCCCCGTCCGGCGAAACGTAATATTGCGAGAAAAGCCCTTTCACGACAATTGCGATATTTTTAGCCATCTGGCCTTCCTGCAAAAAATACGCGCCTTTCGCATACGAATGCGGCCGCAGGAGTTTCGTCATATCCTCCATCGTCTCTTCCGAAAGCGTGCCGTAAGTGGCAAATTTCGCGCGGAGTTGTTCCATTGTTTAGCAAGTTTTGGCTGAAATATAATGCTTTAAGGCTGCCAGACAATGTCGTTGACCGCATGCCCGATCTCGGGATAACTAAATTCGAACTGGTGGTCCAACAGGCGTTTGGGCAATACCCATCGGCTTTTGAGCAGCAGTTCCATTTCGGTCCCGATCACCCTCGTGCCTATTTCCAGTAACCAGGCCGGAGCGGGAATACCGACCGGCATGCCGCAGGCTTTGCGGAGGGCCGCCATGACCACTTCGTTTTTTGCGGGATTGGGTGAAGTACAATTGAGTATGCCCGATACCGCTTCGTTTTGCAAAAGCCACTCGGTGCATTTCGCGGCGTCCTGTTCATGCAGCCAGGACATATATTGTTGCCCGTTGCCCTGTTTCCCGCCCAGGCCGAGCCGTGCGAGCGCGAGCAGGCGGGGAAATGCGCCGTCGCGCTTCCCGAACACGACCCCCATCCGCAATGCTACTTTTCTCGTGCCGGGTGTCGGGTTTTCGAAGAATGCTTCTTCCCATTTCCTGCACACATCTATGGAAAATCCGTAGCCGATTTCGCCGGTATCTTCGTCCTGCGGGCGGTCTTCCGCGTGCCGGTAAATGGTTGCGGACGTAACGTTGATCCAGAGCCGCGGAGGTACGGCAAGGGACTGGATCGCATGGGCGAGTAAGGTGGTTGGGGTAACGCGCGAGTTGATGATTTCGGCTTTGTTTTCGGGGGTGTAACGGCAATTGACATTCTTTCCGCAAAGATTAATGAGCAAATCGGCGTGGTTCAGGCATTCCACCCATTCGCCCTGCGTGCGTGCGTCCCAGCTGATTGTTCTGATGTTTTCAAACGAAGGAGAAGGTTTGCGGCTCAGGACGATCACCTCCCTGGCAAGCGGTTTGTAATACTCCTGTAATACTTTTCCAAGGTAACCGTTGCCGCCGGCAAGCACAATTTTGTCGTATTTCATGGCAAATGCTGTAACAATATGATCAGAATGATAACGCGGTACAAAACCCAGGTGGCGCTCGGCAGGTAACCGAATCCCAGCAGCCTGGATCTCCGCAAATGTTCCAGGAACATCAGCAATACCACCAGCATAAAAAACAATGCGGAAATCAGCCAGCCCGGGCTAAACAAGGTACAAATGAGCATAAATCCAAGCAAACCTAATGCGCCGGCCAGGGAAATTGTCGTGAGGTTACCCAAATAATCCCATGCTTTATGTTTTTTGTACAAGACAATCACCGCGCCCTGAAAGAGAAACTGCCCGCCGCAAATAAGGAATTCACGCCAGAACGCATCTTTTCCTACTATATCTGCGAGCAAATTCGCGTAGGAAGCCAGTATCAAAGACGTCACGAGCCATCCGAATACGATCCAGGCCATGCGGTATTTTACATTAAAAGAAGGTTGGTACCCAAACTGGTTTTCAGAAGCCGGTGCCGGAATGATCACGCGGCGGTTGTAGGAAATGAATGCGTACGATTTGCGGGCCAGCCACAAAAACGGCTTCCAGCGGAACAATGCACCCAGCCGCGGCATCGCATTGCTGCATACTTTCAGTAAGCTATCGATGCCATAAGTTACTTCTCCGGTCTCCTGGTTCACCAACGCTATTTCGTTGACGGCCCGCTGCCAGTCCAGATTGGGGCAGGCAGCCCCGGCATATTGCTGATAGGCCTCGCGGCCATCGGTTTCGAGCAGGCCGTTCCGTACAAATGCGTCGGTATACAGGTTGCACATCGGGCATTCGGCGTCGTAGAGGATGATGTGGTTATGTAATGTTTTCATTTGTTTAATATATTTTGAATTTTCAGAAAAAATTGAAAGTTTAATGTAAAAAAATATTACTTGAACAGTTTAAAAATACCGCCCCAAAACCAGCTCTCCTCCGCACCCAGCATGGTTTCCAGGGTTTTATCTACGTTTTTGGCCAGTTTGTTAATGTCCGTCACCGACTTATTGAATGTGTTGAACTCGGGGTCGCTGGCGTCGCCGGTAACCTTCGACAGTTCATCGAGTACTTTGATAACGGGCTCCAACTCGCGTTTGCGGCGTTCTTTGGCCACCTGTTTAGCGATGTTCCAGACATCCTTGTCGGCGAAGAAATACTCCTTCCGTTCTCCCTGCTTGTGCTGCTTTTCGATCAGCCCCCAGCCGATCAGGTCGCGCAGGGTCATATTGGCGTTGCCGCGCGAAATGCTCAGCATTTCCATAATTTCCTCGGTCGTCAGCGGGTCGGGAGCGATCAGGAGCAATGCGTGTACCTGCGCCATGGTGCGGTTGATGCCCCATTCAGAGCCCAGTTTGCCCCATGATTCGATAAATTTCCGTTTTGCTTCTTCGAGTTCCATGTTTCAAAGGTAAGAATGTATTTAAACTTTCAAAACTTTTTGAAAGTTTAAATATTTAGAACGCTCCAAGGCCGGGCTCAGGAGCGTTGAGAGTAAATCTCAAATGCATTCGACTTGTAAAGCGGGCAGAGGACAGACTGCCACTTTTAACCCAAAACCAGATTTTCCATGAAACGTTTCGTCATAAACGGCCTCGCAGGGCTTGCGCTGTTAATCACTTGCAATGCATCGAAACCGCATGGTCCGGGCGCCGCGGCGACGGTGAAGGTAGTGGAGGCTTTTCCCAAGCTGCATTTCGACCTGCCCGTTGACCTCACGCATGCGAACGACGGAACCAACCGGCTCTTTGTGCTGGAACAGGAAGGGACAATCCGTGTTTTTGAAAATGCTTCAACAACCTCATCTTCAAAGGTTTTTCTGGATATTAAAAAGCTGGTGAGCTATGGAGGCGAAGCCGGGTTGCTGGGCCTCGCGTTTCATCCCGATTATAAAAACAACGGCTATTTCTTCCTCAATTACATGACGAAGGTTTCCGGTAAACTCGAAACGGCCATTGTCCGCTACAAAGTCAGCGCCAGCGACCCTAGCCAGGCAGACCCGGCCAGCGCGACGGTGCTTTTTACATTTGATCAGCCCTATGACAACCACAACGGAGGAGGGATGAAATTCGGGAAGGATGGTTATCTCTACATTTCCACCGGTGACGGCGGTAGCTGGGGCGATCCGAGCAATAATGGCCAGAACAAAAACGCCTGGCTGGGCAAGATCCTGAGAGTGGATGTGAACAGTAAAACGAAAGGGAACTATGGCATACCGGCAGATAATCCGTTTGCGGGTAACAAGGAAGGTTATAGGGAGGAAATATATGCATACGGACTCAGAAACCCGTGGCGGATCAGCTTCGATGATGTTACCAACACGCTCTGGGCCGGGGATGTGGGCCAGAACAAGCGGGAGGAAATCGATATTATCGTCAAGGGTGGCAACTATGGCTGGCGATTGAAAGAAAGTATCGACTGCTACAATCCCAAGCGCGATTGCGGAGGAGAAGGGCTGATCGATCCCGTGATCGATTTGCCGCAGGCCAACGGCGAGCATTCCATCACGGGCGGGTTTGTGTACCGCGGCAAAGCGGTGCCGTCGCTGGAAGGCAAATACGTGTTCGGCGATTACGTCAGCGGCCGGCTTTTCGCGCTCGAAACCAAAAATGGCAAAGCCGTGCAAAACAACATTATCGCGGAAGGTGTAGGGCAAATTTCGGCCTTCGGCACCGACCAGTCCCATGAGCTTTATATCTGCAACCACGGCACGGGCAAGATCATGAAACTGACCCAGCCCTAATGCGGCATATTATTTACGGGCGGCCACTCCCTTATCCGGCAAAACCTTTTTCAGAAATCCGGAAATCGTGGCAAGCGTAGGTTCGAACCACGGATCGAAGAACATGAACGTATGCGGTGCGTCCGGGAATGTTTTGATTTCGCTGTACGTGCCGAATGCATTCAATTTTTGGATGAAATCCGTCCTTCCGGCGTGCATACGGTCTATCGAGCTGTTGATGAACAGAAACGGCGGCGTTTTCGCGCTTACGTGCGTAAGCGGGGCGGCTTCGTGCCACATATCGGGGCGCTCTGCTTTGGGATAGCCAAACCAGTAGGTAGCCGCTGAAATCGATTTGGAATCATTGCCTTCGCCCGATTCGGGGTGGATGAATGCCAGCGTGCCGTCAATGTCGACTACCGCCTGCACGGTACTCGAACCCTCGTTTTCTCGGACTACGCCTTCAAATTTCGGATTCCCGTTCGTAGCACCGACGAATGCGGCCAATTCGCCGCCCGCCGAGAAACCCAAAATGGCCATGCGGGCCGTATCGATGCCATATTCGTTACCGTGGGAACGCATCCAGCGTATGGCGGCCTTCAGATCATGGACGGCGGCAGGGTAGAGGGCGTGGGTGGATAGGCTGTAATCGGCTGTGATACAAACATATCCCATGGCTGCGAGCTTGCGTGCGAGCGTGTTGTTGTGCGTGCGGTCGCCCGAGCGCCAGCCTCCGCCGTGTGCCATCAGCAAGGCTGGTTGCAAGGTCTTTGCCTTTCGTTTGGTTTTGTAAATATCCAGCAGCAAGGTTTTTCCGCCCGGGGTGGTACGGTAAACGACGTTCCGAACTACCTGAACCGACGCCGGCATGGTGGAATCGGCGATGCGGATGTTTGGATGGTGGGCGATTTCGTGCCGGTAGGAGCCTTTTACCGAAAAGCTGGTGTCGGGTGTACCCGAGGGTTGCAAACGCAGCGTTTTGCCCGGAACCCAGCCGGAAAGGATGTTTTCGAGTGTGTACTTTTCTCTTTCCTGTACGGTAAGCTGTTTCGACCAGGCAACACGGGCATTCGCGTTGGCGCCCGGGCCGGTGCTATTGTATTCGGCATAGAATGCGGTTTTTTCTTTCTCCGGGAACATATTGTCGCCTTTCCACCGGTCCCAGCCTTCTTTCACAATATGCCCGTCCATTTCGGTGTCTATGAAAACCGTTTTGGCATATGGTCGCCACGGGCGCCCGAGGTATACCCTGGTCGCTTCGTCGGTGGCTACGAGTTTACAATTGAAAAACACATAACCGTATGCCTGCTCGCGGGTGGTGGAGGCGGCGGTAATGTACGAACTGGTGAGGCTCCGGATCGTACAGTTCTGGAAAACGGCGGTTGCTTCGCCAAAAATGAAATCGGTAGTGCCTGTGATGAGGCAGTCTTTATAGTAATTGCGGCCGTCTTTGGAAGTATATAAGGTATCCTGATTGCCCAGAATGCGGCAGTTGTATACCTCGATGCGGTCGCCTTCAGTGGCCAGCGCTACGGCCTGGCCCACGCGGCCCGCGGTATTTTCGATGGTCAGGTTTTGCAGCGTGCAGTCGTTGGCCTGCACGAGCACCGTATAGGAAGTATAGGTACTGAATTTCGCATTGCCGGTAAAATCACCTTGCGGGAAATCCTTGCCGGAAAAGTCATTATTGGTGATAATGGTGTGTTGTGCGCTCTCGCCGATCAGTGTAATGTTCTTTTTCCAGGCGGGAATGACGAGTTTTTCGCGGTAGATCCCGTTTTTTACGCGTATCGTGGCACGGATCTGCGAATGGTCGCGGACGGCATTCACGGCCTCCTGGATTGTTCTGAAATCACCACTTCCGTCCTGGGAGACAGTGAAATGCTGTTCGATGGCCTGTACTTGCCCGTGCACGTTCAGGTGAAATAAAAGCCAGGCAAGCAGCAGACCGATTCTTGTTGACATGTTTTATAAGTTTGCTTTTTTAAATGCAGTCAACCAGGGCATATACACACCGCAAAGTTTTTTGGATATTATTTTATTATTATTTTTCATGTATATTGTTCTAAATGATTGGATTCATTTTGCAACGCCATGGAAACCCTGATTGTTTTCGCCCTCTATTTGTATTCGCATTTAGGAATCGACTTGCATAAAAATCAATATTATGCAGTGGAAGACAACCTTTTTTTTGCATTGCCCAAATCCAATGAGCTGATCCGGTTGCAGAACCCGGATACGCTTTTTCTGGATGCCGCTGTTTTTCACGCGAGCAATGAAGTGCGGAAAAAATACGGTTTGTCGCCATTTCAATATGACCCGGGTTTATACCTGGCATCGTCCGGACATGCCACTGCGATGGTGTTTCGCATGTTTTTCAATCACATCAATCCTTATAGCCCGTACGAACGCACCGCTCAGCGACGGGTGGAGTTGTATACCAAGAGATTTAAAAGGGTAGGCGAAAACATCGGTAAATACCAGACATTGGTCAGTGGTGATTTTATGATCGCACGCTGGGACCGTCGTTTAAACCAATATGAGTTCTTAAATGAAAGCGACCACAAGCTCTGCAAGCCGTTCACTTATGCGGAGTATGCGAGGTTTGTAGTGGAGCAATGGATGGCTTCGCCGCCGCACCGCAAAAACCTGATGAATCCCGCCTATACTTACCTCGGTTGCGCCGCGCGGCTGTCGCCCGAACCTTATCTTCATAAAAAAGCACCTTACGCGAGTCTGGTTCAAAATTTCGGAGGGGAACAGTGAATGGAATGGTGGTAAGGTACCCTAATCGTCATGCTACGGTTTATAAACCCGAGTAAAATGGTGGGATAAGTATGTAAATTAGCGCCCAACCTTTTATTTGAGTCTAAATCATAATTAAACCCGCTTTGAAAAGTTTTACAAGTCTGCGCTGGCTGTGGGCCGTTTTGCTGGCCGCGCCGTTGTTCCTGCAATATCTTCCTGAAAAGCAGCCGGCACCGAAGCCCGCCGCAAAACCCAATATCCTTTTCATTTTCGCCGACGATCAGCGTGCCGATGCCCTGGGGATAGCCGGGAACTCGGTCGTAAAAACGCCGAACATCGACCAGCTGGCGAAATCGGGGACGCGGTTTGCGAACTGCTATGTCATGGGCGGGCACCACGGGGCCATATGCGCCCCCAGCCGGGCGATGCTCATGAGCGGGAAAAGCCTTTTTCACGTGTACGATGTGCTCGATGGCGTTCATACCATGCCGCAGCATTTCGCGGAAAATGGTTATGAAACGTTCGGTACCGGAAAGTGGCACAATGGCGCTCAAACCTTCGAGGCTTCATTTCAGAAAGGGAAGGCCGTTATGCTCGGTGGCATGAGCGACCATTTTCAGGTACCTGTACGGGATCTGAACAATGGCAAACTCGGCGAGCCGGTAACGAAAGGCTTCTCTACCGACATTTTTACAGAAGCGGCGCTTTCTTACATTGATGAATATGCCAAAGGCAAAAAGAGCAGCCCGTTTTTCTGCTACATCGCGTACACCGCCCCGCACGACCCTCGCTCGCCGCGTGAGGATTACATCGGCAAATACCCCGAAAAGGATATTCCACTGCCGGGCAACTTCAAACCCGTGCATCCGTTCGACTACGGCGAAGCGCAGGTCCGTGATGAGAACCTCGCCCCCTGGCCACGCACGCCGGAAATCGTCAAAGCCACATTGTCGGACTATTACGGGCTGATCAGTCATCTGGATACGCGCGTGGGCGACATTATCCGGTCGTTGAAGGAGAAGGGGCTATATGAGAACACCATTATCGTTTACGCCGCCGATAACGGTCTGGCGGTAGGCAGCCACGGCTTGCTCGGCAAGCAGAGCCTTTACGAGCATAGTATGAAAGTGCCGTTCATCATCACCGGGCCCGGTATTCCAAAAAGCCAGGTATCGAATGCATTGGTGTACCTCTACGACATTTTCCCTACGCTGGCATCCGCAACGGGGCTTCCCAAACCCGAAGGAGTGGATGGCAAAAATCTCGCGGAGGTGATCAGCGGAAAAGCCAAAGGTGTCCGGGAAAGCAGTTTTACCGCCTACCGCAACCTGATAAGGGCAGTGAGGGACGATGAATGGAAGCTGATCCGCTACCCTAACCGCGATTATACCCAGCTTTTCAATCTCAAAAAAGATCCGCTGGAACTGGAAAACCTGTCGGGGAAAGCCGAGTACCGGCAAAAAGAGGAGCGTTTGAAAAAACTGCTGGTCCAATGGCAGCAGCAAACCGGCGACACCGTGGCTTATACTGCGAAAACGATTCTTCCGATGAAATACGCGCCGGAAAAATTCGAGCGAACCATGGACAAGTTCCAGCCGAAATACACGCAGGACAGGTATTATAAAAAGTAGTTTTTGCAATGATGAAAAACACCCTCTCAGTCCGCGCGATGCTCCTGGCATTGCTTACGATATTGTTTTTGAATGCGAATGCCCAAAAGCGACCTAATATCGTGCTCATTCTGGCCGACGATCAGGGATGGGGCGATTTGAGCATTAACGGCAACACCAACGTCCGCACGCCGCATATCGACCGGATCGGGAAGGAAGGCGCTCAGTTTTCACGGTTTTACGTCTCGCCCCTGTGCGCCCCCACGCGTGCGGGCCTGCTCACGGGACGCTATCATTACCGCGCGGGCGTCTGGGGCGTATCCAACTCGCGGGAATTTATGAACCTGGACGAAGTTACCCTGGCCGATATGCTCAAAAGCGCCGGTTACGCCACAGGCTGCTTCGGGAAATGGCACAATGGCAGCCAATATCCCTACCATCCCAATGGCCGCGGATTCGACGAGTTTTACGGCATGCTCAGCGGGCATTACGCCAATTATTTCAATACGACCATTGACCATAACGGCGAGCCTGCGAAAAGCACCGGCTACATCGCCGACGATTTAACAAACAAGGCCATCGGGTTTATTGAAAAAAGCAAAAAGGCTGGTAGACCATTCCTTTGTTATGTGCCCTACAACACGCCGCATTCGCCGTTCCAGGTGCCGGATGAGAACTATAACCGCGTGAAACAGCGGGGTATCAATCAATTCAGCCAGAACAAGGGCGAGGAGGATGAAGAAACGACCATAACCGCGCTGGCCATGACCGAAAACATCGACGACAATGTGGGAAGAATCCTTAAAAGACTTGACGACCTGAAATTGGCCGACAACACGATCGTCATCTACCTCAGCGACAACGGCCCCAACTCCTGGCGCTGGAATGGCGATATGAAAGGCAGAAAAGGTACTACCGGAGAAGGAAGTGTACGCGTACCATTTCTCATTCGCTGGCCGGGCGTGATTCCCGCCGGGAAAGTAGTGCATGACAACGCGGCTTACATCGACTTGTTTCCTACATTGATCGATCTGGCTGGTACACCTGTGAAAAAGAGCGGTAAACCACTCGACGGCATCAGCCTCAAACCTGCATTGACAAAAGCCGCCCGCATTCCGGACCGGCTGCTCTACTTATCGATCAATAAAAACAACAGTGTACGAAAAGGTCATTACTTATATCAAAACAATGCATTGTACGACCTCGTCGCCGACTCGACACAACAAAATAACATCGCGTCGCAATACCCGGCACTGACCGACAGCCTCCGCATTGCATTCGATAAGTGGTATGCGGATGTCTACAAAAATATTGATTCGACGCGCTCGCTGCCGGTAGGTTACAGCCAGTTTCCGAAGACGGTGCTACCTTCCCAGGACGCTGTTTTGCACCCTTCCACCAAAGGCAGCCTCTCATACAGCGCCTCCGCACCGAACTCTTCCTGGATCGCGAACTGGTCGGATACCGATTCTTACGCGAGCTGGAATGTGGATGTGCATACAACAGGCTGGTATCAGGTAAATATCCGCTACACCAGCGCGGATGCGGGCGATGCATTCAAACTGGTGTTGAACAAAAGCCAGATCTCCGGCCGCATTCCCGAACCATTTGATCCACCATTACTCCCGAGCCCCGACCGCGTGAAAAGGACGGCGGAATCTTACGAAAAGGAGTTTCGGACGTTGAAAGTCGGTGAAATTAAGCTCGAAAAGGGTAAAGGCGAGCTGAAATTGCTCGCTACTGAACTGAAAGGCGGCAAGTTCGCGGATATTCGGGCTGTGGAATTGGTGCTAATGAAATAGGATTATCAAAAAGGCCCTTTCGCATTAATCCTGTCCGCATTTCTGGCAGCCCCGGGCATTTCGCCGCGTTTGTCCTTGGCAGGCAATGCCTCGCCGGTTTCGCGGTCGTACCAGTCGGGGGTGAGGTGTTTGGGTGTGGTGTCGCCGGTGTCGGTTTGCCATTGGGCAAGCACCTTTTTCAAGGTTTGGATTTGTTTGGAATAAGTATTGTTTGCCAACAGGTTTTCGACTTGCGCAGGGTCTTTGAAATTGTCGAAAAATTCTTCCGATGCCCGCGGTACTTTCAATGCGTCTTCTTGCAGCGGACTCAGCTTGCCGGTTTTCCGGGCGGCTTTCAATGCTTTTGCCGAGGGGCTTTGATTGGCGTCGATCGGGCCACCGTTGTCGAGTTCGGGTCTTTTATTAATGATATACAAAAAATCCTTCGTGCGCACGGCCCGCTCGTAAGCTTCGTAATCGTGCCAGTTGTGCTCGGCGAAAATGTATTTTCTGAACTCCTGATCAGGTTTCTTGAATAGTTGTGCAAAGCTTTTACCCTGGAATGTCGGTCCGGCCCCGATACCTGCCAATGCCAGTAATGTAGGGGCGATATCGACGGCGCTGATCAGGCTCTGGCAGATTTGCCCGGCGCCGATACCCGCAGGCCACTTCACGAGAAAAGGCGTTTTAATGCCGGCGTCGGTCAGGCGCGTCTTGCTTCCGGGGAATGGGCGACCGTTGTCCGCCATGAAAATGATGAGCGTGTTCTCCGACAGTCCCTGCGTGGCGAGTTCATTTTCGAGTGCGCCTACATAATGATCCAGGCGGGCGATTTCATTGTAATAGGCCACGAGGTCCTGCCGCGTCTCACGTGTGTCCACAAGCGTAGGCGGTACCTCCACGTCGCGCGCGGGATCGTGCTGCGGGCCGTTGGTCGTGGCCGACCACGGCCGGTGCGCGTCGTAGGGCGATAGCCAGAAGAAAAACGGTTTGTTTTTAGGTCTGGATTTCAACAGGTTAACCCATTGTGCTTCACCGCCTTCACCATTCTGCGCCTGGTTCACCAGCAGCGTATCGTAAGCCCGGCGTGTGTTGGGGCCTTCGTGCCATTTGCCGGCCAATGCGGTGTAATAGCCTTTTTGTTTCAGCAGTTCGGGGAAGTATTTCAAATGCGCCGGGAGCGGGGCATGCAGCTCGGCGGCGCCGGTATTGTGTGGGTACCGGCCCGTGAGAATGCTCGTGCGGCTAGGGCTGCAAGAGCTGGCGGTCAGAAACATATTGGTAAATTTAATGCCCTCGCGCGCAAGCTTGTTGAGGTTCGGCGTCTTCACCTTGCCATTGCCATAGGCACCGATGTCATCCCAGCTGATGTCGTCGCCGATGATGAATATGATATTGACCGGTTCTGCCGCGTGCGCGACAATGCCGGAGAAGAACAATATAATCAGAAGAGTGTAGCGCCGCGTCATGTTTGCCGGATAAATTGAACAAGCCCAATGCGCTTACAAAAAGCCATTTATCCATTAATTTTTCAAAAAAAACTATAAAAAATTTGTGTAGTTAAGTGACTACACATAAATTCGTAGCCAAATAACTACGCAATGAACCTGAGACGAGATGTATTTCAAGCCATAGCAGACCCAACCCGCAGGGCCATACTGCTATTACTGGCGTCGCAATCCCTGACAGCGGGGGCGATCGCCTCGAACTTCGATACGGCCCGACCTACGGTTTCCAAGCACCTGCAAATACTCACCGAATGCGAGTTGCTGAAACAGGAGCAGACCGGCCGGGAGATTTATTATCACTTAAATCCCAATAAAATGAAAGAGATCGCCGACTTCATCGAGCCTTTCCGGCAAATGTGGGATGACCGCTTCAACAAGCTGGAATCCATTATGAAAAACTATCAATCCAAAAAATAACACAACATGGAACGGAAGACGAAAATCAATGCGGAAAACGGCAGGCAGGACCTGGTGATCACCCGGGAGTTTGAGCTGCCGCTCGACCTGCTCTTCAAGGCCTATGTGGAGCCGGAGATCGTGGAGCAGTGGATGAGTACCAAAGTCGTGAAACTCGAAAGCAGGCCTCACGGCGCCTGGGCGTTCGAAACGTCCGACGCGGCGGGCAATGTAGTATTGCGGATGAATGGCGTGATCCACGAGTTTGTGCCGGAGCAGAAAATCACGCGCACTTTCCAAATGGAAAACACACCATACCCGGTACAGCTGGAATTTCTCGTATTCGAAAAGCTCACCGACGAGACGAGCAAAGTCACTATGCAGATCGTCTACAAGTCGCCCGAGGACCGTGAAGCGGCGCTGAAACTGCCTTTTGCGGCGGGTATCAATATGGCCCACAACCGGTTGGAACAAGTTGTCAAACAATTAATATAAACCACCATGGAAAAGAGAAACAGAATCATTTACTGGATTTTTACGGCATGGCTCGCGCTGGGAATGACGTCGACCGGCATTGTGCAGCTCATGAAAATGAAGGAAGAGGCGGATATGTTTGCACGCCTCGGCTATCCCGAATACCTGCTCACGATGATCGGCACCTGGAAAATTCTGGGTGTGATTGCAGTACTTATTCCTAAATTCCCGCTTCTGAAAGAGTGGGCGTACGCCGGGTTCTTCTTTTGCATGTCGGGGGCGATCATCTCGCACATGGCACTAGGCGATCCGATCGGTGAAGTAGCGCCACCGCTTTTGTTGCTCGTATTGACGGTCATTTCCTGGTATTTCCGGCCGGCGGGCAGAAAATTGGCTGTTGTTCAAATTTAAAGGCACATTACGATGAATACCAAAGTCGATGCATACGTAGTCCAGGCCAGGCAATGGCGGGAAGTGATAGAACAATTGAGAACCATCGCGCTGGATTGCGGGCTGACGGAGGAGTTCAAATGGGGCAAGCCGTGCTATTCGTTTGAAGGGACGAACATCGTCGTCATTCAGGGTTTCAAGGCCTATTGTGCCATACTGTTCATGAAGGGCTACCTGCTGAGCGACCCCGAAAATGTGCTGATCAAAACCGGTGAAAACACGAAGGTAGGGCGGCAGATACGCTTCGCCACCCCGGAGGACGTCGTTGCAATGGAACCCGTGCTTAAAGCCTACATCCGCGAAGCCATTCAGGCCGAGCAATCGGGTTTGAAGGTGGAGGTCGACAAATCGCTGCCTGTTCCCGCTGAGTTACAGGCGACTTTCGACGAAATTCCAGCATTGAAAACGGCATTCGACGCATTGACGCCCGGACGCCAGCGTGCGTATATCATCTATTTTACTGCCTCAAAGCAATCCCAGACCCGCCAGCTCCGGATCGAAAAAAACATCGGGCGCATCCTGAACGGCAAAGGGTTGAACGACTAGCGTTTTTTTGTGAATTAATTTAAAGAAACAATATTATGGCCATCGAGAAAAAAGAACTGTCGACGGAAGGTCGCGACGAACTATTGAAAACCTTAAAAACACGTTTTGAAAAACACAAAAACCGCCACGAAGGCATCAAATGGGCCGATGTGGAGGCGAGGCTGAATGCGAAACCGGAAAGATTATGGTCGCTCGACCAAATGGAACTTACCGGCGGCGAACCCGACGTGATCGGTGTCGACAAAAAGACCGGCGAATACATTTTCTGCGATTGCGTGGCCGAAAGCCCCAAAGGTCGCCGCAGCCTCTGCTACGACCGCGACGCGTGGGAGTTCAGAAAAGAAAACAAACCCGAAAATACCGCATTGGACGTAGCCGCCGAAATCGGTATCGAAATCCTCGATGAAGAGGAGTACCGCCATTTGCAGACGCTCGGGAAATTCGACCTTAAAACATCCAGTTGGATCAAAACCCCGGCCGACATCCGTAAACTTGGCGGCGCCGTCTTCTGTGATCGCCGGTACGACACGGTTTTTTACTACCACAACGGCGCGGAATCGTATTATGCGGCCAGAGGTTTCCGTGGTACGTTGCGGGTTTGAGGAGCTATTTATATACAAAAAACGGCCGGTTTGTACATGCACAAACCGGCCGTCTTTGTACGTATTGCTTATGGTTTACCGCTTAAAATCAACCAAATAACTATTAATTGCCTGCAACTCCTCCGCAGAAAGTTCGATATCGATTGCCTGCGCATTGGAAATGGCCTGTTCCGCATTGCGCGCACCCGCGAGCACGACGGTAATACCTTTTTGAAGCGTCGTCCAGCGCAGTACCAGTTGCGCGAGCGTCGCATTCTTTTCTGCGGCGATGGGCGAGAGCTTTTCGAGCAATGCTTTCACTTTTTCGAGGTCGAATTGGCCGAAGTAGCCGTTACGGTGGTCGTCGCTTTTCAGGGTATCGTTTTGAAAGTATTTGCCGGAAAGCAAGCCGCGTTCCATGGGGCTGTAAGCGATGATACCGATGTTGTTTTCGACGCTGTACGGCACCAGCTCGGCTTCGATCGCTCGGTTGAGCATGCTATACGCGACCTGGTTGGAAGCCGGAACGAACGTTTTGGAGGCCTCCTGCAACAATGGCAGGCCGTGATTGGAAACCCCTGCCGCGCGGATTTTGCCTTGTCGAATCAGCGTTTCCATGGCTTCCATCGTCTCGTCGATCGGTGTGGTAATGTCCGGCCAGTGCTGTTGCAACAGGTCGATATAATCCGTATTCAACCTTTTCAGGCTTTCTTCGACTTCTTTGATGATATTGGCCTTCGACGAGTATTTGTAAACCGGAAGATTCCGGCCATCGTTTTCAATATCAAAAAAATGCATTCCCTTACCGGCGTTGCTGCTGTCCCACACAAGACCGAACTTGGTGAGTATCTGCACTTTCGTCCGGTCTTTGCCTTTCAACGCTTCGGCAATTAGCTCTTCACTCAGCCCGAAGCCGTAAAAAGGCGCCGTGTCCAGCGAAGTAACCCCATGGTCCAGCGACGCGTGAATCGCGTCGATCGAATCTTTTTTCTCGTTCCCACCCCACATCGTGCCCCCGATCGCGAATGCGCCGTAAGTGATCGCAGATAGTTTTAAATCGCTATTTCCTAATGTTCTGTATTCCATTTTGATATAATGTGATATTTCCGGCTACAAAATTCCCGCATATAGTCGTATTCTCAAAATAACATAGATCATAAGTTTCTATAATTGGAGTGATAGATGTGGCGAGTGGTGGGCTGCCGTTCAAGGGTATGAATCGGAAGGTTTGATTTTTTTGAATCGCAATCCGAGTGTTCGGGGAGTGGTCAGTTCGGCGGCCGTTGTTTTATTCTCCCTGTTTCTTTTAAAAACGACGTCGGTTTTAAGATCCGGGACGAGGAACCGGTCTTTGGAACAAGCTATCATTGTGTAACGTATCCCGCTCACCAGTTGCAGTTCCAGGCCCGTAACCGATTTTTGGACCTCGATCGCAGCTCCAACTTCATCGGAAAAGTATTTTCCGGCATACTCCTGGTGAGGCGCCGTCATCTTATCCGTCAGGTAATACTTCATTGGGTCACTGGAAGGCGGGGTGACTGTCAGCCCGCCCGCATGATCGAATTGGAGCAGTGTGTTGAAAAAATAAAACCGCAGACTATCAACAGGTTCCAGAAGGATGTCAGACAAAAGTAACCCCTCCTGACCAAGCGTAATATCGACATCGCGCATGGACTGGGCGCTTTTGTAGTATCCGGTGAAGCGTTGCAGCTTTTTGCGGTCTGTTTGAACAATGTCCGACTTCTTCCGCGGCAGGGCCGTAATGTCCTCAGGCTTTGCAAGAATTTGCAGCACTTCCGTGGCGGGGTTAAAGCCGATGGTATCCAGCATGGACGTATTGCTGAGCCATGCTATCGAGAGCCCCTGGGTTGGAGAGCAAATCAGTTTAGAGCGGTAGCCGGCAGTCGCACCGCCGTGAAAAAAAGTGGGTTTTGAGATATTATAGTCAATAAAAAGTCCTGCTCCATAGTTATTGATGTCCCCGTTTGGGAGCGTGTCCAGTGCGGTTTGCCGGTTCAGCAATACCGGTCCTCCCAGTTTGCCCGCCGAATAAAACGCCGTCCATTTCAGCAGATCCTCCGCGGTCGTCAGTAAGCCGCCGGGTCCGTGAATGGCGCCATCCGGCATAAGCGTCCGGAAAGTTCCTTTTACGACCTCATAAGCCTGGCTGCGCCCCGCGATTACTTTGAAGTTTTCATTTCGCCATTGGGTGTGCTTCATACCCGCCGGCCCGAAGATGTATTTCTGTGTAAAATCGGCGAACGACATTCCGGAAGCTTTTTCAACAATGAGCGCGAGCAGAATGTAATTGGAATTGCTGTACCGGAATGCTTCCCCGGGCCGGTTGTTAATGCTTTTTTGCCGACAGATAATGCGAAGTGCAGCATTGTTGTCCATCACGCGCAACACCTGCGGAGAACCAGCGAACTCCGCAATGTCGCTCCATTCGCGTAACCCGCTGGTATGATGGATCAGGTGGCGGATCAGGATCGGCTCACCGTAGGAAGGTAGGCCGGGAATGTATTTGTCCACCGGCTCGTCGAGCTTCAATTTCCCCTGGTTATCGAGTAGCAACACTGCCGCCGCGGTGAATTGCTTGGACACGGAACCCGCTTCGATGAGGGATTCCGTAGTGAGCGGTGTGCCGGTTTCCAGATTGGCCATTCCCCATGCCTTGGAATATACGACTTGCCCATTGAGACTTACAGCCAGCTGGCCACCCGGTTTATCCTGCGCATAGCATTGAAAAATGCTGTCGATCCTCGCTACGCTGGATTGCGGCACGCCCTGCGCCAACGAATGGGTATCAACCAATGCTAATGCCAACAACAAAAAGACAAGTTTGGACGCACTCATTTTAAATGGATTATTTGATTGCTCAATGACCGGATATGTTACTGTAACTCAGGAAGCGACTATTTTTTGTTAATATATAAATTAATTTAATATAGGCTTTTATGGGTTTCATATTTGTTTTTCATGGTGACTTCGTTTTTTGAAATCCCTTGTAACCTCCCGTCTCTTTTTACAAAATCAGGCAATTTTTTACGGCACTTTCCGCGTTTCGCTCTATATTTGTGAAGTTTATTTAAACTAATTACAAATAATTTCTTCCAATTTTCTCATAACCAATAGCCTCAGGTGCATTTCTTCGCCGGATGTGCCTTTGAACCAACGCTTATGTTCAGTACGATTTGTCTACTCTTCCTCCTTGGGTTCATGTTCTGGATGAACACGTCAACCCGCATCTCGTGGCCCGATAAAAACAGCGCCATGGCCTTTATGGCTGCCAATGCATTGTACAGTCGCCTTGCGGCAGGCGCATTGTTTCTGGTTGCGACCGCGCTTTGTGTCAGTTTGCTCGGGGTAGGAAGCGGCTTGTTTGCTGCGATCGTGATCCTGATGACGGCCGGATCGGTATCCGTGCTGTTTTTTCCATTCCGCTACTTCGGTTCGGCCGGAGTTGCGATACTTTACCTGTGTGCGGTGACGCTCGAACTTGTTATTAATTGATTTTATGCCTGCCAATAAGAAGTACCTGACCAAATCGCCGTGGCTGCGGCTCAGCAAACTCCTCGCCGGAAGTGTCGGCGGATATGCCGTGATGATGAGCGTGCATTTGTTTTTTACGGCTTTCCTGCCCAAGGAAAATGTCATCATGACCGCCGCTTTTACGGGTTACATCCTCTGGGCTTTCCTGCTGCTTTACGCATTCATCGCCACGAACGTATGGCGGGTCTGGGGGCTTTACATCCTCCTGACGGTCGTGTTCGCGCTGCCCTATTTACTGAAATTCAACCTCAATCATGGATCCTAGGAAGTATAACATCTATTTTCACACCCACACCATCAGCGGGATCATCATTGCCGCTGTGCTGTACGTCATATTCTTCGCAGGGTCTTTTTCCTTTTTTAAGGATGATATCGCCGCCTGGCAAAAGGGAAGATCGGAAGTAGGGCATCAGTTCGATCCGCCGTACAATCACCTGCTCGACTCGCTTTCGCAGCATTATAACCTGCAAGGCCGCAACTTCAATTTTTACCTGCTGCGTCAGGGCCAGGGATCTTATGTGGATATGACCGCTTCGGCGGATACGACGGTCAGCAAGCCCAAACCGAAACCTGCGAAGGCGGAAAAGAGAAGGGGAAGAGGGAGGAAACAGGACGATGACGCGGCTTATTTCCGCTACCATTTCGCGGATAAAAAAGCGGGCGATTATTCCGACAGCTATGATATGGCCGAGTTCCTTTACCGCCTGCATTTCCTCGCGCAGCTTAACCAGGTCGGTATCGATATCGGTACACCATTTGGTTACCTGGTGGCAGGGATTGTGGCCTTTCTTTTCCTGTTCGCGTTGATTACCGGCTTGCTGCTGCATTGGGACAAGATTAAATCCAACTTCTTCCTTTTCAGGCCGATGAGCAAATGGAAGACCGTCTGGACAGACATGCATACCGTGCTCGGCGTGATCGGTTTCCCGTTCCAGCTGGTGTTTGCCGTGACGGGCGTAGTCCTGATCGTGAACTATGTGCTGCTGACGCCTTTTGCCAACCTGCTTTACGACGGCGACAGCGACAAGCTGTACGAAAGCCTGCAATACAACAAAACCGTGAAGGTGGATTACACCTACAAACCGATGAACGGCACATTCGATATGGACGCTTTTATCGGGAAATGGCAGAAGGAGTGGAAGGACGCCAAAATCTCACGCATTTACATCCGGAATTACATGGACGAGAGTATGCAGGTAAGCCTCGAAGCGAAGCCGAATGCCGAGACTAACTTCGCAGGATCGGGGTATGTGACGGTGAACATTGCGAGCGGAAAAGTGCTGGAAATCAAGTCGCCAAATACCGACGGTAACTATATCGACGGCGTGAAGGCACTGTTGTACCACCTGCATTTCGGTGATTTTGGTGGTAAGCCATTGCGGATCGTGTTCTTTTTATTAGGACTGATGGGGTGTGCGGTGATCATTTCCGGCATAATGATCTGGCTGGTGGCGCGGGATAAAGTCGCTACCGAACTCCGGAAGCGCCGGTTCAACTTCTGGGCGAGTAACTTCTTCCTGGCGGCTTGTCTGAGTATGCTTCCGGTAACGGCATTCACATTCATTATGGTCAAAATGCTCGACCATGTCGATCAAGGGGTGATCTACCGCACCTACTTTTACAGCTGGCTCGTACTCGGCATTTACCTCATGGTCCTCCGCAGCCTGCCGCGGATGAACCGTCATACATTGCTTTTGTCGGCCGTTCTTTGCCTGGGTGTACCCATCGCCAACGGCATTTCGACCGGACTATGGATCTGGAATACCTGGCAGCAGGGCGCATTCGACATTTTCTTTATCGATGCATTGTTCCTCGTCCTCGCGGGCTCCTGCGCGTATGCATTCACCCGCGTGAATGCGGAGGCGAAGACATTCAAGGTGCTGAGTTTAAATAAAGCCCCTGAAAAAGTGTTGAAAACCAGCGTAGTAAGAGACTAATCTGTACCGCTGCATCATTCGGGCCGGATTTGCCGCTGGTAATCTTCGCCCCATGCGCAGAGCGAATCCATAATGGGGATCAGGCTTTTGCCGATTTCCGTCAGTTTGTACTCCACCCGCGGCGGCGTTTCTGCGTAGGCTTTACGCAGCAGGATGCCGTCGCGTTCCAATTGTTTCAGCTGTGCCGTAAGCGTCGCCTGCGTAATGTGGGGGAGCTTACGGCGCAGCACACCGAAACGCATCGGGCATTCCTCCCGGATCTTGTTCAGAAGCATCAGCTTCCATTTCCCGCCGATAATATCCAGCGTGATATTCATGTTGCAATTTTTTGCTGAAAAAGCATCAGAATTTGCATTTGTAATTGACTGATCTGCAATAATAGTATCGTCCGTCATACCTGGTATTGTCTGATAAACTACTTGATTACGAGCGTTGTCTGCCTGAATTTTGGCTGCAAATGAATGCAAACCGAAAATTTCGGCACGCCTTGATCTTCCAACAACGCAATGAACCTACAAATTTCAAAATGGCTGTTACTGGCCATTATTTCGGCTTCGGTATTCCTGTCCGTGATGGACATTTTTATCGTCAATGTTGCTATTCCGCATATTAAAACGGGTATCCGCGGCACGGATAGCGATATCCAGCTCGTGATCGCCCTCTATTTGCTGGGTTATGCCGTTTTTCTGATAACCGCCGGCCGGGCAGGGGATTATTTTGGTAAAAAGAAAGTCTTTGTGCTGGCCATGCTGCTTTTTGTGGTGATCTCGGCGATGTGCGGCTTCGCGCAAACACCCTGGCAATTGAATGTCGCCCGTTTTTTTCAGGGGGTAGCTGCCGCATGGATGATCCCGCAGGGCATTACCTACATTCAGGAGCTGTTTCCGGGCGGGCGGGAGCGGGTGAAGGCATTGGGGATTTACGGCAGCGTGGCAGGCAGCGCGTCGGTGATCGGTCAATTCCTGGGCGGTCTTTTACCCGACATGAATGCTTTTCTGGATGGCTGGCGGCTGGTTTTTCTCATTAACCTGCCTATCGGCCTGGTGGTGGTGCCCATGGCGCTGTTCCTGTTGCCGCCCGATCGCCGTCGGAACGCCAGTCGCGGTACAGGCTTCGACTTCTCGGGCGTACTCCTGCTCACAGGCGCGCTCGTGTGCCTGCTCTATCCGCTCATACGCGGGCGCGAGTTGAATTGGCCGTGGTGGTGTATGGCCATGCTGGGTGCGGGAGGTATTTTGCTTGTAATGTTTGTGAGGGACCAAAAGCAAAAGCTTTCTGCCGTTCCGCACCAACGGCTGCCGTTACTGGACGTCCGTCTGTTCGGCTTCCGCGATTTCAATATCGGGATGGCGATCGTGTTGTTCTACTTCATGGTTCAGGACTCCTATTTTCTGATCAACGTCATGCTGCTCGAAACGGGCCTCGGGTTCAGTTCCGTCGAAACGGGTATGCTGTTTGTATTTCAAGGAGTCGGCTATGTGATCGCATCGCTGGTTTCGCTGCGGCTGGTCCCATTGTTTGGCAAAAAAGTATTGCAGGCAGGTGTGCTGATCATGATGACCACATTGGCCCTTCACATCATCGTCCTGAACGGCGCGCAGGTGGATCGATACCTGCTTTATCCTATCCTTTTCGCCTACGGCACCGGCTGCGGCTCGGTATTGCCTTCGCTATTGGCCGTCGGGCTGAAAAACATCCCTATTGAACTCGCAGGAGCCGCTTCCGGCACTTTTTCGACCTTCCAGCAAACGGCAATAGCGCTGGGCATTGGCGTGGTAGGAGGGATCTTCTTTTCCAATCTCGGCCCGTTGCCGGGTGTTGCGGATTACGTTTCCGCTTATCGGATTGCTACGGTTACCAATATTGCATTGCTGGGGTTGGTTGGGTTCTTTTTGTGGTTGCTGCCTCATTGATTTTCCAACGAATCGCCACCGAAGTAATGCAATGGCGGCCGTGGGATGTGAAATGGAACCTAACGATCGCGGGGAGGTAGTTGATTTTAAAATCGTAATCAGAGCGTCGGGTCGCCTTTGATGTACCCGAGCGATTTCAGGAAAACATCCGTGTCGCGGAGCGTTTTAATGAACCATTCGCCCCGGTTGAAAAACCCGTGCGGCTGCTCCGGGTAAAGGATAAGCTCGCCGCGGGTGCCGGCTTCGGTCAGTTTCGCTTTGTAGGCCCCGGCCGTGGCTACGGATACCAGTTTGTCTTTCGTCCCCAGCATGATGAGGGTAGGAGCAGCGCCTTTCCGGATGTTGTGGTAAGGAGATATCTCGGTATAGCGCGCGCCGATGCGGTCGTAGCCATATTCGCCCGGACCGTTGTTGAATACCGGGTTGAAAAGCACCAGCGCATTGGGCCGTGCGCTGATGGCGGCATTTTCGGATGGTTCGTCGAGCTTCGTCAGGTCGGTAGCGGCCGCCACATGCCCACCTGCCGACCCGCCGGCAGCTACAATGCGGTCCGGATCGATGCCCAACTCGCCCGCGTGCGCGCGAACGTACCGGATCGCTGATTTACCATCGGCCACGGCTTCAAAAGGTGTCGTGTGATGCCTCGATTGCACGCGATAATCGGCCAGGATGGCCACCATCCCGCGGGATGCGAGGTAAACGGCCTGTTTCTGAAACTGACCAATATTTCCGCCGATCCACCCGCCGCCGAAAAAGAAGACAATGGCCGGGTACTTTTTCCCGGTTTCGAATCCAGCCGGTTTGAAAACCCGCAACGTCAGGCTCAGCGTATCGACTTTTTTGTAAACTAATACCTGGGGAATGGTATCCTGCGCGGTCTGGGCGTGCAAAGGAGCCAGACTGCACAGGATTATTAGTGATGTGAACTTTAAAAGCAATAATTTTTTACAAAACAGAAAAGGCATCGGGTTCAGCATTGGACTGTTGGTTTGTAATGTCTGTTATTTGCCGGCGGCAGGCTGTTGCTGTTGCGTGGGCTGCGGCAGGCGGCGTTTAAGAACGTCATCCCACGTAATGTAAGGGTAGATATTGTATTTTTTGGCCTGCTCTTCAAAAAGCGCTTTCAACTCTTCCAGTTTCTTCGGGTTCTTTTGGGCAAGATCGATGCGCTCGTTGAAATCCTCGTTCAGGTTATAGAGCTGCCAGTCGTTGTTATCCGGATTAGCGACGCTGATCGCGCTTACGAGGTTACCAGCAGGTGCCGAGGTCGGTTTGTAGGCAAATGCGGCTTTCCAGCCATCCTGGTAGATCGATCGCGATCCGAAAATGTAATAGTACTGTATTTTATGGCGCGAAGCAGCCCGTGCGTCATTGATCGAGTAGGCCAGCGAAGTACCGTGGATTTCGTCCTGCTTAATGCCCCTGATGACCTCCGGCGCTTTAATGCCTGTAATTTCCAGGGTAGTAGGCAGCAGGTCGATCACGTGGCCGTACTGGGTGCGGATGCCGCCTTTTTCGGTAATGCCTTTGGGATAGAATGCGATAAGCGGGTTGCGTGTGCCGCCTTCCGAATGCGCATCCTGCTTCCAGTATTTGAATGGCGTGTTGGCAGCCTGTGCCCAACCGAGGGGATAATTAGCATTGGTACCTTCCGGCGAGCCGATCAGGTCGATCTGCGCCAGGTTGTTCTTAACCTGCTCTGCCTCCAAAAGCGTTGCGGCAATAGCGGCAGCCGACGATCTGGCAATCACCCCGCCCAGCGCGCCTTCCTTGCTCGCCCCATTATCGCCGATCACCACCAAAATAAGCGTATTATCGAGCTGGTTGATCTTTTTGAGGTGGCTCACAATCCTTCCTACTTCATGGTCGGTGTAGGTCAGGTAGCCGGCATAAACCTCCATGAAACGTGCATAAAGCTTCTTTTCATCCGCCGAAAGGCTCGCCCAGGCGCGGATGTTCGGGTTACGCTCGGGTAACACCACATTGGCCGGGATAATGCCTTGTTTCTTCTGCCGGGCAAAAACCTTCTCGCGGAATTCGTCCCAGCCGCCGTCGAATTGTCCTTTGTACTGGTCGCTCCATTCCTTCGCTACCTGGTGCGGCGCGTGGGTGGCGCCGGGGGCGTAGTACAGGAAGAACGGCTTGTTCGGCGCCGCCTTTTTCTGGCGGTCGATGAAGCTGATGGCCTTGTCGGTGATCTGGTCGTTCAGGTGGCGTCCATCCGGCGTCACGTGGGCATTGTCTTCGACGAGGTCAGGTTTGTACTGGTCGGTTTGCGAGCCGAGGAACCCGAAGAAATGGTCGAAACCCTTGCCCGAAGGCCAGCGGTCGAACGGACCGGCATCGGTAGCGTCCTGATCGGGCGTGAGACCGTATTTGCCGACGGCGAAAGTGTTGTAACCCGCCTCGCGCAGGATTTCGGCAACGGTACCCTTGTCGGAAGGAATGCGACCATCCCAACCCGGAAAGCCAAAAGACGACCACGTGTGCGAGAACCCGCCCTCATGCACCGCATGCTGGTTACGCCCGGTAAGCAGGGCCGCGCGGGTGGGGGCGCAAATGGCAGCCGTGTGGAAATTGGTATACCGCAGGCCATTATTCGCCAGGCTGTCGAAAGTAGGTGTGCGGATCACCCCGCCGAATGTGCTCGTGGCCCCGAAACCGACGTCGTCGAGCAAAACCCACACCACATTGGGAGCTCCGGCCGGGGCTTTGACAGGGTTCGTCCATACTTCCTTCGATTCGGCGAGCGTCTTGCCTACCGTGCCGGTAAATGGCTGCTGCTGTTGCGTAATGTTCTGTGCGGACGTGCGCGAAGCCAGGCCGGCTGCCAGTAATGCCGCGAAAAGTAATTTTTGAGAGTGCATATGCAAAATGTTTAATGAAACAGTACCTATTTTCTTATCTCTTCCAATGGGTATTTCTTTTCTACTTTATTCAGAACCACGAACAGGGAATCGCGGCCCTCATTCACGCCCCGGAGAATGTACCTTCCAGGCACGGGCTGCTCATAATGCAGCGTGATATGCGCCGCCGTGTCGATGCGGTTGTGCAAATGGAACACTTTGTTGACCGTATCGGCCTTGTAACCATAATAGTAGCGGCCGATATTGCCGTAGTATTCCGTCGTCCGCACCGCATTGCGCGTATCGAGCCGAAAGTTTTTGTTCACTTTAATGCTGATCGTATTGAATTTCTCGAAGATCACATTTTCCCATCGCACCGAATCGGTAGGCGAAGGTGCCAGCAGCTCGTTGTTCAGACGGAACTCGGTCACCTTGTAGAGGCCGGTCGCGGATGCCAGTCCATCGTCGAGAGGCAGCTTAAACGACTTGCCGCTGGCGTAAAGCTGCCCGTAACTGAACCCCCTGAAAAGCACGAAAAAGAATACAAATCCGTATTTAAAAGCGACCCTGACGCGGTTGGGCCATTCGTGACGGAAACGGAATGCAGGTACGAACGTCAGCGCCACGGCGCGGTGCCCGATCAGGATTTCGTAGAACTTGCGGCTGTCGCGGACAAGCAACAGCAGTGATAGTGATAGCAAATGCAAGCTGGTAAGCTCCACACCGGCATCGTAGCCGATATTGACAAACCAGATCGGCAGCAGGATCGCCACCATCATCAATGCGCCTAGTGTAGTCGTGCGACGGAAGAGCAACAGCACCGTCGCCACCAGTTCGAATATCCCCGCAAATACTTCGAAAAACGGGGATACGCCGGTAGTTAGCCAGTACAACTTGCCCGGCGTGAAATCGCCGAGGTTGGTATTGAGCTGGCTGATCGTCGGAAAAGGCATCTGCACCGGAAATACTTTGGCCCAGGCAAACCACGACATTCTCAGCACGACCCCGTAACGCGCCGCCGCGTAAAACCAGTAATACAGCTTCTCAAAATCCTGACGCCGGCGATCGATCAGGTCCCAGCCCAACCCGGCAGCAATGCAGACCAGTACCGTAATCCACCAGCCCGTATAGTTTTTACCTTCCTGACTGGCAAAAAACCAGGGCTTGTTTTGGGAAATCACATCCAGCCAGCGGAAGGGATAGGAATTAACATTAAACCCGGCATCGAAGTCCTGCCTGTAAAACTCCGGGTTGAAAGGGATCGTACTGATCACCGCATAAATCAATGCTGCGCGTAAAAGGATTTTTTCATACGGCTTCCACACAGAGGCCGGTAATGGTGTAGAATCGGGCATAAGTAAAAACAGGTATTTACGGCGCAAATTAGCCATTTTTCATTTTAACCAATTTAATCTATAAAATAAATAGACTAATATTCTGGAATGATACCACCAATAAGGGAATGATCGAATTTTGAATGAGCCGCCGTGAAACTGGCATCCGCGGACAATCCAATTTAACCGCACCTTCTACCCGCCCCAAGCAACTTTAACATTTCATTAACCTTCTTTAACAAGTCCTTTAAAAAGTCCGGCACAAAAGCTTTTAGATTTGCCGGAGTCCTTGATAACCAAAAGAAAAATGAAGAAATGTGTATGCTCGTTTGCATTGTTGCTATTTGTGTCCGGCACGTGGTGCCACGGACAAATTACAACGAACCTGCCCAAGTCCGATACTGCGGGTATCATCAGTTCCCATGGTCCCAGCGCCATCACGAGGAACATCATACAGGACCGAAAGGGTAATATCTGGATGGCCGCATTTGACGGGATCTTTCGGTACGACGGGAAATCGTTCACCAATATCACAAGCAAAGTCAGTTCGGCCCGCTTCTTTTCCGTTTTGGAGGACAGGAAGGGCAACTTTTGGTTCGGTACGATTGGTTCAGGCGTTTTTTATTACGATCCCAATCGGGCAGATGATAAAACGTTTCAGCATTTCACAAAGCAACAAGGGCTGATCGACGACCAGGTGCCCCATATTTATGAAGATAAAAGCGGCAATATCTGGTTCGGCACGTTGAAAGGACTTAGCCGCTACGATGGGAAGCAGTTTCGGAATTACCGGGCGAATTTGGGGCCGGCTTTCACGAGTCTGGAATCAGGAGATCTTCCGCCTGATGACCATGATGACGTAAATGCTATTGTCGAGGACAAAAACGGGAAGTTTTGGCTTGGCACAAGGGGGAATGCCCGCGTTTACGATGGGAAAATATCTTCGGTCCTTGTCCATAACGGGCAAACGTTTACAAATGTCCGTACGATCATCGAAGATAGTAAGGGCAATGTCTGGCTGGCGGGACAGGATGGGCTTTGGCGTTACGACGGCATTACATTTACCAATATCTCGGATGATTTTGTGGGTTATGTCTATGAAGACAGGAAGGGAAATATCTGGACGAGTTCGGAAAATGCCGTAAGTGGAAAATGGGGGATTTCCAGGTACGATAAAAATACCTTGTCGGACAAAAAGCCAACCGCCATCAAAATAGCGTCGGAATACGGTGTTAATGAACGAATGACTTTTGGAATCCTGGAAGCTAATGATGGAAGCATCTGGTTTGGTTCCCTGGACGGTGTGTATCGTTATGATGGAAATTCCATTAAGGGTTTTAAAAGGAAATAGGGCAGCGGGCGATCATTCGAAGGCTTTTCCTGCATACGACAAAGCCAGGTAATCATGAAGATTGCCTGGCTTTGTCGTGATAGGTAGTTGCTCAGTTCAGTGTCTACTTATATCCCTCATTCTGCTTCAAACTTGGGTTACGGTCAATCTCGCTCTGCGGGAGTGGGAAGAGTACCTGGTAATCGAATGCCGTTTTCCCGCGACCTTTGGCCATTTCTATAAACTTGTCATGACGGATCAGATCTTGTCGGCGGAGTTCCTCGGTGAAGAATTCCCAACCACGCTCTTTGAGAATGTGTGCCCGCAATGCGTCTTTGGAGGCAAATGTCGAAACGGAAAGGGCAGTGAGGCCGGCTTTCACGCGTACCTGATTGATGAGATCTACCGCGGCCTGGGTAGGACCTTCGAGCTCGTTCAATGCCTCGGCTTTGCTGAGCAGGATGTCGGCATAGCGAACGACGGGGAAATCGTTGCCGAGGTCGGCGCCGGTGGCGGGGAGGTCTTCTTCGAATTTAAAGCTCCGCTTATCGTCCTGGCCAAGCACGATGTGTTTGCCATTCAAATCGTCGTATTCGGTCAGGAATGCTTCTCGGCGCTGGTCTTTGGGGTCGAAAGAGTCGTAGAAGCCGGATAATGTTTTAAGCTGCGTTGCGTAGTTGGCTTTCGTCGCGCCCTTGTATTTGTAGTTCGGGGGCGCTGCGTGGGGCAGGTAGTTGGTACCCAGGCCCGGCTGCGCTACGTGCGGACGTACGTAAATGAACTCGCTGTTTTTCTCGTTGGCGAGTTTGAAAAGGTCCGTCCGGTTGGCCGAGTTGAAGAGACTGTACGTATTCAGGTCGATCACCTTTTGAGCGGTTTCGTTCGTTTTTTGCCAGTTTTTGTTGTTCAGGTAAAATTTGGTGAGAAATGCGAGTGCAGCCCCTTTGGTAGCACGGCCATATTGTTTCGCGGTAACGGGCAGGATATCGGCTACGGCGGTCAGTTCGTCGGTCACGAATTTGATAAACTCTTCCTTACCGGCACGCGCGGGACGATCTTCGCTGCTGCTTACGCTGTTGGTAATGAGTGGAGTAGGGCCAAAAAGGTCATAAAGCGAAATGTAGCCGCTGGCCCTGAGGAAACGCGCTTCGGCCACGATCTGCTTCTTCCGTTCGTCGTCGAAATCAATGTTGGGCACATTGTCGATCACGAGGTTGGCTCGGTAAATGGCGCTGTAATAGCGGGTCCAGGCGGTGTCGAAAAACTCGTGGGAGGCATTCCATGTAAAGTCTTCGAGCGGCTGCGCGAGCCCGCGTAATCCGCCCTCGCGGATGATGATGAGGTCGGTAGTAACCTCGGCCATGACGAAAATATTCCGGAAGCCGTCGGTACCCTGCTTCTGTTCGAGGGCATAAGCGGCATTGAGCAACGCCTCGGCGTCGTCGGCGGTTTTGAAGAAATTATTGGGGCCAAAAGAAGAATAGACTTCCTCTTCAAGGGGTTTGTCGCAACCGGCGGCGCCCAGCAGCAGCAGTATATAAAGTAACTTTTTCATTGTCTCACAGAATATTAAAAATTGATGCTCACGCCCGCGGTATAGGTGCGGGAAAGCGGGAATGCATTGTAATCGGCGCGCACGTTAGAGGTCCCGAAGGCACTTACTTCCGGGTCATAGCCGGTGTATTTGGTGATGGTGAACAAGTTCTGCCCGGTCAAGTACACCTGCAATCCTTTGATATGCTTCCATTTGGCCGATGGGAAGTTGTAAGTGAGCTGCACCGATTTTAGTCGTAAATAAGAAGCATTCTCCACGGCCCGGCTGTTCACGTTGCTCGTGTAGGAAACTGCCACAGGTATACCCGAAGAATTGGCGTTGGTCGGGTTGGTCGCTGTCCAGCGGTCGGTGTAGCTTTCGGCGAGGCGGTTGCGACGGAAAGAGATCGGGTTCTCCGATTCGGTACGGTTGAGATTGAACATTTTGTTGCCCTGCACACCCTGGAAGAAGAACGAGAGGTTGAATGCCCCGTAAGAGAAATCGTTGTTAAGGCCGTAGGTGAACTTCGGGAAGGGAGAGCCGAGGATGGCCCGGTCGGCGGAGTTGATGGTGCCGTCCTTGTTCACATCACGGTATTTGTACTCGCCCGGGCGCGAGAGCGGCTGCGCGGATTTGGCGATATCTTCGCCGTGCTGGAACACGCCGTCCACAATGTAGCCGTAGTAGGCATTCAGCGGATCGCCCTTGCGGATGATCGTGAAGTCATTGGTAAAACCGGCCGAACCACCCAGAATGTAAGGCAATGAACCCAAATCGGTCACCTCGTTTTTTACGACCGAGAAATTCACGCTCGATCGCCATGTGAAGGGCGCGGTAACATTGATGGAAGTCAGCGTGAAATCAAAACCCGTGTTTTTCAGGCCGCCTACGTTTTTAAAGGTAGTGGAAAAACCGCTGGTCCGCGGAATGGGTAGTTGCAGAAGCAGGTCTCTGGTTTGTTTATGGAAATAATCGATGCTACCCGATAAGCGGTTGGCAAACAGGCTGAAATCCACGCCAATATCGAGCTGAGTGGTGGTTTCCCATTTCAGATCGGGGTTGGGGAGCTGCGTGGTGGAAATGCCCACATAAGGCGCGCCGTCGAAAATAGCTTGCCCCTGCGGCCCGAGGAGCACGAGTGATTTGTAGCTGCCGATGTCCTGGTTACCGGTCACGCCGTAGCTGGCGCGAAGTTTCAGATCGGTCAACGCATTCACGTTTTTGAGAAAAAGCTCGTCCTTGATCCGCCAGCCGAGTGCTACCGACGGGAAGACGCCGTATTTCTTGTTGTCGCCGAAGCGCGAGGAGCCGTCGGCGCGTATGGAAGCGGTAAGCAGGTATTTGTCGAGCAAATTGTAGTTCACGCGACCGAGGTAGGATAGCAGCTGGTTCTTCGTCCGACCGGAGCCGAGCGAAAATGTGCTTTGTGCGCCCGCAGAGAGGTTATCCGTGCCCAATGCATCGAGCGGGAAGTTCTGCGCACCGGCTGAAAGCGAGCTCACGACAAAGTCCTGATAGGTATAGCCGCCGAGGATTTCGAGCTGGTTATCCTTGTTGAGTGCCTTGCTGTACCGCGCGGTGAATTCGACGAGATTGTTGGAAGCATTGCTGGTGAGCACGCTGGCAATGCCTTTGGTGCCTTCGGCGCGCTTGGTAAGGCGTGACGTGAAAATATCGCGCCGTGAATCCTGGCGGTCGGTGCCGAAATTGATCTTGGCCGACAGCTCGGGGAGGAAGTAATATTCTGCAAAAACGCTGGCGAATGTGCGGTTGGTGGTGGCGAAATCGCTCACTTCATTGGCAAGTCCCACGGGGTTTTCAAGGTTCACGATCTGCGTCTGCGTCCAGGTGCCATTCGGGTTTTTGATGGTAAGGGTAGGGTCCTGGAAAATGGCGGTGTTGATCACCCCCGCGCCCTCATTCACGCTCACGCCATTGGGCACGAAATCGTCCTTCACCTGGCTGGAATTAAGGTTTAAACCAAATTTAAACTTGTCACCCGTGTAGTTAAGGTTTACCCGGCCGACATACTTTTTAATGCCCGAACTGATGACCACGCCCTTCTGATCGAGGTAATTGAGCGAGGCGTAGTAAGTGAATTTGTCCTGTCCGCCGGAAAACGAAAGCTGGTGGTTTTGGAGATAACCTTTTTTAAAGATTTCATCCTGCCAGTAAGTACCCTTGCCCACGGCGGCGATTTGCTCTGCCGAAAATTCAGGCGCCTGCTTCTGGTCGGCGCGGAGGTCGTTGAGCAGCGCCATGTATTGCTGTGCATTGAGCATCGGAACACGTTTGGTCACCTCCGACACCGCGCCGGAAAGTGCATAATTGACATTCAGTTTGCCCTTCGTGCCTTTTTTGGTGGTGATGAGAATAACCCCGTTTGCCCCCCGCGACCCGTAGATGGCCGTCGCCGAAGCATCTTTCAATATCTCTACCGACTCGATATCGTTCGGGTTCAATGCATTGAGCGGGTTTCGGGGCGCCTGCTCGTTCACCAGTGTAGAACCCGGCACTACCGAGGCATTGTTTACCGGTAAACCGTCGATCACATACAGCGGCTCATTGCTGGCATTGATCGAGTTCGCGCCGCGGATACGGATCGTCACGCCACCGCCCGGCTCGGAGCTGGACTGCGTCACTTGCACACCCGCAGAGCGACCGGCAATGAGTTGATCAACAGATGTTTGTACGCCTTTGTTAAAATCCTTGCTGTCCAGCGAATTCACGGAGCCTGTCAGATCGCGCTTTTTCTGGGTGCCATACCCTACGACCACGAGCTCATTCAGTTGCCGGGTATCATCACTCAGCTGAACGTTGATCTGTGAACGTCCCTTGACTTCGAGCTCCTGGGTAATGTAGCCGATGGCCGAAAACACCAGCACGGCATCGCTCCCGGCGGCGATCTCGAACTTGCCGTCGGTATTGGTAGTAGTCCCGGTGGTGCTGTTTTTGACCAGGACATTAATGCCCGGCAACGCCGACTGGTCGTTGGCGGAAGTAACTTTTCCCTGAATGGAAACGGACTGGGCATGGCTCTGCAAGGCCACAATGCCGCCCAGAAAGGCCCAAATCAATCGGATGTGATTTGAACGGAGAATTCGGATCATAGGTAACGCTCGTTAATAACTATACTTATTTGATCGGCAAAGTAAAGTTATTTTCAAGTTTTATACTACTAAATTGGTAGATTAAATAGTGTTACCATATGGCAAATGGATTTTACCACGTTCATTTCGTGCGAAATGAGCAGGATGGTGATTTGCAGCATACCAATGCGCGTCAGGTATCTCGAACCGGTCCCAATATTGGAAATAAATCTATAAAGTCTATGGATTAAAGTATAAATTTTAAGAATTGCTTGATTGGTAAAATGCAATTGCCTTATTTTGGCTGTTTGGGAAAGTCGGGGCATGGTGCGTATAGGTATGATCGGTAGTGCTTTGAAAAAAAATAGGACAGGACTTTCCACTCCGCAACTTGCGCGGCAAAACAAATAGGCTGTTATTTGTCTATAAATTTTGTAGAGTAATTATTCTTATTAACCACCAATAAGAGCTTTTCGGTTAGTTGAATGCCTGTAATCGGGCGGGGTGCTCCTTTTGGGGCGTCCGCTGAACAATATTGTTTAATCCAAATCAAACGGCAGTTGTCAAAATTCTCCGAAAGTGCATGAGTTAGGTGATTTATCGGATTATCAGCTCCTGAAAGCGTTTCAGGAAGGCTCCTTAGCGGCGTTTGAGGAAATCCACCGGCGTTACTTCGGGCGGCTGTATGCGCATGCATTCAAAATGCTGGGCAATGCCGCAGATGCCCAAGATGTCGTGCAGGAGGTTTTTATTACACTCTGGACGAAAGGTGCTGCGATTCAGCTGCATACCGGGTTGTCAGGGTATTTGTACACGTCCGTGCGCAACCGCGTGCTCAACCTGATCGAGCAGGACAAAACGTACCGGCACCACCTCGACGCGCTCGCGACGTTCCTCGGCGAGGTGCCGATTTCGGCCGGTAATGCAGCCGACGAAGAGTTGTTATTCTCCATTTTTGAAGCCGAAATAGACAAGCTGCCGCGAAAAATGAAGGAAGTTTTCGAGCTCCGCAGGCAGGGCGATTTGTCTTATTCCGAGATCGCCGAACAGCTTTCGCTCTCGGACCATACCGTAAAAAAACAAATCAGTAATGCAATCAAGATATTGAGGGACAGGTTGATACAGTGGAAATCGCAGCTGGTCGTATTATTTTTTTAAAAAAATCTACTACTAAATGCATTCCTCCCTGTCATAGTGTTGAATTGCAATTCAAACCAAACCATCATGGACCAGCAGCAGGTGAGCGATTTGTTGACGAAATACCGGCTCGGACGATGTACGGAGGAAGAAAAGGCGGCGATTACGCAATGGTACGCGAGTGCCGCAAAAGCTCAGCCCGATCTTCCCGAAAACCTCGACCTCGAAGCTGCGCGGGAGCATTCGTGGACAAATATCCTGGCGGCAGTCCGCCCACACACTTTTGACGTCCGGCAGGAAGCCCGGGTACGGCCAGTAGTTGCGCTTTACATGGCAGCGGCTGTCGCAGCCATGCTTTGCATCGGGTTTTTCTGGTTCGGTGGTGGCCTGCGAGACCAAAATGCCGGAAGTGCGGCGCGAATGGTCACGGCCAGCGCGTTACCCGGCGAAGTGAAAACCTACCGGTTGCCCGACAGTTCGCTTGTGACGCTCAACGGCGGTACTTCCATCCGCTTTCCCGGGAAATTCGGAGGCGGCGCACGCGAAATCGTGATTACCGACGGCGAGGCCTATTTCGATGTAAAACACGATGCGGAACACCCGTTCGTGGTGAATGCGGGCCGGACGCAGACGCAGGTACTCGGGACGGTATTCTCGGTACGCGCTTACAGGAGCCTGAGCGACGTAAGGGTTACAGTAGCGAGCGGTAAGGTAGGCGTTCGCAATGCGAGCGGTTACCCCGAGATGCAAACGGCTTTCCTGCTTCCCGACGAGCAACTGGTGGTCGACAACCAGAGCGGCGGGGTGCGGAAGGGCCATGTGCAAGCGCACTTGCTGGCGGGATGGATCCGCGGGGCGCTGGATTTCAATAATGAAGACCTGAAAACCATTGCCTTGCTGCTGGAAAAGAAATTCAATGTGCCTGTCCGCGTAGACGGCAAGCGTCTGGAAGAACAGCGGCTTACGGCGCGGTTCAGGGCGGAGGAAACGCTGGACGATATTCTCGGGACGCTGGCCATGGCGGGTAGTTTCAGCTACCGGCACGCGGCCGGACAGGTACTGATCTCAATGAACGAGCATTAAAAAACGAAGATTATGACGGTATTTTTCCGACAACACGGGCACCAGCCCCATTTAAAAAGGCTCTGGTTAGTCCTCGTCCTGATCCTCGCGCTTTTCCGGCCTGCGCTGGCGGATAGCGAGAAGACGATCAAGGACGTAAAAATCTCCATCAGGGCCGAAAAACAGTCTTTGAAGACCATTTTAAGACAAATTGAAGACAAAAGTGGGTTCGTTTTTATTTACCAGGATAGACTAGTAAATCCATATACTAACCTAACTTTTGACGCCCGGAATGAACCGGTCGAACAAGTACTGAACAGGCTGCTTCGCCATCGGAGCCTTGATTACGAGCAGCAAAAAGAAAAAGTGATCATCCGCGAGGCGCCGAAGCAAACCGGCGAGGCCTCCGATTCGGATGAGGTGACCGACCAGGCTATTAACGGGGTAGTGAAAGATGAAAAAGGCGACGGACTGCCGGGCGTGACGATCCGCGTGAAAGGCAGCAATAAGGGCACGCTCACGGATGCCAACGGCGCATTCACGATCTCCGTCGGCGGTAACGACGTGCTGATATTCTCCTACATCGGTTATGTGACCGTCGAACGGGCATTGGGCGGCTCGACGAGCCTGGACATTGCCCTGAAACCGGACGAAAGCCAACTGAGCGAGGTAGTGGTGACCGGTTATACCCAAACCAAGCGCAGCGCGCAGACCGGCGCCGTGAGCACCATCGATTCCAAAGACTTTTCGCAGGTTTCCTATAACAGCGTGATCGAGAAGTTGCAGGGAACCGTGCCCGGTTTGCAGATTTCGAGCAATTCCGGCGTGCCGGGTACTTCGGTGCTGGTGCGGTTGCGCGGGGCGACGTCCATTAAGGCTGGTAACGATCCGCTGTATGTGGTCGATGGGGTTTTTATCAATAATGAAAACTTGCAGGGCCTATCTCGCGGCATGGGCGGGCAGACGCCCAACCCGCTTTCGGACCTGAACCCGGACGATATCGAGTCGGTATCCGTACTGAAAGACGCCAACGCAACAGCATTGTACGGAGCCCGCGGCGCGAATGGGGTGATCCTCATTACCACCAAGCGCGGCGCGCGCAATTCGCGTACGAAGGTGAGTATCAATGTGGAACAGGGTTATGCCAAAGCCACGAATCTCTGGCAGCTGGTAAGCGGCCCGGAACATGCCGAACTGGTAAATCTGGTGCATGTCAACGACGGTAAAACCTTCGGGACACGCCCGTTTCGCCCGGTTTCGGAGGCTATTCCGGGTTTCCCGGCTTTCGGCAGCCCCGAAGAGCAGGGTACTTACGACCGCGTGAGCGACATTTTCCGAACGGCTTCTTTGAGCAAATACACATTATCCGTCTCCGGCGGCGATTCGCGCACCAATTTTTACCTCGGCGGCGAATACCAGAGTCAGCAATCGACGCTCAAAACACAGGATTTCAAGCGGTATTCCTTCCGTTTCAATATCGACCATTCGATTTTACCAAACCTCAAAATCGGAACCAGCAATACCCTTTCAAGTGTGCCACGCACGCTCGTGCGGGTAGGGGACGGCCCGGCGGGGTTGTTCCAGGCAGCATTGCATACGCCTACTTTTTACCCGTTTTACAATGAGGATGGCAGCTACGCGAAACCGACCGTTTTTGACAGCCATTTGGCCATTCTGGAAAATTCCGACACGCATTCGGTGAGCTTGCGGAGCATTAACAATGTGTACGCGATCTGGAATATCCTGCCGAATCTGTCCTTCAAATCCTCGTGGAGCAATGATTACAACAACTACCACGAGAAGGCTTACTACAATACCAACCTCGTGTACGGCCAGCCTGCGGGCGAGGCCAACGACGTAACGACGATCAAGCAATCGCTCATTGCCGAGCAGTTGCTGAACTTCAATTTATCCTCCGCCAAAAGCGAATTTTCGGTGTTCGTCGGTAATACCGTTCAGAAAACCACGACGGAGCGCGCCAGCCTGACCGGTACCGGCTTCCCGAGCAACCAATTCAAACGCATTGCCTCGGCGGCGGTACAAACAGCCTCTTCCACAGGCTCTTCCTACGGCTTGCTGTCGTTTTTTACCGGTTTTAATTATAGTTATGACAACCGGTACAGCATTGACGGGAACGTACGCGCCGATGCTTCGTCGCGCTTCGGCGCCGATCACCGCTGGGGCTATTTCCCGTCGGTGGGTTTGGGCTGGAACATTTCCAAAGAGGCGTTTTTTCCTGAAAACAACACCTTTACCGACCTGCGTTTCAAAGCAAGCCTCGGGCTGACCGGTAACCAGGATATCGACGATTTCGCTTCACGCGGCCTTTGGGCCGGTGGTACCAACTACGGCGACCAGCCGGGTATCGCGCCGAGCCAGCTCGCCAACCCCGATCTGAAATGGGAGACCACGCGCCAGTATAACTTCGGACTTTCGGGTGCATTATTGAAGCAACGGCTCAATTTTGAATTCAATTATTACGACAAATTCACTTACGACCTGCTGCTCGACCAGCCTGTGGCACCTAACACGGGTTTCTCGTCGGTGGTGCGGAATGTGGGCGAGATCAGCAACCGCGGGATCGAGATTTTGCTCAATTCGGTGAATGTTCGGACCAAAGATCTGGAATGGAAAGCCGTGCTGACGGTTTCGCGCAATGTAAACCGCGTGCAGAAGCTGCTGACGCCCATTACGGCAAGCTACGATATGTTCCGCGTCGTGGAAGGCCAGCCGTTGTACTCGGTGTATGCTTACAAAGAGATCGGTTTGAATGCCGAGAATGGTAATGCGGTTTACGAGGATGTGAATAAGGACGGTAAGATCACAGTCGACGACCAGCGCATTGTAGGTAATGTGTGGCCGAAGTTCGAAGGTGCTTTCCGGAACACATTGTCTTTCAAAGGTCTAGATCTCAACCTGAATTTTTATTACAAATATGGCAGCTCGGCTTACAACTACACCGCCTACTTCCTCGAAACGGCCGGTACCCGTGGCGTGACGCGCTCGATCCAGAAAAGTTCGCTCAACTACTGGAAAAAGCCGGGCGATACCGGCGTGCTGCCCCGCCCGACCAACCTTACCAATCCTGACGGCAGCCTGAACTACTTCCGTACCGGGAACAGCCGCTACCTGGAAGATGCTTCCTACCTGCGCCTGCGGGATGTGACGATCAGTTATAACCTGCCGAAAGGCGTGGCATCGGCCATCCGCGCATCGGCTGCTAGGCTGTACCTGACGGCTTCGAACCTCTGGACGCTCACCAATTATTCGGGGCCCGATCCCGAGGTAAACGTAGCTGCCGACAGCCGCAACGGGCTCGTGCAGGGGCTGGATTTTGGTACGCCGCCGCAGCCAAAATCGGTGGTACTGGGTGTGAATCTGAGTTTTTAATGGAATGATGATGAAAAAATTAAACATAGGATTGATTCTGGCCGCATTATGGCTCTCATCCTGCTCCGACCTGCTGAATACCGAACCCGAGCAGAACATTTCCGACGAAGGGGTGATCGTGGACGAAAAATCGGCCAATACGGCACTCGTGGGTGTTTATGACGCATTACAGGGCTACGCCACTTCCAATATTATCGGTGTGGACCTGGCCTCGGATAATGTGGTCAACTACAACAACCAGAACAACCTGGTGCCCGATCTCACGCCCAACAATGCGGGTGGCGGCTTTTCGGCGATCTACAAGATGATTAACCAGGCCAACTTTATTATCCACCTCGTTCCGGGTGTGCAGGATGGCTTTTTTACCCAGGAAGAGCGGAACCAGGTGCTTGGTGAAGCTTACTTCCTGCGTGCATTGGGTTACCTCGATCTGGTGAAAACCTACGGCGGTGTGCAGCTCGTACTCACACCCGCAACAGGTCCGGATACGCACAAAGGCACGAAACGGAGCACCGCGCAGGAGACTTACGCGCAAATCGGCGCGGACCTCGATCAGGCCGAGCAGCTTTTGAAAGAAACTATTAACCGCACCCGTGCGACGCGGTTTTCGGTGTATGCATTGAAAGCGCGGTATTTCACCTATTTGCAAAACTGGGAGCAAGCTGAAATCAATGCCTCGAAGGTGATTGCCCAGGCAGGTTTTAAACTGGTAAAACCCTATTCCGCGTTCTTTACCGGCAAAACCACCGACGAATCGATCTTCGAACTCGTTTACAGTACTTCCGACCGCAACTCGTTCTATACCAACTGGCTTTCGCCTGCCGATGGTGGTCGTCACGATTACATTCCAGCACGCGAGTTCGTGAGCCTGCTGCTCGATCCGGCCAAAGGCGGCGCACGTAAAAGCTTGCTGAAACAGACCGCCGAAGGCTCCTGGGATCTGATCCAGTACGGAAAACCCGACGGTTCCAGCTCGGTATTCGTCCTGCGCATAGCCGAGCAGTACCTGATCCGCGCCGAAGCCCGGGCCAGCAAGGCCACGCCGGATTTCACGGGCGCGCTCGCGGACCTGAATACGATCCGTTCCCGCTCGGACGTACCCGCATCCGCGCTCACGCCCGCGTCGGGCAAGGAGGCGATCAACCTCGCGATCCTTGAAGAGCGCCGTCTCGAACTGCCTTTTGAAGGGCACCGCTTCGTGGATGTAGTGCGCACGGGCCGCTCGGCGACGATTTTCGGGGCTATTAATGCCAACCGCAAGAACCCGGATTTCAACATCCTGCCCATTCCGCTGTCGGCGATCCAGACCGACGCCGATCTTATTCAAAATCCCGGCTATTAACATTCATTCCTACGAAATATGAAAAGCAAACTATTCTTTACCGCATTGCTCTCCGTGGCCATGCTCACAGCCTCCCGGGCACAGACCCCGGTTACCGTTAAGAAGAGTGCCACCACCCGCCACGGCCCGGAAAAAGGGTCGCTGATCATCATCGGCGGGGGCGGGGCTACGCCGGAAATCTGGAAGCGCTTCGTGCAGCTTGCGGGTGGAAAAGAGAAGGCCAAAATCGTGGTGATTACGGCGGCGGGCGGCGACTCGGCGGCATTCGATACCAGGTCGGTGGATCTGGTGAAAAGGGAAACCGGCATTGCCAATGTGACTTTGCTGCATACCAACGACCTGAAAGAAGCCAATAGCGAAAAATTCGTAGCGCCCATCCGGGCGGCTACGGGCGTGTACATCGTGGGCGGCCGCCAGTGGCGCATTGCCGATTCCTACCTGAACACTTTGACCCACCAGGCATTCCAGGAACTGCTGGATCGCGGCGGCGTCATTTCCGGTACTTCGGCAGGGGCCAGCATTCAGGGGTCGTTTTTGTGGAGAGGCGATACAAGGGGGGCTCACATACTCGTAGGAGACCACACGCAGGGGCTGGGTTTCCTGAAAAACTCGGTGATCGATCAGCATTTGTTCCGCCGCAACCGGCAGTTCGACCTCGTGGAATTTGTGAAGAATGCACCGGAGCTGATCGGTATCGGGCTGGATGAGGCTACCTCCATTGTGGTGCAACGCGACACGCTCGAAGTGGTCGGGCGCTCCTACGCTTCCATTTATGACTATAACACCATCATCGGCAGCGGCGCGAAGCACGTGCAGGGCAGCCGCGAGGTTTCGACGGCGAGCAATGGACCGTTCTTCTTTTTGCATGAAGGGCAGAAGTATGATTTGAAAGAGCGGAAAGTGATCGAGGCGCCGCGGAGGCAGCAAGAGCCGGAAGCGATTTCGGGCAACAAGGGAAAATAGGAGCATTCAATACCCCAAATTATAACCTGACTTAATGAAAAATTATTTATTCAAAAGTCCCCGATCCGGAAGATCGGGGCAATGGATTGCTTTGCTGGTAATGCTCTTTTGGTCCGTCAATTCCAATGCTTATGCCGGGCCGGGCGAGCTGACGGGTAAGGTGACCGACAAGGATGGCGCGGCTTTGCCGGGTGTGAATATCCAGATTAAAGGGACTACGCAGGGAACCGTGACGGATACCGACGGGAATTTCCATATCGATGTGGCCGAAGGGCAGGAGCTGGTGGTATCGTTTATCGGCTATGTGAGCCAGCAGCTGCGTCCGGGCAGGCAGAGCAACCTCACGGTAAAGCTGGATGCGGACCAGCGGCAGCTCAATGAGGTGGTCGTGGTGGGTTATGGTACGCAGGAACGCAAGAATGTGATCGGTTCCATTACCAAAGTGGACCCAACCGATGTGAAAAGTATTCCGGTGGGCAGTTTCGACGCCCAGCTGCAAGGAAAAGTCCCCGGCGTGCAGATTACCTCCAACACCGGCGTGCCGGGCGAGGCGGTGACGGTGCGCGTCCGGGGCGCTACATCTATCAATGGCGACAACGACCCGCTGTACGTGATCGACGGCGTGTTTATGAACAGCAACAGTATGCAAACCACCAACACCGGTGGCAAGGCTACGTCGCCCATCGCCGACATTAACCCCAACGACATCGAAAGCCTCGAAGTGCTCAAAGACGCCGAAGCCACCGCATTGTACGGCTCCCGTGGTGCCAACGGCGTGATTTTGATCACCACCAAAAGAGGTAAATACAACCAGAAGGCCAAAGTGAGCCTGAATGCATCCTACGGCTGGGCCAAAGCGGCCAAGCTCTGGGACCTCGCCACCGGCCCCGAGCACGCACAGCTCGTGAACGAATGGTGGATCAATACCGGTAAGGACACGCCTTCGCTGAACAGAACGGAGGCTAACCGCCCGTTCCGCCCCGTTTCGGAAGGCGGCCGCGGCTTACCCGAGGAGCAAAAGACTTACGACAGGCTGGGGGAGGTGTTTCAGACCGCGCCATTGCAGAATTACGACCTCTCGGTTTCCGGCGGAACGGCTTCTACCAAGTATTACATCGGCGGCGGCTATACCAAACAGGAATCGATTTTGAAGCCGATCACATTCAATCGGGCGAGTTTCAAGGTCAATCTGGATCAGAAGATTTCCGATAAAGTGCACGTAGGCGTGAGCAACAGCTTCGCGCGCACGTTCCGTAACCAGGCACGCGCAGGCGACGGGCCTGCGGGAGGGCTTTTGCAGGCTGCATTACATACGCCCACTTATCTTTCGCCTGCTAACGAGAACGGCGAGCTGGTTGGCCGTGCGGGTTTCGATAATGTGACCTTGCTGCTGCAAAACTACGATGTGAAATCCGTGAGCTTGCGGTACATCGGTAACCTGTACGCCGAGGCCGACATTTTGCCTAACCTCAAATTCCGCACGAGCTGGGGTCTGGATTTTAACAATTATGATGAAAATGAATACTGGAATACCTTCCTGATCACCGGCAGCCCGAACGGCTTCGCTTCCGCGAATAACGGACAGGCCACGACCTGGCTCAACGAACAGACGCTTTCGTATCGTCAGAAACTGGGTGCGAAACATACTTTCGGTATTCTGTTGGGTAACACCATCCAAAGCGACCTGAATACCGGTACTGCGGCAACAGGGCGCGGTTTTGCCAATAATTCCTTTAAACTGATTTCCTCGGCCGCCACTACCACCGGTTCGAGCAGTTGGTCGAAGAAAAACCTCGCTTCGTTCTTTTCCCGCGTGGATTACAATTATGGCGGCAAATACCTGCTAGATTTCAGCATCCGCGCCGATGGCTCATCCAGCTTCGGTGCCGATCGCAGATGGGGCTATTTCCCGTCGATTGGCGGCGGCTGGCGTGTGAAACAGGAAGGTTTTCTTAAAAATGTGGCGGTGATCAGCGATTTGAAAATCCGTGCGAGCTATGGTGTGACGGGTAATCAGAACGGCCTCGGCAGCTTTGCGGCGCTGGGACTTTGGAACAGCGGCTCGTCGTATCAGGGCAATCCGGGGATTGCTCCGCAGCAACTTGCCAACCCGGATTTGCAATGGGAGCGTACCAACCAGCTGAATGCAGGCGCCGACATTTCGTTCTTCGGCGACCGGCTGGGCATCGAGTTCAATGTTTACCGTAAATACACCAGCAATGGGTTGCTTTCGCTCACATTGCCTGCTACCACGGGTTTTGCCAACTACCGCAGCAACACCGCTGAGATCAGCAACAAAGGTTTTGAACTCGCGATCCGCTCGGTGAATTTCCAGAACAGTGCTTTTTCATGGATCACTACATTTAATGTGGCCAGGAATATCAACAAAATTGAAAAGCTGGAAAATCCGCTGGAATACGGCAGCCGAAGTTTGATTCTGTTGCAACAAGGCCATCCGCTGTATTCGTTCTGGGTGTACAAACAGCTTTACGTCGATCCGCAGACGGGTAACACCGTTTATGAGGATGTGAATAAGGACGGCAAGATCACCGTCGCCGACCGGCAGATCAACGGCAGCATCTGGCCCAAATTCTTCGGCGGGCTGACCAACTCGGTTACCTATAAAGGATTTGACCTGAATGCATTCCTCGCATTCAGCTACGGCAACAAGGTTTATAACCACAACAAGTTCTTCGGCGAAAGCGGCGGTGCCCGTGATGCGGCACGCGTGATTTTCGCGAGCAACAATGCCCGCTGGCAGAAGCCGGGTGACGTGACCGACGTGCCGCGTCCCGACGGCGTGAATGTGAACAACTACCGCGACGGCGGGAGCCGCTGGCTGGAAGACGGTTCGTTCGTGCGGTTGCGCAACCTTACCGTCGGCTATACCGTGCCGGTGCGCCACATCAGCTCGCTCCGCATTTACGCCACGGCCAGCAACCTTTTTACCATTACCAAATACACCGGCCTTGACCCTGAATCAAGCTCATCGAGCGCACAGAATGAGCAGGGGATCGATCTGGGTACGCCTCCGCAGCCCCGCAGCTTTCAACTGGGCTTTAACCTGACTTTTTAATGAATTACAATATGAAAGCATTCAAATACATCTTGCCGCTTTCCATGCTGATCGGGCTCGGCTCTTGCGATAGTTTCCTGGACGTGCAGCCGCGGTCATCCATTTCCGATGAACAAACGATCATCGACAAAGCGTCCGCCGAAACGGCGATCAACGGCGTTTACGATTCGTTCCGCGGTTATTACAGCATCAATTTCCAGTCGATCGGCTATTTGTCCGGCGATAATATCCAATGGACAGGCTCGCAGTCGCAGATCCAGGAATTTATCAACCATCGGGTAAATGCCGAAAACTCGACCATATCGGCGGTTTGGACGGGTATTTACGGCACGCTCAACCGCATTAACCACGTCATCGAGAAGGTGCCGAACGTGCAGGACCCGCTGCTGACTGACGCGTTGCGGAACAAGATCATCGGCGAAGCCTATTTCCTCCGCGCATTGGCCTATTTCGACCTGGCGCGTATCTGGGGCGGTGTGCCGATCGTCACAAAGCCTACCGCGACGCCATCGGACAACCGCGGCATCGAGCGTGCCACGCAGGAGCAGGTGTACGCGCAGGTACTGGCCGATCTGAATGCCGCCGAATCGCGGCTACCGGCTACCACGGACCGGTTCCGTGCCACGCAAAAGACTGTTTGGGCATTGAAATCGCGGTATTATTTGTATCAGAAAGATTATGCGAAAGCGGAAGAGTATGCTTCCAAAGTAATTGCTGATGCGGCTAACTACCAGTTGGTGAAACCCTATAATGCATTCTTCGCGAACGATGCGCGTGGTACGACCGAATCGGTATTCGAGATCTTTTATAGTGTAAACGAGACCAACGGGCACCGGGGCCAGTGGCAGCCGCAGGAAAAAGGCGGAACGCGCCAATGGGCGCCGAACGACGCTTTTGTGGCTTTGGTAAATGACCCGGAAATTGGCGGCAACCGCAATACGCTCGTTGCAAAAGACAACCAGGGCCGCTGGTATGGCAATATGTACTACCGCAGCCCCGCTACCGACCCGACTTTCGTGATCCGCATTGCCGAGCTGTACCTCATACGTGCGGAAGCGCGGGCGCAGACGGGCGCCCTCACGGGTTCGCTCGCCGACCTCAATGCGATCCGCGAACGCGCGGGAATCGCTAAAAGTACCGCTTCTACTGCCGAACAACTATTTCTCGCAATCGAGAACGAGCGGCGCATCGAGTTCGCATTGGAACCGCACCGCTGGTTCGACCTTGTGCGTACCGGCCGTGCCGACGAAGTATTGAACGTGACCGACAACAACCGCCTCCTGCTGCCGGTCCCGGCCGAGCAGTTGCTGATCGACAAAGCTTTGAAACAAAATCCCGGCTATTAATCCTGACCCTATGGCACAAAACACAGTTTATCAGCACACGGCGGCTACCGCAAATGGCGGAGCGTCAGGTATGGCGACGCCCCGCGTGGACACGCCCGGCGTAGCGACGCCCGGCGTGTCCACGCCCGGTGAATGGAGCACACTTGAAAAAGTGCTGTTCCGCGTCGCATTCATTTATTTCGCCATTCAGAGCATTCCGCTGGACTGGAAATACTTCCGCCGTGTTTTCCAGATCAACTGGCTGAACCTTACGTACGGTGATATTTTCGACCTTGCGCGTTACCAGCCGAGGTTTTTCGGGGAGACAGACACTTTTGCAAACTGGCTCGTGGTGCTCGTTATCGCCATTGCCGGGGCAGTCGTTTGGGGCAACCGCGACAAGGGCCGCCGGGATTACAATCAACTCTATTACTGGCTGCGCGTGATCGTACGTTACCGCCTCGCTGCGGGGTTGATCGCCTATGGTTTTATCAAATTCTTCCCGTTGCAGGCGCCACTGCCGTCGATCAGTAACCTGAATACGGCCTACGGCGATTTCAATGCCTGGAAAGTCTTTGCGCTGAGCCTGGGTGTGGTACCGAATTATGAGTCGTTTCTCGGCCTGGTCGAGTTACTCGGCGGGCTGCTTTTGCTGCACCGTAAAACCACGACGATCGCCACGCTGATCATCATTCCGTTTACCGGCAATGTGTTCTTTTCCAATCTGGCTTACGAGGGCGGCGAATACGTTTACAGTTTCTATCTGATCGTGTTGGCATTATTCCTGTTCGCATTCGACGCCAACAGGCTTTACCGGCTGCTGACGCTCGAAAAGCCGACGGTACCAAACCTGGTCAGGCCGGATTTGAGTGATTCACGATTGAAATTCGGTCGTATCGCGCTGAAAGCGGTATTTATCCTTTTGTTTGTCGTGATTTATGGTTCCAAAACTTACGCTGGTTATCATTCTAATCCGTATCAATATCCTGTCAAACCAGGCCTTGCGAATGCGGCCGGGGTTTACAATGTGGAGCAGTTTGTAATCAATGGGGACACGCTGGCCTATTCGCCGCTCGATTCTGTACGGTGGAAGGATGTAGTATTTGAAAAATGGGCGACGATCAGCATTCGCTCGGCCCGGCCGCGGGTGATCGATTCCACCAACGTGGAGCAAATCCATTTCGACGATGCCAAACGCAACTTTGAATTCGCAGGATCGGGCGGACGGGATTATTATGGTTACGAGTTTGATGAAAATGCCAAAACATTAAAACTGACCAATAAAGTGAATGCTGCGGATCAATTACAGCTGCATTATAGCCGTCCCGACAGCGCTACGATCCTGCTTTCAGGTGTTGCAAGCAACCGCGATTCGTTACAGGTGGTTTTGAAAAAAATCAACAAGAAATACCTGTTCCAGGAAGTGAAAAAAGTAGGTCGGAGAGGGGAGTTCAAACTGTAAGCGAAGGCGAATTCAAACTGTAAATCAAAACATTAAAAATATGTCAACGATCAGAACAAGCGCAGACGACGACGTGACCCTGGCCGACGAGGCAACTGGTCAGGACACCGGGCGCGCAACCAGCCAGAGCTGGCCCGAATGGCAGAAAGTCCTATTCCGCATTGCTTTCGTGTTTTTCCTGGCCATGTCCATCCCCAACAGTCCCGGCTGGTACACCGATCTCGTCACTTTTGACTGGACGCGCCTGCATTACCGCGACGTGTACGACATTGCCCGCTTCGGCTCGGGGCTTGACCTTTTCGGTCGGACCCTGTTCGGCAGTTCGCTGGAAGGTTACGCCACCTGGATCATTACCGCGCTGGCGTCCATCGTGGCGGGCCTCATCTGGACGGCGATAGCCAAGGCGATCAAACGCGAGCCGAAGGACTATAACCTGCTGTATTACTGGATCCGCGTGGTGGTGCGTTACCGCGCCGGGATCGGCATTATCGGTTTTGGGTATACCAAATTGATGCCCACCCAGATGCCTTACCCATCATTCGGGCTGCTGAATACCAACTTCGGCGATTTTACATTGCAGAAAATCTACTGGCTTTCCGTGGGTATTGTGCCCTGGTACCAGGTGTTTGCCGGTGTAGTCGAGCTGACAGCCGGGATATTGCTCTTTTTCCGGGGTACCACCACGCTGGGTGCGATCCTGTTGCTCGGTGCGTTGGGGGATATTGTGTATGTAAACTTCGCTTACGACGGCGGCGTGCATGTGTATAGCTCCTATTTCGTGCTGCTGGCGGCGTTTTTGCTGATCAGGGATATTCCAAAAATCTGGAACCTGCTCATTCTCGAACGTTTTACGGTGCCCAACAGCTTTTATCCGACATTCTCCCAGAAGTGGCAGCAATATGTGCGCTATGGGCTCAAAGCCGGTGTTTTCGGGTTATTTATTTTCTACTTGTTTTATCTCCAGTATGTGAATTTCAAGTACGATCCTTACAAGCAACCGTCGACAGCAGGTGTGAAAGTACTGCGTGGTAACTATAACGTGACTGAGTTTAAAATCAATAACCGGGAAATCGCATACTCGCCGACCGATACCGTCAGATGGCAGTGGGCGACGTTCGAAAACTGGACGACTCTGACCTTTAAGGTAAACAAGCCGACACCACTCGACCTTTCCAACGGCGGCGGCGCTCCCATGCGCGATTTAGGTCGTACTTTCGAGTTGACAGGCACGGGAGGCGGCCAACGGGTATTCCATTACCTGGCCGATACCCTCGAACATACTTTGTATTTGCAGGACAAATATGCCCGCGGCGGCCCGCGCGACGGAGTTGGACAACTGCAACAGCGTGAAGCGCGCCAGGGACAAGGTGGCGTAGGCGGTGGTGCGAGCGGCGCGAGAAGCCGGGGCGAGGGTGAACAGTCCCGTGAAGGTGCAGAGAGCGGCAGGGGCAAAAAGAAGGAGGAAGGCCGCAACTGGATCAGCAAGGCCGCTTTGGCCAGAATAGGGGATGAGAACAAGATGATCGACCCGCTGGGGCAATCGGCCCGTCGCGACCGCGAGTTTGCCGCCAGGCCCCGCCGCGACAAGCGCAACCGAATGGTACTTTCCTACTCGACCACCGACGGTTCGCGCGTGATCCTGAAAGGGATTAATGAGAAAAAAGATTCTATTTACGTAGTTCTGGACCGGGTGGAGAGACCTTACGTCCTGGCTAAAAGCACGCTCAATGCAGGGAAGTACGATTAAATTCATCAGCAGTGCGCTGGTGGTCGTAGCGGTATCGCTCACGGCCACCGACCTGAAAATCAGCCGGCAGCATCCTCGTATGTTGTCGGCTGATACCCTTTCACAGCCAGCCCATTTCGGTTTCGGGCGACCGGCAACGGCGGCGGAAATCGCGATACTGGACATCGATATTCGTCCCGACGGCAAAGGCTTGCCCAGAGGCGAAGGTAATGTAGGGGACGGCAAGGCCATTTTCCAGCAAAAGTGTGCGGCCTGCCACGGTGTTACCGGCACGGAAGGCCCGAACGACCGGCTAGTTGTAGGCGACACTACCAAAGGCGGCGCCCGCCGGATTAAGGCAATCGGCAACTACTGGCCCTATGCAACCACCGTTTTCGACTACATCCGGCGCGCAATGCCTTTCAACCAGCCGGGTTCGCTTACCGACGAGGAAGTGTACAGCCTTACCGCCTACCTTTTGAATGCCAATGGTCTGCTGGCGGAGAACGCCAGGTTAAATGCAAAGACCCTTCCCCAAATCAAAATGCCGGCCCGCGATCGCTTCGTACCCGACGACCGGAAAGACGGCCCTGAAATACGATAATATGCAGCAACCCGACGATAGAAAACCAGTTGTAACCTCAGGCAAAATCAGCAGACGGAATTTGCTTGCCGGCGCGGCAGCGGCCTCCATTGTATTGGTACAAACCGCCAGCGGCAAAGCATTTCAGGCTGCATTGACGGCTGCCGAGCTCGGTCCGGAAGACCCCACCAAAGTACCCGGCGTACCTCCCGGAACCCTCGGCACACGCTCGCCTTTCGAAAAACCTGTAAAAACGCCTTCCGACACCTCCTCGCGCACACCCTTGCAGGACCTGCACGGCATGATCACGCCCTCGGACCTGCATTACGAGCGCCACCACGGGGGCGTTCCGGCCATAGACCCCGTTCAATACGAACTCGTTATCCACGGGATGGTCGAAAAACCCATGATTTTTACATTAGCCGATTTGAAACGGTTTCCATCCGTTTCCCGCATTGCGTTTCTGGAATGCTCGGGCAATTACCGGGGCAGCAACGACGGCAAGATCCGCCCGCAGGAGATTTGCGGGCTCACCAGCCAGAGCGAATGGACCGGCGTGGCATTGTCGACGCTCTTCCGGGAGGTAGGCGTAAGCCCGAAAGCGACATGGTTCCTGGCAGAAGGCGGCGATGCCGCCGTCATGACACGCAGCGTGCCGGTTCACAAGGGCTGGGACGACGCGATCATCGCCTACGCGCAAAATGGTGAGGCTATTCGTCCCGAACAAGGCTATCCGGTGCGCCTGTTTCTGCCCGGCTGGGAAGGTAACGCGAACGTCAAATGGCTCCGCCGCATCGAACTGGCCGACGCGCCTTTCATGACCCGCGAGGAAACTTCCAAATATACCGAGGCGGTTGGAGGCGGCAAGATCCGTCAGTTCAGCTTCACCATGGATGCCCGGTCGATCATCACCTATCCTTCCTACCCGGCGAAAGTCGAAAAAGGCTGGATCGAAATCCGCGGCATCGCATGGAGCGGCCGGGGCAAGGTAACGCGCGTTGAAGTGAGCACCGATGCCGGGAAAACCTGGCAAAATGCCGCATTACAGCAGCCGGTACTCGACAAAGCCATCACCGCATTCCGTTACCTCTGGAACTGGGACGGCGCCCCCACCGAAATCATGAGCCGTACCGTCGACGAAACCGGATATGTGCAGCCGTTTTTGAAACAATTACTTGCCGCGCGGGGCGGGAATATGGGGTATCATTTCAATCCGGTGACGGCCTGGTATTTGCAGGGGGATGGGCAAGTGCTGTTTAAGGGGACGTGAGGGTATGCGAGAGTTACATCCGATGTAAGTTTTCGATATATTGTGTCAAAAACGATCCAAAACCATTTGGAAAAAGACACGAAATCTAAAATCAAAACCGGCAGTTTCAATTTCAGCCAGATCGGGCGGTACTTTCTCATGGCTCCGGAAGAAGATGGTTTTTGGCGGGTTTCGGACCGTACATTTTCGGATTTGGATCTGGAAGATGTGTTCAAATTCGTTGATCGCACTCACTCTTCAATAGGGCAACAGTATTTATATTACATTCTCAGAACAATCCCCCGCGAGCGGGCCCGTGCGCATGCGCTGGAAAATACAGTCGATTTTTTTCAGAAAAATCCCGCATTCCGTCAAATTGCGGCTGATGGGCTTTCCAGGTTGGATAAGAGGGATGCCTACTACATTTCTTCCCTGTTTCATGGCGAGCACATTAAGGAGCCAAAATGGTTGTTGTTGATCAAAATCCTTTCGGGCGTCAGCCTTGTAGCAGCCGTCCTTTCCTTCTTTTTTCCAAAAGTACTGATACTGTTACTCCTGCTGTTTCCCATCAATATGGGCATACATTATTGGAACAAAAACAATTTATACCAATACAGCAGCTCCATACCGCAAATGCTGACGATGATTGGGATAGCCCGGAAGCTTGTTATCATTCCCGAATTCGCAGGTTTGAAGGACCTAAAAAAATCGATCGATGTACTAAGGAACGCGGGCCGGAAAATGGGGATCTTCAAGATGGAAGCAAGGCTCCAAAGCGAGATTGGTCAGGTAGTGGATTATTTGCTGGAATTGGTGAAAGCATTGTTTTTGGTGGAACCGGTTTTGCTTTTCAGTTCGCTGAGGACACTCAAAACCAAAAGGCAGGATATCAGGAACGTCTTTCATTTTGTGGCGGAGGCCGATGTGGCATTGTCCGTTCTCGCATTGCGGGAAAGCTTACCTCACTATTGCCGGATGGACACCGACTTACAAACGGAAGGTATCAGTGCGAAGGAAATGTACCATCCGCTCATCTGGGACAGCGTTTCGAACGACATTACCCTGAAAGGCAAATCGGCATTGCTGACGGGTTCAAATATGTCGGGTAAGACAACCTTTGTACGGACGGTGGGCATTAATGCGATTCTGGGGCAAACGATCAATACCTGCTTTGCAAAAGGATTCGCGATGCCCCTGATGAACGTCCGGTCGGCTATCAGAATGACGGACGATTTGCTCGATGGCAAAAGTTATTACCTGGAAGAGGTGATGACCATCAAAAGTCTGGTTGACGAAAACCCTGCCGGCGATCGCAGCCTTATCCTGCTCGACGAGCTATTCAAGGGCACCAATTCGGTGGAACGGATTGCAATCGCTAAATCGGTGCTCAGTTATCTTGCCAAACAGGGTAGCCTCGTGTTTGTAGCCACACACGATCGCGAGCTCGCCGATTATCTGAGTGATACCTATGAACTTTACCATTTCACCGAGGTAATTGAAGACGAAACCATCTATTTCGACTATAAAATCAAGCCGGGGAAACTTGTGACAACTAATGCGATCCGCATTCTCGACCTTAACAAGTTTCGGATCAAGCTAAATTCTTGGGGGGGAGATTAGGCATATAGTTTAGTGAGCCGGAATAGGAAGAACGGAATATCCCTCACACCCCTGGATGATGACCTAAATGCCTTGATCTTCGCATTAAATGACTCTGCCGAGGCATTTGTACTACGATTGTTAAAGAAGTTGAGGATATCCAGATAGTGTGTCTGGATAGATCTAGCGACAGTTTTGAACGAATCAAGTCCGCAATCTTCAACTGCGTTGTACCATAGCGCAAGCTTTTTAAATGCCTGCTCTTTGGATTTGCAAACCCGAAAAACGGTCCCTAATCCTGTTGCGAGCTTGTAAGCTTGTTCGATAAGCGGGTAACGCTCGAAAAGCAGCCTGGAACGGTGAACCTGGGAGGCCGTCCACTTATCATGGTGCTTGAAAAGTAAGTACCTGCTTCTGACCAGCAATTGTTTTAGCGTATCACCATTGGTAAGAACCTCAGGCTGGTAAACCAAACCAGATTGCCTGGCATCTTCAATAGCCTGATTTTCTTGATCCAAAACCTGCCACCGATGTTGTATTCTGATTTCCTGAACTGCATCAAAGGCTAATTTCTGTACGTGGAAGCGGTCGATAACCTTTGATGCTTTTGGAAAACATCGACTGACAATTAAGCCCATATTGGCGGCCATATCCAGCGTTACTTCTCGTACCTTACTGCGCATGCGCTTAGGTATCGTTCGCAGAATTTCAATGACGGATCCTGCTTGCGTGCCTTTGACCATGGCTACCAATGAGCCCTTGCAGCCTTTGGCGGACTTGTTGGTTACAATCGTGTACAGTTCACCATTAGATAGTGAAGTTTCGTCAATACTTAAATATGGACTGGTGTTTTCTGGGTATAAAAGCCATTCAGAAGCATGCTCACGCTGGTCCCAATCCTTGTAATCGCTGATGTGGTCCTTGTACTGTTGTTGGAGTTGTTTGCCATCTAGATGAAAATATTTACCCAGTTGGGAGCAGCTCACAGGGTTATTATCAATACAACCCTTTTAAAAAATCAGCGAACTCTTTGGTCATCCGAGTTCCCTGTTGCACCACATTCCAATTTCTGCTGATAATCTCACCCGTGTCCCTGACCTCCCATCTCCGGCACCTGATACAGAGTGTAACCTTCTGATTGCGAATAGGAAAATCCTGGATGTATATCTCCGGCAAGAAGCCCTTAGACTCTAATTTTTGATCTTGGTATTCGGAAGGAGGACGATTTTTCTCTTCTAGATAAATGTGCAGGCCAGTGAGGCCTTCAACTGTTTTAGAAAGTTCGAAGTAATCGAGGATACCCTCAGGCAATAGGAAACGGACTAGGGCCAAATAAGACTCTTGCAATGCATTAAATGTTGATTCAATGCAAAACAACTACTTTTTTAAACGCCCCCCAAGTTTTCGGACTGATCCCGGATCCCTGATCCGTTGTCTTCGGAGCTGGCCGGGAGAGGCAGGTGAGATTTGTATAAACCATTAAAAGCAAAAAACACTTAGCAGATTTGCTAAGTGTTTTTGTCAAGAGCCCCCAGTCGGGATCGAACCAACGACCTACTGATTACAAGTCAGTTGCTCTACCAGCTGAGCTATGGAGGCCTTTTTTCTTTTGTGATACCGTTTGTTATTCCGTTATCATGGTGCAAAAGTAGTCGAGCGGGATATACGATGCAACCTTTTCAAAAGAATTTTTTTAAACTTTTTTTCAGGTTTTAGATAGCTTCCTGAATAATAGTGAGTTGGTGTTTCAGCTCGTTCAGCTGGCTTACCGCATTATTGATCTTCCTTTCGAACTCGGCTTTCAAACGGTCCGAAGTTTTCGATTTTGCGAAAAATTCGATGTTATTCTGCCAAAGCGAGATGTCGTTTTCGAGTTGCGTGATCTTGCGGCGGATGTCATTTTCCTTGCGGTAGAGGTTGCGGCCGCCTTCGCCGTCGCGTACCAGTTCCACTTCGCTTTCTAGGACGGCTTGTTCTTTCTCTTTGGTCGACAGCTGGCCGATCGCGCTTACATATGTGTTAATAGCCGCGATATAGCGCTTCTGAACGACCTGCATATCCTTTTTGGGTACAAAGCCTATCGACGACCATTCCGACTTGAATGCGGTCAGCAAATTGAGGGAAGATTCGTCTTTGTCTTTCGCTGCCGCCTCGATGCGTTCGATCAGGTCGGTTTTCAGTTTCAGGTTGTTTTCGAATTCTTCTTCCACTTCGCGGTTTTTGGCGCGTTTCTGATCGAAATAGGAGTCGCAGGCCTTTTTGAAGCGGTCGTAAATGGTATCCTTGAATTTCTCGGGAACCTGGCCGATGCCTTTCCATTTCTTTTGCAGCTCGATCACCTTCTGCGTCGTGGAAGGGTTGTCCTCGCCGGTCGACAGAACGGCTTCGGCTTCTTCGCAAAGCTGGTTTTTCAGGTCGAGGTTTTGCTCGCGTTTGGATTCCAGCTGGCGGAAGAATTCGCCTTTGTTGTTAAAAAACGTTTTCAGCGCGGCCCAGAACTTCTTGCTCAGTTCTTTGCCTTCCTCACGAGGCATAATGCCTTTCAGGGCCACCCATTGGTCCTGGAATGCCATAATGTCTTTCGTTTTGGCATTCCATTCTTTAATGCTTCCCGAGCTGTAAGAGGTGAACGGAACGATCGCTTCGTAGATTTTCAGCTTCTGTTCGTAGTTCTCCTGCATCGATTTTTTCTGCTCGGCAAACTGGCCGCGTTGCGCGTCGTAAAGCACGTCGAGGGCCTCTTTGAAACGCTGCCACAGTTTTTCCTGGTCTTCTTTCGGGGCAGGACCCAGGTGTTTGTATTCTTCGAAAATATGGTTCGCTTCGTTCAGGATCTCGCGTGTCATCGGGCGGCCTTCCAGCGATTTACCCAGTTCTTCTACCTTCTCGCAGAGCTCGGCTTTCAATTCCGCATTGCGGCGGCGGTCGAGTTCTTTGAGTTCGAAGTAGATGTTGCGGTTGCTGAAATAGCGGTCGATCAATGCATTATACGTTGCCCAGAGCGTGCCGTTATGAGGAGAAGCAACGTTGCCCGCGGCTTTCCATTCTTCCTGTATCTTCTTGAATTCCTCCCAGCTCGATTTAAGGCCGGTAGCGTCGGTTTCGCGTGTGCCTTCCTCATCCACGAGGGCGCGCAGGCGGCCGAGCAATGCGGTTTTTACGTTGAAATTCTTCTCTTTTTCCTTCTCCTGGCTTTGGTAAAAGGCATTTTTAAGGCCGCGGATTTCCCGGCTTAGCGAGTCGATTTTCTGCGTTTCCGCGTCGTATTTGTATTCGAAGCCATCTTCGCCGCCTGTCTCGTCGATAAACGTTTTCAGCGCCGTTTCACGGTCCTTTTGTTTGATCTGATCTACCACCGTACGAACGCCCTTGGCAACCGCTTCCGCTTTTTTCAGCTGAGCGGCAGTAGCGGCTTCGGCACGAATACCTGCCAGTTCGTTTTCTAACAAGTTAACCAGCTGTTCCTTAGATAATTGGCTGTAATCCACATCAGGCGTTTCCTCCTCGTGCTCCTCCGTCAACTCATTGTTAAGATCAATTTCAAGGGTATCAATCGTTTTGGGTGCCAGGTCGTCCTGCTCTTCGCTTTTGACCCCTTCTTGTTGTTCTTGTGCCATCGTGATGCTTGTTTCGTACGTACGGTCTCTTATAGAATACAAATCTAATAATCTTTCCCTTGAAATGGCTACTTTTGGCATCCCAACATTGAACATATTAGTATCCAATGGATCATAACATTGCAAATATCCGTTACGATTACCAACTCAAAGGGCTGCTCGAAGCCGATCTCGACGCTGATCCGCTGAAACAGTTCAGGTTATGGTTTGATGAGGTGCGCGAAGCGGAGATCACCGAAGCGAATGCGATGCTGCTAAGTACGGTATACGAAGGCCGCCCGACGGGCCGGATCGTGCTCCTGAAAGACCTCGACGACCGGGGCTTTTCTTTCTTCACCAATTACGACAGCAAGAAGGGCCGGGAGATAGAGGCTAACCCGCAGGTTGCGCTCACGTTTTTCTGGAAAGAGCTTGAAAGACAGGTTCGTATAGAAGGAAAGATCGAAAAAACTTCGGAAGCCGAATCGAGCGAATATTTCGCCGTGCGCCCGCGCGGCAGCCAGATCGGCGCCTGGGCATCGGCGCAGAGCGAGGTAATTCCCGATCGCGGGCTCCTGGAAGAAAAAACGGAGGCATTGAAAGCGCAATTCGAAGGTCAGCCGATCCCCAGGCCACCACATTGGGGAGGTTACCGCGTGGTACCTGACTACGTCGAATTCTGGCAGGGGAGGCCCAGCCGCCTGCACGACCGGTTAGCCTATACGAAGACGCCGGATGGCGTTTGGAAGATTGAGCGGCTTTCGCCTTAGTTAATTTTGAATGACTGAATGATTGAATGATTGAATGAGTGAATGGATTTGTGTAAAATGCAAAAGGCCCATCGGGAAATCCCGAAGGGCCTTCTTTGAATGATCGAAAGACATATTCACTCATTCACTCATTCAATCATTCACTCATTCAATCATTATTATTTCCTCTCGCTGATCGATACGAACTCGCGCTTTGGCGCTCCGGTGTAAATCTGACGCGGACGGCCGATAGGCTCCTTGTTTTCACGCATTTCTTTCCATTGCGCGATCCATCCCGGCAGACGGCCAATCGCGAACATTACCGTAAACATATTGGTGGGGATACCCAATGCGCGGTAGATGATACCAGAGTAGAAATCGACGTTTGGATACAGCTTGCGTTGTACGAAGTATTCGTCTTCCAAAGCTGCTTTTTCCAGTTTCTGAGCGATTTCGAGAACCGGATCGTTGATGCCGAGTTTGTTCAGTACATCATCCGCAGCCTTTTTAATGATGCGGGCGCGCGGGTCGAAGTTTTTGTAAACACGGTGGCCGAAACCGAACAGACGGAAGCCGCTGCTCTTGTCTTTCGCCATATTGATGTATTTCTGCGTATCTCCGCCGTCAGCTTTGATGGCTTCGAGCATCTCGATCACTTCCTGGTTTGCACCGCCGTGGAGTGGGCCCCACAATGCGCTGATACCCGAGGAAATGGACGAGAAAATGTTGGCATGCGACGAGCCTACCAGTCTTACCGTCGAGGTAGAGCAGTTTTGCTCGTGGTCGGCGTGGAGGATCAGCAGTTTATTCAATGCCGCCGAAACAACCGGATCTACATTGTATTTCGCTACGGGCAGCGAGAACATCATGTTCAGGAAGTTCGAGCAGTAATCGAGTTCGTTTTGCGGGTAATTGACGGGGTGGCCCTGCGATTTTTTGTACGACCATGTTGCGATCGTAGGCAGTTTTGCCAACAGGCGGATGATATGCAATTGCGTTTCCGCTTCCGAATTCTGCGCGTTGGCATCCGGGTAGAACGCGCTCATCGCGCTCACCAGCGAAGAGAGTACGCCCATCGGGTGTGCATTCACGGGGAAGCCTTCGAAAATCTTGCGCATATCCTCGTTTACGAGTGTATGCGTGCGGATTTCATGTTCAAATTCAGCGAATTGTTTTTCAGTAGGAAGCTCTCCGTAAATGAGCAGGTAAGCTACTTCGAGGAAAGAGGATTTTTCGGCCAGGTCTTCGATAGAGTAACCTCTGTAATTCAGAACGCCTTCTTCTCCGTCCAGAAATGTAATGGCACTTTTGGTGGCACCGGTATTCTTGTAACCTGGATCAATCGTAATATACCCTGTCTGGTCGCGTAATTTGGAAATATCTATCGCCTTTTCCTGCTCACTTCCTTCAATTATCGGGAACTCGTACTTTTTACCATCAAGGGTCAATTCAGCTATTTGGGACATAGAAATAAGAATAAAATTAAAAGGGTTAATGAACAGGCAGGCCAATCGGTCAATTCAAGCCAAAGTTTTTCGTTAACAGCGATTTACTTGCCCAACAAATTAATTTTGTGTTAAATGGCTTCGGGTTTAACCATTTCCCGGTCCGACACAAGCCGCAATATCCTAAAAAACCGCGTACTTTCTATTACTATCCGTGGTTTATTTGTGAAAATTCAAGACGGAAACAATAATATTTCACAATTTGAAGGATTTATGAGAATATTCTATTGCCTCATGCCTTCTTGACAACAATTTACGGTTTCCAAACCCTCCTAAACCGCTCCCGGACCACTTTTGTCCGCTGTTAAGGTTTCGTTAACCGGTTCCTGGACGAGTATCCGTTTGAAAAGATACCGCAGGTTCAGCCCGGCCAATATCACCGGCAACAAATGCGCCCCGTAAATGAACGCCTTGCCTGTGATCCGGTACGAAAATGACGAAAAGGTCACGAACACGTACATAAACCAGAACACCGAAACCGCCGTTAGGAGCAGGTAACTGAATATCGCCGTCTTCTTTTGGGTAAACCGGTAAACCAGCTCACAAACCGCCAGCGAAATACCTACCACTATCATCACCGTGAGCAGCGCCCGGGGGAAATTGCGGATATAATGATGCTTGTACACCAGCACACCGATTTTCCCGATCAGATTCGGATGCGCGAGGAGGTAGGCATCCGTTACACTCAGTACCAGCAGCAACAACAAGCTGCTCCATTTACGATTCATTATTAACGACGTTTTTTTGATTGGTTTACACTTACATACTACCTGCATTACCGTTTTTAAATTCCCGGTAATGCTGAATTACAAACCGGATTTTCTCGCTTTCAGGCCACTCGTCAGGTATCCAGTTGATTTTCAGTCCATTCTTTTCCATTTTCCTGAAAAAAGTCATTTGCCGTTTCGCAAAGCGGTGGATCTCGGTTTCCAATTTGGAATGCATTTCCCCGAAAGTCATCGCGCCGGTGAGGTACAGTGTTATGTATTTGTATTCTAAACCATAGTAGATCAATGCATCGGGGGTAATGCCTTGATTTAAAAGACTTTGTACTTCTTCTATTAAACCCTGCTTTAACCTGGTGGAGAGCCTCTTACTAATGCGTTCCCGGCGCGTTTCGACCGGAGGGTTCAGACCAAATATAACGGCCGGGTAAGCCACGGAGTCTGAACCAAAATCGATGTTTTCTTCCGGATGTTCGTTCAGATAAGCAGCTATTTCCAATGCACGGATCACGCGTTTGCGGGTTGAAATATCCGCCAATGCATGGTATCGCGACTCGGAATTGTGAAATTCCGCCAATAACTGCTCGTTCGAAAGCATTTCCAGTTCTGCGCGGAGTGGCTCATTCACAGGCACCGTCTCATTGGCATGGCCTTTCAGCAATGCATATATATAAAAGCCCGTTCCGCCGCAAACGACCGGAATGTGGTTCCCGGCGATTACTTTTTTGTATGAATCGGTAAAATCGTGCTGGAAATCATTCACATTATATTTCTCACCGGCATCGCGGATATTGATCAGGTGATAGGGGATTGTGGCCCCATTTACAACATATTCTTGCAGGTCCTTGCCTGTTCCGATGTCCATCTGCCGGTAAACCTGCCGCGAATCGGCACTGAGGATTTCGCCGCCGATCTCGTGCGCGACGCGCGTGGCCAGGTGCGTCTTGCCCGAAGCCGTCGGGCCGAGAATGATCAATAGCGGTGTTTCAGCGCTCATCGGCTTCGGAAGGTTTAATGGTCCTGACGTATTTGATACTGCCCAGATTATACACTGTTAAATAGTCAGCCGCCGGTTGTTCCGCGGAATGGCCGGCTTCCGAACGTACGCGACGCATACGCGTGATCTCCACATAAGCCTCTCGCGGAGGCATATTCCCCCGTTTTTCAAATCCGAGCCGTTTGTAGCTCCGGCCGTCCGACCATTCGAGGTCGGCGTAGGTCATGATATCGTCCGGCGACTTTTCGCGGATGAATGCAATCAATAGTTTATCCAGCGCACCGACCACATTCGTACCCAACAAGCTGGCAAACCGGATCAGCTCGTGCGAGCGGAAGGGTTCGCCATTTTGCCCGAAAATACGTGCATTGCTGAAAGTAGCGACGGCCACGAGCAATTCATCCGCCGATGCGTCGAAAACGAAATGTTCCGGTAATACGCGGTAATATCGTTTTGGCAAAAACAGTCCATACCGGAATTTAGACATCGTGCTGCCATTCAGGTGATTATCTTCAAGGAACTGCGTTGTCGTTGCATTGTCGACCCTTCGTGCGAGCGTGAGACGTGCGGGGATTTTAGCTGAAATACCGAGCATTGCCGCTAACCGGGATTGTACAATGTTTTGTCTGGCGAGCCAGTAATCTTCCTGGATAACGACCATCGGAATACCCTCATTTCTGGACAGTTCCAGGCGCTCGTTCAACTGGTTTAACAAACCTTCGTGATCGACGTTTTTCCAAGTAGACAGGTCCACTGGAATCACTTTCATAATTACGTTTTCAGCATCGGCTATTTCCAGAATTGGCAGCGCAAAGTCCGGTTCTTGTACAATATAATATCGAAATGGAATGGTTATCAGCCAGTTGCAAAGTTGTTCCGAAAATGATAATGGTTTTGCCAATGGGAAGCCGGTAAATGAGCGGGCAAGTTAATGCGGGAATTTATCACAACAAAAAAACGCGCCGATGTGGCGCGTTTTACGATTTGAATGCTTTGCAGGAAACTATTTGCCGCCCAGCCCGAATATGATACCGACATTCACGCCACCGAATTTGGAAGTGGATTCGAAGTCGATATTGTCGACAGAGCCGGTTTCGGAGCTATGATTTTTGTTGCCAAATACAAAATGGTAAATACCTTCTACCTGAATACCCACGTTCCCGAACGCGAACACGAGACCGGCTCTGGGCGCGGTACCGAAATTGCTGCGCGTGGATGATTCCAGTACCGTTTCGCCATTCCATTTCGCTTTGTATTTCGAGAAATATACCCCGGCGTCGCCACCAATGTAGGGACGGATCGCGCCTTTGGTGAAAAAATAGTCGAGCGTACCGGTTACGGGCATGAGCGTTCCGGTGCTGGTGAGCTTTTGTCCGGCGACATTGTAGTCGCTTCCGTCGGCGTAGATCTTACCGGCAACCCCGATTGCAAACTGCGGTGAGGCAAATACACGGAGGTTCACGCCACCACCGGCTACTGTTTTGGAATCCTCCACGTTGGATTTGGCGATACCACCCTGCAACCCGAGTGAGAACTGCGCAAAGCTGGCCGACGTCGCGGTTACGATAAGAGCGAAAACAGCCAGCGACAGGATTAGTTTCTTTTTCATGTTGATGTTTAATTATGGTTGATAGTTTGGAAACGATGTATCCATAATCAGTCCAACACGGAAAAATTGCATTGTGCGGCGCCTATTAAATTGTCATACAATCCATTAGAGTGACAATTTATTTCGAATGTACTATTTCGATATCGCCTGTTCCTGTGCAAAATATTCCTCATCCTGACGGGCAGCCTCCCAACCGATCAATGCTTTTTTGCGCAAACTGCCCCAGCGATACTCGCCCAGCACCCCTTCTTTGCGAATCACGCGGTGGCAGGGGATAATGTAGGCGATCGGGTTGTCGCCCACGGCCGAGCCCACGGCGCGGACTGCTTTGGGATGCCCGATTCGTTCGGCGATTTGCTGGTAGGTCGTCACAGCGCCTTGCGGAATGCTGAGTAATGCTTCCCATACTTTGAGCTGGAAATTGGTGCCTTGCACAAGCAGCGGGAGTTTTTCCAGCGAATCCTGTGCCGGGCTGAAAATGCGCTTCACATAACCCGCCGTCAGTTGCTGATCGGGGCGGATGGTGGCGTAATGCCATTTGCGGGCGAGTTCGATCAGCTGGAAATCGCGGGTGGCCTCGTCCACGAACGCCATGGCGCAAATGCCCCGCTCGGTGGCGGCAATGAAACAGTCCCCGAAAGGTGTTTCATGAAATCCATAGTTGATTACGAGTCCTTTACCCGCGCTCTTGTATTCCTGCGGGGTAACGCCCTCAATGGAAGTGAAATGGTCGTACACCCGGCTCTGGCTCGAAAGCCCGGCCGATTCGGCGAGTTCGGCGAGGTTGGTCGAATCTTTGATCCTGTCTTTCAGGTAACCTGCAGTAATGTATTGCAGGAAGCGTTTCGGGCTCACCCCGGCCCATTCGGAAAACATGCGCTGGAAGTGAAACTGGCTGATACTCACCTCGTCGGCTACTTCGTTAAGGGTTGGCTGTTCTTTGGCATTGGCCACGATGTACTCGATGGCTTTTGCGATTTTGTCGTAGTTATAAGCTTGCTGGTCCATTGGATTTTTTTAATTTGTTGATACAAATTTGGCCTGCATCGCCCTGGTAGCCAACCCGAAACTTGCGCAAGTATCTGCACCAGTCACTAAGCTGGTCTGGCACTGTTTATGTATGCGGATTTATATTCGCATCAGTTTTAAACCTCAATCACAGCACGTTCTACATTGCCATGAAGTTACTTTTTGCCAGCCTCATAACCATCATAATCGCGCATAGCGCCCATTCGCAGAATTTCAAAGCCGATCTCCGGAAACTCAACGGGCAGATCGAAGCGGCCTACAAAAGCAAGAAACTTACTGCCAATGAATACGCCAAACTGAAAAAAGAGCGCAACGTGATTGAACTGACAATCGATAAGGCGCTGGCTGACGACATTCTCACCCCCGATGAAAAGAACCGGATCCATTCAAAAATCGTCCGCTCCCGGAAGCGGCTCGCGAAATACAGGACCAACCGGGAGATCTATTAAAAGCAAAATGGCTCCTGCATGCGTTGCGGGAGCCATTCGGAAAGGACGTTCCGGATGGGTCAGTACTCTTTTTTGCCATCCTTTTTCGCCTTTTTATCGGCTCTTTTTTCTTTCAGGGATTTAGTAGCCTCTTTTTTGTCGCTTCCTTTGTCCAGGTTTTTTCCTTTGGCCATGACTATTGAATTTTAGAGTTGTGTAATCTTTCAAATAACAGCAATAACCTGCTCATTTGTATCCCCGGACGCGAAAATTATTGCTTTTGGGTGATCCTGTCCATGATCAGGTTGGCCCTTGCGCCCGTGTCGCCGCTGCTTGGGCTCTTGCCTTCGCCGCGCAAATCCTTCACGATCGATTCGATCAGTGGCTGCTGAACGTGCTGCGGATAAGGCACATGGAAAACCTCGATTCCTTCCGAAGTCTCGACGTGAATATCGAATTTTTCGAAAAATGAAAAGGTAATGCGGCCTTTGGAACCGATGATCTGCGTTTCGTCTTCGCGCTGGTCTTTATGAATGGTGTAGCACCAACTTCCCTTGCCTAACACACCTGATTCGAATTCAAAATTGGCGACCACAATATCATCGGCCTCGTACAGGTGCGCCTGGTTGCGCGCGATGCCCGAGGCGTGTTTAACAGGCCCGAAAATGAATTCGAGGAGGTCGAACTGGTGGGATGCGAGGTCGTGAAAATGCCCGCCGCCCGAGATTTCAGGTTTTACGCGCCAGCGGGGTTTGGGATTTTCGCCAACCTCCTCGTCGTACGGTTGCCATTGGAGGCAAATGTCGATGAAACGAATATCCCCGATGACTTTTTTATCGATCAGTTCCTTTAATTTGAGGAAGTAATCCAACGCGCGGCGGTAGTAGGCAACGAAAACGGGTACGCCGGTGCGCTTGCTTTCGGCATTGATCCGGTCGCATTCGGCAGCTGTCCGGGCCATGGGTTTTTCAATGTAAACCGGCTTCCCGGCCTGCATGGCCTTAAAAGCCAGGCTTTCGTGGGCATCGGGTGGCGTGGCGATATAGATCGCGTTGATATCCGGGTCGTTGATAAGCGCATCGGCATTGTCGTACCATTTGGGCACGCCGTGCCGCTCGGCGTAGTCTTTCGCCAGCGCACCATCGCGGCGCATGACCGCCACCAGTGAAGAATTGGAGACTTTATTGAATGCCGGGCCGCTTTTGACTTCGGTCACATTGCCGCAGCCGATAATACCCCATTTGATCTGATCCATCGGACAGGTTTTAGGTTTTGAACTAATCAACCTGCATAATAATTATTTATAAACAGAAATCTACTTTAAAAGAGACAGCAACATTTTTTTAACGGTACGCATGGAATCACAACCGAATAACCCGCTCCACGGCAAGACGCTCGAAGCCATTTTGAATGAACTCGTAGCTTATTACGGCTGGGAGCAAATGGGTTATCATGTCAATATCAACAGCTTTCAGCACGAACCCAGCGTGAAATCGAGCCTCAAATTTTTGAGAAAAACTCCCTGGGCGCGTCAGAAAGTGGAAGAACTGTACCTGAAAATGCTGGAACGAAAGTAGTAGGTTGTTTTTTAACTATTATTCACTTCAATAGATTGGAAATTTATGGCTTTTGTAGATTATTATCAGATACTCGGACTCGACAAAAATGCTGACGATAAGGCCATTAAAAATGCATACAGAAAACTCGCGAGGAAGTATCACCCCGATCTGAACCCGAATGATAAGGAAGCGCAAAAGAAGTTTCAGGAGCTCAACGAGGCCAACGAGGTACTGAGCGATCCCGAAAAGCGAAAGAAATACGACAAATACGGCAAAGATTGGCAGCATAGCGAGGAGTTCGAGCGTGCAAGGCAGGCGCGTAGCCAGGCAGGAGGGCAGGAGGGACAATGGTTCGGCGGTGGTAACGAAGGCTTCTCCGATTTCTTTGAATCGATGTTCGGCTCGGGTTTTGGCGGTGGTCGCCAGGCGCGTTTCCGGGGGCAGGATTATCAGGCGGAAATCCATCTGGGTCTCCGCGATGCTTACGAAACGCACAAGCAAACCCTGACGGTGAACGGCAAGAATATCCGTATTACCGTGCCCGCTGGTGTCGAAAACGGACAGACCATTAAAATCGCAGGCCACGGCGGACCCGGAAGTAATGGTGGGCCGAATGGCGATTTGTACATTACTTTCTCGGTGAGCGCCGATGATAAATTCAGGAGATCGGGCAATGATTTGCATTTAAAAGTTGACCTCGACCTTTATACGGCGGTGCTCGGCGGCGAGCTGGTGGTGGAGACATTGAGTGGCAAAGTAAAGCTTCCCATTAAACCCGAAACACAGAACGGCAGCGTCGTTCGTTTAAAAGGGAAGGGGTTTCCGGTTTACAAAAAGGATGGTCAGTTCGGCGATCTTTATGTGACTTTCGATGTAAAAGTGCCGACCAATCTCACCGAGCGGCAAAAGGAGTTGTTTACAGAATTGTCTAAATCCTGAAAACGATATGGAAAATGACCAGTTGATCGCAATCGAAGTATTTTGCACGAATTATGACGTGGAATATGCATTTGTAGCGTCGTTGCAGGAGCACGACCTGATCGAAACGGTGATCGTCGAAGATACCCGCTTTTTGCAAATCCCCCAATTGAGCCGCATAGAGCGCATAATCCGCCTGCACCACGAGCTCGACATTAACCTGGAAGGCATTGAGGCGATCCAAGGCCTCCTTAGCCGCATCGAGCATCTCGACAGAGAGGTCGCATCGCTCCGCAACCGGCTGCGGTTTTACGAGCCGGGCTTATAATAGCTCATGCATTGCCGGATAACCGGTTATCTTTGCACTCCCATTAAAACCAAGGGCAGGCCGGCGCCGGTCTGCCCCATTATTTGCCTATGAAATTTGAAGATTACCCCATTGCCGCGGAGATCAAGCGGAGCCTGGAAGCGGCCGGGTTTAAAAAGCCTACCGATATTCAGTTCAAAGCCATTCCGGCGGTGATGAAGGGGGAAGATGTGCTGGCTATCGCGCAGACGGGTACCGGCAAGACGGCCGCTTTTGCGATCCCGGTGATTGATAAACTGCATAAACAAAAGGTATCCAGCCGTTCAGAAGGAATTAAATGCGTGGTAATGGTACCTACCCGGGAGCTTGCTATCCAGATCGCCGAGGTATTTACGAGCATTTCGCGGCATACCAAAGTAAAGACGTTCAGCGTATTCGGTGGGGTAGAGCAGGGGCCTCAGATTGCGAAGCTCGAAAAAGGAATCGATATTCTCGTTTCGACCCCCGGCCGGATGTTCGACCTCGTGAGTCAGGGTCACATCAAGCTTGACCGCGTCGATACCCTCATTCTCGACGAAGCCGACCATATGCTCGACCTCGGGTTTATCAAGGACATTCAGGACCTGATCCGGCATTTACCGAAAAGAAGGCAAACGCTGTTTTTCTCGGCTACTATCGATGAAAAGATCAAGAAGCTGGCCTATTCGCTGGTGAGGAACGCGATCCGCATTCAGATTTCACCTAAAAACCCTGTGGCGAAGAATATCGACCACTCCGTTGCATTTGTAGCCATGGATGACAAACGTTTCTTTCTGGAACGTGTAATCCGCCAGAATGCCGATAAAAAGATCCTTGTGTTCGTACGTACGAAGGTGCGCGCCGAGCGCGTGTATAATGCGCTCGAACGCATGGAGATCAAAAGTCTCACCATTCACGGCGATAAAGAGCAAGCCGATCGCCTTACCGCGATGAACGAGTTTAAGAAAGGCAATGTGAAGGTTCTGATCGCAACGGACGTCAGTGCGCGAGGTATCGATATCCCGAACGTGGATTACGTGATCAACTACGATTTGCCCGAACAACCTGAGAATTACGTCCACCGTGTAGGCCGTACCGGTCGCGGGATGCAGAAAGGCATTGCCGTGTCGTTTTGCAGTGAGGAAGAAAAGCCAGTACTCGACCAGATCCAGCAATATCTCGACAAACCTATCGCCGTGGTAAAATTCAGCGCCGGGGATTATGCCGAAACGCTCGAATTCACGACCGATACGCCGAATGATCTTTCGGCGCTGATGCGGGAAGTGGAGGAATTCGAATCGCGCAAAAAGAAGAAAAGTAAAAAGTAAGGCAATAAAAAAGGCTTTCAGAGCGATCTGAAAGCCTTTTTTATATAATGCCTGTGGCTTATTCTTCGAATTTGTCAGCGATGACCTGCCCGCGGATTTCACCGAAAGGATAGAGCTCGGTAGGGATGTTAATGTACATCATGCCGAGGATCAGCTGGGTTTGTTGCTCGGTATTAGCCAGTTTGTACGTGCCGCTCACCTGGCCAGCCGGTTTGTCGGCCAGCGTCTGGATGATGCCACCGGCTGCCCATGACGGGTTTGCCGCGTTAAGCGTCACCGAAGTAGGGGTTATGTTCTGGAAATTGATGTTGTATTTGAGCTCCATTGTGTTCTTGTTGTACTCAAATACCCCGGTGCCTTGCGCTGATGACGTAGACTTTGGAACAGTTGGGCTACTATTGATTACAGCCGAGAACTTCACAATGTCATCTTTGTGAGGCCCTTCCTCTTTACAGGAGGTTACAAATCCTAACATCAAAACTCCTGCGATTAATAGTAAATAACGTTTCATTGGCTTTTTCATACAGCGTTAAATTAAAAATTTGATTCCTAAATATACATACAAACTTAAATCCTGCAAAAATGATACCAGTTTGCTGTCATATATTCCAAAGATCACTTTTCCGGATGTAAACGATCCGGTTGTTCCAGATTACCCGGTCCCAGTGGTCGACAGACCCGATTATCGTGAGTTTATGCCCTTTTCCCACCTTTTCCACGACCCCAGCCGCGGACGACGGTTCATCGCGCAGGAAGGTGTTTTCATTCACTATGATGCACGTTTGATAAAGGGAAGGTACATTTAGTATTCCCAGCAACGCGAGCAGATAAACAATAATCGAAACCTTGTGAATCTGCAAAATAGGCTCCTTCCTACGTGTCTTTGTAACCATTATGACAACTATATAGGTGCCCAAAGTTAGTAGCAATATCGGAATGTAATCACCATACTTTCGATAAAATATTATGAAATAATTGTAATCGTCGAATTCATAGCCACTTAGATTCTGCTCTTTGGCGAGCTTATCCATTTTTTCAAAAAGATGCCTTGAAGGCTGCGTGAGGGCCAATTTGCTAAGAAAAAAAAGACAGTCGGTATAATTATTCGTCTTCTCGGCCAGAAACGCGAGCTTCAAAAGCAGCGCCTGGCTATTTTTTTCGGTCAGGCTGAAATTTTTTTTATACAGCGTTTGCGCCTCGGCATACCGGGCGATAGCGAACAGAGAATCAGCCGTTTTGAGCTCCTTTTGATTGGCACAAAAAGCAACTCCCGGCACGAAAAAGGCCAGAAACAAAAACGAAAAAAACAGGTTTTTCTTGTAGGGTACTTGCATTATACTTTAAAGAATTCTACTTTTGCATCGCAATTACGGAAAACGCCACGGCTAATCCAACACTGCAAAACATCGAAAGCGACAAAGCAAGTAGAAAACGATTCCGTAGCTCAGCTGGTAGAGCAATACACTTTTAATGTATGGGTCCTGGGTTCGAATCCCAGCGGGATCACAGAAGGCGCACGAAAGTGTGCTTTTTTTGTTTAAAATGCATTGATAATCAGCACATTTTACAAAAAGGCAGGTCAGTCTGAATCATAATGAACCAATCTATTCGGTCACCTATTCGGTCACCTGTTGGATTTGGTAAATTAGGTGACCGAATCAGATGTTTGATTGAGGCGGTTTTGATTTAAGGGTTCTCCACGGACACAATTACCAACCTTAAAATGTGCGAGCATGAAGTTCAAACAAAATCTGTCATTGCTATTCTGGCTCTACCGGGGCAAAGCCTCCAAAGACGGAAAGGCACCCATCTATGTCAGGATTACCATCGACGGAACCGACACTGACATTTCCCTTGGCAAAAAGATCCATCCCGACTTCTGGAACAGCGATGCCAAGCTGGTGACCGCAACGACCTCGGAAGCTAAGATGATCAATCTGAAAATCGTTCAGGCGCAAGCCGAGATCGAAAAGCATTTTTTGGTGCTGCAATCCCAGTTCAATCACATCACCCCTGTGATGGTGAAAAATGCCTATCTGGGACTACCCTTATCGCATTCCAGATCAATGCAAGAAAAAGCAGGAAGGCCAAGCCAAACGCTACTGGATGCCTTCGATGAATTCATTGCACTCTTCGAAAAGAAAGCCAAGAAAGGGATCCGGTCGGAAGGCACGCTCCGGCACTGGCGATCCACCAAGCGGAAGGTAGAAGCATTCATCCGGTTCCGGTATCAGCGGAAAGATATCGAAATGACCGAGATCGACCAATGCTTTGCTGAGGAGTTTTACGACTACCTAACCCTTCACCTGGATGAGCCGCTTTCCGAAGTTACCGCTAAGAAGCTGGTGAAATGGACAAGGCAGATCGTCAAAATAGGTGTCAAAAAGAAAGTAATTGCCGCAAATCCTTTGGAAGGGTTTGTTTGCTCGGGTGGCAATAAAGAGGTAATGCCATTGGAGCTATTTGAAGTCGAAGCGATTCATAAAAAGCAGATAGACATCGACCGGATCGGTGAGGTGCGTGATGCATTCATTTTCCAGTGCTTTACGGGTTTCGCCTACCAGGATATGTACAACCTTTCTCCTGAGAATATCGTTAAAGTCGGCCGAACTGGCGAAAAGTGGTTGATTAAAGACAGAGGCAAGACTGAGGTAACTGAAATGGTACCGATCCTTCCGGTAGTGCAGGAGTTAATCGATAAATATAAGAGCCACGCTTATTGCAAGATCAATAACCGGCTGATCCCGGTGAACAGCAATTTCCGTTATAATGTCTATTTGAAGGAGCTTGCGGTGATCTGCGGGATCAAAAGACCGCTTAATACCCACCTTGCACGTCATACGTTTGCCGATATGATGCTCAACAACGGTGTGCCGCTGGAAGATGTTGGAAGGATGCTTGGGCACCGTAATATCAGGACCACCCAGCGCTACGCGCGGGTCAGGAAACAGCGGATCAGCGACCATATGGCGCTGGTAAAACAGAAGCTGTTTACAAACGCTGGAAAACTCAGAGCTGTATCGAACTGATAATTGTAGCCGCTGGCGATCTGCCAGCGGCTAATCTAAGTTGTATGGCCGCACCTTTTTTTGTAGACTTTAGCCATTGAAGCTACTCGGCCGACAGCAACTCCTTCATAGCTATCAACTTATTGAGCAAGCACGATACTATGACAACGGCGCTCAATTTGATGTAGAAAGCGGGAAAATGTAAGGTAAATACACTGACCGGATACGAGGTTGTTGCGAACAGCATCAGAATGATAAGACAGCAACTGCAGCCGACCCTGAACGCTTTGGTAAATTGCCCCCTTAGTGCATGTTTGCATTCGATCTGATGCATTAGCTTCTGAACAAACTCATCCGAAGTATGCACCATACTTGCCTTGACGATGTCCTTGGTTGTTTTTTCGTCCATGTTAGATTTTCAGGTCATTTCCGGTGAGCTTCACCAGGATTTCATACATGCTCTTCCTTGCCCTGTGCAAGATAACTTTAATGTTTGCCTCGCTATACGCTGTCACCTGGTGTATTTCAGCTATGCTCAGCTCGCATAGGTAAAAAAGCCTTAAAAGAAGCGCCTCCTCCGATTTCATCATTTTGAAAGCAAGTGAGATATATGCATTTCTCTCATTTTGTTCCAACAGGTCAATTCCTGTTATCTCGTAAGAGTGTGTAAACTCTATTTCTGACAACTCCTCAAAAAGACCTGCTCTATCCCTTTCTTTATTCCTAAGACAAGTGTTGACGACGATCCGGTAAAGCCAGGTGGAGAATAACGAATCAAAGCGAAATTGATGGATATGGTTAAATGTTTTGATAAATGCATCCTGCAAGACATCTTCCGCCTCCTGCTCATCGATGATATATGAGCTAATCAAGGAAAGAGACATATCTTTATATTTCTCCACGATCATGCGAAATTCGGATGTATCGCCCGCTCTTATTCTCTCGATCGTCCGCCGGTCGGGATCGGTTTCATTACGCTCTTTCACCCTTTTTCCGGATAAAGTGCGCGCCCAGGAGCCCCAAACCAGCCCCGGCAAGGATTGTGGCATAGACTAGCATGTCCATAGCGTCCTCTGGAAGATCAATTGTTGTAAAAACCGACGAAGCACCTAAGCCGAGTGCTATACCGATCACAATGCATGCTATTTCCGCGTAGGACATCCTATTCACACTGCCGGTCATTCCTTTCTCTGCAAAAACTTTTTTGGTGAGGTAGCTATACTTCGCGATAATGAAAATTACCAAAACGCCGGAGCCGAATATGGCGATACTCAAAAAAATGGTTTCTAAACTTTGCATGGGTCTGTTCATTAAAGTAGGAATCAAAATTCATCGTCCAGGTATTTGCCCAGGAGTGCATACAACTCAAATGCTTTCTCACAGTTTGTAAAAAGCACCAATCCGTATTTCGTTTCCCTATTGAAACAGCAATAGGATTGGAATCCGGAATTACTGCCCGTATGAAGATACCTGACACCATAAGGCATTGGCTTCATCGCAAAGCCCAGGCACCAACCCGTTTGCCCCGTAGATGATAAGTCACTATCCTCGGGGAAGTGAATCTGTTCTTTCATCATTTCATCGAACGTCTCTTTTCTTAATCCTTTGCCATTGATCATCGCTATCAAAAATCTGGCGTAGTCCGCAGCTTCCGTGTGGAGCGTGTGCGCGCCACCAAAGGATATTGACCCATCCAGCCAAAAATCTTTGGCTTTCCCATTTTTAAAATAGCCCGTTGCCTTATGACTGGTTGTGTAAGCGTTCCGGACATAAAATGAGCGCTTCATCCCCAGCGGTGCCGAGACGTCCTTTTGAAAAATCGAATCCAATCCATGTTGCCAGTTGGTATGCTGGATTACTGCAAGCAAGGCGGTCAGATACTGGTGCGCCTCGCCAGAGTACGAAAAGCCGGTGCCGGGTGTAAACTTCATTTCAATGGGCTTGTCAACCGACCAGTTAGGAAAGCCCGTCGTGTGGGACAAAACCATGCGTGGCGTGATTAATTCGTATCTGCTGTCATTGTCCTTAATGGCAGGATGCGGCATGTATTTATAAAGAGGGTCATCCAGGCCAATTACCCCCTTTTCAATCTGCTTCATTACAAAATACGAAAACAATGGCTTGGATAATGATGCAGCCTCGAAGATGGTATTGCTATCGATTTCCATTTTGGTGTCAATGTTTTTGACCCCGAATGTCCGATGATAGACCATCTGGGCATCGTTGATTATTGCAATTGACAAACCCGGTATTTGCAGGCTATCCATACTTTGCCGAATGAACTGATCCAACTGGCCACTTTCGAGTTCGCGGCCGGTTACCGTTTTAATTAACCTGGTTTGTCCAGGTACTCTTGTTCCAACCGTCATTATAGCCAGTAATATTATGGCCCGCAAAAATGTTACCATCTCGTTTCTTGTGATAGTCTAAAACAACTTTCTTTGCATTTACACCCATTCGATCCGGCATGGCGAAAAAAGGTTACAACTAAGAATAAAGATGATAAACCAGGTTTAGAAAAATGGCCATAATAAAAGTATTACAAGACGATATCACTAAAATCGAGGTCGATGCGATCGTCAATGCAGCAAACAGCTCACTCCTGGGCGGAAGTGGTGTTGACGGCGCGATTCATCGCGCCGGTGGCAGTGCAATACTGGAAGAGTGCAGAAGAATCAGAGACAAACAGGGCGGTTGTAAAGTTGGAGAAGCAGTAATCAGCACCGCGGGAGACTTGCCAGCGAAATTCGTTATACACACAGTTGGGCCGGTCTGGAATGGCGGTAGCAGTAATGAGCACGCATTGCTGGCATCCGCGTACCGTAATAGTCTCAAACTTGCAATTGCGAACGAGATCCGCACGATTTCCTTTCCTAATATTAGTACAGGCATCTACAAGTTTCCGAAGGAGGCCGCTGCAAAAATCGCCATTGAAACCGTGTCTGATTTTCTGGCAACCGCCGATACCATTGGAGAAGTCATTTTTGTATGCTTCGATACCGAGAATTATGACATTTACAAGTCTTACTTGGCTAAGTGACTTGCCCAAAGATTTACAAATTGCCAAGATTTATGATAAGCTAATGAGTGATCACTCAAAAAGACCATTCTGGCATCTGGTCGAATGATTATGTCCCATTCACCTCAACAAAGGATGAGGTTCGGGAAATGATGGCAGACCTCGGGACATTCTCTATTGAGACAGATAAAATCAGAATCGAGGGTTATCCTTACAAACCTCCTGTAGCCTACGGTTCGATAGAACTATTCCATCAAAACATCATCAATATTGATGTCTCCAAACGACCGCTCACAGTCAGGACGGGCGACGAATTGATATTTGTCCCGGCGTCAGAAATTGAAAAACTTTCCAGGTTCGCATTAGCGAATCAAATCCCGTTTATTGAACGTGATGATGTATGGAGTTGGCTCCTCGGGCCATTTTTGGACTCCGAATACACGGAAGAAACACACCAGAAATTAGCGGCACTTTTATCAGCGTATGGCCTCAGCGAAACTCAGGTACGTCTTACCAGTAAAGAAGTCGCCATTCAGATGTTCAAATACAATTTTGACACCATGCTATGGGAATGGTGTTCGTTAGGGTCAGACGATGTACTACGCGCTATGCGGGTAAAGTATAATTCCGAAGAATTTTTACACTTTTACCGGCGAGCAATGTCGATTTGCCTTCTGCCTGATGAGTTCGGGAATACCTAAATTTCTTACTCTCGCCTACCTTATTCATTCCCTAGGTCTTCACTCACAATGTTTCGATAAAATCTGTATTGGGTTGTATTCACAATCACACCGGTTACAGCTTCGACATTCAGGGCAATCACCTTCAACTCGCCGAAAATATCGTCTTCAAACAATCCTTCCCCGTCGAGTTTGGAGTTATTTCGATCATCGCCGACAAGACAGCTTGCCGGAAGAATAAAAAAATCTACTTGGATTAGAGACATATTGCACGTGATTTTAAGAACGCGTCAGAAAAGCCCGTTGGAACCGCACATGCCAGCTGAACTTTACTTCACGTTTGGATAGAAAAATCAAGGTGGTGTATTGTTAATCCTCAATTAGCTTTGACAATGTCGCCGCTCCTAGCACTTCGAATACCCAAATTTATCGCCTGCCTCATTCTCACCTATTCCAAATCCATTGCCAGGCGAGACGCTTCCAATCCCGAATGACTTTTCCGCGTGGAGAGCGCCAATACCGCAGTGAATAATGTCGATGGAATTCACTCGCCGCTTCTTTGGTCTTCTTACATTGAAGGAAATAAATCTCCACGTATTCTGGCCTGGGAGGGACATCACATCCTCGACCGGAAGTTTGGTGTGCGGTATTCATGCCTTGCCAATCAAGGTCGGTACTTTAGCTTTTTGGATCATCGCCTCAATGTCGTCCCTGTCGTAGTAGATTACTCCACCCAGTCTCACAAATGCGAGCTGGCGATTAGCTCTGAGGGCTAGCAACTTTCCAGGCGAAATATTAAGCAGTTTTCTAACCTCAGAAGATTTTAGCCATTTCTTCGCGGTGTCCGTTGAAGATCCCCTCGGCCTGGCAATTGCTGCCAAAAGCTCATCCCGAACACTTCTCAGGTCTGCAAGCGTAATCAATTGATCTAGTGATAGGCCGCCTTTGGCCTCATCCGTTCCCCTCATCCTTTCCATCACGTTTTCTGTTTTAGTATTGCCAAGAAAACAAAGCTAAAATCCACAGTGTGGAAATCCTTGACCCTTTCGATTTTCAAATAGGTGAAACTGATGATGTGGAGCAGATATTCGGCTGTTTACCTATGTTTGCAGCCAAAGAAGCGTTTTGTGCAAACTCACTATTTTTTCACCCTAACTTCAAATTTATGGAAACCATCCTGCTGCACTCTCTAACAGTCGAAGAGTTCATGGACCGCGTCCGGGCAATTGTCAAAGAGGAATTGAAAAGCGTGCTGCAACAAGATCAATTGCTTACCAAAGAAGCTGCATTAAAGTTAACCGGAGCCAGTAACGCAGCCTTCCTTAAAGCAGTAAATGCGGGCATCGTAAAACCACAACTGGTCAAAGGGAAAACAAAGGCGATGTACCTCGAATCGGAGGTGCTCAAAAAAGAGCATCGCAGGCCATATTGTATTGGTCGCACCAGCGCCTGCATTTGGATTTTATCTCCTTTTCAGCAAACCCTGAAAATGGATAGCGGAATTTCATCATTGCATGACCACCGTAGAGATCTATATATTTTGAAAGATTTTCTTTGGTAAACTGTTCACGCAGCTTGCTTAGTTCGGCTTCAACAATTTCAACTGCTGGATGAAAGTCTTCGGTCGTAATGTCTTTTAGGGAATCAGGTAACTGAAATGGAGGCTTCTTTTTTTGCTTTTTGTTTGCGGCAGCGACCGCGGAGACTTTTTCCTGGAATTTTGCCTCACTCTCTTTAAGCTCCATGTATCGGGCCAAGTCGACATTTCGGGATTTCAATTCCTGGGATAAACGGATAATGCTGGATTTCCGGTAATAGTATGATTTCCCCTTCTTGAAAAAATCATTAAATCCAAACGTTTCCCGGATGAACCTTCCGCCATTGTAGACCCCTTTGAAATATCTGCTCAGATCCCCGTCATCGATCCATTCCCCTCTTTTAATGGAAAGCTTCTTTAACTCCAGGGCAACTTTATCCAGTGCAGCTTCGGAAAATTGCTCTTCTGGGGGAAGTCCTGGTGTACCCGCGATTCTGACGATAGCTTCCCTGATTTTTGACAATTCTCTCAGTATCTGCTCTTGGGTTTTCATTGGAAAATTCGGGACACGTAGCCAGAACGCCGTCAATACTTGGTTGCATTTATCATCCAAATTACCCCTGGCGATCAAAATCTTGCAAGCCGACGACAGCTAATTGTTAGCATCAAAAACAAGGCAGGACGGGCTTCGCAACAATCCACCAAGATGAAACAGAATCACCGCCCTACCAAAGCCCCAAGATACTTTCTTTCAGCCGTTACACCAACGCCGATTTATTTTTTCGAAGATCAAAAGCCGTTTCCGATAGTCTGCCAACTAGCTGGTACAAGGTAAGCAAGTCAATGTAAACTCCCCACTCCTGAGCAGACTGGCTGCTTAGGGAGTAAAGGCAAATCCGGTTAAGTTCCTGTTTCCACTTCTTTAGACTCTTGTATTCAAAAAATTCTGTCAAGAATTGAATAGTACCGGCAGGTAGTTCAATTTCTGCTTCCGGTCCTACGCCAGCTTTGCAAGTGACTTCGGCGGATGGTTTCGCCTTGGTTAGCCGTTTTTCCTTTTCGCCGCTCAGAATCAGGTAGGCAACATTGATGATCGATTCAACCTTTTCCAGAAGATAAAGTACGTCCGCAGGACAACCCTTGTCGTAATATTTTTCTTGACAACACACTTGCAGGATATCGTACAATCTCGCCTTAAAGCTTGTTAGGTCGTACGCGTCAAAAAAGGAATCAAGAATCGCGTACGGGTCATCGAATCCATCACGATGCCAGATCGAAAGGCGTTTAAGGCGCTTATTCAGCTTCTTGGGTAGGCTTCCTCGATTTGGCCGCCTCTCTGATGATTCCAACTCCCCGGAAGATTCACGAGGCTCAATATGATCGCGTTCACCTGCTTTCGCTTTTGACAAAGACCGATGCTGATCCAACACAAACGACGCCTCAAGGTACACCACTAGATTCTCAAAAAAGTAGAGTTGCTCCCCAGGGCTGGCATCTACATGCTGGCCTTCGGCCGATATCGATGTTGAGAGCATCTGCCACAGAAAGAACCTGCAATCAACAATCGTATAATTTCTCCAAAATTCCGGGAGTATTTTCTCCGGGCTCTCGGTCTCCTGACTTGATATCCAGACCGGTTTCAGATCCTTGCCATCTTCTGAAATATATCTCATCATCATCCCTGTTTGAGTGGAATAAATGGTGAAAATCGGAATTGATGTGATTCTAAAAAATACCAAAACTTGGTTTCATAGCCCTAAAACAGCTATTTTAGGCTTTTGATCAGAACCAGAGAAACCTTATCTTTTGAAAAATGAGCACTTCGCAAGAAATGACAAAACATATTCACCACGGCCGGAACATCAAGCGCTTTCGGGAAATGTTGGGAATCAAGCAGGAAGGCTTAGCCTTCGAGCTTGGCGAGGAATGGTCTCAAAAAAGGGTTTCGCTACTTGAGCAGAAGGAAGTCGTTGAACAGGAAATCCTGGATCAGGTTGCTCAGATACTGAAGGTTCCCGCAGAAGCAATCAAAAACTTCAGCGAAGAAGCGGCAATAAACATTATTGCCAGTACCTTGAATGATAATGCAGGGTCGATAAATAATAACTGCACCATCAACTTTAATCCTATTGAAAAATGGGTCGAGGCTTTGGATGAAAATCGAAAGCTTTATGAACGTTTACTTGCGTCCGAACAAGAGAAAGTCGAGCTACTCAGGAGATTGCTTGGCGATTCAAAATGATTTCAGTCTTGCGTTTTTTTACTGATGAATCCAAAGCAAAATGTGAAATCGAAATGCTTCGGCTTATAATTTGTGTCTTCTACTGCCATTCACTTTCACCTGGCACCGGCATTTGTCAAGACGTATTATGCAAAGGTAAATATGATTCCCAGGTCAAGGAAATAGTGTACTCAGCGCCAGAAGTTAATACATCTTTTCCTGGCGGCATTTCCCAGTTCTACATCTATATCAATAAAGAGCTTGATATCACAGCAGAAAAGTTTGAAAAGCTTGGCTTAATAACGATTGCTTTTACAATTACATCCACTGGTAAAGCTGTTGTTCGCCACATTAAAGCCAATGGCTCGGTTAGTTCTCAATTCGCTCGAAAGGTCCGTAATGCTTTTGGGAAAATGCCTCGCTGGATACCCGCCAAATGTGGTGGGCAAAACGTGGCAAGTAGCTACACGCTGCCAATTCGCGATTAGCTAGATAGCGCACTTCTTGTTTGCACCCTATGGCCATCGTTACTCAAAACAATTTCAGCAGACTTTAAATTTTTTCTTACAACCCCTCCATAATTGGTGACTGTTGCACAACTCATGAGGATTAAACCCACTTGGATTTCTATGTTGCAAAACCCAGATTAAGGGGTTGGGAGGTGTTGGCTAAAACCTCGATTTTGGTTAACTTCAGTACATGCAAGGAAAAAAGATTCAACAGGAACGTTTGTTCATCAACTTTCAGCTTTCAGAGTATGTCCCGGCTGATAATTTCTACCGCCAGTTAAGCCAAATACTTGATCTTCGTTTCTTATACAAGAGCACGGCTGACTATTATGGAAGTGAAGGCCAAAAGAGTATCGATCCGGTCGTGTTTATGAAACTGATGCTAGTGGGATATCTTGAAAATCTTACCAGTGATAGGCGGATAATACGCACGTCGCGAATGCGGATGGATATTTTGTTCTTCCTGGGATATGACTTAGATGAAGAATTCCCCTGGCACTCAACGCTCAGTCGTACGCGCAAACTTTATGGAGAAGACCAGTTCATTACATTGTTTAAACAGGTGTTGAAGCTATGTGTAGACCATGGTTTGATCTCCGGAAAACGTCAGGCTATTGACAGTGCACTCGTGCGTGCAAATGCTTCTATCAGTAAGATGGTTGAAAAACAGGTCATGGCCGATGCCAACGTATACGTTCAGGAATTAGCTGACAACGTTGATAAAGATGTTGCAGCGCTGGAAAAGCCAATTTGCAACGATAAAACTACTGGGACTAAAAGGGTTCCTGCATCAAATGAGAGCCACGTTAGCCCTTCGGATCCGGATGCGCGAATAACAATGAAGCCGGGAAAGCCAATGAACCTGTATTATCGCAGCCAGGTCAGTGTTGATACAGCTAGCCATCTTATTACCTATATCGGTGCTTTTCCGGGTAATGCTGCTGACAATGTCAGCCTTCCCAAAATACTCGAAAAAATTGTCGAGAATATGCAGGAGCATAATATTCAAGTCAACGAAATACTAGCAGATACTGGTTACAGCAGTGGAGATGCTATGCGGTCTCTGGCTGAGCATAACATCGAAGGTTACATTCCCAATACTGCCAGTTACAAAAAAGACAGGCAAGAAGAGGGATTTACTTATGATATTGGGAATGACCGATATACCTGCAAAAAGGGAGTGCATGCCACATTTAGATGCTATGAAAAACTTGCTAAAAACAGGAAGCTCCAGAGAAAGATTTACCGAACCAATCCAGCAGACTGTATGAACTGCCCAATAAAAAGTACGTGTCTGAACTATATGGGGACGAGAAGGATCAAGCACTCACTTGATAAGCCATTGTACGATCAGATGTACCAAAGAATGAGCAGCGATAGAGCCAAGACCTATAAAAAGCTTCGTTCCAGCACTGTCGAGCCGGTAATTGGTTCACTAATCAATTATACTGGCATGGGTAGAATAAATGCAAAAGGCATTGAGCAGGCAAATAAATGTATGATTATGGCCGCCATCGCCTACAACTTGAAGAAATTGCTAAAATACAAGGCCGGGCTGTCGCCAAGCGCGACCGATTCCACGAAAAAAAGCATAGATGAGATCATTTACTCCCACCTATGCTACTTTAGGTTGGCAAGAGCGGTTCTACTATCGATATCTTGAAAGGCAAGTCAAAGCTCAAATCAAGCAGTAGTGTTGTGCAACAGCCAC
>NZ_FNYL01000008.1 GCF_900109045.1 Dyadobacter sp. SG02
CATGCCGCTAAAATCTTATACCAATCGGAAAACACGTTTGTAAACCATTTAAAACAGAAGCCCGTCCCAAAAATGATTTGAGACGGGCTCTTTTTCGTTATGGCCTACTTCATATCACCCAGCTTACCCAGGTCGATCGCTTTCAGGGCTTCCTTCAATTGATCGACGCTCAGGTTATCGCCTTCGACGTTCACCACATAACGGTCGGCGACGAGTACATTAATTTCGCCGGATTTGCTTTCGTTATTATATTTCTCAAAGGCCTTGTAACCCTCGATTTTTGTCGTTTTTTCGTAGCCGTTGGTGGTCTCCTTGTCTATTTCGGCAATGGACCAGGCAGCGAGGGCCATGGTCGACACGCCGGCAATACCACCCGTGTCCACAATTTCAATATTCAGCGATTCGTCGGAGCCTCCTTTATATTTCGCCTGTGCCGTCGAAACGGTAAAGCCCATTGCTCCGGTTTTCTCGCCCGTCGCTTCCGTGCGGCTCATACCGGCGATGCTTTCGGGCAAAAGGTCTTTCAGCTTGCGGAAATCCACCGGGTCGACTGCCTCGCGGTCGCCCATTTCCTTGGCTTTATCGGCAATGGCCTGAAGAGCGTCGGCCGGGCTGTCGGCGGCGGCTTTTTCTTCGGCTTCTTTTTCTTCCTTGCTACTGCCGCAACCGGTTATGAGCAGGGCACACGAAAGAAATGCGGCTATAAAGGATGTTTTCATCTGACAATGGTTAGAGTTGTTTCAAACTAATTACAATGTAATGAAAACGCCGCACTGATGCACGCCTGCTCACGCAGGGGGGAATCAGCTGGCGGCTACCTCCATCGGGTTTCGCCGGGAGCGGATAATGAAGTACAGGCCGAGCAATACCGCAGGGATACTCAATATCTGCCCCATATTCAGCGCATAATTGGCTTCGAACGCTTCCTGGTTTTCTTTCAGGAATTCATACAGGAAACGCAGCGTGAACACCCATACGAGGAACACACCGACCATAAGCCCTCGTGGCGTGGCGGCCTTGTACTTGTTCCAGATCCCGAACAGGACGAATGTGAGGATGAAGCACGTAATGGATTCGTAAAGCTGCGCCGGGTGACGCGGGATTTGCAGGAACTCGGTATTTTGCTTGAAAATGAATGCCCAGGGCAGATCGGACGGTCTTCCGACGATCTCGGAATTCATCAGGTTACCAAAGCGGATAAATGAGCCGCCCAATGCAAAAGTGATGGTCAGTCGGTCGGTTACCCAGAAGAACGTCTGGCCAGTACCCCTGCGCGAGCGTGCATACAGCCAGAGCCCGGTCACCGTCCCGATCACCGCACCATGGCTTGCAAGCCCGGCGTAGGGAGGTAATATCACTTCAAGGGGATTTTTAAACAGTACTTCGGGTTCATAGAAAAGAAAGTGGCCTACACGGGCGCCGATGACGATCGAGAGCACCATATAAAGTGTGAGCGAGTCGATATCTTCCAGCGTCTTTCCTTCTTTCTTGAAAATATAGATCATAATTTGCTGGCCGATCAGGAAGCCGGCTGCGAAAAGTAGACCATACCAACGGACAGGGAAGGGACCAAAACCGGCGATCTCCGGAATGGTGAAGATTTCGGGACTTGCGTCCCACATGATATATGAAAGCATGCTTTTGTGGTGTTAATGGTCAAATATACTAATATGAGACAAGACGCGAAATGAAATTTTTACTCATAGGCCTCGTACGGTTTTATCAGGCGGCGCTTTCCCCGTATTTGCCGAATTCGTGCCGCTATACGCCCACCTGTTCGCAATATATGATCGAAGCCGTGCAGAAACACGGCCCTTTCAAGGGTGGCTGGATGGGGCTGAAACGCATTGCGCGCTGTCATCCCTGGGGCGGGCACGGCCACGATCCGGTACCGTGAATTATCCAATGGCGACTTTCCGGAGAATGGAATCGATGATGGTCATCGTGCGTACGCCGTCGGCTTCGGCCTCGTAGTTCAGCAGGATACGGTGGTTCATGATGTCGGGTGCGAGCTCTTTAATGTCCTCAGGCAGTACGTAGTCACGTCCTTCGAGGTATGCCAATGCTTTTGCGGCACGATTGAGGTAAATAGTTGCCCTCGGCGAAGCCCCGAACTGAATGTAACGTGCCTCGTCGCGAAGTCCGTAATCGAGCGGACGGCGGGTGGCGAATACCAGTTCGATAATGTAGCGTTCGAGGGTATCGGAGATATTAACCTTGTTAACCTCATCGCGGATCGCGAAAATTTCCTCTTTGTTCAGGATAGGCCGGATTTTGTATTCATAATTAATATCCGACATCCGGCGCATTACTTCCAGCTCCTTCATCTTGTCGAGGTAATCGACGTAGACTTTCATCATAAACCGGTCGATCTGCGCCTCGGGAAGCGGGTAGGTACCCTCTTGCTCAACCGGGTTTTGCGTAGCGAGTACTACAAATGGGCGGTCGAGGAGGAAAGTCTCGTCGCCGATCGTCACCTGTTTTTCCTGCATCGCTTCCAGCAACGCAGATTGTACCTTGGCAGGGGAGCGGTTTACCTCGTCGGCCAGGATGAGGTTGGAGAAAATAGGGCCTCTTTTGACCTCGTAATCGCCGATTTTGGGTTTATAGATCATCGTCCCGATCAAATCCGCGGGGAGCAGGTCGGGCGTGAACTGGATGCGTTTGAAATCCAGGTGGAGGACTTTGGCCATCACATTGATGGTCAAAGTTTTGGCTAGTCCGGGAACGCCTTCGAGCAGGATATGGCCGCCGGTGAAAAGGCCTATCAGCAGTCGGTTCAGCAGCTTGTCCTGCCCCACGACCACCTTGCCCATTTCGTCCAGGACCTCCCTGATTTTTTCGATGTACATGAAAATAAATTTAGAAATGGATCAGGCCCAGATAGCTCTCACGAAGCGGTCCTTACCATTGATATCACGAAGGATTTCAACCTTTTTATAATTCCTTTCTTCAAAAACCTTTTTGGTTTCGGCGCCGAAATGCTCGTTGATCTCGACGTAGCATTTGCCCTGCTGTTTCAAATGGTGCACCCCGAAATCGGCGATAGCTTTATAAAAAAGCAGCGGATCATTGTCTTCCACGAACAGCGCCTCGTGCGGCTCGAAACGGAGCACATTCGGACGCATGCTTTCGGCCTCGGAATAGGTCACATAAGGCGGGTTGCTCACCAGGCAGTCGAACTGAACGATATTGCCGGGCAGGGGGAATGTTACATTGAGCATATCCTGTTTCGCGAAAGTGACGTCGGCGATGAGCTGGCGGGCATTTTCTTTCGCTACTTCCAGGGCTTCGTCGGAAACGTCCCACGCATGTACGCTTACATGCGGAAGAAAGCGCGCGAGCACGATGGCGATACAGCCGCTGCCGGTCCCAATGTCGAGAATGGAGATGTTTTTATCGGGCTCCGCATAGTCGCGCGTCACCATTTGCACGAGCTCTTCGGTTTCCGGACGAGGGATAAGCACTGCCGAGGAAACGCGGAATTCGAGGCCGCAGAACTCCGTGGAGCCGATGATGTGCTGAACGGGCTCGTTGTTGTTCAGACGTTTGATAATGCTATCCCAGTCCGGCTGAGCCGTGTTTTCGGGTATCGGGCGATCCACCAGCACATCGATATTGCGGAGGCGCATATAATGCTCCAACAGCATGTACGAGATTGCCTGAGCCTCTTTTTCCGGATAAACTGTGATGTTTTTAACTATATATAAATAAAGCTGGCGTGCAGAAGTCATTTTCACTGATTTTGATCCAATGTCGGAAAGTTAGCAAATTATAGGAACTCCCGAAAGTTGAGTTTAAAAGGGCATTTGTATTTTTGCCACATGGAGACGCACAATCAATGGATGGAACGGGCCTTGCAGCTCGCCGAATACGGCCGCGGGGCGGTGAGCCCGAACCCGATGGTGGGCTGTGTGATCGTCCATGAAGGCCGGATTATCGGCGAAGGCTGGCATCGTGCCTACGGAGGCCCGCACGCGGAAGTACGCGCGATCGAGGATACGGACGCGAAAGGTAATTCGCATTTACTGCCACAAGCCACTGCCTACGTGACGCTCGAACCTTGCTCGCATACCGGCAAAACGCCTCCCTGCGCCGACCTGCTCGTGAGCCGCCGACTGAAAAAAGTAGTCATTTGTAATAACGACCCCAATCCACTGGTTTCGGGTCGGGGTATTCGCCGGATGCAGGAGGTGGGTATCGAAGTGGAACGTAATGTGCTCGAAGCGCGCGGACTGGAACTGAATAAGCGCTTTTTTACGGCTATGACCCTCCAACGACCTTACGTAATCCTCAAATGGGCCGAAACCGCCGATGGATTCCTGGGCTACGAAACCGGCAATCCCGTGCAGATCAGTGGCGCACTGTCGGGTATGCGCGTGCACCAGTGGCGTACGGAGGAGGACGCTATTATGGTGGGTTTTAAAACCGCATTGATGGACAATCCGCGGCTGAATGTTCGCCACTGGACCGGGACAAACCCGGTGCGGATTGTTACCGATAAACATTTGCAATTGCCCGAACACCTGCATTTACTGGACCATTCGCAGAGCACGATCGTGGTTAACTACGATCGGGAAACCGGAATCCCAGCTGAACCCGAACGTTATGCATTACCTTCGACGGCCTACCTGAAAATCGATGAAGATCGTGATCTGATAGCCCAGCTATTGGAAGCGCTGCACCGGCGTAAAATACAGTCGGTGTTGGTCGAAGGAGGCGCGGCGGTGATCAATGCGTTTTTTGAAAGCGGCTTATGGGACGAGATCCGGCGGTGCCAGGGTAGGCTGACCATCGGAAACGGTGTTCCCGCACCCACTCCGCGCGGCGTGTTCAAGGGCTCGGAACCCATCGGGGATGATTTGTGGACTTTCTACAAGCGGGTTTAAATGCTCCAGAGGTTTTCCTCGGTATTCCAGATTTCCCAGGCTTTTTCAGCCTGTAATTCCAGCATTTTCAAACCATTCATGACGGCGGCACCTTGTTCGCTGCCCTTTTTCATGAATAATGTCTCAGCCGGATTGTACACGAGATCGTACAGGTAATGCCCCCTTGTAATCCATTGGTAGGGAATCATGGGACATTCTTCGGTATTAGGGAAGGTTCCCAGCGGAGTTGTATTGATGATCAACCGGTGGCTTTCGATTACTTCCTGTGTAAGGCCTTCGTAGGATACGCAATCGTCGCTATGCTGGCGTGAAACGATCTGGTACTCCATTCCCAAATCCTTCAAAGCGACCTGGACGGCCTTTGCCGCGCCACCGTTGCCCAGTATGAGCGCTTTGAAACTCGCACAGGCTTCCCCGCGCTTATCGAGCCATTCCACGAGCGATTGCTGGAAGCCATAGTAATCCGTATTGAAGCCTTTCGTGCTGCCGTCGGCGTAGATTTTGATCGTATTCACCGCGCCAATGCGCTCGGCGGAGGCATCGTCGAGGTCGTCGAGGTAGGCGATCACATCCTTTTTGTAAGGAATCGTCACATTCAGTCCGCGGAGGTCGTGCTTCTTTTTCAGCAATTCGGGCAATTCTTCCAGCGATTTCAACTCAAAAAGCTCGTAGCTGCTCTCTTTGATCTTCTCTCTGATGAATTTGTCGGTGAAATAGCGCTTTGAAAAAGAGTGGGTAAGCGGGTATCCGATCAGGCCGTATAAGTTCATAAGGATGCGTGCGACGCACGGTAAAATTAAGGCTGCTAAGTTATACCAGCCACCAGCTAATTACAAATTCGTGCAGAATTAGGGCCTGGTAAATTCACGTATACGATTCAAGGTTCGCACCCTGTGACGGCATCATCTTGCTGTACTTCAACTAGTTTATATGGTATGCCAATTTATATTAAACAATACTCGAATTATTTTGCATAATTAGGTTAATTGAAGTAGAATTACCTATCCTTTATCTGTACCTAAAATTATGAAGTGGAAAAATCTTTACTACACACTATGGCTTGCAAGCTTGCTGATTAGCAACGCCTGGGGCCAGAAACGGCAGGATTATCAAATCCTTCTCCAAAGCGGTTCGTTCACACCGGAGCGAAACGTTTCGTCTTCAAACGGCCGTGCGAATGCGGCATTCAGACTGTCTACCGCAGGGCAAAAATCTTTCGTAGTGATCCAGTTCGACGACATTCCTACGGAGGATGAGCGACGCGAACTGCGGAAAGAGGGCATCGAATTGCTTGAATACATTCCCAATTACGCGTATACCGCCACCATAGCCGCAGGCAGCAATCCCGGCGCACTGGCCCGTACGAAAGGAAGGGCTATCGTGGAGCTCAGCGCCGACCAAAAAATGCAGCCCGGCCTCGCCAACGGCAATATCCCGCCTCATGCATTTACCGGCCCCACCACTGTCGATCTGTGGATCAGCTATCCCAAGTCTTTCACCTACGAAGAGATACAGGCTGCATTGAAGGCGCAGCAATACCAAGTCGTTTCGGATCAATACAAAAATTACCAGATACTGACCGTGAGAGTGCCGGCGAAGGAGCTCAAAAAGCTTGCAGGCCAGCCGTTTGTGCAATATGTGCAGGCAGTGCCGCAGCCCGACCGCCAGTTGAACAATAAGAGTACTGTAAACGGCCGCGCCAATGTCCTGAAATCGGCCCTGCCGGGCAGCAGGAATTTGTCCGGGGCGGGCGTGGTAGTAGGGATCGGCGACGAATCGAACCCATTGCGGCACATCGATTTCAATTCCCGGATCATCAACAGGGCGCCCATCGAAGGGGGATCGCATGGCTTGCACGTGATGGGTACGATGGCGGGTGCGGGCATTATGGACGAGCGCTACGCGGGTTACGCGCCCAAGGCGACCGTGGTGTCCCAGAGCTATTCGTCGATTTTGGCGTATTCGCCGCAGTATGTGCAGGATTTTGGCATGGTAGTCACCAACAATTCCTACGGATCGGATGTGATTACCTGCGAAACGAACGGAGCGTATGACCTGTATTCCTATATTCTGGATCAGCAGGCATTCGAAATGCCTTACCTGCAACATGTTTTCGCCGCCGGTAATAGCGGATCTACCACCTGTGCGCCATTTGCATTAGGTTTTGGAACTGTTTTGGGCGGTTATCAGACGGCCAAGAACGTAATTACCGTCGGTGCAACCGGCGAAGTCGGGGTAATTGTGGCGAATTCCAGCCGGGGGCCGGTAAAGGACGGCCGGTTGAAGCCGGAAATTACGGCACAGGGAAGTGCTATCATGTCCACGATTCCGGCCAACCTGTATGGGGGTGGAACCGGGACGAGTATGGCCGCACCCGCCGTGTCGGGAGGACTTGCGATGCTTTACGAGCGGTACCGTCAGTTGAACGGCAACCAGAACCCTAAGAATGGCTTGATGAAGGCATTGTTGGTGAACGGTGCGGTCGATAAAGGTAACGAAGGTCCCGATTACCGTTTCGGATATGGCTGGCTGAACCTGCTCCGGTCGGTGAAAATGCTCGAATCGCAGAGCTACTCGGTAGGGCAGGTCGCGCACCAGGGCACCAATAATTTTTCCGTGAATATCCCGGCCAATACGGCGCAGGTGAAGGTGATGCTCTATTGGAATGATCCCGCAGGCAGCACGCTGGCGTCGCAGAACCTGGTCCACAATCTCGACCTGCAGGTGACTAATCCTGCCTCGGGTGTGATCCTGCCTCGGTTACTCGATCCCTCGGCTGCAAACGTCAATAATATTGCGGGCACGGGCGTCGACAACCGTAATAATATGGAACAGGTGGTGATCAACAGCCCCGCCGCGGGGAACTACACCATTTCCGTCAAAGGTACCACGGTAGGCCAGTTGCCGTCGCAGGAATATTTCGTGGTTTACGATATTATTCCCAATTCCATCACGATTACCAATCCGGTGGGCGGCGAACGCCAGAAAGACGGTGACCCGATTTACATTTCATGGGATGCTTTCGGGAACAGCGGCAGCACTTTTACCGTACAATACAGCGGCAACAACGGGGGAGTTTGGACCAATATTTCGACAAATGTCGCGGCAGGAACCAGCCAGCTTGCATGGGCAATACCCGTGGGGTTGCGCTCGGACAAGGTGCGCGTACGGGTGATCCAGAACAGCACAGGCACCCAGAGCATCTCGGAGCCGTTTATGGTAATGGGCGTCCCGACTTTAACACTATCGGCCCTGCAATGCGAAGGCTATATTTCCCTTGACTGGACGGCTGTGACAGGTGCTACGGACTACGAAGTAATGATGCTCAAAGGAAATGAGATGGTACCCGTGGCCACAACCGCTGGTACTACCTATGCATTGGGCGGGTTGCTGAAAGATTCAATTTACTACGTTTCCGTGCGAGCCCGGATGAACGGGACTGCCGGGCGCAGGGCGCTCGCCATTTCGCGGAAACCGGATACCGGAACATGCGCAGGCAGCATTTCGAATAATGACCTCAAAGTAGAATCCATTGTAACGCCCGCGTCATCGGGCAGGAAGAATACTACTACCGAGCTGGCCGGGACAGTTTTTGTTAAAATGAGGATTAAGAACCTCGATGACGTGGACTTCAACGGATCGCTGGATGTAGGGTATACGCTCAATGGCGTAGCCGTACCGATCGAAACGATCACGCCTTTTATCGAAAAAGGAAAGACCTATGACCATACATTCGAGGTGGGGGCCAGCCTGGGCAACCCGGGCGATTACAACATCAAAGTTTTTATCCACAGTAATGCGGATGCCGTTACAGCGAACGATACACTCAGCAGGCTTTTCAGGCAATTGCCCAACGATCAGCTGGCATTGCCATTTAATGATAACATGGAAAACCTCCCTGCGCAGGACGTAACAGTCGCGCAAATGGGGCTTACGGGCGATGGACGCTACGATTTCAGCGCTGATACCGATTTCGGACGGATCAGGACTTTCGTCAACACAGGTTTTGCTGCGTCCGGCCAGAGGGCACTGACGCTCGATGCGAGCCGCGCTTATGCGCCGGGTAATACGAGTTATCTGACCGGGACTTTCAACCTGGCAGGGTACGACATCAATTCGAATGACGTGCGCCTGATATTTTCGTATAAAAACCACGGACAAAAAGCGAACAATGCCAACAAGGTGTGGATAAGAGGAAAGGATACCGATGCGTGGATCGAGATCTACGACCTTTTTGCCAACCAAAACCTCACAACCGAGGGGTACAAAACAACCGTTCCGCTCGAAATGAGCGCCTTGCTTTCCGCTAACGGGAAAAACTTCTCATCGAGCTTCCAGGTCCGCTGGGGACAATGGGGCAAAATGCTCACGTCCGATTATAGCAACGGCGCAGGATATTCTTTCGACGACATCCGCCTTGTGTCGGTTACGGATGATATTCAAATGCTGACGTTGCTTGCGCCGCCTACCGAAAGCTGCGGATTGGGCAATGCGGAAACGATCGCTATCCGCATCCGCAACAGCTCGGCACGCGATATTACCGACCTGCCCGTGGCATTGTTGTTGCCAAACGGTACCGTCCTTCGAGATACCATTCCGTCGCTCGCCAAGCGGACGACCATCGATTTCACTTTCGGGCCCAAGGCCGATCTTTCGGCAGTTGGCGGATTGAATCTGAAAGCGTGGTCGGAACTGGCAACGGACAGTTTCAGGGATAATGACACACTGTCGGTGAAAGTTTTCAATGCTCCGGTGCTGAGCTCGTTCCCTTATCTTGAAAATTTTGAGAACGGCGACGGCTTCTGGAGCGCCAAAGGAACGAACAGCTCGTGGAAGTGGGGGACACCGACTTCCGGTGCGCTGAACAAGGCGGCCAGCGGGACGAAGGTGTGGAAGACCAATCTGGCTGGGGGACATAACGACAAGGAAGAATCGTACCTGTATTCGCCCTGCTTCAATGTAAGCAGCCTCAGCGCACCCACGCTGAGTTACAGCGCGGCGATCGATCTTGAAGTGTGCGAGCCTACACCGTGTGATTACGTGTACATCGAATACTCCGGAAATGGCGGGCCGTGGACCCGACTGGGTGCCGTGGGACAAGGTACCAACTGGTACAACAAGACCTATTCGGGCAATGGCGCCTGGGCAATGCAGGATTACCTGCGGTGGCACGTGGCGAGTATCCCGTTGCCTACCGGGTTTACTAACCTTAAATTACGTTTTGTATTGATTTCCGACGGCTTTACGCACCGCGAAGGCATTGCCCTCGACGACATTCACATTTTCGACAAAGTTTCACCGATTCTCGATAATGCGGGCGGCGTGGTTACCCAGCAGGTGTCCGGTTCGGGCTGGGTGAATTTTACCAGTAACGGAAAACTGATGGCGGCGATCAATCCCAACGGCCAGAATATGGGTAACACCGAGGTACAGACCTACCTGAACACGTCGGGAGTCAAAAACGGTAACGGGCATTATTACCTCGACCGGAATTTTACCGTAAAACCTGCCAACAGCGAACTTGCGAATCTGGCGACCGTCCGGTTTTATTTCCTCGAAACAGAGAGTGAAGCGCTGATCAACGCGTCGGGTTGCGGAACATGCGGTAAGCCCGTGAATCCGTTCGAACTGGGCATTTCGAAATACCGCAATACGGCGAATACTTCGAAGGAGGATGGTTCATTGAGCAACAGTACCGAAGGTACATGGTCCTTTCACCCGGCCGGAGAGGTGGCCGTCGTTCCTTACGACAAAGGATATTATATTGAAATGAAATTGAAATCATTCTCTGAATTCTGGATAGCCAAGGCGTTTGTCGGAAATCCGGGGGCATTACCGGTTGAACTGGTGAGCTTTAATGCACGTAAAAAGGAGGGCGACGTACAATCCAAGGACGTTATCCTCGAATGGGAAACCGCTTCCGAGGAAAACTTCGATCACTTTGATATCGAAGTAGCTTCCGGCGACGAGGCATATCGCGAGGGGAAATTTGTGAGGCTGGCGCAGGTTTTTGGGGAAGGTAATTTGAAAAGCGGCCTCAAATACGCGTATACCGATCAGCTGCCGGGCAAATGGGGGAATTTGTATTACCGGTTAAAAATGGTGGATATCGACAGCACTTATCAATACTCCCGCGTACGTACGGTCGCATTCGAAGCGCAATCCGAATGGTCGGTTTATCCGAATCCATCGAAAGGGGTATTCTACCTGGGCGACGAGGTTCCGGCCAGCAATACGGTATCCGTGAATGTGTATGACTTGCACGGACGGGTATTGAAACAGCTCGATGGCGAAGCATTGAACCCGACGCAGAAACGCAAGATCGACCTCTCAGGGCGTGAGTTTAATGAGGGAATATATGTACTCGAAGTGGTGAATGGAGAAACAAAACAGGCATTCCAGGTGTTGAAAAACTGATGTAACCTTTGTTATCGCTGAAAAAATCCCCCCCTACGCAGCATATCGGGAGGAAAAAGCGAATAGCTTTACAACAGACCGCATTTTTTGAATAATGAATGTCATGAACAAAGTTCTATTGATCCTTTGCCTCTTTACCCTCTCGAATTCCTATGCCCAAACCGGAAGATCGGTCAATTCGCTGATCCTCGACACCGATATCGGCCCGGATTACGACGACGTAGGGGCCATGGCGGTAATGCACGCATTGGCGGATAAAGGAGAAGTGAAGCCATTGGCCGTGATTTCTTCCAACAAAAATGAACTGGTAGTACCCACGATTGAAATCCTTAACACTTATTTCGGCCGTCCCGAATTACCCACCGGTGCGCCGAAAGGGAAAGGGGCAAGTTTCGGCGCCACGCAGAAATGGCCCGAAATGCTGGTAGAAAAATACCCGCATAAAATCGCCAAAACCTCCGATGCGCCGAATGCGGTCGAAACGTATCGCAAAATTCTCGCCAGGCAACCCGACCAGAGCGTTACCATTGTGACGGTCGGTTTTCTGACAAACCTCGCAGACCTGCTCGACTCCGGGCCGGATGCTAATTCACAGCTGTCGGGTAGTAGTCTTGTCCGTAAAAAGGTGAAACAACTCGTATCGATGGCCGGCCATTTCCCGAAAGGACGGGAGTATAATGTGCTGGTGGATTCGGTAGCATCTGCGAAGGTTTTTACCGAATGGCCTACCGAAATCCTTTTCAGCGGCCTGGAAATTGGCAAGGAAATTAAAACCGGCAAACGCGTAATCGCCAACGAAAGCCTGAAAAGCCCGGTGAAAGAAGTTTTTGCAATGGCAATGCCGCTCGCCAAAGGCGATGTGGATGGCCGGATGAGCTGGGACCAGACGGCCGTATTGGTCGCGGTTCGTGGCGTTCAGCCCTATTTTGGCGTAAAACGCGGGAAGATCACGATCGAAGGCGGAACTAACAGCTGGCTGGACGACCCTATGGGCCCGCATGCATACCTTACGCCCGCCATGCCCTTCGAACAACTCACCGCGCTGATCGAAGGACTGATGATGTGGCAGGGGAAATAGGGGTATTAAACTACCATTGAAATATCAGCCAGGGCAGTTGGCAAATCGCCAGCCGCCGGATCGCCGGCCGCCTTTTTGATTACAGCGAGATCTGCATTCAGTTTCTGCACAAAAAGCGCTACGTCAAAACTGTGCACGACAATATTAGCCCCTTCCTTCATCCATTGAATCTGCCTTTCGGGTTCGAGTGAAAAATGAATGCCGATGGCAAGGCCTTTCGAGCGGGTTGTGCGAATGATGTAGGAAACGGCTTTTTCGAAATCGGGATGGTCGTATTGCTCGGGCAACCCAAGGCTTACCGACAGATCATGCGGGCCGATGAAAACGGCATCCAGGCCAGGTACCGACAGCAATGCATCCAGGTTGTTCATCGCAGGTACGCTTTCAATATTGGCAATGCAGATATTTCCTGCATTGTATTGCGCTACATAATCCCGAATATTTTCCGGCATCGGCACTGTCCCGCTGAGGTAGTTCTGCAAAACCTCGCCTTTTAGCGGCCGGTATTTGGTAGCGCCCACCAGTTCCGTAATCTGCGTCGCCGATTCGAGGTAAGGCGCTACAATACCTTTTGCACCGGCATCGATGGCCTGGCAGGCGAGGTAAGGATCGGGGCAGGGAATGCGGACGATGGGCGTAATGCCCAAATGCCGGAATTGCTGGCATAATGTAGCCATTTCCGTTCTGCCCAGCGGTATATGCTCGGTATCGATGAACACAAAATCGACGCCGGTTTTCTTTACAGCCGCGGGCCACATCGGGCCGGTAGAGGTAATGCAGGTACCGTATACATTGCCGCCGTTTTTCAGTTTTTCAAGTAATGTGGATTCCATTGCGAAGTCTTAGGTTATTGTTTCATCAACCATATTTCTGTCACCTGCGAGCCGCGCTCGCCTTCGCCGCACGTCCATTCAAAAATGACCGTGCCATCGGAAGTAGCAGCTTTGGGAACATTGAATTCAAATGTAGGCTGTTCGCCGGTCTGGATAAAATCGTGGATGGTCTGGCCGTCGTCAGTGGTCATGCGCATGCGTGAGCGGAAGCGCCCGGTGTACGAAATGCGGATACGGTAAGTGGCTTCCGGGTCCAGATTGTCGTAACGAATCCGCAATGGCTGGTCGTAAAGCGTTTTAGCCTGCTTCATCCACGCACGCGGGGTTACCTGGCCTTTGAAACCGGTCGCCTGAATTTCGTCTACCCATTCTTCCCCCACCAAACCCACGCCGAAACCGATCCGGGGCGATTGCAAACTGCCCGGATCTTCTTCCCACGACAGGTTAGGCACCACCCGGTACCAGCTTTCCGGATCGCCGAAATGGTCGTAAAACCCACCCGGACCCGGATCGGTGCGATGCAGGAGCTGGTCGATTTCCCGCAGCATTTCCGCCTCGCTAGCCAGTTTTTCAATCCTTTTGAATTGGTCCAGCAAATAGGGCGCGTCGTTCAGCGGCATATTGATCAGGTCCATAAAATTACCCCGGCCCGACATCGCACCGTGCTTTTTGATGGTGAGTTGCGCACCGATGCTTTTATAAAGCGAATCGGCCAGGTCGTTGCATTTTTGCTGGTAATCGGGGAGAATGCGCTCCTTCCAGGCCTTTTCCAGAATATCTTCTGCATTTCGCATGGCTTTCACAACGCCCGACTGCCCGGCAGCCAGCGCACGTCGCGCCTGCTGTTCAAGTTCCGTTTCATAAATGAGCCGCTGGCGGGTGTATGCGTCGAAATAGGCGCGGATCAGCCCCATCTGGAACCTTGGATTTTGAAGTAATTTCAAAGGCGCATTCTTTTCCATCGACTGCCATTGGCGGAGGGTAATGTCGATACCGTCGTTACCGATCACCTCGCCGCGCCAGTTTTTTTCAAGATCGATAATAGCTTGCGCGGCGGTTTCCTTGTATTCGGGGCCGAAGAATAACCGGGAATAATCACGCAAAGTCTCGATGACCGGCATTTCCGGGTCCCAATCCTGGTCGCTCCATACAAACTTGTTGACGTCGTCGTTGGTACCCTCCGAATAACTCACGCTTCCGATACCATATTGGTCCAATGCATTGTGGATGGCCTTTTCATCAAATGGTCGCGGGTTAATGCTCTCGCGCCCGAGCGTCATCGCCCACGCAAGATCCCAGTGCGGTACGGGGTATTGTGCGGCGTAGTTATGGGTAATGTCGGGATAATGCCGGATAGGAATGGAAGGTTTGAGCATCTCCCGGATTTTCTTCACCGGAATTTTCACCCACGGCCCGAAAACCACTCCGCCGAACCAGGGGTATTCTTTATTGGCATGGCTGAAAAAAGCGTCAAACCATTTCTGCGTAGGTCGGAACACCTGGGGCGAGACCCAGATTTTGGCTTTGGGATGGTACTTCTGCAAAACAACCGCCTCTTTTTCCAGCCATGCGAAAAGCACATCGGGCTCCAACTCGCCCGGGTCGCCTGCCGGTACAAACACGCCGTCGAGACGGGGTAGGCTCGCAAATACCTGGTCGCGTTCCGCGAGCTCTTTCGCAATGGAGTCGGGGTGGACGTAGTTTTTATCCATATTCGGATACCAGATCGACACGTCGAGACCGTACGATTGGCAAATGCGGGATTGCTCGACGATCATTTGCGCGGCGGGTATCTTCATATGGCGACTGGTAGCGTCGTCGTCCGTGCGTGGAGGAAGTATTTCAATGGTATTTGCCCCGAACAATGCCAACTCACGAATATATTGGTCGAAACCGGCGACGGTAAATGCATCGTAAGCGTTCGTTTTGGGTCGGTAACCCAGCTGATGCCCGCGCATCGGGTACCGTGGGCTGGTACTGATCGATAGCCGGTCGCTAACCTGCAACTTACCCTGGGTCATTTCCGCCTTCCGCAGCAACCGCCCGATGCCGTATAATATCCCTCGCGCGTCTTTTCCTGCGATCACAATGGTATTCGAAGGCCCGGCAATCAGTTTAAAACCCTCGCTTTTCGTTTCGGATAATGCTGTAACGGCGCTTTTGTATGGCTCAGGTAACTTGGCCAGTTCGCTCTCCAGAGCGATCACGATCACATTACCGCTTTTCGGAAGCTTTTTCGCAACGGGCAGTTTAATGCCCGTCCGTTTTTCTACCTCATTTTGTAATACTTCAATGTTCCTGAGTAATGTAGCCTTACCGCTTGGACTGAAAATCTGGCTTTTGGATAAATCCATGGACTGCGGAAAGACGAGGCCGGTATGACAGGTTAAGAATAGCAGGATAATGAGCCGTGTTCGGTAGCGCATGGGTCAGAGCTTGATGAAAATACGTTTTTTGTAGAGCAGGTAAGCCGGGATGAAATTGATACACACAAAAAAGAGGGCGTAAAGCATGCTGGCAAGACGCGGGTCCATGCCTGTTTGCGACAATGCGGTCACAGCAAGGTGATTCAAAGTGCCGCTTCCGATCGGCATTAGGTAAAACAGCAATGCAAGAATATCGGCCAGAACGTACGCGGCAATCGCATTAGCCCCGAAAATGACACCCGGAGCAATGCCTTTTGTACGACCGCGAATGTCGATCAGAAAATACAATGCGCCGAACAGCATGGAGGCAAAGCCGGAAGTTACAAGCACGAAAGAACTCGTCCAGAGGTTTTCGTTGACAGGGAAAATCAGGTGCCAGAAGTAGCCTGATGCGGCCGTAGCAAACCCGGCGGTGAGCAGGGAATTGCTTTTCTCGTTCGGGGAAAGCGGGAGCAGCATCAATCTGCCCGCGAGCATGCCGGTAATGGTTGTCGCAATGGACGGGAATGTGCTGAGAATGCCCTCCGGGTCCCAGTTGCCCTGCCACATTTTGCCGGGCAGGTATTGCTGATCTACCCACGCAGCGAGGTTTGCGCCCGGTTCGAGCATTACTTTGCCGATGCCCGGCGTGGCGACGCCCGGCGTCGGGATGGTGGTCAAAGCGAGCCAGTAGAGAACGAGGATAGTGATGGCGATGCCGAGTTGCTGTTTCCAGTTGGTATTCAAAAAGAGGATTGCGCATACGAGGAACACGATCGCTATGCGGTGGAGCGTGCCGGTATAGCGCAGGTCTGAGAAGTTGAAGTCGGGCAGCATATTAAGGAACATGCCGACGGCAAATATTTTCAGCGACCGGACGGCGATCTTGCGGTACAATGCTCCTTTGGGCGCGCCCCGTTTTTTGGAATAGGCCAATGTAATCGATACGCCGACGATAAAAAGGAAGGTAGGCGCGATCAGGTCCGTAAAAGTCAACCCGTTCCATTTCGTGTGCCGGAGGGTCGGAAATACAAAATCCTCATGCCCCGGGAAGTTGACCATGATCATCGCCGCAATGGTAAAACCACGCATGGCATCCAGCGAAAGTAATCTAGACGAAGAGCCCGAAGGGTTTTCCATAGTAGCCGGTTTATAGGGTTATGTACTGAAATGGTTTTCGAAAGGGCTATTCGCGCCGCTTTTTGCACCCTGCACTAGTATATTTTGCGCAATTGTCAGTAATTAGGAAGTTGTATTCTGAACACCGAAAAATCAATCCCAGCCTTTCTTGACCCTATGAAGAAACTATTCCCGCTTTCGCTGATCCTGTTTGGTGTGCTGCTGATTGCAGGCTGCAAAAGATCAGGCAACGTATCCAAGGAACAGGCCGAGAAAATTGCGGTTTCCTGGAAGCTCGTCAGCAATTTTACCGAACCTCAGGGGACGTTTAAAGCGCAGTTTACGATCCGCAACGGAAGCGATTTTACGTTGGATGGTTCTAACTGGAAGCTTTTCTGGAATATGTCGCCACGGCCGATTCAGTCGAACAAAACGCCGGAGCCGGCGGTAGTGGAACATATCAATGGCGATTGGTACCAGATGGTGCCCGCGAAGGATTTTATCATGCGCCCAAGGGATTCGATGACCATTACCTACACCGGTACCGAGGGCGTGGTGAAGGAAACGGATGCTCCGCTGGGCTTGTATTTCGTGTTTTATGACAATGAAGGCAAGGAAAAGGAAATTGTTCAGGTGGCGGATTACACGATCGAACCATTCACAACCAAGGAGCAAATCCTGCGCGGCAAGATGGATCTGAAAGAGGTACCGACGGCCGAAACGCGGTACAAGGCCAATACCGCATTTACCAAACTGGGTGAAGAGCAGCTTTTGAAAATTATCCCGAGCCCTGTGAAACTCGTTCCGGGAGCAGGTACGTTTACGCTGACGGGTAAAACGAATGTATACTATCAGGAAGGGCTCGAAAATGAGGCGAAATATCTGATCAGTAAATTAAAGACATTAACCGGGACTGATCTGCCGATTCAGGCCGGATTGCCTAATAAGCCTTCGTCGGAAGAAGCAGCGATCGTTTTGAAAACCGGTAAGGTGGCCGTGAATGGTGTTTCTAGCGAAGCATATAACCTGAATATCGCTCAAACGGGCATTACAATTGAGGGTAGCGATGCTGCGGGTGTGTTCTATGGCGTTCAGAGCCTTTTGCAACTCGCCCCGACGGACGCTTACCAGAAGCCGGTCGCTTCGGTCGGTTTCGCATTCGTGCAGGTGCAGGACGCGCCGCGCTTCCAGTTCCGCAGTTTGCATTTGGACGTAGCGCGTAATTTCCAGACCAAGGAATCGGTGAAGCGCATTATCGATTTGCTTTCGGGCTATAAGGTGAATCACCTGTTGCTTTATACCACCGAGGACGAAGGCTGGCGGATCGAGATCGACGGTTTACCGGAACTTACGCAGGTAGGCGCGCAACGCCAGCATACGTCGGGCATGAATGCGAACGCGTTGCACCCGGGTTACGGCTCGGGGCCGGTCGCGAATGAGAAAGGCAAGCACGGAAGCGGCTACTATACCAAGGCGGATTTCATTGAAATACTCAAATACGCCCACGAGCGGCACATTAAAATTATCCCGGAACTGAACTTCCCCGGCCATGCGCTGGCGGCGATCAAGTCGATGGAGGCGCGGTATGAGCGGTTGATGAAGGAAGGGAAGGAAAAAGAGGCGAATGAATACCGGTTGATCGATCCGGACGACAAGTCGGTATACATTTCGGCGCAGGGTTATAAGAACAATGTCGTGAGCCCGGCCCGGGAATCGACTTACAACTTCTTTGTGAAGGTGGTAGATGAAATCGCGAAACTATACGAGCAGGCGGGTTTGAAAATGGATACCTTCCACACCGGCGGTGACGAGGTGGCGGATGGTGTCTGGACGAAATCGCCGATGGCTGCCAAGCTGCTGGCGGAGCATCCCGAGGTGAAAGGGCCGCGTTATTTGCAATCCTATTTTTTCAGAAAACTCCTGCCTATGCTCGAAAAACGCAACCTGAAAGTGCACGGCTGGGAAGAGGTAGCATTGAACAAAACGGAAACCGGCGCCTACCTCGCGAACCCGGAGTTCGTAGGGCACCAGGTGTATCCTTATGTCTGGAACAATGTGTACGACGTCGATTTAGGTAACCGACTGGCTAATGCGGGTTATCCGGTGGTACTTTGTAATGTGACCAACTTCTATTTCGACATGTCGTACAACAACGATCCCAAAGAGCCGGGCCTGTACTGGGGCGGGTTTGTGGACACACGCGATAACTGGGCATTTGCGCCATTCAATATGTTCCGCACCACAGAGGAAACTTCCATGGGCAAGCCGATGAAGGAAGAATTCGCAGGAAAGCAGTTGATGAAACCCGAAGCACGCAAGAACGTTTACGGCATCGAGGCGCAGCTTTGGAGCGAGACGATCAAAGGGCGCGATATGATGGAATATTCGATTTTACCAAAACTCCTGGGCTTCTCGGAAAGTGCCTGGGCGGCCGAGCGGAAGTGGGAAAATGTGGCCGATGATGCCGCCAGAAAAGCGATGATGGCCGAAGGCTGGAATATTTTTGCCAACTCGATAGCCCAAAAGCACCTGCCGAGACTAAAGTATATCAACGGGGGCTATCATTACCGCCTGCCTCAACCGGGCGCGATCATAGAAAACGGAATGCTGAAAGCGAATGTGGAGCTGCCGGGACTGGCGATCCGCTACACGACCGACGGTTCCGAGCCTACCGAAACCTCGCAGCTTTACGAAAACCCTGTGAAAGTTTCGGGTACTGTTACGCTGAAAAGCTTCGATCTTGCCGGGAGATCGAGCCGTAGCAGCGTAGTCACAGCCCGTTGACCGAACTGATCGTTTCACGCAGCTTACGCTCAACTCCTCACCGTCGATGAACATTGGTGTAGATATCGGCGGCACGAACATTCGTGCCGGTATCGAATCGGGTGGCCATATTACCCGGCAAACTCAGACATTACTGGCCAACAAACATTCGCTGTCGGCCACGCTCGACCAGCTGATGGATGTGATCCGTCCGCTGACGGCCTATCCCGTGAAAGGCATCGGCATAGGTGTGCCTTCGGTCGTGGATGTGAGCAAGGGTATTGTCTATAATGTGATGAATATCCCGTCTTGGGAAGAGGTCGCATTGCGCGATATTGTGGAGAAGGAGTTCAACTTACCGGTTTCGGTGAATAATGATGTGAACTGCTTCATACTCGGTGAGCACCGTTTCGGGTTGGCGCGGAAGTTCCGGTCGGTGATCGGGATGGCGATCGGGACCGGCCTGGGCTCGGGCATTATCATCGATAACCATTTATACGCCGGCAAGAATTGCGGGGCAGGGGAGATCGGAATGCTGCCATATAAGGATTCGATTTTGGAAAACTATGTATGCAGCCGTTTTTTCGAGGATTCGCTTGGTATCGACGCATTCGCGGCGCACGAGGCGGCCTTGAAAGGGAGTAAGAAAGCGATCGAGGTCTGGGAAGAGTTCGGGGCGCATTTGGGCTCGGTGATCAAGGCCATTATGTATACCTACGATCCCGAAGCCATCGTAATGGGCGGTTCCATTGCCAAGGCCAACCGGTTTTTTCAGGATAGTATGCTGGAAAGCATTCAGGATTTCGCTTATCCCGAGTCTTTGAAAAAGCTGACATTGCTGCTATCCGAAAACGAAAATATTGCATTACTGGGCGCTGCGGCATTGCTCGACGATTGAAGTAATGCAGATTTAACTTAAATTAGGTTACATAACCACGGGCCCTTCCCATGCAGAGGAACATTTTCATCGTAGTACTGATCTTCCTGATCTTTTTCGTCATTTCTTTCCTGACCAATATCCTCGGTCCGATCATCCCCGACATCGTCAAAAGTTTCGATCTCAGCATCGGTCTGGCGGGTTTTCTGCCGTTTGCATTTTTCGTCGCTTATGGCGTCATGTCGATTCCGGCGGGGTTAATGGTGGAAAAGTTTGGTGAAAAAACAATGCTGATCGGTGCATTTCTATTAGCATTTGGTGGGGCATTACTCTTTGCGTTGATACCGGGTTTCGCGATAGCATTGACTTCGTTATTCCTGATCGGTATCGGGATGGCCATTTTGCAGGTCGTCATTAATCCGCTATTGAGGGTTTCGGGCGGGGAAGAGAAATTTGCATTCTATTCGGTGCTGGCACAACTGTTCTTTGGCGCGGCTTCGTTTCTGAGTCCGTTACTTTATAGTTATCTGGTTTTAAATGTGCATTCCGGGAATTCCGGTTTTTTGATTGATATATTAAATGGACTCGTGCCTGAAAACCTGAAATGGGTTTCGTTGTACTGGGTTTTCGCGGTGATCGCGCTGGCGATGGTGGCGGTAATCGCAGTCGTGAAATTCCCGAAAGTGGAGTTGCTGGAAGACGAGCGGATCGATGTGGGTAAATCATTCGGCGAGCTGGCGGCGAACAAGCTGGTATGGTTGTTCTTCCTGGGCATATTCGCCTATGTAGGTACCGAGCAGGGCATTGCCAACTGGATTTCGCAATTCCTGCAAACCTACCACGAGGTAGATCCGGCCACGACCGGCGCTTCGGTCATATCCTATTTCTGGGGTTTGCTCACGGTCGGTTGTTTCCTGGGATTGATATTGCTTAAAATCTTCGATAGCCGCAAAGTGCTGATTTTCTTCACCTGCGGCGGCATTGTGTCTTTGCTGGTCGCATTGTTCGGTTCAAAAGAAATGGCTTTGGTAGGTTTCCCAATGGCCGGTTTTTTCGCTTCGGTGATGTATTCGGTGATATTTTCACTGGCTTTAAACTCGGTACCGAGGCATCACGGGACATTTTCCGGCATTCTTTGTGCGGGCATTGCGGGTGGTGCGGTGGTTCCGTTGATCGTCGGCGGGCTGGGGGAACTGGTGGGCCTTCGTTTCGCCATGCTTTTTCTGCTTATTCCGCTGGGATATATTTTAAGTATCGGGATATGGGCCAGACCGCTGGTCAATAATGAGACGGTATCGAGTGTGAAAGAGCTTTTCAAGCTCGGTTGAAAGGGCATTTATATGTACAAAATCATTCTCCTCCTCGATTTTGCCGAAGAATACAGCAAAAGCCTGATGAAGGGGATCAATGCGTATTCCAAAGAATTCGGGCCGTGGATATTCTGCCGGATGCCGCTTTTTCACCGCGAAACAATCGGGATCGACGGGATTTTGAAATGGGCAGAGGAATGGGGCGCCGACGGTATTGTCGGGCAATTGTATAATAAGGAAATCGATAAAATCCTGCGCGCAGGCATCCCGGTGATTGCGCAGGACTTCAAGGAGCGTTTTACCGAAATCCCGAACATTACCGGTGCCTACCGTGAAGCCGGGCAAATGGGTGCCGATTACTTTCTCAAAAAAGGTTTCACCAACTTCGCATTCTACGGTTTCAATGACATCGTATGGTCGCGTGAGCGCGCGGAAGGTTTTGAAGAGCATTTGCGCAAGAAGGGCCACAAAGTGCATTATTTCGAACATAAAAAGGCGCGGTCGACGGAGCTCTGGTTTTATAAGCCCAGCTCACTGAGCCGCTGGCTGAAATCGCTGCCCAAGCCGATTGGCCTCATGACGTGCGACGATAACCAGGGCCAGCACATTACGGAGGCGTGCAGGCACGTAGGCATACGCATACCCGAGGAGGTGGCAGTTTTGGGTGTGGATAATGATGAAATGCTCTGCGACCTCTCCGATCCGCCACTTTCGAGCATTGCATTGGATGTGGAAAAGGGTGGTTACGATGCCGCGAAGTTGCTCGATCACATGATCAAGCACGGTACTAATGAATATTATGACGTGATCGTCCGGCCTACACAGGTTATCACACGGCATTCAACGGATATATATGCCACGAATGACGACCATATTGCCTCTTCATTGAAATACATCCACCAGAATATCGACAAGAACCTGCATGTGGATGAAGTAGTAAAGCAGGTCCCACTCTCGCGCCGGGCATTGGAAAAGCGTTTCCTGGAAATAACCGGCTACCCCATTTACAAATACATTTTCAACCTGCGGATAGAGAAATTCACACAGAAACTGCTCGATACGGATATGTCGGTATTCGAAATTGCGCTGGATATGGGGCTGGGGGATAGCAAAAATATAGCCCGCCAATTCAGGCAGGCTAAGGGGTGTAGTCCGAGCGCTTATCGGAACAAATATCTGGCAGGTAAATGAGATAAGGTCGCATCAAATGTGATTTGGTTGTCAGCCTCAGGCTGACAAATTACCAGATCACAATCCTCGACGAGTCCGGCAATATCATCTTGCTGCCGGCGGGGCACGTCCAGGCCGCCTGGAACTCCTTCAAATGCGGCAATGGGCCGTTGATCCGATCGCGGGCGGGTGAATGCGGGTCGGTTTGCACCTGGTTGCGCAATGCCTCGTCGGTGGTGTTCATATGCCATACCTGAGCCCAGCCGAGGAAGAAGCGCTGTTTCCAGGTAAATCCGTCGATCGGTACGGGCTCTTTTCCGTTGAATGATTTTTCCAAAGCATAGTAGGCTAGTGTCAAGCCGCCGAGGTCGGCTACGTTCTCGCCGATGGTCAATGCACCGTTGATCTTGAAACCTGGCAATGCTTCGATACCGCTGAAATAGTCGATGTAGCGTTTGGTCAGCTTGTCGAAATTGGCACGGTCGGAAGTCGTCCACCAGTTTTTGAGGTTGCCTTCATCGTCAAATTGCGAGCCCTGGTCGTCGAAACCGTGGGTGAACTCGTGACCGATCACAGCGATTATGCCTCCGTAATTGATCGCATCGTCGGCATTGCGGTTGTAGAATGGCGGTTGCAGGATACCGGCCGGGAATACCACCTCGTTGTTCAGTGGATTGTAATAGGCGTTCACGGTCTGCGGTGTCATGAGCCATTCTTTTTTGTCAACTTCCTTGCCGATTTTCTCGACCTGCTCTTTGTGCTGGAAAAGCGAAGCTGCGATGACGTTTTCAAATAGCTTATCCGGCGCGATTTCGATCGACGAATAATCCTTCCATTTGTCGGGATAGCCGATTTTGTAGGTAAATGCTTTCAGCTTCTTATGCGCTTTTGCCTTGGTAGAGTCGCTCATCCACGTCAGTTTGTCGATACGCTCGCCGTACACCGTGCGCACGTTCTCGATCATTTCGGAAACCTTCTTCTTGTCTTCTTCCGGGAAATATTTCTTTACGAACAGCTTACCCAGCGGCATACCCAGCAAACCATCGGTCGAGCGGATCGCGCGTTCCACACGGCCTTTCTGCTGCTTGGTACCACGCATTACGGTAGCGAAGAAGCGGAAATCTTCCTGGTCGTATTTTTTGGGCAAAAAGCCTGCGAAGTTTGAGAGCAACTGCCATTTGGAATACAATTTTAATGTAGCGATCGGCGTGGCTTTCAAAAGTTTGTTCAGGTTTTGCAAATAAGGTTTGTTCTGAACAATTAAAGTGTCGGTTTTGACATCCTGTTTATCTGCAAATGCCTTCTGGTCGAAATCGGGGATCAGCTTTTCGAAATCGGCGAAGGCCATTTTGTTGTAGGTCTTCACGGGATCGCGCAGCTCCACATTGGTTAGTTGCAGCTTTGCGACTTTGGTCTCGAAATCAAGGACGGTCTGGCCGGGATTAGCTTCCGGGAAGCCGGCCATTGAGAACATCTTGTCGACGTGCTTCACAAACTCGCCGCGCACCTTCACGGTGCTGGAATCGGTTCGGTCGTAGTAGCTCCGCTCGCCGAGGCTGAGGCCGTCCTGGCCCTGGTAGAGGATATTGACTTTGCTGTTTCTCAAATCACCCTCCACACCGAAGCCGGTCACGGTTTCCACGCCTACTTTCTGCATTTCGCCAGCTATTGCCGCGAGGTCTTTCAGCGAAGCTACCGCATTGATTTTGTCGAGGTAAGGCTTCAGCGGTTCCAATGCACGCTTCTCGACGGTCGCCGTATCGAGGAACGACTGGTAGTAATCGGCGATCTGCTGCTCTTCGGTACCTTTCTTGCGGTCCTGAACTTTGGTGATTTCTTCGATAATGCCTTTCAGACGAACCTCCTTGTTCTCCTTATCCAGGATACCGAATGCGCCCCAGCGGCTTTCGGTACCGGGGATCGGGTTTTTCTTTTTCCAACCACCATTGGCGTAGGCATCGAAGTCGTTGCAGGCCTGGGCCGTCGAGTCGAGCGAGCTCAATTCGAAGCCAGGCACTTTGGTGGTGTCGGTTTCTTCCTTTTCTTTTTTACATCCTGCCAGGCTCACTACAAGGGCCAAAGCGGCAGCACGGAATGCGGCTGATTTCATTTTTTGATGTATTTGTTTTTGAAGTATATAAAAAGACTTAGTGAATGCCACCCATCCAGCCTTTGATCGGCTTCCAGAATGCAAGCAGAACGAGGCCGAAAATAGTAGTAATAATGGCTACCTGATTGAACAGCGCCGGCATTTGCATAATATTCGATTCATCGAAACCTCCCGCGAAGAGCCCGGCAATGAGGTTACCGAGCGACGCGCCCACGAACCAGATACCCATCAACTGGCTCACATAACGTTTAGGCGCCAATTTGGTATAAGAACTCAACCCGACAGGGCTCACGCAAAGCTCGCCGATCGTGTGCAGGAAGTAGGTAAATGTGAGGAAAAACGGAGAAGCGAGTTCCCCTTTCACCGCGATATTCGAAGCTGCAACCATCACAAAGAAGCTCAGACCGAGCAATATCAAACCCATCGCAAATTTGACGGGAATAGAAGGGTTACGGTTTTTGGAAGAAAGCGATATCCAAAGGCTCGCGAGCACCGGTGCGAAAATCAATACAAAAGTAGGCTGGAAGTTCTGGAACCAGCTGGACGGTACTTCCCATCCACCGATCATGCGCTGGGTATGGCGTTCAGCGAAGATTTGCAAGGAGGTGCCTGCCTGCTCATAACCCGCCCAGAACAATGCAATAGCTAGGAACAGGATGATCAGTACGCCGACGCGGTATTTTTCCACGCGCGTAAGCCCGCCTGCGATGAGGATGAACAGGAAGTAGGCGGCAGAAATGGAAACGATGATGACGCCGGCACCCTGTGCAAGGCCTTGCGCGGTTGTCATATTGATAGTACCTGAGGTTTGCAACACGATCAGGAACACGACCAGCAATGCGATCAATCCGTAACCGAGCATTTTGCTGTTGCCCGATACCGGCACAGGGGCTTCTTCGCTGGTATCCCTCGCGGACGGCACATCACCAAGCCCTTTCAGGTAAGTAGCGCTGCCGAACCGGAAAACGATCAAGCCCAATAACATGCCGACGGCCGCCGCGCCAAAGCCCATATGCCAGTTGACCTTTTCCCCCAGATAGCCCACAATGGCAATCCCAAGGAACGATCCGAGGTTGATACCCATATAAAAGATAGAGAACGCCGCATCACGCCGGGCACCGCCTTCGGGATATAGCTCGCCGACAATGGAGCTGATATTCGGCTTCAAAAGTCCGGTACCGATGGCTACCGTACTGAGTCCAAGAAAAAATATGGCCGAGCCAGCCGGTATTGCCAGGATAATGTGCCCCAGCATAATGACGATACCTCCGTACCATATCGCTTTTTTCTGGCCCAGGATATTGTCTGCCAACCAGCCGCCGGGCAATGTGAGCAAGTAAACGGAAGCGGTATAGAGCCCGTAAATGGCCGTGCCTTCGGCTGCACTCATTCCCATCCCGCCTTTGATATTATCCAGTAGAAAAAGCAGAAGAATGGCCCGCATGCCATAATAGCTGAAACGTTCCCACATTTCGGCAAAGAACAAGACATACAGCCCTTTGGGGTGTTTTTGGGAAATCTGTGAAGACATAGAAAGAGAAGTGTTTTATTTGGTTTTTGGGGTTGTAAACAAACGTTTTTATCGTGCAAGATAGGAATTATGGGAAAATATCAATCACTCACCAAAATAAAAGCGGTAGCAGTTTGTAATGACTGCTACCGCTCTGAATAAAGGTATTATGACCGGCTTATTTAACGGAGAATGATCCTTCACCGATCGAAAATCCTTCGGAGTAAAGCTCGATCGTGTACTTGCCCGACGTGAATGATGCGTCGCGGTCGTACAGGATACTTACGTCCTGATTGTTGTTGGAATACGCCACATCCTTGCTGATCGTGTAGCCTTGTTCCTGTCCGTTGTACTGAAAAACGCCGGAGCCGGTTTTGGTATCCGAAATGGTCGCGCCGGAAGGGTCGATGATGCGCAGATAAATGGTTTTGCTGTCAGCAATGGTCAGCGGGTTCTTTTCGAGAATGAAGTCCACGCGTACCTTGTCTACTCTTTTGGACTTAACATTCTCGCCCTCGCGTACCTTACCTTTGGACGATACCGCGTACACCTTCACGTTACGTGCGCGCAAGGCGGCGGCCATGGTTACTTTCGATTCAAGCTCGGTATTCTGGGCAACGACGCCGCTTAATGAGTCGCGTACTGCCTGGCGGCTGGTCTGCAACTCGGTCTTTTCCTGCGTAAGGCCTTCGTTCTGGCTTATCAACTGCTGGTTTTCTTCCCGAAGCTGGGCGATCTCGGTGTCCTTTTTGGTGAGAAAATCCTCATATTCCTTGATTTTCCGGCCCATGTTCGCATTACCCTTGCGTAAAGTGGCGCGGTCGTTTTCGAGGGAGGCTTTCACTTTTTGCAGTTCGGCGACATCGCCTCCCAATCCCTGTACTTCGAGAATGCGTGCGTCGAGCTGTTTGGAGATAGAATCCAGCTTGATTTCAGAGGCTGCCAGTTGCTGAACCCGGGCTGTGAGGTCAGTTTCCTGCTTTTGTGTGATGTTGTGTTCCTTAAAATAAAGGTATCCGAACACTGCGGCCACAATGGTCATCAGGATCAATCCCACAACCAGACCGGTATTGCTTTTCCTTTCCATAAAAATTTGTTTAGGTTTTGGTGATATAGTTTATGGAATATGTACAAAAAAGCATGCCACTAGTATACGTCGTTCAAACCGACCTTAAAGCAAAAGCGGGCAGAAGACTAATGCTTCTACCCGCTTTTATCTATCTGCTGTTTGAAATACTAATAATCACCTCCTGCGCCGCCCCCGCCGAAACTACCTCCTCCAAAACCTCCGAATCCACCTCCGTCGCCGCCTCCGAATCCACCGCCCCAGTTGCCGGAACTGCTGCCACGGCCCGAATGCGTGGTGTAGGGAAAGAATATCGGTGGAATGCCGAGGTCCCGATAGCCACGGTTGCCTCCTCCGCCTCCACCCCGGTTACGGAATATGAAGATCAGGATGATGATGAATATGATCACGACAATCAGCAGGGGAGGGAAGCCGCCATCCTCGCCGCTGTCCTGCTTCGGATCGGCTTTGTACTCGCCGGAAGCATATTTGAATATCATGTCGACGCCGTCGTTGAGGCCCTGGTAAAACTGCCCGGCCTTGAACTGAGGCGTGATCACTTGCGAAACAATGCGCTTGGCAATCGCATCGGGTATCGCGCCTTCGAGGCCGTAGCCGGTTGCGATAAATACTTTCCGCTCCTTCGGCGCCCAGAGCAAGATGATACCATTGTTTTTACCCTTCTGACCAACGCCCCATTCGGTACCTAGCTTGAATGCGTAGTCGGCAATGGGGTAGTCGCCCAATGTAGGAACGATCGCTACCACGATCTGTGAGGAAGTGGAGTCGTTGTAAGCGACGAGCTTTTGTTCCAGTTGTGCTTCTTCCGATTGGTTGAGCTGGTTGGCAAGGTCGTTGACGAGCCTTGGCGGATTGGGCTTGGGCGGAATATCCTGCGCCTGCACACCGGCAAATGCCGTGACGACAAGCAATAGGTAAATGAGGAATTGCTTCATAGGATTAATGGCCGAACGAAATATCATCCGGAAGTTCATTGATGTCGCCGGACTGGTAAGGGAAGTGTTTTTTGAGTTGCAAACCGGCTTCCATGATACCATGACGAAGCCCTTCCTTGAACTCTCCGGCTTTGAAATGGTTGCGCAGGAGCTCTTTGGTACTGTCCCAAAAGCTGGCGGTTACCTTTTCATCGATTCCTTTATCGCCCAGTACTGCAAATTTCCGGTCCTCGTAAGCGAGGTAAAACAATACCCCGTTGCGTTCCGCGGTTTCGTGCAGGTGCAAAAAGAGGAATACTTCCCTGGCGCGGTCCATGACGTCGGGGGCAGGGCATCTCTTCTCGATATGCACTTTCACTTCCCCGGAAGTCTGTTTTTCTGCTTCCTGAATTGCCTCAATAATGTATTGCTGCTCTTCGTCGGTGAAAAATAGGGGTTCGGTTGCCATGGAGCCGGATAGATACGAATGATTGGAAACTATTGCGCCGGGCTTTTTGTAATGGCCCGGCGCTGAAACTTAGAATTGTACGGTAGGCGCTTTTTCGGAGCCCGGAGCGGCAGTGAAGTAGCCTTTCTGGGAGAATCCGAACACCCCGGCGAAGAGGTTGGTCGGGAAGGTGCGCACTTCCTGGTTATAGTCTTTCACCACATTGTTAAACTTGCCGCGTTCCACGGTAATGCGGTTTTCGGTGCCTTCGAGCTGAGCTTGCAGTTCGAGGAAGTTCTGGTTGGCTTTCAACTGCGGATATTGTTCAACCGAAACGAGCAAGCGTGATAACGAACCACTCAACTGATCCTGCGCGGCCTGGAACTTGGCAATATTTTCAGGGGTAAGCTGATCTGCATTGATCGTCGTTTGCGTGGCTTTGCTACGTGCTTCGATCACAGCTGTCAATGTGCTTTTTTCAAAATCGGCGGCACCTTTTACGGTGTTTACCAGGTTGGGGATAAGGTCGGCGCGGCGCTGGTACTGGCTTTCCACTCCGGCCCATGATTCTTTTACGACCTCATCTTTCTGTACGAGGCCATTATATTTACCGCAGCCAACGAATCCGAGAATCAGAACAACGACGATAACTGCAATGAGTCCTTTTGACATTTTAATATTCAGTTTAGAGTTATTGAATGTGGTTCAAAGTTGACCAAAGCTAACAAAATCTTTAAGAAAAACTACATAACCGGTTCCCTGAGGCAATATGGGCCTGCTAGCGCGGGATGGCGGGTTTTGAAGTAAAAATCCGGTAAATTAATCTTCTCCGACACCGGCCAGGTTGTTCCAGCGACCCCAGTTAACAGACGCTTCATAGTCGAGCAACAGGCTTTCGAAGTACATAGCGCCCCACGTCCAGTTGATGTCCAGGTCATCGACCAGGTACGTAGCTGCCAACTCACGTTCCGCTGCGGTAATGAAGCCGGCATTCGTTAGCTTCCGGATAATGTCATTTATTGCCCGGTTATCTGTTTCCCCTCCAGCCCACTTCTGGAACCCGGCATTATCATTCTTCCAGCGACGGTTGAAATGATGCTTCACACCACTCGGCTTGAACATCCTCGGGCCAAACCTGAGCAATGTCCAATGCAGGAACTCCCTTTTTAGCAGGTTAGTGATAATGGCATCTTCCGTTACCGCATGCGATTGGGCGGTTTTTACACTTCTATATATGTAGGATGCCGAAATGCAGCCCAGCGAAAGCCAATCGGAAAGCCGGGTGTCGGTAAGTGGTTCTGCGGAAGGATAGGCAATGTCCTTTTTGACGTATTGCGCTACATAATCCTTCAAAACGGCCAGCGCGTGCCGCTCTCCGCCTGGTGAGGCGCCCGAAGTTTCTGCGGGTATTTCATTCGGATCGATCCCGAGTTCCGGCAAGCCTGGAATGGCACCGGCTTCGAAGTCGGTCGGTAATGTGATCGCCTCGGGTGTGGGGAACTGGTCCTTTATTTTAAGGTCGTTGCTCAACAAGCGTTCAAAGTCGGAGAAACCGGAAGGTAGCTTGGATACAGGGAAGGGCAGATCGGTTGCACTGATCATCGTGTCCATCCAGAACAGCTTGATATCGACGTTCGCGGTTTTGAGGTTTTTACTGAGGGAAGATTCAATGCGGGTTTCCTGCGGTGCTATTTCCTTGCTGGTGTAAACATAGTCGGCATTGTAATCTTCGGCGAGCTTGGCAACGATGGTTTCCGGAGTACCAATACGAATGAGCAGGTCTCCTCCTTTTTGCCGGATATTTTCACGCAATTCGGTGATGGATTCGATCAGGAAGCGTGTGCGCAATGCGCCTGTTCTGCGGAAACCAAGCTTTGTTTTTTCGAATTGACGGGGATCAAAAACGTATACGGGAAGGATTTCATCTGCAGAGTTAACGGCGGCGGAAAGCGCCTGGTTGTCCTTTAATCGTAAATCATTCCTGAACCAATAGATAATGCGTCGGGCCATTTATACTAACTGATAATTACTCTTTGGGATATATTGTTAATGCAAGTATACGAAAAAGCCCGCTGCGAAACCGATCGGTTCACAGCGGGCTTTCCTATGGTTGAGTAAATCAATAACTCAGGATCGTGAATTCCGTGCGACGGTTGCGCTGGTGCTCTTCTTCGGTCTTGGCGTTTGGAATGATGAGTTCTCTTTCACCATAACCCTTGGCCTCCATTCTGTCAGCTTCGATACCTTTCGAGTTCAGGTAAGCAACTGCCGACTCGGCGCGGTTTTGCGAGAGCGTCATATTATAGGCGTCGGTTGCGCGCGCATCCGTGTGTGAGCTGAGCTCGATGGTCATCGTTGGATTGTCTTTCAGGATTTGAACGAGTTTATCCAGTTCGGTAGCCGCATCCGGACGGATATTGTATTTGTTCAAATCGTAATAGATATTTTCAAGAACGAAGGTTTTGTTCAGTTCCAGCTTGTCAAGCTTGATGGTCACATTGAAAGTAGTATCCGTCAATTCTTTGGTCAGGAAGATCGGTGGAATGTTGCGGCCCGACATCGAGAATGGCTCTCGCTTGCTGATGTAGCCTTTGCGCTGAACGAGCAACTGGTACGACTGGCCTTCTTCAACCGGCTGTCTGCCGAACTTACCATCTTTCGCGGTCGGGAATTCGGCGATCTGGGTATCGGATGTATCCGGCAGGATATGTACCACCGCAGAATCAATCGGAGTAGGCGTCTCGCCATTCGCGATCACATTTCCGGCGAGGAAGTAGCGGACTACTTTGCGTTTGCCATTAACGTAGTTCGGGTTGTTTGGATTGAGCGGGTCGTTCGGGTCGTTGTGCCTGGCGACGGTTGTCGTATCCTCTTCTTCTGGCCCCGTGAAGTAGTAAATGTCGTCGTCACCCTTGCCGCCGTCGCGGTTGGAGGCGAAGAAACCCTTGTTCAGGTTTTTATAAAATACCAATCCGAAGTCGTCTTGCGGACTATTGAAGGGCAGCCCCATATTTTCTATCGTGATCACGCCCTGTGTTCTGGTGGCAGAAAACAGATCGAGTTTGCCAAGACCGGGATGGCCGTCGGAAGAGAAGTAGAGCTTTCCGCCTTCGGCAACATACGGGAACATGTCGTCGCCGACCGTATTAATGTCCTTACCCATATTTACCGGGCGGCTGAACCGGCCCGAAGCATCCATATTCGTGCGGTAAATGTCGATACCACCGACGCCACCTGCGCGGTTGGAGGCGAAATAGAGCGTTTTGCCGTCGCGGGAGAATGCGGGCGACCCGTCCCATGCGAGCGAGTCGTTAATGGGAAGTACTGCGGGAGGCGTCCATTGGCCATTGATATTACGGCTCATATAAAGGTCCACATCCGGGGATTTGTCTTTTTTCTTACCCGTATTACTCCTGGCAAAAACGAGCGTCTTGCCATCGGGAGAGAATGCGGGCGAGGCGTCGTGGGCTTCCGCATCGAAAACTTCCTGGCTGAACAAGACCGGACTGCCCTGCGTATTGCCCGGGTCGGACGCAATATTGATTTTGTAAAGTCCCAGCATCGGCTGGCCGTTGTTGGTATAAATCTTGTCCTTTTTTGAAGCGGAAAATACCAGCTCACTACCCAAAACGGTTGGTGCGAACTCGGAACCGGCGGTATTCAATGGAAGGTCTTTCAGCTCGACTTCCATTTTGGTTGTTTTCAAACGGTCGGCAATGCGGATGATCTCGATTTCGCGCAATGCCCTGTCCTTCAAGTTCTGCGGAACGTTTTCCGTCTTGGCAAATTCAGAAAACTGGGCTGAGGCGTCGGCATAATCCCCGGTTGTTTTCAATGCATAAGCATATTGAAAACGGGCGTCGGCATTGGTGATGCCTCCGTCGAGTGCTTTTTTGTAGTAAGGAATGGCTTCCTTGAAGCGGTTGGAGAGGCGGTAGGACTCTGCGATGAGGTAGCTCGTCTGTACCGGCTCGATATTAGCCTCGGCGGCTTTCTGGAAACCTTTGATAGCGAGGTCATATTCTCCGTTTGCAAATTTCTTTTGACCGTCTTTATAAGCTTGCATCGCCGAGTTGCAGCCGGACAAGTATAAACAGATTGCAAAACAAACTATGAGAGTAAAGTAACTCCGGATAAGTTTCATAATGTAAAGTATAAAATCAAACGATTCGACGCGCACTCTGGGTTTCTGAAAAACAATACTAATAAACAACGATTGGAAATAAAATTCAGGATACCATATAGGAAGAATTTTATTCGAAAAATGAGCTTTTCGTGAATTTCTGCTGCATTTGTTCGCCAAAACCAGCTGTTCGCTCAAAACCCATCGGTTACTTACTAATCATTCTCCGACAACGTCCTGGCTATTTCCTGACCACTTCCTGACAACCCCTGATGACGAATGGTAGGAAACGGATAAAAAAAGTTGTTAACGGTTTGTAAATCAAGGATGGTTTATTACTTTTGCAGTCCGATTTTTCGGGAAAAGTGTTTATATAACAAACGATCGGTTAGGTAACCGAATCAAAATCAAATTGTTAAATGCCTACTATTTCACAATTAGTCCGTAAAGGTAGAGAGACCATTACATGGAAATCCAAGTCTCCGGCTTTGGATTCATGCCCTCAGCGCAGGGGCGTGTGCACCCGGGTGTACACAACTACGCCTAAGAAGCCAAACTCGGCGCTTCGTAAAGTAGCCCGTGTTCGTCTGTCGAACAACAAGGAGGTGAATGCCTACATCCCAGGTGAAGGCCACAACCTGCAAGAGCACTCGATCGTATTGATCCGCGGTGGTCGTGTGAAGGATTTGCCAGGTGTTCGTTACCACATCATCCGTGGTGCATTGGATACCGCAGGTGTTAACGGTCGTAAGCAACGTCGTTCTAAATATGGCGCTAAGCGTCCGAAACCAGGACAAGCTCCGGCAGCACCAGTAAAAGGTAAGAAAAAATAAAAAGTAACTCTCTCTGCTTTTATTAAGTAATTCAAATCTTATAAAAGGGAAGTAATCCTGACATTACCTCAGGGTGAATAAGTTGCAAAACGAAACCTCGTTAAAAAACATTAAGACAAAATGAGAAAGTCGAAACCTAAGAAAAGATATATCCTTCCTGATCCGAAGTTCAGGGACGTACAGGTTACCAAATTCGTTAACAACCTGATGTACGAAGGAAAGAAAAGCATTGCTTTCACTATTTTCTACGACGCATTGGAACTGGTTGAGAAAAAAACCAGCGAAAATGGTCTGGAAACATGGAAAAAAGCATTGAACAACGTAACTCCTTCCGTGGAGGTTAAGAGCCGTCGCGTGGGTGGTGCTACTTTCCAGGTTCCTACCGAAGTTCGTCCTGAGCGCAAGCAGTCACTGGGCATGAAATGGTTGATCAACTACTCCCGCAAGCGTGGCGAGAAGACAATGGTTGACCGTCTGGCCGGCGAAATTATCGCTGCTGCGAAAGGTGAAGGTGCTGCTGTGAAGAAGAAAGACGACACGCACCGTATGGCAGATGCCAACAAGGCGTTCTCGCACTTCCGTTTCTAAGCGAAAGCGCAGACATAAATGGTCGGGAGCCCGGTTTGTCCGGGTTCCCGATTTTTATTTTAATGGTTTTGAGAAAAATAACTTTTCCTTAATTGTTTTTATAATCAACAATTTATACTTTTGCGCTCTGAATTTTCAAAACCAGCAGTTTACGCTGAGAGGAAAGTTCGAACAGCTTCGCATTGAATTGCACTTTGAATATAAAAAAACACATCACCATCTGTCATGGCACGTGATTTAAGATTAACAAGAAACATTGGTATTGCTGCGCACATTGATGCCGGTAAAACAACGACAACGGAGCGTATCCTTTACTACGCAGGGGTTAGCCACAAAATCGGAGAAGTGCACGATGGTGCTGCTACGATGGACTGGATGGAGCAGGAGCAGGAGCGTGGTATCACTATTACTTCCGCTGCTACGACTGTTAACTGGAACTACCGCGACGAAAAATACCACATCAACATCATCGATACCCCTGGACACGTTGACTTCACAGTAGAAGTAAACCGTTCTCTTCGTGTATTGGATGGTCTTGTGTTCCTTTTCAGTGCAGTAGATGGTGTTGAGCCTCAGTCTGAAACAAACTGGCGCCTTGCTAACAACTATAATGTAGCACGTATCGGTTTCGTAAACAAAATGGACCGTTCGGGTGCCGACTTCCTGAAAGTTTGTACTCAGGTGAAAGAAATGCTGGGCAGCTACGCTGTACCTCTTCAATTACCTATCGGTGCGGAAGATACTTTCCGTGGTGTGGTTGACCTCGTTAACTTCCGCGGTATCGAGTGGAACGAAGCTGATAAAGGTATGACTTTCACCGAGGTGCCTATTCCTGACGATATGCTGGAAGAAGCTACTGAATGGAGAGAGAAATTGCTCGAAGCGGTTGCTGAGTTCGATGAGACTTTGATGGAGAAATACTTCGAAGATCCTAATTCGATCACAGAAGATGAAATTCTTGCTGCATTGCGCGCTGCGACTATCAGCATGAAGATCGTTCCTATGGTTTGCGGTTCTTCTTTCAAAAACAAAGGAGTTCAAACCATGCTGGATTACGTGATGGCTATCCTGCCTTCACCTCTTGACCGCGAAAGCATCGTTGGTACAGATCCACGTACTGGAAACGAAATCAGCCGTCAGCCGTCTGAAAAAGATCCTTTCTGTGCATTGGCATTCAAAATTGCAACTGACCCTTACGTAGGTCGCCTTTGCTTCATCCGTTCTTACTCGGGTGTGCTTGAATCGGGTTCATATGTATTGAACAACCGTTCAGGAAACAAAGAGCGTATCTCCCGTATCTTCCAAATGCACGCTAACAAGCAAAATCAGATCGACAAGCTTGAAGCAGGTGATATTGGTGCGGTAGTAGGTTTCAAAGATATTAAGACAGGAGATACTCTTTCTGAGGAAAAATCACCGATCGTTCTCGAATCGATGGTGTTCCCGGAACCGGTAATCGGTTACGCGATCGAACCTAAGAAAGCGGCTGATAGCGATAACTTCTCAAAAGCGATCACTAAACTGATCGAAGAAGATCCGACCCTTCAGGTTGAATCTAACGAAGAGACTGGTCAGACGATCATCAAAGGTATGGGTGAGCTTCACCTTGAAATCATCATCGACCGTATGCGTCGTGAGTTCAAAGTGGAAGTAAATCAGGGTGCTCCTCAGGTTGCTTACAAAGAGATCCTTACCAAGAACTACGAACACCGCGAAGTTTACAAGAAACAAACGGGTGGTCGTGGTAAATTCGCCGACATCGTTTTCGAAATCGGACCACGCGACGATAACGAAGAGGGACAAGAGCCGAAACAAGGTTTGCAGTTTGTGAACGAAGTTGTGGGTGGTGCTATCCCTCGCGAATTCATCGCTCCTGTTCAGAAAGGTTTCGAAGCTGCGATGATCAATGGTGCGCTTGCAGGATATCCTCTGGATTCGATGAAAGTGCGTTTGTTCCATGGATCATTCCACGATGTCGATTCAGATTCACTCTCTTTCGAATTGGCTGCGAAGATCGGTTTCAAAGAATCGGCCCGTCACGCGGGATCGAAATTGATGGAGCCTATCATGCACGTGGAAGTTCTGACTCCGGACGAGTACACAGGACCTATCACAGGTGACTTGAACCGTCGTCGTGGTATCATGCGCGGTATGGACACCCGTAACGGTGCGCAGGTTATCAAGGCTGATGTACCTTTGTCTGAATTGTTCGGTTACGTGACTGACCTTCGTACAATGTCATCTGGACGTGCTACTGCATCCCTGACGTTCGCGTACTACGAAATCGTACCTAATAACATCGCTGACGGTGTTATCGAGAAAGCGAAAGGTCTCGTTAAAGCTTAATACAAGTAATGCGTTGCAGAAGCAATTCTGCAACGCATTTTTATGATATAGCCTGTGAAGTAAATGGTTCTTTTGCAGGTGTAATTGCCGGAACAACCCGGCGAGATTTTCTGAACCGGAAACAAACAAATACAATGAATCAAAAGATCCGTATCAAACTTCGGTCATTCGACCACAACTTGGTTGACAAATCAGCTGAGAAAATCGTTAAGGCAGTAAAGGCAACAGGCGCGGTAGTAAGCGGTCCTATTCCTTTGCCGACAAAGACAGAGAAATTCACTGTTCTTCGTTCGCCGCACGTTAACAAGAAATCGAGAGAGCAGTTCCAGCTTTGTACTTACAAGCGTTTGGTGGACATCTTCTCTACGAGTGCAAAAACGGTAGACGCCCTGATGAAGCTCGAATTGCCAAGCGGCGTTGATGTAGAGATCAAAGTATAGTAATGCCGGCTTATTCATTAAGCCAACTACATAAATTGGATGAAGGTCCGGGTTCTTCCGGAAACCACATCTGAGCTCAGAAAAGCCTGACAGGCACATGGTTAACCCAGGAATCAGTCAGCTTCTCAAAAAATGAGGTCAGATGTTCGTTCATCTGACCTTTTTTGCTGATTATCAGCGAGAAATATTTTAGGGCTGTTAGGATATAAAATTCGTTTTTTCTACCTTTGCAGTCCGTTTTAAAGAATAAGGGGTTTTTACCTGCTAAATTTAAATTTCAAACATGTCTGGTTTAATTGGTAAAAAAATCGGAATGACTAGTTTGTACAATGCTGACGGGCAGGCTCTGGCATGTACTGTGATCCAAGCTGGTCCTTGTGTTGTTACACAAGTTAGGTCCGAAGAAAAGGATGGCTATAAAGCTATCCAGTTAGGTTTTGGTGAGAAGAAAGAAAAGAACACCTCCCAGCCTCTGATTGGCCACTTCAAGAAAGCCAACACGACTCCCAAGCAAAAATTGGTTGAGTTCAAGGAATTCGAAGTGGAACATGAACTTGGAACTTCACTGTCCGTTCAGGACATCTTTGAAGAAGGCGAGTTTGTTGACGTTGTAGGATCTGCCAAAGGTCGTGGTTTCCAAGGTGTTGTAAAACGCCACGGATTCGCCGGGGTAGGTGGTCAGACGCACGGTCAGCACAACAGAGCCCGTCACCCAGGTTCGATTGGTGCTTGTTCATTCCCATCACGCGTATTCAAAGGCATTCGTATGGGTGGACGCATGGGTAACAATCGTGTAAAGATTCAGAATTTGCGTATTCTGAAAGTGATACCTGAGCAGAACATTCTCGTTGTGAGTGGCTCAGTACCGGGTTCAAAGAATTCATTTCTAATCATTGAGAAGTAGTACGATGGAACTGTCCGTATTAAATATAAAAGGAGAAGATACCGGCAAGAAGGTAACTGTGTCAGAGGAAGTATTCGGCATTGAACCAAGCACGCACGCTATCTATCTCGATGTGAAGCTTTACCTGGCTAACCAACGTCAGGGAACGCACAAATCAAAAGAGCGTGCAGAGGTAAATCACTCTACTCGTAAAATCAAACGCCAAAAGGGAACAGGCGGAGCTCGTGCAGGTAGCATTAAATCTCCGGTGTTCGTAGGTGGTGGCCGCATTTTCGGTCCACGTCCACGCGACTATGGTTTCAAAGTAAACAAGAAAGTAAAAGCCCTGGCTCGCCGTTCGGCACTTTCTGTTAAGGCGCAAGCTAACGCCGTTTCGGTTTTGGAAGCATTCACTTTCGATGCTCCTAAAACGAAATCTTTCCTGAATGTATTGAATTCACTTTCTCTTGTGAATACAAAGACATTATTGATCCTCCCAGAGATCGACAACAATGTATACCTGTCTAGCCGTAACATTCCGAAAGCGAAGGTTACAACTGTGGATTCGGTTAATACATACGACCTGATGAATGCAGACCGTCTTCTGATAAGTGAATCTGCTCTTTCTATTTTGGAAACCCAATTGAACAAATAACAATGAGTGTACTGAAACGTCCGATTATAACCGAAAAGGTAACGGCTCAGGGTGGTCAAGGTAAATACGCTTTCGAAGTCTCCCTTACTGCAAACAAGGTAGAGATCAAGAAGGCTGTTGAGAAACTGTTCGGGGTTACCGTAGAAAGTGTTCATACCATGCGCAGCATTGGTAAAAGCAAATCCCGCACATCGGGAGGTAAGTTTGTCACTGGAAAAACGTCAACTATCAAAAAGGCGATCATTACAGTAGCCGAAGGCGAAGCCATCGATATCTACGGTGAAGCCTAGTTGAACGATTTCAAATCATTAGACGAGTTAATAGCAAATGGCAGTTAAAAAATTAAAACCTACAAGTGCTGGTCAGCGTTTCCGCTCGGCTCCTACGTTCGAGGAGATCACCGCGTCGAAGCCTGAGAAGAGTCTTCTGGAACCCATCAAGAGAACAGGTGGTCGTAACAGCCAGGGACATCGTACCATGCGATATATTGGTGGCGGTCACAAGAAAAAATACCGCGTTATCGACTTCAAAAGAAATCGTTTCGACGCTCCCGCTACTGTCCTTACGATCGAATACGATCCAAACCGCTCAGCGCGTATCGCCCTGATCCAGTTTGAGGACGAAGAAAAACGTTACATCATCGCACCAAACGGTCTGAAAGTTGGACAAGTTATCGTGTCCGGAAATTCAGTAGCTCCTGAAGTTGGGAATGCCCTTCCTTTGGGATCAATGCCTGTCGGTACGATCGTACACAATATCGAATTGACTCCTGGTAAAGGTGGTCAGTTTGCAAGAAGCGCCGGTGCTTACGCGCAGCTGGTAGCGAGAGAAGGCGGTAAATACGCAGTATTGAAAATGCCATCAGGCGAAATGCGTATGGTACTTGCTACTTGTATCGCAACGGTTGGAGTTGTTTCCAATGCTAGCCACATGAACGTTTCGCTTGGAAAAGCGGGTCGCAGAAGATGGTTGGGACGTCGTCCACGCGTACGTGGTGTTGCTATGAACCCTGTTGATCACCCGATGGGTGGTGGTGAAGGCCGTTCGTCAGGAGGTCAGCCTCGTTCTAGAAATGGTCAGTTCGCGAAGGGTCTTAAGACACGTAACCGCAACAAGCATTCTGAGAAATTGATTATCAGCCGTCGTAAAAAATAAGTAGAACATGGCACGCTCATTAAAAAAAGGACCATATATCGACTTTCGTCTCGAAGCCAAAGTTGAAACGATGAATAACTCGTCGCGTAAATCTGTCATCAAGACCTGGTCGCGGCGCTCAATGATTTCGCCTGATTTTATCGGGCACACATTCGCAGTACATAACGGAAACAAGTTTATCCCTGTTTATGTAACTGAAAACATGGTAGGACACAAACTGGGCGAGTTCTCTCCAACCCGTAACTTCCGTGGCCACACCGCTAAAAAAGATAAAGGAAGAAAATAATTTGTCGACGTAGCTGGTCCTAACGGACGAGCCGATATCTGAAAAGAAACATGGAAGCAAGAGCTATATTAAAAGATGTGCCTACCTCTCCTCGTAAGATGAGATTGGTGGCCGACATGATTCGCGGACAGAAGGTCAGCAAAGCGTTGGCACTTTTGAAATTCCAACCGAGAGCTTCATCGCCGGTTTTGCACAAAGTTCTTCTTTCTGCAGTTGCCAACTGGCAGCAACAGAATGAGGGATCAAAACTGGAAGACGCTGACCTGATCGTTAAAACCGTTTTCATCGACGGTGGACGCATGTTGAAGCGTTTGCGCCCTGCACCTCAGGGAAGAGCGCACAGAATCCGTAAGCGTTCCAACCACATCACAATCGTGGTAGACGACGCATCGGTGTCAGTAAATGAAGCAGTAATCGAATCATAAGTAAAACGATCTATTTCGAATGGGACAAAAGGTTAATCCGATAGGTCTGAGACTAGGAATTGTTAGAGGATGGGAATCTAGCTGGTACGGAGGAAAAGACTTCTCTGACAAACTGGTTGAAGACGAAAAAATCCGTAACTACATCAAAGCACGTATCCCGAAAGGATCGATTTCAAAAGTAGTTATTGAACGTACATTGAAACGCATCACATTGACGATCCACACTGCCCGTCCGGGTATCGTGATCGGAAAAGGTGGTAGCGAAGTTGATAAAATCAAAGAAGAGCTTAAAAAGATTACAGGCAAAGATGTTCAGATCAACATCTACGAAATCAAACGTCCTGAAATCGATGCGAAACTGGTAGGCGAGGCTATCGCTCAGCAATTGCAGGCTCGTATTTCTTACCGCCGTGCGATGAAGCAATCAATCGCTTCTGCAATGCGCGTAGGAACACAAGGAATCAAAATCCGTTTGGCAGGTCGTCTGGGTGGAGCTGAAATGGCCCGTACAGAAGAATACAAAGAAGGACGTATTCCTTTGCATACATTGAGAGCGGACATCGATTACGCTATCTCCGAAGCACAAACTATCTACGGTAAGATCGGTATCAAAGTATGGATCTTCAAAGGTGAATTGTACGGAAAGCGTGACCTGACTCCAAGTGCAGCAACTGCGGCATCAGACAGAGCTGAAAGAAGTGCACAAGGTGGTGAGCGTGGTAACGACCGTGGCGGACGTGGCGACAGAAGAGGCGGAGGCCGTGACAGAAATGACGGAGCCCCACGTGGCGAAGGAGGAGGCGGTGATGCAGATCGTCGCAAACGCAACAAGAACAAGAAGAAGTAATCAGATACTTTCCGGTATCAAACCGGTTCAAATAGATTAGAATCATGTTACAGCCGAAAAGGACAAAATTTCGCAAACAACAAAAGAACAAAGGTTCGCACAACGGTCTCGCGACCCGCGGACATGAGATCGCTTTTGGATCGTTTGCAATAAAGGCGCTGGAACCAGGTTGGTTGACTGCTCGTCAGATCGAAGCAGCCCGTATCTCGGTAACACGTGCAATGAAACGCGAAGGTCAGGTTTGGATCCGGGTATTCCCTGACAAACCGATCACCAAGAAACCTGCAGAGGTTCGTATGGGTAAAGGTAAAGGTGCACCTGAATATTGGGTAGCTCCTGTTAAGCCTGGAACTATCATTTTCGAAGCGACTGGTGTTGCGCTGGATACCGCAAACGAAGCATTGCGTTTGGCTGCACAAAAGTTGCCAATTAAGACAAAGTTCGTCGTACGCCGGGATTATCAAGAATCATAGTAGTCCGAACGTATCAAGAACACTAATTATTAAAAGCAATGGCTAGTAAAGAAATAAAGAATCTGTCGCAGGATCAGCTGAAAGAGCAGATCGCCCAAGAGAGAGAGCGCTTACTCCGGTTGAAATTTGCGCATGCTATTTCTCCAATTGAGAATCCTCTGCGTATTCGCGCCTCACGTAAGGAAATTGCAAGACTCTTAACCGAGCTGTCGGCTAAATCTAACCAACAGTAAACAGTTTAGAAATTATGGAGGCAACAGAAAGAAATTTACGTAAAGAGAGAATTGGTAAGGTAGTGAGCAACAAAATGGAGAAATCCTGTGTGATCACTGTCGTGCGTAAAGTGAAGCACGCGAAGTATGGTAAGTTTATGACTAAAACTACCAAACTGATGGTTCACGACGAAACAAACCAGGTTGGTATCGGCGATACTATCCGTGTAATGGAAACTCGTCCGCTTAGCAAAAACAAGCGTTGGAGATTAGTAGAAATCCTTGAAAGAGCGAAGTAATCATGGTACAACAAGAATCAAGACTGTCAGTAGCCGATAACAGTGGCGCGAAAGAAGTACTCGTAATCCGGGTATTGGGCGGAACTGGAAAGCGTTACGCTTCGGTGGGCGATAAGATCGTCGTGACAGTGAAATCCGCTCTGTCTTCGAGCAACATGAAAAAAGGAACGGTTTCCAAAGCCGTGGTTGTACGTACTAAAAAAGAGGTACGTCGCAAGGATGGAACTTACATCCGGTTTGAAGATAATGCGGCAGTTTTATTGAACAACAACGATGAGCCACGTGGTTCACGTATTTTCGGACCGGTTGCCCGGGAGTTGCGCGAGAAGCAATTCATGAAGATCGTATCACTGGCACCAGAAGTGTTGTAAGAAATCAAAACATCAGTATTTCTTTAAACTGTTAAGAGAATACCTCAATGGAAAGTACAAATAAAAAAGCACCGGCAAAATTGCACGTTCGCAAAGGTGATACCGTGAAAGTGATTTCAGGTAACGCAAAAGGCGAAACAGGCGTGATCACCAAGGTGCTTGTAGAAAAACAAAGAGCTACTGTGGAAGGTGTAAACCTGATCACAAAGCACGTTAAGCCAAACGCGCAGAACCCACAGGGTAGCATCGAAAAACGCGAAGGCGCAATTCACATCAGCAACCTGATGGTTGTGGATCCTAAAACAGGAGAAGCTTCAAGAACCGGCCGTAAAGCGAACGACAAAGGAAAACTGCAACGCTTTTCGAAGAAATCCGGAAACTTATTGTAATCCGGATTTGCCGAAAGCAGTTGATTTTTATAACCAAGCGCGTGGGTCGGCAATCCACATAATCACTTTCAAACATGGCGACGCCTAGATTAAAAGAGAAATACGTTAGCGAAATCGTTTCGCAATTGAAGGGGAAATTCCAGTACAAGTCAAGCATGCAGGTTCCCCGCCTGACAAAGATTGTTATCAACAAAGGTATTGGAGCTGCGGTGGCAGACAAGAAACTTGTTGACACCGGTGTGGAAGAGTTGAGCCTGATCACAGGACAGAAAGCAATAGCTACTATCTCCAAAAAGGCTGTTTCTAACTTTAAGTTGCGTGAAAACATGCCTATCGGAGCGAAAGTAACGCTCCGTGGTGACAAGATGTACGAATTCCTTGACCGCTTGACCAGCATTGCGATGCCACGTGTGCGTGACTTCAAAGGTATCAGCGACAAAGGATTCGATGGACGTGGAAATTATACGTTCGGTGTGAAAGAGCAGATCATTTTCCCTGAAATCAGCATCGAAAAAGTGGCAAAAATCACGGGTATGGATATCACATTCGTGACCTCTACCAACTCTGACGAAGAGAGCTACGAATTGCTGAAAGCATTGGGAATGCCTTTCACCAACGCGAACAAATAAGATAATATTACAAAGATTATTTACCGACAATGGCAAAAGAATCAGTAAAAGCACGGGAGAGAAAAAGACAAGCGCTAGTAGAGCGTTACGCTGAAAAACGTAGCAAGTTGAAAGCTGCCGGTGACTGGGTTGGTCTTGACAAGTTACCACGTAACTCTTCTCCTGTACGCCTGCACAACCGGTGCAAAATCACCGGAAGACCTCGCGGATATATGCGTAAATTCGGAATTTCCCGGGTACTCTTCCGCGATATGGCGTCAGATGGAAAAATTCCAGGAGTTACAAAATCAAGTTGGTAAGAATACTTTCAATTCTGATTTCAATTACTTAACTTTGCACTCCCGTTCAAAAGGGGGTGTTTAAACTTGGCATAAACATGTTAACGGATCCCATAGCAGACTATCTGACGAGACTCAGAAACGCTATCAAAGCGAAGCACCGGGTTGTTGAGATACCTGCATCCAACATAAAAAAAGAGATTACAAAGGTACTTTTTGACAAGGGGTACATTCAAAGCTATAAATTCGACGAGGTTGGTCCTCAGGGAGTTATCAAGATAGCTTTGAAATACAATCCTGTGACAAAGCAATCTGCAATTGTGAAATTGGAGAGGGTTAGTAAGCCTGGACTACGTAAATATTCAGGTTCATCAACACTGCCACGTGTATTGGGCGGCTTAGGAACAGTGATCATCTCTACATCGAAAGGTGTAATGACAGATAAAGAAGCTAAGACACTGAATGTGGGTGGTGAAGTGTTATGTTTCGTGTATTAATATTTAAAAGTTATTCAGGAAATGTCACGAATAGGAAATAAAGTTATCACTTTGCCCGCGGGAGTATCCGTATCGGTTGCAGAAGATAACGTAGTATCTGTAAAAGGGCCGAAAGGCACACTTACACAGGCTGTTGACAGTGATATCACTGTTGAAGTAGAGGGAGCCGAACTTAAAGTTACGCGCCCTACTGAGCAGAAGCGTCACAAAGCGCTGCACGGCCTTTATCGTTCACTGATCAACAACATGGTGATCGGTGTAGATGCAGGTTACAAGCGTGAGCTTGAAATTATCGGGGTAGGTTACAAGGCGAGCGCGGTGAACAATGTTCTCGAACTTCAATTGGGTTACTCTCACAACATTTTCATGGCGATTCCGGAAGAGATCAAAGTGGCTACTACCTCAGAAAAAGGTCAGAACCCCAAGGTTATCCTGGAAGGTATCGACAAAGAACTGATTGGTGCAGTAGCAGCGAAAATCAAATCCCTTCGCAAAGTTGAACCTTACAAAGGAAAAGGTATCCGTTTTGTTGGTGAAGTGGTCCGTCGTAAGGCAGGTAAGTCTGCTTCTAAGAAATAGTGCGTAGCCACCGGTCAATGTTATAAACAAGTAAGATAAGATTAAAGATGGCTAACGTAAAAGCAGATAGAAGACAACGCCTGAAACTTCACATCCGTAAGCGGGTGAAGGGAAGCGCGGAGCGCCCTAGACTTTCGGTCTTCCGTTCCAACACAAGCATATATGCTCAGATTATCGATGATATCAAAGGGATTACCCTTGCAAGTGCATCGTCGGTAGAACTGGGGGGCAGAAAAGAAAACTCCAATGTTGAAGTAGCTGCCCAGGTAGGTAAAAAAATCGCTGAGAAAGCGCAGGAAGCAGGTATCCAGGCAGTGGTTTTCGACCGTAACGGATATTTGTACCACGGTAAGGTAAAAGCATTGGCCGACGGAGCTCGTGAGGGTGGCCTGAAATTCTAAGTATAACAAAGACTATGTCTACAAATACAAGACCTTCAAAGGTTAACGAATCAGACCTGAAAGAGCGCGTTGTAGCGATCAACCGGGTAGCAAAAGTAGTAAAAGGTGGTCGTCGTTTCTCCTTCTCTGCCATCGTGGTAGTAGGGGACGGAAACGGAGTTGTAGGTTACGGATTGGGTAAAGCCAATGAAGTAACTGACGCGATCGCCAAAGGAATTGACGATGCTAAGAAAAACCTGATCCAAATTCCTATGCTTAAACATACCGTTCCTCACGAAATGGAAGGTAAGTTCAGCGGCGGTTTCGTTCTGATCAAGCCGGCTGCTCCTGGTACAGGGGTACTGGCAGGTGGCCCGATGCGCGCGGTGCTGGAAAGCGCAGGTATCAAAGACGTACTTGCAAAATCCAAAGGTTCTTCGAACCCGCACAACGTAATCAAGGCTACAATTGACGCTCTTTTGAAAATGAGAGCTCCGCATCAGGTTGCTTTCCAACGCAGCGTTAAATTGGAAAAAGTATTCAACGGATAATCCTTCGGGATTATCCTCAATCTGAGAGTAATCATGTCAAAAGTACGTATTACACAAGTTAAGAGCACAATTGACCGCCCTGAGAAACAGAAACTGACGATCAAAGCGTTGGGTCTTGGTAAACTGAACCGGTCTGTTGAGAAAGAAAACAGCGATGCCATTGCAGGAATGATCCGCAAGGTAAGCCACTTGGTTAAAGTTGAAGAAATTTAATATACGAATAGTATGAATTTAAGTTCATTAAAACCGGCTGCTGGTTCCGTTAAGGTTGGAAAGCGGGTTGGACGTGGTCAGGGTTCCGGTAAAGGAGGCACTGCTGCACGTGGACACAAAGGAGCGCAGTCGCGTTCAGGTTACAGCCGTAAGCTGGGCTTCGAAGGTGGTCAGATGCCTCTTCAAAGACGTTTGCCTAAATTCGGTTTCAATAACATCAACCGCGTTGAATACAAAGCGTTGAACCTGGATGCTATCCAGGCATTGGTTGAGAAAACCGGAGCTGCGGTAATAACGTTGGATCTGATTCGTGAAAATGGTCTCAGCGCGAAGAACGACCTGGTTAAGATCCTTAACCGTGGTGAAATCACTTCTTCGGTTGAAGTTCAGGCTCATGGGTTCTCTGCTTCGGCTATCGAGTCGATCGAGAAGGCAGGTGGTAAAGCAGTTAAATTGTAATTTAGCTGCGATACCCGACAGAATTTGTTTACTTTGAACAGAGCGTTGTAAGCCCAGAAGATGAAACGATTTTTAGAGACTATAAAACACATATTTGCGATTGAGGAGTTGAGAACACGTATTCTCAACACTCTTTTGTTTATAACGATCTTCCGGTTGGGGTCTTACGTTGCTTTGCCAGGTGTTGAACCTGATCAAATGAATGTATCCTCCGCAGGGTTGTTGGGTTTGCTCGATACTTTCTTAGGTGGCGCTTTCAGTAAAGCGTCCATTTTTGCATTGGGTATCATGCCTTACATTTCCGCTTCCATTGCGATCCAGCTGTTGACTATGGCATTGCCATATTTCCAGAAGATGCAGAAGGAAGGGGAATCAGGCCGTAAAAAGCTGAACCAAATTACCCGGGTTCTGACTATCGTTGTTACACTTGTTCAAGGTACTGCTTATTTGAATACTACTGTACCTGACGAGGCTCTTCTGGTTTCCAGAAGCATGTTCACCATTTCGTCGGTATTCGTATTGACGGCAGGTACAATGTTCTGTATGTGGCTCGGCGAAAGAATCACGGACAAAGGTATCGGTAATGGTATTTCGATGCTGATCATGATCGGTATCGTCTCGCGTTTCCCCGGTGCGATCTACAAAGAGTTCGTATCGAGAGGTAGCGGCGGTATCTTGGTATTCGTATTGGAAATCGTTGCCCTCTACTTTGTAATCATGGGTGCGGTAATGTTGACCCAGGCCGTTCGTCGTATTCCTATCCAATATGCTAAGCAGGTGGTGGGTAATCGCGTTATGGGTGGGCAGCGCCAGTATCTTCCATTGAAATTGAATGCGGCAGGTGTAATGCCTATCATTTTCGCTCAGGCTTTGATGTTCATCCCTTCATTGGGTGCGTCTTATTTTGCTGAGAAAAGTGATTTCGCCAGCAACGTAGCAACGATTTTCGCTAACTACACGACCTGGCAATACAACCTCCTGTTCGCTGTATTGATTATTGTATTTACGTTCTTCTATACCGCTATTTCGGTAAACCCTCAGCAGATTGCTGATGATATGAAGCGTGGAGGCGGGTTTATCCCGGGTGTTAAACCAGGTCAGCAGACGTCTGAATATATCAGCTCCGTTCTGGACCGTATCACTTTCCCAGGTGCATTGATGCTGGCAGTAGTAGCTACTTTACCTGCATTCGCGAGCCTGCTTGGGATCTCGACAGACTTTGCTCATTTCTTCGGAGGAACATCATTGCTGATCATGGTAGGTGTGGTTCTTGATACCTTGCAACAGGTTGAAAGCTACTTGCTGATGCGTCGCTATGAGGGTTTGATGAAGTCGGGACGTGTAAAAGGACGCACCGAGAGCGTAGCAATCTGAAATGATTTATCTTAAAACAGAAGAGGAAATCAACCTGATAAAGGTTAGTGCTCAAGTGCTCGGCAAGGCGCACGCGGAAGTAGCCACCTGGGTAAAACCGGGTGTTACAACTGGAAAGTTAGACGCAGTTGCCGAGGAGTATATCAGAGATAACGGTGGGATTCCTTCATTCAAGGGGTTCAACAAATTTCCAGCCTCTCTTTGTATATCGGTCAATGAAGTTGTAGTCCACGGGATCCCCGGGGGCTACGTGCTAAAAGAGGGTGACATCGTTTCGATCGATTGCGGTGTTAAACTGAATGGATACCACAGCGACAGCGCCTACACTTATCCGGTAGGAGAAGTGTCCAAGGAGGTGATGAACCTTCTGACCGCAACCAAGAAATCCCTGTATAAGGGAATCGAGCAAGCGGTGGATGGCCTTCGCATCGGTGATATCGGTCACGCGGTTCAGAGTTATGTTGAGGACCGTGGCTATACAGTGGTGAGAGAGTTGGTAGGACATGGAGTAGGCAGGGATCTGCACGAGGCTCCTGAAGTACCAAACTACGGGAAGCGAGGCAAAGGAATACGATTGAGAGAAGGTATGGTTTTGGCCATCGAGCCGATGATCAACCTGGGGGCGAAAGCAGTAGTGCAGGAGCGCGACGGCTGGACGATCCGGACCAACGACAGAAAGTATTCCGCGCATTTCGAACACACCGTGGTAGTGAGAAAGGGGAAGGCAGAAATTCTGACAACATTCGATTACATTGAAAAAGTGACGGCCAACACCAGCCTAATGGTTGAAGTACAGTAACAAACGCTACGAATGGCAAAACAAGCATCAATCGAACAAGACGGAGTAATTCTCGAAGCATTGTCAAACGCAATGTTTCGTGTTGTATTAGAGAACAAGCATGAAGTGATAGCGCATATCTCTGGTAAAATGAGAATGCACTATATCAAAATATTGCCGGGTGACAGAGTAAAGCTGGAAATGTCTCCTTACGACCTATCGAAAGCCCGGATTACATATCGGTACAAGTAAGGGGATCGATTACCTTAAATTAACACTTAGTTTAATCAGATGAAAGTCAAAGCATCAGTAAAGAAACGCAGCGAGGACTGCAAGGTTATCCGCCGGAAGGGTAAAGTATACGTTATTAACAAGAAGAACCCACGGTATAAACAAAGACAAGGATAATAATTATGGCACGTATTGCAGGAGTAGACATTCCAGATCGCAAAAGAGGCGAAATCTCATTGACTTATATTTTCGGGATCGGCCGTAGCTCGGCTAAGAAAATCCTCGAAAAGGCAGGTGTTGATTTGAACAAAAAAGTGATCGACTGGACCGACGAAGAGTCTGGTGCGATCCGTGGGGTTATTGCTGGGGAATTTAAAGTAGAAGGCGCTCTTAAGTCTGAAGTTCAGTTGAGCATTAAGCGTCTTATGGATATCGCTTGTTATCGTGGTCTCCGTCACCGTAAAGGATTGCCTTTGCGTGGTCAGAGAACGAAAAACAACTCACGTACTCGTAAGGGTAAACGCAAAACTATCGCGAACAAGAAAAAGGCTACTAAATAATCAAGTGAGCGGTGGAGCGATCCACAACTTATTCCAAGAGCAATGGCACAGAATAAAAGAAAAGATAAAGCAAAAAAGAGAGTGGTTGTTGTCGAGCCTGTTGGTCAGGTTCACATCAAGGCTTCTTTCAATAATATCATCATCTCAATTACCAACAGCAACGGACAAGTTATTTCTTGGGGTTCTGCAGGTAAAATGGGATTCCGTGGTTCTAAGAAGAACACTCCATATGCAGCACAAACTGCTGCACAGAGCGCTGCACAAGTTGCGTTCGACCTCGGAATGCGTAAAGCTGAGGTTTTCGTAAAAGGACCGGGATCAGGCCGTGAGTCTGCGATCCGTACCATTCAGAATGCAGGTATCGAAGTGACCACTATCCGTGACATCACTCCGCTTCCGCACAACGGATGCCGTCCTCCAAAACGTCGTAGAGTATAGTAGTTAGTACCGCAAGGTACCCATTCGTAATTTGGACACTGGGGTTACAGAATGGTTTTTATCAATTAAGTAAACAAATAGTTTTAATGGCACGTTATACAGGTCCCAAAACCAAAATCGCAAGACGTTACGGAGAGCCCATCATGGGTCCAAGCAAGGCGCTTGCAAAGAAAAATTACCCTGCCGGAATGCACGGAAAGGGTCGTCGGTCAAAGAAGTCGGAGTACGCTCTGCAATTGGCTGAGAAACAAAAAGTAAAATTCATCTACGGTATTCTTGAAAGACAATTCCGTAGCTTGTTCGAGAAAGCTGCCGTTAAAGCGGGTCTTACAGGTGAAAACCTTTTGAGATACTGCGAAGCACGTCTTGACAATACAGTTTACCGTTTGGGTATTGCTCCAACTCGCCGTGCTGCTCGTCAGCTGGTGTCGCACAAGCACATCCTCGTTGATGGTGAGATCGTAAACATCCCTTCTTACTCATTGCGTCCAGGACAGATTGTTACAGTTCGCGAGAAATCAAAATCTCTCGAAGCAGTAACTGACAGCCTTGCAGGACACAGCGCAAAAGGTTTCAACTGGCTGGAATGGGACGCTCAGCAATTGTCTGGCAAGTTCATTACATTCCCCGACCGCGAGTCAATTCCAGAAAACATCAACGAACAGCTGATCGTTGAGTTGTATTCTAAATAATAATCTTCATATTACATGCACTCCCCGAAATTTCGGGGTAGTGCTTTTTTTGCTGGCAACAGCGCAATTTTGCGATCGCAAAGGTAAGGTAGCGTGATCAACTATCATTTACTACTATAAAAGGAGCAAGGACTATGTCAATATTAGCTTTCCAAATGCCTGATAAGGTCGTCATGGAGAAAGCAGACGACTTTCACGGGTTGTTTGAGTTTAAGCCTTTAGAGAAAGGATACGGCGTAACCATTGGTAATGCGTTGCGTAGGATTCTCCTTTCGTCTTTGGAAGGTTACGCCATCACGAGTGTGAAGTTCCCAGGCGTGCTTCACGAATTTTCTTCTATCGAAGGTATAGTTGAGGATGTTACGGAAATCATCCTGAACCTGAAAATGGTTCGTTTTAAAAAAGTTTCTGACCTGAGTGAGAGCAGGATCGTTGTAAACCTTAAAAATGTATCGGTAATTACTGCCGGCGACATTGGCAAGTTTACAAGCGCATTTGAGGTTCTGAATCCGGATCTGGTCATTTGCCATATAGATGATCAAAAGGAGTTCGAAATGGAACTTCTCTTGGATAAAGGTAGAGGTTACGTACCGGCAGACGAGCCACGGGCCAATGAGCTTCCGTTCGGCTACATCGCGGTAGACTCCATTTATACGCCTATCAAAAATGTGAAATACAGCGTTGAAAACACGCGTGTTGAACAGCGTACCGACTACGAACGTCTTTTGATCGACATCCAGACAGATGGATCTATCCACCCTGAGGATGCATTGAAAGGCGCTGCCAATATTCTGATTCAACACTTCATGCTGTTCTCTGACCAAACGATGACGTTTGAGAAGCAGAAAGCTGAGGAAGACAATCAGGTTGATGAGGAAATGCTGCGTATGAGAAAACTGTTGAAGACTTCATTGTCTGAACTGGATCTTTCAGTACGTGCTTACAACTGTTTGAAATCTGCGGATGTTAAAACACTTGGTGACCTGGTAAGACTTGAAATTTCGGATATGATGAAATTCCGGAACTTCGGTAAGAAATCACTCACCGAGCTGGAACAACTCGTTGCCGACAAGCAGCTCACATTTGGAATGGACGTGTCGAAGTACCGTCTGGACGAGGATTAATTAAATTCCATCATAAGTATGTATTCTGTAGCGCGCTAACCGCGCCGCTCGAAGCAACTAAACAACAAAACAATGAGACACGGTAAAAAGGACAATCACTTAGGAAGAACCGCATCACACCGCAAGGCGATGCTCTCAAACATGGCTTCCTCTTTGATCCTTCACAAAAGAATTGAAACAACCTTGGCTAAGGCAAAAGAACTTCGCAAGTTCGTTGAGCCTCTGCTGACTCGTGCGAAAGAAGATACTACCCACAACAGAAGGATAGCATTCTCTTACCTGAACGATAAAGAATCGACAAAAGAGCTTTTCGGAATCGTTTCGGACAAAATCGCATCTCGCCCGGGTGGTTACACACGTATCATCAAATTGGGTAACCGTTTGGGTGACGCGGCTGAAACTGCGCTGATCGAGCTGGTTGATTTCAACGATGCACTGTTGCTTGCTAACGCTGACAAACCTGCTAAGACTCGTCGCAGCAGAAGAGGTGGCAAGAAAGAGGGAGCTGTTGAGGCTGCCCCTGTTAAGAAGGAAGATCATCCGATCGTAGCGGAAACTGAGGCTCCGGCTGAGGAAGAAGCTCCGAAAACAGAAGAAACACCACGCGAAACTGAAAAGGAATAGTTTGGAAATCGGAAATTGAAATATAGGAAAAGGGTTGAACGGTTTCGTTTAACCCTTTTTTTTGAGTAAAAAGTCGTATTTTTGCACCAAAATTGAGCCGGTTGCCTGAAATGGCCCAAAATAGACCGGGAAATAGATTTAAACCATAATATGAATCAGAAAAAGGAAGCTCTGTTGTTGCTAGAAGACGGAACAGCATACAAAGGACTCGCTTTGGGTAAAAGTGGAACCACCGGTGGCGAAATTTGCTTTAATACGGGCATGACCGGCTACCAGGAAATCTACACAGACCCTTCCTATTACGGTCAGATCATCGTGAATACCAACTCGCACATCGGTAACTACGGTGTTCAGCTGGAAGACGAAGAAGAATCTGGCTCGGTTAAGATCCGCGGGATGGTTTGTAACACATTCTCACAGATCTATTCACGCGACACCGCTGATTTCTCGCTGCAAGAGTATTTCGAAAGGGCTAACATCGTCGGTATCAGCAATGTGGATACGCGCCACCTTGTACGCCACGTGCGTGAGAAGGGTGTGATGAACGCCATTATCTCTTCCGAGATCCTCGACGAAGTGGAACTGATGAAAGAATTGAAGAAAGTCCCTTCTATGGATGGACTGGAGCTTTCTTCGGAAGTAACAACTGAGGAGCCTTACTTCATGGGCGACGAGGCTACTGCGAAATTCCGCGTTGCGGTAATGGATTATGGTATCAAGAAAAGCATTCTGCTTAACCTGACTTCGAGAGGTTGCTACTGCAAAGTTTTCCCTGCACAAACATCTTACGAAGAGGTATTGCAATGGAAACCCGACGGCTTCTTTATATCGAATGGCCCCGGCGATCCTTCGGCAATGGCATATGCAGTTGAAAGCGTAACGCAAATGGTCGAAACGGCTAAGCCGCTTTTCGGTATCTGCCTCGGTCACCAGTTACTGGCGCTTTCGAGCGGAATCAATACTTACAAAATGCACCATGGCCACCGTGGTTTGAACCACCCGGTAAAAAACCTGATCACTGGCCTTTGCGAGATTACTTCGCAAAACCACGGTTTCGCTGTGAAGCCGGACGAGATCGAAAGCCACCCGGACATCGAGGTTACGCACATTAACCTGAACGATAAGACCATTGAAGGTATCCGCAGAAAGGATTACCCGGCATTCTCGGTGCAATACCACCCTGAAGCATCGCCAGGTCCGCACGATTCGCGTTACCTGTTCGACGAGTTCCTCAAACTGCTCGAAGCAAGCAAAGCATAATAGCAAAAAGTCCCTCGGCACAATGCAGAGGGACTTTTTTGCTATTATGAGTTTGGAGTTAATGTTTAGAGTTGGGAGTCTAGTAATGCACGGAACTCCTTTTCTTCCATAAAGCCATTCTTCCGGGTGACCAGTTTCCCATTTTTATAAAGCAGGAATGCGGGGATCTCATCCACGCCCAGTTCCTTTACCAATGCCTTGTTAGGATCAAAAGCGATCGTTTCGATCTTAGCATTACCCGCATATTCCTTTTGCAATTTCGCAACGGTCGGCAGCATTTTCACACATGGCGGGCACCATTTGGCGTGAATGTCGATCAGGACGACCTTTTCGGAGTTTATGATTTTGTTAAATTCCGAGGAGCTCATGCCTTTTATGCCAGCCTTGTTGGCGCCTTCGACAGCTTTGCCGGAAGTATTCCATTTCAGGTAGCCACCTTTCATATCATAAACTTCTTTGAAACCGCTTTCATGCAATGCAGTGGCCGCAGCCGCGCTTCTTCCGCCCGATAGACAATACACATACACAGGCTTGTTCTTATCGAGCTTCGCTATTTTTTCTTTGAAATCGGGGTTCTTGTAATCGACGTTCGAGGCTTTTGCCAAATGGCCTTCGCCGTACTCGTCGGGGGTGCGTACGTCCAGGAGCTGGGCGTTTCCTGATTTGGCCAGCTGTTTTTCGAATTCTTCCGTAGTGAGCTGTGTCTGAGCTTGTAATGTAAGGGGTAAGCTAAATAATGCGGTAGTCAGAATGTGGGTTAATTTCATAGTAAATGTTGTGGTTGACCAGATCGTAAATTTAGCCAAAATGAGCCGGAGTTTATGGATGACCATTTTTTTTGCGTTATTTTGTAGCGTTAACCATATTCCAAATTTAATTAAACCACAAGCTGCAAATGAGTACGATTCAGTCAGTACATGCAAGACAAATTCTGGATTCAAGAGGAAACCCTACAATAGAAGTTGATATTCGTACCGAGAATGGTTATCTGGGCCGCGCTGCTGTTCCTTCCGGAGCTTCTACCGGTAAGCACGAGGCAGTTGAGCTTCGCGACGACGACAAAAGCGTTTACGTTGGAAAAGGAGTTTTGAAAGCGGTTGAGAATGTAAACGACATCATTTTCCCTGAACTGATCGGTTGCTCCGTATTCGAGCAAAACCTTATTGATAAAATCATGCTGGAACTGGATGGCACGCCTAACAAAGCGAAATTGGGCGCTAATGCTATCCTTGGTGTTTCCCTTGCTGCTGCGAAAGCTGCTGCACAGGAGGCAAACCTTCCATTGTACCGTTACGTTGGTGGTACCAACGCAAATACGTTGCCGGTACCAATGATGAACATCCTGAACGGAGGTAGCCACGCGGATAACTCTATCGACTTCCAGGAGTTCATGATCATGCCTGCCAAAGCTGATACATTCTCGCAGTCGTTGCGCATGGGTGTTGAGGTTTTCCATACTTTGAAAACCGTATTGAAAAGCAAAGGCTACTCTACCAACGTAGGTGACGAAGGTGGTTTTGCTCCAAATATCAAATCCAACGAAGAAGCAATCGAGGTTGTTCTTCAGGCGATCGAAAAAGCAGGTTACAAACCAGGCGAAGACATTTTCATCGCTATGGATGCTGCTGTTTCCGAATTCTACGAAAACGGTCTGTATCACTTCAAAAAATCAGATGGCCGTAAGTTAAGCTCTGATGAAATGGCTGACTACTGGACTCAGTGGGTGGCTAAATACCCTATCATCTCAATCGAAGACGGTATGGACGAAGACGACTGGGCAGGTTGGAAAACTCTGACAGACTCAGTGGGCCACAAAACTCAGCTGGTAGGCGACGATTTGTTCGTAACGAACGTAAACCGTCTGCAACAAGGTATCGAATCACAAATCGCCAATGCGGTATTGGTGAAAGTAAACCAGATCGGTTCTTTGACTGAGACTATCGATACTGTAAACCTTGCAAAACGCAACAGCTATAAGAGCATTATGTCGCACCGTTCAGGTGAAACAGAAGATTCGACAATTGCTGACCTTGCGGTTGCATTGAACACAGGCCAGATCAAAACCGGTTCGGCTTCACGTTCTGACCGTATGGCGAAATACAACCAGCTTCTCCGCATCGAAGAAGAACTGGGCGAAAGCGCATACTTCCCAGGATTGAAATTCTAATTCAAACCATATAAGAGCCGGAGCCCAGCGCTCCGGTTCTTGTTTAAGGGTATTTCAATATGAAAAACCACTCATTCTGGTCTCTGCACACATTAAAGAACTTCTATATCGCCACGTTCGTCGTGTGGCTGATATGGATATTGTTCCTCGACAATAACAACATCCGGGTTGTAATGTCGAACCGGATGAAAATGAAAGATCTCGAAAAGGAGAAAGCAATCCTTGAAACGAAGATCAAAGACGTCAAAAAAGAGCGGAATGAGGTTTTCGGAAATCCCAGAATGCTTGAAAAATGGGCGCGCGAGAAGTTTATGATGCGCCGGCCCAACGAAGAAGTATATGTGATTGTGGACGAAAACAATCAGCCTGTCGAAAGCAAAAAGGAAGAGTAGGTTGTTACTCTTTTAAATATCATCTTAATTCAGCATACATTGAGCAAGAAAGTCATCCTCATTATCATGGACGGCTGGGGAATCGCCAAATCCGGCGAGGAAAACCGTTCTGCCGTTTTAGCGGCAAATACCCCGTTCTACGATTCCATTCTTCAAAAATACCCGCATAGCAAACTCGAAGCGAGTGGCCTGGCAGTAGGTTTGCCGGACGGACAAATGGGCAACTCCGAAGTAGGGCATACCAACCTCGGTGCAGGTCGCGTGGTTTACCAGGATCTGGTAAAAATCAACCTTGCGGTATCCGAAGGCACGCTCGCACAAGAGCCCGCGCTCGCGCAGGCGCTCGACTATGCGAAAGCCGAAGGTAAAAGGGTTCACTTCATAGGTCTGGTTTCGGACGGCGGCGTGCACTCGCACATCGATCACCTGAAAGGCCTTTGCCAGATCGCTGCGGATCGTGGTTTGAGCGACGTATTCGTTCACGCATTCACCGATGGCCGCGATACCGATCCCAAGAGCGGATTGGGCTTCCTCACCGAGCTGAGCGAATCGATGGCGCAAAGCACCGGACGCATTGCCAGCATTACAGGTCGCTACTATGCTATGGACCGCGATAAGCGCTGGGAGCGCGTAAAACTAGCTTACGATGCGCTCGTACACGGCGAAGGCAAGCACGTGCCTGCTGGTGACGTTTTGAACGCCGTACAAGCTTCGTACGAGGAAGGCGTTACCGACGAATTCATCACGCCGATCATCGCTACCAATGCAGACGGCTCTCCGCTCGCATTGATTCAGGACGGCGATGTGGTACTTTGCTTCAACTTCCGCACGGACCGCGGCCGCGAAATCACGCAGGCGCTTACGCAACAGGATTTCCACGAGCAGAATATGCACAAGCTCAATTTGAAATACATCACCATGACGAACTATGATGATACTTTCAAAGGCGTGGATGTAATTTTTGACAAAGACAATTTGAACAATACCCTCGGCGAAGTGCTCGAATCGGTTGGTAAGAAGCAGATCCGCATTGCTGAAACCGAGAAATACCCGCACGTTACATTCTTTTTCTCGGGAGGTCGTGAGAAGCCTTTTGAAGGTGAAAGCCGTTTGCTTTGCCCTTCACCGAAGGTAGCTACTTACGATTTGCAGCCTGAAATGTCGGCATTCGACATTCGTGACGCCATTGTTCCTGAGTTGGTGAAAGAAGAAGTGGATTTCGTGTGCCTCAACTTTGCTAACCCGGACATGGTAGGACATACCGGCGTTTTCGAAGCGGCTGTGAAAGCTTGTGAAACGGTTGACCAATGCGTACAGGCAGTGGTAACTACGGGTCTGGACCACGGCTATTCATCGATCATTATCGCCGATCACGGTAACTCGGATTACATGTCGAACGACGACGGTTCACCGAACACGGCGCATTCATTGAACCTGGTGCCGTGCATTCTGGTAGATAATGAATATCAAAAACCCATCAATAATGGAAAGCTAGCGGACATCGCGCCGACCATTCTGGAATTGATGGGGATCGCGAAACCCGCAGAAATGACGGGAACAAGCATTCTCTAAAACTTTCATACATCGATTGATGTTAACAGCAGAGGGTCCTATGGGCTCTCTGTTTTTTTAGCCACATCTGAAATCCATGCATTACCGCTTCTTTACTATCGTCGCAGCCGTTCTGGTTATGTCATTAACCTCCTGCAATCAGGAAGAAACCCGTGACGACGCTCCCAAGGCTTATTACGATTTGAAAGGTTTTATCGAAAACCAGATCGTGTATTTAAATGAAAAGAAGCCGGAAGTTAACAAAACGGCGATTTTGGGAAGCAAACGCGAAGTTTCGAAGACCCGCGAGGTAGATTGGAAGAAGGAGCTCGAATTGTTTGTACAGGCGGACATTAACAAACCTTCCTACCGGCAGAGTTATGAAGTGGTGCAAAATGGCCCGCTGCATTATGAATATCGTCTTAAACCAGGCAATGACCTGCCTGTGGTCTATCTGAAAATCGACACAGATTCAGTTTTAAAACAGCCATTGCGTGTGGAGGCATTGCTCCGCGCGTCGAATAAGGTCTATAACTCGGAAAAGAAAATAGTGCTTAACACGTCGAGACACGATAACCTTCTGGGAGTAAACGCCTATGAGGTAAACGGTTACCAGAAACTGATCTTTGTCGAGAAGAAGCAGTTTAGTATTCGGGGCCAAATAGGACTTTAACGGGGCGATTGCATTATTTTCTATGTACCTCCACACCATATTTTGTGGTAACATTACCCAATTTTCCAGTTGCAAGTTTGAGATAGCCAGCGGTTTGCGGGAATTTTCGAATCCTTAAAATATTCTTAAAAAAGAGCCAAATTCATGATAATGAGGCTCTTTTTTGCATTTCAGCAGGATTTAGCTCTTAGATAATATGGTCATTTCGTGGCGCAGGCATTGAGCGGCACAGAATTGTTTGATGTGAAGGCAGAACAGCATGTAGACCCGGATTAAATTTAACCTGTCTCCATGAGAAACTAAATCACACAAGTAAACTTAATATCAATGCAACAAGAACAGAAAAATAAGCAAAGCATCGCCTGGGCAATGGTAGTTGTCCTTGGGCTTGCAACAGCCATGTTCGGCTACTTGTTCACAACTCAGAAACAAGAGTTGACCCAGCAAGAGTCAATGGTAGTCGAAAAGGCAAGAGAGTTGGCTGTAACCAAAACTAAACTGGATTCTATTTCCACCGTATTGGATGCTAAAATTGCGGAAGTTGAGAAATTGGGTGGTGACGTTACGGAACTGACCAAGATGAAGGAGAAACTCGAAGCTGACAAGGTAGCATTCAGCCGCAGCCGCAGAGTTGAAACCAACAAATATCTCGGCAAAATCAAGGAATACGAAAAATTCCTGACAGAAAAAGACGAGATGATCGCGCAGCTGAAAGCGGAAAATGAGCAGCTGGTAGCAAGCAACGACTCCCTGCACACTCACGTGGGAACGCTTACCAGCGAACGTGAGAGACTGGTACAACGCCAGACTGAACTGACCGACTCAGTAGTAACATTTACTGCGGCTAACAAAGAATTGAGCGCCAAAGTAAGTAAAGCTGCTGCCCTGAAAGCTCAGAACCTGAAAGTGCTGACGGTTAACTCAAGAGGTAAAACCAAAGAACGCGAAGAGTACAAAGCTAACCGTGTTGATAAACTGAAACTGGTTTTCAATCTTCCGGAAAACGAGTTGACTTCGCAGGAACCAAAAGATATTTATGTGCGGGTGCTGGATCCGGACGGAGCGGTTGTAGCTGACGATGCTACTGGCTCGGGTGAGTTTGAAATCGATGGCGCACCATCTAAATTTACAACCCGCGAGTCGATCGCTTACCAGAACAACAACCAGAAAGTGGAGATGTTGTACGATAATGCGAACAAGTTCCGCCCTGGAAAATATAATGTGGAGCTGTATGCGGAAGGATATAAAATTGGTGGCGGCAATTTCACCATCAAAAAGTAAGATATAACTTCACACCATGCATAGCTATAAGGCCGCTGATCGACGATCAGCGGCCTTCCTTTTTTAGGGCTGTTGCGTTTGTGCATTGATGATATCGATGAAATGGCGTAGCTCCTCGGTCCGTTGCGGGCCGGATTCCGGATAGCTCATTTTCATCTTTTTCAATTCTTCGGCGACGATTTTCGCGACGGTAAGGCGGAGATTCTTCTTGTCGTCGGCCGGAATTACATACCACGGCGCTTTTTTGGAGGCTGTTTCATTAATGCAATCTTCGTAAGCCTGCATATATTCCTTCCATTTGTCACGCACTTTCACATCCTGCTCTTCGAACTTCCAGTTTTTAGAAGGGTCCTCAATGCGCTCGATCAGCCGCTCGGCTTGTTCTTCCTTTGAGACATTCAGGAAGAACTTGATCACCCGGATACCATTTCGGGAAAGGTACTTTTCAAGATTCCGGATGTCGGAATAGCGGTGTTTCCAGAGCTTGTCCAAATCCTCGGTCAGTTCCGCGGGCAGGCGCTGCGATTGCGTCAGTATCTCGGGCTGCACTTTTACAACTAATACTTCTTCATAATAACTGCGGTTAAAAATCGTAATCGTGCCGCGCTGAGGTAATACCAGATTCGTCCGCCAGAGAAAATCGTGTCCCAGTTCAGTTTCAGTTGGCCTTTTGAAAGAATGGATTTTAACACCTACGGGATTTACGCCCGAAAGCACATGCTTGATCGTCCCGTCCTTCCCCGCCGCGTCCATAGCCTGGAAAATCACAAGAAGTCCGTAGCGGTTGTGCGCATACATCATGCTTTGTAATTCATCGAGCTCCTTCGCTGATTCGTCCTGCATAGCCTCGTATTTGGCTTTGTCTGCGTAAATGTCCTTGAAACGTGTTTTAGCCTTACTGATGTCAAATTTCTTGCTACCGTCGTAGCGATAATCATCCGAATTAAAGTCCGACATGTCCGTACGATTTAATGTGAATAAAAGCTCAATGATGATCGAGAAAATCGACCAGTGCAGCGAAAGCGATGGAGCGATGGCTTATCTGTGATTTTTCGGCTAGCGTCATTTCCGCAAAAGTCCGGTCTTGCCCCTCGGGGATAAATACCGGGTCATAACCAAAGCCGCCGGTACCCCGTTTCTCATCGATGATCGTTCCGTGGGCGCGGCCTTCAAATACATAGTATTCATTTCCCAGACTCAGTGAAATAACGGTCAGAAAGTAGGCGCTGCGGTCTGTCTCACCGGAGAGTTTGTCGAGCAAAAGGGCGATATTATCATCATGGCTGCGTTGCGGGCCTGCATAGTATGCGGAATGTACCCCCGGTTCGCCATTCAGCGAAGCGACGACGAGTCCGCTGTCGTCTGCAAAACAGTCGATACCGTATTTCTCACGTACATAGCTGGATTTTGCCCTGGCATTCTCCTGAATTGTTTCAAAAGGTTCTGGTATTTCTTCGAAACAGCCGATGTCCGACAAGGTAACAAGTTCGAACCTGTCCCCTAGCAAGGCTTGTATTTCCCTTAGTTTGTTTTGATTGTTTGTTGCAAAGCAAAGTTTCATAGATAGTCGCATTATTGAAATGCATTTTACGCAAAAAATGGGTAGGGTTAAATGCGACAAAGGCACGAATTGTCACGAAACGTGTTCGTGGACATTCGTGCCTTTGTAGGCATTATATTAAAGATGTGGTTTCGGTCGCCTTATTTCGCCGGAGCAGGAGTCGGAAGCGCTGGGCCCGCTGCCGGTTTAGCGCCTTTGGTAAAGTCGATCAGTTCCATTTCAAACTGCAATACCGAGTTGCCCGGGATTGGTCCGTAAGTTTCAGGTCCGTAAGCAAGTCCCGAAGGGATCAGCAGCAAACCTTTTTCTCCTTTTTTCATCAAAGTAATACCTTCATCCCAGCCCTGGATCACCATTCCGGCGCCTACTTGCAGGTCGAGTGGCTTGCCCTGGTTTTTAGAGCTGTCGAATTCTTTGCCATCCAGGAACTTGCCGGTATAATGCACTTTTACATTGTCGCCGGCGGTAGGGCTTGCGCCTGTTCCTTCTGTTTGAGGCACATAAACAAGACCTGAAGCCGTTTTTCTGGCTTTCGCTTTCAGGTTATTTTTAACCAGATAGTCTTCAATGGTTTTCGCATCGATATCTTTCTGTTTTTTACCAGCTTCGGCTTGCTGTTTCTGGAATTCTTCCGAAGTCAGTACGCTCACAACCTTCACGGTAAAAGTCAGCTCAGAACCTTTTTTGATCATCGGAGGCATTGGCTGACCGATTTTCGCGAACAAAGTATCTGCATTTACTAAAAATTTGGCGCTGTCACCGGTAGCGAGCAACGTAAGGCCTTCTTCGAAACTGCCTTTGTAAGGTGGTGCCTGCAATACCATTTTTACCGGATTTTTCTCTTTATATGTATCGCGGAGCGTAGAGTCGGTACCATTCTTCAACACCAGGTGGAATGTCATGATATCCCCTAGTTTAGCCTTTCTTGCATCGTCTTCGTGATCGAAAAGCGTGTATTTAAGGCCGCTTTCGGTAACCTGCTGACGATGTTGATTGCAAGCGGCTGCGAGAATAGTTATGCCCATCGCATAACCGATTGTTTTTAAATTCATTGGGACGTGTTAATTAGAAGATATTTTAGTGAAGTTAGAATTTAAGTTTAGTCAACGCTTAAAAGTTCTTCCTGGTATGAAGGAAGTATGCTTAAAAATCTTGCAACTGTTTCATTTACTGATTGTTCTGACCGGCCTCCCGATGCATTCTTGTGCCCGCCGCCGCTAAAATGCGTGCTCGCAAGGTCTCTCACCGAGAATGTACCCACCGAGCGGAACGAGATCTTGACCTCGCCTTTGCGTTCGATGAACATGGCTGACATGACTACATTTTCAACCTGCAAACCATAGTTCACAATCCCTTCCGTTTCTCCGGACGCCGAGTTGAATTTTTGCAACTCAGCTTCTGTCAGGACCATATACGCCGTCCGGTATTCGGGCAGTACCACCAGTTTCTGGGAAAGTACATAGCCCAGGAATTGCAGGCGCGAAAGCGGTGCATTGTCGTAGATCAGCCGGTGCACGCGGCTCGAATCGAAGCCGGTACGCATTAAATCGGCCACTGCCAAATGCACGGCGGGCGTCACATTACCGTGGCGGAACGAGCCGGTGTCGGTCATAATGCCGGCGTAAAGGCATTCGGCCATGGGAATATCGAAAATCTGGTCGGCAGGCAGGCCGCCTTCCATTTCTTTCACAAGCTCATAAACCAGCTGCGCCGTAGCAGCAGCGGTGGTATCCCAAACCATCCATTTCGCGAAATGTTCCGGTTCGAGGTGATGATCGATCATCATTTTAGGCGCCGCCGCATCCTGAACCACTTTGCCAAGATCTTTCAACCGCGATAATGCGGAAAAGTCGAGGCAGCAGATCAAGGTCGCCTGCTCGATCTTTTTCTTGCATTTACCCTGCTCCGAAGCCTTCTCGTACACGAGCACATGCTCCATGCCCGAGAGCCAGCGAAGGTTCGCCGCATAGTCGGTAGGACTGATCACCGTCACTTCATGACCTTTTTTGAGCAAATAACTGGCCCAGCCCAGGGACGAACCCAATGCATCCGCATCCGGATCGCGGTGCGTTGTGATAACAATTTTTTGGGGTTGGGATAAAAAAGAGCGAAGCTCTTCAATGATTTGATTCACAGTGACTTAGTTCAAAAGAGGTATTTCCTGTTTGCTTAGAGCCCACAAAATTAACAAAACTGTTGGGATTTGCTTCATGATGGGCGGTAAAGGCTGGCAATCAGGCGGTGATTTAACATAAGGCGGCCGTTTACAAACGAAAGGTTCGGTATTTTAAAATGAAATATAGTAGCTTGCAGGCAGTATCAATAAAGCCAAGTACGTATGCCAACGAATAAGACATTTACCATGATCAAGCCTGATGCTGTGAAGGATGGTCATGCGGGTTCTATCATCAAGTTGATCGAAGCAGCAGGATTCCGGATTGTGGCCCTGAAAAAAACGCAGCTTACTTCCGAGCGTGCGGGCGAATTCTACGCCGTGCACAAAGAGCGTCCCTTCTACAATGATCTTTGCCAGTATATGTCATCCGGGGCGATCATCCCGATGATCCTCGAAAAGGAGAATGCGGTAGCTGATTTTCGTAAGCTCATCGGCGCGACAAACCCGGCGAATGCCGAGGAAGGTACTATCCGCAAATTGTATGCGATATCGATGGAGAAGAACGCGATCCACGGATCGGATTCAGACGAAAATGCGGAGATTGAAGGAAATTTCTTTTTCTCGCATGTAGAGCAGTTTTAAGAACATTAGCTGATAAAAAGAAGAACCCCGGAGCCAGAGCTTCGGGGTTCTTCTTTTTAAATGCTTTATATCACTATTTGACCTTCACATACACGCTATCGACTATCTGAATGAGTCCATTAGACGCCGAAACATTCTTCTTGGTAATCTCAGCATTGTTCACATTCACAACGCCTTCCTGTTTCACAAACTTGATCTTTTTACCACTGATTGTTCTCATGCTGTCGGTTGGAAGGGTGCTGTCTACATTGTAAATGCTTTTGATGACGTGGGAGTTCAAGAACCATTTTACTGAATCCACTGACATGCGTGTGATCATCGAAGCACTGGCAATGTTAGCCTTATTGAAAGCGTCATTCGACGGGAGAAAAAAAGTTGCATCCTGCGTTCTCAGCGCATCACTGAATGTCGCATGATGCATGATTTCTTTAAGTATACTGAACTCCGGATTTTCATTGATAATATCCGTTACAGTTCTTTGACCTACCTTATCGGCGTCTTTTTCCTTACAAGAAATCAAAATCGTTGAAAATAGCCCTGCTGCCAAAAAAAATGTTGCCCAACGCCCCCCAAAACGGTTTTTTTTCATAGCTTTCCAAGTGGTTAATTTTTGTAAAACTAATGCAAAATGTAGTTTGATAGAATTTGTAACCATAAATTTTTAATCCTAATCCTATAACCACCATGTTAAAATTGAGACGATTGATCGTCGCCGGAGCAGCTGTTCTAATGCTTAATTCGGCGTTTTTCGCGCTGAAAGGGCCGTCTGCCGATCCGTTGAAAAAGCCTGTCAAATTATTCAACGGGAAAGACCTTAAAGGCTGGACCGTCCACGGTACCGAAAAATGGTACGTAGAAGGCGGGGAACTCATCTGCGAGAGCGGCCCCGACAAGAAATACGGCTACCTCACTACCGACAAGTTTTACAAGAACTTCGACCTGACCCTCAAATTCAGACAAGAGGCGAACGGCAACAGCGGTGTTTTCTTCCGCTCGACGGTGGAAGGTACCAAAGTTTCGGGCTGGCAAGTGGAAGTGGCGCCGCCAAACCACGACACCGGCGGCATTTACGAATCGTACGGCCGCAACTGGCTCGTACAGATCCCTGACGAAAAAGAAGGCTTCCTGAAAATGGGCGAATGGAACACGCTGCGCATCCGCGCGGAAGGCGACCGTACCCAAACCTGGCTCAACGGCCACGAAATGGTGGACCTTACCGACGCTAAAATCGGCGCGGGTGTAGGGTCGATCGCATTGCAGATCCACGACGGCGGGGGTATCAAGGTGCATTGGAAAGACATCTTGCTGGAAGAGCTCTAAAACCAGCAGTTTTTCATTCCGTCAGCGGGCGAATTCATCCCGCTGAAACCGGCACTTCGTCGGAAATCACTTACGAAACGGCTTCATGGCCAATAGATTTGTGTCAGCAGTTACACATAATCTATTAGCCATGAAGCTTTTTTATTGTCTGTTGCTATTCGTTTCACCGGCCGTTTTTGCCCAGAAAACCATTCAGGGCAAAGTGACCGACCACAAAGGAAATGCATTGCCCGGCGCAAATGTGTTCCTGAAAGGTACCTACGACGGCGGAACGACCGACGCGAACGGTGCTTTCGCATTCCAGACTTCGGAATCCGATACGGCTACCATCGTCGCCAGCTATGTCGGTTTTGAGGCTTTTGAGAAGAAGATTAGTCTGAAAGAAAGCATGCCCGCAATGTCCATTAAACTCGACGAACTGGCCAACGAACTGAATACCGTCGTGATCACCGCGGGTGCATTCGAGGCGTCGGACGAGAAGAGAATGGCTATGCTGAAACCGCTGGATATAGTAACTACGGCGGGCGCGGCGGCGGATATTACCGGCGCAATGCAGTTTTTGCCCGGCGCGCAGCGGGTAGGGGAGCAAGAGGGGCTATTCGTCCGCGGCGGCTCGGGCCAGGAAACCAAGATCGTGATTGACGGGATGATCGTGCAGAACCCGTTTTTCAGCTCGTTGCCTGATGTACAGTCGCGGGGGCGGTTCAATCCATTTATGTTTAAAGGCACTTCATTCAGCACCGGCGGCTATTCGGCGCAGTATGGGCAGGCGTTATCGTCGGTATTGCTGCTGAATACGACGGATAAGATCAGTAATAATGGATTGGGCATTAGTCTGAACCTGGCGAATGCGGGTTTGAATTATGATTATGCCAATAAAAATCAATCGGTGTCGGCGGTCGTGTATTATGGTAATCTGCGGCCGCTATTCAAGCTGGTAAAGCAGAATGTGGAATGGCTACACGCCCCGGAGTTCAAAGGTTCCTCATTGACCTATCGTTGGAAACCGACCAAAAACGGGATTTTGAAAGTTTACGGCATGTATTCCGACAGCCACCTGAGCATGAACAGCAACGACCCTTTTTCAGACTCGGGGAAAACGCGGCTGGTTTTGAAAAATAATAATGCATTCACCACCAGTACTTACACCGATTCCTGGGCCGACGGTCGCTGGACGATCAACTCCGGCCTTTCATATAGCCGTAATAAGGACAATATGACTTACGACGGCGTCAACTTCGACCGCTTCGACGAGCGCACGCAAGCGCGCATTGTACTTACACGCCTGCTCACGGGGAACAATACCATTCTTTTCGGAGCCGAGGCGCACGCGATCAATATCGGGAATGGCGTCGATGGCAAGATGTACCGGCTCAAAGACCGCTACACAGCCGCATTTGTGGAGTCGGAAATTTACATTACCCGTGCATTGGCGGGACGGATCGGTGTTCGTAGTGAGTATTCTTCGGTAATCAGCCGTGCTAATGTTGCCCCAAGGTTGTCATTCGCATACAAAACAGGCCGGTACAGCCAGGTGTCGCTTGCCGCGGGACAGTTTTACCAGAACCCGGATTACAGGTATTTATATTTAAACAAATCCCTGAAATACGAGCGCGCCGATCATTTGATCCTCAATTACCAGATCATCAAAAACCAGCGCACATTTCGCGTCGAGACATTTTACAAAAACTACGCGCAGCTCGTCCGTGAATTCACCGGCCAGCCATACGACGCCGATCCCTACCGTTTCCCATGGGGCACCACTACCAATGGCGGCGACGGCTACGCCCGGGGCTTCGATTTCTTCTGGCGCGACCAGAAATCCATCAAAAACCTCGATTACTGGGTTACTTACAGTTTCGTGGATTCCAAACGCCTTTTCCAGCAATTTGCACAATCGGCCACGCCGACATTCATTTCAAACCATAATATCAGCCTCATCACCAAAAAGTGGTTTGAAAAAGCCAAAACCAACCTCAGCGCGACCTACGCATTCACCAGCGGCCGGCCTTACTACAATCCTAATAATGAAGAATTCCTGAAAGACCGCACGCCTGCCGTGCATAATGTGAGCATTCAGGCCAGCAAGTTGCAGAGCATTAAAGGCAACCTGGTGATATTCTACGCCACGGTCGATAATATCCTTAATACCCGCAATGTATTTACCTACCGCTACACGCCCGACGGGCAGACGCGCTTCGCCGTGGGCCCGCAGAGTTACCGCAGCTTTTTTGTAGGCATGCAGATCATGCTTTCGAAGAAGGCCAAAGTGGAGAAAGATGATTTTTAAACTAATTAATATTCAGCATTTTAAAATAAACAAGACAATGAAAAAGCTATTCACATTCGCAGTGCTGCTCGTGTTCGCAACCGGCATTGCGTGGGCGCAGAATGAAAAGTATACCCAGGCGATGGGCGACGGTATCAAAGCATTGAACAGCATCGACCGTGAAAAACCGGACCCGAAGAGCCTGGTGGATATCGCCAACCGCTTCGAACGCATTGCCGCTGCGGAGCCGAAAGAATGGCTGCCGAAGTATTATGCGGCCTATGCGAACGTATTGCTCGGTTTCGTAGCGCCAACCCTGAGTGAAAAAGATCAGTATCTGGATAAAGCAAATGTCTTATTGAAAGATGCAGAGGGCATTGCCGGCAAGCCGAACGACGAAATCGAGGTTTTGAAAGCATATCAATCCCAAATACACCTGGCAGCCGATCCTATGAACCGCTGGCAGGCGGACGGGGAGAAGTTCCAGGGGTTCCTGCAATCGGCGAAGGCTTTGAATGCCGACAATCCTCGCATTTATTACCTGGAAGGTTCGAGCTTGTTCTTTACACCGGAGGAATATGGCGGCGGGAAAAAGGTAGCAAAGCCGACGCTCGAAAAAGCGCAACAGAAATTCAATGCTTTCAAACCGGCATCGGGCATTCACCCGGATTGGGGCAAAATGGAAACCGAATGGATGCTTTCTCAGACAAACTGATATTAACGTTTAGGGTTTAAGTAGCATGGACGACAACAAGACGAAGCCGTTGCGCATGACAGCCTCATCGCTGGACGGAAGGGATTTCAGTAACATGGATCTGGAATATGCAGATTTCAGCTTTTCGAGTTTGAAGGATATTAACTTCGACGGGGCGAATCTGCGCAATGCAAAACTTCGTTTCTCGGCCCTCGACCGGACGACCTTCCGGAACGCCGATCTGCGCAATGCGGATCTGAGTTTCAGCAGTATGTCCGATGTGGATCTGAGCGGGGCAAAGGTAGAGGGGGCTAATTTCAGTTTTACTTCACAGGAAAAATCATTCAACTGGCAGGATTTCAGCCTCATCGGCATTATCCAGACGCAGAGCTGGGTAGGTACGCTCGTGGCGGCGATTCTCGGCGCGGTGATTTTGTACGGTTTCAATGCGATCGCCTATTTTACGGCTGAGCTGACATTTACGGACGAGCCGATCCGGCTCAGTTTCTATAAATACCTGGTGACATTGAACGTCATCGTGGGCGTTTGCACAATCCTGATCACGCAGGGTATGACGATGTGGCTCGATATGGTGATCAAAAGTTTGTGGGTCAAGCATATTCTTTTGTCGATCGTCATTTTCCTTTTCGACAGCGTTATTACCATTATTATTTTACAATATTTTGCTGCCGACACGGTAAGCCAGTACCTCGCGCGTTACCCGAGCGAGCCCTCGCAGAATGCGCCCTGGTACTGGTATGCGTGGGTGCCCATTGCGCTCGCGAACGTGTTTTACTTTCTGAGCCGGGAGGGGCGGCAGATTTCCCGGAAGATCTCCGACCAGGAGTACCAGCTTTTGAATCTTGAAAAACTGAAAACACGTGCCGAGCTGGACGCATTACAGGCCCGCATTAACCCGCATTTTCTATACAATTCGCTGAACAGCATTGCCAGCCTCGTGCACGAAGATCCCGACAAAGCCGAGGAGATGACGCTGCTGCTTTCCAAGCTGTTCCGTTATACAACTGGTCGAAAAACGAGCGATTATTTCGATACCATCGAAAATGAGCTGGAAATGGTCGAGACCTATTTGCAGGTCGAGAAGGTGCGGTTTGGCGACCGCCTGCGATTTACAGTCGAAGTTGAGGAAGAGTCTTTGAAAAATTTGCAGGTACCCAAATTCATTTTGCAGCCGATCGTGGAGAATGCGATCAAGCATGGCATTTCGCGCATGGCTGACCTGGGGAATATCGTGGTGAAGATTTACGAGAAAGACGGATGGCTGCATTTGTGCGTGCATGATAACGGCCCGGCATTTTCCGATACCCTGGGTGCAGGTTACGGCATGCGCAGCATTCAGGACAAGCTGAAACTGCTTTACGGCGAGAACGCACGTTTGGAGCTGCTCAACCAACCGCACAAATCGGTTAATATTGCCATCCAGAAATCCGCAATTGAACAACATCAACAATCCAACCATGCATTTTCCGCTTAAAACGATCCTGATCGACGACGAACAGCTTGCATTGAGCCGCCTCAGAAGGTTGCTCGAAAAGCATCCCGACACTTTCGACATCGTGTCGGAAGCCAAAAACGGTGCGGAAGGGCTGGTCGAGATCGACAAACATCGTCCCGACGTTATTTTCCTCGATATTGAAATGCCGCTGCTGAATGGTTTCGAAATGCTTTCGAAGCTTACCAGTATGCCATTGGTCATATTTTCGACGGCCTATGACCAATATGCGATCCGCGCATTTGAAGAAAACTCCGTGGATTACCTCCTGAAACCGGTAGAAAACGACCGGCTGATGAAAACCATTGAAAAGATCAGGAACATTACCCAGGCGGCAAATGACCATTCGGGGAATTTTAATCCGTATTCCGAGAACCTGCTGCGGCTGCTGGAAGAAATGAAGCCGAAGCGGGAGATATTTTCATTGTCGGTGAAATCCGGCGACCGTATCCTGCTGATCCCGATGACGGAGATCACGCATTTCGAGGCGGAGGAGAAATACGTTTTCCTGAACACGCTCGACGGGCAGAAGTACCTGCTCAACTACACGCTTACTTCGCTCGAAGAGAAGCTTCCAAAGCATTACCTGCGCGTGAGCCGGGCAGGTATTGTCAACTCCCACCATATCAAGGAAATCCAGAAACACTTCAATGGCAAGTATGTGATTGTGATGCGCGATCGCAAGGCTTCGCAGGTCACCAGCGGCAGTACTTACGGTGATGCGATCCGTCATCTTCTTGATAATTAATCGAATTGCACCCCGACTGTACCGGAATATTCATTTTGTAGACCTGATTCTTATTCCTAAATTGCGCCCTCGTTTAAATTTCCATTGTTATTTTGGAGGTTAATGCGTTGTCCATCAAGGCTTTCTGATAGGTCAGGGGCGAAGGCAGGAATGAATTGTGCAGATTTTCGGCACACATTGACAGGTTGCTGCGTATTTGTTTACTGGCAAAGTGATTCCTGAAATAACCCGGAGCGGCCGAAAATCATTCCCGATGGCAGGCTCTTCGAAAATGTTGTTTTTGTTTTGTTAAAAAAGGTTAAAAGGAGTCAGGAGTAATGAAGGAGCTCATTGATACGGGCAATCTGCCAAAACACATCGCCGTTATCATGGACGGTAACGGAAGATGGGCCCAAAACCAGGGAGCAGCGCGTGTGTTTGGTCATCGTAACGCGATCAAGGCGGTTAGAGAAGTGACGGAAGGATGCGCGGAGCTCGGAGTTTCTTGTCTGACGTTGTATGCTTTTTCAACCGAAAACTGGGCACGCCCGGAATTTGAAGTAAGAGCGCTGATGGAACTGCTCGTGCAATCGATTGGTAATGAGCTGCCGACCATGATGAAAAACAATGTGAAGCTCGATACGATCGGGGATACGGCAAGCCTTCCAAAGAGCTGCCAGAACCAGCTCGGAAAAGCAATCGAGGCGACACGCAACAATACAGGCCTGAATCTCATCCTGGCATTGGGTTACAGTGGCAAGTGGGACATTACCCAGGCAGCACGCAAAATTGCCGACGACGTTCGTAACGGTGTTTTGCTACCCGAAGAAATCAATGAGGAAGTAGTAGCAGGTAATTTGTCGACGGGCAGCCGCCCCGAGGTAGACCTGATGCTGCGGACAGGCGGTGACCACAGGATCAGCAACTTCCTGCTTTGGCAACTGGCATATTCTGAACTGTATTTTTATGAGGATCTTTTCTGGCCCGACTTCCGCCGGGAGCATTTGTACGAGGCGATACTTTCGTATCAGAACCGTGAAAGGCGCTTCGGCAAAACGGGTGAACAAATTAAAGCGAATGGTGCTAAGTAGAATTATATGAACCCAGTGAAAAATTTGAATACATCATTAGCACATCTCAAAGGCCTTTCTGCATTAATTCTTTTGTGCTGCTGCATTTCGGTACAAGCGCAGCGTGTAGGCATTGGAGGTGCGAAGCCAACCGCAGCTCCGACCAATCTCGGCATCGATCCGGCCAACCCGAAAGAATACACCATCGCAGAAGTGACTGTTTCGGGAACCCAGTTCCTCGACCCGAACTCGATGATCTCCATTTCCGGTTTAAAGCCGGGCGACAAAATTCGCATTCCGGGGCCGGCGGTGACCTCGTCCATTAAGAAAATGATGGATTTCGGTACGCTGGACGACGTGGAAATCATGGCGACCAAGATCGAAGGCGAGAAGGTTTGGCTGAATATCCACATTAAAGAGCGTCCGAGGCTTTACAAAGTATCATTTTCGGGTGTTCGCAAAGGCGAGCGCGAAACGCTGAATGATAAGGTGAAGCTGATTAAAGGTCGTGTAATCACGCCGACGATCATCAAGAACACCCAACTGGTTATCAAGAAATACTATCAGGATAAAGGTTTTTACAATACCAAAGTAAAAGTCCTTCAAATTCCCGATTCAACCCGCGGCCAGGCTACATTGAACTTCGCCATTACCAAAGGTAAAAAGGTTAAGATCCAGAAAATCAATATCGAAGGCAATACGGCTATCAGCGATCAAACGTTGAAACGTAAAATGAAAGGTACCAAACAGCGACGCATTGGCCGTCTCTTCAACCCATCCAAATACATTCCCAAGAAATACGACGAGGATAAGGAAAAGCTGATCGCATACTACCGCAAAAACGGTTACCGCGATGCTGTGATCGAGTTCGATACGATTAAGAATGGCGACCAGACGATCAGCATCGACATGAAGATCGATGAAGGTCAGAAATATTATTACCGCAACATTACCTGGTCGGGTAACTATCTGTATCCTTCTGCATACCTGAGCGAACGCCTGGGCGTGAAGAAAGGCGATGTTTACAACCCGGAAGAGCTTGACAAGAAGATCAATGGTATTCCGGGCGGTGACGTCAGCTCCATTTATATGGACGACGGTTACCTCTATTTCCACCTCGAACCTACTGAAAGAGCTGTTGATGGCGACTCGATCGATGTCGAACTACGTATGTTCGAAGGTAAGCAGGCGACGATCAACCGCATTCTCCTGAACGGTAACACCAAAACCAGCGACCGCGTAGTATTGCGCGAGCTATTCACATTGCCGGGTCAGAAATTCAGCAAGACGGAAATTATCAATACCCAGCGCCAGTTGTCGCAAATGGGTTACTTCGACCCTGAAAAAATCCAGATCAACCCGATCCCTAATCAGGCCGACGGCACTGTGGATATCGAGTACACCGTGGAAGAAAAGCCATCCGATCAGATCGAGCTTTCCGGTGGTTGGGGAGGTTACATTGGCTTCGTGGGAACGCTTGGATTGGTTTTCAATAACTTCTCCATCAAGAATATCCCGAACCGCGAAACCTGGCGTCCATTGCCTTCCGGGGACGGACAGAAGCTTTCATTACGCTTCCAGGCCAACGGTAAGCAATACCAAACCTACTCGCTGTCGTTCAGCGAACCGTGGTTGGGCGGTAAGAAGCCGATTAACTTCGGTGTGTCGTTCCAGCGTACGGTTTACCGCATGACGGATTTGAGCTCTTATTACGGTTATAACACAAGTGGAGGAGGCGGAAGGGTCAGCTACCGCGGAGGTTACTACAACAATGGTATTACCTTATCGCTTGGCCGTCGCTTGAAAGAGCCGGACCGTAACCTCGTGATGACGCACTCGCTGTCGTACCAGCGCTACCGTCTCGACAGCCTCGACATTTTCCGGATTGGTTACAGCAAGGGCGTTTCAAACAACATTTCGTTTAACACCACGATCTCGCGGAACACATTGAGTGATTTCCAATTCCCGAGAAGCGGTAGCAATATCTCGTTGAGCGCGACTTTTACACCACCTTACTCGGTGTTCAGAAAGAAAGCATTCTCCGACAAAACCGATACTTACCGTTGGGTTGAATACCACAAATGGATGTTCGATGCGAGCTATTATGCGACCATCGTCGGCAAGCTGGTGTTGAGTACCCGCGCACACATGGGTTTCCTGGGTGCGTACGGAAACAAGGTTGGGTACAGCCCGTTCGGCCGCTTCATCCTGGGAGGTTCCGGTCTGGCGGGGCAGGGTACGTTCTCGCTCGCAGATCAGGATATTATCGGTCTTCGTGGTTACCAGGATCAGAAAGTTGGACCATTGGCTGCTAACGGTTATCCAGCGTCAGGCGGAGGTATTGTTTATAACAAATATGTAATGGAACTTCGCTACCCTGTTTCGCTCAACCCGCAAGCGACGATCTTTATCCTCGGTTTTGCGGAAGGTGGTAACAACTGGGGTAGCTACAGTGAATTCAACCCGTTCGATCTGAAACGGTCTGCGGGTGTGGGTGCGCGGATTTTCATGCCGGCGTTCGGTTTGCTGGGTATCGACTGGGGTTACGGTTTCGACAAAATTCAGGGACAGAATACCCGGAGCGGACCACAGTTCCACTTTACAATCGGCCAGCAGATCAGATAATAATCTGACAGGGGCATTCGTTAAGAGGTTTGCAAATTATATTAGCAGCTTGGCATGAAGAAGATTTTTATTTTACTAGTTTTGTCAATTCTATGCAGTTCAGCACTATATGCCCAGAAGATAGGGTATACGGACATGGAATTTATAACCAGTAAAATGCCCGAATATCAGGCTGCACAGACAGAGATGAAGAAATTCTCTGACAAATGGGCGCAGGAAATCAGGGATAAGTTTGCCGAGATCGACCGTATGCAGCGCGCTTACATGGCAGAGGAGATTTTGCTGACCGACGAGCTGAAACGGAAGAGGCAGGGTGAAATTAAGGAGAAGGAGCTCGAAGCAGGTGAGTATAATAGTAAGATATTCGGTGTGGAGGGGCTGATGTTCCAGAAGAAAAAGGAGCTGATGAAGCCCGTACTTGAAAAGGTACAACGTGCAGTAACCAAGGTTTGCAGCCAGCGCAGGCTCGATTTTATGTTCGATAAATCCAGTGACGTAGGCATGCTCTACACCAATCCGAAACACGATTATTCGGATTATGTGATGGAGGAACTGGGGATCGACCCGAAAGCCAACAAAGCAGGAGGAAATGACAAGACCGGAGCCGTCGACAGAACTGCCAAACCGGAAGACCCGGCCCAGCAACAACCGGCTGCGCCTGCGAAGAACTCACCAAAACAAAAAAGTACAACCAGTAAACTTAAATAAGTAACAGCGCAATGAAACAAAAATTGATGGCTATTCTGGTCGTGATGACCATAATCACCACCCCTCTCTTAGCCCAGACTACCCCGGCAGGCGGGCCTACTAAAATAGGTTATACGAATGTCGACTATATAATCGGCAAATTGCCGGAAGCAAAAGTGATGCAAAACCAGCTGGAAGTTACCAAAGCGCAGTTGGACAAAGCAATCGGGGAGACTTACAAAGAGGCTCAGGAGAAATATGAGGCGTATCAGAAAAACGGCGCGAACATGACCGACGTTATTCGCGCTGATAAAGAGAAAGAGTTGCAGAACCTTTCGACCCGCATCGAAGAAATGCGTACCAACGCACAAACTTCCCTGCAAACCAAGCAGCAGCAATTGCTCGAACCGATCTTGACAAAGGTAAACAACGCGATCCAGGAAGTAGGTAAAGAAGCCGGCTTCCTGTACATCCTGAACATGGATGCGGGTGCGGGAACAACACCTATCATCTTGTTCGCAGCATCGGAAGAAAACAATGCAACCAACCTGATTCTTCGCAAACTGGGCGTTGACCCTGACAAAGTAGAAGCAGCGGCACCAGCAGCAACTACCCCAGCGGCTAAGCCTGCAACAGCTCCTGCTACCACTCCGGCAACGGCTCCAAAGAAAAAATAATAAGGCAAGTATTGAACTTTAAAAACCGGAGCGCAGTCTTTAAAAGGATTGCGCTCCGGTTTTTGCTTTGGGCGCCGGAAGTTGCCTGACTTGCTTTATTTATAAACCCGTCTGGAAGGCTATATTTGAAAAGTACAAACTGATTCCCTCCGCAGACAGAAGCTTTTGTGGATTTCAATTTTACAACTTATCACAGGGCATTCTATACAGGATTTACTAGTTTTGCGTTAAGATCAGAGTATTCTTTCACCCCATGGAATTAATTATATTTTTGATGTTATGCTAACAAGAAAAATTCATAAAATACTGATACTTCTGATACCCGTTTTTGTCGCAATGCGGGTACAGGGCCAGGATAATATGAAGACCAATACCTCAACGGGCCCGTTACAACTTGTATTCCCGGTGGAACCGGAATGGAACGTCCTCTATGAAGGAAAAGAGATCAATTTTCATTTACAGGCCAAGGGAGGGAAGAGCGATTCGCTGAGGTATTCGGTGGCGAGCGGACTGGTGAAGGATATGAAATTCGATTCTACCGGCCATTTCGTGTGGACGCCAGGGTTTGATATCGCCGATCGTATCAATACGACCAAATCATTTCCTGTCGTGTTTGAAGCACAAAACAGTTCAGGTGAGACTGCATCGCGCGAGATTGTTTTCAAAGTAAACCACGTGAACCGGCCTCCGCAGATCGACGAACTGCAACCATTCTATGTTCAGTACAAAACGCAGAATGTTTACAAAATTGATATGGGTGCCGTGCGTGACCAGGATGGCGACCCCATTGTGTTCGTGCCTATTCTGGAAGAAATGCCCGAAGGGATGAAATTGTCGGCAGCGGGTGAGATTACCTGGGAGCCTTCGAGCCAGCAATTTGGTATCCTGAAAAAGGGGCCGAGATACATGGAGTTTTATGTGGAAGACCAGCCTTCGAAGGCCCGCACGAAAGGACGCCTGAAACTGGATGTGACGCAAATGGACCTCGCGCCGGACTTCACGATTATTCCTCAGAATTCTGTGATCCGCAGCGCAGAAAACAATCGCATAAACCTCCGCTTTACATTGTCTGACCCGAATGGAGAGGAAGATATCACGACCTTTAATTTTATTTCGGAAAATAAGAACGTTCCACAAAACGCATTGGTCAAAAACACGGCCACGAGCTATGAGTTCATCTGGGAGCCCGGTTATGAATTTGTAAAGGACCCGTTCGATACGCTGGCGTTCAATATCATATTCTATGTGCTGGATAAGGCGCAGAATAAGAAGGAGCGGACAGTGAGATTTGTAATTAAAAACACCATTGACGAGAGCTTGCGCGACACGTACGTGTATAACCTGTACAGGGGCTCGCTCGTGAATGCATGGGGTTTGATTGAGCAGATGACTGAAAAGGAAACCGAGCTTAAAAAAGCTTACACCCGTGCCAAGAAGGGAAAACGCGGCAGGTCATTGCTGAATGCATCGCTCGGCGCTACAACGGGCCTCGCACCGGTAATTGCCACAAAAGACCAGCAGACCCGCGGCTACATTACTACAATCGGCGGCACGACGGTCGCAACGGTGGGAACCCTCGAAGCGACGGAAGTGATTGGGAAGTCAGTGAACGGCTTGCTCGACCGGTTTAACTATGTAATGCAAAAGAAAAACGAGCTGCAAAACAAGGGCGACGTGTTCGCACGTGAGTGGGGCCAGAAATCAGCCCGCCGCCAGCCCGACTTCATCAGAAAGCTCGACGAATTTAAGGCATTAATGAACCTCAGCGGCCTCGTAGCATTGGAGCTCGATGCCAACTGGGAGAACAAGAAAGAAGCAACGGACGTGGCAATCAAGAAGACATTCAAGGATTTTGTTCCGTACACCAAAGACGAGAACTAAGAGCTAATGCATAGCAACAAAAAAGAGAGCATTAAATGCTCTCTTTTTTGTTTTCATCCTCTTCCTGCTTATTTGAAGTGGCTGTGGGATTATCTTCCGGTATCTCCGGATCGGTGTATGGTTCTACCGTGGAAAGTGGTATTGCAGGCGTATCCAAATTTTCTTGCTCCCTTTCTCCTTCCTCCCTTTCTCCATTCTCCCGGTCTTCCTCCGTTTCCGGCCCATGCGAGTGAAAGCTTCCCTGGAATATCAGAATGCTGCAAACGCCTAAGAAAATGCACGAATCGGCGATATTAAAGATCGGAGTCGAATAGTATTGGCCACCCCATACCGGTACCCAGTCAGGAATAAAGCCTTCCCAGAAATCGACGAATATCATGTCGATCACCTGTCCGTGAAACCAGGGGGTAGGGGAGCCGTAGGGCGCATTGCCGAGCAGCACGCCGTAGAAGGTACTGTCGATCACATTACCAACCGCTCCCGCGAGGATCATCGCCAACGCCCATAGAAGCCCCTTGGAGGCGCCCACTCGTGCGAGGTGGATCATATAGCCGCCGATCGCGACCATCGCTACGAGGCGGAATAATGTAAGGAACAGTTTACCGTATTCATGCCCGAGCTGCATGCCGAAAGCCATGCCGGGGTTCAGTACATAATGCAGTTTCAACCAATCCCCGATCAGCGCGATCTGTCCTGAAAAGCCGGGTTGCATGTATTGATGAACCAGAAGTTTGGAAGCCTGATCAATCCCGATAAGGAGTACGCTGAAAAGTAGATAAGGGGCTGGATTTCTGGATTGGTTCATTCGGTTTTTAATACAATTGACAAATTTGGGAATGCGAAAGTAATAACTTACTTATAAAGAACCGATTCCTCTTCTCTTCAATTCACTTTTAACTAGCAAAAACTCGCGGCTGCTCTGACCTGCAATGGAGGTGTTTTCTTCGGCGCGGCGGATCAGATACGGCAATACCGCGTCGATAGGGCCGTAAGGGACATATTTGGCCACATTGTAGCCAGCCTTCGCCAGGTTGAAGGAGATATTATCACTCATGCCAAGCAGCTGTGCGAACCAGATACGTTCATCGTCGCGCTCGATGCCAAGCTTCTGCATTTTGAGGGCGCAATACTGGGAACTGTATTCATTATGGGTTCCGAGGCAGATCGAAATGTGCTCGATGCGGTCGAGGCAAAAGTCGATGGCGTGGTTATAGTCGTTATCGGTAGCTTCTTTCGATGTGTGAATAGGGTTGAAATACTCCTGCTCACGCGCACGTAGCCTTTCTTTTTCCATATAAGCGCCGCGTACCAGCTTTCCGCCAATGTAATAGCCTTTCTGGCGGGCCGTGAGGAACGCGGTTTTCAATGCTTCCAGCGTTTCGTGGCGGTAGAGTTGGTAGGTGTTGTAAACAATAGCACGCTCGCGGTTAAACTGCTGCATCATTTCATAAGCCAGGTCGTCGATCACGCCCTGGATCCAGCTTTCCTCGGCGTCGATGAAAATGCGTACATTATGCTCATACGCGTGTGTACACAGGCGTTGCACCCGCAGGCGCGCTCGCTCGAAGGCCGCTTTTTCTTCTTCGGACAGTTCATCTTTGCGCTGCACCTTTTCGAGCAGGTCGGACGATGCTACGCCGGTGATTTTAAATACAGAAAAAGGAATAGTGTCGGAGCTCGTCGCCTTGTCGATCGTTTTCAGGATTTCGGCCGCGGTGGCGTCGAAACTGGCCTCTTTATCTTCTCCTTCAACGGAATAATCCAGTATCGTACCAATGCCCGACTGGCGCAGGGAGGCAATGGTTGCATCGCAGTCGTTAATCGTCTCACCGCCACAGAATTGTTCAAAAATCGTGACCCGGATGAGATTTTTTATAGGTAAGTTGAGTTTTAGCGCGAGCTTTATAAAAAAAGTGCCTAAATTTACGACTCGAGCCTGATTCATAAGGCTGAATAACCAGTATGTCTTCCTTAGTTTAGCGTCTGATTTCGATGCAAAGGCGACGGAAGTATCTTCAAAAAATACAGGTATTTGGTCGTTTGGTGACGGATATGCCATTTTTGATGTACGTTTTTCCTGAGTAACTGTTTAACAATTCATTATCGAACCACAGGAAGAAAGTAATACGCATTAAGAAGTTGATTGACTTTTGTGGGGTCAAATGTACGGGCAATCGAAGAAATACACATAATACCGGATCAAAATATTACAATTATCAATTTTTTATTAAGGACAAGTTTTTGAGTATGAATGCTTCTTTAGATATCCTACCGCTTAGCAGTTGGATCAATACCGAAGGTAAGCCTTTGGTAATCGCCGGGCCTTGCAGCGCAGAGACCGAGGAACAAATGTTAGAAACCGCAACCCAGATCAAAGAGGAAGGATTTGCGCACGTAATCCGTGCAGGGGTGTGGAAACCGAGAACTCGTCCAGGCAGCTTTGAAGGCATGGGAGAGGCAGCTTTGCCATGGTTGCAAGCGGTGAAACAGCAAACAGGCCTGCCTGTGGCTGTGGAAGTTGCTACGCCTCAGCATATCGAATTGGCATTGAAATACGGCGTTGATATCCTTTGGGTCGGTGCACGTACCACCGTGAACCCGTTCAACGTACAGGAACTTGCTGATGCCCTGAAAGGAATTGATGTACCTGTATTGGTTAAAAACCCTGTAAACCCTGACCTTCAACTGTGGGTAGGGGCCCTGGAACGTCTGAACCAGGCTGGCGTGAAAAAACTCGGTGCGATCCACCGCGGTTTCTCTAACGCGCAGGAGCACAAATTCCGTAACTCCCCAATGTGGAACATCGCGATCGAACTGAAAACGATTTTCCCACAATTGCCGGTGATCGGTGACCCTAGCCACATGGCTGGAAAGCGTGCTTACCTGTACGAAATCGCTCAGCGTGCGCTTGATCTTCACTACGATGGTCTGATCATCGAATCGCACCGCGATCCGGACAAAGCATGGTCTGACGCTGCACAACAGCTTACGCCAGCTGCTTTGGGACAAATGTTGCACGACCTGCACGTACGTAAAGAATCATACGGCAGCGATTACGCATCACAACTGGAAATTATCCGTGGCAAAATCGATAACCTAGACCGCGAGTTGCTCGAAACACTGGCAAACCGCATGGCCCTGGTGGAGAAACTGGCAGAATACAAACGCGATAACAACGTAGCCGCTTACCAGGTAGATCGTTTCCGCGAAGTATTGGAAACCCGCGCTGGTTGGGGACGCAGCCTGAATCTGTATCCAAACCTGGTGGACGAATTGTTCAAACTCGTTCACATGGAATCGATCCGCAAGCAAACCGAGGTGATGAACCAGGTGAATGCTTAATCGGAACAGCATATAATGACGAAAGCCGCTCAGTAATGGGCGGCTTTTCTGTTTTTAATGCATCCTTAAATATTCTTTTCCTTCAAAACCATGCGGATTTCCCTCGCCCAGATTTCGTAAGCTTTGGTATTCAAATGCGTTTGGTCGACGGCATATTCGGCACGCAGGCCGGTCGAGTCTGAAATGTACGGGTTCAAATCAATATAGGTAATGTTCTTTTGGGTACAAAAAGAAACCAGGAACGCATTCAATGCATCGACCTGCTTTTTGCTTGAAGGATCGTTCTGCTGGTAAACGGTCAGCGTTACTACCGGCATGATGCCGTTTTGTATCAGCATTTCAAGCATTGTTTTGAAATTGGCCTGTATGCGTTCCTGCGCTACGCCTACGGTAATGTCATTGATCCCACCTTTAATGAAACAAACTTTGGGATGCAGGTCGATGACGTGGGATTGGATAAGTTTGAGAAAATGATAACTCGTCAATCCCGGCAGGCCGTTGTTCATCACATCCATCCTGCCCAGCAACTCCACCCATTTCCCCTGGGCCGTAATGGAATTGCCGTACATGACGATCGTCGGATTGCCTTGCATTTGCACAAAGCGCTGGGCGATTTTGTCGCGGTAAATGTAGCCGAATATTAAAAAGATCGCGATCAGTACCGCATTCAAAGCAAGCGAAAAGATCAGCAGCCTTTGTTTTTTCATTTGGAAAACAATTCAGACGCTTTTTCGCCCAGATTGAAACACCGGCGGCAGCGGGCTTCATATAGATCCGTTTCGCCCAGCAGTACCCGCTCGTTCGAGGGCGAAAGTCGGTAAGAATGTGACGCTACTTCCCCGCATACCATGCAAACCGCATGAACTTTGGTGACATATTCCGCAATAGCCATTAGCTGCGGCATGCATCCGAAGGGTTTACCCATATAATCCATATCCAGGCCTGCGATGATCACACGCTTGCCGTTATTGGCCAGCTGGTTGCATACGTCCACAATACCCTCGTCGAAAAACTGGGCTTCATCGATGCCCACGACCTCGCAATTCTGCGCCAGGTCCGATATTTGTTGAGACGATTGTACGGGTATCGAGGGAATCGAATTGTCATTGTGGGAAACAATGTTCTCCTCGTGGTATCGTTTATCAAGCGCAGGTTTGAAAATCTGGATTTTTTGCCGGGCAATTCTGGCGCGGTTGAGTAAGCGGATCAGTTCTTCGGTTTTTCCGGAAAACATGGATCCGCAAATCACTTCGATCCAGCCGGTGCGGGGATTTTGAAATTCTCTTCTGTGGGATGGTTCTACAAACATATTTTGGTGCCCGACCGACCATTTGAAAGGTCGATTTTTATTTTATATTTACAAATCAAACATATTTTTCCCAACACTACGTTACCAAAATTGCTTATTCGTTATGCCGGATAATCTGAATTCAATCGCACTCAACCAGTACTCAGCACGGTTCACAACAACAGTTTTGAACGAAGTGTACAGGTCGCAGGACGTCGTTACCGGTGCCGGATTATTAAAACTGACACCCGTACGACAGGTCAACCTGGGTATTCTCAACCGCCTGTTCGAAGAATGGAAAAACAATGCCGAAGCCTTCCGCAGCCCTTACTTTGATTTTTCCAATGAAGAAGTAAAAAGTGCGCTGGAAGAATTCATGAACACGGCTTCGCAGCACATAGCCGTGAAACGTGCCGACCTCGAACCATTACTGTCCGATTCAGTCAAAGAATCGTTGAAACTCCTCCTCGCACCTGCTACCTATTTCGAAGAAAAGATCAGGGCAGTCTCCGATGCGGAATTTACCCACGCGAAGGCCGAGCAACTCGTCAAATATACGCACATCCACCGCGGCGTCGCGGAGGCATTGCTAGGCCGCCTGACCGACAGCGGTTCCGATTCGGTGTACCAGACGCAGGCCGTGAGCTGGTTGTACGAATTCAAAGACAACGCCGACCTGATCGACGATACCGAACAGCATTTGATGCAATTTGCAGAGGTATTCCCGATCAACCTTGCCGAGCTGAAAATCCAGGAGGCCGAAAGCGCTGTGCCGGTGCCACTGCCTCAGCAGACGCACAAGCATGAATCGTTCTTCGATTCGGCATTCAGCCAGTTGGAGCCTAGTACTGCCCGTCCGGTAGCACCACGCGCCGAGCCGGCTTCTGCGGTGATCAGCGAGATCGTCGCAAAAGCAAATGCAGGGCCAAGCGCGGAAAGAGACTCGTTGAATAACCGTTACAAAGTAGAAATTCCCAAGCCCACGGATGATAAATCCTATGGTACCGTGCCATTGAAGGTCGAAAACATCGCGGGCAGCATTCCACTTGGTCAACGTTTCATGTTTGTGAACCAGCTTTTCGACCGTAACAGCGAGCATTTCGACAAAGCGATTTACGAGCTCGACCGCGTGAAGAGTTTCGAGGAAGCCGAAAACCTGATCTGGCATCGTTATGCGTCCAAATATGCATGGGATGTAAACGGAGAAGCGGTTACCGCGTTACTCGCGATCGTGAAAAGGAAGTTTGCTTAAAAGCATTTAAATAGCGAATTCAATGCGCCGGGAAGAAATTTTCGGCGCATTTTGCTTATCCGACGATCTGCTGGAACATCGTCCGTGCCTTCTGTAACTCGCTAGCATCAAGGCAAAGCAACTCTTTTTGTTCTTTGGCAAAATCCACTAGCCGCTCGGTAGGCATATTACCTACCAGATCGTCTTGCGCCATCGGGCAGCCGCCGTAGCCGAGCAATGCGCCATCGAATCGACGGCAACCAGCATCGTAAGCCGCCTGTATTTTAATGCGCCAGTCGTCAGGCCGCGTGTGGAAATGCGCGCCGAATTCCAGTTCGGGATAATGCGGGATCAGTGCGGTGAAGAGCCAGCCGATATCATGCACCTTCGCCACGCCGACGGTATCCGCCAGCGAAAAAGTATTGACGCCCAGTTTTGAAAGCTTTTCCACCCACTCCATCACAATCTCCGGTGCCCACGTGTCACCGTAAGGGTTGCCAAAACCCATTGAGATGTAAATCACCAGCTCCTTTTTATGTTTCACGCACAAGTCGGCAATGCGTTTCACTCGTTCGAACGACTCCGCGATGGTAGCCTGCGTGTTGCGCATTTGAAATGTTTCCGAAATGGAGAACGGGTAACCCAGGTAACCGATCTGCTCGAATGCGCACGCATCGGCCGCGCCGCGCTCGTTGGCGACAATGGCCAGCAGGTTGGTATTGCTGCCCGAAAGGTCGAGCCGTTCTGCGATCCAGGCGGTATCCTGCATTTGCGGTATGGCTTTGGACGAAACAAAGCTGCCGAAATCAATCGTATCAAACCCAACCCGGATGAGCTGATTCAGGTAGTCCAGCTTGATCTCCGAAGGGATGAAGGGGTGAAAGCCTTGCCAGGCATCGCGGGGGCATTCGATGAATTTCATGGTTCAATGACTGAATGATTGAATGACCGAATGAGTGAATGAGTGAATGTGACTGGTACGGACCTAAAAAACAAAGACTGCGATCAGGTAGTTCTTGGAAGCTACATGATTGCAGTCAGTTTTTCAGAATGGCGCGAAGCTCCTGCTTCGTGCTTACTATTTGCAGGCCTCCGGCCGGGCGATACCGCGTAGGCGATTTTGCCGTTCAGAACGGCCGGAGGCCTGCGAATAAGGTGCACGAAGCAAGAGCTTCGCGCCATTTCGCGCCATGTTTATTTCAAAATCGGCGCGAGATCGGATTCGTTTTCGGCCAGCCAGGCGGTGATTTCTTCGACGATCTGCCGGATGCCTATTTTCGGTTCCCAGCCTGTCAATGCGGTGACTTTCGTGTTATCAGTCACGTAGAGACGGATATCGGCTGTCCGGTTTTCGGGAACGACTTTGATCGGGATCGTTTTGCCGGTTACTTCCTGGCAGATTTTTGTCAGTTCCTGCAATGAAGCGCTGCTTTGCAGGCCACCGCCGGCATTCAGGATCTCGCCATTGACCTTGTCCAGATTATGCAGCTGCCAATCGATCAGATTATAAAGATCGGCCACGTGCAGCATGTCGCGAATTTGCTTACCGGTGCCGCCGTAACCGAAGTAACCCAGTTGTTGTTCGAAATAATGCTTCGCGATCCAGAGTACCATTACGCCTTGGTCTACCTTGCCCATTTGCCACGGACCGGTGATCACGCCGCAACGGTTGATGACCGTTTTGAGGTTGTAGAACTCATTGTATTCCTGAATGATCAGCTCGGAAGCGAGCTTGGTGGTGCCGTAAAGTGAACGGGCGCCGTTGAGCGGGAAATCTTCGCCAATACCCTTTGACGAAACGCCAGGTACCGGTTGCTCATCGGACAATGCGAAACGGGTTTCTTCTTCCACGAAATTCAGGGTCTCGATCGTCTTGATCGGGTACACGCGGCTGGTGGAAAGAAAAATAAACCCGGCTTTGTGTTTCAATGCATAATTGAGGCAATTGACAGTGCCAACGAGGTTGGTATTGATCAGGTAATCGGGCGTACCGTCCAAACCGGCCAGTACCGACGGCTCTGCGGATGCTTCGATCACCGTATCGACCGCCGGAATGGCGTCGAAATCTTCTTTGTTACGGATATCTCCGTGAACGAACTCCACGCCTGCCTTTTTTAGACGGGATATATTCAGTTCCGAACCTCTTCTTTTAAGGTTGTCGAGCGCGTAAACCTGGTAGTCAGGATAATTTGTTTTCAAGGCTATGGCCAGCGAAGAGCCAACAAAACCGGCCCCACCGGTGATCAGGATTTTCATATCAGGTAAGTGAAACGTGTAGTACCTATAAATGGCAAAGTTAGTCGATTCGAAGGAACCGGTAGTTATGCATTAGATAATTAGCATTTCATTCTTTTGTGATTAAATTTAATAAATCGAATAAAATATTTAATTTACATTTGAAGTATGTAACTTATGTTCACTTCATAAAGTACAAGCCCCGGTACTTGCAAGATTTCGTTAGCCTTAAAACGTATTGCTTTAAAATTGACTGCGTAGATGCGTATTTTTACCACTGCATTATTCCTTTGTGCCCTGTTTTCGGGGAAAACGTTTGCCCAGGGGACACTGGCCGAAACCTCTTCGGCAAGGGAGGCTGCGGCTTACCCGGTGTCGCTGTATAAAGAAGCCACATCCATTTCCCAGAATCTTTACAATGGCCGCCAGTACTACGTGTACGACGCGCGCATGGATGAACACCAGTTTTACGAGCAGCGTAGGTGGCTCAATGGGATGGTGCTCTACGACGGCCAGCAGTTCGATAGCATCCCGATGCTCTACGATATTTTCCATGACGAGCTGGTGATCCGGCATTTCAACGGGGACCACGTGCTGTTGCAAACCGTGAAGGTGGATTCGTTCATTATCGACCAGCATCATTTCGCCCGCCTCGAATCGGGGAAAGAGATTAACCCGCAAATGCGGACCGGGTTTTATGACATTGTTTACAGCGGCAAATCGCGTACGCTCGTGCGCAGGACCAAGTCGCGGCAGGAGAAGATCGTCGACAAGCGAGTGATTGCCTATTATCCCGAAAAGAACTTTTTCTATGTGTTCAAGGATGGCCGTTATCATTCGGTACACACGAAGAAATCGACGTTGGAATTGTTCCCGGAGCACAAGCGGGAGTTGCGCAAGGTACTGCGGGAGAATAAGATCAAGTTTCGTAAAAACCGTGAAATGGCCATTGTGAAGATGGTAGAAACCTACGATAACCTAGCCAAATGAAAATAATTCTACCACTAACCCTTATCTTCTGCTGCATATTTACCGCCCACTTTTCCTACGGCCAGAATGTGCCCGAAAAAAAGATCACGATGAAGCTGGATTCGGCGCGGTTCGACCAGTTTGTGAAACAGGTGGAGGCGCAGACGGGCTACTATTTCTACTACGACGCCACGCGCTTCGATAGCCTTACGCTGGATTTGAATGCGAACAACCTCGGGCTCCGGGAGGTGCTCGACCAGGTTTTCAAGGGCTCCGAATTCGAATATGCCATCGACGGGCAAAAACGCATTTACATTACACAAGGCCAGAAGATCATTACCCAGCTCACGCCCGGATTGTTTAACCCGGAACGCGCCGGCGAAAACGATTCCATCGCCTACGCAGGTCCCGAGAGCGATATTAAGGAAAAACTTTTATCCACAGCCGAAAGCAAAGTCCACGAAATCGGGATACGAAAGCACAGAATCGCGCCTGGTAATTCCACAATAACCGGTTATGTCCGCAATGCTGTGACGGGTGAGCCGGTGATCGGCGCGGCGGTGTTTATCAACTCGCCTTCCATTGGTATTACCACCGATGCGCTCGGGCAATATGCGCTCACTATCCCGCGCGGGAAGCAGATCGTGCGCATTAAGAGCACGGGTATGCGTGAAACACAACGGCAGGTCATACTGTACTCCGACGGCAAGCTCGACATTGAAATGCGCGAAAGCGTGATCGCATTGAAGGAAGTATCGGTGAAGGCCGGAATGGACAAAAACGTGGTAGGTACGCAAATGGGTACCGTGAAACTGACCATCAAAAACCTCAAACAGGTGCCAACGGTATTCGGCGAGACGGACCTTCTGAGGACGGTGCTCACATTGCCCGGTATCAAATCCGTGGGTGAAAACAGTACCGGTCTGAACGTTCGCGGGGGTTCGGTGGACCAAAACCTGATTCAATACGACGATGCGGTGATTTACAATCCATCGCACCTTTTCGGCTTTTTCTCCGCATTTAATCCCGATGTGTTAAAGGAGGTGGAGCTTTACAAAAGTACAATTCCTTCCAAATTCGGCGGAAGGCTGGCCTCTGTGCTCGATATCAGCAGTCGCGACGGGAACAAGAAGAAATTCGTGGCGTCGGGCGGGATCGGACTCGTTACCGGCCGGGTTACATTGGAAGGGCCTTTGGTGAAAGACAAGGCGTCGTTCATTCTCGGTGGCCGTTCGACCTACTCCAACTGGGTGATCAGGGCATTGGATAATGAGAACTATAACAGGAGCTCAGCCAACTTCTACGATGTCAACCTGCATTTGAACTATGAAATCAATGAAAAGAACAGCGTCTCGGTGACAGGCTACACCAGTAGCGACAAGTTCCGGCTCTATGGCGACACTTTGTATTCCTACCAGAATCAGCTCGGCTCTGTTAAATGGAAACATACCTTCAATTCGCGCCTTTACGGGGTGCTTACGGCCTCGCATAGCAAGTACCAGTATTCGATGGAAGCAGAAGGCCTCCCGCTCAATTCTTTCGACCTGAAATTCGATATTAACCAATCCAATTTCAAAGCGGATTTCAGCTATGTACTGCATCCGAAGCATACACTGGAATTTGGCGGAAGTACGATTTACTACAAACTGCATCCCGGCTCATTCAAACCGCGCGGTACCGAATCGCTGATTGTTCCTGACGAATTGCAAGCCGAGCAGGCGACGGAAAGCGCATTGTACCTGGAAGACAAATGGGAGGTAAGCCCGCGCTTGTCGATCTCGGGAGGTCTGCGGTGGTCGTTCTTTCAGTATCTCGGGCCAAAGTCGATCAATACTTATGTACCCGGTTTTCCGATCGACTACATTTATCAGGAAGGTGTGAAGGATTACAAATCGGGTGCGAAGATCAAAACGTACAGCGGGCCGGAATACCGGGCGTCGGTGCGGTATAGCATCTTCGACAACCTTTCGCTCAAAGCGAGCTATAATACCTTGCGGCAGTATATTCACTTGCTGACGAACACCATGACGGTTTCACCGACCGACATTTGGAAACTGAGCGATCCGTATATCAAGCCGCAGATCGGCGACCAGCTTTCGATCGGGTTGTACCGGAATTTCCGGGGGAATAAAATCGAGGTTTCGCTTGAAGGTTACTATAAAAACATCCGCAATTTCCTCGACTACAAAGGTGGCGACTCGCTTTTTATGAACCACAATATCGAGGCGGCGGTGATCAATACCAAAGCCAAAGCTTACGGCGTGGAATTCATGATCAAGAAAATGACCGGAAAGCTGAATGGCTGGCTGGGCTACACGTATGCGCGGACGCTCCTGCGTGCGGTCGACCGCGACTCGCCCGACGCGCCTAACGACGGGAATTTCTACCCGAGCAATTACGACAAGCCGCACGATTTTACACTGATTTCCAACTACCGTTTCTCGCACCGTTTCAGCGTATCGTTCAACTTCACTTACAGCACGGGCCGGCCCTACACGCCGCCGATCGGCAAGTATATCATCGACGGTTCGCAGCGGGTATATTATGCCGATCGCAATCAGTTCCGCATTCCCGATTATTACCGGACGGATTTAGCAATGAACATCGAGGGTAATCACCGGATCAAAAAGCTCGCACACAGCTCGTGGACGATTGCGGTTTATAATGTCCTGGGAAGAAAAAACCCGACTTCGGTCTATTTCCAGACCGTCGCCGGAAGGGTGAATGGTTACCAGCTTTCGATTTTCGGCCAGCCGATCCCGACTGTAACCTACAATTTCAGATTCTAAGCAGCTATGAGATATTGGTTTTTAAAAATAGGTTTTTTCGCTTTGCTGCTGATCATCGACGGCTGTGTCGAGCCGTTTTCGCCGCCTGAGGTGAATTCGGACGAGAATTACCTGGTAATAGACGGTTTCCTGAACGTAAACGGTACGGATTCAACCCGCATAGAGCTCAGGAGAACACAGAATGTCAATGCAACTGCATCCCCCAACATTGAAACCGGTGCGCAGCTGACTGTGGAGGAAGAAAACGGCGAGACGATTTCGCTGGCAGAAACAGGTTCGGGCATTTATACATTGGCCCCGCGGCAGTACAACCGGGGAGGCAAGTACCGGTTGCGGATCAAAACAAAAGACAACCAGGAATATTTGTCCGAATACGTGGGCGTAAGCATCACCCCTGCGATCGATAGCGTGACTTTTAAAGTGGATCCGGTGCTGAATGCGGGAGTATTTTATATAAACACGCACGATACACAGAACAAGACACAGTTTTACCGTTGGAAATTCGAGGAAACCTGGGAGTATGAAGCGGCCTACTATTCCGCACTGATGGTCAGGAACGATACGGTGGTGACCAGGCCGGACAATATCAATAAATGCTGGCGGAAGACGAATTCCGGGAGTATTTTGCTGGGTAGTACGGTAAAACTGAGTAGCGATGTGATCAAGGACCTGCCGCTGAACCGCGTACCCATTTCAACCAATAAATTATTTATCAAATACAGCATTCTGGTGAGACAGTACGGCCTCTCGCGCCAGGCATTCGAGTACTGGACCGATCTGGCCAAAACCACGCAGGGAACGGGAAGCCTGTTCGACGTACTGCCTTCACAGGTGACAGGCAACATCCGCAGCACATCCAACCCACACCTGCTGGCATTCGGCTATTTCAGCGCGGCCACCGAAGAAACCAGGAGACTGACGATTACCCCACGGCTCGGAACATTCCCGCGTTGCACCGAACCCGACACGATCCCGATCCGCTGCTCGTCGCGGGATGCCGACGAATGCGCGCTAAATACTGCGAAGTTGCTCCTCACCTATTGGGGCCCACGTTCCGACTCCGTGCTCGTAGCAGCCCATTCATGCGCCGATTGCCGCCTGCAAGGTGGTACTACGCAAAGACCCTCGTATTGGTAATGATTTTAGAAGGAATGACTGTGAAAGGAAGAGATTTCATCAAAAAGCTGAAAACGGGCTATGGAACCGGTAAATGGGCGTCCTGTGCAATGCTGGTGGCCGCTGGTTTGGCGATTAACAGCTGCATTGAGGAATTCTCGCCGCCGGAGGTGACCAACCCGGGGGTTTACCTCGTGGTGGACGGCTTCCTGAATGTAAGCGGAGATACCAGCCAGATCATTTTGAGCCATACGCAGGGCGTGAACGAAGGCCGGCAGTTTGACAGGGAATCGGGTGCGACCATCACAGCCGAAGCGGAGAACGGGGAAAGCTATGCGTTTCAGGATATGGGCGGCGGTTTGTACCAGCTCCCGCCGACGACACTCAATCCCGACCTCAAATACAGACTGAATATCAGGCGCTTCGATGGCCGGGAATATGAATCCGAGTTGGTGGTGGTGAGCAAAACACCGCCCATCGACAGCATTACCTACCGCGTGGACGAGGGGAGGAATGCGATGATGATTTACGTGAATACCCATGATCCGAGCAATCAGACACGTTTCTACCGCTGGAATTACGAAGAGACCTATGAGTACCGGATGGCCTATTATTCGAGCCTCACGCGCGATTACGAGAATAAAAAGATCGTTTCGCGGACCGATAATATCAATGTATGCTGGCGGACGCTGGCTTCGAGGGATATCAAGCTCGGCTCGACGATCAAGCTCAGCCAGGATATTGTCCGTGATATACCGGTTAATGTCGTGGATATCAATACCAATAAGCTGTATTTCGGCTATTCCATTCTCGTAAGGCAATACGGACTGACGCGTGAGGCGTTCGAATACTGGACCGATCTCGCTAAAACGACCCAGGGTACGGGTAGCCTTTTTGACCCGCAGCCGTCGCAGGTAACGGGCAATATCAAGGCCAAAGCCGACGCGAAAGAACTGGTATTCGGTTATTTCAGTGCGGCGCAGGAACAAAAGCAGCGGATTTTTATCCGGGAAACATTAGGCGCCTACCCGCGTTGCATGGCGCCGGATACCCTCACATTCGATGAGGCATTCAATGGCGGCGCGGTGTTGCTTTACTATTTAATGGGGCCACCGAAGAGCGGCTATCTGGGAACTTCGGAATCGTGTGCGGATTGCCGGTCGCAGGGCGGGACTACCACGAAACCGGCATTTTGGGATCGATGAAAATTCTATTGTTTGAAAAATATACAATGAAACTCAGGACATTCATTTGTGGTTTGCTGGCGCTGGCATTTTACAGCCCTTCGTATGCGCAGGACGACGCGATGCTCGCCTCCGTTCGGGAGCGGTTCGGGCTTTATACCGAGCGGGCCGTGCAGGAAAAGCTTTACGTGCATGTCGACAGGCCCTTTTACCTCGTGGGGGAGACGATCTGGTTCAAAGCCTATAACCTCAGCGGAGCCACGCACCGCTTTCTCGATTTGAGTAAAGTAGCCTACCTGGAAGTGCTCGACAGTGAGAACAATGCCGTGGTACAGACCAAATTCGCGATGTTGGACGGACGGGGCAACGGCTCCACGCTCGTTCCCTCCACGCTCGTGAGCGGCAAATACAAACTGCGGTGCTATACCAACTGGATGAAGAATTTCTCGGCTGAAAGCTATTTTGAAACCTCCATTTCTATCCTGAACCCGTTTGTGCGCTTCGATCCGGACAAGGCCTCGAAGGAAGAAACCCGTTACGATGTACAGTTTTTCCCGGAAGGCGGCCATTTGGTCAATGGTATAGAAAGCAAAGTCGCATTTCGCGCGGTGGGTGCCGATGGTAAGGGAATCAAATTTAAAGGTGCAATTCTGAACCAGCAGAACGAAACCGTCCGCGAATTCGAGCCTGAGCTGAATGGGATTGGCTATTTTAAACTAAAACCTGAAGACAACGGGGTTTACAAAGCGGCCATTACCGACAGCAAAGGCAAGCGCTTCGAATATGAGCTGCCCAAAGTGGAACCGCAGGGGTATGTGATGGAAGTCAAAGACTCGACGTCCGCGCTCGTGAAAGTGACCGTAACGGCAAAACTCGAAAGCGAGGAGCCCGTGAATGTGTACCTGATCGCGCACACGCGCCAAACCAATGCGATATTTGGTAAAAAGGGATTAGGCAAAAGCCAGGCTGTTTTTTTGCTGGAAAGGGCCAAACTTGGCGAAGGTATTTCGCAGATCACGGTCTTCAATGAAAAGCTGAAACCGGTTTGTGAAAGATTGTATTTCAAACGTCCCGAAAAGCAACTGACGATCGACGCGCAGGTGGGCAAGAGCTTCATCGGTCGGGAGAAAGTGGCGATGAACATTTCGGCGGCAGCAGGGCAATCGTTGCCCGCTTGGAGCAACTTGTCGGTGGCCGTATACCTCGACGACTCCATTCAATACCAGCCACAACACGATATCCACAGCTATTTATGGCTCACAGCCGATTTGAAAGGGGATGTCGAAAACCCCGCTTATTATTTCCAAAATGTAAACCAGGACACCGACCGGCAGCTCGATAACCTCATGCTGACCCACGGCTGGCGCCGTCTGAAATGGGACAAGGTATTTGGCGGGCAGTTGGTGAGCTTTGAGCATTTGCCCGAATACGACGGACATTTCATCAACGCCCGTGTGCTGAACCGAGCCGATGGGAAACCGGCGGTGAACAAAGAGGCATTTCTGGCGTCGCTCGACGTGCCCGCACGCCTGTATGTGGATATGAGCGATAAAGAAGGCCGCGTGAAATTTGAAGTGCGCCAGTTCACAGGTCCGAAAGAAATCACGCTCCAAACGAACCTGGCCACCGACTCTACCTATCGGTTCGAGGTGGCTTCGCCGTTCTCCAAACAATTTTCGACGACGCCCGTTCCTTCTTTTTACTTTGATAAAACCCTGGAAAACCAGTTGCTGACGCGGTCTATCAACATGCAGACCGGTAACGCATTCCTGCCGCGGATTTATACCGAAAAGAAAGCTGTGCTCACCGATTCCCTGCCATTCTTCGGGATGCCCGACGAGAAGTATTTTCTCGACGATTTCACCCGCTTTCCTACCATGGAAGAGGTTTTGAGGGAATATGTCAAAGGTATTCTCGTGCGCCGCCGACAAAAGGAGTTCCATATGCGGATGATCGACAAATTGCTCCCGAATACCTATTACACGACCGATCCGATGATGCTCCTGGATGGCATCCCGGTTTTCGACGCCGACAAGATCATCGAAATGGACCCTTTGAAAGTGAAGAAAATAGAATTGATCAGTTCACGCTATTTCCTCGGCCCAATGACTTTTACGGGCATTGTAAGCTTCTCGACCTACCGCGGCGACCTGGGCGGCTTCGAGCTCGACCCGAAAGTGCTCGTTATGCCTTACGAAGGCGTACAGGCGCAAAGGGAATTTTACGCGCCTAAATACGACAGCAACAATGCCAACAGCCGCGTGGCCGATTTTCGGAACCTGCTGCATTGGGCGCCGAACGTGACCACCGGCAAAGACGGCAAAGTGACGGTAGAGTTTTACACTTCCGACCAAACCGGCCGCTACCAGGTCGTGATCCAGGGCATTACCCCGGATGGCGCGGCAGGCAGTAAAACCGTGTCTTTCGATGTAAAGAAACGAACGCTTTAAATGTAGAACTCCGAGGTGTGCTTGATCTCCTTCAACACGAAGGTGCTGTTGAGCACGCCTATGTTGTCGATCTTGGACAACTTGTATTTTACAAAATCGTGGTACTCGTCGAGGCTGGCGACGTTGATTTTTAACAGAAAGTCGACCTGTCCTGCCATGTGGTAGCATTCCTGCACCTCGTGGAGATTTTGGATCTCCTGTTCGAACTTCTCGATAAATGCCTCATTATGGTAGCGCATCGATACCTGGCAGATGGTTGTAACGTGCCTGTTAATGAGTTTTTTATCTAAAATGGCTACATATTGTTTGATATAGCCCAGGCTCTCCAATCTCCTGATCCGCTCGTACACCGGCGACACCGTCAGGTTAAGCATCGTCGCGATTTCCTTGGTCGTTTTTTTTGCATCTTTTTGCAGGATGCGGAGGATTTTGGTATCGATTTTGTCCAACTGTTCCATGGGGCAATAATATTTACTGGTATGACTTTCTAATTGAGGTTCAAAAAGTAAATTTTGCTCCAAAAATCAAATAGTGTGGTAATGTTTCCTGGAAAATGGCCTGTTTGTTGAAAATAATTTTCGCAAATGGGAAATTGCAAGTGATTTATGCTTTACCCAAAAGTTGTTTTTTATGAAAACGGACTGCGTTTTAGTAATAGGAGCAAACGGGCAGATCGGTTCTGTTCTGGTAGAATATCTGAGGGAGATTTACGGAATGGGGAAAGTGGTAGCGACAGACATCCGCATGCCCGAATTTTCCACAGGAATCTTCGAACAACTCGACGCGACCAATGCCGGTGAAATGGCAGCGATCGTGCGAAAATACGGCGTCACGCAAATCTATCACCTCGCCGCGATCCTTTCGGCAAAAGGCGAGCAGGACCCGCTCAGAACGTGGCAAATCAATATGCAAACGTATTTCAACGTGCTCGAAGTAGCGCGTGAGAACGGGGTAAGCAAAGTTTTTTATCCAAGTTCGATTGCCGTTTTTGGTGACCGCGTGGATACTTTGGCCGAGCAATGGTCATACCTCGATCCGGCAACGGTTTACGGCATTAGCAAGGCGGCGGGCGAGAACTGGTCTAATTACTATTTCAAACGCTACGGCGTAGATATCCGCTCGTTACGTTATCCGGGCATCATCGGCTACCAGTCAATGCCGGGCGGCGGTACTACCGATTACGCCGTCGATATTTATCACAAAGCGGTGAAAGGTGAGGCATTTGAATGCTTTTTGAAACCTGAAACGACTTTGCCGATGATCTACATCAGCGATGCCATGGACGCCACTGTCCGCCTGATGGAAGCTCCTGCCGAGAAAATCTCCGTGCGGACCTCCTACAACCTTGCCGGAATGAGCTTTTCTCCCCAGGAAATCGCGCAAAGTATTCAAAAGATTATTCCCGACTTCAACATAACTTATAAACCAGACTTCCGCCAGGCCATCGCCGATTCCTGGCCCCAGGAAATCGACGATGCCCAGGCCCGGAAAGATTGGGGCTGGCGACCAAGCTACTCGCTCGATAAGATGACGGAAGAGATGATCGCGGAGTTAAGGAAGAAGTATCAGGTTGTTAATGAGTGAATGAGTGAATGTGTGAATGAGTGAATGTGTGAATGAGTGAATGAGTGAATGTTTTTAATGATTAAATGGCCGAATGATTGATCGGAGCGATATTTATTCGCGCCATTCTGGCCTTAGCCCAATTCTAGCTATTCAGTTCACCATTCACTCATTCACTCATTCAAAATTCACTCATTCACTCATTCACTCATTCAAAATTCAATCATTCAATCATTCACTCATTCAAAATTCATCCTAATGTACGGTAACATCCAAGAACAACTCACGGGCGAACTGGAAGCGATCCGGTCGGCTGGGTTATATAAAAAAGAGCGCGTGATTACTACGCCGCAATCGGCGCATATTGCTACTACCGACGGTGCGGATGTGCTTAATTTTTGTGCTAATAATTACCTGGGTCTTTCGTCGCATCCCGATGTGATCCAGGCCGGAATCGATGCCATTCATTCGCACGGTTTCGGGATGTCGTCGGTTCGCTTTATTTGCGGTACGCAGGATATTCACAAGGAACTCGAACGCAAAACGGCCGAATTCCTGGGTACGGAGGACTGCATTCTTTACGCCGCGGCATTTGATGCGAATGGGGGTGTTTTCGAGCCGTTGCTGAACGAGCAGGACGCCATTATTTCCGACGAGCTGAACCACGCTTCGCTGATCGACGGTATCCGCCTTTGCAAAGCCAAACGTTTCCGCTACAAGCACAACGACATGGGCGATTTGCAAAAGCAGCTCGAAGATGCCAAAGGTAGTCGCCGCATTCTGGTGGTGACCGATGGCGTGTTCTCCATGGATGGTACCATTGCACAACTCGAAAAGATTTGCGACCTGGCCGAGCGATACGAGGCGATGGTCATGATCGATGAATGCCACGCCAGCGGCTTCATGGGTAAAACCGGCCGCGGTACGCACGAGTACCGCAACGTAATGGGCCGTATCGACATTATCACCGGCACTTACGGCAAAGCATTAGGCGGCGCTTCTGGCGGATTCACGGCTGCCAAAAAGGAGATCGTAGAAATCCTCCGCCAGCGCTCGCGGCCCTATTTGTTTTCCAATACACTAGCGCCCTCCATTGTAGGTGCTTCTATTAAGGTGCTCGACCTGCTCACCTCATCCACCGCATTGCGTGATAAGCTGGAACGGAACACCCAATATTTCCGCAAAGCGATGACCGAAGCGGGCTTCGATATTCTTCCCGGCGAGCACCCGATCGTCCCCATAATGCTCTACGAAGCAAAACTCGCACAGGAATTTGCCGCTAAATTGCTCGATGAGGGCATTTACGTAATCGGCTTTTTCTACCCCGTCGTTCCGCATGGCAAGGCGCGCATCCGCGTGCAGATTTCGGCCGGGCACGAGCAGGACGACCTCGAAAAAGCAGTCGCGGCTTTCACGAAGGTCGGTAAGGATCTTGGCGTTATTTAGTCAGGTGTGGTCAGGTATTGACAACACCTGACCACGCTACTGTTCCGGGTCAAGCAACTCGACTTCGACTTTCAGCGATTGCAGCATCGCATTGCCGTATTGGGTAACCATCGCCACATCTGCGGCGTCGCGGCCATGGGCGATCTCTATGCGGTAGCCCTCGGTTTTTTCCTGTACCGCATCGAATGTGTACCATTCGCCGCCGATGAAAACTTCAAACCAGGCGTGCAAATCCATTTCTTTCAGTTTATCAAGGTAGCCCACCGTCATACGTGTCGGAATGCAGAGGTTCCGGCATAATGCGATCGCGAGGTGCGTGAAATCGCGGCACACGCCCACGCGGGCGCGGGCGGTGTCCAATGCGGTGGTTGCGGGATTTGAAAATCCATACTGGTAACGCACATTGTTATGTATCCACGTCCGGATCGCTTCCACCTGCTCATACCCGGGCGCGAGGTTGCCGACAATTTCCATGGCTAACATATTGATTTCGTGCAAATCCGACTGGCAATAACGGCTTGGAAGGATGTAATGCATGACTTCGTCAGGCAAATCCCCTACAAGCATATACGCAGGCGACGGGTCCGGGATCGGTTTCGTGGGGTTAACCTGCGCCTGTACTTCGGTGGTGACGGTAACCCGGCCGACGGGTAGGATCGCGCGCTGGCAAGGGTTGCCGTAAAGGTCGGTGTACTCCGAAAACGGAACCGGTGGTTCTATGTTAAAACCTTCCTGAATGATCGATTGGCCTTCCTGGCGACGGGGGCGTAACATGGTGGTTACGGTGGTGGGGGCATATACGTCGTACGTGAATATGCTTCTGCCCTTCATTTTCATTTATGAGTCGGATTAGTATTTTGGTTCAATGTAATGATGCTTAGTTACTTAAAAATTACGTGCCATTTATTTTATCGTGAACCTTCGCTTTGTTCAGAATTAAATCGTTTTAATCGACGTTTGTACATCAGTAATGTTAATTTTAGAGCGAACAGCATTTCGTGAAAATTTAAATAATACACCTATGGCAGTTACAAAATGGATCGTAGACCCGGCACATTCAGAAGTACAGTTCAAAATCAAACACCTGGTCATTTCGACGATCACGGGCTCCTTCAACAACTTCGAAGGTGGAGCGACCTCGGATCTCAACAACTTTGAAAATGCAGAAATTCACTTCTCGCTCGATGTGAGCAGTATCGATACCAATGTGGAAATGCGCGACGCCCATTTGAAGTCGGCGGATTTCTTCGATGCCGAGCAATTTCCGCATATTACTTTTCAATCCAACTATTTTCATAAAGTCAAAGGCGATAATTACAAGCTTTCGGGCTTGCTCACGCTGAAAGGCATCACCAAGCCCATTGAGCTCGATGCCGAATACGGAGGTGCAGAAAAGGATGGCGAAGGAAACTTGCGCATTGGTTTCGAAGTGGAAGGCCGTTTGAGCCGGCAGGAATTTGGCCTCAATTACATGCAGCTGACTGATTCGGGCGGCTTAGTAATTGGTGAGGACGTGAAGCTGATCGCCAATATTCAGCTCGTAAAACAGGCCTGATCAGGCATTTAGCTATTTTCATCAACATTTAATACCCGGCATAAACCTGAAACGAGGTTTGCCGGGTATTTTTGGTATCAATAGAAAACGCGGGTTGCCGTCTTTTCCTCAAACCTAAACTCGCAATCCATGAAGGTGCTGCGCATTTTTTTGAAAATCATCGGGATATTCCTCCTGTTGCTCGTACTCGCCATTGCTACCATGATCACGACCATGGACGATACGCCGTACCAGGAGATGGCCTATTATAAAGAATGGAAAATGCTGATCGGCGGAGTGAAAGCCGTAAATGGTTCGGCCGCTACCGACCCAGGTGACACCAGAGGTACTTCCGGCACACTGCGGGCCGGTTGGGCGAAGGTCAATATCACACCGGCGTCGCCTACGCCCACTGCGGGCTATGGCAACCGCCGCGGGCGCCCGTACACGGCCGTGCACGACTCCGTTTACGTGCGTGCGATGGTGATCGACAATGGGCATACCAAAGCCGCGATCATCGCTGCCGACCTGCTGATCATCCCGCCGACGGTCATTAAGTCATTAAAAGAAAAATTGAGGCCGGGCGATATTCCGTTCGAGCAGATTTATTTCGGCGCTACGCATAGCCATAACAGTGTGGGTGGTTGGGGAACCGGTATTTCGTCGCTTTTCTTTTCGGGTAAGTATGATCCGGCCATTGTCGAGAGCCTTGCCAGTGCATTTCACAAAGCCATTACTGACGCACAAAAGAAGGTAGAACCCGTGCAGCTGACCTACATGGAGTCGCTCGATTCGCTCGATATCCGCAACCGGCTGGTCGGGGAAGAGGGAGGCGTGGACCCCGAGATCCGTTCGGCGGCATTCGTGACCAAAAGCGGGCAGAAGGCCATTCTGAGTTCTTTTGCGGCACATTCCACGGTTTTGAATTCCAAAAACATCGTGCTCTCCCGCGACTACCCGGGCGCGCTCGTGGACTCGCTGGAAAAAGGCCGCTACGATTTCGCGATGTACATGGCAGGCGCGGTAGGCAGCATGGGACCGATCGAAAAGGGGACGGATGATTTTGATGAAGTGAAAAACCAGGCATTTGGTGTGCAGAATGCACTACTGTCGCCTAATACTGTGAAAGAAGAGTCGAAGAGTGCATTGGTAGAAGCAATAACTCTGCCCCTGCCGCTCCGCGAACCAACCCCGCGCCTTACGATGAGCATTGTGCTGCGCCCGTGGGCATTCAAAAAAGCATTTGGCGAATATCCTGTGTATGTGAAGGCATTGCGCATCGGCAATATCCTGATGGTAGGCATGCCCTGCGATTTCTCCGGCGAGCTGACCGGCCCGCTGGATGCTTACGCCAAGTCCAAAGGCCTGAATCTGATGGTGACCAGCTTCAATGGCGGCTATATCGGCTATATTACCCACGACAAATATTTCAACCGCGATTTGTATGAGACTAAAACGATGAGCTGGTACGGCCCCTACAATGGTGCCTATTTGCAAGAAGTGATTAAAGATATTATTGATAAATTGTCCTAAACCGTAACTAATGATGAGAACACTCGCATTCTTCTTTTTTGCATTGCTAAGCCTTTCTTCTATTGCCCAGAAACCCGTTCGCGTCGCTGTCGCAGGGCTTAGTCACGGTCACGTCGGCTGGGTATTTAACAGGAAAGACAAAACGGATATTCAACTGGTAGGTATCTGGGAAACGAACCCCGAACTGGTTAAACAGTTTACCGAGCGCTACAAACTCGACCCTAAGCTTTTCTATTCAGACCTCGGCAAAATGCTTGACGAAACGAAACCGGAAGCGGTCTCGGCATTCGGGGCGATCAACGAGCACGTGGTAGTCGTGCGCGCATGTGCGCCGCGGAAGGTCAATGTGATGGTAGAAAAGCCGCTGGCTACGACCTTTGCCGATGCGAAGGAAATCCAGAAGCTCGCGACGCAGAACAATATCCAGGTTTTGACCAACTACGAAACTTCGTGGTATGCGAGCAACCAGCATGTGAACCAGCTGATCCAGGATGGCAAGCTCGGTGATATTCGCAAAGTGATGGTGAATGACGGTCACCAGGGGCCGAAAGAAATCGGGGTGAGCAAGGAGTTTTTCGCTATTCTGACCGATCCGGTGAAAAACGGTGCAGGTGCATTGGTTGATTTTGGCTGTTATGGGGCCAATCTCATGACCTGGCTCATGAAAGGCGAGCGGCCCATTTCGGTAACTGCAGTAACGCATCAGAACAAGCCGGATATTTACAAGAATGTGGATGACGAGGCTTCCATTATCTTACAGTATCCCAAGGCACAATGCATTATTCAGGGGTCGTGGAACTGGTCGTTTGCAAGAAAGGATATGGAAGTATATGGTAACAAAGGTTACGCCATCGCCGTCAACCCGACTGTGGTTCGCCAGCGCTTCCAGGAAAAGGCACCGGAGGAAACGCTTAAACTCGATCCTCGCCCCGCGCCTTACACAGACCCATTTTCGGTACTGGCCGATGTGGTGCAAGGCCGCTTGAAACTCGACCAGAACGACCTGTACGGGTTGCCGGTGAATGTGACCGTCGTAGAGATACTGGAAACGGCCAAGGAAGCCGCCAAAACCGGTAAAACTATCTTTTTGAAAAAATAACAATGCATATGGAACCCAGGCCGGTCGGTTTTTCTCAGACTACCCTCACCGAATTGATGATCCCGTCCTACGCCAATTTCGGCGGGAAAATCCACGGAGGCATATTGCTCTCACTCATCGACAAGGTTGCCTATGCGTGCGCGTCGCGACATGCGGGCACGTATTGCGTGACGGTGTCCGTGGACGCGGTGGATTTCCTCGAACCGGTGGAGGTGGGCGACCTGGTGTCGCTGCACGCTTCGGTGAATTATGTGGGAAGAACTTCGCTGGTCGTGGGCATCCGGGTGGTGGCCGAAAATGTGAGAAACCGCTCTATACGGCATACTAATACTTCTTACGTGACGATGGTTGCGAAAGATGACAACAACAAACCGACCGTTGTTCCTGAGTTGGTACTGGAAAATGAAGAAGATGCCCGCCGTTTTCTGGAGGCGATCAAACGGCGGGAGCTAAAAGAGAAATACCGCGATGCATTCGACAATGCCAAAACGCGCCTCGATGTGCCGGATAACCTCGATAAGTTGGCCAACCAGCGCTGTGTGATCGGTTATGATACGGATGTTTGAGGGTGCCGGTCAGAGACCGGCACTCACTCCGACGTAGTCACAGACCACGCCGAACATTCCAATTCTCTGACCACGTTTATAATCCAAACACCCTAATTCCCTGACCACGCTTATAATCCAGACACCCCAATTCCCTGACTACGCCTATAACCCGAACACTCCTAAAACCCGAACAACCCTCCGCCACTTTTCCGCGAGGTCGTTTTCTTCCCAAACAACATCCCAAAAACGCCCCGTACCACTTCGCGCCCAATCTGTTTGGCGAGCGGTGAGTTCAATGCATCGGAGATCATACTCGATTGCTCTTTCTCCTTTTTGGCCTCGACTTTCGCCTGCACTTCTGCCTCTTTTGCTTCGGTTTCCTTGCGAGCTTGCTCGTCCATCCGTTTCGTCAGGATTTCGTAGGCACTTTCCGGGTCGACGGGGTCTTTGTATTTGGTATAAAGATCCGATTGCTGCACATGCTTGTCGTAATCAGCCTGTACCATAGGTCCCATAATGGAAGCGGGTGGCATCAGGTGCGTAGCCGCAACTTCGGTAGGAATACCTTTTTCATTCAAAACCGTAATCAATGCCTGACCTATACCGAGGGTCGTCAGCACCTGGTCGATCGCGTAGAAATCCGATTTCGGATAGGTTTTGACTGTCTGTTTCAATCCTTCGGCATCCTGCGGCGTAAAAGCGCGGAGCACGTGCTGTACGCGGTTACCGAGCTGGCCGAGTACCGATACCGGCACGTCCTGCGCCATTTGGGTACAGAAGAAAATGCCCACGCCTTTGGAGCGGATCAGACGGACCACCTGCTCGATCTGTTCGAGGAATGCCTTTGGCGCGTCTTTGAACAGCAAATGTGCCTCGTCCAGGAAGAAAACCAGTTTAGGTTTGTCCAGATCTCCCGCTTCGGGCAGTTTTTGATATAGTTCAGCCAGTAGGCTCAACATGAATGTCGAGAACAATGCGGGGCGGTCCTGCACGTCGGAAACGTTCAGGAGGCTGATTATACCCTGGCCATCGACCTTGTTGATAAGGTCTTCAATATCAAAGGAGCGTTCCCCGAAAATGCTACCCACGCCCTGCTGCTCCAATGCGACGATCTTGCGAAGGATTGTTCCCGCTGTGGACGCCGAAATAGTACCATAATCGGCTTTGATCTCCGCGGCGCCAGGGCCTTCGGCGAGGTAGTTGAGGACTTTTTTCAAGTCGTTCAGGTCCACCATCGGCAGGTCCTTGTCGTCGGCATATTTGAACAGGATAGCGAGTACGCCCGCCTGGGTTTCGTTCAGTTCGAAGATTTTGGAAAGAAGAATAGGGCCAAATTCCAGCACAGTGGCACGCATTTGCGCACCTTTGTTACCGCTCAACGAATATAGCTCCACGGGAAATCCTTTTGGTTCGAAAACGGTGCCTAGTATTTGCGCACGTTCTTCGAGGGCTGCATTGGTTTTGCCCGGCTGCGCGATACCCGAAAGGTCGCCCTTGATGTCGGACATGAAAACCGGTACGCCAGCTGCCGAAAGCTGCTCGGCGAATACCTGCAATGTACGCGTCTTACCGGATCCCGTTGCTCCGGCTACGAGCCCGTGGCGGTTCATCATGCGCAAGGGAAGGTTTACGCGGGCCTCGCCGATGATTTCGCCGTCGAGAATGGCCGACCCCAAATGAATTACAGGTTTGTCAGTTTGATAAGATTTCTGAATTGCTGCAATAAATTGTTCTTTCTTTGACACAGGAAATACGGGTTATGGTTTGATGAAAGGTTAAGTTACAAATTTTGAAGGTTTCGGGAAGATTCCAAGGCGGGGAGGCGAATTTTGTAGAATAATAATTTGTGAGGAAATAATATAACTTTTTGCATATGCTTGTATTTGCAAAATATTATTAGGTATTTTGGTTTGATCGCTTAGTGATTATTCTGATTTACAATTTTAGAGACATACTTACCCTTTATGTTGAGCCGAGTTGCGAATTCAATTTACTGGATGAACCGATATATGGAGCGGGTCGAGAATTACGCCCGTTTCGTGGGAGTTAATTTTAACCTGGCTCTGGACCTTCCACCAGATGTGGACGAACAATGGGAGCCGCTTCTGATCGCCACGGCTGACCATTTTTTGTTCTACAAATATTACGATAAGCCAACCAAGGAGGACGTCATCCATTTCATGACGTTCGACAAGCGCAATCCGAACTCGATCATCAGCTGCCTGTATGAGGCCCGCGAGAATGCGCGCACGATCCGGGAGACGATCTCGAAGGAAATGTGGGAGAGTATCAACACGTTTTACCTGGCCATTAAGGGAACCTCGCCCGACGATTTCCGGAATATGGACCATATGCAGTCGTATTTCACGGATATCCGCAAAAACTGCCAGCTTTTCCACGGGGTAGTCGACTCGTCGATCACACGCAACGAGGCCTGGCATTTCGGGCGGCTCGGGCGGCACATCGAGCGGGCCGACAAATGCTCGCGCTTCCTGGATGTGAAGTATTTTACATTGTTACAGGATTCGGGCACTTCCGGTTCTACGTTGGATTTGATGCTTTGGACCGCGGTACTGAAATCGGTAAGTGCCTATAATATGTACCGTCAGACGCACCGTGCATTAACGCCGATGAATATTGTGGCGTTTCTCATCCTCGACAAGCTTTTCCCGCGCTCGATCGCGTATTGCGTGCGCCAGGCGGAACTGTCGCTGTACGCCATTGCGGGCTCCATTCCCGAGCGCGGTTACACCAACCCGGCCGAGCGCGCATTGAGCAAAATCCGGAGTGAGCTGGAATTCACCGATGTGGAGGACGTTTTCAAAATGGGACTGCATGAATACCTCGATAAGTTCCAAATCAAGAACAATGAGGTGGATAACAAGATCTTCGATATGTACTTCGGATTGGAGACCGCGCAATCGCAAAGCCAGAGCCAGGGGCATTTCAAAACCCAGTGGATGAACTGATCAAAACTTTCCTATCTTAGCGACTCTATCATTATGAGCCGCTAAGACATGACATATTGCCTGGGTATCAAAGTCGCATCGGGCCTGGTGGCCATTGCCGATACGCGCCTTACATCCGGAACGGAGGTTTCGACGAATAAGAAAGTGTCTGTTTACCAGTCTGATAAGCATTCTATTTTTATAATGACCTCGGGCCTGAGGTCGGTGCGGGATAAGGCCATTACCTATTTCAAAGAAGTCCTGGAAGAGCGGGACACTTCATTCGACAAGCTTTACAAGGCCGTAAATGCATTGGGGCAGCAGGTCAGGCGGGTCGCCGACGAGGACCGTTACGCGCTGAACAATGCGGGGCTGGTGTTTAACCTGTTTGCGATCGTAGGCGGGCAGCTCGAACACGATTCCGAGCATAAGCTGTTTCTTTTATATCCCGAAGGCAATTGGGTGGAGGTGGGCGACGGTTCGCCGTTTATTATCATCGGTAACTCGGGTTACGGAAAGCCGCTGCTGTATCGGAGCCTTAAATTCGATTCGTCGATGCAGGATGCGTTGAAGATCGGGTTTCTGTCGTTCGATTCTACAAGGGTTAGCTCGAACGACGTGGATTACCCGATTGATGTCGTAATGTATGAAAAGGACTCTTTCCAGCTGATTGAGCACCGTTTTGAGAAAGACGACCTCGATTACGTGGGAAAACAGTGGAGCGCGCTCCTGAGCAATTCCGTACAGAAATTGTCGTTGGAATGGATGGACCCGGTATTCGGCAAAATGGGAGAAACTACAAAGGCATAACAGCTTGTTTTGGCCTGAAAACGTATATTATGGCTGGTTCTCCGGTAAATCAACAATGTTGTAAACAGGCGTAAATTAGGAGTCCAGAAACTCAATTATTGTTTTTTGTTTGTAGAAAAATCTAATTGCGGAGAGGGAATTTAGTATTTTTGCAACCAAACATAAAGAGGAATTCTAGATCGTGACGTTAATTAAATCTATCTCAGGAATCAGGGGAATAGTGGGTGGAAAATCGGGTGAGGCGCTGACTCCGATTGATGTTGTTAAGTTTGCTGCTGCATACGGGACATGGGTGAGGCGTACAAATCCACAGAATCTTAAGGTGGTGATCGGCAGGGATGCCAGGCTTTCCGGTGAAATGGTAAGCCGCCTCGTAGCCGGTACTTTGCAAGGTGTTGGGCTGAATGTGCTCGACCTTGGCCTTTCCACTACTCCAACTGTCGAGATAGCGGTGAAAGCGGAAGGCGCGGCGGGAGGGATTATCCTGACAGCAAGCCACAACCCGATCCAGTGGAACGCCCTTAAACTGCTCAACAACGAAGGGGAATTCATCTCGGAAGCCGAAGGCGCCGAGGTACTTCGCATTGCCGACGAGGAAGATTTCCTTTTTCCCGATGTAAAAAAATTGGGCAGCTATTCAACGGACAACACTTACCTGCAAAAACATATCGATCACGTGCTTTCACTGGCGTTGGTTGATGTGGAAGCCATCAAAAATGCGAATTTCCGGATAGTAGTCGATGCGGTCAACTCGACCGGCGGCATTGCCGTACCGCTTTTGCTCGAAGCTTTGGGTGTCGATGCGAAAAGCATTAAAAAAATGAACTGTGAGCCAACCGGAAACTTCGCGCACAACCCCGAGCCGCTTCCGGAGCATTTGCACGATATCAGCAAGGAACTGAACAATGGTTCCTATAATCTGGGTATCGTCGTGGACCCCGATGTGGACAGGCTCGCGCTCATGTGCGAGGACGGTACGCCGTTTGGGGAAGAATACACCCTCGTTGCCGTTGCGGATTATGTTTTGAAACACACTCCGGGCAATACGGTTTCGAACCTTTCATCGACAGCCGCATTGCGTGATGTTACAATCAAAGCCGGCGGCCAATACCTGGCTTCGGCGGTAGGTGAGGTGAATGTAGTGAATGCCATGAAAGCCAGTAATGCGGTAATCGGCGGGGAAGGCAACGGAGGGGTGATTTACCCTGAAAGCCACTACGGACGCGACGCGCTGGTAGGTATTGCATTGTTTCTCACGCATTTGGCGAAATCGGGCAAGAAAGCGTCGGTTTTGAGAAGGTCTTACCCGAATTACTATATTTCCAAAAATAAGATCGAGCTCACGCCGGAGATCAACGTCGATAATATCCTCGACCGTATCCAGACGCGCTATTCCAAACAGCCTGTGAACACGGTCGACGGCGTCCGCATCGAGTTCGACCGCGAATGGGTGCATTTGCGGAGGTCTAACACCGAACCGATCATCCGCATATACTCGGAATCGGAAACGCAGACGACTGCCACCAGCCTTGCCAATAAGATCATTTCCGATATCAAGGAAATTATTTCGGAACCGAAGAAATAATAAAGCTGTTGCTAAGCTAATTTGGGTCACTTGTTGTCTGAACTGACAATGAGTGATCTTTCTAATTTTATATCCCAATGAAAGTCTATCTGGACAATGCGGCTACGACGCAGCTGGACCCCGAGGTTCTGGAAGCCATGCTGCCGCTGATGACCGAGCAATTCGGTAACCCATCTTCCATCCATTCCTACGGTCGTGCCGTGCGTTCATCCATCGAACGCGCCCGGAAAAGCATTGCGGCCACTTTGAATGCGGCTCCTGCCGAGATATTTTTCACCTCGGGCGGTACCGAGGCCGATAATACGGCTATCCGTTCCAGCATCGAGACATTCGGCCTGAAACACGCCATTACTTCGCGTATCGAGCACCACGCGGTACTGCATACACTGGAACACCTCAAAAAGCTGGGCGTGATCGAGCTGAGTTTTGTGAATTTGAATGCAAAAGGAGAGGTAGATCTGGAACATCTGGAAGCATTGCTGGCCTCCAAACCGCGCTCACTGGTTTCTTTAATGCACGGTAATAACGAAATCGGGAACCTGCTCGACCTGGAAGCGGCCGGCGACATTTGCGAAAAGTACGATGCCATTTTTCATAGCGATACCGTGCAGACCATGGGCCATTACCGCCATGATCTGCAAAAGCTGAAAACGAATTTCATCGTCGGTGCGGCGCATAAGTTCAACGGTCCGAAAGGTATCGGATTTCTGTACGTTCGTCCGGGTATTAAAATCAATCCTTTCGTACACGGGGGCGCGCAGGAGCGCAACATGCGCGGCGGCACGGAGAATATTTATGGGATCGTAGGTCTTGCGAAAGCATTGGAAATCGCCTACCGGGATATGGATGCGCATCGCACGCATATTGAAAGCCTGAAAAGCCGTATGATCGGCAAGTTGAGCGAAAGTATCGAAGGCGTCGCTTTCAATGGTAACTCGGCGGATTTGGGCAAAAGCCTTTACACGGTTCTCAATGTAAGCCTGCCACCGTCGGACATTAGCGACATGCTATTGTTCAACCTCGACATTGCCGGAATTGCCGTTTCTGGCGGTAGCGCGTGTTCGAGTGGTACCGATATTGGTTCGCACGTTTTAAATGAGCTCAGAATCGATGAAAACCGTGCTAACGTACGTTTCTCGTTTGGAAAGTATAACACGGAAGCCGAGATCGATTACGCAGCCGAGACGCTGATCGGACTTTACAAGAAAGAAAGCATTATTTTATAAAAGAGGTATTCTCTAAAAAGCCAAAACCCGGCCCCTGAATCAGGCGGCCGGGTTTTTAATGATATCTTCGAGGCATTCCACCCAGATATCGCTGTCGTTGAGGCTTTCGACGAGCTGCCAATGCTGGCCGCCCTCTTTCTCGAACAACTCTTTATATTCTTCTCCTACCTCGATCGTCGTTTCCAAACAGTCGGCTACGAATGCCGGCGAGAATGCCAGTGCGCTTTTGACGCCTTTTTTGGTCAATTCAGGGATTACCTCGTCGGTATAAGGCTTGATCCACGGATTTTTGCCCAATCTCGACTGGAAGCAGGTGGTATACTTGCCTTCCGGAATGCCCATTCCTTTTACTAATAATCGCGTCGTTTCAAAGCATTGGGCACGGTAGCAATGCTGGTTGCGGTGATCGAGCTTGTCGCAGCAGCTTCCGAACTGGCAAAAACCGCCGGTCACATCGCCTTTGGTGATCTGCCGCTCGGGCAGGCCGTGGTAGCTGAACACGAAATGGTCGTAATCGTGCTGCGCCATGTATTTTTTACCCAAATCCACAAAACCCTTGATAAATTTCGGGTGTTCGAGGAAGCGGTTGACAAAACGGATTTCCGGAAGAACTTCCCAGTCTTTCACGACCCGCATTACTTCCTTGTACACCGAGCCCGTCGAAGCGGAAGCATATTGCGGGAAGAATGGCACGACGATGATTTCCGTCAGGCATTCCTTGCGAAGCGAGATCAATGCTTTTTCAATGCTTGGGTTCTGGTAACGCATTGCCAGTTCGACAATGTAATCTTCACCCAAAACCTTTTGCAGTTTCTCCTTCACCGAGTAGCCATAGGTTTTCAGCGGAGAGCCGTCCGGTCGCCAAAGCTGTTTGTAAACTTTCGCAGATTTGGGTGCGCGGAATGGCGCGATGATCAGGTTGATCAGAAACCAGCGGTTAACATACGGAATATCGATCACGCGCTCGTCCATCAGGAACTGGCGCAGGTATTTGCGTACGTCCGGTACCGAAGGGCTATCCGGCGTGCCAAGGTTCACGATCAATACGCCCGTTTTACGGACTTCATTCAGCGTTGTAGTATCGAAGGGTTGAGCCAATGTGGTTGTACTCATTTCATTAACAGTTTCATGAGGAGAGGCCAGCCGCCGTGCGACTGCCTCTTTTGTATTTCAATCTTGCAAAAATAGCAATTACAATCCTAACAAGACCTCTTTCAATGCCGCCTGCGCCGACCATTCGCGGTTGGCAGCCTGTTCGATCACCAGTGACCGCGGGCCGTCGAGTACTTCGTCGGCCACTTTCATATTGCGGCGCACGGGCAGGCAATGCATGAATTTGCCATTGTCGGTCAATGCCATTTTAGCTTCGGTGATCATCCATGACGGATCGGTATTCAAAACCTTGCCATATTCATTGAACGACGACCAGTTTTTGCCATACACGAAATCCGCGCCTTCGAGTGCCTTGTCCTGGTCGTAAATCACCTGGCCTTTGCCCACAAAATCAGGTGAAAGGTCGTAACCTTCGGGATGCGTGATCACGAGTTCCACGTCCATCGGATTCATCCATTCGCAGAATGAATTTGCTACCGCCTGGGGCAACGCCTTGAAATGCGGAAGCCAGGTAAGCACTACTTTCGGGCGCTTTTTGAGCTTGAATTCTTCGATGGTAATGCAATCTGCGAGTGATTGCAGCGGGTGCCGCGTCGCTGATTCGAGGTTCACGATCGGTACCTGCGCGTATTTTTTGAACTGCTGGAATACGATTTCCGAATAATCCTTATCACGGTCCTGCAAACCTGCGAACGAGCGGATACCGATGATATCGCAATAGCTGCCAATCACAGCGGCCGCTTCCTTGACGTGCTCGGCCTTATCGCCGTTCATGATCACACCTTCTTCCATTTCCAGTCCCCAACCATCCTGGCCGACATTCATCGTAATCACATTCAAGCCGAGGTTCTGGGCAGCTTTCTGTGTGCTGATCCTCGTCCTTAAACTCGAATTGAAAAACAACAGGCCTATGGTTTTGTTTTTCCCCAGCGCCTGATCTGCAAACGGATCCTTTTTGGCTGCGATACCGCTGCTGATGAGCTGGGGGAGGTCGGTGACGTCTTTAATGGAAAGAAAGTGTTTCATTCAGGTTAAAATTTCGGAGATAGGTGTTCCTATTCTCAACTAGGACAAGGATGGTATTAGTTCAAAAAAATCAAACAGCCGCGACAGATACTTCTTTTTTCAATGCTTCGAGGAAGAGATCGGCCTCTGTTTTGCCTAATGCGAGCGAAGGCAGCAAGCGGATCGTGTTCGCGCCCGCAACGCCCGTGAACATTTTGTGCTCAAACAAAAGTTTGTTACGCAGGTCTTTTACGGGGAAATCGTACTCGATACCGATCATCAGTCCACGGCCTCTCAATTCTTTATAACCGCCAATCGCCTTAATGCCCTCGAACAGGTAGTCGCCAATCTCAGCCGCATTCGCGATCAGGTTTTCTTCCTTCATAATGTCCAGCACCGCCACGCCTGCCGCGCAAGCCAGGTGGTTTCCGCCGAAAGTCGTTCCCAGCAAACCGTAGCTAGACTTGAATTTCGGAGAAATCAGTATCCCGCCGATCGGGAAACCGTTGCCCATTCCTTTCGCCATCGACATAATATCGGGCGCAATGCCGCTGAACTGATGTGAGAAGAACTTACCTGTCCGTCCGTAGCCGCATTGTACGCTGTCGAGGATCAGGATCGCGCCGGTTTCGTCGCATTTACGTCTTAATGTTTGCAAAAACTCATCGGTACACACATTGATACCGCCGACGCCCTGGATACCTTCTACGATCACCGCGCAAACTTCGTCGGTAATGCCTTCTTCGGCCGCAGCCGCATCATTGAACGGCAGGAAAGTAACGTGCTCCTTATAGTTCACAGGCGCAACAATGGATGGATTATCGGTAGCAGCCACTGCGCCGGCCGTCCGGCCGTGGAATGACTTCGTGAAGGAAATCACCTTCGTTCTGCCATTGTGGAAAGAAGCCAGTTTTAATGCATTCTCATTCGCTTCCGCGCCGGAATTGCATAGGAACAGCTTGTAGTCGGGATAGCCCGAAAGCTCGCCCAGTTTCTCCGCCAGTTCTTCCTGAATGGAGATTTTGACAGAATTGGAATAAAAACTGATCGCGTTCAATTGCTTCGTCAGCTTATCCACATAATAAGGATGGCAATGGCCGACCGAAATCACCGCGTGGCCACCGTAGAGATCAAGGTACCTGGTACCATGCTGGTCCCAGAGGTAGCTGCCTTCGGCTTTTACGGGTTCTATATCGTAAATCGGGTAGACGTCAAATAGGTGTGACATTATCTGATCTTATTTAAGATTCTAAAAGTGATTTAAAACGCCGGCGCTTTCAACCGCAGCCCCGCATCCTCTGGTAACCCGAATAGCAGGTTCATATTCTGCACCGCCTGGCCCGACGCGCCTTTGGTCAGGTTATCGATAATACTGGTGATCAGTAGCTGGCCGTCGTGTACTTCCAAATGCACGAAGCATTTGTTGGTATTCACAATCTGCTTCAAATCAATCGGCGTGTCGCTCACGTGTGTGAACGGGTGCGAAGCGTAAAAGGCTTTGTAAAGGGCTTTTGCTTCCTCCAACGTTCCTTCGAAACGGGTGTACACATTCGCGATAATGCCGCGCGTGTAATCGCCGCGGTACGGCACGAAGTTCACGGCCTTATCGAAACCGGCCTGCAACTTGCCGAAAGTCATTTTGATTTCAGTCAAATGCTGGTGCGAGAATGCCTTGTAAATCGACATGTTGTTGTTACGCCATGTGAAATGGGTGGTAGCACTCAGCGCCTGTCCTGCCCCCGTACTACCAGTTACCGCGCTCACGTGAACGTCGTCCTGGATCAAACCTGCATTTGCCAGTGGTAGGACAGCGAGCTCGATACTTGTCGCAAAGCAGCCAGGGTTAGCGATTTTAGTAGCAACCTTAATCTGCTCGCGCTGCAATTCAGGCAAGCCGTATACAAATCCATCCGACTCATCCCGGAAATCCGTGCTGAGGTCGATCACTTTCACCGTTTCCGGCAATTGGTATTCATCGAGGAACTTCTTCGACTCGCCATGGCCGGAACAAAGAAAAATCGCATTCAGACCTGCCTGATCCAGCAGCGGCTGAATGTCGTCTCCGGAAAATACTAACTCCGTATCTCCAAGAAGATCAGTGTGCGTCGAATAAACCGGCTTACCCGCCTGGCTTTTGCTATGCGCGAAAGCGATGCTTACATTCGGGTGGTTCACCAGTATTCTGATCAGCTCGCCGCCGGTGTAACCGGCGGCGCCTATGATGCCAATATTAATGTTACTCATTTGTAATCCAGTTTTCAATTTGCAGTCCACCAACTCTATCAAACTCTTTGGTATTGTTGGTAACCAGAATAAGACCATGGCTAAGCGCATGTGCCGAAATCAACAGATCGTTAGCTCCTATGATTTTCCCTTTACTCTCCAGATCCGCACGGATAGAAGCATATGCCTCAGCTGCCTGCGTGTCAAAATCCAGTACTGTAAACGGTCTCAAAAAAGCCTCCAACGCAGTTTTGTTTTGCTCTTTTAATTGACTTTTTTCAACACCGTACCATAGTTCCGCCACTACAATGGAAGAAATAGCTATTTCTGTCCAGTCGAGGGATTGCAACTTGTGTAAGACTTCCAGAGGCCTCTTCTTAATGATATAGGCCACGATATTAGTATCCAACAGATATTTCATTCGAATAAATTTTCAGATTTATCGAGGGGAGGCTGGATACGTTGAGTTAAAAAATCATCAGAAAAATCGGCAATGCCATTCCACCATTCTTGCAATCCGTCTTTTTGTGCAGATTGCTGTTTCCTTTTTTCCAAAATAGACTCCAGATAGTCATAAAGTTCCTGAAGAACGTCAGCAGGTAATCCCTGGACCTTCCGTTGTATTTGGCTCTGGAGTTCTATTTTAGTCATATATTCAATTATTCATTAACCGAGTCACTTACTTTTCCATAAATCATCACCTGGTTCGAAGCTACTTTCGAGAAGCCTCTCACGTCGTCACCGGTCCAGGCATTGTTCATTTCACCGTAGCTGCCGAATTTCGATGACATCAAATCAAATGGCGACTCGATACCTTCTATGTGGAAGCGGTGTGGCGCCAGGTATACGTGTGCTTTACCCGTCACGTGCGACTGCGTGTCTGCGAGGAACGTTTCGATATTACGCATTACCGGCTCTACAAACTGACCTTTGTGTAGCAAGCTGCCATACCAGTTCGAAAGTTGTTCTTTCCAGTACAATTGTTGTTCTGTCAAAACATGCTTTTCAAGCTGATGGTGTGCTTTGATGATGATCAGCGGAGCCGCAGCTTCAAAACCTACACGGCCTTTGATACCGATAATCGTATCTCCCACGTGAATATCCCGACCGATCCCGAATGGCTGCGCGATCTCGGCCAGCTTTTGAATAGCGGTTACCGGGTTTTCAAAAGTTTCGCCAGCAACGCCTTTCAACTCGCCATTTACAAATTCAAGCGTAATGCGCTCCGGTTCTGTTTTGGTGATTTGCGTAGGCCAGGCCGATTCGGGCAGGTATTGGTCGGAAGTCAATGTCTCTTTACCGCCTACCGATGTTCCCCAAAGGCCTTTGTTGATGCTGTACGCAGCCTTGGTCCAGTCGCGGGAAACACCTTTCGCGGTCAGGTATTCAATCTCTGCTTCGCGGGAAAGTTTCAGGTCGCGGATCGGCGTGATGATTTCTGCTTCCGGAACAATGATGCGGAACGCCATATCGAAACGTACCTGGTCGTTACCGGCACCTGTGCTTCCGTGCGCGATCGCGCTCGCACCGATTTCTTTGGCATATTCCGCTACCGCAACGGCCTGGAAAATGCGCTCCGCGCTTACGGAAAGCGGGTAAGTATTGTTTTTGAGAATGTTACCGAAGATCAGGTATTTGATACAGTCGTTGTAATATTCTTTGGTTTTGGAAATCGTGGCATGTTGCTTCACGCCCAAAGCATAGGCATTCGCTTCGATCGTTTTCAGCTCTTCGTCCGAAAAACCACCGGTGTCAACCAAAACCGAGTACACTTCGTAACCTTTGTCTTCGGCTAAATATTTTACACAAAAGGAGGTATCAAGTCCCCCTGAAAACGCTAATACTACTTTGGGCTGTGACATTATTTGTATGGTATGGATACTGATTCTAAAACTGTTATTACCTAAACTGTATTTCAACTTGCTGCGAGAAGGGTTTCCGCCGGTATACCCAGGTTTTTACTGATCTCCCTGATCATCTTGATCGTCAGGTTCCTCTTTTTATTCAAAACCTCTGAAACCCGGTTCTCCCCGCCGAAATAAGGAGCCACGTCTTTCCTGGTCAAATGCAACTGTTCCATCCGCTCCTTAATCGCCTCGATGGGGTCAGGTTTCGGCATAGGATAATGCTTTTTCTCATAATCAATCGCCAGTACGGTGATGGCTTCCATGATATCGAGCGCTTTTTTTCGCTCTGCTTCGTCTTCTAGCAAATCGGCGTCCATCAACGCCTCAATCACTTTCCCGGCTTCTTCAAAATCGGCCTGGTTGGTTATCGGCTTGATGGTGATCTCATCTATATTGATTGCTAATGCTTTCATTATCTGTGATCTGCTAGATATTCTTAATGTCTTTTATCTTGTCGTATTCCTTATGGCTTCCGATAAATCTTACAAAAACCAGTTGTCTCTCGTACTCGAATTTGGCGATCAGCCTGTATTTTCTATGAGTGATATTAAACACAATCCTGCCATTTCCAACAGTATCCGCATTCTTGAAGAACCGGATGACTTCGTTGGGATTCTGAAAACTATTCTTCTCAACAGCGTCATGCCAGAATTCTAATGCCGGCCTTGCATCCGGATACTGATCCCAGAATGTTCGTAGTGTGCCCCGTGTGAATATCCTCATACCGACCGCAAAAGTACGCAAGTTTGCCGTAATCGCGTTCCCAAACCGGGAAAAGCTGCTGATCGCCTGCTTATTGTCATTTACAAAAAATACCCCGCCTCAGTCCTTATGGCTGCCGGGCGGGGTATTAAAAATGAGATACTAAAATCTATCAAATGTGCGGCACATTAATGTACCAGCACGGCCCCGGCGTTTTTCTTTTTGGCGCGTTCTTCCCTTCGCAGCAAAATGCGTTGCTTAATGCGCATCCAGCGCTCGTACAGGCTCGATTCCTTCAGGAAATCCCAGGTATGGCTTTCGGTCGCCGTTTCGCTTCCGTTAGTAGGCGTTGCGGCAGGTTTTTTATCTTCCGGATCATACATCATGCCTGTGCAAAGGCAGTGTTTTCTGTTGGTCCGGGTGAGTACATCGTAATTCACGCAGCTCGCGCACCCTTTCCAGAATGCGTCGTCGGCGGGAAGTTCGCTGAACGTTACAGGCTCGTAGCCCAAATCCGAGTTGATTTTCATCACCGGAAGGCTCGTAGTGATACCGATAATTTTGGCATCGGGATATTTTTGACGCGACAGTTCGAAAGCTTTCATTTTAATCGCTTTCGCCATGCCGCTGTTGCGGAAATCGGGATGTACGATCAACCCTGAATTCGCCACGAATTTTCCATGCTCCCAGGTTTCGATGTAACAAAACCCTACCCATTCGCCAGTGTCGGTGGTGGCAATAATGGCTTTTCCTTCCACCATTTTCTCCATAATATACACTGGGGAACGTTTGGCTATACCGGTACCGCGCTTTTTGGCGCTCTCCTCCATTTCCGCGCAGATTTGTTCGGCGTAATGAAGATGATTTTCATTGGCAGTCTGTACGATAAACTTACTGCCCACTACTTCGGTATTTTTCATTGATGACTATGCTGACAAGATGTTCAAGACAATAATTAACTAACCCAGAGAAAAACGATGGGACGTCTAGAAATTGTAAGAAAATTGCGGGGATTAGATATTTACCACGTAGGTAAAAAGAGATTATGCGGTCCTTGGGGACCTGAATCGGAAAGGCGTAGTATGCAGAACTGTATGTATGCCGTTGTGATTCATTGACTTGCTTATGCGTCTAAGAGGCTGCAAATTTTCAAAAAAAAAATCTTACAGCAAAGAAACAGAAGATATATTTTTATGGTTCGTTTTGAACGGTAAAGTTTCAGAAAAGCGAACTTGCCAGCGTACACGTTTTTGTACTATTCTCACTTCGATCAACAATATTTATTCCCTTAAATTAGTGGCTTTCATGTCTGCAATCAGTACCGACGACCTTCTCAACGGTTATATCAATGGCATATTCCCGATGGCCGAGGCGGATGGTACGATTTACTGGTACTCGCCCAATCCGCGGGCCGTTATCCCCATCGATACTTACCGACCATCCAAATCGCTCCGGCCCGTGCTGAATAAAAAGCATTTCGAGATCCGGATCGATACCGATTTCGAGGGCGTCATGCGAGGGTGTGCGCTCCCGCGTGTGAGCGAGCCTGGAACGTGGATTTCGGAGGAGATTATTGCTTCCTATACCGCATTGCATGAGATCGGTTACGCGCACAGCGTGGAGGCATGGCGCGAAGACCGTTTGGTAGGCGGGCTATATGGCGTTTCTATTAATGGGGTATTTTTTGGTGAATCGATGTTTACGATCGAGAGTAATGCGTCGAAAGTCGCATTTCACTACTTGATACAGCTGTTGAAACTAAACCGTTTCGCATTGCTGGACACGCAGTTTATGAATGATAATGTGCTGCGTTACGGCGCCATTGAAATTCCGCGGGACGAATATCTGGATCAGCTTCATAGGGCATTAAAACTCAGAAGGCGGTTCGACGGGGCGGTTTTAAGCGAATTATAATGCGTCAAATGCGTCCCGCAAGCCGATAAGGCATCCGATTTCGTCCGAAAAGAAGTATTTTTGGCCCCAGATTGATTACCAGGCACAGCAAATCCGCATGAATGTGCCGCTTATTTGAATACCAAAGTGTCAAAACCTATTCTCGTCATAAAGTTCGGGACGGCCTCCATTACGCTCGCTTCGGGTGAACCTGATGTCAGGATCATTTCGGAAATAGCCCGGCAGGTTTCGGAAATCCATCCGCGATATCGCATTATCATTGTTTCGTCGGGTGCGGTGGGTGCTGGTAAGGCTTATATTAATGATTATAAGGGTACGATGACTCAGCGAAAGGCTGCGGCGTCCGTCGGGAACCCGCTGTTGGTGGGCCTTTATGCTTCCTATTTTGCCCCCAATAAGATTTACATCGCCCAAAGCCTTTGCGAACGCCAGCATTTCGCGAACCGCAATAAATTTCTGCAACTCAAAGAAACGTTTGAAGAACTTTGGGATAACGACATTATCCCCATCGTAAACGAAAACGACGTGGTAAGCGACCGCGAGCTGAAATTTTCGGATAACGACGAGCTGGCTACCTTGCTGGCTGTCGGTTTCGGGGCCGAATCGCTGATGTTCTGCACTTCCGTAGGCGGCTTGCTCGACGAGGAAGGCAAAATCCTGCGGAACGTATCCAATGTGAACGAGGTTTTTAAGTTTGTCAGAACGGATAAATCTTTCCTCGGTCTCGGCGGAATGGCTTCCAAGCTGACTTTCGCAAAGCTGGCATCCAGAATGGCGATCCGCGTGGTAATCTTTGGAATGAATCAACCCAATGAACTGCTGAATGCATTGAAAGGCGAAGCAGGGACATTGATAACACCCGGAAAAAGTACACTTTCAGCCCGCAACCGCTGGTTGGGAAGCGGTGGCCTGGTATCCGGTACATTGCGTGTCGACGAAGGCGCGTCCAAAGCATTATTGAAGCGTAAGAGTTTGCTTGCGGTAGGCGTCACCGAAGTAACGGGCGAATTTGAAGCAGGCGAGATCATTGAAATATACTCGTTGGAAGACGAAATGATAGCAGTCGCACGGGCGCGCGAGACTTCCTCGGCGATCCGCACGAATCTGAAAACAGTGAATTTTGAAGTGGCACATGCCAATGATATAGTTTTGTTATAATGGAATCGATAGTACCTCAATTAAAGGAAGCGCGGGAGGCATCAGCTGCCGTTCGCCGGCTGACAGACAGGCAAAGGGCTGATCTGCTGATCAACCTCTCGGCCAGAGTGTTGGCCAACGCCGAAAACATCATCGCCGAAAACCGGAAAGATCTGGATTTGATGGATGATGCCGACCCGAAAAAGGACCGGCTGCTCCTGAACCAGAAGCGGATCAATGAACTGGCGCAAAGTCTGATTGAGGTAGCCGAGCTCCCGGACCCAACGGGAGAAGTTTTTGTCGAGAAAACCATTCAGCAGGGGCTTTCTTTGAAGAAAATAGCCGTGCCGCTGGGTGTGGTAGGCGTGATTTACGAATCCCGTCCGAATGTAACGATCGACGTGGCTTCATTATGCCTGCGCTCCGCGAATGCTTGCGTGCTCAAAGGCGGTAAGGAAGCCCAGCATTCCAATAATTACCTGGTAAGCCTTATACATGAATCACTGGCGGAGTTCGGCGTGCCTGCGGCGGCTGTCACGTTGCTGCCAACGGGCCGCGAGTTCGTGGGTGAGCTGTTGACGGCCATTCAGTACGTGGATATCATCATTCCACGCGGTTCGGAAGGATTGATCAAATTTGTTCGCCAGAATTCACTGGTTCCTACGATTGAAACCGGCGCGGGTGTTTGCCATACTTATATTGAAAAGACCGGCGACCTTGATAAAGGTGCTCAGATTGTCGTGAATGCGAAGGTTTCAAAACCTTCCGCTTGTAATGCGCTGGATACTGTTCTGGTTGATCGTTCTGTTGCAGGCGAGTTTTTACCGAAATTGAAAGAAGACTTTGTCAAATGGAATGTCGAGGTTTTTGCCGATGAAGAATCTTATGACATTCTTAAAGGAGCCGAATATCCTTTCCTGCAAAGAGCCGGCGAAGACGATTTTGGAAAAGAATTCCTGGACTTCAAATGCTCTGTAAAGGTCGTTGATGGGTTGGAAGATGCCTTAAAACAGATCGAAAACTATTCTTCCAGGCATTCGGAAGCGATTGTCTCCACCAACGAGGAAGCGATTGAAACCTTCCTGAAAGAGGTGGACGCCGCTTCGGTTTATGCCAATGCTTCTACCCGCTTCACCGACGGCGGCGTTTTTGCATTAGGCGCGGAAATCGGTATTTCGACACAAAAACTGCACGCCAGGGGACCATTTGCATTGGAAAAGCTGGTAACCGAGAAATGGATTGTTAAAGGTGATGGACAAGTAAGATGGTAAACACTTTGGAAAACATACAAACGCTCTCCAAGGAGGCCATCGAGCTGTTAAAAAATCTCATCGAGACACCCTCATTCAGCAAGGAAGAGGAACAAACAGCTAAAATTATTGCGGATTTTTTCTCAAAAAAGAACATCCCTTTTCATACTAAAAAGAACAATCTCTGGGCTTATAACAAGCATTTCGATGCTGCGAAGCCTACGATGTTGCTCAATTCGCACCACGATACTGTAAAGCCTAACAAATCCTGGACGCTCGATCCATTCAAAGCCATCGAGCAGGATGGAAAGCTTTACGGTCTGGGAAGTAATGACGCCGGTGGATGCCTGGTGTCGCTGATCGCTACTTTCTGCTATTTCTATAACAGGGAAGATCTGGCTTACAATATCGCGATTGCCACAACGGCCGAGGAAGAGATTTCTGGAAAAGAGGGGCTTGAAATCGTGGCGCCGGAGCTTCCGGAGATCGCATTTGCCATTGTAGGCGAGCCTACTGAAATGCATTTGGCCGTGGCTGAAAAAGGTTTGCTGGTACTGGATTGTACGGCAAAAGGTATTTCGGGCCATGCAGCGCGCGAGGAAGGGGACAATGCGATTTACAAAGCTTTGAAGGACATTCAGTGGATCACCGAATACAAGTTTCCCAAAGTTTCCCCGACGCTCGGCCCGATCAAAATGTCTGTAACGATCATCAATGCGGGGACGCAGCATAACGTCGTACCCGACGCGTGCACATTCACGATCGACGTCCGCGTGACGGAACAATATACTTTGGAAGAAGTAATCGCGGAAATTAAGGCAAATATTCAATCCGAAGTAACACCGCGCTCGATCCGCCTGCGGCCATCGAGCATTCCGATGGATCATCCGATTGTAGTTGAAGGATTGAAACTCGGCCGTAATGCTTACGGTTCGCCTACCACTTCCGACCAGGCATTGCTCGATTGCCCGTCGTTGAAAATGGGCCCGGGCCACTCCGCACGCTCTCATAGTGCGGATGAGTTTATTTACCTGCACGAGATCGAAGAAGGTATCGCACAGTATATTAAAATGGTTGAGGGCGTGGTAAGCCGATAATTTACTATACTTGCCAAAGCGAACTAACCGTGTTTTGGCATGCGATTCTACACCGAAGAGGATATCCAGACTTTCGATCATGTCCGGTTTTTGCATATCAAAACTGCAAAGGCCGGACATGTTTTTACCCTTACATTAGCCCGGCCCGAAAAGCGAAATGCATTCACGCCTACGATGGCGGAAGAAATCATCTTCGCGCTCGCGTATGCGCATTACGAGACCCATATTCGCTGTGTAGTTTTAAAGGCGGAAGGTCCGGTTTTTTGCGCTGGGGCAGATTTGAATGCTTTTCATGACGCTTCGGCCAATGCCGTGAATCCAACATTGCCTATTATACGTGAGGAAGCGAGGCTTGGGGATGCATTTGATGAACTGCTGAAACCCTGCATTGCCCAGGTCGAAGGGCCGGTACTCGCCGGTGGTTTTCTGATGATATGCGGCTGCACATTTGTGTTCAGTGTTCCGGAGGCTACGTTCAGTCTACCAGAGGTTAAGCGGGGCATTTGGCCCATGCAGGTAATGGCGTCGCTATTGCCCATTTTGCCGCAGCGAAAGATTCTCGAAATATCGATAACCGGAAAGGCCTATTCGGGCGCGGAGGCACTGGAAATGGGACTGGTAACCCGAGTAGTGGAAAAAGAACAGATTGAGATAGAGGTAAATGCGCTAGCCACCGAGATCTGTAATAGCGCTCCACTGGCTATACAATCAGGAATGCGATGTTTGCAAAAAATACAAAACTTGCCTCAGAGCGAGCAACATGCATTCCTAAAAAGCGAGCTGGATAAGCTGCTACAAACCAAAGATGCCAAAGAAGGCACAGTGGCGTTCAAAGAAAAGCGGGAACCAATCTGGAAAGGGAAATAACAGCCTGATAACAAGGCCTGGCTACAACCTGCCTACGAATAACTGTACCTGACGACAAATGACCAAACCTGACGAACTAGTTCGTTGGCACAATCTCAATCTCCTCCCCATATCGGTTATGGAATTTGAAATCCACCACGCCTAGCGACGAGTCTTTGATCAGTTTCACCCAGGTTTTGTAATGGAAGAACCATTTCATCTGTTCGGAAATCAATCCTTTGGTGAAGTACGAATGCAGGAACGGGTGGAGCGAAATGGTAATGCCGCGCTCGTTCTGCTTGGTGAGGATGTAATCGAGGTTGTTGGCGATCACGTCGGATACGAGAATGCTCGCCTGAATTGTGCCCGTACCGCCGCAGGTAGGGCAGGTTTCGCGGGTAACAATGTTCATTTCCGGCCTCACGCGCTGACGCGTGATTTGCAGCAAACCGAATTTTGAAAGCGGAAGAACGGTGTATTTCGACCGGTCGCCCTTCATTTCATCGCGCATGACGTCGAACAGCGTGCGCTTGTTCTCCGCCTTTTTCATATCGATGAAATCCACGACGATGATTCCGCCCATATCGCGCAGGCGCAACTGACGGGCAATTTCTTTCGCCGCTTCGAGGTTCACGCTCAATGCCGTCGCTTCCTGGTCTTCTTCCGAATTGGATTTGTTACCGCTGTTAACGTCGATCACGTGCAATGCTTCCGTATGCTCGATGATCAGGTAACCGCCGTTGGGAAGGCTTACCGAGCGTCCGAACAGTGATTTGATCTGTTTTTCCAGGCCGAATTGTTCGAAGAGCTTATTCTTTCCATTATGCAATTTCAGGATGTTCTCCTTTTCCGGCGCAATGTTGTGAATATAAGCTTTGATATCATCGTACACTTCCTTGGAATCAACCGTAATGCTGTCGAAGGACTCGTTGAGCATGTCGCGGATGATGGAAGACGCGCGGTTCATTTCGCCTATCACGCGGTCGCGTGGCTTGGCATCGCGGAGCGCTTTGATACCGTTTTCCCATTTGTCCAGACAGTCCTGCAAATCCTTGTTGAGCTCGTCCACATCCTTGCCGGTAGCCACCGTGCGGATGATCACCCCGAAATTCTGAGGTTTAATAGACGACATCAGCCGCTGCAAGCGGTTTCTCTCCTGCTTGTCGGTGATCTTTTTGGATAGGTTGACTGAATTCGAAAATGGGACAAGTACAATATATCGTCCTGCGATCGAAATGTCGCATGAAAGTCTCGGACCTTTTGTAGAAATAGGCTCCTTGACGATCTGAACCAGGATTGGCTGGTTTTTGGAAAGGACTTTATCGATTTTTCCAAGCTTTTCGATTTCCGGCTCCATCTTGAAATTCTTCAAGTTGCCCGTATGCGTACGCTTGGAGATAACGTCCTTGGTGAGCTTGTTCAGCGAGTTGATATTAGGCCCCAGATCGAGGTAATGCAAGAATGCATCTTTCTCAAAACCAACGTCTACAAAGGCAGCATTGAGCCCTGCCACCAGTTTTCGAACGGTACCGAGGTAAATGTCGCCTACGGTAAAGCTCTGGTCCGGTGTTTCTACGTGATATTCTAAAAGACGTTTATCCTGCAAAAGGGCTATACGCTCTCCCTTTTGAGTAGAATTGATTAGTAATTCGTTACTCAATGTTCAACCAACTGAATGGCTCGATAATGTTGATACTTAACTCCCCGCATATCAGACTGTTAGCGGGATACAAACGTGGGGAATAACGATGACCGGATCTTAATACTAAAACCCGGTCATAGCCAATTATTTCTTCTTATGTCTGTTTTTTCTAAGTCTTTTCTTTCTCTTGTGAGTGGAGATCTTATGTCTTTTTCTCTTTTTTCCGCAAGGCATGATTATGTCGTTTTATAAAATAAGTAATGTATTTCCTTAATGATCTGATGATCAGTTTTTCAGACGGCCTTCCAACTCGCCGATGGCTTGTTGGATCACCGGGTCTTTCTCTTCTTTTTTAACCTCCGACAGAACTTTGCTTGCTTGTTCCTTGTCACCCAATTCCACCAGTGAAAGACCAAGATAGAACTTAGCTTTCGTATTCGCAGGATTGTTGGTTAAAATCTGTCTGAACCTGTCAGCAGCTTTTGAATATTGGTTAGATCTCATGGACAGGATCCCCAAATTGAATAATCCCAATTCGTTGGTAGGGTCCGCGTCGATCACTTCGCGCAACATGAGAATACCCTGCATCGGGTTCTCAGTGTTCACGTATGTCATCGCCATGTTGGCTTTGGCAGTCAACAGTCCTGGATTCTGGTCAATTGCTTTTTGGTAATATTCGCGGGTTTTGGAACCCAGGTTTTTTGCTTTCTGCTCGTCCACCGCGAAACCGTACGCCTCATAATAACGGTCTCCCGCACGCATAATGTTTTCGATGGCAGGGGAGAGCAGGGCAACTTTTTCGGCGTAGAATGCAGCGCTGTCAAATTTTTGCAGCTTGGCAAATTCATCCGAAAGCTTGATGCCCGCAGCAACCTTGTCCTTGTCACCCGCTTGATTGAAGCCGCTTCTGAGCTGATCTATAACTTTCTGCTGATCAGGGGATAAAGCGGCTCCATCATGCGATTTGGAAGAAGACTCAGCAGCAACTGGTGCCGAAGCACTTGCCGTGGCAGCCGACTGGCCCTTTTCCTTGTCCACCTCTTTGCCCTTGTTGTTTACGACCACCTTGGGAAGGCTGAACAGCGTTCCTACCAGTGCTACCGCAAGCACGCAAGACAGTAAAATGGACTTTTTCATAATTCTTATAACCCAACCTTTTCAGGTAAATTACTTTTCAGCGACTGCTTTCAGTTTGTCACTTTCTTTTACCTGCTCAACAAAAACTTTTGCAGGCTTGAAGCTTGGTACAAAGTGCTCGTCAATAATCATGGAAGTTCCCTTTGAAATATTGCGGGCCACTTTGCGCGCACGTTTTTTGTTGATGAAACTACCGAAACCTCTAACATAAAGGTTCTCACCATCAGAAAGTGAGTCCTTTACCACGGTAAAAAACGATTCTAGCGTTTGCTGAACGTCGCCCTTGTCTACGCCTGTTTTCTCGGAAATCTGTGCGATTACGTCTGCCTTAGTCACTTTGATTGTTTACTTTAAGTGGATATTATTTCATTAATTTACTTACTGCTGTAAATTTTGGGAACACAAAGGTACGGTAATTTTAATAAAACTTAAAAGGATGATCTTCCCCTTTTTTATATAATTCATTAAAAAACAGTGCACATAAGTGAAAATAATATGATACCGGGCGATTTGGAGGTGATTGATTTTAACAGAAGACTGAAATCCTGGTATCTCGAAAACCATCGCCCTTTACCCTGGCGGGAAACCAAAGATCCATATAAAATTTGGCTGTCGGAGGTGATTCTGCAACAAACGCGTGTAGCCCAGGGGTTACCTTATTATGAGCGTTTTACGGAGCAATATCCGACAGTCTTCGACCTGGCTGCGGCCGACGAGCGCGAGGTACTACGGCTATGGCAGGGACTGGGCTATTACTCCCGGGCGCGGAACATGCATTTTACTGCCCGGCAGGTGGTGAACGATTACCAAGGGAAATTTCCCGAAACATCTGAAAAGCTTTTGAAACTAAAAGGGCTCGGCCAATACACAGCCGCAGCCATTGCTTCCTTCGCTTTCGACGAGGCGGTGCCGGCGATCGATGGTAATGTGTACCGTGTAATGGCGCGCATATTCGGTATTCAGTCGGATATGCTTAGTAATGAAGGGAAAAAGGAGTTTTGGGCAGTGGGTAAAGAGGTGATTTCAAAAGAAGATCCAGCCACTTACAACCAGGCTATGATCGAGTTCGGGGCATTGCAATGCGTGCCATCGTCGCCGAATTGTACGGTTTGTATTTTTAAGGATCGTTGCTTCGCCTATGCGCACCAGATGCAGGGGCAGTTGCCTGTCAAAATCAAGAAGCTGACCGTCAAGCATCGGTTTTTAAACTATTTCATCATTAAACAGGGCGATAGGCTTGCCATGTACGAGCGCCGTGCCCGCGACATCTGGAAAGGTCTGTACGATTTCCACCTCATAGAATCCCAAACACCTTCCACAACTCCCGACTCTCTGACCATACCTGACCTGGTTTTTCAAAACCTGTTGAAAAAAGGCCGTCTGACCGAAATCCCCAAACTCTATTCCCACATCCTCACACACCAGCGCCTGCAAGTGCGGTTCTGGTGGCTCGAAATTCCCGAATCCGAAAGGATAGATTTGCCCCACGGAATGGCTTTTTACAATCATGAGGAAGTAGAAGGGCTTCCGAAGCCGATTCTGATCGACACGGTTTTGCGGGAGGAAAATTACCTCTGACCGCCTGATCATTACTGCCTGAAACCTGCTTGTAGTAGTGATGCGTGAAAGCGGAATTGTGTTTTAAGTAATATATTTTTGTACTAAACACTTAACCGAGCGCCAGTCATGGGAAGTTTCAGTTTGAATGCCAGCCAGATCGCCGACTATAATCGCGACGGCTATATTGTGGTGAAAAGCCTGTTTTCTACCGAGGAGGTTGGAAAACTATACGATACCGCGATCGAAAATTCGGTGATGCAGAAGAATGCGATGGACCTGAACGACCAGACCGGGAAGAAAACCAAGCTGTCGCTGTGGTTCACGCCGGGCGACGATGTATTCGGGTATTTGATCCGAAGTGAAAGAATGGTCAATTCCGTTTGGCAGCTTTTGCAGGAGGAGAGCCAGGTCTGTCATTTTCACACCAAACTCATGCAAAAAGAGCCCAAGGTAGGCGGCGCGTGGGAATGGCACCAGGATTATGGGTATTGGTATAAAAATCAGTTCATTTACCCTGACCAGCTGATGAGCGTGATGATCGCATTGACGCCTGCGAACAAGGAAAACGGCTGTTTGCAGGTGATCAAAGGTTCGCACAAGATGGGCCGGGTCAACCACGGCTTTGCGGGCGAGCAGGTAGGCGCGGACATGGAGATGGTGAACCACGCATTGAAAACGATGGAGCTGGTTTATTGCGAATTGGAGCCGGGTGATGCATTGTTTTTCCATAGCAACCTCATGCACCGTTCGGAGGCGAACTTGTCGGAACACCCGCGCTGGTCGCTGATTTCCTGCTATAACTCCCAATCCAACATCGCCTACGCCGAGACCACCACTTCCTGGCGGGTACCGGTTTCCATTGTGCCCGACCACGCATTGCTTGAATGGAATGCAGCATCATTTGAAAATGCGGATTTTCTCAAAAAGGAAAATGACCCGGCGCTAAAATCGACCGGCTGGGAGAATGAGGTGAAGACGTCTTGACTACACCTGACAATGCATGACTCGTTTCCAAAATATTAAAATTGATTACTGATATGCAGAAAATTGCAATGCTGGGCTCCGGCTTTATCGGCCGCTTTTATGCGGAATCTATCCATGGGCAACGCGGCCGCGACCGAGTAGTAGCCATTTATGCGCGACGGGAAGAAAGCGCCAAGAAATTCGCCGACGATTATGGATGTGATTTCTGGTCGTCGGATATGGAAGAGGTAATCGCGCATCCCGATGTGAATATGGTTTGCATTGCATTGCCCAATAATGTTCACGAGGAAGCGGTATTGCTTTGTGCCAAGCATAAGAAGGCCGTCGTGTCTACCAAACCGCTGGGCCGGAATGGCGCGGAGGCATTGCGCATGCTGAAAGTCGTGGAAGAAGCAGGCATTTTTGCGGGGTATCTGGAAGACCTTTGCTATACCCCAAAGTTTTTAAAATCGCTCGAAAGTGTCAAAAATGGTTCATTAGGCCGCATTATCTGGGCCAAATCGCGCGAGGCGCATCCTGGCCCGCATAGCGAGTGGTTCTGGGACATCGAGCAGGCCGGCGGCGGTTGCATCCTGGATTTGGGATGCCATTGCATTGAAATCTCTCGGAATTTTATTGGTAAGGATATCAAGCCCGTCGAGGTAATGTGTTGGGCTGACACCCAGGTGAAGCCGATCGATGCCGAAGACCATGCGATTGCATTGGTTAAATATGAAAACGGTGCTATCGGGCAGTTCGAGGTGAGCTGGACGTTCCGCGGCGGGATGGATTTGCGTGACGAGGTAATGGGTACCGAGGGAACAATCTGGATCAATAACTTTCTGAGAACGGGTTTTGAAATGTTTACAACAGGGCAAAATCCCGACGGCGCCGGCGAAGAATATGTAGCTGAAAAGGCTGAAAGCAATACCGGCTGGCTATTTCCGGTCGGTGATGAGGTGAATGACCTGGGTTACAACCATATGTTCACGGATATGTTCAATTCCGTGGAAAAGGGGAATGCGCCTGCGGAAACTTTTTACGACGGCTATATTGTGAATGCGGTGATCGATGCGGCTTATAAATCGGCGAAAACGAAGCTTTGGGAAAAAGTGGAGCTTCCCGTGTGGCGCGGACGCGAGGGCGTTGAAAAACCTTCCAACTATGTTTCGTACAATGATACACATTACTTGATCAAGCAGGAAGTAACACACGATGGTCGCAACAAACTGATCCTGAAAGACAAGACGACCGGCAAGATCACCGAGCAGGATATTTAACAGGCATTTCTCGCGGAATTTGCCTATATTTAAGGTTGCAACAAACATTAACCACGTTAAAAAATCATGGCAGGAAGCGTTAATAAAGTAATTCTGATCGGTAATCTGGGCAGCGACCCGGAGGTCAGGTACCTCGAAAGCGGATCGGCGGTAGCGAAGTTCAATATCGCGACTACCGAATCTTACACGAACAAAAATGGCGAGCGCGTAGATAATACCGAATGGCACCGTATCGAACTTTGGGAAGGCCTGGCGAAAGTGGCCGAAAAGTATCTGAAAAAAGGTAATCAGGTGTATATCGAAGGCCGTATCCGCACCGATACCTGGACGGACAAGGAAGGTCAGCAGCGTACCGGTGTAACGATCCGCGCGAATAGCATGACGCTGCTGGGCGGTCCGTCGGGCGGCGGTCCGTCGGGAGGCGGGCAAGGCGGAGATTACAACCAGGGCGGTCAGCAAGGTGGTTACCAGCAGTCGGGCAATGCGCCGCGCGGTAACAATGCGCCGCGACCGTCGGACCCCATCCCGCCATCGATGGCGGCCGGCAACGACGACGACGATCTACCGTTCTGAGGCATTCGGTGAGATATGGACGAATCCTGCTTAAAATGTATTTATTCCAGAATTGATGCAGTTTTCAAGCGGGATTCGCTACATTTATCTGACTGAATAGCTATTTTGAACATTCTCTGACATTTCGTGAAAGAAACCGAAGACAGTGACGACCCGCTTGCCCGAACGCGTACGGGGATTCATTTCCCCCGGAAAAGTACGCAAACCACTCTGGCAGGGGTTATCATACCCATTGACTTCCTGGCTCCTTACGACTTCATCCTTGTTATTTTTTTGCTGAGTATTTCCCTGTTTTTATCGGGAATCCGGGCAGCTTATGCGGCATCCGGCGCGATGGAAAACCCCTGGGAGCGTAAGGCGGAAGGAGATAATCACTTACCCACACGCATTCAGCAGCTTGCGCTTTCGCTTGTCCAGCGTGGGCTCACGCTATTTGCATTGTTGCTGGCGGCGCGCCTTGCGTGGCTGCATATGCAAGCCGGAAGCGTGGAAACGGTGCGCTGGGCGGTACTCGCGTTCCTCGTAATCTGGATATGGCTCGACGCGATGGTGCGCTACAATAGCGCGCGCAAAGCGCAGGAGTTTATTCCAAAAATTTCCGGTCTTACACAGGTTTTGATCAAAATATGCAAGCCGCTGACCCAGCCGATCATGAAGCTCGGGTATTCATTTGGCGTGCTCACTCCCCATGGTGCCGAAATCACAACCGAAATGCTGGAAGCCAAGGCGGAGAGTGAAGAAGAAACCGATTTGCTCCGGGGGTTGGCCAATTTTCGGCAAACCAATGCGAGGAAAGCCATGCAGGCAAGGGTGCAGGTCACCGCATTTGATATTGAGCTGGATTTTCACGAGTTGATGGACCGAATTAATAAATCGGGCTACTCGCGGGTGCCGGTTTATCGCGACGATCTGGATCATATAGAGGGTATTTTGAATGTGAAAGATTTATTGCCGCATATTCACCTCGACGAGCATTTCAACTGGCAGAAACTCTTGCGCCCCGTCTATTTTATTCCCGAAAGCAAGCGCCTCGACGATTTGATGAAAGATTTCCAGAACCGCCGCGTGCATATGGCGATCGTTGTCGATGAATACGGAGGAACGAGCGGGTTGATCACTTTGGAAGATATTATTGAAGAAATTTTCGGGGATATTAATGATGAATATGACGAAGAAGAGGAGGTAAATTATACGCAGGTCGACGAGCACACCTATGTTTTCGAAGGAAGGGTGTTGATCAACGACCTCTGCCGCATTCTGAACCTCGAAACCGATTATTTTGACGAGGTTAGGGGCAATAGCGAGTCGCTGGCGGGACTGCTGCTGGAACTGTTTTCACGACTTCCACGGACTGGAGAAATCGCTACGCACCGAGAAGTAACCTTCAAAGTGCAGTCGGCCGACAAGAAGCGTATTAAAAAAGTGCGGGTACTGGTGTCATAAAAAAAATACAATTCGATTTTATTTACTCAGAACTTATTCTTAATTTTGCCCGGCAAATAACAATAGTTTATTTGCTATGAACACAGACCCATCCAAAGTCCTCTTCGAGGCACTCACCTACGACGACGTTCTGTTAATCCCCGGTTATTCAGAAGTCCTGCCTCGTAACACATCAACAAAAACCAAGCTTACCCGTAACATCGAGTTGAACATTCCTATTGTGTCAGCTGCTATGGATACGGTGACGGAATTTGAACTGGCCATTGCTATGGCTCAGGAAGGTGGTATTGGAATAATCCATAAAAACATGTCCCTGGAAGCGCAAGCTGAGCAGGTGAGAAAGGTAAAACGTTCTGAAAGCGGCATGATCCTCGATCCGATCACGCTGCTTGACACTTCGACCCTTGGCGACGCGCACCAGATTATGCGGGAGTTCAAGATCGGAGGTATCCCCGTTATCGACAAAGACCACAAGCTGGTAGGTATCCTTACGAACCGCGACCTTCGTTTCGAACGCGAAATGAACAAGCCGGTAACGGAAATCATGACGAAGGAAAAGCTCATTACGGCTTCGGAAGGTCTTTCACTGGACGATGCGGAGAAAATCCTTCAAGAGTACAAAATCGAAAAACTGCCAATCGTAGATTCAGAATACCGTCTGACGGGCCTCATTACCTACAAAGACATTCTGAAACGCAAATCACACCCGAATGCATGTAAGGACGAATACGGCCGCCTGCGTGTAGGCGCTGCCATCGGCGTTACGCCCGACGTGCTGAAACGCGTTGAAGCGTTGGTAAAAGCCGGTGTGGACGTGGTAAGCCTCGATACGGCCCACGGGCATTCCAGAGGTGTAATCGATGCATTGAAATCTATTAAAGCGGCGTTCCCGAAATTGGACGTGATCGCTGGTAACGTAGCAACCGGCGAAGCTGCAAAAGCATTGGCCGAGGCCGGTGCGGACGCGGTGAAAGTGGGTGTGGGGCCTGGTAGCATTTGTACAACCCGTATCATTGCCGGTATCGGCGTCCCACAGCTTACTGCGGTAATGTGGGCAGCAGAAGGCCTGAAAGGCACTGGCGTTCCGGTAATTGCCGATGGCGGTATCCGCTTCTCGGGAGATATGACGAAGGCGTTAGCCGGTGGCGCAAGCACGATCATGATCGGTTCTATGCTCGCAGGTAGCGACGAAGCGCCGGGTGAAGTTGTAATCTATGAAGGTCGGAAGTTCAAAGCTTACCGCGGAATGGGATCGGTAGAAGCCATGGAAGATGGCTCGAAAGACCGTTACTTCCAGGATGCCGAGGACGATGTGAAGAAACTCGTTCCCGAAGGTATCGTAGGCCGCGTACCGTTCAAAGGTAAGGTTTCCGAAATCATTTACCAGATGGTAGGTGGTTTGAAAGCGGGCATGGGCTATTGCGGTGCCGGCGACATCGATTCGTTGCAGAATGCACAGTTTGTGAAAATCACTTCGGCAGGTGTGAAAGAAAGCCACCCGCACGATATTATGATACAAAAAGAGGCTCCGAATTATTCGAGATCGTAGGTTCGATTGGATGGTCGGTAGTCTTTTTGACCGCCGACCATTGACCGCCGATGCGCGGTGCTGATATAACAAAAAGCGTCGTAGGGTTGCCCTGCGACGCTTTTTGCTTGGTATTTAAATGTGTTAATAAACTCAATTAACTAATCGGCAGCGGCCGTCGGCGGTCTAAAATTACGCCGCGCTAGGCTTTGCAAACCTGCTTTTCAGATAAGAGAAAATCATTGGGAGAACGGAGATTCCGATGATGCCGAAGATAACCAGTTCGAAGTTCTTTTTAACAATATCCATATTTCCGAAGAAGTAACCCAGCAATGTAAGGGTAGGAACCCAAAGCAATGCACCTACGACACAGAAAACGATGTATCTTGAATAGTTCATGCTGCCCGCACCTGCCACGAAAGGCGCTACCGTGCGTACGATCGGGATGAAACGTGCCATGATTACCGTGCTACCGCCGTGTTTTTCATAGAATGCTTCGGTTTTTTCGAGGTATTCTCTTTTCAGGAACAATATCTTTTCGCGCTTCTTGATCTGTCCGCCGAAGGTTTTTCCCATGAAATAGTTGACGTTATCACCCAGCAATGCGGCAATAATGAGGATAATGATGATCAGCCACACATTCAGACCGGTGGTTTCGTTAGCGGCAATGGCGCCGGCGGCAAAAAGGAGCGAGTCCCCGGGAAGCAGCGGCATGATCACCAGGCCGGTTTCGGTGAAGACGATTAAAAACAGAATGACATAAGTGAGTGTACCGTATTCTTCCACGATGTTAAACAAATGCTTGTCGAGGTGGAGGAAGAAATCAATGAATTGGGTTAAAAATTCCATAGCTATACGTTAAGTTGACAATCTGTTTTATGAGGGTTGACCTATTTGGAATCGATTTTCCACTTCTGCTTGGTTTTGGTATTCAGGAAGTGGTTGAAAGTATCCCCGCGAAGCCCGAGGCGGATCGTTTCGAGCGGGATCAGTTCACTGGGCGCGATGTTGCCCAGGTTGACATTAGCTCCGAGCAGTTTCACAAACCATACCTGCTGTGATTTCTGGGGAGCTTCCCATATCATGTCTTCAAATGCAATTTCCGTAAGGATTTCTTCCACAAGTCCCTGGCGTACCTCACCGCTTGCACGGAACAACCCCACATTACCCGATTCGCGGGCTTCACCGATTACCTTCCAGGCTCCGGCCTGCAACTCCGATTTGATGAGCTGGATCCATTTGTAAGGAGGAATGATCTTGTTTTCATCCTTCGAACCTACCTCTGAGAGAACGGTAACCTGCTGTGCAAGCTTGCGGATATATTCGCATTTAACATCCTGCGGCATTTCAATAGAACCGTCGGAAACCTCTGCGTGCGTCAACTGATATTTATCGAGGAGCTTGCGGTAATCATCGAACTGATTCCTTACAACAAATGCTTCGAACAACGTCCCTCCGAAATACACCGGAATATTGGCATTTTTATAAATCGCCAGCTTCTCGTCCAGATTCGGGCTTACGAAGGAAGTGGCCCATCCCAGTTTTACGATATCTATATAAGGTGATGCGATGGAGAGCATATCTTCTGTTTCCCTGACACTCAGCCCTTTGTCCATCACCATGGTAAGTCCTTTTGTTCTGGGTTTCTGGGAACGCTCGGGAACCTGCGATAACGTAAAATTCATATATGAGTAAGCATTTATCTCTGGCAAAAACTCCGGCAAAGGTAGTAATAACCTTCGATACGTAACAATAAAATCCATAGCATTGACTCGTAGCCATCAATTTTTCTACGATAATTACTATTTTTAAAAATCGCATTCATAACTAATTTAATCATTCCCACACCATGAGCACACACGCGCAGATTGACCCGCAAACTGAAAACAAGCGGCTTTCTTTTCTCAGACAGCTTGTCGGCAAGCCGATGGATCAGCATTTTTCACCCGTCGCCAAATGGCTCAACGGCGTATTGCTTTCCATTGAAGAAGGTGCCATGGAGGTTGAATACCAGGTGCGGGAAGACATGTGCAACCCGATGGGCACATTGCATGGCGGTATTGCGGCTACCATTCTCGATGATATTGTCGGGACGATGGTTTACGCGCTGGGGCGGGAGTTCGGCTTCACGTCCGTCAACCTGAATTGCGATTTTCTCAATACGGCGGTGGTGGGAGATGTACTGGTAGCCAAATCGGCAGTGATCCGCGCGGGAAAAAACATTGTCCATGTAGAAGGCCGACTGGTGAATGCCCACGGCCGGATCGTCGCCAAATGCACGAGCAATCTCATCCAGACAGCCTTTAAATTACCGCTGGTACCAGGGCAGTAACGGGTTTCGCCGTATCTTTGTGGTATGGAAAAACAATTCAGTGATCTGCCCGAAAGCCGTCAGCAACAACTGATGGCCTTCGACCGTTTGTTGACGATCATGGACGAGCTCCGGGAGCAATGCCCGTGGGACAGAAAGCAGACAATGGACAGTCTGCGCCACCTGACGATCGAAGAAACCTACGAACTTTCCGATGCGATATTGAATAACGACCTGCCTGAAATCCAGAAGGAACTGGGCGACGTTTTGCTGCATATTGTGTTTTATGCCAAAATCGGTTCGGAAAAGACGGAAGGTAAGGCCTATAATTTTGACATTAAGGATGTGCTGCACGGAATCTGCGACAAGCTCGTCGCCCGCCATCCACATATTTACGGCGATTTCGTAGCCGATACTGAAGAGGCTGTCAAGCAGAATTGGGAAAAGCTGAAATTGAAAGAAGGCAATAAATCGGTGCTCTCGGGTGTACCCGCATCACTGCCCGCGCTTGTGAAGGCCATGCGCATACAGGAGAAGGCCCGAGGCGTTGGGTTTGACTGGGATGAAAAGCTGCAGGTATGGGCCAAGGTAGAGGAGGAGCTGCACGAGTTCAAGGAGAACTTCAACATAGAATCGGCAGATGTCATTGATCAAAAGGAAGCCGAAGGTGAATTTGGTGACCTGCTGTTTTCGCTGGTAAATTATTCAAGATTTGTCGATATTAACCCGGAAACAGCGCTCGAAAGGACTAATAAGAAGTTTATAAGTCGTTTTCAGTACCTGGAAGAAGCCTCGAAGACGGATGGTAAATCGCTGGCAGATATGACGCTGGAAGAAATGGATATTTACTGGAACCGGGCGAAGGCGCTCGGGGTTTAAAATTGACTCACGTTTCTCGTTACTATTAATAAATAGACGTCTAAGTAGGCGTGGCACCGCTATGGTGTCGGGTTTATTATTTCACATACTAACGAGAATTTTATGTACGTAGAAGAAAGACTGGCACAGCTGGAAAACATTACCAACGAGCACGGAAAGCAAATTGAAATGGTAGCAGAAGGGTTAGCATCACTGACAACGCGTGTAGATCGCGGCTTCGCTGAAATGCGGGAAGGGTTTGGAGAAATGGATCGGCGATTTGAGGGCTTGGAAGAACGGGTAGATCGGGTTGAAACAAAGCTGACAGAACACGACGAGCGATTCGATCGTATCGATCAGCGCTTTGAACAAGTCGATCAGCGCTTTGAACAAGTCGATCAGCGCTTTGAACAAATCGATCAGCGCTTTGAACAAATCGATCAGCGTTTTGAACAAGTCGATCGGCGCTTTGAACAAATCGATCGGCGCTTCGAGGAAGTCAACGAGCAGTTCCTGCAAGTCCATACCGTTCTCTCGGAGCTCGTTACCCTCGTTAAGGATAAATTGTAATTAATGTCGTCACACCACATCGTTCGGGAGAAGCAGGAGCCTGCTTTGATTATTGCTAATGGGGAAGCCTGCTCTCCGGAATTGTTGGGGCAGTTGCTGGAATGGAGCCCTTACATTGTCGTGCTGGATCATGCCATTTATCGTGTGCTGGACCTGGGTATTAAAGTGGATGCCTGGCTGGGCGATTTTGATGTCGTGCACGATTTTGAAATGATCCGCGAGCGGCAGCATCCGTTGGAGATCGTCAATACGCCGGATCAGGAGAAGACGGATCTGAACAAAGCCATCGAGTTTTTGATAGAAAGAGGTTTTCCGGCGGCTAATATCGTTTGGGCTACCGGGCGTCGGGCAGATCATGCTATTACCAACATCACTGATCTGGTCCGCTATAAGGACAAAATCAAACTGGTACTGCTGGATGACTACTCCAAAATATTCCCACTTACCGGCACTTTCGAAAAATGGTACACCGAAGGGACGCCGATTTCACTCATACCGGTAGGCACCGTCGAAGGCATCGAAACGAGTGGATTAAAATACAATCTTCATAAAGAAACCCTGACGATGGGCCACAGAACCGGCAGCAGTAATTCGGCCGAGGCTGATGGCATGGTCAGGGTTTCTGCACAGAAGGGCGACCTTCTGATAATGGAATGCTGGGATTTATAGCGAAGCCTGTTTGGATTCTTTGGCTTCTACATAGAAGTTCCGGTCGACCGACAGCGACTTTTCGCCTTTTACTTTCAGTGTTTTCCAGTCGTTTGTCGGGTAGAGAAATTCCTCCTTCCCGCTTGCCAGCTTCACTTTAACAGGCATATCGAAGTTTTCAACGGTGTTGATCCACCGGTACTGCAAACCTTTGCCAGTGAATGCATATTCGAAAACAGGTATCCTTACATCCCGGAGGTATTGATCAAAAACCTTTGAAAGGTTCCTGCCCGCGTGCTCGCTGATGTAGTTTTCGATCTGCGAGCCATCGACGGTCTGATGGTAGAAGGTTTTGTTCAGCCCGCGAAGGATCTGGCGCCATTTTTCATCGTCGTTCACGACCTGGCGAATGGTATGGAGCATGTTTCCGCCTTTGTAATACATGTCCTTCGATCCCTCCTGATTGACCCCGTAAATACCTACAATGGGGATGTCGTTCGCAATAAGTTCACGTGTACCGATTACGTAATCCTCACCGGCTTTTTTACCATAATAATATTCCGTGTAAAGATTTTCAGAATAGTTGGTAAAGCTCTCATGCACCCACATATCGGCTACGTCCTTGTAAGTAATGTTATTGGCAAACCACTCATGTCCGCTCTCGTGGATGATGATGAAGTCCCATTTCAACCCCCAGCCGGTATTGGAAAGGTCCTTGCCACGGTAACCCATTTTGTAATCATTTCCATAGGTAACCGAGCTTTGGTGCTCCATTCCGAGGTAAGGTACTTCCACCAGCTTGTAACCGTCTTCATAAAAAGGATACGGTCCAAACCAGTGTTCGAACGCTTTCAGCATTTTAGGGGCTTGTTTGAATTGCTCTTTCGCCTTTTCGAGGTTTTGCGGCAATACATAATAGCTAAGTTGCAAATCGCCTTTCTCGCCTTTGAATGTCTCTTTCCAGCTTACGTAGTTGGCCACATTCATATTTACACCATAATTATTGATCGGGTTTTTAACAAACCAATTGAATGTATGTGAATTGTCGCCGTTCTCGACCACCGATCGCAGGTTGCCGTTCGATACATCCATTACATTTTTCGGGACGGTCATACTGATGAGCATGCTGTCGGGTTCGTCGTACATATGGTCTTTGCAAGGCCACCAAACGCTGGCACCGAGTCCCTGGCAGGATGTGGAAATAATGGTATTTCCCTTCCCGTCGGGCACCCATTGTACGCCTCCGTCCCATGGCGGGCGTTTGGCCAGTCGGGGTTTTCCTGCGTAGAAAACTTCAATGGATTCCGTTTTGCCGGTTTCCTGCTGTTTTTTTAATGTGATGAAAAATGCGTTGCCATCCCGCCGGTAGGTAAGCACTTCACCATTCTGGATTACTTTGGTAATCTGCAATGGCTCCTGCAAATCCACCTGCATGGTCTGGTAGGGTTTGAGCACCTTATACGTGATCACCGTGCTGCCGGTAAGCGTGCTGTCATTCGCGTTGGGCTTCACGCTGAGGTGATAATAGTTCAGGTCCCACCATTCGCGTTCAGGTGTGATGGCGCCTCGCAGTGTGTCGGCGTGGGTGAAAGTTTTCTGCTGTGCAAAAGAAGTGAGTGAAACAAATAGTAAACCGATACCGGCGAATTTTCTGAGCATTGGAGTCAAGGTTAGGAATGAAGTGTATTATTTATCGAGTATTTCCATGTCGTTCAGTTCCGGGCCACCGCCACGATTGGCTGAGCCCGCTGCAATGTAGACTTTCTTGTTAAGCGAAACAGCCTGTGTTCCATGGCGACCCTGGTGCAGCGATGGCAGCTTCTCCCACTTCTGAGTTTGCGGGTCGAATGCCTCCACTTCACTATGTGCCTCCTGATGCGCGTCGCTTTCACCTCCTATTATAAGTATCTTATTATTGAAAACGACCGCGGTATTGCCAGCGCGAAGGGTAGGAAGGTTGTTGGAAGCGTCCAGCGTCGTCCATTTGCCGGTTTTGAAATCATACACATCCACCTCCTTGATAACGGTATTCAAAACCTGGTTGATGCGCGCGGTCGACAGACGTCCGCCTGCTACGTACAGTTTGTTATCCAGGACCGCCACTTGCACGTGGTCGCGTGGGCGGGGAGCATCGGCGAGCGTTTTCCAGGTGCCGGTTGCCGGGTCGAATTCGTCGAACCAGGTCACCTGGCCATCCCAATGGCCGTCCTGAATGCCACAGACGAGGTAAATCTTGTCATTTAATGTAAATGCACCTGCCGCGCCGCGCCTCCGGCTTTCGGGAATGGTTGCTCCTTTGCGCCACTCGTTTTTGACAGGATTGAAAATGTAAATGTCCGGAATGGGGACCTCATGCGGATAACCGCCGGTGAATGCGCCCAGTACGTAAATCTCATTCTTATAACTCACTGCCTGGAAATGGCTGATTTCAAGCGGTGACGGCGCGAGGTTTTTCCAGGAATCCTTTTTGAAGTCGTATTCATCTACCGGCTTGATGCCGCGTCCGCCCAGCAAATACAACTTTCCGTTGGCCGTAGCCATTGCATTTTCATGACGTTTCTCGGGCAGATTCTCCGGCTCGGAGACCGTCCATATCTGCGCCGATCCCTGCAACGCGAATGCATTCAGCGCGATCAGTAATGCGAGTTTATGATAGAGTGGTTTCATAGCGATTTACGTTTAGAATGGCTGGATACGCAGCATTTACCTTTCAAAAACGATATCAAGGTACAATTATATTCTATAAAACAGAAAGACCGGCTTGCGGCCGGTCTTTCTGTGAATTTTAGCTAAAAAGCGGTTAATTTCTGCTGGATACGCCCAATGCGGGGCTCTCGAATCCGAGTTTTTTCAAGCCTGCCTGAACCTCCGGGTCTTGCATGAACAACTTCCAAAGCAAGCCCGTCAGGTAGTTTTCGATCATCACGATAATCGGTCCCTGGTCGATGGCCAGGTGCGATTTGGCATACCAGTTCTGCGACTCGTTGAATGCGTCGGTAAAGCCGTATTCCGACCAGATTTGATCGCCCAGATCATCGTAAAAATGGCGCAATGCCTTCATCGACTGCTCCGGCGTATATGGGAACGACGATAATGCGGCGGTTGGGGTAATCGTACCGAAATCGTTCGTCGGGGAATGCGCATTGTAGCCGTTGTACGTATCGCTCGCGGTCAGGCCCCAATTGTTTTCACCATACCCTTTAAACTTGCCCGGATTGGCGACACAATATTTGTAGTTGATCAGCGAATGGTTCACATTCTGCTCCCAGTAATTTGCATACTGGTCTTTCAGATTGCGCGGATCGAGTCCGAGGAATGAATAATGCGTAAAAAATAAAGGTCCGCCATATTCGAAACCGAGTGGGAGTTTCACGCCGTAATACTCTTTTCCGTTGCGGAAATGGTCGCTTTGCGCCCAGCATTTGTCGTAAACCTGGCGGGTGATCGGGTAGCGCGGCGAAGCTGCACCCATAATGTAGGTGATCAATGTCTCATTGTATCCTCGCAGCTCGAAGTTCATTGCCCAGCCGTTGTTGGGGCTCCAATGCCAGTAGAGCTGGTTGGGGTTGCCTCGGGTGTACCAATCCCATTCCGCCTCGTTCCAGATCCAGGTAATGCGGCTGCGGAGCTCCCTTTCGAGGTCGGTATTACGGTCGAAGTATTGTCTGACGGCCAGTAGTCCCTGGAAAAGGAAGGAAGATTCCACCAGGTCGCCGCCATCGTCTTTCCGGCCGAACGGGACGATCTTGCCCGTCGCGCCGTTGAGCCAGTGGGGGAAAATGCCGTGGTAATGATCCGCTTTCGAGAGGAATTTGACCATTTTTAATAATCTCGAAGCCACGGAATCGCGTGGTTGCCATTGCCGTTCCGCAGCAACGACCATTGCCATCACACCAAAGCCGGTACCGCCGATGGTACACACTTCGTCGCCATAATCGAACGCGATATTGCTTCGCTCGCGGGCGAGGCCGCTTACCGGATGGCCGAATTCCCAGAAGTACCGGAATGTCTGCTTCTGAACGAGTTCCAGTAATGCGGTATCCGAAAGGTTTTTGGGGCGCTCGGTCGGGTTGAATGCCGCTGGTTTGGCGGCGGTTGATTTCTTTTTCTGCGCCCAGCCATCCACTTGCGGACCCGCAAGCAGTGTGAGGCATAGTAGTAGTTGGAAGTATCGTTTCATTGTCGGGTAATGTTTAATGGCGGGATGAATATTGTTAAAGCGCCGGGCTGGTGAATCCGAGCTTTTTGAGGCCGGTTTTGACCTCCGGATTACTCATAAAGAGTTTCCATGGTAATGCGGTACGATGGTTTTCGATCATCACCACGATCGGCGCCTGATCGATGGCCAGGTAGGAATCAGCGAACCATAGCTGATCGAGCGAGAATGCGTCGCGGAAACCGTATTCTCCCCAGAGCTTGTCGCCCAGTTTGTAATAAAAGAATTTCAATGCTTTCATCGACTCGACAGGCGTGTACGGGAATGCGGACAGCGCGGCTGTGGGCGTGATTACTCCTTTATCGTTGCCTGGCGAGTTTGCATTGTATCCATTCGGGATGTCGCTGGCGGTAAGGCCCCAGCATTGGTCGCTGTAACCGTAATACTGCTGCGGGTTGGCCTTGCAATAGTTATAGTTGATGAGGGTATGGGCCTTGTTTTGGGTAAAATAATTGGTAAAACGGTCGGTAAGGCCGGTTGGGTTTAAACCTAAAAACGAATAATGCGAGAAGAACAGTGGCCCACCTAGTGGCTCGCCGAGCGGTAATGTGATCCCGTAATAGTCTTTCCCGTTCGCGAACGTAGCGTTACCAGCCCAGCCATTGTCGTACACCGCTTTGTCAATGCCATGCGTAGGCGAAGATGCTGCCAGGGCATAGGTGATCAGGCATTCGTTCCAGCCCCGGATCTGGTGATTCATGTCCCAGCCGTAATCCGGGCTCCAATGCCAGTACAGCACATTTTCGTTGCCTTTCCGAAACCAGTCCCATTCCACTGCTTCCCAGATCGCATTGATATCGGTCCACAAAGCAGTTTCAGCTGCATTATTTGCATTAAAATACTGACGGGTAGTAAGTAGTCCCTGGATAAGGAAAGACGTCTCCACGAGATCAGCGCCATTGTCTTTGGTACTGAATGGTACTACTACGCCGGTAGCACCATTGAGCCAATGCGGAAAAGCACCGTGGAATGTCTGCGCCTTTTTCAGGAAGTCCACGATCTTTTGCATTCTTTCCAAACCTTGTGCCCGGGTGATGAACTTCCGCTCGATGGCCACCGGGATCGTCATAATGCCAAAACCGCTTCCACCCGAAGTTACCACATCACCCGATGTGTTGCGCTCACGTGCGAGCCCGCTCACGGGATGCGCGAAGTCCCAGAAGTATTTGAACGTTTGCTGCTGTACGAGAGTCAGCAAAGCATCGTCGCTGATAACCGGAAATTTGTCGGTAGAATCCAGCGCGGTGATTATTTCGACCTTAACCTCATTCAGCAGCATTCCACCGGCTTTGGATTTCAATGCCTTTGTCGCAGTGACCGAATAGCTTGTGAGGTATTTTAAATCAGCGGAGGGAGTGATCACGACCGAACTGTCGCCGCCTTCCAGCGCAGAGGTAAATGCGACACTTTCTCCGGATACGGATTTGAAAGTAACCCCGTTTGCGACCGTAGCATTGTTGAGCGGGGCTGAAAATGTAAACCTGATTTGAGGTTTCAGGTTTACATCATTGTACTTGAACCCGGAATAGGCCCCGTTTACTTTCAGGCTATTGAACCCGAACGAGGACGGTATTCCGGGAGTGGTTGGCCCGGGGTCTTCCTTTTCCGATTTACAGGAAACCCCGAGCCAGGTAATGGTCAAAAAAAGAAGGAAGTGTTTAAAAGGCATTATTTCCCTCTTGATTCCAGTTTAACCAGCGCATCTACTTCGGCATCTTTCAAAGCGACGTTGTAAATCCGCACTTCGTCGAGCAGGCCGGTGAGATAGCTCGCCCAGCTTTGGGCCTCGGCACCCGAGGTAAGGCTCGGCTTGGTCTGGAATTGCACGGTACCGAATACCATTTTGCCTGGTTTCTGCCATTTCAGGTCGCCAAAGCTGGCTACCGTACTGGTAGCCGTTTTGGAACCGTTCACATATATATTGAAAGTTGATGAAGTGGCGTCGTACGATAATGCGATATGCGTCCAGGAGTTGTAAAGGTTCACGATACCTTCCTTGGTAACCCACGTATCCTTCTTGTCATTCTGGATATGCGCCTTGAAGATTCCGTCGGTGTCGGTACCGCCGTTCTCAAAGAAAGTCTCGATATTTCCCCAGAAACCGTCTGTTTGGGACAAACCCACCAGCCCGATAATGCCTCCCTGCGATTTGGTCGAAGCGCTATTTACCCAGTAGGTCATTGTAAAGCTTTTCAAGCCGAGAATGGCCGCTGTCGGGTCGAAAAGTACGTAACCGTCTTTCGCGCCTTTCATAGCCTGGCCTTTCAGCCCATTGGCGAAGGTGGTACCAGTACTGGTACCTGCGGTGTTGGAAACAACATCGCTGTAATTACCGTCAAACGGGAAATGCGCTACCAGATTGGTTTTTGCGATTTCGTCGGAGCTCGTAAAGCCCCCGATCGTCACGCTCGGCGCGTAACTTTCGGGATCGAACTTTTCGTAGCAGGAGGTAACCCCGAGCATAGTTGTCGCACACAATGCCACGGTCAGTATATTCTTAAATGTTTTCATCGATAAATCGTGGTTTGGGATTAATAACCGGGGTTCTGGGTCAACACGCCTGCGCTAAGGTCGATTTCGGTCTGAGGTACCGGCCATACTTCGTTCTTTCCGGCTTTCCATCCTTTGGGCCCGAAGATTTCAGTACCGCGTCCCTGGCGGATCACATCGAAATAGCGGTCGAATTCCATCGCTAGTTCATAGTGGCGCTCATTCCAGATCGCTGTGCGCAATGCGGTTTTGTCGGTAGTGGTCACTTTCGGCAGGATCGTTTTGCTGGCACCTCTCGCACGGGCGCGCACCAGTTCAAGCGAAGCGAGCGCCTGGGTGGAGTTGCCGATTTCGTTGGCGGCTTCCGCATTCATCAGCAATACCTCGGCATACCGGATCACCCGCACATTTTGCTGTGAACCTTCATTGAAACCGGTGACGTAAAGTTTGAATGGCACGTACGATTTCTGGTTGTACATCGGATTATCGCCGGTAGCCGCAATGGCATCGCCGGAAGGCGTCGTTTCGCCGCGGAAGATGATCGTCGCGTCGCGGCGCGGGTCGCCTGCTTCAAATGCTTTCGAAAGCGACTCGGTAGGGACATTGAAACCCCAGCCGCCGCCGGTCACACCACGCACGCCCTGTACCTGCGAGTACTGTGAGTTTGACGCGTCTTTATTCGAAGGAATGAGTTCGTTTTGAAGTTCGAAAACCGATTCTTTCGAGTTCTCGTTCTGAATGCGGAACAATGCTTCGTAATCTGCAACCAATGAATACTGGCCCGAATTGATCACCTGCGTCGTCAGGTCGAAAACCTGCTGCCATTTACCCTCGTACATCGAAACTTTGGCATGCAGCGACTGCGCGGCACCTTTGGTAATGCGGCCGAGGTCGGCGGCGCCATAGTTTTGCGGCAATACGCCCGCGGCTTCGGTCAGGTCTTTTTCGATGGCCGCGTAAACGTCCGCTTTCGGCGTGCGCGTCAGGTTGTATTCGGTAGCATCTTTGGGCACGCTGAGGCGCAAAGGCACATCGCCGAATGCCCGCACGAGCCTGAAATACGAATACGCACGCACAAATTTCGCTTCGGCAAGGTATCTCGCTTTCAGATTCTCATCCATGCTGATCGCCGGAATATTGTCGATTACCTGGTTGGCGTAGTTGATATTCTGATATTGTCCTTCCCAGAAGCCGCCGAGCTGTCCATCGGTGGAACCTACCGTGAACGTGTCATACAGGTTAAAGAATGTCGCATCAGAAGCTGTACTACCTTTTTCCGCATCATCGGAACCTACACTTTCCACTGCGATCGCCGCGAATGCGGTATTGTTCCAGCTGCGGAGGTTGGCATACATGGCATTCACGGCCTTGGTTGCGTCTGCTTCACTTTCCCAGAAAACGGCACCGGGTTGTTTTCCCTGCGGATCAACATCGAGGAAGCTGTCGCTGCAAGAGGAAGGGACGATCAGGAGCGCTGCAAGCCCCAGGTATAGCCCTTTCTGCTTCAAATTGGTTTTAAAATTTATATTTTTCATATCGCTTGTGATCTTAGAAAGTGACATTAATACCAAAGTTGTAGGTCGCTGAAAGCGGGTACACATTGGCGTCGATACCGGCCTGTGTCGGTTTGTTTTCATTGGCCCTTACCTCTGGCGACAGCCCTTTGTATTTGAAGAAATTCAAAGGGTTCTGTGCATTCGCATACAGGCGGAGTTTGCGGAGTTTCAGCCTTTCGCTTAATCCTTGCGGGAATGTGTAGCCGATTTGCGCATTTCTAACCCGGAAATAGCTGCCGCTTTGTACGAAGAAAGTATTCGGCAGGTAATTCTGGCCGCCACCGATGTTCGCGGAAGGGTAGGTGTTCGAAGTACCTTCCCCATGCCATCTGTTGTCGTAGAAGTCTTTGGTGAAGTTCTCGTTACCATAACGCCAGCCCATGTTGGCATTGTAGATATCCACTTTGGCTACCCCCTGGAAGTCGAGCATCAGGTCGACGTTTTTATACGTCCAGCTGGTGTTGATACCGTAGGTGAATTTCGGGTTGGGGTTACCGATTACCTGACGGTCGAGACCGGAAATGTTTCCGTCGGGCACGCCGTTCGTTCCGCTGATGTCGCGGTATTTGAAATCACCCGGTTTGGCATTGGGCTGGGCAGAATTCTTGATTTCTTCCTCATTCTGGAAAATACCGTCCACCACGTAGCCGTAGAAAGAACCGATCGGGTCGCCTACGCGGGTGCGTGTGGCGAGTGCGCCGCTGGTAAGGCCTACGCCGCCATCGTAAATAGGATTGGCACCGGACGATACCGAAAGTACTTTGTTGTTATTCACCGCACCATTGAAACCGATGCTGTAAGAAAGGCCGTCGTTGATATCGTCACGCCAGTTCAATGCAAATTCGAAGCCTTTGTTCTGGAAATTGGCCTGGTTACCCACAATGCGGCCCGAGCTCGTACCGATAGAAGTCAACACCGGAATGTCGAAAATCGCACGCTCGGTTTTCTTGATATAATAATCCAATTCCACCGTCAAACGCGATTTCAGGAAGGAAGCCTCGATACCCGCGTCGGTACCCACACCACGCTCCCAGTAAGTGGTAGGAGGGATAATGGAGTTGATGCTGGCACCGGTATTGAGCTGGCCGCCGAATATCGCCGCCAGACCGCCGCCGGTGGCGACTGTGAGCGTCGAAAGATTGGAAGGAACGGAAGCATTACCGATTTTACCCCAGCTACCGCGGAGTTTCAGGTTATCGAAAATCGTCTGGCCTTTCATGAAGTTCTCGTTGCTGATCACCCAGCCCGCACCCACCGAAGGGAAATAACCCCATGCATTGCCGCCCTGGAAGAATTTGGAAGAACCATCCGCACGAAGTGAAGCATTCAGCATGTAGCGCTCGCCGAAAGAGTAGTTCACGCGGCCGAAGTAGGAAGCATATGTTCCCAGATCGCCCTCGTCTTTCACGTTACGGCCATCCGCGCTACCCAATGCCAGGTAAAGATCGCCTTCGCTGGAATACGGTACATTCAATGCATTGGCGGTCAGTTTGTAGGATTGGTCGCGCTGAGCGGACTGTCCCAACAATGCCGTAATGCTGTGCTGGCCGAATTCTTTGGTGTAGGTCAATGTATTTTCAAAGATCCAGTAGCGTGTTTGGGGGCGAACGAATTCCAGGAAGCTGGTGGTGTTGCGTTGTTTGAATGTCGCCACATATTGCGGTACATAAGTGCGGGTTTCGTCCTGTCCGTAACGGCCGCCGAGGCTGGTACGGAATGTTAAACCTTTGAACAGTGACAATTCTGCGTATGCATTACCGGTCAGAAGCGTCTTTTTGGTATTCTGGTTGTAGAAATCAACCGTCACCTGCGGGTTGAAGTTGTTACCGTCACCCAGGTTGTAATCGGTAGGATCACCGTAAGTACCGTCGGCATAATATACCGGTACCACGGGGCCGGCCGCATATAGTTGACGGAAAATGCCGCCCGCTTCATCTTTCGATTTACTGAAAGAACCGGTTGCCGAGTAACCCACTTTCAAGTTTTTCAATACCTGGAAGTCGTTCTGCAACCGGGCTGTGTAGCGTTTGAAATTGTTCTTTTCAACAATACCATTCTGATCCAGGTAACCGAGCGAGAAATTGTAAGTCGATTTTTCACCGCCTCCGCTGATCGAAAGCTGGTGGTTGGTCACAAATGCATTGCGCAAAATCTGGTGGTACCAGTCGGTTCCCTCTCCGAATTGAGCAGGATCGAGGACATCCGATTTGCCGTTAATGCGGCTCAGCTCGTTGATCATCGTGGCATATTCATTCGCATTCGCCATTTTGATCTGGTTAGTCACTTTCTGATAACCTGCAAAACCATTGTAATCGATAATCGGCGCTCCTGATTTTCCTTTTTTGGTAGTGATCAAAACGACCCCGTTGGCCGCACGCACACCATAAATGGATTGACTGGATGCGTCTTTCAGGATGTTCATGCTTTCGATATCGCCCGAGTTAAGAAAGCTGATATCGTCGAACCAAACTCCGTCTACAACGTACAATGGGTTGGCGCTTCCATAGGCGGTACCGACACCGCGAATGCGGATCTGCGGCGCCTCGCCCGGCTTACCCGAGTTGTTGATCTGAACACCGGCAACCTTGCCCTGTAAGCCGCTGACGGCGTTCATGGAAGGCTGCTTGGAAATCTCCGCACCTTTGATCTGCGTGATAGCACCTGTGACATCCAATTTTTTCTGAGAACCGTAACCTACTACCAATACTTCGGTCAGCGCTTTGGCATCTTCCAGCAATGCGATGTTCAGGGTAGTCTGATTACCCACTGTAATTTCCTGGGTAGTCATCCCGATCATCGAGAACACCAGGACGGATTGTGGAGACGGGACTTTTATAGTGAAGTTACCCTCGGCATCGGTAGGAACACCGGTTGTAGTGCCTTTGATGAGCACACTGGCGCCCGGTAGCGCCGAATTATCTGCACTCGACGTGACTTTCCCAGTCACATTAATTTCCTGTGCATAGGAGAAACTTCCCAGCGCCAGAAAAACGAGCATGTACAGTAATCGTACAATAGTTTTCATCAGTTTCAAATTGGTGATTGAATTATTATAAGAATTTATTGACTTCAAAATTAAGTTCCAAGCGGGGAGGGAATCAAAAAAAGCACTACATCACCACTACATCAATGAGAATAATGCAAGGTTTGCTTGAATAAAACGGGGTTGGGTAACGGATTAATGCAATCGCATCAAATGTCCATCATAAATTGGGCCAGATTGGCATCATTGTCCAATCCGAGCTTTTTGCGAAGCCGGTAGCGCTTGATTTCCACACCGCGCACGGAAATCCCCAGAACCGGGGCCATTTCTTTGGTCGAAAGATTCATGCGAAGGCATGCCGCCAGCCGTAGTTCCGAAGGTGAAATTGTAGGATAAATCTGGCGGAGGCGTTTAAAGAACTGTTCGTGCACTTCGTCAAAGTTTTGTTCGAATAAAACCCAGTCGTCTTTGCCGGCCACGTTCCGTTCGATACTGTGCAGGAGTTTCTGGTAATGGATGTTGGGGAGTTGTTGCCCCATTTCCGCTTTTACTTGTTTCAGCTCGTCACGGATCTCTTCCAGTATCTCGTTTTTCTTCACCACGTTGATCGCCACATTGCTCAGCTGCTGACTCTTGCTCTGTATTTCGCTTTGCAGTTTCTCATTCTGGATCTGCATGATCTTCCGTTCGCTGGTAAGGCGTTGCTGACGCAGTTTTTCTTCCTGCTCTTCGATCAGCTTACGGCGATGGCGAGCGAGCCGTTTTTCCTGGTAGAGAATTAATGCAGCCAGCGCCAATGCAATCAGCACGGCGAAAAGTATCTTGGCAAACAATGTCTCGCGCCAATAGGGCTTCACGCTGAAATGATAGGTGCCGATGGTGTCGTTCAGGCTGCTCCTTATTTCAAAAATATAGTCGGTCGATTCCAGGTTTGTGAATTCCACAAAGCTCTGGTCAGTCCATTCCGACCATTGATCGGTCAGACCTTTGAGGCGGTACCTATATTGCACATTCTGGCCATACACCGGCAATGCAAATGCTATGCGGAGTGAGCGTACCTCGGCCGGAAGCGACGGACTGTCCGAAATGGCGAAAGTTTCGTTCAGGTTGCGAAGGTTGGCTACTTTCCGTACCACCGGCGGGCCGGCAGCCTCGTTATGTTCGTCGGGCGATTTGCGATTGTACAACGCATACCCATTGTCGAGACAGAAGAAATAGTAATCCTCCGAAAGCGGCACCACGGTTTCGGCATTGCGCACGAGTGTCAGCGGCAGGTTTCGCGTCTCTTTACCCGGCTGATGGAATGCCACACGGTTCATGAATACCTTAAACCAATCACCATGCAGGCCCGTCCTGACCTTGTAATTTTCATCTTCTTTGGGAAAATCGCTGCTTGGGACAAGCTTTCCGGAAGGGCTGGGTTGGAAAAATGCATTGCCCGAGCGTATCCGCACCTGCCCGCTGAGCCATTGTACCACCTCCACCGAAAATTCGCCCGGCAGGTCACGTGGTGCTTTAAATTCTTTCCAAAGCAATGCGGAGTCGAGGGCAGGAGTGAGTTTTGTTTGAAACAGGCCCTTGTAAGCGTGCCCGAGCCAGAATATCCCTGCATTATCGCGTGCGATGTGCTTGATCGGGATCGGTACCGCGTTTTTGACTGGGTATGCGTACGCCCAGGTGCCTTTGGCGTCCTTTTTATACACGTGCAGGCCTACATACGCGCCTTGCAGGAGCAGCGTATCGCGCCCGTTCCGTACAGGCAGGAACACCCAGCCACCATTGATATTCGAGATTTTGGTCACGCCATTTTCTTCGATGCGGTAGGTAGCGTCATTATGGCCGCACAATAGCTGGTCGTCGACCACTTTCAACGCCCAGGTCTGCCCTTCGAGCCCCCATACCGGTCGGAAGGGTTCCGGCGAAAGCCATTTTTTGACAAAAACACCCTTATTGGAGCCCACATAAAGTTTTCCATGCCAGATCGCCGCAGCATAAGTAGACCCCAGCGGGTTGTCACTGGTCTGGTAGGCAATAATGGGCGACGACATTTTGACCATATCGATGCCCTGGTCGAGGCCGATCCAGAGCTGTTGCTGCGAATCTTCTTCCAAAGCAAGTACCGTATTGTTCTGCAAACCGGTTTCCTTGTTGAACTGGTACCTTAACGTGCCATTTTTGGAAACCACATAAACGCCATTCTGGATTGTCCCGAAAACAAGGCTGCTGTCACGGGTCGTCACGATGGCCCGGTTGATAATATTTCTTTTTAACTCCCCGGAAATAGCAATGTCCCAGGGACTAAGCGTGCCGTTTCGCCAGATAAACAAACCGTGTTTGGTAGTAGAAATCAAAATCCCGCCATTTGAAAAAGGTAATATCGAGGAAACGATCGTGGGCGAGAGACTTTCCGTACCTGGCAACGGTTCAAATTTTTCCCCTTTCAGTTCGTAAATGCCCTTTCCGATGGATTGCACAAGTACCCGGTTTTGGACAAACCGCATGAACATGATGTTGCCGGGGCCTGTAATTTCTTTGAGGGTCTTGCCGTCGAACCGGTAAATCTGCGAGAACGACTGGAAGTAAATGTATTCCGGGGTTTTGAGAATATGCCAGATCTCTTCCGTGCGAAGGCTCGCGAAGCCTGTTTTTTTACTCAGCGAATAATATTTCAATTGGCCGTCCGCTTCTTTCTTCCAATACCCGAACTCCGAAAAGCCGCCTGCATAAATGCGCTGCTCGGGTCGTACGGCGCGGTTCAGTACTTTTCCACCGGTTGGTTGCGGTGATTGTTCGTCGTAAAGTACGGTTCTTACAATCTGCCCGTCGGGCAGTGGATACAGCTTCCACGACGACCCGTCGTGTTCCAGCAGACCATCGGAATTGGCGGAATAGATCAGCCCGTCGGCACTCTGGCAAATGTCCCAGTTCTGGTTGTGGGCCTTATAAATCGTGGCCGGATAGTTGATCAGCGGCGGCGTTTCCTGGGCCAGAACGGCGCGGAAGATTGTCACTAAAAAGAGTATGGCAGTAGCACAACCCGCCTTATATTTGAAGGCCCGGCTTGGGAAATGACTTTTTATGAGTCGTTTTACGGCCGTGTTCAATATCATTTTCAATTAACTATTAATGTCGTTTTTAGCTCTTTCAGAAGGGTCTGCGGCGATATTAGTGCATGTAACTCAATAGTACTCTTAATGAAAAAAATCCTTTCACTCACGCTCCTCGGCGCATTGGCCGCGGCGGAGCCCGTCATGTCCCAGGACGACAACAAGCGAAACGATATTCGTTACAATCTTAACGAATCCGGTTCACATTATGTAAAATTCACATTTACGAATCAGGTATGGCTGAGGCTGAACGACAATAACCCCGGCACGACCGTTTTGAGCGACCCAAAGACCAGTACATTCGATATTGGCCTTCGCCGCACCCGGATGCAGCTTTTTGGTCAGCTCACCGACCGGATATTCTTTTATACCCAGTTCGGGATGAATAATTTCAACAAGGTGAGCGCATTTCCTGCTTACAATACCGCGGGTACGCCCAGTCAGCGCAAAGTCGCCGCATTTTTTCATGATGCCGTGGGCGAATATGAAGTGCAGCGCAGGGGCAACAGTTTCATCCGTTTCGGTGGCGGTCTGACGATCGTAAGCGGTTTCTCCCGGTTTTCACAGCCCAGCATTGGTACCATTATGACCATGGACGTGCCCGTTTTCGCGCAAGCCACGGTGGACCAGACCGACCAGTTTTCCAGAAAACTGACGGTTTACAGCCGTGGACAAATCGGTAAGCTTAATTACCGTGTGGGTGTAGCCGATCCATTTCCGGTCGAAACCAGCGGCTCCGCACCGGCGGCGCTCAACCAGAATTCCGTTTTCGCGCAGCGAAAAAACAGTAAACAATTTCAGGGGTTATTCATTTACAATATTTTCGATACCGAAGACAACACAACCCCGGGCTACATGACCGGCACGTACCTTGGCAAACGCAAAGTTTTGAACATCGAAGCCGGTATTACCTCTCAAAAGAACGCGACCTGGCGAAAGGAAGCGGTCGACACGCTTTATAGTAATATGACGCTCTGGTCGGTGGCGGCGTACCTGGATATGCCTTTGAATGCGGAGAAAGGAACTGCATTGTCGGCCTACCTGGGTTATTTCGGAACGGATTACGGTAAGGGTTATCTCCGCTACAATGGCATTATGAACCCGGCCACCGGCATTACGCAGCCCATCGCAGGCGTAAGCGGCACGCACGGGAACGCATACCCGATGTTCGGGACCGGTAATGTGATCTACGCGCAGGCCGGGTACAAGCTGAAAGATGGTTTGCTGGGTAGCCAGGGTACATTAATGCCCTATGCTTCATTACAACGCGGCGATTACGACCGTTTGCAGGATGCGGCCAACATTTATAATGCGGGGGTTAACTGGCTGATCAAAGGGCATAATGGCAAGCTGTCGCTCAATTATGAGAACCGGCCTGTTTACAAATCGGCTCCGGTGGCTAATGAGTTGGAGAAAGATGGTCGTAAAGGGAGCTGGACATTGCAATATCAGATTTCGATTTAAAATACAGGCCGGCCCGGAAATCCGGACCGGCCTGTATTTTAACGATTTATGTCCCGCTTACAAGTTCAAAGCGGCATTCATTGACCGAACGGCCTCTGCTGACTTTTCAAACGCAGCTTTTTCAGCGTCGCTCAGGCGTAGGTTGATGATTTTTTCCCAACCTCCCCGGCCCAAAACTACCGGTACGCCCATACAAATGTCTTTCTGGCCGTACTCGCCATTGAGGTAAACGCTGCAAGGCACAATGCGCTTCTGGTTGCGTACAATGCTTTCCACCAGTAACGTCGTAGCAGCTCCGGGAGCGTACCAGGCAGATGTTCCGATCAGCTTCGTGAGCGTAGCGCCGCCTACCATCGTATCGGCGGCCACTTTTTCGAGCTTGTCGGCCGAGAGAAAGCGGCTTACCGGGATACCATTGTACGTAGCAAGTCTCGTGAGCGGGATCATCGTCGTATCGCCGTGGCCACCGATCACCATCCCGTGAATATCGAGTGGTGAAGCGTCAAGCGCAAGGGCGAGATAGGTTTTGAAACGCGCGCTATCCAATGCGCCGCCCATACCGATCAGGCGTTTTTTGGGAATACCCGATTCTTTCAAGGCCAGGTAAGTCATTGTGTCCATCGGATTGGACACCACGATCACGATCGCTTTCGGCGAATATTTGAGAAGGTTCTCAGTCACTCCCTTTACAATTCCTGCATTGATGCCGATCAGCTCTTCGCGGGTCATACCGGGCTTACGAGGCAGCCCCGAGGTGATCACAACCACATCCGAGCCTTTGGTTTTCTCGTAATCATTGGTCGAGCCGATGGGTTTGGTGTTGAATCCCAGTAAGGCGGCTGTCTGGTACATATCCAGTGACTTACCTTCGCTGACACCCTCTTTGATATCCAGCAACACCACTTCTTCTGCCAGCTCACGACGAATGATATTATCGGCTGTGGTTGCGCCTACCGCACCCGCACCTACAACAGTAATCTTCATAGGGAAATATGGTTAATTGTATAGAAATTGATGCTTTTTATATTTTTTCCTAAAAGTATGATACATAATTTGTTTAAACCAAGCGGAATTTGATTTTTTGCCGCAAACTCCGCGGCTGGAAGCCCGGCCGCCATCCGGAACGCAATTTTTTCCGTAAGTTGATAGTTATAATGGCTTTATAAACCACTTTTTCCTGCTTTGTACCATGAATGACGAGTCAATGATTTCGCGGATTTTACAGTCGATATTTTTTAAGAATGCCAAAGGGAAAGCAGGACGTTACGCCAGAAATTCTACCCGCTTGTTCGAGCTCGGCAAAGAGGTGCTGGGGAAGCTCCAGACGGTGGGCTTTAAAGGCAACCTCTCCGAATTCCAGTCGAGCGTGCAGCTGCTGCTCCGCATGGTGAAAGCTTATGCCTCCGGCGAATATAAGCAGCTTCCCTGGAAAAGTCTGGTGTCGATCGTCGCTGTGCTCATTTATTTCGTATCTCCGATAGACCTTATTCCTGACTTCCTGCCCGTTATCGGCATTACCGACGACGTGGCGCTGGTGGTATGGCTGATCAAGACGCTGGGCGACGATATCCGCAAATTTGCCGATTGGGAGAAGGCTACCAAGACAATTAATATCGGATAAAAGTGGTCGCAGGTCTGGTTGTTATAAAAAAGAATAGTTATTTTTGTAAACATTAATAAAAGAAACAGATATGGAATCAATAACCGTTTTAGGAATTATGGGGTTGGGCGGACAGGAGATCTTCTTAGTTGCTCTGTTCGTGTTGCTTTTCTTCGGAGCAAAGAAAATCCCAGAACTTATGCGCGGTTTGGGGCAAGGTATCAATGAGTTCAAGAACGCTACTAAAGACGTTAAGGAAAATATTGAAAAAAGCATGGAAGACCCCAAATAACGCTTCCATCTTATCGAAGGTTTGATCCAGAGCCATTAAGCTAGCACTTAACGGCTCTGATTCTTTATTTACAACCCCACAAAAAAATTACCTTGAAAGAGTATCTGACGCTGGCCGAAATTCAGAGAGATCTACGTGAAGAAGGTTTGACGTGCGTCAAGTTGGTTGACCACTATTTGGAAAAAATAGAGGCTAACAAGCATCTCAATGCTTTCGTTGAAGTTTATACAGAGGAAGCAAAAAAGGCCGCCCTGGCCGTGGATGCGAAGATCGCCAATGGTACTGCCGGAAAGCTGGCAGGCATGGTGATCGGCCTTAAAGATGTGCTTTCGCTCACCGGCCACGGCTTGCAGGCCGGAAGCCAGATTCTTCAGAATTATACAGCACCCTATACTGCAACCGCCGTGCAGCGGCTCCTCGATGAAGACGCGATCATCATCGGGAGGCAAAACTGCGACGAGTTTGCGATGGGTTCTTCGAATGAAAATTCTTCATTCGGGCCGGTGCTGAATGCCATTAATAACTCCAAAGTTCCGGGAGGGTCATCGGGTGGTTCGGCTGTTGCCGTTCAGGCCGGGCTTTGCCATGCTTCGTTGGGAAGTGATACCGGAGGTTCGGTGCGCCAGCCGGCGGCGTTCTGTGGGGTGATCGGTGTGAAACCTTCGTACGGGCGTGTGTCGCGTTACGGGCTCATTGCCTACGCGTCGTCTTTCGACTGCATTGGGCCTATTACCAAGAGTGTGGCTGATTCCGCATTGCTGCTGGAAATAATGTCTGGCGCCGATGATTTCGATAGCACGGTTTCGGAACGTCCGGTCCCTGCTTACACCGCGAATCTGGAATGGAAAGGCAAAGCTAAAATCGGGTATATCCGGAGCGCGGTAGAGAACGAAGCCATTGCACCGGAAATCCGCCGGCAGACATCCGAAGTGCTCGATCGCCTGCGCGCGGAAGGGCACGAAGTGGTAGGCATCGATATGCCGCTGCTAGATTCGCTTTTACCTACATATTATATCCTGACCACAGCCGAAGCGAGCTCGAACCTGTCGCGTTTCGACGGTGTGCGGTACGGTTACCGCAGCCCCGAATCCGTGGATCTGGAAAGCATGTACAAAAAGACCCGTACAGAAGGTTTTGGCGACGAGGTAAGGAGAAGAATACTATTGGGTACTTTCGTATTAAGTGCAAATTATTACGACGCATACTATACCAAGGCGCAACGCGTTAGAAGATTGGTGCGGGAGGAAACGGGCCGGTTTTTCGAACAGTTCGATTTCCTGATTTCCCCGGTAACACCTACCACAGCTTTTACGATTGGTGAAAAGACGGAAGATCCGTTACAAATGTATCTTGCGGACATTTTCACTGTGCAGGCGAATGTCGTGGGTAATCCCGCGGTATCCATTCCGAACGGGCTGGACGACCAGGGAATGCCAATCGGAATTCAGATAATGGGCCCTTATTTCGGGGAGGAGAAAATGCTGGCATTTGCCAATTATCTTACCGAATTGAACAAGGAAGGGGCCGTAGCATACAACTAGCGTGACCAACGCATTCAAGGGGATATAGTCCCTTTTTTTGCGCGCATTGGAAGACGAAAGCTGTATTTATAACCAAAGGTTCAAAGAAAATTATCGTGCCAGAATAACAGGCGACTATGTTACGTTATTCTGAATGAGAATGTTGCGTGAATAATTAAAATGTATTAGAGATTATTCTGATTCATCTGGCCAATTCAAAACCCAAAAGGATTCTTCTATCTGTAAGCAGATCATCAACAGGTACAAGCCATTGAAAACCGTGAATTGATTAACCTTCAAAAAACATTTATTAATGAGGATTTCGAAAAGAGTATTGTGGCTCGGAGCCATGTGTGCAGGGTTTTGGAATGCGCCTGCAGGGGCGATGATTCCACAGGAGCGTTTGATGTCCGGGCAGGATACGGTTGAGACTATTGCTCAGGAAGAAAATGATTTGATGCCGTCGCTCCCGGAAGTCGAAGAGATCGGGCAGAACCCTGCGGTTCCCGAGGAACTTTTGAAAGAACGGTTCGCAAAGCTTGAAAAGTCGATTCCGCTTACTTACCATAAGTCTTCGCACGAATTTGTAGAATACTTCATTTACAAAAAGGCGACTTTTACCCGGACAATGATGGAGCGCATGCCGCTCTATTTCCCACTTTTCGAGAAGGCATTGGCGAAACACGGGTTGCCTACCGAACTGAAATACCTTTCCATGATCGAGTCGGGACTGAACCCGACCGTGATTTCCCACGCAAGGGCTGGCGGCTTGTGGCAGTTTATGCCGGCAACCGGACGGGAATTCGGTCTTTACCAGGATAAATACATCGATGAACGCTTCGAGCCGGCAAAAGCAACCGAAGCGGCGTGTCTCTATCTCAAACAGCTTTACAATATCTTCGGCGACTGGGAGCTTGCATTGGCCTCATATAATACAGGACCGGGCAATGTGAAGCGCGCCATGCGCCGCTCACGCGGGACCACCTTCTGGACGATTTACAATGTCCTTCCCCGCGAGACCCGCTCGTACGTACCGCAGTATGTGGCCATGAACTACATGATGAACTACGGCTACGATCACGGCATTTTCCCGGAAAATACCGAGTTCCAGATTCCGAACGATACGATTCACATTAACGGCTACATCGATCTCGCAACTTTTTGCGACAATGCAAGTATCGATTTCGAAGTACTCAAAAAGCTGAACCCGCAAATCACGAAGAAAGTCCTGCCGGACCAAACCCGTGATTTTGTATTGAAAGTACCAAGCGTAAGATTCACCTACCTGATGAGCAACCGCTCATCAATCATGGATTCGTGCACCAGGAAATATCTTGCTACCGGCGTAATGATCGCCAAGGCAGACAGCACCAAAACAGATTCGCTCAGCGGCAACGGCTCATTTCCTTATGTGCTCGCATCGAACGTGCAGAATGTCTCGGACAACGAAGATTATGAAGACGACGGTGAGGAAGAAACAATTCAGCGCAGCCGTACCAAACGCGTATCGTATACTGTCCGTCGCGGCGATAATGTAGCCGGCATCGCGCGGAAATACGGGGTATCGGTCGTGTCGCTTCGTAAATGGAACCGCATCCGTCGCAATAATATCCGCAAGGGGCAGCGTCTGGTGATCTACAAAGAGGTGAAGGAAACTGTACCGGCCATCCGTATCGCAGCCAAAGCGAGGCCGCAGCAGCAGGACGAAGAGCAAGTTGCCAAGCAGCAGCGTCATACCCGGAAACGTTATCATACCGTACAAAAAGGAGATACATTATGGATTATTTCGCAGCGATACGGTCTGGAAATCGGTCAGTTGAAAAAACGCAACAAAATCAGGGGCAACTCGATCAAGCCTGGTCAAAAACTGATCATTTCTACCTAGAAATTAACGCTTCAACATACACATACTATTTTTATGATTGCCTACGTTAACGGGATTGTAACTTATAAAGACCCAGCGTACGCTATCATCGATGTTAACGGAGTAGGTTACGAGGTCAGGATCTCATTACAGACCTACACTTCGCTCCCCGACATCGGTGCCCGGTGCAAGCTGGTAACGTTTCTCAATATACGGGAAGATGCCCACGTCCTTTACGGTTTTTGGGGGAATGATGAGAAAAAGCTTTTCCTGGATCTGACAAGCATTTCAGGAATCGGGCCGTCGACAGCGCTCGTGATGCTTTCCTCTCTTTCCTCTTCGGAAATTCGGCAAGGAATCATTGATGAAGACCTGCGTCTGATCCAGTCGATCAAAGGCATTGGGTCCAAGACCGCTCAACGCGTAATCCTCGAACTAAGAGACAAAATTCGAAAGGAAGAGCTCGTTTCAACAGGTACCAAATCTGCTGAAACGTCGTCAGGCGCTCTACGGAGTGAAGCGTTGGCTGCGCTCGTTACTTTGGGTATTCCCAAACCAACGGCGGAGAAAAGTCTGGATGCCATCATTAAGCGTGAGGGGCAGTCTATCAGTGTTGAAAATCTTATCAAACTAGCGTTACGTTAACCGGAACTGCAATGATATTTGGTGAAAAATTTTACAACTGTAAAATCGTGTTGATGGATTTGTTTGTAAATACAACCTTCTCTAAATAAGTATATTACCTTGTCATCAACGATTTACTCTTTTCTTTTTAAGGTATTAAGCATTTCGGCCGGAGCGGTGTTACTTGTGAACGTTTCCGGCGGCAAGGGCGAACCATATTCGGAGCAGGCACAGGAATGGGCCATCCTTGCAGACACGCTTAAAGATGATACCACCCGGAAAAACATCGACAGGTCGGGCTCTCAGCTGATCATGCGATGGAAGGATTATTATTCCAACCGTATCACTGAGCCGCGGCCGCGTTCGCCATTCTACCTGCGCGAGCCGAGCAACATCTCCACCAACATTACGCTCGACAGTGCAGGGAAAATTGCAGTGACCGAGAAAATTCAGACGCCGGGCGTCGGTACGCCGGGCCTCGGCACGCCGGGCGTCGCTACGCCGGGAGCGGGTCCGTCAGGCGCGGGATCGCCCGGCAGTACGCTAAATTACCGCTTCCCCGAGCGGATGGACCTCGAAACCTATGACAAGATCCAGGAGGACCGGGCATTCAAAAGCCTCCTGCGCGAGTATGCGAGCAGGCAGGACGGGAACAGCGCCATGGGTGCGCGCGGGCTGCTGCCTAAGCTCGACCTTCCGCCTGGATTGACCAAACTGCTCGGAGATGATTTTGTGAATTTCAAGCCCACCGGTTTCGTATCGCTGGACCTCGGGCTGATGCACCAGTTCCTCGATAACCCGGCCATCCCGATCCGTCAGCGCAAGAATACCCAGTTCATTTTCAACGAGCAGATCAATATCAATTTTGATGCCAAGCTCGGCGATATGCTTGGGTTCCAGACCAATTTCGATACCAAGGCGAACTTCAACTTCGAGAATGCGATCAAGTTGAACTATAAAAACCCCGAGGAGAGCTTTATTCGTAAGATCGAAGCGGGTAATATCAACTGGGCGATTAACAGCCAGCTTATTCCGGGTGTTCAGAATTTGTTTGGTTTGAAAACCGATTTTCAATTCGGACGTCTGAGCGCCACTTTTGTGGCTTCGCAGCAGAAATCCAGTAAAGAGCGTATCACGCTGCGCGGTGGCGCACAAAGTCGCGACTTTGAATTACGGGCCGATACTTACGACGAGAACCGTAACTTCTTCCTTTCCCAATATTTCCGGAACATTTACGAGAGCTCGCTGCAAAACACGCCGACTATCACTTCCGGAGTGACCGTAACGCGTCTTGAGGTGTATGTGACCAACCGTACAACCACTACCGAATCGCTTCGGAACATTGTCGGTTTTGCTGATTTGGGTGAACCTGCGCCATACCGCGCCGGTAACCCCAACTTGCAGCCCGTGCGCTCCACGTCGCCCGCGAGCAACGACGCTAACGGTCTTTACAAAAAGCTAAGCGACAGTCCGGGTTTCAGGCAGGTAGACAATACCAATACCGCCATTACGGGCCTCGGTCTCGAAAAAACAATCGATTATGAATTGCTGCGCGGTGCGAAACGTCTGATCCTCGACCGCGATTATACATTCCATCCGCAGCTCGGTTACATCTCCCTAACCAATGCGCTCCGCAACGACGAAGTCCTTGCGGTTTCTTACGAATATACGTTGAACGGCCGCGCATTTAAGGTAGGGGAGCTTACCGAGGATTACCAGGCCAGACAGGACAATGAGGTAATCGCGCTGAAATTGCTGAAATCGTCGACTATCCGGAACAATACCAAGCTGCCGATGTGGGATTTAATGATGAAAAACATCTATTCGCTCGGTACCAGCCAGATCGACAAGCAAGGGTTTCAGTTAAGAGTTATTTACAAAGATGACCAGACCGGTATCGATAACCCGAACTTGCAGGAAAGTAGCATTGCCAACATTCCTCTGATCCGCCTCTCCGGCCTCGACCGTTTGAATCCCGTCAACGACCTCCAACCCGACGGTAACTTCGACTTTGTCGACGGTATAACGATGGATAGCAAAACGGGCCGCATTATCTTCCCGGTGCTGGAACCATTTGGTAGTAACCTTTCCAGGAAATTCGGGCCGGGCGAGGACGTTTACCGCAACAAATATGTGTTCAACGAGCTCTACCGCACGACGATGATCGACGCGCAGCAGGTTTCGGAACGTAACAAGTTTTTCATTAAAGGTTCCTACCAATCGAGCGGTGGGGCTGAGGTACAGTTGCCATTTGGCGTGCTGGAAACCTCCGTAACCGTGACCTCCGGCGGCGTACCGCTTTCTCCGGGCTCGGATTATATTGTGGAGGCGCAAATCGGTCGTGTACGGATTTTGAACGCCAGTGTGCTGGCATCCGGTCGTGAAATCGTGATCGAATACGAACGCCCGGATATGTTCCAGAACCAGATACGCACTTTGGTCGGAACACGCCTCGATTATGTCGTCAATCGAAACCTCAGCGTCGGTCTGACTGCTATGAAATATAAGGAGCGTACCGCGGGTTTCCTTTCGAGGGTGTCCATCGGAAACGAGCCTGTGAACAATACCATGCTCGGGTTTGACGTAAACTTCCGCAAGGACGCGCCGTTCCTGACCAAATGGCTGGATGCTTTGCCACTTATCCAGACCAAGGAAATGTCGTCGATCCAGTTCAAAGGGGAATTTGCCAAATTGCTTCCCGGCGTTTCGAAGGACGTTAACAACCGCTCGTTGGTAGACGACTTCGAAGCTGCACGGACGGTTTATGATCTGGCGCGTCAGCCGCAGAAGTGGCGTCTGGCAGCAGTGCCGAGCAAGTTCAGAGATGGATTTGATGGTAAAAACCTGAACTATGGCTATAAGCGAGCCAAGATATCGGCATATACCGTCGATAACATTTTTGGCGGGTCGCAAGGCCTGGGCGGAGGATATCAGCCACCTGCTAATATCACCGACGACGACCGCAAGAATTTTTACGAGCGGCTTTACCTGCCTAACGAGATTTTCCCGAACCGCGCCATTGCCGGTTTGGTCACTTATCCGCAGCAGGTGCTGGATATCGCCTATTATCCAAGCGAGCGCGGAATGTACAACTACAACACCGACCTCAATCCGGATGGCCGCATGAAAACTCCGAGAAATAACTTCGGGGCATTGAGTCGTGCGATCACTTCGGATAACGATTTTGATAATGCCAACATCGAAAGTATCGAGTTCTGGATGTTGGATCCGTTTATTAACGATCCTGTTAACGGAAAAATCCAGGATGGTTATCCGGAACCTAAGCCAAATACTACTGGTGGAAAACTGGTATTCAACCTCGGAGATATTTCTGAAGATGTAATCCCTGACGAGCGCTACAACTTTGAAAACGGTTTGCCGCTTGTGCCTAAGCAAGTAGGTGTGAATGTGGATTCAACCGCTTGGGGTTATGCTACCAAATCACAATACCTGATAAATGCATTCAGCAACGAGGATGGCGCTCGCCAGAAACAGGATGTAGGTCTGGACGGTCTGACCAACGAGGAGGAGCGTGCTTTCTTCAAAACCTTCATCGATCGCCTGCCTGCTAATCTTACGGCCGAAGCCCGCGCGAAAATCCTGGCCGACCCGTCCGGCGATGATTTCAAATTCTTTCTTGGAGCCGACCTTGACAGCGCCGGCCTGAAAGTACTGGAACGTTACAAAAACTATGTAGGAATGGAGAATAACTCTCCCGAAAGCCAGGGGCGTTCGGTGGACGTAACGCCGGCTTCGACCAATATTCCCGACGGTGAGGATATGAACGTGGATAACACGATCAACGACAACGAAGCCTATTACGAATACGAAATCGACTTGAAACCGGGGCAACTTGCGGTTGGTAACGGTTATATCGTGGATAAAACGGTGAATACCGCCGACCAGCAGACCTGGTACCTGTTCCGCGTGCCGATCAAGGAGTTTTCCGGAATGGTGGGTAGCATGAATGGCTTCAAATCGATCCGTTTCATGCGCATGTACCTGACAGATTTCCAGCAGCCGGTCGTACTGCGTTTCGCGCAGTTGCAAATGGTAGGTCAGCAATACCGGAAATATACCTACAACCTCGATGCACCTGGCTTGCAGGAAGTTCCTGAACCTTACGATGCGAAATTTACTGTTGGAACTGTAAGTATTGAAGAAAACAGCCAGGCCAACAACGATAAATACAAATATGATATTCCTCCGGGCTGGATCCGTGACCAGGACAATACGCAGCGTCCGCCATTGTTGCTGAACGAGCAGTCGATGAGCCTCTGTGTGACCGATCTTCGCGACGGTGATTCCCGTGCGGTTTTCAAAAATGTGAACCTTGACCTGCTTTTCCGCAAGCGCCTGCGCATGTACGTGCACATGCAGAACGAGCAAAACGAGGACAACATGGTGGGTACATTCATGCGTATCGGTACCGACCTTACTCAAAACTATTACGAGATCGATCTTTCGGCATTGAGGGCAACAGGTCCGGGACCTAAAAAGCCGGAGGAAATCTGGCCGGAAGGTAACGAAATCAACATCGCTTTGGCCGACCTGATCGATGCCAAAGCACAACGCAACCGCCAGATCGATAAAAACCTGAGCGTGCCTTTTACCGTTCTGAGCTCCGACAGGCGGTATAAGCTCACCGTCGTCGGTAACCCGGATTTGAGCGCCGTGAAGGTGATGATGATTGGTATGAGGAACCCGAAATCGGCGGATGAGCGTGCGAAGTCGTTTTGTTTGTGGGTGGATGAAATGCACGTCGAAGGTTTCGATGATACCGGCGGTATGGCGGCCATCGCGCAGCTGAATGCAAAACTGGCTGATTTCGCGACATTGACCGCATCCGGCCGGATCGAGACATTCGGGTTCGGAACCGTGCAGCAGCGCATTGGTGAACGCACGCGTAACTTTACGTCCGAATATGGTTTCTCTTCCAATATTGCATTGGACAAACTGCTCCCAGCAAACTGGGGCTTCCAGATACCGTTGTTTGTAAGCTACGACCGCCGGAATGTGAAACCGCATTTCGACCCGCTCGACCCGGATACGCCATTGAGTACCTCGCTCGATAACCTTCGAACGGACGAGGAGCGTGACGGTTACCGGCGAATGGTGGAAGAGAATGCCGTGAAGCGAGGGTTCAACTTCTCGAACGTCCGAAAGGTAAAGACCAAGCCGGGAGCGAAAAACCACTTCTTCGATTTTGAGAACTTTTCGTTCAGCTACGCATTCAGTGACGATAAGCGCAGGAATATCCTGACGCAAGAATACAACCAACGCGCGTACCGGGCCGGCATTTCTTATATGTATGCCAGCCAGCCGAAAGCTATCGAGCCATTCAAAAAGTGGAAAGCAACTGGTCGCTGGGCGGAGTTTATCAAGGAATTCAATGTGACCTTGCTGCCGAACATGGTTTCGCTGCGTACCGATGTAGACCGTCGCTTCCTGAAAACCCAGTTGCGTAATGCCGACCTGACGACTGACGGCATGCAGCCATTGTTTGAAAAATATTTCTGGTTCAACCGCTACTACGATTTCGGCTGGAACCTGACGCGCAACATGACGCTAACCTACGCGGCCACCGCGAACTCGATCATCGACGAGCCGGAAGGGGACATTAACACCGGCGCGAAGAAGGATTCGCTTTGGAGCAATTTCAAAAAGCTGGGCCGTATCAAGAATTTCGACCAAAAAATTGACCTGACATACCGCCTGCCGCTTGACAAAATCCCTGTTCTCGACTGGATGTCGGCAGACTACAAGCATTCCGTGGGTTATAACTACCAGGCCAATGCCTTGAATTTGAAGGATACTACGGGCTTGCCATTCGGGGATATTATCCGCAACAGCCGCGAGCGGGGCATTACCGGAAAGGTGGATTTTGTATTGCTTTATAACAAACTCCGCTACCTCAAATTCGCGAACACGCCGTCGGCTGCGAGAAAGAACTTCGCACGTAGCCCGGGAGATATAGAGGATATCGATATGCGCACGACCGACATTGTGAAGAGCCTTACCAGAGCGCTGATGACCGTTCGTGGTATCAATGTCAGCTACTCGGTTTTGGAAACAACGGCATTACCGGGTTATCTGAGGGCACCCAAGTATTTCGGGCTCGATAATGCCAATGCGCCCGGACTGGGCTTCGTACTGGGCCAGCAGGACCGGAACTTCCAGGTAAAAGCCGCTGAAAAGGGCTGGATCACCAGAAGCCAGCAACAGAATATGCCGTTCCAGCAAACCATTGCCAAGAACTTCTCGGCCAACACCACATTGGAGCCGTTCAAGGATTTCAGGCTCATCATCGAGGCGCGTCTGACGCGGCAGGATGCTTACCAGGAATTCTACCGCCCCGATTCATCAGGAAATTTTGTTTCACAAAGCCCGTTGCGGAATGGCCAGTTCAGTATGTCGTTCATGTCATTCCGGACTGCGTTTGCCAAAATGCGGAGAGATAATTCCTCGCCGGTATTCGACAAGTTCCGTGCTTATCGCGGTATTCTGAGAGACCGGCTGAATGCGGAGAACAAGAGTGGCGGCGAGTACAATGAGACATCACAGGACGTACTGATTTCGGCGTTCTTCGCGGCCTATACCGGCAAGGACCCCAAAACAGTTCGTACCAATCCGTTCCTGAAATTCCCGATGCCGAACTGGGATCTGAGTTACAATGGCCTTTCTTCGCTCCCGGCGTTCAAGCGGTTGTTTAGCTCGTTCACGTTGCGGCATAAGTATATGTCCAATTACAGCGTGGGTAACTTCACGTCGTCACTCGACTATGAGGCGCTGTATGTAAACCTGGCTGTGACCGGCTATCCATTGTCGTCGAGGCTGAATGACCTTGGGCAGTACATTCCGGTGTTTGCGATGAGCACCATTACGCTTTCAGAAAAATTCCAGCCGCTTGTAGGGGTGGAGATGCGTACGCAGAGCCGCATTACCGCGCGCGTGGAATACAACCGCGACCGCACCATTGCATTAAACCTCTCGAACTCGCAGTTGGCCGAGCTGTTCAACCAGGACATTACGGTCAACATTGGTTTTACCAAAAACAACGTACCGCTGCCGTTCAAGATTAATGGCGTGAAGAAGAAGCTGAAAAACGATATGACGATGCAGCTGGCGATGACGTTCCGCGACACCCGCTCGATCCAGCGGAAGTTCGACGGGGAAAATATCCCTATCGCCGGAAATATCAACTTCCAGCTGCGTCCGACGGTCAATTACATGGTCAACAACCGTTTGAGTGTGCAATTCTATTTCGATCGCACATTCAACGACCCGCTGGTTTCCAACTCGTTCTACCGTGCAAGTACAGCCGGTGGAGTTCAGCTCAAATTCAATTTGGCTGAATAACATTTTGATTTGGAAAATACAGCTTACATCATGTAATTTGCGCTCCAAAGATGTTCACCTACTTACCTGATTTTATCATGAATTTTCCATCAGAACTGAAATACACAGAAGATCACGAATGGATTCGTATTGAAGGAGATACGGCAATTATAGGCATTACAGAACATGCCCAGAATGAATTAGGTGACATTGTGTATGTGGACATTAACACGGTAGGCGAAGCGCTCGGCAAAGGGGATGTTTTTGGTTCGGTAGAAGCTGTGAAAACCGTATCCGACCTTTTTATCCCGGTTGCAGGTACGGTGCTTGAAGTAAATGAAGAACTCGACGCCGAGCCCGAACTCGTAAACTCCGATCCTTATGGCCGCGGATGGATGGTGAAAATCAGCCTGGCTAACCCCGGCGATGAAGACGGACTGTTGTCGGCCGAAGATTACCAGAAATTTATAGGTGCCTGATATTAGGTTTGAAGCTCCATTCGGAGCTTTTTTTTTGAAACCGGTGCCTTGTCGCATTCCGGCGTATAGTTTGAAATAAATATGAAATTGTTAGTTAGCTCGGTTCGGGTAATTGATAAGAAATCGCCCTTCCACGGTCAGGTGAAAGATATTCTGATCGAGGATGGGAAGATTAAAGAAATTGGGGATAACCTCGACGCAGGCAATGCGCAGGCGATAGACGGTACTGGCTTGTCGGTTTCCGCAGGCTGGGTCGATATGCGCGTGCAGGGGCGCGATCCTGGTTTTGAGCACAAAGAAGATTTGCATTCCGTTCGCGAAGCCGCCGCGCATGGAGGGTTTACGGAAATCGTATTGCTGCCCAATACCCAACCGGTAGTCGATACCAAGGATACGCTCAATTACATCCGTCACAGTGGTCTCGGTGGATTGGTAACATTGCATCCGGCCGCGGCGGTAACGAAGAAAGCCGACGGTGTAGACTTTACCGAAATGATGGATCTGCACCAGGCAGGTGCTATCGCATTTACAGACGGTGAAAATCCGGTGCAGAATGCGGATTTACTTTTAAAAACCATTCTATACCTGCGTCCGTTGAATGCATTGCTCATCAACCGCCCGGAAGATCGCGAGCTCACGCTGTACGGGCAAATGCACGAGGGCGTAACGAGCACGCTCGTGGGGATGAAAGGAATGCCGGCATTGGCAGAGGAAATGATGCTGATCCGCGACCTGAAACTGCTCGAATACGCATTGGAGAAAAATACTTACGACACTTCCGCGCCGGTGCTGCACGTTTCGTTGCTGTCGACCGTTCGGGGCGTCGAGCTGATTCGCGAAGCGAAAGCGAAAGGCCTGCCGGTTTCAGCGGATATTGCGGCGCATCAGCTGGCATTTGAAGATAAAGACCTGATTGGTTTTGATACGAACCTGAAAGTAAACCCGCCATTCCGCTCACCGGAGGATAATGCGGCGCTGCGCCAGGGTTTGGCAGACGGTACCATCGACGCGATTGTTTCAGACCATAACCCGCATGACGAGGAGAGTAAAAACCTCGAATTCGACCATGCCGATTTTGGTATTGCCGCTTTGGAAACTGCATTTGCATTAGCAGTAATGCATAGCGGCCTGGTGGTAGACGATATAGTGGAAAAACTGACCGCGCAGCCACGCCGCATTCTGCGCTTGCCAGAGGTGGGCGTAGCAAAAGGTGCTGCCGCCAATCTTACATTCTTCGAGCCGAATGCTGAATGGGTATTTGGCAGAAGTTATTCCAAATCCAAGAATACACCGTTCCTGGGCCAGACGCTGAGAGGGAAGGTAAGAGGGGTGATCAATAATGGTAAACAGGAGTGGTTCAAATGAATTCGATTGTAGCATATTTTAATAAACCTATTTTAAAGTACTCTTTGCTCTTCGGGCTGGGGTTGGGCGTCCTTGTCTTCGCGTTCTTCCTGGGCTTGTATGCGATGGGTATTGTGCCGCTGGGGAATAACAAGGTGCTTGATATCGGTATCCACATTATCCTCATTGCGGGTGCCTGCTGGTATTATCGCAAGAAAGTCGGGAATGGCTTTTTGCATTTGTGGGAAGCATTAACCATCGGTTACGTTGTAAATACCGTTGGTGCACTGATCGCCGGCTGGCTGATCTATTTTTTTGTAACTTACATCGATCCTTCTGTTTTTACCGAATACATTGCCCAGATGAAGGATCTGATGCTGCAAGGGAAAGCCGAGCTCGTCAAAAATATCGGGGAGGCCGAGTTTCAGAAGATGTATAATGGTGTGGGAGATATGGCTACCTCGGAAATCATCATGGATGAAGTAGGAAAAAAAACCGTCATGGCGATCATCCCGATCCTGGTGATTTCACTGATTTTGAGAAAACAGGATTACAGTATTCTTCAAAACAACAAATCTTAAACCTTCATGGAAGAAAAAACCTCTACCGCTCGTGTTGCCCTGAAATATGGGCTCGTGGTTGCCGTTGTAACGATGGTGTATTCGACGATCCTGAACCTTGCCGGGCTTGGAACGAACAAGATACTGGCCTCGTTGTCGTACGTTTTTATGATCGTTGCGATCGTCTTGGCCATGAAGGATTTTCGCGAGAAGAATGGAGGTTTTATCAGCTACGGCGAAGGGCTTGGGCTCGGCTCCCTTACTTCCGCGGTACTGGGTTTGCTGAGTTCGGCATTTACGATTTTCTATATTCAGTTTATCGACTCGAATATGCTCACGCAAAGCCTCGACCAGATGCGCGAAGAGCTGGAACAAAAAGGGATGGACGACGCCCAGATCGAGCAGGCGATCGAAATGTCCCAGAAATTCATGTCGCCGGGTATTATGTTCGTGACGGTGATTTTGGGATACCTGATCATGGGCTTCATATTCTCGCTGATCATCGCGGCCATTATGCGCAAAGAAAAGCCGGTTTTTGAATAAGCATTTCCTGAAAAGCATTTAATCCCCGAATAGTGTTAGCAATCTTCCGAAAAGAGGTAGCCAGTTTTTTCAACTCATTGATCGCCTATATCGTCATGGCGGTCTTCCTGACGGCTATCGGCCTGATCGTATGGGTTTTCCCGGATTCGAATATACTGGATTACGGCTACGCCGACCTCGGCTCGTTCTTCGGCCTTGCACCCTATGTGCTGATCTTCCTGATCCCCGCGATTACCATGCGCTCGCTGGCCGAAGAATCACGTAATGGTACGCTCGAATTGCTCCTGACTAAGCCTATCCGCAATATCGATCTGGTACTCGGCAAATTCTTTGCAAACTGGGTGTTGGTGGTGCTTACATTACTGCCGACCCTCATCTACTATTATAGTGTTTACAAACTCGGCAACCCGGTCGGCGATGTCGACTCGGCGGCTGTTTTTGGATCCTATCTTGGGTTGTTGCTATTCAGCGGTGTGGTGGTCGCGATGGGCATCTGGGCATCTTCCCTGAATGATAACCAGATCGTCGCATTCGTTCTCGGTGTATTCCTCGCATTCATCTGGTATGTCGGTTTTGGGGCCGTTTCGGGCATGTTTGGTGACGGTTTGGCGGCTAACCTGATTTCAGGTATAGCCCTGGACGTTCAATACCAGGCATTGGGCAAAGGGCTTGTCGATTCCCGTAACGTGATCTACCTGTTTAGCCTGATTGCCTTCTTTATCTTCCTGACACTCTGGCGCGTAGAAAGCCTCAGAAAGTGATCCGGGCATTTGTTTAAGTATTGTTCCGTCGATCCAATTTTGTGTGCTGTTCGTATATGCTCAAAAGCACACTACGATGACAAACTCAGACAGACGACCCGGAATGCAAGTAATTCCCCCCTCTCTGGTGATTTCCTTCTTGTACGGAAACCAGGCGATAATTTGTTACAGCCCGTCCAGCGGTACAGGAAATTTTATTAGATTGCCAGTAAGTAATTTACAATTAACTATTAAGCGACTCTTGGCGACCAGCAAGGTAAAATACTCGGAAGAGGAATTGGTGTCAGCTCTGAAAAGAAACGAGCGAAGCGCCTTTGAATTCCTGTACGACCATTACTCAGGAGCTTTGTTTAATATCATTTCAAAAACGTTGAAGGACGAGGAGAAAGCCGCAGATGTGTTGCAGGAATGCTTTCTGAAGATCTGGAAGAATATTGCTTCGTATGATCCCGCGAAAGGAAGATTGTTTACATGGATTATGAATATCGCACGAAACGGTGCGATAGACGCAGTCAGAGCGGAGGGGCGCAAACCGGCCATGAATGATATTGAGGACACAGTGGCCCTTAATGAGAAAGATACGTACGAAGATTCACAAACAGTCAGTTCGGATATGAAGGCCATAGTAGACATGCTGCGGCCCGAACGAAAGATACTCATCGATATGGCCTATTTCCAGGGTTATACGCATGAAGAGATATCAGAAGAGCTGAGCATACCGTTGGGCACCGTAAAATCGCGGATCCGGACCGCATTACAAGAGTTAAAACAATACTTTGCAGTATGAATATCCAAGCCTATATAGAGTCCGGTATATTGGAGGAATATGTATTGGGCACTGTTACTCCCCAGGAGAAACAGGAGGTGGAGTGTATGTCGCATATTTACCCTGAAATCAAGGAAGAGTTGTTGCGTACCGAAAGCGCGTTGGAAGAATATGCGCTGAAACACCAGGCAACGCCCCCGCCTTCGTTGAAAGAGTCGATTTTTGCGCAGATGAACTTCGATGCTGCTGCGGAGGAAGATACAACGTCCGATGAAACCACCGATGAAAAGATAGTCCCGCTGGTCGAAGGAACGGCAGTAGCGCAGCCGGTTGACACCGATACCCGTGTGATCGAGAATGCATTCGAGCGCGTGGAAACGAAGGAAGTAACGCCTTTCTGGTCGAAGCTCGCCGTAGCCGCCGCCGTTTTGCTGGCACTTTTCGCCGGATGGTCCTCTATCAGGATGTCCGATATGAAAGCCAATCAAGAAGAGTTGGCAGCCGAAACGAACAGAATGAAACTGGATATGGCTCGTCTCGACAAAGAGGTCGAATACAACCAGGCGCTAGCCAACCTATTCCGCAGCCCGACGTATAAGCACATTCATCTGGCCGGTTTGGATAAATCACCTGAAAGCTCGGTATCGGCATTCTGGAACACGCAGACTAACGAAGTACTGATCGACGTGCAAAACCTGCCCGCAGCGCCTCAGGGCAAGCAATACCAGCTTTGGAGCATTGTGGATGGCAAGCCTGTCGACATTGGCATGATCGACAACGCATTTACCGGGAAAGTCCTTAAAATGAAGAATACCAAAGCCGGTTCCGTCGCATTCGCCATTACATTGGAAAAAGAAGGCGGCAACCCAACCCCGACGATGGAGGAAATGTATGTGATGGGGAAAGTGAGTTAGAGAAAATAGAAGGAAAAAGTCAGCCTGCGATATGTCAGCCTGAGCGAAGTCGAAGGCAGTCCGTACCGAGAGATGTGAGTGCCATCGTGCAAGCACTTCGACTGCGCTCAGTGTGACAACACCGGGAGATGTAAGTGCCATCGTGCAAGCACTTCGACCGCCCGGCGGCCCGGTACGCTCAGCATGACATCTCACAAGAAACCAATTATATGAAGCGTAGCAGTTTTTTAAAAAGCATCGCACTTGGCGGTGCACTGATTAATAACATCGACAAAGGTCCGGCTGAACAGTCCGGACCTTTGTCGCATGAAAAGAGGTCGAAGGAAATATTAACCGCCGACCTCGTCATCGCCGGTGGCGGCCTCGGCGGTTGCGCGGCAGCATTGGCTGCATTGCGTAATGGCCTGTCGGTAATCCTTACCGAAGAAACCGACTGGATCGGCGGGCAGATTTCCCAGCAAGGCGTCCCGCCCGACGAGCATCAGTGGATCGAAACGCACGGCGCCACGAAGGCTTACCGGCACTTCCGAACGGCCGTGCGCGAGTATTACCAGAAAAACTACCCGCTCACCGCCGAGGCCAAAAGCCGCAAAAACCTCAACCCCGGTGACGGATCGGTATCCAAGCTCTGCCACGAACCACGCGTAGCCGTAGCCGTGCTCACCGACCTGCTCAATCCCTACCTCAGCTCCGGCAAGCTGACATTGCTTTTGGAACATAAAATCGTTTCCGCAGACGTGAAAGGCAACAAAGTACAATCGCTCAACGCGCTCAATCGCCGTAACAAAACCCGGGTAACCCTCACCGCGCCCTATTTTGCGGACGCCACCGAGCTCGGCGACCTGCTGCCCATGACCGGCACCGAATACGTCACCGGCGCCGAATCCAAGGCCCAAACCGGCGAATTCCACGCACCCGAAAAGGCCGACCCCGAAAACGTGCAGGCATTCACTGTCTGCTACGCGATCGACTACCGCCCGGGCGAAAACCACGTGATCGAAAAGCCACGCGAATATGATTTCTGGAAGAACTACGTGCCCAAAATGGCCAAACCATGGTCGGGCAGGCTGCTCGACCTCTCTTATTCCAACCCCAAAACCCTGGAACCGAAACAGCTCGGCTTCCACCCGGAGGGTATCCCGACGGGCGACAAACTGAACCTCTGGCTTTACCGCCGGATTATCAACAAGGCCAACTTCGCGCCCGGCACCTACGCCGGCGACATTACCATCGTAAACTGGCCGCAAAACGACTACACCCTCGGCAACCTCATCAGCCCCAGCGAAAAGGATTTCGACAAGCATTTCGAGCGCGGCAAGCAACTCAGCCTCTCGCTCCTTTACTGGCTCCAAACCGAAGCCCCGCGCCCCGACGGCGGCAAAGGCTGGCCCGGCATCCGCCTCCGCAAAGACGTAATGGGCACCGAAGACGGCCTCGCCAAATACCCCTACGTCCGCGAATCCCGCCGCATCAAAGCCCTTTTCACCATCAAAGAAGAACACGTAGGCGCCGACCAGCGCGCGAGCATCACCGGGCAATCTGCTGGCGTGAAAGCTGCTAAGTTTGAAGACAGCGTCGGCATTGGCTACTACCATATTGATTTGCATCCGAGTACCGGTGGGGATAATTACATTGATTTTGGGTCATTGCCGTTTCAGATCCCCCTGGGCGCGCTGCTGCCTGTGCGGATGGAGAATATTCTTCCTGCTAACAAGAATATTGGGACAACGCATATTACGAATGGGTGTTATCGGTTGCATCCGGTGGAATGGAGCATTGGGGAGGCTGTGGGGTTGTTGGTGAAGTTTGCAACTGAGAAGAAGGTGCTTCCGCGGGGTGTTAGGGAGGATGTGGGGTTGTTGGCGGGGTTTCAGGGGTTTGTGCGCGGGGAGGGGATTGAGTTGGAGTGGAAGGGGTGATGTATTAATTGATTGATTTCTGAAAAATGCGTTTGCGTGAATTCTTACGGTGCGCTGCACCTTTTGGAAAATCTTTGTGAACGCATTTTCTACAAGTATTACGGTGCTCTGCACCTATCTCGGAAAAGGCGCAGAGCGCCGCGAGATTTGTAGAAACGGATTAGAAAATCAACAGCTGAGGTGCAGCGCACCGTGAGAATGGATTGTGATGAATTTCTCGGAGATTAGGAGTAATTGGTATTACGCATATTACCAATGGGTGTTATCGGTTGCATCCGGTGGAGTGGAGTATTGGGAGGTGGTGGGGTTGTTGGTGAAGTATGCAACTGAGAAGAAGGTGCTTCCGCGGGGTGTTAGGGAGGATGTTGGGTTGTTGGAGGGATTTCAGGAGTTTTTGAGGGGGAGGGGACTGAGTTGGGGTGGCAGGGGTGATGTATTAATTATTTATTGATTTTGGAAAATATGTTTGCCTGAATTCTTACGGTGCGCTGCATCTTCGGAAAATCTTTGTGAACGCATTTTCTACAAATATTACGGTGCTCTGCACCTATTTCGGAAAAGGTGCAGAGCACTGCAAGATTTGTAGAAACGTATTAGACAGTCGACATTGTGAGGTGCAGCGCACCGTGAGAATGGATTGTGATCAATTTCTCGGCGATTAGGAGTAATTGGTCCTACGCATATTACGAATGGGTGTTATAGGTTGCATCCGGTAGAGTGGAGTATTGGGGAGGCTGTGGGTTGTTGGTGAAGTATGTTTCTGAGAAGAAGGTGCTTCAGCGCGGTGTTAGGGAGGATAAGGGGTTGTTGGAGGGATTTCAGGAGTTTGTGAGAGGGGAGGGGGTTGAGTTGGAGTGGAAGGGGTACTAAGTGAATGAGTTTACTTTGCAGATGTTCTCTTAAATCATATAAATATGACTTATTAAACGTCATTTTTGATGTTACAAAGAGATCTATAAATCATAATCTATGATTTTAGGATGGGATTGCTTGACAAGTTTAGTAACTATATAACTGTTGTATAATGAACTCATTGACTTTCGACTATATTGGAGATAATAAATTACGGGATATATTGCTACGCGACTATAAAGAGATGGAAGTTTGCTTAGCAAATGGCGCAACTAAGTCCGTTCTCATCCTTGCAGGAAGCATTGTTGAAGCAATCTTAATAGATATTTTGAATCATAATGTTCCAGTCATTGGAGGTAACGAAAATTATTTAAAAAAACAACTTTATGAATTGATAGAAATCGCTCAATCAGAAAGGATAATTTCGTCCCGATCAAAAGATTTACTGTCAGTATTGCGAGGTTATAGGAATTTAATTCACCCTGGAAGAGAACTTCGCGAAAATGAAAAATTCGATATTGAAACGGCTAAGGTATCGGTGAGCTTGATTGTTATTATTTCTAATGAGATCAGAAATTACTTAATTGACAAGTTTGGATTTTCTGCAAGTGACATTATAGGCAAGTTAGAAAGGGACGAAACATCAGCAGAGTTATTTCGCGAATTATTAATGAGACTTAGCCAGCGTGAAAAGCATAAGTTATACTATCTTTTAAAAGAGTATAGACCCGGAAGGAAGGCGATTCAGAGAACACTAGCTGATAATACTCGATCGTTGATATATCAGCTCAAACCTTTTCTCACAACAGAATTTATCTTAGAGCAGGTCAAGGGCCTGGTTGAAAAAGTTCATATTGGAGAATCTGTCGACATTCTGGTATTGTATAGATTATGGTATAGCGATTTAAGATTGCTGTCCGATAGAGACCGTGAAACAGTAGTTTTGTATGTACTTAATTATATTAATTACAATATAAGCTCTTGGCTAGATAAAAGTGAATACTATCATGAATTCGATTCCCTCTCAACTGCTTCGTACTATGTAAAATCGGAAAGGACGGTGGCGGAATTCAAGCAGTTAATAACTACACTGATCTTGTTGCATGATGGACGCCCTAGAATTGTATCGTTATATTCGAATTTGGTAGATAAACTTAGTGAGGATACTAAAATCGAAATTGAAAGAAGCTTACAAACCGGAATCCCATTAGGTATTGCCGGCGGCTTTTGGGAGGATTTAGTTAAATTCAGAGAAGAATACGATGACTTACCGTTTTAACTAACTACGCAACCCTTCGATTTCCATACGTAAGATAGACTCGTTGCAAATTATTAAGCTACCTGCTTCAACGGGTGAATAAAAGTATGAATTAATTGTATTAGTTGAGACTTAATCTGACAGTTAGTAACTTTACTAACCTTAAAATCAGTTAAGTATGACAACAACGCAGAAGTTAATTCAACCGAAACTTGGCTTGTTAAAGTTAGCCGAGAAGTTGGGGAATGTGTCGGATGCCTGCAAAGTGATGGGCTACTCGCGCGACAGTTTCTATCGCTTTCAAAAGCTCTACGATGAAGGCGGCGAGCTGGCCTTGAAGGAGATTAGCAGGAGCAAGCCGCTTTTAAAAAACCGCATTGAAAAGCAGATTGAGGATGTGGTGGTGGCTTACGCAATTGAATCACCTGCTTTTGGGCAGCAGCGGGCATCTAACGAGTTGAGAAAACGCGGGATCTTTGTCGCGCCATCAACCATTCGCTGTGTTTGGGTCAGACATGACCTGGAAACGTTTCAAAAGCGGTTGAAAGCACTGGATGCCAAGGTTGCTCAGGAGGGATTGATCCTTACCGATGTGCAGGTTGCGGCCCTTGAACGAAAAAAGGAGGAAGAGCAAAGCAAAGGTGAAATTGAAACGCACCACCCAGGTTATCTTGGCGCCCAGGACACTTACTATGTTGGATATATAAAAGGCGTTGGCAAGATCTACCAGCAAACATTCATCGACACATATAGCCGTGTGGCGTTTGCAAAGGTCTATGATCGTAAAAATGCTCTGGTTGCCGCAGATATGCTCAACGATAAAGTGATCCCATTTTATCAGGAGCAAGAAATTGATCTTCTACGTATACTTACTGACCGGGGGACTGACGGGGCCGCCCGGCGGTATTGCGGCGCAAAATAGCAACACGAATATCAACTTTACCTCAATATCGAGGACATCGATCATACCAGAACGAAAGCAAAAAGTCCGCAGACCGATGGTATTTGCGAGCGGTTCCACCGGACGATGCAGCCGGGCGGCCGGTGCCGAGGAATTTTACGCCATTGCCTTCCGGAAGAAAATCTATGAGAACTTGGTAGCGTTGCAGGACGATATCGACAAGTGGATCCATTATTACAATTCAGAGAGGACCCACAGCGGAAGGTACTGCTACGGCAAAACACCTTTGCAGACTTTTTTGGACAGCAAGACGATTGCAAAGAGCAAAAATGTCAATGAGCTTTTTGATAAAAGTGATAATTTCAAATTGCCTGAGAAAGCGGAATCGGGCTCTGCTGGAGAGCAACCCGCCAGGAATACCCAGGCCGACGGAAATGAAAAAGGGGCTGAGAATCTCCCGACCCCTTCTCAAATTCATTTTTTGAGCAATTCCTAAAAAACTCACTGTCAGATCTAGTGTTGGCTATTACAAATTAATCCAAAATTGTCATTTGAAATGAGTGTAGCTTCATGAATGCTCTTCGCAGACTTTCACTTCTTCCCATCGCCCGGTCAATGTCCCAGAACTCGAAAACGAATTCCATAAGTCTACCATTGTAATTTGGTCCAATGGCAGCATTGCCGTTAATTGGGATAATGTCTTCTTTGATGTTGCGTTTGCGGGAGCGTCTGGTAAGCGCAATAAGAGTCCTTTTGGGATCGATTTCTTGCTCGGGATTATTAGGGAAGTTGGCTTCCGAAATTCCCAAGAATTTTGCGTACCCTTCGATATCCGCCAGTAACCATGCTTCGACTTCTCTAACGGCAATCCTGAAAATCATATTTGGATGCAACGGGCGTTCAAACCAGTGTTCGATTAATTCTGGCGGGCACGGAGTATTGTCTAAATCAGTCAGAACAATGAAGGGGATGGCTTTACAAGCTTCATTGAATCCATTTATTTTGGATTTTATATAACCGAATCCATGACCATTGTATGATACACAGGAATAGAATTTGGATCCAAAGCGGCTTAGAAGTTGCGTAAGAACATATTCGCTCAATTCATCCTCAAATACTAGGTTAACAGGTATTGCCATTAAAACAACGATAATTGGTTAATGTTCTTGGGTTTGGTCCTGGGTAAAATAGAGTCTCCTGGCGTAATGCCTCCGTCGAGCATCATCTTTATCTCCGGAATTGAGGATGCGGTTTTAACCAGCGTGCCCTCTGGTGTCGGTTCAAGAACGAGGATTTCATCGAGTGATATACCCCTGTCGTTTAGAAGATCTGAGCTGTGCGATGTTAGTATAATTTGTCGTTTCTTGGGTTTTTGAAGTTTGTAAATTAGAGACGGAATTTTTGAAACGATCGCTCCATTCAAGGATAACTCGGGTTCTTCCAACAATAATAGCCCGTCTCCGTCCTGCAAGGACCAGAGTAGTCCAATTAGCCTAAGAGTTCCATCTGAGAATTGATCCTCACGTTGCTTTCCCGCCTTTGGACGCCAATGTTCATAAATAGCTTCCAGGTGCGGCCGGCCATTTTCTTCTGTATAGTTAAATTCCCTAAACTGTGGAACGGCAACTTTGAGTGCAAATTCAATTTTTTTGAGCCACGCCCTTCTGGTCTTTTCATTTACTTTGGATATTCTTTCAAGAAATCCTTTGCCAAATGGATCGCCAGGTAAATCAGGTCCGGTAAATGATTGCGGATGCTTTAATAGCTGTGGTAGCAAATGCAAATACACCACATTTTCAAAATGCCTATTTATCTCACGGAATTCCTTGTTTGCATTGATTTGCTCAAGGTGAGTTTGTGTAAGCCTCTCCTGATCATTTTTATCATTTTTATCGGGCCTATCTAAAATTAGCTTGTCGCCATGCCAAACTTTTTCATGTGTCAAGTATGGAAGCCTGTGCCCGCGTGTCTCCTGCTTAATTCCAATCGAGTATTTCCACAAGGTTTTTTCATGATCATCTTCTGAAAAATGGACTTCAATGGTTACATCTGGAAATGCACGTGCAGATAGGCTTCTTATTTTTGAAATACCCCCTCTATCCGTCACAGCCTTTTGTAATCCACCACCTGGCTTGGCTATGTCTCTAAGAAAGCGGAACACATCTAAAAGATTTGACTTCCCGGAAGCATTTGGCCCTGCTACAAATACTCTGTCTCGAAGAGGTACATCGACTTCTTTGAAGTTCTTCCAGTTTTTTAATTTAATTCTTGAGATAATCATGTTGTACTAGTCAGACGATTGTCAATACCATTTATAATGGAATTTGCATATTGGTAGAAGGTCGATAATTCTTAGAGCTAATTTCTTACAATCAACCTCTCCAACCTCCCCATCATCTCATCCTTCTCCTTCAACATCCGCTCATAAAGCGCAATCTTCTCCTCATGAAGCTGCAAAAGTTTATCAATAGGATGAAAAGTCGGATTGTTATTAACGGCATTGAGCATAGAACTGTCATTGAACGTATTCGAAATAACATTCACCGCCTTTTCCTCGTCGAAATTTCGGAGCGCTTCCACGGGTATTTTGAGTATAGCTGATACTTGTTCCAGGATGTCGGAATCGATTTTTTCTCTCTGTTCGAGTAATGAGATTCTTTGCTGGTTCCAATCGCTACCGAGTTCGAAGGCAAGGAAATCCTGTTTGATGCCGAGCATTTCTCGAAAGCGCTTGACGTTGCGGCCTTCGTGGATCTTCGGGTTGGAGGTAGTATGTGTCATACAGAAAGCGATTTCGTTGAAATGGCAATTTATATAAATCCGGCGGGAAGTTTTCGGGTAATTTACAGGTATTTCGGCGTAAGTTACCGGGCCGCTGTATTGAATACAATTGGCGGGAATGCGTGCTTTACTGAAAACGTAAAGGCAAGTTTTGTCCCACACTTCCAAAACCGACCCCATGAACACAGAAACACACGCACTCGCCCCCTCGGACCCGACCTTGCTGGCCTATGGCCGGGAAGTAGGCAAGCTCCTGAGCAGCAGCAGCGCCGAAAGCTGGTCCAACGAACTCTGGACGATTTTCACCGGCTACATCATCTCCCTCAAAGAACAAGGCCACGCGCCGGAGCTTTGTGATACTTACTTTTCGTTTAAGGAGTTAATTGCGTTTTTTGCAGAGGTGGAGCGGATTGGGCGAGGGGAGGGCTCTATTCGGGCTTGATATGCGTGATTTTGCCGTCTCGCATTACTACGAGTACGCTGTTTTTTTGCTTCTTGAATTCGATGAGCTTCTCATAGGCCTTGTCTAGGCCGGGGAGGAGCTTGTCTCTAAATTCCAATTGCTCTTTAACTGTCTTCATACTGCCTAAACGTCAAGCTTTGCCTTCATTTATCATTTCATTTTCCAGCGGCCAGAATCGCTTTATTGCTTTCCGGTCTATATTTCTTTTCGCTTGCCAAAGATCGTAGTTAATTTGGACGTCACGCCAGAATTCGGCACTCATTCCAAACGCCTCCGACAATCGTATGCACATTTCGGCGTCGACTGGCCTTCGCTCATGTAGGATATTTGATAGTGCCTTACGGGTAATGCCAAGTCCTTCCGCGACCATTGTAAGCGTCAACTTATGTCCCAAGTCATCTTTCAGACCGTCGATAATTTCTTTCAAAATTGCGCCTGGGGAGGACGGCCGCATTCCTCGTTTCATGTTCGTTTAGCAATAAGAAATGTTGGGGAAAGTGTATTTACTCGAAGAATGATTAGCCGGCAGGAACGAACATGCGAACGGCAGTAATATCGTCTTAATAACTCTTATTTCTCACCGAATCCACATAGCGGGACGCACCCAAGTTTAAACTGGGTGTAATCGAAATAATCACTTTTCACGAAAACAGTCAATAAATAATTACTTTTCACGAGAAATAAGTGTTTTTCACAAATGAGCCAGCCGATCCGCTACATCATCGCCATACGTCCGCCCGCGGACATCATCGCGGAAGTGAGAGGAATGAAGCTGGCTTTGAAGAAAGCCATTGGCGGTTTCTACAATAGCGTCAATTCAGAAGCGCACATTACGCTCTTTGAGTTTTATGCCTTGGACAAGTATTATCCGGCATTGCTGGAAGAATGTACAAGGGCGGCTAGAAGTCTGGAACCATTCGAACTGGAATTTCAGGGCTTTCATCACTTCTCGGGGAGTGGAGCATTTTACGTGCATCTGACCAGCGAATCGTCGAGCTCGGTTATTGACCGGTGCATTCAATTCCGGCAGACATTCAGTCCCGAGATTCTAAGTATCCACACCGAAGGCTGGACCGACATGTTCGAAACACCGCACATGACTATCGGCAGGCGGCTGCAACCGCATTGGATCGATATAGCATACTCGCTTTTTAAAGATTTCAACGCCCAATTTTGGTGCAATTCCCTCGCCATTCGAAAATTCAACGGCGATAGAAAGCAGTTCGATGTCATTGCTGAGCTTCCCATGATCGGAACGAACCTCAAGTCTTAGCTAACCTATAATAATGCAACCAGACTACTTTCTCCACGGCCGAAAGGTAACGCTAGTCGAATACGATACTGCAACCAACTGGTCGGACCACCTTCCATATGCCAACTGGCTTTGTGTATTGGTCAGCGACGATCGCGAGCGGCGATATCTGGATGAGGTAATCAGTAAAATCATTGCGAAAGATGTGTGCTGGGTCGCGACAATCGGCAACCAATGTGAATGGGTGCATGACCTGATTGACGAGGAGATTGCCTTTCGGCAGGTAGATATTGAACCGCTGTATTTACCGAAGCACGATATTATGACGACTTTTCACCGTGATTTCACCGAGGGAATCTGGTTTTCGATCGTCGCGGCGCATGATGATGATTTTGAGATCGAAACGGTTGTCATGTTGGATTTGACGCGAGGCGCCAGGAAGGACGACATTGATGCGGCTTTGGCAAAAATTTCCGAAGAAGAAAATTGTTAGCCGAAAGCAGTGCGATTGCTATTTATTTAGATAAACAAAAAGAGACGAGCAGCCACAAACCGCTCGTCCCGAAGAAATCTATTACCGTCGTCTTAAGACGACGGCTAAAGACTAGTTTTTTGCCATCACTTACTTCCCACCCTTCGCCTGCTTCAACGCCGACGTCGTCAGCCAATACTTCGCAATCATATTCGGCACCTCCCATTCAGGCAATTTGCCTGCTTTGAGATACTCCATATACTTGTTAGCTACCTGCGCGAAGTGCGACTCGTGCCCTGTATCGTATTTGGCATCAATCACAACTTCCCAACCCGCAGCGATCTTTTTCAGCTCGATGCCCGGGAATTTGTCCTGAACACCTTTGAATGCGGCCGTAACGGCGTCTTCGTAAGCTTTGCTTTTATCGGTGGTTTCGATGTAAAGAACCGGTTTATATTTCTGGTCTTTGCCCTGGCGGACGATCAGGTTGGCTTTTGAGCCTTTCATGATCGAGTAATGCGTGTCGCCGGTGCCTTCGGGGGCCTGGAAGTTCCAGATCACGGATACTTTCGCGTGCACGCCTTTCAGGGTGTAGTTCAGCTCGCCATTGGAATACACATTCAGCAACGAGTCCTTCACGTCCTTTTTGAGGAAATCAGGATAGGTTTCGCTTTTAGTAACGAGTTTGAATTGTGACGGCGTGAGCTGGGTGGCGGTACGCTTGGTCGAGAGGAGTTGAATGTCCTTTTGATAATCCAAAGACACATTCGGGAAGCAGCTCCATTGCACGAGGTCCACGAGGTGGGTCGTGACGTCTACCATCCCTTCGCCTTGCTGGTTTACATCAAAAAACCAGGTAGGGCGTACCAGCGCCTCGCCGGAAATGTATTTAAAAAAGTGGTGAACGCTTTCTTTGGACACCGCAGGGTTACCGGGTGTGCCTTTTTGCAACTCGCCGAAAATGTCGGGCAACAATGCGAGTTCGCGTTGCAGGGTGTTGGTGATCTCATAACGCTCGGTCATGATGTCGTACAGGAGCACCTTATTCTTGTCGGCGCTCGTGAATGCTTCTTTCAGTTTGTCAAAACCAGCCGCGTCGATGGCCATCGGTTTGTCGGCGAGGACGTTAAGACCTGCGTCTACTGATTTTTTGATAAAATCGGTTTTCTTCTGGTTGTTACCCGCCAGCACCACTACATTGCCTTTTTTCTCCGAAATCATTTTTTCAAAGAAATCGGTGCCGGTGTAAACCTCTTCTTTCCAATGCGTCGGGTCCTCTGGGCGGGTGTTATATTTCTCCACCTTGTCGAGGTAAGCCTTCACATCCGGGCCTTCGGACGCGTACACGTGCACGACGGAATCAACGTCGGCGTACATGGATTTCTGGACCAGCGCCGCATGGAAGTGGCCGGGCTCCACCACGATCAGGCTCAGCGGTTTCTTCTCCTCATTCTTTGCTTCCTCCTTTTTCGAATTACATCCCTGATTGAATACCATTGCGCTCAATAACGCGATTGTCAAGAGTTCTTTTCTCATTTGAATGGGTTGAGGTAATACATGCAAGATAGCTCCGGTGCGGAACTATGCCTGCGAGTATGACGAAATTTCTTTGAGTTTCCCTGAACTTGCCTTGTCGATGAAAAGGATCGCATTCGGGTGCGTGCGCAGGATTGTCGACGGGAATGCCTCCTGAATGTCCTCGGCTACGGTATGGTAAATCGCCTGCGCCTTTTTCTCGCCCGGGACAATGCAGAATGCGTTTTTGGCCTTCATCAAAGTTGGAATGGTGAGGGTCAATGCGGTTTGCGGTACTTCGCCGAAAGTATCGAAGCATTCGTCGTTCACCTGCTGCTGGCGGCAGGCGTCGTCGAGTTCCACCACTTTCACTTCCAATGGATCATCGAAAAACGCCACATGCGGGTCGTTGAATGCCAAATGTCCATTCTCGCCAATACCCAGACAAACGATATCGATCGGGTTCTCGCGGAGCAGTTTCGCATAGTGGTCGCATTCTTCCTGCGGATCGGTAGCGTTACCGTCGAGGTACGAAACAGAACGCACAGGCACATGATCGAACAACCGTACTTTCAGGAAATACCCGAAATTCTGCGGCGCATCGGCGGCGATGCCGATGTATTCATCCATATGAAATGCATTGATCTTCTCCCATTGAATGCCCGCTTCGTCTTTCAATGCGGCCAGAAATTCATTCTGTGAAGGAGCGGAAGCGAAAATGATATTCACAAATTCCTTGGTATCCTGAACCTCCCGGATCTTGTCGGCAACGGCTTTGGCCGCGTTTTCGCCCATTTCCTGCCGGGTTTCGAAGATCTTTATTTCAAGCTGGTCAACTTTCATTTTATGTGGTAGTTAAATTTTGTATAGCGTTATGGTAAACTGTTTTTCCTTTAATTATGGTCCTCTGAACGCAAATGTCGGCGTCGAAAATGACGATATCGGCATCTTTGCCCGCTACTAATGTGCCCTTGCGATCGTGTACGCCCATAATGCGGGCAGGCGTGGCGCTCGCCATCCGCACCGCATCGAGCAGCGACACATCGGCCATATTGACCATCGTACGCACCAGCCGGTCGGCTGTGGAAACGCTTCCGGCAAACGAAGTGCGGTCGGGCAACTTGGCCACGCCATCCTCGACGATCACTTTCAATCCGTTTTTAAGCGAACCGAGTGTACTTTCGCCATCCGGCATTCCCGCAGCGCGCATGGCATCCGTAATCAATGCAATACGATCCGGGCCTTTGATTTTATAAATGAGTTTCAAAAGCGGCGCGGGTAAATGCACGCCATCGGCGATGATCTCGACATCCATATCGAGCAAAAAGGCGCTCTCAATCGTTCCCGCGTACCGGAACGCATTCCTGCGCGTCACGCCCGACATGGCCGAGTACAAATGCGTCGCGAGTGTGTAGCCATTTTCGTAGGCTTCCAGCACTTCTTCATAAATCGCATCCGTATGCGCCACCGCTGCCAGAATGCCTTTTTGTTTTAATCTTTTCCCAAAATCAATAGCCCCCGGCAGCTCCGGCGCAGCGCTCCAACGGGTAATGGAGTTGGAATATGCCAACACTTCCTCATACTCTGCGGGATCGGGATTGCGGATATAACGCGGGTCCTGCGCGCCGCGCTGGCTTAATGCGAAATAGGGCCCTTCCAAATGCATCCCCAGAAACTGCGCGCCGTTGAAGTTGGTCGCATTCGCCTTTTCATAGAAATCCAGCGTTTCGAGTAAATCCTCTTTTTCAGCCGTCAATGTAGTAGGAACCAATGCCGTGGTACCATATTGCGCATGCGTCTCTGCGATTTTAAGAAACGCCTCCACGCTTCCATCCATGAAATCATGCCCGCCACCACCATGAATATGCAGGTCGATAAAGCCGGGAGCTACATAATGTCCACCCGCATCAATCACCTCCGCCCCCGGAAAATCCACATCCCGCGTTTCAATTCCGATGATGATTCCATCTTCAACCAGCACAGTCCCGTTCCGAATGTAGCGGTACGGGGTGATGATGGTTCCGTTTATTATTTTTAATCGCATTCGTTTTGAATTGTTGAAATTGTGGCCCCGTGCCACCCAAAAACATTACGGTTCGCAAATATTACGTTCGCAAATATTACGGTTCGCAAATACTACGGTTCACAAATATTACGGTTCACAAATATTATGAACTACAAATATCACGGTCTACAAATATTACGGTCTACAAATATTACGGTGCCCTGCACCTTAACGCTCAGGTGCAGAGCACCGTAATATTTGTAGACGTTTGATGATCGATGATGGGTAGATAGGTGCAGCGCACCGTAATAATTGATTAATGATTACGCATTTTTCAAAATCCCCATTTCCGCAGTTTGTGCCCTTTCACCGCATAGAAAACCAAATACAAATAACAAGGCAACAACACCCAATACGCCTCCCGCACACTCACCACATCCGCGAAATGTCCATAGAAAAGGGGCATAATCGCATTGCCGCAAAGCCCCATGATCATCACCGACGCTCCTAGCTTGGTAAAACGCCCCAGATCATCGAGCGCAAGCGGCCAGATGCCTGCCCATACGAGCGAGTTGGCCAATCCGAGCAGCACGACGAACCAGATGGAAATATCAGTAGTATGCCCCAGGAAGGTCACTTGCCCATGCGTGAAGATGATAAGCAAGGTGAAAATCGTCCCAAGCAGCGTGCAGATCCGTAGCGCATTTACCTGACTGATGAATTTTGGAATAACCGTAATCCCGATCAGATACCCGCAAATGGTGCAGAAGAGCGTGTAGGAGGGGAATACTTTCGCTTCGAGCAAATCAATGCCCATCGAATTGGCATAACCAATAATGGTATCGATCGCGATCACCTGCGTGCCTACGTGCAGGAATATCGCCAGCGCGCCCAGGATGAGGTGCGGAAAGTCGAAAATGCTTTTCTTACCTGCATTGGCAGAGGCTATTTCCTGGCTTTCATGCTCCGTGTCGATTTCGGGGAGCGGCGATTTGAAAACGAGGATGCCCAATGTGAACAAAAAGATTCCAAGGCCAATGTACGGGTTAATTACCCGCCTGATCAGTTCGTCCAGGGCTGCGCTGCGTTCCACGTCCGTCATGGAGCTTAGCTGAGCGAAAAGGTCCGTGTCGGTAGGTTTCAGGATCACCGCAGCAAATACAATTGGGGACAGGATCCCGGCAGCTTTGTTACAAATACCCATAATACTGATCCGCTGGGCAGCGCGTTCCTTAGCGCCGAGGATGGTAATGTATGGATTAGCAGCCGTTTGCAGAATGGCAAGCCCGATGCCGATCGTGAAAAGGCCGGCTAGGAATATCTCATAGGTACGCGACAAAGCCGCCGGCACGAAAATGAACGCCCCCAAAGCCATCGCCCAGAACCCGATCATCATCCCCTTTTTAAAACCGACGGCTTTGAGCAGGTACGACGAAGGCACCGACATCACGAAGTAGGCAATGTAAAATGCAAACGCGACGAGGTAAGCCTGAAAGCTGGTGAGTTCACAGGCGATTTTGAAATAGGGGATCAAAATGGAATTGACCCACGACACAAAACCGAAAATAAAGAACATCAGCCCGATCAGGAAGATCGAGATCATCGTTTCCCGCTTCGTCAGGTCTTGTACTTTGATGGCAATGGCTTCGCTTTTCATTAAAAAATTGTTTTTCAAATGAAATATTTGAGAAATCCCGACTTCGTGGAGATTTCCTTCCGTCAGATAAATCAGACGGGACTGGATTTCTAATTAACCCAATCTATTACCGTCGGCTTTATCCGACGGTAAGGGCCGTAGGCACGGCGGTAAAGCCGACGCTACTAAACCGTAGGTTCCCAGCCCTTCTGATACTCGCGTTTCCAAAACTTCTCCGCCGCTTTACTCCCTTTAATATGCCCGTTCGTCGGATCGATATTCAGCGTCTCACCAGACCGGATGGCAATATTTCCCAGCTGCGCCAGCAACGTACTCTGGTGCCCGCCCACGATCTCAGCCGCCAGGGGCGCGCCTTTCATGATACCATCAAAGAAATTCTGGATGTGAAATGCATCGAGGCTCTGCGACGGGTTCATTTTATTACGTGGATCGATAACGAGGTCGTTCTTTATCTCCTTTACCAGCTTGTTATCGAGGTCGTAAATCTTATAGTTATTGCCTTCACCGATTTGTAGCGAGCCTTTTTCACCATAGAAAACAACTCCCACGCTGCTGCCTTCGATCGTCCGGCCATTGCAGCTACGGCCTTCCCAGGTCATGGCGGTATTGTTCGCAAATTCGAGGTTGATGACCTGCGTATCGGGCGTTTCCCAATCGTCTTTGTAGCGGAAACGGCCGCCTGAGGAAGTTACGCGGGTCGGGAAATCGACTTGCAGGCCCCAGCGCATGAGGTCGAGCATGTGGGTGCCGTTGTTGAGCGCCTCGCCGGTACCCCAGTTCCAGAACCAGTGCCAGTTGTAATGCACGAGGTTATCCTTGAATGCACGGCGCGGTGCGGGGCCCTGCCACAATTCATAATCGAGCCAGGAGGGCACAGCCGTTTCTTTGCCGATGCCGATGGAAGCACGGTTATTGGTATACCAGCCCTTCGCAAAGTAAGGCCGACCAATGGCTCCGTCATGCACTTCCTTGATACCGGCAGCCACATTCGGCCAGGAACGGCGCTGGTTGCCCATCTGGATTACATTCTTATATTTTTTGGCCACCGCCACCAGTAATTCGCCTTCGTGCGGGTTGTGGCTGCATGGTTTTTCGAGGTACACGTGCTTACCAGCTTTGGAAGCCAGAATGGCCGCCGGGGCATGCCAGTGATCGGGCGCGGCTACGACCAGCGCATCCAGATCCTTGTTTTCGAGCGCCTTGCGGAAGTCAGGGATGTTGGCGGGTTTTGATTTTTGGGTGTCGGTCACGATGCCGATGCATTTCTCGGCGGCACGGGTATCGACATCCGAAATAGATATTACTTCGCAATTCGGTTGCAATGCATAGTTCGTCGCCAGCGCCAGCCCGCGGCTGTTTACGCCCATCATACCTACACGAACCTTTTCGTTCGCGCCGATGATTTTGGCATAACTTTTCGGACTAAAACCGGGCAATACGCCTCCCAAAGTCAGCAATGCGCTTCCGGCCAGTGATTTTTTGAGAAAGTCACGACGGTCGTTACCGCTATGGTCGTTGCCAGGTTGGTTATTTTGATTTGAAGTTTCCATGAAGAAAAAAGTTAATGTCTGGTTTAGTATTAAAATGGGTTCGGAATCTTGACGAGGTCCTGGATCGTTTTTCCTTCATGCTCGAAGCGGGCGAGGGTGTAAACAGCTCCGTCGGCGCCTACTGCGATGGAATTGACGTAAGTCGGGCGCTCACCGTCTTCGTAAAAAATCGCCCCGTGGTCTTTATAAGTATCGGTAGGTAAATGGTAGGTAATCAAATGCAGGTTTTCCAGTCCTTTCGCCGCGCCTTTGGCGATGGTGTCGGCTCCTTTCACACGCTTGCCATTCTCATAAATCGGTCCGCCGGTCAGGTAATAGATCGTTTCGCCATCCGGCCCGAGTTGAAAGCCAAGATAACCATAACTGAACTGATCGAACATGCCGCTTTTCCGGGAAGGCTCCGAAGTAATGCGCTCGATAAGCTCGATTTTCTCGGCTCGCGGATCAAACCTGAAAAGGTAACCCGAATTGCCGTGCACGCCATAAGCCACCTGCTCTTTTGGGTGCCAGAAGATTTTCCGCCAGTTGTAGCACATGCTGCCAGGCCGCGTCGGGTCGTATTTGCCGAAATAATCCAGGCGCAGGTCTACGTTTTCGAGTTTGTGCAGGATTTGGGTTTCAGGGTTGTAAGTAAAAATATCACCGTCGGCCACCGAGAAATAGACATCGCCTAACTCCGCATCCACAAACAGCGAGCGGCAAAGCGACCGGAAATCCGAACCCGGCGTGCCTGCTTCCCCTTTGTGCGAAATGCGACCGAGGTTTTTAAGGGTTTTTTGCTCCGTATCGTAATGAATAAAGTTGCCGTAAGGCCAGCTAATGCCGTACAAATGTCCCCGTTCGCGGTCCATGGTCATCGATACCATGCCTTCGCCGTTGGGTACCAATGCAAGGTCCTCGAATGCGCCCGTTTGCAGGTCATAAGAAAGAAAATGCCCGCCTGGGTACAATGCGTAACCTTCCGGTGCCTGCTCGGGAAGGCGGTCCATGCCGTCGATGAGCTGGTAATAGCCTACGTGCGTTGAGAAATAGAGCTTTCCGTTTCTTTCATAAAAACGGACGTGGCTTTTGCCTTGCGGAATGGCTTTTAAATGCGTTTCACCACAAATGTCGGTCAGGTCGCCGAGGTGTTTGGTGCTGTCGGTTGCCGGATCGTAAACAAACATCTGCCCGCCGATCTCGTGGTTGTCCGACGACAGGAGATAGTAAATCTTCCCGTCGCTCGCGGCCGAGAGCGCGTTGTAGGTGTCATGCGCACGCGAAAAGCCCGAATAATAATGCCTGGCAATCAAGGGTTGCGGATCGGTTAATGCTTCAAAAGCAATGGAATAATCGATACTGTTCACGGTAATGCTGCTGTTGACTAATGCTAATTCTTGATAACCCGCGATTCCGGCTTGACAACCCCTGCCTGTTTGGCGAGTTGTACCATCGCATTCAAAATTTCTATTTCGACATCGGACGCCCAGGTTGCAGGCAGCCCGTACACGATCGCCGCAACCTCGCCTTCATAGCCGCCCTCGCGGAGAATGGTCGTGCTTGGTATATAAGTCATCACATCATTGGAATACCCCATTACAAATGTGTCCTGGCCGAATATTTTTTTGAGATTAATCGCATAATCCACGACCAACTCGCCGCCCAAAGTCATAATCGCCTGGTCGCCGAGCTTCCACACCTGCAATGGAAATGGGTAGGAAGTTTGAAAAGGCTTGCCCTCGTCGATCTGCGCGATCATCCGCTTGGCCCATTTCTGTTGGAAACCGGTTGCTTTTTCGGCCATTGTGCTAAGTTGCTGGCGGGTAGGGGCGGTGGTTAGGGAAAGGTTAATTTCACTATATGCCGTTGAAAGTTGTGGTTCCAATGGCTTCATTTCTTCGCTTAAAACACGCTCCACAGCCGCTGCAAGTGTTTTTCCATATTGAATGGCCAGCGGGACCGTGTGCCGGGGCAATGGGTTCTGATCGGCTCCCGCACCCTGAAAAAACAACGCGGTAGCGCCCGGATACAGCTTTTCAAGCTCGATCTGCGCCCAGCCGGGATAATCCCCCGACCATCGAAGACCGTCCAGAACAGTAGGGTGGCAGGCATAACCAAATGCAATGGCCATGATTTTACCTTTTGCATCGGACACTTTCAGCACTGGAACCGCCGGGTCGCCGGGGCCGGTGATTTCCGTTAATCTTTCCAATGTCGCCGCATCATTATTCCGGCGGTTTACCTGAAAGCGCGTCACGCCGTTTTTCGCTTCGATCGTTGCGGGCTGCAATGCCTTCAATGCATCGCCGGTCAGCGTCACAATTTGTTCAATGAGCTTAGTAGAATATTGGTCGATCTTTTTTTGTTCCCCTTCATTCAAAGGATAAATATCCGACAACGCTGCCCCAAGTATCGGCCCTGAATGCGTGTGCGAGCTATTAACGATAATTTGCGCTTTCGACAGCTTGTAGCGCGTATTGATTTTGGCACGAATATCGTCCGACATTGCTTTGGGAAAGCCCAACAAATCCGTCGTAATCAGCACCGCCTGTTTGCCATTCGCATCCTGAATCGCCAATGCTTTTGCCCAGAGCTCATGCAGCTTGCCCTCGGACGCATGCGTGCGTGATGCAAAACCGGCCATCCACATCGATTCGGCCGGGGTAATTGCCACTTTGGCCACGCCCGCTTTCCAGGCCTGCGCATGTGCGGGGAGGAAGGACAAAAGCAACAAAGACCATGCAAAAGCTATCCTCATTTCTGTCCCAAAGTTTTGATCTTATCGACGTTGTGGTGGATTTTCTCGATCGCCGAAGCAATGGACTTCATATCGTCCTTCGTGCCGAGGAGCATGTTTTGGGTAAACCAAACGGCTTCTTCGTTGCAAACCTTATCGTTCACCGGGCATTTGTTCGCTTCATTGTAGCGGTTAATGTCCAGCATTTCCTTCGAATACATCCGCTTGTAGTTCTCCGATTCGAAGGTGTCTTTTAAATAGGGTTGTGTATTCAAAGTGGCATACCCGCTCGAACAGGGGACGCCTTCCGCTTTCAATGCTTTTAAAAATGCCTCTCTTGGCAAACCTTTAAATCCATCCTTTTGATAGCGGAAAGGGAACAAATGGAAGGCGCCGCGCGTGACTTTGTCGTATAATTTGTAAGGAACAATGCCCGGAATGTCCTTGATCTGCGATTTCAGGTACGCGGCATTTTCGTTGCGTGTCGTTGTCTGGGCGTCGAGGCGTTTCAGTTGCGCAATGCCAATGGCCGCCTGGTATTCCGAAAACCGTAGTTTGGTGCCCTGCATCACAGCCCCGGTGCTTACCGCGCCCACCGCGCTGCCATAAGGGTTGCCGAAATTGGTGTAGGAGAAACAAAGGTCGATAAAATGGTCGTTGTTGCTCACAATAGCCCCGCCTTCGCCAATGGGCAGGTTTTTGGAATTCTGAAAACTGAAACAACCCGCGTCTCCGATTGTACCGACTTTCTTTTTGTCGTATTCCGCCAAATGCGCCTGGCAAGCATCCTCGATCACGAGTAACTTATGCTTTTTCGCAAGGACCATAATCGGGTCCATATCCACGGGTAACCCCAGAATATGCACCGCCAGAATCGCCTTGGTCCGCGGTGTAATTTTCGCCTCGATTTTGGCCGGATCGATCTGGAAAGTCTCCGCATCGATGTCGACAAAAACGGGCATCGCGCCATTGGAAAGAATAGAAGAAACCGACGCAATGAATGTATAAGGCGGCACCAGCACCTCATCACCAGCCCCGATCCCGAACTGATGAATGGCTGTTACCAGTGCATTGGTACCATTTACAACCGCCAGGCACCTTTTCGCGCCCAAAGCAGCCGCCCATTCCTTTTCAAACTGCGTCACCACTTCCGCCCGCGACCAGATTCCGCTCCGTAACACTTCCAGCACCTGTTTTTCATCCGTTGCCGGGTTCCATTGCGGCCAGATCGGCCATTTGTCCGCTGCCCAGGCCGGAGCGCCGCCCAGTATTGCCGGCACCTGCGCTGCCTTCGTGCCGATCACCGGCAGCGCTGCTACCGATGAGGAAGCGAGGGCCACACCCAGCCCTGCCATTGAATTCTGTTTGAGAAACGTTCTTCGCGACAATTTGGAACTGAATGCTTTCATGGAACAATCGGTTTTGGGTTGGAATCAGGAACCTATTTTTTGCCCGCCTTGCTGAGCACGCTTTCCAGCGTCACGCTCTTGCCGCCCTGGCGCTTGCTTTCATCGGCTGCTTCCATGAAAGCGAAAATTTCGATCGTCTCTTCGGGTGTCACCGGCACTTCACCGGTTTTGAAATACTTGATAATATCGACTAAAAGCGGCTCATAACCACCATAAGGGCCTAAAACTTTGTTGCCATCCTCGGTGAAAACAGTTCCGCCGTAATCGTGCTTACCCGTACGTGTGCCGCGGAATGTGCCCGTGCGCCCGTCGCCCCAGATGCCGACCACAATGTCGGTATTCGGGGTATTCACGCGGGTTACGCTTTTGCAACCGGTACCCATGACGGTGTACAGCGTTTCGACGCCGTGAATGCCGTACCAATAGAAATCAGGGTGTGTTTTTTCGAGAACGGCAGGGCTATACGTATCCGCGCCGAGCACCTTTTTCTTGTCTATCCCTTCAATGCCTTTGATGTAGCGGAGCGACGAGGCCGTGAAGATCGGGATGTTGTATTTTTTAGAAGCTTCGTAAATCTTCAATGTATCGGAAAGCGACGCAGCAACCGGTTTGTCGATAAACATGCGTTTGCCCGCCTTGAAAACTTCCAGCGCCTGTTCCAAATGCAAGCGGCCGTCGTTGGTTTCGAGCAATATCACATCCGTTTTGCCTAGCAAATCCTTGATCGAACCGACGATCTCGACATTCAGTTTCTTCACTTCCTCGATATAACCCGGAATGCGCTTGGTGCTCGATTCGATGTCCTTGCTGCCGTAAGGATAGGCCGCCACGACTTTGTACCCGTCATAAACCGGGTCAGGTTGCTCGGCATTTAATGCTTTGGTGAATGCAATGGCATGCGAAGTGTCCAGCCCGATAATCCCCACTCTTTTGCCATCCGCAGGCGTTGCGAATGCGGGCAAATGATTCATTAAACCCAGACCAACACCGGCGGCTGCCGATTGGAAAATAAACTTTCGTCTGCTCAGCGAATGCATAAAACAAGGGGAAAAGAGTTCAGGAATAGCCAGCCCGATTTTGATTTCGGGTACGTACCCGTAAATATACACACATATTTTAATTTACAAGTAATGCGGGATATTGTTTACAGGAAATTTTGTGATGTTATGGATATGTGGGAGTAAATATGGTAATGTGCGTGAATGGCGGTATGAGGTGTTTTCATTGTTATTGCATGCCTGACGGCATTTTGAAAACGGCAATGCGTGCGTGTTTCTACCAATGTTACATGCCTGACGACATTTTGGCGGAATGCATATTGGAGCGAAATCGCGTAGCGATGTGATGTTGTAGTAATCCTGAAACCCGCCTTACTCGTAAAACCCGCAGGGATGTAACAACAAAAATAGTAAACGTGATGGTGCAAATCTCTGAATTTGCACTTACTATTCGCAGGCCTCTGGCCGGTCTCTAATGTGATGTCGCCTTTGCAGAACCGACCGGCCGGAGGCCTGCGAATAGCGGGCCATGTCGCCTTCGCGCCATTTTTGCATTAGTTTTGATAAAATGCCTGGTTCTCCTTCGTGACAATATCGATCGGCATGAAATGCGTCTTTTCCACAGAGGTGCCGAGGACGAGCGTCTGGTAGAGCGCCATCAGCCCGCGGTAACCCTGGTCTTCGGGTTTGTGGCAGATCAGGAAGTCGATGAGCTCCTTGTTCAGGTAGGCAATGTTTTCTTTTAAATAGTCATAACCAATCAGCGAAATGTCGGAGCGCTTACTCTTTTCGAGGAATGCTGCGACGGAGAAAACGCGGGAGTTGGTGACGAAAATGGCTTCAATATCATCGTGCTCGTGTAATGCACGTGTGAGGTCGCGGGTGACGGACAGGCTGTCGGTGTCTTTGATATCGATCCGGATGATCTCGATTGGCAGGTTGTGGTCTTTAAAATAGGAGCGGTAGCCTTCCTCGATTTGCAGATAATTATAACTGTCGGTCTCTTTGGAAATGTTCACGACAGCCACTTTGTGCTTTTCTTTCAGTCGGTAGGTCGACAGTTTGGCACCTACATAACCGCTCTGGAACAAATGCGGGCCGATGTAGCAAAGGTTGTCCTCATCGGGTACGTCGGAGTCGATAAACACGAACGGTACTTTTTTCTCCCGGCAGGCGCGGACGAATTTCCGGGATTCCTCGATGAACGAGGGGGCCAGCAATACGCCTTTGAAATGGCCGTCGAGAATGGCCGCAGCCTGCTCGTTGAATGTCGCGGGATCGTTCAGGTCGAAATAAAAGGTGGTAACCTGCACGCCGTATTTTTTGATTTCCGCATCGGCGCGGGTAATGCCTTTCATGGGCGCTTCCCAGAAATCGGTTTCCTCCGAAACGCGGGGGATAAGCACGGCCAGCGAGATGATTTTCTTCGACGCAAGCCGACTCGCGAGGATATTCGGCTGGTAATCCAGCTCCTTGATAATGTCGTTGATCTTCTTCTTGGTCTTTTCCGAAACGCCCGAGCGGTTATGCAGCACCCGGTCGACTGTCGCGATGGAGACGTTGGCGCGGCGGGCGATCTCTTTCACGCCGTAGTAGGTATTTTCTTTTTCCATCCGGAAAAGGGAGGTTTGGTATCAGTGGTCGGTCCCGCAAGCTGATGTACCTGCGTTGTAAAACCACGAATAAAAGGGTTTTAGATTTTATTTAATGGTTTTCCTCCAAAATTTTGGCAAATACAATCGCGCATTCAATCTTTGTATATATAATCTATTAATTAAATATAGTAAAAGAATCGGTTATGGCGCTGAACTATATGGCATTGGCCGTTCCATTGTTCCTTTCGCTGATCGGGATTGAGTATTGGATTTCGAAGCGTCTTGGGCGGCAATTGTTCAATTTCAACAGCTCCATTGCCAATATGAATGTGGGTGTTCTGGAACGGTTGATCGACATGTTCACAGCCGGGTCGTTCTTCTTTTTTTACGATTATCTCCAAAAAAATTACGGACTGTTCGAGATACGTCCGAGCCTGCTGGTGTGGATCGCGCTCATACTGGCGACCGATTTCGTGTGGTACTGGTATCACCGGATGGGCCATAAGATCAATCTGTTCTGGGGGTTCCATGTGGTGCACCATACCAGTGAAGAATTCAATTACACGGCGGGAACGCGCATTACGATTTTTCAGGCGGTGGTACGTACCGCCTTCTGGTCGGTACTGCCGCTGATCGGCTTCCCGGCGCCGATGATCACGACCATGCTCATCGTGCACGGACTCTATCCGTTTTTCACGCACACGCAGGTGATCGGCAAGCTCGGCATCCTCGAATATATATTGGTGACGCCCTCGCACCACCGCGTGCACCATGCGAGCAATGAGGCCTACCTCGACAAGAATTTCGGGGATATGTTCATCATCTGGGACAAGCTTTTCGGCACATTCGCCGAGGAAAAGGAGCAGCCGGTTTTCGGTCTTACCAAGCAACTCGACAGTTACAGTTTCCTCTGGCAGCATTTCCATTTCCTGGTCGAGATATGGTATTCGGCGCAGCAGCAAAAGGGCATCATCGCCAAGCTGAAAGTCATTTTCGGCAGCCCCGAAAACTTTGACCCCACGGTCCGGCGTATAGTCGAAAAGCGCTTTTTGTCCAAGAATAAAGTCCGCGTCCGATCGCAGAAATTCAGGCGGTATGTGCTGGTACAATTTACCATTACCGTGATCACGCTGTTTTTTCTGCTGCTTTTTGAGCATCACGAAGAAACATTTCTGCAAGTAATGGTCGCACTGGTTATCTTCGTAACGCTCATCAACTGCGGTGCTATCCTCGAACAACGCCGTTGGGTATTCTATCTCGAATTCGCCCGTGGGGCATTGATCTTCATCACAGCCTATCACTATTTCCCGCATCCGACGCTGCTGTTCCTGATCTGGGCGGCGCTTATCGGGGGCGTGCTCTACTTTTCGACCCTGCAAAAACAGTATCTGCAGACGATCTACGGCAGGTAGAAATGAACTTATATTGGATTTTTTAAATGAATAATATTAGTAAATCTTAAAATTTAGCTTATTTGTTAAGAATAAGTAAACTCAGGTTGCTTGTTGAAAATTCTGTATTTTACTTTGCCTATCTATTTAATAGATTTATAGTTTATTGATTGCCTACTGACAACCACCAACCCGAACTGCACCATGAATCTTTCCCCAATCTTTTCTATCTGCTGTTGTCGCCGCTAACTGGTCGCGACCTCTTTTGACACGTTCTTCTTTTACGATTTCAATGGCAGCAACCATTGAACGCGGCTGTACATGCACCCGATTGTCTGAACCCAGCCCCATTTTTACTAATTACTATGTTCCAAAATCTATCCAGAAACTCTCTCCTGAGCAGAGGCCGGCTACTCGTGGCTTTGCTGCTCTTCGGCCTCAGCGCCTTCGCCCAGAACGTCACCGTGAAGGGCACCGTCACGTCCGTAACCGACAATGGTTCGTTGCCGGGCGTCAATATTGTCGTTAAAAACACGCTTACCGGTACCTCGACCGACGCCGACGGTAAGTTCGAAATCAACGCACCGTCCGACGGTACCCTTGTTTTCTCCGGAATCGGGTACGTTACCCAGGAAGTGGCCGTGAAGGGCCGCACGACGATCGACATCAAACTCGCTGCCGATACGAAGCAGTTGGAGGAAGTCGTGGTGGTCGGTTATGGTACGCAGAAGCGCAATGCGATGACCAACTCCGTGTCGCAGATCAGTGGGGAAGCGATTACCAAACGGCCCGTATCGAATATCCAGCAGTCAATGCAAGGGCTTATGCCGGGTGTAACCGTGCTCGACCAGGGCGGGTCGCCGGGTAAATCGAATACCAACATCCGCGTGCGGGGTATTACGACATTTAATATCAACGGCAGCAGCACAAGCGGTTATGACCTGGGCAAGAACGACGCGTTGGTGATTGTGGATGGTATCGAGCAGCGCCTGAGCGACATTAACCCGGACGACATCGAATCCATTTCGGTTTTGAAAGATGCATCTTCAACCGCCATTTACGGTTCGCGCGCGACGAACGGGGTCGTTCTCGTCACCACCAAACGTGCGAAAGGCGGCAAGGTACAAGTTGATTACCACGGTTATTATGCCATTCAGAAATCCAATAATGTGCCCAAAATGATGGGTATAGAGGCTTACATGCGCGAGCAGGTGGCTGCGTACACGAATGCGGGCCTGGCGGTTCCGGCACGTTTTACGGAGGAATCCATTCAGGCATATGTGAATGCGACCGACCGCGAGAAGTATCCGATGCCCAATACCTGGTTCGAAACAATGCTTCGCTCGGCGCCCCAGCAGAACCATACGATTTCGGTAGCAGGCGGCACCGACGTAATCCGCACCCGGTTGAGCGCCCGTTTCCAGGATCAGCAGGGTGTGATTGCAGGTTATTCCAATAAAATCGGGGAATTCCGATTGAATACGGACTACAATGTTTCGAAACGCATTCGCGTGAGCGGCGATATTAACTACCGCTACGCCCGGGCATTGAACCCGACTGTGAACAATACCGGCGATAATCCACAGCCATTGAATAACTTCTTTCACGGCACATTATGGGCGGTTCCCAAATATGCGGATGGTTCTTATGGGTTGAGTACGCAGGGTAACAACCCGTTGATGTTCAACGAAATAGGCGGTCAGTCGGCGCAAGTGACGGATTACCTGGCCGGTTATCTGAAAGCGGAGTTCGACATTGCGGAGGGCTTGACATTCTCGACGCAAATTGCGGGTCGCGGGACGTTTACCAACCAGAAAAACTATACGAACGCTTACACCAACACCGACAAGAATACTAACATCACCAAAACGGTGGCCATCAATTCGCTCACCGAAGTGCGTAACACGCTGCGCGAATACACGATCAACAACTTGCTTACTTACGAGAAAAGCTTCGGCGATCATGGTTTAAAAGTATTGGCGGGGTACTCACAGATCGGTAACACGCAGACTTTCCTTTCTGCTTACCGCGAGCGGTTCTATAATAATGACATCGGCTCGATTGGCCAGGGCGCGAACGACGGTACTAAAAGCAACACCGGTAAGGATGCCGAGTATGGCTTGCGATCGTATTTCGGCCGGGTGAATTATGATTATAAAGAGAAGTATCTGTTTGAAGCGAATGGGCGCTATGATGGTTCTTCCAAATTCACGGGTGCCAAACAATACAGCTTCTTTCCTTCATTCTCGGCAGGATGGCGTATTTCGAAGGAAAACTTCTGGCAGGGATTGGAGAAGGCTGTTAACGATCTGAAACTCCGCGGCTCGTGGGGTATTACCGGAAACCAGTCGGTAGACCTGTACAGCTACTATTCCGCATTGACGGCGCTCGGTTACAGCTTCGGCGGCACACCGGTGCAAGGTTATCGTCCTACGACCCTGGCGAACACCGGCCTCGGCTGGGAATCGACGACGCAGCTTGACATTGGTATCGACGCGGCATTCCTGAACAAACGGCTCACATTCACCGCCGATTACTACCGCAAGCTCACCGACGACATCCTTTTGAACCTCGATATTCCGGCTACTATTGGTTTGAAAGCGCCACCGCAGAATGCAGGATCGGTGGAAAACAAAGGCTGGGAGTTTAGTGCGAGTTACCGGGGTGCAGCGAGCAGTTCCGGTTTCCGCTACACGCTCGGCGCGAATTTGAGTATCAATGAAAATAAAGTGACCGACCTGAAAGGTACCGGTCCATACATTACCGGTTCTGACATCGATCCGCGCTACATTATCGCCAAAGGGCTGCCGATCAACACGCTGTGGGGTTACCAGACCGACGGTTTGTTCCAGACCCAGCAGGAAATTACGGAGTACAAAGCTACTTACGCCGCCAATACCAAGCCCGGAGATGTGAAGTATGTGGACCGCAATGGTGATGGCAAGATCAATGCCGACGATATGACCGTAATCGGTAACTCGTTTCCGAAATATACATTCGGCGTGAATGGAGACTTTTCGTACAAAGGTTTCGACCTGAGCATTCTCTTCCAGGGAGCGGCGAAAGTGGATGCGCGTCTTGCAGGTGCTTTGGCTGAAATGGGTAACCAGGAAGGGTTCACTCACGAGATTTACACCAACAATTACTGGACACCGGAAAACCCCGGTGCACGCTTCCCGCGCCCGACCAAATTCGACCTCCGCAACGTGGCCACTTCCGACCGGCTGGTAATCGACGGCTCCTACTTGCGACTGAAAAACGTGCAGCTGGCCTACAACATCCCGGCCGAAATCGTGAGCAAACTGCATGTGAGCCGCATTCGCGTTTACACATCGGCTACCAATCTGCTTACATTCTCGAAACTGAATGAATGGAACCTCGACCCCGAAGTACCATCTGGTCGCGCCGTGTATTTCCCGCAGACAGCCTTGTACACATTCGGGTTGAACCTCTCATTCTGACCGCATTGATTTTATGAAAACAAACACATTTAGACATACCATTTACGCAGGAATTGCCGCACTGGCGCTCAGCCTTGTCTCCTGCGACTCGGGCCTGCTCGAAACCGTTCCCAACGACCGTCTTTCCGAAGATCTGTTCTGGAAAACCGAAAACGATGCCAAACTGGCCGTTAATTCACTATATACCGATCTGGATAGTACCACGGCCGTAACCTGGGACGGTATTACGGATCTGGCACATACCAACCAGAGCTTCAACGTGGCCGCGTACATCGAGGCAGGCAGTTATGACGCTACCAGTTCTGTGATTTATGAAGAATGGAAACGGTCGTATCGCGGCATTCGCGGCGTCAACTATTTTCTGGAAAACGTCGACAAAGTGCCGAGTACCAACACGGCGTTGATTAACCAGCTGAAAGGAGAGGCGAAGGCATTGCGGGCATATCAATACCTGAAACTGGCCGGATTATTCGGTCCGGTGCCGCTGGTAACGTCCTCGATCAGCATTGAAGAGGGCCGGACATTGAAAAACACGCCGGTCGAGGAAATCTGGAATTTTGTGGAGAAGGAGCTAACCGAAGCTGCCGCATTACTGCCGACGACTTACGGAGCCGCAGATAAGGGCCGTTTTACAAAAGGTGCGGCCCTGGGCCTGCTCGCACGTGCGGACCTGTATGCGGGACGTTACCAGAAAGCTGCTGACGCTGCCGATCAGGTGATCAAGCTGGGCGTGTATGGTTTGTACGATTCGTATGAAAAGCTGTACAGCTACGCCGCGGAGAATAATAAGGAAGTACTTCTGGATAAGCAGTATTTAAAAGATGTTGCTCAAAACAACGTTTTCAACTTACTCGCGCCGTACAGCCAGAAAAATGCGCAAAGTACTTATGTTCCTACCAAAGCATTGGTAGATACCTACGAAACGCTGGAAGGCAAGAAAATCACCGATCCTTCGAGCGGTTACGATCCGGCCAAACCTTACGCCAACCGTGATCCACGTCTGAAATTCTCGGTATTCCTCGAAGGCGACGCATTGCCGAGCGGCATTACCTTCCAGCCCCGCCCGACAAGCACGACAGCGGATGCCATCGGAAGTACTTACATTGCCTCTACGACTGGTTTTAATATTAAAAAATATATCAATACCGAAGATTTCGCTAACCCGACCAACAGCGGCATCAATATTATCCTGCTGCGCTACGCCGAAGTATTGCTGACTTACGCCGAGGCAAAAATCGAGCTGGGGCAAACCGACGCGACTGTGCTGGCGGCGATTAACCAGGTGAGAAATGGTCGTACGGACGTGAAACAACCATCGGTAACCGCTACCTCGCAGGCTGCATTGCGCGAGATCGTACGGCGCGAGCGGACCGTGGAGCTGGCATTTGAAGGTCAGCGTATCTTCGATATCCGCCGCTGGAAAATCGGGGAGCAAGTGATGAATGGACCGGTATTCGGTATTACTTATCCGGACGCTACGGGCAAGCTTGTTACGGTACAGGCAGCTTCTTCGGACCGCGTTTTCGATCCGGGCAGGCATTACCTATGGCCGATGCCGCAGAAAGAGCGCGATTTGAACCCGAACCTGCAACAAAATCCGAACTGGTAATTACTTTTGAGCGAATGGTGCCAAGCTCCGGCTTGGTGCCTGCTATTATCCAGCCTCCGGCTGGCGGAGGCAACTCCGGCCAGAGGCATGCGAATAGTAAGCACCAAGCAGGATCTTTGGCACCAGTTACCTAAAACCACCTTAAAATATGTTTCGAGTACTCTCTCTGCTGCTGGTATCCGCAGGCCTTTGCCTGCTGATGGCATTCAAAATCGAAAAACCAGCCGCAAAAACACCCAACATCGTCCTCTTTTTCATCGACGACCTCGGCTACGGCGATCTTTCCGTAAATGGCGCATTGGGCTATAAAACGCCTAACCTCGACAAAATGGCCATGGAAGGCACGCGTTTCACCAACTTCATGGCCGCACAGGCCGTGTGCAGCGCTTCGCGTGCCGCATTGCTCACAGGTTGCTATCCCAACCGACTGGGCATTTCAGGGGCATTCGGGCCAAATGCTGGTGTTGGTCTTAATCCAAAAGAAGAAACCATTGCCGAACTCGTGAAAGCGCAGGGTTACGCAACCGGTATCTTTGGTAAATGGCATTTGGGCAGCGATCAGGAGTTTCTGCCATTGCAGCAGGGCTTCGATGAATATTACGGCGTACCTTACTCGCACGATATGTGGCCCTTGCATCCATGGCAGGAACGCGCCAAATATCCGCCGCTGCACTGGATCGATGGTAACAAGCAGGTGAAAGAGATCAAAAACCTCGAAGACGCCAGCGAACTGACACCGGTAATTACCGAAAAGGCTATTTCATTTATCAAAAGAAATAAAAACAAGCCGTTCTTCCTGTACGTACCGCACCCGCTGCCGCACGTGCCTTTGGCTGCGTCTGCGAAGTTCCGTGGCAAAAGCCAGCGAGGTATTTTCGGTGACGTGATGATGGAACTCGACTGGTCGGTAGGGGAAATCATGAAAGAGCTCAAAGCGCAGGGGTTGGACAACAATACCCTTGTGATTTTCACCAGTGACAATGGTCCGTGGCTCAACTACGGCGACCATGCAGGATCAGCAGGCGGTTTCCGCGAAGGTAAAGGGACTTCATTCGAAGGTGGGCAACGCGAACCTTGCATTATGCGCTGGCCGGGTGTAATTCCGGCGGGAAGGGTTTCCAACAAGCTTCTGTCGAACCTTGATGTCCTACCAACCATCGCCAAACTGACCGGTGCTAAACTGCCTAAGGAAAAAATCGACGGTCTCGATTTCAGCGCATTGCTCAAAGGCGACGAAAGCCAGACACCGCGCGAAAGTTTCCTCTATTACTACCGCAAAAACAGCCTCGAAGCCGTGCGTAAAGGTGACTGGAAGCTCATTTTCGCCCACCCCGGCCGCACCTACGAAGGCTCGTTACCGGGCAAAAACGGACAGCCCGGCCCTGCACCGGAGGATCATCAGTTCCCGAAAGCATTATACAACCTCGCCCGCGATCCGTCGGAGCGATACGACGTGCTGGAACAAAACCCGGAAATCGTAGCAGAACTCGAAAAAATCGCTGAGGCAGCACGCGAAGATATGGGCGATGATTTGCAGCAGAAGACGGGAAAGAACGTTCGGGAGATTGGGCGTACCGTTAAAAAATAGAAGATAGCCTTTTCAGCAGTAACCAATGTATTACTGCTGAAAATATTTGTAACCCTCGGGGTGACACGCTATCTTTATGATAAAGACTTTTAGCCACAAAGGGCTCAGGCTTCTTTGGGAAAAGGATGATGCATCGAAATTGCCATCTGAACAGATCGACAAGCTAAGGCGTATACTCTCGGCGCTGAATACAGCCAAAAGCCTGGAACCGATCAGGGCGATCCCAGGGTACAGGTTGCATGCTTTGTCGGGTCGGTTGGAAGGTGTTTGGTCGGTTTGGGTTACCGCGAATTACCGCGTGTTATTCAGATTTGAAGGGGGTAATGCGTATAACATCGATTATGTCGACTATCATTAACGATATGGAAAGTGAAATGAAACCTGTGCATCCCGGTGCCGTGCTGCGTGAGGATATATTAAAGGAAATGAATATTTCGGTTACAAGGGCTGCCAAGGAACTGAATGTGAGCCGGAAGCAGCTTTCCGAGGTTGTCAATGAAGCGGCTGCGGTTTCTGCCGAAATGGCTGTCAGACTGGAAAGCGGTTTTGGCGTCAGCGCGGAGTTCTGGCTCGACATGCAGAAGAAATATGATATCTGGAAAGTGAGAACGAGCGGCCGGGTTCAGGGCATTCATCCGATTACCTCGGCCGTGAGTATTTAGTCAAATAATTTTTTACAAGAATTCCTCCCGCACTTGTTTCTTTAATCGATTTATCCTTACTTTGTCTATCAAACAAGTAGATTATATCGATCCTTCGATTCGCGATATTCAGAACGTATCTGATTTCCGATACCCTAAGAGACAGTCCAGGCGCGACTTGCCGGAATTTTCGGTGGTTGTCAATTCATGCCAGTCGTCCGGGCTGTCGTAGGGTATCGGGAACAAAGATACATCGCAATTTGCTTTTTACTTCCCCGGTTTCCGGATTTTACAAATCTGGCATTACCATTGCCGAAACAGGCACTTTCTCCCAATTTTAAAGGCGGCCAATGCGTTAAATTCAAGTAATCCAAGGGTTGCAATGTCTTTCTGAAGTGTATTAATCTACTCCACAATGAAAAAGTATTGTTTTCTGGTTTCCCTTCTTGCCACATCGTTCTTCTGTCATCAACCACAAGCCCAAACGCCCAAACCGGCACGTCCGAATATCGTTTTTATCCTGGCCGACGACCTCGGTTACGGCGATGTAGGTTTTAATGGACAAAAGCTTATTAAGACGCCTAATATTGATCGTCTCGCAAAGGAAGGGATGATTTTTAACCAGTTCTATGCAGGTACTTCCGTGTGTGCGCCTTCGCGGTCGTCGCTGCTGACGGGCCAGCATACGGGGCATACGTATATCCGCGGGAACAAAAGCGTCGAGCCCGAAGGCCAGCAGCCTATTGCCGACTCGGTTGTTACGATTGCGGAAGTGCTCAAAAAGTCGGGGTACGTTACGGCGGCATTCGGGAAATGGGGGCTGGGGCCCGTGGCCTCCGAAGGTGATCCTAACAAGCAGGGTTTCGACCGTTTTTATGGTTACAACTGCCAAAGCCTCGCGCACCGTTATTACCCGGAGCATATTTGGGACAACAGTAAGAAAATATTGCTGGAAGGAAACAAGGGGTTGATCCATAATAAAGAATACGCTCCCGATCTGATCCAGAAGAAGGCGCTCAGCTTTGTCGATGCGCAGGATGGCAAGCAGCCTTTCTTTTTGTTTTTACCATACATTCTTCCCCACGCCGAACTGGTGGTGCCGGACGACAGTCTTGTCAGATATTATAAAGGTAAATTTGAGGAAAAGCCTTACAAAGGAGCTGATTACGGCCCTGGCGCTACGGATGGCGGTTATGCATCGCAGGAATTCCCGCACGCGACATTCGCTGCGATGGTAGCACGCCTGGATTTGTATGTAGGACAGGTAGTGAACAAATTGAAGGAAAAAGGCCTCGATAAAAACACACTGATCATATTCACGAGCGACAATGGCCCGCACATCGAAGGTGGTGCCGATCCGAATTTCTTCAACAGCAATGCAGGTTTCCGGGGTGTAAAGCGTGATTTGTACGAAGGCGGTATCCGCGAACCCTTCGCTGCACGCTGGCCGGCTGTGATCAAGCCCGGTTCGAAAAGCGACTATATCGGCGCATTCTGGGATATATTACCCACGTTCGCGGAGCTGGCGAATGCTTCGTCACCCCGCAATATCGACGGTATTTCATTTACAGAAGCGTTAAAAGGCAAACCGACGCAGAAAAAGCACGATTACCTCTATTGGGAATTTCACGAACAAGGTGGAAGGCAGGCTGTGCGCCAAGGCAACTGGAAGGCCGTCCGTCTGAAAGCAGCGGGTAATCCCGACGCATTGGTAGAACTCTACGATCTATCCAAAGACCCGCAGGAAAAGAGCAATCTCACCCCGCAATTCCCCGAAAAGGCCAAAGAACTAGGCCAGATCATGAACCGGGCACACGTTTCATCCGCTATTTTTCCATTTGGGAGTTTGGCGACGAATTGAGTTTATGACAATGCCTGAGCAAGGAGTGATGGTCAGGCATTGTTATACCGGTTTTGATTGAATTTAAAGTACTATATTTGATTTTCAATTGAATGCGATATGGCAACATTGATCATCGAAGGTGATAACGATCAGATTGCAACTGTAAAAGCTTTTCTGAAATCAGTCGGGATTAATTTCCGGACGGAGCAGGATGCTACCGAATATCTACTCAGCAATTCTTCTAATAAAACTGAACTCTTAGACTCTATCAAAGAGGCCCGGGACAATAATACCCGAAAAATTGGCCTCGACGATATATGGAAATAGAGTTCACCCCCAAGGCATTATCTCAACTCGACTATTGGAAGCAAACAGGGAATGAAGTCATTCTACGAAAGATTCGTGTCCTGTTGGAATCTATTACGCAATCACCTTTTTCAGGAATTGGCAAGCAGGAACCGCTGAAACATCAGCTATCGGGTTTTTGGTCGCGACGTATCAACGACGAACATCGACTGGTATATGAAATCAAGGAGGGTAGGATTATCGTCGTTCAATGTCGCTTCCATTATTCAAAATAGCATTTTTCTAAATCAACCCCAACCCCGCAGCCAGCTTGATCAGCGAAGCTGTATTCGATACTTCAAATTTGATCAAAAGATTCTGGCGGTGGCTGTTTACGGTGGTGACGCTAATGAACAGCTGCTCGGCGATCTGGGGATTGGTAAGCCCTTCGGCAATGAGTACCAGCACTTCTTTTTCCCGCCTTGTGAGAAATGGGACCGTTTTAGGCGCGGTCGCGGGGGTTACCTGATCAAACTGGACATTCATGAAATAGCCGCCGGCTTGCACCTGGGTAATGGCTTCGAGGATATCTTCCTTGCCCGAGCTTTTGATCAGATACCCCGAAGCCCCGTTCTGGATCATGCGTGATACGTAGGCGCGCTCGTTGAATGTGCTCAACGCGAGTGTTTTAACCTCCGGGAACTGGTCTTTTACCTTTTTACAAAGGTCGATACCGCTGATGTCGGGGAGGTTGATGTCGAGAAATGCGATGTCGACTTCGTTACTTTTCAGGAATGCGATTGCATCGATGGCGTTGGTGGCCGTTCCCACAACCTTCACTTCTTCCACGTCGGCGAGCAGCGATTTCAATCCTTCCAGTACCAGCGGGTGATCGTCTACGATGAGAATTCTGACACTCATAATTTCTTTTTTATAAAGGTTAAAGCCATATCCGGCATTGGTATCAATGATTAAAGCATCACTTCGACAAGTACCGAGGTACCATCGCCTGGTTTCGACTGGATATCGAGTGTGCCGTTCAGGTAGTCAACGCGGGCCTGGACGTTGCGGAGGCCGGCCCCTTTGTTTTGTTCGAGGTTTTTGACGTCGAATCCTTTGCCATTGTCTTCGACCGTGACGCTCACATTGTTTTCGACCCAGGTAAGCTGTACCTGCGCTTCGCTGGCGTCGGCATATTTGAGCACGTTGTTGAGCAGTTCCTGGATAATGCGGTAAAGTACGACTTCTACCTGCGAATCGAGCCGTTTGTCGTCGAAACCGAATGCCTGCATGTGTACTTTCAACCGGCCGGAAGCGCTGATGCCTTCGCAAAAGTCGCTTAGCGCGTCGATTAATCCGAACCGCACAAGCGATTCGGGCATCATGCTGTGGGCCACGCGACGCATTTCGCTGATCGCGCCATCCAATTGGGTTAGGGCCCTGGTAAACGTCATGGCGCTTTCTTCGGGCAGGATTACATTTCCTTTCACTGAGTTCAGAGTTAGTTTGATGCCTGATAATAGTCCTCCCAGACCGTCGTGCAGGTCGCGGGCCACGCGGGTGCGTTCTTCTTCTTGTCCTTTCAAAATGGAATTGGTGGCTACCAGTTGTTTTTCCTGCTGCAATTGCAGCACTTCCTGCTCGGCCACGCGCCTCCGGAATGCGATGTTGCGGTAAACCAGCACGGCAATGATCAGCAACCCGACGAGCCCGGCAATGAGACCGTAAATCAACGTGGTACGCGTCTGTTTCTCTTTTTCGAGTGTTACGATCTTGTTTTCTTTTTGTGCCGTCAGGTATTTGGTATCGAGTTCCTGTAATTGTTTTTGAATATCGATCCCCTGAATGGAGTCGTTCAGGATCGAATATTTCATCAGGTAATCATAGGCGGCTTTGTAGTTGTTCTGGCGGGCCAGGTCGGTCGCGTAATCTTCATAAAGCTCCACCAAATGGTCGGTCATATTGTTGGCTTCGGCTATGTCGAGCGCTTCTTTGGTGTATTTGGCCGATAAGTCCACTTTTTTTGCATCTTCCGCCAGGAACATCAATGCTCTCAGGCAGTCGAGTTCGAGAAATACATTGTTGTTTTTTCTGGCCAGGTCGAGCCCTTTCTGGCCGTATATCCATGCCTCATCGAGGTTTTTCAACAAGCGATTGGTGCGGCAGAGGCCTGCATAGGCTTGTGTAATGAAGACTTCCGAATGGATCTTCTCAGCCACCAGCAACCCTTCCTTGAAATGGGCGAGGCTTTCCGGGTACTTTTTCAGGTTAAAATAATTGCCTGCGATGTTGGTCAGAATGTCTGCCAGTTGAAGGCTGTCTTTCATCGGGCGGGCGAGTTGCAAAGCCTTTTGCTTGTAAACCACCGACTTGTTGAAAAGATTGGCATGCTCGAACGCCGTCCCGATACTGATGTAAAGCCGGGGCAAAAACTCCTTCATCCCCAGCTTGTCGAACTGGCTTGCCGACTGTTGGTAATACTTGATCGCCTCCGTGAAATTACCCATGTACGTGTAACTGGCCGCGATGTTGTTCAGGCTCTTGCCGATGTTGACCTGGTGGTTCATCCGTTTGGCAATTTCAAGGCTTTCGCGGTTCAGTTTCAGTCCATCCTCAAATTTCCCCTGCAAGTTGAGGATGTAAGTGTAATTGGAACGGAACTTGAACCGGCCGATGTCGTAGTTCAGCTGCTCGCTCAACGCATCTGCTTTGAGATAATATTTGGCAGCGCTGTCGAGGTTGTGGTTTTCGAGATATTGTCCATACTCGATGTAAGCGAGAACGCGGTTCGTGTCTTGCTTACTGGCCTGAATGCGCTTCTGAATGGCTGCGGGATCTGGGTTTTGTGCAAAAGCCGCAGTGTAAAAAAAGGTCAGTAAAAGTGCTCTTAAATATAACTTCATCGGATCCGGAGAGTAGAATGGATTGGAAAATTACAGTGGCAAAAGTCTGAAATAAAACCTTTTAATAATATCCTATAAACATATGATTTTCTAAAAATCATGCTTTTATAGGATTGATCCCGGCTACCTGGACAAGCTACCTTTGTCATGTCGAAAGGCAAAAAATTATCTCATCCATTATTCATTTCAAATCCAGTACAGCCATGAAAAAGATTACATTTTTGAAAAACATTTTTGCTCTGTTGTTGCTCTCTACATTGATGTTCGCTTGTGAAGAAAAGGACAAGGACGTATCCCCGGAACTAAGCTCGAAAGTGGAAGGAAGCTATAAAGTGACGCGTATGACGCAGGACGGGGAAGAGTACCCGCTTGAATTGGCCAAAGCAGTAGTTATCGTTCAGCTCGACAAATTCTCCTCAGAAGTGGTTAGTGCCAAAATGAAACTGACACTCGACGGCGACCGCCAACCCGATGAAGAGGTAGGTACACTTACCCTGAAAAACGCCGGTAGCACAGGCATCGATCTTTACGAAGGCACTGATAAAGTAGGCAATGTGAAGGACGGTAAACTCAATATTTTCGTGATATACGAGGGTGCAGAGCTGGAAATGACCGCCACGAAGCAATAACCGCTCTCCTAACATTAGCCATTACCCTTGATTACAATTACAGCCATGAAAACTAAAATAGTCCCCTTTTTCCTCTATGCGTTTTGCATTGCATTCCTGAATTTTACTTTCAGCGACGAGTTTGAAGAATATGGAATCAGCCAGAAAGATATTCAGAACCGCCTTTGGAATGGTTTACAAGCTCCTTCGGTAAATGTGCCTTACTTCGGGAGCTCCGTAAAATCTGCGTGCCGCTCGCTGGCGCCGGAAACCCAGGCGACCGCAATTAAAAAAGCAGGTGCTTTTGTGAAGACCTATTTCAATTCCGAAGACTTCCAGAAACGTTATACCGAGTCAATCGCAAAAAAGTATCCGAAACTGGAAACGACCGTGAGCGAGCAACGCAAAGCGGAAATCCGGGCGGGCCGCCTGAAAGGCGTGCAGGGATTGCAGGCGAAAGATATGGAGCCGGTTGTGGACATTCAGATCCAATCCGCCGAGACATTTGTAGGCATGGAAAGTATGCTCAGCAGCATTCCGGCAGAACAGCGGGCTGATTTCAAGAAGCAGATCGACGACGGCAAGCGCAATGCGGCATTCTTCAAAAAGATCAAACCGCTTTTGAAAACCAATATGGAAGAATTCAAAAAGCAATATGCCGAATACCTGGCGAACGACGAGATCAGGCAGTCGGAGGAGACGCTGACCCGGAATGCGAAGAGCAATGCCGATGAATACGAGAAACTGAAAGACCCGAAAAAGGTACTCACGGCCCGCCTCACCGACTTCCTCAACCAGAGCAAAGGCGTGGATTTCGCGGCGCAGACGAAAGAGGTGAATGGTCGTAAGAAATTTGTAAATGGGGCTTATGAGGCTAAAAGCGATGTGTGGAAGTTCTGTTACCGCATGGGCGCGACGCCCACCAATACTGCCCGCGCATTCGCGCAGCAATGGCTCGCCGAGTTGAAATAAATTGGTTTATATAAGGATGTACAGAAAGGGGCCGCTGGCTCCTTTTCTGTCTGATCCGTGGCCGACAGCGCGTTACTGTCGTCACGGATTTTTTATTTTCAAGAAAATTGAGGTTAGCTATTGCATTTTTAAAAACATTAAACTTACTTTGTCTATCAAATAAGTATACTATTAAAAAACAAAGCTCCTGAACCACCCTGAGCTGAGTAATAATCCAGGCACTTGAATATGAGCGCGGTTAATTTACTTTGTAAGGCCCCATGGAGGGAAGTGGTAGGGCATACCTTCACGCTTTGTTTTTCACGGATCTATTCCCGTAGCTGTTGTTGAAACGGCGAATCATCTCTGACATTTCTCGGAAATATCCCGCCTGACAGTCATGGCTGATCATCTGAAATTTTCGGTGGTTGGCGATTTCAGTTGCCGGCTGTGCTGTCCCGGGGTATTTCCGTACCCATATTAACTACTGCGTTTATAGTAAACCGGTACTACTATACAAGCTACAATATGTTCACATTCTCAGACGTGGTGCTGCTCGCGAGGAAGATCGCCGTCGGCATTCTGCTCACATTAATCCCTTTTGTACTGATCGCCGGAGGCATTTGGCTGGCGTGGAAACTATTTATCTGATCGCTCATTTCACCATAAAAAATCAAATCACGCATGAAATTGGATAATGCACTGGCCCGGAAGATCACCCGAGATGGCCTCCTCAGCGTGGTGCTGTACATTGCGCCCATTGTTTTGATGTTTGCCAGTTTCCAGGTTTTCGGCTACCGGCCGTGGGAAGGAAGCAACGAGTTTCCTTTCAAGGCGCCTGCGTTCGTCGAGGCGGTTTTCAAGAATCTGAGCAGCTGGGGATTACCGGTGATCGTGCTCGTGTTGGGCGTGATCGAATTCGCGGCGGGTTTGTATGAAAACAAATGGACGAAAAACGAGCGAATCCTGGACATCGTCTGCTTTGTGGTTCCCAAGCTGATTATCCGACCGTTCGTTGCCTATTTTGGACTGAAATTTTTGCCATTGGTGCTCCCCGACGCGAAGGATGCATTCGGATGGGTGCCATTCTGGTGGGCATTCCTGATCATCGCCGTGGCCGACGACCTTACGCAATACTGGTATCACCGTCTGCATCACCAGGTACCCTGGCTTTGGCGCTTTCACCGGACACACCATTCCGCCACGTATATGGGCATGGCGATGGCCAGCAGGCAGAATGTGATTTACTCGCTGTTTTTCTCTCAAACTTACCTGACGGTCGCGCTGACTTATCTGGGGCTGGGTTATGCGGCCTTATTTGTGAAGGTGATCAAATCGTTCATCACTACCGGCGCGCATTCGAGCATTCCCTGGGATAAGCCTTTTTATGAAATCAAATGGCTGAAACCCATCGGCTGGGTATTGGAAAGGCTGATTTCCACCCCCGCCACACACCATGCACACCACGCCGATACGACCGACGATGGGATAGGGTATTACAAAGGCAACTTTGGCAATATGTTTTTCCTCTGGGACATCATTTTCGGGACCGGCATCATTACCCGTAAATATCCGTCGAGCTACGGCATCAAGCATTACCAGGAGGAAGAATGGTATGCGCAGTTTATGTGGCCCATTTTTAAATCCAAAAAAGAAGGTAGCGAGCTATCTCACAACGGTCCGGTTGTAGGCGATGCGGTAGCGGATGTACCAGAACCCATTTCGCTTAAAGCTGACACTACAAACACTACTGTCGCAGTCGCTTAAAATTCCGAGACGACCATTGGCCCGACCGATGGTCATCTTTTTACCTCAAAAACATACATGTTAATCGGCTTTGCTGAGACCTATTGATTTACGCTGATACCGCTCGATCGGGAGTGTTGGAATGTACCCTTTCGAGCCATCGGGCAATTGTACCCGGTATCCTTTGCCCATTTCACCCACAATGCGAATAACCGTATTCATCGGCAGTGGCCGTATAGCGGCGCTCTGATCAAGTTGTGGGTTGTTATATAAAATCGTCTTCTTTTTGATTATTACCGTATCACCAAGCCACTTGGAAACCTCCGGCAACCTGGGGACTTTCTCCCGCCGGTCCTCGATGAACGGCAGCGGATTTACCGCGCCGCTACCTCTTGCATAAATCCCGAAATGCAAATGTGGGGAAGTTGTGATAGCATTGCCCGTGTTGCCTATCAGGCCAAGCGTATCACCCACCGTAACGAGCTGGCCCGTCGAAACAAGCTGACTGTCCAGATGCGCATAATACAGCGAATAGGGGCTGTCCGGCACCGATAGGAAAACCACTTTGCCACCCAGATTATTCATTCCCACCTGAGACACAAAGCCGCTCCGCGCTGCGATAGCCGGCGTCCCGCGCCTTGCACGGATGTCTATCCCCTCGTGCGAGCGAGCGCCCGCATCGCGTTCCGCGCGCCAGACGCTGATTACGCTTGACATATTGTGGCCGGCTACGGGGAATCCGAGCGTTGGCTCGGTCGAGAGCGATACTGTAACGGCGAGTTTTTGTGACAGGCCCGTTTGCAGTTTCAACAGCAATGTGTCCTGTTCGCCACTCGAATAAGTAATGTTCTCGCCGTTGGTTTCGAGGTATTTCAAACGTTGCGGTTTTCCGTTCCACCTGATTTTGTAAAGCTCCATAAAGAGTAATGCGGCCGAATCCGCGTCCGTCCGATTGGGCGTGATCACCAGCCTGCGGCCTTCCGGCACTGTGAGCCTGAAAGCCTGTGCGGGCAGCGAATCTCCCAGAAAAACGCGCTCCTGATAAGGTACTATCGTAAAAAGTGAATCCGAAAGTACCTCTGCGCTCATCCGGAACCAGGCACTGCCTGCGACGGTCTTTTCCATTTTAGCTTTCAGCAACTCGCGTTCGTAGTGTTCCTGCGGCGTCACAGGGAACCAATGCGAGACGGGTACCGGCTTACAGGCAGCGATTACCGCCGCAAGCACGGTCAATAGCCGTATTTTGTTCAATATTTTCATTTGCTGATGACTTGATTTGCCGGATGGTAACAAAGTCGTGCCATTGGAGCATTGGATTTGGCGAAGTAACAAAGAGCATCAGATCTTTTGGCTTTCTCATCAAAACTTCATCAATCATGACAAATTTTAACGCTTTGGTATCGGCCATTCAGGACACCAACTCCACCCTTCAACAAAGTGCTTCGAAAGCCATTAATCGCTACATGACTATCCGCAATTGGCTGATCGGCTTTCACATTGTGGAATTTGAACAGAATGGTGAAGACCGGGCGCGGTATGGGCAGCGGCTGGTTGAAGAATTGGCCAAAGCCCTGGACACGGCCGGGCTAAGTGTACGAAGCCTGAAACTGTTCAGGCAATTCTATTTTACCTATCCCCAAATTGGGCAGACGCTCTCTGCCCAATTCAAAAGTATGCCTTCGATTAGGTTGAATGACCTTCCCGCAAAGCTGGATAAGGTTAATGCGGTTGTAAACGACCCAAACAGCAAGCTTTCGATCGACGCAGAAGTATTGCTTTCCCGGCTCTCATTTTCACATCTCGCCTTATTACTTCCGCTAAAAGAACCCGAAAAAAGGGCCTTCTATGAGCGGCAGTGCGTAATGGGTAATTGGAGCGTCTCAGAACTCAAACGACAAATTAACACCCTCTACTACGAACGCTCCGGAATGAGTATTGACCCCGACGCACTGGCCCGGAGCGTGGAGGAGCATGCGCAACGTCCGAGTATTGCCGACATTATCAAATCCCCTTTTACCTTTGAATTCCTTGGTTTGAAAGCCAAAGATGTAGTTTACGAAAACGAACTGGAACAGGCGCTGGTCGATAACCTGGAAGCTTTTCTGATTGAGTTAGGTCATGGCTTCTGCTTCGAGGCGAAGCAGAAGCGGATCACTATGGGAGACGAGTACTTTTTCGTCGATCTCGTGTTTTACCATCGGATTCTCAAATGCCATGTGTTGATCGAGCTGAAAACCAATGAAGTGAGGCATGAGCACATTGGTCAGCTTAAAACCTACATCAATTACTACAAGAAAGAAATAATGGCCCGGGACGATAATCCGCCAGTGGGCTTACTGCTGGTGACGGACCAGAACCGGGCGCTGGTGGAATACGCGGTTGCGGATAGCGATATGCAGCTGTTTGTAAGTAAGTATGTCGTCAATCTTCCAAGCAAGGAACAGTTGCAAACCTTCATCCAAAACGAGCTGGCGCAAATGCGGCCTTAGCTAATCCTTTTGTAAACCGTTTCGGTCGCTTTGTCTTCCTGGCCTTCCGGAGAGATGTTGTAGGCAGTGATGACCAAAGTGTCCGGATCGGTCAACTCAGCGGTGGTACGCCAGTTCCAGGGCGCGGGGTATTCGGGTACACTGTATTGACCTAAAACCGAAAATCCGTTTTCGGTAGGGGTGCCGTTGGAGAGCATCATGCCGGTACCCATGTGAAAGCTGTCTATCCAGAATGCCTGCGCGTTGCTGTTAGGGATATCGAAACCGTAAATGGCAATGCCCTGAAATGGTTTGCCGTCGATGCTACCCTGGTATTCGTGCATCAGGAAGCTGCCGCCGAGGATGGATTTGATCGTGCCGGTCATGTCGGATTCATCGGCGAGGACATTGGGCTCGAACCAGGTTTTGGTGGTGCCTTGCCAGCTGCCGGTTAAGGCTTGGAGTTGATGATGTGCCCCGGATTCCAGCGATATTTCAAATTTACTTTTGCTCATAAGGATTCAGATCTAGATGATGGCGAATGTATAAGTAATCAGGCTTCTTTTGGATAAATGTTTTAGTGGTAATAAAATATTAATATAGAAATCCAAAATTTAACAAAAATGAGATGCGAAGCAATTGCTTAAAACGCCAATCGGGAGGGGTATTTGAGACAAAATTTCTATATTGGTGCCCGCTTTGATCTGAATGTCAAAGTTTAAACACATCAACAACATGTTACAATTAGGATTATTAATTACCCATCGGCACCGATTATTGAGCGTAGCGGCGATCCTCGACGTCTTCGAGTCCGTGAACAGCTTCTACGAGCGTGCCAACCAGCCCCATTTCTTTAATATTACATTATTCTCGCCGGACGCCGAGCCAGGGAAGTTTTACGGCGCTTACCCGATGCAATCGATTCATGAGTTTACCAAGCAGGACCTCATACTCGTACCGGCGTTCGGTGCGGGGGACGTTCAGCTTTCGACTATGAGCAACCAATGTTGTATTCCCTGGCTTTGGGAGCAATACAAAAACGGCGCCGAACTGGCCAGCTTCTGCACGGGCGCGTTCCTGCTAGCAGCCGCGGGCCTGCTGAATGGCAAGCACGCCACGACGCACATCGACGCGGCCGAGGCGCTGGCTTCGAATTTTCCGGATATTATCATGAAAAGCGATGCCGTGGTCACAGAAGATAAGGGCATTTTCACAAGTGGCGGCGCTACCAGCAGCTTCCATCTCATGCTGTACCTGATCCAGCGGTTTTGCGGAAAGGACCTTACGCTGCGGACAGCCAAAATGTTCGCGATCGATATGGACCGCGAGCAGCAGACCTATTTCGGTACTTTCGCGCCGCCGCAAAATCATGGCGACGGGCTGGTGAATATGGCACAGCAGAAGATCGAAAAGGAATATCAGGAAGGCAGTACCATTGAAGTACTCATTCAGGACATACCGGCGAGCCGGAGAAATGTGGTAAGGCGGTTTAAGCAGGCGATCGGCGTGACGCCGATCGAATATTTGCAGCGGACGCGCATTGAAGCCGCCAAGAAATTGCTGGCACAAACAGACCAGAGTGTGCTCGAAGTAATGCTGAATTCGGGTTACAACGATTTGAAATCCTTCCGGCAACTGTTTAAGAAAAGTACCGGCGTAACGCCGAAAGAATATCGCGACAAATTCAATATCGCCCGACTGGAAACCGGCGGACGATGGAACCGGCGCATGAGCGGCGCCTCCTACCTCGACTAGAAGCAAAAAGCCCGGATCTCAAAAGTCCGGGCTTTTTGCAATGATCAAGTTCTATTAGTTGACCTTGGCAATCTTACGGAATGCACGCTCATTGCCTTGTTTGATTTCGACGATGTACACGCTTGCGGGAAGCTGCATAATATTCAGCTGATGCGAGAAACGGTTAGCGGTTTTATTTACCCGCATATTCTTATAAAGCGTTCCCGATTTGGCGTCAAAAATGCGGATTTCTATTTGTCCGGTTTTGTCATTCGCAAGATCGATGCTGACGAAATCGGAAGCAGGATTGGGATATACATTGGCCTCGGCGTGGAGCGAGAATTCTTCCTTAACTGCTGGTGCCGCCATTTCCATAGCTGCCTGTCTTGCATTCTGGCCTTCGGCAGCGAGGACGAAAATCGGCGTTTCCCCCGCTGTAACGGTTACTTTGCCATCCACGATCGGTAACTCCGTCATAGCCATATTATCCGCGCCGGCAGTCGGCGTATAAATCCGCGCAATGCCCGACTGGTTGAGGTTTACGGTGTATTCAGCGGTTCTGCCAACCTCATCGGGTACCGTCAGAATGAAGAGCGATTGGCCGTTCAGTTCATAACGGTCTACGATCGGGTCGTTGTGAAGCGTTTCCTTATATTCATATTGGCCGAACAGTTTTTGTGTTTGCAGGAAGTAATCCGCGGACGGCCTGCGGGTTTGGTCGTCATTTACGAAACCGGAGGTTGAGAACATACCCCAGCCGCCATTGTCGTACATCTGGTAAAAGAACACCTTCTCGACCCCGTGACGTGCAGAAAAGAGCGACGTACGCAGAATCCAATCGGCCTGGGTTTGTTGTACGGACTTATTGCCGATCGAAATCGCTTTTAACGGGCTCTCCGGGCTCAGGTCGTAGCCAGCTTCGGTGAGCCACACAGGCTGATCGTTCGATAATTCGCGCGCGACTTTTACAAAATTGTCGAGCAGCACATTGGCATTGGTAACCTCCGGTGCGGCACCGCGTGTAGATGTCCCGCTCTGGTTCGATGACGCATCGTCCGTATATAAATGGAAGTTCACGATATCCCAGCAGAGGTTCACGGAGCCATCGGCATTGTATCCACGGAATTCTTTGCACCAATCCACCATTCCTTTCACGAAATCGGGGCCGGTAACCAACCCGGCGATCACCACTTTCATATTCGGATCTGCATTTTTGACACCGACACCGGCACCCATCGTGTTTTTGTGGCCATCGTAAAATGCCGACATGTTTGCAGCATATTCCCGGGCGGTCTGATAACCTTTACGGCCTTTCCACCATTTATCGCGCTCGTTATCGCATTCCATGTATTTGATCAGGTTCAAACCGATTTTTACAGTATTAACCGGGTCGTTTGTCCATCTTGGCGTGGTGGAAACGCTCAAAAGCGTCGGATCGACATTGACATTACTCCCGTAACGCGCCGCATATTGGAATGCCACTTTGGCTTGCTCGATGTATGAAATCGGCTCGGTGAAGTTCTTTCCGTAACGTACCGGCACATTTTCAGGATCACGCTGGTCTTCCGGATAAGTTTGCATCATCCAGTTGGGCTGGGTTTTCAGGCAAGCCAGTACTTCGATGCCCTCCTGTTTACAGCGCTCGTAGATCAAATCATAATTCCAGCTGCCGCTCAATGTCGGGTTGTAGGAATAAACGCCTTCCGTCGATTCCAGCTTTTCCCAATCCATATAATGCCGCAGGCCGGTGAAGCTCTTGGCTGCCTGCACTTTCGATTCCACGAGCGATTCCGTATGCGCGCCGTCCTGGAAATACCATTCATAACCATTTACACCCAGCATATCGTTGAGTTTGATATGCTGGGCACGCGCCGGTTTGACGGTTTCGTTGCCCGGTGTGTAACTTCCATAAAACTCGATTTCGGTCGGTAATGTGTTGGACATCGTCATTACCAGGTACCGGATATTGCTCATTGGCTGGTCGAGCCTGAACTGCGCGTCGCCGGACAGCTGTCGGTCGGGGTAGGGGCCTACCCAGCCGTTGTAGATCTCGCCCGTAAAAGTGGCGACCGGTATGCGCTCCCATTGATCGGTAATCACCGAAAGCGTCAGCGGGAAATCCTGCGCGGTGCCCGTAAAGTCAAAGAATTTTATACCATTGAGCGTAATTTGCTCACCTTCTTTCAACGGATAATAGGCTTCGTAGTTGTTGATCACCTTTCCCCAACCGGTATTCACGTTTTCCTGCGTGTTGCCGTCGAACAGCGCGTCGAGGCCGCTGGCTGCATTGGTAAGCTGGTACCAGCGTTTCGGGTCGATCGGGATTTTGGTGCCGAGCGCCGGGTTGTTGGGGTTCGAGTTATCCGAAACCGTAAATGTCCGGGCGATGTTTTCGGCCGTCAGATAATTGTTATTGCCGGCCTGTGAAGCGGTGATGGTCACTTGTCCGGCTGAATGAATGGATGCTTTCCAGATACCGGTCGCATTCGAAACCGAAACGATAGAAGGATTGGAAGAAGTAAATTGAACGGGCGTTTCCGGATTCGTACTGCTGGCGGTCAGGTTGAATGAGCCATCGGTCAGGTTCTTGTCCGAAATGGATTCAAAAGTGATCACCGATTGTCCCTGAACGGAGCCGGGGATTACTTCGAACCAGTTTAAATTGAATGCACCGCGATTGGCGAAAATGCGGAATACCTGGCTTCCCGCTTCCAGCTGAACAGTGGTGCGAACGGTGGTGTAGTTCTGCCAGCCGCCGGTTTGCGGTACATCCACGCTTCCGAGCACCGTACCATTTGTATTTTTGAACTGGATATTCCCGTTACCCCATTGGTTGGCAACACGGAAGTTGATCGTGTAAGTACCAGCCGTTGGTACATTCACATTGTAATCCATCCAGTCGTTATCATCGATGTAATTCACATTGATATCCCCGTCCACATCGCCTGTAACCTCCGTGCGTACATCCGACGCCACATCGAAAGTTTCGGCCTCTATTCTGCTCGTCAATGCACGGGATTCTTTGGCCTCAAACCAGTTAAAATTCCAGCCGCCTTTCGTGGCAAAAACCCTTAAACGCTGGTTACCGGCCGGGAGGGAAGCGAGCATGCTCACGGTCTTCCAGCCCTGCATACCACCTGTTTGCGGCAACAGAATGCTGCCCAGTTCTGCACCGTCGCTGTTTTTGAGGGCCAGGGTCGCCTCCGGACTGTACCCGTTGGCAATTCGGTAGTTGAATGTGAAAACGCCCGCGACCGGAACGTGTACGTCATAATCCATCCAACTGTTGTCCTGGATCCATTCCACATTCTGGCCGCCGTCGGTATCTTCCGTATTTTGGAGTTGTACGCTGTATGAATCGTCAAAATTTTCCGCTTCGACTTTCGCAGGCAGGATCGTACCCGTAATGCGGGCGCCCGCTGACACAAACGAAAACCAGTTGAAGTTGAAGGCGCCGCTTCGCGCAAACAGGCGTATCACCTGGCTGCCCGCGGGCAGAGGGACGGTAGTGCTGACCGTCACCCAGTTTTGCCAACCGCCCGTTTGGGGTATGTTCACTTGCCCGAGCACGGCCCCGGCTGCATTCTGGATTTCGATAATGCCGTTCCCGTAAGCATTCGCCACCCGGAACTGGATTTCATAATCCCGCGCATTTGCGAGGCTCAGGTTGTAGTCCATCCAGTCGTTATCGTCGATGTAACCCACATTCTGGCCGCCGCCTTCGTCGCTTGTATTTTCGAGGCGCACTTCATGCATGGCATCGAAGCTTTCTGCTTCCACTTTTCCGGCGGCAAGCGTGCGTGATCCGGTTACCTCGAACCAGTTGAAGTTCCAACCTCCTTTTTCGGCGAAAACGCGGATTGTCTGATTGCCTTGCGGAAGTAGAGCGACGAACGAAACCGTCTGCCATCCCTGCATTCCACCCGTTTGAGGAAGAACTACCCTGCCCAGCGTAACGCCGCTTGCCGACTGTAAGACCAGAGTGGCTTCGGGGCTGTACCCGTTCGCAATACGAAACCTGAACGTGTAGTAGCCCGCCGACGGTGCCTGAACGGCATAATCCATCCAGCTGCCATCCTGAATCCAGCCCACATTAAGACCGCCGTCCGCATCCGAAGTGTTTTCGGTACCAACGACGTTCATTGTAGTATAATCTTCTGCTTCGATCTTTCCGGGAAGCGGCTTATATGACTGAGCCTGAATAGAGAAGGAGACAAGTAAAAAACAGAGGGTAAAAATTTTAGCCATTCGTCGGGTCTACAAAGAAATTTAGTGAAGATACGGCGAATTTAATTTCGACTACAAATTTTGTAGTAGTTTTTGTGACAGAATTAGAAAATATAGTTGCTTAGTAATGAAAAACTTCAAAATAGTACATTTTGTAAAGTTCGGTTACCTAAATGCGGGAATACCAGGCTCCTCGCCCGGCAGCGGCTCTACTTCCGGTACGATCGGTTCAACCGGCGGAAGTTCAGGCTCCGGATCTACGGGCGGTGTCTCGGGTTCCCTTTCGAACGGCGGGGTTTCCTCGGGCATGTCCGGCGACGGTACTTCGGGGCGTGGATCGAACGGCGGCGTTTCGCGCGGATCGCTGGGATCGCCGCCACCGTCGGTAGTGTCCAGGTATTCGTTGGCTAATTGATAGATATCCATGGTTTCCGGTTGTTTTGATGAAATGAATGTGTAGATGACTAAAATAACTATGCCGGAGAATAATTAACTCTTGATTTTTTGTGCCTGGTAATGGTTACTTAATTTATTAGCAAATTGAAATTTTTATATTTGGACTTCTTCAAATTCAAATCTAACTAAATGGAACAGCACGAAACCCGCCAGCTTACCTTTCATGGGGAAGGGGCCAAACTCTTCGGTATCTACATTGTCAATATTCTTCTGACCATTGTGACTTTCGGGCTCTACTATCCCTGGGCAAGGGCCGCGTTGTTGAAATACATGTATGAGGAATCCGAATTCGAAGGAAGCCGTTTTACATTTCATGGGACTGGTAAGGAAATGTTTATCGGTTTTATCAAAGCGATAGGTATTTTCCTGGGGCTTTATTGCATTCTGCTCGGTGCAATTTTCACCAAAAACGCCACCATTACGATGATCGGCGTCGCTGTCTTTTACATAGGGTTCCTGCTGTTGATACCTATTGCCATTCACGGCGCACTTCGTTACAGAACGTCTCGGTCGTCGTGGCGGGGAATCCATTTCGGGTACCGGGGCGACAGGAAGGAGTTTCTGAATATGTTTATCGTCGGGGCTATCATTACGCTCGTTACTTTCGGCATTTACGGTGCATGGCTGGTCATTGAAATCCGGAAGTATATTTTCAAGAACCTGCGTTTCGGAAATATTACATTCTCGTACGAAGGCGAGGGCGGGGCTTTTTTCTGGCTGAATGTAAAAGGCTATTTTCTGACGCTGATCACTTTGGGAATTTACTCTTTCTGGTGGGCAAAAGACCTTTTTGCCTATTATGTCAACAATATCCGCATGTACCAGGGCGAAACACGGCTGAACTTCCGTTCGACAGCCACTGCGGGCGCGTACTTCAAATTGATTGTGATCAATTTGCTGATCATCGTACTGAGCCTTGGTTTAGGGACTCCCTGGGCGATCGTGCGCACAATGCAATTCGTATTTGACAATATCCATATCGACGGACCGCTGGATGTCAACGCGATCGTTCAAACCGAAGCTGATTATACCGACGCAACCGGTGAAGATCTTGCGGATATGATCGATATTGGGCTTGTTTAACCGACCCCGCTGGCTTCATGTACAATTTTAGTGTCCGTTACCACGACGGCCGACTGTCCATCGCGCACGACGCGACCCTCACCCTCATGCCCGATCATTGGCTCATTCATTACCGTGATCCCTCGGGCGAGCTCACCTCGGTGCGATGGGCATTGCCCGGCATCGTGACGGACGACAATTTCAGTACGTTGTTCATTTTCAGGTACGGAGAATTCCCGCAGCAAACTATCGAATGCAAGGAAGAAAGCCTGCCCGAAACGCTCAAAAAACGCTATCCGGAAAAAGTGTTCTTCAAAAAGCGGATCACGAATATTTTCAAGTTGAATAATGCCACCATCACAGCCGTGGCATTCGCCGTCGTGATATTGATGGGCCTGGGCTACTGGTATGGCCTTCCCTGGCTGGCCGGCGCGGTCGCCGCGCGTTTCCCCGTGAGCACCGAAGTGCAAATGGGCGACACGATGTACGATAACATGATCCAGGCTTACGATGTCGACGAGCACCTCACGGCAGCTACAAACGATTTTGTAAAGTCCATCAACTTCAAAACCCATTATCCGATCCGCGTGACGGTCGTAAAGAATGCGGACGCAAATGCATTTGCGTTACCGGGCGGTCGCATTGTGGTATTCGACGGTATCCTCCGTAAGATGAAAACCAAGGAAGAACTTGCCGCGTTACTGGCGCACGAAGTCTCTCACGTGCATTACCGCCACTCGTTGCGTAACATTTTCCGAAGTCTGGGAGGCTATTTATTCCTCTCCCTGCTCCTGAACGACATCAACGGCATTGTAACCGTCCTGGCCGACAACTCCAACATGCTCGCCAACCTCACTTACTCCCGCGAGCTCGAAACCGAAGCGGATAGCAAAGCCATGGCCATTTTTCAGGCCGACGGGCTGAATTTGAAGGGTTTTGTGGATTTGTTTACCATGCTTAAAAACGAACATGGGGATATTGGGAGTTTGAAACTGCTGAGTACCCATCCACTGACGGAGGATCGGTTGCAGGAAGCGGAGAAAATGGCGGAGAACCAAAAGCCTGTGAAGGAGGATATCGGTTTGGAACGAAAGTGGGAGGCGATTGAACAAGCCCTGAAATAAAACCGGGACATTTGAGGAACGGCCCGGTCCGAATCAAGTCGTTGGCCATTTTAGAAAAATTAATTCGGGATACTTGGGATAAAAATAGGTGACATCTACGGTCACCTATTTTTATTGTTATTTAATTCGAATATTTGAGCAAATCAATAGTAGTTTTTACACCATTATTGTTGCCAAACCCGAGTGGATGATATTCGGTAACTCTCGTCGTTACGTAGCCATCGGAATTGGTCGAATAAGTGAGTTTGGTAAATGTTATCGGCTGATTTGAAGCATTGAGCTGCGCTACCGATATTTGTTGAGCCAGATAGTTGCTGAAATTCCCATAGATATGTAGATATCTATCCAACCCGATATCTGGATTCAACGGGTATTTATCCGTGATCAGTGCGCCGCCCGGCAGGGTATAGCCAATTGTTATTTCGCTCACTAGGCCTGTGCTTTCGTGAAAGGTGATTGTTCGCAGCCGGTATTCTTTCGTGGCACTGTAATAGGCATGATCAAACACAATTTTGTAGACCGGCGCGTTCTGCGGTATTGCCTTTATTTCGGTCAGCCGATTTGCGGCGTTGTATATGTATGAATAATTGATCTGGTTGGTCACGTCATCGCTTGCGATGCATTTTCCATTCGAGATCTGGAATTTGTGCTCGTTTATTAAAGCGTTGCTGGCTTTATCGTAACGCCTGCTGGTAATCCATAAATCGGTGGAGCCGTTATTGTCATTATAAGAGTATTCTGTAAAATACTTGGTATCGGACACTTTGGAAAGTTTACCTGCATATCTGCCCCAGTTGACATATTCCAACGTCTTATCTCCATCTTTTACCAGATTAGGATTGGCGATGAGTTTCGCATTTTGGTCAGTTAATTCGACGGATGAGGATTGTGATGGTGCAATTGATTCATCGTTTTGGCAAGCGCTCAGCAGTCCTGCCAATAGCATACTTCTTAATAGTTTTCCGGAAATTTTTGAATGCTCCATAATGCTTAGATGTTTAAATGATGATTATAATAAAACGCTCGATTTAAATGTATCTAAGAAATGATTTCATTTAAAAAATATTTAATTAACGGCTTTTGTTGATGATTGTATTGTTGTTTTTTGTATTAGTTGCAAGAGATATAATATAAAAGCAGGCAATCAATCTGATTGCCTGCTTTTATATTTATTGAATATTTTAATTACAGCTCTTGTTAGTCTTTGACTGTCTTGGATTCTAACTTTTAAATAAACTATTCTCTTATTTGTTACTAGTACTATAAGTGTCGCCAAGTAGAATAGTGTTTCAAATCGTAGTCGAGTGTGGTATACAATTAATGCCAGAAAATAGTCCGCCAAGATGACGGACTATTTTTGGAATAAGTTTCCTATATTCCCGCCCACTGGGTTGAAAACTTGAAAAGACTCACACTGGTTTGTTTGCCGGCATTGAATCCCTTTCCTATTGGATACATCCGCCTATCAAGTGATATGGGATAGCCATCATTGTTCAGGAGATAAAAGTATTCGTAGTATGGCTTGGATTGATTTGTGTATGGTAGCGGAGTGATTTGAGCACGTTGAACTATAACATCACTAAATGCTCCAAAAATTGGAAGATATTTATCCAGACAGGTATGCTCGTTGTTTAGGGCATACTTATCGGGCTTGGTTTGGGTTCCGACACCCATATTATAGAAAAATTCTATTTCCTTGTAAGCTCCGTTATTATTGGAGTGAATAATTTTATAAAGACGATCTTTACCCGTGTCCGACGCAACAATGTAAATAAATTCGGCTTTTTCTGAGCTCCCCTGCAAGGTGATTTTCTCTAACCGGGTTCTGTTTTTATAAGTGAAGTTGGAGATCTTGTTGCTTGTTAGATCATGCCTTTTAGTACATACTCCATCTTCATTTATGACATAATTCACTTCTTTAACTAGCGCGTCGTTTCCTTTTGCATATTGCTTACTTGTAATCGAGTAAGCACCTGGCACAGCACCATCGACGTAAGAATAAGTGGTGTAATAGTACTCTTCACTTACTTTTGACACATAGCCTGCAAATCGACCGGACTTATGATATTGAATTATTTTTTCACCTTCTTTTACAAGCCTGATCTCCGCCGTAATTTTGGCATTTTGATCGTTTGAAACGTTCGCCACTGTGTCGGCCGGTGCCAGAACATCTTCATTTTGACATCCCGTCAGCAATCCTGCCAACAATAGACATTTCAACAATTTCCCTGCGATGTGAAGTCTTTTCATAATCATTAATGATTAAATGTGTGATTGAAAATTATCGGTTCAAACATAGAGGTAGTGTTTATTATCCCAGTAATCCGATGGGTGTGCGGACTGGCTGAATAAGCCTTCGGTTTTAGAGAGGCTATTAAACCGGGGTTATAATTTCGACGTGGTGTAAGTGCGGCTTGTAAAAATCGTCGAATTGGTCATTGTGGAGATCGCAATAATTGTTTTGACATATCCGCCGGAATTGACGCTATATGTCAAAGCATTTCCCGGAAATGGTGCGCCGTTCCAGGGGAGCGATTTTATCCCTTCCAGTGTCGGTAGGTTTGAATGAAAAACTCCGAACAGGGGCAGGTATTTACTTGTAGTGCCCAGTGCATCCGGATTCGTCGGGTATTTATTTTCCAGCTGGCCGCCGGCCTGAACAGAATAGTTGTAAGTAATTTCCTTTGTTGGGGTATTTGCCTGGTCAAAGAAATTTATTTGATTTAATAATGGCGCATTATTCTGTGCATACTGGAATTCCATTCGCTCGTTGGAATTATTCTTATTATAAACCTTTACCAGCCTGCCGAGTTGACCATACTCGTATTTCAATGGTTTATTGGTTTCGGTACTCAGGCTTTCGACACATCGGCCCGACGCGTCCAGCTGATAGGTTACCTGATAGACAAGCGCATTTGTCGAGATTTTTCTTCGTTGTGCTACTATCGTTTGGCCGTTGTATTGGTATTCCGTGTAAGTGCCGTCGGGGAGATTGGTCAGCTTCTTTAACTTTCCCCTATTCAAATCATAATCTCCGAAATATTCCAGTTCGTTCGCGCCTTCTTTTATAAGCTGCGGCGTGAAGATAGTCTTGGCATTTCGGTCATTGGTCATAACACCGGACTGCGAATTTTGTGTTACAACGTCGTCATTCTGGCATCCGGTCAGCAGCGAAGCCAGTACCAGCCCTTTCAGCAGGGTTCCTGTTACGGTAAGTTGTTTCATAACGTTTTGTGATTAATTGAACAATTTGACTAGTGTCAGGTCAAACATAGGCGCAATGTAGAAGTCGCCGGGAATCCGATGCGTGAGCGGCCGGGATCGATAAGTCTGCGGTATTTCAGGCGCTATGGCATTGTTTTTGTGGCTGTTGTTTAAAAATCAAAATCATGAAAGCATTAAGCACAGACGGGCAGCAAAAAGTGAATGCAATTGCTGACCGATATAGTTTACAATCCGAAACCGTCGAAGCGCTTTTGAAAGCGATCGTCAGGGGCAATGGCACCATGGCGCAATTCAACGTGCGGGAGCTTGGTGGGGCAGGGCAGTGGATGAAAGGGGGTATGACGATGGTGGGCGATATGTTCAACAGCGCGTTGAAAACGAGGGTGGACCAGCTTTGCAATGAGCTTGCCGGACTGGTGAGTACCAGCGTATTGTTCGAGGATAGCGAAGAGCCGGAGCGCAGGGAAACATCTGGTTCCTGGCCGACTATTTTTGGAAATCCTACGTCCAGCGGTTCTCAGAATAACTTCCGGTACGCTTATTTCGCGCCGGTACGCCGGCTCGTGATCGAGGACGGCGGTAAACGCACGATCTACGACACGAAGCATTACCATATCACGGGCGTCTCGCAGCAGCAGGGTTCCACAAGTTCCTACCGGTTTACCAGTCAGGAAGGACAAGTGGATTTGTCGGCATTGCAGATCGTATCCGACCCGGATTCGCCGCGGCAGCCGACGCCGGAGATTGCTTACGACGTCACATCGAATGCCGACCTGAGATCGGAAGACAAAAGTCCGCAGGATATTATTATGGGTACCATTGAGAAACTGAACATCCTTTTTGAAAAAGGGCAGATCTCCGAGGAAGAGTTTAGGGCAAAGAAAAAGGAGCTGCTTGACCGTCTCTGATATCTTGCAAAAAGTAAAAAGCGGGCGGGGCCGGGATCGAATCCGGGCCCCGCTCATTATTTTTGTGCTCCACACAACATTTTAAGGTTGCAGCCTGTTTAAAGTGCGCCGGTTTTAACAGTCCGATACCGCGCAGATTTAATTGAAATATGATATTCGCACAAATTTCCAAAATAGTAGATCCCATCGCCATTAAGGTCGACCGCTGGTCGGTGGAAGCTTACCGACTCTTGCCAAACCTGCTTATCGCCATCGTTATCCTGGTAGTTTTCAGGATATTGTCGAGGCTCGGAGGGAAGTTTATCGAGCGCATATTGGGTCATGCGTCGCAAAATGTGGCGCTGGTGGGGCTGATTTCGACCATTACCCGCCTTTCGATCATCACCACCGGCTTCTTCTTCGCATTGGGTGTTCTGGGACTGGATAAAACGGTTACGTCGCTGCTCGCAGGCGCGGGCGTGCTCGCCCTGGCGCTCGGTTTTGCATTCCAGGATCTCACGACCAACTTCATTTCCGGTGCATTCATCGCCATTCAGCGGCCGATTCAGGTGGGTGACATCATCGAAACGAACGGCTACACGGGCAAGGTGCTGTCGATCGGGCTGCGGTCGGTGAAGCTGGATAATTTTGAAGGGCAGCAGGTGGAATTGCCAAGTAAGGATATTTTCCAGAAGCCGATTGTGAATTTCACGCATTCAGGCGAGCGGCGTGTACGCATGGAAGGTAGCATTGGCTACAAAGACGACCTCGCATTGGTGGAAGGCCTCGCGTTGAACGTCATAAGGAAACTGGATTTTATCGACCCGTTGAAAGTGATCGAGTTCAACTTCACCCGGTTCACCGAGAAAAGCATCGATTTTGAAATACTTTTCTGGATCAGGCAGGACAAAACTGGCCCCGGGCCGGCAAAGAGCGCCGCTATGAAGGTCGTGAAGCGGGTTTTTGATGAAAACAATATTTCTTTCCCGACGCCCGCAAGGCCAGTAGACCTTACACCGCCAGCACCGGGAAAATCAGAAGCATAATCCTGAATATAGCAGCATAAAAAAGACCCCGCCACGAAATGTGAAGCGGGGTCTTTCAATATCAATCCTGTTATTAATAACGGTAAGTCTCCGCTTTGAAAGGACCTTCTACGGATACGCCGATGTAAGCAGCTTGCTCGTCCGACAGTTTGTCGAGGTTCGCACCTACGTGTGCGAGGTGCAACGCAGCTACTTTCTCATCGAGTGCTTTTGGAAGAACGTATACTTTCTTCTCGTAAGCAGCCGTGTTAGTCCAAAGTTCGATCTGAGCCAGAGTCTGGTTCGAGAATGAGCATGACATTACAAACGACGGGTGGCCCATCGCGCAGCCAAGGTTCACCAGACGGCCTTCTGCCAGCACGATGATGTCTTTTCCTTCAACAGAATAGATATCAACCTGTGGTTTGATTTGCGATTTGGTGTGGCCGTAAGTGGTGTTCAACCAAGCCATGTCGATTTCGTTGTCGAAGTGGCCGATGTTACAAACTACCGCCTTATCACGCATTTTAAGGAAGTGACGGTCGGTGATAATTTTGTAGTTACCAGTTGCAGTAACGAAAATGTTCGCACGGTCGGCAGCTTCGTCCATCGTTACCACTTCGAAACCATCCATAGCAGCCTGCAATGCGCAGATCGGGTCGATTTCCGTAACGAGCACGCGGCAGCCTGCGCCACGGAGTGATTCCGCAGAACCTTTACCTACATCACCGTAACCAGCTACTACCGCTACTTTACCAGCCAGCATCAGGTCGGTTGCGCGGCGGATAGAGTCAACCAGTGACTCGCGGCAGCCGTATTTGTTGTCGAATTTAGACTTTGTAACTGAGTCGTTTACATTGATGGAAGGCAGGTGGAGCGTTCCGTTTTTGTAGCGCTCGTACAAGCGGTGAACACCGGTTGTAGTTTCTTCCGAAAGACCTTTGATACCGTCGATCAGCTCAGGATAGTCGTCGAATACCATGTTGGTAAGGTCACCGCCGTCGTCGAGGATCATGTTGAGGGGCTTACGCTCTTCGCCGAAGAACAAAGTCTGCTCGATACACCAGTTGAATTCCTCTTCGTTCATTCCTTTCCATGCGTAAACGGGGATACCCGCTGCCGCGATAGCCGCTGCTGCGTGGTCCTGGGTAGAGAAGATGTTACACGAAGACCAGGTAACTTCTGCACCCAAAGCTGTAAGGGTTTCGATCAGAACCGCAGTCTGGATCGTCATGTGCAAGCAACCCGCAACACGCGCACCTGCCAAAGGCTGTGACGGACCGTATTCGGCACGGATCGCCATCAAACCAGGCATTTCAGCTTCTGCCAATGTGATTTCTTTACGGCCCCATTCGGCCAGCGAGATGTCTTTTACCTTGTACGGAATGTACGTTTCGGTTGACGTTGCCATTATTTTACAGTTTAGTTAATATCTTGATTTTACAACAAAACTAAGTAGAAAAACCACCGTAGGGAATATTTGCAGATACAAATTCTGATTTGAGGATTAAATTTGGATATTTTATCTTTCAAAGGCTGGATATCGCTGCATTATGAGGTGAGGCCCCTGTGATTCACCGGTTAGCGAAGATATTTTGTCTGTACTTCAAATGATTGCCCGGACAAGTGCCGTTCGTCGACAATAGTATGACGTCGGTCGACAATGCTTTTCAAAGCCGGTATTGGCCTCCGAAATCGTTATCTTTGTTCCTATGCGCCCTGTTTTCCCGGTCCTGAATAACGTTAAACACCAAAGAATTTTCCTGCACGTTCTGTTCTGGCTCGCGGTTCTGACGATCCTGACGATCATTTACGGCGCAGGCATGCCGGGCTATTGGCTCACGATCGGCATCGTGGCGCTGTTTATGCCGATCCACATCGGTTATTTCTATCTGATCGCCTACGTGATCATCCCGCGGTTTTTCGATCGCAAGAAATATGTGCAGTTCATAGTGTTATTTCTGCTGATCGTGATCGGTTCCACGCTGGCATTCCGATTGATGGAAATACTCGTAGCCGACCCGATTATTTATAATGCGGTTAAAAAGAACGACCCGACGTTCGTCTGGCGTAAGCTGGAAGGGACATTCAAACAGCAGCTCGCAAAGCCGACCTACCTGATCAGCGCATTCGAGCAGACCAATATTTTCGTCTGGATCGCATTGTCGGTGAAGTTTTTCAAAATGTGGTTCGACAGGCGGCAGGCGGCGATGGAGGCGGAGCTCAATTTCCTGAAAGGCCAGCTGCACCCGCATTTTTTGTTCAATACCCTGAATAACCTGTATGCATTGACGCTGAAACAATCCCCGCAGTCGCCGGGTGTGGTGATGGGCCTCGCGGAGATATTGCGGTACATGCTTTATGAGGCCAATACGGAGATTGTGCAGCTGGAACGGGATATTAGTATTCTCAAAAGTTATATTGAACTTGAAAAAATACGGTACGAGGAGCGGCTGGATATTAATTTCAGTATCAACGGCTTATTGCCTCAATATCGCATTGCGCCACTGCTGATATTGCCACTCGTGGAGAATGCGTTCAAGCACGGCGCGAGCGAGCAGATCGGGCAGGCGTGGATCAACATGGATTTGCGGGTGAAGAACAATGCATTGAAATTCAAAATCTCGAACAGTAAACCCGAAACCGCCGTGCCCGACGATCGCCCGCATCACGTGAGCATAGGCCTCGCGAATGTGCGCAAGCGGCTCGAAATTCTCTATCCTTCGGCCCATAACCTCAAAATCATGGACGAGGAAGATGTTTTTGCCGTGATCCTGGAAATTGACCTTGATAAACGTTTGGAAATCTGATGATGAAGCTGAAAGCCATTCTGGTGGACGATGAGCCCCACGCGATCGAAGTACTGGACAACTATCTTGCCAATTTTGCGGAAATAGAGGTCGCCGCGCGCTGCCAGGACGCGATCCAGGCATTTCAGGTATTGCAGCAGCAAAAGATCGACCTGATGTTCCTCGACGTGAAAATGCCCGGCCTCAAAGGTACCGACCTGCTCCGAAGCCTTAAAAATCCACCGAAAGTAGTTTTTACCACCGCTTACCAGGACTACGCCGTCGAAGGTTTCGACCTCAATGCGGTAGATTACCTGTTGAAACCAATTCCTTTCGAACGTTTCCTGCGGGCGATGGACAAGGTTTTTACGGGTTTGAACATTACCAATCAATCCGTATCAGTGGCGCAAAAGGTTGCGCCGGCCAGCCAGGATGTTTTTCTGTATTTAAAAGTAGACCGTAAAATGGTGAAGGTGAACGTCAACGACATTTACTGGATCGAGAGCTTGCGGGATTATATCAAAGTGGTTTTGAAAGACAAGGCACTCATTTCAAAACAGAAAATCAGCCTTTTGGAAGAACTCCTGCCCGAGGACGGTTTCATCCGCATTCACCGGTCGTTCATTGTCTCCGTCGATAAGGTCGAAAGTTACCATTCCCACAAGCTGGAAATCGCCGGAAAGGAGCTGCCCATTGGCCGTAACTTCCGTAACGACTGCCAGCGCCGCTTCAAGCTCACCTTTTAAACGGCGCCGCAAAAGGCGTTTGTCGACAAAATCCGCTGTTGATCGACACTCGCTTTCCCGCCCTTCTCAGCCTCGCCAAATCGGTTTAAACTTGCACCGCCATTGAGAAATGGAATGTAATTCATTTAAATCATTTGGAATATTAGCCATGTTAAAAACAAGAAGAATTCTTTGGGCAGCCTTGTCCTTTGCCCTGTTGCTGGGTAGCTGCAAGGAGGACGAAGATCCAACACCATCCAACACATTGACCGCCAAAGCAGGCGCGGACCAGAATGTAAATGCAGGCTCTGTTGTGAACCTCGACGGTAGCGCTTCCAGCGACAGCGAGAACAAGCCTTTCGAATTCAGCTGGGCATTCAGTAAAAAACCGACGGGAAGTACTGCCAGCCTGGGCTCGGCTACTACCGCCAAACCCACTTTCACCGCCGATCTTCCGGGTGAGTACGAAGTGGAACTGACCATCAGCAATGCCAATGGACAGAGCAAAGACAAAGTCCTGATTACGGCAACCGTAATCGAACCGATCGTGATCGACGCCAACATCCGCGCCAAACTCACACTGTCCGACCGCATCAATAATCCTAATGTTCCGGATTACGTCGTGAATGCAAACGTGACGGTAAATGCGGAGCTCGAAATCAAACCGGGCGTGGTAATCGCATTTGCACGGGATACGCGTCTGGAAATCAACGACGGTGGCGGGGTACTGCTCGCAAAAGGCGACTCGGCGAACCCGATCCGTTTCATCGGCAAGGAAACGACGAAAGGTTTCTGGTCGGGTGTGACGTTCCGCTCGTCGAGCAGCGCGAACACGCTCGAATACGTACAGGTACTGCACGCAGGTAGCAAGCCATTGTACAGCACTACCAAAGCGGGCATGGCGGTTTTGGGTAGCCAGGCAGAAGTTAATATCAAACACTGTCTCTTCGAAGCGAATGCCGGGTACGGCCTTTACATTCAGCAGGGCGCGAACCTCGCATCGTTTGAAAAGAACAACTTCAAAGACAATACCGAAGCCGGCCTTCTGATCGGTGCGGAAAACGTGAAGAACCTCGACACGGATTCCAAATTTACTAACGGCAACGGCCGCAATGTGGTGGAGATCTTCGCCTCGGCGCTCCCCAAAAATGCAGCTTCCGAAGTGGTCTGGAAAGGTTTTAAAGACAAAAGCCCGTACCGTCTTCTGGAAAGCCTCACTTCCGACGCCAACTGGAAACTTCTGCCGGGCGTGATTATCGAAGTAGGCCGTGCTGGCTCCATTACCATCGACGACGGTTATTTCAATGCGGTAGGTACAGAAACCAACAAAATCATCATCCGTGGCGCCGAAAATACGGCTGCTTACTGGAAAGGAATGATTTGCTTCTCGACCAGCGACCAGAACGTGATCGAAAATGCGGAAGTATCAGGCGGCGGTAACATTGCGATCGTGTCGGGCAAGAAGGCCAACATCGCGGTCTACGGCGGACAGTCGCGCATGACAATCCGCAAATCGGTGATCTCCAACAGCGGGGGCTACGGCATCTTCGTCAACTACCAGGGCACCATTAATGGCGACGTTGAAACTGTCAACACATTCAAAGACAATGCACAGGCGAAGCTCCTGAAAGAGTAGGGTTTTTGAAGCCATGAAAATCACTGCACATTATATGCTGGCGGCGCTATTGGTCGCCGCCGGCATGCAAGGTCGGGCCGCAAGCAAAACCACCCGCACGGCGCGTCAGCCGTTTCCTGAAAAGGGCTTTTGGGTGACGGAAACTGCTCCGGATAAAAAATCGACGATCGTCAGGTATTATGCTCATAGCAACCACCTAGTGTCGGAGACGACGGAGCCCGGGGTACTCGACATCAGGAAGCTTTCCGTACGAAAGTACCTCAATGAAAAACTCCGCAAAGAGCTGGAAAGGGACACGACAGGTCAGTCGGCTCTCAGGCTCTATGAATTGAATCAAGAACAATAAATCTAAAATTTGCCATGAAAAATAAAATTGCACCCTCACTGGTCATTAGCAGATTCACCAAATCGGCATTGGCCCTGGCCGTTCTGGCCATGTCCTTCACTGCCTGCAAGGACGACGACAATCCGAACCCCGACGGCGGCAACAACGGCGGTACCGAAAAGGCTTTCATTCCGACTAAAGACAAGAGCTATACTTACAAAATCACCGATTCGGACGGCTCTACCGGCGATATGCTCACCAAAATCGTGAGTACCAAAGACTCAGCCGGAATGGATGTGCATACCATCAGTAATTTCATCAGGGAAAATGAAGAGGAGCGGACTTTCATGTCCAAAGCCTATGCAAAAGGGGGCACAACGACCAACGAGTTACCTTACCCGGTAGCGATGAAAGAGCTGGTTAACGAGATTAACGACGTCGCTTACATTTCGGATTTGAAAATCACAGGCTTCCCGCAATACCAGTTTCTGGAAAATAACGGTAAGGTCAACAGCGCGCTCACATTCAAAGGTGATCCGATCAAAGTGTTGATGGAACTGGAAATTCCGGTTGGGGAGGAAGGCTCGGTGATCGGCAAGCTCGAAGCGCGCATGACGCATAAGAATGGAAAAGCGGTAGCCGAAGAATCCATCACTACACCGGCCGGGGAATTCAAATGCACCAAATGGGAATATTCGTACGAGGTTTACACCAAGTTCGAAACCGAGGTGACGGAGCCGGAAATTACAACGGAGCTGGTTAATGTAACGGTCTGGACGGCGCCGGGCGTGGGGATCGTGAAGTCGATCGAAAAGGGAGAAGAGAATACTTCCACCACCGAGTTGCGTAAGGTCGAGTAGGCTGGATATGAAAAAATGGGTTTTAATGCTGCAATGGGCCCTGATAATAGGGGCCATTGCAGCCTGCACCACCGACGACGAGCCGGGCGTAGGCTCGCAGGGTTCGAAAGAGGGGTATGCCACCGGAAAGGTCATCGACACGAAGGGTAACCCCATCAAGGGTGTGGAAGTTGTGATCGATAATACAATGATCCACGCGTCGTACTCCCTCGGGAATACCGATGCGAATGGCAATTACGAAATCCAGCTCCCCAAAGTAGGCACATTTATGGCCTCGGCCCAGATCGTGAAGCAGTACAATGGCCGTCGCTATGAGCTGGACCTGGCCCCGGATGTTTTCGAAGCATTCAGCATTGACGGCGCCGTGCGGAACTTCGAGTGGAAGCTCACGGGCGAGCGTCCGGAAGGCGAGGGTTATTTCGGAGCGACGATCGGCCTGAACAAGTCACTGTACAGCAGCATTTTCGATGAAGAAAATATTGAATTCACACTCACACCCGTTGGCAACCTCATCGACGGTTCCAAAGGCTCGGTGTTGAAAATGAAGTCAGGAAAACCCTATTCGAAAAATTATGGCTACCTGGTAGATATTCCCCTGGGCCGGTACGAAATGACTGCCTATTACAACGGGGAAAACGGCAAATCGCCGCTTAAACTGCGCAACCACTTTTCGGAAGACGAGTATGAGAACACGCTGGTGATCGATTTCGAACCCAGCACAATGTGGGGCCGGAATTCCTTTTACATCAGTTATGTGGAATAGACTGATACGCAGTATCCAACAAAGAAAACAATAGAGAAATAGGATGGATAATTTGAGACTAGCCAGATCTTCAAGACCTGGCTAGTTTTGTTTTATACCAAAACAGAAAAGCTCTTGAAGATCGCTCCGAGCCTAACTGCATCGAATATACGTGCCTGCGTACCGCCGTGGTTCAGTACCGATTGCTCGTGTGAAGTGACGCACATTTCGCAACCGTTCAATGCGGATATCACAAGGCTCAATAGCTCGAAGAATTCCTTGCCCAGCACCGGGTTCACCATAATGCTCATTTTGATGCCCGCAGGCGCATTATCGTAAAACTCCTTGTGCATGAAGTGGCGGAAACGGTAGAATACGTTGTTCGCATTCATGAGTGAAACACAGGCTGTTACTTCCGCGATTTCCTTCTCGTCCGCTCCTTCCTGCGTAGCCAGTTCTTCCAACGCAGCGATCAACGCCGCGTTCTTTTCATTCACCGCCACCGACAATGCGAGCAGCAATGCTTCCTTGCGGTTCAATGTCTGTGATTTCAAAACATTACCTACATTGATTTTCAGGTCTTTGAGGTAACGATGGTCAAGTGCCGCGAGCTTGTTGATGAGCACGCTTTCGAATTCCGCAGGTAAATTGACCTCTTTATACAGGGACTCTTTCGTGTTCCCTGTGGCTGCAAATGGATACATGTTCGTTTGAATTTTGAGCGGGAAGGTTTTCCCGTGGATAGAAAAAAAGCAGTTCACAGAACCGGCGTGCGAATGACTGACCGCTGTGAACTGCTTTGGAATGGTTTAGGCAAGTGTAGCCTCGCCTTTTTGCCAGTTGCAAGGGCAAAGCTCGTCGGTTTGCAATGCATCGAGTACACGCAATACCTCAGATACGTTACGGCCTACTGAAAGGTCGTTAACGCTTACCCAACGGATGATACCTTGTGGATCCACGATGTAAGTCACGCGGTAAGCGATTTTCTCGTTCGCTTCGAGGATACCCAGTTCTTCTGCCAATGATTTCGAAGTGTCGGCCAGCATCGGGAATTGCAGGTCGCGCAGGTCGTCGTGGTTTTTGCGCCATGCCAGGTGCACGTACTCGCTGTCGGTAGAAGCACCGATCAGGATCGTGTCGCGGTCAGCGAAGTCTGCAGTGTGTTTGTTGAATTCTGCAATCTCGGTAGGGCACACAAAAGTGAAGTCTTTTGGCCACCAGAACATTACCATCCATTTCTCAGCGTTTTTGTGGTCTTCTGAGGTAATATCGTAGAATTCGTTGCCTTTATCAAGCGATACTACGGATGTTTTTTTGAATTCCGGGAAAACCGATCCTACTGATAACAGTCTATTAGCCATGATTGCTCGTTTGTTTATAAATTGTATTTTTTGGTGTTACAAAACTACGAACGATGAGTACATGGGTCAAACCCTAACCTGGTATTATGCCAGGAAAGAGTTGATTTAATCAAATGAATTTAGTTTTATTTATAGGAACGGAGTTATTATAAATGGCATTTATATTGCCATCAATTTTTGCAATATAATTATACTAATAATAACTGTAATTATAAATTATTTATCGGGCATCACACCGAGCACAGTTTCGAGCGACATCCCGCGTGAGCCTTTGATGAGGAAATATGTATTTTCCTGCGGGTTATCCATAATCCAGTTGTGCAGGGAGAATTTATCGGGAAAATAGTAAGCCTTGGGTAATGCGGGCAGCGCATGTTGCATGAGTTTGCCTGCAAGTATTACGACGTCGAACTTCTCACCGGCAATCTGTTTTCCCAAAGCCAAATGTTCCTCCGGCGCCGCATCGCCCAACTCGAACATATCACCGAGAATAAGGATCTTCCGCGGCGCTTCCATTCTGCCAAAATTTGCCACAGCCGCCGCCATCGACGATGGGTTGGCATTATAAGCATCCATAATCACCGTATTCGAGCCTTTTTTGACGATTTGGGAACGGTTGTTATCTGGCTCGTACGTCGCAACGGCCTCGTATGCATCCGCATCTTCCACACCGAAATGCTTTCCTACCGCCAGCGCGGCGCAAATGTTGTCGAAATTGTACCTTCCGGGTAAATGGGAGGTTACAGTCTTGCCGCCGTTGCTGAAAACGACGTTCGGGTTTTCCTCCACCAGTGTGGGGTTCACCGGACTGTTCTCGGAGCAATAGAATACGATCTCGCCAAATGCCCGGCGCTTGCTCACCATGTCCATGATCACATCCTGCGTGGTGTTTACAAATACGGTTCCCTTTTTCTTGGAAAGGTAGTCGAACAGCTCTCCCTTGCCTTTGATAATGCCCGCTACCCCGCCGAAGCCCTCCAGGTGCGCCTTGCCGATGTTGGTAATGAGTCCGTGCGTAGGCTGCGCGATGCTGGCGAGCAGTGCGATTTCCTGCTGATGGTTGGCGCCCATTTCAACGACGGCCATTTCGTGCCTGGCCGGGTCGATACTAAGGATCGTGAGCGGTACGCCGATGTGGTTGTTGAGGTTCCCGCGTGTGGCGTACGTGTTGAACTTCATCGAAAGTACCTTCGCGATCAGCTCTTTGGTGGTGGTTTTGCCGTTGGAACCGGTCAATGCGACCACGGGGATTTCCAATGTTTTACGATGATGCCGTGCCAGGTCCTGCAATGCGGTAAGGCCGTCGGCGAAGAGGAGAAACCGGTCGCCGGTCACCACGTCCGGGTCGTCGACTACGGCATAGGCCGCACCTTTTTCCAATGCTTCCGCCGCATATTGGTTACCGTCGAATTTGTCGCCCTTCAATGCGAAGAAAATGCAGCCGTCGGTGATCTGGCGGGTGTCGGTGGAAACTTTGGCGCCCTTGCGGAATATATCGTAAAGCGTTTCTATGGAAGTATACATGAATTGACAGATCGTTATAAAGTAATGCAGGCTTATTTCGTTAGGTTTAGGACGAACTAGCCCATACGGAGTCCGGACTCAATCCGCGCGGTAGACGCGAAAACATACAAAACTAATAGATTATTCCTCAACGATGCGAACCAAATTTACCTCCTTCATCCTCTTCCTTACTTGCCTTTACAAACCTTCGCAACTGCTCGCGCAGCAAGCCTGGTTCAAGCTCGATACACTCACCAGCGTATCGACTGGCGGCGTGAAAATGACTAATCCCTGGGGCGGCGGCCTCAATGCGTCGCAATTCCTGAAAATGCATCTGAACAACGACGCCGACGAGGACCTGGTGGTTTACGACCGCACCAATAGCAAGGTTACCACATTCCTGGCCGGGCCCGATCCGGTGAATGCAGGTAAAAAAACATTCATCCACGCGCCCTATTACGAAACGCTTTTCCCGCAGGTGGATAACTGGATGGTCCTCGCCGATTACAATGGCGACGGCCTGAAAGACCTTTTCGCAAGCACGTCACTGGGCATTGTGGTTTATCAGCAGGTCAAAACGGGCAATGTATGGTCGTGGAAAAAGGTAAGGGATGTTTTGTATACCAAAGGCTTCTCGGGGAATATCAATATGCAGGTGTCGGGGACCGATATTCCGGCTATTACCGATATCGACGACGACGGCGACCTCGACTTGCTGACCTTCGACTTTTCGGGTAACTATATCGAATTGCACCAGAACCTGAGCGTCGAGAAATTCGGCGTACGAGATAGCCTCGGAACACAGGCCAGCCCGGTTTTTCAGCGTAATGGTGATTGCTGGGGCAATTTTCACAAAGGCGATCTCGAAGATTTCGTTGTGGGCGTCGATTGCGGCGTGGTAACCGATCCCTCGAAACGGGAGGCCTCGCCCGCGCACATCCTGCACGCGGGCAACTCCATTCTCCTGCACGACCTGAACGGCGACGGCACCAAGGATCTTTTGGCTGGCCACATCAGCAACGACCACATTTCTTTCCTGCCCAACTCAGCGAAAGGCATCATTGCCAATTTTACAAGTTTTACCAACACGTACCCCACGGTTGACCCCGTGTCGCTGCACATTTTCCCGGCCGGTTTTTACGAAGATGTGGATTTCGATGGCGTCAAAGACCTGCTGATCGCACCGAGCCTGCCCGCCAACGACGCGAATATGACCGATTTTAAATCGTCGGGCTGGTACTACCACAATGAGGGCACGAGCGATAAGCCGGTTTTCAAACTCGTGCGCAAGAACTTCTTGCAGGACCAGATGATCGACGTCGGCGAGAATGCGGTGCCTTCCTTTTTCGACATCGACGGCGACGGCGACCTGGATATGCTTATGGGAACCGGAGGAATGCCGTATGCGGGCGGCTATAAAGGTAGTTTCTGGCTTTTGAGAAACACCGGAACCGCCACCGAGCCCAATTTTGTATTCGAATCGCAGGATTATCTTGAATTATTGCCTAAGCTTTCGATCTACAATATCAAACCGCAATGGGCTGATTTTAATGGAGATGGCGTACCCGACCTGGGTTTTGCGGCTACGGCTACTTCCAACCTGAAACTCGAATACCGCTACATTCCCAACAAAGGGACAAACGGCGCCGCGGCGCAACTGAACCTGGCCGACGCGGTAAGTATAGCATTGCCGGCGGAACTGCAAATAGGCGATTCGCCCTATTTCTACGATGCCGACGGCGATGGCGACCTCGACTTGCTCATCGGGAAAAGCCAGGGCAATATTTACTATTATACCAACACCGGTACCAACAAACAATACACATTCAAGCTCGAAACCGACGCATTCGCAGGCGTGGATATCAATTTCGCCGGCCGTTTCTCGCAAGTAGCCGTGGCAGATATCGATCTCGACGGCAAGCCCGACCTCGCGACCGTGGACCATACCGGAACGATCCGGGTGTTCAACAATGCCGATTGGGGCAAATGGACCGACCGCGCCAGTACCATCGTAAGCGTGAATGGCAAGGCGGGCAATGTGAATTTCGGTAACTACCTCTCGCTAGCCATCGCCGACCTGAACGGCGACAAAAAGCCAGACGTCGCGATCGGCAACAATGCCGGCGGCGTGCGGTTGCTGACCAACATATTGCCGGTGTCGGTAACCGGCGTGGAACCGGGCAATGCGGGTGAGGTAAAGGTATTTCCGAATCCTTCCGTCGATTTTTTTAGAATATATTCTTCCAAAACCGGCACATTCGACGTGCTTACGACGGGCGGTGTGCCTATGCTGAAAAACCGCAGCATTCGGGCTAACGAAACGCAGCAAATATCCACCGCGCAATGGCCCGCGGGGCTGTACCTGGTAGAGCTAAAAGCGGGTAACAGTCGGGTTGTGAGGAAGGTGGTGGTTGGCGATTGAACCTTCGGCAACTGTTAAAGACTTGTAATGTGTTCAAGTAGATACCCGGAGGAACGCTCTTACATGATAAAATTCAAAAACTATTCATGCAAGCTCTTCTGGGTGTTATCTTCCATTTCATCGGTGGCTTCGCCTCCGGCAGTTTTTATATTCCTTACAAGCAGGTCAAAGGCTGGGCCTGGGAATCCTACTGGATCGTCGGCGGGCTTTTCTCCTGGCTGATCGTCCCGCCGCTCGCAGCTTACCTGACCATCCCCGGTTACACCGAAATCATCGCCCATACCAACGGCGGCATTCTCTTCCTGACCTACTTTTTTGGCGTGCTCTGGGGCATAGGCGGCCTCACGTACGGGCTGGGCGTGCGCTACCTGGGCGTCGCGCTCGGGAGCTCGATCATCCTGGGACTTTGCTCGGTTTTCGGCGCACTAATTCCCTCTGTTTATTACGAATTCAACCCGCAGCCGGGCAAGGATACGATTTCAATGCTTTTCAATAATGCCTGGGGGCAATGGGTGCTGATAGGATTGCTCGTTTGTGTGATAGGCATCATCATTTGTGGCAGGGCGGGGGCCATGAAGGACGCCGATTTGCGTAAAACCGGCCACGTCGCGGCGGATAATACCGAATTCAAAATCGGCCTTGGGCTTACGGTTTCGATCATTTCGGGTATTCTCAGCGCCTGTTTCGCATTCGGGATCGACGCGGGCAAGGTCATGGCGCAGGAAGCGAACGAGGTATGGAAAGCGGCCAATCCGGGGCAGGGTGAGTTTTTGTTTCAAAACAATGTAACCTACGTGGTGATCCTCTGGGGCGGCCTTACCACCAATTTCATCTGGTGTATGCTCCTCAATGCGCGCAACAAAACCTTCGGCAACTACACCGATTCTTCGACGCCGCTGCTTTCAAACTATATTTTTTCCGCACTGGCCGGTACTACGTGGTTCCTGCAATTTTTCTTTTACGGCATGGGCGAGAGCAAGTTAGGCAACGGGCCGAGTTCATGGATCTTGCACATGGCATTCATTATCCTGGTAGCCAACTCGTGGGGACTAGTCCTGAAAGAGTGGAAAGGAGTAAGTAAAAAGACCATTTCCTCGATCATCATCGGTATTCTGGTGATCGTTCTTTCCGTATTGATCGTCGGTTATGGCAACTATTTGAAAGAATAGCCATGAAAGCGCATTACCCGGTAGTTCTGGCAATAATGGCAGCGGTTGCAGGCTGTTCGTCGGAACACAAAAATGATCAGAACAAGTTGGAAAAACAGCAAACGCAGGCAGCCGGTACATTCGGTTACGACCTCGCATTTTTGAAGAAATACAAAGAAACCATCGTCCTCACGGCCCCGGACAATCCCGAAGCCAGGGCGCTCATTAACCCTGCCTTTCAAGGCAGGGTGATGACCAGCACGGCCAACGGCGATAGCGGTAACAGCTACGGATGGATCAACTACAAACTCATCGAAAGCGGTCAGTACCAGCTGCATATGAACGGTTTCGGCGGCGAAGAACGTTTCTGGCTGTCGCCCGAAGGCGGGCAGTTTTCGGTGTATTTCAAAAAGGGACAAAGCTTTGAGTTCGAAAACTGGCAGACGCCGGCGCTGATCGATACGGTCGCTTATAAAGTCGCGGAATCGGATGCTTCATCGGTACGGTTTGAGGTCGATGCGATGATCGAGAATTACTCGGGCAAGATGTTCGTGATCGGGATCAGCCGAAAGGTACAAATGCTGACAAAGGAAAATATCGCTAATCTGCTTGATCTGCCGGCATTGAGCGGCGTCAAAGCCGTTGCTTACCGCTCCATTAATTCAGTGACGAACAAAGACGAGGCGTGGAAACCCGAAACCGGTATGCTGGGCATCTGGCTGTTGGGCATGTTCCGGCCATCGGATAAGACGACGATCATCGCGCCGTTTTCCAAAGCATTATCCGAAAAGCCGCTCATTACCGACGACTATTTTGGTAAAATACCAGCCGAGAGGCTCGTTGTCAAAGACTCGGTATTGTTCCTCAAAGCCGACGGCAAGCACCGCAGCAAGATCGGCATCGCCCCGAAATCGGCCCGAAATGTTGCCGGGAGCTACGACGCGGAAAAAGGCATTCTCACCATTATCCAATACGACCTCGATCCGCGCGGTCAGTATATGAAATCGACCTGGGAGCTACACAAAGATCCTTACAACGGCGACGCATTGAATGCCTATAACGACGGCAAACTGGCCGACGGAACACAAATGGGACCATTCTATGAGCTGGAATCGAACTCGTCGGTGAAGGCGTTGAAGGGAGGTGAAGCCATTACGCACCGGCAGAGCACGTTCCATTTCGAAGGCGACAAGGCGGCGCTGAATGCGATCGCAGAAAAGGTACTTGGTGTAAATATTGACCAAATCGGAGAAATTTTTTAAATAAAACATGACAGGGCAGGATAGTTGAGGCTTAGTCAGTACAGATATTTACGTATTGATGCCGGGCGTTTGCCGAACATCAAGGAGCGTATTTCAGACCGCTGACTATTCCTGATCCTGTGAAAAATTCAGAACGTTCATCAGAAACCTATCTGATCACACGCTGGCAGCAGTTTTGTGCAGGGGATAAAAGTGCGTTCGGCGAGCTCACCGAGCTGAACTACGCCGTGCTCTACCATTACGGTACCCGTTTCACGCCCGACCGCGACCTGATCAAGGACTGTTTGCAGGACCTTTTCCTCGAAATCTGGGAAAAGCGCGAAACGCTCTCCTATATTGCCGCCATCAAACCCTACCTCTTCCAATCGCTGCGGAACAACCTCATCCGCCGCATCCGCAGGCAATCGGTTTTCTCCGACATCCGCGACGATGACGTCGAAGATGACATTTCCCCCGAATCCGACTGGATCGTTCAGGAAACGGACCAGCTGACGAGCCACCGCCTGAAACAGGCCATCGACGCATTGCCCAAACGCCAGAAGGAAGCCCTCTACCTCAAATATTACGAAAACCTGTCCTACGAAGAGATCGCGACCGTAATGGGATTGCAACGGCAGGCTGTGGCCAATTACCTGCAATACGGTATCCAGAAACTACGCGAATACTGGCAGCATGCAGCTATCTTCCTCGCATTATGCTCCGAAATTTCCCGGTACTGAAAATTTTCCGAAAATTTTTTTGAAACCCATGGGTACTATTTGCGAACGGGTTACTCATCGTATCAAAGCAAATAGTTAAACAAAATCCATGAATAATTATAGTCACTTCCAGGTGAAGGATTGGCTTGACGACGCGGCGTTTCAGCGCTGGGTTTATCATGGCGAGCAGGACGGTTTCTGGATAGAATTTGTTCAAAACAATCCAGGCCAGCTTTCGAACATCGAGCAAGCCCGCGAGATATTGCTAGCCGTCCGGGGCGAGCTCGACGCGCTGCCCGACTCGGAAGTGAAGCTGCGTGTGAGCGAAATCCTGAATGCGATTCCGGACGAGAAACTGCGCGCATTGCCCTGGTGGAAAAGCAATTGGCTCAAAATGGCAGCTATGCTATTGCTTGCATCAGGCATTGTAACGGCATTATTCAGGGAAAAAGAAAGCCTTCACAGCCTGCAAACTTTTGTAGCAGGGCTCCGCGACGCGGACAATGCCGATCAATTGGAAGTTTATAACGAAACCCATGCCATACAGCTCGTGAACCTGCCCGACGGCAGCTCGGTGATCCTGAAAAAACATGCGCGAATCAGCTATCCCGCAGCATTCGCAGCAGATCGCCGGCAAGTTACCCTGCGTGGGGAAGCGTTTTTCGAAGTCGTGAAAAACCCGGATCAACCGTTTTTTGTGTACGCAGGCTCGATGGTCACCAAAGTCAAAGGCACGAGTTTCAGTATCAAGGCCAATGACGAGGACGACAATGTGGAACTGGTCGTGAAAACAGGTTTGGTGGAAGTTTCAGCATCGAAGGATGGAGGTAAAAGCGAGATTAGCGCCGGGAAAAAGCTGATTTTGAAGCCAAACGAACAGGTTACATTCAACCGCAAAAGCCAAAATATGGTCACCAAAACGGTACAGAAACCGATTCTGCTCAACCTGCCCGCAGAAAGCCAGAACTTCGAGTTCAGACGGACGCCGCTGGCCGAGGTATTTGCCGAACTGGAAAAAATCTACGGCATTCGCATTCAGTTCGACGCTAAAACCATTGCGCATTGCACGCTTACGGCCAAGCTGGGCGACGAGCCGGTGCACGAAAAGCTGGACCTCATTTGCGCGGTCGTGAATGCACGGTATGAAACGCATGGCAGCAGCACGGTGGTTGTCGCCTCCGAAGGTTGCGAATAGCATTACTTAACCTTTTTACTTATGGGAAAACATTACAAGGAGATCATTGGGCAGATCATGAAAATCAGCATTGTCCCGTGTTTGCTGTGGATGCTCTGTGCGCAACTTTCACTGGCGAAAGACCTGCGCGCGCAGGAGATTTTGAGTCAGCGTATATCAATATCCGTTACTGATATGGATATGGAAAAAGTGCTGGAAAAAATAGAAGGTCAGACGAAGGTACGCTTCATTTACAGCGCCGAGGTAATCCACGCCGAACGCAAAGTGACGCTCGACTACCAGAACCAGCGGCTCGATTCCGTGCTCGAAACACTGCTCGGCCCGCTGGGCATTGAATATAAGGTTACCAAAAAAACGATACTGCTCAGAAAGGCAGCGGAAAAGAAGACTTCTCTGAAAACGGAATCCTTTGAAAACACGGTCCCAAAAGATACCGACCGTGAAATCACTGGCAAAGTACTCGATGAAAAAGGTGAACCCATTCCCGGCGCGAGCGTGGTGGTAAAGGGAACGACCGTTGGTACTTCTACCAATATCGAGGGCATTTACCAGCTTTCGGTACCGGAGGATAAGGATATTGTCATATTCAGTTTTGTGGGTTATGTGAGCCGGGAAATCCAGCTCGGCAGCGCTACCAACCTCGATATTACATTGAAAGTCGATGAAAAAGCATTGGAAGAAGTTGTCGTGGTAGGTTTTGGCGAGCAGAAAAAGGTATCAGTGACCGGCTCGGTGTCGTCGGTCACGTCGGAAGTATTGCAGCAGAGTTCATCAGCAAGCTTGGCCAATTCTTTGTCGGGACGCTTACCGGGCCTGACCTCCATCCAGTCGGGTGGGGGCCAGCCGGGACGCGATGACGCCACGATGTACCTCCGGGGCGCCGCTACGACGAATGGCCGGAGCCCGCTGATCCTCATCGACGGTGTGCCCCGCGACAATATCCGCACGCTCGACGCCAGCGAGGTAGCTTCTGTTTCGATTCTGAAGGATGCTTCGGCGACAGCCGTTTTCGGTGTACGCGGTGCAAACGGGGTAATTCTGATCACCACCAAACGCGGCAGCGCCGGTAAGAACGAACTGACGATCAATGCCGAACAGAGCTTCACCTCTTTCACACGTGAGCCCGAGCGCCTGCATTCGCTCGAATACATGGCCCTGCGCAACGAGGCTTCCAAAAACGATGGCATTACGCCATTACCTTTTCCCGAGGAAGTAATGGCCAAATACGCCAACCCGCTCGCCGGCCTCGACCCCAACGACCCCGATTATGCCAGAAAGGCAATGGTGCGGAAATACATTTATCCCGACCACGACTACTACCGCGAGTACATCTCGCGCTACGCCCCGCAGACGCGCGTGAACATGAACGTGACCGGCGGTACCGACAAGGTTTCCTACTTTGTGAATGGCGGGTATCTGCACCAGGGCGGTAACCTCAATACCGAGCCGAAATCAGTGCTGGGCTACGATCCCGCCGCCAAAATGGACCGCTACAACTTCCGCGCGAACCTCGATTACAAGGTGACAAACTCCCTGAAATCGTTCCTGAATATCGGAAGCTACATCGAACAGGTGAATATGCCCGCAGCCTGGCTCTACGGCGACAGCGACACCGGCTGGATGATGAGCGACCTCATTTACCAGGCGCAAACGATTTTGCCCATTACACCCGGCCCTACTACCATCGACGGCTTCGGCGTCGCGCCGGGCCAGATCGTTGATCCGGGTTATATGGACCGCTCCGCATTCGAAATCATGAACCGCATGGGCGCCCGCAACGAAGTCCGCTCCAACCTGAATGCATCTTTCGGCGCGGAGTGGGATTTAAGTAACGTCATCACCAAAGGTTTGAGCCTGAAAGGAATGCTCTCATACGATTCCAAAGCGACAACAGCCATGCAGGGCAAGAAATCCGAAAGACTGTATCTGGCCGAAGTGGATATGGTGAACGACAAGCTCAGCTATGCCGTGAAACGTTCGGATGAAACGCTGCTCTCACTGTCAAAGAGTGCTGATTCGCGCTACAATATCAATATGCAGGGCTCGATCAACTACGCCCGGGCATTCGGCAAGCACGATGTGACGGGGATGATCCTCGGCCAGCGCGATACCTGGGAATCGACGGGTGGTGAGATCCCATTCAATGTGCTGGGTGTGGCTGCGAGGGCTACTTATGGCTACGACGAACGTTACCTGGCCGAAGTCAATATGGGTTACAATGGCTCGGAGCAGTTTGCACCGGGGCACCGCTACGGCTTTTTTCCCGCGTTTTCGGCCGGTTGGGTCATCAGCAATGAGAATTTTCTTAAAAACAACCGCTACATCACCAACCTGAAACTGCGGGCTTCGTATGGCAAGGTGGGGAATGATAAAATGGGCAGCGCCCGGTTTCTTTACCAGAGCGACATTACACTCGGTGGAAGCGGGCCATTGCCGAGCCTGGGTTTAGGACAAACGGTCAACCAGGGCTTGCTAGGCAACCCGAATATCACCTGGGAGATCGCCAAAAAACAGAACTATGGTCTCGATGTGCAGGTTTTGCGCGACCTCAACCTTTCTGTGGATGTATTCAAAGAGCGTCGCAGCAATATCCTGATCTCCCGCGGAACCGTGCCGGAATTCCAGGGCGTGCCGCTGGGCAATATTCCAAAAGTGAATATGGGTTTGGTGGATAACAAAGGTTTTGAACTGGAATTGTCCTATAACAAAGCATTTTCCAAAGATTTCAGGATAATGGTTTCCGGGAATTACGGTTACAACCATAATACCGTGAAGTTTGTGGATGAATCGGCGCGGGACGAGACCTATGCTTATCGCTACCGTTCCACGGGCTTTTCGCTCAACCAGTCGTGGGGCTATAAAATCGATTACAGCAATGGGAACGGGTATTTTAATTCAAAAGAAGAACTCGACAGTTATCTCAAAACCACCACCTATGGCTTCGGCGAGCCTCGGATAGGCGATTTCAAATACGTGGATTTGAACAAAGACGGCGTGATCGACGACAAAGACCAGGCGCCGATCGGCTATTCCAACATTCCACGGGTGATCTACGGCCTCTCGCTTACTTTTGAATACAAGGGCTTCGACCTTACCACATTCTTTCAGGGGGTAGGCAAATATTCGAGCAATTATTCCCAGCAAGGAGTCTACGAATACATTATCCGGGGAACCTATTTTGATTACCACAAAACAGCCTGGACACCCGAACGGTATGCCGCCGGCGAGAAGATCACTTACCCGGCACTCAGCACGCATAGCAATACCAACCACACGGCGAATGACTTTTTCGTCATGAACCGCTCTTTCACGCGCCTGAAAAACCTGGTACTCGGTTATACGCTGCCCGCGGGTTCCTTAAAAGCCATCGGCGTGAGCAAAATGCGGGTGTATGTGAGTGCGCAGAACTACTTCACCTGGGCGCATTTGAAAATGGGCCACCTCGATCCCGAGAACGACGCTTCGCTGGGTTACCCGGTGACCAAAATGGCCAATTTCGGTTTGAATATCACTTTCTAACAGCGCCGCAATATGAAAATGAAAGCTTTACGATATGCATTGATACTGGCGATGATCACACTCACTTCCTGCAAAGACGTGCTGGACATGGCCCCCGACGGCAAGCTTACGATGGACGAGATCTTTGCCGATAACGACAAAACCGGCGCATTCCTGAACAGCTGCTATGCCAATATCCCCGTGAAAGGCACACGTTACTTCTTTTGGAGCCGCGGACCGGTGAATTGGAGCGACGAGAGCTGGGATACCGACGCCGAGGCCGAATCGTGGATTATGTCGGGGCGAATGTACAATGGCGATGCTTCCGCGGGTAATCATCCTATCACGAATATCAGTTCCGAGGGAGGCAATGGCGACTACTGGGCGCGGTATTGGAGCGCGATCCGTAACTGCACGTTGTTCATCAGTCGCATCGACAAGGCCACGGTACGCAACCCGGCCGACCGCGCCCGCTGGAAAGCCGAGGCACATTTGCTACGGGCCTATTATTATTCCGAACTGCTGAAATGGTTCGGTGCCGTGCTGTCCATCGAGCGCGAGCCTTACGATTTCCAGCAGGATTTTTCGACGGTAACCAAAGCGAGCTATTACGAATTGGTCAAATTCATTATGGAAGACTGCGACGTGGCACTAAGCACGGCAGAACTCCCCTGGCGCATTACCACCGACAGCGAAGGCGGCCGGGTGAACAAGGCATTGGCCGAGGCGATCAAATCCAAAATGATCCTGTTCGCAGCCAGCCCAATGAACAATGCAGGCCAGAATTACTGGCAGGAGGCTTATCAGGTGAATAAAACATCACTGGAAAATCTGCGGACGAATGGGTACGAGCTGTACAACAAAGTGAACCTGTCGCAAACCTATTTGTCGGATGTGGCATTTCTGGGCCCCGACAAGAACGAGAAAACGGCGCTGTACAACGAGTATTTCACCCAAACCATGAAGTACGCGCCTAATCCGGTCGACCGTGAGACTATTTACCAAAGCCGCGAGAACCAGGGTAATATCTGGAACATCGACGGCATCGGCTCGCAGGATGGTTATAAATCCGGCACTTGCCCGACGCAGGAACTCGTCGATGCCTACGAAACCATCGACGGTCAGCCGGTACTCGACCTGGACAAGCCTTACCTCGACGACCAGCATTTACAACCGAACTACAATACCGCCAACAAAACCTACGACGTGAAAAACCCGTATGCCAAACGCGACCCGCGCTTTTATGCCTCCATTTATTACAATGGCTCCAAAAGAAAAGCTATGTGGAACTTTGCCGAAGCGCCGGAGTCGTTTGAAAACTATCCTGCCCCGATCGGTAACCGTACGCGGATCATTGCAACCTATAAAAACGAGCCGCAAACGGGCATTCACCCGAGCACACGCAAGGCTACGCGCACGGGCTACTACGAGCGGAAGTTCCTGCACCCGAACTCCGGCGGCGATAACCCCATTGCCGGGGCTAACTGGAAATTGTTCCGTCTGGGCGAGGTGGTCCTCAATTTCGCCGAAGCCGCTGCCGAAGCCGGTCAGCTGGCCGATGCGGTCAAGGCAGTGAACGAAATCCGTACCCGTGCCGGAATGCCCGCATTACCCGCCTCGCTGTCGAAAGCCGACCTTATCAAACGCATTCACGCCGAAAGAAGGGTGGAGTTGGCGATGGAGGAAAACCGCTATTTCGATCTCCGCCGCTGGTCGAAACCAACCGATGATCTGTCGAAAACGGACCGATGGGTAACCGCCATGGAAATCACCCGCAATGCCGACGGCTCCTTCACCTACGCACGCAGGCCTGTCCGTAACACCGAGCGCAAGAACTACGCCAACAAGTTCCTCTGGGTGCCCATTCCGCTTAACGAAGCGAACCGCCTCCGCTCCATCACCGGGGCCGACTGGCAGAATGCAGGTTGGTAGTCCATGTTTTCAAAAGACCAGATCTTCAAGGATATGATACATTTTATCAAATCAAAAATAATAATACCCGTTCTGGCCTGCCTGCTGGGCGGAATGCAGCTTCACGCGCAGGAGCTCACGGGAACTGTGGCCGGCACGGTGCTGAACGAATTCGGCCAGCCGCTCGCGGGCGTGACGATCCTTTCCGAAAACGGGAAAAACGGGACAGCTACCAATGTGAAAGGGGAGTTCACGATGACGGTCGACGACGGAAGCCGTGCGCTCGTGTTCTCGCTCAATGGCTATGGTAACCAGAAAATCGCTGTTTCGGATAAACAGGAAGTGCAGGTGCGCCTTGAATGGGACGCGCACCTCAAAGACGAGGTGGTGCAGCTCGGCTATACATCCCAGTTGCGCAGCGAGCTCTCCGGCGCGGTATCGACCGTGAAAGGCGAGGAGCTGGAAAAATCGCCCGTCGCGAACCTGACGCAGACGCTGGCAGGCAGGCTTTCGGGGCTCACCACGCAGGAAGCATTCTCCGAACTTTCGCGCGCAACGACCAACCTGTCGATCCGCGGCCTTTCCGCAGCCCGTACTACCGGTCCGCTCGTGATCATCGATGGTATTATCAATGCCTACAACAGCAACCAGACATTGGAATACATCACCGCCAACGAAATCGAATCCATTACTTTACTTAAAGACGCCTCTACGCAGGCACTGTACGGTATTCAGGGAGCTAATGGACTATTGGTGATCACGACCAAACGCGGTAGGAGAGGTCCCTTGCAGATCAAGACGCGTTTTGACCAGTCGATGCAGCAGGTTACCACGAAACCTGCATTCTACAATGCTGGCGAATATGCCCAAATGCGCAACCAGGCCGCATTGAACGATGGCTTAGGCGCGAACTACCTTTTCAGTCCGCAACAAATTGACGGCTACCGCTCAGGGCAGAACAGCGATTTGTACCCGAACAACAATTGGTACCACCGCTATCTCAAAAACTTCGCGGCCATGCAGCGCGCGAGCGTGAATGTGACGGGCGGCAATGATAAGGTGCAGTTTTTCTCCAATATCAATTTCATGCACCAGGGCGGCTATTTCAAAACCGACCAGCCGCGCTACGACCCGAATGCGAACAATATCTGGGTCAATTACCGCTCCAACATCGATATGAGCCTGAACCGCTATCTGAAAGCATTTATCCGCCTCGCGGGTAATGTGAAGCGCGAGCGTACGCCCGGCGGTGCAAGTAATGCGGATGTGTATAAAAGCATTTTCCAGATCCCGCCGACCCTCTACGGGCCGGTAACGCCGGAAGTAATTAGTCCGTCAGGTGAAGTGCTCGACGCCGGAGGAAAAGTGATCACTACCGAACGGGTCGAATCACCTACCTACGGCATGCTCAACCGGACGGGGTATACGCGGCATACCGTCACCAATATCGTCTCTCAGTTCGGCCTGGACCTCGATATGGGTTTTCTAACCAAAGGCCTCAACCTGACCGGTACCATGGCATACCAGACCAACTCGGTGGGTAGCCTTTCCACCAAGCAGGACTATGAACGCTGGGTGCAATCCAGTGATTCGGCACTGACATTTACCAAAAAAGGTGCGCAGAACAACACGCCGCTGGCCTATTCCAAGAGCCATTCCTATTACTACCACCTCACCTACAATATCGCCATGAATTACAAGCGCGATTTTGGACGGCACCGGGTGGGCGGGATGGCCTATATCTTTTATCAGAACCTCACAAAGGCCGATAATTCATCGCCCGACTTGCTGCCTTACAATCGTGTAAGCTCGGGTTTTGAGGTTTCCTATGGTTTCGATAACCGCTACCTGGTGAAGCTGGACCTGGGTTATTCGGGGTCGGAGCAATATGCGCGGAATGTGCGTTACACCAGCACGCCGGCGGTTTCGGCGGCCTGGGCGGTGTCCAACGAGCCGTTTCTGAAAAACAATGCATTCCTGACCAACATGAAAATCCGCGCTTCCTACGGCAAAACCGCTAACGACCAGAGCGGGCTGATGCGGTTTGCGTATCTGGACAACGTGACCGCCAAGGGCGGCGGGCCGATCGGGTCGCTGCAATACCTGGTGGAGGAAGGGCAGGTTGGTAATCCGAATATCCGCGCGGAAGTTTCCAAAAAGCAGAACTACGGCATCGATTTCGGATTGTGGAATGCATTCTCGGTTTCGGTGGATGTGTTCAAAGAGCGGATGGACAATATGGTGGTGGGCGCGTTGTCGACAATCCCGCTTTACCAGGGTATTCCTTTGGATAATTATCCCAAAATCAATGCGGGGGTTTTCGAGAATAAAGGTGTGGATATCAATGTGGGTTATACTAAAAGATTTTCCAAAGACTTTTCCGCGCACGCCGGACTGATGCTGAGCTATACTAAAAATAAGGTCATCAGCTGGAACGAGGCACGGAAAACGGAGGATTATGCCTATCGTAAATGGGAGGAAGGCTATGCATTCGGGCAGGCATTCGGCTATCGGGTGGATTACAGCAATGGTAATGGCTTTTTCAATTCGCAGCAGGAAATCGATAACAGTAACCTTGCATACAGTTTCGGCACACCGCGCCCGGGCGATTTGAAATACCAGGACCTGAATGCCGACGGTAAAATCGACGAGCGCGACAAGGCGCCGATCGGTACAGGCACGCTTCCCAGCGTCGTTTATGGCATTTCCGCCGGCATTACCTACAAAAACTTCGACCTGAGTGTGCTATTCCAGGGCGTGGGCAATTATTCGACCATGTATGCAGGCACGGGCGTTTTTGAAACCGATTACGACGGCGTGTTCGGCGCGCTGCACCGCAATGCGTGGACGCCCGAGCGGTATGCGGCGGGAGAGAAAATCACGTCGCCCGCATTGTCGCTGGCACGGACGGTGAACCACGAAGCGAGCGATTATTACCTGTACGACCGCTCGTACGTGCGGCTGAAAAACGTGGAGCTTTCGTATACGTTGCCGTTTTCAATATCCAGGCTGATCCGGGCGGATAAGCTGCGGGTGCTTGTGAGCGGGCAGAACCTCGTTACCTGGGACAAAATGAAATCCGGCGATTTCGGACCGGAAGGCGATGGCTACCTGGCCTTTCCGGCCTACCGGGTTTTCAATGCGGGTATCAGTGTGACTTTCTAAATCAGGTTTTTGATATGAAAAAATATAAACTACTTCTGCTGACCTCCGCGATAACCGGCCTGCTTGCCGCCTGCAACGAGCAGCTCGACCTGCCCACCGACGGCCGTATTACCATGGACCAGGTTTTCAGCGACTATAACCGCACGCGCGGCTATCTCAATTCTTGCTATGGCTCGGTTCCCAAACCTTACATGGACCGGGCTTCGTTCACCGACGAAGCGCAGGACGCCGACGACATTACTCCCGGCTCACGCTACATCGTCTGGTATGGAGGCAATGTAACTTCCAACACCTACGCCGAAAACTCCGCAGACAAAAGTCCGTGGGGCGATTTGTACGAGGCCATCCGCAAATGCAATGTGTTTATCGAGAATATCAAAACCGCCCCCGTGTATGCGAGCGAGGGGGAGAAAAATGCCTGGACGGCCCAGGCGCATACGCTTCGGGCATTGTATTACCTGCAACTCATCAAGCGCTACGGCGGCGTCCCGATTTTTGACAAACCACTGGGCATCGATCACGACTTCTCTACCGACAAGCGTGCGAAATTCTCGGAAGTGGTCACATTCATTCTTTCCGACTGTGACAAAGCATTGTCATACCCCGCCACGCGCGACGGGCTCCCGTGGGAGATTTATGATAATCAATATGGTATTATGACCCGTGCTGTGGCTTATGCGGTCAAAAGCCAGGCTGTAACCTACGCCGCTTCCCCGCTCTGGACCGATGGTACTTACACCTGGGCGAAGGCAACAGAGATTAATGCCGAGGCATTGTCGCAGTGCCTTGCCAATGGTTACCGCCTGTTCGACGAGAAGCCGGCCGCGAACATTGCGCAGAATGCCTATGCATTATTTTTCTTCACAAGTTCCAACGACCAGCGCGCTACGGATAAGGAGACGATTTACCACGTCGGCGACAAAATGCAGGTGTGGCGCTACGCGGGCATGCCTACCAATCCGGGTATGGAGCGCACCGGCCCGTGTCCGACGCAGGACCTGGTGGACGCTTACGAAATGGCCAATGGCGAAGCGCCCATTACCGGTTATTCCGACGAAAGCCGGACAGTACCTGTCATTAATTCCAAATCAGGTTACAAAGAGAATGATCCTTATGCAGGCCGAGATCCGCGTTTTTATGCTTCTATTTACTACAATGGCGCGGTGCGCAACCTCGACCAGCCGAATGGGAAGAAAGTAGAGACGTTCGCAGGCGGTGCGGAGGAGATTTCGGACATTAACCGTAAGCACACCCGCACAGGCTATTATCTACGGAAATTCAACAACTACCGCTCCGGGCAGGATAACGACGCCGATGGGGCGGTACGGTTGTTGCGGCTGGCGGAGCTGTACCTGAATTTTGCCGAATCGGCTTACCAGTCGGCGGGGCCGGATGTGCCGGTGAAAGCGGGTAACTTCTCGATGTCGGCGCGCGATGCTGTGAATGCGGTCCGCACCCGCGCCGGGATGCCGGGCTTCCCATTGGGCATGAGCAAGGATGCATTTGAAAAGAAATACCGCAACGAACGCCGCATCGAGCTGGCATTTGAGGAACATCGTTTTTTTGACGTCCGCCGCTGGAAAATCCTCGACCAGACCGACCGCTTCGTGACAGGCATGCGCATTACCAAAAGCGGGACCAATTTTGTCTACAAACGCTTCAAGTTCCAGAACCGCAATGCATTCTCGGATAAATACTTAATGTACCCGATCGACCAGAGCGAAGTCGACAAGATCATCGGCCTCTCCGGCACAGACTGGCAAAACCCCGGCTGGCTGGATTGACATCAAACCGAATGTCAGCGGTCCGGCGATCCGGCCGCCCGGCGATCCGGCGATCCGGCGGCCCGGCGGCCCGGCGATCCGGCGACCGTAATCGGCCATCAGCATGACAATGGCCGTAAAACCAAATGCCCCAGTAATCTCTCAGTCGATCATCAAAAGGCTTAAATCAATGCAAAAACACATAACGCTATATCTCTTCATTATTCTTGCAGCCATGACACGTACCGCGCAGGCCCAGCCGCTGGCCGGTACCGACGATCTCGGACGGACATTGCCCCAAAATGCCGCCGTGGGCGACCCGAAAGCCAATCGGCAGGTAGGTATGTTTTATTTTTTGTGGCATGATGTAGCTCCCGCGAAGTCCTGGGACCTCCACGAAATCGTGTCCGCATACCCCGAAGTGCTCGAAGATTTCGATAACCCGCATTGGGGCGGAGACCCGAAGAGCCTGGGCATGTATTACTGGGGCCAGCCCATTTACGGATATTACAAAGCCGATGATTATTGGGTGCACCTCCGCAGCATTCAGCTGCTTACCGATGCGGGCGTGGATTTTCTCGTCATTGATGCTACCAACCGGCTTACCTACCCCAAACAGGCCGATGTGCTCATGAAAGCCATGGACGCCGTCCGCGCACAGGGCCGCAATGCACCTAAAATTGTGTTTTATACCAATACACAATCCGGTGAGACCATGCAGGAGGCCTATGATATGTTCTACAAAGAAGGTGCTCCCTACCGCCATCCCGACTGCTGGTACCTGCTCGACGGCAAACCGCTGATCATCGGCATTGGCAGTGAAGCCAAAGGCAAAAACTTCGAGCCTTTTTTCACTTTCCGCGAATCGCAATGGCCCACCGAGAAGCAAAAGGTGAATGGCTGGCCCTGGATTTCGTTCACGCGGCCGCAGAAGGTGCATTATAATACGAAAGGCGAAGGCGAGATTATCAACGTCTCCGTGGCCCAGCACCCCAATCCGACAGCCGGAATGGGCGGCTCGGCGTTTTATGGTAATATGGACAATTGGGGCCGCAGCTATCGCAACAGCTCTCACGGCGATCCCAAAAAGGATATTGCTTATGGTTATAATGTACAGGAACAATGGGACTACGCCATCAAACAAAATGTGCCTTTTATATATGTAACGGGCTGGAATGAGTGGATCGCCGGTAAATTCCCGAGCCACGACAAGAACCCCGAGCATTCATGGTTCTGCGACCAGGCGAGCCCGGAATATAGCCGGGACATAGAACCCTCGCTGACTGCCGGTTTGAAGGACCACTATTATATGCAGCTGGTCAGTAATATGCGTCGGTATAAAGGAGTAGAGGCCAATCCGGCATTAGGCCCGGCCAGAACTATCAAGGTGCTAGACGATTGGAAAGACGTAACGCCTACCTACCGCGATTATACCGGCGACACGCAAGAGCGCAACCACCCGGGCGCGCAAACCGAGCCCGCGCATACGTACGTAAACAAAACCGGACGGAATGATTTTGACCAACTGAAAGTAGCACAGGATAATAAAAACCTCTATTTCTACGCCCGGACTACCGCGGAAATCACCCCCAACTCGGGCGACAACTGGATGCGCCTCTACCTCGACACCGACCGAAAACCAAATACTGGCTGGAAAGGCTACGATTACCGCATTGTGGCGGGTAACACTTTACAGCAATACCGGGCAGGCAACTGGCACGATGTAAAAAAAGTGACCTACCAGGTGCAGGGAAACCGGATGATGGTGACGATTCCAAGAAGCTATCTTGCCAATCTAAAAACACCTCTAAATCTGGAATTCAAATGGTCGGATAATATGCAGGAGGAAGGTAACCCGCTGGACTGGTATGTGAATGGAGACGCCGCACCGGGAGGACGATTCAATTTTGTTGTAAATCAATAAATCAATTCACAATGTCTGCCAAAAGTATTGCCAGGCTCTGCTCCTAATACTGTCAAAAACAAATATCCGACAAGGTGCAGCGCACCGTAAGAATTGTAGATTATGAAAATCAAATATGGTCCCATCATTTGGATATTATTTTCGGGGTTTTTCATTACAAATGTATTTGCCCAGAATTACACCGCCGACGTTACCGCAACCGATGTCGTGGGCCGCAAGTTGCCCGATCGCGAGCAAGTCGGCGATTTGAAAAAGGACAAATTCGTAGGCCTGTTCTATTGGACCTGGCATACCCAGCAGGCCAAAAACAACCCGCCGCTAAATGTGACCGAGTACCTGGCCCGCGATCCGAAGGCTATCCACGATTTCAAAAACCCGATCTGGCCGAAGCGGAACAGTCCGTGGTTCTGGGCCGAGCCTTTGTTTGGGTATTACATCGATACCGACGAATGGGTACTGCGCAAACACGCCGAAATGCTCGCCGACGCCGGTGTGGACATGATCATATTCGATTGTACCAATGGCAATATCACCTGGAAAGAGTCGTACATGAAGCTTTGCGAGGTATTTACACAGGCCAGGAAAGACGGCGTCAAAACACCACAGATCGCATTCATGCTGCCGTTCTGGGTTGGTGACGGCGGTAAGGAAATTATCAGGGAGATCTATCGTGATCTTTATAAACCCGGTAAATACAAGGACTTATGGTTTATGTGGAAGGGAAAGCCGTTCATCATGGCCGATCCTGCCTTTGCGGAAGCCATGAAGGGGCAGCCAGCGCAGCCGGAACTGGAAAAAGAAATGCGTGAATTCTTTACATTCAGGCCCGGCCAGCCGGTTTATAACAAAGGCCCGGAGAGGCCCGACCATTGGGGCTGGCTGGAAATTTACCCGCAACACGGTTTTAAAAAGAATACCGACGGCAGTTTTGAGCAGGCAACCGTGGGCGTAGCCCAGAACTGGACAAAAGAACGCGGCCTCACCGCATTGAATGCAACCGGCTCTTTCGGGCGTAGTTACACCGGTACGAAAGGGCACATTACCGAACCGGGGGCGGTAAACTACGGTCACAATTTTCAGGAGCAATGGGACAGGGCGCTGGAAATCAATCCGGAATTCATTTTCATTACCGGCTGGAACGAATGGATCGCCGGTCGGTACGACGTTTGGCAGCAGCAGCCCAATGCCTTCCCCGACGAATTCGATCAAGAAGGCAGCCGCGACATCGAGCCGATGAAAGGCGGGCATGGCGACAACTATTATTATCAGATGGCGGCCAATATCCGCCGCTTCAAAGGTTTGCCCGCACGCCAACCGGTTTCAGGCATTCAAACCATCAAAATTGACGGTCAGTTTGAAGAATGGGACCGCGTTACGCCTGCATTCAAAGCGCACAAAGGCAATACAATCCCCCGAAATAGCGCCGGATGGGGGAGTATGGTGTACCGTAATACCACCGGTCGGAACGATATCGTCCTGTCCAAAGTCGCCCGCGATCGGGACCACATTTATTTTTACGCGGAAACGGCCCAACCGCTAAGTCCGGCGGCCGATCCGGGCTGGATGCGGCTTTTCATCGATACCGATCGCGACAAAAACACGGGTTGGGAAGGTTACGACGTCGTGATCAACCGCATTAATCCCGGACAAAAGGCCGTATTGGAAAAGACGGACGCCGCCTGGAATTGGCAGAGAGCGGGCGAAGTGGAATATTCGGTTTCCAAAAATAGACTGGAAATTAAAGTCCCGAAGGCAATGCTAAACATCACGGGCGAGCCGGATTTCGAATTCAAATGGAGCGACAACATGCAACATGAAGGGGACGTCATGGATTTCTGGCTGAACGGCGATACTGCGCCGATGGGGCGGGGGAACTACCATTACAAGCCATGATTTCCGATAAATAAACGCGACAGGCCACTTGGGTAATGTTCAGCGTGATTGTAGGTCAATAGGGTGACATTCGGCTCTAAAATGATGTCGAATGTTAAACTTTTACAATCACGCACGATGAAAAAATTAGAGAATGTGGGGCGCATCGCCTTTTGCGCTGTCGCCCTGAATTTGATCGCTTTTGCCTCCGAAGCACAGGTGGGGATCGGGACGGTATTACCTCAAGCGAAGTTGCATGTTAATGAGGGCTCTATATTAGCCACAACAACAGCCCCAGATCCGGCCATTAACCCTTTTTATGACCCCAGCGATCCACTGACCGTTTACTATCGCATGCGCTGGTATCACGACAAAAGCGCATTCCGCGTTCTTGGAGGAATAATTACAAACGATGGCTTTGATTCACAGCAGGTTGGGTTGTTTTCGATCGCTTCGGGATATGAGAGTGTAGCATCGGGTATCGGATCAGCGGCATTCGGGGCAAGAACAACCGCCGGAGGTAGTTGGTCGTTTGCGAGCGGCTCAAACACCTATGCAACTGGACTGATGTCGTTCGCGCATGGATCCGGTATTTCAGCGACCGGTGATTATTCCGTCGCTATGGGATCCGCAGTATCGACCAATGGCAAACAGGGTTCGTTTATATTCGGAGATCATGCGGGTGGAAATTTGACAAATGATGCAAATCATCAAATGGTAATGCGATTCTCAGGAGGATATAAGCTTTTTTCCAACCCGCTTTCAACTATAGGCGTATCGCTTTCACCAGGGGCCAATGCCTGGGCCGTGATGTCGGACGTGAATAAGAAAGAAAACTTTATTCCTGTAAATGGGGAGGATTTTTTGAAGAAAATCGCAGCCTTACGTCTGACGTCCTGGAATTATAAGGGGCAGGACCCGAAAACATTTCGCCATTACGGTCCCATGGCACAAGACTTTTTTCGAGCCTTCGGAAAGGATAGTCTGGGCACTATCGGCACCGATACGACCATAAATCAGGCTGACTTTGATGGCGTAAATCTGATTGCGATTCAAGCTTTGGTAAAGAGAACCGACAGCCTGCTACAAACACACAAAGAATTAACGATCGAACTCTCAAATATTAAAGCACAGTTAGCTTTCTCTGATTTTGCAGCGGATCGCAAAAAGAAGAAAAGGGCCCTTTTAAGTAAGAGATAGTGCATAGTAATTGAGTGTTGTCTTTTAAACTGACCTAATTATCATAATGAAAACTTTACATGTATCCGGTCATACCACAGTTTTGTCAGAATATCCTATTTTTCGACCTATCGAGTTTAGGGGGTTTTTGAATAATGGTTATCTCAAAAGTTGTCTCTTTATTGCTGGTTTTTGCTTATTGGCTTGTCAGATTTCCATCGCCCAAACGGGCATAGGTACCACTCTACCTCTGGCGGCACTTCACTTAAATGAAGGTTCTGCGTTAGGAACGGGTGAAATAGCTGACCCCACACTTGTTCCATGGTATAATCCTGCCTCGCCTGAGATTTATTATTCCCGGATGCATTGGATTCATGATAAAAGTGCATTCAGAGCGGTTGGAGGGGTATTGGGAAACAATGGGTTCAATCCTCAACAAGTTGGGATATTTTCCTTTGCTTCTGGCTATGAGGCTGTTGCTTCGGGTATCGTCTCTACGGCCTTAGGCGCAACATCGATCGCGAGCGGAAATTATTCGTTTGCAGGTGCTTCCGCAACGGCGAGTGGCTCAACTTCTTTCGCTTATGGTTATCAATGCTTTGCCAGCGGTAACAACTCGGTGACAATTGGGTCCTATGCAACCACTAATGGTAGGGAAGGGTCGTTCGCATACGGGGATAATGTTTCAGGTGCGATTAGCAAGAACGATGCAAACCATCAAATAATAATGCGATTCTCGGGAGGATACAAGTTTTTCTCAGACACGCCTTCTAGTGTAGGTGTACGACTCGTGCCGTCGGGCAATTCTTGGACCATTTGGTCGGATGTTACTAAAAAAGAGAAATTCAGTCCCGTAAATGGGGAGCGTCTTTTGGAAAAGATTAGTTCTTTCCAGCTGACGTCCTGGAACTATACCGGACAGGAGGCCCAATTATTTCGCCACTACGGACCCATGGCGCAAGACTTTTATCAAGCCTTCGGCAAAGACAACGTGGGCGTAATCGGGACTGATACGACTATCAATCAGGCTGATTTTGACGGTGTAAACCTCATTGCAATTCAGACCTTGGTCAAGAGAACAGAGGATCTGCAACGCATGAATAGCGATCTCCTTGCAGAAATCGCTACCATCAAAGCACAACTTGCGGAGGCTCAGTTTGCGCCCGTTAGGAAAAGAAAACGAATTCTTGTAAGTCAAAGATAATCATCCTGTTACACAATCAACTTATGAGAAATTTAATAGTAAAAATCTGTTCACTAGTAGTGATCTGCGTGCTTGATCACGGGCTCGCAAATGCTCAGATCGGCATCGGAACCGCTTTCCCAAAAGCAAGATTACACGTATATAATGGTGCGTTTCTTTCCCAGACACCGACGCTAGGCTCGGAAAATAGCCCTTTTTATGATCCACTCAATTTCGATGACGATCCGGTGCATCATGCATTTAAATGGATGCATGAGAAATCAGCATTTCGAGCCGTAGGGAAGAGTATTTTCAATCAAGCGATCGATCCCACGGCGGTTGGCAAGTATTCGTTTGCTTCCGGATTCGACGCTTTTGCGACGGGGCTTGGGTCATCGGCGATAGGTTTGAGAACACGTTCAGAGGCTTTCGCTACTTTCGCAAGCGGGCAATTCTCGATTGCCTATGGAAGTCATTCGTTTGCGCAGGGGAATTTTGCTTCTGCCGATGGGCCTGGATGCATTTCAATGGGAACAAATCTGGCGAATAACTATCTGATCGGCGCATTTATCCTGGGACATGCGGTAGTTTCCTCACAGAGCACAGATAATCATCAAATCAAAATGTTGTTTGGGGGAGGCTATCGGTTTTTTACAACCAGCAATCTTTCAACCGGCATTCTTCTTGCCGCAGACGCAAATGCATGGAGTGTGATTTCCGATGTCAGGAAGAAGGAGAATTTCGCTCCCATAAATGGGAAAGGCTTTCTCGACAAGATTGCCGGCTTGCCCCTATCGTCGTGGAACTACAAGGAGCAGGATGTGAAGACCTGCCGTCATTACGGAGCGATGGCGCAGGACTTTTTCGCTGCATTCGGAAAAGATGCCTATGGTTCGATAGGCTCGGATACGACCATCAATCAGTCTGACCTGGACGGTGTGACGCTCATTGCAATTCAGGCATTGGCGGAAGAAACCGATGATCTTCAAACAATGAACGATGATCTGGAACGCGAGTTACTCAAACTGAGGGCACAGCTTTCGGTTAACAATGATTTTCGCATGAAAAAGCATGCGGTACTGGCGAGTAAGCCCCAATAATTGTTTTTTTAATTTAAACTTTAATCACACTATGAAAATTGCTTTGACGGTAGGTTTGGCGAAACCGGTTGTAAATTGTTTAAATGTTGTTACGCTCGGAATATCTGCCCTTACCTTGGCTTTTCTGCCGGGTAAATCAATCGCACAGGTCGGTATCGGGACCAGCGCCCCTCAGGCTACACTGCATGTGCATGATGGGTCGGTATTAGCAAGTACACCTCAATTAGCGCCTGATAACAGTCCTTATTACAATCCGAGTTTCCCCGATCCGGTGGAATTCAAAATGAAATGGTTTCACGACAAAAGCGCTTTCCGCACAATTGGCGAAAGAGTAGGAAATGGTGGCCTTGACCCCCTGGTTATCGGGAAATATTCGTTTGCGTCAGGGTTTGAAGTTTTTGCGACAGGTGTTGGTGCGACAGCTTTGGGGTTGAAAACCTTATCCTCCGGCACGGCCTCGTTTGCAAGCGGTGAAAATTCGACAGCATCGGCTTTCTGTTCTTTTGCGCACGGGGAATCGGCCATTGCCAGCGGCTCCAATTCGGTGGCGCTGGGCACTCTCGTTACTACTAATGGCAAGGTGGGCGCATTTGTTTTTGGGGATAACAACAAGAATACCCAGCTTGCCAGCAGTGGTGATAACCAGATTTCGATGCGGTTCGCCGGAGGTTACCGGTTTTTTACCAATAGCCTGACCTCGATGGGGGTTAGTCTGGCGCCGGGCGGGAATTCCTGGCAGATGATCTCGGATGTAAATAAAAAGGAGAATTTCAGTACTGTCGATGGTGAGGCGTTTCTTGAAAAAATCGAAAAGATGCCGTTGACATCCTGGAACTATAAGGGACAGGACCCCAAAACGTTCCGCCATTACGGCCCGATGGCACAGGACTTCTTCAAAGCTTTCGGGCAGGACGGGTATGGTACCATCGGCACTGATACGACGATCAATCAAGCCGATCTGGAAGGCGTAAACCTGATTGCCGTGCAAGCTCTGGTTAAGAGGACGCAGGAATTAAGGCGGAGGCACAGCGAACTCCTTCTGGAAGTTGAAGGAATAAGAACGCAGCTCGCTGAAAATGACCAGAATTCAAAGACCCGCAGAAGAAGAAGGGTGCTTTTCTCAAAGCTGTAAATGCGATCTATCCACGACTAAATCTTATTGAAATATGATTAAAAGAATTACAATGCTCGGGCTGCTGCTCGTTTGCTCAGCCCGGACCCATGCCCAGTTCGTCACAGGCAATAATATGTTTGTTAACATCGGAACCGTTTTCTCGGTGGATAGCCTGGTCATGGTACCCACCGAAGGCCTGAACCTGGGAGATGATTATTCCCTTGAAGTTAAGTATACAGCCGTGCCGGGGAACCCAAATGCGAGTATTAAAAAGACCTATGTTTTTAATAAACCGGTCAATTTTCATGGGAACCTCGGGATCATTTATGCTCCCTCGCAGCTGAACGGAAACACGGAATCTTTGCTGGAACTGGCCAATTCCTGGTCGGATGAGTCGGAGTTTGTTACGATGACTGGTTCTACACGTGATCTGGGAATACATTATGTTTCAAAAGACGTGGCCGATCTCGACATGCGCATGCTCACGCTCGTGAACGGGCAGAGCGCGTTGCCTGTTACGCTGGTTGCATTTGACGCACAAAAAGACGAAAGGGCCGTGAAGCTGAGCTGGAAAACATCTTCCGAAACCAACAGCGATTTCTTTGAAATCCAGCGCAGCCGGAATGCGAATGAATGGCAGCCGCTGGGCCGGGTAGCTTCCGCACGGGAGAGCAAGGGCCAGGTATCCTATGATTTTACGGACGGGATTCCCATTGCCGGCGACAATTATTACCGCCTGAAAATGGTCGACCGCGACGGCACTTTTGCATTCAGCCAGATCAGAAAGGTGGAATGGAACAGCAATGCGCTGGCGGTTTTTCCGAACCCGGCGGTGGACGTGCTTGAAATGGATGTGGAAGATTGGGCCAACGTAGTATGCGTGAAGATATTGAATGCCGGTGGTAGTGTAGTAGAAGAGCATAAGCGGGTGACTTCGTCCAACAAAAAATATGTGCGGATCAACGGCTTTAAACCCGGAAATTACATTTTAAGAGTTGAATACCGCGGCGGTTCTTCGGCAAGTACCCATTTTGTAAAATACTGAGATTCCCTGATCCGGGCTATGGTGTTGTCGGTAACGCGCACGATGGTCCGGATTCTAATTTAAATGCAAATTAACATAGTAAAACTACCGGCTTGCCGGGTTTAGTTACCAATACCTATTCAACGAAATTCCTTAACCCTGCTATCCTTCCTGATCGTATGTTGCCATTCCGAAGTACTTTCAGAATCGGTCTGTCATTGCTGACCGCCTCCCTGCTGTTCCATGCTCAAAGTTGCAAACCTCCCAAAAAGTCCGGCCAGAATGTAACGGTTGCCACAGCGCCTCAGAAAGCGGCGACAGACATTTACGCGGAGCATATCCGGACAACCGGTTTCCAAACGCCGGAAGAAGAACGCCTCAGTTTTGTGTTGCCCGAAGGTTTCGAAGTAACACTTTTTGCATCGGAGCCCGACATTACCAAGCCGATGAATATGGAATTCGATGATCGCGGCCGGTTGTGGGTCACGCAATCGTCGGAGTACCCGGTGGCGGCAGGCGAAAGCGACGGAACCGATCGCATTACGATCCTCGAAGACAAAAACGGCGACGGCCGGGCGGATACCTTCACCCATTTCGACGATCACCTCAACATTCCGATCGGCATTATGCCCGTAGCCGACGGCGCGATAGGGTACAGCATTCCAAACCTGTATCATTTCAAGGATAACAATAACGATGGGAAAGCCGATAGCCGGGAGATATTGCTGGGCGGTTTCGGGCATAAAGACACGCACGGGATGGTGAACAACCTCATGCGCGGGTACGATGGCTGGCTGCATGTATGCCATGGTTTTTCCAATGTTTCAAATGTCGCGGGTACGGATGGGGATTCGATACGGATGACTTCCGGAAATACTTTCCGGGTGAAAATGGATGGGAGCCATGTAGAGCAAACTACGTTCGGGCGGGTGAATCCGTTTGGTTATGCCTATGATGAGAAGGGCTATTTGTATTCGGTGGATTGTCATACCAAACCCATTACCCAGCTGATTTTTGGGGGTGACTATCCGCATTTTGGAAAGAAGGCACCCGTCGGGCTGAGTTTCGCTCCGGCAATGATGGTTTATGATCTCGGTTCGACCGCGCTGGCAGGGCTCATTTATTATACGGGAAAACAGTTTCCGGCCAAATACCGCGGTAGTTTCTTCACCGGTGATGTGGTTACTTGCCGTATCGACCGGAATACGGTTACGTTCAATGGCTCTACACCCTCTTCGAAAAAGGAAGAGCCGCTTCTCGTGAGCAAAGATCCGTGGTTCAGGCCGGTGGATATTAAAGTGGGGCCTGACGGTGCATTGTATATCGCCGATTTTTACAACAGGATCATCGGGCATTATGAAGTGGCATTAAATCACCCCGGCCGCGACCGGGTGAGCGGCCGCATTTGGAAAATTACTTATAAAGGAACTGAGCCGCACGAGAATCTACCGGTTACCGATTGGTCCAAAGCGACGATCGCGCAATTGCTGGAAGGGCTGAAACATCCGCAGCTCAATACGCGTCTCAAAGTGGCTGACCGGCTTGTGGATACCTGGAAGGAAAAAGCCATTGCACCTGTGAAAGGCCTTTTAACAAATCATGCTGACGCGATTTCACAGGTGCACGCATTGTGGATTTTGCACCGCCTCGGCACGCTCGACGACCGGTTGCTCGGCAATGCATTGGCAGGCAATGAACAAGTCGTGAAAATCCACGCGCTTCGTATTCTTGGAGAACGCACTACAATTTCCGACGCGCATTACCGCGAGGTTACGGAAGCATTGAAAAGTCCAGATCCATTTATCCAGCGGACAGCAGCGGAAGTTTTGACGCGCTTTCCAAGGGCGGAAAACCTGGCATTGCTTATGGATTTGTATGAAAAAGTACCTGCGGAGGATACCCATCTACGCTATACCGCCATGCTTGGTGTGCGGAACAACCTGAAAAATACCAGCGTAATGTGGCGGGTTCCGGCGATGAAGTGGACAGACAGTCAACTCGCGTTGCTTAACAAAGCGCTGCTCGATGCCCCCTCGTCTGCGGGCGCGGCGTTTGTGCTCGACTACACGCTCACGCACGAGCTCGATCCCAAAGACCTTTTAAATAATCTCGAATACATTGGCCGGCTGGCGGCACCTTACCAGGTCGAAAAGGCTATTGGGTTGATCAATACCAGGTTTGCTAATGAACCGGAAAAGCAGCTTTCGCTCTACCGGACAATTCAGACTGGGGTCCGGCAGAGCGGGACGGCGCCAAGTCCGAAAATGGTGGCCTGGGGTGACCAGTTGGCCGGGAAGTTTTTGAATAATATTTCTGCCGAAACCGAGACCTGGAAAATCAGGAAGGTGACCAAAAATGCCGATCCGGTGAATTCGTGGACGGTTTCGGAGCATTTTCTCGTGGATGTAATGCCGGCATTCCGTATTGTTTTGAGTGAAAAGGGCGGCTATGGTCCGCAGTCGGCCTTGTATTCGGTTCCGTTTGAACTTCCTGAGACATTAAAAATGAATGTTTTTGATAACGACGTCCATAACCGGGCGGAACGAAAAGGTGTTTCTAAAAACTCAGTGAAAATAAGGCTGGCTGGCAGCGGGAAGGTGGTTGCGGAATATCGGGTGAACCAGGTGGAGACCATGCAGTTCAAAGAACTGATACGGAATGCGACGTTCAATCTCGCGGCATATGCGGGGCAAATGGGTTATATCGAGGCGGTGGACAGTTCGCAAACGGGCTCGGTTGGTATAGGGCAGTTCGAACCGGCGATTGTTGCCGTTCCCGAAAAAGGCCCGTCGACAACTTCCGAGCAGCGAATTGCGGCAGCGGAAATAGCCGGCGAATACCGCATTCAATCCCTTCAACCTGCATTAAGAAGTATTTTACAAACTAAATGGATGGATTATGCCGTGAGAAGTGCCGCGGCAGGCGCATTGATGAACATTGATCCAAAAGGAAATGTAGATGTGCTTTCGGCCGTATTTAATGATCCGGCGGAGTTACCGACTTTGCGGGAGAAGCTTGCCGTGGCAATGGGCCAGGCCGCATCGCCGTCTGTCTACGAAACTTTGAAAAAGCAACTGGCCAGCGGTGCGCGAAACCTTCAAATCGTCATTGCAACGGTGCTGGCTAACACTTCGGAAGGGATCGGCTATTTGCTGAATGCATTCAAAGACGAAGAGCTTGGGGCGGACATTGCGACAGAAGTGCCGGTGCAGGAGCGGCTTACCAACAATGCGGTCGCTTCGCAGCAGACACAAATGCGGCAATTGCTGACCATCGGTGCGAGTGAGCGCGAGGAGCGCCAGAAGCTGATCGATGCACGTATCGCTAATTTCAAGCCTGCTACCACATTTTCGGATGCGGGAAAAGTCATTTTTGTGCAGAATTGCAGCGGCTGCCACCAGATCCAGGGCTCGGGAGGGCTCGTCGGTCCGCAACTCGACGGCATCGGAAATTGGGGTCACAAGGCATTGACCCAAAAAATCCTTGACCCCAACAGGAATATAACTGAGGCATTTCGTACTTATAATATCACATTGAAAAATGAAAAGACCCTCACGGGCTTGTACCGCAGGACGGAAGGCGAAACGATCGTGTTCGCGGACATGACAGGGCAGGAGTTTTCGGTGGTGAGAGGCGATATGAAAGAATACCGGGCATCCAAATACACGCTAATGCCCGACCAGTTCCGGAATATCATCCCTGAAAAGGACTTTTACGCGCTGCTCGACTACCTCCTGGGCGTAAAATGATATTTGAGTATTAATCCTAACCCATAAATCCGATGCTGTTAACCGGAAGAGTTTTGAAGTGGTGTTGTTTGATCAATATAGTTGCCTTTGCCTGGACCAATGCAGCCGCGCAGACGAAAGGAAAGAGCGGATCAGCTGTTACATTTAAAAAGACGGAATTGACCAAACGGTTTATCGCCGAAGGCGCCGCGATGGGCGATGTGAATAAGGATGGTAAAAAGGACATTCTCTCGGGAGCCTATTGGTTTGAAGCACCGGATTGGAAGGAACATGAACTCGCCAAGCCCCAGGAATTTATTGTAAACGGCAGTTATAGTGATTCTTTCCTGGATTTCGCCCAGGATGTGAACCAGGATGGATGGGTAGACCTTATCCGCATCGACTGGCCGGGCAAAGCCGCCGCATGGCACGAGAACCCACAGAACAAACCGGGTCATTGGCCGGTACATACTATTTATTCTTCGGTAGGAAATGAATCCCCACAGTTAGTAGATATAGACGGGGATGGCCGGCTGGATCTGCTTTGCAATGACCCGACGGGTAAGAAGGTGATCTGGCTGAAATGTCCATCCAAAAAGGGAGAGACGACTTGGGAGAAATATGTGATCAGCAACGATCCCAATAACTCAACGCATATGTACACGCACGGGACAGGTTATGGCGATATCAATGGCGACGGGCGCAAAGACGTGCTTGTGAGAAGCGGCTGGTGGGAAGGCCCGGCGGAAGGGCCTGCCAAATATCCCAAAGACAAGGACTGGAAATTCCACCCGGCCGATCTGGGGCAGGATTGCTCACAAATGTATGTGCTGGATTTGAATGGCGACGGCCTGAACGACGTGCTTAGCGCTTCGGCGCATAACTATGGTATATGGTGGCACGAGCAGCGTAAGGAAGGCAAAGAAACCGTCTGGATTCACCATGAGATCGATAAAACCATCTCGCAGACGCACGGTTTGGCATTGAAAGATATGAACGGTGACGGCCACCCCGATTTTATTACGGGCAAGCGCTATTTCGCCCACAATGGAAACGATCCGGGCGAGTTCGAACCGGCATTTGTTTCCTGGTTTGAATATAAACCCGGCAAGGTACCGACCTGGATCAGGCACGATATTGATGACAATTCGGGCGTTGGTTTGCATGTTACCGTCGAAGACCTGAATGGCGACGGGCTACCCGACATCGTCACCGGCAACAAAAAAGGCGTACGCATTTTCACACAGCTAAAAGGGAAGTAAGCACTGATGAAGTTTGGTATCAATACGTATCTGTTTTCTTCACCATTCACGAACGAAAGCGCCTCTTATTTTCCCCAGTTTAAAAACTGGGGTTTTGATTTTGTGGAGATTGCGTTGGAAGATCCTGCCGATATCGATCCCGTGTTGGTTCGGAAAGCTTTGGATGATTGCGGGCTGGAGTGTCGCTCCGTATGTGCGGCCACCGGGCCCGGGCGTGACTTGCGCGGTACGCGTAAGGACCAGGTTACGGCCATTGAATATGTTGAAGCATTGATCCGCATTGCGCCGGTACTCGGCAGCAAGCTTGTGGCTGGGCCTATTTATTCATCGGTAGGTCGGGCGGAATTTGTGCCTGACGACGAGAAACGGAAACAATGGGAGCTTGTTGCGGGTAACCTGAAAGCGCTGGCAGATTATGCAGCAGCGCATGATGTAAAACTCGCTATCGAGCCATTGAACCGCTATGAAACCGATTTTATCAACACCTGCGAACAGGCGTTACGGATGATTGAAACGGTAGGGAGCAATGCATTGCAGGTACACCTCGACACTTTCCACATGAATCTGGAAGAAAAGGACCCGGCGCTGGCCATACAGAAGGCAGGCAACAGACTGGGCCTTCTGCACGCCTCCGGCAGCGATCGTGGTACCCCAGGCGGCGACCAGATCAATTGGGACCGCATTTTCGCGGCATTGGACCGTATCCATTACCAGGGCGACATTGTGATCGAATCCTTTACGCCGGATGTGAAAGTCATTGCCAAAGCGGCGTCCATATGGCGGCAGGTAGAACCCTCGCGCGAGGCGATCGCGGTGGAGGGGTTAAGGTTTTTGCGGTCGCTGGCGTTTTAGCCAGATGATTATTCAGTTCGTTCCTTCGCATATCGAAACAGGCTGTTCGGCATCTGTTGTGGGAATAGGCATGGGGATTTGGTAATATTGTAAAAACAAACAGGCTCATGATCACCAGTTTCGACCAATTGGACCTCACTCGACAGTACACTTACGCAGATTACCTGAAATGGCAATTCAAGGAGCGTCTGGAACTGATTAAGGGATATATTTATAAAATGTCCCCGGCTCCTTCACGCCGGCATCAGGATATTGTTTGGAACCTGAATGTGGCAATCGGAAACCATATTAAAGGACACCCCTGCAAAGCTTATTCAGCGCCATTTGATGTGAGACTGCCAATCAAGGATAAAAAGAGTAATCAGGAAATCACAACGGTCTTGCAGCCGGATATTTGTGTGTTAAGCGATCTCTCGAAACTGGATGATAAAGGGTGTCTGGGAGCGCCGGACCTCGTAATTGAAGTACTTTCTCCCGGCAACTCGTCAAGGGAAGTAGACCAAAAGTTTAATGTTTATGAAGAAAGTGGCGTGCGGGAATATTGGGTGGTTTATCCGGAATATGGTCACGTCAATATTTTTTTGCTAGACGAATCAGGCAAGTTCAAGGGACAGCACCCGAAGAATAATGGTCAAATGTTGCAGTCGGCTGTTTTCCCCGATCTCGTTATCAATCTTTCCGAAATATTTGCAGAGTAACAACAAAGCCCCAGGTGACCCCGGGGCTTTGTTGTTATTATATGAATTTTAATCACGCAGTCACTTCTTCTTCCAAATGCGAGGCGCTTAAATGCAGCACATCGGTAGTCCAGGCGCGGGTTTTGGCGGCCAGGTCTTTTTCTTTCGAAAGTGATTTGCCGAATGAAGGAATGATCTTCTTGAATTCGCGCTGCCATTCAGGAGACTTGGCTTCTGCAAAGCATTTGTGAATCAATTCCAGCATAATCGACACGGCGGTAGAAGCGCCCGGGGAAGCACCCAGCAGTGCGGCCAGCGAACCGTCCGCTGCTGTTACCATTTCGGTACCGAATTCGAGCACACCGCCTGCTTTCTTATCTTTTTTGATCACCTGCACACGCTGACCCGCCGTCTCGAGGTCCCAGTCTTCGAGTTTCGCTTCCGGGAAGTAATCTTTCAGGGCTTCCAGACGGTCCTGTGGCGATTGTCTAACCTGGTCGATCAGATATTTGGTTAGCGGAATGTTGTGCAATCCCGCAGCCAGCATTGGTTTGATGTTGTTCAGCTTAATGGAAAGCGGAAGATCCAGGTAGGAGCCGTTTTTCAAAAACTTGGTCGAAAACCCTGCATAAGGCCCGAACAGCAATGCCTTTTTACCGTCGATAATGCGGGTATCCAAGTGAGGTACCGACATCGGTGGTGATCCTACGGAAGCCTTACCATATACTTTTGCCTGGTGTTTTTCAATGATTTCCGGCTTGTTGCATACCAGCCATTGTCCGCTCACCGGGAAACCGCCGAAGCCTTTTCCTTCCGGGATATTCGATTTTTCGAGCAATGGCAACGAACCGCCACCAGCTCCGATGAATACGAATTGGGTATTAATCTTACTTTCTTTTTTTGTAGCCCGGTCCTTCACTTCGATCAGCCACGAATTGTCTTTCTTGCGCGACAGGTCGTCGACCTCGTAGTTGAGGTACAGGTTCACGCCGTCCTGCTTTTCCAGGTAATCAAACATAGCTTTGGTCAGCGCACCGAAATTGACGTCGGTACCAAGCTCCATGCGGGTAGCCGCCACTTTTTCATCGGCGTCCCGGCCATTCATCACCAGGGGAATCCAACTTTCGATCGTCTCCTTGTCCTCGGTGAATTCCATTCCCTGGAACAAGTGGTGGCTTGTCAGCGCTTTGTAACGTTTGCGGAGATACTCCACGTTTTCCTCACCCCAGACAAAACTCAGATGGGGAATGTTGTGGATAAATGAATCAGGCGAGTCGATCACACCATTTTCAACCAGGTACGCCCAGAATTCTTTCGATACCTCGAAAGACTCGGCAATTTTGACGGCCTTTTTGGTTTCAACAGAGCCGTCGGCCAACTGCGGTGTGTAGTTCAATTCACAAAAAGCGGAATGGCCGGTACCGGCATTATTCCACGGGTCAGAGCTCTCCGCAGTGACGCGATCGAGACGTTCGAAAACGGAAATGGTAATGGACGGATTAAGCTTTTTCAGTAGAACCCCGAGCGTAGCGCTCATAATGCCTGCCCCAATCAAAACCACGTCAGGTGAGCTCGTTTTTGAAGACTTTTTGGTATTCATCACGAAAAAAAGATAATATGGTAAGAGGGCCTGAGCCCGGAAAAGTACAAATCACTGCCAGGTAACAACAGTCCCAGCAATATTTGTTTCGAAAATAGTATAATTTCAAAAATAAAAGTTATGGCGCTTTGCAACTTCTTGGCAGGGGGCAATTAAAACTTTCTTTGTTGCAAAACTTTGTGATCCTGATGAGGCGAATGGACAAAAAAGAAGCGGCTCGAGGCCGCTATCAAATTTGTAGTTGGAGAGGAATTAAATATCCGCTTCAAGAATATCCGATTCTTTGATTCCCAATTTGGAAACAACTTCATCGTAGTTTGTGAGGTCGACCTCTGCGTTTAGTCTGAGCTTTTCAGCTGGAATGATTACCGCTCTTATGCCCTGCAAATCTCTTTCAGGCGCTGTCTCCTGCTGCTCCGACCATGCTACTGGACGAATATCCACAAATAGCGTGGTTCCTCTCAATAAGGTAACGAAATTAAACTGGGTCCATTGGTTATCAGCAAACTCGACTTTGCCAGGCTGCGCCCACCAAAGGTCTTTGCTTTTGATAAAAAGTACCACTACGCTTTTGTTGACCATGGCAGTGTCGGCCTGCGTCAAATTTGCTTTTCCAAGGGTATATCCACCTTTGGTAGTTTTTACGGCCCCAGCCACAATTTCCTTTGCTCCAACTCCATCTTCGCCGTTAACCCCGTCTTTCCCTGGTGCCCCTGTTTCACCTTTTGGTCCGGCAGGCCCCGCTGGCCCTACATCTCCTTTGTCGCCGTCGCAACTGGTTATCAATCCGACTAATGCAATCCATGCGATAAAAGTGAGCTTTTTAATCATAGCTGTTTAAGTTAAGTTAGAACGTTAGTTTTTCAGCAAATAAAACACCATTTCATCCAATAGCAAAGGAAAGCAGGCTTATTGGATGCAATGGATGACATTTGAAGTCGAAAAAGTTCAAAAATCGTGCCAGTGAAAGTCTTTGAGGTTGTGTTGTCTGGAAGATATTTTGCGTAATCAAAAAGTTAGCCAGGCAATAATTAATTTTCCTGCTACTGAATAGTATATTTGTTACTATTTGATCATCTTGGTATATTTTTACCATCGTAAAGTATTGAAATAAAGTAATGTTATTAAATACACGCAAAAAGAAAGTTTAACTAAAGAAGGTTCTATGAGCACGAGAAAATTTACGATTCTATTATTTATCGCCTCCTCTGTCCTGTTCGGTTTTATTGCCGGTGCGCAGACACCGTGGAGCGGGACCTACGGAAACGATTGGCTGGACGGAAAGTATGGGCAATCCTGGCTGCGTATCGGGGTGTCCAAAAGCGGCGTATTCAAGGTGGCGTTACCGGCTAACTTTCAGAATAAACCAACCCTTCTCCACCTTTATCACAGGGGTGTCGAGGTATCGCTGGTAAGTGCAAGCAACACGGAAATTGAATTTTACGGCGTAGCCAACGATGGAGCTAGCGACGCTTGGCTGTATAGATTCCCTACGACCCGGAAAAACCCGTATTTCAGTCTTTATTCGGATGAAAGTGCCTACTTCCTGACATTTGATTCGACGCCGAGGACGGCAACTGTCTCGGAGAACCTGGCGCCGGATGGGGGTGTACCATTACAGGAATCTCATAAATTTACCTATTTCAAAGAATTCACTATCGAGTACTCGCACATGACGTCGTACCCAAGCAGGCCGACGACTATGAACGCCTACTTTGAGGAAGGGAAACAGGGAACAGGTACGAGGCTGCCAAATAACAATACAATCAAATATGTCAACCCCAAGCCCGCGATTTTTACCAACAGTTATCCCGCAGCTGGCGAAGACTTTACCTTTCAAATTAAATCGAAATTCGGAACGGATGCACCGCAATTAAATGTGCATTTGAAAGGCCGCGGGTACCAGTTCAGCGCGAACAGCACGGTCGAAATTTTTGCAGGAAAGAGTAAGGCGGATGCTTCTATGCGCTCGCTCGGAACGACCAACGTGATAGGGTATCTCGATGCAGATTTTCCCACCGCATCATTACAGGACGGTGATGTATTGAACGGTGTAGGCTATTTGGGAATTAAAAATACCGGTGGCGCAACGGACGGTATCTCTGTCTCGTACTACTCCGTAACATACGACCAGAATATCGACATGCAAGGCCTGAACTCATACGAGTTTAATTTTCCTGCCTCTTCGGCCAATACACGCATTGCCATTCAGAACCAGCCCGCAGGTACTTTGAAATTCCTTGATGTTTCCGACGCCGACCACCCACGCATTATCAATGGAACTGCCGGCAACCTGATGTTTTCAAGAAATGGCAATAGCATGAAAATGCTTGTAACCAACGAATCAACAACCGTTGCGGCTACTGCTGTGAGTTTCCAGGATCTCAATCCGGCGCAGTATGATTATCTGATCATTACGAACGAAACGCTTGCAGGTTCGGCAGCGACTTACGCAACTTACCGGCAAACACAATCGCCAGGCAAAAAATACAAGCCGCTGGTCATTAAGATTAAAGATATCTATAATCAGTTCAACTACGGCGAGCCAAGTCCGGTAGCGATCCGTCGTTTCGTAGACTTAATGGTTTCAGATGGTAATACGGACAAATACTTGTTACTGCTCGGTAAATCGATTACCTATTACGAGCGGACCACGCGCGAAATGCCGGACGAGGTTCCAACAGTGGGCTTTCCAGGTTCCGATATATTGCTGACAGACGGTCTTGGAGGTGCTCCGGACGACGTGCCTGTAATCCCGGTTGGACGCATTTCGGCAATCAGCGATCAGCAGGTGGTGGATTATCTCGACAAGATCAAAACCTATGAAGAGCAAAAAGATCTTGACTGGCGAAAAAACGTCCTGCACATCAATGGAGGAAAAGCACCAGGGGAAGTAGGGCAGTTTTACAATTACCTTTCGTCTATCAGCGGTCCTATTATCAATGCGCCGTTTTCGGGGGATACGATCAACAGGCCAAAGACACAAGAGGTTAATAGCACTATCACCACCACGATCGCGCCGTGGTTAACGGGCACGGCCCCAGCACCCTATACGAATGTTCAGGGAGTTGGGATGGTTACTTATTTCGGTCACGGAAACGTGGACAATACCGACTACGATTTTGGCTATGCAACCGATCCAGGAAAAGCGTATACTAACAATGGCAAATATCCCGTTCTGTTCTATAACGGATGTGGTGTGAATAACATTTTCAGTAACAGATTCAACCCTTTCACTGGTACCGTACCAGGTTCCTCAGGAAAAAGACCACTGTCACTAGACTGGCTTCTGGCTCCCAAAGGAGGTGCGATCGTAGTGTTTGGTAATGACTGGGATGCCTATGCATCGACCTCGAATGAATATCTGGATAGACTCTATCCCAAAATCTTCGGCGAGAAGGATGCTGACCGTGGAACGATCGGGCAAATACTGAAAGAGGTGGCACTGGAAACAAAAACCACCAAAGGATATAATTACAACTTGGGTGACAACGCGCGTATCGCAGCTGTTTATCAAGCAGACCGCGCGAACGTTCATCAGGTCATTCTGCAAGGAGACCCCGCACTTCGTATTCTGATTAACGAAGATCCATTGCCTGTAAGCCTCGTATCGTTTGATGCCAAGGCTATCGATAACAGCAGAATTCAGCTGACGTGGGAGACAGCTTCTGAAAGAAATAACAGTCACTTCGTTATCGAAAGAAGCTACAACGCCAAAAATTTCGAAGTGATCGGACAGGTAGAAGGCAAAGGCGACAGCGACGCGCTGAGTTCTTATGCATTTATTGATGCTAGTCCGCTGGCGGGCGTCAACTACTACCGCCTGAAACAAGTAGACCGTACGGTAGTTGAGAATGGAAATGTAATTGAAGGAAAGGCTACATTCTCAAGAATTGTTTCCGTTACCAGAGAAGGCACCTCGGCGTTGGTAGTTTCGCCAAACCCTGCGACCGACTGGATTAATATCCAGGTAAATATCCCGGTAGGTATTAAAAGCTGGGACATTCTCGATCAAAAAGGTAACACTTACCAGAAAGATCGTAAGGGGAATAAAGTCAATGTTCAGGGACTTACCAGCGGTGGATATATCTTGAAAATTGTGACAGAGAATGACGACGTTTATCTGAAAAAGATATTTAAAAAGTAATAGAAGGTCAGCATTATAAATTGAATAGGTATGTCTCGCATTGGTTTACGATTAGTTTTATTTTTTTTAGCAGTTCAGATTTTCGGTACTGCGCAAGTCTTCGCCCAATGGGGGGCACCCTATTCAAACAGCTGGATTTCGTACGATAAAAACTATGTTAAGATTTATGTGAGCCAAAAGGGAATCCACCGGATTCCCTTTGGTTCTTTACCTGCCGATTTTTCGGTGAAGGAGCCCGATAAGATTCAGCTTTGGCATCGTGGAAAGCAGGTTTCGATCATTAGCACGGCAAATAGTGAAGTCCTTTTTTATGCCGTGCCCAACGATGGCGCTACTGATTCGCTGTTCTACCGGCCTATGAGCTCGCGTAAGAATCCGTACTTCAGTATGTATTCGGATAAGAGTGCATACTTTCTTGTAAATGGCGATGTGGCTGGTTCAAGAGCCAAAATCCAGACTTCGAAATCAGAAATCCAGCCTCTTGCATCGGTTGTCGGAACAAACTTGAATGTGTATCAGCAAGAGTATTCGATGAGCACGGAAAGCCCGATTCGTCCAGGCTTCTATAATAGCTTTTTCGAATTTTCGGCGAGCAAAACGGGCAAGACGACGCTGGGAAATAAATTGACGTTGTTCCCATTTACGCTTACGGGCAGAGTGCCTAAATCGGGCGCAAAAACCACTGTGAAGTTGCTCTTTCACGGGCGGAGTAATAACGTCAGGAAGTTGGAAGTTTACGTAGGGAAAACCGAGCAAACTTTGCGCCTGACCGGAAGTCCTGCAAACGCAGGATTTGATGCCACGGAATATAGCTTCGATATCGGGGAGGATGACGTTGATTCGGACGGCAAGGCTACATTGGGGCTCAAATCGGTGGCAACGGATCCCCTGGATCGGTTTTCACTGGATTATTTCGCGATAAACTATCCCCGAGACTTGAATATGGCCGGGGTAAAATCCTTCAATTTTACGATCCCCGCAACGGCTGGCGCGCAGGCCAGGCTCTCTCTTAAAAATGCTCCCGCTGATGCGAAAATTCTTGACATCAGTAATGTGGATGTCCCTGTTGTAGTTCAAAGCGCACTAACCGACTTTACACTTACACGGGAATCCGGAAGATCTTCGAATTTGCTGGTCAGCAATGAGGTGGTTACCGTAGCCGCCGCAAATATTCTGTCTCTGAAATTCAAAAAATATGATTTAAGTCCTGCCAATTATGTAATTGTTACCAGTGAAAACTTGCTGGAAGGCGCGCAGACGTACGCAAACTACCGTGCATCCGCCGCCGGCGGTAGCTACAAACCGGTTGTGGTCAATATTAAGGACATTTACGACCAATTCAATTACGGTGAGCCCAGCCCGGTGGGCATTCGGCGGTTTACAGACTATCTTTTGTCGCAAGGCTCCAAGGATAAATACATGCTGTTGATAGGAAAGTCCATCACGCACAACGAGCGTATGAAACGTGAGCTTCCCGACGAAGTGCCCACGGTAGGGTATCCGGGATCGGACGTGTTACTCGTAGAAGGACTCGGTGGTGCTGCAAGCAATGTGCCTTCACTGCCACTGGGACGTATTCCCGCAGTTACCAATGCGACTATAAACGACTATCTTCAGAAGGTCAAAGAATATGAATCGAACAGTTTTGGCGATGTGGCCTGGCGTAAAAAGGTTTTGCATTTGAATGGAGGTAAAACTGCCAGCGAAATCAGCCAATTGAGAGATATGCTGAAAGACCTTGTCCCTTACGTAACTGACGGGATAATCGGAGGAAAAGTAACCCCGTTTTCCAAGCAGCAAGGGATCGGCGAGGTTGAAAAAGTGAATATTACACCGGAAGTTAATGCAGGTGTTGGGCTGATCACCTATTTCGGTCACGGATCTGTAACCGTTACCGACCTCGATATGGGATATGCGACGGATGAAGTAAGGGCATATGCCAACAATCTGAGGTATCCGATGATGTACTTCAACGGTTGCGGGGTGGGCAACATATTCAGCGGCCGCTTTAACCCCGCACCTAATACTAACGACCGTTACTCGCTATCGATGGACTGGTTACTGGCAGCAAAAAGGGGATCGATCGCCATTATTGCGAATTCGTTTGAAAGCTTTGTAAGTCCGTCCGAAAAATATCTCGAGCGACTTTACAATAGTATGTTTGTCGCTCCTGCCACATTCGGTCAAACCATTGGAAAAATTCAGATAGCAGTTGCAAAAGACATTCTCGCGGAAGATAAAGGCACTTATGCGGTTGCGAATATCCACCAGTCGATCCTGCAAGGCGACCCTGCGCTGAGGCTCGTCACTGTTGAAAATCCGGATTATGCAGTTGACCCGCAGGAAAGCATTTCCATTTACTCGGAGTCGGCAAATAAGACGATTGGTAATTCGGCAAATTTGCAATTAAAAGTTGCGATGACTAACCACGGAAGATATAAAAAGGGCGAATTGGTTCCGGTACAGATTAACTATGTTGGAAGAGACGGAACGGTAACGAAAACGGAATCGGTTCCATCGTTTGCATTTTCAGACACGCTTGAAGTAAAATTCGAAACGAATAAGTCGATACGTTCTATTCAGGTTGTAATCGATCCGCAGAGCACTTTGATCGAAATAAGCCGCAAAAATAATATTGCGGAATTGCCTATTGACTGGGATGTTGCTGAGGGATTGACGGTGTATCCTTCGACGGCCATCAAGGACATTGTGCCGCCGGTTATCCATGTGACGTTCAATGAGCGCAATCTGGAAAACAATGAAGTAATCGCGCCGAATCCCCGGATACGCGTGTACCTGGAAGATGACAGGTTGGTACTGCGTGACACCAGCCTGATTGAAGTCCTCCTGCGCCCCTGCCAGGACGAAAGCTGCAAGTTTGTCAAAGTAAGTTATAAGTTGACGAATGTCAGCCTGGATTCGATTAACACACATTCGATCCAGTTCAATTACCTTTCGGCCAATTTGCCCGCTGGTAAATACGAATTGCTGGTGAATGGAAAAGATGTAGCCGGTAACACTTACAGCGAACCTTACCATATCTTTTTCGAGATACAGGAAGTTGGCTCCGAAAGTATTGAAGTGACATCGAGCCCTAATCCGACATCTTCATACCTGCGAATGGAAGCTAAGTTGGGGACATTTGGAAATAGCGGCGGTAAAGCGAGGAATCTGATTTACGACGCCCGCGGTAATGTGGTTTTCGAAAGCAAAGTCACCATTCCCAGAACAGAGCGATTTGAGTGGTATCTGCCCGTAAGCAATCTGACTCCGGGTATTTATATCTACAAGGTATTTATTGAAGGCCAGAGCTCCACAGCTGAGTTCGAAAAAACGGGCAGAGTAGTAATCGTAAGATAACGCAGGTTGGGCAACACTTTCGGATGTCTCCTGGTACCCTTAATAGCTTATCGGGTATCCGGAGGAGCTCATCCATTCCAGCCAGGTATGAAGCGTTACTGCGCGGGTAACGTGGCACCAGGTATTTGATTTTTGAGTGTAGGGAATTTGCTCATTTTCAAGAATGGCTATTTCGCCTAAAAATTTCTTCCTGTCAATAAACGACCAGATATTGGTCGATTCCATGAATTCTTCTTTTGCCTGATTCCACAGGCGGAAAGTTATTTCCTGCCCATAAGCGGAGGTTAATGTAGCCTTGCCGGGTCGGTTTACAACTACCTCCGGCAATAAATGTCTCATGCTGTTTCGGAAATGCTCGCGTCCGAGGCCATTACCGTACTTCACGGTGTCGGGCACCGCCATGCATAATTCCAGGAGCGCTTTGTTTTGTAACGGAGACCTGCTGCTTATGCCAATATGATTTCCTAAGTCAAAAAAGCCTTCCTGGGAGCGGTTTATTGTGGGATTGAACACATCCGTGAACAAATTAGCAGCTGTGCTGCCGAGGCTGTCTGCAAGGGATGCAGGATAGTTGAATGACGGCTGTTGCTTACTATTGCTTGCTTCGATGAGATCGTGGGCCGCAATGTTGAGCGTGCCTGAAACGCTGGGCTTATTCGCACGGTTCATTAAGCTGGTCCACGCACGTTTCAAAAAATAAGAATGAGAAAGGTCGGTGTTCCTGGCTAAATCCAGGTAAGTTTTGACCACCTGAGAAACTCCCTTGTGTTTTTGCCGCACAACTCTGTTGTAGAAGTAGAATTGCTTCACAAGATCCACCTTCTTTTCAGAAGAAAGATTATCCCAGTCACTGTACATATGCGAATAGGAAAAATAAGGAGCCCGCTTTTCCAGCAAGTTTTCCAAAAGAGCCCAATCGCGCGTTTCAAAGGCATGTTGGAAAATTTCGAACCCGCTCCCGACAATTGAATCGCCGCCACTTCCGGAAAGCAATACTTCACAACCCCGGTCCTTGGCATACAGAAGCATGCTTGTAATCAATGTGGGCGGCATTTTTGTTGCAATGGGCTGCCCATGCGCGGCGGTAAGTAAACGAATCAATTCAAAATCCTCTTCCGATTGATATACTTCGTGGTGGACTGAGTTTATCTTGTCTGAAACGGCGATGGCATACGCACTTTCATCGGAGTCCGCGAATTTTGACTTATTGTGAATGGTGTGAAGGACCCGGTCAGGCTGAATGTATCTTAGCATAGCGCTAACCGAAGAAGAATCGAGCCCACCACTCAAATGGGTCGCAATCGGAGTACTGCTGGTTGATCCCGCGCTTAGTTCAACGGCCTGTTTGAAAAGTGAGAAGAATGCGTCGGTGACGTCATGCGTAGTTTTTAATACATTATCCCACCTCGATAGGCGGAAAGTTGTAAGCTTTTCAATTTTGACGCTCGACTCATTAAACTCCACGATATGACCGGGGGGGACGAGCTTGATGAAGGAGTAAAAAGTGTTCACCGAATGTGTCAACGTTTCGGTTTGCCCGACATCCAGGTGCGTTTGAATTCGTTTTAAATCCAGATTCAAATATTGCTCCCGAACAAGCTTGTGGCTGATTATCCCGGATAGGCTTGTTGAAAACAGAACAAAGCGGTGTGGGATATGGATGTAGAAAAGTGGTAGGTTACCGAAGATTGACCGAAACAGTATAAGTTTCCTCAGAGTAGCATTGTAACCGGCGCCGACCGAGAGCATAACATTGGAATTGTCGAGCTCTTCGAGACTACCTAAAAAAGAGCCAGAATTTCTAAGTGATAAATTACTTAGAAATTCTGGCTCTGAAGATTCTTTCTCTATTTGGATTAAATAGGAAAAGTAAGAACACTTATGGAAGCCATTTTGGCCGATATACCCGTTTTCAAGCTCTACCGATTCTTCAAATTTATCACTCAGTTCAATATTTGCTGAGCGAGTATATGAAAGGTATCCTTGTAGTTTTTGCTTCAAAATATATCAAACTACCAGCCGCCTTGCTGAATATCAACCTTCTGTCGAGAATTTGAAATCAGCTGGATCAAGATCCTGAAGGCTGCCTTGCTTTCCTTTGGTAAGGTTTCTAACGTTTCCGTGTTGTACCAAAACCGGCTTGCGGTAAGACTTTTTTGTCTGTGTAGAGTGCGATGTCAATGTTTTCATTGTTTATCGGTTAATGAATGATTAATACCAGTATCCGTCGTAAATTTAGGCAGATAAATTGAATTTGCAAGCATTATTCAAAACGAATATGAAAAAATCAAGTTTTAACTGATTGTACCTGTCGTATTTGAACAATTACCGAGTGCCAAATTCTATGATTTTGCGTGTTTTGTGACTTCCCGATTCAATTTGCCCCAGTCCGATGCAATCGTCTTTTTGGCAAAATTCAAAGGTAGTCTGGTCTTCGCTGAGAAGGCCTACGCCAAGTCCGTACTCCTTGATAGTTACATATTTATTGATGATGGACGTGTCTTTGCGCTCAACGACCGTCAGCACCTTGTCGAAGGAATGCTCGCCGATTTTGGTGGATTTGATTCCCGGTTCGTAGTAGTAATCCTGTTTGTCGAGGTTGTTGTAGGCATTACCGTTCCACGTAGTGCGCGAATCGATCGGAAATATCAGCGACTGGAACAGCTGGTTATCGATATTCGTCAAGATCTTGTCGGGATATTTGTGAACTGCATATTCTTTCGCCTTTTGCCAATAGTCGGCCGCTGAATTACGGGTCGATCTGGCAACAATGTAAGTTACGATCCCGGCCGAGTCCGAAACGATCTTGTCGACTTCGTCCTTTTCCTGCCATTTGGTTATCACCGGCGCAGACTGGCCCGCGGAGTACACTTCCTGATTAACGTCGTACACGACATAGTGGCCGATTTCGAGCGGATAGTAATTATAGGGATCAACAGGGTCGGTATTGTCGTCGTCGCAAGCCGAAAAAGCAATTGAAGCAATCGCCAGGATAGTGATGTGTTTAGTGAAATTCCGCCCAATCGTCAGTAAAGAATTCTTCATTAACTCGATTAATTTGATGACTATGATGAATGTTTGTATTGTTCTTGCAGCTTACCCTTCAAAAACCCGATCAGCACCTGCAAACCTGTATCGAACCGGGAGTTGTTGTTGATGATCATATCTGCCTCTGCGCGCAAGGGCAGGATGAACTTATCGTAAGTCGGCGCCACATGGTGCTCCCAACGGTACAGGACGTCGTCGAGGTCGTAGCCGCGCTCGTTATTATCACGAATAATCCGTCGTTTTATTTTAACGTGCTCCTTGGCATCTACAAAAATTTTTAAATCGATAAGCCGGGCGATTTCAGGGAAATAGAAAACAAAAATGCCTTCAACAATAATAATGGGCCGCGGTTCGAAATGCAGTATCTCAGGTTTGATAAGCGGATTATTGAATGTATACTCCTTTTGCTGAACGGAACGGCCGGCCCTGAGCACGGCGATATGTTCAGCAAAAAGGTGATGATCTATCGTCTCGGGTAAGTCGAAATTTTCCACGCCGTTTTCGTCGCGTGGGATTTCGTGGATCGGGCGGTAGTAATTGTCCTGAGAAATGCGCGTGACATCGTCCTTACTGAACGCGTCGATAAGGTTTTTCATGAAATAGGTCTTCCCCGACGCGCTGCCACCGGTGATACCCACAATATATGGTGCTTGTTCCTGATTCGACGTCATATTAGTCTGCTGGTCCACTTAGTTCGAACGCCTGATTAATTTATGATTTTAATTGATAATTGCCAATTTACCCGCCTGCTGCCCGGTGCCATCAGCCGACACGACGAATACAATATACACTCCGGCCCGTGCCCGACGCCCCGTATAGTCGTTCAGGTTCCACGAGGCGAGGCCGCCTTCCGAACGCGTTTCGAACACGAGCCTGCCCGCGAGGTCGGTGATTTTGACGGTCGATTGGCCGGTCAGACCGCTGATGCCGACATTCCCGGAATAGCCCGGCCGGATAGGGTTGGGGAAAATGGTAATACGGTTCAAGCTTTCGGCAGGCGCTTTGGCATCGCTCTGGTAGGAAACCATGCCTGCGGGCGTGTCTACGAAAAGCAGGCCGGTTTCTACCTCAAAGCGAAGCGCGCTGATCACATCCGAAGGAAGCGGACTGTCGGCGGATGTAAATTTCCTGATCAGCTCTGTACCATCAGCATTGAAAAGGTAAAGTCCCGTTCGGGTGCCGATCCACTTGCGGTTACCTGGTTCGATAGCCAAAGCGGTGCATTCTTCGTTGTTGAAAAGTTTTCGTTGACCATAAATAGGCAATATCGCATCCACGCGGGTTGCTTCCAGAACACCATCCGGTATGAAGTAGCCTACCCCTTTCGCACTGGCGAACCATACATACCCGTCCTGATCGAGCGCGAGGCTGTTTATCTTTGACGCCGGTAATGTACCTGTGCCTACCGATGTGGAAAGCACCTTTTTTCGCGAACCATCCGCATTGCTCACCATAATGCCGCCACCGAGCGTCTCAGGCAGGCGCGTCCATGCGAGACCGTTGAGATCGGTGATCGTCGAGTCAGGGCGTGGCGAAATGGTAGTGTCTCCCTGTGCAGGTGAAACCTGTTTGAAAATTGAAAACTGATTGGTGACTAACCCATTTTTCGGATCGGCGATCCAGAATAATTTCGATTCCTTTCGAATACCTGATCGGACGCTTCCGAGGAGCGGGTTGGTAAAAGTCTGAACCGTGTAAAGTGGATCGAGCGTGAGAATTGAATTGCCGGTCGTCAATGTCAGCAAATCACCCGTGTCGAGAATGCGTAATGCGGGACTATTGGAGGTATAGACGAATTTCCAGATTCCATTTTCATATTTAGAAATACCTTTTCCCAAAACAGCAGCATGAACCGTACCGGAAAAGAACGCGATGCTTGAAATGCTACCCGGGCTGGTGATCGCCTTCCAGTTTGCGAAGTACTGCCTGTTCACATCATCGCGCATGGAAGTGGCCAATGTGCCCTGGGAAGTCAAGACGAAGAGAGAATCTCCCGAAAATGTAAGATCGCTTACTGTTACTTGCGTGCCGTTCGGCCCAATGTAGCGATAGGTTTCTTCCACCTGCCGAAGTTGGGTATCCAAAACGAGCACTCCGAACCCGGTGGCGATGTAGGCCAGATTTTCCCTGAAAACAATGCGCCGGATCGCTTTATCGGCAGGCAATCCCTGCGTTTGGTTCAAAAGGTCCCAGGTTTCGATCTGGTCGGGCTCGGCTTGTTCATTCAGGTATACGAAATCGATGGTACCGTTCCGGTATGCAAGCAGCAGGAGTTTGGTCTCCGGCAGGTAACCCATGGCGCTAATGCCGGTCTGGCTAAGGCCGTTGGCTTTGGAGAGGGTTTTGGTCTCTCCATTTGCTGTGTTTACGGAAAAAAGGCCATTGTAAGAGGCGCAGTACACTTTGGAACCTGCGTCGACAACTTGCCTGGCAGAGAGATAATTGAAATGGCTCTGCCATTGTCCCAGCGGCAAAACCTGCCCGAGAATGCGTAAAGGGCCGAATACGGCAGCCATTAAGAAAAACAATATCCTCCCTTTACACATGGCTGAATGCTAGTTTTCTACCGTCACGACGGCCGAGCCACGCCCGGTACCGGTGCCGCATCCACTTTTCAGTGAGCTGATGGTGTACTCGGTCGTAGAGGCAGGTGATACGGAAATCAGGTACGGGTTAAGGAATGTACCGTTGATCGTCGTGCCGTCGGAAAGCGTGAAGGACCATGGCGGGAGACCGTTTTTGAATCTTAATTGAATGCGGGTCGAGCGTCCTGCCGAAACCGTACCGCGTCCGGACACTTCTGCAACGGCCTTATCGGGCGCGATTACTTCCAGTTCTTCAATAGCGCTGGAAACCGCCGGGGAAGAGGAAACGATGCGGATTTTCTGAATTTTGCTCGTATCACCCGGTGCCGCTGCTGCGATTTTTACCTGCATAGCGGTAGGCGTTACCGTGGTGGGTAGCGTTACAAACCGACCTGATTTGTCGGTCATCTGGACCGTAAATTTATTATTCGGATTATAGCGGCCTTCTGTTTTGTAAGGAATATCAATGGTAGAACCGGCGCAGACCATATTCTGTGGTAATTTATCAAGCGTAATGCTGGCCGGCGGAGCTTTTACAGTGACTTTCGCCGAGCCAGAGAACTTACCTACACCACAAAGACCACCCGCAGAGCTGATCTGGTAATTAGTATCATAAAATGGTTTTACCTTGATCTTATGAGGCGACTCCTGGATATTGTTCTCGTAAGTCCCGTCCGATAGCAGCACAAACCACGGCCCTCCGCCGGTAAACTTCACCGTAAGCTGACCGGATTCGTTTTCGCCCAATCTCAACGAGTCCTTTTGCAGGGTTGCTACGGTAGGTGAAAGGATCGAAATGTTGGTGGTTTGGCTTACAAGGTAAGGTGCGGTGGAAGTCACACGCAGGCGATATTCCCCGGGCTTGTAACTGTCGGGAATCTGCGTGGTGATGTAGCCGCTTGAATCGGGTGTTGAAATGCTTTTGAATGCGCCGCCGCTGCGTTCGGCGATTTGAACGACGAATTTGTTTCCTTCCTTATACTTGCCGGTTGCATTGAAAGGCACCTGGAACGGAACGCCCGCGCAAAGTTTTGCGATTTTTTCGATCTCTTTCAGTTCCAGTTTAGGCTCAGGGTTATTGTTCACATTCACAATCGCCTCACCTGAAGTACTACCACTCCCGCAGGCATTGGAAACGCCCGTCACGCGGTAAGCTTTCACATCCGTGGGTTTAACCGTAATATAATGCGGGTTTGAGAGCGTCTGCAATACTGTTGTGCTGTCCGAAAGCCGGAACGACCAGGGTGCAGCCCCCGTAAGGTTCACGCGCAGGTGCGCCTCCTGCCCTGGCATAATGCGCACGGTTTGTGTGCCGTCGATCAGGTCGATCTTCGCGGCGGGTGCTTGTAGTAACCTTAATGGAACTTCCTGGCTTTTGATCACAGGAATGGAAGAGATAATCTGAATGCGATATACTTCGCCGCCCACTTTATAGGAAGGTATCACGGCTTTCAACGGGCTTTTCTTCACAGGAAGTGAGATGGGTACCGATTTACCCGTCGCGTCGATGATATGCGCGATAAATGTATTGTCTTCGTCGAACGGCCCCTCCGTTTTGAATGGGATGGTAACATTGGTGCCGGGGCAAACTGCCAGGTATGAAATATCTTCGATCGTAATTTTGTACGAATGAATGCTATCGGCTTTTTCTACGGGCAGCCTGGCCTCATTTGCTGCTTCCGTGAGCGTGTCGCCGGTGGCTGAAATCCCACTAGGCATAGTAGTGTCTGCCGCAGTGGGAACTGCCACATTGGGAACTGCCACAGAGGGGGCGGCCCCCGTTGTGTCCGCAACCTGCGTCTTTGTCGTGTCTTTTACAGCAACTGCCTGTGGTTTGGCCGGTACCGGGGCCTTTTTCTTAGGGGTAATGAGCTGTTTTCTTGGAGGAGAAGTCCTGCGCTGGGCCTCAGCCTGGCCAGTCATCAGAAGTAACCCTAGAAAAATGACGAAGACGAATCGGAACATGCAATTGAGTTTGAGTAAATATTAATTCATGGAAACGAGCGTGCTGCCTCTGAGGACGGGAACTACGTCATACAGGTCGGTTTGCAGGCAGTAGGAAATGTCTTTTTGGATGCCCAGGCGTTGCAGACGCCTTACGTGCGACGAGTTGGATACGCTCGCCAGCAGGTTGTCGCGGCTTTGGAGGTATAAACGCTGCGCCATCAGGGTTCCGTCTTCGAGCAACATAAATTGATCTTTCAATGCCTCGGCCAATGCGCCCGCAAACAAGGTATCTTCGAGATTAGGACGGCCTTTCCAGCCTGCGCATAGCACCAGCACGTCGTAAGGCTCGGTTTTGAGGTGATTAGCCAATGCGCCCAGGTTGAGGAACGAACCGATCATGACCTTTACAGCCGACGATTTCGCTTTCGAAATGGACAATGTACCATTCGTAGTCGTCATGGCTATCTGTGCGCCGATCAGGCTTTCGTGCATGTAGCTGAATGGCGAATTGTCGAGGTCGAAACCTTCTACTTTCCGCGCGTCGCGTTCGGCAGCGGCTATGTATCCTTTGTCTTGCAAAAATTTACATTCTTCTACGCTGGCCACCGGTGTAATGCTCTTCACACCGTAAGCCAGGCCTGTTACCATACAAGAAGTGGCCCTGAAAACATCGGCCACCACCACTATTGAATTATCGAGTTTGTGCAGATGAAGTAAATCGGGGGTAAGACAAACGTCAAGTTGTTTCATAAAAATGCAATCGAACTGAATAGGAGGGATTAGTTTTTAACAAAAGGCGTTTTCACAACCTGCGCTTTCAGCAGCCTGTCGCGCACTTTGACGAAGATTTCGGTGCCGGCTTTGCTGAATTCCGTCGGTACGTAGCCCAATCCGATGCCTTTTTGCAAAGTAGGCGATTGGGTACCGGACGTAACTTCGCCCAGTTTGTTACCTTCCGCATCGCACAGTTCGTAATGCCCGCGCGGAATGCCGCGGTCGATCATTTCGAATCCGATCAGTTTGCGTTTCAGTCCGGCCTCTTTTTGCGCTTTCAATGCTTCTGAATTGGTAAAATCCTTCGTGAATTTGGTCACCCAGCCCAGGCCGGCTTCCAGCGGCGATGTTTCGTCGTCGATATCGTTACCGTAGAGGCAGAATGCTTTTTCCAGTCGCAGCGTATCGCGCGCGCCCAGTCCTACCGGCTTGATACCGAATTCGGCGCCAGCTTCAAAAATGGCGTTCCACATTTTCTCGGCATCTGCATTCTTTACATATATTTCAAAACCTCCCGCGCCGGTGTAGCCGGTTGCGGAGATGATAATGTCCCTGATACCCGCCATTTCACCTATTTTGAAGGTGTAGTATTCCATTGAGGCAAGATCCACTTCGGTTAATTTCTGTAATGCGGCAGTCGCATTGGGTCCCTGTACTGCCAGCAGGCAAAGAGAATCCGACAGGTTTTCCATGGCTACGCCTTCGGTATTGTGGCTCTGGATCCAGTTCCAGTCCTTTTCGATGTTCGATGCATTTACCACGAGGAAATAATCGTCTTCGGCAATGCGGTATACGAGCAGGTCGTCGACCACCCCGCCGGTGGCGTTGGGCAGGTAGCCGTATTGCACTTTTCCATCATACAGCGCAGTAGCGTCATTCGACGTCACTTTCTGCACCAATGCCAGCGCACCGGGCCCTTTTATACTGAATTCGCCCATGTGCGATACATCAAAAACACCCACGGCATTTCTTACGGTGTGATGTTCATCCAGATCCGACGAGTAACGGACAGGCATTTCAAAACCTGCAAACGGGACCATTTTTGCGCCCAAACGGATATGGAGCTGATGTAAAGGGACTGTTTTCATGAAGGATATTTGGTTTCACATTAATTCACAAAAGTAGGTAATGCTGCTCAAAGCGACACAAAAAACTGTTTTTTCAATGTCCGCAGAGTGCATTTTGAAGTATATTGTTAAAAAATAGGTTAAAACATTTATTCATCGGCGGCCGCCGATTTTCATAAATATGAATAAACAACTATTGTTCTCGATGGCATTTTCAATAGCCGGGGGCGCATTTGCGCAAACAGCCACTTTTAATGGCGAGACGATCGACGACAAGGTCAGTATCGGCTACGGCGTGGCTTCCGGCGATGTGGATGGCGACGGTAAGCTGGATATTCTCCTGGCCGACAAGAAGGAAATAGTTTGGTATAAAAATCCCGGGAAAAAGGACGGCGCATGGACGCGCTACGTGATCGCGAAAGATCTCACCGAGCAGGATAACGTATGCATTGCTGCGCGGGACATCGATGGCGACGGCAAAGTGGAAGTAGCAGCAGGCGCGGGCTGGAACCCGTCCGAAACGAAGGATCTGAAAACTTCGGGAGCAGTATTCTACCTGGTTGCCTCCGACGACCGTACGAAGCCCTGGGTGCCGGTGCGGCTGCATCATGAGGTAACCATTCACCGGATGCATTGGGTAAAAACAGCCGACGGACCATTCCAACTGGCTGTATTGCCATTGCATGGCGAAGGAAATACCGGCGGAAACGGTGCGGGCGTGAAACTGATCGTTTTCGACGTACCTGAAAACAAAAAGGGAATCTGGCCGTATAATCTCATTGAAACCAATATGCATATGACCCACAATTTCCAGCCGATGGAAATCCCCGGCAGAATGGCGGGATTGTCCATTGCGGGAAAGGAAGGCGTGCAGGTCTTCCTCGACGGGGCCGACGGTTGGGCTCCTTCGGGCAACTGGATGGTACCGGAGCGCGGAGTAGGGGAGATCAGAACGGGCAGTTTGGGTAAAAAGCAGCTATTCACCGCGACCATCGAGCCGATGCACGGAACGGAACTGGTGGTCTACACCAAAGACGGTCGCACCGTACTCACCGACCGCATTAAGGAAGGTCACGCGTTGGCTTGCGCCGATTTCTTCGGCCAGGGCCGCGATCAGGTGGTAATGGGCTGGCGAAACCCGAATGTGACCGGCGAAACCGGCGTTCGCATTTACGTAGGAAACGACGCCGAGGGCAAGAAATGGACAGAATATACTTTGGATGAAAAGATCAAAATCGCGTGCGAGGATTTGCTGCCCGCAGACCTGGATGGCGATGGCGATCTAGATATTATAGCCGCCGGCCGCGCGACGCATAATCTGGTGGTGTATTGGAACCAGCGGAAGAAGTAATACTGATTATAATGTATATAAAACGTTACTGTCAGTCTGAATTGAGCGGAAGGCGTCTTGCGTGGACGCCTTCCACCCAATTCAGGCTGACAGTATCATTTTAACAATTTTTTTAGTTCTTAGTCACGACGACCCATCAGCAGGCTCACATAGTAAAGCAATGTAGCCAATGAGCCAATCGCTGCTACCAGGTAAGTACGCGCTGCCCATTTCAATGCATCGGCGGACATTACATATTCACGCTCGTTCACGATGCGGTTTTTTTGGATCCATGCCAATGCACGGTTGCTTGCATCGTATTCAACAGGCAATGTGATGAAGCTGAACAATGTAGTGACTGCGAACAATGCCACACCGATGGTCAATGGAATGGCGGTAGTGTTGATCAATAGCACTCCGATGAAAATGATCCACTGCATGTATTGCGAGGCAACACTCAGGAACGGTACCATCTGCGAACGGAATTGCAGCCAGCTATACGCGGTAGCGTGTTGCACCGCGTGCCCGCATTCGTGGGAAGCCACAGCCGCGGCAGCTACGCTACGTCCGTAATATACATCGGGGCTCAGGTTGACTGTCTTATCCTGCGGATTGTAGTGGTCGGTCAGGCGGCCTTCCACGGACACCACTCTTACGTCGTAAATGCCGCTTTCCCGGAGCATTGTTTCAGCGATTTCCTTACCGCTCATGCCGTTGCTCAATCCTACCTGTGAATATTCTTCAAATTTGCTCTTCAAGCGCCATTGTACGTAAAAGCTGACGCCCATTACTAGGATCAGAATTAAGTAACCTCCCATAGTTATTGCTATTTATTTATATCCTTGTTTTATTTTCTCGATCAGTGCGGTAGTCGAGTAGCCTTGTACCAAAGCAATCGTTTTTACCTCACCTCCTCTACCCAAAACAAAATCCGCGCCAGCAATGTTCTCGATCGTATAATCGTCGCCTTTGACCAAAATGTCAGGTTTTATGGCCTCGATCAACTGACTCGGCGTCGGTTCGTCGAACAAAATGACAGCATCGATGAAAGAGAGCGCTGCCATCAGACGGGCCCTTGCGTACTCATTGACAACCGGGCGAAGCGGGCCTTTGAGGCGGCTTACCGAAGCGTCGGTGTTCAGACCGAGTACCATTCTGTCGCCCAATGCACGGGCTTTTTCTAGGTAATCGATGTGTCCGAGATGCACAATATCGAAACATCCGTTGGTGAATACAACTTTTTGTCCGGCGCGCTGCCATGCTTCAACGGTCGGGATGGCTTCTTCTAGTCTCAGGATCTTGCTTTCTGTCAAATTCATCGTAAAAGACAATATGGATTTAAGAAATGGAATAACGTAACATACTCCATTTCCATTTTTCAGGACTATTAAAGATACAATTAGTTTGCCGCAGACACTTGTTCCGGCTCTTCAACCTTGTTTTTGTTCACGATCAGCACGTATAGGAATGCCAAAGCGCCGATCACGAGCATAAACAACATTTGCGCGCCGTGAATGAAGGTCGCCAACGTGATACCGTCGTTCTGTGAAAGCCCGTAAAGCACCATTACATTACCTACCAGCAGGTGGTAAGCGCCGATTCCGCCCTGCGTAGGCGCGGTCATACCGATGGCACCAACTACGAGCAACGTTAACCCGGCCAATGGGCCGAGATCCGATGTTTCAGGGATGCAGAAGAAAAGCACATAGGAAACCAGGTAATACAATACCCAGATCATGATGGTGCTGAAAATGAAAAGGCCCGGAGTACGTAGTTTGCGTACGCTCAAAAGTCCTTCGAGCATTCCCTGCGCAAAGCCGATGATCTTGGCGATGACCGCGTTCTGCTGCAATTTGTTGCGCAATGCGGCATTCCTGAAAATAACCGTCGCTGCAACACCGACAGCGAGCAAGCCTACGATCAGAATGCTCAGTAACATGCCGCTACCAGAGCCGCCGCCCTGGCTGCCGCCTATTTTACTTTGGAAGAAATCAGTGAAAAAAGTGCTGAGGCGTTCGAATTCGAGGATGAAGTTTAATCCAATCATTAATACTAAAATAATGACGTCAAAAATCCGCTCGGCCACGACCGTACCAAAGCTCAAACTTACAGGAATACGTTCCAGGCGGTAAAGTGTCCCGCAACGTGTTACTTCGCCCATGCGGGGCACGATGTAGTTGGCAAAATAACCTGTCATCACCGACATCGTGCTGTTCACAATGCCCGGCTTATGATCCAGCGGCTCGATAAGCATTCCCCAGCGCCACGCACGCATAACGTGCGCTAGCAGGAGACAAAAGCATGATACAGCGATCCACCGCCAGTCGGATTTAGCAAAACGGTCGAGCATTTCTCCCAGGTTGATATCTTTAAATACAAACCAGAGCAGACCGCCTGCCAGGACAAGCGATATCGTGTAACGCAGTATATTTTTCATGCTATGCTAATTGACGTATTAGTACCGGTTTATGGGAGGTCAGCTTACCAGGTGATTGTTATGGTCGGGGAAAACGATCATCGGTTTGAATGTCTTCGCCTCTTCCTGGCTCATGCTGCCGTAGGCGATGATGATGATGATGTCGCCGATCTGCACCCTGCGCGCCGCCGCGCCATTGAGGCAAATCATACCCGTACCCCGCTCGCCTTTGATCACATATGTGACAAAACGTTCGCCATTATTATTGTTTACAATGTGAACCTGTTCATTTTCTATAAGTCCCGCGGCGTCGATCAGATCTTCGTCGATCGTGATGCTGCCTACGTAGTTCAATTCCGCCTGAGTCACCTTAACCCGGTGAATCTTCGATTTCATTACTGTGATTTGCATTACCCGGTGGTATTGGTCTAATTGAAATGCATTACCCCGCAAAGTTACAGGAATAATACCCAGCCATCAAAACATACTCTCCGGTGGGACGGTTCCGTAGCAATTGAAATGCCGCCGTTCATGGGTTTCGTGAGAACATTATTATATTTAAGCGGGATTTAATACCATTAGACTCCCGATAAAAACTTATTCCTTTAATCTATATTAATCTACTTTATATTTTCATTACCAAAACCGATGAGTACAGAAAACAAACCGAAAGACGTTAATCGCCGGGACTTTATCCAAAAGTCATCCGCGGCGGCCATTGGAAGTTTCTTCATAGTACCCCGCCACGTGCTGGGGAAAGGATATAAAGCGCCCAGCGACAAGCTGAATATCGCCGGTGTCGGTGTGGGTGGCAAAGGTTTTTCAGACACCAACAATGCATGGAACAAAGGCGCCGAAAACCTGGTGGCACTTTGCGATGTGGATTGGGGACAACCACAGGTTAAAAAGAACTTCGAACTGCACCCGGATGCCAAGAAATACAAGGACTTCCGCAAGATGTTCGACGAAATGGATAAGAGCATCGATGCCGTAACGGTTTCGACGGCCGATCACATGCACGCGATCATCGCGATGGCGGCTATGCAGCGCGGCAAGCACGTGTACGTTCAAAAACCCCTTACCCATGACATTTACGAAGCCCGTATGCTCACCGAAGCTGCGCGCAAATACAAGGTAGTAACCCAAATGGGTAACCAGGGTGCTTCGAACCCGGCGCAGAACCAGATGAAGGAATGGTTTAACAAAGGCCTCATCGGTAACGTCCACGAAGCACACGTCTGGACCAACCGTCCCGTTTGGCCGCAAGGTATTCCCGTTCCGACCGGCAAGCACGAAGTGCCTGCGGATATCGACTGGGAACTGTGGGTAGGATGCGCCGACTGGGTGGATTACAACCCGGCATGGCACCCGTTCAAATGGAGAGGCTGGTGGAACTTCGGTACCGGTGCATTGGGTGATATGGGTTGCCACCTGATCGACCCTGCGTTCCGTACACTCGGCCTGGGTTATCCTACGGAAGTTGAATGCTCGGTAGGCCAGGTGTTTATCAAAGACTGGACAGCCGAATACATTCCGGAAGGCTGTCCGCCGTCGTCACGCGTACAATTGAAATTCCCTGCGAACAAAGTAAACAAGTCGGAAGTGACTTTGACCTGGCACGACGGCGGTCTCCGTCCGTTCCACCCGGATTTGATCCCTGCGAACGATCCGCTAGGCGAGCCGGATAGCAGCAACGGCGTGCTCCTGATCGGTGAAAAAGGGGTAATGACCTGCGGAACTTACGGTATCGCTCCGAAAGTATATCTGAAAGACGGTACCAAACTGGAATACAAACAAGGTGACTTCGCTAACAAATACACGCCGATGCCGGAATTCGGGCACCACGTGTCATGGAGTGATGCTTGCAAAGCTGGTTTCAACAGCAAAGAGCACAAAGCGCTTACCTCTTCATTCGACTACGCTGGTCCTTTGACAGAAACAGTGATCATGGGTAACCTCGGTATCCGCAGCTACAACCTGCGTACCGCTAATGCGGACGGCAAAGGTTTCAGCTACCCAGGCCGCAAAAAGCTGTTGTGGGATGGCAAGAACATGAAGGTGACCAACTTCGACGAAGCGAACCAGTTCGTACAACGCAAATACCGCGGCGACTGGAAACTGGCATAAACAAAAAGAAGGCTCCGAAAGGGGCCTTCTTCGCTTTATTGTGTTGGTGAGTAATTCAGAATATGATATTGTCGATCAGCCTTACCGGACCTAAGAAAGCCGCTACACAGATCGCATTGGTACCCGCAGGTCCTATTTTTTCAATAGGAAGCAGGGTTTTAAGGTTAATGACTTCAAAATAGTCAAGGGTGAATTCCTTGATCTTCTCAAATTCACTCTTAGCCCAGTTGATTGCTTCGCTTACGTGCCTGCCCGCACGCAGGTCTTCACCTGCACCCGCGAGTATGCGGTAAATGTGTGGCGCGATCGTGCGCTCGGCCGCGTTCAGGCGCGTATTGCGCGAGGACATCGCCAGTCCGTCCTTTTCGCGAATGGTAGGGCATATAACCAGCTCAAATCCGAATCCGAGGTCGATGATCAGTTGGCGCACCACCGATACTTGCTGCAAATCTTTCTGGCCGAAATAGGCGCGGTGCGGCTTTACGATATTGAACAGCTTGGAAACCACGATGCCGACGCCATTGAAATGCCCGGGCCGCGAAGCGCCTTCCATGACTGTTTCCAATGCACCGAAGTTCATCTTAACGACAGGCTGTTCGGGATACATTTCTTCTACCGAGGGCGCAAAAACCGCGGAGCAGCCTGCATTTTCGAGCATGATACGATCGGCTTCAAACGTTCTCGGGTATTTGGCCAGGTCTTCGGGGTTGTTGAACTGCGTCGGGTTCACAAATACGCTGCAAACGACGATATCATTGTCCTTTTTTGCGGCTTGGATCAGCGAAATGTGGCCTTCGTGAAGGGCGCCCATGGTGGGTACCAGGCCTACGGTTTTTTGTTGTAAAAGTTGCTGATCTAAGAACTGGCGGAGGCTTTTGACCGAAGTGAATACTTCCATGTAAAATTCGAAAACTGAGGGAGTAACCTGCGTACTACGATTGCTTTTCCAAGATAGTAGAAACCGTAAAGCAGATTTTGGGAACATCAGGACAAGGAAATCCCAAACTGGGCGCAATATGACAATTAGTTTGGAATATCTTTTGAAATTGCCATTTTTTTTGTATAATTTTGCAAAACTTTTTTTCACAAACTGCTAAAAGATCTATGGAGAAACTACGAATTTTGTATGTAGCCAGTGAAATCAATCCCTTCCTCCAAACCACTGATGTTGCCGATTACGTAAGAAAGCTTCCTCAGGCAATGCAGGAAAGGGGGGCAGAAATCAGGATACTCGTTCCGCGTTTCGGTCTTATCAACGAACGCAAAAACAGGCTTCATGAAGTAGTTCGACTGTCAGGAATCAATATTACCGTAGGAGATGAAGAAAAGCCGCTAATCATCAAAGTTGCTTCGATTCCAAATGCGAAGTTACAGGTCTATTTTATAGATAACGATGATTATTTCCATCGCAAATCCGTTTTCTTCGATAAGGAAAATAACTTTTTCGACGACAACGACGAGCGCGCGATCTTCTTTTGCAAGGGTGTTTTGGAAACAGTTAAAAAACTGGGTTGGGCCCCGGATGTGGTGCACTGTAATGACTGGATGACGGCTCTGATTCCATTGTACCTTAAAACCACTTACCGCAACGATCCGATGTTTAAGGATACGAAAAGTGTGTTTACCGTACACAACAATGCATTTGACTACAAGTTCGATGCAGATTTACAGAGCAAGGCCAAGGCCATGGACGTGAGCGACGAAGCGCTGGCGCATTTGCATTCTGCCGATTTCGAAGGTTTTGTCAAAATCGGATGTGCTTATGCCGACGCGGTGCTGAAAGCCGAAGAGCATTGCAGCGCGAGTCTGAACGAAATTTTCAACAATGCGCCGAAACGCGTACAGCTCGACGAGCAGGATGAGAATTTCTCGGAGTCGTATTACAATCTCTACAACGATCTGGTCAGCTAACAGATAGATTTCACAGGGCAGAAAAGCCGGCGATTCTCAGAGTCGCCGGCTTTTTTGTGTTTTGAAGGAATGTTTCGTGTGTTCGAGCACTGTCTATAAATTGGATATTTTTTAGTATTTAATTAAAAATTAGCTTGCTAACGATCCCTGTTTGCCATTTATTTGCCCTATCTAGGATATACACTAAAATTAAAATATTTTAAGAATATGTGCGGAATTGTGGCTTATGTTGGAAACAGGGAGGCATATCCTTTGATTTTAAAAGGACTGAAACGTCTGGAATATCGTGGCTATGATAGCTCGGGAGTCGCGTTGCTCGAAAATGGAGAATTGAATATTTACAAGAAGAAGGGGAAGGTGTCCGACCTTGAATCGGAGCTGAACGGCAAGCAACTGCCAGCGACGATCGGCATTGGGCACACCCGCTGGGCTACACACGGAGAACCGAACGACGTGAATGCCCACCCCCATTATTCCAACAACCGACGCTTATCGATCATCCACAATGGCATTATCGAAAACTACGCGTCGATCAAACAGAACCTGATCGGCAAAGGCCACAAATTCCTGAGCGATACCGATACCGAAGTACTGGTCCATTTCATCGAGGATGTGCAGAAGGAAACGGGTGCTTCACTCGAAGATGCTGTGCGGTTGGCATTGAAAGAAGTGGTAGGCGCATACGCGATCGTCGTCATGTCGCTCGATCATCCGGGACAACTCATCGCGGCCCGCAAAGGGAGCCCTTTGGTTATTGGTGTTGGAGAAAATGAGTATTTCCTCGCCTCCGACGCTACACCGATCATAGAATATACTAAAGACGTGGTGTACCTCGACGATTACGAAGTAGCGGTGATCAGCGAAGGCAAGCTCAGTATTCAGCACCTGGAAAGCACCACGGAAACTATTCCATACATTCAGAGGCTTGAAATGGAGCTCGAAACCATCGAAAAAGGCGGTTACGACCATTTCATGATCAAAGAAATCTTCGAACAGCCCCGCTCCATTGGCGACTCCATGCGCGGACGCCTGCGTGCGGACGACGCGCACCTGCAACTTGGCGGACTGAACGATTACCTTGATAAACTCGCCCAGTCCGACCGCGTGGTGATCGTGGGCTGCGGTACTTCCTGGCACGCCGGGCTGGTAGCCGAGTATTTGTTCGAGGAACTGGCGCGGATCAATGTGGAAGTTGAATATGCTTCGGAATTCCGGTACCGCAACCCGGTCATTAAAGAAAACGACATTGTCATAGCCATTTCGCAATCGGGTGAAACGGCGGATACCCTGGCGGCGATCGAACTCGCCAAATCCAAAGGGGCCACTATTTTCGGAGTTTGTAACGTGGTAGGGTCGTCTATCGCCCGGGCCACGCATGCAGGCGCCTATACACACGCGGGCCCGGAGATCGGTGTGGCCAGTACCAAGGCATTTACTGCCCAGGTGACTGTGCTCACGCTGATGGCCATAGCCGTAGCGAAGCGCAAAGGCACGATTTCCGAAGAAACATACCGCCAGTTGCTGATTGAGCTCGAAACGATCCCGGCCAAGGTAAACAAGGTGTTTGAGAATGCGGCCAAGATCAAGGAGATCGCATTTATATTCACTTATGCGCGCAACTTTATTTACCTGGGGCGCGGTCTCAACTTCCCAGTGGCTTTGGAAGGCGCATTGAAACTGAAGGAAATTTCCTACATCCACGCCGAAGGTTACCCCGCGGCCGAGATGAAACACGGACCGATCGCATTGATCGACGAGGACATGCCGGTAGTGTTCCTGGCCACGAAAGACAGCTCCTACGAAAAAATCGTATCAAATATCCAGGAAGTGAAAGCCCGCAAAGGCCGCGTAATCGCGATTGTGACAGAGGGCGATACATTAATACCCGGCATGGTCGATTTTGTAATCGAAGTGCCCAATACCCACGAAATTCTGACGCCGCTTGTTTCCGTAATCCCGCTGCAACTGCTATCGTACTACATTGCAGTGATGCGGGGCCGGAACGTGGATCAACCAAGAAATCTTGCCAAATCCGTTACCGTCGAGTAACGGAGGCGGGTGCCGGAGAGCGAGACTGTCTTTGATAGTTTCGCTTTTTTGTTTTCAGCGCTTAGGTAAAATTAATGTTTCCACGTTTTCGTTAGTTTTGCGCATGTTTGCCAACGGGACCTATTATATGTACAAATTCATTTTAACCACCTTCCTGCCTCTTTTACTACTGTTTATCTCTGGTTGCAAAAAAGAAAAGGAGCAAAACTTCGTCCCGAAACCCAAAGGCTATAACCGCATTGACTTGCCAAAGCACAGCTACCGCCGGTTGACGGAAGCACATCCTTATACATTTGAATACTCCAAATATGCGGTGGTGGAGCCGGATACTTTCAGAACGGCCGGTAAGGACTGGATTTTCATCAGCTACCCACAGTTTAAAGCCAATATTCAGATCACCTACAAACCGCTCAACAACAATCCTGCGTTGCTGAAAGCCTTCATCGACGATAGTTACAAGCTCGCCAGCAAGCACCAGATCCGGGCGTCGTCGATCCAGGAACAGCGTGTTTTGGGCAAAACAGGGCGTACTGCATTGCTGTTCAAAATTGAAGGCGATGTGCCGAGCCCGTATCAGTTTTACACGACTGATAGTACCGGGCATTTTCTAAGGGGCGCTATTTACTTTCCCACGGCTACTAAAAATGATTCGCTGGCACCTGTCATCGATTATTTACAGGCTGATATGTTGCAACTGCTCAACACGTTGGAGTGGCGATAAAATTAGCCGGTGGTAGTTGCGGTGGTAACCGATAGGACGTATCTTTGAAGTTCACGCTTCAACAACTGCCCCCGATATGCCCAGAAAGCAACCCAAGAACCAGCTTCTTCTCGATTATTCTGTCCGCGGTAACCGCATTGTCCTGCATTTGGGACAGGTTGAAAGCCAGCGGATCGCGGATCATCTTTTCGAGGGCCTGGTGAATGGCGACTGGATGATCGAACCGGCTGGCGAGGTAGCCGACATTTCCTACGCGCAGGACATTGTGCACCAGATCGGGCACAAGCTGCCGTATCCCGACGGTATTAAAATCGCGCAACTGCACAATGTTGACCCGCATTTCAAAGGGTTTTCAGCAATATATCATCAAAAAGGCTGGGTTTTTGTGAATGCCGCTTCGGACATTAACGAACGCAATTACCACATTCACTTGCTCACCGTATCGCTTGGCCTGCACACGATTTATGCCAATACGGCATCGCTTGCCGCGCGTTCGGAGCAGCTTATTTTCGAGGCTTTGCTGCCGTTCGAGGATGTAGAGAGCTTTTTCAGGAATGATATTTCCAAAATTCCGGGATTCCTGGCGTCTGATATTGCCAATTTCTTCAAAGTACCGTTCCCGATGGTACTGAAAAGGGCATTAAACTTGAAAATCATTACCGACGATCAGTACCGCAGCTTCATGACCGTCAACCCGAGCACCGCCGCCAAGCCACGAGAACTGTTCTTTTCAAAGGACGGAAGTATCGATGACCTGGAAGCGCAGCTTTTTTCGGGGGAATAAGGGGGCTATTTCACATTCATATTGCTCAGATCGGGTAGAGGGCTCACGGACGTCCAGCCTCCGTCGACTATCAGGCTTTGCCCTGTAATATGCCCCGAATACGGCGATAGCAGGAACAATGCGGCATTCGCAATGTCCTCGCTGATGGCTGGCCGGCCCATTGGTGTAATGGACGACCACGTTTTGGCATAAGTCGGGTCTTCGGCTAATGTACGCTCTGTCAAAGTAGCCCCTGGTGCCACGGTATTGATGGTAATGCCGTGCGGAGAAAGTTCGATCACGAGGTTTTTCGCCAGCATTTCAAGCCCTGCCTTGGTCATCGCATACGCGCCTAAAAACTGGTGCGCCTGATGCCCTACCACCGACGACATCAGCAATATTCTGCCGCCCGATTTCTGTTTCCGCATTTGCTTCGCGGCCGCTTGCGTGAGCAGGAAAGAACCCATTAGGTTCACTTCCAGTACTTTTCGTAGGTTTTCCGCCGGGTATTCAAAGAAATCGCCGAAGAGCGTAATACCTGCATTGCAGACCGTCAAAGTAAGTTTTCCGAAGCATTTCACCGCCTCGTCGACCATCGCGTCGATTACTTCCGGCTGGGAAGCGTCGCCTGCGAAAGCCACACATTCGCCTTCCTTGTTGCGTATTTTCTTCGCGGCCTCTGCGGCCAGTGCCTTGTTGGTATCGTTCAGGATAACCCCGGCACCCTGGCAGGCCAGTTGTTTCGCTATTTCGAAACCGATCCCCTGCCCGGCGCCGGTGACAATCGCCACATGGTTATCAAAAATTTGAGTGCTCATTCTAATACTGATTTGAAAGCTGGTAATGCGTCGGACCTGCGCTACGGCGATTAGCGCTACGGTTCAGCGCCGCGCCGCCGCATTACCAAGCTTGTTAATGCGAATCTCTCGTTACTTTATCGCCCGAGCCTCCTTTGAGGAAGTCGAGGTCGGCGCCTTCGTGCGCCTGCGTTACGTGCGCGATGTGCAGGTGTACGTAACCACGGTTGTAGCCCAGTTCAAGCGGCTTCCAGAGCTGCCTGCGGCGCGTAAGTTCCTCGTCCGACACTTCCAGATGCAGCTTTCTGTTCTCCACATCGAGTTCAATATAATCTCCATCCTGCACCAGAGCGAGGTTACCACCTACGGCAGCTTCCGGCGACACGTGCAAAACAACCGTTCCAAAACCGGTACCACTCATTCGTCCGTCGGAAATGCGTACCATGTCGATCACCCCCTGCGCGAGCAGTTTTTTAGGTAACGACATATTTCCTACCTCGGGCATTCCCGGGTAGCCTTTCGGGCCAACATTTTTCAAAACCAATATGCTGTTTTCATCCACATCGAGGTTCGGATCGTCGAGGCGGGCCTTGTAGTCGTCGATATCCTCAAAAACGATCGCCTTGCCGCGGTGCTGCATCAGTTCCGGCTTCAAAGATGCCGACGGTTTGATCACCGCCCCATTCTCGCACAGGTTCCCACGAACTACCGCGAGGCCCGTAAGGTCCTTAATGGGTTCGTCCATGGTGCCGATTACTTCCGGATTGAAGCATTCCGCACTCGCACTGTTCTCGGCCATTGTCTTGCCATTAGCAGTAATCACCGACTGGTGCAATATGTTGCTCAGCTCTTTGATCACCACCGGCAAGCCTCCCGCATAGTAGAAGTCTTCCATAAAATACCCGCCCGAAGGTTGCAGGTTGAGCAATAGCGGTACTTTTTTGCAGAGGTCATTGAAATCATCCAGATGCAAATCCACCCCGATGCGTCCCGCGATAGCAAGCAAATGGATCACAAAATTGGTAGAACCACCAATCGCCGCATTGATCATGATCGCATTCTCGAATGCTTCTCTTGTAAGGATCTGCGACAGGCGCAGGTCTTCCTTTACCATATCCACAATGCGCCGGCCCGACAAATGCGCCAGCACCTTTCTACGCGAATCGGCAGCAGGTATCGCTGCATTTTCGGGCAATGTAAGCCCGAGCGATTCCACCATACAGGCCATGGTGGAGGCCGTACCCATTACCGCGCAATGGCCGTCGGAGCGGCACATGCAGGCTTCGGCGGTGTAGAGTTCTTCCTGCGTGAGCTCGCCTTTGCGGTGCAGCTCGCTGAAACGCCACACGTCGCTGGTGCCGATGGTTTTGCCCCGGTAGCGACCTGTGAGCATTGGTCCGCCGGAAACGACGATCGTAGGAATGTTCACGCTCGCCGCGCCCATGACGAGTGAAGGCGTCGTTTTATCGCAGCCGCAGAGCAGTACCACACCGTCAATCGGGTTGGCGCGGATCGATTCTTCGACGTCCATACTCGCGAGGTTGCGGTAGAGCATCGCTGTGGGTTTAATGAGTGTTTCGCCCAGCGACATCACGGGGAATTCGAGCGGGAAACCGCCTGCTTCCCACACGCCTCGTTTCACCGATTCGGCCAGCTCGCGGAAATGCCCGTTGCAGGGCGTAAGCTCCGAAAATGTATTACAAATGCCGATGACCGGCCGTCCTTCAAACTCATCAGCGGGGTAACCCTGATTTTTCATCCAGGCGCGGTAAATGAAACCGTCCTTACCCGATTTGCCAAACCAGCCCCTGCTGCGCAACTTGTTTTCTTCCATTATTCGCCATTTTTTATATCTCCTCAGAAAAGGAGCCGGGGAGTAAAAACTAATTCCGGGTACCCTTTAAAATAAAAATCGTATATTCGGCTAACACGTGCCCGATAGTAATCCATGCTTTTTTTCAGACATTATAAACTGTTGCTTCTCTTGTCTTTACAGCTGGCAGCCCTGCCAATTCACGCTCAGTACAACGCGGATAATTTCATTGAAAAACTATTAAAAAAGCACCCCGAGCGCTTCTCGGCGATCCTGCAAAATCCTGAAAAATACAAGGTGCAAGTCCTGTATACGAAGATCGACAGGAATAAAAACAACATTCCGCACTTTACTACGCATGCTTACCGGGTAAATACCGGCGAATATTTTTATCCGGCGAGCACGGTTAAGCTACCGGCAGTAGCCCTCGCATTTGAAAAGCTGAACAAGCTGGGCATCGACAAGTACACACCGATGTTTACGGACGCAGTAAGGCCGGAGCAAACAGCCGTGAAGGCGGATACGAGTTCCGAAGATGGTCTGCCGTCGGTCGCGCATTATGCCAAGAAGATATTGCTGGCAAGTGACAACGATGCATTCAACAGGCTGTATGAGTTTATAGGGCAGGAGGAATTCAACGACAGCCTGCACAGGAAAGGTTTTAAAGATTCCCGCATTCTCCATCGCCTCGATTCGCCGATCGGGCCGGAGAATAATCGTTATACAAATCCGATCCGGTTTGAAAAGGATGGCAAGATCGTTTTCGAGCAGCCGGCGAAGTATGATGAGAAGGAATTTAATGCACCGGGGCCGATTCTGTTAGGTCAGGGTTACATGAAAGACGGTGCACTGGTGAACGAGCCGTTCGATTTTACCAAAAAGAATTTCTTCCCGCTGGAAGAACAGCATCGCCTGTTGAAAACGCTCTTCTTTCCCGACCAGGTGCCGGCATCGCAGCGTTTCAACCTCACCGAGGATGATTACCGGTTCATGTACCAGTATATGTCGCAATTTCCGGTCGAAACGAGCTTTCCGGCGAGCTATACCGATGATTATTACGATGGTTTTGTGAAATTCCTGCTCTTCGGGGCTACTAAAACGAGGCTACCGCGTCATATCCGGCTTTTCAACAAATGCGGCGATGCATACGGCTTCCTGCTCGACAATGCCTATGTGGCCGATTTTGAAAAAGGGATCGAGTTTATGGTAACGGCCGTGATCTACTGCAATGCAGACGGCGTCTTCAACGATAATAAATATGACTACGACACGGTAGGCTTTCCTTTCATGGCCAATCTGGGGAAAACGATCTTTGAATACGAACTCGACCGCAAACGTCCGAACCGTCCCGATTTAAGTCGTTTTGAAGTGGAATATGATAAGTGATCAGCGTGTCCTGAACTTCAACCGCGGCGCGATCTGGCAAATGTAGAGGTTAATGAGGTGGCCGACGATCAGCAATCCCGAGCCTACGTAACCCAGCCAGGCGAAGACCTGATGACGGCCTTCAAAAATCAACGAAATGGAGAAAATGGCCAATGCGCCCCAAAGCAGGATGCGAATACCGAGCGAGCGGTGGTCGCGGGTGGCATAGTAAACGGCAATGCCATTGATGAGGATAAACAGGTAATCCAGCGAAATGAGGCCGATATGCGCATGATTATGCGTCGCTACCGACGAGCCGAGCGCCAATGCGGGAACCAGTATGCAATGGATAATGCACAACACGGACCCTAAGATCCCAATGTAATCGGCCCTGCCATGTGAGTGTACTGCTTTCATTTCCTACATACAATAATGTTGCAAAAATAACACCATCGGTTCGAACTTGCAACGGGGTTGCAGAATATTTTTAGGCAGCGGTTGACCAATCCATGAAAGTGTAATCGGAATCCTTGGAATTTGAACCGGTTAGAACTTAACTTTGACGGGAAAGGTTTTAGAAGGGAGGAATTATCAAACTGTTGGAAACAATGGACCAGTTAAGAGAAACGCTGAAAGTACATCATCTGCGGACGACCACGTGCCGGGAAGACGTGCTTTCAACATTTATCAATCGCAAAAACGCATTATCGCACGGGGATCTGGAAGGGGAGCTAGGAGAGAATTACGACCGTGTAACCATATACAGGACTCTCAAAACGTTCCTCGAAAAAGGCATTATACACAAGGTACTCGACGACGAGGGCCTGCGTTACGCATTATGTTCGCACAGTTGTTCGGAAGAAAAACACCAGCACGACCATATCCATTTCAAATGCAGCGCATGCGGTGAAACCAATTGCCTCGAAAACCTGCACATTCCGGCTGTACAACTGCCGGACGGTTACCATCCCGAGCATTTCAATCTGCTGATACAGGGCGTTTGCCCCAAATGCAACTAAGCTGTCGCCCTGAGCGGAGTCGAAGGGCATTTGCATCACGCATTTGCCCTTCGACTCCGCTCAGGGCGACAGCCTGATCACATTTGGTTTACTTCACTTTCAATATAAAATCCAGATTCACATCGTCGCTACCGGGCGTTGGCGTGCCGTTTTTCGCTCCGGGCTGGTGGCGTAGCTGTACTTTCAGCTTCCCGTCGCCCACTGCACCGGTTTTCGCCGAGCCTGTCAGGCCGATCGGATAATTGTTTTTGTCCTTATCTCCGTAAGTGTACGTCAGCAAAGCCGCCGGGGTGGGAGTGTACACAAAAAGGTGCTCGTAAGACTCTTCTTCCACTTCCTTGGTAATATCGTCCACGGGAGACTTGCTCTCGTCGAGCAGCTCAATGGCCAATGTATAAGTCGTGTTCGGTTTCAGCGAAATGGTATCGAATTTGGTGGGTGCATTGCCACCGTCGCCGTCGGGATCCTTGTAGGAAAAGGTGCTCACATTGGACGTGCCTTGCTCGGTGAATTTCAATGTCACGGAGGTGATCAGCTCATTCTCGTCGTCGGGCTCCACTTCGTCGCCCGAATCTTTACATTGCACAAAGGCCATTGTCATTGCGGCGAGCAGCATCCAGGTCAGCTTACGGTTCATTTTCATACGTAATAGGTTTAAGTATTGCATTAAAATTCATATTCAGGCAGGGCTTCGTTAAGCCGGGCTTCGCTAAGCCGGGCTTCGTTAAGCGCCAAACTTCCATTTGAGGCGGAGCGACGCATTACGGCCCATATCGTCGGCGTAGTAGCGGAAGCGGTTCAGGTAATCGCGGTAAACCGTATTGAACAGGTTCTGCACATTGATACCGATTTCCAGCTGCTGCTTTTCCGAAACTTTCAGCGTAGTACCGGCTTGGAGGCTCCACAGCGAATAGGCTTTCGGCGGCGTCAGGAAGTCGCTGTTCGGCGGTACGCGTTTTTGTTCAGCCACCAAGAGGTTACCAATTGAAATAAACCCGTCCTTCCACTTGCCACGGTCGGCGAGCTGGTATTTCAGTGCATTATCCAACCGGTTTGGCGGTATCATCACGAGGTAACCGTCGTTGCGCTCGTCGTACACGCGCAGGTATGTGAGCTTGCTCGAAATAGTGGTGCGCTTCACAAACTCCCAGCTCCCCGAAATGTCGATGCCTTTGAAAGAAGCGTCGGTTTGGGTGTATTTAAAGTAGGGAAATGCGCCACGGATGGTCAAAATGGGCTCGGGTTGTGGTTTTAGATATATAAAATCAAAAATGTAATTGTAATAGCCACCTACCTCCACGCTCCATCCGGGCGCGGCATATTTGACGCTGGCAATGGAATTCAACGCTTTCTCAGGCTGCAATGTGGCATCGCCTTTTTCGTACGCGGCCGCGCCATGGTGCACGCCGTCGCTGAACAGCTCGCTCACATTAGGCGCGCGCCAGGCAGTACCCAGGTTCACACGCGCGGAGAAACGCTCGGAAAAGTTGCGGGTAGCACCCGCGGTTCCCGAAAAGTTGCCGAAATCGAAATGGTCGGCGATTTTCTCGCGGTTCACGATCCGGTAGGTTTTCAGCGTCCGGTAATCATAGTGCAGGCCGGCTTCCAGTTCCCATTTGCTCGTCACATACCGCTCGATCCAGAACAGCCCGATATTGAACTGGTTGAAATTCGGGATCAGCGGGCGGCCGCTCATGAGGTTGTATTGATATAATGTGCTTACACCAACCTGCCCGCTGATTTTTCCGGCAATGGGTTTGTGGTCCCAGACCACGTCGTTTGTCAATGAAGTGAGTTTGAATGTAAGTTCGGGATGGTTAAGCGCCGCTATACTGTCGTTGCGCGGACGGTGCAGGTCGAACTCGTTGCGGTTGTTGTACTGCCGCGCGATCGTCCATTGCAGCCGGTTGCCATCGTTGAAATGGTAATGCGTTTCAGCTTTGAGCAGTTCGTGCGTCGCATTCTGATTAGGCCGGTTAATGGCATAGCTGAACCCGGATTTGACAAACGGCTCGCCATTCTTTATCACGTTGAGTAAATCAGTAACGCTACCAATATGTGAGCCGGAGAAAATGCCTATTTGCGTGTCGAACCGGCTGTAAAACACATCGATCCCCAGGCCTTTGCGACGGTAGCCTGCCGCGAGGGAGAAGTTGTTTTCACTGATCCCGGTATTGCCCAGGAAATAATTGGGTGTGCGGATATTCCCGCCGCGCTTAATGGTGCCCTGTGCGCGCCAGCCGAAGCCTTTCACAAAGTTCAGGCCACCCTGCACGGTACCGGACATTACGCCCTGCCTGCCATTGGAAAAGCCCACCGCATTCAGCTCGCCCGTGATCGGTCTGTCCACCGGCAACTCTTCCGGTTCCACGAGGATCACCCCGCCGATCGCATCCGAGCCATAGCGCACTCCTGCGGCGCCTTTTACAACCGATATTCGCGTAGCAATGAACGGATCGATCTCCGGTGCATGCTCGGAGCCCCATTGCTGGCCCTCCTGACGAATACCGTTGTTCATGATCAGCACGCGGTTGCTGTGCAGGCCGTGAATGACGGGTTTCGCAATAGAAGAACCGGTTTGCAGGGTGGTAACGCCCGTCACGCCTTTCAGACTTTCGCCCAAGGTCTGCCCACGTGTTTTATCTAAATCTGCCCCCGAAATGGTGGTTAACGGCTGCGAGGATGGTGCATCGGTGCGGTGCGCGGTAATCTCGACGTCTTTCAAATGCACTTCCTGTTCGAGCAGGTTGAAGTTTTCTTCGTGTCCTGCCGTCAAATCTATTTTTTGCTGAAATGGACTGTAACCGATAATGCGGCATTCAAGCGTGTAGTTGCCTGGACAAAGATTCCGGAGCTCGTAACGGCCATTTTCATCGGTGAAGACACCATTGCTCTGGCCGACGATCAGCACGGTAGCCCCGATGATCGGCTGGCCGGTGTGCCGGTCTTTCACGACGCCCTTCACAAAGCATTCGCACGCCGGTTGCTGGCCTATGGCGGCGATCCAGGAAAGTGCGAGGAGGAAGGTAAGGAGTGAATTTCTGACGAATAACATCTGTGCCGGGAGCGAGTGGGTCTTTCTTTTTGTTACAACGTTGCAAAAATAAGATGATTGCAACTGTGTTGCAATTAAATTCCGGAAGTATTTTCTCAAATTTTCAGCGGATTAGGTCCTTAAATGTAAATTTGTGCTCCATTTTGCCGCATTAATCCTTGTCCGACCTTCTTTTAACCAAAATCATGCTGATGCCCCCGCTCATTGCCGGGGTAACGATGGCCGTCCGTAAATGGGGTGAGGGGCTCGGCGGCTGGATCGGCGGGTTTCCGTGGGTAGCGGGCCCGATCTCCTTCTTTATCGCACTGGAGCACGGCGCTGCATTCGCGGCCTCCACGATCCCGTCTGCATTGCTCGGGTCGGTAGGTACCATGCTCTTTGCATTGATTTATGCGTCGCTTTCCGCGCGGCTGCGCTGGTTTCCGACTGTGCTGATCAGTTATGCGGCGTTTTTTGTGGTTGCGTTGCTGGCGTTAGGGCGGGATATTTCGCTTGCTGCCGGGGTAGGGATCAATCTGGTGGTGCTAACGCTGGTTTTATATTTTTTCCCAAAACCCAAAACAAAAGCCGATTTCAAGAAACAGCCTTCCTGGGATATTCCATTAAGAATGCTGGTAGCGACATTGTTCGTAGTCGCCCTCACGCAAGCCGCCGATCACCTCGGCCCGACTTGGAGCGGAATACTGACGCCATTTCCGATCATGACTTCCACATTGGCGGTTTTTACGCATTCGCAGCAAGGCTCCGACGCGGCGATACGGATTTTGTATGGCCTGTTGCTGGCGGGTTATGGGTTCGTCGCTTTCCTGATAGGTGTGGCGTGGTTGGTGCCCCAAATGCCTATCGGCGTGGCATACGGCATTCTGACCGTGTCAACCATGGTAGTGAATGGGGTTACAATAAAACTGATCCGCTAGCAGGGCCAGCGGATCAGGTATGGTGTTTGAGTAAAATCTGATGTTTTGCTTAAACCCTTTCCAGCTTCACCGGATAGGTTTTTTTCGCATTCCACTGGCACACGTAAATGTTGTGGTCGTTATCGACGCACACATCGTGGCAATGCATGAATATCGGTTTCTCCTGGATCATCAGCTGCAATTCGCCGTTCCGGTATTCCGGTTTGGTACCGCCGGGGTTTGAAATCACTTTATTGGATTTATCTATAATCGTTACGAAACCGGAATTCGGCGTCTGGTTCAGGTAGCGCAGGCGCGACCAGCATACGCCCGCGTAAAGTGTATCCTCCTTGAAAACCGGGCGGCAAACGAATGCCCCGGGAAGGAAAATGGTGCTCAGGTACTTTCCATCCAAAGTGAGTTTCTTGAATGCATTGTGCGCACGCGAGGTAACGATCAGTGTTGGATTGGCTTTGTCGCGGTAATCGATCGCGATGCCGTGGGCGGTCGAGAACTGCGCATCGCCATCGCCGGAGCCGCCGAATTTATCGATGAACTCGCCTTTTGGCGTGTATCTCAAAATCCACTGCGAGCCGTATCCGTCGGCAATGTAAATGGTACCGTCCGGTCCGATGGCAGTTTCAGTCGGTTTGAATGGGTCTGCTTCTTTATAAGCACCTACTTTCGACGGATGTTCGATGGTGAGCAGGATTTTACCTTTTAAATCGGTCTTGAAAACTTTGCCGATGTTCGGATCACTGATGAACAGAAATTCTTCACCGTTCGCATTCCATAATGTAAGCCCGTGCCCGCCCGGAAATTCGTGTCCCCAGCTTTCAAGCAGCTTACCTGAGCGATCGTAGATCAGGATATTGTTTTTGACCTCATCACCCACCATAATAAGCCTGCCTTTGCTATCCTGTACCATTTCGTGGCAGTTGTTGACAGGAAACTGCGAAGCGTCGAGATTTCCCCAGCCCTGGTGCACCTTGTAGCGGTGGGTACCATGACCAATCACTTCGCCATCGACCTTAGGTTTGGCGTGAAGGATGTAGAACGGCTTGAAAGTAAGGGCGGCGGCAGTGGCTGCGGTAATTTTAGCAAACTGACGGCGGGAATGTGTATCGGACATGACGAATCTCTTTAATTTTTTAAAAAAGACTGCACCGCTTATTTCTTACTATATGTTCATACATAGTTTTGATCAACTGGCAGAATAGCGTTTTCCGTAACGGTTCAGCCAATCGAGCAGGCGGTTTACATCCTGCATCCTAAACAGCTCACTACCAGAATTCATCGTGGCGGCGGTACCACATGCAACACCCATTCGCACGGCCTCGCGGTAGGATTTGCCTTGTGACAATGTCCAGATGATGCCGGCCAGCATGCTGTCGCCGGCGCCTACGGTGCTTTTCGGTTGCACAGGCGGGGCGGGAATATGTTCTACCTGATCTTCGGTGACGAGCATTGCGCCCATGGCACCCATGGATACGATCACGATCTCGCATTGCCCGCGTATGATGAGTGCGCGCGCCGCGTCGTCGACCTCGTCCATTTCCAGTTTATCGACCCCGACAAGTTCGCTGAGCTCGGTAATGTTGGGTTTTAAAAGATATACACCCGCTTCGGTGGCGTAACGTAATGCATCGCCCGATGTATCGGCAATGAAGCGTGCGCCCTGGTTGTGGGCTATTTTAGCGATTTGTCCGTAAAAATCGGAGGGTACGCCCGGCGGAAGGCTGCCGCTGGCGATAATGTAGGAAGGTTTTGGGTCGAGTTCCTCCATCGTTTCAAGGATGGAGCGTACTTCGGTCGGCATCATTTCGGTGCCGGGCATTCCGAAGCGGTACTGGAAACCGGTACTTGTTTCGAGCACGTGAAAGTTTTCGCGCGTCCATTGTTTGGTTTCGATCACCATGGTTTCCACGCCCTCGCTTTTCACGAGCTTATGCAAACGCTGGCCTGTCGGCCCACCTACGGTAAAAATAGCGATAGGGTTTCCTCCCAGCCTGTGAATGGCCTTGGCTACGTTGATACCGCCTCCGCCCGCCTCAAAATTGGGCGCGTCGCAACGCAGTTTGTTGTCGGGTACGATGCGCGGTACATTGGAGCTTTTGTCGAGCGCGGGATTTATTGTAAGGGTTACAATCGGTCCGGTAGCCATAGGAGTACGGTGTCTGGTGAACTATTTTACGCGAATAAAAGAAAAAAAGCGATTCTCTCTGCGTTGATAGCAATTTCTTCACAGCACAACCGTTTGGAACGGCGGCTAATATTGCTCTTCCAGCACACTCCGGCCGCCGTCGACTACGAGCACTTGTCCGTTGGTGAACCGGGCGTGATCCGACATCAGGTACACCGCTGCGCCGTCAATATCAGCGGGCATAGCAGTGTCGGTGGCAATGACATTGATACGGATATCATGGCCGGAATAGGCTGCCGCAATGGATTTGGAAAAACCTATTACAGCCGCTTTGGAGGTCGCACGGGCATGGGTAGCGAGGTTATTTTCCGCCGAGGCGATTTCCGGGCTCAGGTTAAGAATAGACCCGCCTTTATTCATTCCCATGAAGGTCCTTACTGCCGCCTGGTTGGAGAGCATTAAGGAAGTAAGGTTCTGGTCCAGCGTTTTGCGCCAGCTTTCGAGACCCAGGTTGTGCAACGGGCCATCGGTCGCAGGCTCCTCGTGGTCTTCCGGCGCGTGGTATAAAGCGTCGAAACTTCCGAATTCCCGTATGCAGAGCTGGATTGCGTCCAACGCCGTTTGAGGCTGCGTTGCGTCACCTTGTTTAGCCCTCGCATTGCCTCCCAGGTTCAGTTCTGCCATCAGGCAGCTTTCAGGGTTGCGCCCCACTACCACCACATTCGCGCCGTTTCGGACAAAGGCTTGTGCCGCGGACAGCCCCGCGCCGGTGGTTCCTCCGATAACGACGATCGATTTATTTATGAGCCAGGTTTCCATTAAAAATAATATAGTGTTTCTACGTAAAAGTAGGATTATTGGCATGAAAAAAGAAGCGCCCTGCGTCTTTGAAAGAGGCAGGGCGCTTGTAAATATGCTAATGTAATGATTGCTAGGCCACTGAGCGGAGCAACGCCATCGAAGATTTTTCGAATTTATCTTTCGCGTAGTCGAGCGATAGTGTGAATTCTTTCACGTCTTTTTGCGAAGGCAGGTCGAACATCGCGTCGGTCATGATCGATTCGCAGATCGCGCGCAAACCGCGGGCTCCGAGCTTGTAGATCATTGCCTGGTCTACGATGTAGTCGAGCACCGCGTCTTCGAAATGCAGGGTAATGCCTTCCATCGCGAAAAGTTTGGCGTACTGTTTTACCAATGCATTTTTAGGCTCGGTGAGAATGCGGCGCAAAGTCTCGCGGTCGAGCGGGTTCAAATGCGTGAGCACGGGTAAGCGGCCGATCAATTCAGGAATTAGCCCGAATGATTTAAGGTCCATAGCCGTCACGTAGCGCATCAGGTTTCCTTTATCAAATATCTCGATAATGCGGTTATCGCCATTGAAACCGATCGGGCGCGTATTAATACGCTTTCCGATGTGGCGCTCAATGCCGTCGAATGCACCGCCGCAGATGAAGAGGATGTTTTCGGTATTGAGTGAAATCATCTTTTGATCGGGGTGCTTGCGGCCTCCTTGCGGCGGAACGTTCACGATCGATCCTTCCAGCAATTTCAGCAATGCCTGCTGCACACCTTCGCCGCTCACGTCACGGGTAATGGAAGGGTTGTCAGACTTGCGGGCGATCTTGTCGATCTCGTCAATGTAAACGATACCGCGTTCTGCCGCTTCCACATTGTAATCCGCAGCTTGGAGCAGACGCGTTAAAATGGTTTCCACATCTTCACCCACATAACCGGCTTCGGTAACAACCGTGGCATCCGCGACGCAGAATGGAACTTGCAGAATGCGTGCGATGGATTTCGCAAGATAGGTTTTACCGGTACCGGTTTCGCCTACCATGATAATGTTGGACTTCTCGATCACAACGTCGTCCTCGGAGCTGGGCTGGTTCAGACGTTTGTAGTGGTTATATACTGCCACTGCCAGCGAGCGTTTCGCTTCGTCCTGGCCTATGACATATTGTTCGAGGAAATGCTTGATATCAGCAGGAGGAATGGGTTTCAGTTTCGGAAGCTTCGATTTCTTCTCTTTCTTATCCTCCTTCGGTCCCAGCTCTTCGGTAACTACCTGGTGCCCCTGGGCAATACAGTGGTTACAAATGTGAGCGTCAATCCCGGATAGAAGCAAATCTACTTCGCTTTTTTTACGTCCGCAGAACGAACAACTTACTTGTGCCATTGATTCGATTTTAGCAGTTTGGTGAATGTTTCCGGCTTGCGGCCGTTCTAAACATGCATGTCAATTCAGGTTAACAAGAAGACAGAATGTAATGTTTCAAATCTTCCTTTCAATTGACAATTAGCGGTTATCTTTTTTGCAAATTTCCGGTTTTTTGACCGGGTTACCAAATTAAGCATAGGCCATATACTAAAAACGCCCCGACAGCCAGGCTGCCGGGGCGGTATTTGAAAGGTTGTTCAACTTATTTTTCGCGGGTCAAAACCTCGTCGATCAAGCCGTATTCTTTTGCTTCCAATGCTTTCAACCATTTGTCACGGTCGGAGTCCAATGCGATTTGCTCGGGAGTCTGGCCAGTGTGCTGTGCAAGGATTTCATACAGTTCATGACGGAGTTTCACGATTTCGCGGGTGGTGATTTCGATATCAACCGAAGTTCCCTGCGCGCCGCCGGATGGCTGGTGGATCATCACACGTGCGTGCGGGAGCGCCGAGCGCTTGCCTGCCGCGCCGCCTGCGAGCAACACCGCGCCCATAGAGGCCGCGAGGCTGGTACATACGGTCGCTACGTCCGGACGAACATATTGCATAGTATCGTAAATACCCAAGCCGGCGTAAACCGAACCGCCGGGGCTGTTGATATACATCAGGATGTCCTTCTTAGGATCTGCTGATTCGAGGAAGAGTAGCTGCGCTACAATAATGTTGGCGATATTGTCGTCCACGCCTGTGCCCATAAAAATAATGCGGTCGGCCATCAGACGGGAGAACACGTCGACCTCGCGGAAGTTCATAGGGCGTTCCTCGATTACCGAACGGGTCATGTTTTCAACAGTGTGGTTCATGTAACCGTCTACGGTCAGACCATTCATTCCCAGGTGGTGAACGGCATATTTTCTAAATTCATTTCCGTGATTCATCGAAAAAATTAATTTTTAATTTATCAATAGTTAAAGGGCAACTGAGTTCGAGAACAAAAAGCAATATAGCTTAGTTTCTATTTATATCGCCGCAGGTTTCCCGGTTGCATGGCACAAATTTGACTATTTCACCGAATTATCCTTGTCAATTTCGGCGATAAATTATCGAAAAAAGCGACAGTCATCAGCCCTGTTCAATGACTAGATTGCAGCATAAAAACGTTATACCACGCTTAATAACCGGACATTATGAACGTGACATCCAATTTATCAGAGAAAATACGGCAGATAAGACTGCAAAAAGGCCTGTCGCAGGAAAATATGGCAGACATGCTCGGGTTATCGACGACAGCCTATGGCGATATCGAACGCGGGCGGACGGAGCTTTCCGTTTCAAGGCTTGAAAATGTAGCCAAACTGCTCGACGTGCCGCTGCCCGAACTGCTGGGCATTGACATATCGATGTCGGAAACCGAATGGCTTCGGCAGGAGAATACCCGCATTATGGCTGAGAACCGCCGGTTGCAAAATGAGCTGGACCAATGGAAAATGAAGTTTCGTCAGTTGTTCGGTGACGGAATTATCAGACAAATAGGAGAGGAGCGCCCGCGCATTGGTTTTTAGAATTGCATTAAAATAAAAAACACCGCCCACGCCAGGCGTGGGACGGTGAAAAAAAATGCTTTTTATATTGCTCTTTGCCTTTTGTATCTTCTGAAAACTAAGCTTCGGCTTCAACTTCGCCTTTCGCCAGTTTTTCGAATTCTGATACTTCTACCGTCTGCTCGTCGGTGCTTACTTGGCCGCGGATTACTTCCAGAACCTTGTTGTCAAACACCTGGTTGAACACGCTCGTATAGTTGTCCCGTTCTTTGTCGGCAAGGTAGCCTTGTGCCACGCGGTCGATTGTTTCACGCATCGATTCGTCGTCGCCGTAGATACCGAATTGTCCTTTCACCATTTCACGGGTGAATGCCAGGATTTCAGGATATTCTACCTTTACTTCCGATTTATCAGCGATCTTGTTTTTGATCAGGCTCAGTTTCAGGGATTTTGCGAAATCGCCGAACTGCTCGTCGATTTGCTCGCGGGTAAACTTGCCTTCGTTGGTGCGCTCCAACCAGTTTTTAAGGAATTCCTCAGGCAATTCGATGGAGATTGAATCCAGCAATGCGTTCTCGATATCGCGACGGAGCAATGCTTCTGTTTCGCGCTCGTAGTTGCCTTTGATGATTTCAAGCACCTTCTCGTTGAACTGCTCTTCGCTTTCAACTTGTCCAGGGCCTAATACTTTGTCGAAGAACTCCTGTGTCAACTCGGCTGGTGCAGAGCGTGTTACGTCTTCTACTGTCAGGGTATATTCGCCTGAAAGATCAGCGGTATCTTCTTTCTTCTTACCGGTTACGTGAGCAATCGCCGACTCGTCGGTAAATGTATCTTGAATGTCGAAAGTGACTACATCACCTTTTTTAACACCGATGAACTTCGCAGCGGCTTCATCTTTTACCTGCTTGGTAGGGATGGCAGTACGAGTGGTGAATTCGGTTGATTCTTGTTTCAATTCGCCGAAAACCATGTCTCCTGCTTCGCTAACCTCAGGGTGAATGCTATCTGCGAAACGCTCGCGAAGGCTGTCGATAGTTTTCGTCAGTTCGTTATCGTCTACATTAATGGTGTAGCGTTTAACAGCGGGCAATTCGCTCAGGTTTGCTTCGAAATCCGATGCAATACCCAGTTCATAGCTGAATTCGAATGAGCTTGGGGTGTCCCAGTTCACTTCCGCCGCTTTGTCGCGATCGGGTACAGGATCACCTACTACCTGCAATTTGTTTTCGCGGATGTAGTTGCTCACTGCATTGCTGAGGATGTTGTTCACCTCGTCAACGAGAATGCTTTTACCATACATGCGCTGGATCACATGGGATGGTACTTTGCCGGGACGAAATCCTTTCAGGTTCACGCGTTTCGAATAATCCTTGATCGTTTTATCAACTTTTGGTTGATAATCTTCCTTGGTCAACGTGATTTTCAGAGAGGCTAAGGTCGGCGAACTCTTTTCTAACAAAACTTCCATGTGTCGCTAAGCTATTGGTAAATACCTTTGTTACATTTGAACAGAAAAAAACAAAAATGCCCTCAAAACGAAGTCCTGAGGGCATTTGACGGGTTTCAATACTACGGAGCAACTCATTTTCCCAGGTAAAAGAGGAATCTGACGCCCCGTCATTCCCTTGTATTTCGTACGGGCGGAGGGAATCGAACCCCCACGCCTTGCGGCACTAGATCCTAAGTCTAGCACGTCTACCAGTTCCGCCACGCCCGCTCACTTATTCCCGTTTTTCAACACGATCGTCGAATTGGGAGTGCAAAGGTATTTCTATTTTTCCAAAACATGCAAATTATTTTCAAAATTTTATCTTTGGGTAAAACCATGTTGAAAAATGTCGTTAAAATTTGTTATTTTGGTGAAGCATACCAATTAGAATATAGCAGTGGAGCAACTGGTTGAATCCCTCAACATTGACCTGGAACAGGAGCGTAAGGATATCCTCAAAAAATACCGCCGGCTTTTAAGAACAGCCAAACCTTTTTTGAAGGATAATGATGCTAAATTAATCAAAAAAGCCTTTTATACTTCCGTAGATGCGCATAAGGACATGCGTCGCCGGTCGGGAGAGCCATATATTTACCACCCCCTCGCGGTGGCTCAGATTGTGGTCGAAGAGATCGGGCTCGGTACCACCGGCATCGTCGCGGCGCTGCTGCACGACGTGGTGGAGGATACCGATATGGGTATCGACGATATTGAGCGGTTGTTTGGCAAGAAAGTAGCCAAGATTATCGACGGTTTGACCAAGATTTCAGGCCGGTTCGAATACGGTTCCTCGCAGCAGGCCGAGAACTTCCGGAAAATGCTGCTCACGCTGTCGGATGACGTGCGGGTAATTCTCGTCAAGCTCGCCGATCGCCTGCATAATATGCGTACGCTCGACAGCATGCCGCGCGACAAACAGCTCAAAATCGCTTCCGAAACGATCTTCATTTACGCGCCGCTCGCGCACCGGCTTGGGTTGTACAGCATTAAGTCGGAACTCGAAGAGCTTTATTTGAAATACACCGAACCCCTGGAATACCGGGCTATCGCAAGGAAGCTGCGCGAGACGAAAAATATCCGCGACCGCTTCATTTCGAAGTTTATGGAGCCTATCGCCCAGGATCTGGCATCGGCAGGGCTGAATTTTATCCTTAAAGGCCGTCCCAAGTCGATTTATTCGATCTGGAACAAAATGCGGAAGCAGAACAAGCCTTTTGAGGAAATATATGACCTGTTCGCGATCCGGATCGTACTCGAATCGCCGCCGGAAAGCGACCGTGAAAAGGCGATCTGCTGGCAGGCGTATTCCATCGTCACCGACCATTATAAACCCAACCCCGACAGGTTGAAGGACTTCCTGAGCACGCCGCGGGCAAATGGGTACCAGTCGCTGCACTCGACGGTAATGAGCAAGAGCGGGCAATGGGTAGAGGTGCAGATACGCACGTCGCGCATGGACGAGATCGCGGAGAAAGGGTATGCGGCGCACTGGAAGTACAAAGGAAATGATACCAAGGTTAAAGGCAATATTGAGCAATGGATCACGCAGGTGCGCGAGACACTGGAGAATGGTTTTGGAGATAAAACGGCCGCTATCGAATTCCTGGACGAATTCCGTAGCAACCTTTTCAATGAAGAGGTATTTGTATTTACCCCGAAAGGCGAGCTGAAAGTGTTGCAGGCCGGTTCAACCGCATTGGACTTCGCATTCGACATCCACTCCGAAGTAGGCGCGCATTGTATGGCTGCCAAAGTCGGTGGTATCCTCGTGCCGATCAGCTATGTTTTAAACAATGGCGATCAGATCGAGATCATTACTTCCAGCAAGCAAAAGCCCAATGAGGACTGGCTGCGCATTGTAGTTACCTCCAAAGCGAGGGCGCGGATCAAAGACTTTTTGAAAGAGGAAAACCGCCGGTACGAAACCGATGGTCGCCAGTTGGTAGAGAAAAAACTCAAAATACTCGGAATGGATGCTACCGCGGAGGTAATGAACCAGCTCCGGGCGTTTTTTGAATGCAAAACCACCACCGACTTTTTCTACCGCATAGGTAAAGGCTACATTCCGATCGATGACCTGAAACGCTTCAAGCGCGACCGCGACGCGAAGGAGAAGAAAGCGGCGGAAAACGGCGCAACCAATAACACCGCCCCAGCCACCGGTACCGACGGTAAGGCGCTTACCAAATATTTAAAGCAAATTCACGGCGACCGGGCAGACAGCGATACGCTGCTTATCGGCGACGATTTGGACAAGATCGACTACAAACTCGCGCAATGCTGTAACCCGATTGCGGGCGACGACGTTTTCGGGTTCGTAACGATCAATGAAGGAATTAAAATACACCGCACCACTTGTCCGAATGCGGCCGAGCTGATGTCGAAACATGGCAACCGCATTATCAAGGCCAAATGGTCGGGTAAGGACGAGGCATTCCTCGCGGGACTCTATTTGTCGGGTACCGATCGCGTGGGTTTGGTGAACGACGTCACGCGGATCATTTCGAACGAGCTGCACATTAACATGCGCGGGCTGACGATCGATACCAAAGACGGTGTTTTTAATGGTGATATCAAACTTTACGTGCAGGATACCAGGCACCTTGACATCCTGATCGCCAAGCTGGAACAGGTCGAAGGGGTGTACAATGTCCAGCGTTTCGATACCAATCTGAACGGCAAATAGGGATATTGAACCATTGCCGTTCCAATATGTTATTGAATTGGTAATTAATGAGGTAGCAGCACTATGCTTGCTAATGTGAGAATGATTTAAGTAAAAAAGCGTATTTTCGCGCAAGATTATCAGAGATATGCCACAAGCCAGCAAACCAAATTTCGAGGCCGCTAAGAAAATATTAACGGCTTACCTGGAAAATAAGGGACTTCGTAAAACGCCGGAGCGCTTTGCGATCCTCGAAGAAATTTACACCAGGGAGGATCATTTCGATGTAGACGAACTGTATATCAGCATGAAGAACAAGCGTTACCGCGTGAGCCGTGCCACGGTTTACAATACGCTCGACGTTCTGGTGGATTGCGACCTGGTTACCAAGCACCAGTTTGGCAAAAACCTCGCGCAATTCGAAAAGTCGTACGGTAACAAGCAGCACGACCACCTGATCTGTACAGATTGTCATAAAGTAATGGAGTTCTGCGATCCGCGCATCCAGTCGATCCAGAACATGGTAGGAGAAATGCTGAATTTCAGCGTCATGCACCACTCGCTTATTTTCTACGGAAACTGCAACAAGGAAAATTGCCAGAACCGCTCGGAGACACCGCGCGAAACCGCAGTCTTTGAAGACAGATAATTATCACGATCAGGCCCGGTAATGGACACGTTGCCGGGCCGCTTACACCATATTAAGTTTCAGTAATCCAATATTTGAATGAAAGTTGACGTACTACTTGGTCTTCAATGGGGAGACGAGGGAAAAGGAAAAATTGTGGATGTCCTGGCGCCACGCTATCAGGTTGTAGCCCGTTTTCAGGGTGGCCCTAATGCCGGACACACATTGGAGTTTGACGGTATCAAACACGTTTTGCACCAGATCCCGTCCGGGATTTTCCGCAGTGATATCCAGAATATCATCGGCAACGGCGTCGTGCTCGACCCGGTTGTATTTAAAAGAGAGATCGAAGGTCTCGCGAAATATAACCTGGACCTGATCAGCAACCTGTTTGTATCGAAAAAGGCTTCCATCATCGTCCCTACCCACGCTTTGCTCGACGCTGCTTACGAGCGTTCGAAAGGTGATTCCAAGATCGGCTCAACTTTGCGCGGCATCGGACCTGCTTACCAGGACAAGGTGGCACGCCTGGGCTTGCGTGTAGGAGATGTTCTTTCTCCCAATTTTGCAGCTAAATACAAGAAGCTCGTTGATGCCCACAAGGTAATCCTCGATTTCTATTCATTCGATTATTCAGAAACGTTGCCGGCTGCCGAAGAGAAATTCTTCGATGCGATTGACTTCATGAAGCAATTCACATTGGTGAACAGCGAATATGTCGTGAACGACGCATTGACACAAGGTAAAACCGTGCTTGCAGAAGGCGCGCAAGGCTCGTTGCTCGACATCGATTTTGGTTCATACCCATTCGTTACCAGCTCTACCACCATGACTGCCGGTGCTTCTACCGGATTAGGCATTGCGCCACGTCAGATCGGCGAGGTGTTCGGTATTTTCAAAGCTTACTGTACACGTGTGGGTAGCGGTCCGTTCCCTACTGAATTGAACGACGAAGTAGGCGAGAAGATCCGTCAGGAGGGACGCGAGTTCGGTGCAACCACCGGTCGCCCGCGCCGTACCGGCTGGCTCGACCTGCCTGCATTGAAATATGCGATCATGATCAACGGCGTAACCCAGCTGATTATGATGAAAGTAGACGTTCTGACTATTTTCGATAATATCAAAGTTTGTACGCATTACCGCCTCGCGGATGGAACATTGACGGACCAACTGCCTTACGATCTTTGCGACGAATCGGTTGAACCGGTTTACAAAGACTTTAAAGGCTGGCAAACTTCCCTGGACGGCGTCCGCGATTTCGACGCGATCCCTGCGGAACTGAATGCGTATGTGAAGTTCCTCGAAGCCGAATTGAATTTGCCGATCACATTTATTTCAACCGGCCCGGACCGTGAAGCGCTCATCAGCCGTGAGGCCGCTGCCGCGCAGGCCGCTGCGGTAGCGTAAGGAGGAAAGTATAGATAATGGTACTGTCAGCCTGAGCGAAGTCGAAGGCGTCTTGCATGGACGCCTTCGACTTCGCTCAGGCTGACAGTCGTTTATTATATAGCCGCAAACAAACGGAATTAAGACAACAAATTCAAAACATCCTCCCGCGTGAGCGACTTGATAAACCCCTCCTCGCTCGAAATCAAATCATCGGCCAGCTGCTTCTTCGAGCGCTGCAATGCAAGGATCTTCTCTTCCACCGAGTTTTTAGTAATAAACTTATAAGTAAACACCGTCCGGTCCTGACCAATGCGGTGGGCGCGGTCGACGGCCTGCGCTTCGATGGCCGGGTTCCACCATGGATCGAGAATGAAAACGTAGTCTGCGGCGGTGAGGTTAAGTCCTAACCCGCCAGCTTTGAGGGAAATGAGGAAAATCTTGATGTTTTCGTCGTTCTGGAAAGACTCTACCTGCTCCTGGCGGTCGCGCGTGGAGCCGTCGAGGTAAGCGTAATGAATTTCCTTTTCGTCCAGATAATGCCGGAACAGATCGAGATGCTTAATGTATTGGCTGAAAATCAATATTTTATGATCCTCGCTCATGATGGTTTGCAATTTGTACAGCACGTCTTCGAATTTACCTGAATCATAGGCATATTCCGGGTCGACCATGACCGGGTGGTTCGCGAGCTGCCGCAGTTTGGTGAGGCCTTGCAATACCACCAGCTGCGATTTCGACATGCCTTCCGAATCAATGCTTTGGAGGATCAGGTTGCGGTAATAGGCTTTGGCTTCTTCGTAAGCCTTCTCCTGCTCGTCGGACATATCGCAGTATTGAATGCTATCTACTTTTTCCGGTAAATCGGTTGCAACCTGCGATTTTAATCTCCTTAATATGAATGGTTTAATGAGATTGTAAAGCCGTTTCGTCTTTTCTTCATCCCCTTTTTTCTCAATCGGAATCTGGAATTCGTCCCTGAAAAACGTCTGGCTACCCAGGAGCCCGGGATTCACAAACGACATTTGCGACCAGAGATCAAGCGTATTGTTTTCAATGGGTGTACCCGTCAAAACCAGCCTGTGCGCCGAGTTGAGGCGCCTTACTGCCTTGGTAATGATCGATCCCGGGTTTTTGATCGCCTGTGATTCATCGAGGATCACATAATTGAAGCGATAGTCCTCCAAAAGCTCGATATCCAGCCTGACAATGCCATAGGAAGTGAGAATCAAATCATAATTATCGAACTGCGCGGTGTCTTTCTCGCGGCTCGTGCCCGTGTACAAGAGCACGCGCAGGTCGGGCGTGAACTTGCTGGCTTCGAGCTGCCAGTTGTAGAGCAGCGACGTCGGCATGATGAGGATCGACGGGAGATCGGCGCCACCTTCTTTCTCGGATTGCAGCAATGCAAGCGTCTGGACTGTTTTACCCAAACCCATATCATCCGCCAGGCAGCCTCCGAAGCGGTATTGTTTCAAAAAGCGCAGCCAGTCGTAACCGGTTTTCTGATAAGGACGGAGCAGGCCCTGGAAATTAACCGGAGATTCCGCCGGCTCGATTTGCTGGAAATTTCGCAGGTTTTCGAGTTTGCGGCTAATCACCGCCGTGGCCAGATTGTCCTCTTTCAGCTCCTGTACCAATGCCAGGTGGTGCATCCGGAGACGCAGCTGGTCATCGTCCTGACTGCTTTCGGTAAAGGAAAAGAACTCGGAGTATTTGGTAAACCACCATTCGGGAATTACCGCTATTTCGCCGTTAGGTAGTAAAAATTCCTTTTTACGGTTGAGAATGTAGTTCCGCAACTGAATAAAGGGTATTTCAAACTCGCCGAAAAGCACTTTTGCGTGGATATCAAACCAGTCGCGGCCTTCCTGAATGGAAATATCGAGCGAAGAATAACCCAGGAAATAACGTTTGGTATCGGCCGTATTCTGCCGGACGGTGATGCCGTGCTCCGCCAATGCGATCGCATTGCTTTGCAACCAGCCGAACGCTTCGGATTTGGGCATCTGGACCTTACCGTTACGGATATTCAGGCCCATATCCTTCAAAGTCCGCACATGCTGGCCCTCCATTTCGATATTCCTTTTGACCTTATTGAAGAAATACTCATTGCCCTTTTTTTCCATATGCACGCTCGACGCATGCGCGAAGCTGTCGTAATGAAACGAAAAGCCTGCATATTGAAAGGAAAGGTCGAATGCGACGTCGTTGTCTTCCTCTTCCATCACTTCCACATCTTCACTGTCCTGAAAAAGCACAGCGGCTTTTTTCGGATTGGATGAATATTCGGAAATCGTGAGAATGGTTTTTGGTAACGACGACACGTTTCTGATCTCGAACCCACGGGCCACCACATCATAAGAAGCAATGAGCGGCGCCACGAAACGGCCATAATATTGTTCCTCGACCTGCCCCGGAATGGCAATGAATTTCTTTGCAAGGAATGGTTTGATCTTTTTACCATCCACATTTCCCTCGAAATGGTAAAGGTGACCGTCGAGTACCAGCCAGGCCGGATCTTCGCAGATCAGGAATGCGTTTTTGTACTGGAATTCCAGCTTCTGCATTTTGTGCCGGATCGTCGGGAAGTAATGGGTATTATCCTCGTTCCGGATGAAATGGAAACGGATCGTCGCTTTTTCTGACTCCCAGATCACGGGTTTCCACAAGGGATTACCATCGTTGCCCATGATGAAAATGTCCTTCCCGGCCAATCTTTCCAGAATGCGTGACTTGCAGTTTTCGAGGTAGCCGGCAATGGTCTCCTGGATGACTTTATCGCCCTTTTGCGGATCGTAAACTTTCAGGAAAAAGTCTACCGCATTCAGTTTTTTCGGGTTGTACTTTTTAAGCACCGCATCCTGCTGAATGTCGTCGATCAGTTTGACGAGCTCAAAATCTTTGGTATCCAGTCCCGAACGGAACTCCTTGATATTTTTGGAAGAAATGTTCTGGACCTGAAACGAAAAGTCGCCCTGGCTGTTGAGCTGGACGACAAAGGCTTCGAAGATGTACCCCAGATACTCATGGTTAAGAATTGAATAAACAATTTTAAACGGCTCTGAGGGAGAAACTTTCATTAGGATATCGTTGGCTAGGATTCGTGTTGACGCCGAAGAAGCCCTCCCGTTAATCAGCAGGGATCTTTCGATTTGGGAAACTTCAAATATAACCTAAATCAACCCGAAAAGAAAGACCCCTTTTGCCATTATCTAAAAAATATTATCGAATAAATTCGCTATCCGATTAAAATGTTTTCTAAGTGACGGTGTTGCTGATGTTTAAGTTTCGATAAAATGTGAATAGGGGAGGCGCTAGGCGAAAAGTGGTGCGAAACTTTGCGCTTCCAATACGTTCTTTGCCAGGGTGCCGGTCTGCGCCGTCATTTTATTAAACAGGAATGGCCCCATGCTGATCCTTTTGACATTCAGCGATTTCAATGCATCAAAATCCGGCAGTGCCGGCATGCACATTACATTAACCGGTAAGGCCGTTTCGCTGGTTATGATTTGAATATCCCCGGCTCTCACCACGCACGGGACGAAAATGCCATGTACACCTGTGTTTTCGTACATATTAATGCGGCTGATGGTCTCGTCGAGCGCATTGGGAGCGCCCAGCAGGAATGGATCGGTCCTGATGTTAAGAAATACTTTGATATTTCCCTTTTCAAGCAGATTCACGATTTCGGTAAGTAAGTTTTTGAACTCGGCTGCGGGCCGGAGCTGGCGGGTGGGTTTTGCCACGGTATCTTCCAGGTTAATTCCGGCCACACCCGCTTCGTAAAGCATTTTAATGTGTTCCGCTATGCCCGATGCCGTATCGCTGTAACCGCCTTCGATATCGACCGTGAACGGAATCTTCACGCTTTCGCTCACGCGCCTGGCTATGCGAAGGATCGAGTCGAAGGGCAGGTTTTCGCCATCGTCGTAGCCGAATGCATTGGCCAGGGCGTGGCTCGAAGTACCGATGGCCTTGTAACCCGCGGACTCGAAAATGTGCGCGCTGTTGACGTCCCAGATGTTACCCAGGACAAATGGTTCCGTTTGTTGATGAAGCTGTGAAAATGTTTCGAAAGTGCTCATAATCTGAAATTTCCTTTGTTTAACATGAATTGACAGGACAAAGGTATTTCGGGCGAAAAGCCGGAAATTGTACAAACCGGAACGCTCAGATTTTTAATTGAGCATCATCTGGTTTACGGCCGAAAGATTGTTCAGGTAAGCCGAAGGCGTGAGTCCGGTGAAGGATTTGAAATCCCTGATAAAATGCGACTGATCAAAATATCCCGCATCGTAGGCGATGGAGGTAAGCGGTAATTTATTTTCCCCGATCAGTTTGAGGCTCGTTTTGAAGCGATGAATTTTATCGAACGACTTCGGCGAAAGGCCGGTGTGTTGGTAAACCAGTTTGTGTAAATACCGTGTGGTGATCCCGAACGTGCCGGCTACCCGGCCGATATTATTTTCGGTCGGGTCCTTGGTAATGCTCGTCAGGATGTGGGCAACTTTGCTCAATCGTTCCTGCCGACCGGAAGCATGCATTAGTTTACCCGTGAAAAAATCGTCGAGCAAGGCAATCCGCGCATGAATCGAGCCCGCTTCCTGCAACCTGCCGTGCAAATCGCGGGTATCCTTTCCCATCACATCGGCCAGGTTGAAAACCTGGTCATTGAAAATCCCTATTTCGTCGTCGAGCAAAATGGAAGTGCCGTGCGTGAAGAACCGGACACCCAGCATCAGATGCGCGCCCGACGACCGGATTTGCAGTGGCTTTGTAATCTGCCCCCAAAGTTCGATCGACGGGTTCTTTTGAAAGCCATTGTTCTGAAAAGACTCCCATACCCCGTTGCCCAGGTTAAATATGACCTCCATATCGCCGCTGGGAAACACCGTGTCCTCGTAAGCGGCATTGCCTTTGGATTGGAAGACGTAATAGTACCGGATGTACGGAGCCAGTATTCCGGCGGGATGGAAATATTGGAATTCCATGTGCTGAGTAGTTGGTTGCGTTTGCCGGAAACCGATTTTGCCGGTAGCGGATAGGCAAATATAAAATTGAGCAAAGATCCTTCGATTGTATAAAACGGAACAAATCAATGCTTTGTAACATTCCAGTAATTGTCGAGAACTTGCCTTAAATGTTCGTCGCTAATGTCTGCAATGTCGGATGTCCAGGCGACGATTCCATCCGGGCGAATCAATAAAGCAGCCAAACCGAGTGGGTCTTTGACGCTACCGGAAATGTATTTCATTCGGTCGCCATATGCATTTGCCAACGCTTGAAGTGAAGTATTTGCATTAAAATCAAGCAATATCATCCGGCCGTCATGCATCACTTCGCCGATTTTGGTACCGCCTTCCAACTCGAAGTTGGGAACGCTGCGGCCGATAAGTAGATGATTGCCATCGAGATCGTAATGCATATGGATGCCCCAAACCCTGCCCGCGACGTAGGTCGCGCCGTCGCGGGTGTTGATAAAGTCCTGGAAGATCTCGCGTAATGCACGTGCGTGCGGGCCCGGGTGCATGATGGCTACCTGCGCACGCGACCAGTCCAGCACTTGTGCGCCAATGGGGTAGCGTTCGGTATGATAGCTGTCCAGAAGGCTTTCCGGGGCATGATTAAGGAGGACGGCGGCGAGCTTCCAGCCGAGGTTCATGGCATCGCCCAGGCCGAGGTTAAGGCCCTGGCCTCCTAATGGAGAATGAATGTGGGCGGCATCGCCCGCCAGCAGTATCCGGCCATTGCGGTAGGTGGTGACCTGACGGGCGCGGTCCGTCCATGTGGTGGCGGTATGTAGCGCATTAATTGTCACATCTGTACCCGAAATGCGGCGGAGAACTCCCTGAACGTGTTCGCGGGTAATCGGCTTTTCGGAGTTGTGGAAAGCGCCGCCATCGAAGTCCTGGATGAGCACATAGCCTGGCTGCGATTGCATGTACATGCCCGTGGAAGTCACATTACGGCCGGGACGAAGCTTTTCAGGATCGGCAATATCGACGAGCGTTGTGTAGCCGGTGAATTCCGGTTCCGTTCCGGCGAACTCAAATCCGCCCATTTTGCGCACAATGCTGCGGCTTCCGTCGCAGCCGACGAGCCATCTGGCCTCAAACGACCGATCGCCCGACCAAACCGTTACACTTTCATTCGTTTGAGAAACGCCGGTAACCGGGCACCTGCGCCTGATTTCCACGCCCAAAGCTTCGGCACGACGTATCAGCACCGTTTCAAGCTCCGCTATTTCGGATATCAGACTGGCAGGCAGTGAGCCTGGGAGACGGTATTCCCATTGGGAAGCGTCGACGTTGCCTTCGAGAAGCGGGATGCCAGCGAAATGCCCCACCTGGCGCTGCGCTCCTTGCGTGGGAGCGGAGGCGGTGTGCGGGTTTTTGAGTCGTTTATGGATTTCCAGTTCTTCGAGTAGCCCACGGCGGTAGAGCGCTTCGATGGTAGGGGCCGAGAGACCACGTATCCCGAACGGAAGGCGCTTTAATGGCGAATCAGGATGTGTGGCCTTTTCCAGGACCAGTACGCGGCATTTGGCCAAAGCCAGTTCACAGGCGAGAAACAGGCCTACCGGCCCCGCACCGGAGATGATAACGTCGTGTATGGGGTGATTGTTTGTAGCTTTCATATTCAGATGATTGAGCTACAAAATTCCGCAATGCCCGTACCTCAGGCTTGTACAAACGCGACAAAATCATCGCTCACCGGCAGCTTTCGGTTTTGAGCATTCCGGGCGAAAGCGGCAGGCGTGGTGCCGCTGTACCGTTTGAATTCCCTGCTCAAATGCGCCTGATCTGTGTAGCCCAGCTCGTGTGCCAGACCGGCGAGATTGGACTTCGGTTCGTGCCATAGGTGGTTTCGTACCTGCTCGAAGCGCATCAGGCCCGAGACGTCTTTTACGGTAAATCCGGAAGATCGTTTGAATTTTCGCTCCAACGTACGGACCGTCGAATGCGCCGCGGCCGCCACGTGGCTTACAGGAATAGTACCATTCGCCTGACGCATGGCCGCACCGGCTTTGGATAATGTGTTGTCGATAGCAGCCTGCGGACGGGTATGCAGGAAATATTGTTCCAACTGCGCAAGCGCGTCGTCGATCCGGCCTGCGGCCATGAAACTGCCTAGCGTGGATTGAATGGCGGCGATGGGATGTGCGAAAATATGTATGCCGTTTTTTCCGGGCGGCGGAAGCCCGAGCAGGTCGAATACCGTCCACGGAAAACACCTGACGCCGATGATTTCCAGGCAGCCACGGACCTGGAAAATAGCAGGCCGGTTGAGCAAACCCATCAGAAACGGCGAAGGTAATGGCCGTAAGCTGCCATCTTCGGAGATATTGGAAAGATTTCCGAAGTAAAAAATAATCTCCGCATACCCATCCGGCTCGACCTGGAAAATGAATTCCTGATCTGCTAAACCACGGTTATCATACCAAAAGCATTTAATAATATCCCGAAGCGCTTCCGATGGCTCAAATTCCTGGTGCATTTTGCAAGTTAATGAAGTAACCGTAAGATAGGAATCGACCGTTACAAAAAGTATTTACATCCTTTTTTGCCTAGATTTGGAAGTGGGGATTACCTACGCTCTGCGGGAGACAAAGAAATGAATAAACACTTTTACTCACTGGATTACCTGAGGGGATTTGCCGCGGTTTCGGTGTGTCTATTCCATTTCAGTGATAAATTCGGTTTTCTACCAACAGATGATCCTGTTAAATGGGCTTTTAGCGGGGGACATTTCGGGGTGGAGATTTTCTTTATTATATCCGGTCTCGTGATACCCTATTCGATGGCGAAAGGGCAGTATACACTTAGCAAAGTATTCGTTTTTTTAAAGAAAAGATTCATTCGGATCGAGCCGCCATACCTGCTTTGCGTGCTACTGGCGCTGGCGCTCAACTATGCTACGACGCTCTCTCCCGTGTATGTAGGAAAGCCTTTCAACATTGATTATGAGCAGTTGTTCTATCATATCGGCTATCTGAACGGCATAATGGGCAAAGACTGGCTTAACCAGGTTTTTTGGACCCTGGCGATCGAATTTCAGTATTACCTGCTCATAGCGGTGTTTTTCCCATTCATAAATCACAAAAACTGGCTGGTTTGGGGTATCAGTCTTATTGCTTTTAATGCGTCGGCCTCGCTGTTCGATCGAAACTTCGTTTTTAATTTTGCGATATTCTTTACGACCGGCATTCTACTGTATCGTTATCTCGCAGATAAGAGTAATAGGGTAGAAGTAATTGTTTCAGCAGTAATGGTACTGGGTGTTCTAGCTTATAATTACAGTTATAAAGAACTTTTGGTTACGATAGGCACAGTGATTGCCGCCGTGCTTCCATTGCGCCCTACATGGATAGGTGCCTTTTTCGGGAATATTTCTTACTCACTTTATCTCCTTCATTTCCCTATTGGCCTTAGAATAATCAATCTTGCGCAGCGATTTTCAGACGTGCAATCCGTGCGGCAGATGATGGTTTTTGTAGCATTGCTGGGGTCGGTTTTTGTGGCGTATTTTTATTATAAATACGTTGAGAAGCCATTTAAACTGATGTCTGCACGAGTGAAGTACGATACGAAGGCAAGTGCCGCAACCAGGACAGTAGAAGAGCACTAGTGGTGCAAGTTTAAGGGGGGATTATGTAGCAACAAAAAGCAGCTACGAACCCGGGTTCATAGCTGCTTCAAAATTTATAACTGGCAACCGGACGCTAAGCGCAGGTGACGATGATCAGCACTCGTTGTCGTGGCTCACTGATAAGCTACATCGTTGCTAACATGCCTGTGCCCGCGTAATGAGCGTAGAAGTTCGAAGCGGAAATCGAGGATGAAAACAGTGATCACGGTTATCCAGAGGGCGATGCTGAAATACAGAAAGCCTAAGATATTATCCTTGGGGATAAAAATTACCTCTGCCGGGACCATGGATAGTATTTGCTTTGTCCTGGCTATCAGTGCAATTACAATTAAACCACCGACGCCGTAGAACAGCAGCGACCGACGCCTGATCGAGTCGGATACGTATGCATAGACGCGTGAATAGTCGATGAATGCAAGGTATACGATAGCATTGCAGCTAAAACTGATGTTGAGTACCATCGTATTGATCAGGTGAAAAGAACAGGTGGCCAATAACCAGCCCCTCCACGACAAGCGTGACTTGATCAGGAAGAAAATCGGGCTTAATTCAAATGCGACGGTAATAAAGTCGAGTATTTTGTAACTCCAGAATGGCAAGGAGTTGATCGCTGCCGATGCCAGCAGGTGCTGCCGTCTGACGCCGTAAAAGCAGTCATAAAGCCATCGGGCGGTACCGCTTTTGTCCATATTGAAGTTAGTCCACCAAAAGCCCTTTTCCAGTCCGGCTGCAAAAAAGCCGAAACAAACGAAAATCGACAGTATGGAAAGTGCTTGTTCATTCCAATTGTTTGCCCTGGGTTTATCGGGAACCAATGCAAGTTTTGTCCCCCACTCAGAAAATGAAAAGCATGCTACTGTGGCGTATACAAGTATATTGTGATCTATTTTACTGAATGAAAACTGGAAATTTGTCGCAAATATGCCGAAGATCAGAAACGCAAATCCCGCTATCCTCGCGCGTATACCTAATGTAATTGCGAGCGCGCATGCGACCAGTATAAAGTCGACTACCAGCAGCAGCATTTGATCCGGAAAATCATCGAACAAGTTGGCAACACTAAGGATCGGTGGATCGAAGTAGAATTGCGGCATATCACTCACCCATGCATAATTCGGTCCCCAAACAGTAAGGAGGAACAATCCATAAATAATCCGGAAAACACTGATGGATTCGGTATTCTGCCGGGTAGATGTGACTACCCGAGTCCAAAAAGCGGCATTGAGCCGCTCAACGTAAGTGGATAAGTCTTTCATCTGTAATTTTTTTGCTTATAAGTTTTCTTGTATCAGTTGCAATTGTTTCGGTATAGGTAACGATCCGCATCGTCGAATCGCGGAGTTGGTTAGTGATAAGGCGTTCCCGCAGCCAGGCAGCCATTTCATTTGCGTCCTTGGGCCTGTTCTTCTTTTTAAGGCCCAGGAACTTGTACACACGCTTGTCGCGGTGTGTTTCCACGACCTTATCAAAACCAAAATTTGTCGTCGCCAGAAACGGAAAATACTGTACCCTACGTCCGTGAAGGTGATATTGTTTTGGTTATCCCCGAATACAACCAATTCTACACCGATTTGCTTTACGGGTATACAGAACTCGTTTCAATCCTTTTCGACGTGTATCCCGACGGCATTCAGCAGATCGATATTAAACAATGGTGGCATCTCATACCGTTTATGCCTTTCTACGCGGCTTCGAAGCTTAAACTATCCAAGCTGCCCGCTGCCACCGCAGAGGTAGGCGTGTACGACCGGAAGGCATTCAACAGCTACGGTGATGCGTATCTCCATTGGACAAAGCCCCCGGCTAAATTTAAGGCTGCAAAAGAAGTGCAGGCAGACAACCAGGTGAACCCGGAGGCGATGCAGCTACTCGTGGATTTTCAGCAATACGTCGAAGGTAAGAAAGCAACTATGATCCTTATGCCACCGGCTTACCAATCGACATCTTTCACAAACCAGAAGCCGATGATCGATAAGATTCAGCAGGCGATCCAAGAGAAAAACCTTCCACTGATCGCTGCTCCGGAACGCTACAAGTTGCCGGATTCAGTATTTTATGATTCCAATTACCATCTCATTCTGCCTGGGATCGAACGCCGCAGCAATTTGATGATCGAGGATCTAACTCGCGTTGCCGGGGCGTTGTGAAAACCTCCTCACGCTGGTGGTCTCTGATGTCCGCCGCATTCCTATCATCGATATGCACGTGAAATACACCGCGCTACTGGTCGATAGGGCCTAACTCAAAATTTTCGAGGATGAATTCTGGTAATAGGAACTGAATGATTGGCAGGAGATCCACGCTCCACAACTTTTTTTTCGGACTGGTCCACTTTTTGATTTGAGCCGTGGTATCAAAAAAAGCAGTCACAAACCTGAGTTCATAACTGCTTGAATTCAGTACCCGCAACCGAACAAATGTCGAACCAAATTCTGATCGATTTACAGAATTTATCAGATATAATTATCTAAACATGAAATTATTATTTGTTTGATAAATTTATTATTGTGTGGTCGTCCCGATTAAACTTCTCGTAGGCGAGGTCATGACACAGGAAGTGTAGCAGCTCTCCGAAGTTATTATATTGTGGCTTTTTATGGGCATCTTCGTGGCGCCTCTTCGGAACACCAGGAATATAGCTACAGACATTGGAGCGGTTTTGTGTGCGACCAAAGAGTCAGATGTGAGAACCTTCGTTTAAAAATGAGGTTGTCTGAGGTTATAATTTAAATACAAATATTACACGGGTTACTAGGCTAAAACCGTGATCTAGGGAGACATTCTTATCGTCTCTGCAGCTCGTTCAAAAGTGAATTAACCGTTTATTTCTGGATCAATCATTTCAGCAAGAATGGCTTCAAGCTGATCGTCCGAAAAAGAGACATTTCCTGACAATTACAAACAGTCCGCGATGTAAGGTAATTCAATTTGCTCTAATTTTTCGTCAAGGTGAAGTATGCTAGGTGATTGACACTCAGATTTGCCTATAATCTAATGAGTATCTTCAATTATATTGATATTTAACCTAGTTCCAATCCTAGAAAAATTGGTTTTATGTGATTTAATTTCTTTTCCTATTGGGTCAATAAGCTGGCTATGTAGCCTTAAGTAAAAAGATTCTATAACGTCCAGTCACAAAGTCATGCTGGGTGAGCCGTCATTAAGGCCACCAAGCTGACGGTTTAGCTTATCTTCAGGATGCTTGGAGACGGTGTGACGTATTCTTATGTCGCTTACTTGTATCCCGGCCTGAGCGCTGAAGCTATACTTGCAGTAATATAGTATGTGGCAGATTTGGCGCCAACGAGAAGGATGTAAAAGTTGCTCGATGATTTGCTACATATTTTCTCAATTCATTTGTAACAACTACGAGTGAAACGGTCGGTACTGGTAGAAGAGATATTTCTTTTGATGGCGGCGATTAGCTTTGTTGCTGGCTAATAATGGGTGGCTCGATTAGTAGAGCCCTAAGCACTAAGTTAAGGATCTTGGCAACGATCGTACAAAAAATTAAAAAAAATATCGCCCAAAAACTTGTATTGCCAAATAGCAGAATGTCATCGATTAAACGGGAAGAACAGCTAATTAACGTTACCATAAATAAGAAGCCAAAATATCCGACTTTTGAAGCATCTAATTTTGTATACAGATGCCTCAAATATCCCACCAATAAGCCTATGATAAGAGCATAGACAAAACCGCCCCATAAACCGAAGAAATGGTAGGCAAGGTAATTATATCTACCGTTGGCTCCTGATGTGCGGCTGCCTGAGTAAAATGCGAAAACATCAACTCCAACAGGTTCGGGAGGAACGATTTCGAAACCAAGATTTTTCAAGATTGTTCCCCAACCTGGATAAAATGCGTACTTGAAAAATGAAGATTCTTGTATGCTAGCGAATACATCATCATAGTACCCAAGAAGGAATATATCGCCACTTGCCATCAATCGCAGCCCCACCTGTTGTAAAGCACTTGATGCATTGGCTCCAACTGAAACCATAACGACTCCTATCGGAAATGCTGCTAGTACTAACAGTAACGGCCATGGGATATTAATTTTCTTTATCTGACCATGGAGCATTAGTGGATAGATAGTCAGAAAATAGAGTGCAAAAAATGTAAATATCCCTGATTTTGAGCCTGTTGTGGCCAAATCAAATAGCAACACTAAGCAGATGATAATCTCTAATGCGTTTAAACGTTGTTTTAAAACCAAGGTCTTATAATATATAGTCAGTATGACCAATGTTCGAAACGAAACTAGGAATGCTCGAATTATTCCATGACCGCCGTATGCAGACACGTGATTGTTTTCGGTATCTAGCAAAACAATTCCAACGGTCTTTAAATTTATAGCTTCAACAATCACATATGCTACGCAAACAATGAAGACAAATAAGTCAAATTCGGTTATCCCCTTTCCATTTTTCAGAAGGTTATTCCGTTGTTTTCCTATGCGAAACGCGGGAATAAAGGATCCAGTTAGTAACCCGACGAAAAGTGAAATTTCAGTGCCAACGAATGACATTCCATAGACTGGCTTTAGCTTGTCGTCAGCATAGAGAAAGTATACACAAAATGCGCTTGCTGCAAGATTTAAAGTTGTGAGGAACATAGGGTCGAATATTCCCCAGTACACCTTCCTGTAAATCAGTAAATATACGCAGACTATGATGGCATAGATAGTGCCATATCTAAGCCAGTTATCTAGAATCGAAGAAACGAAAAACTCAGTTGCCACTCGTAGTTTTTTTTGGTAAGCTCGCTTGCTAAACTCAGTACATCGGGCGAAGTTACTAAACATTAAGAAAATCGCACTACTTGCGCAATTTTTGGGAGTGACGGAGGGGTGCACTGAGTGCGGGCTATATTCGATTTTGAGGCTTAATGGACAAGCGCATCCGTCTTTCCAACTCACGCCTGATGAGGAGCCTTTGTACATATTACTTGGGCCTGACCCGACAACCGATTTTTTTGAGTGCGGTTCTTCTGCGGAAGCGGCTATGCTTGATTGGGATAATAATTTAAATGACTTCGTTCAGTCCACGATCCGGACGCTGCTCCCTTGCAGGGTATGTGTTAGCTACCGTGACCGCTTGGCCCAACAATATCGGATAGGCGATCATATCGACTGGAATTCGGGAATGTTTTGCCCATGATGGTCAATCCTAAGGCCACTAAGAATGACCTCCCTCCGTCAAACGAGACAGCTGATAATTAGAGATTTTCGGTAGCAAAAACAGGTCAAAATTGTAATTTGTCACTATGAAAAAGTCTAAATTCACCGAGGTGCAGATTGCGTATGCCCTTAGGCAATCTGAGGCCGGAACGCGGGTCGAAGACATCTGTCGTCAAATGGGCGTCTCTCAGGCAATATTTTTGCCTGGAAAAAGAAGTTTGGTGGGCTGGGGGTTACTGAGCTCCGAAAATTGCGCCAGTTGGAGGAAGAAAACGCCCAATTGAAGAAGATGGTAGCGGAGCGGGCCGCCGCGGCTGGGCTTATACAAGCAGATGCTACAAGATGTCATTAAAAAAAGTTGTGAAACTGCCGTACAAAAAGGAAATGGCAATTGGCTTATTTCGAATTATCGCGTCTCAATTCAACGAGCGTGCCGGTGCGCGAAGTTGGTTCGGGCGATGTATTATTATAAACACCACCGGCGGGACGACGCGTTGCTGGCAATGCGGATGAAGGAAATCGCCAATACCAGGGTTCGATATGGATTCCAGCGAATTTTTGTGCTGTTGAAAGAGAAGGATTCAGTGACAATCACAAGCGAGTTTATCGTGTTTATAAGGCCTGTGAGCTGAATTTGCGAACAAAGAGACTAAGAAGGAGCCGGAGCGCTGAGCACCGATTGGAACGATTGGACACCCAAGGAATAAATAAGGTGTGGAGCGGACGCCGCGCGGTGTGGATTTCGTGCAAGATGCGCTCTTCAACGGCGAACGGTTTAGGGTATTAACTGTAGTCGATAATTGCAGCAAAATTTGCCATGGGCTGCTGCCTGGCAAATCCTTGAAAGGAGTTGATGTTGCGGCTGAACTGACCAGGATTTGCTTGGCTGAAGGCTGTCGTCCAGAACGAATTCAATGTGACAATGGTAGTGAATTTATCTCGAAGGAAATGGATTTATGGGCATATTCAAATGGTGTGACGCTCGACTTTTCCAGGCCCGGAAAACCTACTGATAATCCATACGTTGAATCATTTAATGGAAAATTCCGAGATGAATGCCTTTCCGTCAATTGATTCTTATCGCTGGGCGACGCCCAGGAAAAAATTGAAGACTTTCGATTGGAATACAATCACTTCAGACCTTACAGTGCACTGAACGATTTAACTCCGAAAGAATTTGTTAATTTACATCAAGGAACACCGGAAACTTTACTTTCAACCGTCTGAATACCTGGGAGGACGTCAATGCCAAAGAATCGATTAGCTACCTATTCTCCATAATTGGAATTAGTTATTTATAGGATAGAGGTTAAGAGCAGTTATTTGCACGGTATTATACATGGGCTCTAGCCATAAATACCAACATTTGTCGATACATTTCTACAAACCGGGTTGCGTCGGACTCAGAAAATAAATCTTTATTGCATTTGAAAAAATTAATTTATACGCTTGTGTTCAACGTGAAATCTATTCGCGTCTTAACTGTTCAATTTACGTCAACATTTAACCGGATTTGCAATGGAAGAATTTGTTAGCTATTTTACAGATAAAATCCTCTCTGATCGCCAGAATATTTGGAGCAATAATATTGGAACCACCGTAGGAACAGCATTTCCTCCGGCGAGTTCATTTGCCGCAAACACGCTAACTATTAATCAAGGATACAACGGTGCAAATGCTATCTTAAAACGAAGTTTCGTCACATCAATTTTTACCAACAGCAATACTGGCGATAAAATTTGGTTAAGACTATTGCTTACAGAATCAAAGGTTGGTCTTGTTAACGACATTTTAACTATTTCTTTAAAGAGGGCAGGAGTAGATGTGACCCCTTTACCAAACGAGATCACTCTTAGGTCATATTCTGAAAACCCGTTGTGGCTAGAAATGATACTTCCATATACATTGCAATCTGCAAGCGATAACCTAGAAATTACGTTAACTGTCAAATCGACTGCCCCAGTTCAGAGTTCAAGCCAAACTATTTCCTGGCAAACGCTTAATCTTTTCAATCGGACAGATGGTTATACAAATGCGATAGATATTGTAGATTCTGCAACTCGAAAATCAGAATATGTCTACACTTTTTTTGAGAGGGCTGCAACAATTTCAAAAGCCCCGATTAACTCGGGCGCAGACAGCAGCGCAAGAATTCAAAGTGAGATAAACAATGCCATTGCTACGAGCGGAGAGATTATCTTTCCACAAAAAGGAGCTATCCTGGTTAAGACACCGCTATCAATCAGTGGGGGGCTTTTCATGAAAGGCCGGGGCACCATCTTCAAGGTAGATATTCCCGGTTCGGGCCAAGAGTTATTCACGGTAAGCACCCCAGAGAGAATTATTTGCGAGGATTTCACGATATACCGAGAGAACGGAAGTGTTATGCCCACTAGCTTTAAGTTTACCGTCTCTAATAAAGATAGTATTTTTAGACGGATTACATTTGAAAACATTCCGGAAACTCTCTATCTGGATTATGTTGATGGGCTGGTTCTTGATAGTTGCACTTTCGTTGCTGGACAGAATTCCATAAAAATTGGGTACACCAACCCCTCCAGTGTCAAAAACGTTACAATTCAGAATTGCAAATTTATCGGCGTAAATATTGCTTGTATTTGGGCAAAGTCGTCAAGTAATTTAAATATATATAATAACCGCTTCGCGGTTGGGTCGGTCGCTCCTGAGCGAAACATTGTTGTTATACCAGAAAGTGGTGATAATCAGAATCTTCGAATTATAGGAAATGTATCTGACGCTTTTATTAAATATTCGATTAGGGTTGGAACAGACTTAACAGCAACTCTCAAGAATGTCCTTATCTCTGACAACTGTTTAGTCGATAATTCGGGAACGACTGATTGTTTGCCGATTGCTGTGACTGGAAAAAATCCTGCTCCAAGTAGCCCTCCATTTAGTATTGACGGAATTGTAATTAAAGATAATCAGATACGAAACAGGGCTATTGGTATTTATGTCAAGGATATAAGTAATTTGAATTTGAATGGCAATAGCGTGATCGGACAGGTTGGTTTAGCTACTACAAGGGGACTTTATGCAGAGAATTGTGTGACTCCGAGAATAATTGATCTCAATTTACTTTCTGGGCAAATTTTGACCAACATCATCACTCCGTAGTTCAAGACCTTAATTCTGAATTTTCACTAATCTGTGTTTTAACCACGAGCGAAATGGCCATCGAAATAATTACAACATCGTCGGTAACACCCGATGATTACCTGCTACATAAAGATACAGCAATATATCCTGCCTTTATGGACGGTCTTGAATATGAGAGCTGGGGATCAGGGACGTCCATTAGTTCATCGAAAACCAATTATTTTCAGTTTAAGGCAACTGGAGCCAGCAATATAACTTGGTCTTCCGGTGTATTGCCGCCTGGTTTTCAACTGAGTCCACAGGGTCGGCTCTCGGGTACTCCATTGGAAGAGGGTACCTTTACCTTTTCTGTTACAGCGGAGTCTGGGAGTGAATCGGATACCCGAACGTTGTCGATGAAAATTTACCCCGAACGCTCCCGATGGCTGCGGGATGCGCGGTTAGGCGTCACTGTCCATTGGGGGAGATTTACAGATCCAGCCATTAAAAACAGCCCATATTATGATCCTGGACCAAATGGAGGGACTGGAACAACAGATTTTCAGGCCCGAGCATTAACAACAATGAATGCATCCTCCTGGGCAACACAGTTTTGCAAATGGGGGGCAAAGTTTATAGAATTTTCCGGCATTTGGCAAGATAGCTATCGAAACTGGAATTCTACAACCGAGACAAGGTATGAGATGCACTCGACGCGAGATTTTGTTGGTGAAATTGTAAACGCATTCCATGCAGAAGGATTGAAGGTAATGTCTTATTATTCGCCTGATTTCCAAAATCTACCCGACTATGAACATACCAGTGATGCGGACAAATATTCCCACGCGTGGGGAGGGATGAACAATGGGCTTGTAAAGGAACTGGTTTTGAAGGGGATTGATGGTCTCTGGGTGGATATTGGTGGGGCGTCTAGTGTATATGAGAACGAGGATCAGATAAATCCAAAGTGGTTCTATTGGGATTATCTGATTCCCACCATGCGGTACAACAACCCATTCTTTATTTTTGGTGTCAATCCCGGTGTTTTTAAGGGCGGAACACAAGTGGAGTTCCCGTACTCCGACTTCGTAATTTATGAAAGTGTTGCTGCCGACTCAACAAGCGCAACGTTACTGGAAAAGGCAGTCCCGGTATTATCGAAGAAAAAAATGGCGATCTACGTATCAAATATGCTCAGCAAACACTTTGCGTGGGGAGCAAATATGGGAATGGCGCCGATTAAAGATATAAACGGCACAATTGAAAACCTGAAATTGAATTGGGAAGCCGGAGCTACCGTATCCGTTGCATTGCCCGTGCAAACAAACGGCGTACTGGTACATCCGCACTTTGAACCAATAATGACCCAAATTGGTCTGGCTACCAAAGACAAAGGATCTAGTGCAGATCCTACAATATCTTACGTGGGGAATACTGTAAATATTGCAGCCCCCACATTAAGTAGGGTGTTTTTTACTCTTGACGGAACTGAACCAACCTTGAACAGCAACATATATGTTGGACCTTTAACAGTTGCCCGCAATACAAAATTGAAGATTCGAACGCTTGAACAGGCTAAATATATTGGCTATGTAAAAGAGTTAAGCATCGAAACTTTCTCACCAACGGGACCTAATTTAAAGCTGTTCAACTTGAACGACTCTGACCTTAATTACGTCCAGACAAAAAAGAATTATCGGGGAATGAAAGTTACGATAGGTAATGCGCCGGTAATTATAAAGGCAGTAGGCCGCAAAGCGGTAGGTGCGAGTATTCAGAGATCGATTATCATTCGAAGATTTTTTGATCAATATCCGGTCTATTCAGGTATGATGGATGGATCAGAACTGATCGAGGATGGTTACAAATTTAAGAATATAACAGAAATTCGGTTGGAACGTGGGATGAGTTACGTCATATGTATTCAGGAAGACGGTGCTGGCGATGACAATGACACTGGCCCGTTTGAACCATATGCCTCAAACGATTTTGCAAGTATACCTTTCACGCAACATATTCGTATTGTGGAACCGTTCAAACTTAGTGCCCTTGGAGATTTCTTTCCTATACCTACTGACAATAAAGGACAAATTCTGAACTTGAAATATGAAGTAGTAAAATTGGAGAGAAGCTCCAACCTTGCGCTAGGTAAACCTGCGAAATTTCTAAGCAATTCTTCGGGAGGAGAGCTAGGAGCTTCCGCTGAGAAATACTTTGCAATTAATGCTACCGATGGGAATAAAGATTCTGTTGCCAAAGCAGGAGGTGAATATCCATACACGCTTCAAATAGATCTTTTGATGCCTCACAAAATTGATCGGATCACCTTAGACTTTACAACAGAGAATTTTGCAACAGAATTTCAAGTATACGCTTCGTTGAATAATAGTGGTGGGCCTAATGAACTTATTTCATCAATAAGTAACAACACAGCGAGGACGTTCGAGTTTAAGTTTAATTCTATTCTGGCACGATATGTGTTTGTTAAGGCAACTCAACCTAGTGTTGAAGGGCAAACTGGTGGCCAGATGGCAGTTTCTGCAATTGGTGTATTTTGCGACCAAGGCTCCAATAGAAACAGTTGACTACTAGCCTAAAAATAAGTTCCTAAAATAACCGCTACGTCGACTTTTCGTAACGGTTATTTTTTTGTGTTAAAAGGCTGTGCCTTAATTTCCGGCAATACACGCGCGATGTCTTCAATCATCAACTTACTCCTGCGCTCAATTCCGGGTAATAGCAAATGGTAGTTGGTGTCAAAGAATACGGAATCCGGCAGTTTATAACGTTCCGGCGCCGCAATCAACGGAAGGTGTTTCTCTTCAACTGCCTCATGAATTTTGTCAATCACCGGTTTCTGGTTTGCAAAGGATGCCGATTGGTAAGCGGGGGGCATGAGAAACATCGTCGCTTTTTTACCTTCTACATATTGCTGAAAATCCACCAACAACTGCACGGCTTCGGGATTTACGTGATCTTCTTCCTTCGCCTTTTGCGCGGCTTTAAATTTAATACCAGCCTTTGTCCAATGCACATAGGCATCGCCGTAAGCGTTGAATGCCTTCCTGTCATATACACCTACTGTGCCGGTAGCGCCAGGCTCTTTCGAAATTTTGAATTTCGTGGCCGCATAGAAAGGGATAAAACGCAACAAGTGACACCATTGTTTGGTATCGATCTGGCGCATTCCCTCAGGGTACACATCGAAAAGTACCGAAACGAGCTCCATGTTGCCGTAAAACGAATCGGTGTAGTACTGGCTGTATTCGGGGATCACCACCAGAATGTCGCCTTGGCGAATGTAGGGTTTGATGTCGGTAAGATAGAATTTCATGCCTAAGCTGGCGTGCAGGCCGGCATTGATCACCGGAATTTGTAGCGCATCCTGGATGCGCTTGCTATCCAACCCATAGGCAACATTGGAGCCGCCAATGATGATGATCCGCTGGCTACCGGAAGCGGAGACGGCCGTTTTCCGCAGATTATCATGCTTGTCAAGCAATGCGCCGAGCATGTTGTGCTTTGCGGCCGGATTAGGGAAAATAAAAAGGGCAACGGCCAGGAGCAGAGTTACGAGGCCAGCAAAAATTGTCGTGCGTGTGACAAATCGCTTCATTGTCAGAACTGAAAGTAAATGAATTCCTGATCCTGTTTATAGCTGGCAAGGCATAGTATCAGTAAGAAAAGGTATATGCCCCAACGGATAGACGGGTATTTGACCCGCACTGTTTCAAAAGGATGATTGCTGGCGCGTTCCAGCCATTCGATCGTTAACATTGATGCCATAAAGAGCATTAATGTGTGGTAACCACTGTGCAGCGGCACTGAGAAAAATGATTTGCTGGCGATGCCTTGTAGGTATTCCCAGGCTTTGGTAATGTTTTCGGCCCGGAAAAGTATCCAGCCTATGGTAACGAGCGTGAATGTCAACGCCATTTGAAATGCCTCCTTTATCGACGGCAGTAGGCGATTGGTGGCCACAGGGCCTACATTTTTACGATTTTTGTCAAATATCAGCAAGGGAAGGAACAGGAGACCATGGTACACTCCCCAGGCAATAAACGTCCAGTTGGCACCGTGCCAGAATCCGCTGACAGTGAAGATGATCATCGTGTTGCGGATCGTTTTTAGTTTGCCAAAACGACTTCCACCGAGCGGGTAATATAGGTAATCCTTGAACCACGAGGAGAGCGAAATGTGCCAGCGGCGCCAGAATTCCGCAATATCGCGAGAAAAGTATGGGAAGTTAAAGTTCTTCAGCAATTCAAATCCGAAAAGCCGGGCCGTACCCAGCGCAATATCGGAATAGCCCGAGAAATCGCCGTAAATCTGGAATGCGAAAAATACAGCACCTAGGGCCAGCGTACTGCCGCTATAACCGCCCGGATCGCTGAAAATGGGAGTTGCGTAGGCGGCACAGCCATCGGCGATCACCACCTTCTTGAAAAAGCCCCACAGCATTTGGCGAAGGCCATCCACGGCTTTGGAATATTCGAATGTACGCGGGCGCTCAATTTGCGGGAGCAGGTGCGTAGCACGTTCGATCGGGCCAGCGACGAGTAATGGAAAAAAGCTCACAAACAGTGCATAGTCGATGAAATTGCTGGTGGGCGTTATTTTTCTGTTATAGATATCAAACACATAAGAAAGTCCATGGAATGTGTAGAAGGATATCCCGATGGGTAAAATAATGTTCAATGTGCTGGAATAGGCCTGCAAACCGTTTAACGAAAGGAATTCGGCGAAAGATTCAACAAAAAAGCCGAAGTACTTGAAATAGGCGAGAAATCCTAGGTTAATCGTCACACTCGCGACCAGCCAGCGTTTGCGGGCACCCTCCGATCTTGCATTGTGAATCCGTAACCCGCTATAAAAATCAAGCAGTGTCGAAAAACATAGCAGGCCCAGGAAACGCCAGTCCCAGCAGCCGTAAAAGTAGTAGCTGGCAATTAGCACCAAGATGTTCTGATACTTTACATCTTTCCGGGGCAACAGCCAATACAGTATAAAAACGATGGGGAGAAATACTGCAAATTCGATCGAATTAAATAACATATAGAAAGTTCATTTCAACGCCCCCGTGTGAAACAATAGCGTGTTAAAGGTTGGGCAAAGTAACAATATTACCGCCAATTAGCGCGTGTCGCAGGCTAATTTTAATGCACCGGTAATCTTTTGGCACGTTATTTCTAACCATATTTGCCAAAACAACCTTGCTGCTATGAAAAGAATTTCAGAACAGGTTTTTGGTATCTTGTTTCTATTTTTATCGATCCTGTTGTCCGGCTTTGGCCAGAATTCGGGGCTCAGGATCACCACTACATCTTCTGGCGAATACCAGAAAAATCCGAAAACATCTATCTATCCCGCTTTTGTGGATAATATTATTTACCAATCCTGGACAGAAGCCGGGCCATCACCATTCTTTCAGCTCACAGCCGAAGGTGGCACGCCGCCCTACACCTGGGCACTGACCGGCGGTGCATTGCCTAACGGGCTTAAGTTGAATAAAAACGGCAAAATCCAGGGTATGCCTTCAAAGGAGGGTAACTATCAATTTACCGCCAAAGTAACTGATTCAAAAGGTTCCTCGGTCAGCAAACCGCTCAATTTCGAAGCAGCTCCCTACCGTTCTAAATGGTTCTCCGACGCCAAATTTGGCATATACATTACCTGGGGTGCATATAGCGCCCCTAGTCTCAAAGGCAAGGATGGGATCGCGCAGTTTGAAAAAAGAATTACAAAGTTCAACGCTGACGAATGGGCTCAGACGGTCGTAGACCTGGGAGGAAAAGTGTTGACAGCCAACGTTAAAGCTGGCGACGGCGTACGGCTCTGGCCCTCTACAACGCCCAGCAAGTTGGAGCTCAAGACAAAACGTAATATTGTAAAAGAACTCGTGGAGGCCTGCCATAAGAAAAACATTCGCTTCATCGCTTATATCGCGCCGGACAATGGCTGGAACAAGGACGTTATCGACACCTCTCCCGATGGGACATATGGCACGCTTAACCTGGGCCTTATCCGTGAATTGATAGCGATGGGAGTTGATGGTTTTTGGGTAGATATGACTTCCGCTACCGAATTGTACCAGGGGTTCGATTATAACTGGTTCCCGTGGAGCAAGATGATTCCGATCATGCGCACGAACAATCCGAAGGTTATTTTTGCCAACAATACTGGCTTGGGCTTCGGAGGGACGGTCCTCCAATATCCAAATACGGACGTAATCGTGTATGAAGGCGGCACCTCGCCGCATGAGACTGCATTGGAGGTCGCCAAACCGGCAACAGTAAGAAAAAAACTGGCTATCGAAGTAGATAATCTGCTGGACAACTCATGGTCGTGGAGGGAAGACCCGAAACAGCGGTCGCCCAAACCAGTGGATATGATGATTAACAATATCAAAAAGAACTGGGAGGCAGGCGCAACTTACATGCTTAGCTATCCAGTAACTGCGGATGGCGAGATCATGCCCGATTTGTATAAGGACAGGCTCCTGCAAATAGCCGCCTTTGTAAGGAAAAACCAGGGATGGAGCCGTACGCCGCAAGCATCTCTTTCGGATACCGTCGATTACCGTGGCGCCCAGAAACTATCACTCACGGCATCGGCCCGCTCGAAAATCTATTATACCATCGACGGCAGTCGCCCTACCACGACTAGTAAGCTGTACAAGAGCCCCATTTTGATCAGCAAAACGTGTCGCGTACAGGCCGTGGCGTGGGAACCCGGAATGCCTGTCAGCAAAGTATTCGACAAGACATTTACCGTGCTCGATGGCACAAAACTCGCTGCCGCCAAAGCAAATCCCGCACCGCCCGCTGCACACTCGGCAGCTCGATCGGCCGCAGTAGAAGTGGCGACCGTGGGCAAAACTGAGCCTAAGGGCTTTTACCGTGGCATGCGCATCACGGTGGGGAGCGTCCCGATCCGTGTTACCGAAGTGGGGCGCAAGCAGGTGGCGGGAAATAGCGAGCGGCATACGATCATCATCAAAAGGTTTGTCGACGATTACCCGTTGCTGACGGCGTCACTGAATACCGCCGTCCTACCGGTAGGCTCGGATGGTTACCAATATGCCGCTATTCCGCCGATCACACTGGAGGCAGGCAAATCGTACGTGATCGGATTCCGTGAAGACAATGTTGACAAGTATTTCCCGGACGATTTTAAGAGCGTTGCTGCGACCGATGATTACAGAGTGATCGGTTACAATATTCTCAGCCCGCAGGGGGCGAAGTTTCCTGTCGTGGACGACAAAATCGGGCAGTTGGTAGGACTTAAATACGAAAAGGTCGGTGCTGACGCCGCTAATACCAATCTGGCGCTCGGCAAACACGCTTCGCTGCGTGCCAACAACGACCAGGGCCTCGGCCCAGCCAACCAGATTTACTTTGCGGAGAACGGAATCGATGGAGACCCGAATACCAGGGCACAGGCAGGCGGTCAATACCCATGGACATTTTTAGTGGACCTGATTAAAGTGGAAAAGGGCATCAAGGAAGCCAAGATCACATTTGGCAAGACTGCGTTTTCGACAGAGTTTGTGTTAATGGCCTCGCCCGACAACAAGAATTGGACCACGCTCGCTCAGAAATCGGATAACTCAGACCTGAACATCGACTTGAAATTCAACCCAATTGACGCCCGCTATTTCAAACTCCGTTCGCTGAAACCTGAGAAAAGCGGGGACAGAGGAGGGTCGATGGGCGTGCTCGAATTTGAGTTGTACAGGTAGTGTGGAGCTTCATATGAATCTTTTAGTAGACTTATAAGTATTTTATTGATTGACAGGTCTTTAAGTTGTGTTTGCTTGGATTGCTCACATAACTTATACTCCCATGGCACGTCGTAAAACCTCTGCCCTTGCCGCAATTTTCTTGTTGGTGGTTATACTTTCGTGTACAGACCATTCGAACCCCGACACTGGCAACCCAGGCCAAGCTTGTACGCGGGAGAATGGCAGTGCAAGGTTCTATAATTGTGAATTTGAAATCGTTAAGATAGATTTCATGCGGCAAAGTTCGAATGACGCATCTTTCGCTACAATTACGCCTTCCAGCCATGATATAGTACTTCCGAGAAGTCTGGCCTACTTGTACCAACCATCCAGTGGAGGAGGGGCAGAGATTCTTTATAAAATCAGACTTCATATAAAACGCATTGCCGAACCCGCATTCCCGACACCGGGAGGGTACTGGATTAGCGACAGCCGTCCGTTCGGGGGCACCGCAGACTGAAATACTCCCTGTTCGCTGGACAGCGTACGAATGAAATTAAGTTTAATTAGGATGCTTTTGCATTGATCTGGAAAAACAATTCGTCAGGAATGTACCCGGTCCCCGTGTGTTTGCGCCGACGGTCGTAAAATTCTACATATGCTTTTACTCCTCGATACAGATCCATTCCACCATTTGGAGGATTTAAATAGATGTACTCTTGTTTGAGCGACCTCCAAAATCTTTCGATAAAAACATTGTCCAGGGCCCGTCCTTTTCCGTCCATTGAGATTTGTATCCCTTTCTCTAAGAGCGGCTTGATAAAGCCCTGACTTGTGAATTGACTCTCCTGGTCGGTGTTGAATATTTCGGGCTTCCCATCAGTACGTGTAGCATCCGAAAGTGTTTCCCTACACCACTCCATACTCATCGTATTAGATATACTCCATCCCACAATCCGACGACTGTAAACATCGATGATAGCGAACATGTACATAAAGCCTCTGAACATTGGGATATACGAGATATCCGCTTGCCAAACCTGGTTGGGCCGCTCGATTTTCAAGCCCCTCAGCAGGTAAGGATATTTGTAGTCAGTTGGGCTGGCCTTGCTCAGATTACGTTTGGGATAGATAGTCTTCAAATTCATAATCTTGTAAAGTCTTCTTACCCGCTTCACACCAACATGATATCCCAGTCCGATCAGGTAATCACGCATGCGTTCTACCCCGTAAAACGGGCAGTCTAGGAATTGGCGATCAATGGCCTTCATTAATCGCTGGTTTAACAGAGACTGACCTCTTGGTTTAAAATAATAGCTACTGCGCTGTAAACCAATTAATTTGCACTGTGCCGAAACGCTTAGCTCGGGGTACTCAGGGGAAACAAGTCCGCGTTTCTCCATAACACTCATTTCCCCAAGACCTTTTTTAAAAAATCGACTTGGACTTGAAGTTCACCGATCTTGGAATACAATTCCTTCTCCTTTGTGTTTTCGGATTCATTACTAGTGGCGGGTGCTTCTTTGCTGAAAACTAATTGAGCCTTTTCCAGAAATTCTCGCTTCCAGGCCGCTATCTGTGTTGGATGAATCTGGTATTTGGAGGCCAACTCCTGCACGGTCTGATCCTCTTTAATCGCTTCGATAGCCACTTTGGCCTTGAAGCTTGCACTGAATTTTCTGCGTTCCTTTTTCATAGTCAGCTACTAATTTAGAAATTTAAGCAGCTGTCCAGATTTTTGGGAGTATTATAGTAAGGGATTGCCGTACTCAATTACTGCACTTGTTCTTGGAATCTTATATTACGTATACATGAGCGCGTATGTGGATTACCAGCGGATCGAGGACTTCGTTTCGGCTTACAAAAATGCAACGGACTATGTGGCCTTGATCCGCGAAGGTGAGACGGAAATGTCAGGTGGCATCAAGTATCTGATTCTTTCGCCGTCGAAACGCGGCAAATATGTATTCGGCAAGTCTTACAAATTCGACTCGCGACGAAAATTGGTCAAAGTGCCTTTGCAGAGGAAAAATTGATCCAAAAACGGTGCAACAAAGTCTAAATGCGCTCCCAAAGGAGCATTAATAGTTGTTTAGAGTCAGAAAGTGCTCCAAAGAGTCAAAAAGTAATCCAGAAAAATCATTTAAAGGAAAAATTGAGCCATAAGAGGTCAGGAAAGATCCTGCGCGGTGATTTCCTCCACAGCCAGCTATCGCCGGTACGTCGCAAAAAGCGACTCCCCGGCGGGAGCTGGCCATGGGAAAACCCCTGGACCCCTGCTATTCGCCTTCCGGCTCATAGCTAATCAAAAAAGACACATAGAAAATCAGAAACAAAAAGGCAGACCGCCCAAAGAAAAGGGTACTGCCAAAAGGGAACACTTTTCAGTATGGGTGAGCGCCGATCAGAAAAGACAGATTAAAGAGCTCATAGAGAAAAGCGGGCTTTCAGCCAGTCAATATTTCTTGACCTTGGCGCTCGATGTGCCTTTTACGAGACCACAAAAAAGGGCGCTGCCCAAGGCAACTGCCGAGATGGTCAGGGTGCTCCAACAACTTTCCGGCGTTTTATCACTCGCAGTTCTAAAAACCAAGGGACACCAGATGCTTACAGACCAGTGGCAGCACAGTAGCCTGCCGGTTAGGCTGCTCGCCGATCTTATCGCGCTTTGGGTGTTTGAAAGCTTTGAGATCCGTAGCATGAAGAAAGCATTCGAAGAACTGCTTAATTGGTCAAATGAGCTCAGCTCTTACCTTTCTCAAATGCTACCTGAAACCGAAGGCAAACATCAGCTGCTGCTAAGATGCAGTGCGACCGGTCGACTGATCGGCGATTTGCAGCAAAAATATGAGGCCTACTATGCGCAGCCACTTGAAGAGCTAACGCCGCTCTGGAAATCGGGTGAAACCGATGCACTTTCCGTCCACGCGGAGATTGAAAAAGCTTTAAGTGCAACCATGAAAAAGATGAAGCTATGATTGGAAAAGCAAGCCTTGGCAGCTACGCCAAAGGGCTGATCGAATATTGCCATTACGACAAGCATGTCTCCGCAAAGATGCGGCAAAGCCTGGATAAGCAGGATGTCCGAGGGGAATTAGTTTACATCCAGAACCTGGGTATAAAAATGCAGGCAGACGGGAAGTTAGACCTGGACTATTTGATCAACCAGTTTAACAGTAATCATATGCAGAATACGAACCTGAAAAAATTCATGTGGCACCAGTCATTTAGCTTCGCACCAGGCGAAAAGCCTGGCAACGAAACGATCGTCGAGATCTCTACGGAATTTGCAAGGGAATTTGGGTTTGAACAGAATCAGATGCTGGTTTTCAAACATGAGGATAGCACCAATTTGCATTTTCATATCGTTGCCAACCGCATTAATTCGAATGGTAAAAACACCTCAAAGCATTTTCATAACTACGCCAGAACGGGCGAATTCTGCCGAAGAATGGAACAACGGCTTGAATTAATCCAGGCACCGGAAATGAGGATCAATAAGCGGCAGGGGCTTGAAAATGTCCTGACCGACAAGCAGCATCTGAAGCTCAAATCATCTATTGACCACCTTTTAAATACGGCAGCATCGATCGAGGAGCTCAAAGCGAAATTGTTAACCCAAGGGTACAAGACTTATATTGGGAGGGGAATTGCATTCTATCATATGCGCAAGAATATCAAGATTAAGGGCTCTGACTTAGGCCGGAGCTATTCGCTTGCCTGGATTGAAAAACGGCTGGCTCAAAACATCGGAACACGGGTTAAAGATCAGTTGCAGCAGAAGCAAAAAAGGCAGAAAAAACGGGGCCTGGGTATTTAAATGCCAGTTTCTAGGGAGAATGACTTATTTTAGCCGCAAATAACCCATAACACCATGAAACTGAAAGCTATCAAATTCTTTTCCCCAGAGGAAAACGTTCCCAAAGTCAAGACCACTCCAAAAGCAGCGCCGCTTCCGACCGGTTACATTTCTAATTCGGGCAAGCTTGTTTTTCCGGCTGCAGCGCTTGGCGACTTAGTAATTGATCAAGAGTCTGCCAATTTTAAAATCGGTATACCGGAAGGAAAGCGAAAAATCAAATCGGTATACCTTATTCCGGCTTCAAATTCGGATCAGACATTTTCGTTCGAGAAAAGCGGCCGGGGGCACGTAATTCCGCTTGCTACTATATTGAAAAAAGGTGGAGTTGATTTCGAAAGCCAAAAGCTGGTTTTCAAAATATCGACTTTTGATTTCGATCAGGCTACCAAAGGTTATGAGCTGGCTATTGAGACAGAAGCACCAAAGCCAGTATACACTGGCAAGCCCCGTGGCAGAAAAGCCAAAGCTGGGACTGACTCGGAATAAATCCAGTCACCTGCGAGCAGCTATTTGCTTACAGGCGGCTGATTTCACGATAGATTCGTTAACTTTTAGCCCAAAAGGTTCCGGCATCTCTTATCTTGACGATCATGCAACAGCCAACAACACTTGAAAATCCTGATTTTGGCCCCAAATGGTTATGGGATTTGGACTATGAGAAGATAGACTGGCAGGCATCCTATAAAACGGTTATCGCGCGGATCATCGAGCGCGGTAAGCAGCCGCAATGGCAAGAATTGGTCCGTTTCTAAGGGCTTCGAAAAGTCGTTGACACCCTTAAAAACGAAATTGTCTTTTTGCCGGATTATGCCATTGAAGAGGCCTGCACATACTTTCCTATTAAAAAAGAGGAAATGCTATGCTACACGAAGAAACAGTCGAGGCCAGCACACTGGCTTTGATCCGTCAGCTATTGGCCGATGAAAAACTTGCGGATTTTTATCTTGTCGGTGGAACAGCACTGTTCTTAAAGTTAGGCCACAGGATTTCGATCGATATTGACCTTTTCATCGGTAAAGATTTTGACTCCGCTTTCGTATGTGAACACCTTAAAGCCATGTATAGATTGACTAACGAAAAACGGTCAAGAATGTCGTCTTCGGATTTATCGACGACGTCAAGGTAGATTTCATCAGTCATCAATATCCACTGGTTAAACCTATCGAGCTGACGAGTGGGACCAGAATGCTTTCCCTGGAAGATTCGGTGCAATGAAGCTTTCGGCAATCCTACAAAACGGAAGCCGAATCAAAGATTTTATCGATGTCTATTCTCTTTTGGAAAAGTTACCATTGGGGTTGCTAATAAAGGCCTATACTGATAAATATCCTCAGGCCTTTTCACAGATTGCTAAGGCAAGCCTACTGTATCATCAGGACATCGATTTTTCGGTACCCGTCAAACTAATAGATACAGAATTTGATTGGAATGAGACAAGTATGCGCCTAAGCCAGACTGTTCACAGACCGTGGATTACATTTGACGATGAACAGCCCGAACAATCGCTGAAACGGGGAAAGCGGCCAAGGCTGTGAGCATATCAGACAACCAATTCAGAGGTTTACGGTTGATCATTCTTTGCTTTAAGCAAGTCGACCTTTTCGCGTTCGCTTTGTAATAGCCGTTCGTATAATTCAATAACTTTATCCAGCGGGTTGAAATTACAGACATTATAAGAGCCGATGGGGCCTTGGTTTATACTGTGGTCGCTGAAGTTGTTGAAATAGTTAAACACAGCTTCTTCGCTGAAATTTTTTATTCCTTCTGGCGTAACCCCAAGAATTTTGGCAATCTGATCTAGCAACTCTTCATCAACTGTCTCGCTCTGTTCGATTTTGGATATAGTCTGCTGGCTGACCTTCAGCTCGTAGGCAAGGCTTTCCTGCTTAAGACCGCGAAGTTCACGTATGCGACCGATCTTGTGACCGATGTGATTTGGCTTTGTTGCTGTGCTCATGGTTACAAATAAAGGAAATATCTACGCGAAGGTCAACAGACGGAAGGAAGTGTTTTACCAATGATCTATGGTAGTATACAACTTGTCGTGGTTCGATACGCGGATTGGCAGCTTCTCTTTTGTCTAAAAAAGAGAAGGCAATCGAGGCTGTAAACTTAATAACAAACGAGAATCAGGGTTCGAGCGAGCAAAGGCCTGCCGACGCCCGTGAGTTGATCGCAGAATTCTTTCACGCGACTGACTTGGATTTCATACGCGTCGAACTGTGGCAATTCCTGAAAGCAGTGACCACAGAAAAACCCTTTTCATTTTTAGGCGATCCATCGACGGTACTTTGTCTGCAAAGACATTTACAAAACATCATTAAGGCATGTAGGCTGCTATTAGATGCTGCCGAAGATGGCGGGACTGATCTGCATGCGGGCGATTTTCAGCCTTTCAGTCATGCGCAAATTCAGGCCGATCGACAGTATATGCGGGATATTAGGGAGCTCAACGACCGGCATGGCGGAATGATCCGTAGGTTGTCGCTCGCCGAAACCGAGCAGCCTCTTCTGGCGATCAAGCGCGTTTTTAATACTTATAGCTATGACCGATGGCAAGAGATTCTGGAAGACTGGGTGGAATACGGATTAAGCAAAGTGAGTATCTGTGAAGCTACCGGCGAATGTGTTGAAATCATCCAGTACGAGTTATTGGAATCGCTTCTCGAAGCCGTTTACCTGATTTCAAGAAGCGATCAAGGAATTCCATTTCAAAAACGTCGGCTTGGGAAGCTGGCGGGTAACAAGGCAACTATAGAACTGCTAATAGGAGCACTCGACCCACTTCTGATATTTGAGGTCAAGCATCCCGCGCCTGAGTCAACGGAGCAAAAGCCGTACAGGGACCTGCTGATTGTGTTTGCCGATGATAATCAAAAGCCGTTCAAAGAGCATCAGCCCATCGTTGAGCTATTCAGTGCCGGTGATGAAAAGCTCTGCTGCTCGGTTCACAAATTGTCGGACATTCACCAGGCGCTTACCAGTGGGCAAGTATATTTCTCTTTGGCCTGTACCACTGAAAACCTGGTGTACCAACGGAGTATTACGCCATTACCCAAAATGCTCCCCGAAGCCCTCAGCCAATTGATCGACAAATCAAAGCGCGCGTTTGCAACCGGAATGGGCAAAGCCAGAAAGTTCTTTGACGGAGCAGCGTATTACCAACAAGTAAGTGAGTATGCGCTATCGATGTTTATGCTGCAACAAGCTGCTGAAACTACATTTCGTAGCACTGCAATTGCGCTCTACGGAAGCGAGCGGCGCACCCATTCCATCAGATCACTCAAAAGGTTTAATCATAGACTAACACCCCAACTGAATGACATCTTTCCTGGTGGTTCTCCGGATGAGGAAAAGCTTTTGCACCTTTTGGAAGACGCATATCTCGAAGCCAGATACAGTCCGGACTATCAGATCAGCGAACAAGAAGTTCATTCAATTTCTTCCCGGGTGTTACGCTTGCTAGAATTAGCCGAAGCGGTTTTCGAAGATCGAATAGCTGCAATTAGAGTTTAGTGGGAGAGGTGACTACATGCCTTTTTTAAGTTGCTCGGATTGCTGAAAAGAATCATGAAAAGATGCGTTCAGTGCAAACGAAAGTTACAAAGTAAAAAATGACGGTTACAAGCCTGCACTTCGTCATCCGGCTTTTTAGCTGAACCCGCGTTAGCCAGCCGCACCTTAAACCGCCGGACGGGCTTGCAACCAAGGGGGCGAGCCCCGTCATTTTTTCATTGAGTGGAAGGCAGCGATTGCTCTGAGCACGAAGCCAGGGCCTTAGCTACTAAAATGCCTTTCAATCATGAGAAATCTCGAAAATGCTCCAAAAATCTATGTTGGAACCTATGGTCAGTATAACAGCGGATCGCTGTTCGGAAAATGGTTTGACCTGACCGAATATGCTGATCTCAAAGAGTTCCTGCAAGACTGCCACGAGTTTCATCGTAATGAGTTTGATCCTGAGCTGATGTTCCAAGATTGGGAGAACATCCCGGATTTTTTGATATCGGAATGCAGCCTTCACAAAGAAGCGTTCGCCTACTTTGAGGCTACCGGTGAAATGGATGATGAGACTGCCGAAGCATTCGAAATTTACTGTAAACAGATTAACTATTGGCCATCTAATGGGTACGAGCTAGAAGATCAACTTGAAGTTTTCCGGGAAAGCTACCGTGGATTCTTTGGTGGATCGATGAAAGATCCAGAGCTTGAGTATGCTTACCAATATATCGAGGAGACCGGCTTGTTGTCAGGTGTTCCAGCGGCCCTCGAACGTTATTTCAATTACGAAGCCTTCGCAAAAGACCTGTTCTTGGATGGCTACAGCGAATATGAAGGCCACGTATTCGCCGACTATTAAGGCTCTTTCAAACGGCTTGAATTTTTTCAGGCCTTTTTCTTTCTCTCTCATTTTAAAAAAACATTCTTTACATTCTCTCTGGAACGATAAGAACCAGTTCCTGACCAACCATCGCTAGCTTCCCGATTAGACAAATAAACAGGGAGAGCGGTATGGAGCAGAGTGGTAAGAGAGAGATTCCCTTGTGGAAGGTAATACAGCTGTATAAAGAGGAAGGCCTGGAAATTACAGCGGAGCAGGCGGCCTCAATCTTGGAATTTTTGAAAAGAATGGCTAAAATAGCTGTAGGCCAGGTTCTTAGGCGGAAAGGTTAGGTGCTAAACCGTCTCGGAATGTAATCATAACAATGTCCATCGACACTGAAAGCAATGAAAACAGCGGATCTCTATGTGCGGGTCAGTACCGACGAGCAAGCAGACAAAGGATATTCCCAAAGAGGGCAAGAGGAAGTGCTAAGGAAATACTGTGAAATCAACCGGATAGATGTCAGAAAGGTCATTTATGAAGACCACTCGGCTAAGACCTTCGATCGCCCGCAATGGTCAGCTCTATTAGCAGAGTTGAAAAAATCAAAAGGTAAAACCGACTTGGTGCTTTTTACGAAGTGGGACCGTTTCAGCCGAAATGCCGGTGATGCTTACCAGATGATCAACATCCTGCGGAAAGTGGGTGTCGAGCCGCAGGCGATCGAACAGCCGCTGGATCTATCGGTCCCTGAAAATAAGATGATGCTGGCTTTTTACCTGGCTGCCCCCGAGGTAGAGAATGATCGCAGGGCTTTGAACACGTTCCATGGGATGCGACGGGCGAGAAAGGAGGGGAGGTATATGGGAGTGGCACCAGTTGGCTATGTGAACAAGATCACTGAAAACGGGAAAAAATACATAGCGATCCGCGAACCATATGCTGGACTGATGAAATGGGCATTTGAGGAGGTAGCCAAAGGAATATATTCTGTGGAAGAGATCAGAAGGCAGGCGCACCGCCAAGGTCTCAAATGCAGTAAAACGTGTTTCTGGCGCGCGTTGGAGAACCCGGTTTACTTTGGCAAGATCGAAGTGAAGGGCTATAAAGATGAAGAATACCGCCTGGTAGATGGTCAGCACCAGGCGCTGATCTCAGAAACGTTATTTTATGATGTGCAGGACGCAATCGACGGAAAACGTAAAAGGCACAGGCCGAACGTGAAAAAGCTGTCCAATGAAATGTTCCCGCTCCGGGGCTTTTTAGGGTGCCCCAAATGCAGCCGTATGCTGACCGCCAGTGCGTCGAAAGGCCGCAGCGGGCGTTACCACTACTACCATTGTGTTGCATCCTGTGGATGCCGTTATCCAGCCGAGGCCGTTAATGACGCCTTTGTTAGCGAATTGCAAAAGTTCACACCGAGAAAAGCGACAGCTGAAATATTCCGCCAACTGGTAACCAATGAATTTTCAGATCAAACTAAAACGTCTCAAAACGAGAAGCGGCAACTACTCGATCAAATCGATAACCTCAATAGTAAGCTAGGCAAAGCCAGAGAACTCTTGCTCAGCTCAGACATAGATCCCAAAGATTACAAAACGATCAAAACCGAGATTGAAGACAAATTGTCGAGACTGGAAGCAAGGTTAGCCGAATTGACAAACAATACTGGCTGTATTCAGGATCTTGACAAGATGATCGAAAAGGCGCTTACAGCGCTTTTCAGACTTGATAAGACCTACCTTGGAGCCGACATCAAATTGAAGCGGGAGATCATTGGTTCGATATTCCCCGAAAAGCTCGTATTTTCAGAAAATGGTTATCGAACCGGGAGAATCAATGAAGTGGCTTCGTTTATCTATCAGATAAACAGCGATTTAGCTAAAGTAAAAAACGGAACTACCGACGAAGATTCGTCAAAGTTCCGTTTAGTACCGGGGACGGGAATCGAACCCGTACGGGCGTTTCGGCCCACAGGATTTTAAGTCCTGCGTGTCTACCAGTTCCACCACCCCGGCAAAGCCAGGTACCGGTACCTGTGAAGAGAAAAAAAGCACCGTCTCCGGTGCTTTGCTCTCTCTGAGCGAAAGACGGGGTTCGAACCCGCGACCTCGACCTTGGCAAGGTCGCGCTCTACCAGCTGAGCTACTTTCGCGTATTTTTCATAACCGTTTCCGATTATTGTGGTGCAAATGTAGGGACGTCTGGTATTTGACGCAAGTTTTTAGGAGAAATATTTGATAAAAAAATCTCACAAAAACATTAACAAATTGTAAATCAATCGATCATCACTGAAATTTTTTTTACGCCAAAACCGTTACGGGAGGTGATTTGGGGCATTTCGGATTTGAAATGAGTTCATCCTCCCGAAACAGTTGTATGGTCAGGCCCATTTACCGTCCGTCAGTTTTCGCCTATCCGCTTCATATTTTGCTTACCTTTGCCTCCTTTAACCCGCATAGACTGCGACTCGCCGGGGTGGCCCGGTTCTAGTGAGAGTCCTGCCTGCTCATTCAAAACTAAATTTGCTTGTTCATGTTTTCCAACGAAGTGCTGTTTTTTGGAGGTTTTATCCTGGTGATCAGTGTAATGCTGCTCCTGGACCTGGGTGTTTTCAACAAAAAGGACCATGTGGTCAAGTTTGGCGAAGCGGCAGCCTGGACCGTAGCCTGGATAGCGCTCGCCTTGGCATTTTACCTCGTTATTAATACGCATGGCGACCTGGTGCATGGAATGGACAATTACGGGGAGCTCGAAACTATCAAAAACAAGTATGCGCCGCACCTCCGGCTCATCCCGGGCGATTTTGAGGAAAGCCTCGAACTCTACCGGAAAAACATGTCGCTGGAATTCATTACCGGTTATTTGCTGGAATATGCGCTCTCAGTCGATAATATTTTCGTGATCATCCTGATCTTCTCCTCGTTCGGTGTACGGCCGAAGTACTTTAAAAAGGTGCTTTTCTGGGGCGTTTTAGGGGCGATCATCATGCGTTTTGTCTTCATCTTCGTGGGCTCGGCGCTGATGCAGCGTTTTGAGTGGATTATCTACATTTTCGGCTTGTTGCTGGTTTACCAGGGCGGGAAGATTTTCTTCGAAGGAGGAGAAGAGGAAAAGATCGATCCGGCGAAACACCCGGTTGTGAAGTTTGCTTCCAAATACCTGCCCGTGTTCCCGCGCTATGTGCATGAGCATTTTTTCGTGCTTAAAAAGGGCAAATGGCTTGTTACACCACTTTTTGTAGTGGTACTGATCGTCGAATTTACCGACCTTATTTTCGCGGTCGATTCGGTGCCGGCAGTATTTTCGGTTACCAAAGACCCTTATGTGGTATTCTTCTCCAATATCTTCGCAATTATGGGGCTGCGTTCGATGTTCTTCTTTTTGAGTAACATCATGGGGTTATTCCGCTTCCTTAAATATGGATTGGGCGTTTTGCTGGTCTTCATCGGCGGGAAAATGCTTGCGCATCATTACCTCGAATCGATCGGGTTCAAAACGGTGTATTCTCTGTATGTCATCATTGGTATTTTGGCCGTGAGCATTCTGGCATCGGTGATCGTTCCTGAAAAAAAGGAGGTCGAGGACGAGGTATTATCCAATAGTTAGGCGTCGGGCAGCGTTTTGAGTACCTATGAGCCGGATTCTTAAAGCCTATCTAAAACGACTTACCAATCTTAGTACCCGCAACAAGTCGCTGTTACTCACAAGCTTGTCTGCCGAGCAGTTCCTGGATTTCCACGATACGGATTTCCTGTTGTCGAAGCCGTCTATGGATGTGCTGAGACAGGTGATCCAGGGGGCCAATCGGGTTGCATTATGCGACGTGGCCGATCCGCGTTTCGAGAAGGTCAACGAGACAAGCAAGCGGTTGCGCAAAATCTCACGTACTGAGCGCTTCATCGAAGAGGAAAGGGGCTCGCGTGACCTGTACGTGGGCTACCCGTTCGTGAAAGGGAAGCTGTCGGATGGCACGCCCATCCACGCGCCGCTGCTGTTTTTCCCGGTGACGTTGCGTATGGACCGTGAGCAATGGTGCCTTTTCGAGCGAGACGATAGCAATGTGGCTTTAAATCAGAGCTTCGCACTGGCCTACGGGCATTTCAACGAGGCGAAAATACCCGATGAGGTGCTCGAAAAGTCATTCGAAGACTTTCCAAATGATTTTCTCGAATTCCGGACCCAACTATATGAATGGCTGAAATCCACGCCGTTCAAGATCAATTTCAATCAGCAGTTATTCGAAGATAAACTCGTCGCATTCAGCGGCGAAAAAAGCTCGGAGCTCGTGGCAAATGAGCGTAACGGCGAGCTGAAACTTTATCCGGAAGCTGTGCTCGGTATTTTTCCGCAGGCAGGCTCTTACCTCGTTCCCGACTACAACAGCCTCCTGGATATGGAAGAAGAAGGGGATTTTAAAATTCCCCTCATTGGATTTGCTGACGAAGAAGGCGGGGAGATTGGCGATTTCGAGCCCGAAAATCCCGTTCGTGAAAACCGCCAGGCAAGGGAAGAGGATGTGCTGACGCCGTTTTCGGTCGATGAATCGCAGGAAGAAATTATCCTGGCCGTTAAATCCGGCCGTTCCGTAGTGGTGCAAGGCCCTCCGGGAAGCGGTAAATCGCAGCTGATCTGTAATCTGATCGCGGATTTTACTTCCAAAGGCAAGCGTGTTTTGTTAGTATGTCAAAAACGGGCGGCGCTGGATGTGGTATATCAACGTCTGGCGACGACCGGTATGAAGGATTTTACGGGCCTTATTCACGATTTTAAAAATGACCGATCGGCATTATACAGCCAGATTGCGTCGCAAATAGAGAAAGTAGAAGCATACCGTCAGCAGAATTACAGTCTAGACTCTGTATTTCTGGAAAGGCAATTCACCCAGGAAAGCCGCGCGATCGATAGGACGGTGGAAGAACTGAATGGCTTCCGTTCCGCACTGTTCGACGAAAGTGAATGCGGGGTAAGCATCAAAGAACTTTACCTCACCAGCGATCCCAATGCACCACACGCCGATATGCGGCCCAACTACCGGCAGTTCAGGATCGATACATGGGACGGTTTCAAGCGACATTTGAAAACCTATTCCGATTACGCATTCCTGATCCATTCTGCGCATCCGTGGCGGAAACGGCGGAGTTTCGCTGCATTTGGAATGGCGGAGTTAAGGACGATGGAAAATATGCTGTCGGAATGGCCTGGCGCTTTTGAAAAGCAAACCCGCGTTTTTGAGCAAATAGCATCTGTGCCGTTCGACAAAGCATTTATCCGGAACAGAAAGGAAATTACGGAGCGGTTGAGCGATATTACGGAACTGGTTTCCGAGGAGGCTTCATGGAAACTGGTGAAAAAATACACCGGCTCGCAGACGAATCCGCACGAGCGGCTTGCATTGGTACGGCAGGCGGTGGATGCGATGGAAGGGTTTATAGCCGAAGGGGGCATTGAGGTATCATTATCGGCGCCGCAACTGAATGCATTTGAGGTAATGCTTAAAAAGTCACTCGAAACAAAGCAGTCGGCCGTTTCTGGCTTTTTTTGGGATGTTTTTAGTAAAGAAAAGAAAGAAATAGAGCGGGTAGCGACGGCCAACGACCTGACGGTTTCACTCGAACATCTGATGAGGCTTGACGAGCGCCTTAGAAACCGCAGGCAACTGGAGTCGTGGCTGCAACACGCAAGTCTGGGTTTTGAACCGGCATACATCGATAATTTCTCGGCTGATCGTGCAGGAGCATATCTGGCTTTTTTCAAGTCCGCCGAGCGCGCCGCGGACGCGGTAGCGCGTATGGATACAGGCGTGTGGACGAAGGTATTTCATGAAATTGTCGGAGCGAATGATCGGCTCGACGGATTTTTGGAAATCATTCAAAATCTCGGGCAGTGGCTGCAAGTATGGGATCGCATGGAGAAAGCCATGCTGCCGTATCTCTTGCCTGAGCAGGTTAGTAAGCTGATCGAAGAACCCGCCGGTTATAGCAGCACGCTTTTGGAAGCCTTGCGTGCCGATTTCGACTCCCTGGCCGATATGGATCGCTTGTGGGAGGAAATGACCGAACCGCAGCGGGGCGCGACACGGACAACGCTGGCGAAAGGCGCGGAACTTGACATTAAGAATGTCAACGAGGTGGTTGCCCTCTTCGAAAATAGCATTAAACTGGCCTGGATAGAACATATCGAAAGCAAGTACCCGGCATTGCGATCGGTCACGTCGCTGAAAATGAAACAATGGGAAGACCAGGTACAGGGCAGCATCGCATTGAAACAAAAACTGAGCTCGGATATCACTAGCATTAAACTGCGTGAAGCCACTTACGAGGATGTCGAAAAGAACCGGCTGGGGAATCGTGTGACTTACCGTGAACTTGGGCACCAGGTGACGAAAAAGCGCAAGATCTGGCCGATCCGGAAATTGCTGGAAAACTATGCCGACGAAGTTTTTGCCCTCATTCCTTGCTGGATGGCCTCTCCCGAGGCGGTTTCGGCCATTTTCCCGATGGAAAGCGGGTTGTTCGATCTGGTGATTTTCGATGAGGCTTCACAATGCTATGCCGAGTATAGCTTGCCGGCCGCATTCAGGGGTAAACAATGGGTGGTTACCGGCGATAGCAAGCAGCTTTCCCCGAGCGATCTTTATCGCGTGCGGTTTGACGACAGGACAGAAGATGAGGAATATTCGGCCGCCATCGAAATCGAATCGTTACTGGATCTCGCGGGGCAGTCGCTGGATCATTATCAATTGACGGGCCATTACAGGAGCCTTTCTCTGGACCTCATTGATTTTTCAAATAGAAACTTTTACAAAAAGAGCCTCAAACTCCTGCCCGATTTCAATAAGATCAACGACCGGGAGCCGGGTATCGAGTACATTAAAACTGACGGCATTTGGAGGAGCAATACCAATGCGGTTGAAGTAGAGGAGGTTTTGCGGCTTATCCGTGAGCTTACGGGAAGTGGTAAAAGCATTGGTGTGGTAACCTTCAATTTTTACCAGCAAGCAGCCATTCAGGATGCATTGGAGAAGGAAATCGCATTGCCGGAAGGCCTTTTTGTGAAGAATATCGAAAACGTGCAGGGCGACGAGCGGGACATTATCATTTTCTCGATGGGCTACGCGCCGGATGAGAAAGGACGCATTTCCATGCAGTTCGGTACGCTGAATATGCAGGGCGGGGAGAACCGGCTGAATGTGGCCGTCACGCGCGCGCGGGAGAAGATTTACTTTGTTACCAGCCTTTGGCCTTCACAATTACAAACTGAAAACACGGCCAACGAAGGTCCGAAACTGCTTCGGGCTTATATGGATTACGCATTACAGGTGTCGGAAGGGAAATTCGAGCCGGTGCCGCTTGCTACCGGGCATTTCCGTTCCGACTGGCTGCTGAAAGAGCGCCTGGTGCGGCAAAATCCCGCATTTGAGAAAGAACTTCCTTTTGGCGACATTACGATAAAAGAAGAAGGGGCCTACAAGGGTTTGGTACTTACGGACGATGACCTGTACCATTACAGTAAATCGTCCAAAGAGCCTCACGCTTATCTGCCCCTTCTGTTGCGGTTGAAAAACTGGCCGTTCAGGCGGGTTTATAGCCGCGAATATTGGTCGGGTAACCTTAAAAACGGGTTATTATAGTTCCTTAATGCGGATGTTGCGATAGGAAACTTTGTTGCCGTGGTCTTGCAATGCGATCTTACCTTTTGCAGACGCACCGAAGCCCTGCCAGGTTTTGAACTTGCTGTTGGCAACCAGTTTGTCCCATTCAGCACCCTGAGTAGGGAATTCGACTACTTTTTTACCGTTCAACCAGCTTTCGCCTTTACCACCTTTGATCACGATTTTCGCCTTGTTCCATTCTCCGGCAGGTTTTACAGCAGTGAAATCGGAGGGAGGCAGCATGTCGTACAAAGAGCCTGATTTGTGATTGCCGTCTTTACCGGCTTTGGCATCAGGGTGCTTCACGTCGTCGAGCACCTGGATTTCGGGGCCGGTAGAGTAGGGGCAGCAGTATTTTTTGTCTTCTATGACGTGGTAAATAATCCCGCTGTTACCGCCTTCGGAGATTTTCCATTCCAGTTCGAGTTCGAAATCGCCGTATTCTTTGTCGGTAACGAGGTCTTTACCTCCTTTTTCAGCGAGTACCACTGCACCATCTTCGATTTTCCATTGTGGCAGAACGTTGTCCTGTTGCCAGCTATGCCAGCCTTTCAGGCTTTTGCCGTCGAAAAGGCTAACCCACTTCCCTTTTTGGGCTTCTGCATCATTTGAAAAGGCCAGGGCAGCCAGGGCAAGAACGGATGCTTTTCCGAAAGCCTTCCAATTTGTGAAATTCATGTTTCGCTTGTTAAAGTTTTAGTCCACAATATTAAGTACTTTTTGAGTTTTCAAAGGCATATTTGGATCGAAAGTTGGCGGCTCCTATTTTTGGGAGTAGCTCAAATAATCCTACAACCTATCCACATGGCTTCTATATTTTCAAGAATCGTCGCGGGCGAGATACCCTGCCATAAAATTGCCGAAACAGAGGACTTCCTCGCGTTCCTCGATGCATTCCCCATTGCGAAAGGCCATACGCTCGTCATTCCCAAGAAAGAGGTGGATTACCTGTTCGATCTCGACGACGATTTGTACACCGGTCTGTTCCAATTTGCGAAAAGCATTGTTCCCGCATTGGAAAAAACGGTTCCCTGCCTGCGGATCGGCGTGAGTGTAATAGGCCTGGAAGTGCCGCACGCCCATGTACACCTGCTTCCCCTCAACAGCATGGCTGATGCCGATTTCGGCCAAAAAATAAAAACGTCGCAAGAAGAACTCGCGACGCTGGCTGAAAAGATCAGAAGTAATTTATAAGGCTCAGTAAAACGAAAAGTCTTTTCGCACACCCAGCATAAATCCGTAAGTTTTTCGGAACAAATCGCCGATATCCGCTGCGTAGGCACCTTTTATGGTGAGCCCGCCGAGTACGTCGAGTTTGGACTGCATCATGAGCATTCCGGAGAACTGCCTGGGTGTACCAGCGAATGGGCCGAGATATGTCCCGCTATTCTCCGAGAAGGAAAATTTGCCTAACCATTGAATTTTTCGAAATAATGTGCCCTCCAAACCCAGGTGGAACATCATTACGCGGTTGTTGCTGGTAAAATTATCGGCGTAGTCGGGCCATTTCCATCTCGTCTGCGAAGTGGGCGGGATGAACGGCGTGCCGATAGTCCTGTCGTAATATCCCCATCCATCGCGGACCTGTTGGTTGTTGAAATAGTTGTCGTGCCCCCTTTTCTTCGGGTCTCCTATATCAAAATTATCACCCCCCTGGTTTTTTGTATACAGCATTTCCAGCACGGCCGCATTGATTTCAAAAAGTGCCCCGTAAGAATGCTTGCGTTTGATTCTCGCGCCATATAGCCCATCGTTGAGGGTTGTCAGGTAGAAAAGCGACCCATCCTCGTAAACGAACTGCTTATAAAACAAAATACTGCTTTCGTAAGTCTCGATCTCGATCGCGACGTCTATCGAACCGAGGTGGTTTCCAATCCGGCTGGTGCTGTCGAAATAGGTAATATCGTCGCCGCTACCGCCTAATGCCCCGGTGACTGCATTGATATAGTTCTTAAAGCCCGTAGGCATTTGCAACGACTCGCCGGTGAGTCCCAGGTTTTTTTTGAGTTTTCCACCCCATTGAACCTGGTGATTAAAGCCCCCGTAAAGTTTCAGCGCCGAATGCGGTTTGCCAATACGTAAATAGAATGCCTTTTGGTGTAATTTCAGGTTCTCTGTGATAGGCCTGCTATTTTCAAATAACCCGTCGGAGTAGAATGCATTAAAAGAAAGCCAGCCTTTGGTAAATGGCACGGGGACAAACCGGGTTGTTCCAATATAAATTCGGGGGATCGGCAATGCATTTCCCGACCACGCATAGGAACCTGAGCCGATCGTGGAATCCGCGAGGCCGAGCGCCATCTTTTTGCGGCCTGCATATATTTCCCAGTTTTTGTAACGGATTGTGGCATGTGCCTGGGGCAGCACGAAATTTTTCGTTTGTACAAAATTACCAACCGCTTCCGCGCCCACCCCTATACGGAATTCATTCCTTGTTTTGTTCTGTGATATGGTCCAGTAATGTTCCAGTCCTGCCCGTGCGCTTAGGTTCGGGCCAGTTTTGGGGACGATTCCGTATTGGTTGGATTGGATCCAGAAAGGCGTATACCCATTGGTACTGCCCATTCCCACGAATTCTACGTAATTGGTGGTGGAGTCGGTGTAGATTACAGGTTCCTTGATCTCAGATTGGGAAAAGCCAAGGACGGGCACCGCTAACAATATGAATAAAAGAAATCTCATAACTGTGCCCTCACGCGTTGTCCATAATGTGTATAATAGCCAACAAAAATAAGTATAACTTTTCTATTATCATATTGAACATATACGTCGCTTCATTGCTAATCGGATTAATCCAGGAAGCCGGTTTTGCGTAATCCTATCGATAATCCGTGGGTATTAGGATATAGCGTGCCAATATCCGATGATAATGCCGAATAAACACTGCATCCTTTCAAGATATTTAAGTTTTTTTCAGCACCCAGCCACAGGGACACTTGTTGCCTTACACTTTCAAAAGGCGTGAGAAGCGAACCCGAATTCCGCGTGTAAGTACCGCGGAACGACAATTTCAGGTGCAGCCAGGTAGCGGTTATTCCTGTATGGAACGCCCAGAAGCGATTATTATTGGTAAATTCCGAACTATTGCGGGGTAAATTGCCGTCGGTCGTGGCTGAGGCAGGGGCCAATGGTGTACCGATTCCGGAGCCAAAATAGGACCAGCCTCGTTGATATACGTAGCTATTGTAGTAGTTAGCCCGTTGAAACACGGTAAGTTCGGATATCGGATAGCGATTGATCTGGTTACGCGTTCCGATTACTTCTAAAAGGAAAGAGTGGAATGCAAAATAGGATGAGCCTTTGGGCAGCGGCTTGGTGCGCTTCACGCTCAATCCGTTCAGGCCGTCCTCAAAATTGGTAATCTTGAAAAGCGAGCCGGTTTCGTAGATATTCTGGCGGTAAAGGAAGAAATTCCAATCCTTTCCGTGCCATTCGCCACCGATATCGAAAGTTCCGAAATGGTTGCCTACTTTCCTGTAATCCAGTGTTTTACCGGAAATAGTATACCAATAGGCTTTCAGCATATCCAGTTTGTAGAGCGGCATCACTTCCTTCTCGCCACCCCAGATAGCCTGGTGATTGGCACCGAGGTAAATGCGGTACCGGTGCGATTTGTTGCCGAGGCGTAAATAGAGCTGCTTTTGATGGAGATAGGTATCGGAAACCCGCGGAACGCTGCCATAGTTGATTCCACTGGCACCCAGGTATCCGTCCGAATAGGTGAATTTCAGCGCGACGAAATTATTGGTGAAGTAAAGCGGGAGGTAGTCGGGTATCGAAACCTGCACCCGCGGGTACGGTCTTGCATTGCCCGCCATTGCCAGAGAACCCGATGAAAGTGTCGTGTCGACGAGCCCGGCAGTCATTCGTTTCTGACCGGCCAGAATCTCCACTTTACCGATTTTCACCGCGGCATACAAGTCGGAGAGGAAACCGTTCGGAGACTTTCCATAACTGGCGATTCCCTGAACACCGGCACTCCATTGCACCAGCCGGGGATTATGGGGATTGTACACCTTGTATATTCCCGCATCGACAATCCCGAAATTGCCGTTCAGGGGGATACTTCCATATTGATTGGCATGTTCCCAAAAAGGAGTCTGGGCCGTTGCTCCGGCTGCCATTACCGATGCCTTATAGTATACTGTGGAGTCCTGGGCCTGTAATTCGAAGACGATGAGTAATAGATAAAGGATCGGGCAAACGCGTATTAGGGTAAATGGAAACGACATTTAGTAAAAGAGGAATAGTTCAGCCGTGTATGTAAAAGCTTAAAGTTACCAGATAAACCCGGATTTCCTCCAACTGACCATTACTGCCATGTTTTGTGTATACAGTTGACCAAAATCGGAGGCCAGGCTTAAACCGAAAATATCATTTTTCTTATTCAAAAGTGGTGCTTCGACCCTGAACAGCAGGGACGTCTGGTTTGCTTTCGGTCGGATGGGATTATCGTACGTACCCGAATTTTGTGAAAAACTTCCTTTTAGCAGAAAATTTACCTTTTTCCACGAGGCCTCGGCGCCCAGGTGATAGGCGACGACCAGGTTGTTAGCAGTGTAAAGTGTCTCGTTTGTATAGAGATTATCCCGCGTCATTGTCTGCGGGGCGATCATCGGAGTTCCGAGGCTTCTTCCGCGATACGACCAACCCTGGTTATAGACGTAGTGATTGAAATAATTATCCTTCCCGAAAATTCCGTTGAAATAATCGAAAATATTGCCGCCCTGGTTTTTGGTATAGAGAAATTCAAATACCAGGGTGTTAAAGCGGAATGCCGGAACTATTTCGCTTTTTTGCTTTCTTTTAAACCGCAACCCGGTCAAACCGTCGGATACGGTCGACAGGTTGCTGAGCGAGCCGTCTTCGTAAATCGTTTGGCGGTACAGAAAAATGTCCCAACGTTTTCCCTTCCACTCCGCGGCTACGTCGATCGTTCCGAAATGGTTTCCTACGCGGCTATGGCTCCACGGCTTACCAAAGATGACATACTCATATGCCTTGGCCCTTTTGAGCCCACCGGTAAAAATTTTATCCTCGCCGCCCCACATGGCCTGATGATTGAAACCCCCAAACAGATTCAGGCGATGCGTGCGCTTACCCAGTTTCAGGTACAGGGATTTTTGGTGAAGGTAAACTTCGGGAACGCTGGTAACATTGCCGTAATGCACGGCCGCCGAGCCAAGAAGGCCATCAGAATACGAAAACTTGAAGGAAAAAATATCGTTGCCAGGAATGAGGCTTACAAAATTGGGTGTCGAAAGCTGGATCTTGGGGTAGGGGCGAAAATTGGGCGACAAGGCAATCGGCCCCATTGTGAGCAGGCTGTCGCCCAGGCCCATAAATTCCTTTCGTTGGCCCACACTGAGTTCCACGGGCCCGACTTTGCCCGCTACGAATAGATCGGTAAAGAAAGCATTGGTTTTTTTACCCGCGTAGCCTACGAGTTCTGCTCCCCCCGACCATTGGAAGAAACGGGGGTTATTTTTGTTGTAAGTCCGGTGAAAACTGGCCGCTCCTTGCACAAATGAGCCCTTTTCAGGGAGGGTCGCATGCTGATTGGCATACAACCAGAGTGGAACGCCAGCCGTAGAGCCCGCCGCGTTTATTCCGGCGGAATAGAAAAAGGTGGAATCCTGTGAGTAGCTTTCAGCGCAAAGTGCTGCCGATAACAGCAGCACGTAAAAGAATTTCCGCATTCCACGACTATTAAGAATTTACGAGGTGCCAGAGGAATTACCTGCCTTTCTTCCCAAAAATAACGACGGCTGTCAGAAGTATGATTTTCAATTCCAGGGCCAGGTTCCAGTTCTTGATATAATAAAGGTCATACATCAGCTTGTGACGCGCATCGTAAACGCCTGCTCCGTACGAGTACATTACCTGCGCGTAACCGGTGATACCTGGTTTGATATTGTGGCGAAGGTTGTAGTAAGGGATGATTTCGTCAAATGTTTCGGTGAACACGGGACGCTCCGGCCGCGGGCCGATCAGCGACAGATCGCGTCTGAAAATGTTAATGATCTGCGGCAGTTCGTCGATACGTGTGAGGCGCATGAAGGAGCCATACGAGAATATCCGTGAATCGTTCTTTTTCGAGAATGACGCTCCGTTTTGTTCTGCATCAAGCCTCATCGACCTGAATTTAATACAGTTGAATGGCTTGTTGTCCATACCTACACGCTCCTGGAAGTAGAATACCGGACCCGGGGATTCGAATTTGATCCGGAAATAGCTGAGGATCCAGATCGGGAAAGTGAGCAGGAAGAGTATGATTGAAATCGTGATGTCGATGATTTTCTTGGGATAACGAACTCTTCTGCCGAAGGTGGGGACTGTCAGAAGATTAGGATTGATTTCGGAGACGTCGTCAGGGATATATACTTTTTTGAGGTCTCTTTCGCAGAAATCGTAAACGGTGGTGATACGTATCGATTTGTTTTTTCTGACAACCAGTTCGTAGATTACGCGGTTACGACGGTCATACTGCGGATTGGTAACCAGGTGTATTTTTTCAAATCTGTCGAGTAGTGGCCTAACGGTGTGATTCAGAAGATAATCATCGTTGTCTGAATGTGGGATCAGGATAATCTCCCTGTATCTTTTAAGGAGCAGAGCCAGATCATGCTTTTGAAGGAAGTAGTCGTAGCTGGTTACAATCAGGACTTCTTCTGAAACGGCATTTTTGCTTAGAAGCCGGTGAATGTACTTGCGGTCAGATACGTAAGTGTTGCCCATATGTGTGTATTTTATGAACTAGAAAATAGTGTGATTGTAGAATATAAGCGTGTTAGAGCTACAAGTTTAGGAATAAACTTTTGAAATATGAAATTATAAACATGGTCAAATCAAATATAATTTTTGGCAGAGAAGGGCTTTTGCGCTAAAAATTAATATTTGGCGGAGAAGGGATGAAACTACTACCGGCAAATATAGGGAAGGATTTGGCACAAAATATTATTTTACTGTAAAGAATTTTTTCCATTTTTTGTCTACTTCCGGCGCTTTCAAATGATTTGACCGATTTATCACATTTCCGATAATGGGCACCTCGCCTTATGTGCCCGCAAGGTGAAGTTCAGGTTATCGACTTGTAGAGTGACAGGTACATCCGGTACATGGCACCTACCGTAAAATATTGTTCGTACGATTTTCTCGCTTCCGTTTTTGCATTCGCCAACTCGGCAGGATGGTTGGCATAATGCAGAATCTGGTCCGAAAAATCGCTGGCTGTATTCGCTAATGCTCTGCCGTTTAATCCATTAAGTACTTCTCCGATCCCGCCCACATCAGATGCGATTACGGGCACGGAATAGCACAACGCTTCGAGTATGGACATCGGCATTCCCTCGTAATTGGAAGGAAGCATGAACAGATCAGCGTATTTCAGGAGACGGTGTGCGTCTTCCGCTTCACCGAGGCAATAGGCATTCGGCGGGAGGTCCGCCATTTCGTCTTTGTTGCCAATCCAGAAAAAATGAATGTCGTGACCTTTCAGCAATTCGGCTACTTCGCAAAAAAGTTCGAATTTTTTCTGCGGTGAAATCCGCGCGATGCACATTACTTTGAAACCTGATTTCGAACGGATCAACTCGGCTAGCCTGCGGTAACTTTCGCTTTGACTCTCCGGAATATCGGTCGAGTAATCGGTAATGCCGTTGTATATGTACGAGACGTTTTTTTTGATCCCTTCGCTCAACAGGTTCTGGTAATCATATTTACTTACTCCAACAATATGTTTCGCCCTGATCTGGAGCAGGCGCTCCAAATGCAGAAATTTCCGGAATGCAACACGGATGGAATCGAAGCCGTGGACGGTGTAAACAATCTTTTTCCGTGGAAATGCCAGACGACCCAGAATCCCGATTTTGGATGAATGCAGGTGAACGACATCGGGTTTGAAGATCTGGTAAAGGCGGCGCAGCTCGTTTACCACCTTATGCTCTTTGGAAAGACTGATAGACCGCTGCAAAGGATTGATCTTCCATTGCGCCACTTCCGACGGGAGTACTTTCCAAAGCTCGCCATCCTCCGAGGACGCTACCATTACCTCATGACCATCGTTGATCGACTCCCGTGCCAGATTGATCACCACGGATTGAGCGCCACCGAGTTCAGCAAGCGTGATGACATGTAATATTTTCATAATCTCAATAACAACTCCTAACGAACCGTTTCCCAGCGCATCGCCACGTTACTGGCCCTCGGCGATGATGTTTATAGTCAAAGGTAAGTTTTTTACGATACTGATCCGCCGGTGAAACGTAAACTGTACATTATGACTACCCAATGGCGAGGCTGATTTAAAATCCGGTAAATGGGCGAATTTTTCTTATTGCAGTACGCTGCGCCATTGCTCGATGATGCCACCTAGTTCGAGATTTTCAATGTTTTTAGATTTGTGGTTTCGCATGCGCGTGCGGAGGTCGCCGTCCTGCATGAGGGCAGCCAGCGATTGGGTCATTTTGTTGACGTTACCTGCTTCTACCAAAATACCATTTTGCCCGTTCTCAATAAGCTCGGCCGGCCCGGTGTCGCAGTCGAAAGAGACGATCGGCAGATGAAATGCCAATGCTTCCAGCAATACCATCGGCAAGCCTTCGAAACGTGAGCTCAGGCAGAATATGGCTGCTTTTTCAAAATAGGAAAAAACCGCTTTCGTGGCGCCTACCAATTCAACCGAATCGTGAATGCCGAGTGCTGTCATCTTATTTTCGAGCGTGGGCTTGTCTTCCCCGTCGCCGATGATGAGTAATTTCCATTCTTTCCGAAGCTCCGCGGGTAGACCGGCCCAGGCGTCCATCAGCATGTCGTAACCTTTCTGGAATGTAAGCCTGCCGACGGAAATGACCGTTTTGGAAGGATTTTCATTCACTTTTTGCTCTTCGAGGAACATCGGGTTCGGAATGTGTACTAATTGCGCATGGTGGTACCAACCTCCCTCTTTCCAGAACTGTATATCGCGGGCCGTGAGCGTCACGATCCTGTCCGCAAAGCAAAGCGCCACCTGCCGCGCGAACGACCTGGCTGCCAGGCCGAGGTTCACTTTAAAATTGAAATGCTCCCACACTACATGCCGGATACCGGTAAAAGCGAGCGACGGCACCGAATAGGTAGCCATGATCGATTCAACGGTAACAAATGTGTCGATATGATTGCTGTTGACGAATTGCCGGATCTTGTGTTGGGAATAAAGGATTTTCCGGACGCCTTTCAGATGGTCGATATGCAGACTGGTAACCTTCACATCCGGCTCGAAAGGAAAGAAAATCTTTTCCGGATCGCCGTATAGGCCCAACACATGGACATTGTAATTTCTTTTGGAGAGCTCATTGATAATGACCGAAGCTACGCGCTCTGTTCCACCAATCGCCGAAATATTATAAATGAAAAAGACAATATTAGGCATACGATTTCGGTCCGGTGACCACTTGGAGCACCATGTACAGGATTTTGGCTATCACATAAGATACTGTCAGAAATAGGAGGGCCCAAAAGCACGTATTACCAAACAGCAAAAGGTCGTCGATAAGGCGCGTTATGCAGCTGATCAGTACCACCATGAACAGGAACCAGTAATAGTTCATATTCATGCCGTTGAGGTTTTTAAACATATTACGCAAATAGCCTACGATTAAGCCGACGACCAGCGCATATGCAATGCCACCCCACAGACCAAAGAAGTGATAGGCCAAATAGTTGTACCGTCCGTTTGCACCGGAGGTCCGGCGGCCGGTATAATATGCAAACACGTCCACCCCGATCACCTCGGGCGGCGTAATATCGAAACCGAGGTTTTTCAGGATTGTCCCCCAGCCAGGATAAAAGGCATATTTTAAGAATGAGGTTTCCTGGATGCTGTCCATGACTTCGTCGAAGTACCCTAGTAGGAAAATATCGCCGCTGGCCATCAACCGCAAGCCCACCTGCTGAATCGCCGAGGACGCGTTGGCCCCCACCGAAATCATCACGATTGCGACAGGAAAGCTCGCCAATGCAATTATAAGCGGCAAGGAGAGTTTGACCGTTTTCATTTTACCCTGGACAACCATCGGGTACGTGATCAGAAAGTAAAGGGTGAAAAAGACTATAATAGCGGCTTTCGACCCGGTAGTGGCAATATCAATGAACAACACGAAGCAGATAAACAACTCGAAGAGGTTGAACTTTTTCTTGAGATAGATGAGCTTGTAGTAGAGCGTCATGATCACCAATGTCCGGTAAGACACCAGGAATGCGCGGATAATTCCGTGATCTTCGTAGGCAGAAACGTGGTTTTCCTCGGTATTAAGAAGTACGATACCGACCGTTTTTAAATTGATTATTTCAATCAGAACATAAGCGATACAAACCACGAAAAGAAACAAATCGAATTCGCTGATACCCCGGGCCTGGACGTCTACCTTATTCGTTTTGCCACCGAGCTTAATAACGGGGATATAATGTGCGATCGTAAGTCCGATAAGCAATGCCATTTCGGTCCCCAAAAATGACCAGCCGTAAACGGGTTTAAGGGTATTGTCGGAGTAGAGAAAGTAAACGCAAAACGCCCCGCCAGTCATGTTGATGACTGTAACGAACATGGGGTCGAAGATACCCCAGTAGATTTTTCGGTACAGGACCAGATACAGGCCCAGGATTGCCGCAAAAATGGCTCCGAAATAGAGCCAGTTATCCAGAATCGATCTTACAAAAAGCTCATTTCCCACCTATCAAGCTGTTTTTAAAATTCGCAACCTTCACCCGCAACCAGAAGTAAGAGCCAACCGCACCGCCCAGATTATTATAAACAATGCCGACGATGTCCTTCTTATGTTCCTGATCAACATTTGTCGAGCTCATTCCCAGGTCGTTGTATATTGAAATCAGTTTGGGCATATAAGTAAAACGCGGCCCGAAGCGGCCGAATAGCTCCACGTTATAAACATGGTCGGCAGCCAGTTTGTAATGTAAGTTATATTTCTTTTCCTTATAAACGGACTTGGGGTAGAAAATGGCCTGATGCGAAATGTTCCGCAGGCAGATGTTCCATTTGCTCGCCTTGCCTGTATAAAGCCGGTTCCTTTTTTTGAGATAAGTATTTCCGTAGTAGATGTTGTCGGCCTCTGTAAACTGGGCGGCTACTTCTTCGATGATCGTCGGCGAAGCCAGCACATCGTCGCAGCCGAGGAAATAAGCCCAGTCACCCGTTGCGAGATCAAGTCCCCTGTTCATGGCGTCATATATCCCGCGGTCGGCCTCGCTTTTCCAGAGGGCGATCTCATGCTCGTATTTCCGGATGATATCCAGTGTCCCATCGGTCGAAAGGCCGTCCAGAATGATGTACTCAATATTGCCGTAACTTTGGTTGACGACACTTTTAATGGCACTTTCCAGGTCCTTTTCGCCGTTCCTTACAACTGTGATAATCGAGATTTTGGGATACTGCATAACTTAGATTTGGCGGCAACTTTCTACTTCCCTTACAAAGTTGTCGCGATATTTTGTAATCGTGAAATTTTGGAAAACATGCTCCCGTCCACGTTCGGCTATGCCCGTGTACAGGGAACGATCATTGAGTAACCTTTCCAGTTGAACGGCAAGACTATGCTCGTCGGACCGGAACAGCAGGCCTGTCTGCTCGTGCCGGACGATCTCGCTGGTACCGGCCGAATCGAAAGCTACCACCGGGACACCATACATCATCCCTTCGATGGTTACGCGCCCCAGCGCCTCGTTGGGCGAGCACATGAGCAGCACGTCGAGGCGGCGGTAAATGCTTTGAATGTCTTTGGTAAACCCCGTGAACTGAATATGTTCGCCTATTCCCTGCTCCTTTATATAGGCTGCAATTTCCTCATAATAAGTTGGATCGCCAATTTCGCCTACAATTTCCAATTTTATGGCAACGCCTTTTTTAACGAGTGCATTCACCGCTTTTACGGCTGTCATCTGGCCTTTGGCTGGGTCGATGATGCCTACGATGCCCGTCAAAGGCGTTTCTCCCGGCGTGCGGGCGGGGTTCGCCGGAAGTTCATCAACGAGCCCGTTGTAGATTACCACGTGCGGCGCGGTAACGCCCGCTTCGATAACCCTTTTTTGGGCAATGCTTTTTGAAATGCAAATAATGCGTGCCGCTTTGTTGGCAAAAAACCGGAACGACGATTTACCAAAGTTGTATTTTAAATGGTAATCCTCGTATACGAACTCGCGGATATGCCACAGGTGCTTGCGGCCCGAAAAGAGCGCAACGAGCGCACCGAAGAAGATCACCGACGAGTTGGTGTGAATCAGGTCGATTCGCCTTCTGATAACCAGTGACGCAATGTACAATGCAGTCAGGATATTGAATATGAACCTCTTAATGCTGTGAAACCATTGCGGGTTTCGTGGGATTTTATGGATGTCGTTGGCAAATGTAACGACCTTGTACTCAATGCCGTTGTTGGCCAGCTCTTTTACAAAGTCGCCGTCTTCCAGGCATATTACCCACCAGTCGATCTGGTCGCGGGTGGCGATGAGTAATGTTAAAAGGGACCTGTTCGCACCGTAAAGTGTGCCGTAATGGCTGAATGACAATATTTTGGGCTTCTTATCGGTCCTCATGACTTACTTTTCAAATGGCTCAGCTTTTTGACATAAGGTTCAATCAGAGGGAAGTTGAAAATACCGGTTACCAATCCCATAATGCAAAGTTTGACACCCAGCGAAATAATCAGCATGGAAGGCCCGGGAGCCCAATCCTTCGACATGTTCGCTTCGGCCAGGTAGGCGAGTGTCAGAACGATTACCGAAGGGATCTGCCGCGCAAGCAATGCGTAAAGTTTGAGCACACTCTGTTGCAATACCTTGTTGATCAGCACGTAAAATATGACCACGAAGTTAAGGTAAAAGGCGATGACCAGCAGAATGGCAGTTTGCTCCAATGATTTGAAATACAAAACACCAAACAGGATCGACAGGATCATAATAGCGCCGCAGAGAAGCCCGGAAGTAAACAGGAGATCAGTACGTCCGGCCGCCTGGTAAATAGAACCGCTGCTCGACATGATCATTTGAATCCAGATGGAAATGCTCAATATCCTGAGAATGGGCACTACTTCCATCCATTTTTCACCCAGGAATATGTAGATGAGCTCCGATGAGGAGAAATAAATGAATATCGATATCGGCAAGCCCAGAATGGCCAGTATTTTCACTATTTTGATATACTCCTGAAAAATAACCGCTTTGTCGTGCTGGTATTTGGCCAATATCGGGTGGATCACTGGCGTGATCACGTGTGTGAGGTTCGATACCGGGTACATCATCAGCTGGTAGGCCTGGTTGTAAAGGCCCAGACCCGCATTGCCGATAAACTTGCCGACCAATATGTTGTCCAGGTTGCGCGAAAAGTAGTTGATACAGTTGAATGCGAACTGGTAGGAAGAATATTTGGCGATTCCCCGGATGCCGGAGAACGAAATGCCCGGCTGGATCTTTAATCCGGATTTGATGAAATACATCAGAAAGACGAGCACGCTGAAGGCAATCGAACGCCATACAATGGAGTAGAAACTGAAATCCTGGTAGGCCAGTACGATAGCCAGCGAACCCGTCAGAAATGCGCTCCCGACGTCTATAAACCCGATGGTTTTAAACGCCTGAGCCTTAATGAGCATGTTTTTGGGAACGATCGACAGGGCACTGAAAAATACCTGGATAGCGAGTAATTGGCTGATTGGTACATAAACCGGGTCGTCGTAAAACGATGCGATGGCGAAAGAAAGCAGTGCGAATGCGACTGCTAGCGCCACGCTGAGCAGCACGCTGACCTTGAATATGTCGGAAAAGTCTTTGTTGGTAAAGTCTTGTTTCTGAATGATGGCCGAGCCCAGCCCGATGTCACTCAGGATATTGAAGAATGTGATGAAAACCGTTACAACCCCAACAATTCCGAACTCGGCGGGGGAAAGCAATCTGGCCAGTACCGAGTTTACGACCAGCCCCAGTAATATTCCGCTGTACTTCGTGATAAATACGATGATCGCCCCTTTCTTGATTTCCTGCTGAACTTTCATTGACCAGTTATATTTGAAGAAGTTTCAGATTGGTGGCAATGAGTGGTGCAGATACCTGCGAGGTCAGCGGGGTAATCAAAATACTATGCATGTGTGCAAGGTTGAGTATGGGCGCGCTGTAACTTACTCTTTCGCGCCTGAAACGATCTTCTGAACTACTTTTTCTTTAACGAGCAAGATGTATAAAAGGGTAAAAAAGCCTCCGAGAAAGCCCCAGATCAAGCCGATACGCACCCGTCTCGGACTGCTTTTCGCCAGAGGTACTTTCACCGGTTCGAGTACCTTGAAAACCGGGCGCTCTTCTTTCACCGTGACTTTGGCCTGCTCATACCTTCTCACGAGGTCGCTATAAAGCGATTCCGACAAAACATATTCAGCCTGCAATCGTTGCTCTTCGATTTTTGCCGTATTTGAAAAGATATTCCGGTTCTGGTCGCGGTAGCTCTGGAGCGCGTACTCGGCCGTGCGGAGCCTCGCTTTGGCCTCTTTTACACGATCGGCGAGCAAGCCTTCCCGTTGCGCAGCTTTGGACGAGCGGTAATCTTCCACGTAATCGATCAGGTATTTCTGGGCCGCTTCGACGATGATTGCCGAGACAAAAGGATCAATCGTTTCCGCGCTGATCTGGATTACACCGCTTTTTTGGTCTACGTCGGACGAAAGCAGGGATATTGCGCTGGCAATATTGGATTGCTCCTGACGCGAGTAGGAGAGGATGCCGTCTTTTTGCAGCTTAATTTCCTTTTTGGGTGCTTCCGGCTTGGATGAGAACAGCCCGGACAGCAACCCGGGTTTCACTTGCGCCTTCAGAAAATCCAGTAGCGTTTTATACGGCTTGTTGTCCTGGTCTACCACAGGCTGTTTGAGCAAATACTCGCCGAAGGGCGAGCTCTGCATGATGTTCGGGTAAAGTTCTGGTTGCAATTTCTCTGCACCGTCGCCGGTAAGTCCGGCGCCCAGCAGGGAGAAAGACCCTCTTTTGGAAGTGCCATATTCAGGTAACAGGCTTACCGAGGCTTCATACTTTCTGGGAAGCAGGAAACTGTACGCTACACCGGCTATCACAGATACGATTGCGACCAATATCATTAGTTTGATATACTTTCCTACGAACAGGATTATATCGGCAAAACGTATTTCCGAAGCATCGAACGAACTTTCCTTGTTGTCACCTACTTCCGGCTTTTTTTCTGGATGGGATATCATGATTAATTATCTGCTCAGGCTAATTGCCGCCAAGGTGATCGTACTTAGAATGGATGCGACGAAAGAGAACAATGCAATACGCTCACCAGGTGTTCTCTGGCGCTCCGGCTCTGCTACTTTCACCGGTACGGTCACAACCGCACCAGGTTCAATTTTAGGGAAAGATTTGAAAAACAGGAAGCTCTTCGTTCTGTACGTCCGGCCATTGGGATAGGATACAAATACGCGCTTTTTCCAGCCCTGCTCGGTGTAACCGCCGGCTTGTGAAATATAGTCGTCGTAGCCGAACTTGGAATCGAAATTCATGACCGACGGATTGTGTACACCGCCTTGTATCCGCACGGTTTCGAGCCGCCTGGGGATAATCAGCGTATCGCCGTGCATGAGCAACAGGTTGGATGCAAGCGACGGTTTGTTCACAATTGCTTCGATATCCACCGCAATGAGCTCCTGGGCGCGGTAAAAGCGTGCGCCGGGCAGATAGGCTTCCGGCCGCAGTCCGCCCACTTTGCTGAACAGGTCGGAAATGCGTTCGAAATTATTGATAATGGTATAATTGCCCGGGTACCTCACTTCGCCCATGATTGTAACCGATTTCTGGGCTTCATACCTCGGCGACTTGCGTATCACCACGATATCCTGTGGTTGGAGTTTGAACTTCTGGTCATCCGGATTAAGTACCAGGTTATCGGCCACGTCGATTGTGAAAATGCGGACGTTCTGCGATGTAGGCAGGTCGAGCGTATCGTTTTTCACCCGGCGAGATACTTCGATGCGGTAGGGGATACCACCTTCGGTATAGCCGCCGGCCTGGAAAATAAGGTCGGCAATGGTAATGTCTTTGTAATAGTAATAGTTACCCGGGTTGATGACCGAGCCTGAAACGGACAGATAGGTGAATTCTTTCAGGTCTTCCACCGATTTGATCGTCAGGATATCGCCTGCGAGCAATGGAATATCGGCTATTTCGCCATTAACGAGTTTTCGGAGGTCGATGGCTACGATACCCGTCTGTGTTTCGCCGCTGGATCTTTCCAGGATAGCCCTGTTCAGGAACGCGCGTGGGCTAAGTCCCTGCGCCGCCTGGATCAGTTTAAGTACCGAGTTGCAGCGTTCTTCCAATGCGTAAGGGCCAGGCAATGTAACTGCGCCCCGCACTTCCACCTGGTTAGCTACGATATCCAGTATTCGTTTTACATTAAAAATATCGCCGTTTTTAGGAGCGAAAGTTTCTACCTGCACGGAATCGATGCTACCGATCATGTAATTTGTGCCGGTGTTGCGCTGGTAAGTGAATGTCTTCGTATAAGCTTCCGGTGTGTAGCCGCCTGCATAACGGATCAGCGTCCCCAGGCTTTCACCTGTTTTCGCTTCAAAGATACCCGGGCGTTTCAATTGCCCGTTTAATTCGATCCGTGTTTCAAATGGCCGGATAAGGATAATGTCCTGGTCCTGCAAAGCAATATTGTCGCGCAGGTCGGCATCGACCAGGAACCGGTAAAGGTCAATTTTGCGGATGACCTTGTTGTTCCGGATCACTTCGATATTACGGTAGGAACCGTTCAGGCTTGGCCCGCCGGAAATCGAAAGCGCATTGAAAGCCGTAGCGAGCGACGAAACCGTGTAGGTGCCGGGGCGTGCCGCCTCGCCCGTGATCATCACGTGTATGCTGCGTACATTGCCGAGCGTAATAGATGAATACGTTCCCGAGCCCGGACGGTTCAGTGTCGAATAGGCCTGGCGCAGGCGGTTTATGATGCGCTCGCTGGCTTGCTCGATAGTCAATCCGTTGACATACACCGGAGCCAGGTTAAGCATTTTAACGGTTCCTTCGGGACTGATCTTCATGCGGAAGTTATCCACCGCATTTCCATAGATATCCACAACGATTTCATCTTCCGGTCCCAGAACGTAGTTCCGTGGCGTGGCAATGCGCAGGTTAGGCTCGAAGGTGGAACGGCCTCTGGAGAAGAACGAGTATCCGAAAGTACGGCTCAACCGACGGTTCCGCGAACGGCGCGCACTGGTGGAGTCGCGTTCGTTGTTGGCTTCGTCATCCAGTTCATCCGTATCGTCCTGTTCCCTGGTTTCATCCAGTTCGTCGCGGTTAGGATCTTCCACCTTTCTTTCGTCCGGCTTCTGTTGCAGCCGTTTGCGCATGGCAGATATCTGATCCAGTGTATAGCCTCTTTGCAAAGCGGCCCTTTCGATGTCCATGTCGGACATCCCCGCCGATTTGGCCTGGTTATAGAAGTCGACTGCCTGCTGGTTGGTTACCTGCGAGGGATCGATTTTCTGCTGTGTCGGATCTACCGTGGGAAGCTGAGGAGAAGTATTGTTTTGAGCAAAACCCCCGATGCTGGCCAGTAGTAGCAACAACATGAAGGCATTTTTGAAATAATTTCTCGCAAAGGATTGATAATGCATGCAGTGTAGTTGAATTGTGATCAGGACCGCCCATTTCCGGCCGGTCCTTTGGTTATGTTTAAATTATGCCCGGGCAAATCTACAAAATCTTATTTTATTTAATTGATCTGTCTGATCGATCGAATTCTGACTACAAATTCGCGCCTTCCACACGGATCGCCAGCTCTTTAAGCTGCCCGTCCGAGATTGTCGAAGGAGAATCGATCATCACGTCGCGACCGGAATTGTTTTTCGGGAATGCAATGAAGTCCCGGATCGAATCCGCGCCGCCGAAAATAGAGCAAAGCCTGTCAAAACCAAATGCGATTCCGGCATGAGGAGGAGCGCCGAATTCGAATGCATTCATAAGGAAGCCGAATTGTTCCTGGGCTTCTTCGGCAGAGAATCCGAGGATCTCGAACATTTTCCGTTGAAGCTCTTTTTCGAAGATCCTTACCGAACCTCCGCCAACTTCAACGCCGTTGATCACCATATCGTATGCATTGGCCCTTACCAGTCCCAGATTTTTATCCAGCAGGTGTATATCCTCTGGTTTCGGACTGGTGAATGGGTGATGCATCGCAAACCAGCGGTTTTCCTCTTCTCCAAATTCCAACAACGGGAAATCGATCACCCATAATGCACGGTATTCGTCAGGGTTACGCAGACCCAGGCGTGAACCTATTTCGAGGCGTAACTCGTTGAGCTGCTTACGTGTTTTGTCGCCCTGGCCCGATAAAATCAGTATTAGATCTCCCGGTTTGGCGTCAAATGCTTCAACCCACTTTTTAAGCTCTTCTTCGGTGTAAAATTTGTCTACGGACGATTTAATCGACCCATCGGTATTGTAGCGAACGTATACCAGGCCTTTGGCACCGATTTGCGGGCGCTTGATCCAATCGGTCAGTTCGTCGACTTGTTTTCTGGTATAACCTGCACAACCGGCGGCATTGATACCCACTACCAATCCGGCATCGTCGAACACGCCGAAGCCTTTTCCGGACGTAAGGTCGCGGTCATCGCCTTTCAGTTCCACGAACTGCATTCCGAAACGGATATCCGGCTTATCGGAACCGTACAGGCGCATGGCGTCCGCATAGGTCATGCGGGGAACTTCGGGCAGGTCGATGTTTTTCACTTTTGCGAAAAGCTCACGGATCATGCCTTCAAACGTATTCAGCACGTCTTCCTGCGTCACAAACGACATTTCACAGTCGATCTGAGTAAATTCAGGCTGGCGGTCGGCGCGCAGATCCTCGTCGCGGAAACACTTCACAATCTGGTAGTAACGGTCGAAGCCGGCTACCATAAGCAATTGTTTGAATGTCTGCGGAGATTGGGGTAATGCATAAAATTCGCCCGGGTTCATGCGGCTCGGAACCACGAAATCGCGGGCGCCTTCCGGCGTGGATTTGATCAGTACCGGGGTTTCTACTTCAATGAAATTCAAATTATCGAGGTAAGCACGGGTATAGCGAGCTACCTGGTGGCGCAGTTGCAGATTTTGACGAACCGTATTCCTGCGAAGGTCGAGGTAGCGGTATTTCATGCGGATATCGTCGCCGCCGTCGGTCTCGTCCTCGATCAGAAACGGAGGCAGTTTCGCCGGGTTCAGAATGCTGAGTTCGGCCACGCGGATCTCGATGTCGCCGGTTGCGATTTTGTCATTTTTCGAGAGACGCTCGATCACGGCACCTTTGGCCGAAATCACGAATTCGCGGCCCAGCGAACGGGCAGTTTCCAACACATTTGCGGGGGTTTTGCCCTCTTCGAAAAGAAGCTGGGTGATGCCGTAACGGTCACGCAGGTCGAGCCAGATCATGCCTCCTTTGTCGCGGACGCGCTGAACCCAACCACATAATACAACGTCTTGATTTACATGTCCTAAGCTTAATTCCCCGCAGGTATGTGTACGTAACATATAACTATTTTAATACTGATATAATGAAAGTCGCTGATAATAAATGCGGCAAAAGTACGTATTTTTAGCAAATCTAACATGAAGTGTTTTCTATGAAAATATATGACAGCGTGAGCGGACGAGTGAGCCTGGTCCTTTCTTCACTTGTTTTTTGCGTAACCTGTTCATGCAATGACCCCGAGCCAGCACCCGGGGGAAACGGACTGTCCGACCAGTTTGAGACAGCTCCCGAGCAATTCCCGATAGCTACCGGCATTATCGACGAAGCGTCCGGCCTGGCGGCCAGTGCATCGATGCCCGGTTACCTCTGGACGATCCAGGATTCCGGCCAGCCGAATTCCGTGTACCTGATCAGCAAGGATGGGAAAAACATTAAAGAATATAATGTACCCGGCTCCCAGAACCACGATTGGGAAGAAGTGGCGGTAGGCCCGGGGCCGGATAATGGCATGTCATACATTTACATTGCCGATACCGGCAATAACAACCAGCCCTTAACAGCCACCAATACCATTTACCGCATTCCCGAAATCGGCGGTACCGATGGCTCTTTCAACCAGAATGCATTGCAAAAGATCACTTTCAGCTATCCTGATGGTCCACGGGACGCGGAAGCGCTGATTGTCGACCCTGTGACGAAGGATATTTTTGTGCTATCAAAGGAAGTATCTGGTACTAATATTTACCGGCTGGCATTTCCGCAATCGACCTCGGACGTGAGCGTGGCCGAAAAAATCGGGACGGTGCCGGGCGTGGTACTGGCAACTGCGGGAAGCATTTCCAAAGACGGGACTGAAATCGTGGTCCGTACCTATCTGGGTGTATATTATTGGAAAAGAAGTAGTGGAGCGTCAATCGGGCAGACGCTCGTGAAATCCGCTACCAAAACTTTGACAGTGGCCCTTGAACCGCAGGGCGAAGCGATCTGTTTCGAAAGCGAAGGCAAGGGTTTCTATACTTTGAGCGAAAAGGGGAACGCCGCCAGCGTGTCATTGAATTACTATAAGAGAAAATAATCACAAACTATGATCAAAAAATTACTCTGCGCAGCACTCGTCGTGCTGGCCCAGCACGTTTATGGGCAAGTTGCTTCCGACGAACAGTACATTCGTGAAAATTATTCGAAAGCCGAGTACGACATTCCGGTGCGAGACGGCGTGAAGCTCCATACTATTGTTTACTCGCCCAAAGACGCTTCCACGGACAAAAAATATCCGTTTTTAATGCAACGCACGTGTTATAGCGTAGCTCCGTACGGCGCCGACAAATACCCGCCGCGCCTGGGCCCAAGCCCTGCATTGATGCGCGACAAGTTCATATTCGTGTACCAGGATGTGCGCGGCCGCTACCTGAGCGAGGGAACGTGGACGAACATGACCCCGCATATCGACAAGAAAAACGGTAAGAACGACGTCGATGAAGCATCGGACACTTACGATACCATCGAATGGCTGCTCAAAAACGTGGCGAACAACAATGGCAGGGTGGGGCAATGGGGTATTTCGTATCCCGGTTTTTACACGACAGCCAGTGCTTTGGCCGGGCACCCCGCATTGAAAGCCTCGTCGCCACAGGCACCGATCGCCGATTTCTTTTTCGACGATTTCCATCACAATGGCGCATTTACGCAGGGCTATTACCTCACATTCCCGGTGTTCGGCATCAAGCCGCCCAAGCCTACGACAGACTCGTGGTTTGCCGGCGAAATGTTCACGCCCAAGCCGGATGGCTATACATTCAACCTGGAAATGGGTTCTTTGAAAAATTTTGATAAATACTATTCTCAGAATTTTTACTGGCAGGAGACAGTCAACCACCCCAACAAAGACGAGTTCTGGAAAAAACGCGATATCCTGCCGCATTTGAAAGGCGTAAAGCACGCATTCATGACCGTCGGCGGCTGGTTCGATGCCGAGGATTTGTATGGTCCTTTGAATACCTACAAAACATTGGAAAAGAACAACCCTTCCATGTACAATACACTGGTGGTGGGCCCATTCGGGCACGGTCGTTGGAGCCGCGAAACCGGGCATACTTTGCACAACGATATTTATTTCGGTGACAGTATCGCTACTTTTTACCAGAACAATATCGAGGCTAAATTTTTCAAACACTTTTTGAAAGAAGCCGGCGATGGAAAGACCGGCTTACCGGAGGCTTATTTGTTTGATACGGGTAAAAAGGAATGGAAGACGTTTGATAAATGGCCGGTAGCCAATGCGGAGAAGCGCAAGTTGTATTTCCATTCAAAAGGCAAACTGGATTTCGAAGCGCCGAAAGAAGGCAAATCGGTAACCGAATATGTGAGCGACCCGTTGAAACCGGTGCCGTATACTGCGAATTACAAACAAATGTCGGGCTTTACGCCATTTGAATATATGTCGGAAGACCAGCGCTTCGCTGCTACCCGCCCGGATGTCCTCGTTTTTGAAACAGAAATTCTGACCGAAGACGTTACCCTTGGCGGCGAAATCAATGCATTGCTCAAATTTGCGACGACCGGTACGGACGCCGATTTCTTCGTAAAACTGATCGATGTCTACCCCGACGACGAAAAGAACCACGCCTACATGCCCGATCCGAAAGTGGTATTGGCGGGCTACCAGCAAATGGTGCGCAGTGAGGTAATGCGCGCCCGCTACCGAAACAGTTTTGAAAAACCTGAACCCGTAGTGGCAGGTAAGGTGACCGACCTGAAATTCCGCTTGCAGGATGTGCTGCATACCTTCAAAAAGGGCCACCGCATAATGGTGCAGGTACAAAGCACGGCATTCCCGCTTTTCGACCGCAACCCGCAGAAATACGTCGAAAACATCTACAAGGCGCAGGATTCGGATTTTACCACTGCCAAGCACACGATTTATCACCAGGCCGACGCACCGAGTTCTCTGGAAGTGGAGATTATTAAATGACGGCTGTTTTCATGGATTCAAAAATTTTCATAATGACTTTAATGACCGCATCGGCATTGTCGGGACCAGGTAATGCGCAGCAATTGAAATATCCTGAAACAAGAAAGCAGGAGCATTTTGACGAGTACCATGGCGCAAAAGTCGCCGATCCCTATCGATGGCTTGAAGACGATCGCTCCGAGGAAACGGCGGCTTGGGTGAAGGCCGAGAACGAAGTGACATTCGGTTACCTGAATGCGATCCCGTTCAGGGAAAAGATATTTGAAGACCTCGAAAAAGCCTATAACTATCCAAAATATTCGGCTCCTAAAAAGAAGGGGGAGTATTTCTATTTCTATAAAAACGATGGTTTGCAAAACCAGGCTGTATTGTACCGCCAGAAAGGCCTGAACGGCACGCCCGAGGTGGTGATCGATCCGAACAAGCTTTCACCGGATGGTACCACGCGGCTTACCGTTTTCAGCTTGTCCAAAGATGGCGCTCACGCGGTGCTGGGTTTTTCCAAAAGCGGCTCCGACTGGCAGGAGTACCAGGTCATGAATATGAAGGACCTCTCCATGCTCGCGGACAAAGTGGAATGGGTGAAAGTTTCGGGCGCTTCCTGGCAGGGCGACGGCTTTTATTATAGTCGCTATCCGAAGCCGGACGGTAGTGCTTTGGCGACTAAAAACGAAAACCACCAGGTGTTTTTTCATCGCATCGGCACGAAACAGGAGGAGGACAAGCTGGTATTCGAAGATCCTGCAAACCCGCAACGTTTCCATACTATGGGCACTACCGAAGACGAGCAATACGCAGTCCTGAATGTAAGCGACCGTGGGAAGGGTAAGGATGGCAATGCGATTTGGGTATTGAAAAAAGGCGAGAGCGGCTTCGTACCCATCCGCGAGGAGATCACCGACGCCAGCTTTCGCATCATCGAAAACATCGGCGCCGACTTCCTGATTGAAACGAACGACAATGCGCCGAATGGTAAGGTAATGCTTTTCAAAACGACCGGAAAAACCTGGGACGCCGTACTGCCCGAGCGAGAGGAGCCACTGGAAACTGCGCAGCTGGCGGGTGGGAAGTTGTTTGCATCCTACTTGAAAGATGTAACCACACGCACGTACGTATATAGCCCGCAAGGCGTGCTCGAACGAGAGATCGAAATGCCGGGGCTTGGTTCGGCGACGGGTTTTGGAGGGGATTGGGAAGATACCTTCGTGTTTTACACGTTTACCTCTTTCAATTATCCTTCGACGATATTCCGGTACGACATTACCAGTGGAAAAAGCAATGTTTTCCGCGAACCCGAGGTGGCATTCAAGCCGTCGGACTACGAAACGAAGCAGGTATTTTACCCGAGCAAGGACGGCACCCGCATTCCGGCATTCATTACTTATAAAAAAGGACTGAAACTGGATGGTACCAATCCCACTATTCTCTATGGTTATGGCGGATTTAACGTAAGCCTGCCGCCTGCGTTTAGCCCTACCCGTATTCCGTTCTTCGACCAGGGCGGTGTATTTGTGCAAGCCAACCTGCGCGGCGGAAGCGAGTATGGAGAGAAATGGCATGAGCAGGGGATGAAGCTCAAAAAGCAGAATGTGTTCGACGATTTCATCGCCGCGGCGGAGTATTTAATCCGTGAAAAATATACATCACCCGAAAGACTGGCCATTCAGGGCGGTTCCAATGGTGGGCTGCTCGTAGGTGCGGTGATGAACCAGCGTCCAGAGCTTTTTAAAGTGGCATTCCCGGCCGTGGGGGTCATGGATATGCTCCGTTTCCACAAATTCACCATCGGCTGGAACTGGATCGCCGATTATGGCAGCAGCGACAATGCGGAGGAATTCAAGGTTTTACGAGGCTATTCCCCGTTGCATAATATCAAAGCAGGCGGCCATTACCCCGCCACGATGATCACCACCGCCGACCACGACGACCGCGTCGTTCCCGCACATTCATTCAAATACGCGGCTGAGTTGCAGGCCAAAGCAGGCAGCACCTCGTCCAATCCACTACTGATCCGGATCGACACCAACTCTGGTCACGGCGCGAGCAACACGAAAAAGGCTTTGGAAACCCAGGCGGATATCTATGCATTCCTCTTCCGCAATATGGGCCTCACCTGGAAGTAATTAGCGGATAGCCAATTCTACAATATTAAGCTTCAATAATTTTTTGTAACCGGTGCACATTTTATTGTGCATTCGGTTACATTTGTATATACAACATTCTTACAGTACCGGCAGCATCACGCTGCGGCCCCGGCACCCGCTCAACGTTTCGAGGATTTTATCAACTCTTTTTTCACGACGCTATGACAAGATGTCTACTCGGGCTTGTCTGCCTTTTTGTTTCGATAAATTCATTCGCTCAGACACTGGAAAGCGATAGGCTGGCGCTGGTGGCGTACTATCAGGCTACTGGTGGTAGTAAATGGTATAACAATACAGGTTGGGTTGTGCCCGGCACCCCTGGGGATAACCCATGTGGATGGTATGGCGTTAGTTGTGAAGGCGGGCGTGTTACCAGTCTCATTATGGAACAGAATGATGCTTATGGACCGATACCGGCAGCAGTCGGAAGCCTGACTGCTTTGAAGCATCTCGACCTTTCGGGAGCAGGGGATGAGATCCCTCAGTTCCAGGGAGACCTGCCCGCGGAACTGGGTAACCTAACTAACCTGGAATACCTTGATATCAGCGAAAACATGATAGCGGGGCCGAATATTCAAGTTATAGGCAATCTCACGAATCTTAAGTATTTATCTATAACGCCCTACTGGAACGTGCCGGCAAGCTTTGCCAACCTCATCAATCTGGAATATCTGCGGATGGCAGCAGAAGACTATCCCTTTCCGACTGCGACAAATTTAGGTTCGATTCCGTCGTTTTTCGGGACATTTACAAAGCTGAAAACATTG
>NZ_FNYL01000015.1 GCF_900109045.1 Dyadobacter sp. SG02
CGCCGGTCTCTGACCGACTTAACCAACTTATTCTTATTCTTTAATACAACTTGCACTAAACAAGTTGGGCGTAGTTTCCAACTACGTCCGAGCGGACGCCGGTCTCTGACCGACTTAACCAACTTATTCTTATTCTTTAATACAACTTGCACTAAACAAGTTGGGCGTAGTTTCCAACTGCGTCCGAGCGGACGCCGGTCTCTGACCGGCCAAACCAACATACAAATGACAACGCTTGACCCCACCCAACCAAAACCAACCTACGTTTACCAAACCAGCATCCCACAGATAACCAACGAGTTGAACGACAATCCGAAACTCTTGTGCGCGGAATATTTGATGAACTTGATCGCTTTTACCATGTGCTTTTTGATGGCATTGCGCGAAACGCCGAGCACTTCGGCGGCTTCGTCGTAGGAATGTTCCATTTCGCGGCAGAGGCGGAATACATCCTGGTCGCGGGGGGAAAGCTGGTGGATTATTTTTTGCAGATAATGCTGATATTCTTCCGATTGCAGTGCCTCTTCCACATGGCTGGCATGTCGCAGCGAAGCGTGGATGACCTCCTCCCGCACCGAGCGCTCCGTGGCCGCGTGGCGCAGGAAATCGAGCACGCGGTTTTTGGAAACCGTGAACAGGTAAGCCCTGAAAGATTGCAGGCTGGCGAGCGTCTCCCGTTTTTCCCATACTTTCAGGAAAATCTCCTGGCAGAGGTCTTCGGTGTGCTCGGTCGATTTGACGAATTTGTAAACGTAGCGGTTGATTTCCCCGTGGTAATGACGGTACACCTCGTCGAAAGCCTTGCTGTCTCCCAGAGCGAGGTCTTTCAGCAGAACAGTTTCTTCGGGCGCGTCCATGGTTGAGGTTGTCTTTTATACCACCAAATATCGTTTCCCTAATTTAGGCACATGTTCATTAAAATTTCAAGGTTTCAAAATTTAATATGTCATTAATTTCGTCATTTCTTTAAATAGATTAGTATAATTATGATTTTTATTAAATAGTTGAAATAATATTCTTAACCACTCTTACTCATTAAAAACAGAGCTTCCCAAAACAAAGGGGCGCCGCCAGAATTCCGGCAGCGCCCTCTATATGGTAATATTCCAAAGCCTGACTAATCTTTCTTACGCAGGTACACGTTGTTGCTGATCGATTCCAGCTTCACGTCCGGCCCGCCGCCGTTGATTTTCCCTTCGAGCAGGTAGCCCACGATCGGGTTTTTCTCCTTTTTATTGCCGAAATCGATGTCAAGATCGGAATACACTTCGCCCGTGATGGTTTTCACCGCTACATTCGCGCCTTTGGATTTCGGCCAGGTCATGTCCACGTATCCGCTAATCGTTTTGGCAGCCACAGCGGCAGTAGCGCCCTGAATATCGATATTCCCGTTGATGGTTTCGAGTTTCAGCTTGGCCTGGCGGGGCAGGGTTACCTGGTAGTTGATTTCGCTGCATACGTAATAGCGGTTCTTGCCGTCGTCGTTGCTCCATGTGCTTGTCTTGCCCGGGCAGTCCTCGCCTTTCCCCTCCTTTATCTTTTCCTTGTCGATATCGGTTTTGAGGATGATTTCGTCGGAAGTAGTACTGCTGGTGACTTCGAAGGCGTCGTTCAGCTTGTTCTGATTGATTTTCACTGACATATGCACGGACACTTCGGGCTTGTCCCAGTAACGGACCTGAATGCTGTCGCCGAAGCGCAGGTTGAGGTTCACGGTCTTGCCGGATTCGTACGGCAGCTTCTTGTCGATGATTTTCTGGGCAAAAGCAGGCCCGAGTACGGCGCAGAAGATGGCCGATAACAATATCTTTTTCATGGTAACAGATGCAGGTTTAGGTGTTATTTCTGCTTGCGGATATAAATGTTGCTGCTGATCGTGTTGAGGGTCATTTCGACGCCCCCGCCATTGATCGACCCGTCGACATTCGCCATGCCGCCGACTTTGGACATTCCGTCCTTGCTGTTTTTCACGCCCAGGTCGAAATCCGTGTACATCTCCCCGTTGATCGACCGCAATTTAAGGTTCGACTTCGCCGTCGCAGGCAGGGTTATGTCGACATCCCCGCTGATTGACGAAATGGCCGTCGGCTTGCCTTGTGCGAGGTTCGAGAAAGTGGCGGTCACCTCGCCGCTGGTGGTATTGGCTACCACGGGCCCGGTAATGTTGTTAAGGACGATATTGGTATTGTTCGTCTTGATTTCGATATCGCCGTCCATGTTCGAGATCGACAGGGCCGAGCCTCCCTGCCAGTTGGTTTCCACGAACTTCACCGCCACCTGCCGCGGCAGTTTGACCGTGTATTTGACCGATTTACGGGTCGCCTTCTCGATTTTCAGCCCAGAAGCGTCCGGCGTCACCGACAGACCGATCCCGGAGTTATCGACCGCCGTGTAATACAACGGTTTCAGTCCCTTTGCCCGGTCAGGCGGCGCTTCGAACCCGGAAGAGGCCTGAATAACGACCTCGTCGCCGTTGTACCCCTCTATTTTCACCGAACTGGCCGAAAGCTCGAACACCACCTTTTTGTCTTTCGAATTGGCCAGTTTGGCCTTGTATTCGAGATTTTGGGCGCACGCATTGCTAAGGCCCCAAAGGAGGCCCGCACTGATCAATAGTACTTTTTTCATGGTTTTATTATTAGGATTTATTTGCTTGTTTGGGCCCAGGAACTGGAAACCCCTGGTGGAAAAATAGCGGCCCCCTGGCCCTTAAACTTTCAATAATAAGCGAACAACCTGCCCGCGTCGTACAAAGGGCCAGCGGCCCGACCCAAAGTTCGCCAGGGAATTAATTCCCTGGAAAAGGGGCTTTGTTAGACGTCGGTATTCAGCTTGTTCATGCCTTCCGTAGCTTTGAGTCGCACCACGTCGAGTACTTCCTGGTTGCGAGCCAACTGCTGAAATTGCTCCACCGCCCGTTTTTCCTTAATCGCCACCAGCGATTCGATCAGCGAGATCTGGATATTCGGGTCCGTCTGTATCGCCAGCGACTGGATCAGCGCTTCCTTCACTTCCGTTTCACGTGCAAAGTGCGTCAAAGCCTGGCAAGCCGCCAGCCGTACATTCACATTCGGATCAAAATTGAGGGTATTGATTAATAACTGCGTAATGTCGCGATCGGCATCGGGAATTTCATAACTATGGTTCACGGCCTGAATGCGCTCGCTCGCCGAGGTGTTATTCATTTGTTCAAATGCCAGCACCTTTTTCATTTCCTCAACCTGCCCGGCGTCTTTTCCTTCGAAGACCGCCATTGCAGCACCATTTTCGGATTTAGCCTGAAACAGCCATCCCGCGCCGAAACCGACGATCAGTAAGGTGAACCCGGCTGCAATGCGCAGCAACCACGTACCCAGCCTCCGCACAGGCCCCTGCTTCGGCGGGTCCAGCATTAATGCGAGTTCATGATTAAAACTCAATGAAGGCTGCTCTTTCCGTGCATTGGCAAAATAGCCGAACTGCGCCGCGTGGCTTTGCAAATGCTCCGGCACGTCGCTGCTTTGGAAAAACTGCTTCAATGCTCGCTCCTCTTCCAGCGACGTTTCACCGTCGTAATATTTCTCTAATAGCTTTTCAATATCCTGTGCCATAATTCTCTGCTTTTAAATAATTCTCACGCAACTTCTGCCTCGCCCTCGACAGGATCGTACGGATATTCGCGTTGCTCAGCCCGGTTACCTCCTCGATCTCTTCCAAAGTATACTCCTCCACGTCGCGCAGGTGCAGTACCAGTTTCTGTTGCTCGGGCAGTTCGCCGATGAGCCGGTGCATCAGGCCGGCGCTGTCGCTGTTCTCGACTTGCCGGTAAGGTGACACATCCGCTGCCTGCAATGCTACCATATCCGTTTCGTGACTCGTTTTCTGTTTATGATGGGATTTCAGCCGGTCCAGACAAAGGTTTTTCGTCATCTGCACCGCCAGCGCCTCCACGCTCTGGTAACTTTCCAGCTGCTGCCGGTTGGTCCAAAGCCTCAGGAACACATCCTGAATGGCATCCTCTGCCTCCTCGCGGTTGCGAAGAAACATCTGCGCCAGTCGGAACAGGCGCCCCTGAACGGGCAGAATGCGTTGGTTGAAGGCTTGTAAATCCATATTCAAGGACATAGACGACCGGCCGGTCGAAACGTTACAGGATTTACGAAAATTTTTTCATCCGCGTCCAGCCCCGAACAAAACTGTTCGCTTTCGGACAAGCGTGTTCCCGCAAAAACCGCCAGCATTAGCCCAGGAGCGCATTTCTCTATTTTGGCAAAGTATTTGTTTTGCATTATTATAACTAATATGCTGTCTGGTTATGAAAAGAACTTTTCTAGGGGAATTTGAAGAAATCGTCCTGCTGGTGGTGGCCGGTTGCGCCGAAGAAGCCTATGGTGTGACGATCTGGGAACGCGTGCAGGAATACACGGGCCGGTCGGTTTCCCTGAGCGCAGTGCACGCCACTTTATACCGTCTTGAAGAAAAAGGGTTTCTTACTTCCGAAATGGGCGGCGCTACTGCCGAGCGTGGCGGGCGGCGGAAGCGCTTTTTCAGCATTACCAACTACGGTAACCGCGCTTTGCAGGAAATCAACGAGATCCGTCAGCAACTCTGGCAGGCCATTCCGGCCGAAAAGCTGCAACCCAAACTCAGCTTTTCATAATATGGAAAAAAAACCGCAACACGACAGCCCGCCCCGCTGGGTCGACCGGCTGCTGACGATCATCATCGCGCCGCATTTCCTGGAAGATATCCTGGGCGATCTGCACGAGGTATACGCATTACGCACGCGCCAGGGCGGCGTCCGCGCGGCGCGCATCCGCTACCTGCTCGCGTCCCTGCGTTACATACGCCCGTACTTCATGAAACGTAAACCCCGCACTTATTCCCCCACCTATATTTTCAGTCCTGCCATGATCAGAAACTATCTCAAAATCTCGCTCCGGACGCTGGGCAAAAACAAGGCTTACAGCTTCATCAACATCACCGGCCTGGCTATGGGAATGGCCGTGGCGATGCTGATCGGCCTCTGGATTTACGACGAGCTGTCGTTCGACCGGTATTTCAAAAACCACGGCCGCATTGCCCAGGTATGGCAGCACCAGACATTCAACGGGGAGATCGGCACCCAGACTTCCCTACCCTTTCCGATCGGCGACGAGATCCGGCGCAAATATGGGGCGGATTTCAAATATGTGGTCATGGCTTCCTGGAACGGCAAGCATATCCTGGCCGCCGGCGACCGGAAATTCAACAAAAACGGTACCTATATCGAGCCAGACGCAACGGAAATGCTCAGCTTGCGCATGATCCACGGAACCCGCGCGGGGTTGAAAGACCCTTACTCGGTGATGCTCTCCGAATCGGTTGCGAAGGCCTATTTCGGCGATACCGACCCGACCGACAAAACGATGAAGATCGATAACAACCTGAATGTGAAAGTAACAGGGGTTTATGAAGATTTCCCCAACAATACCACCTTTCGGGATGTGTCGTTCCTGATGCCCTGGCAACTGATGATCATCGCCAATCCCTGGCTCAAAACCATGGAAGACCCGTGGCGGCCGAATGCTTACATGACATTCGTGCAACTGATCGATAATGCCGACATCGACCAGGCCTCGGCGCGCATAAAGGACATTAAAAAGAGGAACATCAATAAAGAGCAGCTGAAATACAAACCCGACGTATTCCTGAACCCGATGAGCGAATGGCACCTCTACTCGGAATTTAAACAGGGCCACCGTGTGGGCGGGCGCGTCGAGTTCGTGTGGTTGTTTGGTACGATAGGCGTATTTGTATTGCTGCTGGCTTGTATCAATTTCATGAACCTGAGCACCGCGCGTTCCGAAAAGCGGGCCAAAGAAGTGGGTATCCGCAAGGCAGTCGGCTCGGTACGCAACCAGTTGATCACGCAGTTTTTCTCCGAATCATTTCTAGTAGTCGGCTTCGCATTCGTGCTTTCGATCCTGCTCGTGGTGCTCTGTCTGCCGTTTTTCAACGAAGTGGCCGATAAGAAGATCTCCATGCCGTGGGGAATGCCTCAATTCTGGCTCGCGGGCATTGGTTTCAGCATTATCACGGCCATTATCGCGGGCAGTTATCCTGCATTGTACCTCTCTTCATTTCAGCCTGTGAAGGTATTGAAAGGCACTTTCCGCGCCGGGCGTTTCGCCGCGGTACCGCGGAAGGTGCTGGTGGTAGTGCAGTTTGCGGTGTCGATCATCCTCATTATCGGAACGGCCGTCGTGTTCCGGCAGATCCAGTTTGCTAAAAACCGCCCGGTAGGTTACAGCCGCGACGGGCTTATTTCTATCTTCACTTCGACGGCCGATATCCACAAGCATTTCGACGCCGTGCGCCAGGATCTGAAAAGCAATGGCGCGATTATGGAAATGGCCGAGTCAGGCAGCCCTACCACCGAAACCTGGTCGTCGACCAGCGGCTTTGAATGGAAAGGCAAAGATCCGGAGCAGTCGGTCGATTTCTGGTTCGACGAGGTTTCTTACGATTATGGCAAAACCGTCGGCTGGCAATTCACACAAGGCCGCGATTTCTCGCGCGAGTTTGCGACGGATTCGGTGGCATTGGTGGTGAATGAAACGGCGGTGAAGTTCATGGGCCTGCCCAATCCTGTCGACGAGCCGCTGACCTGGTTCAAAAAGCCTTACAAGATCGTCGGCGTGATCAAAGATATTGTGGTAAACTCTCCATACGCGCCTCACAGGCCGCAGTTTTTTTGTCTCTCACCGGGCCAGGGCAATGTGATCAACATCCGGCTCAACCCAGCCCTCGGCTCATCGGCCTCTCTTGAAAAGATCAAAACCGTTTTTGAAAAACACGACCCGGGCTCGCCATTTGAATATGAATTTGTGGACGAAAGATATGCCCAGAAATTCTTCGACGAAGTGCGTATCGGCAAGCTGACGACCTTCTTTTCGATACTGGCCATATTGATCAGCTGCCTCGGGCTGTTCGGTGTGGCGTCGTTCATCGCCGAGCAGCGAACGAAAGAAATCGGCGTCAGAAAGGTGCTTGGCGCCTCGGTAATGAGTGTTTGGGGCCTCCTATCCCGCGATTTTGTGATCCTGGTCGCCATTGCATTTCTCATCGCCACGCCCGGCGCGTATTATTTCCTGAATGGCTGGTTGCTGAAATACGACTACCATACCACGATCTCCTGGTGGATATTCGCACTCACCGGCATGGGGACCCTGCTGATCACCTTGCTGACCGTCAGTTTCCAGGCCATTAAAGCCGCCACGACCAACCCCATCCGCAGCCTGAGGTCGGAGTGATGCATGACCGCCATTAGCCGTTGAATCATTTCAAAAACCAACAAAATGCCTGAACACCGTCCGCCCCGCTGGGCAGATTACCTGCTCGAAAAGTTTGTGAACCCGCGCTTTCTGGAAGACATTCAAGGCAACCTGGAAGAAATCTTTAAGCGCCGCGTACGTGAGGTGGGCGTTGCGCGGGCACGGCGCGCGTATGCGTGGGCGGCCGTGCGGCATCTCACGCCCTATTTTACAAAGAAAAGTCCCAGCCAATATCCTACCGTTTCCAACCTGAGCCCTGCAATGCTGAACCAATACCTTACCTACGCCTGGCGGCATTTTGCCAAAAACCGGCAGTTCACATTCCTGAACGCCGTCGGCCTGACGACCGGCCTCATTTGTACCCTCTTCATTTACCTCTGGATAAACGACGAGATGCTTTTCGATCAATTTCACGAAAAAGACGCACGTCTTTACCAGGTAATGGTCCACGAGAAAGGCGGTGGCAAGCTGGTAACCTCCGAGGGTACGGGTGGAATTCTCAGAGCATTGTTGCCCAGGGATATGCCGGAAGTCGAAATGGCGGTTTGCACCACGCCGCCTGTGTGGTTCCAGAAATTCAGCCTGACGCGGCCCGGCATTGCAAACGAAGGCCGGACAGTGAGTGCGGCGGGGAATTTTGTCAGCTCTGATTATTTCAAGGCATTTTCTTTTCCATTAATACAAGGCAACGCCCAATCGGCGCTTGCAGGCAAAAATACGGTAGCGATTTCAGCGCAAATGGCTACCCGGCTCTTCGGATCGCCCGAAAAGGCCATGAACCAGCTGGTGGAATGGAAATGGCAGGCGTTTTCACGTAAATGCCTGGTTACGGGCGTGTTTCAGGACCAGCCACATCATTCTAGCGAACAATCCGAACTGCTGATACCGCTGAGCGCCTGGGACGACATCTTGCCCCAGGGCAGCATGCCCAACACCACTACCGGCCCGTTTCATAACTACCTCGTGCTGAGGCCAGGTGCCGATGCACAGTTATTGGAAGCCAAATTGGCGGACTATGCCAAAAAGCGCTTCAACGATCCCAACGCGACCCTATTCATCCGAAAATACTCCGACGGCTACCTTTACGGCAACTATGAAAACGGCATACAATCCGGCGGGCGGATCGAATATGTGCGGTTGTTCGGCGCGATTGCCGTATTCATCCTCCTCATCGCGTGTATTAATTTCATGAACCTTTCGACGGCCAAAGCATCGGTAAGGGTCAAGGAAGTGGGAGTCAAGAAGGCATTGGGCGCTGGCCGCACTACACTCGTGTTTCAATTCCTCGGCGAATCGATCCTGATGAGTTTTCTGACATTACTACTCGCGCTGGGTGTCGTTTGGCTTACATTACCTTATTTTAATGCAATTACCAACAAGCAACTGACCTTGCATTTCAGCGGTCAGTTCGTAGCAGCATTGGCCGCGATCCTGTTGCTCACCGGCCTGATTGCCGGCAGCTATCCCGCATTGTACCTGTCCCGGTTCAATCCCGCGCTTACGCTGAAAGGCAAACTGTTGCACGGCATGGGTGAGCTCTGGGTCCGGAAAGGCCTTGTCGTGTTCCAGTTCGCGGTATCGGTGATTTTCATCATTTCGGTCGTGGTGGTTTACCGGCAGATCGATTATGTGCAAACCAAAAATCAGGGCTACGAGAAGGATAATATCGTGTATTTCGAAATGGAGGGGCGTGCCGCTTCGCAAACCGAAGCCTTTCTGGCCAGACTGAAAGCATTGCCCGGCGTCGAAAACGCATCGAGTATCCAGCAAAAAATCATCCTGCCCACATTCATGCCGTCGGCAGGCGTGCGCTGGGACGGCAAAAACGAGAAAGACGAGGTTCGCTTCTACAAAATGCCGGTCAATTACGGCCTTACCGAAACGCTGGGCATCCGCATGACCGCCGGACGGAGCTTCTCGAAGGATTTCGGATCGGATAGCACCGCAGTGATATTGAACGAGACGGCCGTCCGGCAAATGGATATCGCCGACCCGATAGGGAAGCAGATCACGATCGATGGTTTCAAGGTCAACATCGTCGGCGTGGCGCAGGACTTCCATTTCAATTCTCTGCACGAGGCCATCAAGCCATTCATTTTCAGACTATCACCACAGGAAACGATGCTGGCGACCGTGAAAATCCAGCCCGGCCAGGTACCTGCCACCATCGCACGCATGCAGGCATTTTACGCGAGCTTCAATCCCGGCTACGCATTCGACTACGAGTTTCTTGACCGCGATTATCAAATTCAGTATGCTTCCGAGCAGCTTGTGGCGCAACTGGCCAGGTACTTTGCCGTTCTGGCGATATTGATCTCCTGCCTGGGTCTTTTCGGCCTGGCCGCATTCACGGCCGAGCGCCGCCGGAAAGAAATCGGTGTGCGGAAAGTGCTGGGTGCCACCACCGGCAGTGTGGTAGCGATGCTCTCGCGTGAATTCCTCGCACTCGTGATGATCGCCATCGCCATTGGCTGCCCGCTGGCGTGGTGGCTCACACAGCGCTGGCTCGACCATTTCGCTTACCGCGCCACCATCGGGGCAGGTATATATGTGGCGGCGGGCCTGGCCACGATCATCATCACATTGGCTACCATTAGTTTCCAGTCCGTCCGCGCGGCATTGACCAACCCGACACAGTCATTGAAATCGGAGTGATTTAAAGGTTTTATTCAAACACGAATTATGCGCCGCATACTCCTTTCACCGGCTTTATGGATACTCACACTCGCGACCACGCTTGCGCAACCCGATTGCTCGTCGCGCGGCGTGCAGGACAGCCTTTTCCACGCCTATGCACGCAAAGCGCACACATTCGGAGCGGAAAACCCAGGCTGGGACGCCACGCTCGATACGCTCCTGGCCATTTGCCCCAACATTTCGGAGGCCTATCAGGAAAAGGGTATCCGGCAGATGGTACTGGGCAATCTGCCTAAAATGATCGCATACAACGACACCGCCGTCGTGCTCGACCCTAAACGCTGGCTGGCCTACCGGGGGTATTTGCATTGCATGCTCGTGCAGGATTATCCAAAGGCCATCACCGACCTTCTTGCAGCCGAGCAACTCACGCCCAACGCGTTTACGATGGACCATACCTTCTCATTTTTCATCGCATTGAGCTACATGGAATCCCGCAATTACCCGGAGGCGGAAAGGTATTTTCTCAAAGACATTGCCCAGCAAAAACGCGGCGAGGGGCGCAACGACATTCATTTCAACAGCCTGCTCTATTTTGGCATTTTGTATTATCTGATGAACGAATTCGACCAGGCGGAGCTTAGGCTGAACCAATGCCTGCAACTGTACGAAATGCATCCGCTGGCTAATTACTACATGGCTATGACGATGAAAATCACGGGAAACCAGCGTCAGAATACCTATTTCGAAAAGGCGCGGCAGGCCATGCAGGACGGTTACGCGCTCAACGAGCCCAATATGCGATTCGCGAAATTCCCGCGGCAGATTACAATAGAAGACATCGAAAAGCGCTGAACATCACACGCCGATTATCCCAGCTTCGGCTCGATCCAGAGCGCGGCCAGGCAGAGCATTAACCACGTAAACCAGGCCCAGACGGGAAGTTTTCGAGTCGAAATCGCGTCGTAGTCCGGATTGGCGGCCGGGTTTGTTTTTTGTGTAGATTGAATAAAATGCTGCATGCGCGCAGCATATCGCAGCGGCGAATAATCCTGCACATAAAGTTCTGCTTCCAGCGAATCATGCAGGGTTAACCATCCGCTCTTATTCGGTAAAAAAGTAGCAGCAGCCGAACGATCATTCAATGCGGACACTGTGGTCAAAATAGTATCCTGCCCCAGCGTCAAAGACCACGGAACTCCCTGAAAGTTGTTTAAATGCATGGTAACCGGCACATTTACAAATACCGGAGCTTCCCACGCGATCACGGACTTCTGTGCGGGGCGCGTATAGGCGAGGATTTCGTTCCAGACTTTACCATAGGCAATGCTATCCCCCGATAGTTGCATCGGAAACGTCTCGTTCAGCAGACATACCGCGATTTTCCCGGTCGCCCTTTCCATTGCCACCGGATAATGCGGCACCCGCATTTGAAAACTATGCGGCTCAAAACGGAAGGGTAGCGCCCTTAGTGAAGGCGAAATCGGCACGGATTCTTCGTTGGAAATTTTTACCGGTTGAAAACTTGTACCCAATGCATGGTTGATCGACCGGATTTCCATGGCCGGGTCGTTCAGTTGCATAAAAAGCATGCTTTTGCCCGCATTCAACGCCTTCTTCACATTTGCATCAGCGGCATTCGCAGCGCCCGTTACAATGAGATCGGGCTCCGTGGCGCGGTTGATATTCAGTTCACTACGGATGTTTTTGGACAACGTGGCGCCGTACAGCACGGCGTGGCCTTGCTTTCCCAGCCAGGTAGCCAGGTTCCGCGTTTCAAAATCGGGGTTGTCGAGTAGAAAGCGGATAGTCAGTTTCTGCTCAGGTTGCGTGAAATAGCGAAGCGTATCGATAGTTTGTCCGTCCAGGGCGAGGGTTACGGTGGTCCGGCCTTCGCTGAATGTGGGGAATGCCAGGCTAAAATTACGGTCACCCGCATTCAGCGCTACGCTATCGAGCGTTTTGTCGGCGTACCGAACCTGCAATGTCTTTTTACCGGAGCGTTGAATACTGCCTTCGATCCGCTGCATTTCGCCTTTGCGCAATATGCCTTTCCAATGAAGATCATGAAGCCTGCCCTGCTTAAACCAGGGTTTCCAATGCAAAACAGGCATATTTCGCAACTGCCGGATCGAGGCTAAAACCGTTTCATCCAACTCCTGCCCAACTATTACCAGCGTATCCATCGGCCTGTTGGAGACTTCATCCGCCTTGATTACTTCCGCCCCCGCCAGGCTATCCCGAATGTGCCTGACAACCGGTGAAGGCACGTTTTCAGCGATCAGCAATCCCGTATTCGACCCGGCATTTGATTTGAAATACGGGTCCAATATCCACGCGACCACACTCGACCAGAGTAACACATTCAAAAACAAGCGGATACCCATCCGGCCACCGGGGTGCCGGCCACCGGAATGCCGGCCACCGGGCTGCCGGCCACCGGATTGCCGGCCACCGGACTGCCGGCCACCGGACTGCCTGTGGCGGGTGTAGAGTAACGCGATTTGCAGCACGAGCAATGCCAATGCCGCCGTCAGCAACAATATGTTCAGGGGTTCCGTCCAGTTAAAATCGGTATGGATCATTCCGTGTTTGGTTCTTGCTAAAATCTTAAAGAGGCTGGCGCAATGCCTTTTGGAATGCGGCCTCCAACTTTTTCTCACCCGACCACGACGGGCGGCTTTGTAGCGCAGGTGTTGTACGCCTGTACAAATCCCGCTTCAAACCGGCCATTTCCGCGTCGTTCAACGCCCTGCCTCCCGCAAGTTTTTGCAATGCCGCAAGCATGTTCCAGTTTTGCAGACCGCCATTGAACGGGCCGCTTTCCGTCAGCCGCTGCGCCATTTCCGCGCTTAACGCGGCGAGTTTTGTCTGCTCGCCTTTGGGTAACGATTGTTTTTCGAGGTAGCCGAGCAATGCAGCGGCCAGTGTGCTGGTTTGCTTTTGGTTAAACTCCCTTTCAAACGACCACTTCGTCGCCAGGTCTTTCAGCTCACCCGTCAGCCGCTTCTCCTTTTCCTTGATCGGCGGCGGGTCGTAGCCGCTTTTCTTCACGTAAGTCCGCGCCTTTTGCTGCGCGGTTTTAAGGTATTCCAATGCCTTATTTTCAAACGGCAGTGCCTTTTCAGGCTCGTAAAGTCGCAAATGCAGCTCCGATTGCCACATTTGCTCCAATGCCATTTTCAAAAGGCTGCGTGTGGATTGTTCGTAAAATGTATTCGTTTCCGCATCGTCATGCGCGTGTGTATACTGTTCCATCAGTGCCGCAAGCGGGTCTTTTTCGCCCGCAGGCTCCTGCTTGTGCTCATGCGCATGCTCCTCATGTGCGGGCCGCGACTCAGCCGTCCGGGACTCGGCCCCTTCGCCCTGTCCATCCGAATGGTGCGTGAATGCGTCAATGACATTGCCGTTATCGGCCGCCGGACTATCTCCGCCGCCGATGCTGGTTTCAAACTCCTCGCCCAGGTATTGTCCGTAACGCAGCCGGAGCACTTTCTGGTCGAAACCGATTTCGTTGGATGTTGCATTAAAGTCTTTGGTAATGAGCCTTTTCCGTCTGGCAATCAGCTTTTCGGTGTCGATAATGATCTGCCGCTGGCTACGGAAATATTCGGGCATCACATTCACGGCCATCGTCGCAAGTTCGGCCTCCTCTATTTTGGCAGTATCCTTATAGACAATGAAATACGTATCCGACTTACTGAAATTCGCTTCGGGCTGCCGGTTGTCGGTCGCCGCCCAGTAGTAGTATAGTTCATCGCCCGGTGTGAAATTCAATGCATTCAAATCAATGGTTTTCCGAATGTGGGCCTCCTTGAAATCGGACGGGCTGAGCGGCATGTGCACTTCACGAAACTTGACATTTTCCCCGGAACCACGCGCCACCGTGGCCACGATGAATGCCTGCTTAACCCGAAAATCGTCCGATATTTTGGCCGAGATACTGATGGTCTTCGGGTTTTTCAGGAAGTGGTAACGGTACAGCTCCTTCGAAGCAGGCTCGATGCGCGGCGCGAGGTCGGGCAATGCTTCCAGTTTGTAAAAATCGGATTGATAGACGAGCGAATCCTTCCAATAGCCTTTAATGGAATACAAACCTGACCCGGCAAGGCGATCCCGATGCACGAATGCCCCATTAATTTCACGCAAACTCACCTCCTCGCCCCGGCTGTTGGCAATCCGCACGGAAAGCTGTGCCGCGTGATCAAACCACACCGACCATTCAATCGATGAACCGACGATTGCACTGATATTCATATCCCCCGATTTCCGCTCCGGCAAGCCGGTATAGCCCGGCGGCACTATTTTCACCGCCGAAGACGCAAACTTTGGCACAACCGGCGCGGGAGCTTTTTTTCCCGTGGTAGCCAACGGTACCGGCTTGCGGGCAGATGCATCCCTGTCGCGCATCGACGGCCACACGCGAAAAATGCAGGCGGCGAGTACCACTGCCGCAAAGTATTTCCACATGCCGCGGTACAAAATGCGCCGGGGGAAAGTGATGTTCCGTGCCCCGATGCGTTCGAGCTGCATTTGCTCGGCAATATTGAGGTCGTCCCGGTCGAGCAGTGCCAGGCTGTATTCTACATCCGGGTTATGAACGTGGATGAGGGAAATAGCCATGCCTCGCTTATCCGTGAAGGCCTTTGTGATCCATATTCCTATGAACCAGGCAATCGGGTCAACCGCCCAGCTTAGCCAGAAATTGTCGGATAAAAATGCATCGGCAAGCAAGCTCACGGTCAGGTTTACCAACAGCCATTTGAGAATGGCCAGCCATTGCAAGTGCGTATTCACCGATTGCACCAGTTTTTTCAGATCAGCCATGGCTCGTCCCCGTTTTGCGCAGCGCCAACCAGCGTTCCGCGGCCATTAACAATATCAAAACCAACAACAACCAGGAGCGCATCGCCGAATATTCCTGCGCACGCGACACGGGTACTTTTTCAAACAACGCATTCAGCTGGCTTCTGCTCAACGGCGGGTTATCTGTTTGCAAACCCAAATGTTGCACCAGCAAATCGCCCAGCCATTCGGGCAGCCGACCGCTTTCCACCAGCTCCGAATCCGCCATCCGCAAAGTATCGCGCAACTGAATCACCTGCGCCGGAACATCCCATTGCGGGGCGTTGCCCGAAATAACGTAGGTCGTTCCGGGCTGGAAATCCGTCCAACGCTCGTCGGTAAAAACCCAGTCGTAGTGACTTGCAGGGCCTTTTTTGTTTGTTATTTCAAAATTAAAACCATAAACCTCCGTCAATGCCGAAAGTGCTGCCTGCACTGTTTGCCTTTCCCCTGCCTCACGGTAATCGAGGAGCACTTTGATAATTCCTTTGTAAACCGGCTTGTTTTTCAAAATATCGATCGGCTTCCTGCGCGACGAATCCGCGGCAGGAAAAAGCTGGTATTCCCCAGGAACATATATCCGGGCATTCAAACTGCCGTCATTCCTGAAATACAGTCTGAAATCCTTTGCATTACCGTCTGCCAATGCATTGATATTCTGTTGCAAATATTTCGATTGACCAGCATTATCCGCCGTTTTGGCAAGATCATCAACCTTCTCGGGCATAGCACCGAGCCGGTAAATGGGTTCGCCATTGCGCCCTGCTTTTTCGAGTTCGAAACGGTAGGTTTCGGTAACGAGCCGGTCTGCCTGTACCAGATGGATCACTTCCCGTTTGCCCACATTCCCCAACCGGTCGATCACAGGCTTGCTCAATATCAAAGCTAAAAGGATCACTAAAAAGCACCGCAGGATCATCAGCCACACCTCATTCAGCCGGAGGCCGCGATGTTGCAGGGTGGTTTGCTCGCCTAGCCAGCGCATGGCCGCCCATTCGATGGTTTTGCCCCGTTTCTGATACCAGAAATGGATCGCCACCGGTACCGCAACAGCCAGCATTCCCCAGAGCATATTTGGTTGCAAAAGCGCCATCAGCCTTTTCTTCTCGTTAAAAATGCCTTCAATACCATTCCTATGGGCTCGCTCATGCGCGCTCGTACGAAACGTACATGCGGGATTTGCAATGCGGCTTTCAGCTCCGACAAATAGGTTTGCATCGACGCCCTGAACTGTGTGCCGACGGCTTCTGCATCCAGTTCCATCTCCCGGTCGGTTTCCAGGTCCTTGAATCTGAAAAAACCTTTTAAATCAAAGTCCATCTCCTGGTCGCCCAGAATCTGAAAAATAACGATTTCGCGGTAAGGCCCTGCCAGAGAGCGAATCCACGATAACCATTCGTCATTGGTTTGCAACAAGTCGCTCACAAAAATGAGCTGCTCTTTCTTTTTCGACTGAAACTCCGAATGGCGTAGCCCGGACGTTTCCCAGGCACCTGCCGCAGCAGTTTTTTCCAACCCTACCAGGATTTTCTGAAATGCCTGCCGCGCCGATGCCGCCGAACCCGTTCCGCTGATCGTTTCCACCCGTCCCCCCTTCAATCCATACAAACTCATCTGATCATTCTGAATGTAGCACAGATAGGCCAGCGACGCCAGCAGAATTTGCGCATATTGCAGCCGGCTCACGCCGTTTTCGGTATAATTCATCGACCCGGACAAATCGAGTACAAACCGGATCTGCCGGTCGCTTTCTGTAGATGACTCACGGACAAGGTGTTTGTCGGTCCGCGCGAATAGCTTCCAATCAATACGTTTCGGGTCGTCGCCGGGCTCGTAATGCCGGTACTGCTCGAATTCAATGCCTATTCCCGACCGTTTGCTGGAATGGATACCCAGCATCAGCTCCTCGCTCACCAGTTTCCCGGTCAGTTGCAGGTTTTTGAGTTTGATGAGGCTGGACGCCAGCAGGCCGGTTGTTTTTTGCATTGGTCTGTTAATGAATAATTGAAGTCTAATAGTGTTTTGTCAGACACGTGACGTTGTCCGTCATTTGTTTTGTTGTTGCATGCCTGACGACATGGATTAATGGATATTAGCAATGCCACCGAGTTGGCGATGTAATACTGGCAGCAATGCAATCGCGACCGGCGCCAAAATCCCGTCGGCGATGATACAACCAATCGGCTGCCCGATCGCCACGGTTTACAGCCCGTTCAACAATTCCTGAATGGCGTGATCGCTGGTAATGCCTTCCGCTTCGGCACGAAAATTCATGGCGATACGGTGCCGTAATACCGGAAATGCCAGCAAGCGGATGTCTTCCGGCACCACCGAGAAGCGCTCGTGCAGCACCGCGCGCGCCTTCGCGCATAACACAAGCGCTTGTCCCGCGCGCGGGCCTGCGCCCCAGTCGCACCATTCGCGAATGTATTCGGAGTTCGTGCTTTCAGGCCGCGTGGAGCGCACCAGATTGTTGATTTGTACCAATAGTTCATCCGCAATATGTACCTGGCGCGTCAGTTTCTGCAAATCGGCCATTTCCGTATCCGACAATACCCGCCCGATTTCCGGCCTCGCGGTACCGGTGGTGGTCCGCAGGACGTCCAGTTCTTCCTGTTCGCTGGGATAATTGAGTTTGATATACAACAAAAAGCGGTCGAGCTGCGCTTCCGGGAGCGGGTAAGTTCCCGCCTGCTCGATCGGGTTTTGCGTGGCGATGATCAGGAACGGGTTGGGTAACGCGTAATTCTCGCCGCCGTAGGTCACGCTCTTTTCCTGCATCGCTTCGAGCAATGCGGCCTGCGTTTTGGGCGGCGTCCGGTTGATCTCGTCAGCCAGTACCACGTTCGCAAACAGCGGCCCCCGGTTGAATTTGAAAAACTTCCGGCCGGTTTCATGGTCTTCCTCCAATATTTCGGTACCGACAATATCGCCCGGCATCAGATCAGGCGTGAACTGGATGCGCCGGAAACTCATATGCAAGGCTTCCGATATCGTTTTGACCATCAATGTTTTAGCCAGACCCGGCACCCCTTCAAGCAAGCAATGACCCGATGCCAGTAAGGCGATCAATATTTCTTCAATAGCATCCTGCTGGCCGACGATCACCTTGGCGATTTCGGCTTTAAGTAATGGCAGTTTTGCTACTAATGCCCGGTAATGGGTTGTTGAGCTTTCCAATTTTGAATGATTGAATGATTGAATGACCGAATGATTGAATATGGGAGGAGGGAAAAATAGGAACACTTTCTCCTTCTAACCCGTCAACGCATACACGACAATATTCACCCCAAACCGCGTATTATCAACCGCAAGGAACCTTTTGTTCCGGAAATCGTAGTCCCATTCGCAGCCGTAGTCCTTATTGCTGTACAAGACGCCGATCCTGCCGTTGATGGTGATGGCTTTGAGGTAGTCGTGGACGAGGTCGTCGCCCCAGCCGTTCAGCTCGAAGGAGGTGGTCGGCGGGCCGTCGTCGAATTTGAAAAAACTGTGGTAGATAGGATGGTTGTTCGGGATTTTCTGCAAGGCTTTCGGCCCGAATGTGCGGGCCATTTCCTGCTCGAACGATTTGGCGAAAAGCCCGTCGATGTCGTGGTTGCAGTCGTCGACGAACACGAAGCCGCCATTCTGCACGTACCTTTTGAAATGGTCGCGTTCCTGGGCCGAAAACTCCACCAGTTTGTGCCCGCTCAGGTAACAGAACGGGCTTTTGAATATTTCGTTGCTGCTCAGCTGTACTACTTTTTCCTTCTCGTCGACTGGTATCGTGGTATACTCAACCAGCGAATGCAACAGATTGGAAGGCATTCGCTGGTCGGTATCCCAGTTACCGGATGTGTATTGGATTCTGGTGAAGAAAAAAGGTTTCAATACTAAACTGCGTCAGATAACGATGAGAATGTGAATTCCCGGATTTTCATCGGCGGGATCAGGTAATTACTGTTGCTTTCGGTACTTACCACGCGCTCGGGCTTGCCCAGCGTTTCGAGGTTGTTGAGCATGATTACCGGGCTTTCATTAAAACGGAAGTTCTTGATCGGATGCTTGATTACCCCGTTTTCGATGTAGAAAGTGCCGTCGCGCGTGAGGCCCGTGAGCAGGAGCGTCTGCGGGTCGACCTCGCGGATGTACCACAGCTTGGTAACCAATATCCCCCGCTGGGTAGATTTGATCAGTTCTTCCATGCTCGAAGTACCGCCGGCCATGATGATGTTCGTCGGGAATGGCACCGGTTTTACATTGTTCTTTTGTGCCCAATAGCGCGAATACACGAGGTTTTTGACGACCCCTTTCTCGATCCAGCTCATTTTGTTAGCCGCTTGCCCGTCCCCGGCCCAGGGCGATGCCGGCAGGTCTGGATGCGTTGGATCTGAATAAATGTTAACACGTTCGTCGACGATCTTCTCGTTCAGCTTGCTTTTTCCGCCCGCTTTGCTCAGAAACGAACGGCCTTCATCGGCGCTTCTCGCATCGAAATTGAAGAATATATTTTCCAAAAGCACCGCCGCGGCAGTCGGTTCGAGGATTACCGTGTATTTGCCGGGTTCCAATGCCTTCGCATCGACAGATCCTTTGGATTTTTGGATCGCTATTTTGGTTGCGGCGGCCGTATCGAGCTTCGTGACGTCGCTATACCCCTTCGCCACGTAACCCGATCCCTTGCCGTCGGGCGTGCGCACGGTAAGCGAGAAATTCACGCTCGTGCTGGGATAGTATGCAAAAAGTCCTTTGGAGTTCATCATGGCCGAGTAGCCTTTCTGATTTTCGAGAAAACCGGCGGCGGTCATGTTCTGGGTACGCGTCAGGTCGAGGCTTTTAGCGACGGCATCGGCACGATAAGCCGGGTTAATTCCGGCAGTAGATTCGAAGAAGCCATTGGATTTCAGATAAGTCTGCGGTTCCAGCACGCTCACATACTCGGGGTTTTCGGGCGCCAGCCGGGCCAGTTCTTCAGATCTCCTTACTACTTTTTCAATGGAATCTTCGCTGAATTCATCGATCGTAGCAACGCCTACTTTCTTCCCGAATGCGGATTGAACCTGCAAATTCTGGTTGATCAGCGAACCGCTCGTCGACACTTCGTTGCGGGCATAGCGCAGGTTCCCCCGCTCCTCGCCCAGGATATTCACCTCGCATTCATCGGCTTTGGAATAGCTCAGCACTTTTTGGCACAGCGCTTTTGCTTCTGCTTCTGTTAGTATGATGGCCATGTTGATTTTGAATGAAGTTTCAATTTGAATGAGTGAATGACTCAATGAGTGAATGATTGAATGACCGAATGATTGAATGACCGAATGATTGAACGATTGAATATTTAATGAGAGATGGTTGAATGATAATTACTCGTAAGCAAATGCGCAGTATTCACTCATTCACTCATTCAAAATTTATTCAATCATTCAAAATTCATTATATCTTCCGCGCCGTATTGATAACATTCACCCCGTTAAACCGCGCCGTCGAACTCCCGTGCGATACGGCGCTGGATTGCATGGGTTGCCCTTTGCCGTCGAAGAACGAGCCGCCGAGGCGGTAGTCGCGCTCGTCGCATACCTGCACGCACGAGTTCCAGAATTCCTGCGTATTCGACTGGTAGGCTACGTCTTTTAGCATTCCGGCGATCTTCCCGTCTTTGATTTCGTAATACAACTGGCCGCCAAACTGGAAGTTATAGCGCTGCTGGTCGATCGAGAAAGAGCCGTCGCCGATGATGTAAATGCCTTTTTTAACATCCTTGATCATTTCCTCCACCGACAAAGGGGTTTTGCCCGCCGCCAGCGACACGTTCGGCATGCGCTGGAACTGTACCGAGCTCCAACTGTCGGCATAGCAACAGCCATGCGACTCCTCTGCGCCGATGATATGCGCCTGGTCGCGGATTGCCTGGTAGTTCACCAGCACGCCGTCTTTCACGAGGTCCCATTGTTTGGTATTCACTCCTTCATCATCCCAACCTACCGCTCCCAGCGAGCCTACCTGCGTTTTATCCGCAATAAGGTTCACCTGTTTGCTGCCGTACTGGAAGTTTTTCGACTGCCATTTATCGAGCGTCGCGAAAGATGTCCCGGCAAAATTGGCTTCATAACCCAGCACTCGGTCGAGTTCCAGCGGGTGGCCGACGGATTCGTGAATGGTCAACCACAAATGCGAAGGATCGAGGATGAGATCGTATTTACCCGCTTCCACCGATTTGGCTGTGAGTTTTTCTTTGGCCTGTATGGAAGCGGCGGTGGCGTCTTCCAGCATGTCGTAGCCCTTGTTATAGCGAGTCGTAATGCCGGTAATTTTATCTGCCGGGTTCGATTGCAAATAGTCGTAGCCCATTCCCATCGGCGCGCTCAGCGAACGGCGCGTTTCAAATTTGCCCGATTTGGGATCAATGGCCGTTACATTGAAAAGCGGCCATATCCGGTGAATGTCCTGGTCGATGTAGGAGCCGTCGGTAGAAGCGAAATACTTCTGCTCATTGACCTGGAAAAGGATCGAATTCACGTAATTGGCGCCGTTTTTCATGGCGGCGTCATTCACCGAAAGCAGCAGATCCGCCTTTTCCCTGATCGGTACTTCAAATGCATTCTTTTTGAACGGCGCTTTCCAGCTTACTTCTCCAAAACCTTTTTGCGGGGCAAGCTGCACAGGCTCTTTCATGAGCTTCGAATTGGCTTTCGCAATGGCCACCGCTTCTTCCGCGGCTTTCGCCAGTTGCGCTTCGCTTTTGGCATCTACCACCGCCGCGAACCCCCAGCAACCATTGGCAATGACGCGCACGCCAACGCCGTAGGATTCGGTATTGACGATATTTTCGACCTTGTCTTCCCGGGTCGTCACATATTGGTTGAGGTAGCGGCCGATGCGCACGTCGGCATAGGACGCACCTTTGGATTTGGCCGCATTGAGGGCAGCATCAGCAAGCCGCTTTTTCATGGCCACATCGTCGCCCGGCATCAGCAATGCCTCAGGTGACACCGGCCGGCCCATTGCAAGGCCCGGCAACATGAACGCTCCCGTTCCGAGCCCGGCCATTTGGATAAAATCTCGTCGTCTCAAAATGTAGATGTTTAGCTAATAGAATTGAATGGGTGAGTCAAAAAAGTGCAATTCATAAGTTAATGAATGGCTGCACTTGTTTCAACTCACCTGTTATGGATGGCAGGATAGCAGTTTAAATGGATTACGTTTTCCGCTAAACAGCGTCCGAAAGGCTCGTAAACGTAAAATCGCGGATTTTCAGCGGCGGTATCAGGCTGCCGGCGGTACGCACGGCTTTCCCGATTGCCTCCACATTGTTGAGCATGATTACCGGACTCTCGTTAAACCGGAAGTTCTTCACGGGATATTTGATCTGGCCGTTTTCGATGTAAAAAGTACCGTCGCGCGTGAGGCCGGTGTAGAGTAACGTTTGCGGGTCGACGGCGCGGATGTACCAGAAGCGCGTAACGAGAATGCCCTTCTCGGTACCTTTGATCAGGTCCGCCAGCGACTCGTTGCCACCCTGGAAAATGATACCGCCCGGCGGCGGAATTGCCTTCACTCCCTTTTTCTCGGCCCAGAAACGTGAGTAATACATGTTTTTGACCACGCCTTTTTCAAACCAGGCCACCTTCTCCTGCGGCCGCCCGTCGAAAGCGAATGGCGAACCGGGTATTTCGGTGTTTGCCGGGTCGGAGTAGATGGTAACGCGTTCGTCGAGAAGCTTTTCGCCCAGGCGCGTCTGTCCGCCCTTCTTGCCCAGGAAACTCCGGCCTTCGTCGGCACTGCGGCCATCCATACTCCGTATCATATTAATAATGAGGTCGTGCGCGGCCGTAGGTTCGAGAATCACCGTGTATTTACCCGGCTCCAATGCCTTCGCATTCACGGATGCCAATGCCTTTTGCATGGCAATTTCCGTCGCGGTTTGGGAATTCAATTTGGAGGAATCGTTGTAATCCCGCTGTACGAAGCCAGAGCCGGTACCGTCTGCGGTCCTCACGGTCACGGAGAAGCCGACGGAAGTGGATTTGTTATAACCAAAAAGGCCTTTATTATTGCCTAATGCCGTAAATCCACTCGTGTCTTCCATGTAACCCGCGGCGGTCAGGTTCTTTTTGGAACAAGGCTCGATGCTGCCAAAAGCCGCTTTGGCGCGGTATTCGGGATCGATACCCGCTGTGGTGTCCGCAAATGCATGGGTATCCACATATTGCTGGGCCCCGAGCATGGATACGTATTCGGGATTATCGGGCGCCAGTTTCGCGATTTCTTCCGCCCGGCGCACGGTCTTTTCGAGCGAGGCGTCATCGAATTCGTTGATCGTAGCCGTTCCCGATTTTTTGCCGAAAACGGCCGTGACGGAAAGCGACAGATCGTTGGTTTCTCCGCTGGTCGACACCGAGTTGCGCGCATAGCGGATATTCCCCGTCCGACTCCCCGAAAGCGACGCGCTAATCTCATCAGCCTTCGAAAACGCAAGGACTTTATCTATGATTTTTTTAGCTTGTTCTTTTGATAGTATGGCCATTGGTCAGTTTTTTTGATCGTCGTGCAATCTAATTTTGAATGAGCGAATGAGTGAATAGGTTAGTTTAAAAATATTCATTCATTCACTCATTGACTCATTCACTCATTAAATCTTCCTCCCCGTATTAATTACGTTAACCCCGTTAAACCTCGTCGTCGAACATCCGTGCGAGACGGCGCTGATTTGCGAGGGCTGGCCTTTGCCGTCGAAAAACGATCCGAACGTGCGGTAATCGTCCTTGTCGCAAAGCTCCACGCACGAGTTCCAGAACTCCTGGGTATTCGCCTGGTAGGCCACATCTTCGAGCATCCCGGCGATTTCACCGTTTTTGATCTCGTAAAACACCTGCCCGCCGAACTGGAAGTTATAACGTTGCTGGTCGATCGAGTAAGACCCTCTTCCGACGATGTAAATACCTTTTTCAACCCCCTTGATCATATCCAGCACGCTGCGTTTCTCGGTGCCCGGTTTGAGGCTGATGTTCGGCATGCGCTGGAACTGAACGGAGCTCCAATCGTCGGCATAACAGCAGCCGTGCGATTCTTTTTCGCCCAGGATCTGTACCTGGTCGCGGATGGCCTGGTAGTTCACCAAGATGCCGTCTTTGATAATATCCCACTCCCTGCATGGCACGCCCTCGTCGTCATAACCTACCGCACCGAGCGTGTGCGGCTGTGTTTTGTCGGCCACGATGTTGACGAGCTTGCTACCGTAGTTGAAGTTTTTGGTTTTCCATTTATCCAACGTCGCAAAACTGGTACCGGCATAGTTGGCTTCATACCCCAAGACGCGATCCAGCTCCGTTGGGTGTCCTACCGATTCGTGAATGGTAAGTCCGAGGTGGTTCGGGTCTAAAACAAGGTCGTATTTCCCCGGCTCTACCGATTTGGCGGTTACTTTCTCTTTCGCCTGTTTCGCTGCCATAATCGCGTCCTCCACCATATCGTAGGAGTTGCGGTAGCCCACCATGCCGTTCGGGCCTGCGATTTTTTCGCTGGCAAGTCCGTCGAGGTATTCGTAGCCCATACCCATCGGCGAGCTGATGGCGTCGCGGGTTTTGAACTTGCCGGAGGCCTTATCGGTCACCGTTACAGTAAATGTGGGCCAGATCCGGTGCACATCCTGATCGATGAAAGAGCCGTCGGTGGAAGCGAAATATTTTTGTTCGTTGACAAAAAACAGGTTGGAAGTCACGAAGTTGGCCCCATTGTCCAGGGCGGCTCCGTTGACCTTCATCAGGAGGTCGATTTTTTCCTGCACCGGGATTTCGAATGCATTCTTGGTGAGCGGCGTCTTCCACGATTTATCGCCTACACCAGTTTGGGCTGCAAGCACAACGGGTTCTTTCTGGAATTTCGAATTGGCTTTGGCGATCGCGACGGCCGTAGCGGCACATTTGGCGATACCGTCCGGCGTCACATCGCTCGTGGCCGAAAAGCCCCAGGTCCCGTTGGCGATCACCCGGATACCGATGCCGTAAGATTCGGCATTGACGATGTTCTGAACCTGTTTTTCACGGGTAAACAGGTATTGCTGCAAATACCGGCCGATACGGACATCTGTGTACGTAGCACCCTTGTCGCGGGCGGCGTTCAGCGCGGTTTCTGCAAGCTTTTTCTTGGTTGTCGCGTCGAGCCAGGGGGCGAGCAGATGCGCTTCCGGCACGGCGCTTCCGATGACCGGGACCTCGGGGAGCATCATAGCGCCCAAGCCAAGGCCCGACATCTGCATGAAGTGTCTTCTTTTCATTTGGTTAAAAGGTCGGATATTGAATCTCCAATGTAGTCAATATATCCTCAACAAATATTCGTGTGGCAATTTTTTTTGTGGCAAACAGAGCGCGCCGGGAGCTATTTTCAGCTTTCGGCGCGCTGTTTTTCGGTCGGAGACCGTGGGGCGCTCGGACGTAGTCGGAGACTACGCCCAACTTGTTGCTACGCCAACTTTTCAGACAGTGATTACAAAAAAGTGTTCGGCGTAGCCTGGGACTACGGCGGAGCGTGCGCCGGTCTCCGACCGGCACCAAATGACTAAACTACCGCAACCTAAACTTGTTGCTACGCCCAACTTTTTCAGACAGTGAACACAAAAAATGTGTTCGGCGTAGTCTGGGACTACGGCGGAGCGAGCGCCGGTCTCCGACCGGCACCAAATGACTAAACTACCGCAACCTAAACTAATACAAACGCGATATAATCAACGTCCGGAGTTGTTGTTCGTCCCAGGGCTTGTTGACATAGCTGTGAAAATATCCTTTTCCGGCAGCCCACCGAAACTCGTCCGTATACGCATTGCCCGTGAGCAGCACACGCATGCTGGAAGGGTATTGATCGGAAGCCAGTTTGAGAAATTCAAGCCCTGTCATATCGGGCATCTGGTGGTCGGCGAAAATAACGTCGATTTTGTGTTCGTCGAGGATTTTCAACCCTTCTTCGGTTGAATTGGCCAGGTAAATCTGGGCATCTCTCCGGAAAGTCGCCTTAAAGGAATTCAGATTATTAATTTCATGGTCAACATAAAGGATGCTCATAGTTATTAGATCGATCGGGGGTTACTACAAAGCAAATTTATGAATTAACTCATTACCCGGAACAAAATCCCGAATGGCGTAAAACAACCGAAAGCCCACTCAAATTCCCAAAGGTATCACATTTCGTAGGGGAGCAACCGAAACACACTCATTGCCAGTATCTTAATGGCAAATATTTTATTTAACGGTAAATTCAGTTGTTAAAAAATAATTAGAGCCGCTGGCTAAATACGCTGGTAACGGCCTTTGAGCAAGTGCATCATATGCACATTAACGTCCCACTGGCTCACCAGGGGCATTTGCGTGTAGGGCATTGCAGGCATATACGGTGCCGGCCCGAACTCGGTGGTAATGGTGAGCGTAGTGCCATTTTGGGCGTGCAGGGCTGCAATGCGGTCCCACCAGCCGAGGTGTGCATTCAGTACCTCTTCCCATTCAGGGGCGCGCGGGTCGTTCACCTGCGGGCCTTCGGGATGACCAACGCGGCTGTGGATATGATCGGTGCGGGAGATGGCGAGGGATACCTCGTCGGGGAGGTCGGCCAGAAGCGACTCGTGTACGCTGCACCAGTGCGAAATGTCGAGCGCAATGCGGAGATTGGGGTCTGCTTGCAGGTAGCCCGTGGTGATATGCGCTGCGAAAAGGCATTTTCCACGGTGCGTTTCGTGGATAATATGAATGCCGGATTCGGCGGAAAGTTTTGCTGCCAATGCAAAAAGCCGCTGGTTTTGTGCGGTATTGAAGTAGTCCTTACCCGTCTGGCAATTGATGAATACCGGCCTCGCGTCGATCAGGTTCCGGAGATACTTTTCATAGTTGGCGGCATGCTCGTCAATGTTTTTCTCAAACGACTGCCAATACTGCCCGATCAGCCGGAGATCATGAGCGGCCAGTGTGTCGAGAATGGCTTGTTTTTCTGCGGGATCGAACGGCAAGGCCATTTCGATGCCATCGTAGCCGACGGCTTTTACATTTTTGCAAAACGTATCGAACGGAAGGGTGTTCCCCCACTCCGGTGCGTAAAATTGAATAGTCATTGAATGGGTAATCAGCTTTTTTGCAATAGTTTTTCAATTTCTTCCAAAGACTTGCCTTTGGTCTCGGGCACGCTGGTCCGGATAAAAAAGAAGTAGACCAGGCATATCGCCGCATGGATCAAAAAGGTAACCGGCATGCCGAAATACTGGTTCATGACAGGAAACAGGGCTGTGGTGAAGAAATTGGCGATCCATAATGTCAGCGTCGCTACCGCCATGGCATTCCCGCGGATGCGGTTCGGAAAGATTTCGGAAAGCGCTACCCAGGTGACCGGGCCGAGCGTCGCCGCGTAAATGGCGACGAATGCCAGCACGAAAATCAGCACCCAAAGCCCCGACCATTGCATATAAAACGCCGCCGACAATGCCAGCGCATCCGCAAACAGCAGAAAGGAGCCGTATTGCAAAAGCTTCTTACGACCTACTTTATCGATAGTCCCGATGGCTATGAATGTGAACGCAAAATTGGTAACACCAATGATGATCGACTGCAAAAACGCCGAATTTTGCGCCATACCTGCCTTTTTAAACAGCTCCGGCGCGTACGAGAAGATCGAGTTCTGCCCGACGATCTGCGAAAAGATAGCGATCATTACGCCGATAAACACAATATGCCCGACGTCTTTGCGAAAAAGGTCGGCCACTTTATATTCGGTTTTGTCGGCAAAGCTCTGTTCGATCTGCTCCTGCTCAGCCAACGCATAATCGAGCCCACCCACACGTTCGAGCACAATGTGCGCTTCGTACTGCCGACCGGCGCGAATGAGCCATCGCGGGCTTTCCGACGCCATGAAAAGACTGAAATAAAAGAGTAATGCCGGGATAGACTGGGATGAAAACATCCACCGCCAGTTATCCTCGACATCCAGCAAAAGATAATTTGAAAAATAGGCCAGCAGTATACCCACCACAATGGAAAGCTGGTAAAACGAGACAGTTGTGCCCCGCATGGGCGCGGGAGAGATTTCGGCCAGGTAAATCGGGCAGACAAGCGCCGCGGCCCCTACGGCCACGCCGCTAAGCATGCGGAAAGTGATGAACATCGTAAAGTTCTCGGCCCAGCCGGTGCCGACACCGGTAAAGGCAAAAAGTACCGCACAGATCATCAGAAGCTTTTTACGCCCCAGGCGCTCGCATAGCCAGCCTCCCAGGATAGCGCCCATGGCCGCGCCGAGATTGATACACCCCACGGCCCAGCCCGTTTCCAGCTCGTTCAGCGCGAAATGCGCCTGAAAGAACCCGACCGTCCCGGAAATAATGACCAGGTCAAAGCCAAACAAAATACCGCCCAGCGCCGCGATGGCGCTGAGCAGGTAAACGTACCCTTTGTTGATCCGGGTAAATACGGGTTCATTCAGCCCTGACTGATCCAGCCTCGAAAACGTTCCCGGTGTGTGTGCCATAGTGTATATTATTTGAGTGATACGTCAGCCTCTTTACTCAAAAAATCAGCCTCCGACTCCGCCAGGCCGGCGGTATCCCAGGTAAGCAGGGCTTCGTCCGGGACGATGTCGATCGGCGTGATGCTGGAAGCCGACGATGACGATTCATTGTAACCGATGTTGGTAGACCTGTTGTAACATGAAATCAGCGACCAGCGCGCGTGATCCGAAAGGTTCGCTTCTGACCGGTGCAGGATATTGCTATGAAAGAAAAGGGCGTCGCCCGCATTCAGTTCCACGAAAACGTGCTCCATCGTTCTCAGCGCCAGGTCTACATACCGCTGCGACGCGCCCACCTGCTCGCCCGAGAAACCATGCTCCACCCGACCCATTTTATGAGAGCCTTTGATCACTTGCAGGCAACCATTCTGAACATTGGCATCCGTTATGGCGATCATGACCGACATCAGTTGTTCGGGATAGAGAAATTCGTTTTTATACCAATATCCGTAATCCTGGTGCCATTCCCATGCCCCGCCCACGCGAGGCTCCTTTTGCATGAGTTTGGAATGATAATGGCAAACTGAATGCCCGGCATCACCAGGCTGCCGTTCCAATAACTGATCAACCGCCCCCACAAGCGTTTTACCCCTGGTAAGCAATCCGTACACATCGTTGCCGGGCTTGTACCACAGGGAAAGTTTGCTCCGCTTGCCGGTACTGTCGTTCACATTAATCGCATGCTTGCTGATGGTAGCGTCGTCGAGCGCGATGTGGTACAGCCTCGAAACTTCTTCCTGGTCGTAAAACCCCGGGACGATCAGGTAACCGTCGGTATGGTACTGTTGAATCTGTGTGTGTGTCAAAAGTTGTTTGGTCATGAGAATGGGATTAGGAATAGTACTTTAACATTCCAAAATTCAGCTATTCCAGGAAATAAACGAATGAACGATTTTGTCCAAAACATGGATTATTTTACCTTTATCGCATTCACTACCTTACGGTTAAAACACACATTATGCGCAAAAGCAGAGGCTTCGAAGGCGAGCTTATCATCGAAATACCCAAAGTGGCAACTACCCATTGCGAACAGCTGCCGCTGATCGGCCAGTTGTTCATTTCAAGAATGGGTTATTATCCCAAAGCATTACACCATTATTACCAGCGGCCCAACGGCATTTCGCAGGCGATCCTGCTGTATTGCACTGATGGTCAGGGCTGGATCGAATTGGCCGGAAACATCACGCAGGTACACCCCGGCGAGATATTCATTCTGCCTACCGACGTGCCGCATTCGTATGGCGCGGATATGAACAATCCGTGGAGCATTTACTGGCTGCATCTGGCCGGTACCCAGTGCGGTGCAGCCGCGGCGGCGGTAATGGAACGCGACGGCGACCCGTTCAGGGCCGTGCAGGTAGGGTTTTCCGACGAACGAAATGCACTTTTTACGCACATGGCCAGCACGTTACTCAAAGGATACAGCGCCTCTAACCTGCTGCAAGCCAACCTCGTATTGCCGCATTACCTGTCGTCGTTCATCGCGCCCGAGCATTTCAGTTCGCAGAAGCAGTCGGCATCGGACGCGAGCCCGACCGAAAAAGCGATCCTCTATATGCAGGACAACCTTTCCAATTCCCTTTCGCTGGATAATATTGCCCGTTCGGTAAATTTATCGGTCTCGTTTTTTTCAAGGAAATTCAAAAAAGATACCGGCTACGCACCGATCGAGTATTTCAACTACCTCCGTATCCAGAAGGCATGCCAGCTGTTGCATTTCAGTACCTGGCGGATCAACGAGGTAGCCTCCGCCATCGGGATCGACGATCCGTTTTACTTTTCGAGGCTGTTTAAACAGCAAATGGGCCTGTCGCCGGCACACTACCGAAAAAATAAGGGCATAGAACGGCAGTAAAAAGCGCGGTTGCCTGAATTATTATGCATATTAAGACCTAATCTAATCACCATCGGACATGTTCAGAAAAATCCTGCTCGGCCTGCTCGCCGTTTTCATCATCATTCAGTTTATCCGACCCGAGAAAAATCTTTCCGACGACCAGTCGATGAACATCGCGACGAAATATGACGTCCCCGCCGATGTAAAGAATATCCTCGAAGTAGCCTGTAACGATTGTCACAGTAACAAAACCGTTTATCCATGGTACTACAATATCCAGCCTGTGGCATGGTGGATGAACAACCACATTGTCGACGGCAAGCGGCACCTAAACTTTTCGACATTCACGGGCCTGTCCATAGCCCGGCAGAACCACAAGCTGGAAGAAACGGTGGAAATGGTGGAAGATAATGCCATGCCGCTCGAATCGTATACTGCATTGGGTATGCACGGGGACGCAAAGCTCACCACGGCCCAGCGCGAACGCCTGATCCAATGGGCCAAAGCACAAATGGACACGCTGAAAGCCAAATATCCGGCCGACAGCCTGGTTATGCCTAAAAGAAATCCGGCGCCCGGCCAACACTAAGCCGCGCAAACATAACGGGCAGCTACATTCGTTTGCAGCTGCCCGTTACCATTTTAGTTTTTGAAGATCCTTTGGGTAAATAGCCGCTCACTTCCCTTTTCCACATTCAGGAGGTAAATACCCTTGGCCACATTCGGAATAGCCAATCTGCCGCTCCCGTTCATATCGCGGCGCATTACCTCCACGCCGGCCATATTCATCAGTTTCACAGTAGCCGTGCCGGTGTGCGGGGGCATTTGCAGATCTACGTAATCGCTCAGCGGATTAGGTCCGATGCGGAATGCGACCTCGCCGTTGCGGTACAACGCGATGATTTTGGAATACTCAAACTGCCCGTCGAAATCCACCTGTTTTAGCCGGTAATATGCTGTAACGGCTGGCGCCTCGGTGTCGGTGAAGGTATAATAATGTACCTGTGCGGAAGTTGCATTGCCTTTCACCTCGCCGATTGTGCGAAAATCCGCCCCGTCGGTAGAGCGCTCGATTTCGAAGCGTTCGTTATCGGTTTCCGAAACGGTTTTCCAATAAAGCTGCGCCTGGCCTTTATCCAATTCTTTTAAATAGAAATCGGCCAGTTCTACCGGCAGCGGGTCTTCGATCGGCAATGTCGAATGCGCGAGCAAACGGATGTAGGCGGCCTGGTAGTAAATGGCCGGCTCGGTGATTTCCCAGCTGTTCGTCGGCCAGCCGGTGTTGAAATCGAGGTAGCTTTTCTGGCGCGGCTGACCAAACGGCGGCGACTGGCCACCGATCGTGTAATCGGCATTGGGGCCGCCCACCACGTAACCCGGCGCCGGGCCGTTCGGCGACGTCAGTGCATTGTCGTAAATAGTACCGTCGTTAAACCAGGTGTGGTAAATCTCGTTGGCGCAACGATCACCGCCCACGGCGTACATATTCGATAAATACACCAGCCCCTGCGGATTAACCCCGTGGAAATAATGGATCTGCTCCGCGGCCTTGCGCCTGAGACTCGCCGCATTACCAAGCCCGGCTTTGAGCATCGTGCGGTTCACATTGGCATAGTCGGCTTTGGGCATGTTGCTGCCCCAGTGGTACGACCAGTCAGGCATGAATGCGCGGTACAAATCCGATGTTGTCCAGCCGAAAAAGTCGTTCCAGTTGCCATTCACCGCTGTTCCCGCCGAGTTCAGGATCGCCGTCGCGACGGTCGGGTTGGCGCCCGGGAGCTTCGCATAGCGTAGCAATGCATCCTGCAACTCGGTCGCGTCTACGCCCCAGTAGCCGGAACTCATGACATCCGTACCCGCATAATTATTGACCACAAACTGGTTATAAACCGCATTACCCGTCCGTTCGAACAGGTAAATTGCCGCGATCACCATCATGCTCCGCTGCGGCCCCACCGCCACATCGGCATCGCCCGACACGATGCTGCCGTCATCGCAATTGGTTTGCAGGGTATTGGTATTGAAAAATGGAAGTACATAATTGAAGCAACTCGCCGCTTTGGCTTCCAGCTGGCCCGCGTACGCAGCGAGCGCGGGTACGCCCGCATACACGAGTGCCGCGTGCGAGAACACCGAAGCAATGGTTGCCGACGCCGAAGTACACGTGGGGCCGTAATAGCGGCCATCCACATTCACGCTCGGGGGCGATGAAATGTTCTCGCTGTAATTCCGGCTGCCCATTTTGTTGTGCGTGCTGCCGTCGGCGTTGGTCATTTTGAACAGCCAGTCGAGCTCCCATTTCACCTCGTCGAGCAGGTCGGAAACACCGTTCTGGCTTTCGGGAATGTTGAAGTTATCGGTAAAAACGGTCGGGTTTTCTTCGTACGCGTACAACAGGTCGTGCAATGGGCTATGCGTGAAGGATACATATTTGTTGTAATCGCCTGCATCGAACCAGCCGCCGGTCAGGTTTTTTTCCAGCGCCGCGTTGCCCTGGTCGTACACGTACCGGCATTGCTGGTCCTGCAACGGGTTCATGAAATTATTGCCGTCCGTCCATTTGCTTTGCGCGTACGGAGCGATTTTCGCCATGTTGCAACGGTTATAATAGAACATTTTCACAGCTGCCAGCATCACATTGCCGTATGGATTGGCCGTAATGTCAAAAACCGCGGAACGCTGGTTGCCGATCGGATCGAACACATAATAGCTGCCCGTGGCCGTCAGCGCCGAAAAATCGAACCACCAGCCCTGATCGCCGGAGTTGGCCTGGGTATTCCCGCTATTCCAAACTGTGACCGGACCTGTGAACGCTACCGCATTGGTCACACTGTTGCGCACTTCCATCGTTGCTGGTGGTGTGTAGCTTAATGCAGCGTTATACCCCACGATTGGATTGCTAAGTACCGCTACCTTTTCGGCCGCGGGCGCGTAACCAAACTGATCGACGTGAATAAACTGGCTCACCTGCGCGACTCCCCGCACCGACAATATCAGAATCAGTAAAAATGTGAGAATACCCTTCCAGGGCAAATGGAGGTAATGCTTCCTCATGGCTAAATGGTTTGAGTTGAATGGAAAAACTGTATGTCCGGAGTCAACAACAGAGTCGGCAAAATGCCTTTTTCAGCTAGGATGGGAGTCGTTTTCAGCTTGTTCCGGGCTTGCCGGGCTGAAATGCATTCAAATTTATTCTTAATTTTTTACAGAACAAATAGGCGCGGTACGTAGAATTTATTAACCGGAAGCAGTTTTCTTATTTTAAAAATAATCCAAAAATTTATTTAAATATTGATTTGTTTTTCTTATAATTGCATAGACAACTATTGGCTAACTTACAATCGCGAAGCACATGCCGATCTATCAGCAACTAGGAACCATCCCGCCCAAGCGGCACACGCAGTTTCGCAAAACGGACGGCGGGCTTTATTATGAAGAACTCTTCGGGACAATCGGTTTCGAAGGCATGTCTTCCCTCCTCTATCACACTTGGCGGCCCACGCAGGTAAAATCGCTCGGCGAGCCCGTCGACGTCGCGCCGCGCATTGCCGTGACCAACAATATGACGATGCGGAAGCTGATCGGCTTCGATGTGAAACCCGCCGCCGATTACCTCGACAGCCGCACGCCGTTGCTCGTCAACCGCGATCTCATTCTCGGTCTGGCCGCTCCCACTGGTACATCCATGGAGTATTTTTACAAAAATGCCGATGCCGACGAACTGCTGTTCATCCACCGTGGCTCTGGAAAGCTCCGCACGCCGTTTGGGCAGGTACCATTCACTTATGGCGATTATGTACTGATTCCCAGGGGCACCATTTATCAGATCGAATTCGACGGGCCCGACAACCGCCTGCTCTACCTCGAATCTCATTCGCCCATTTACACGCCCAAGCGGTACCGCAACCATTTCGGGCAACTCACCGAGCATTCGCCGTACTGCGAGCGCGACTACATTCTCCCGCGCGACCTCGAAACCCGCGACGAGCACGGTGATTTCCTCGTGAAGATCAAGAAACAGGGTCACATACACCCGGTAACTTACGAAACCCATCCGTTCGACGTCATCGGCTGGGACGGGTACAATTACCCCTGGGCGTTTTCAATCCATAATTTCGAACCCATTACCGGCCGCATTCACCAGCCGCCGCCCGTGCACCAGACATTCCAGACCGACGCATTCGTTGTATGTTCGTTTTGCCCGAGGCTTTACGACTACCACCCGCTGGCCATCCCGGCGCCCTATAACCACAGCAATATCGACTCCGACGAAGTCCTGTACTACGTCGATGGCGACTTCATGAGCCGCAACGACATCGCGCAGGGGCACATTACATTACACCCGGGCGGCATCCCGCACGGCCCGCACCCGGGCGCATACGAGCGAAGCATCGGCAAAAAAGAAACCCAGGAACTGGCCGTCATGGTAGACACCTTCCGCCCGCTGATGCTCACCGAGCAGGCGATAGGGATCGACGACGGGAAGTATTTTGGCAGCTGGGCAGAATCATAAGCACCCGATTAATTATCAACCGACTAAAAACCATTTTACAATGTCCACACAAGCCGCCGCCACTGCCCCTGTCACGCAAACCGATTTCCTACCCATTAACGGTACGGATTACGTAGAGCTCTACGTCGGCAATGCTTTGCAATCGGCGCATTATTTCCGGAATGCATTCGGGTTTCAGCCGCTTGCGATGGCAGGGCTCGAAACAGGCCTTACCGACCGCGAATCCTACGTGGTGGTACAGGATAAGATCCGGCTCGTTTTCACTTCGCCGCTGCATGGCGGTACGGCCATCGGCGCGCATATTGATCGCCATGGCGATGGTGTGAAGGCCATTGCATTGTGGGTAGACGACGCGAGAAAGGCCTACCGCGAAACCGTGAGCAGGGGCGCGAAGCCATTTTTGGAACCTGTTACCGAAAAAGACCATCACGGTGAAACGGTGCGATCGGGTATCTGTACTTACGGCGATACCGTACATGTTTTCGTTGAAAGGAAGCATTACTACGGAATTTTCCTCCCCGGCTTTGTCGCATGGCAGCCGGAGCATTCGCCGGAACCGGTCGGGCTGCGGTACATCGATCATATGGTCGGGAATGTGGGCTGGAACGAAATGAACCGCTGGGTCAAGTTTTATGAAGAGGTAATGGGGTTTAAAATGATGGTTTCCTTTGATGACAAGGACATTTCAACCGAATACTCGGCGCTGATGAGCAAAGTCATGAGCAATGGCAACGGACGGATCAAGTTCCCGATCAACGAGCCGGCCGAAGGGAAGAAAAAATCACAAATTGAAGAGTATCTCGACTTTTACGGCGGCCCGGGCGTGCAGCATATTGCCGTGGCGACAGACCACATCGTAGACACCGTACGTGCATTGCGCGACCGCGGCGTGGAGTTTTTGCGCGTACCCACGGCCTATTACGACGAGTTGCTCAGCCGCGTCGGGCATATCGACGAAGACATTCCCAGTCTCCGCGAGCTCGGCATCCTTGTCGACCGCGACGAGGAAGGTTACCTGTTGCAGATTTTTACCAAACCCGTCATGCCGCGCCCCACCCTGTTTTTTGAGATAATCCAACGAAAAGGGGCGCAATCGTTCGGGAAAGGCAATTTCAAAGCATTGTTCGAAGCGATCGAGCGCGAGCAAATGCTCCGGGGCACACTTTAATGAAAACCCTCTTTAACCATGAACCAGGAGTATGAACAATACACCAAAGCTGACCACCGGATGTGGAAACAGCTTTTCGAGCGGCAAATGGAGCAGTTGCCGCGCATCGCGAGCCGGGCTTACCTCGACGGCATTGATAAAGTGAAGTTTGTGCCCGATCATATCCCGCATTTCGAACACGAAACCAACCCGGCGCTTCGTGCATTCACCGGCTGGGAGGTATACGTGGTACCGGGCCTGATCCCGCACCGCGAATTTTACACGCATTTGTACAACCGGCAATTCCCGGCAACAAGCTGGCTGCGCAAACCGGAACAGATCGATTACCTCGAAGAACCCGACATGTTCCACGATACGTTCGGCCACGTGCCGCTGCTGAGCAACCAGGCATTCTGCGACTTCATGGCGCATTTGAGCGAGGTGGCATTGAAGTATATCGACCAGGAGGAAATCCTGCAACGCATTTCGCGGCTGTATTGGTATACCGTCGAATTCGGGCTGATCCGCGAAAATGGTGTACTGAAAATCTACGGCGGTGGCATCATTTCCTCTTCGGGCGAAAGTCGCTACTGCCTTACTGATAATGTACCAAAAATCGATTTCGACCTCGCCCTGGTGCTCGATAGCCCTTACCATATCGATCGTTATCAGGACCATTATTTTGTGATCCAATCCTACGACCAGCTTTATGAGTCAGTAACGGGTATCGAGCCATTGCTGGAAGCCTATCTGGCCCAGCAGGCCTGAAAACATTCGAACGAAATGCTGCAATCCTGGCTTCCCATCCCGCCCGACTCCGATTTCTCGATCCATAACCTGCCTTTCGGCATATTCAGCGACGAGCGCCCGGCCCGCGCGGGGCTGGCCATTGGCGACTGGGTTGTGGACCTGGCCGCCGCCTACGCATTGAATATGTTCCCGCATTATCCCGAGGCCGGAAGTGCGTTCCGAAAACCGGTATTGAACGAGCTTGTGGCGCTCGGTCGTGGCTTTTCCGATTACGTGCGAAATACCGTTCAAACCGCATTGTGCGATAGCCATTCGGACTTGAAACAGTTTTCCAACCATCTGCTGATCCCGCAAAAAAAAGTACAAATGCATATGCCGCTCAAAGTGGGCAACTACACGGATTTCTATTCGAGCGAGGAGCATGCATTCAGCGTCGGACAGCTGTTCCGGCCCGAAAACCCGCTTTTCCCCAACTGGAAACACCTGCCCGTGGCTTATCACGGCCGGGCGTCGTCCATTGTCGTGTCGGGCACACCGGTACCGAGGCCCTGGGGTCAAATAGGCCAAACCAGCGGCATACCTGCCTTTAAACCCACGAATGCACTCGATTACGAGCTGGAACTGGCATTTGTAATCGGAAAGGATTCCGCGATAGGCCGGCCGGTTTCCATTGCGGAAGCGGAGGATTACATTTTTGGAATGGTCCTGTTCAATGACTGGTCGGCGCGGGACATTCAGCGGTGGGAGTACCAGCCGCTGGGACCGTTTACCAGCAAAAACTTCGCTTCCGGCATTTCACCTTGGGTCGTTACCTGGGAGGCATTGCAGCATTTCCGCGTACCCGCGCCCCCGCAGGAGCCCGAACCACTCCCCTATCTGGTACATCAGCCCCGTCAGAATTTCGATCTTTGTCTTTCCGTAAGCGTCAAGCCTCACGATGGACAGGAGGTTTTAGTATGTAATAACAACGCCAGCGGCATTTACTGGACCATCGCGCAGCAAATCGCCCACCATACCGTTACGGGCTGCAACCTCCAAACCGGTGACCTGCTGGCAACGGGGACCATCAGTGGTAAAGAAATTTCCCAAAAAGGCTGCCTGCTTGAAGCCACACTCAATGGAACACAACCCATAACGCTGCACAATGGAGTCGGGCGGCGTTTTCTGGAAGATCATGATGAAGTGATCATGCATGGCTTCGGGCAAAAGGGCGATATCCGGGTCGGTTTCGGGGAGTTACGGGGAAAAGTCCTTCCCGCGGTGCGATAATCCAGTCATTTTTTGTTAAAAAACGTCCTCGTCCAGTACTTGCAAAAATAAATACCGATTGGTATATTTGTAATATGAACACAGGAACAACCAAAGCCGAGCGCACCAGGAATTTCATCATCGAGAAAACCGCGGAGATTTTCAACCGGAAGGGATATGCGGGTACCTCCATGTCGGACATCACCGAAGCGACCGGTCTCACGAAAGGCGCCATTTACGGGAATTTCGAAAACAAGGAGGAAGTCGCCCTTGCGGTATTCGAGTACAACCGCTCGCTCGTATTCAGTACCGTGCAGGCGCAGCTGGAAAAAGCCCCAACGTATTATGATAAACTGATGGTTTACGGCCGTGTATACAAAGAGGTGATCGCGAACGTAGGCAATCGCGGCGGCTGCCCGATCCTGAATACGGCGGTGGAAGCCGACGACACGAATGTACCGCTGCAACTAAGCGCCGCCAAAGCACTTTTTAGTTGGAAAAAGAGCCTGATCGGCATCATCAAGAAAGGTACCGAAGCCGGTGAATTCCGGGAAGGAGTCAATGCGGAGGAAATAGCCACTTCGATTATCGCATTGATTGAAGGCGGGGTGATGTTTTCGAAAGTGACGAACGATTATACGAATATGGAACACGTGCTGGCCACGGTGCAGCTGCTTGTGAAGGGTATCAAGGCATGACAGGCGGACAGCCGAACCACGACTGCCCGCCTATCGATACACTAATGCCCTTCTCCTTCCTCCGAATTCTTCAATTTGGACAACAACGCATAAGCCCCTTTCAAAACGAATTGCGGGCTCTGGCCGCTACTGGCGGGCATTTTCACTTCCGTAAAACCATTCTCCGAGATACCTTTTGTGATCTCCACCATTTCAAAGCTCCTTTCGCCTTTCGGGTCTTTTACAAAAACATAGGATTTCCCTTCAAAATCGACGACGGCCTCATCCGGCAATGCATTCACCGGGTTAGCACCGGTTTCGATAACGGCTTTTACAAAATTCTGCGGTAGCAGGCCATGTTCCTCGTTTTCCAGATGGCAATGCACGCGCACTGTACGGTCGTCGTTAATTTTCTGGTTAATCAGGTAAACTTTGGCCAGATCTTCCCGCCCCGGATTGTTGCTCACCCGGAACCGTACCAGCTGTCCCAGCTTCACTTTTGGAATATCCTGCTCAAAAACAGACAGTTCCACATGCAAATGGTCGGTATCCACGATCTCGAACATCACGTCGGTAGGGTTGACGTACTTGCCCAGGTTCACATTCACGACCGTCACCGAGCCGGAAATAGGCGAGCGAATGGACGCGGTGCTCGTGATACTGCCCTTTTCCAACCCGGCCAAGTCAACGCCCGCCGTTCGGACACGCTCTTTCAAGCCCGCCAGCCGCGCACGCAGCACTTTCAACTCCGAAGTCGACTGCTGCAATGTTTTCTGCGCATTGACATTCTCTTTGGCAAGATCGCTCTGGCGCTGGTATTCCTGCTCTGCATATTCCAGCTTGCTGCGGGTTTCGAGGTAATCCTGCTGGATAGGAATAAAATCGGGGTTTTCGATCACCGCGAGCACCTCGCCCTTTTGGACTTTCATCCCCTGCAAAAGCTCCGATTTGCGTACAAAGCCGCCCAGCGGGGCCGAAATACTGACCAGGTTTTGCGGCGGAATATCGATTACGCCATTTGCAGCGACCGTCCCGCTCAGCTTCCGGACAGCAAACCCGCCCGTCTCGATCCCGGCGGTCTGGTATTGTGCTGCGGTCAATTCCACGTGACTGGTTTCCTCCTCAGCATGTGCGCCAGCCTCAGCGGCCTCCTTCTCTTTACCCGGTTTACAGGCTGCAATTCCCAGGAAAAGTGCCAGCCCCAACATTATATTTTTCATCGATATATTCGGATTACTGCTCATTTAAAAGATATTCTATTTGGATAACCGACTGATTGTAAGCATATAGCAGATCGAGCCAGTTCAGACGAATGCTCAGTGCGCGGTTCCACGCCTGCCCGTATTCGATATACCCGATCTCACCCGATTCATAAGCTTTGGTGGCATTACTTTGAATGGTACCGGCCAGTACGAGCGCGCTCGTTTCGTACAGATCAAGGTTTTGCCGAGCCGTTTCCAGGCCCCGCACCGCTTGCTGGAGATCGCTTCCCAATTGCAGCCGGGCCGTCTCGATCGCGTTCCGGGCCACCTGCTCCCCTATTTGCGAAGCTTTTACCCTGGCTTTGGAAGCCCCGTTGAAAATCGGTAGCTGCACACCTACCTGCACGCCCTGAAAGCGCTTGCCAGCACCGTAGAAGACTTCGCCGTTTCCCGTATTCTGAAAACCCGTGAGCGACTGGTTGAAATAGCCGACATTAAACTCAGGCAGCATCGCAGCCTTTTGTAAGGCGGTCTGCCTGCTTCCGATCGCCGCCTGCTGTGCGAGGTAACGCAGGTAGGGATTGGCGTTCAATGCCGTGGTGTCGGGTGCGGGCACCGCAATGCTCCTGCGCATGAGCGAGTCGGTTTCGGCTTCGGTGAGGGTGTTGCCGTTCACCAAAGTTTGCAATGCGCGTTGCAGGTTGCTCAGATCGCCCTCGTTCCGGATCAACTGCGCGCGGACGTCGCCGTATTGACTTTGTGCCGTGGCATATTCCAGCTGGTTCGTCTCCCCGGTTTTGAAACGCATTTCGGCCGCTTTTACAAATCGTTCCGCACGCAGCAGCTCGGCGGCAAGCAGTTTTTGCCTCGATTTCAGGAGGATTTGTTGTTGATAATTAACCTTCACTTCCTTGACCAGTTCCGCTTTGGTAACCTCCATTTCTGCTTTTACTCCATTCACTTCCTCGGACAAAAGCGATTTTCGCTTTGCTACCGCCGCAGGGTTGGGGAGGTTTTGAGATAAAAGAAAATGGTTATCGAACTTGATGCTGTTGTACTGTCCGCCCATCCAGACCAGATCGGTCTTGCCCGGGTCGACGGCAGTTTTCATCAGCGCCTGCTGATAACCAACCCGGTACAAATCTCGTTTGATCACCGGATTACGCTCTAATGCCTCGTCGATGGCCTGCCGGAGAGAGATTCTCTGCGAGTGCGGTTCTTTTAGAATATCCTGCGTAGCATTCAGCTGGGCATTCACGCGACGGGGCAGCAACATTACGAGCATGACTACTGCCCCGGCAACAGCCATCTTACCTCCGCGCCCCGATCCCCACCGCCTTTCGACGATCCCGTACCAGACCGGCAGCACCAGCAACGTGAGCAAAGTTGCCGATACCAACCCGCCGATCACCACCGTCGCGAGCGGGCGTTGCACCTCTGCCCCCGCGCTCGACGACAGCGCCATCGGCAAAAACCCCAGCGATGCCACAAGGGCCGTCATCAAAACCGGCCTCAGGCGCGTGTCGGTACCTTCGAAAATCACTTTGCGCAAATCCGTCTCGCCCGATTTGCGCAGCAGGTTAAACTCCGCGATCAGCACGATTCCGTTCAGTACCGCCACACCGAATAAGGCAATAAAGCCGATCCCGGCCGAAATACTGAACGGCATATCCCGCACCCAAAGCGCCAGCACGCCGCCGATGGCCGAAAACGGAATGGCCGTAAGTACCAGCAAACTCTGCCTGAGCGAGTGGAATGTGAAATAGAGTAATATAAAAATCAGCAGCAGGGCGACAGGCACCGCCACGGCCAGGCGGCTGTTGGCTTCCTGCAAATTCTGGAACTGCCCGCCATAAGTCACAAAATAACCCGGCGGCAACTTGACCTCCCGATCGATGCGCGCACGCAGCTCGTTCACAATGCTTTCCACATCCCGGCCGCGCACATTGAATGCGACGGTAATGCGGCGTTTGGCATCCTCACGCTGGATCTGGTTGGCTCCGGCCAGCATTTCAACAGTGGCAATCTGGCCAAGCGGTACCTGCCGGCCTTCCGCATTGGTAACGAACAGGCCGCGAACGTCGTCGATGCTCTGGCGGTCGGCCTTTTGCAGGCGTACGACGAGGTCGAAACGTTTTTCCCCTTCGAAAACCAGGCCCGCGCCCGCGCCTGCGAATGCCGCATTCAATGTGCGGTTGGCGTCGGCCACCGGAATATGGAATTGCGCCAGTTTATCGCGATCAAAGCGGACTACGATTTGCGGCAGGCCCGTTACGGCCTCCACGTAAATATCTTCCGCCCCGCGCACCGCGCCCGCAAGCTTACCTATCCGCGCGGCCTGGCGTGCGAGCACGTCGAGATCTTCCCCGAAGATCTTGATCGCTACATCCTGCTTCACGCCTGTCATCAACTCATTGAAACGCATTTGAATGGGCTGCTGGAAACCAAATGTGACCCCCGCAATGGATTCCGTGAGCACCTCGTGCATTTTCTCCGCCAATTCCTCCCGGTTTTCAGCCTTTTTCCAAAGCGATTTTTCTTTCAAAATCACCATCATATCCGCGGCCTCCACGGGCATCGGATCGGTGGGGATTTCGGAGGAGCCGATCTTACCTACCACTTCCACTACTTCATCGGGGAAATTCTTTTGCAGCACCGCCGCGGCTTTCCGCGTGGCGTCGACGGTTTCGGAAAGCGAACTTCCCGTGAGTACGCGCAGTTCTACCGCGAAATCGCCTTCATCCAGCTGCGGGATAAACTCGCCGCCCATGCGCGAAAAGAGCCAGAAGCTCCCGCCGAGCAGGACGAATGCGAGCAGCGAAACGAGCCATTTTTTGCGTAAGGAAAAATCCAGCGCCGGAACGTAAATGCGGCGGAAAAAGCCGACGATCCGTTCGGATATGCCCGGCTTGTATTCATTTTTCTTGCTTAAAAACAGGGCCGACATCATGGGAACATAGGTTAAGGAAAGGATAAATGCACCGAGGATCGCAAAGCTCACCGTCTGCGCCATCGGCCTGAACATCTTGCCCTCTATGCCTACCAGCGCGAGGATCGGCAGGTACACGATCAGGATAATGATTTCCCCGAACGCCGCCGAATTACGAATCCTGGATGCCGATTCGTACACTTCCCGGTCCATTTCATCCTGCGAGAGGCGGTGCGTGTAGCGTTTGGAAACGATATGGTGCAAAGTAGCTTCCACGATAATGACCGCGCCGTCGACGATCAGCCCGAAATCGATCGCGCCGAGGCTCATCAGGTTGCCCGAAACGCCGAAAAGGTTCATCATACTCACCGCAAACAGCATAGCGAGCGGGATCACCGACGCCACCACGAGCCCCGCCCGCATATTCCCGAGTAACAGGATCAGCACGAATATGACGATCAATGCACCCTCGACCAGGTTTTTAGAAACAGTGCCTATCGCATTGTTGACCAGCTTGGTACGGTCCAGAAACGGCTCGATCACCACACCATCGGGCAGGCTCTTGCGGATCTGGGCGATGCGCTCTTTCACATTGCCGATCACTTCCGAGGAATTGGCGCCTTTCAGCATCAGTACCAGCCCTCCTACCACTTCCCCGTCGTCGTTGCGCGTCATGGCGCCGTATCGCACCGCGCTGCCGAAGCCCACATTGGCAATGTCACGGATCAGTACCGGCAGGCCGGTTTCGGTTTCTCCTACCTGGATTTTACGAATATCATCCAGCGAGCCGATCAACCCTTCGCTCCGGATGAAATAGGCATTGGGTTTCTTATCGATGTAGGCGCCGCCGGTATTCTGGTTGTTTTGTTCCAATGCTTCGAAAATGCGGGCGATCGAGATTCCCGCACTTCTGATTCTCAGCGGATCGACAGCGATTTCATATTGTTTTAAAAAACCACCGAAACTGCTCACATCCGCTACGCCCGCCGTCCCGAGCAGCTGCCGCCGCACAATCCAGTCCTGGATACTGCGCAACTCCATGGGCGAGTATTGGGTTTCAAAACCGGGTTTGGTGTGCAGCACATATTGGTAAATTTCTCCCAAACCTGTCGTCACCGGTGCCAGGCTCGGTGTGCCGGTACCGGGCGGGATCTGCTCCACAGCGCTATGCAACCGCTCGGAAACCTGCGCACGCGCCCAGTAAACGTCGACGTCGTCTTCAAAAACAATGGTTACCACCGACAATCCGAAACGGGAGATCGAGCGGATTTCTTCGGTATGCGGGATGGTCGCCATGACGGTTTCCACCGGGAATGTGACCAGCCGCTCCACCTCCTGGGCAGCCAGCGACGGGCTGGTAGTGATGATCTGCACCTGGTTATTGGTAATATCAGGCACGGCATCGATGGGCAGCCGGGTGAGCGAGTAGGTCCCCCAGGCCACCAGGGCAAGTGTGAACATTCCGATCACCAGCTTGTTGCGGATCGAAAAATGAATGATTTTATCTAACATTTCTGAATTAAAAAGAATGGATATACCGCGTTACGCCGGTGCTGAATGCTGCCGGTAACGACTTGTCCGATAAATAGGGAAATTATACCCTTTCCTGAGGCGGTTGCCAGATCCCGGCCCTATCGCCGGTGTAGAGAATTTGAAGATAGGAGAAATCTGCCGGTGGTATCAGCTGTGAAACAGCGTTTTCGGGCAGGGCCGCAATGGCCGGATTGATGGTCACGCTCGCGCAGCATGCGCATATGCAGAAGGGCGAGCAAAGGTCGATCATTTCCTGATGGGCTTCTTCCGCATTGGCCACGGCGGCTCCTGCGGCAACGTAAGCCTTAACGCTGCTATTCGGCAACGGCACAGCCTCGTCCTGGCATGGAATGCAGGAGAGCGCGAGCACGTAAAACGCCAAAAGATATGCAACGAAGATCTTCATGTCTCAAAAGTAGGGGAAATGCGGATGCAACAGGTAGGCAAAAACAAATTCGCGGCGGACAACTAACGCATTGCCGTTAATCAGCCGTTAACACCGATGGTAATTTAGTTACCGAAAATATAACATTGCCGGGATCACAACCTTTGTGCTTTTTTCTAAATTGTGGGTCTAATACTATCCATAATCAATCTTTCAAGCAAAAACCAGTAACACAATGAAAGTAAAGTACTTACTTACCATGATCCTGGCCGTTACGATCTTCGCGGTAACCGCCAAAAACATCAACATAGCCAACGACCTTGTCGGAACCTGGAAATACACCGTTTCCAACGTGCCGCCCGAGTATGAAACCGGCTTCATGACATTCGAGCAGAAGGACGACAAAACCTCGGGTTACCTCGGCCAACAGGAGCGCATGGAAATGAAGGAGCTGACCATCGACCAGGGTAAAGTAACTTTCAAACTGGATTTCCAGGGCGGCATCCTCACCGTTACCATGACAAAGGATGGCGACAAACTCACCGGAACGATCGTTTCGCAGGACGGCGAGTTCCCGATCACGGCTACCAAAGAGCCCGCGAAATAGGGAGTTGTTAAAAAATGCAAAAGCCGGAGGCATTAATGCTTCCGGCTTTTTATTTGAATGCTGAAATATCACTTCACCCGCACATACTTTTCGATATTCAACCGCTCCACGCCTGCCGCTTCCACCTTCTCCACGCCGCGCTGAACGAGCGTGTCGTTCCGGATGGAGATCGTGAAATGGAACTCATTTCCCTCCCAATCGCGGGCCGTGCAATATTCCAGCTTTTCGGTATAAGCGCTGTCTTTCAATATGTAGCCACCGCCACCGGCAGAAAAGCTTGCCGTGGAATCCTTGCCTTTGGTCAGATCATGCTGTAAAAAAGCGAAATGACTGCCGTTGATGACTTTAATAAAGGAAACTTTCTGCGTGTAGTCCGTCACGGTGGTATCGCCTTTCTCGATCAAGGTGCCGTTCAGGAGTTTCCAGGTGCCTTCGAGCTCGTTGGATGCTTTTGCGGGAGTTTGTGCCGTTTCGGGGCGGCCACAGGCTGTTACCATCGATACGGCGAGCAGCATTGCGGGAAAATGTGTTTTCATAAAATATTTGAAATGGCTGGGTTTTTGAATTAATGGTCAGCCAAAATGTACAAAAACCCGCTATTTTCATAACATTCATGAATCGGCCCGCGGATAAGCAACCCTGGTCACCTTCTCTGCCCATTCCCACAACCGGCTTGCCACAGCTTCATCCAACCCGTGCGGCTCTATTGCCAGTTTGGCCGGGTACCCCCGGTAGCCGCCCGGCTCGTCGGGACTGTAAAAGTCGCCGCCTTGCACATCCTCGGCTACGGCTGCGTACAGCGACGGCAAAGCGCCCTGCCACGGGTCCATCAGTTCGCCGATACGGTCGATCGCCGCATTGTATTCGGCTTCGCTCATAAAGCGGGAAAGGTCCGTCTTGTTAGCTCCGGGCTGCGCGGCGACCGAAATTACCTGATCGCCGGCCGCTTCGATACGGCGTTGCAGCTCCACCGAAAACAGGACATCGGCCAGCTTACTTTGTGCATACTCGCGGAATGCGTCGTACGAATGCTCCGATCGCAGGTTATCAAAATCGATCGCGCCCCGCAAATAGGCCATGCTGCTCACCGTCACGATCCGCGAACCGGGCGTCGCCACGCCGGGCGTCGCCGCGCCGGGCGTCGCCGCGCCGGGCGTCGAGTTCAGAAGCGGGTACAAATGGCCCGTCAATGCGTAATGCCCCAGGAAATTCACCCCGAATTGCAGCTCGTAGCCATCGTCGGTTTTGGAAGCTGGCGGCGTCATCACGCCAGCATTGTTGATCAGGATGTCGAGTTTGTCGTGTTTTTGGATAAATGCATGGGCAAATTCGCTTACCGCGCTGAGATTAGCGAGATTCAGGATGGCAGTTTCGAGTGTGCCTTTGCCACCCTGTGTACGCAGGCGTGCTTCCGCGTCCTGCGCATTACGCTCGCTCCTGCACGCGAGCACCACGTGTGCGCCCGCTTCGAAAAGTGCCAATGCTGTTTCATAACCAATGCCGGTATTTGCTCCGGTAACGATCACCGTCTTGCCGGTCTGATCGCCGATATTCTTTTTTGTCCACATAAGCTAAAATGTTAATGGGACAAAATTCCGGAAAACGGCGCCCTGGCCTATACCGATTCGAAGTTAAAAACTACAAAAATCAATCCATATCAGCTTGCCTGAACTGGCGGGGTGTCATTCCGGCGGCGTTCCTGAAAAAGCTGGAAAAATGGTTGGGCTCCTCGAAACCAAGCCCCCAGGCGATCTCGTTGATCGTCCAGTTGGTACTTTTCAGGAGGATTCTGGCCTCCTGTGCAATGCGCTCGCTGATAAGCTGTGAAGTAGTTTGCCCGGTGACTTCCTTTAAGGCCTTATTGAGGTGATTTACATGAATATTGAGTTGCTTCGCAAATGCCGAAGGGGAATTCAACTGGATCACCTGGTTGCTGAGCTCGATCGGAAACTGCCTTTCCAGCAACTCCGCGAAGAATCCGGTAATGCGTTCAGCCGCATTGGATCCGGTTTGCGGCTGACCGGCGGCAGGTACGAGTTTCTGTGCGTTATGCACGAGTTCCAGGAGCATCGTCCGCAGGAAATCGTATTTAAATGTATAATCTCCGTCCAACTCATCCAACATCTTCTCAAACAGCCCCTTACAAAACCCGACATCCTCCGCCGCCAGGTTAATCACCGCCGCCCCCGCCGATTGGAAAACCGGATAATCCCTGATCCCCCCGAACCGGCTGAAAAACGCCTCGGTAAAAATACAAACATACCCGCTCTGCTGCTCATCGCATCTTTCCCAATGGTAAGGAATCATCGGATTCGTAAAAACCAGTGCCGAACCTGTCACCTCGATGCATTGATCGGCATAATGGATCTTGCTATGCCCATTCACCAGGCTCACTTTGAAAAAATTCCGTCTGCTGTACGTCACAGGCTTGTCCCGCGAAATAATCAGGTCCTCGACCTTAAAAATATTGAAATGCCCCACCCCGCTCTCCCCGCTTTCCGGCGCGCGATTGATGTGTTTGTAGAATGATTTAAGTTCGAGGAATGAGGACATGGGGTAAAGGTACGAAAATCAAAGCATACGAAACGTCACATTGAGTCACGTTCCGTACGCAACTTAGCGACTATTCATACCCCTTAACCGCCGAATACCCGTTCGCAATCACATTCACCGCCCTGGCCCGGTACACATCCGGGTCGGTCGGCGCAGTCGTTGCGAGACCATCTACGTACCGGTTGAACATGCAGAACGCGGCGGCGATGAGGACGGTATCGTGGATCTGGCGGTCGTCGGCGCCGTGTTCGCGGGCGCGGGCGATTTGCTCGGGCGTGACGTGCTTGCCGCCCCGCGCTACGCTGCCGGCGATCGACAGCAGCGCTTTCATCCGGTCGGACAGTTCTGTTTCCGTGAAGTTTTCTTTCACACTTTTCACAAACGACCAGTCTTCATCTTCCAGGTAGGCGCTGGCAATGGCGCCGTGGATCGTCTGGCAGAAAAAGCAGTCGTTCTGCGAAGAAACGTACGTGCCTATCAACTCGCGTTCTCCGCGGGTCAGGCCTTCGTCGGAACACATCAGCGCATTGGCCAATGCATTCATGGGCGCGGCGGTGTGAGGGCTGAACCGCATCGGGCCAAGTATGCCCGGGAAACCTTTTTCAAATTCTATATGTGGCATTGGGAGTTTTAATGATTGAATGATTGAATGATTGAATGAGTGAATGAGTGAATGAGTGAATGAGTGAATGAGTGAATGAGTGAATGAGTGAATGATCCGCCGTGGAACGGGGAATGTACTGCCTTGAAACGGCGGATCATTCCCCTTTCCACGGCGGATCATTCAAAATTAAAGCACAGCACTGGCCAGCTTCGTGCCTTCCACGCGGGCTCGGATTTTTTCGAATGCGATTTCGCGGGCGGTTGAAACGTCGTCGGCGAATGGCGAGAAGCCGCAGTCGTCGGTCGAGCCGAGCTGGTTGAGCGGGATGTATTCGGCGGCTTGCACGAGCAGGTCGCGGATTTCCTGTGGCGATTCGATTCTTGGGTTCAGGACGTCTGTTACGCCGAGAAAGACGCGTTGCCCGGGCCGGATGTTCTCCCTGATCGATTGCAGGACGGATACCTTGTCTTTTTCTCCTGCATATTCCAAATAAAAATTACCTGCATTCAATTGGAAAAACAGGGGCAACAGGTCAGGATACGGCACATCGGCACTGTGGGTGGAGTCATGATCGCCACCGGGGCAGGTGTGAATGCCGATGCGGCTGCGCTCTTCGGCCGTGAAACGATCGAGTACCTGGTTGTTGAGCGAAATGAATTGCTGCAAAAGCCCCCGGCTGGGGTCGAGTTTCAGGGCCAGCCGGGCTTCGGTGAAGTCGATCTGGACGTTGTACGCGTGATCGTTCAGGCATTTGCGTATATCGGCCTCCGCCTGGTCGAGGAGGTCGGCGATAAACTGGCTTTGCGGGTAACCGTCGATACCAGCCGCCGGATACAGCAAACTCATCGCCGACGCCGAAATAACGGCTTGTTTTACGGGCAATGCGGTATGCTTGCGCGCTTCCCGGAGATAATCCACGGCGAAATTGCGGTAACGGAACGGCCCGGACGTCAATACCGGCAATTGGCGCGTATGTCCATCCTCGAACGGGATCACCACGCCGCCGCCGTCGAGGTTCAATGCGCCGTGAATCGGGTATGTGGCAAAACTGGGTTTGCTCTGCTCGCCGTCGGAGATCACGGGCGAGCCGGTACCTTCGAGTGATATGATGGTTTCCCGGGTGGCCTGCGAAAACAGCCGGGCGAGGTCATCGGAAGAAATTTCAGCTTGGGTATATGCATGCATCGCCTGCTGCAAATAAGCGGGCCGCGGAATGCTCCCTATTGGTTCGGTAGGTATAAGTGGCATGTTCTTTGGGAATTATAAATGATTGAGAATGAACGGCACGCGAAATACTATCCGAAGTTTACTCCGGCATTCGCGTACTTGGGAAAGTCATCCAATCATTTCCGGGGGTGGTGTGGTCCGGTTCAATATCCCTTTACCAGGCATGTAGAACGCTTCGGCGAAACAGGCTATCGTAGTCAGCAATTCGTCCTCTTTTACCCATTCCCTGGTCATGCGGCAGACAGGCAGATAGCATTTCGCAAAGTCGTTCATCATTTTGAGGACTGTTCCCAAAGGCGTGGGCGGTGTTTTCGCCAAATCGGTTTCCAACATCCGTTCCGACAGTTCTGCAAACGTATGCCATGCGGAAGCGCCTGCCCGGGGCATCTCACTTTTCTGCATTGCTTCACTGGTGTGCCTGAGCGTGTTCCCCAGGCATAACTTCGCCAGCGACAATCCCAGCGTGTGGGAAAGCAGCAGTACCAGCAAACCAAGGCTTACAACACTTTTCATGCTTAGAGTTTCCTAAATCTACAAAGAATGCGGCTCCATTTTTTGTAGTAATTATTCATTTTATTCAAACAAATCATTAAAAAGTGTTCTTTTACAGATTCCGGGTCAACTTTCCAGCTGGTTACCTCAAAAACCGCAAAGTAATTCGGTTTGCAATTGCCGCCTGATCACCGATCGTTGGCATTAAATTGGCCTCCCCAAACCCTTAGTCTCTGTTATTGATAATCCGCGGTATGACCGCGCTGACCCATGAACCGCTCCTTCGTTGCTTTTCTTGTTACCCTACTCTTCGCGTCGAACGCTGGCAGCGCGCCGGCACAATGGGACCATTTACTACACAAAAACTATCCGCAGCGCTATAAGGATTTAGGTAAAATCTACCTCCGGCTGATCGACAACTTTGATTCTACATCGGTATTCCGTGAGATCGCCTCCTTGAAAAGTTGGGCAAAAACGCACCAGGACAACGAACTCGAACTGGAATCGGACCTGTTGAAAGCCTATTACCTAACCATACGGTACAAAAACCAGACTTCCCGCATCGCCTCGATGCTCCATGAACTCGTCGTAAAAGCGACCGACCAGCACTACAAACAACTCATCGCGCGGTCACTTAAAGTGCTGGGGGATTATTATTGGTCCGATGGCAGAAATTACGAATTGGCATTTGAAACCTTCATTCAGATGGAAAGCATTCTGAATGAAATAGGTACAGACGAATTTCCCGACAAAAGCTATGCGCTGAGCAACATCGCCCACGCCTACTACAATTTTTCGGATTACAAAAAGGCATTATCCCTGTTTCAGCAAATCCTGACTTTAAAATTCAACCCGGACATGTACGCGGGACACAACTCGTCGCTCGTTTCGACTGCCGTGATTTACCGTAAGCTCGGCAATCTTGATTCGTCCGATCATTATTTCCGAAGGGTACTTCGCAAAGAATCTCCGGGGAACTACAAGGTTTGGGCGGCCATTGCGAAGGGCGGACTTGGCGAAAATGCTTATTTGCGGGGAAATTATGCCGAAGCGATGCCTTTGCTGCAAGCCAATATCGATGAAGCCATTCTACAAAAAGATTATGGTTTGGCTGCCCAGTCGCTGATCTCTCAGTCGGATATATATTTAAAAAACAATGCTTTCGACAAGGCCGGGCAGCTTATCCATACGGCAAGGCATTATCTGGATGTTACGCATCCCGAACGATACAGGCATTTCCAGGACGTGTACACCGTTCTGGTAAAGTTATCTGCCGCGCGGGGCAACCCGAAACTGGCGGAGGCATATCTGGACTCCGCTATGTTCGCCAAAGACAGCATGAACCGCAAATACAATGAAAAACTGATGCTGCGGGCACATCAGAAAATGGAATTACAGGAGCTCAGGGGCAAGATGGAAAAGGCAGAATCCGACCAGAAACTGAAAATAACTGAGCGCAATCTCTCATTAATCCTCGTGCTGCTTGTGGCCGCCGTGGCCGTCTACGTTTATCGAACCCAACGCAAACGGCACAAGCAGGCCCAGCTTTTAAAGGAGCTCAAAATCGGGCAAAAGGAACAGGAACTGGAAAACGCGACCTTGCAATTGAACGAGTTTGCCCGCAATATTTCCGAAAAAACCAAGCAGATCGAAGCATTGGAAAGCAAACAGAGCCCCGATGCCGAGGCCCTGATGCAATTGCGTCAAAGTACCATCCTCACGCAGGAGGATTGGGATTATTTTAAAAAGCTCTTCGGCAAGGCGCATGGCGACTATCTCCATCGCCTCCGCGAGAAATTCCCCGATCTCACACAGGCGGAAATCCGGTTTATTGCCCTCGCCAAACTGGGCCTGGGCTACCAGGAAATGTCGGTCACATTAGGCATCAGCAGCCATGCCGTGCGTACGACCAAATACCGGTTGCTGAAAAAAATCGATGTGCCCGACGACCAGAGCCTGGAAGAAGTCGTGATGCAAATCTGACTTATTCGATCGCCACTTTCCGCGTCTGTACCACCGCGCCCGTTCGTACGCGCAGGAGGTAAATGCCTTTGGGCAAATGGTCTACGGAGAATGTCACTTTCCCGTTTTTCAGTTCGTTACGCATCACCGCTACACCTTTCGTATCGAGCAGCTCGACGTTCCCCGAAACCGTACCTCCCGCCGTCAATTCCAATTGCAGCAATGTCGTTGCCGGGTTAGGGAATACCTGCATTTGAAATGTATGACGGTGCTCTGCCGTGACAATCTGACTATATGCAAATGATCCGTCTATATCTATCATTTTCAAGCGGTAATAATTCAATCCGGCCAGAGGCTCGGCGTCGCGCGCCGAGTAACGATGCCCCCCGCTACCCAAAGCCGCAGGTTGTTCGGGCAACACCTCCCAATGCCGTGCGTCGGCGCTGCGGTGTATTTCAAAATGGCTGGTATTAACCTCCTCGGCTGTGAGCCATTCGAGTAATGTGTTTTTTTCAACCGCTTTGGCTGTAAAACTGACGAGTTTCAAAGGCAGCGGATCGGCATTGCTGACAAAGAACCCGCTGAAACCGGTCACATTAAAACTGATTTCCCACCGGTTGAGGTCGCCGTTCCAGACGATATCGGTATCATCGGGATCAATAGTGGTTGTATCGCCGCTGTACGAGCCAGGCTGCCCTGTGGCCGATGTGCCGTGATATTGAACCACAAGCAGATGGGTCTTACCCGTGCCATCCGAAGGAGATGCCGGAAGTTTTGCGGCACCTGCGGCGACATTGAATGCATCGAATTCGGATTGAAGAAAAAAGAGTTTGATCCGGGCGGTCGCATTTTCCGCATTAGCCGCCGGGAGGATTTCGTAATGTCTTTGTACAAAATTCACCGCTCCATTAATGATACCTCCCTCCACGAACGTCTTCGCCTGCACGCTCCCGATGACGGGCGCCGCGCCCATAGGCGTTACCTGTGCCAAAACACGGCATCCGGTGGCTATAAAACCAGAGGTTGTACCACCAATGACATTGTTTGTCGCCACATCGCCGTCCTGCGACAAACTCGTCCCGTCACGGTAAGATTGAAGCTCGAAAGCACCGATATCGACCATTGTATCAAAAATTCTCACCTGCCGGAGAATATCCGACGGGGCGGTCACAAAAACATTCACTCCCTTATTGATGGCCGGGCTGCAGGGAAGCGGTTTTAGTCCGTCGTCGGCTGTCATCCATTTCCCGTCGGCACCGGCGGGAGTCGGCTGGTTTGCAAAAAATGGGTCCTGGGTCAGAATAGAAGTTCCGGCATGACCGTCCTGCACAAGAGAAAACAATACATTGGGTGTGGCCGAGTTGTCGTAAATGCCGGCCGGTGCCGGGCCACTATTTCCCCAGATCAGCGTGTTGGAAACAGTCGGGTGCGCCAGCAGGTAATTATGCATTCCCGCGCCCTGGATAGCGCCCGAATTCCCCGCAATGGTACAGTTCTGAATGGTAGCACCGCTATTATAGCCATTGAAAATACCTCCACCGCCGTTCGCAGCAGAATTACCGGCAATGATACAATTGGTGATCAACGGGTTAGCCGATACTCCGAAAACATAAATGCCCGCTCCGTCGAAACCGGCATTTCCTGTAAAAACGCAGTTCGCAACTACCGGCGATGCGGTATACAACACAAGCCCCCCTCCTCCGAAAGCAATCACATTTGAGCCCAGGATATTTTGCTCAATACCTGCCCCGTCCGAGTTACCACCCCGGACGATGAAGCCGTCGAGCCGGGCCGTAGTGTTATTGAGTACCGAAACAACGGTATGATAGGTGTTATCCGAGGCATTGGAAGGTGCACCGATATCGCCGGAAAGGATCGTCTGGTTCGCACCCGCATCCCGCTGACCGAGCGTTATCTCGTCCCCTTTGAAACCTCCGTAGATGGCAACGTTGTCGATTAAGTAAAAAGCATTGTTCCGCGAGCCCGTCAGACTTGCATTATAGGGAAATCCGGAAGGCTTGTAGGTACCTGCTCTCACCCATATTTCGGTGATACCCGTGCACCCGTAGGCCACATTCAGCGCGGTACTCAGGTCGCCCAGGGCATCTTCCCAACCCGAACCTCCTCCGGACGCCCCTTCCGCGACGTACAAACGGTTTGCAACGACAGTCAACAGCGCGCTGTTCGAGAAAGCGTCGCCACAACTGTTGCTGATTTTGACCTTGAATTGACCGCCGCTATCACCGGCACCGATGTTGTGGACCGTCAGCATGGCCGTGTTGACGCCACTATATTTACCGTCATTTGCCAATGGCGTGTTCCCCAGGTACCATTGATACGCCAATGTGGCGGGATTGTCACCCGTAACCGAAAACACAGCCGAAGAAGCACCGGCACACGTTGTGACCTTGCCCGGATGTGTGCCGATCGTTGGACTCACACCTGTTGCGAGGACAGCACGCGCCGTCGGATCGGAGTTTGTCAGATACCCCGCCATCACATTGACGCTTCCCGGCCCAAAACCGGTTGCGGTGTAGGTTGCAGTGGCCTTGCCGTCGGCTTGTATGGCGCTTTGCGCGCCCGAAATATTCCCGTTCTCAGCGCTGAAACTCACAGGCAAGCCGATCACCTGGCTGAGATTGCTTAATGACATGGCCGTGCCCGCAGAATTATTCAGGAAGCTCGCAGTCACGGTAGCCTGGCTCGTCGACGGGAAACAAAGCGCAGCATTGCTTACAGTCGGTTTCAATACCAGGAAGGGAACGGTCGTGAGTGTACCCGTGCCTAACTCACCGATGACCCTCGCGCCCTCGCTGCACGTACCGGCAGCCTGCGGATCGGTATTGCATCCCCACCAGTTGTTGGTGGCATTAATAGCGCCGTCTACCGATTTTCGTATCGATAGGGCCTCCTTCACCGTGCCGCCCAGCGTGTTCCCTGAGAAGGCATTGTAATTGATATCGACCGCAAAGTCGCTGATGACGGAAATAGCGCCGCCTTCACTGCTCGCAACCGCCCCGGTGTTGTTGTTGACGAATTTGTTCTTTTCAATTTTGGTGTAAAAAGAAGGACTTGAAGCGGACTGAATGATCCTCAGGCCAATAGCGCCACCCGAAGTAAAAAGCGTCGATGTGACCGAGTTGCCCGTAAATGTGGAATTGGTGATCGTTGCGCTCCCCGTTACCTGAATGCTTCCGTTAAGATAGGCGATCTGGATCGCCCCGCCGCTGCTATTGTCAACCAATGAAGCAGCCTGGTTGTTCGTAAATGTGCAGTTATCTACCGTAAACGTCCCGCCTCCGCCCACCGCCACCGCGCCGCCGCCCGTGGCTTGGGCTACGTTGCCCTCGAATGCCGAGTTGGTAATGGAAATAACGTTATTGGGCCCTCCGCAAAGGATGGCGCCGCCTCCGTAGTTATCGTCTGAATCCTTTCCGTTCGTAAATTTGATCCCTGCTATCGAAACCGTAACGTCCGGCACCGTCCCAGGCGGATTGATAAGGAATATGCGGTCCCGCAGCGTGTTCGTCATGTTGATCACCGTCAGACCGGCCCCTGCGCCTACGATCGAGATGTTGACCGCCTGCGTACCAAACTCAATCGTCCCGAGTGTAAGGTTGTACGTTCCGGCGGGCACATTGATCGTGTGCGGCCCACCGCCAAGTGCGTTGGCGGCCAGTATAGCCCCGCGAAGCTGCGAGGGAGCGCTGCCATCGGAGGTCTGGGTTACATTAAAAGTATTCGCAAAAGCATCCGTCATCAGGCTGGCGAACAGCATTGAAAACGCCAGAAGCTTACTTGTGAAAAAGCCGGTAGATATTTTAGTCATAGCATACATTTTTTGTATTTAAAGCCATCGAAAGCACCGGGGCTGCTCCTGTCCGGAGGGAACAGATATAGCCCGGTGTCACGTTTAGGTCCTTGTGGGATAGAGGCCGTGGGAACAGATCCAGTATCCGATTGCCTGGAATGGCATCATGTTATTATGCGGCTTCCCCTTGCCTGATTCTCCGAGGGCGGCGGGGTTCATATTCACACCCGTCCCCAATTCACTCGCAAAACCGTTAACAGCCGGCCGGCCGTCTTCATTAGCCCAGACATTTTTATCCGGACGCAGCGAATTGCCTCTGAGACTGGCCTGAGCCGGATGGTAATGTCTGGGCATCTGTGCAGTGGTCAGTTTTACATTTTCTTCTCCCGCCGTTTCACCGGGCTTATAACTATGAAGACCTTGAGCAGGCTCCCGGTTGCCGACCCAACAGACAGGCGCTCGTCCGCGCAAATCAGGTATCGCGAAATGCGTGGTGCCATCGCCGCCGTAAATCGTGCCGATTACATTATACAACAGGGCGTATTGATTGATATCTAACAGGCGCCCGTCGCAGGGAAACCAATCTCCCGGATCTATGCCCTTATTGCTCGCAAAGGCCTTGATGTCTCCTATATATGCTTCAGCGCCCCTCAGTACACCCTCCGCGCAAATGGCATAGTTGACTGCCAGGTATGGCGACATATTATCGTGTGGAATACCAAAGCCCACACTTTGAACCGCCTGATCGCCCATGGAGTCGTTGCTTTGCGTGACATATCCGGCGTTGGCAGGCCAATAGTGACCTGCTGGTGTGGGACTATTTGCAACATTCGTACTCGCAACGGCCTGATGGCGGTGCCCGGGCATTTCATCCAGCGTAAGTCCGTGCTTCTCTTCACCGCCACTGGCAAATTCGGGACGTGCCGGGCCATTGCCGATCAGCACCCGGTCACGCAGGTCAGGCACTTTAAAATTGTTGGCATCACCACCGAATGTCACACCAATCATTTGAAATAAACCAGGATACTTGCTTGCATTCAGTGTTCTGCCATCACATGGAATCCATTTCCGCATGGTATCGGGAAAAGCAAACATTTTGATTTCGGAAATAAGGCTGGCCATAAAATATCGGTTAAGGGTTGAATATTATTTCTCTAAATCAGGAAACACAGCCATAGTACAGATGAAGTAGCTAACAGCAAGGACCGGTATGCGATTCTCATGCGGCTGACCTTCCCCTTCGGCCCGAATACTATCTATCCCCATTTGAGAAATGATAACGTCGTTCGGAGCATACCGGCGGCCCCCCTCTGCAGCAGCCGACCAAAATGCATTGCCCGCGCCTTGAGTATTGGTTTTGTCCGCAGTGCTGCAAGCCGGGATGTGCCTGTGCGCTGGCAGGCCGTCCAATGGTAACTCCACAAACTCGGAGCCTCCTTTATGCCCTACCGGATTGCGCTGGCTTTGTCCCAGCGGAACACGCGACCGTAGATCCGGCAATGCAAAATTCGTAACACCGTCGCCACCGTAGCGGGTGCCTATCAAATGAAATAACGGGACATAATCCTCGCATCGCAGAAGCGAACCATCACAAAACGCCCAGTCCCCTGGCGGCACATAAGTGCCGCCAAACAGCCTGATTTCACCTATAAATTGATCTTCATACATAATGCTTGCTATTGAATGTGGTGTTTAGTATAAAAGGTATTGTCATCAAAGCGGCAGAAATTGCGGTTCAGCTCTTCAAGGGCATTTCCCCGCCAGCGGAGATCCTGTATTCCATTGTTTGGTAAGGCATCATATTATTGTGCGGCTCGTCCCCGCCCGATTCGCCAATAGCCAACGGGTTCATTATCGCGCCTTGGCCTTTCTGGCTGGCAAAACAGTTGACAGGCGGACGGCCGTCTTCATTAGCCCATACCTGGCCATCTGGCTGCCTTGTTGTGCCCCGTGTGCTGGCCAGGGCGGCATGACTATGCCGGGGCAACTCTTTGGTGGTGAGTTTTACCAAAGCTTCACCAGCCTTATCTCCAATGAGGTACGGAGAAAGCCCCTCGGGTTTACCCGAATTGACAGTCGCCCGACCCCGCAAATCGGGTAATGCAAAATGTTTGTCGTCCGGGCCGCCGAAGGTGTGCCCGATCACAGAATACAAAGCCCGGTAACTCTCCACCGGCAAAACAGTCCCATCGCACGGAAGCCACCAGCCCGCATCGAAGTTCCTGGGAAAGGGCCTGATAGTACCTATAAAATCATCCGTAACCCGATAATTTAGTCCGGGATACAATCCCACGAGACAAATGGCATAGGTTATCGCCAGGTATGGCGACATGTTGTTATGGGCAATGCCGCCCCCCACCAGTTCGGTAGCCAGCTCGCTCATGTCGTTGTTGCTGCGGAGCATATATCCGGCATCGGACGGCCAGAAATGGCCTTTCGGGTCCGCGCTGTCCGCCCCGTTGACGCTCGCCATGCCGCGGTGGCGGTGCTTAGGCATTTGCTGGTGCGTAAGTTGATGGGTCTCTTCGCCTCCACGGGCAAATGCCGGGTAACCCGGACCGTTACCGATAGTCACCCTGTCGCGGAGATCAGGCAGCCTGAAATAGGTGCCATCACCTCCGAAAGTAGTTCCGATCAGCGAGTAAAGCGTCCTTGTGGAATCGTTCACTACAATTGCTCTTCCATCGCAGAGCGCCCAATCCCGTGGCGCGTATGAAAAAGCGAAACTCCTGATTTCTGAAATATAAGGCTGCATAAAATATCGAATGATGAATGGTTAGTTATGCTGGACTTGGGTATAAGCCGCTGAGCGCGATGATATAGTTGACGGCAAGAACCGGCATCCGGTTTTCGTGCGGTTCACCACCACCTTCCTGTTGTATACTTTCAGCATTCATGCCGACGCTCCCCGGGGCTGGCGCGTACCTCAATCCACCTTCGGCTGCGCCGGACCAGAAGGCATTCGTCGCGTCTTTTGTATCAGGCTTGTCATCGGTACTACACGCAGGTAAGTGCCTGTGCGCAGGCAAGTTCTCCACACTCAAATCTGCTAGTTCCGAGCCTCCCTGATGGCCGGGGAGATTACGGAGACTTTGGCCCATGGGTATCCGCGACCGGAGATCCGGCAATGCGAAATTGGTAATACCATCGCCACCATAGCTTGTACCGATTAGCTGGAACAACGCGTCATTCTCCTCGATCAAAAGAAGAGAACCGTCGCAGTAAGCCCAATTCGCGGGAAGCACAGGTCCGCCCAATGCCCTGATTTCACCCAAAAATGGATCCATAATCTGATAGGTTTTTGTGATTTAGGTTTCAGGCAAATAAGCATCTTATGTCACCGAAAGACTAAAAAACGGCGTCACAAAAACGTCACAATTATTAAAACACGGTCACATCGCACAAAAAACCCGCCCTGAATCATTCCAGAGCGGGTTTTGTTCATGATGCAAAGAAATTTTGAAAACGATGCCAATCCCCGAACGCTCCCCCTACATACGTGTACTCCCAGGCGCGGATACGCTCGACATTATCCTCAAAAACACGCACTTTCCCGACGACCTGCTTTCAGGAAACGTCGAATGCCATTCAAGGTGGGAAGAAGGCACTCCGGTTTTGGTATTCCGGTTCAAACAGACCGCCTACGATTTCAGCGAACCGCTTGTTCCTACTGAACTGAAAGGCGGAGAAAGGGGCTGGCTGCAACCGCGACTGATTCAAACAAGATTACTACTCGCAGATAATGTAGTTACAGATCAGGTGACAGCCCGGACATTTTTTTTAACAATGCAAGAAAGCGACGAAATCCGAAAAGTTTTCGAACAGACCAACAACAGGACAATGCCGTCAGGCATGTAACATCGGTAGCAACCGAAAACATAAATGTCTACCGAAATGCCCTTGGGCATGTAACAACAATGCATCGCAGGCGCATTGCCGCGGCATTGTCGTTACATCCCTGCCGGGATTTATTCGCTTTTTTTGATCCGCCCTATTGCTACCAATATTACACGCTACGCGATTTTATCAGGTCATTCCACCCGTTCCACGGCGGATCATTCAAAATTAATACCCCGGATTCTGCGGCATCAAATTCGGGTTCACCTGCAACTCCACGCGCGGGAGGGGCATCAGGTAATCGCGGGTCGCATTGAAACTATCGTGCGGTTCCAGTGAGTTGGTGCCTTTGAAAACCTTTTCACCCAGGTTGCGGCGCTTGATATCGTACCAGCGCTTGTACTCGAATGCGAGTTCGAGGCGGCGTTCGTCGAGGATCAGGTCGATCATTGCCTCTTTTGCAAGACCTGCCTTTACGTCCTCGGGGAAAGTCGTTTGCTTGCCGGCCCAGTTTCTGGCGCGGGCCCGGATCTGATTGATATAGCCCAGCGCCTCCGCATTAGGACCGTTCACTTCCACCGATGCTTCGGCGGCGATGAGCAGGATCTCGGCGTAGCGCATCGCGGCGTAGTTATGGTCGGAATCGCGGCCTTCTGAATTGGAATTACCTGCAAAACGGGCGTATTTGGCAATATGCGGGCGTTTGGTGTTCGTAAATTCGGTGTATGGAACGAGCTTGCCGCCGATCAGCAGCGAGTCGTCGAAACTGACTTCCTTGCGGTAATCGCGGTTATCCCAGGTGTTGTACACTTTCATCGAAGGTACGATCACGCTCCATCCGCTACGTGGCGCGTCGCCTCCGCGTACGCCTGTCATGGGCGCCATAATGTCGTCGTTCGCACCGCCCTCGCCGGTTTTCATACCCAAAAAGTCGATATCGAAAATATGCTCCTTCATATTCGGGGCCTGGGGCGCTTTGAACAGGGTTTGAAAATCCGCTTCAAGCGCGTACCCGAACTTGTCTTTGTTGTCGATCACCCATTTTGCTTCGGTATAAGCCTTCTGGAACTGGCCCATCGTGAGGTGCACCGAGGCCAGGTAGGAAGCGGCCGTGCCCTTGGTAGCGCGGCTCCGCACTTCCGACGGCTGTTTGTCGGGCAGCCATTGCTTGGCAAATTCCAGGTCGGCGATGATATTGGTATAAACCGTTGCCGCAGGCGTTTTGGAAATGGATTTGACGGACTCCGGGTTACTGATAAAATAATCGATGTAGGGAATGTCGCCGAATACCTGTACGAGGTGGAAATAGGCGAACGCGCGGATGAAACGGGCCTCGGCGATCAGCGGGTTACCGGTGGCTTCGGGCAGATTGAGCGCTTGCGCGCCGAAAATGGACGCATTGGTCGAGCTGATAACCTGGTACCAAACCGGCCAGAACTGGTTGACCATGTTGTTGTTATCATCCATATTGAAGTCGTTCACCTGCTGGCGTTCGGCCGGCGTACCGCGGTCGCCAATGTCCTCCATGTCGCTCCGCAGCATGAGCGCCGACACAAACTGGCGGCCGTAAAGGCGTTCGGTAGCCATCCAGCCGTAAGCGCCCATAATGGCTGTTTCCACATCTTTGGAAGTCCTGAACAATGCCTCGGGCGCGAGCAGGCCCACGGGCTTCTCGTCCAGGTCCGCACAGCCGAGCAGCATGGAAAGCGCCGCGGTCAGGATTATCGATCTATTGAATAAATGCTTCATTTTTGATGTCCGTTTAATGCTTTAAAAACCCAGGTTCAGGCCGATGGTGTACGATTTCGCGTTCGGATAGCTGCCGTAGTCGAGGCCGAGGTTACGGTTGCTGTCGGTGTTCCCGTCCGACGAGTAGTTCACTTCCGGGTCGTAGCCTTTGTACTTGGTGAATGTCAGGATGTTCTGGGCGCTGGCGTAAATGCGCAGCTTGCTGATATGCAGCTTTTCGAGCACGGGTTTGGGAAAATTATAACCGATAGCCAGGTTTTTCATCCTCACAAAACTGCCATCCTTCACCCACCGCGTCGATACCCGGCGCGTGCGGCCGACCGCCGCTTTCGGCACGTCGGTATTGGTATTGGTCGGTGTCCAGCGGTTCAATGCTTCGGTGGTCGCATTGTTGATGGCCGAGAGCAGGTTCAATTCCATCAAAGTATAGCTCAGCATATCGTTGCCTTTCGAAGCCTGGAAAAAAACATTCAGGTCAAAACCCTTGTAACTGAAATCGTTGCTCATTCCCCAGGTGAATTTCGGGTGCGGGTTACCGATGATCGTGCGGTCGTCGCTGTTGAGCATGCCGTCGGGCTCGCCTGTGAGCTGGCCGTTCGCGTCCTTTTTACCATTAATATCCCTGAATTTCTCGCCGCCCGCTACCGTTTCGAAGCCGCCGCCGGGAATGAAGCTATCGCCATCCTGGTACACGCCGTCGTAGATCCAGCCATAGAAACTACCAACCGGATAGCCTTCGCGCAATACCTGGGTTTGACCCATCCCTACCATGTGCCCCGGTGCCGAGCCGTAAAGAATATCCGTGCCTGCGGGCAGTTTCAGGATTTTATTACGGTTTAAAGAGAAGTTAATATCCGTACTCCATTTGAAAGCACCCACGAGGTTGCGGGTATTGAATGTAAACTCGATTCCTTTGTTTTCAACCTCGCCGATATTCTGTAACTGGTTGGTATAACCCGAATACTGCGGCAACTGCACGCTAAAAAGCAAGTCTTTCGTGACGCGGCGGTAGTAATCGGCCACGAGGTTGATGCGGTTGTTGAACAAACTCACATCCGCACCGAAGTCCAACTGATGCGTTGTTTCCCAGGTAAGGTCGTCGTTGGCGACGGTGGTCGGGCGCACGGCGTTCGTTGGTGATCCGTTGATAACGGCATACACATTCGAGAAGCGGGCCATCGTTTGGTAAGGCTCTATCGCCTGGTTACCCGTCAGTCCGTAGCTCACGCGCCATTTCCACTGGCTGATCGCCGAAATGTTCTGCATAAAAGGCTCGCTCGACATTTTCCATGCAAATGCGCCGGAGGGGAACGTAGCCCATTTGTGGTTTTTACTAAAATTCGAAGAGCCGTCCTGCCGGATATTGGCCGTAAACAAATACTTGTCAGCCAATGAATAAGTGAGACGTGCATAATAGGAAGCGAGTACCCATTCCGTAAGCCCCGAATTCGGGCTTTGCCACACCGACGAGCCGCCCAGGTTCCAGTAAGAAACCGCATCCGTAATGAACGACTGCCCCGAGCCGCCCCAGGTTTCACTGGACGATTTCTGGTAGGAATAGCCCGCCATGACCGACAGGTCGTGCGCACTGCCGATTTTTTTGTTGTAGGTCAAATAGTTCTCATTCAACAGCAATGTACTTTTTGAACCATTTACAGTCGCTGCACCTCCAACGTTCCGGCCGTCATTCAATGTAGTCGGCGTGAACGTGCCGGTACGGCCACTGTTGGTCGTGGCACCCAGCGTCACCCTGAATTTCAGGTCTTTGAGAATATTGTATTCGGCGTAAAGGTTGCCCTGGATGCGATCGGCCAGCGACTCGTTTTCCAGCTGTGTGGCAATCGCATAGGGATTATCGATCGGATCGCTGAGGCGCCCTACCGTAAAACGACCATTAGCGTCGCGTATCGGCTGGTCGGGTTCGAATTTCAGTGCCGCCGACATTACTCCCGGCGTAAGTCCGCCCGAGCCCTCCTGTGTACGCGACTGCTGGCGCGACACGCGCTGCGCGAAGAGGTTCAAACCCAGTTTCAGCCTCTTGGTGGCATTGATATCGATATTGCTCGTCACCGAATACCGCTTGTAACCCGAATTGAGGATAATACCTTTCTGATCGTAATAAGCGCCCGATACATAATATTTCACCGCCTCGCTGCCGCCTGCTACCGACAACTGGTGGTTCTGAATGCCGCCACGACGGAAGATTTCGTCCTGCCAGTCGGTATCGGCACCTTGCGAAACGATGGTCGGACGGGCCTCCTGCACATAGTCGAGAAATTGCTTCGCATTGAGCAAATCGAGGCGATTGATCTCCTTCTGGCTTGAAAACGAAGTATTGAAGTCGATACGCGGCTTACCCGAAGTACCTTTTTTGGTCGTCACCATGATCACGCCGTTGGCGCCGCGCGATCCGTAAATGGCTGTGGCCGACGCATCTTTCAGGATTTCAATCGATTCGATATCCTCCGGCGGCGGCAATGTACCGCCAACAAAACCGTCGACCACGTAAATAGGATCGCTGCTTGCATTAATGGAAGTACCTCCGCGAATACGCACCTTGAAATTCGAGCCCGGCTCACCGTTATTGGCCTGGATCTGCACGCCTGCGGCGCGGCCCTGCAAAGCCTGCACGGTTCCTAATGCCGGATAAGCAGTCAGTTCCTGCGATTTCACGGATGCTACAGAGCCGGTAATGTCGCTTTTCTTAACCGTGCCATAACCTACCACGAGCACTTCTTCGAGCGATTTCTGGTCTGTTTTGAGACTAATATTGATCTCTGTCCGGCTCCCTACCTGCACTTCCTGCGGCTCGTAGCCTACGAAGCTGTAAATGAGCACAGTATTAGCATTTTCGACCCCCAAAGTATAGTTCCCATTAGCGTCCGTGGACGTGCCCGTTTGTGTACCCTTCACAAGGATATTTACGCCAGGCAAGGGCTCGTTTTTCTCCGCATCGGTTACGCGACCTTTGATCGTCACTTCGGTACCGGCCTGCCAACCGCCTTTAACCGAAGCCTCAGGCTCCCCGGAGTTCCATTTCGGCGTTTCCGAGGGCCGTATCACGATATTTTTACCCGAAACTTCATAGGTAAGCCCCAGCGGCACCAGAAAATCCTCCAATACCTTCGAAAGCTCCTGGTTCGATTGCTGGATCGTCACTTTCCGGCCCGACTGGATCATTTTGGAGCTGAAAATAAACCGGACGCCGGCCTGCTTCTCGATCTGGTGCAGGACTTTCTTCACTTCCAGGTCCTGGGCTTGCAGGCTGATGCGCTTGTTGAGCAGTTCCTGTGCGCGCACGTCCGCCGCGAACGCATTCCCGACCAGCCAAACCGACATTATCAATTGTGCGACGCTTATCCGCATAAGAACTAACCATTTACGATGGAACTGTACCGGTATTTTCATAAATTTGAACGGTTTTGTTAATTGAAACTTGGCAAAATCTTCCTCCTCATCCCATTTGCGTGAGATGTGACGGTCTGCTAACCACTGAGGATATCCGAGCCGGCCATGTTGTCGCATGAGCCGGCTTTTTATTTAGTTATTTCTGCAACCTTTTCCCTCCACCACGATCCGCCCGTCAATGCTCTTGTAGCTGGCGCCCACAGCCTTGCAAATCAGGTCCAGCTTCTCGTAAAGCGACATTTCGGTAAGCGTAGCGGTAATCGGGCACTCGTCCATGACGTTCCTGTCATAAATGATATCGATGCCGTAAGCGTTCTGCAACGCGCTGAAAACAGCCGATACAGGCGCTTCGTCGAATTCAAAATGCGGGGCGGCACCAGCCTCCGCGACCACTTCCGGTTCGGGAACCAGGCTTTTGGTGATTTTGACGGATTTACGGACAAAAACGACCTGCTGGTTCGGTTCGATCACCACACCGGTCAGTTCCCGCGAACTTTGTTTCTCGGTCGCGTCCGTATCTTCCCTTGAAAAGACCGCCACCTTACCGGTTTTTACAGCGACCGAGACCTCCTGCTCATTGGCAAAGGAGCGGACCGTGAAACTGGTACCCAAAACTTTGGTTACCAACTCATTGGCATATACAAAAAAGGGCCTGGATGGATCTTTGGCAATGTCGAAAAATGCTTTTCCGGAAAGAAACACTTCACGGCGGACACCGTTAAAATGGGGCGGGTAACTCATTTTACTGCCTGGGTCGAGCGTAACGTGACTTCCGTCTTCGAGGCTGATCGTCAGCGGTTGCGCGGTGGTATTCGTTGTTTCGCGCATTTCCCCATTTGCGGCGGCCACCAGCTGGTCGTAACCAATAATCTCAGGCTGTTCGTGACGCAGCCAGAATATCCAGCTAAACCCTGCCAGTAGCACGACCATAGCCGCAATACGCACCATACTACCGGCGTACCAGGGCGCATGCGTGTCTTCGGCGCGGTCCAGGTTTCTCGCTTCCAGCCTTTCAACGATCCGCTCCACCGCTTTCCGTTTTTCGGGGTTGCCGAGCGATGCATTATTCGGCCGGATGGACAGTACCAGTTGGCGCGCACGGTCCACCATTTCGCTTTTGTCTGGATTGGCGGCGAGCCAGTTCTGCCAGGTTTCGTCGTCCTCGCGCGTCGGGTTAAGCACCCAGTTGCGGAACGATTTATCCCAGACAAACTCCCCCAAACTGAAATCCCGGTAACGGTCCATGTGCAAAATTTAGCTTTTCAAACACCATTAGACCGTCCCGCTAGCGGGATACTGTATTTTTTTGGATTTTTTTTGAAATTTTAAATGAGGTATTCCAAAATCAAAACGGCAGAGCCAGAAACAATGAAACAATGGCTTTCCAATGCGATTTGATAAACTTGAATGCTTCTTGCAGCAGATTGGAAACGGACTGCGGTTGAATGTCCATCACGAGCGCGATTTCTTCACGCTCCATATCATTATAAAAACGAAGAAAAACGGCTTCCTTCTGCCGTTTGGGAAGTTCGTTGAGCATTTCCGTCATCCGGGAGGCCAGCAGGCGGTCGTTCTCGGACTCGATCAACTCGTATTCCACACCAAATTCGAGATCGAAAACAATGTCCGATTCATTATAGTAATCCATGCAATCCATGCGCAGACGGGAAGCGAGGCGATGCAACCGGCGGCGTAGCGAAGCGAGCAGGTACGGCTTCGGCGGGATGTCGGGATTCAATGCATCCCGCTTTTCCCAAATACCGAGAAAAACGTCCTGAATGCAGTCCTTGATTAGCTCGCGGTCGCTGTTAAACTTCGTTCCGTAGTGAAAAAGCAGGTCGTAAGTACGGTTAATGAGGTGTTCATATGCGGTGACATCCCCCGCAAGCATTTCCCGCCACAGTTTCTGCTCTTCTTCCAAATAATGGGCCAGACGGAGTTCCGGACGGGTAAAAGCCTTCATGAAAACGGGTGAATTTTAGCCAGGTCTTGAAACGAAAAGCAGTCTTCATAGCTTTCTTACTATCATTCATCTTATTTAATCATCAAACAATTATAACCACACAACTAACGCATACCTTATACGCAGCTCCTGTAATTACGATTTGAACATCGGCAGCGGATTCAACGGATGCCGCAAAAAATTAGCACCGATTTTCCGTATCAAAAACATATGGAAACCTGCATTAGGGTACCGCCTCCGCAGCCGGCGGAGCATTGGACGGCTGGCGCCGAAGGTGAGCAAGCCGAGCGAAACGTCGATCCAGTCCGCTTTCCGGAAAGTTTCGACAGTTACAGAAAACGCTCCATGGTAATGCCCGATCTTGTGATGCCAGTAGATCATGGCTGTGATCTCGGAAACCCCGGCGCCGCCTTGCGTGGTATTCAGGTAATGTTCCGCTTGCACGATGGAGGGCGGGAGGTAGTCGATCGTGTGGGCCGTCCAGATGCCGATATCATGAAATACGGCTGCAATGGCATATTTATGCCGATTAGCAGGGTTGCTATCGCGCATCACGCAAGTCTCGAAGACCCGGTGAACATGATTGGAATACTTTTCAAGGTCCGCACCGATCTCCTGTCGGAAGCGCCCCAGGAGCTCGTCGATAAGCGGTTCATGATCTCGCATCGCACAAAGTTTGAGTGAATGCGATAATTTACAGATAATCAGGACAACGACATCAATTCCCCTGTAATCCGACAATTTATTCCTGCTTCTGGCCTGCAATTACATCATTTGGGCATACCCGGCGCCTGCTGCCTGAGCTTTTTCAGCATTCCGGCACTGACCCGAATGATCGTTCCGTGTTTGTGGCCTTCGGGCACTGTGATCTCCCTTGAGATATTGGTAAAACTTTTGAAATCCTTCGTCCTGACTGCGCCATAGGTCTTGTCGCGGTACTGGTCGAAGTAGATCAGCCAGTCCTCTCCGACGTGCGCCGCAGTCGGCCCTTCGGTCAGAAAGCCCGTGAACGGCTCCGAAACATCATGGTAAGGCCCCAAAACATCTTTCGCAAACGCTACCTTAATGTTCCGCTGCGGGCGGGTATTATCTTTTAAAACCAGTACGTAGTCGTCCTTTTTACGCTTCGCAATCACGCAGTCGATCACGCTGAAACCCGGATCGAGGAACAATGCGGCTTTGGAAAACGTCTGAAAATCCTTCGTAGTCACATAATACATCCGGTGATTGTTCCGCTCGTCCTCCTCTCCTTTCGGGAATTTGAAAGGGATGGTCGATGCCCAGATAATCACGAAACGATCGTTTTCCTCATCATAAAACAACTCCGGCGCCCACACATTTACCACGTCGGGCTCATGCTCCATCACGGGAAGGAACCGCTGCGGGGACCAATGCACCATGTCCTTCGAACTTGCATAACCAAAACCCTTGTCGCCCTTCCAGTTAGTCGTCCACACGAGATGAAACGTCCCATCCTTCCCGCGCGCGATCGACGGATCGCGCATGAGCTTCCCGCCTACCTCCGGTTTGAGGTAACCACCGCCCAGATCGTTCCAATGGTAGCCGTCGTGGCTGTAAGCGAGATGCAGGCCGTCGGTAGCGGGTTCACGGAAGGAGGTGAAGAGGTAGGATTGTTTTTGGCAGGAGAATATGGCTATTGCGAACAGTGCTATCAGCAGATCGGTAACTTTCATCAGAATAGTGTAACGGTTGATCATTGGAATTGGTTATTGGGACATCGACAAGTGCATCCTACTCATTCCCATTAATATCGTAGCAACAATTAGCCTGATATAAAGTAATTTTGAGAAATGCTTTTCAAAAATCTTAAGGATATGAAGTACACAGGGAACACAGTTTCAAAGCCGGTAACAGGAAAGTCAGCGGAACGGCTTGCGACAGCTGTTAAGTCTGGCTCCTATGTCTCCAATGCTGCTGCCCGGGAAACCATTCAGCAAATTCTTGAAAGTAAAAAACAGCAAACAAAACGAGATGCCCCCGAAAGCCAGGTTTGAAGGTGTAAGCTTCAATGATATTCCGGTTGTTGAGATGAACCCGATATAGGAGACCTGTGTCGGGGTTTCAAATGCAAAAGACCAGAGTTCCAAAGTTATATCGGAGGGAACCTTATTAAAACAGAGTCTGACAGCATACTAAGCAAGTGTTTTATAGTTCATCATGGAGGCCATTTGGCAGGCTATGTGACTTTGCTTGCAGACAAATTGGTTGTCAAAGAGCCAATTCTATTAAATGAGGGCGTAGCTCGTTCTACATTTCCCGCTATCAAAATAGGCTGGTTAGCGGGAGACAGACGTGTTAAAGGAATGGGTCAAAAATTGATCAAATGGGCGATGGAATACGTTGCAATGAATGTTTCCGATAAAATCGGCGCCCGATTCCTGACGGTCGATGCCCTCTATGATGCTGATGTCGAGCCCCACTACGACATGTCTCTATACTATTCCCGATACGGATTCGAGTATGCCAACGAAGAAGAACACATACCGCAGGATGGCTTTCGCTCAATGTACTTCGACCTCATGCCATTAATCATTGGATTGCGAAACACCTGATTTCTACTCCCCCTTCCCATTCGACTTATCAATAATCACCGCCAGCAAAATCACCAGCCCTTTCACCACCTGCTGCCAGAACGGTGATACGTTCAATAGTACCAACCCGTTATTCAAAACCCCGATGATCAGCGCCCCGAGGACGGTGCCCAGGATGCTTCCGCGGCCGCCGGAGAGGGAGGTGCCGCCGATCACGACGGCCGCGATGGAATCCAGCTCGTAGCTGATACCCGCGTTGGGTTGGGCGGAATCAAGGCGCGAAGTGACCATGATCCCGCCCACCGCAGCGAGCGCTCCGGCTAGCGTATACACAATGATTTTAACCTTGCTAACATTGATCCCAGACAAACGCGAAGCACTTTCGTTGCCCCCGATCGCGTAAATGTAGCGCCCGATGCGCGTCTTGTCGGTCAGGAAAACGGCGAGCGCCACGACGACAATCGAAATCCATACCGGCACCGGAATGCCCAGAAACCAACCGGTACCGATGAAAAGGAACGTATCTCCCAGCCCGCTGATCGGGAAACCGCCCGTCCAGAGCATAGTAAGTCCCCTCGCGACGGTAAGCATAGCCAGCGTAGCCACAAATGGCGGCACACTGAACCGCGTAATCGCCCAGCCGTTGAATGCGCCCAATGCCGAGCCCGTCAACCCGCCCGCGAGGATCGCGCCGAGCACGGTGAAACCGATGTAGAGATTTTGAGAAGGTATTTCAATGCCGTTTTTAAGCAAACCGGCTGTAATTGCGCCGCATAATGCCAGCACCGAGCCGACAGATAAGTCAATCCCAGCCGTCAGCACAATCAAAGTCATCCCCACGGAGATACAGATATTGACCGAAATCTGCCGCATGACATTCCATAGGTTCGAAAACGTCAGGAATTTATCCGACATAATACTTAAAGCAAGGCAAAGCAAAAAGAGCGCGATCAGAGACTGAAAGCGCGCAATCGGAAACCGGCCCTGCAATGCGGGCAACCGGCCCTCTGTGGTCTGTTTTTCTCCTGCTATGGGTTGAATGTCTTGTGGCATATGCGTTTGTTCGTTTTTTATGGGCGCGTTTGACCGCCAACGGCAGGCCGCTGACCGCCGACTGCCGTTGGGCTCACGCCTATCGCTGCTTTAAGTATTCCGTCTTCCGATGCTTCATCTGATGAAAATTCGCCCGTTAATCTTCCTTCGGACATGACGAGAATACGATCCGAAATAGCCAGGATTTCAGGGAGTTCCGAAGAAACCATTAAAATCCCCAAACCCTCGTCGGCGAGACGGATAATGAGTTTATAAATCTCCGTTTTGGCATTGATATCGATGCCGCGCGTCGGTTCGTCGAGCAGGAGCACTTTCGGACGGGTGGCCAGCCATTTGGCGAGCACGATCTTTTGCTGGTTGCCCCCGCTGAGGTTCTTCGCCTTTTGCTCCTTCGACGGCGTTTTAATGCGTAACTCACTGATATAGTGATCAGCCAGCCCGCATTCTTTCGAATCGTTGAGTGTCCCAAAATCCTCCATTTCTTCCAGGGTGGTGAGGCTGATGTTATTCTTGACACCCAGCCCGAGTATCAAACCATCCTTTTTCCGGTCTTCGGGCACGAGCGCGAGCCCGGCCGCGATCGCACGTGCGGGAGAATCGCAGCAAATGGATTCCCCGCCTAGCAGCACTTCGCCGGTCGAATGCGCCGGGTGTAACCCGAAAATGGTTTCGAGCAACTCGGTACGACCTGCGCCCATCAGACCAAAAAGGCCCACGATTTCACCTTTACCTATGTTAAAAGAAACATTGCGGAGTACGTTACCCGCTTTCAGCCGACTTTTCAGGTTCAGGTTTTTCACTTCCAGCAGCGGCTCGCAAGCGCCACGAGCTGTGGTTTTCCGCATTACCTCGATTTTCCTGCCGACCATTTTGCTGATCAACTGGTCCTGGGTCATCCCCGCCATTTCGCCGGATTCGATGCTCTTGCCGTCGCGGAGTACCACGTAATTATCGGCAATGCGGAAGAGTTCGTCGAGCTTGTGCGAGACGTAGACGATGGCTTTGTTCTGCGCTTTGAGATCGGCGATGATGTCGAACAAAACTTCCACTTCCGCGCCGGTGATGGCCGACGTCGGCTCGTCCATGATGATCAGCTCGGCGTCGGTGAGCAATGCCTTGGCGATTTCGACGATCTGCTGCTGGCCTACTTTGAGCTTGAAAACCTGCGAATCAGGGCTGGCTTTCAGTTTCAAACGGTCCAGCAGCTCCTGCGTACGCTTGCGCATGCGACTTTTGTCCATCGTGCCGTACTGGGTGACCAGCTCGCGGCCGAGGAAAATATTTTCTGTGATGGTTAAATAGGGAATTAAATTAAGTTCCTGGTGGATGATCACCACGCCCTGTTGCTGGGCGTCTTTCGGGCCGGCGAACTTTGCCGTCTCCCCTTTGTAATAAATAGCTCCTTCAAAATCCGGATAAACACCCGATAAGATCTTCATCAAGGTCGATTTCCCGGCCCCGTTCTCGCCTATCAGCGCGGTCACTTTTCCGGCTTCGATCGAAAGCGAAACGTCATCCAGCGCAATCACGCCCGGAAACCGCTTCGTGATATGCTTCACTTCCAACAATGTAGCTGTGTCCGTCATGGCTTTTCGATTTGTAGATTAACCGGGATGATTTCGATATCATTCACCTGCAAATGCGCACGGTTGAGTTCGATGGCGCCGTGGAATGTTACCCGGTCGCCTTTTTTCACTTTGGATTTGAATGGCGGCACCACCTTTTCGCGGATCAGTTTATTGATCTCGGCCGATACATTATTGAAATCCATGGAATTCGTGAATGCATTGATATCGATTGCACCCGAAGCGTCGCGGACCGCATTACCGAAAATATACTCCGTCGCAAGACGCACATTTCCAGCAGTTTGACCCGCATTAACCAGTTCGACAGACACCTCATTTTCATTCACGTCCGTCACAACACCCTGCCCTTTCACGAGAAAATAGCGGATATTACCAATGCCCAGCGCGTGCGAATGCTCGTTAAATGCCTTTTCCTTGTCAGTTTTCAAAAGGGCGGTCAATGCGTTCAGGTCCGTGGCTTTGGAGAGGCCCGGCGTCAGCTTTTTATCCCAAAAATCCCGGGCGTAACCGGCAGCATCGAACGCCGCCGTACCGGCCTTCACTTCATCCAGTTTTTTGAAATACACCGAATTATAAGCCAGTAATGCAAACACCGCCAGGTAAAGCAGGTATCGGATCGGTTTGGGCATAGCTATTCTTTTTCGCCGTAAGCGGCATAATTTTCGACATTATCCTTCTTCACCAGTTCCACGGCTACGGGCATTTTACCCGGGAAATCACGTTTACCTTTGAAATACTCGTCGGCAAATGTGGCCGCCGTCTGCGCCATTACTTCCGGGAACTGCATACCCGTGGCCAGTATCTTCCCATCCTGAATGGATTTCACGACATCCTCGGCCCCGTCGAAGCCGAATACCTTCACGCGCTCGGCCTTCCCGGCGGCCACCAATGCCTGGTAAGCGCCCATAGCCATGGCGTCGTTGCCGCAAAAAACACCGTCGATATCCGGGTGCGCCTGCAAGATGGATTCCATCACCTCCATCGCCTTGTTCCGGTCGAAATCGGCGCTTTGCTGGGCCACCATTTTCAGTCCCGGGTAAAAATCCACCACGCTGTGAAAGCCCTTCGAACGGTTCCAGGTGTTGTTATCGCCCACCATCCCGAGGATTTCGACGTATTTCCCTTTCTTGTTCAGCGTCTCGACGAAATACTTGCCGATCGCTACACAGCCGGAATAGCTGTCCGACAAAATCTGCGAAGTAGCCGCCCCGTTCGCATTCACTTCCCTATCCATACAAAACACAGGCACACCGGCAGCCACCGCATTCTTTACATTCACAATAGAGCCGTCGGCGTCGGTAGGATTGAACAAAATGGCGTCATACCCCGAGGCGATCGCATTGTCGAAATGGTCGGTTTCCTGTGCGGTATTGTTTTGCGAGTCAAAAATTTTGGATTCGTAACCCAGTTGTTTCGCCTTTGCCTCGGCTTTTTGCGCGAGGAAAACGAACCACGGGTTATTGAGTGTCGAAATCACGATCGCAATCTTTTTCGGCTCGTCTTTGGATTCTTTTGTTTTACAACTAATAAATCCAATCCCGAAAAGGATGCAAAAAAACGCTATCCGGTAATGTATGCTGTTTTTCATGTTGCTGCAATGGGTTTAGGCCGCCGCTCTAATCAGTTTCACGGATACACGGTCACGATCACGCGCTGGTAACGCGTCAACGCAGGCGTACCATTGTCGGTCACGGCCATTACGACATGGATCGTCTCCGGTTTCTCCACCTTTGGAGCCACAAAAGACGTCCGCGCCGCTTTTATATCCTTAATACCGATGGATTCTTTGATGTTATAGCTGCCCGGCTCGGGGTAGTAGATCCATTCATAGCTCAGTGCGTTGCCGTCCGGGTCCAGGGAGCCTTCCGCGTTAAGCTGCACATTTTCACCCACTTTGGCATCGATACGCGTGCCGCCCTTCACAACGGCTTTCGGCGGGTGATTGGCTTCCTTGTAAGGTTTGATCGTCCAGTCCATCCGCGCCGCGAAATCGTACTGGAACGCCTCTCGCCAGCGCCATAATGTGGCCTTGTTGCTGGTGTGGTAGGCGCCGTCGACACCCTTCACCTCGTCCATCGCGTCGGTGTAGATCGGACGGGTTTCGGGTTCGTAAAAATATTTGAGTGTGCGTGGCGTGTAAAGTTCGTATCGTCCGCCCCAGCCGCCGTATTCGGGATGCTCGGGATCGTTCAGGCCGTTGTTGATCAATCCTAAAAACGATGGGGTGTCGCCCTCCATGAGGAATTTGGTGAATGGATATTCCTTACCCATCGGGCCATGGCTGCGCACGTGTTCGTCGAGCCAGGGATTGTCTACGATTTCAAAATTGGCGCCGGAGAAGCGGCCGTGAAACTTGTCGCCGCTGATACCCGACCAGGTCGCATAATGGTAAGCGCCAGCCGCATGGTAACCCGGACTACCCACATAAAAAACGTCAGGGAAGTTTTTGCGGATCCACGGACCGGTATCGTCCTGGTCCGAAATGGTATACATTCTGATTTTGGAGACAAACTTCTGTACGTCCTCGGGCGAGCGCGTCATTTTCACTTTCCAAAGCGCCTGTGCCAGGCAGTTGGCGCCGCCCCAGACGGGAATCCATACCGGCCGGTCGTCCTTTTTGTCAACTACCTTGATAATCCATTCCGAACCTTCCGAATCCTTGCCCTTACCTACTGCGTTCAGGCCGAAATCGGGATAGGCGCTTTTGGTAATGCTCACGAGGTAATCCGCTTCGGGGTAACCTTTCTCGTGCAAAAGCAGGTTAGGACGTACTTTCCGGTAGGCTTCTATGAGTTGCCTGATCTTTTCCGGTGCAACGCGCTTCTGCTGGTGAATGGAAGTCGTGGCGACAAGCCCCTCGATGTCCCATTGGTTGGAATAGGTCAAAAACCGGATCATCGACTGGGTGTCGTCCGGCTCGTTTTCAATGTCTGTCAGCACCAGCACGCGGTGCCTGGTCGCATCCTGTGCGTATGTGACACTTGCGAGAAGCAAAGCGGCACCACAGCACATAGCTCTTATCAGTTTCATAAATTTTGGCCAAATAACCCTATTTGAAAAGGACCTGATTTTAAAACGACTCATTAACGGCCCGTTTACACTTACACGAACGATCGCTTATCCTACGAGGCCGAGTGCCGCCGCGGCAATGCCTCCTTCCGAAATACCGTAATGATTGAAAATCTCCGTTTGGGAGCCGGTGACCGTGTATTCATCGGGAATACCCATGATCTTGAACCGGTTATGAAAGTTATGCTGGATCAAAAACGAAGCGCAAGCCTCGCCCAGTCCGCCGTAGACGCTATGTTCCTCCACCGTGATAATCGGCTGGCCGGAAGTTGCGATGTTTTGCAGAAGATCGTAATCGAGCGGCTTAATGGTGTGCATGCTCACCACAGCAGCCGAGATATTGTGCTCGCGTTCGAGCTTTTCGGCGGCCCGTAAGGCGGGCGCTACCGTTTCGCCTGTTCCGACAATGGTAATATCGGCACCTTCCCGCACAATGCGGCCTTTGCCGAATTCGAATGTCTTCTCATCGTCCGAAAGTAAAGGCATCTGTTTTTTGCCAAAACGGATGTACACCGGCATATCGGTTTCAGCAGCCAGCAAAATGGCCTGCTCGGTTTCGAAATTATCGGCCGGGGCTACGACAATGAGGTTATTAATGGTGCGCAAAACCGCGAAATCATGCAAACTATGGTGCGTGGAGCCCAATGCGCCGTAGCTCACGCCCGCGCTAATGCCGATCAGTTTCACCGGGTTGTCGGAATAGGCCACATCGTTTTTGATCTGTTCCAATGCGCGGGCCGTCAGAAAGCAGGCGGGAGAAACCGCGAAAACCTTCTTGCCCGTCGAAGCCAGCCCGGCCGCAACGCCCACAAGGTTTTGTTCGGCAATACCCACTTCGATGATCTGTTCCGGAAACTTCTGCCCGAACGGCACCAGCTTGCCCGAGCCGCGCGAATCGCTCGTTACTACGATAATGTCCCTGTCGGCCTGGGCGAGGTGCTGCAATGTGCCCGAAAATACTTCCAGGTTGGCGCGCTGGGTCACAGCAATGTTCTCGATAGTCGCATCCACAATTTCTTGCATTTAAATTGATTACTCAGAAACGGATCAGGCCAGGGTTTCTTCCAGCTCGTCCAGTTCCTGTATCGCATCGGCATACTGCTGCTTATCAGGTACCCCGTGGTGCCATTTCAATTGATTTTCCATATAACTCACCCCCTTACCCTTCACGGTGTGCGCGATAATGAGGCTCGGCTTGTCTTTTTCAAATGGTAATGCCTCGAATGCCGCCACGAGCTCGCCGATATTGTGCCCGTCTACATGCCGCACCGCCCAGCCGAAAGCTTCGAACTTCTCGTCGACAGGGTCGGTATTGCACACGGCGCTGGTAGGCCCGCTGATTTGCAAGGTGTTTTTATCCAGAATGGCGCAAAGGTTGTCAAGCTTATAATGCGAGGCCGATAATGCGGCTTCCCAGTTGGAACCTTCTGGCAGCTCGCCGTCGCCCAGGACGGTAAACACACGGTAATCGCGCTTGTCGAGCTTTCCGGCAATGGCGGTACCGACGCTCAGCGAAAGTCCGTGGCCCAATGCGCCTGTATTTTGTTCCACGCCGTGCACCTTGCGCGTGGGGTGGCCGATGTAATGCGATTGGTATTTGCACAAAGTCTCCAGATCCGATTCCGGGAAAAATCCCCGCGACGCGAGTACCACGTACAATGCCTCCACCGTATGCCCCTTGCTCTGAATGTACCGGTCACGATCGCGCGATTCGAAACTGTCGGGGCCGACGTTCATCGTATGGTTGTAGAGCACATTCAAAATATCGATACACGACAGGCTGCCGCCCGTGTGGCCCGCTTTGGCCTGGTAGATATATTTGAGTATTTTCTTGCGGTACTCCACCGATTTCTGCGCCAGCTCCTTTTCCGACATGACTCTTAGCATTAGTCCGGCATTGCGGCCGGTATTTGTAATTTTCCGATAGTTCAGGGTTAGTTCTGCGAAACCAGTTCGCGGTCGGGCACGCGCGTCGGGTAAGGTTGCTGCGCCGGTTCGTCAAAAACCTGCACTTCCCAGCCCATATAATTGCCCAATGCTTCTTTCAAAATGCCTGCCGTTTTCGACGCGTTCATCACCACGTGGTGTTCGAAACCGTTGCGGCAGATGTATTGCATCAGGTTTTGCAGGTTCGGGATCTCGGCCACGGCGCGGTTACCGAAGGTTTTCAGCGTATCGTCCGTCAACCGGCCTTCGCCTATGTATGCCTTCATAACCCCGCGCGGGTCGTCCGTGCTGATGCGCCCGTACGTGAGCGGCATCGCCGGCGTGCGACCGGCCAGTGCACCCCAGGTATTCTCCTCTCCCACCGACGTGCCCAAAATCGGCGCCGTCGCGATTTCGATATCCGGGAGAAACGATTTTGCCCAGTTACCGCAATGGAAAAGCACGCATTTGTTATCGTCGTTGGCGTAATTGTTATTCCAATCCACCAGCGCACTCGGCGAGCCCGAGGCCAGTTGCAATGCATACATACTCAACGTACCCGTAACATCCACTTCGCAGCCGCTCGGCATCATGTTTTCGCTCATAATGCTCATGCTGGTACATACATTGCAGCCATAGTTCTGCTGCACCGAAGTCCAGCATTGTATCGCGGTTGCATCCAATGCATTCGCTTCGATAAAATCGTTCAACACGACATCCAGTTTAGCCATCTGGATCAATGCTTCGTCCGGCGTACGCCCGCGAGACGCGTAGGAAATGATTTTATCCAAACGCTCCTTCACTTTCGCATCCTGGGCAGCAAGCTTGTTGGCATTGCCCAAAATCTCCGATAAATCCACCGTTACGACCGAAATACCGTTCCGCTGCAATATCTTCTCACTGTAACGAACCGTGTTGAAACCACCCGGACGGGCACCGATAGCGCCGATACGAACATTTCGCAAACCTTTGGTCACGCGGCACACCGCTACGAAATCGTTTAGGTCCTTGATAAAAGATGGATCGGTCGGATGTGCGACATGCTTTGTCGTAAGCGTATATTTTATGCCAAACTGATACAAATTGTTGCAGGCTGAAATCTTTCCGCACCACGAATCGCGGCGGCGGGCTACGTCCAGCTTATCCAGATCGTCGGGATAGCCTTGAATGAGCACCGGCACATTCAGGTCCGCCAGTTTCAACGTCTCGGCAATGCCCCGCTCGTCGCCGAAATTAGGCAGTACCACGAGCACCCCGATGATTTCGTCCCGGTGCGCCCGGAACAATGCGGCACATTTCTGTGCATCCTGGAACGTCTCGACGCCCCCGAGCTTGGTCGCTTCGGTATCGAGCATGATCCCATTGATATTCAATTTTTTAAGTAAATCGACGATCTCTACCCGCGCCTCGGCCACCAGCCGGTCCGGAAAGAAATCCCTGTTACCAATAATGACTCCGATACTTCCTTTCATGTTCATGGTATGTTACTTTGTTCGGGCTATTGTGGTCAGGTGTTGTCAAGTGTTGTCATTGATAGCCATGTGTTGTCATCGAATGCTCCATTAAATTCCTGACAACATCTAACCATACCTGACAACCACTGACCATTACCTGACTTCCTCCCAGCCCGTGACTCTCAGACGCTCTATTCCGCAATAATCAATTCAATCTCATTATCATGAAAAAGCTGCTGATGCTTCTCCTCGATCCCGGCGTCGGTGATGATGTAATCGATCAGGGACAGGGCTCCAAGGCTTGCGAATGCGCTTTTTCCTACTTTGGTCGAGTCGGCTACGAGGTAAGTCGTGTCCGCGGCGTCGATCATGGCTTTTTTTACGACCAGGTCGGCAATGCTCGGATAGGTAAGCCCTGCTTTCAGCGACAACCCCGCTGTGGCGAGGAAGAGCTTCTGCACGTTCAGACCTTTGAAAAAGTCGGCTGCCTTTTGCCCCGTCAGCGACAAGGTAGGCGGCTTGAATTCGCCCCCGGTCATGATCACCTCGATGCCCGTTTCGGCCCCGAGGATCAATGCGATGTTGAGCGCATTGGTAATCACCGTCAGGTGCTTGTTGCTGCCCCGCAACTTCTTCGCGATCTCCGTCGTGGTCGAACCCGAATCCAGGATGATCGTATCGCCGTTGGAAATGAATTCCAGGCATTTGGCGGCGATCAGCTCCTTTTTATCGAGGTTCTCCTGGTTGGCGAGCGAAAAATTGCGCACCTGGTCTTCGACATTCTTCAAAAACGCCCCGCCGTGCTCCTTGATCACCAGGCCGTCCTTTTCGAGCTTGTCCAGATCCTGCCGGATCGTCACCTCGGTTACTTTAAAAAGCCGGGCGAGGTCAATAACCTTGGCCGAGCCGTCTTCTTTCAACAGTTCAAGAATTTTCTCTCTTCTCTGATTTGCCAGCATTGTATTAACTTTTGTTTTTTACCTAAAAATAGATGGAAAAGAAACAATTCGTCACATACCGACAAAAAATAAACCCATTCACAGCTCAAATAGAATGCTTAAACTTATTAAAAGCAAATTTACGTAAATAAAAGAAAATAAAAAGAGAAAATTGAAAATAATAGTGAGTTATTGTACTACTATTTCTTTGTATAACCACAACCATTCGATTTATGCTTGATTTTGCTATCCAGCCTATGCGACACAAATACATGCTCCGGAACCTTATCATCGGCACATTCAGCTTGTGCGTCAGCACGCTGGCAATCGCCCAATCCGAAAAAGAAGAAAAATTACCTTCGCCGTCGGTGACCGAGGACTGGTCGTTTAAACCGCCTCTCGTAACGCCCGGTGAAACCTACGCACAACCGCCTTCGGACGCCATTATCCTGTACGCCGACCAGCCCGACCTCACCAAATGGGAACACCCGGACGGCTCGCCCGTCAAATGGAAAACCGACGGCGACGCCATCACCATCGTACCCAAAGCCACCGACATCCGAACGAAACAAAAATTCGGCAATATGCAGCTCCACCTCGAATGGCGCACACCCGACCCTTCAGAAGACAAGGACTTCAACCGCGGCAACAGCGGCGTGCTCATCATGGGCCTCTACGAATTGCAGATCTACGAATCCTGGAACTACAACACCCGGATCTACTACAACGGCCAGGCCGGCAGCATCTATAAACAACACGCACCCCTCGTCAATTCCGCCCGCAAACCCCAGACCTGGCAGACCTACGACGTCATCTTCGAAGCACCCGTTTTCCGCGTGGACAAAACAGTTGAAAAGCCGGCATTTATGACGGTTTTTCATAATAATGTGTTGATTTTGAATCATGTAGAATTGAAGGGACCGATGGTATACCAGGGCTTTCCGAAGTACAAATACCATGACGCCAAGCTGCCATTGCAGTTGCAGGAGCACGGGAGCCGGGTGAGTTTTCGGAATATTTGGGTTAGGGAGCTGTAGGGCTGGCCGCAGAATAAGCGATACGGGCAGTTCGGGTAAGAGATTTCATGCATTGAAGCGCTGTTTTCGATATTCGGGAACTTTGAAATCCCCTGTTCGCATGACGGCTATCATATCAAAAACCACGCTCAATCGTTTCATCGCTTCAACTGTTAACCATAAAAGGAAGCTATGAATACCGAACAACTTATTTACCACACGGAAGCCGAGTATGAAGCGGCAATGGATGAAATATATGACTTAATGAACAAGGGCGAAGTTAATCTTACCGAGGTAGAAAAGGATAAGGTTAGAGAAATGGCTCTTGCCGCGGAGGCATACGAAGACAAACATTTTCCATTCCCTCCGCCCGAAACGATACCTGAAATGGTGGAACAAAAGCGCTTCGAACTCAATTTGACGCAGGATGGACTTGCTGATCTGCTGGGCCTGGGCAAGACAAAGCTCATCCAAATCCTACGGGGCAAGCGTGAACCGGATGTTCCATTTCTGAAAGCCGTTTATCACAAACTAGGCATTGATCCTGGTGTTTTGCTGGACAATGCATAACCGGTCACCTCACCAACGGCAGCCAAACCGACATATCCCCATGCCCCCGATTCCCCCAGGCGTAATAAGGCACCAGCCGCACAGGAATCGTTTTGGGCGCGTCAGCGGAGACTTCCCGATACAGCTTTTTACTCCAATCTGAATTATCCACCAACACCGCGTCGCCTTGCAAGCTCATGACCGGACTATTTTCAATTGTTAATAATGCGGGCTTTAAGTTATTCCTGGTAGCGATAGCGACATCGAAGATCGTTTTACCTTTGGGCAGATCAATGGATTCAACGCAATAAACGACCGGCCCGCGCTTCACTGCTACCTGGTTGCGCGTTTCTTCTACCAATGGATTCGACTCAATCAGTTTGACGGGCATATCCAGCGTCAATTCGATTTTATCACCCGACTTCCATGCCCTTTTCACTTCCGCGTACGTGCCGGATGCGAGATTAACAGATTCATTTTTACCATTCACCAGCAAAGTTGCCTTGCTACACCAGCCCGGAATCCGGAAAAATAGCGATAATGCTTCTTTCGGCGCCTGGTCGAGTGTAATGGAAATTTTGCCATTCCACGGATAATCAGTGGCTTGCGTAAGTCGTAGCTGGCCACCCTTTACCGCTGTTTGAAATGTATTCCCACCATACAAATTGAAGAAAACACCCGCATCGGAAAGGCTGTAAGCATATTGGCTCACCTCCGCGACCGTCCGCACCGTATTCGGCGGGCAGCAGTTCGATTTGGAAATATACGCCTGCCGGTCCTTTTCCCAGCGCTGCTTGAACGGCAATGCGTCGGAATAGGCTAGCGGATTGGTGTAGAGAAACTTATCTCCTTTGAGATTAATGCCGGACAGCACGCTGTTGTACAATGCAAGCTCCATGATGTCGGCATATTTGGCATCGCCGGTGATTTGGAGCATGCGCCAGTTCCAGAGGACATTGCCGATGTTGGCGCAGGTTTCGTTATGGGCGGTGAAGTTGGGCAGCTGGTAGTCGCGGCCGTATGCCTGGTGGATTTTCTGGACTTCGTCGGGTTTATAGGACGTACCGTCGGGCGAGACGCCGTCGTAGAGCGAACCGCAGCCGCCGGTCACGTACATTTTGTGCTGCGTAACGTCGTCCCACATCGCGTGCAGCTGCGCGAGCAGCGCCTGGTCGCCCGTCTCCGCGTACACGTCCGCGACGCCCGCGTACAGGTAGTTGGCGCGCACGGCGTGGCCCATTACTTTGGTTTGTTTCAGGAACGGAATGCGGTCCTGGTTGTCGTCGGTGCCCTCGGTGGCGCCTTTGATGGCAATGAGGTGCTTCACGAGCGTCAGGTATTTTTCGTCGTGTGTGGTGCGGTAGAGTTCCGAAAGGCCCATGTAGTGTGCAGGGCAAATGGCGTTTCGGCTTTGCTCGGGAGTGGCTGCATTATAGAAGGTTATGAGAAAATCGGCCGCTTTTTTGGCAACGTCCAGCATGCTGGTTTTGCCGGTAGCGCGGTAATGCACGCATGCGGCGGTCATCAAATGCCCGAAATTGTAGGCTTCGAAACTGAGGCGGTCGGCGAACATTTTGCCTTCGCCCTGCTGCTTTTGCTCGATAATGGCTTTGGTATAAATGTAGCCGTCCCCACGCTGGGCTTTGGCGATCACGGCGATGGTTTTGTCCATCAACTCGTCCAGTTTAGGATCTCTCGTTGAAGCGTAAAGGCTGGCAACGGCTTCGAATGTTTTGTAAAAATCGCCGTCATGGAAAGAAGGGCCTTTAAAATTGCCCGGTTCCAGGCCTGCGGCGATCTCGAAGTTTCGGAACGAATGGCTCAGGTTTGGGTCGGTGTAGGTTTTCCAGAGCTGTGGCACCATGGTTTCACGACATACTTTGAAACGGTCAGCCCAGAAGCCCTGCGTCCATTGCACTGCGGTCATATCCGTGCCGTGCAGTTTGGCAAATTTGCTCTGCGAGGTATTCACAAGCGCTTTTTCCTGCGCAAATGCTTGCAGCCCGAGCCCCAGCGAGAGCGCAATAATGGTTTTTGTAGTTTTCATATTTTCAAAAATCGGCCACGTATTTCCGGCAGAAACCTGCATCAGAATGGCTTCGTAATCAGATAGTCAATTTCAAAAACGGCTTCCGCGTCCGTCGCACCGCCTTTTGGCAGGTCGTACATCTGGTCGGTAGGCGTGTCGGCATCGGGGAAGCGCCGCGTGTCGCCGGTGCGGAACGCAATGCGGCTTATGGATTCCAGTGGTGCGAATAGTACGCCGGAACCTACCTGCTTGCCATTCACGATTACACTGTGAAGCCGCGTTTCGGTATTGGCCTGTACCTTAATATCGTAGCGCTGGCTTTTCTGGTATTCCAAAAGCGTTTTATTCCGATACCCCGCTTTTAACCGGAACACGCCCGTTGAATCAAAAGACAAACGAATGCCGGGTGTACCCTTTGCATCCAGAAATTCAATATCGAGCAACCCGGTATTGTTTTGATTGGGTGTTACCGAAAATTCAGCCATCAGCTTTTTGGTCGCGGGGATCACGCGCTCGACGCGGGCGTAGTCGAAGTGGTCGGAATCTTTGATAATTAAAGCTTTACCAGTCCGCCCTTGACCCATATGTACCGGCGCTTGCAGCGGACTGTAAATGTTCCATTCGTCCAACTCCTTACCACCCGGCATTTGCGCAAAACGGTCGGAGGCGTGCTTTTCGGCTTTGTCACGCACAGGAACCGGTATTTCCGACACCCAGATATCCTCCTTGTTCATGCTGTAAGTCACCCAGAGGTTGCCATCCGGCGGAGTACCATCGCCTTCGGATATGCCGCGAACATATTGCGGGCCGTAGGATTTGTAGTTGCCGCCGTAGCGCATCGAGGTGATCTCGCCATTCACGAGCAAGAGGTTCTTGTAGTTCAAACCATCGTCACTCACCGAAATCGCCAGCGGCCAGCGGAATTCGGAGGGATTGTAAACCGTCGCATATTTGCCGTCCGACGTTTTTTGCCCCCAGATCTTGGCATTGCTGTTCACAAAACCCGGGGCACGTTTGGGATTATACAGCCAGGACTTGCCTTCGTTTTTACTAATGCTGGTCAATGCATTTTTCCAAAGGCCTACCACACGGCCATCGGGTAAATGGTAGTAACTGAATGCCTTATACTCTCCTTTCAAACTGATCACCGGATCATTACGATCGGCCTCCTCTACCCACTGCTGGGTAACCAGCTTATTGGCGAGTAACTCGTCGCAGGCCTCCACGAAGCCCTTGTCTTTACTTTCCGTATAAACAGGATAATCGGAAGGCGCTTTCCACGAAGCATTATGCCGGATGAAATAGACGGGGCCGTAGGTACCGTCCTTCCTGATTTCCCGCACTACCCTGCCGATGCCGTGGCCGTCGTTGGGATCGTCTTTGGCGTCCAGTACCATCCCGAAATAGGCCAGTGTGAGCAGCCGGTTGCTTTTGGATACATAGAAACCCATGCGCTGGTGCATGACCGCGTACAAATCTTTCGCTACGCCCGGATGGCCTTCCTTTTGGGTGCCGTCGGGGATTTTATACGGCGGAAAAATGGCGACCGGTTTGGTCCAGCTATGCCCGTCTTTGGAAGTTTGTAAAAGCGTTTGCCCGGGCGGAATGTGCTCTCCGACGGGATTACTGAGGTAATTCAAATAAAAAGTACCATTCCAATAGGCCAGCATAGGCGCATGGTTGTAGGTCCAGGTGATGGCCGAATCTTTGCTGGCATCCGTCCGGTTGGCGCGCATTGTCTGGTACGAATGCACACCGATGGCCGGGCTCAACTGCCCGTGGTGGTAATCGACGTTCACGAGCGTCTTACCCGTGTAGCGGATCGTATCCTGCGCATTTGCTGCACCCATAGCGAGGCACAAGGCCAGCATTCCTGTTAATTCTTTCTGCATAATCCTATTTTTCCAACACCAAAACCCAATCATTCCCGTTTCTAACCTCCCCGGGCGGGTTAAATGTTTTGATACCCTTGTTTTCAATTTTTCCCAAAACTTTGGTTTGCCCTGTACGCGGGTCGTACCAGCTCGCATTCACTTTCGCGCCGCCGATTTTACCCATATTGACCTTCATATCACGACCATTCCAGGTGTAAATCAATGCATAATCCTTTCCCCGTGTTGCCAGCAGGCGATCGTATCGCTCGCCGTTTTCGGCAATGAGCGACTGGTCCGGCACACGTTCAAAGTAAGGTTTTGAGAGCATTAATTTTTTCAAATGGACCATCTGACCGGCTCCGGGATCGTTGATCGCTTCTTCCCAGGAGGGTAGTTTGGCTGATCCTGCGGAAGAGACTGCATTTTGGTTGCCCGCACTCGCCTGCGCTGCATTCGTATTGGAATTTGCCAAACCTCCTGCATGCCGCATTTGCATTACCCCATTGTTTCCGTACGTGAACCCGCAGGCGCCCGCAAACACCGACCAGTAGGCATACCGGCGCACATCATCCGCCGTCCATACCGGCAGCGTTTTATCGTGCAGGCCATGCCAGATGTTTTCGTACGAGGGCTCACCGTCGAGCACAGGTTTCACCGGTTGCCGGGCGTAATCAGTCTCCACGTACCGCCAGTTGTCCTCGCCATACCGCAAATCCTTTGCCTCGTTATCCTGCGCATAAGTGCGGTGACCCGATTGGAACATATTGAAATCCAGCCACTCGCGATCGTGAAACCATTTCGAAGACTGCATTCGCCCGAACGGGTGAAAAGTAATGAGATGGTTCGGATCTTCGGCACGCAATGTACTGCCTATCGCCTCCCATACATCCGGGACGACATCCCCCTGAATATCACCGCCATTGATCCAGACAATATTGGGCCGGTTACGGTAGCGACGCGCGAGGAACTGCGCGTAAGCCTTTGCCTGCGCGGCACTGGTTTTCCCGTTCTTCACCGCATTGCCCCAAATAGGTACCATACCAATCATAATGCCCTTTTCCGCCGCCTTCCCTACGATATAATCGACGTGATCCCAGTAATCATATTGTCCGGCATCCTCAAAAGCATTACCCTCGGTCACTTTGGGCGATCCTAAATCGCGGTTGGTCAATGCCGAGTCTCCATACGCATTCACCGTTCGCAATGCCTGTACTACCATCACCTGCACCACATTGAACCCTTTTTGCTGGCGATCGGTGAGGTAGCGGTCGGCGCCCTCGCGGGTGAGGCGGTTGAAAAGCAACCAGCCGGTATCGGCCAGCCAGAAGAACGGTTTGCCATTCTGATCGGTGAAAAATCGCTTGTTTTCCGAGATTTTCAGCGTCTGGCTATAAACAGGCTTTGTGCCGGCGAGAAGTCCGGCACAAAGGAGCATTAGCAATCTAGAATTCAGGAGTTTAAAGTCCATAAGTTTAAAGGTCAATACCCTGCATTCTGCGTGATCCTGGTATTCTGGTCCCTCACGAAATTCGGGATCGGGAAAACCAGTTTGTTTGGGCTTACCGGCTTACCCTTTGCCGTCAGCACGTCTATTACCCGGTTGGTGCGTTTCAAATCGAACCAGCGATGGAATTCGAATGCGAGCTCCACGCGGCGCTCGTGCTCTACGGCCAATGCCACGGTATTGTATTTCGCGGGGTAACCGGCCTCTCCGTACAATGGCAACCCGGCCCGCTTGCGTACCTGGTTGAGGTAGGTGGCGTCACCGGTCGCTTCCGACAGCAGCAGTAACAGATCGGCATAGCGCAATACCATGAAATTATTGTTGGCGGCAATGTTCTGGTTGATCAGCGGCGCGGTTTTGTCCTGCCATTTTTTGGGAAATTTCGCTTTGGTAAAATTGCCTTTCGCATCGGTAAAGCCCGTGTCGATCGAAGCCTCGCGACGGCCGTCGCCTTTCTCGTATTCATTCCAGATATCCTCCACTACCTGGTTCATACCTGCGCCGTAGAAGCCCAATGCATTGGAATTGGGGAAAAATTCGAGGTAATAGTTGCTGTAAGGAGCCGTCGCCGAGCCACCCAGGTACTGAATTTCAAAGATCGACTCCTTGGTATTCTTTGTCTTGGGGTCCCAAAGCGAAGCATAGGCCGGCAGTAGTTCGTATTGCTTGCTATCGTACACTTCTTTCAGCTCCTTCACCCCGTTTGCCTTATCGCCGGTGGCCAGGTAAACCTTACCGAGCAGTGTTTGCGCCGCGCCTTTGGTAGCCCTTCCCGAAATGGTCGATGTTGCGGGAAGTTTGGATTTCGCTTCGGCGAGGTCTTTCGTAATCTGCGCATAGATTTCCGTCGACGGTGTGCGCAGGATGTCGTACGCTTCGGCGGCGCTCACCGGGCGGGTCACCAGCGGCACATCTCCCCAGAGCTGGACCATGTTGAAGTAGTACAACGAGCGCAGGAAAAGCATTTCGCCTTGCGTCTGGGCTTTATAAGTGGCGTCGAGGTCCGCATTCTGAATTTTGTCTAGAATGATGTTCAGGTTGTAAATGGAGCGGTAGAAATCCTGCCAGAACTGGTACACCATCGTGTTCGCAGGCGCGAGCGTGTAGTCGCGAAACTGCCATTTATCTGCCTGGTTACCGGAAATATTGAAGATCGTGACATTGTCGGACATCAGCTCACCGGCGTAGGAAACCGGGCCCTGCGGGTGGTAAACCGTGTAAAGCGTATTGTAGGCCGCATTGGTGGCAATATCGAAATCCGATTTCGTCTTGTAAAAATTCTCCGCGCTCGGGTTCGATACCGGCGCCAGTTCGAGGAATGAGTCCTTGCAGCTCCATTGCGTAGTGATCAATGCTGCGAGGGCTATGGATTTAATATATCTTTTCATCGTTCGTCTTTTTAGAAATCAGCCTTAATCCCAACAGTAATCACTCTCGGCAAAGGATAAGAGCCATAATCAACCCCCTGGAATGCTCCCGGCACAGGCGCATTGCCGCTGCTGTACGAGCTGGAAGTTTCCATGCTCGATGAATAGGAAGTAGTTCCATAGGTGGTATTCTCCGGGTCATAGCCAATGTATTTGCTCCACAAATGCACATTCTCCGCATTCACATACACCCGCGCGCCACTCACTTTCAGCTTCGAAACCCATTTCGCAGGCAGCGCGTACGATACGCGCACGTTCCGCAGCCGCACGAACGAAGCATCCTCCACCCAGTAGGAAGAAAACTGCTTCTGCAACCCGAGGTAATTCACCGACGGCTTGAAATGTTTGCCATCGCCAGGATTGCTCTCCGAGCGCCAGTAGTTGTACATATCGGCGAAGAAATTGCGGCCGTTATCCCAGGTACCGAGGTAGCGCACATTGTTGTTGGCGATCTCGCCGCCGAAGGAGCCCTGGAACAGGAACGACAGCTCGAAGCCCTTGTAGCCCACCGTGTTGGTAATACCGGCAATGAAATTCGGCTGGTAATTGCCCAGGGTCGTCCGGTCGGCATCGCTGATCTTGCCGTCGCCATTCACGTCGCGCACTTTCGGATCACCCGGCGTGGTGCTCGCGTGGTGCGGATAGGCATCGACTTCCGCCTGGTTTTTAAAAACCCCGTCGAAAATGTAGCCATAGAAGTTTGAAACCGGCTGTCCGACCTCGGTGCGCACGGTCACGACGTTGTCGACATACTGGATCGGCGCATTGCCCGGACCAAGTTGCAGTACTTTATTTTTGTTTCTCGAAATGTTAAAATCCGTTGTCCAGGTAAATGCACCCGTCAGGTTTTTGCTGGAAATATTCAATTCCACCCCGCTGTTGCGCATTTTACCGATATTGGTCAGCTGGGTCGAAAAACCGGTAATGTCGGGCACCGGCACGAAAAGCAGCATGTCGCGGGTAACCGAGTTGTAATACTCCGCCGACAGGTTAATGCGGTTATTAAAAAGGCCCAGATCCACACCGACGTTGAACTGATTGGTCTTTTCCCATTTCAGGTTCGGGTTCGCCAGGCTGTTCACTTTCAACCCATTGGCCAAATTCGCCCCATTCACATACTGCGCCGCGGCCAGCAGACTGACCGCTCCGTAGTTAGGGATCTGGTTGTTACCCGTCACCCCGTAGCTCGCACGGAGTTTCAGGTTGTTTACCGCCGTCACACCCGACATAAATGCCTCATCCGAAAGCAACCAACCCGCTGATACAGAAGGAAAATACCCCCATTTGTTGTTCTCGCCAAACCGTGACATGCCGTCACGACGCAGCGCGCCCGTCAGGAAATAGCGGTTTTTGAAATTGTACTGAACCCGCGCCAGATACGAAAGCAGCGACCATTCGCTGGCGGTCGTGTTACCGGCTGTCACCGTTCCTGCATTGAGCGTGTGCACGAGGTCGTTCGGGAAATTGTTGGCCGCCACATACATCGTTTCGTCGCGCTGCTTCTGGCTCGTATAGCCCAGCAGACCGGTAAATGCATGTTCGCCGAACTTCTTATCGTAAGTCAATGTATTCTCACTCAGCCAGTTCAGCATATAAGCATCGCCAGCATTACCCTGCGCGGCCAGCACGGCCGAATAGCCGTATTTCTGTTTATCATTCCAATAAAAATTGCTGCGGGTGTTGTAAAGGTTACCGCTCAGACTGGTACGAAACCGCAACCCGTCAATTACTTCATATTCCAGGTAACCGGTAGCCAGCGTATTGAACGACTTCCGGCCCTTATCCACCTCGCGTGTGAGCGAGTACGGGTGCCAGAGGTTCATATCGGCGTAGGAAGTAAACCGGAACCAGGTCGAATTCGGGTCACGGAAACCGAGGTTGCCGTTTTCATTGTAAACCGGGAAGATCGGATCGCTTTGGAGACCAAGGCTGATCACGTCGCTTTTGCCCTGCGTTCCATCGGTACGGTCGAAAATGGAGGTGATACCGATGTTCAAACCCGCACTGAGCCGTTTGGAAATCTGTGTTTTAAGGTTCGAGCGTAATGCAAGACGCTTATAATAGTTAGCGTCCAAAACCGCCGTCTGATCAAGGTATGCACCCGAAAACATGTATTGCGTCTTTTCGGTGCCTCCGGTCACGGTTACCTGCGCATTGAACGACGGCGCGGTACGGAACATCACATCCTGCCAGTCGGTACCCTTTCCGAATTGCTGCGGATTGGTGGTAAAATCCTCGGGAATGCGCAAAGTAGCCGGACGGGCGCTGTTAGGATCGCTCGCATTACCGCCTTGCGCGGTCCACGCATTGTTTTTAGCATCGATATAAGTTTCGATATACTGCTGCGCATCCATCATTTTCACCCGGCGCGTCACTTTTTGCGAACCATATTCGACGTTCGCGCTGACATTCACCTTACCCGGCTTGCCGGTTTTGGTGGTCACGATAACGACCCCACTCGACCCGCGCGAACCGTAAATGGCCGCCGAAGATGCGTCTTTCAGCACTTCGATGGATTCAATGTCCTGCGGGTTGATCAGGTTCAGGTTAAAATTTTCCAGCGGCACCCCGTCCACGACGATCAGCGGGTTGGTACCTGCGGTAATCGAACTGATCCCGCGGATCTTGATCACCGGCGACGCGCCCGGCGCGCCCTGGGATTGAGAGATATTTACCCCCGGCAACGTTCCGGCCAGCGACTGGCTAACGTTGCTGAATGAACGGTCCTTGAATTTATCGTAGTTGACGGAAATCACCGCACCGGTCACCGCCCGCTTGCTTTGCGTTCCGTAGCCGACCACTACCACCTCTTCCAGCGATTTGTTTTCAGGCACAAGCCTTACACCGATGTCGGCGCGCGCACCAACGGTTTCTTCGACAGACTTGTAACCCACAAAACTGAATACCAGCACCGTAGCCTGATCAGGCACGTCGATCTGGAACGCTCCGTCCGAGTTGGTGGTCGTTCCACGCTGCGTGCCCTTGATGACGACACTCACACCCGGGAGCGGGTCGGCATCGCTTACACCCGTTACCCTGCCCGTTACGGACAGCGTCTGCGCATGAACCGCCGGGAGTACCAGCAGACATACCAGCATGATGCGTAAGAGTTGTTTCATAAACATTTCAAACGATTAGGGAAGTAGTGATTTTCTTTTTATTTCTTTTTTATTCTAATTTTTACGAAAAGTATGAAGTATTTCAGTTTAAAAAAATATTTGAAAACTTTTTCTATCTTATTTTTATAAAAAATTGTTAAAAAACAGTTTTTGTCATTTTAAGGTGCGTAGATGGTAGTCCATAGAGACTTTAAATCGAATCAAAAAAGACTATATTCGTAAGCATAAAATAGATTACCTGGAAATAATGGAAAGAATAACGGCGCGATACTACATTGAAACCCCTTATGTAGTAGAAAAAACGGCAGCTGTGCTGGCTGGGGAGCAGTCTTCGGGAACATTCGTGGCTGTACCGGGCGAAACGGAAGAACTGAAAAATCGCTTCGCAGCCCGCGTGGAGCTCATCGAACACCTTGAATCCGTCTCAGAGTCGGCAATTCCCGGCGCGACTTCGCCCGATGGGCTATACCGCCGCGCATACGTGGAAGTGTCGTGGTCGATAGAAAACTTCGGTCACAACCTCCCTACCCTCGTTTCTACCTTGCAGGGGAATTTGTACGAGATTACTCAGTTTACGGGACTAAAACTGATGGACATCCGCTTCCCGGAGTCTTATGCGAAAAATTACCGCGGCCCGCAGTTCGGCATCGAGGGCTGCCGGTCGCTCACCGGCGTCGCCCCGGGCAAGCCGCTGATCGGCACGATCATCAAACCCAGCGTGGGCCTTACGCCTGCGCAAACCGCTAAAATCGTTGAAACACTCGCGCATGCCGGTATCGACTTTATCAAAGATGATGAGTTAATGGCCTCGACCGCCAACTCCCGCTTCGAAGATCGCGTGAGCGCCGTCATGCGGGTCATCAACCGCCACGCCGACCGGACAGGCAAAAAAGTGATGTATGCATTCAATATCAGCGATGAAATGGAGCCGATGCTCCGTAAATATGAACACATCGTCAAAGCCGGAGGCACCTGCGCGATGATCAGCCTCAACAGCGTCGGGCTGGCGGGCGCCAAGCGCATCTGCGACCTGGGCGAGCTGGCGATCCACGGCCACCGCAACGGCTGGGGCATGTTGAACCGCCACCCGTTGCTGGGAATCGAATTTCCGGCATACCAGAAGCTCTGGCGGCTTGCGGGCGTGGATCAACTGCATGTGAATGGCATTCAAAACAAGTTCTGGGAATCGGACGACTCGGTTGTGCGCTCCATTACCTCTTGCCTCGATCGCACACTGATGGATAAACCGGTTCTGCCGGTGGTATCTTCCGGGCAATGGGGCGGGCAAGCTTTCGAGACTTACCTGCGCACGAGAACCACAGACCTTCTTTACATGGCCGGCGGCGGCATTATGGCACACCCGGGCGGACCGGCGGCCGGCGTGACGGCTTTGCAGCAAGCCTGGAAAGGGGCAGTGAACGGCCTGACGCTCGAAGAAGCCGCACGGCAATATCCGGAGTTCGGCCAGTCGGTAGAAAAGTTCGGGAAACTGCAATTTGATCGCGCATGACCCCTAACGACCTCCTGCTCGCATTCTACGGCGACGATTTCACCGGCTCCACCGACGCCATGGAAATCCTCGAACGCGCCGGTATCCGTACCGCGCTCTTCATAGAACCACCAACTTCGGAAGAACTTAGCCGCTTCCCGTACATACGCGCGTTCGGGATCGCCGGCATGACGCGCGCGATGACGCCCCGGCAAATGGAGGACACCCTTCGGCCCGCATTTGAAATACTCAAACACGCAGGCGCACGGCATATTCATTATAAAGTGTGCTCCACGTTCGATTCGTCACCCGATATTGGCAGCATTGGCAAAGCCATAGACATTGGCGCAGAGGTATTTGAGCCGAAGTTCATATCCCTGGTCGTAGCTGCACCGTCACTGGGCCGCTATTGCACATTCGGAAACCTTTTTGCCCGAATGGGTATCGGCAGTAACGGCCACATTCACCGCCTCGATCGCCATCCAAGCATGAGTAACCATCCGACGACACCCGCCGACGAGAGCGATTTGCGGCTGCATTTGAGCAAACAAACCACAAAATCCTGCGGCCTGATCGATATTTTGCAGATCGAAATGCCGCCAGAAGAAACGTCCGCATTACTTGAAAAAATCATTGAGGAAAAACAAATCGTGCTTTTCGACGGACTCTATGCCCACCAGATGTCCCGCATCGGCGCACTCATCGATCGTTACGGAAACCACGGATCCCCCCACTTCTCAGTAGGCTCGTCCGGCGTCGAAATGGCCCTGACCGGCTTCTGGAATGCGAAAGGGATCACCCAAAATCGTACGCAATGGCCCCAACCCGGCGAGTCCTCGCCGTTGCTAGTGGTCTCGGGGAGCTGCTCACCCGTCACCGCCCGACAGATCGACTATGCATTAGCGCACGGTTTCGAAGAAATCGCCCTCGACACGCCCGCCATTGCCGCCGGAACACATGATCCGGCCTATGTGAATGAAATCGGGAAGGCTGTCCGGTTTATCGAAAGCGGCAAAAATGTAATCATACACACCGCGAGGAGCACACAGGACCCGCGTTTCATCCGCTCCAATAATATTCTCAAAAACAACGGATTAACTCCCATTCAAATTCAAACACACACGTCCACGCTTTACGGGCAAGCCCTGGGCGCCGTCGCCCGCAATATACTGGAAAACGCTCCGGTCAAGCGGCTGATCATCGCCGGCGGCGACACCTCCGGCGTGGTAGCCCGCACGCTGGGCATCAAGGCCGTAGAAATGATCGCCCCTTTATCTCCCGGCGCTCCACTCTGCCGCACTTTCGCGCCGGACTCGCCTGCTAACGGATTGGAGGTTAACTTCAAGGGCGGGCAAGTTGGCGGGGAGGATTATTTTACAGCCTTTTGCTAATCCATAGATAATGGTTGATAAAACAGCACCTCAAACCTCACATTAAAATTGTATCTTCATAAAAACCAAATTTCAAAAATCATGGAGCATTGGCAGGAACGGATCAGCATTAACCCTGAAATACGGTTCGGAAAGCCTTGTGTTAAAGGCACGAGAATAGCCGTGCGCGATATTCTGGGCTGGCTGGCAAATAACATGACCGTTGAGCAAATCATAGAAGATTTCCCTCCGCTTACACGGGAGGATATTCTGGCCGCCATTGATTTTGCCGCAAACGGGGAAGAGAACTCTAAAATTCTAATCACAGAAACATGAAACTTCTTTTTGACGAAAATATATCTTACAGAATCGTCAAAAAGTTAAAATCCTCGTTCCCTGACAGCATTCACGTCAGTCATACCCCTCTCCAATACGCGTCTCGTGATCGCTACATTTGGGAATACGCCAAGAACAAAGGCTACATCATAGTAACTTTCGATGAAGACTTCAAGGACCTGGCTGACCTACTCTCATTCCCACCCAAAGTCATACTTTTGAAAACAGGGAACTGTTCAACCAATGCTGTGGCCCGGTTGCTACTAAACACCCTAACAGAGATTACGACCTTTAACAATTCCGGAGTTTACGGATTAATGGAAATTTCCTGAATCTCTTCCACGCGCTCCGCTTCTCTCCTACGCCAATAATTGGCCAAAATCGACCCGGAAATATTCATCCACGGACTGAAAACAGCCGCTGCCAACCCTACGGTCCCCAATTTTCCCATTGCACCTGCTAATCCGGAAGCCATTCCGCCATTCTGCAAGCCCACTTCAAATGCCATCGTCCGTGCCGAAGCTTTGTCCAGGCCCAGTAAACGACTTAACCAATATCCGAAAAAATATCCTGCCGAATTGTGCAAGACAGAGACGAAAAAGAGCAGAAAACCAACTTGTAAAAGATTGTCGCGACCAGCTGCCGTGGTAACAGTCGTGAAATAGATAATGCCGAACATGGAAACGTAAGGCATATAACGGTCGAGGTTTTCGAAGGATAATGTGATCAAATGATAGGCCAACCCGACCAGAACGGCCCCTCCGAAAAATGACAGTACTTCGAGGGATTGCAAAGTCGGCGCCGACACTGCTTCCGCGAGCCAGGACCACAGGCCTAAAATCAATGCACCGAGCCAGATCAGCGACACTGACGCTATACTATAAACGTTTCTTCGTCCGCCGGGCGATGCTGTTTTCAGGAAATCATGAATCAGCGCAGCTCCGATAGGCACAATGACGATTTTGATGATTTCCATCATCATATCCAGGAAACGGATTTGAATGAGCGTTCCCGCCAGGATTTTCATGAGGAAAGGCGTCAGAAAGGGGGCAGCGAGTGTCGTCATAGCCGTGACGGCCACAGAAAGTACAAGGTTCGCACGGGCAATATAAACCATCACATTGGAAGCCAATCCACTCGAACAGGAGCCCAAAAGAATGATCCCGGCAGCGATTTCAGGGTCGAAATGGAAGATTTTGGTTAATGCGAAACCGGTAAGTGGCATGATCGTGAAATGGCTGCATAACCCGATCAGAACGCCTTTTCCCGAGGTAGCGAGCTCCGAAAAATCGCGCAGGCTCATTTGAATCCCCATTCCGAACATTACAAATTGTACTACAATGAGAATGAGCCATTTATTCCGTAAATCAAAATCTCCCACATGCAGGAAAGACTGCGGGTAAATCATACCGGCTACAACAGCGGCCACAATCCAGACCGTGTACTGATAGCCCTGTAACCGCGGAATAGCGCCAATGCCGATGGCCCAGGCAATTGCCGTACCCAGCGAGGCGGCTTTGAACAGCCCCTCTGCCTGTGTAATCCAGGCGAAGGCCAGCATTGCTACACCCAATACGACTAGCGCAAGACATATCTTCCTGAATACCAACATAATTATACCCGATTAATAACCGAAGCCAGATAACGAACGGCTTCTGGCGGACTTGCTATGATCGGAACCGTCTTCTCCGCTTCCGAAAGCGTATCGACCACCCGCGCCATCGACGCCTGAGCGAGCAGGATCACATCTACCTGCGCAGACAGCTCCCGCAACGCCTGCGCGACCATCTGGTCATGCAAGCCCGGATTTCCACTCATCAGCGCGTCGAAAGCGCCTTCGCAAAGCTTGCTGGTCAGCTCAATTTCCTTACCGGCAACCTGTGCGCGGCGTTTTACAAGGTCGGCGGTCGGTTCCAGCGTTGTAGGTAAAGTTGCTACCACGCCGATTCTCGTGCCTTTTGAAACGGCCAGATCGGCCATCGGCTGATCGACGCGGAGCACAGGCACGGATGAAAGCGCAGCAGCAGTTTCCACCGCCCGGCCAATGGACGAGCAGGTTACGAGAATTTGGTCAGCACCGGCAGCTTCGGCCGAGGCCACGTAATCGACCACCCGGCGCGCGGTTCCCGGCACCAGTTTGCCTTTTGCGATCACGTCTTTGATCAGGCTGTCGTCGACGATATTAAAAACATTTACGCCCGGCAGGTATTCGCTGCACAGCTGCTGAAAGATCGGCACAAGTGTAGCCGACGTGTGAATCAGCCCTAATGTCACTGGTTTCATGAATACGTTTTTCGGAAAAGTATAATTGCCAGGTTGTGGCGGATGGGACGAATTATCTTTCGATTATATTCTAATTGTTTCGAAATTTAATTAAATGTTCTGGTTTTGCAAAGCCAAAAGTAAAAAAAGACCGGACATGATCCGGTCTTTTTAATCCTTTACTATCTATGTTAACCAATCAAAGTTTTTATCATTCCCGGTACTCTTTAATCCGAAGCGCCAGATAGGGTGTCATGGGCAAGCGGATCGCTGTTCTTTTCTTGTCGTAAATGCGGTAGTCGGTGGTTTCGGCAATTTCGAAGATCTCGGGACGCTCATCGACCGTCATATTCCAGGTGTCGATGACCTCTACCTTGAACTTCCGCCCCGCCTTCGGCCCGCCCTTACGCGGTAAGCTGAATTCCCATTCCGGTTGCATATTTTTACCCAAGTATACCAGATAATAGCTGCTGTCGGCACGTGCGGTATGGTGGTCTTTCCACGGGTCCGACAATTCCAGCGGCCCCGGTGCTTCTTCCAATATCTTCCTTAAAAAGCCGATCCGGGCCGGGCTACTTCCGATCAGGCGACCACCTTTGGCCCAAAAAATAGTATCGCCCGCATTCTTGTAGGTTTCCCCGTGCGTCACATACGTACCCGCGATCACGCCCTGCCAGAATGCCTCCGTCATTTCCTCACCGCTCAAATGCCCCCAGCGCTGCAGCAAATCCCCCTCATAGCACACCTCATCATACACCATCGGCTTAAAAAACACATCCCTCAAAAGCGTCGCGCGACCAAAATCCTCCACGGTGGATCCGTTCTGAATGCTCACGTGGGTAAACTCCGGCTTCCAGTTGTCATAATAAACGCTTCCGTTATGAATCGAACAAAGATGGCCGTACGGGTCCGCGTTCACCACCGCTTTGGTATAAATGTCCCAATCGGCGCGTGGCTTGGTTTTGACATAATCGAATTCATTCGCCATCGACCACCACACGTTCCGGAAAGAAGCCAGACGTGCCGTCAGGTACCGGATATATTTCAGATCGTTCTCTCTACCAAGACTGTCGAATCCCCAATGACCCTTATCGTACGGGTGAAAAATGATCAAATCGGCCTCGATACCCAGTTTTTTCAGATCGTCGATCCGCTTTTCAAGGTGTTGAAAAAACGCCGGCTCAAACCGCGAGAGGTCCCATTGAAATTTCGGTTTACCCTTCGCATCTCTCGTTTCCGACTTCTTTACATAAGGATAGTACGGCGGCTCATTCTCGACATGCGCGTAAAATTTAGGAAAAACACACATCCTCACCTTGTTGAAAGGTGCATTCGCGAGTGTTTTCAAGGTGACTTCCTCCAAACCCCCGGGCTGGTGCGTCCACGCGTACAAAGTTGTCCCGAAAGGATAATAGCGCTTGCCATCCGCATATTTAAAATGATATGTATCAGCCACTTGCACCGGTCCGTGATTATCCTTACCCGGTTCTACACAACTGAACGTTCCGGTTTTACCATTCAAAGATTTAAGGTTGCTGATCGTCTTGTACTTCCATTCACCCGTTTTTTGAGGCATGAAACGAACTTTGTACTGCCCATTACCATCATAAAACCCGTCTGCCTTCAACCTTTCGGCACCGTTTGAAAACTCGGCGGATAGACTGACGTCCGCAAACGGATTGCCGGTTTGCGGGCCGGTCAGCGTAATTTCAAACCGCTCCCAGCGCTCCACGGGGCGCTCCACACCGTCCTGTCCAAATGCGGAAAGAGAACACCAAAAAAGAGCTATAACTAAACCATTAAACTTCATAATCAATGTGTTATATAAACCTGCGGTGTCGTACCTACGGCATCTTGCCAACCCCGGTAAGCTGTCCTCACTGCTTCGTTGGCAGCATTGGGCAAGATCGATGAATGGCCCGCACTTAATTTTTGTAAATAGTCGATATCGGGATAAACACCTGAATACAATCCTGATAAGTACGCCGCACCCAAAGCTGAAACTTCCGGAAATCCGAGATTAACGACCGGCTTTTCAAGCAAATCGGCCAGCAGTTGTACGACGAAAGAATTGGAAGTTAACCCTCCATCCACCTTCAATTCCTCCAACGCAATGCCCGTATCCGATTCCATAGCCACGATCACGTCTTTGATCTGAAAAGGAATGGATTCCAGCGCCGCGCGAACAATATGATTTTTGTTGGTATTGAATGTGAGACCTGTAATGGATGCTTTTCGGTTCATATCCCAGTGCGGAGCACCCAGCCCGCTGAATGCCGGAACAAGGTAAACGCCGCCGCTATCGTTGACCGAACGAGCCATAGATTCCGTTTCCCGAACCTCATTGAACAGTCCGAGGTGTGTTTTGAGCCATTCGATCGTTGCTCCGCAGGTCACGATCACGCCTTCCAGCGCATACTCTACCCTGTCGCCCGCGCTCCAACCGATTGTGGTAACCATGCCTTTATGCGAAGCCTTCGGTTCAGGGCCGATGTTCATCAGGATCGACGAGCCTGTACCCAATGTGGCTTTCGCAATACCAGGACTGAAACATCCTTCGCCGAACGCAGCCGCATGTGAGTCGCCGATCATCGCTGTAACCGGTATGGTAGAGGGCAGCAACCCACCAAAATCCGTCGCACCAAAATGCGAAGAAGACGACTGAATACCAGGCAAATGCAACCCATCCAACCCAAAAGACCGTATTAGTTCCTCGTCCCAGGTCAATGTTTCAAGGTTAAAAAACAGCGTCCGCGATGCATTGGTGTGGTCGGTGAGGTAGGCCGCCCCGCCAGTCAGTTGATGCAAAAGCCAGGTATCTACCGTTCCAAAAAATGCATTGCCCTGCGCAATCGCCTGTTTGACGCGTTCATTGTAAAGGTTCAGCCAAATTACCTTTGAGCCGGAAAAGTAAGGATCGGCCAGCAGACCGGTCTTTTGCCGGATTGTTTCTTCCAATCCCGTATTGCGCAATTGCTCGCAGACCGCCATCGACCGCTTGCATTGCCAGACTACCGCATGGTGCAACGGCTTTCCCTCATTATCCCAAAGCACAAACGTCTCCCGCTGATTGGAAATACCGCACGAACGGATATCCTCTATACGTCCATCCTTCGAGGTAAGGTCGGCTAGGCATTTGGCGACCGACGCGAGTACATTCTCAAAAATTTCCCGGGGATCTTGTTCTACCAGGCCACCTTCCAGATACATCGTACGCAACGGCTCGCTGCCGCGTGCCACCACCGCTCCTTTCTCGTTAAAAATGACGGTTTTAGTACTGCTCGTACCCTGATCGATCGCCAGAACAAATGGGCCATTCAACATTCGCGAAGCATTATTTTGAATATGTTAAACCATTTTCTGTTTACTAAAACAAAGAAAAGAAAAACAATCGAAAACAAAGCTAAAAAATATTGATTTATTTATGTGGTATATTGCCTTCGGTACAATTTACAGGCTTACTGAGCTGCTTGAACTTCGCTGCAATGTTTTTAAATGAGACTATCAGCATCATCAAACCTCCCAACGCAAAGAATATTATGTCAAGCCGCGTCTCGATCGGGCAGTTCGACGTATCAAAGGACATGTAAATGATTTTAAGGGATGAACAGATCGCCAAAAAGTCCGCAAAGATGATCACGACGTCTTTTTCCTGTATGTTCTGAAATCCGCAGCGGACAGTCGCAACAATCGTGTAGGCTACACAGCCCAATAGACTTACAGCCAACGAAATGGCATAAGGATTTGAATACTTTTCCATACAATCATTCGTGGATGTTAATGACTGCAGTCTGCGGCACGTTGTATTTTAGGCTTGCTGGCCGCCTTTGCGCCATCACAAGGCTTGATGATATGATTTTCTTTTTTATCGTACCAAAATCCAAGCGTTGCGCCAGCAGCAAATCCGACGACTGCTCCTGCGGGACCGAAGAAGAAGCCTGCCAATAATCCTAGTGCAACACCAAACGAAGTTGGGTTACCCAATTCGTTCCTATTTTCTGTATTCGTATTCATATCAGTGCGTGATTTATAGTTTAACAAAGAACTAACCTAACAAAACTAGCACTATGTCAAAGCAATGTCAAGCATCTATCCGGTTTTATCCGTTTGTAAACGTTTGCAAACGACTACAAATAACTAATCATCACATTTTGAGCTAATTACATCATTTCTCCTATACTCGGGCGTTACTTTAAGCTTCACGATTTTCCCCTCTTTCCACTCCCCTTCCACCACCGTGTTCTTTGGTGCGTGGAGCTTGAATTGCACGTCCCAATCATCGGGCCACGCAGGCAACAGATAGATCGAATCACCGTGCGTTTGCATGAGCATTTCCTGCAAGCCAATCATCCCGGAGCCGCCCCAGTTGTGATCGGGTACCCAATCGTGGCCCGGGCCCCAGAATGCCGGGAAACGGCGACCGGAGTCCTGTAATTTTTTAATGGTCAATGCGGCTGCTTCTTCGGTAAGGCCTAAACGGGCGCAGAAGATCCCGTCCTGGTGCCAGCTTGTGTGGTTGCGGTTTTTGATAGCTTCCGTATCGTATTTCCAGGTATTGATCGCCGTTTCGAGGTCGGGCTTACCGATGCCGTAAATGCCGTAAGGGTATACCGGGTACAATTGCGGGATTTCGGTGTTTTGGATGCGTTCCCACGCCTGTGCGGGCGCGATCGTGCGATGCCCCTGCATTTCGCGGAAGCTCAGCGGCGGAACCCGTTCCAGAATTTCATTCCAACGCTTGCGCTGCGCCTCGTCACCGTATTCCGAAGGCAATGCAAGCATTCTTTCAAGCACGGTTTTCAAACCCGCGACGGTCGTGGCGGAGTTGTACGCCATTTTGTAGGTTTCGGCGGCGCTTCCAGGGAAAAGTACGAGATCGCCATTCTGATCCAGCTTAGCCGCGCCCCGCCGGGCTGCCAGGTATTGATAATGCTCATCGAAAAACACGACACAGCTCTCGATCAACGGGAGGTAACTTCTAATGTCCGCACCGGTGAAATGCTGCTGGTCGAGGATCATCAGGCAAAATTCCAGCGAGGTATCCCACAGGTATTCCAGCCATTTGTTATATTCCAAACCGGGGTCGTAGCCGGCCGGTCGCTTCGAACTGTATTCGGCAAAGTTGGGCAGGCCGAAGTTCTCGATCTGCTCGGTAAACGAAGCGCCTTTGTGGCCCCAGTAATGCTGCGTACGGGTTTCCGCATTGCTTAAAATGCGTTGGTAAAACTCGAATTGCGGCTTCATCATGTCAAAATCCCCGCTTTTCAGCATCGGCCAATATACCAGCCGCTGGTTTTGCGCAGTGAAAATACCGCCGCCCCAGTTGCGGTGATCGGCGTTGAAATGATAGGAAGTATCTACAAAAACCGGGTCGTAAGTGAACAGCCCACCGTTGAATTTAGTAGGATAGGTACCGAATGCATTGCAACCGAGCATGTAGCGGAAGAGCTGGAAGTTGCGGCCAACCTGCCAAACGGGCGATGCGCCATCTTTTTTACCGACATTCAATGCAATATAACTACGTTGCCAGTACTGTTTCCACCATTCCAACGATTTTACCGACGCCGTCTTCTCGTCCAGTTTCGCTTTGGCGACCGTTTCCAAAAGTCCTTTTTTCCAGACAGCAATATCACTTTGCTGATCGGTATGCAGGTAAATGCTCAGCTGAACGCTGCGCGTGGGAGATTTGGTTTTCAACCCAAACCCCTTGAACGCCGCATCCACGTACCGACCGCTTGCAATCGCGGGATTCGCAATCATATTCCGGCCACTCATCCATCCCCCGTAAGTGAGGTTTTTCAGCGGGTTCCAGAGTTTTGATTTCACGGCGTCCAGCTTTTGCTGACTCACCATCACATCGAAAATCGTAGAATCGCGGTTCTGATGGTAAAATAGCACGCCATTGTTCTCGTGTCGGACGGTATCCGGCAAAACAGTCACTACCGGCGCCGCCCATTTGTAAGAACTGGCGCTTTTGGCATTGCCTTTCATTTCCGTGACATCAGTCCGCCAGCTTTCGTACCATGCCTGCGCGGAAACCGGTTGGTTACCCTCGATATCGACATGCACCACTGGCTTAAAAACATCCACCCAAACCTTTACAGTGGCATTCAGCTTCCCTTTTTTACCTGAAATTTCCACGTATCCCTCATTCAGCTTCAACTCTTGCCGAAAACTATCGCCCGCATCGAACGGGTTCGGTGAAAGCGCCATCCGCACGCGCCCGAGCTTGGGAAAGACATTATTTTCGTCAAAAATGCCGCTACGGGAGATGTAGAAGAGCAAATCGCCCTTCTCGACCCACACATTCAGCCCAATGTCGCCACCGCCGCAAGGCATCGATTCGCCTGAGTTTTTGCTCTGGCTCGTCCATGTCAAATTGTATTGGTCCGGTGAGAAATCCTGTGAAAAAGCATGGTATTGGCTTAGCAACAGAAACAAAACAAAGACAAACCGGCAAGAACGAGGAGACATGAGTAGATATGTAAAGGCCGAAATGGCCCGATAAAATGTAGATCAGGATTGAAAAACGGTTTTCATAAAAGCGGTATTCGCGCCGAAATTACCCCTCACATCACGCGGCTTGCTCGCATCGCGCGAGCGCTCGATCACGAGCCAGCCTTTCCAGCCCATTTTGTCGAGCGTGGCTTTGACCTTTTTCATATCAAGCCGCGTGTTGTTTTGGAGCCAGACGCCGTCCTCGTCGGTACAATGGATCTGACAAATGCGGTTTTTACCCAAAATGCGCAGTTCCTCGCAAAGATCGCGGCCTTCTTTGAGCGGGTTCGAGAAGTTGAAATAGATTTGAATGCTTTTAGAACCGATTTCTTTCAGCAATGCTACTTCGCCTTTCGCGTCTAGAGCCGTTTCAATACCGATTACCACACCCGCCTTTTCAGCCATTTCGGCCACCTTTTTAAGCCTTTCTACGATTGCAGGACGTAATTCCGGATTTTTGACCAGATCGCCCTGGATACCCAACGGCAGGAAGGCTGTTTTAATCCCCATTTGCTTCATAGTCTCGATACAATCGCCCACCGTCCTTTCGGCGCCGTCGCGCTTCGCGAACGATTGCGCGTAAAAACCGGTCATCGCGAGCGAGCAGATTTCCAGGTCCAGTTCTTTGGCTTTGTCGATATATTGCTGGCGCACAGCCGGGTCGGCGAGTTTATTGTCGAAAGTTGGCCGGTCGCCCAGGCCGCCCATATCCACTTCAAGGCCGTCGGCTCCAATCTCGTCTGCAAGCGGCAATGCGCTCAATTTCTGTCTTTTTAGGATCATCAAATCGATTACGGCGATCTTGTATCGCGCCTTTTTCGACATGCGGGGCATATCCATGCCGGGCATATCCATGCGGGACATATCCATGCCGGACATCTCCGCAGCCCACGACGCGAATGGCAACGCCGCCATCCCGGCAACGCAACTATTCAGAAAACTTCTTCTTTTCATGAGTTCAAAATCAAATTGGCCACTGTTCTTCCACGATCGCCTTGCCTTTCAACTTCGACGGGTCGATTTTCACGTGCTTGATCCGCTGGCGGCGCCAGGTATACACGATGTGCACCATCCCATCAGCAGTCTGGATAACAGAAGGATACGAATACTGACTAATCGGTGAATCCTCCAAAACGAGTACCGCCTCCCAGTTTTTACCATCCTTCGAAACAGCCACGTTCAGCGGCGTACGCGGTCCTTTTGGCTGACCTACCGGCGGTTTTACGTGATTATAAACCAGCAACTGCCGGCCATCCTTCAACGTCACAGCATCGGTCCCCGAGTTGTTGTTGGGCAAAGTGGAAGGTGCCACTTCCGACCACGTCTTACCCCCGTCTTTCGACCATGATTCGACGATCGAGCGGCTCTGGCTGCGGCAAAGGATCTGCATATCGCCATTGGCATACGTCAGCAGGCTCGGCTGAACGGCTTTGATCGTCTTTCCATCGTTCAGCGGGCCTACTTTCCGCCATGTCTTCCCAAAATCGGGCGTCACCTCGAAATGCAACCGCCAGCCCAGCTCGCCTTCGGTGCTAGACGGGCACCAGAGCTCACCGTTCGCCAGCAATACGGGTTTGTTTTTCACGGGTCCCAAAAAGCCTTCCTGCAATTCCGTGGGCTTCGACCAGGTTTTACCATGGTCTTTCGAAGTAATCAGGAAACCCTTCCAGCCTGCGACGTTCGGCCCTACCTTGTAAAAAAGCATCAAATCCCCTTTCGGTACCTGGTATAAAACGGGGTTCCAGCAGGCGTAGCGCAGCTTGTCGTTCACAATGCCGTTCGCTACTTCAAAGGGTGCGGTCCATTTGTCGTTTTCGAGGCGACTTATCCAAATGCCGACATCCGGGTTACGTTCCTTTGTACCGCCAAACCACGCGGCCACCAGTCCGGCGGGCGTTTCGGCGATGGTCGAGGCATGGCTCTCGGGGAACGGGGCGGTTTCAAAAATGAATTCGTCGACGGTAATGCCGTCCTTGAAGCTTTGTGCGCTTGCGGGCCACGCGAGTAGTGCCGCGGAGCCGCATAGCAGCCATTTTAGTAATGCTCTTCTCATGGGTTGGGTTCTTTGCATTGAAATGTTGGTTAATGCTGCCATGCAGGGGTTTATGGGTTAATTAAAATCCTTGAAATCGTATCGGCCGAGCCCACTCTTTTGCCATTCACAAATACCTGCAAGCCTTTGCCTTTTTTATAATGGCTGCCGTCGCGGTCCCAGAGAATGGTGAGGCGCTTGCCGTGGTAATGCACGTCGTCGAGACAAAACCAGTCCCATTTATCGTCCGGCAGGAGCGGGTTAACTTCGATCACCTCGTCAGCACGCGGGCGCAGACCCACGAGGCCGGTGATGATCAGGTCGTTGAATGTCGAATGATTATAGTAGCGGCTCCGTTCCTGGTCGCCCTTGAGCCAGTAGCCGGTCTTTTCGTCCAAATACTCCCCGACATACGGCTTGCCGCGGTAATACTGCGATTCCACATACTTTTCCAGCAATCCAAAATAGGTCGTATCCGCCACCACTTCCGGCTTGGGCGCATTCAGGCGGTTGGCCAGGCCGGTCAACGTCTGCGCGGTCGCGAATGGCCACACAGCGCCGTCCCACTCGCATTGGCAGCAGCCGTGCGTGCGGAACCCGGGATGCCTCCGCTCGGCGGTAGTGAGGCCGAATGGCGCATTAAAACCTTTTGGGTCAAACACTTGCTTCCAGGCCGCATCGTACTTCTCGTCGGGCAAATTGAAATACCACGGCACAAACCCGATCGCTTCCTTCACTCCGGCAAAAGGGCCTTTACCACGTTTCTTTACTGTTTCAAAAAAGGCACTATCCGCATTCCATAACTTACTATCGATCAATCGCTTCAAAGTATCCGCCTTGCTTTCGTAAAGTCCGGCCATGGCCTGGTCGCCCTTCAATGCGGCAATGGCCGAAAGCGCTTTGGCATTGCCGTACATATAACTGTTGATCGTCGGGCGTGCATTCTGCTCGCGGCGACCACCGCTAAGCGACTCTTCCATGCCGTCCTTCACATCGGTCTGCCAGAAAAGCCCGCTTTCGGTTCGACGGTCTTTTTCCCAGGCTTTGTATTCCGAATCCAGGTCGGGCAGCATATCGAGCAGAAAAGCCTTGTCCTGGGTCACTTTGTAGCGGTTGTAGAGCGCGTCAGCTGTCCAGCTGCTGAAATTCAACAGTTTTTTCATACGCGCACCGTCGTTCCCCCGGAACCACACGTGCACATTGTCGTTCAGATAGCGCTGATCGTGCAGCCAACGGCCTTCGTAAATGTGATGGCCGAGGGCGCAACTGATCATATTGTATTTATCTGCATAATTCCTGTCGACGAGAAATTCGGTGATTACAAAGCCCTGCGGCGTGTTGTGAATGTGCTTCCGGTAAGTCCACCAGCGGTAGTAATAAATCTCCCGAAAATTATCCTGCGGACAATCGAACAACGGCACATTAGCCTTCATCCACTCCCACGACTGCGCATTCGGAATCGCATTCACCTTGTTTTCATCCTCCATGCGGTTGAAATACACCACATGGTGCCGGTAATCCTCCGCTTTCAAAACGGAAGGTCCCGCCGCTTTTCGCGCACAGCCTGTCAGCCCCGCGAGGCCGACACATATCAAGCCAAAACCAATTTTTAAATTCCTCATCCCTTTTTCGAAAACCAATAGATAACCGGGCCTGCCTCTTTGGAAGACAGTGAAACCATTTTTCCTCCTTTAATTTTTTCAGATTTACCTAAAACTGCACCCGTTCGTGCATCGATACGCTGTAATTGATAATTACCATTGAACTGCGTCAGATCCGCTTGCACTTCCCCGTTCGCCTCCTGATAAATGATCAAGCCCTCTCTTGTTTGGGCTAAAATATAACGCCCTTTCATCTCCACAGGCTGCATTGCGGAGGCCGCTTCGAGAAACGGCTTCGGCAAAGGCGGTACCGCACTCACCGAACCACCGGCCAGCAACACCGCCCAGGCATTTTGCTCGGCACCGTTGGCATTGTAAAGCACAGCCTTTTCAGGGAATTTCTTTTTGTATTCCAAAACGGCACTGTACACCGAATTAAACGACACTTTACCAACTTTCTGAATACGTGCATGCTGTCGCGGGGCGAGGTTTTTGCCTCCTTCCGGCGCATAATCGCTGCCATTTTCGCGGCGATGCCAGTAGCGTATATCGATAATATCAACCAACGCGGCATATTTAGGATCGGCCAGGATCGCGTCCTGCACGTCTTTGGTAGTACTCAATGCGACCAGCACGTTCTTACCCTTCTCCCGCTCCCATTCACCGATCACATCCAGCCAGAACTGCACAAATTGCAGCGGCCCGGTATACTCCGCACTAATAAACTGAATGACACCACTTTGACCGACGAAATTATGGAGACATTGACGAATATAGGCCCGGTGTAATGCCTTCCGCTCCGCATTGCCGATGTCGTAAAATTGATCGGCGACGAAAATCCGCTTGTCGCCCGCGTAAGGCGGCGGCTCGGGGAAGCCCGTGTGGTTGATATTGTTGGCAGTCCGCCACGGGAAATCCGCGTAATGCGCGCCGGCTTCGAGGATATTGTGCTGGAAATAGTTTTGGTGGTACAACAAAAGCCCTTTCTGATCGGCCAACGTCACGAACTCGCGCAGGCGGTTCCAGTACCATTCATTATAATGCTGCAAATCGTATTTGCTGAGGTCGTCCCAGGCGGCATCTTTGCCGCTTCGGGCAAACGGTTGCTCGTAAAACGGCGGCCAGGTTTCGCCGTCGATCCGACGGATGCGCTCATGATCGTCGCGGCGGCGGTCGTACCAAAGACCGTAATTATGATCCACGACGGTGATGTGCCGCGCTTGCAGCGAGTCGGTCATTTCCGGAAGATCGTCGGTAAAGCCCCTGCCGACACGCCCGGGCACGTAGCGGGTAATGTGCGGCTTTGCCGCGCTCACGTCGTGCGGACGGATGCTCCCGCGCCACCAGGGTACTTCGTGCCGCGCACCGGTAACGAGTTCGTTCCCGCGCACCAGTCGCCCATTGCGGATAGTTAATGCCGGGGGTGTGTTAGTGTTTTGGGTTGGGTTAAAATTGATTTCATCGATGGATTTGACTGCACCGCGGGCTGCGGGAACGGTCCCTGTAATTGGATTACGCTGCACAGCCTGATCGATCCAGTCGGTCAATAAAACGGCGGGCTGATGCGAACCCGTGACCAATGCGGCGGCCTGTTCGAGGCTGGGGCTGCTGGATGCTTCCGTTTCTTTGGGCGCCAGAAACGCTTTGGCCAGAACCTGCTTGCCTAACCGGTCGGCCAATTGCGCGAAATAGAGGCTGCGCGGCTGGATATGCTCATTGACATTCTCCCAAAAGCCATCACCCGCAAAGGCAGCCCACGCCCCGAACGCAAAGTTCTGCGTCCCCGGTGGGGCGAAATTCTCGATCCGCGACGCCGAGCATTGCCAGAACACCGAATTAGCGGCCGTCCACCCGGCCCCCTGACCGTCCTGGCCCCGGTTTTTAAAACTCAATGCATTCCCATCGACATTCACTATATCAAACAATACGCCGGAAGCCCAGCTGTCGATGGCCCCGCTGAAACCGTTCGGTAAGTGTGATTCGCATTGCACAAATGCATTCGGGCCGGGCGCGACGTAGCCCGTCGCAAAATCGTGTAACCCGTTTTCGGAATAGCAACGCAAAAAGAGCGTCTGCCCGCCCTGCGTAAAAAACGTATTCCGCCGCTGCCCGGCGATCTCCGACACCGGTTCCAGCGACTTACAATCCTCCACGGTGACTTTGGAAGCCGATTCATAAACCGCCACCGCCGAGCCTGCCAAATGGCGAAAAGTAACCTGCCTTACCCAGGCATTTTCGATGTTTTCGAAAGTGACGCCCATCCAGCGGTGGTTTTCGTCTTTCAGGTTTTGGCTGTCAAATGTCGATTCAATACGGATGTTTTCAATTCCAACATGATTAATGCGGCCCGCCCATTGATAAGGCACCACAAACCCGCCCCCGAACTTCCCGTCCAACGCGGTAGTAACCGGCGCGTCGATCGTAATGCTGCTCCCCGAAACGGCCGTCACAGTCCGGTCCCAGGTAATGTCGCGCTGCCCCGGTTTCCAGCCAAGCCAACCGGTTTCACCGCCAAATTCCTCCATTTTCAGGCTTCTGATCCATTCACCCGTAGAAGGCCGCACAATACGGATCCGGTCGCCGATTTTCAGTGAACCGGCATTTTCAACTTCAAAACGCATTGCATTCACCGGCACATAAGGATCGGTAATGCGCAGTTTAGGTTTTAATACAACATTCTCTTCCCCCAAAACCCGGATTACCGTCTCCCGCGTACGCCCATCGCCCAACAGTACCGTACCACCATCCCCCATTCCCATCCCACGAACAACGACACCTGACTTCCTCATGACGATACCTGACAAAACGGAATGCGTACCCGCACCAAGCAACACTGCGCCCCGTAAACCGTTCGCATCCAAAGGCAGCCCACCCACATAGTCGATCGCCGCCTGAATGCGTGCCGTAGCATCGCCTTCGCGGGCCGCCACGGTTACGCGTATGGGCGCGTCCGGGATCGCCTGCTCGCCGGCCATGTAGCCCGCGTACGAGAAATCGACAATGCGATTGCCGGGCGAATCGGGCGCATAGGCCAGCCGCCCGTCCTCGGCCAATGCCACGGGTGACGGTTTTTTAGGCTTCTTCTGGCCAAAAGCAATGGGTACCAAAAGAAAATACAATCCTGTCAGCGACAGGATCGTATCGAATTTCATCACCTTAACCAAGTATCTCAGTCTGTCCAAAGCAATACTATTTTTGGCCCGGCGCGCCTTTCAGCGAAGCCAGGGTATCATGGTTGTTTTTAGGGTTTTTCCAATCCATTTTCTTCTTCGGATCGATGCCGTTGATGAACTTCTCGATATTGGAATAACCATCCCCGCTCATGTCTTTCCGCGCATCCGACGGGTCTTTCGGGTTCAGGCCGTATTTGACCTCCCAGTCGTTCGGCATACCGTCATCGTCGGAATCGGGGTACGGGATTCCTTTGTATTCAGGGTAACCTCCTACCTGCGAAATGTCGGTGATAATGCCGTTTTTGTACGAATCGATCGGCAAGCGACGGTGCTCGAACTGCTTCTCCGGCAATTTTACATTATCCAGCGGATTGATCTTTCCTGTACGTACCTGCGTGGTCACGCGCGCATCCACGGGGTCGCGGCGCGGGAGCGTGGCGCCCGCATTCGCGATCACGTAATCGAACGATTCTTTTGCGCTCATGATCGGAAATGCCGGCATCGGAAGCGGTTCGTGCCATTTGATATTGTCGGTGTATTTGCCCGCATTCGCATGATCTTCCACCTGCACGCCGCCGTCCCAGTTGTTTTTGGTAACCTTGTCGTAGCCTTCCATGATATTTCCATTCACGTAAGCACGTCCGTAAACCTGGTATTTCAGCTTGCTGCGGCCCGCTTCCGGTTTCAGAATGCGGTAGCCAATCGGCGAATCCTTCGGTGTTTCGGGGCCCGGTTTGAAATAGTTGTTTACGATATTGTACATCGCCCGGTAATCGCCGCCGTCGATGGAACGGTGCACCCAATTGAACACCACATTGTTTACAAAATTGAATATCCCGAACCAGCCGATCGACGGGTTACGCCCCGCGTTGTTCGCCCAGAGATTACGCATGAACGTACAGTTCTCGCCGCCTAATGTGCTGCCGAATGCGTGGTTCCAGGTATCGAGCGTTTCGGAGAAAATCGAGTTCTGAATGGTAATGTTCACGGTCGGAAGCTTCTGCTCCTGCGCGCCGGTGCTGTCGTTGTACATATGCCGGTACATCGACATATTTTCGTCCAACCCCCAGCTCGCCGATACGTGGTCGATCATAATGTTTCCGATCGGGTTCCCACCAATGGAATCGTCGCGACGGCCCACGAAAGTTTCGCCCCGGCGGAAACGCATATGGCGGATCACGACATCGTGCGTGTTGATCCAAACACTCTCACCTGCCACGCAAACGCCGTCGCCCGGGGCAGTCTGGCCCGCAATCGTAACATAAGGCGCCCGGATAATGAGCGGTGTTTTCAGACGGATAATACCGGCCACATTGAACACGATAATGCGCGCCCCACCCTTCTCACAAGCATCGCGCAATGTTCCCGGACCGCTGTCCGCCAGGCTTTTGACCACATAAACCTGCCCGCCGCGGCCACCAAAACTGAATGCACCGCCACCTTCCGCGCCCGGAAACGCCGGAATATCGGACTGCGGCAAATCCACCGGCCGCGCCGCCCAGGGAATGTAGGGCTTGCCCTTCTTCGCCTCTGCTTCAATGACAGGCAGTGCCTTTTGCCAGGCGATTTCGGATTTGCGTTCAGCCTCAGCGAGGAGCGAATCGCTCGTTTTTTTGGCGGCGGCAGGGATTTTCGGGTACTGCGCGACGGCGGCTGTGCTTAAAAGCAGGCCTGCCAGGGCCAAATGAATGGAATGTTTAGGAATGGATGTCATATTATTAAATGCGTTGTTTTTTGCTGTACAAATGTTACGGTGCATTGCACCTACAAATCTTTTGGTGCGCTGCACCGTGGCATTGGTTGATGATCGTTTACAAATATTTCGGCGCCTACAAATCTTTTGGTGCGCGGTGCCATGGCATTGGTTGATGATCGTTCACAAATGTTGCGGTGCCTACAAATCTTTTGGTGCGCTGCACCTACAAATATTGCGGTGCGCTGCACCTTGGTATTGGTTGATGATCGTCTACAAATATTGCGGTGCCGACAAATCTTTTGGTGCGCTGCACCTTGGCATTGTTTGATGATCGTACACAAATGTTACGGTGCCTACAAATCTTTTGGTGCGCTGCACCTTGGCATTGGTTGATGATCGTTCACAAACGTTTCGGCGCCTACAAATCTTTTGGTGCTCTGCACCGTGGCATTGGTTGATGATCGTTCACAAATATTTCGGCGCCTACAAATCTTTTGGTTCGCTGCACCTACAAATCTTTCGGTGCTCTGCACCTTGGCATTGGTTGATGATCGTCTACAAATATTGCGGTGCCGACAAATCTTTTGGTGCGCTGCACCTTGGCATTGGTTGATGATCGTTCACAAATGTTGCGTTGCCGACAAATCTTTTGGTGCGCTGCACCTTGGCATTGATTGATGATCGTTCACAAATATTGCGGCACCTACAAATCTTTTGGTGCGCTGCACCTTGGCATTGATTTGATTACCATGTTCTTACAAATATTTCGCTACGCTGCGCCCTGCATTGGTTGATTATGTTATTCCCGCAAATATTACGATGCTGCACCATCACTGGGTAGGCGCAGAGCGCCGCAATATTTGTAGCAGGTGTAGAACACCCGGATAATTGTAGGTGCAGAGCACCGTAATATTTGTAGGCACCGTAATATTTGTAGACCACCGTAATATTTGTGAATCCGGGCGCCGTAATATTTGTGAACCCGGGCGCCGTGATTATTGTGAACCTGGGCGACGTGATGATTGCATGCGTACACATCGCCATAACGGTCGCCAAATTGGCATTTTAAATCATTTCAATGGATCAAACGTGCCGGACGGCCAACCGATATTTTGTTCGAGCCTTGGATTATTGGTCAATGCCTGCTGCGGGATCGCGAAGAAATAGTATTCCGGTTTCCAGCTCACAAGGTATTTGGTATCCAGCTTTTTAGGTACGATTTCCAGGTAATTTTTGTAAACAGAATCGAGGTTCATAACGTCGCGGCGTGTTGCGAAATCTTCGGGGGCCGATGCTTTCAGGTTGATCGTCACCCCGTTGCGGCTTTTGCCATTCAAGACGGTTTCAAATTTCTTCCAGCGGCGCAGGTCGTAAAAGCGCTTTCCTTCGAATGCCAGTTCCACTTGTCTTTCGCGTAAAATAGCTTCGAACATTTCCGCGCGGGTCATTTTGGGGTTCAATCCATAATAACCATCCGCACCCGGCTCGATACCCGCACGTTTGCGTAGCTCGGTCAGTTGGGTATAAGCTTCATCCAGCTTGTTCACGCCGCACGCCGCTTCCGCGAAATTGAGCATTACCTCGGCATAGCGCATTTCGATCCAGTCGGTACCGGCATTGGCAACGGCGCCTGGTGCGAGGTTCGGGTCGATGGCTTTGCGGCAATAGAAACCGGTGGAAGTAGCTTTCTGCTCCACGGTTTTATTGTTTACAAAATAGGTCCATAAACGGTAGTTGGGATTGCCATTAATGGCCCAGGTTGCTCCGTTGAATGCGATGGTCTGGTTGAAACGCGGGTCACGGTTTTTGTAGAAAAGCTGTGCATCGTAACCGGAGCCTTTTTCCTCGATATTCTTGCCGTTTTTCATCGGGAATGCCTGCGCGATTTCCCAGGTAGGCTGGTTGGAACCGCCGCCGGTACCGAGGTACGACGGGCGTGTACCATTGTCCCAGGTCATATTCTTGTTGATCTGATCGCCGACCTTGTTATTATAGCAGGTTACCCAAACAGCCTCGGGGTTATTTACCTCCTGGAACCACAAATCACTGAAACTGCTGTGGAGCTTGAAACCGTTGGCCGAAAGTATCTCAACTGCCTTTTTATTGGCGTTGTAAGCCGCCTGCCAGCGCTCGGTCATATCGGTTGGATTATGTTGCGGGCTCGCATAATGCAGGAGAATGCGGCCTTTGAAACCCGCCGCTGCACCGCTGGTAATGCGGCCCCAGTCGTTGGTATTGCCCCAGCGGGCCGGCAGATTGGCTATGCTGTAATCGAGGTCTTTCACGATAAGCGCAACGCTCTCTGAAGTGCTGCTGCGCGGAATGGCGGCCTCTTCCTTGGCCTCCTCGCCTACGCCTTCGAGCGGTTCGAGTACCATCGGCACGCCGCCGTAAAGCTGCACGAGGTCCCAATAGCGGAAAGCGCGGAAGAACGTCACCTGCGCCATCAGGCGTTTTTGCGCATCCTCACTCAAACTCCCGTTCGGCAGCTTGGCCAGGAACTGGTTGATCGACCGAAGCTTACCATAATTGTTGGTTGCATTCACCCCGATACCGAAATCCTGCACGGTATTCACCTGCACGGTACCTTCGAAAAACCGGCTTTCGCCGCCAATCTCGTCGGTACATTTCAGGAAATCGCCCGTGGGCCAGGTGGGCAGATTCTGGTCATACACATAATCCACATAGCCCTTTGCCAGAAGGGTATCGTTGAAAACCTGCTCCTCGTTGAAGGCCGAAAGGTCGGTTTTGTCGAGTATATTTTCGCAGCTGGTCAATGCAAGACCGATAAATGCTGCTATTATCCAATGCTTTTTCATCGCTATACCGATTTTAAAGTGTAAGGTTTAGTCCCAGTGACCACGTGCGCATTTGCGGGTACACGTTATAGGTGCCCGAGGCCGCCTTGTAGTCGTACGGGTTGAAGAAGGTGATCGGGTTCATACCCACACCAATGATTTTCGCGGAACTTATCCCCAGCCTCTTGGCCACATTCTGGCTTAACTGGTACGATACATTCAGGCTGCGCATGTTGAATGCGAATGCATTGCGGAACCAGAACGACGACACCACCGAGTAAGTCTCTTCCCAGTAAGGATCGGGATATTTTGCATTAGGGTTTTCCGGCGTGTAGTGGTCGGCCCAGAAAACGGGGCGGGAAATGTCCTTTGCCGCTTTCTTGCGCGCGTCGCCGTCCACAATACCCTGTCCGCCGAAAGAACCGGCCGTCACGACATCCACTTTAAATCCTTTAAACCCGAAACCGAACGACAAACCGAATGTGTAATGGTTGTTCTCCTTTCTGGTAAGATATTCCTGGTCGTCCTCTGTGATCTTGCCATCCGGCGCGGCGTAGGTGCCATCGGTCTGGCGCGGGCCGCGGATATCCTGGTAGTAAAGCATACCCGGCTTCGGCGCGTAACCCATAATCGTGTAATCGGGATTCTTTTCGAGGTAGCGGTCCACCTCTTCCTGCGAGCGGAACATGCCCAGGTAGCGGTAGCCCTGCAAGCCGCGGTCGCTCGACCGGCCCGTAGGGTCTTGCCAGCTGCCCAGGTTGGTTGCGGCCACGTCCACGAGGACGTTCCTGTTATCGCTCCAAGCCAGGAATGCGCCGATGTTGTAGTCGATATTCTTGCCGATGCGGTCGCTCCAACCGGTCGCAAATTCTAGACCAAACGAGTTTACGGTTTCATAGTTTTCCGCCGGCATGACCGAACCGATCGTGAGCGGTACGGACGAAGCGAGCGTCGTCAGCAAATTGTAACCGTGGTCGTGATACGCATCGATGGTGGTCGACAAGCGGTTGTTCAGGAATGCGGCATCGATACCGACATTCTTTTTGGTAACATCATCCCACCGGCCGAAATAGTTAGGCAGCTTTTCCAGTTTGATACCCACCGCGCGGTCGCTGTTGCCGCCGAACACGGCTCCATTCGAAGCCTGCGGCGTGTAGCGTTGCAACCATTGCCAGGCAGCAGTGCGGTCGCCGCCCAGAAAGCCTATCGACGCCCGTAGTTTCAAGTTATTGATGAAAGGTAATTTTTCACGAAAAAAGCGTTCTTCGGACATTACCCACCCGGCAGACAGCTGCGGAAATGTGCCCCAGCGGTATTCCGGTGCGAATTTCGTGGAAGCATCGCGGCGGAATGACACCTCGAACAGGTAGCGGTCGGCGAAGGAGTAGTTCAAACGGCCCACATAAGAAAGGATACCGCTCTCGTTGGCCGCATTCGGACCGATGTCTTTCGCGCCAAATGCCGACATCAGGTAATCGTTACCGCCTTCGAAAATGCCTTCCTTCATGGTAGCAATGCTTTCGGTATAAATCTCCGATTGCTCCACCAGTGCCAGCGCACTCACCGAATGCCGACCGAAATCACGGGCGTAGCTCAGGTTGAAGTTCAGCTGGTAACCGTCGGCGTAGCCTGGATTGAAACGCAGGCGGTCGCCGTTGTTGAGGCGGGTAGGCGCATTGGGCGTGCCGCCGAAAATATGTTTGTTTTCACCCAGCATCGAGAAGCCGTACACCTTATAGTAGGTACCGAACTGCTTGCCCCAGTCGTTGCCCAGGTTTTTGTTGTATACCGTGCGGAGTTTCAGGCCGGGGACAAACGGTACATTATACTCCAGATAAGCATTCACATTCAGCACCACATTACGGGCACGGGTGTAGTTGTTCAGCTTTTGCGCTTCGAAAAAATGAAAACCCGTGGTCCCCGAGCCGCCCGGCAGCAATACCGGCAGGCCATCCACGTAAGGCGGGATGAACTGCGGGGTATTGAGCAGGTTCGTCACGTCCTTTTCAGCGTTCTCTCCGCCTTGTTTGAGGTAAAACAACTTGTTGTCGGACAGGTTACCGCTCACGCCCAACCCTACTTTAATATGCTTGGTCACGTTCACATCCGTGCTCGCGCGGAAGTTCCATTTCTTGTAGCTGATGTTATCGACATTCCCGTTCTGCGCGAAATAGGTAGCGCCTGCAAAAAAGGTCGCCCGCTCCGTACCGCCGCTGATATTCACCGCGTGGCGGGTGTTCAGCGAAGGCTTCCAGGCCATGTCGAACCAGTTATTATTGTTGTTTTTGAAATATTCAAGCTCGTCGGCCGAGTAATATTCCGGATCGTTCGGCGCGAGTCCCCGGCTGCGGTTGAAATCGTTCAAGTAAGTTGCCAGCTGGACGCCGTTCATCATTTTCGATTTATACGAAGCATCCGAAACGCCCACGGTAGTCGTGTAACTAACGGTAGGCTTGCCCGCTTTCCCGCGTTTGGTACGCACCACCACTACCCCTAATGCGGCACGTGCGCCGTAAACGGCTGCCGCGCCGTCTTTCAGGATCGACAGGTTTTCGATTTCGGAAGCATCCAGCAGTTGGAAATCCGCTTCCGAACGGATGACGTCGTCGATAATGTACAGCGGCGAATTACTGCCGCCGTCTTTGGAAGCTTTCGTAGGGTTACGGATCACAATAGACGCAGGCGTACCCGGCCGTGCCGTACCACCCGAAATATTCACACCCGGCAGCTTGCCCACCAATGCGGAAGAAATATCCCCCACAGGCAACTCGTCCACATCCTTTATTTTGACCGTAGCGACGGCCCCGGTGAGGTGCGAGCGTTTTTGTTCGCCATAACCTACCACCACTACATCTTCGAGTGCTTTCACATCCGGTTCGAGCACCACCGTGAGCGAGCCCCGGTTAGCGATGTCGATCGTCTGTTTCACAAACCCGACGTAGCTGATGATCACGTTAGCACCTTTTTCGGGCACATTCAATGTAAACTTTCCCTCGGCGTCGGTAGCCGTTCCCGAACTGGTACCCGAAATCAGGATCGAAACCCCTGGCATCGGCTCCCTAGAAACGCCATCGATCACAACCCCTTTCAGTACGCGGTTCTGCGCCTGAGCAGCCAAAGCCGCCAGCAGCAGGGTGAAGATGAGTAGAAGTGGTTTTCTCATGTAATTGAGTCATTTAGAATATAACTATTTCAAGACAGTCGCCGGTTTTCATTGATAAAGTCCAATTGAAACCACGATCAAGTCTATTTAAGCCCATCATTTCAGCCAAGCATTTTGCCAGATTTATTTCTGCACACGATACCGGGAACGTTTGCAATGGGTAGTACAAGTTCTACCCCAAGGTATGTTAGTGTAAAAACGACACATTTTCGATTATTTACTTTTGGCTAAAAATTAAAAAACAATCGAAGTATATATTGCACTATTCAAATACGCGACCCGATAGCTTAATGCCGGCAATCACAAACGTTTGAAATAACCATAAATTAATTTACGGTTACAAAAACCTTATCAAGAATCGGTATAAATCCAAATTTCTATCCCCTGGACACAAAAAGCGGAGAAGCCATTGAATCCGTCCCGGAAGCTGTGTATGTTTGAAGGTGCGCTACTTAGAAGGGACATGGTGAAGCAAAAAGCATATCGGAAACACATACAACTTACTGATTTTCAAATCAAAAGACTATACGAACTCAGCGAGTTCGACGGGGTCGACCCGGCGGAGCATGCGATGCGTGCCATCGACGCCTATCTCAAAAGCAAGAAAACGGACGTGCCCCTGAAAGGTCAGGCACAGATACGTACAAAAGTAAAAGATCAAAGCAACGATCCGCAGATCGAAGGTGCCGTGTGGCTTTCGGGAACTGTGAACCAATATGAGTTTTCGGCATTGATCCTGAAAACCCCGGCTAAAACAGCCATGGAAAAGGGCCGCATTTCGAAACTGTCGATCTGGGACCCTGCGGTACGGAAAGCGACGAACAACTTTATCGGGGCATGCATCGTCAACTACGACCGCGGCTGGGACATCCGCCCGAGCCGCCGTGCGGAAATCTACTACCATCCCGTAAAAGCGTTGCTCGACGAATTCATCGCCAGGCATCAGTAATGCCGGCCGGAGCTCCGTAATCGCGGGACAGGCAACCGGGCGGCCGGCCTTACCATTAAATAAGAAGCTGATTTACAAATCGCTGCGAGTGACCGCGTGTACCTAATTTCGCGGCATGAAAACAATTATACTCGCGAGCTGGTGCCTTCTGGGCCTCTACACTGCCATCCTCCTCGGACTACTGCTGTTCTCCCGGTCGGGCTCATCCGACGACCGCATGGCCGCAGGCTTCCTGATAATGCTTTTTGTACCGCTCTTCATTCTGGCAGGCATTAACCTGCTTCCCTACAAATTCACGCACATATTCGTGTTCGTCATGTGCGTTGCACCGGTGGTAACAGGTGTGATCATGCTCATAGCGTCCCCCATCGTCAGTAAAGTGCAGAAAACAATGTGGGCAAAGGACGATGCTGCATATGCAAATGGTTCTTACTTTTTCAAAGACGCAGACTTGCAAAAACTTTCGGCGGACATCGGGGCGCTCGATGCGGAAAAGCTGCGTGCCGATCTGGCGCAGCACGTTCCCGATCTCAACAAGACCGGCCATGAGCAAACCACGTTATTCGATTTTGCCGTCATGCAGGGCCTGAAAGCCGAGCCCGCGAAGCTCATCGAAATATTTGAAATACTCATTCAAAACGGCGCGAAGATCGACAACGGTGATCCTGCGCATACGCCTACGCATTTCCGCTCGCTCGAATATTCCCCTGTGCTCCTGAAATGGTTCCTCGACCACGGCGCCGCGCCCGGGGCATTGCAGGCCGGTACCCGTTACCCCCTCCTGTACATGGCTGTATGCGGTGAAAATTCGGAGCCTGCCAGGCCTGGGAAAATGGAAAGGGTACGTATGCTGCTCGAACGCGGCGCCGACCCCAATGCCAAGGTCCCCGCGCAGGACGGTGTCACCAGCGGAACGTCAATCCTGGCGCAGGCTGCCGACTACGAGCTGTGGGAGATCTGCGAACTGCTTCTGGACCACGGCGCCGACCTGCATTACGCCACGGCGGGCGGCTGGACCGTTACCGACGAGGTGAAACAAGGCCTGCAACAGTATGCGCTGCTCGGTCAGGCAACGCCCGAGGAGCTTGTCAGGCTCGCCAAACGCTTCAATTTGCCCGTAGCGTCAGATACGCCGCAATAAATACAATAATTGCCGCAATGGGGCCCAAAACAAAAGCGCGCGTCATACTGGCCTCCATCGACTTGTCATGGGAGTTGGAAGATAATTTTGTAATCAGATAATAACCGCCCACAGCCGCTATCAGATATGCCGCCACGGCAATAAGCAGGGAAAGAAAGAACACTTTCATGAGAAGTAAGTTTAGGTTATCCGGGACCCGGCACCTAAATTTACTAATCTACCCGCTATTCCCACCTTGAAAAAATGGTACGACCTGACGACTTTTTATTGGCCGATGTTGAGAGGGTAAATCAGATACCTATTGTAAGAACTGTGTTGGAGGTGATCTGTCGTTCAACGGGTATGGGGTTTGCAGCCGTAGCCCGCGTGACGGAAGACCGCTGGATCGCGTGCAGTGTGCAGGACGACATCGGCTTCGGGCTGAAGCCCGGCGGGGAGCTGGAAATCGGGACGACGATCTGCAACGAAATCCGCGACAGCGGACAAGCCGTGGTGATCGACCATGTGGATGAAAACGAATTTTACGCCGGGCATCCCACGCCCAGGATGTATGGTTTCAAAAGCTACATTTCGCTGCCAATCAGATTAAAAAGCGGCGAATTTTTCGGCACGCTCTGCGCCATCGATCCCAGGCCCAACCAGTTGCAGAACCCGCGTGTGATCGGGATGTTCCACCTCTTTGCCGAGCTGCTCGCCTTCCACCTCGACAGCATTTCGCTTATGGAACGCACGCGCACAGCCATGCACGACCTGGCGGCTCAACTGCTGGTTTCCAACGACGAAAACAGGCAGTACCGCCATATTTCGAGCCACAATTTGCAGGAACCGCTCCGAAAGCTCCGCGTTTTCAGCGATATGCTCGTGAACGCTACGGACCGCTACGAAACCGAAAAGGCCAAAGAGCTGGCTGTGAAAATCCGTAGCAGCGCCCAGCAATTTTCGATGATGATCAAGGATTTGTCCGATTTCTCCGGACTGAGTAACGGTAGCGCATTTGCCCATGTGCACCTGGACCACGTCGTGGCCGACGTTACTACACAGCTCATGTCGCAGATCGAACGGCGGAGCATTATCGTGGAAACCGACCGCCTGCCATCGGTAACGGCCGTGCCGGAGCAAATGGAGCAGCTTTTTTTCCAGCTGCTCGACAATGCGGTTAAGTTCGCCGGCCACGAGAACCCGCCGCGCATCCGGATATCGAGCCGCGAACTCGCGCTCCACGAAATAGACGACCTGCTGCCCGAACCGCTGCAAATGGCCTATGCCGAGATCAGGGTCGAGGACAACGGCATTGGAATAGACGACTCCCAATTGGAAAAAGTATTCGATATCTTCGCCCGCCTCCCGACCGGCTCTTTCAAGCAGGGAGAGGGCGTGGGGCTCGCCTATTGCCGAAAAATCGTACGGAACCATAAGGGTATTATCAAAGCGGAGGCCAACCACGGGAAGGGCACGACATTTGTGGTCATCCTGCCATTGTCCTATTAAAACAGTCAGATAGACATGAGAATAGCTACTTATAACGTCAATGGGGTAAACGGCCGGTTGCCGGTGCTGTTGCGCTGGCTGGAAGAAACCGCCCCGGACATTGTTTGTTTACAGGAATTGAAGGCTCCCGAGGAGAAATTCCCGGAACAGGCCATTCTGGACGCCGGGTACAAGGCCATCTGGCACGGTCAAAAAAGCTGGAACGGCGTAGCGATCCTTTCGCGCGGCGAACTTCCCCGCGAAATCCGCCGCATCCTGCCCGGCGACCCGGAAGACGCCCATAGCCGCTACATCGAAGCCGAGATTAACGGATTAACCATCGGCGGCCTGTACCTTCCCAACGGCAACCCCGCTCCGGGCCCTAAATTTGACTACAAGCTCCGCTGGTTCGACCGCCTGATTGCCCATGCAGAAGGGCTGCTGGCAACGGAAAAACCCGTGCTGCTTACCGGCGATTTCAATGTAATGCCTACCGAGCTCGACGTTTACAAGCCGGAAAGCTGGGTCGACGACGCGCTTTTCCGTCCCGAAACCCGTGCAGCATTCGCCCAACTGGTTGCCCAGGGCTGGACCGACGCCATCCGGACCTTGTATCCCGACGAGACGATCTACACCTTCTGGGATTACTTCCGCAACGCATTCGCCCGCAATGCCGGCCTCCGCATCGACCATTTCCTCCTCAGCCCGCAACTCGCGCCCAGGCTCGCCGCAGCGGGCGTGGACAGGCAGGTACGCGGGTGGGAGAAAACCAGCGACCATGCGCCTGTCTGGATCGAATTAAAAGACTGAATATTTAGCCTATGAAAACACTCATTTACGGATGCATGCTTATCGACGCCGCAACGGCGCTGTTCCTCTTTTTCACGCTGTTCAGTAGCGGGCAGGATTCCGCCGGAAAGGGTATGGTATTTCTCCCGATCCTGGCACTTATCGCCTGCGCTGCCGGGGCCTATTTCCTCCTGGGCGCCGGGCATCCGGGCTGGGCGCTCACAGTAAGCGGGTTTCCAGTGATCATTATCGCTTATCTGGCATTCATTAGTTTTACCTAACCCTCGAAACGCCATCGTGAAAGCCCTGACAATCCGAACCCTCCTGATCATGCTGGCCGCTTGGCCCTGTTTGGTGCTCGCACAGGACCGGAAAATATTCAAAATCAAAGCGGGCGAATACCCCGACAAGGTCATTCCCTATGCCGACCGCTACCAGTTCGCACAGTTCACAACCGGCAAGGCCGAGTTTTTCGACGGGCGTTCTTCCCAGGCGCGTTTCAATTACAATTTCATCGGCGGCCATGTCCTTTTTGTCGATCTGAAACTGGATACCCTGGAACTCATCGATAAGGCGATCTTGAAAAGCATTACGGTCGGCGATAAACAGTACCGCTTCGACAAGCGTTTCGGGTACTGCGAGGTGGTAAGCAACTATGGTCGCGCCAGCCTGGGCAAGCGCGAAGTACTGGCCCGGATCGGCACTGAGAAAGGCGGGCCGTACGGCATTTCCTACACCGCCTCGTCCGTCACGACCTACCGCTCCTATTCAAGCGACCAGGCTGCGACGACAAAAAAGCTCAATGCGAATGCGGAAGGTGTATTTTCCTACCGGACAGCCTATTACCTGATCGACAACAACAACCGCTTCTACATGCCTACCGCCGGAAGCGTAAAAAAACTCTACCCGGCTTATAAAAAGCAGATCGAACTTTACCTGAAGGAAAATCCGGTCGACTTTGGCAAAGTGCAGGACCTGGCGCGGCTGCTTGCCTATTGCGATGTGTTAACAAATTAGTTTTGCGCAAACGACGCCTACCCCACTTTCTCCTGGTTGGACGACCGCCTGAATTTTTGCTCCGACCGCGATGGTAATTTCGATATTTACAAGGTAAAACTCCCAGGCAAGGAATCGGAGAGGATTTCGATTGAAAGCATTGTGGCCTCGCACAATCCTTCCCAAGTTGTCGAATTTCAACTACGGGCTGATGATCTTCTCCTCCGACCGTCCGGGTGGAAAAGGCGGGTACGATCTCTACATGACCGGCCTCAAAAAGTATTGGTAAACCGGGCCGTAGCCACAAACCGACTTCATTAAAAGCCGTCACCGCTGCCTGTTGCCAGCGGGACGGCTTTTGGCTTTTATCTCGTTGTCAATCAGCGTAGTCAAAATGTTGAAATTATTTCACAAATAAATACCACACCTGTGTCTATTTCTTGTAGTAAGATTTCAATTTGACATTAGAAGTAATTTCTCGTATTATAATTTACGTATATTTCGCCATGAACCGGACGATATCAGTTAAAACCATCCGTAATTCTCCTGACCCCGCCAGCCAACATCCTCAAACTGAGCTGTTTTATAGAGACTTACTAAAAAGAACTACGTTATGAAAAACCTGGAAATGATCGGTATCGGCCCGATGGAGCGACCGGATGTGAGCCTGGCATTAGCGCTCTCGGAAGCCGGAGCTTTCCCAGTGATCCACCTCGGACAAGATCAACAAATCGCTACGAACGCGCTGGGAAAAATGGTCGCCAAAAGTAGAAAGCCCTTTGGCGTATGCTTCTCCGAAAACACTCCGCGTACGATCCCTTTACCTGAACAAGTTACCTTAGCAATCCTACCATATGGCCTGACTTTTCCTAAACCTGTAACTTCTGTTCAAACCATCATGCAGGTTCGCAGCGTAGCCGAAGCCAAACAGGCGAAAGCAGCGGGTGCGGTGGGCGTCATCGCCAAAGGCAACGAAGGCACCGGCCTCGTGAGCAACGATTCTTCCTTCATTCTGTTTCAACGTATAATGAGGGAGGTTAGCGACATTCCGGTTTGGGTACAAGGCGGGATCGGCGTCCATAATGCTGCGGCGGTCACGGCCCTTGGCGGTCGCGGCGTGGTGCTCGACAGCCAGCTGCTTCCTTTCCCCGAATGCTCGGCGCCGACTTCGCTCAAAAGCATCAGCGAAAAGCTGAACGGAAACGAAACCCGCGTAATCGACGGCTTCCGCGTACTCGTACGACCTAACTCGCCCGCATTACCCGCACAACCCGTACGTGAGGACCTGCGCCCGTTCCTGCACACACTCGATCTCGACCAGGGTTACATTCCCCTGGGACAGGACATTGCCATCGGTACTGACCTTTTCAAACAATATAAAAAGCTTCCGCGGCTCGTATTTGCCTTCAAGGAGGCCATGTACGGCCATTTGCGGCAGGCCAAACACCTTAACCCGCTGGCGGCACACAACGCGCTGGCAAATACGCTCGGCACACACTACCCTATCGCACAAGGCCCTATGACGCGCGTCAGCGACGTTCCTGCATTTGCCGCGGCCGTCGCCGATGCGGGCGCATTGCCTTTTGTGGCGTTATCCCTTTTGAAAGGCGAAAAAGCGCGTAACCTCATCCGGGAAACCCGTGAACTCGTGGGCGACAAGCCCTGGGGCGTGGGTATCCTCGGCTTTGCGGACGCCGAGTTGCGCGAAGAGCAACTTTCCTACATCATGGAAGAAAAGCCGCCGGTCGTACTCATCGCAGGCGGTCGCCCGTCGCAGGCGAAACCGCTGGAAAAGCTGGGTATCAAGACATTCCTGCACGTTCCGTCGGCGCCATTGCTCGATATGTTCCTGAAAGAAGGGGCCAGAAGGTTCATTTTCGAAGGAAGAGAATGCGGTGGCCACGTAGGCCCGCTTTCGAGTTTCGTGCTTTGGGAAAAACAGATCAACCGGCTTTTGCAGGAAGAGCAGACCGAGCAGCTCGAAGTATTTTTTGCAGGAGGAATCCACGACGCATTTTCGGCGGCGATGATCTCCGTCATGGCGGCACCACTGGCCGCACGGGGCGTGAAAGTCGGGGTACTGATGGGAACCGCTTACCTGTACACGCAGGAAGCAGTAGCTACCGGTGCCATTTTGCCGCAGTTCCAGGCCCAGGCATTGGAACATACCGAAACCGTGCTGCTCGAAACCGCTCCCGGCCATGAAACGCGCTGCCTGGAATCGCCTTTCGCGGCTGATTTCAATGCGGAGAAAGCGAAAATGGAAGAGGCTGGTCTGGATAAAAAGGAGATTTGGGCAGAGCTTGAAAAGCTCAATGTCGGCCGGCTCCGCATTGCTGCCAAAGGAATCGAGCGACAAGCCGATAACCTGGTGGAAATCGGCGAGGAAGAGCAAATGAGCCGCGGCATGTACATGATCGGACAGGCGGCCGCTATGCTTGATAAAATCATGACTATGAACGAGTTGCACGAAGACGTCGCAACCGGCAACTATGCATATATCGGCCAGGCAAACCTGCCGAAAGCACCGAGAAGAAAGAAGAAAGCATTGAATGTGGCGATCGTCGGGATGGCTTGCATTTACCCCGGCGCACGCAATATCGAAGAGTTTTGGGGCAATATCCTGGCTGGCAAAGACTGGGTGACGGAAGTCCCCGACGAACGCTGGAACAAGGAATTGTACTACGACCCGACCGTTTCCGACGGCAGCAAGTCGCATTCGAAATGGGGTGGTTTTATTCCAAAAATCGATTTCGACCCCGTTGAATTCGGCATTCCGCCGCAATCGCTGGCGGCTATCGACCCTACTCAGCTGCTGAGCTTGCTGGTGGCAAAGCAGGCACTCGAAAATGCCGGGTACGGAGCGGATAACAATCGCGAGAACGTATCGGTGATCATCGGTGCCGAAGGCGGCAACGACCTCGCCAATAACTATGGTTTCCGCTCGCTTTTCACCCAGTTTTTTGGAGAAATACCCAAAGAACTGGACGACGCGTTACCGAAACTGACCGAAGATTCCTTCCCCGGCGTGCTGGCGAACGTGATTTCCGGCCGCATTACCAACCGCCTGAACCTCGGCGGACGTAACTATACCGTCGATGCGGCCTGTGCGTCGTCGCTGGCGGCCATTGATCTGGCCTGCCAGGAGCTCATATTGGGACGTTCCGAAATGGTGCTCGCCGGCGGCGCCGACCTGCACAACGGCATTAACGATTACCTCATGTTTTCCAGCACCCATGCACTCTCGCGCAAGGGGCGCTGCGCCACATTCGACTCCGAAGCCGATGGGATCGCATTGGGCGAAGGGGTAGCGATGATGGTGCTGAAACGCGAGGAAGACGCATTGCGCGATGGCGACACGATTTACGCGGTCATCAAAGGCGTAGGGGGTTCGAGCGACGGCAAGAGCCTGGGCCTCACCGCCCCGCGCAAATCGGGCCAGGTGAAGGCGTTGGAACGCGCTTACGACCAGGCGGGCATTTCGCCGGCCGAACTGGGCCTCGTGGAAGCACACGGGACCGGAACGGTAGTGGGCGACAAAACCGAGCTCAGCGCATTGACCGAAATGATGCTGGCCTCCGGTGCATTGACCAGCCAGACGCATTTAGGCTCGGTTAAAACACAAATAGGTCATACCAAATGCGCCGCGGGCCTTGCGGGCCTCATGAAGGCTGCATTGGCGGTGTACCACGGTATCAAACCGCCGACCATCAATCTGAAAACGCCAAACACTTACTATAATCCGGAGACAAGTCCGTTTGCATTCCAGACCAAACCTGCGCTATGGACCGATAACCGCCGCGTGGCGGGTATCAGCGCATTTGGTTTTGGAGGGACTAACTTCCATGCGGTGATCGAAAGCGCTTCCACAAAAAATCCGGGTAAATCGGTGAAGGCGTGGCCTGCCGAATTGCTGATTTTCAGAGGGGAAACGCTTGCGGAAGCGCAAAAACTTTTGAAGACTGCACATGATATTCTCGAAAATGAATCGGTTTCGTTGCGGGATGTGGCTAATAGTTTGAATTTGTATAGCGAGAAGGCGGTGCAGGTTTGCATTGTGGCTGAGAATCATGCGGATGCGCGTGCGAAGCTGAATTTGGTGCTGTCGCAGGCGAATCAGAGCTTGGCACCAGCCGGTTCCGGGGCGAAAGGGATTTACTTTACAAATGCAATTTCCGGCAAAGTAGCATTCATGTTCCCTGGCCAGGGCAGCCAGCGCGTGGATATGGCGCGCGATCTGTTTGTCGCTTTCCCGGCAATGCGGAAGCTATTGAAGAAACATCCTTCATATCAACAAATTATCTTCCCGGATGCCGTTTTCAATGATCAATCGGCGAAGATTCAGAAGGAGAAAATCAAGGATACCCGAGTCGCCCAGCCATTATTGGGCGTAGTTGACCTTGCGATTGCCGAATTGCTGAAAGATTTTGGCATACAACCTGATATGGTAGCAGGCCATAGTTACGGCGAACTGCCTGCGCTGTGTTTTGCAGGTGTTTTTGAGGCTAACCAGCTCGTTCCGCTGAGCGAAAAACGTGCAAAATCGATCCTCGACGCGATTGGCGACGACAATGGCGCCATGGTGGCCGTGAACTGCCCGGAAGACGAGCTGACCCGCATTGTGTCGGAGATCAACCATATTTACCCGGTAAACCACAATTCTCCCCGCCAGTGGGTGCTCGCAGGTACTACGCCCGCGATCGCGGAACTGACGGCGAAACTGACCGAACTGAAAATTTCCTTCCGCCAGCTGGAAGTTGCCTGTGCATTCCACAGCCCGTTGCTGGCAGGTTCGAGAGACCTTTATGCGGCCGTGCTTCGCGATGTCGGGTTCAGCGAACCTGCATTGACTGTGTGGTCGAATACCACCGCGGCTCCCTACCCCGTGTCGCCCGAAGCGATCAAGGAACGCCTGGCCGATCACCTCGTGCGGCCGGTCCGTTTCTCGGAAGAAGTGGCACAAATGTATGAGGACGGTGCCCGCATCTTTGTGGAAGTTGGACCGGGCAAAGTGCTCACGGGCCTTACCAAATCGATCTTAGGAAAAGAAGAAATCTGCCTCCACACCGAAGACAAAGACCAGCCGGGCATTGTGCAGCTCCTGCACACCCTGGCTGGCTATGTCGCCACAGGCAGAAATATTGATTTTAACAAACTGTTCGAAGACCGCGACGCCCGCGTGCTGGACCTCGACAAGCCGGAAAAGTACCGCAAGAGCCTCACTACCTGGCTCGTCGACGGCCAGATGGCACTCCCGCTGAACGGCAAACTGCCGGACCACGGCGCATTGCCGGTAACCGAGCCGCTGAAACTGGCCGCATTCCAGCAGCCTGCTACGGCACCGGCAGCAGTTGGTGGTACCGAAGCCGAACGTGTCGTTCACGAGTACCTGAACAGTGTAAAATACCTCATCCAGGCGCAGCGCGACGTGGTACTGGGTTACCTGGGCCAGTCGGTGCCGCCTTCGCGGAACATTGAAATTCACGAACCTGCATTGAATGGGCTGGCCGGTAATGCGCCCGCCCCGATGCCGATCGTCATCGAGAAAGCCGTCGCCGCACAGGCAGTAGCACCGGTAGCAACCCAGCCGGCCGCCGCGAAACCGGTTATCGATGTAAAAGCATTGGTCATGCAGGTGATCAGTGATAAAACGGGTTACCCGCAGGAAATGCTCGGCATGGATATGGACCTCGAAGCCGACCTGAGCATCGATTCCATCAAACGCATGGAGATCATCGGCGAATTACGCAAGCAGCTGGGCGGATTCGAAGCAGGCCAGCAAAGTGAAGAGGCGGTGATCGAACAGCTGGCAGCCATTAAGACCTTGAATCTGCTCATTAACTGGATTACCGGGCATCAGCAGCAGGCGGCTCCGGTAGCTGCCGCGCAGACTTCGGCCGACGTACCATTGAGCAAACTCTCGATCACCCAGGACGGTGTGATCGAAGAATGGTCGGAAAGCCGCATCAAATCGGTGTTGCTGGAAGCGGTGAGTGCCAAGACGGGCTACCCGCAGGAAATGCTGGGCATGGATATGGACCTCGAAGCCGACCTGAGCATCGACTCCATCAAGCGCATGGAGATCATCGGCGAGCTGAAAAACAATATCGACGGCCTGATCCGGATCTACCAGGAACGCGGCGAGGAACTGGTTGAAAAACTGGCGTCTATCAAAACCCTGAACGGGCTGATCGACTGGTTATCGGAAGCGTTGGGTAGTGCGCAGGATTCTATTCAGAAAGCGGAAAGCCTGCATGTAGCACCGGCTCCAAAGGCAGTATTGAACGAAAAATTATCCCGCCTTCGGTTCGAGCTGACGCCATCGGCGATCCCGGCATTGAACCCGGCGGTTTTGAAAGGCAAACGGTTCGCGGTAACCGACGATGCCGGTGATGTGGCAACATCCGTGAAAGCACTTTTCGAGCGAAATGGCGCGGAGGTGAGCATTATATCCCCCGATGATTCCCTGCAAGGTTTCGACGGCCTCATTATCCTCAACATTTTTACGTCCCGCCTGAAACCGACCATCATCGAATCATTTTCGCTGATCAAAAAGCTGGATTTCAGCAAAGTGAAATGGATTTACACCGTTTCGGACACGCAAAGCGCGCTCGAAAAGGACACCGACGTGAAGCTGCTGCGTCACTTCCAGGGTTACGCGGGCCTTTTGAAAAGCCTTGATAAGGAATACGACGAAACCAAATGCCGGCTTGTGAGCTTTACCTCGCAACTTTCAGCGGATCAAATCGCTGAGATTACCTTCAAGGAAATCCTGCATACCGACGAGCCTTGCGAGGTGATTTACGAGGGCGATAAACGGCAGATCATGGAAATGATCCGCTCGGAAATCCAGACCGGTGCCGATCCGGACATTCACCTGGACAAAAAATCGGTGATACTCGCGCTCGGCGGCGCACAAGGCATTACCGCGGAACTGATCGTGCGGTTTTCGAAAGATTACCCCTGTAACTACGTGCTCGTAGGCCGCTCCGCCGACCCGCGCACACGCGCCGACCAGTCGTTGGCCGGATTGACGAACAAGGAAGAAATCCGTAAACGGCTCATCGCTTCCGGCGAGTTCAAATCGCCGGCCGAGATCGAGAAGAGAACGGAAGAAGTTCATAAAGCGAACCAGATCCTGGCGACCATTTCGGCCCTCGAATCCAATGGTTCGACGGTAACTTACCACTCGCTGGATTTGCGCGACGAGAAGGCGCTGATCGCGATGGTGGAAGGTTTATACGACCAATATGGCCGAATCGACGGCGTAATTCACGGTGCGGGCTTGCTGGAAGACAAGCTGTTCCACCAGAAAACGCCGGAGTCGTTCGAGCGGGTAATGTCCACCAAAGTAACGCCGTTGCGCGTGCTCGCCGAACACTTGAAGGATGATGTACAATTTGTGACCCTGTTTTCGAGCGTAGCGTCGGTATACGGCAGCCGCGGGCAAACCGATTACGCAGCCGCCAACAGCGTGCTCGACAAATATGCCTGGGAATTGCGCAAGAAGATCAAAGGCAAGGTAACGGCCATCAACTGGGGCCCGTGGAAGGGTACCGGCATGGTATCGCCTTCGCTCGAAAGGGAATACGAACGCCGTGGCATCCCGCTGATCCCGCTGGGAGACGGCATGGAGACATTTGTCAATGAACTGAAATACGGTACCGAAAGCCAGGTACTGATCATGGCCGAATAGGGAGCGCGACGCATTGAACAACATCATGAAAAGAAATGCAGATATAGCCATTATCGGTATGTCGGGTATTTTTCCGGGAGCGGGCGACCTGAACGCCTTCTGGGAAAATATCCGTACCGGCGTGGATGCCATCGAAACCGTGCCCGAAAGCCGGATGGGCAGCCTGTTTTTTGAAGAAAACGGCAGTGCAACGGCCACACACCAGGCTGTGGACCGGTTTTACTGCCGCCGCGGCGGGTTTATTGACGACTACGCCGAGTTCGACCCGATCCAGTTCGGCATTCTGCCGCTGGCCGTGGAAGGTACCGAGCCGGAGCAGCTGCTTACGCTCAGCCTGGCGCATAAAGCGTTGGTAGACGCCCGCGCATTCAGCAATGGTGCCAATTTTGCTAAAACGGGCATTATCATCGGTAAAGGCAATTACACAGGTCCGGGCGCTACACGTGCGATCGAGATCGTGCGTACGGGCCAGCAGATCGTGGAAGTACTGCAAAGCATTCTCCCCGATCTCAAAAGCGAAGATTTAGAGAAGATTAAGGCTGAATTCCAGCAGAAAAAAGGGCGCTTCTCCGCGGATACGGCCATGGGATTGATCCCTAACCTTACGGCCTCCCTCGTAGCGAACCGCCTCGACCTGGGCGGTACCGCCTATACTTTGGATGCAGCCTGCGCGAGTTCGCTGCTCGCGATCGACCACGCGGTGCAGGAACTGAACTCCGGCCGGGCCGATATGATGATCGCCGGCGGCGTGCATGCCTGCCAGAATGCCCCTTTTTGGAGCATATTCCACCAGTTGGGCGCATTGTCCAAAAATCAGCAAATCAGGCCCTTCGACCAGCGTGCCGACGGCCTGCTCATCGGCGAAGGTTGTGGTTTTGTGGTATTAAAAAGACTTTCCGACGCGCTGGCCAACGGCGACCGCATTTATGCCGTGGTCCAGGGCGTAGGCGTATCGAGCGACGGCGCGGGCGCGAGCGTGATGAGCCCCACCGTGCACGGGCAGGTGAAAGCCATCCGGCAGGCCTGGGACATGGCCGGTATCAGCACCGACCAGATCGGCTACCTCGAAGCACACGGTACCGGCACGCCGCTCGGCGATAAAACCGAACTCGAAACGCTTGCGAGCGTATTCGGGCCGCAAAATGGCGGTACGAAAGCGGGTATTGGTTCCGTAAAATCGATGATCGGGCATGCAATGCCCGCGGCGGGCATTGCGGGGGTAATTAAAACCGTACTCGCATTATACCACGGTCAGCTGCCCCCTACCCTGCATTGCGAGGAGCCGGTGGAAGCATTGGCCGACACACGTTTTGAACCTGTAAAACGCCTTACCGACTGGCAGCAGTCGGGTTTGCCGCGCTATGCGGGTGTGAATGCATTCGGATTTGGCGGGATTAATGCGCACGTTGTCCTGGAAGGCTGGGACAAAAGCCCACGCAATCAAACCAAAAATGCAGTTGAAAATAGCGCAAATGTCCCACCTCGCGATGAAGTTTTACTGCTCGCACGTCCGACACACGAGGCGTTACTGACGGCATTACAAACAGGCGAGAAAGAAACCGGCGCCGGCAACTACCGCGTGGCCGTTTTCGAACCGACGCCCGAACGCATTGCCAAGGCCATTAAAATAGTTACTAAAAACAATATCTGGCGGAACAAACAGGACATATGGTATACCAACGAACCCCTGCTTGCCAACGGCGGCAAAACCGCATTCCTCTTCCCCGGCCTCGATGGTCTCGCGGGCGGGGAAATCGACAGCGTGGCGGATTATTTCAACCTCCCACGCTTCGAAGCCGGCGAAACGAGCGAAGAGCAATCGGTTTTCAACACGGCCATGAAGCTACTGGAAAAGAGCAGGATACTTGACTCGGCCATCAAGAAACTGGGTATAAAACCCGATATGAATGCCGGCCACAGCCTTGGCGAATGGCTTGCGGGACGTTCATCCGGACTGGCGTCGGAGGCGTCGGTCCTACAACTGCTCACACGGCTCAACCCGGAGCTTTTTGAAGTAAAAAACACCAAATTCCTGGCGGTAGGCTGCGGTTATGACCAGTTGAAACCATGGCTGGAAGGCAAGGAAGATATTTACTTATCCATCGATAACTGTCCGCAGCAGGTGATCCTCTGCGGTACGATTGAGGCGGTCGAAGACTTCTCGGCCATTCTGCGTGCGCATCAAATCTTCCATCAGCAGCTCCCGTTCCAGTCCGGCTTCCACTCACCTTTTGTGAAGGATAAGCTGGACCGGATACTGGACGGGCTCGAAACGATGGAGTTCCAGCCCACGACTATTCCGCTATGGTCGGCCACAACGCTGGATGTTTACCCGGAATCATTCGATGAAATCCGCTCGCTGAGTGTGGAGCATCTCGTAAAACCGGTGCGCTTCCGTGAGCTGATCGGCAAACTTCACACCCAGGGCGTACGCATGTTCGTACAGGTAGGCTCGGGCGGGCTCGTGGGTTTTGTGGACGATACATTAAAAGGCCAGCCGTACAGCGCCATCGCCTCGAACGTACCAATCCGCGGCGGGTTGCAGCAGATTCAGCGTGTGATGGCTGCATTGTTTGTGGAAGGAAAAGTGATTGACCTCGCATTCATGGGGATCGAAACGCAGCAGGCTTCGCAGCGCAAACCGATGAAGCTCCAACTCGGCTCGCCATTCGTGACGCAGCTCGATGCTTTGAAGAAAATCACCTTCTCCCAACCGAAAAAAGAACTTGCGCTGGACGATCTGGCCAATCCGGTCATGCGGGCATTAAGCTCGAACCTAGATGAAATCGCTTGGGTACAGGCCGAAATAGCAGGGCTGATCCGCAATCGGCCTATGGTGCCGCCTGCCGCCCGGAATACAGTTCAGCCGGGCGTGCCAAACGGGATTCAGCCGGATCGTTTCAAGCACCAAATACAACATCAGCCGCCGCAGGATCGCCTGCCGCAGGATCGCCCGCCGCAGGATCGCCTGCCTTTCAAAAAGCAGCTCGACATTTCCCTGCAAAACAGCCCGTGGCTGATCGACCATTCGCTCCTCAAACAAAAGCCCAACTGGCATTGCGTGGAGGATATGGACCCCGTGATCCCGATGACGATGATTTTCGAGGTTTTCGGCGACATTGCCCGCGAGCAGGCGCCCGGGCTACGCGTGCGGAAGATCATGGCGATCAAGGTATTCCAATGGATGAATGTGGTAGAACCGTTCCGCGAAACCGTTACCGGCGAGTGGAAAAGCCCCGACCGGGTTTACCTCGATCTTGACAAATATGCCAATGCGGAAGTGTTGCTCTCGGAAACGAAAGGCGTGCCCGAAACCAATGGCTACGACATCGGTGAATCGCTCGGTATCAACATTACACCCGGGCAGATCTACCGCGAAAATATGTTCCACGGCCCCGCTTACCAGGGCATCCGGGAGGTAGTAAGTGTTTCTCAAAACGGCATTACAGGCCTCATTTCCGGTGACGCGGGCAAAGGTTCCTTGCTCGATAATGCCGGACAGCTCTTCGGCCTCTGGCTGCAACTCACGCTGACCAAAGACCGTATCGCATTTCCGGTGAAGATCAATGAGGTGGAATTTTATGGCGAAATGGAAGATCAGGAAGGCATTTTCGAATGCACCTGCCGTCTTATCGAACTTACCGAAGATACCGCTACCGCCGATTTCATCCTCAAACGCGACGGAAAAGTATGGTCTATCATCCGCGGCTGGCAGAACCGCCGCCTGGAAATCGACGACAAGCTCTGGAACGTCTCGATGGCCCCGTTACAAAACGTGTTGTCCGACGAAGTGGCGCCCGGGGTGTTCCTGTTCCGCAATGCGTATCAGCGCGTTGTTTCATGGGATTTTATATTAAAAAGATATTTCAACCAGCCCGAAAAACGGTATCAACGGGGGTTAATGCCTAACAAAAAGAAGGAATGGATGATCAGCCGGGTGGCCGCGAAGGACGCCACGCGCATGCTCCTGCTGCGCGAACGTAAGGAGGCATACTTCCCGATCGAATTTGAAATACGGTCGGATGAGGTGGGCAAGCCGTTCCTCGACGGATCTATGACGGGCGGCATCCATATTTCGCTTGCGCACAAAAACCTGGAAGCAGTCGCGATTGCCAGTGAAAAGGGCCCGGTAGGGATCGACATCGAAGAAATACAGCCTCGGAGCGCGGGCTTTACGGAGATCGTGTTCACACCTGCCGAACTGGCGCTGCTGGCAGGCCGCGACCAGGACGAATGGATGACGCGGTGCTGGGTGGCGAAGGAGGCATTCGGCAAAATGCTCGGAAAAGGACTGATGGGCAACCCGAAAGTCTATCAAATTGAGGAGATTAAAGAGAATGCATTACGCATTCAGGATACATGGATCAATACTATCAAACATTTTAATTACATCATCGGATGGACCAACTGATACAGGACTACAAGCTGGGCAAAGAGGAGATTTTTGAAACCCTGAACCAATTCATCACCGAGGTGATCGGCGAGGAATTTGTGGAGGAAATGGATATTACCCCTGCCAGCTCTTTTACCAAAGACCTTGAAATGGACAGCATTGAGATCGTCGCATTCTCGGAAAAAGTCAAAAACCATTTCGGCTCCAACATCGATTTCACGGGCTGGCTGTCGAATATGGATTTGGACGAAATCATTCAGCTGAAACTCGAAAACATCATCAATTACATTCAGGAATGCCAATAATCAACCTGCCGAATGTCCGCCTGCACGTACAGGAACTGAATCCCGAAGGCCAGGAAACGATCATCATGGTCCACGGGATGTTCAGCAACCTGGCTGTGTACTATTTTAATATCGCCCCCCTGCTCGCGAAGCATTTCCGCGTAGTGCTGTTCGATATGAAGGGCCATGGCATGAGCGAAAAAGTACCCACCGGCTACGACCTCACTTCGATGACCAACGACCTCCGCGACCTGATGGACGCGCTGGGCATCGGACAGGCACACCTGGCGGGTTACAGCTACGGCGGTCTCGTGGCGCTGAAAATGGCAACCCGTTTCCCGGATCGCGTCGGCAAGCTGGCCATCATCGAAGGCCCCGACCCCAGCGAGCAGGAAACGCTCACGATCATCGACACGTACAGCAGGGAGTTTCTGATCCATTACATCGAAAACTTCGCGGACACGACGCGCCTGCTCGCGGGCAAGCGGCAGTTGGAGAAAAACCACCGGATGTATGAGTTTCTGTTCAATGAAACTTCCATCCGATCGGATATGGAGGCGGAAAAGGCCTTTTTCAATGATCCGGCGGTGGCCGCTATTGCGCACGAGACGCTACTGATCTACGGAGAAGAATCCAACTGCGTGCCCTCGGGCCGCACGCTGGCTTCGAGAATCCCGAATGCAACGCTCGTGCTGGCGCCGGGCGATCACAACATACCGGTACAGCAACCGGAGGTAATTGGAAAGGAGCTCGAAAAGTTTCTCGAAGCGGCTTCTTTACCCGTCGGCTGAAGCCGACGGTAATAGATAGGCGAGATGGGAGTTTATGAGGAGGTGATTGTGGCTGACGCGCTGGCCTGCTTTGGCTAAAGCCATGCGTGTGGGGTGCACGAGTGGCCCCAGGCTGAAGCCTGGGGTTGGGTCGAGGCGACGGTGCACAGTGCCAGTATGCTACGCAGTCTCATCCCGATCGATACACTAACCCAAGGCTTCAGCCTGGGTTGGGCAGAGGCGACGGTGCACAGTGCCAGTATCCTACGCAGTCTCATCCCGATCGATACACTAACCCAAGGCTTCAGCCTGGGGATGGGCAGAGGCGACGATGTATAGCACCAGGACGCTACGCACACTCAGCCAGATCGATACACTACCCCAAGCTTCAGCCTGGGGGTGGGCAGATGCGACGATGCATAGCACCAGGACGCTACGCACACTCGTCCAGATCGATACACTAACCCCAGGCTTCAGCCTGGGGGCGGGCAGAGGCGACGATGCACAGCACCAGGACGCTACGCACACTCGTCCAGATCGATACACTTAACCCAGTCTTCAGCCTGGGGGTTGGGCAGAAGCGACGATGCACAGCGCCAGGACGCTACGCACCTTCAGCCCGATCGATACACTTAACCCCAGGCTTCAGCCTGGGGGTGGGCAGAGGCGACGATGCACAGCACCAGGACGCTACGCACACTCGTCCCGATCGATACACTAACCCCAGGCTTCAGCCTGGGGGCCGATGCAAGACAGCACGACGACACATAACATACAAGACAGACAACATGCCCAAATACGCCTTCATCGTCCCGCCACTCACCGGCCATATCAACCCGACGCTCAGCGTAGGCGCGGAGTTACTGGCATTGGGGCACGAGGTGGCGTGGATCAGCCTGGACGAACAGTTACAGTCCAAACTGCCCACCGGCGGCCAGTTGCTGGTGATCCGCTACGACCAGGACGATTCCGAAAAGCAGGCCAACGCCGAATACCTCGATATCATTACCAAAAAGAATGTGTACGGCATCGAGAGCATCAAGTTCCTGTACGAAGAAGTGCTCGTGCCGCTGAACCGCTACATGTTCGACGGCATGATGCAGCTCCTGCAAGGCTGGCAGCCCGACGTTGTGATTAACGACCACCAGGTTTTTGCGGGCGGTATGGCCGCGCATTTGCTCGATATTCCTTACGCTACTTCGGTAACCGCCCCGGCAGCCGTGAAGATGATGGAAGATCTGCCCAAAATCCATGAATGGGAGTTGAAACAGATCATCGGCTTGCAAAAGGAACTCGGTATCGAAGGCGAAAAATCGCTCGCGACTTCCGAATTGCTGACACTCGTTTTCACTTCCAGGGAATTTTTTGGGGAGATGGAGTTGCCGGCTTATTACCGCTTCCCGGGACCGGTGATCAGCAACCGCATTGCCGATATTCCTTTCGATTGGGCAAAATTAAAGGCCCAAACCGTTCCCAGAATCCTGATTTCCATTGGCACCACATTCGATCACCAGTTCAAAAAGGACTTCTTTGCCAAGGTGATCGAGGCATTCGGTGACGAGGAGGTGTTTGTAGTAGTGGTTTCGGACGAAACGTTATTCGATTCCTGGCCTGCGAATTTTTTGGTACAACCACGCGTACCGCAGCTCGAACTCCTGCCCTACCTCGACGGCGTAGTGTGCCATGCCGGCCATAATACCATTTCCGAGGCATTATCGAACGGGTTACCACTCGTGGTGATCCCGATCGCCTACGACCAGTCGCACGTAGCCGGGCGCGTGGTCGCTAACGGGTGCGGAGTGCGGCTCAATTTCAACCGTTTCAAAGCGCCGCACCTCAAAAATGCGGTCAATGATATATTAAATGATCCGGGTTACCGGCTCGCGGCGCGACGCATCCAGGCCTCTTTCGAGCAGGCTGGCGGCACCCGAACTGCGGCTCAGTGGCTCGGCCAGATACCCGTTAATGTCTTCCAGAATGGCTAAATTCCTTTTTGTAGTACCCCCTTTTTTCGGACACATCAGTCCTACGCTCAGCGTCGGCGCGAGCCTCATCGCCAATGGTCATGAAGTGGCGTGGACGGGCCTGATCCCCCTTGCCGACAAGCACATTCCCGAAGGCGGGCGCTACATCCTGCCCGAAGCGGAACTCGCGCCGCATCAGGACGAGATCGCCCGCATCCTGAAACGCCAGGACGACGGCCCTTCGCTCTCCGGTCCCGAAGTGATGAAACTCGCTTTGGAAGAGACCTATATCCCTTTCGCGCGCATCATGGTGCCGGGCGTATCGCGCGTGGCAGACGATTTCCAGCCCGACGTGATCGTGAACGACTGCATTACCTTTGCGGGTGCATTGGTGGCGCATCTCAAAGGCATCCCCTGCGTAACCACGACGCCCGTACCGCCCGATGTGATGGGCGATACGGCCAACTCCGCGCCCAGGATTTTCGAATGGCAGCAGAACCTGATCAAAGGGCTGCAACGCGAGCTGGGCATTTACGCCGACGAGTTTGTGATCCACTCGCACCAGATGAACATCGTGTTCACTTCCAAAGAGTTTGCCGGGTTCCCGGAGCCGGAACCGCATATGAAGTTTGTGGGGCCGGTTAAGGGTCGTCCCAATGACACCCCGTTCGATTGGGAGCGTCTCGACAAAGCCACTACACCCAAAGTATTTGTGTCGCTGGGCACATTGCTGGTCGATATACGTAAGGAATTCTTTTTGAAACTGATCGAAGCATTCGGTAACGAGCCGATTACGATCGTAGCAGCAACCGACCCGTCGGTGATCGACGAATGGCCGGAGAATTTTATCGTACAAGACTTTGTACCTCAGGCAGATATTATTCCAAAAATGGATGCGGTGATTTGCCACGGCGGGTTCAATACCGTGAACGACACGTTCATGAACGGCCTGCCGATGCTTATTACCCCTATTGCCTACGACCATTTCCATACCGCCGCATTGATCGAAAATGCAGGTTGCGGCATTAAAGTAAGGTATAAAAGGCTGCGTGTGGCCGATGTAAAAAACGCCATGCGGGAATTACTGGAAAATCCGCAGTACCGGACGGCAGCACAGCACATCCGCGACACCTTCAGTGCAGCCGGCGGCAATGCGAAAGCCGTTTCATTGCTCGAAGATTTTGCGGTAGCCAACCGTATCACCGAAAACGCCTGACCGATGAAACGAAACCTGCTTTTCCTCGAAAGGGTGCTCTTCGGCGACGGTACCGAACCGTTTCACGGGGTTTACGCACTGAAAATCAACGGTGCGATCGACCACGCCATGCTCGTCCGCGCGCTCGCCCGCTTGCAGGAAAAGTATGCGATGCTGCGTACGGCTATCGCTACCGATACGCTTGGACGCCCCTATTTCCATACGCCGCCCTCGACACCTCAAATTCCGCTCAGGCTCGTGGAACGAACGGGCGACGACGACTGGAACCGCGAGACCGTGCACGAGCTGGGTACCTCGTTCAACATCGCCAACGGCCCGCTATTCCGCATTACCTGGATACGCTCGGCAGACGTTTCGGATATGATCATGGCATTTCACCACTGCATGTGCGACGGCGGATCGGGCGTAGCGCTCCTTTCCGACCTGCTGACATTGCTCGATGATCCACAGGCTGAAATCGGTAAGGCTCCGGCATTTCAAAGCATTCGGGAGCTGATACCGGCGGGAATATTGAACAATGGCCGAAATCGCTTCAAGGCAAAGTTTGCAGCCTCGCTGGTGCATGCAGGACTGGCATTAGGTTCATTGTTTATATCAACAAAAAGGAAACCGGCACCTCGTTCGAACGACTACCTGATTAACTGGAAACTGGGCACAGAACCATCCAGGGCGTTGTTTGCCCATTGTAAAACGGAAGGTGTGACGGTCAACACGGCCATCGGGCTCGCATTAATGGAGGCTTTCAAGTATGTAAATAGCGGCGCGGCACACGGCAAAGCTACTTGCCCGGTGGATATCCGCCGCTATATGCCCGAGGTGAAGCGCGATATGCTCTTTTCGTATGGATTAGCTTTGAATATCAGTCTGGCACAATCGATCGGAAGCGGTTTTTGGGAAAAAGCCAAAGCGCTGCAAACGCACGTTTCCAAGCAAATGGCGAAGCTGGACCCCTATGAATTTACCATGATCATGGAGGCTTCGCACGGTTCGGTACACAAGTTGCGCCGGTTCCTGACCTATGCCAAAGTGGGCAACGATTTTATGTTTTCGAACATGGGTAAACTCGATATTCCTGCCCATTACCGGAATTTCACAGTCGAAACGATTTACAGCCCGACGGTCATCGGCCCGTTTGCGAACCCTAATACGATCATTACCACCACTTTTAATGGCCAAATGGATTTTTCATTTGTTTCCAACGAGGATTTCATGCCCCGCGAAACGGCTGTGCAAATCCGCGAAAAAGCCATGGAAATCCTCTTTGAAACCGTGGCCATACCAGATTCTGTGCGTTTATGAAAAGAAGGACGGGTTTTCTGGAAGCATCGATGTACGCGGGCAGGGACACGCCGGTGAATGTTTTGTTTCCGGTTAAAATCGAGGGAGAATTGGAGGAAACTGCTTTGATCAACGCATTGCAGAAAATCCAGCAAAAACACCCATTCCTGAACGTTACCATGGAAACCGATGGAGCCGGAATCCCCTGGTACGTAACACCTGACCCGATTTTGCCCATTCCGCTACGGATCGCCGACCGGCACTCGGAAGAAACCTGGCTCGATGAAGCGGAAACCGAATGGGGCACGCCATTTAACCAACCGAATGCTCCCCTGGCTCGCCTGACCTGGGTACGTTCCGAAACCGTTTCGGAACTCCTCGTGGTATGCCACCATTGCATCGGCGACGCCACGTCCAGCATGGCCATTATGCGCGAATTGCTCGAATGCCTGGCCGATCCCGCCATCGAGTTGCAGCCCTATCCGTCCTATTCACCCGAAAACCTGGTACCCGCGGCCGTCAGGCGAAATATCCTCAACCGATTGGCCGCCCGGTCGATCGCCGGCATTACCCGGCTGTTCCTGTTGGCGGTTTCCGGCATGAAAGAGGTAGTGAAGGATCGCTTTTACACCATTCGCTGGAAGCTGAGCGAGGAAGAAACGGCTACCTTGCTATCGGTTTGCAAACAAGAAGACATTCACCTCAACACCGCACTGATCCTGGTCTTCATGCGTGCGTTCGAGCGCGCAGCTAATGTGCGCACTAGCGGCAAAATGTTTGCGTCCGTGGATATGCGCCGGTTTTTGCCCGAAATACACAAAGACCAAATGTTCCCGTTTCCGTCGATGGTAGGCCTTGACACGCCGAAGGACAAGACCGGTTTCCGCGAGCAGGCCAATGCGTTGAAGGAACGTTTGCACAAACAAATCGCCCGGACCGACGCCGCCAGGCTCCTGCTTTTCAGCGAATACCTGACACCATTATATCCGCGCAGCATCCGATATGCCAAAGCCGGAAAAGGCGCCCACGACTTCGCATTCGCCAACATCGGCCGCATTCCCCTGAACGAAACTTACGGATCGATCGCGGTTGCCGAGGTGTATTGCCCCCTGTCAAGGTTCCCGATGGGCAACCCCTCGAAAGTGTCGGTATCGACATTTCGCGGCCGCATGGATTTCGCATTTCACTCCGAAGAAAAATACATTGCCCGCCAGGACGCCGATTTCATCATCGGCACGGCGATGCAACTGCTCCGAAAGCATTTAATGGAACCTAAACCCGTTACTACTCAGGATTTGAAATGAACAGACCTATGATTGTCGGCGAGCGCATTATGTACGCCGATGGCCTCGCGCCGGTTAATTGCGTTTTTAATGCGACTGTTGAAGGACATTTTTCCGAACAACAGATCGGAAATGCGCTTGCAAAAATCCAAAACCGGCATCCATTACTACACTCGAATGTAAATAGAAATGAGACAAATGTCCCTGTATTTGTGACCAATCCGGATATTTCCCCTATCCCAATCGACATTATTGAGCGGACATCCGACATTCATTGGGAGGAAGTAAGTCTTTCGGAATGGGAGCGGCAGTTTAACCTTGAAAAAGAGCCCCCCGCCCGACTGATATGGCTGAGATCCGAAACGGTTTCCGATCTGATGCTCGTATGTCCGCATTGCGTGTGTGATGGTTCCGGTTTCGTCACGCTCATGCGTGAGTTGCTCCTCCTGCTCGACGATCCCGAAATGGAACTGGAACCGTACGAGGGCTTCCAATCGGTAGATTCCCTCGTTCCGGCCTCGATCCGAAACAGCCGCGCGATCCATTGGAAAGGAAAGCTCTTCTCGACGCTGGCAAAGGGCCTTTTCGCTATTCTGAACCCGAAACCGGCTCCGCGCGAAGGCAGCTACTACCTGCTCACGCACACGCTCGACAAGGAATCAACCACGGCGCTGGTCAAAAAATGCAAGGCTGAAAAAACGACCATTCAGGCGGCATTGTGCACGGCTTCGTTGCTCGCGCACCAATCTGTAAAGGGAAAAGCGTCCCGGAACAAGGTCATCAGCCCCGTCGACATCCGGCGTTACCTGCCTGCCATCGGCCGCGATCACCTGTTTGCATTCGCCCCTATTGTGGAGCTCTCGCTGAGCAAGAAAGGCGAGCAAACCGATTTCTGGCCGGAAACCCGCAAAATGAAAGAAGCGCTCGTCGAAAAGGCCGAAAACGTCAACGCCGCCGAAATGATGTTCATAACCGAATATTTCCACAGCTCCACCGGCGCATTGCTCAGGCATATGCGCTCCACCAAAGGCAGTCACGACATTACCATTTCCAATATGGGTGTGCTGGATATTCCGGCAAGTCACAACAACTTCACCGTCAGGGCCATACACAGCCCATCCGTGGGGTTCCCCTGGCGCAATCCTAACACCCTGGTAGTAAGTACCTTCGCCGGCAGAATGGATTTCTCCTTCTGTTCGCATGAAAGCTTTTTATCCATTATCGATGCCGAGAAGATTTGCCGGGAAGCGATGTGGGTCTTGTTGGAAGGATTCCCCGTAACCGCCTAACTCACCCTATTCCCCTTCAACAACATCCCCATTGCGTCGCCTAATGACCCGGCGCGGTTGACTTCGCCGGAGTTGACGAAGAAGATTTCGTCGGCGCTTTCGATGGTGTTGAGGCGGTGGGCGATGATGACTTGCGTGGTCGATTCGGGGAGCTGTTTCAGGATGTCGCCGAGGAGCTTTTCGGTGACGGTATCGATGTTGGCGGTGGCTTCGTCGAGGATCAGGAGCTCGGGGCTGCGCAGGACGGCGCGCATGAATGCGATGAGTTGTTTCTGTCCCAGGCTCGTGCTGTCGCTGGTGGCCGAGACTTTCGTTTCCAGCCGGTCTTCAAACAATGCAAGTATTTCTCCAAGATTGGCGCTGCGGATCACCTGTTCCAGTTTGTCGTTGGAGTATTCCTTCAACTGCTCGTTGCCGTAAAGAATATTTTCGCGGATCGTGCCCGAAAACAGGAATGGTTCCTGCAAAATAAATCCGATTTTACGGCTGCGTTCCTCGGGCGTGTAGGTACGAATGTCGCGGCCGTCGAGCAGCACGGTACCCTCGCGCGGGTCGTACAGGCGTGCGATGAGCGAGGCCGTGGTGGTTTTGCCGCCGCCGGTCGGGCCGATCAGTGCATAGGTCTTGCCGCGTTCGAGTTTGAAATTGACCTGGTGGAGGATTTCACGGCTGTCGTAGCCGAAACGCACGTCGCGGAATTCCAGTAGTGCGCCATCCGCCTCACGGGAGGTTTCGGTCACGGGTACAAGGTCGGTTTCCAATGCAAGGATCTGCGAAATACGGTCCCAGCCGGCCATCGCCACCTGAAAACTGGTCCACAATGCCGCCAGCTGCCGCAGAGGGTTGTAAAAATTGACGGCATAGGCCAGGTAACTCACTAGTAACCCCACGCTGAACTCGCCGGCGCTGATCAGGTGGATGCCGTAGGTGAGCACAATCAGCTGCGCGATATTGGAAAAGAAAGAATAGGTGGGCAGGAAAATGTTGTTGGCAAGCCCTGCGCGGATGGCCGTGCGGTAGTTTTCCAGATTAGCCAACTGAAAACGCTGCCTGAAATAGTCGCGCCGGTTGAATGCGATCACGACTTTGAAATTATTCAGGCTTTCCTGTATTTCCGCGCTCAGCGCACCGGTAGTTTTGAGGTTTTTGGCATTAGTAGCCTTCACCCAGGGCGAAAGTACGACCGTAAAAATCAGGATCAGCACGGCAGGTGCCAATGCGGCGGAACCCAGTTTCAGGTTAATCACCATTAAAAAAATCCCCGCGCCGAGCATGGTAAAAATACTGCCCACAAACTGCATCAGCGACTGCGAAAAGAACTGGTTCAGCTTGTCGGTATCATTATTGACACGCGAAATGAGGTCACCGGCTTTGTTCTGATTAAAAAACGCGACCGGAAGCTGTTGTAACTTGTTGAAAATGGCATTTCTGAGCGTAAACAACAGCCGCTGACCTACGCCACCCATCAATTTCGTCTGGGTATAGGCCGTAGCGAGGCCGAGCAAATACATCGCCAGCAAAATACCGCCGAAAACGAGCAGCCCGTGAAACTGCTTCGTCACCACGTACCGGTCGATCGCATGCCCGACCAGGTACGGACCGAACAGGTTCACGGCTGTGTTCAATGTAATCGCCCCCAGCGCCAGGGCCAGGTTGCCGCGTTCGTGTGCGATCAGTTTCAGCAACTTCCTGAGCGCCTTCCACGTGGAGGTTTTCTGCTGCTCCTCCGAAAGTTTGTTAAGATCGTAGTTCATAGTTGCTGGTGCTTTGTTGCGAATTGAAAATCTGCACGTACTCGGGGCTCGTCAGCATCAGCTCGTCATGTGTGCCGCAACCGATCAGCTCCCCTTCCATGAGCACCGCGATCTGGTCATAATGCTCGATAGCCGCGATTTTCTGCGTGACGGAAATCAATGTAATGTCCGGGTAGTTCTGCGCTACATTCGCGAGGATTTTCTTTTCGGTCGTATTGTCCACCCGCGCCGTGAAATCGTCGAGCAGGAGTATTTTCGGGTTCATGGCCAATGCCCGCGCAAGCATAATGCGCTGCTTCTGCCCGCCGGAAAGGCTCGCACCGCGCTCGGAAACTATGGTATCCAGGCCGTCGGGCAGGGTTTCGATGAATGCGGCCAGCTCCGAGGTGTCGATGGCCTTTTGTAAAGATTCGTTCGTCACCGTCGTGCTGAATGCGATGTTTTCGCGGATACTCATATTAAAAATGATACTATCCTGAAAAACGAAGCCGACCTGGCGGTGGAACGACTCGCTATCGTAGTAATCGATCGGATGGCCGTCGAAGGTAATGCTGCCCTCCTGCGGCTGGATAAGGCCGGTGAGCAGGTATAGCAACTGCGTTTTCCCGGCAGCCGTCGGGCCGATCACGGCAATGCGCGAACCTGCATCGATAGATAAACTAACCTCTTTCAACGCCGGTTTTTCGCCGTAGCGGACCGTTACCTGCTCCAAAGCGATACTCCCACGCAAAATTTCCGTCGAAGCACCCGCTTCCACGGGGTCGGCAATATTCAGAACGGTCGAAATGCGCTCGTAGGAAGCGGTGGCCTGTACGATCACATTGCTCATAAAACCAATGACGAGGATCGGGAAAATGAGGATGCCCAGGTAGCTGTTGAATGCCGCGAAACTTCCCAAAGTCATGTCGCCCTCGATCACAAAATGGCCGCCGAGCACCAGGATCGTGAGCATCGAAACGTTGGCCGTAAACGTTATGACCGGAATAAGCCCGGCGAACAGGCTCAGGATTGCCAGTCCGAAGCCCTTTGCTTTGGTATTCGCTTCCAGGAATTTGGCATATTCGAGTTGCTGGGAGTTGACGACGCGTATCAATGCGGAGCCCAGGATGCTTTCGTTGATAATCTTGTTCAGCCAGTCAATCACTTCGCGGCTTTGTACAAACAATGTGCGGACTTTCTTCAAAGTAATGGCAAACATTCCTCCGATAATGGGAATGATCGCCAGGACCGTCAATGCCAGTTTCCAGTTGATAGTCAATAGTAATACACTCGCGCCGATAATGAGGAATATGGAAGAAACGATTGCTACAATGGCTTGCGACACAAACATTTTGATCGAATCAATGTCGGCCGTAAGATTGGTGAGCAACTTCGCGGCGGTTGTTTCCTCTATAAATGCATGACTTTGTTTCGATATCTTGTCCGCAAGCCTCGTCCGCAAATCGCGGGCTACTTTTTCGGACGCATAAGTCTGGATAATGCTTTGCAGATAGGCAAACACGAATATAAAGATCACCGCGCCGGTGAACTCGGTCAGGATGGCGTTCAGGTCAAACCGTTTGAGGGTGAAATCATCGATCCCGTCGGCCACCAGCTTGGGCAGCCACAGGTTAATGCCGTTGCTCAGCAATGCGAACAGCAACAGCATGATGATCAACCCCTTGTATGGAGCCAGTAAGCTGAATATGCCCGGCTGCTTGGGCTTTCCGGGATTGGCTTTTTCAGACATATGGGTTTAGTATTAAATGCGCCGACAAATATAGCAAGGTATATTTTCGAATCACTCCCCGTTACCATGGTTAAATTTTGGTTAAATTCCCGCCCATCCGAACCCAAACCACACCTTAATGAGACTCCTGAGCCTTTTTTTACTCGCATTATCGGTTACCCACGCCGCCACGGCCCAAAAAGCCAAATCCTCCCTGCCGAATATCATTTACATCTACGCCGACGACCTCGGTTACGGTGAACTGGGCTGTTACGGTCAGCAAAAGATCCAGACGCCCAACCTCGACCGCCTCGCCCGCGAGGGTATCCGCTTCACGCAGCATTACACCGGTACGCCCGTGTGTGCGCCCGCACGTGCGATGCTCATGACGGGCAAGCATGCGGGGCATTCGGCGATCCGCGGGAATTTCGAGCTGGGCACATTCCGCGACGACGAGGAACGCGGGCAAATGCCATTACCCGCTTCCGAACTCACCGTGGCCGAGCTCCTCAAACGGAAAGGTTATGCCACCGCCCTCACGGGCAAATGGGGCATGGGCATGGCCAACACCGAAGGTACGCCCTCCAAGCAAGGCTTCGATTACTATTACGGCTACCTCGACCAGAAACAGGCCCATAACCTCTACCCGTCGCATTTGTGGGAAAACGACCGCTGGGATACGCTGGCCCAGCCCTGGCAGGACGTACACCGCAAGCTCGACCCCGCCACAGCCACCGACGCCGATTTCAATGCATTCAAAGGCAAGGAATATGCCCCCGCAAAAATGACTGAAAAGGCGCTGGCGTTTATCGAACGGAGCAAAGACGGGCCGTTTTTCCTGTATATGCCTTACACGATCCCGCACGTGTCATTGCAAGCGCCGGACGCGTACGTGAAGAAATACATCGGGCAGTTCGACGAGAAGCCCTATTACGGCGAGAAAGGTTACGCGTCCACGAAATATCCGCTGTCGACCTACGCGGCGATGATCACCTATCTGGATGATCAGGTAGGTATTATTTTGGATAAACTGCGTGCGCTGGGCTTGGACGAAAACACCATAGTCATGTTCAGCAGCGATAATGGCGCCACTTTCAATGGTGGCGTAAATGCGCAATTCTTTAACAGCGTGGCGGGTTTGCGCGGCTTGAAAATGGACGTTTACGAAGGAGGTATCCGCGAGCCGTTCATCGCCCGCTGGCCCGGAAAGATCAAGCCGGGACGCGTCACCGACCACATTTCCGCCCAGTATGACCTTTTAGCCACATTAGCGGAACTGACAGGTCAGCCCGTTCCTCCTACCGACGGCATTTCCTTTTTACCGGAACTATCAGGACAAACCAACCGGCAGAAAAAGCACCCCTACCTCTATTTCGAATACCCCGAAAAAGGCGGCCAGATCGCCATCCGCATGGGCGACTGGAAGGCCGTCAAAACCGACCTCCGCAAGAATCCCGGCAACCCCTGGCAGCTCTTCAACCTGAAAGAAGACCGCAGTGAAACTACCGACCTCGCTGCGAAACACCCGGATATTTTGAAAAAGCTGGATGACATTATGAGGAAGGAGCATCAGGAGCCTGCGAATGCGGCGTGGCAGTTTGTAATGCCGGTGATTGCGGCGAGTCGACACCCGGCCGCCGACCGCTGACGGGCGAAAGTATGCTTGTGCGGGAGTTTCGTCCAACATCAACCCGCACCCTACCATTGAAAGTAACGCCCGGAAACATTACATTAGGCGCGAATTGAAACATCATCACTCATTACTGCCAAGAATATCCATTTACCATGATCAACCAGGACTATGATCTGATCGTTATCGGCTCCGGGCCGGGCGGTTACACGGCGGCCATCCGGGCCTCCCAACTGGGCTACAAAACGGCCATTATCGAAAAGTACAACAGCCTCGGCGGCACCTGTACCAATGTGGGCTGCATTCCCGCCAAGGCATTACTCGACGGCTCCGAGCATTACCACGACGCCGAAACGCGTTTCGCGAACTTTGGTATCCAGGTAACAGGGCTTTCCCTGGATGTAAAGCAGTTTTTCGGGCGCAAAAGTGAGGTCGTGTCGCAAAATGTGGCGGGCATCAACTTCCTGATGAAGAAAAACAAGATCGCTGTCATTTACGGTACCGCCCGGTTCGTATCCGACGACCGCATTGCCGTGAAAGCCTCAGATGGCTCCGAGCAGGAGTATCAAAGCAAATACACGATCATCGCGACGGGCTCGAAACCTATCTCACTGCCGAATGCGGCGATCGACAAGCAGCGCATTATTTCCTCCACCGAGGCATTGTCGCTGAACGAAATCCCGGCCACAATGTCGGTGATCGGCGGCGGGGTGATCGGCGTGGAAATGGCGTCGGTGTATGCGCGCCTGGGTACCAAAGTGACGATCATCGAGTACGCGGCCAACCTCGTTCCGACCATGGACAAGGAACTGACCACCGAACTGAAAAAGATCCTTGCCAAATCGGGCATTGATATTCTGCTCAGCCAGCGCGTCGACTCGGCCGTGAGCGACGGTAAAAAAGTGACCGTCAAATACACCGGCGCCGACGAAAAACAGCAAGAAATCACGACCGATTATTGCATGGTAGCAGTGGGCAGGAAGCCTTATACCGAAGGCCTGGGCCTTGAAAACACCTCGATTCAAAAAGACGACCGCGGCCGGATCGTAACCAATGCAGGCTTCCAGACATCCGTACCGAACGTGTACGCCATCGGGGACGTCATTAAAGGACCCATGCTCGCCCACAAAGCCGAAGATGAAGCAATCGCGACAGTGGAAGGTATCCATGGGCATCCGCACACGATCAATTACGATCGCATTCCGGGTGTCGTGTACAGCTGGCCGGAGGTAGCAAGCGTAGGGCTTACCGAAGAACAGCTCAAAGAACAGGGCATTCCTTATAACAAAGGTAAATTCCCGTTTTCCGCAAGTGGTCGCGGACGCGCGGCGGGCGACACTTCCGGCTTTGCCAAAGTGCTTTCCGATCCGAAATATGGTGAAGTACTGGGCGTGCACATCATCGGCGCCCGCGCCGCAGACCTTATTGCCCAGGCTGTGACGATCATGGAGTATGAAATTACGGATCTGGCGTCAGCAACCATTTCCTACGCCCACCCGACTTATGCCGAGGCGTTGAAAGAAGCGTTCCTGGCGGCTTCGGGGCGTGGTGCTTTGAATATGTGAGAAATGGCGCGAAGCCCCTGCTTCGCGCCATCACTCAACAGGAAACGGCCCTTCCCCGAATTCCTCATCATGATACCCCTTACTGCCGACTTCTCGCGCGAGCGGGCTCCGAAAATCTGTGCCTTCCCGCAGGCACCTTAGTACATGCGCGAAATCATACTCCGGCTCCCACCCCAGCTCGCGCCGCGCCCGCGCATTCACATACACGCGATCGAATTCCGGGAAAAATTTCCATCCTTTTGCCTCGAATAACCCCTCACTTTCCGGGTACAGCGAACGGATAACGGCCGATGCATCAGTATGTAACTGCCCCAGGTGGGAAGTGGCGAATGGTGTGGTGGCCGAGATAATGTATTTGCCGAAACCGATCGTTCCGGCTTTTTCCATGGCTAACAAATGCGCCGAAACGGCGTCGGCAATGTCCACGCGGCGGTAAAGCAGTTCCAGGGCCTGCACATTGGGCGTTTCATAACGCTGTCGCGTTTCCGCATTGTCGTCGTCTTCGGGAAAGAAACGCGAGGTGCGGAGAATGAGCACGGGCAGTTTGTCTTTCCGGTGAAACAGCTCGCAAAGGCTTTCCGCTGCCAGTTTGGTGACGCTGTAAATATTTTTGGGCTGCGGCATTACTTCCTCGGTAATCCACGCGGCCGGTTCGCCTTTGGCCGGGTTCATCGCCGCGCCGAAAGTGCTTGTAGTACTGGTAAACAAAAAGGCCGAAACTCCATTCAGAACGGCTTCTTCCAGCAGGTTGAGCGTGCCGGTGATATTCGTATCGACGAAATCCTGCTTGCTGTGCGTCGCCACATGCGGCTTGTGCAGGGTAGCCGTGTGAATGACGGTACGGATACCGCGTATGGCTGTTTTGACAAAATTCCTGTCGGCAATATCACCCACCAGATCGGTGTACGCCGAATGTTTGATGTCTACACCCGTCGCCTGTGCTCCCTGCGCGCGGAGCGTACGCATGAGGGCCTCGCCCAAATGCCCCGCACTGCCTGTTACCAGAATACTCATAACTGTTTCAAATCCATTTCCCGGCAAAGGTAGGTGCCGCCGGTTTTGAAAAATATTGGGATAGCCGATAAAAACATTGAAATTTGCGCATGGCCTATATCATTGATAATGAATCATACAGGGAGATCGCGGGCAGAAAATTCATTTCGGAGCCTTCGGTGGATACCTTCGAGCACGACGCGCCGCGAATACCTTTCGTGAATCACCGTGTGAAGAATATCTATGCCCGCAATTTCGGGATTATCTGTTTCCAGGCCGATTTTTTACAGGATATGCAAATCCGGGGCATGAAAAGCGACCCGCATATCAGCCTGCATTTCCAGCTTACGGGCCATTCCAATGCACATTTCCGCGATATTCCCGGCGATCACCCGCTGCGGCCGGCCGAGTACAATATCTATTATTCCGAAAACTTTGATTCCGACATTTACTACAACCGCCAGAAAGGCTTTGAATACCTGGCATTAATCCTCAAAAAAGAGCATCTGCTGCAATTCCTGCAACAAAACGGCAGCCCGGTTAAGTCGCTCGAAAAGGCTTTGGAAAACGGGCAACCGCTGGCGCTTTTCGGAAAAGCGGCGCCGGTTAATGCCGAAATGCATTCGGTACTCCACCGGATATTGCATGCACCGGTCGCCGACGATCTTTCGGAAATGTATTTAAATGGTAAAATCCTCGAACTGCTTGCGCTGCAATTGCAGCAATACCGGCAGGAGCAACAGGCCGCGAATACGCATTCCGGCATCGAACGCCAGCTTGCCGAAATTTATGAATACCTCAACACGCATTTCCTGACGACGCATTCCCTGGAAGATGTTGCAGCCAATTTGCGCCTTTCGGAACGTCAGATCCGCGAAGGTTTTAAATGGAAATACAATACCAGCGTGTACGAACTGATCCATGAAAAACGGATGCTGCACGCACGCGAGTTGCTGCTCGATTCCGGTTTGACAGCCGACGAAGTGGCGGAGGTCGTCGGATATTCTACGGGCAGTAATTTTATCCAGGCGTTTAAGAGAAAATTCGGCATTACGCCCAAGCAAATGCAATTAGGCCGACGGCGCTAGGCTCAAATCATCCATTTGCGCTCGGTAGTGAAGGAAATGTTGAGCCACATCTTGTAATCTCCCCGGATCCGCTCGTACAGTTCCTGCCTGATCGCGTCGAGTTCCTTCACCTGCGTATGCGCGAGCGCTTCGGGTAACAGAAAATCGATTTCGATGGTGTAGCTGCTACCGGTTTTAGCCACGCGCACGTACTCGTCGATGAAACCGTAATGCTTTGAAATGGCTTCCGCTTCCTGATGAATCTTTTCCTCCACCTCGTCGTCGGGCGCGAATTGGAGCAGTTCGCGGATATTTTTCCAGAACGTCCGGACGGGAATGCGCAGAAAAAGCATGGAAATAATGATGACCATCCCGGGATCGAGGTACGGAATGAGATAGGCCAGCGACGTTCCTTGCAGAAAGTACCCCAGCGACAATACCACAAGCACACCCGTACTCAGCAATGCGTCGAGCTGCCATTCGGTGGCCTCAATGCGCACGTATTCCGACCGGATTTGCAGCGCCATTCTCCGGAAATAGAGCCAGAGTAAAAAACAGCCGATAATGGAGGCGATCAGATAAGGTAATGCAATGTCCAGCTCCACCAGCTTGCCGCCACTGATAATATCCATCACCGACGTAGCGAGCGAGTACAAACAAAGGAAAATAATCACCGCCGACTGCAGCGTCATCGAAAACGGCTCGAATTGCGCGCGCCCGAACGGCAGGTCGTCGTCATCTGGCTTGCGAACGAAGTTGTTCACCAGCAGCGACACGCCCGACAGGCTGATCCCGACCATCGAAAAAAGGGCGTCGAAAATAATGGATTTGGAATCGCCGAGTATCCCGACGATAATGGCCCAGATCGTAAATACCGACCCGGTAACGATCGAAAGCTTGATCAACCGCCGCTCCCTGAGCCGTTTTTGTCTTTCATTCATAAAACCAGGCAACCGCAGGATAACACGCAATCACCCTTAATAAGTTAGAAAGACCTAGGAAGGAAAGCAAGTTCCGGGGAGGGTGTTATCAATTTGTGAAGATTCCACTCGCTAACTATTTGTCGTAGAATGCTTTTGTAACTGACTTTCAATCAGTAGATTTAAGAAACCACGTTTTAACCACTCTAAAATCGATCAAAATGAAACAAAGAGGCATCTCAAAGGCCGTATTTGGCTTTACTACTGTCGCAGCTGTAATTGCGGGTTATTTTCTTGGTAAAAAAGAAAAAGATGGTGAAAAAGATGTGCTAAGCAAAAACCCGCATAAGTCGTTTGCAGGAAGGGAGCAAATTATCGAACTTGAAATAGCCAGGGGATATCATTGTGCTTTTTTGAAACATCTGGACTGGCTCAAAGCGAAGAAAGATCTTGCAGAGTATGAAAAATTCGTGGAGTTGCTTAGGCATCCAATTGACATCGACAACGCGAAAGGCGACTTCAAGAAAATTTTTAAGCAGAGTAAAATCGCTGGCCTGCGAATGTATCCCGGACTTAAAGGAGATATATTTACTCCCATATTCATTGGAACAAAAAGTGATCTGTCTGATCTGATAGAAGTAACTGTCGATGGCAAGGAGACAGCGCTTGTGCAGGACAATAACCGTCCATGCAATCCATGCCGTTATGGGACATTTGACAAAAAGCTTCCCTGCAAAGACCCCGCCCCTCACTCGTGACATTTCCGTTTCCACTGAAAGAGACCATTTATTTCTGCCTGTTAATTTTCGTTTGCCTGACTGGCATTGTCAGAATAAATGCGCTTAGTGCTTCCGGCAAAATCATTCTCGCTCTCGGTATTTTCACGCTGGGGAGTGAGATTACCAGCGAAATATGCCGGGTCGCTCTACGAAACAACATGATGGTCTTCCACATCTATAACCCTGTTCAATACACGCTGATGGCGATAGCCTACAACCAGGAAATTAAACAGGGAAAAATCATAAGACTATCCATTATAGGATATGTAGCATTCGCAATTTTGAATGCAATCTTCTGGCAACCGTTTTTTGAAGAATATTGCTCCTATTCGTTTAATGTGAATGTCGTTCTGGTCAGCAGCTTATGTTTGTATTATTTATACCGGCTTTTAAATCAAGATACCGACAATGCCTTCACGCAATATCCGCTATTCTGGATTTCAGTAGGGTATCTGGTCTATAATTGTATCAACATCTTAGGCCTTGGCGCATTTAATCACTTGTCGGCAGATTCCAGGTTGGCATATATGCTGGAAGTAATCCGGACGCTCAGCAATTACATGCTGTATTCCATGTTCATTATCGCATTTTTGACCAAACAAAAATCATTACAAACTTCCCGACGTGAATAGCGAAATCATACTCACCATCGTTGGAGCATCTATTCTGATGCTCCTTTTGGTGTTGTTCCTCGTTCTGTTCGCATTACTTTTTCAAAAGCGCCAGGCCAGATATAAACAGGAAAAAGCCGCCCTGCACGCCCAATACGCCCAGGAAATACTGCAAGCGCAAATCGAGGTGCAGAATGCTACGTTGCAGCAAATCGGGCAGGAGCTGCACGATAATATCGGACAACTCCTTTCAGTGGCGAGGATCAACCTTAATATACTTGAAGGAATGCCACATACCGAGGCAGTGCGGGGATTCATCGAACAAACCAATGAGGTTGTTAATCAATCGATTACCGACTTGCGAGGGCTTACCAAAAGCCTTGATGGCGATTTTGTCAAGGATTTCGGACTGGAACAGGGCCTTTCGTACGAGTTGCTTCGTATACGTAAGACCGGCCTGTACGAGACAGCCCTGCTGATCGTTGGCGAGCAGTGCCCGCTGGGTTATGAGAAAGAAATTGTGCTTTTCAGGGTCAGCCAGGAAGCATTGAACAATATTTTGAAACACTCGTCGGCGACCTGCATTACCGCAGAGCTGAATTATCAGCCGGATCTGTTCCGCCTCCGCCTGGTCGACGATGGCATTGGTTTCGATATGGAACAGATCCAAAACAGCCCGCTAACGGGTGCCGGTGCGGGACTTCGCAACATGGAACGCCGCGTCGGGATGATCGGCGGAACGTTCAAAATCACCAGTGTTCCCGATACGAGCACCTGCATTCAAATCGATATTCCGCTTTATCGCGACCCAGCCGAACGCCCGACGCCAAACTGGTCGCCTGCGCGCACCGGTTTGTCTCCCGTAAACTGAACCTCCACCATTTTCTCGCTGGCCACGTTGTTGTGAAATTCGTCTGTCAATGTGCCGACGACCTTACGGCTTTTCACGTCGATCACCTCTCCGCTCGACGGGTAGGCATACCGCCCATCCATACTGAATGTGACCCAGCCGGGCATGTCCTGCACGGGAATCGTGGTCAGCTGCTGATACGGCGGTTTCGCGCTGAAAACGTGCATTCGCATATTGTGCCCGTCACAAAGCCATATTTCCGTTTCGTCGGGCGTGAGACCTATCCCGTGACTCGGGTTGCCGTGCCTGCGCACGGGGCCGCGCTCCCACCCTTCCACGTCGATGTGCGCTATTTTCGTGCCTTTTTGAATATCGCCTACCTCGAAACCGAGCAGGCTGTCGACGGTGATGTAAGCCAGTGACTCGTCGGCCGTAACGGTGAACGGCCGTACGTAATTGGCAAACGGGCCGACCTTGCGGGTCAGCTCATGCGTTTTGGGATCGGCGATATGCAGCCACGGGCTGGCGATGTCGCCCATATACACGGCATTCCCCGAAGCGCCGTAAATCGTGTTATGCGCCCTTTTGTGCACATTAATCTTTTTAATAATGTCGCCCGTTTCGCAGCTCACAACGTTCCAGAAGCCTTTTTCCAGCGACGGCAGGTACATGGTGCGGCCATCGGGCGAGATCGCCATCCGGTCGCAGCCCCCTTCGAATGCCTTTTCCCAAACGACTTTTTCTGTCGTGAGATCGATGCGTTGAAGCCCTTCGAGGGTACTCACGTAAATGCTGTTCAGCGGAAGGCTGACGGCGATGCCTTTTACATTCGAAGGCTTTCCGTTCGGATGCAATCCTCGGGTAGCGATCCTTTTGACAAACCTGTGATGATTATCCATATCAAAAACCAGCAAGCCGTGCCCGCCATAACCCAGGTAATCCCTGATCCCGGGCGTGGCTACGTACAGGTAACGCTTCGCGCCTGCGGATTTGCGCGCCTGCTGCGTGATACCCGGGTGCGTGAAAGCGATTTGGAGAAAAATCAACCAGAAACAGATCCTTTTCATATTGAATTAAAAGTTTACGAAACAGACGGCAGCTTGTAGCCATTATGGTATTCCTTGGCGATCAGCTTATTGGCCTCCTCATCCGTAAATTTCCCTTTTTCTTTATCCCAATAAATCTTCTTGCCCGTACGGTAAGCGATATTACCCATTTGCGAAAACACGGCAATGTCGGAACCAACTTGAATAGGCGCATGCAAATCGGCCATTTTCCTGGATTTGATTACCTCGATGAAATTCTGTGCGTGCAGGTCGAGGCCGTTATCCACCGATTTCTGAAATGCGACGGCTTCCATGCGCTTGCCTTCGGGAATGACCTCCCAACCGTCGCGGTTCAATACGAGGGTACCATTGTTGCCAATGAAAGCGATGCCGTGCCCGCGCGCATACGGACCGCCGTCGATGCCCATGGCGTGCTCCCATTGAATATTGAAATCGTCGAATTCGAAGACGGTCGTGAGCGTATCGGGGGTTTCGGCGCCGGAATCCTGGTTGGCAAATTTGCCCCCGGCAGCCATAATGCTGTTAGGCGTTGCGGATTTCATACCGAGTAATGCATAATCGAGCAAATGCACGCCCCAGTCGGTCATCAATCCGCCCGCATAATCCCAGAACCACCTGAAATTGAAATGAAAGCGGTTCGGATTGAATGGCCTGTTTTGAGCCGGGCCAAGCCACATTTTATAATCCACCCCGGCAGGCGGGTTACCATCCGGAAGTTTACTGATCGGATTTACCCACGCGAAATAACCCCACACTTTCACCAGCCTTATTTTCCCCAACTTGCCGGAATGCACAAAATCGATGGCATCGCGGAAGTGCTTCTGGCTGCGCTGCCATTGTCCTACCTGCACCACACGGTTATAGCGTTGCTGTGCAGCGACCATCGCGCGGCATTCGGCAATGGAGTTCCCGATGGGTTTTTCTACATAAATATCCTTCCCCGCCTGGCAAGCCTCGACCATCATCAGGCAATGCCAATGGTCCGGCGAGCCGATCACCACCGCGTCGACATCCTTATCGGCCAGCAACTGCCGGTAATCACCATAAGTTTTGAGTTTGGCCCCTCCTTTGGTCAATTCCGCAGCACGTTTGTCCAGCACATTTTTGTCCACATCGCAAAGCGCCACGCATTCCGTGCCCGGATTTTTGAGGATCGCATTCAGGTCGGCCCAGCCCATCCCGTTGACACCAATGGCGCCAATGCGGACCTTATCAGCAGGCAAACCCGGCGCGAAAGCGGAAACGGAAGAAGGCACAATGGCCGAAAGCCCGGCCCCGGCTGCTAATGCCGAAGCAGTGTTGAGGAAATCGCGTCGTGAATGGGTCATAATGTATCGCTGGATATGATAACACTTAGTAACCCATCAAAAACAATCGGATATGGATTTTATACTGGAAGACAACCGGGTTTGGCCAGTTTCCCGCAAATAAATCGCAGCTGGAACCGTAATTCGTAGAAGCAAGCCTAGCGCATTCCATTCATTTAGTCTATTTTTGGTATTCATAAAGGCACATAAGATACCTCCTTCTTTAATTTCTATTTAATGACGCATATACCCTCCCCAACACCAGGATTCTCCAACCTTCTCAAATGTACGATCGTAATCCTGTTCACAGTTTTCGTAGTTGCCTGTAAACACAAAGGAGTGGACAAGGAACCCGAATTGGAGAAAGAACCCCGGTTTCCCGGCGATCTTTATTTGGTCAAAGTCAATAAAAAAGCGGGTATACGGCTGTTTATCAACAAAATAGAGGTAAAAAACAAGGCAGTTATCAACCAGTTCGTCGCTGGGGCATGGAATTTTGGGATAGAGAGCCAGGATATCGAGAGCAATGAAAAAGTCACTTTTTTACACCCCGACACGGCTTATATAGAGGGTAGCAGCTCGAAGCCCTTTGTCGTCACACGCACTGGTAACCAGTTTCTTTTCCGGTCGATCGATAAAATCTACACGACTTCGGGAGGTTTCCGGCTTCTTGGCAAGATGAACAAACAAAGGAGCGAACTCGGACTGCCCCGTTACGATGGTCAATTTCCCGCAGACTACCTGATGGTCGGTTATGGCAATTACGCCAAATTTGAAATGTCGGTTTACAACTACAAGCTCGTCAAAGCAACGCCCGGCGGCGACTACTACGATTTTGACAACCTGGGCGCGGGTTCGATTGGAAGCCGCGGCGAGTATGCAGGGAAAGTTCTCAATGAATTCGATTATACATACGTCAATTCCCTTACCCAGGCAGACACGCTGGCCGTAGAAGAATATACTTATACTTTTATGCTCAGGTAAACGAAGCAACCCGGGAAAAACGCCGGCGACGCTAAGCGTTATGTGTTCACGCCGCCGGCAAGAGGCATTAGAAGGGGTTACGCGGAGTTGTTACAATGCTGTGAATCAAGCGGTCCAGCTCTTTCTCCATATCTTTCAGGCGAGCGAGAACGTCGATATCGCGCGTGGCAGCATAGGAATTTTGTAAATCCCTGACTTCCTTGATCCGAAGTGCAAAACTGAGGAGCGTCATGAGTTCGTTGAATTGGTGTTTCAGAATATGCTGACAAAGTAAATGCGAATCCGGCGCTTGTGTAACGGGGTAGTGCGATTATAATAAAAATCTAATCCGCCTTCATCGATTTAAAACGCCACTCGTCGATTAGGTTTTGCCACACCGCGGGTATGTGGTTTATGTTTGAAAAAACATGGAAAGCCGCTTTCGACAATGCAAAAAACATCCTTAAAAACCCGCCTGATCCACCCGTACCCGATCGAGCGTGAAGCTTTGAGCGCCTGGTTCAGGCAGCAATCGATGATCGAACTTACCGGCGAACTGCGTGAACTGCCGGAGCGATATTGTCCGTCCTTCGAAAAAGCAGATCTGGTGATTGTGTTCGACCATGGGATTGAAAAGCTGCCGGCAAGGATTACCTGTCTCAGAAAAGCACATCCAGATCTGCGGCTCATCATTTTCCGCGCCGGGCGGTCGGTTTCCGACATTCGTGACCTGATTTACGCGGGTGTCAACGCCATACTGGACATCACTTCAGACACCGACGAATGGTACAGCGCCATCCGTGCCATTGAAAAAGGGCAGGTGTTTTTCGACCAGCACATCATGCAAAATCTTGCCGGATTACCTGTTATCAGGCATAATTCAATCCAAATCGCCGAAACCGAACGCATACTCAGCATCCGCGAAAAGGAAATTCTCGCGCTCGTTGCCCGCGAATACTCCACATCGCGCATTGCCTCCGAGCTCTTTATCAGCATTAAAACCGTGGAGACACACCGGCGTAACCTATTTCAAAAATTGCAGGTGAAGAATGTGGTGGGGCTGACGAAGGCGGCGCTGCGAATGGGGGTGTTGGGGTGAATGCGGTTTGCTGGTTTGCGCAGCCATTGAAACAATAAGGTGCTCCTTCGAGTATTTACTACTTTGATTACCCGCGCAATTTTGGACGCGCGATCCATTTGGGCAATAACCAAAACAAAAAACCCGGAGCCAGGTATCAGCACCCTGGCATCCGGGTAGAAATCACAACAAGAATCAAATCTCTTGTTCGAAAGTAACAGGTATAGAATGCCCATTCCATTTTTATAATCCTTCGGCGGGAATGGGATTTCTAACGGCAAAGACGCTATATTGGGGCGATCCGCGACTTTGTTATGCATATGAAGAAAACCGCACTGTTCATTGGCCTGGTCCTAATTTGGGCCGCTTGCCGCCAAACTACCGAAAAGAAAACCGAGATCGCCGTCCGCGATACCACCATTACCGTCGAAAACTCTTTTACAGAGCTATTTATCGATACGACGGCCCTGGCTTCCTATATTACGGCCCATTCGCCGGGCGACAGCCTGAATGCCAAACTTCGGAGCTTTTACAATCACCGGAATTACCAGTACGCCTGGTTTTTCCCCGATGGCGTGGCCGAGTTTGTTCCGATTTTTCAAAGCTTGCGGAACGATTACATCCATTACTCGGGCGATAGCTCGCTGTATAACCCGTCGCTCGACAAGACCATCGATTCGCTTTCGCAGCTGAAAAAGATCAGCCCGGACAATGTGCTGGCCGTTGAAGCGGAGCTGGCATTGACGGAGCAGTTCTTCCGCTACACCGACCTCGCCTATTCCGGGGACCATAAAATCAACACCCAGGAACTCAACTGGTTCATTCCCCGCCGAAAGCTGAATCCCGAGGTTTTCCTCGATTCGCTTCTGAAAAACAAGGGCCGGAACGTGGCAGCCTACGAGCCCGTGAACAGGCATTATAATCAATTGAAAGAGAAAGTCCTGCAATATTACGCATTGACAAAAAACGGAGAGCCGGACACCGTCGCTACTTCGAAGAAATTCCGTGAAGGTGATCGAGACACGCTGCTCGTAGCATTGAAAGCCCGGCTGCATTTGCTCGGCGACCTGCCGGAGCCGGATAGTACACCCGTTTTCGACACGACGCTGACTAACGCTGTTAGGCATTTTCAACAACGCGTGGGGCAAAAACAGACGGGCGTTACGGGCCCTGCATTCTTCAAAGAGCTGAACGTTCCCGTGGCCAGTCGCATCCGGCAGATGCTCATCAACATGGAACGCATTCGCTGGATGCCGGCCGCCCCACCTACCGATTACATTCTCGTAAACATCCCGGAATTCACGTTGCACGCTTATGAAGATGGCAAATTGTCATTCGATATGGTGGTGGTAGTGGGTTCGGAGGCCAATAGTACTGTCATTTTTTCAGGTACTTTAAATCAAATCGTGTTCAGCCCTTACTGGAACGTGCCTGCGAGCATTCTCAAAAAGGAAGTTTTGCCTGGCATTAAGAAAAATGCGAACTATCTGGCACGCCACAATATGGAATGGAATGGCGGTTCCGTGCGGCAGAAACCGGGCAAATCCAACTCGCTCGGGCTCGTAAAATTCCTGTTTCCAAACAGTTACAGCATTTATTTCCACGATACGCCCAGCAAAAGCCTCTTCAAGGAAAGCCAGCGGGCATTCAGCCACGGCTGCATCCGGCTTTCCGAACCAAAGAAAATGGCGGAATGGCTCCTGCGGCGCGACAGCACCTGGACGAGCGAGAAAATTACCATGGCCATGAATGCAGGAAAAGAGAAATATGTACGGCTACGAGGCAAGAATGAAGTGCCTGTTTTCATCGGCTATTTCACGTCCTGGGTGGACCAGTACGGCAATTTGCAATTCCGGAAGGATGTGTACGGGCATGATCGCAAGATGGAAGAAAGGTTGTTCGGCAACAACGAAATGCCTCTTGCCCAGGCGGTAATTCGCTGACACATCGTGTGGACACACGCCCCGGGCACGATTTTAGTCCTTTCGCCACCAATGCAAAGGTAACCTGTATATTACCGGTCGGCGATTGATATTTTGAAAAAGCCAGCGTACCTTTGCTAACAGCGTTAGGTAAATCTAGTATTACCATGGGAATCCTCGAACGAAAAATACGGCAGAAAGAAAATATGCGGACCAATATCCTGGCCGTAGCCATGCAATTGGTCAAAGATGAAGGCTGGCAATCCCTGTCAATCAGGAAGATAGCCGATGCCATCGAATACAGCGTACCGGTGATCTACGATCACTTCGAAAATAAAGAAGCGATCCTCTTTGAACTTTCTATGGACGGTTTCCGGTTACTCGATAGATTGCTGGAAAAAGACAAGCGCAAATTTGCGGATCCGGAAGAACGGCTAAGGGCCCACGCCGAAACTTACTGGAACTTCGCTTTTAAAAATCCCGAATACTATCAGCTCATGTACGGTTTGGGAATGCCCTGTTCAAGCCCGGGCAAGGCAAAGCCGGAGTTCAACAGCTTCCGCGAACACATTTCCGAGGCTATCGAAGGAATCGTTAAGGATAATAAATCTTCAGATGAGGAAACTTGCTTCAAAATTTATGCGTTCTGGTCGGTACTGCACGGCCTGATTTCAATCGTAATGATGCGCTGCTCGGATATCGACGATTCTCAAATGAACAAAAAAGTAATGGACGACTCTGTAAACGCCTTCATCAAAAACCTGTAATTTTTTTTCCTTTTTGGTTAACACCGTTAGTATTAATAACTTCACTACCTATTCGCAAACAACTGATTATCACCGCAAAAATGTCCACATCCATGAAAACCGCTCAACTAAAAACAGCAAAAGGGCTGGCTGCAGTCTTGCTGCTGGCCGCGGGCTCCGCAGTCCTATACAGCTGTGGTTCATCCACCGCCAACGCACCCGCTTCGGCAGCGCCTGCCCAGGCGCTGCCAGTTATCACCGTTAGCGATCACGAAGTGACCACCCATCGTGAATTCACCGCCTCCATTCAGGGTAGCCGCGATATCGAAATCCGTCCGCAAGTGGATGGTTACCTCGACCGCATCTCCGTAGACGAGGGCGCATACGTACGCAAGGGCCAGGTCCTGTTCCACATCGACGCCCGCCCGTATACCGAGCAGCTCAATACCGCAAAGGCCAGCCTGCAATCGGCGAAGGCCGCATTGGAAAGCGCTTCGATCAATGTAGAGAAGCTTACGCCGCTGGTAGCCAACAAAGTAGTCTCCGATGTTCAGCTGAAAACCGCGAAAGCGGGTTACGACGCCGCCAAGGCCAATGTAGCTCAGGCGCAGGCAGCCGTGGATGCAGCGAAGATCAACGTAGGCTACACCTCGGTAACGGCGCCGGCTGATGGTTATATCGGTATTATTCCTTTCAAAACCGGTAGCCTCGTAGGCAAGAACAACGTGGAAGCGTTGACTGTCCTCTCGGAAACGAAAGACATTCACGTATACTTCTCGATGAGCGAGCTCGATTTCCTCGATTTCAAGCAGGAATTTGAAGGAAATACCATCGAACAGAAGATCAAGCATATCCCGGCAGTTGAACTCGTATTGGCCGACAACAGCATTTTCCCACAAAAGGGAAAGGTGGAAGTCGTTGAAGGACAATTCGATAAGACTATGGGCGCGATCAACTTCCGCGCGACGTTCCCGAACGGTAACGGATTGCTGCGCTCGGGTAACACGGGCAGGATCCGCATTCCACGCCAGCTCGCGAAATCGGTGCTGATCCCGCAGGAAGCCACATTCGAGTTGCAGGACAAGGTGTTCGTTTACACCGTGCTCGACAGCAACAAGGTGGAAGGCCGCCCTGTGACAATTGCCGATCGCAGCGGACGTTACTACCTGATCTCCAAAGGATTGAAACCAGGCGAGAAGATCGTTTACGCCGGACTTGACAGGTTGCGCGACGGAATGGCCATTGCTCCGCAGAAAATGTCGATGGACAGTCTGCTGCACGCCAATCCGATCTGACCGGCCAGGGTGTAAAAGGTTTACCAATTCCACACCAATTAGCAGGGCACCATCGCATTAACCAATGCGATGGACCGCTCCCGCTTTGCCAAAACACTCGATCATGAGCCCCGTGAACGGGGACAAATTCCAATAATATGTTTCAGAAATTTATAGAAAGGCCCGTCCTTTCGACGGTAATATCCATCCTGATATTACTCTTGGGGATCATATCGCTCACTACCCTGCCGATAACGAAATTCCCCGACATCGCGCCGCCGACGGTTCAGGTGACCGCCGTATACCCCGGAGCGAACGCCGAAGTAGTTGCCCGCGCAGTGGCAACGCCTATTGAAGAGGCCGTGAACGGGGTTGAGAACATGACTTACATGACCTCATCGTCCAACAACGACGGCACCATGGCCCTGAACGTGTATTTCAAACAGGGTACCGACCCGGATATCGCCGCCGTAAACGTACAGAACCGCGTTTCAAAGGCAGTAAGCCAGATTCCGCAGGAAGTTGTGCAAGCCGGTATTTCCACGCAAAAGCAACAGAATTCGATCATCATGTTCGTGGCGCTTTCCAGCGAGGACAGCACTTACGACGAGACGTTCCTTTTGAACTACATTAAAATTAACCTGGTACCTCAGTTGCAACGTATACCGGGGGTCGGTCAGGCTCAGCCGTTCGGTACGCGCGACTACTCGATGCGTATCTGGCTCAAACCGGACCGTCTGGCAGCATTGGGACTTTCTCCTCAGGAAGTAACAGGCGCTATTCGCGAGCAAAGCCTTGAAGCGGCTCCCGGCCGTTTGGGTGAAGCCAGTAAAGAGGTTTTTGAATATGTTTTGAAATACAAAGGAAAACTCACGCAAAACAAAGAATATGAGGATATTATCATCAAAGCCAACAGTGATGGCTCGGTGATCCGCCTCAAAGATGTTGCGCGGGTTGAGTTTGGTTCTTACACTTATTCTTCCAATGGTAAACTGGATGGCAATGCATCGTCCGGTGTAGCGGTGTTCCAGACTGCCGGTACCAATGCGAACGACATTCTGATCCAGGCCGAAAAACTGGTGGGTGACTTTTCCAAAACACTCCCCAAAGGCCTGAAAACGACCATCATGTACAACTCCAAGGACTTCCTGGACGAGTCGATCAACCAGGTACGTTCAACGCTTTTGGAGGCATTCATCCTCGTGTTTATTGTCGTGTTCATCTTCCTGCAGGATTTCCGCTCGACATTGATTCCGGCCATTGCGGTTCCGGTGGCGATTGTGGGTACGTTCTTCTTCATGCAGCTTTTCGGCTTCACGATCAACTTCCTCACACTCTTCGCATTGGTACTCGCGATTGGTATTGTTGTCGATGATGCTATTGTCGTCGTCGAGGCCGTCCATTCGAAGATGGAACGAACGAGCCTGGGTGCAAAACCAGCTACGATCGAGTCCATGAACGAGATTTCGGGCGCGATCATTTCGATCACCCTCGTGATGGCCGCGGTATTTGTACCGGTCGGATTCATGCAGGGCCCGGCAGGGGTATTCTACCGGCAGTTTGCATTTACGTTAGCCATAGCCATTCTGATTTCCGCATTGAACGCCTTGACGCTCAGCCCCGCGCTTTGCGCCTTGTTCCTCAAAAACCCGCATGCGGAAGAAGGCCATGATGGTAAACGCAAAGGTTTCGGCGCACGTTTCTTTGCTGCATTCAATGCCGGTTTCGAGTCAATGACCGGCCGTTACGTGAAGAGCCTGCAATTCCTGATCCGCCAGAAATGGGTGACCATCGTCGGATTGGTCGTAATCTCGGGTACAACACTTTGGTTAACTAAAACTACCCCAACCGGCTTTATTCCTACGGAAGACCAGGGCTTCCTCCTGTACGCGCTCAACACGCCTCCGGGAAGTTCGCTCGACCGTACGTCGAAAGCGATGGCACAGGTGGATAGCATTGTGAAAAAGTCCCCCATCGCCGACCACCGTTACATTGTGGAAGGGATGAACATCATTTCAAACTCCAACGCGTCGCCTTACGGTGTAGGATTTATCCGTATGAAACCGAAAGAAGAACGCGGTGAAGTGCAGGATTTCAACCAGATCGTCGGTATGATGTCGCAGCAGGTGCGGTCGGTGAACGACGCGAATGCGTTCTTCTTCACCTTCCCTACCGTGGATGGTTTCGGTAACGTCAGTGGTTTCGAGTTTATGTTGCAAGACCGCGGAAACGGTTCTCTGGAAAAACTCAGCACTACCACCAATGCATTCATCGGCGCATTGATGCAACGGCCGGAGATCGCCTATGCATTCACTACGTTCGCGACCGGTAACCCGCAATTCCAGCTGGAAGTGGACAATGCCAAAGCGAAACAGTTGAATGTACCGGTGAACGAATTGCTGCAAACGCTGCAAATCTATTACGGTTCGAGCTTTGTGTCGGATTTCAACCGGTTTGGAAAATATTACCGCGTGATGGCGCAGGCCGATCCGCTGTATCGCAAAAACCCGCAGTCGCTGGATGGTATTTATGTTAAAAACACCGAAGGTGAAATGGTACCGGCCAACCAGCTGGTGACTTTGAAACGTGTGTTCGGACCTGAAACCGTGACCCGTAACAACCTGTACAACGCCGTGATGATCAACGGAACGCCGAAACCGGGTTACAGTACCGGCGACGCCATCCGCGCCGTGCAGGAAACTGCCGAAAAGGTGCTGCCGAACAACTACAAAACGGAATGGACGGGTATGACGCGTGAAGAGATCAACTCGGGCTCGCAGATCATTCTGATCTTCGTATTGAGTCTCGTATTCGTGTACTTCCTGCTCGCAGCACAGTACGAAAGCTACATCCTGCCGCTGGCCGTGATCCTGACGATCCCGCTCGGTGTGTTCGGGTCAATGGTGTTCATCAACTGGATGGGTATCGAGAACAATATCTATGTTCAGGTCGGTCTGATCATGCTTGTCGGTCTGCTCGCGAAAAACGCGATCCTGATCATCGAATACGCCGTTCAGCGGCGCGAGGCGGGTATGAGCATCGTCGAATCGGCACTGGAAGCCTCACGCCTGCGTCTGCGTCCGATCCTGATGACCTCGTTTGCATTCATCGTCGGTCTGCTGCCGCTGATGCGCGCAACCGGTGGATCAGCGCTGGGGAACCGTTCGATCGGTACCGGTGCGGTTGGCGGTATGCTCACGGGTGTGATTTTCGGGGTGTTCGTGATCCCGGTACTGTACGTGATCTTCCAGTATTTGCAGGAAAAAGTCGTCAAAAGACCGGTTAAACCGGAATTGGCCGAGGCAGAGGTGCATTAGTGGCGCCCGCTTCCGTACCCAAAAGCGATGACTATTTTATTTAAGATTAACATCATGAAAAATACATTCAGATTAACGCAAATACCCGTTCTGATCCTGCTGGTAACCCTGCTCGCCTCTTGCAAGGTGAGCAAGGACTACCAGCGCCCGGAACTGGCACTGCCCACCGAATACCGCAATGTGCCTTACGGCGACACCGCCACCATTGCGGACATGGGCTGGAAGCAGTTCTTCCCCGACACCACGCTGCAACACCTCATCGAGCGCGGTATTAGTTACAACTACGACCTGCAAATCGCGCTGAAACGCATTGATATCGCGCAACAGCAGGTAAAACAGGCCAGATTACTGCAACTCCCCCGCCTCGACCTGCGCGTGGCCGGCACGTACAACCGCCCTTCGAACAACAGTTTGAACGGGCTCAGCGCGAGCAGCTTCCTCAAATCGAGCCATATCGAGAATTATATTGCCTCGGTGGATTTATCGTGGGAAGCGGATATCTGGGGCAAGATCCGCCGCCAGCAGCAAGCGACCATGGGCCAGTATCTGCAAACCTATGAGGCGACCAAAGCGGTTCAGACCCGTCTCGTGTCTGATATAGCAAAAGGGTTTTTCAATTTATTAATGCTGGACAAACAGCTCGAAGTGGCTAAACACAACCTCGAACTGAGCAATAATACCTTGAAACTGACCAACCTGCTCAAAGATGCCGGTGAAGTAACGTCGCTCTCGGTTCAGCAATCGGAGGCGCAACGCGAAGCCATTGCATTGCTCATCCCGCAGCTCGAACAGGACATTACCATTCAGGAAAATGCATTACAAATCCTGACCGGTCAAATGCCAAATGCCATTGATCGAAAAGTGAAACTTGCCGATTTTAAATCGAACGACAGCCTCGCTACCGGCGTACCGGCAGCATTGGTGAGCCGTCGTCCGGATGTGCGTGCGGCGGAAATGTCGGTGCTTGTTGCAAACGCGCAGTTGGGCGTGGCGCAGGCGAGCATGTATCCGTCGCTTATTATCTCGGCCAGCGGCGGTATCGAATCGTTCAAATCGAGTAACTGGTTTAATATCCCCGGTTCATTGTTCGGCATTGCGGCCGGTACCATTGCCCGTCCGATTTTTGCGAGACGTCAGCTGAAAACCAATCTGGAAGTAGCCAAAATCGAGCGCGAGCAATCCGTACTGGAATTCCGCCAATCGGTATTGAATGCAGTGGGCGAAGTTTCGAACTCACTCGTTCAGACCCAGAAACTGAAAGAGCAGGAAGCCATTGCGAGCAACCAGGTGAACATCCTGACACAGGCGATTTCCAATGCACAACTGCTGTACCAAAGCGACATGGCCAATTACCTCGAAGTGATCACCGCGCAAGGCAATGCATTGCAGGCCGAGCTCAACCTCGCATTCATCCGCAGCCAATCGCTCGTAGCGCGCGTAGACCTCTACCGCAGCCTCGGCGGCGGCTGGAAATAGATTCCAATCAGACCAAGCATGCACTATAAGTAGCGTCTTTGTTAAGTGTAGTAAGAACAAAAAGCCGTTGGACACGATCCGACGGCTTTTGTAATTATCAAGCACCCATTATTGTTATTCCCTATCGATGTTCACGGTCAGGTAATGCGGCCAGTTTTTTACCGCCGCGCCCAGCGCCACGCTGTTTCTTGCCTGCGCGGACTTATCGGACAAGTGATAATTGTAGCTTTTGAAAAGGTAATACGCCAATGCCCGGTTGTAGTCGTCGAGGCTGATGTCGGAGATCATTTCCAGCATTCTGACTTCCATTTCGACCCTGTTCGCGCTTTCGGAAAGCGACCGCCCCATTCTTCCCACCGATCCCAGGTAATGGTTTTCATTCGCATTACCCAGCCGGAACAACGTTCCCATCATCAGATCGGGCACATTGATATCCAGTACTTCCAGTTCCTTAATGTAGGTTTTCCGTCCCGCCCAGGCCCAACTGCCATCCGATACTCTCTGGAAATTGTCATTCATAATGTCGAGGTGCGCACGAAGGAAAACCTCCCATTTCACCGTGTGGGCCGACAACCGGGCGATGTTCAGCGCATGGTACCGCGGGCTTTCGTCCATGCTGCAACCGCCTATCACGATCCGGTCGCGTTTCAATTGTAAAGCGAGTTCCGGCGAATAGTACCGCTCGATATATTCTTCCAGCACGTCGTTATCGTTACCCATCTGCTTCGCTTCTTCAATGGCCTCCGCCAGCAACTGATTGAATTGTGCCGATGTTTTCCGAAGGCTATCCACACGGGCAATTCTCAATGACTCCCAGGCGTCGGCTGCCTTTGTAAAGACTTCTATTTCCTTGTCGGTCATGTCCTGCTTCCATCGCGGCCTTTTGGTCACATTGGAGATGTATTTTTGTAATGCATTGTCTTTGGGATGTACTTTGTATTTGAATGTATTTCCTGTTTGCACCGCATGTTTGGTAAAAATCTGGCCCGTGGTATCCACCAGGCAATCCACGTACTGAATCCAGCGGGCGTACTTTTCCGGGATCGGTTTTTGAGCAAAATCATCGATAAAGTAAAAGGCCTCGACCATACCCTCCCCGTACTTGTTGTACTGCGCTACCCACTTGCCGCGCACGCTGCCGATCGCGGCGGCGCTATCCCGCGGCAGCGTGATGGCATAATAGCCCTTACCATTCACATTGGAAAATGCCGTGACCGGCGACCGATCTTTGTAATCCACAGCGCCATATTTGATAATGAGCATTTCGTTGTCGACCACGGCCGTTGGGTACCTTGCCAGAAACGTATCGAAAGACAAGCCTGCATGCATATCCGCAAGCGCCACTTTCGCCTGCCGACCTTCGATCAAGACATAATGCGCCTTTGCCTGCGGTTGCGAAACAAACACCTTACTCAGGTCACAGACTTTGAATTTCAAATTGAGCGAATCGACAATGTGCTTCAACTTACCCACCGTCGCGTTGGAGTAGATCAGCCCGTTTTCGGAGAGTTTGAATTCCGAACGCTGGGCGAGGCTGGTAAGCGAGACCAGCAGAAGAGCGAAAATAAAGCGTGTTTTCATGGTAATGCCCGGTTTGTATTACCAAGAATAAGCGCTTTATTTTATATAATCAATATTTATATATAATTTATTTATATATCAGGCCAGGTATTTTAAAATTCCTAACTTCAAGTCATGTTAATCAAAAAGAATGCCAATCAATCTAACGCTTTTCAAACGTAACCGTCGCATCATCTACACCCATAATCACGGTCGTCGCGATATTGATAAACAATCCATGCTCAACGACGCCGACAATTTTGGTCAATTGCCCTGCTAATGTGGCCGGGTCTTGTATTAACCCGAAATCCCCGTCGATCAGCACATTCCCTTGCTCGGTAATCAATGGTTTGCCTTCGACAAAACGGATTTTGCCGGTTCCATTCAACTTTTTTATCTCAGCCAAAACATAGTTCTGCGCATAGGGAATCACTTCAACCGGCACCGTAAACTTGCCCAGGAACTCCACCTTCTTGGTTGAATCTGTAATAATGATTTCCTGCTTCGAAAGTGAAGCCACTACTTTCTCCTTTAACAGAAAACTCCCACCGCCTTTAATAAGCTGCAAATCGGTCGTAAACTCGTCCGCGCCATCGATCGTAATGTCGATAGCATCTACGTCTTCGATTTTGAGCAACGGGATATTCAGTGACTCAGCCAGTTCGCGGGTTTTTTCGGAAGTAGGTACTCCTTTGATATCCAGCCCATTCTTCACCAGTTCACCAATTTCAGCAATGGCAATATAGGCCGAGCTGCCGGAGCCAAGGCCGACGATCTGGCCATTTGAAAGGTATTTGACCGCTTCTTTGGCGGCTAGTGTTTTTTCGTGTTTGAGGTCTTTCATGAAAGCAAGTTAATAAATTCAAATAGTGTGACTATTCGATATCCGGCCTGTTCAAACTATTTATGGATTCACAAAAAATAATATCAGCAACGCTGTATCGGACAAAATCATCCAAATCACGCATATGAGCGAGGCGGCCTTTAATACACTCCCGGGCCTTTTATATAAGCGAAGATAAATCAGTGCTGGCGGAATAGTGAATGCAAGAGCCCATATCGCATAAGAATATACTACAAGATCAACCAACGCCTCCATCGCATCTAACACATGTTCGAACTCCCATCTTGCATATATCCACTGGCAGAGATAAAAGTTGCCCACCAGCATGAGTAAATGCATAGCAATGTAATCCCCCGCGCGAATGACTACATTCCTGGCAAATTGACTTTTCATAGCCTATATGATTTCCAGTTCAATCCTCGGTAAATCGAACAGCAGTTGAAATCCCCGCTTTCGACCCGTTAAACACAAACCGCACAGGCCTACCAATGCCCGCTAACACCCGGAACAGATCGATGGATTTACATGGTCAGGTTTAGTTCACCACTTCGCCCTTTCATACTGCACCGGCCACGCAACGCTTGCCTTCAAATCATGCGCCGCTTCCAGCGGAAAGTATGGATTCCGCAAAATCTCACGTGCCATAATGATCATATCCGCATCTTCATTCACGAGAATGGTCTCGGCTTGCAGGGAATTCGTGATCATACCCACAGTACCTGTCAGAATGCCGGTTTCCCGCTTGATGCGCGAGGCGAAGGGGAGCTGGTAAGCCGGGCCGACGGTGATCTGCTGGTGCGCAGCGAGGCCGCCGGAGGAGACGTCGATCAGGTCGATGCCCTTTTCTTTGAGCAGATGTGCGAGTTTTACGGCGTCGTCGGCCGTCCAGCCTCCTTCGGCCCAGTCGGTGGCGGAAATGCGGGTGAATAGTGGCAATTCGGCCGGCCATACGGTGCGGATGCCTTCGATAATGCGCAGCAACAGGCGGGTGCGATTTTCAAAACTGCCGCCGTATTCGTCGGTGCGGTGGTTGCTCAGGGGCGACAGGAACTGGTGCACGAGGTAGCCGTGTGCGGCGTGGATTTCGATCACTTTGAAACCGGCCTGCAATGCGCGACGCGCAGCGGCGGTAAAGTCGGAAACGATTTTATCGATGCCGGCCACGTCCAGCGCGAGCGGTTTGGGGTATGCATCCGAAAACGGGATAGCCGAGGCTGAGAACGTTTGCCAGCCACCCTGGTCCTGAGGCACTTCGGCGCGGCCTTTCCACGGAACGGCGGTGCTGGCCTTCCTGCCCGCGTGTGCGAGCTGCACGCCCGGTACGCACCCCTGCGCGCTGATGAACGCGGTGATTTGAGAGAGTTTTTCAATGTGTTCGTCCTTCCAGATGCCCAGGTCTTCGCCCGAAATGCGGCCTTCGGGCGATACGCCGGTCGCTTCCGTGATGATCAGGCCCGCTCCGCCCACGGCGCGACTGCCGAGGTGGACGAGGTGCCAGTCGTTCGCAAAACCATCGATGGCCGAATACTGGCACATGGGCGAAACGACGATCCGGTTTTTGAACTGGATATTTCTGATGGTAATCGGTGAAAACAGCTTTGACATATCGGGAACATTAGATTTGGCTAATATAGAAACTATTCCCACAGCCCGCCCGTTCCCGGCCAAAATGTCTTTTCCAATTCAATTCTCGTATAAATCAACCCACATTACCCTGCAACCGGGCAATGTTCCGGAACAGGATGGCCTTGTCGGACGCCGAATGCGCGAGTTTGATCGCCGTCTGGTAATGCGTAACGGCCTGTGCGTCATCGATGCCCGTGTAGAGATTGCCGAGCAGCGAATAGTAAAAATGGTTGTTAGTCAGGTTCAGATGTCCGGCCTCCGCGATTGCCGCTTCCTTACCACGCACTTTGGCGAGGGCATAAATGCGGTTCAATGCGGCAATGGGCGAGTATTCGATGGCCAGCAGATGGTCGTACAGATCCAGAATGCTTTCCCACTTGTCCCGCGAATCTTCCTTATGGGTATGCCAATAAGCGATGCCGGCTTCCAAATGGTACCGGCTCAGTTTTTCACCGGTGGAAGCACGGCTGAGGTAGTAGGTCCCGCGCTCGATGAGCTCCCGGTTCCAAAGCGATTCGTCCTGGTCTTCGTAGAGCACCATCTCACCGTTCTGGTTGGTACGCGCCTCGAACCGTGACGAATGGAAGCACATCAGCGAAAGCAATGCGCTAGCCTCGGGACGGTCGGTCAGGTCGCTTTCCACCAACAGGAAGTTGAGCCGCATCGCCTCCGCGCAGAGCTCCTTGCGCAAAGTCGTATTCTGCGAAATGGAATAGTAACCTTCGGAATAGAGTAAATAAATGGTGGTCAACACCGTTTCCAGCCGCTCGCCGATCTCGGTCACGCTTGGTTGCGCGATGCTGATCTTCCCCTCTTTCAGTTTCTCCTTCGCGCGCTGGATGCGCTTGTACACGACCTCCTTGTTCAGCAAAAAGGCATCCGCGATTTCCTGCACACCAAAACCACAAAGGAGGTTCAGCGCGAGCGCCACCTGCGAATCCGCCGGAACCAGCGGGTTGCAAACCGCGAAAATCATCGCCAACTGGCTGTCTGTGATGTTTTGGGGCGACATATCGATCTCTATTTCCTCCTCCTTGTCCGACGAATAGCGGATTTCCGACGCTACCTTCTGTTCGAATAGCGTGTTACGCTTTAAATGGTTCTTTGTGCGGTTTTTGGCGACGGTATAAAGCCACGCAACCGGGTTTTCGGGCACGCCCTTGATGGCCCAGGTTTCGGCCGCGGCCAAAAATGTATCGCTCGCAATATCTTCCGCGGTTTCAACGTGCTCGATACCGAAAAGATAGCAAAGCACGGCAACCAGCTTGCGGTATTCGGTCCTGAAAAGGTGGGGCAGCAATTCTTTTTCCTCCATGATAATAGGGCCCGACTTTCGCGATCGGGCCCCATAAAAATATCAAAAAGGATCAGCAAACTGCAATCAGAGCGCTTTCCGGATTTCCACTGTGCCGCCGAATTCGAGAATCGGCACGGCTTTGGCCAACTCGGCCGCCTCTTCATAATCCGCCGCGCGGATGATCACCGCTCCGCCGATCGTCTCTTTAATTTCAGCAAAAGGACCATTGAGCACGGTTTTCTGCGCATTCACGACCAGGCCTTCCCCATCCCACCTCCGCCGGAACACGATCCGGTCTTCCGCGGTCATCCTGTCGTACCAGGCGTGCCATTTCTCGAAATGCTCCTGTAATTGCTCGGGCGACGGCTGATTTTCCCTGTCCTTGAAATCGCGCCGGAATACCAATAAGAACTCGTCCATAAATGCGGTACTTTTTAGAATGTTTTGAATGCGAAAGCTAATCAGTTTTGGTCAAAATCAACCGAACTGGCCTACGCGGTAGGTTCCTACGCCGGCCGGGAATGCGATATTGATGCGGTTCCAGGCGTTGATCGCCGAAACAGCCATCGTCAGGTCGACGATCTCCTCTTCCGTCAATTGCGCGGATACCGCTTTGTACACCTCGTCGGTCACATGCAATGCATTAACGGCCTCGGCCCATGCCAAAGCAGCACGTTCACGATCGGTATAGTACGGTGCCTCGCGCCATGCGTTCAGGCCGTACAGGCGCTGCTCGGTTTCACCCATCGCACGCAGCTCTTTCGAATGCATGTCGAGGCAGTACGCGCACCCGTTAATCTGAGATATGCGGAAATCGACCAGCTCCACTAACTGGCGGCCGAGTGTTGATTTTTTGATATAGCTACCGAGTGCGAAAAGCGGCTTTACTGCATTTTGTCCTTTTTCAAAGAAATTAAGTCTGGCTTCCATTTTTTAAGAATTTTTTGAGTTAAAAAACCTAATGACAACCGACTTTACCGATCTGGACAAGACTTGAAAAAAATTTTCAGAAAATTTTCACGAAGCGCTCTTTCTGCACCGCACCGCCTTCCCGGATAATGTAAACCTGATAAATACCCGCAGCCAAATTCTTTACAGGAACCGCTTCGTTAACTTTACCCGACTCATACACCGTTTTTCCAGCCACATTAATAACCCGCAGCCGGGCAATGTCCTTGCTGTTTTCAATGAAGAGCACGTCCGAAGCCGGATTTGGATAAACAGCGACGGACATTTTGCCTTCAAATCTCACACTTGCAATCTGGCTGTAAGTATAGGAACCGTCGAGGTCTTTCATTTTGAGACGGTAATAATTCAATCCAACCGCAGGTGCGAGGTGTACCCATTGATAACGCAGCAATGCATTACTCTCACCTTTTGCATCCTTTTCGCCCGCTTTGGACCAGTTTACGGCATCGAGGCTGTGTTCAATGTCAAAAACAGCGCTGTTGCGTTCCTCTGCCGTCGACCATTGTAAAAGAGTACTGCTACCCTCCGCATTTGCCGTAAAATGAGCAAGGACCACCGGCAGCGCCGAACAGGAAATCTCTACCGCGGCCTGGCTCTCGCAGCCACTCCCGTTCCCGCTGATGGTCGCCTCGCCGGTGCTGGTAAAATCACATACGCCCGCAATCGCGCAGCTGGTCAGTTGGGCGTTATTCCGGATCACCAATCCGCCGATCGTCAGCGCGGCCGCCCTTCCGTTCGCGCCCGCGCGCCCGGCATTCGCACCCGTGCCCAGGCCCGAAAGGCTTTTCAGCCCCGCATTGTCGCTGATCTGTATCCATCCCACGTTGGTCAGGTTTTCCAACCCCGACAAGTCGGTCAGTTGCGCATTAATGCGTATGATAAAGTTGGATGCCGAAGTCAGGTTGTGCAATCCCGTCAGACTTGTGAGACCGTCGTTATCGCCCACAACCAGCCAATACACCGACCGCACGTTCTCCAATCCGGACAAGTCGGGCATCAGGTCGTTATTGCTGATATATGCTTCGCTTAAATAATTGAGGCTGGTAAGGCCGTGCAGGCTCCTCAGGTTCTTATTCGAAGTGATATTCATCTGATAGCTCACCGACGTCAGTGCCTCCAAACCCGAAAGGTCTGTCAACGCGTCGTTTTCCCCGATATTGATCCGGCTGACCGAGCTCAGACTACTCAACCCGTTCAGGCTCGCCAGGCTTTTGTTCGCACCTACCAGCAGAATATCGCTCACCGATTCCAGCTTCCCCAGGCCCGTCAGACTCGTTAGCGAATCATTGTTCATAATATAAAATGTGCCCGCATTGGTCAGGCTGTCCAGCCCTTTCAGGTTGACCAGTCCCATATTATAGCGGATATGCGTGGCACCCCAAACATATTTCAGCTTTTCCAGGCCGGTGAGGTCATTCAGCAAATTATTGGTGTATATCAATAAATGCTGCGCCGTGGTCAGGTTTTTCAATCCGTTTAGGCTCGAAAGCGCCGGGTTATTCTGGATCGTCAGCTTGCCGTTAATCGTTTCGATGTTCTGCAAGGGGCTGAGGTCGGTAATATCAGCACCCGAGAGCGTGATATCGCCATTAACCGTTTTGCAAGTGGAATTGAACGAATTGACCGCGGATTGCGAATTGAGGCGTAGGTCGGTGAAATTACATGTCTGAGCTTGGAGCGCCGTAAAAAGGAAAGCATTGAGCAGACAAGCCTGCAAAAACCTGCATAGAGCTGTTTTCATGAGTAGTAGTGATTAACGTTGAGTAATGGGCTGAATATAATCGATTTATACACACCCAAAATTAGTTTGCATTTATTTTTATTTAAATAAAAGATAAAAAACTCTTTTATTTAAAATCACCCTTTTATCTTTGTACCATGTAAGCGGCAATGCACCTGGACGAGCCAATGGGAATCTTTTCAAAAACATGTGAATATGCGATGCGGGCGGTGTTTTACATTGCTCAAAAGTCGGAAGAAGGCCAGAAGGTCGGCATCCGGGAAATCGCCTTGCATATCAATTCCCCCGAACCGTTCCTGGCGAAAATCCTGCAAAAGCTGAGCAAAGACGGGCTCATCCTGTCGTCGAAAGGCCCTAACGGAGGTTTTTACGTCGATTCGGGCGGGTTACAACGTCCCCTGGCCGACATTGTCCGGGCCATCGAGGGTGACAGCATCTTTACCGGCTGCGGAATGGGCCTCAGCTATTGTTCGGAGAGCAATCCGTGTCCATTGCACGAGGATTTCAAAAAGGTGAGAGGCCAGATCGTCGTCATGTTGCAAAACACTTTGATCGGCAAATTCAACGAAGGCCTCATCGCCGGGCAGCTTACTTTGAACAAATAATATTTTTTTACCTAAATAAAGGATAAAAATGTCTTTTATTTTAAACTTCCAAATCATGTCCCCCCTACAAAAAGAACTCGTAAAAGCCACGGTACCAGTCCTGAAAGAGCATGGCGTGCTGCTGACGACCCACTTTTACAACCGCATGTTCACGCATAACCCCGAGTTGAAACACCTTTTCAATATGGGTAACCAGCAAAACCAACGGCAGCAAACCGCCCTTGCAATGGCCGTGCTGGCATACGCGGAGCATATCGAAGACCCGTCGGTATTGCTGCCGGTGGTCGATACCATCGGGCACAAGCATGCGAGCCTGCATATCCGTCCGGAGCATTATGCGATCGTCGGCCGGCACCTCATCGCCTCCATTGCCGAAGTGCTCGGCGAAGGGGCCACTCCCGAGCTCCTCGATGCGTGGACCATCGCTTACAACCAACTCGCCGCATTGATGAGCGGCCACGAGCAAAAACTCTACGACGACAAAGTGAGCCTGCCCGGCGGCTGGTCGGGCTGGCGGCCGTTTGTGGTGCGTAAGAAAGTGAAAGAGTCGGAAGAGATTACCTCCTTTTACCTATACCCCGTCGATGGCGGTGCGGTAGCCGATTTCCAACCCGGCCAGTACATCAGCATCCGCCTCTTCCTGCCCGAAATCAACCTGCAACAGCCGCGGCAATACAGCCTGTCGAGCGCGCCGAACGGCGAATACTACCGCATTTCGGTGAAGCGTGAAGCCGGCAGCCAGCACCCCGACGGGATGATCAGCAACCGTCTCCACGATTTCGTCGAACCGGGCGACGTCGTCGACCTTTCCGCCCCATCCGGTAATTTCACGTTGCAGGCACAGGAAGGCAAGCCGCAGGTGTTTATCAGCGGCGGCGTGGGCCAGACGCCCCTCCTATCAATGCTCGAAGCCCTCGTACGCACAGACGCGACCGCGCCTATCACGTGGGTACACGGGTGCCGCAACGAGCAGGTACACGCGTTCAAGGCCGATTTGAATGCTATTTCCGAAGCGGTAGCCCATCTAGAAAAGCACTTTTTCTACGACTCCGCCGACCAACTTTCCGCCAACGAATACCTCGGCCGGGTATCGCTCGCCCAACTTCCCGCTGCAGTCCTGCATCCCGAAGCGAAATACTACATTTGCGGCCCGGGGCCATTCATCCGTCAGCATTACCGCTACCTCGTCGACCGCGGTGTCGACCGGTCGAATATCCATTTCGAGGAATTCGGGCCGCTGACTTTGTCGGTAAATTGAATTAGCAGAGGGAGGCAGCCCCCTCTTGCCTCCCCCACGCTACAAATGCGCCCAATGCGGCAAAAACCATGTTGAACGCAGGTGATTCGCCTCTCGAAAGGTGAAAAACCATGGCACAAACCATCAGCAAGACTACACCGGCAGCCGCGAAAAACGTTAATGCCGGACGGATATTCAATAATCCCGGCAGCATGAGCCCTAATCCGGCAAGCAAATCAATAACACCGGTGCATTTCACCAGCAGCGGCGGCACCTGCCCCGTCCAGGGCCACATCGCCGAAAGCGCTTCCGGCGTTTGGAACAATTTCATGTAAGCCGCCCACACGAGCGTGACCGACAACAATGCCTGCACGCCCCACAAGGCCGTGTGCAGCCATTTCGAAGATTTCCTGATCGACATAAGATGATGTTTGGTGAGAAAGCAAAAGTATTTACCTTCGCTATCCGTCCGATAGTACTTTCCCGTTTGGATAGTACTATCCGAATAGGTAGTAACGGAACCCGACATTCATCCAAACCTTAAATGCTGACAGGAAACGGCTGCCCCAAAACCGCATTATCGATCCGCGACGCGCTCGAAGCGCTGGAAGGGCGATGGAAATTGCTGATCCTTTTCGCGCTATCGTCCGGCCCGAAGCGGTTCAGGCAACTCTCCGCCGAAGTGACCGGCATTACCGACAAAATTTTGTCCAAAGAATTGAAAGCACTGGAAATGAACCAGTTGATCAACCGGCAGGTATTCGATACCTTTCCGCCGACCGTAGAATATTCCATCACCGAGCATGGTGCGTCGCTCGAAAAGGTGCTGGAAGAGCTGCATTACTGGGGACTGGCGCATCGGGCTAAGATTATTGGGGAGTAGAAGCTACCACCGCTCCTCCACAATCTCCTTCCTGATCCGCTCATTAATATCAACCCGCGCGTCTCGAAACACAAAAACCGTCGTCCCCCATTCTCTCGCGTAGCGGTTCGTTACCGAATCCGCAGCGAAACCGGTGGAGAACAGCGGCCCGGTTTCCTGCATTTCGTCCCCCTCATCGCCCCACGTTTTGACGCGGATCAGGTGCTTATATGGCTTTGAAAGGTCAAACCAGTTGATGTAATCCGCGTTGAAAGTCACGGCGCGGACGCCCGTTTTGGTATAATAATTAATGGCCCCGGCCTGGCCGTAGTTGTCGCAAAGTACCAGGGTGACGGCTTTGTCCGGCATCGAAAGATAGGCGGCATCCACTTTTTCCGCCAATTCGCGCCAGCCGAGCATATCGGCGAAATCCTGGGGCAACTGATGGTCTTTGCCATCCTCCCAACGCAGCATTCCCAGCTTTCGGTAAGGCTCCGGGTTGGCGATGATCTGTTCCGGCGTTTTGTTGGGGAATGCAACCTGAAACAGCGGAATGAACAACACGACAGGAATTAGCACAAACAATGCCCGCAACCACGCCGCACCGACTTTTTCACCCACATAAACAGCCCCGAACGCGATGTAAACCGGGTAAATGCCAATGGCATAATAGCCCTTCGCGCGCAGGTAGGTAAAGACGGCCAGGGTAATGACGATGGAGAAAAAGAATAACCTGTACGGTGAAAACGGCTTGTAAACGAGCAGTCCGTAGAGCCCCGCCACGATCACGAACAATGCGCCCATGAAATAGAGGATTTGCTCTTTCAGAAAATCCACGCGGTTCACGTTCACGAGCTGGGTTTCGGCCAGCAGTTTCATGTGGTGGAAAACCGGGAAGTTGTTCTGGTACTGCCAGATCAGGTTGGGCGAAACGAGCAACAATGCGAACAAGAGGGCCAGATAAACGTGCTTGTTCAGCAGCAGGCTGCGCTGCGGCGTCAGTAAAATAGCGGGCAGCAAGCCCACCACGGCGAATGCGATGTTGTATTTATTTAAAAACCCAACGGCCAATACCGCTGCAAAACCGTAAAGCCAACGCCGGTTCCGGGAATGGATATAGCTGATCAGGAAAAAATAGAGCGTCGTCCAGCAAAGTACATCGAGCGAATTGGGTTGAAAAAGCTGATTTAACCTTAATAAAACCGAAAATAAGGTACACGTAGCGGCCAACACGCACGCATACAGACTCCCGCCCAACCTTTCTACGCTTTTCCAAACGACCAGGATCGTAAGCGCCCCGAATAGCGCCGGAAAGAACCGGACTACCCATTCTCCATTGCCCAATGAGCTGATAATCCACGCGATCCACGAAGTTACCGGCGGCACCGACAGGAAGCCCCAGGCCAGGTGTTTCGCCTGGTCGAGATGCAGGTATTCGTCGCGGTGGAGATCGTAGCCGGGGATAATGAGGAAGTATTGCAGCAGGAATTTCAGGACGATAAAGGTCAGCAGCAGGGCGGTTCTCCGATTCATAGGGGCTAGTGATGGTTTTTGTCCGCCCGCTTACGGCGTATGTCCGAAATTGAACATAGCAGTTTGTTCAGGCAAATGTTAAGTTGATGATTTACAACTAATTAATTTAATAATACAAAATGGAACGTGTTTTTAGTCAATTCTAATGCGCTAATCGTCATAACCCGGCCTGACATGCTTCAAAACTACTTCAACATCGCCATCCGCAGCCTGCTGAAAAACAAGCTATTCTCATTCATCAATATTTTCGGCCTTGCCCTGGGTATGGCCTGCAGCCTGCTGATCTGGCTTTGGGTCAAAGATGAATTGTCGTTCAACCGCTTCTATCCCGGCCTTTCGGATATTTACTATATACGCGGCGCCTATGACGAACGCGGACAGACCGGCGTGGGCGACGTTACCCCGGGACCCTGGCAGGAAACGCTGGAAAAAAACGTCGCCGACGTCAAAGCCATTACCAAAATTACATTTGAGCGCGAGCTACTCGTCCAGGTTGGGGAAAAATCGACGAAAGAAACGGGTATTTATGCAACCAACGACTTTTTCAAGGTATTTCAAACCCCCTTCATCGAAGGATCGGCAAGTAAGGCAATCGAACAGCCTACTTCCATTGCGATCTCCCGCAAGATGGCGGAGAAATTCTTCGGGAAAAGCAGCGCGATCGGCAAAACACTGAAACTGAACAATGCCTCGAACATGATCGTCAGCGCCGTGTTCGAAGATATCCCTCATAACTCGACCGTCCGCTTCAATTGGATCGTCAATTTCAAAGCGCAGGAAGCCGACTGGATGAAATGGTGGGGTAATTTCAGCTTCAAGACCTATGCATTGCTGGCCCCCGGCGCTGATCCGGTGAAGACCGAAAAGATAATGCGGCAAGTCATCAAAAAAGCGGCGCCGAAACAGCTCACGTCCTTCCCGCTGCTGCAAAAAATGGCCGACACCTACTTATACACCGAATATGCCAATCTGAAACCTTCCGGCGGCCGGATCGAGTATGTACATATCTTTTCCGTGGTGGCTGTCTTCATACTGCTGATCGCCTGCGTGAACTTTATGAACCTCGCCACCGCCCGCTCGCTCAAACGCGCACGTGAAGTGGGTGTTCGCAAGGTAGTAGGTGCCGAAAAGAAATTCCTGATTATGCAATTCCTTGGTGAATCGCTGATCGTGAGCGCGCTCGCTTCGGTGCTTGCGTCATTGCTGGTAGTGATCGCCCTGCCGGTATTTAATGAGATCGTTGTGAAAAACATCGAACTGGACTGGACCGACCCCTACCTGTGGGGTTCCATTGCCGCCCTGACCGTCATTACCGGCATCGTCGCAGGCAGCTACCCGGCGCTTTACCTCTCGGGCATGCAGCCTGTCCGGATACTGAAAGGCAAGCTTACTTTTTCGAACAGCAGCCTCCATTTACGGAAAGGCCTGGTGGTGTTCCAGTTCGGGCTGTCCATTTTCCTGATCGTCGGTACGCTGGTGATCGGCAACCAGATGGATTACATTCAGAGCAAACGGCTTGGTCTCGACCACGATAATGTCGTGTACATTCCACTGGAAGGCGAACTGGGCAACCGCCTGGAACCATTCCGCCAGGAAATCCTCGCATCGCCGACTATCTCGGCAGCCACGACCGTCGGTGAGATACCGACCAATATTTACGGCAACTCGGGCGACCTGGATTGGACCGGCCGCGACCCGGGTACGGACAATACCGTGTATGCAACGTTTGTAGGCTATGATTTTACCAAAACGATGAATATCCGCATGGCCGGCGGCCGCGATTTCTCGAAAGAATTCGCTGCCGATACCACCAATTACATCATCAACGAGGCTGCCGCACGGATGATGAAGATGGAAGATCCCGTGGGAAAACAAGTGAAGTTCTGGATGGGCAAAGGTACTATCGTCGGCGTGATGAAAGACTTTCACATCGCTTCTTTCCACAGTGCGATCAAGCCCCTGATACTCGTCCACTACAAAGGGCTCAATACGGAGCATATGATGATCCGGATCAAGGCCGGCCAGACCTCCCGGGCATTGGCGCATATCGAACAGATCACCCATTCTTTCAATCCGAACTACCCGTTCACTTACCATTTTCTCGACGAATCTTTTGAGCAAATGTACCGCTCGGAGCTGATCGTCAGCACTCTCATCCGTTATTTCGGGATCATGGCCATTGTGATTTCCTGCCTAGGGCTGCTCGGGCTGGCTGCGTTCACAGCGGAGCAGCGCACGAAAGAAATCGGTATCAGAAAGGTGCTCGGCGCAAACGTCGCCAATGTGGTAACGCTTTTATCACGCGATTTTATCAAACTGGTGTTGCTCGCCATCGTGCTGGCCACACCGCCTGCCTGGTATGTCATGGACCGCTGGCTGAGCGACTTCGTGTATCACACCGAACTTTCCTGGCAGATATTCCTGCTCGCCGGGCTGATCGCCACAGGCATTGCATTGCTGACGGTAAGCTTTCAGAGTATCAAAGCCGCATTGACAGATCCGGTCAAATCACTCAAAACGGAATAGCGGCACAAAACAACGGAATGCTGTAATTTTCTCTTCATTTGGTTAGGTTGTTTGAATTAATGACTTTCCAGTTTACCCGGGCCTGAGACCTGGGGCAAACCGGGATAAGAAACCAGATATGCATTCACCGAGTGAACAGGATTACATACAGCAGCTTTCCATCGACTGCGTCATTTTCGGCTACCAGGATTCGCAGCTCAGCGTGCTAGTGCCGAAACTGAACTTCCGGGGCGATTTCTGGGCTTTGCCGAGTGGTTTTATTTATCAGAATGAAGGCATTGACCAGGCAGCGAGACGCATTCTGGAAGATCGCACGGGCATAAAGGACATTTACCTCGAACAGTTCAGGGTTTTCGGTGACGCGTCGCGGTCGAATAGACGCTTTCTCGAACGGCTCATCGAGCTGAACGAGGATACCCTGGGCGACAAGCGGTTCAACCGCAAGGAGTTCGACTGGATTACGCGGCGGTTCGTTTCGATCGGCTATTACGCATTGGTGGACATTAATAAAGTCGTTCCGCAAAAGACCGAGCTCGACGAGTCCATCGCCTGGTACCCGGTCCGCGATTTGCCGCAGATGATCATGGATCATCACGAAATAGTGAAATCCGCTTTGGAAACGCTGCAACTGAATCTCGACCAGAAACTGATCGCATTCAACCTCCTCCCCGAGACTTTTACCATGCGAGAGGTGCAGGAGCTTTACGAATCGATCTTCGACCGGGCATTTGCGCGAAATAATTTCCAGAAAAAAATCCTCGACCTGAATGTGCTCGAACGGCTGGAAAAGAAGTTTACCGGGGCCGCCAACAAGGCGCCGTTCCTCTACCGGTTCCGGAACGAGGGTGTGGACGCCGGGTAATGTGGCTGCAAAGCCACAAACAGGTCGGCGGAGAGCCACTGTAAATCACGGGTAAGCAGGGGATATTTGCATCATCAATAACAGATGGCCCCGTGAAAATGAAACCTGAGAGCACCCTGAAAGTATTAGTATTCGATTTACACCCCATTTCCCGCAAAGGAATCCGGCTGCTGCTGGACACCATGGACCTGCGCATGAAAGTGACCGAGGCCGGGCGCGTGCGCCAGTTCTACAAATTGGCCACTACCCAGCGCTTCGACCTCATATTGCTGAGCATGAATGACGTAGAAGGCCTAAACAACGAACTGATTATCAATATCCTTCCAAAGACGGCCGTACTTTACACCGAAGAAGGCGCTGAAAACGCAATGGACCTGATGGCCCTCGGCGGCGGCGCATGCATGTCGAAGAAATGTACCGACGCCGCATTACGGGAAGGCATTTCGGCCGTGCTGCAACAGCGACGTTACGTGTGCGCGACTACCCAGGCGCACGTCAATGCCGAGTACTGGCGGTTCAGGGCGATCCGGAACGGGGCAGGCAGCTATCGCCCGCGCGTACGCCAACTCACCAGCCGCGAGTCGGAAGTAGCGTCATTGCTGAAAACAGGCCTGAAAACAGGCGAGATCGCCGACCGTCTCAATATTCAGCACAGCACTGTGAGCACGCTGAAAGCACGTGCATTCCGCAAACTTTCGGTGACCAATCTCGTGCAAGCCATTCAGACCCTGGACTAACGTATACCAAATACCGGATTACCGGCACGCATTTCGCAGACCTTACCCATAGCCATGCTCCACGTCATTTTGTACGACTCCCATCCAATCATTCTCAGGGGGCTTAAAGAGTTTTTCAAAAACCTCGGAAACGAGTTTACATTCTTTGAAACCCATACCGTGAGCGGTGTTTCGAAGTATCTTGCAAGCCATAAAATCGACCTGGTCGTAGCCGGTGTGAACGAAAAGACGGGAATAGATACCAGGATCATACAGAAGCACAGTGCCATCCCGTGGGTGATCATGTATAATGACAATCTTTACAAAAAAGCATTGTCGCTGGTACTTTCCGGGGCGAGCGCGTGCATTTCCAAGGGGTGCCACGACAAGGAAACAGAAAAATGCCTGCGGGAGGTACTGGCCTCGCGGAGGTACCTCTGCGAAAGCACGCTGGAAAAGTTTGGGTACGAGTTCCTTTTCGACCCTGTCAACCAGGCACAAATCCGTAACTTCCTCAAATACAACCTGCATAGAAAACCCAACAAGCTCTCGCCCCGCGAGCAGCAAGTGGCCAACCTGCTGATCACCGGCATGAAAACGTCGGAGATCGCCATGGCACTGAATGTCCGGCACAGCACGGTCAGCACGATCAAGCGGACGGTTATGTTGAAGAAAAATGTGATCAACATCGTCGAACTGGCCTCCGTTTTGTCAAATTAATAGCCCTGTTTTTGTTTTGTAATTCAGGTTGAAATGCGTTAATTTCAGTCGTTACGATCAAACCGTAATCCTGAAAGGATCTGTTGCCCATATGCCGCTCTCCATACTAATAGCCGACGATCACCAGCTTGTCCGCAAGGGACTTCAGATGGTCGTCAAAGAAGTCCTGGGATTCAATGTGACCGTAGAATTTGCCGAAACCGGCCGGGACGTGATCGAGAAGGTCACCGGACAGGATTTCGACCTGCTCATTACCGACCTGAATATGCCGGAAACCAACGAGCTCGCATTGATCCCCGATATTTTACGCATCCGTCCCAAGCTGAAAATCCTCGTCGTGACCATGAAGCCCGACAGGGTTTTTGCGGCCCGCTTCTTCCGCGAAGGCGCACTCGGGTACGTAAACAAAACAGAGCCGGACGAGGTCCTTGCCGAGGCGATACAGGTCGTAAGCCAGGGTCGGCGGTACATTTCCAGGTCGCAGAGCGAGATTTTTTCCAATGCATTGATCGGCAATGTCGCCAACACGCCTTTCGACAAGCTTTCGAAACGGGAGTTTGAAGTAGCCCTGCTCCTGCTCAAAGGTTACGGAGCCCTGGAAGTAGCCAATACATTGTCCATCAGTGCCTCCACGGCCAGCAGTTTCCGTTGTAGGGTTTTCGACAAGCTGGAAATCAAGAACCTGCTGGAACTGAACCATCTTGCCAGGATGTATCAAATTGATGCAGATTTTGAAGGTGAATCGTAAAAGTACTGCCCCGCCCGGGTTCGCTGGCAATAGCAATGCTGCCATGAATGTAATCGAGCATGGTATGGATCAGCAGGCTGCCAGTACCGCGGTTGCCGGACTGCCTGTCGCGGCTCATAAACAGGGCAATCTGCTCATCGGTAAGCCCCTGGCCGGTGTCGGTGATTGCGATCAGCAGCTGCCCGCCTTCCTCCCGGCATGAGAGCGTGATTTCCCCGTCGGTCGTGTTTTTATTGGCATTGTCGATCAAGTTACGGATGATGACCGAAAGGATCTGATAATCCGAAACACATTCCAGGTCGGTGTGTACGATCGTGAGCCGGTTATGGTTTACTTTAAAAAGCTCCTTGTACAGCGACGCGATTTCTTCGAACAATGCATTCAGCGGAAACAGGTTTTGGCTGATCTTGAACCCCCGCTGCTGGGTACTGATCCACATGAAAAACTGTTCGGTAAAGCCCAGCAGGTTTTGCGTGCCCATATGCAGGTCGCCCAGGTAGGCATCCAGGTCCGAGGGCGTGAGACGTGTGTGGTTTTTCAAGAGGTTACCACTAATGAGCGAAATAAACCGCAGCGGCGAGCGCATATCGTGGAGTACCATCGTGATCACGTGGTCTTTGAACCGGTTGCTTTCCAGCAATGCCATTTCCGATTTGGCCAGGTCGTCCACCGCGCTTTTCAGCTCCCGAGTTCGTGCCGAAATGACGTTTTCCAGCTCCTGTGCCTCTTTTTGCAGCTTGGTAAGCCTTCTTTTAAATAACAAATAACCAATCCCCACCGACACGCAAATGCATAGCACGTAAAACCACCACGTGTTATAGAACCACGGACGCACCTCGACAGGCAACACAAACTGGCCCGCGCTGTCGGGAATATGCGCGCCATTCCGCCGCACGAGAAGCTTGTAATCCCCCGGCGGAAGACTGGCGATCGTTACCAGCCCGTTCTTCTCCACTTTGTGCCAGTCGGCATCCAGCCCGGCGACCTGGTATTCGAGGTCCAGATTTTCCGGATTGCCGAAATAGGGCGACGAAACCTGGACGGATAAGCGCTTGAAATCGGGCGAAAGGGTAATGCCGCTCGCATTAAGCGTAACCGGCCTGCCTTTCACAGCCAGACTATCGGCAAAAATACCCCGATCGGGGTAGTAGAGTTTGAGTTTATGCGGGTAAAGCCACACAAGCCCTTTCATCGACGGGAGTGATAACAGGCTGTCTTTCAACCACAGGTAAGAAGGGTCGCAGCCTCCGTTGAACTCGTTGGTTGGCAGACCGTCGGTGCGGTCGAAACGGAAGAAATTGACCTTGTCCTGCCGCCTTTCCGCATAGGCCTGCAATTCGGATTTCTTCACTTTGAACAGCCCATTGTTGCTCGGTAGCCAGAAAAACCCGCGCCCATCTTCGATAAAGGAATGGACGGTCGTAAGCGCCTGTCTCGGCCCGGCCGGCATGCGGTAGAGCTTCTTGTTATGCATGAGGTAAAACCCCTTCCCGTAAGTCGAAATCCATATCTTATTGGCTGCTTCCACGTGCAGGGTCCGTATCGGCATCGCTTCCAGCACCGATTTGTCGACACGGTTGCGTTCATAATCATACCATTTCAGCCCTTTTTCGGTGCAAACCAGGAAATAGGACGGCCGGATCTGCTTCGCGAACAGGATGTTGGTCTTCTGGGGAAATTCCTTGAACCCGACGGCTTTGTCATTCACCAGTTTCCCAAATCCCCTGGCCGACGCGAAGAAATATTGCCCCTCGCCGGCCGTACTCATATGGATTACCGCGCTTTCGGACCCTACGATCTGGCTCCGGCCGCTCGCTATGTCCAGCTTGCGGAGCTTGTAATTTTGCTCGTAATACAGCTGGCCGTTGCCAGGCGCAAAAAGCCAGGCAGTAATACCGGGTTCGATGGGTAATTGCCGCGGTGGCTGATTCATCGAAATCAGCGTATTTCTCACGATCAGGGCGTCGTCGCCCGCTTTCGCCTGCGCGTAAAGGCTCTGATCGAGGACGGGTGCCGGAAATGGCGGTGCGACGAATATCTTTTTCTGCACGACAAACAGCCCGTCGGTCGTAGAACCGAGGTAATATGCCTGCTGTTCGGGCAAATAGCGGACGCAATTCAAAAACGGCACATGAATGCCTTCCAGTTCGATGCCGGAATCGAGGCGCCCGTTGCGGAGCGTGACTTTGTAGAGCGTTTCGCCCGCATAGGCGTAAAAGCCTTCAGGGCAAGGAAAAGTAAGAAAGTTTCCCGCCAGAAAACCGGCATTGGAAGCCAGCGGCCCGGCAATGGATGTGTAACGGGGCAACGGAAGACCGTTTTTCCAGGCTTCTACACGGTTGCCCGGCAGAATGCAGGCCAGAAACTGCCCGGCAAATAGCGCATACTCAGGCTTCCGGCCGGTATAGTCCCGCAAGGTTGCCGGGGCTTTCAGGTCGGGCGATAAATAGAGCAGGCTTTCGTCATTCCGGAGATAAATTTCATTATTTGAAATATTCGACGAATAGGGAAAGAGTTTCTGCCCGAGGTTATTGTAGAAATGGGCAAGCTTGCGGCGCATGTCCTCGTCATCCACCGCCACGCCTTGTAGCCCGACATGCACCGACCACGCCGGCAACAGCACCGGTGCGGGCGCCACGTGCTTCGCCGAAGCCGACACTTTAATGATCTGTCCCCCGTACACCCGCGCGTACAACGTACCGCGTGCGTCCCTGGTAAGTCCCTCCACGCGCGACGATTTCAAACCCGTCAGCTCGGAGGTACCGTAGGTCACAAAACGTTGCCCGTCGTAACGCACCATCCCCATTTCCGTGGCCAGCCAGCAATAGCCCCATTCATCGAATTCTATGTCCTTTACGCTGTTCTGGGGAAGGCCGTTGTCGGTATTGTATTGCGAGATAATATAGCGCTCCTGCTGCGCACTGGCCGAAAAACCAGGCAGAATAAGAGAAATCAACGCGACCAGGAGGATTCTCATAGTTCAAATAATTGTGGGTCGGGGGTATTTACGTATGAAAATACTAAAATATATGTTTACATGACAATTACTACCCAATTCATTAAAAGTACTACACCGAAACCCGACATTCGTCTACACGCCTGGTGACTTACCAAGGTCTTCCCGGTTGTTTCAAAACCAAAAAGGTCTGCAAAAATGCTTGCAGACCTTTCCTATAATACCCATTTTAACCTACTGCTAACTAATTCTTATTGAATCGCGTGTTTTGTACCACGCCGTCGGCCGACTCCACTTCCACCACATACATTCCCGCGCGCAGCGGCCTGATACCCGGCAAGGAAATCACTTCCGCCGGATTGGTATAGCTTCTCGAAAGCATGCATTTGCCATTCATATCCACGAGCCGCACCAGCACCTTTCCTTCCAGCGACTCGCCGAGTTTGATATTCAGCTCGTCCGCGCCGGGGTTCGGGTAAATGTTAATGCGCGATTTGGCATCGTCCGCATCCCGGTAACTCACCGCCCTGATCGCCGACCGCTCGCTTTGCCCGTCGAAATCGACCTGTTTCAGACGATAGTAGTTGATAGCCCCCGCAACCGGCACCAGGTCGTGGTAGGCATAGGATTGCTCTTTGGAAGAATCCCCGGCACCCGGCACTTTCCCAATGGCCTTGAAATCCTTGCCATCGGTGCTGCGTTCGATGACAAATTCCTTGTTGTTGGTCTCGTCGGACGTTTTCCATTGCAGCAATGTGCCTGTGTTCGACTTTTCCGCCGTGAAACCGATGAGCGTCACCGGCAATGTGGTATTGCTGAATTCGACAATAGCGGCGTCGGCGGCTGGTAGTGTGATGGAAAAGGAGCCCTGCACCTGCGTTGCCATTTGGCGGACGTTCTGGGCGCCACTGAAAAGCTCCCGCGTCGAATAATTATCGGAGCCGCTCATGCCCGCCCGTTCGAGATTGATATTGAAAGTTTTGGACGAACCGCCATAGTTGAAAATGGCGAGGTACGATTTGTTGCCTGCATTTTTGACAAATACCTCATTGGCCTGGTTACCGGTATTGCCCTCCACGGGGGTAAACACGGCACCGCTGGCGGCCAGACCGAGGAGGTCTTCGTTTTGCAGGAGCGCCTGCGCCTTGGTAGTCCAGGCACCGGTGGCGGAAAAATCGTCGCCGGTCACGAGCGTGCCGGTCACAATGCCCGATGCGAAGCGGGCGCGGTTTTCACCGTCGGTCTGCGTCCCGAACACGAGGTGGTCGGCGTCGAGGTAATTATAAATATGCTTCTGCCACCAGCCGTAAGTCGTGCTGTTCAGGGTGTAGGCGGTTTCGTTGATATCCTTGTAAGCATCGCACGCGATCCTGCGCATGTGTGCGTAGCGCCCGGTGGCGAGGTTGGGCGAAATGGCGGCATACACGAGCATTTTACCATCGAGCTGGTCGATGAGGTACTCCATACCCTTACGATAGGCCTCCATGCCGGTGTGGATGGTATTGTCGGCATAGCTGTCGGCTTCCAGCGATGCGTGACCGAGGAAATCGATTTTAATCATCTCAAAACCACAGGCAATGAACTTCCCGATCACCATTTGCAGGCGGGCTTTGGTGCCCGGGTGGGTAGGGTCCAATGCATAGGCGCCGTCCAGTTCCACAGGGTTGCCATTTACTTTTGTCCAGGCGTCCTGGTAGTTGTAAGTACTGCCTTCCATTTGCCGTGCAGACTTGCCCCAATCCACAAATGGCGCCCAGTAAATGCCCGGTTTGAAACCCTTGATTTTGCAGTAGTTGGCAAACTCGGTCAGTTCATTGAAGTTACCATTCAACCCGCCGCCCGACATATTATCCCAATATGAATCCAGGTCAATGTAAAGCGTATTGTCGCTATTCCGGAAATCAGGGACGCCGGTTGAAAAGAAATCCACGACCGACTTCGCCTTCGGCAAATTGATTGACGACTGAATGGCGCCCCAGCTGTTCCATCCGAAAGGTGTTCCGGCCGTCCAGTTGAAAATGTACCGGGGCTCGGCCAGCGCATTTGCCTGCCCGAAAATATCAAAACTTGCACGCCAGTCGGCGCCGTAACTCACGAGAATGCGCGGCGAGCGGCAGGCGGTTTGCCCTACCGATACCCATCCGTGGCCGCGTTTGTCGCGGGTGACGCTTTCCTGCGTCCAGCCTGCCACCACGGCCACATAATTGGTCGCGCCCCTGCCCTCGCCTACGAGGTTCACCCCCGTTTTCCATACCGAATGCTCCACCGATCCGATCACAAGGCCCTTCCGGTTGGCATTATCATAAATGGCCCCCGCTTCCGAACTAAAAAAATTGGCATACCGCACTTCCTTGGCATCGTAGCGCACCCAGGCATCGTTATCGAACGGCACGAACAATGCGCGGCGGTCGGTATTCGATTGAATATCCACGTAATTGGAAACAAGCGGCGTCATTTTGTAGCAGTTCGAGCCATTGCCGGTGAGTACCAGTTCGGTATAGAAATGCTCTTTGCCCGGATAGGTGTAAAATACCTGCTGCATACCGATCGCCCCGCTTTTGGTCATCGTGATCACGTGCTTCGTACCGCTGCCGAATGCGTCGGTAATGGGTGCCGACGAATAGGTACGGCCCGTAAATCCGGTACTCTGGTGCACCTGGTCCGAGTTAGCACTCGCAGTAGCCTCTCCGATCACTTTTACATTGTTGAAATACACCGAGTAATGCCCGTTCGCCAGGTCGTAATCAATCCGGTTGTTCGTCCCGAATGCAATGCTCTGAATATTAGGCGTATTGATCGGCGAGAATGCGATCTTGTCGATGTTTGGGCCCCAGCCGCCCGGGTTATCGAGACGGATGCTGTTGTTGCCCGCATTCAATACCATGCTCACTGTAATGGCCGCTGGCGTAGACCATCCGCCCGATGCGGGGCACGAAACAACGACGGGCGTACCGCCATTGGCCGTCGCATTAATGGTGCGCGGGTCCCCGGTGCTGTATGTGACGGTCAGGTTGTAAGTACCTGCCGCAGCCACATTCACCGGTAGCACCACCGCGCCATTGCCAAGGTTACCCACCTGGCTCCCACCCGAGCAGCTTCCACAGCCCTGGATGTCGGCGCCGTTGGAAAGCACGCCGCTTTCCGCTTCGAAACTCTGCGCAAATACATTTGTTTGTGCGAGCATTAACATACCCAGGCAAAAATTTGCCGCCCGGCGAAGCGTCGCGCGGCGAGGCGTCGGCCGGCGAACCGTCACACCGCTGCTGAACGGGCGGCATAATGCCGTCCCGTTCAACATTGAAAATGTCTTTTTCATGCTGAATAATTTTCAGGTTAAATATTTTTCAAAAACGGAGGTCAATACCCGGCATTCTGCTTCAATGCACCGCCCGATGCCTGGATCTCGCTTTGCGGGATCGGCTGCCAGTAGTTTTTGTCCTGGAACTTCCGGCCTTCCAATGCGATGATTTTCACATACTCGATGGAACCGTCTGTTTTCTTTTCGGGCCTTACGCCGTAAGCAGGCACGTTTTCGGTCACATTGGCGATTTTCCAGCGGCGGACGTCGAAGAACCGGTGCTCTTCGAATGCCAGCTCCACGCGGCGCTCGTTGCGGATGCGCTCGCGCATGGCTGCCTGGGTGAGGCCGGTCGGCAAATCGGGCATTCCGACACGTTTGCGGAGCTGATTCAGAGCGCTGTAAACGGTCGCGTCCGGGCCGGTAGCTTCGTTACGCGCTTCGGCGTAATTTAAGAGGATCTCACCGTAGCGGATGTATTTCCAGGGCTGAGTCGCCGTCTGGTTGGCATTGCGGATCGGGTTCTGGTCATTGATAAACTTGTAAACATAGTAACCCGTCTTGGTGGTATTCCAGTTTTCGTTACCATCCTTGCTATCCTGGCCGCCGGGCACGAATGTCTCCACTTTACGCTCGCGGTAAGCCGCGCCGTTGTACAATACACTCATGGTCAGACGTGGGTCGCGGTTTTTGTAAGGTTCTTTCGGATTATAGCCCGACTTCGGATCGGTGATTTTCGTACCGTCCATCATTTCATAATCGTCCACGAGATTCTGCAAAGGCGTATTGCCAGCCCAGCCGCCGTAGCCGTTCGGGCCGTTCACGAGTTCGAGGTTGGTGTGCTCGTTGGTAGGCGAATACAGGCGGATGAAAATGTCTTCCGAAGTATTGTTGGTAATAAAAAGCTTTCGGTAGTCATTATGGAGCGAGAATGCATTCTTATCCATCACCACTTTGGCGGCGTCGGCCGCTTTCTGCCATTTCGCCGCGTCGCTCTGATCATTATTATACAACGGGCTGGCCGCGTAAAGCAGCAACCGCGCTTTCAATGACAATGCCGCATTTTCCGAACCACGGCCAGGGATCACCGTCGAACCGGCTAGGCCCGCAGCAGCAGCGTCCAGCTCGGAAATGGCGTAAGCAAGGCTTTCTTCGATGCTTTTACGCTGGTATAGTTCGGTATAATCGCGGTCTTCCAATGTATAAACCTTGTCGCCGATAATCGGAATACCGCCGAAGTTGCGGATCAGATCATGGTAGCGGTAGGCGCGAATGAAGCGCAGTTCCGCTTTCAGGCGCTTCTTGCCCGACTCGCTCATAGGCACTTTGTCGAGATTGGCGAGGCCATAGTTGCATTCGCGGATGCTGCGATAGCTGCGGGTCCAGGTATTGGAAATCCAGCCGGTGCGATCGGGCGCTGCATTGCCCTGCTGCACGAAATAGGTGTCGTTATCAAAATTACAGATCGACTCGTCGGTGACGGAGCTCATCCAGGCATCTTCAAATCCCCGTCCGAAACCCGGCTTGTCGCTCTCGGTCGAGAGTTGCGTGCCCACGTAACGGCCCACCACATACGCATCGGCTAATGCGGAGTCGGCGAAAATGGCCTGGTCGGAAATAATGTCGGTCGGTTTGGTATCCAGGAACGCGTCGTCGCAGGCGGTAAGGCAGGCCGTCACGCCGGTTAGCAAGCTAAGTATCAGTTTATTCAATCTCATGTCTTTGTCAGTTTAGAATGTCACGTTCACGCCCACATTGTAGATTTTCTGCTGCGGATAGAAGAACGCATTGCCATTGTCGCCTTCCGGGTCGAAATCCTTCACTTTGGTGAATGTGAGCAGGTTAAACCCGTTGGTGTAGATCCGCAAACCGCCCAATCCAATCCTTGAAATAATTTTCGCCGGCACATTGTAAGCCAGCTCCACGTTTTTCAGGCGCAGGAAAGCGGTGTTCTGGAACCAGAACGTGTTTTTATAGCTGCCATTCACACCCGTACCCGTGCGCGAGTCTATGCGCGGCGAGTTGCCGTTCGGGTTGGTTGGGCTCCACGCGTCCTCGGCGCGCGACTGCATCACGCTGCTGAACTCGCCGGCTTCCACCACCACATACTGCGCCACACGCGCCTGGCCTTGCAGAAGGACATTCAGGGTAAGGTTTTTCCAACCACCGCCCAGATTCACGCCGTAGGTAATCTGCGGCACATTGCTATACTGCGAGCGAATGCGGTCGGTAGCGTCGATCTTGCCGTCACCATTGTAATCCTCGTATTTCAGATCGCCCATGCCCGCGCCCGACACGTGCGGGTAAGCGTCGAGTTCCTGCTGGGTTTTGAACACACCGATCGCGCGATACATGAGGTCGGCATTCGGATTACCAAGGTCGGAGCCGAGCGGCATGCCGGTGGCACGCTGGTAATCGAGGGTGTTGGGGGCCTCGTCGATGAAAATCACTTCGCTTTTGGCAAATGCGAAATTACCGCCGATGTTGTAAGTAAAATTGTTGTGGCTGCCCGCATACTGGATCTGTGTTTCCAGGCCGCGGTTATGCACCTCGGCAATGTTCTCTTTCGGGATTTGAGAGCTGCTGATACCCGTCAGCGCAGGAATACTCACATTGCGGCTGGCGAGGATATTGGTACGGTTCTCGAAGAAAAGGTCGAGATCAAAGGTCAGCTTTTTGAAGAGCGTCGAGTTGAGGCCCACATTGTATTTCTTGGCCACTTCCCAGGTAATGTTCGGGTTGGCAAGCAGTGAGTACTGAATGAGCGGCACATTGTTGGCATTGTTGCCGGTCGAGAATGCGCCGTTGCGCACCTGGAAGTTGTCGCGGAACTGGTTGGGGTTCACGCGGTCGTTACCCAGCTCACCATAGGAAGCCCTGATCTTAAGGTCGTTAACCGCTTCGCCTGTCCGGAACCACGGCTCCTGCGACACCCGCCAACCGAGTGAAATCCCCGGAAAAAAACCGTAGCGATTGCCCTTCGGAAACACCGACGATCCGTCGTAACGCAACTGTATTTCAGCCAGGTACCGGCCCATGTAGTTGTAGTTCACCCGCCCGAACACATTCCTGCGCGATTTGCGGTAACTGCTTCCGCTGTTGCCATAATCCACCGGCTGCGCACCGCCCTGGCTCAGATCGGGCAGTTGGGTCGTGATGAAATTGTTCCGTGACGCACTGAAAAACTCCTGCGTTTCGCGGCTCTGCTCGTAAGCGACGAACGAGGATAATGCGTGGTCGCCGAAGTTTTTGGTGTAGTTTAATTTGATATTTCCTGTCAGCAATGCACGGTTGGTCTGGCTCTCGTACATCTGCGCCTGCGCGGGGCCGCCGAGCACGGTGCTGTATTGCTGGGTGGTTTTATTATACTGGTAAACGATCCAGTTGGTTTTCATTTCTTTGGTAAATGCAAAACTCTGGTCGGCGGAGAAGAAGCCGTCAACCGACAAACCGTCGATCGGTAACTGATAACTTGCCCTGAGAATACCGTTCGAAACCGTGGTGGGACTGTTGTTGGTACCGGCCAGCGTCGCCATGGCGATCGGGTTTTTGCCTTGTTCCACACCGGCCCCGAGCTTTCCGTCGGGATAGCGTGCAGGTAATGTCGGATAGGTTCTGTACAAAAACTCAAACACATTACTCGCACCGAAACCGGCAATATAGCTGCGGTTCTCACGCCGTGTCGCCAGCTGAATGCCGAAGCTCAATTTGTCATTCACATTTACATTCACATTGGAACGCACGCTGTACTGGCGGTATTTGTTCACACCATCGCGGTAAAGGCCGTCCTGGTACAATGTCCCTGCCGATACAAAATAGTTGATCTTCTCGGTACCGCCGGAAACGGAGAGGTTGTGCTGGTTCTGCTTCGCCACCGGCTTCATCAACTCTTTCACCCAGTTGGTATTGGCATAATTAACCGGATCGGAGCCATCCCGGAATTTCTGGATTTCGGCGTCGCTGTACCGCTGGTTCATGCCGCCCGATGGATTGCGGTAATAGTCGATCGTATTCAGGATTCCTGCGTACGTAGGCGCATCCACGAACCTGGGCAGGCGCGTAGGCTGCACGAAGCCCTGGTTAAAGGAATAATCGAAGCGCGGCTTTCCTGAAATACCTTTTTTAGTAGTAATCAAAATAACCCCGTTGGCAGCCTGTGCGCCGTAAATGGCGGCCGAGGCGTCTTTCAACACCGAAATACTTTCAATATCGTTCGGATTCAGGCGGTCGAGCCCTCCTATGGCATTCGCGATCCCGTCGATCACGATCAGCGGGTTGCTGTCGCCGGTCGTAGCCCGGCCGCGGATCAATATGCTCGAACCATCCGAACCCGGCTCCCCGGAGCGGTTATTGGCGATCAGACCCGGCAAGCGGCCTGCAAACGAGTTGGAAATATTCGCCTGCGGGCTGCGGGTAATTTCAGAGCCCTGCACGGTCGCTACCGAGCCCGTGATATTCTTTTTGGACTGCGTACCATACCCTACCACCACCACCTCTTCCAGCGACTTCGAATCCACTTTCAAAGTCACGTCTACCACGGCCTGCGCGCCTACCGGCACTTCCTGAGAGAGGTAACCAACGAAAGAAAATATCAATACTGCCGGTCCACCAGCCGACTTATCATCCGGAATATCGAGCGCGTAAGCACCTTCCTCATTGGTGACCGTGCCACGCTGGGTACCTTTCAGCACTACGCTCACGCCGGGGAGCTTGTCGCCCTTGTCGTCGATGACGGTACCGGTGAGCCGGATGTCGGCCGCACTCGCTGCGCTGATTGTCTGCGTCTCGCCGGGGGCCAGCGGTTCCTGCGAAAACGACACTTTGCGGCTGCGTTTGAGGATGATCTGCCCGTCGCCGGGCTGGTATTCGATCTGCAAGGGCATCAGCAGACGGTCGAGCACGGTTGAAAGTTTCTCGTTACTGGCATTCAGGCTCACGCGGGTACGGACGGGGATAATACTGCGGCTGTACGCGAAACGTACGCCGGCAAGGTTCTCCAACCGGTCCAAAGCGGTGCCCAGCGGGATATTTTCCGCCTGGATGCTCACGTTTTTAGCCAGCAGGTCCTGGGCATTGATATCCCTCGCATAACCGCCCGCCGCAATCATTCCGATCAGGAAAAGCTGTATAATGGATAACCGCATAATATGGTATGCCGTCTTGCTTTTTAGGAAAAAATACATAAGTTTGAAATGGTTAATATGAACAATAGGAAGCCTTGCATCACCGGCCAGTGATGTTCCAACAAGGACTTCGTTCAGGATCAGGGGTGGCTCCAACACTCCTGATTTTCTTTTTTGAAGCGGGTATTATTTCGGTTGGTTGAATTTAGTCATAGGGCGGATTGTTAGGTGTCTGTTTTGATTGGTTTGACTGGGTTTTCTGCTATTCCGAAACGGCACATCCTTCGCCACGGATCACGATCTCATCATTTTGCATCACATAGCGGGCGTCCACGATCTGCATCGTCATTTCGAGTATTTCCGAAAGCCGGTTATGGTCGAACGTCGCCTTGACGCGGCAGTTTTCAAGGTTAGGGTTTTCCAGGCGGATCTTTACGTCGAATTTTTCTTCCAGGCTTTTCACCACTTCCCCCAGCTTCGCATCTGTGAACGTAAGCGAAACAGGCTGCCATAACGGTGCTTTTTCGGCGGCTTCGGGTACTTCCTCACTCACCAGCTCGCCGGAGGCTACTTTGAAAACCGCCTGCTGGTGCGGCAGGAGCATTACTTCCCTGCCTTTGTCGGCCGTTACGGAAACTTTCCCCGTTACGACGGAGACTTCATACTCCGCCTCACCCTTGTTCGCACGCACATTGAAACTGGTACCGAGCACTTTCACCTGCACCGACTCGCCGTGCACGAAAAACGGCCGCGACGGATCGTGTGTTACCTCAAAAAACGCCTCGCCTTCGAGGGAAACCTCACGGGAATCATCATTGAAGTCTTCCTTCGCATAGGTAACGCGCGTGCCGGGGTTCAGCCAGGCTTCGCTCCCGTCGGGAAAAACGTGCTTGCGTACCTGGCGGGTCTTGTTGATGGTCGAATAGGTGTGCTTCCCGAGCGTGAAACCGGATTGATGTCGGGACAAAAAATAATTGATACCCACCCCGGCCACCAGCAGGATAACCGCCGCGGCAGCGTAACGCACGTACTGGCCAAACGCCGAGCGCCGCAAAGGCACGGTCGGTACCTCGCCCGGCGAATCCTCACGGGACGACAGTCTTCCAATCTCTTCCTGCACCTTGCCCAAATGCCGGGGCTGATCGAATGCGGCACCGGTACCGGTTTCTTCGGATAGCGACGCGTACCATTCGTCTACCTGAAATGCTTCCTCCGGTGTGCATTGTCCTTCCACATAGCGCTTCAACAGCTCCGGTGAGAGGTCGCCCCGCGAAATATTCCCTTTATTCATAATCCGTTTGTAATGACCTGTTATTTCGGTTCTCTATCAACAGGACGCACGCCACGCTTTTATCCCTAGTGACTTTTGAAGAAATTTTATAACAAATACTATTTGAATCCTTATTACTTTTGAACGAAGTTGAAGAATGCACCCAATGAGTAAGGATTACCGCGACAACGACGACCTCGAATTATGGCAGCTTGCGAAGGTTTCGGACGATTCGCTGGCCTTTGCCGAGCTGCATCGCAGGTATTCGTCCCGGCTTTACGCGCTCGCATTGCGGAAGACCGGCAACAGTGAGGCGTCGGAAGACCTTGTTCAGGATCTGTTTGTGCATTTGTGGCTGCAACGGACGGGCATTACCATCGAAAAAGCATTCAACCTTTACCTTTTTTCGGCGCTTAAAAACCGCATTATCTCCTATTTGCGGAAGCAGATCGTACAGCACACGGTTTCGCTGAACGACATCGACCTGGAAACGCTTTCGTCACAATCGGCCAACCTGGTACAGGAATGGCTTTCCCTGAAAGAAGTGCAGGAAATATACGCCCGCGAGCTCGCGAACCTTCCCGAAAAAAGCAAGCACGTATTCGAAATGAGCCGCAACGGCGTTCCCAACAAAGAGATCGCGCAAATGCTCGACCTCTCCGAGAAGACCGTCGAGTTCCACATCAGTAAATGCCTGCGGGTACTGCGGGCGAAGTTCGGCTATGTGGTGAATGTGCTGGTGTGGGTGCTGGCGGGGGCGATGTAGGCCGCGGCACGCATTTTGCACGTATATGGGCAAACAATGCTTAGCTATGCCCGAATTTGCCGATTGGAGAAAAATTCTCATGCACGACCATCCCTTCACTTTCCTGCTGGAAGTGGTAGTGAGGACCATTATTATGTTTGTGATCATCCTCATTGCCCTCCGGGCTTCCGGGAAGCGGGGGATCAAGCAGCTTTCTATTTTCGAACTGGTACTTATTATCGGATTAGGCTCCGCGGCGGGCGATCCGATGTTTTATGAAGATGTGGGTATCTTGCCCGCATTTATCGTATTTCTGGTCGTGATCAGCCTCTACACGCTCGTCACCCGGCTTTCCGACCGTTTTGTGAAGGTTGAAAAAGTCCTGGAAGGCGAGCCCCTTTACGTGATCCGCGAAGGCAAGCTCCTCACCGACGCCTTCAAGGATTCGGGGTTGTCGCAGGACGAATTTTTCGCCGCGTTGCGAGTGAGCCATGTCGAACACCTGGGCCAGGTACGCACCGTGCTCATCGAAACCTCCGGCGAATTCAGCATTCTTTTCTACCCCGATGAAGAGGTGAAATACGGCCTGCCTATTTTCCCGGACAAACTGCAAGAAAAGCTGAACAGCCACGGAAACTACGGCTACATCGCCTGCGTCAAATGCGGCGGCGTGCGGAGCGGCAAGGATGCGACCAAGCTCCCGACCTGCCCCGAATGCGAGGTTTCCGAATGGGTGGTGGCGTCGGATGCGAAGCGGGTTGGGTGAGGTGGACCATGGTCTATCGTCCACCGTCCACCGTCCGCGGCGCAAGCCGCACCGTGGGCGGCAGCGTCCCATAAAACGCCTGCTCCGAGCCCAGGTCGATGAAAATGTGCTGCAATACCACACCCGGATCGATCATGTAAATCGTTAGCTTGTGCATACCAGCGCTCAGCGAGGGCAGTTCCAGCGTCCGTTTCGCGGAGTTGGCGAGCACATTTTGCTTCCATTCGTTGCTGCGGCCTATTGTTTTGAAATTGAATATTTTAACCGGCCCGTCGTCGACTTTTACCGCGTAACGCATTCCGAAATCCTTGTTCAGCGGGTAAGTGGGCAGCGTGCTTACGGTAATGCTGGCCGGGGTGTCGGCGAATGTGTAAAAATCATATTCGGCCGACGGGTTACCCGTTACGTTTGTCGTATCTGGTTGGCCCTTGAACGCGAGCGGAAGTGCCTGCAATGCATTGCCGTTGCCAGCCAATGCATCCACGACGCCCCAGTTCCGCGTGGCTGTGTTTTTCAAACCGGTATATCCTGCCGCATGGATTGAAATGTACTTGTCGTTGGCGACGTAGCCCTTGAAACCGGGCAGCGTGTTAGCGTCGGCATTGTTGGCGGTTACTTTGAAATTATAGCTATCGTCTCCCGCTTCGATTTTAATGTTACCGCTCAATTCGCCGATTCGCGCATTCGCCCAATCGATTTCCACCCAGATCCGCTGCTCGCTTTTGGCCAGATCGCCGGTGCTTAACTCGCCTTGCGAAACGCTTGTCTTGATCCACGGCTCGGAAGCTGTGATACGGAAACTCTTTGGGGTGTTTTGGGTTAAAAATACATCTATAAACCGCTTCTGCTTGTTCCAGCGATCGAATGCGGGCATTTTGAATTGGCGCTTTTTGATCGATGCCGCATAGGTGGTATCCAGGCCCTCAGGCAATGCACGGAATGCCGGGAGGTTCGGTGCGACGGAGAGTTTAAAATCCGGCATTTTAAATACCGGCAGCTCGCGCGGTTGCATGTCCATCATGCCTTTCCACTTGCCATTCAGCAGTTTTTCATTGAAAATACCCGTTTCCACGACGATTTCGGCATAGGCCTGCTTTGACAGCAAAGCATAATGTGCCGCGCTTACCCGACCTTGCCGGGCATACAGATACGCTTTGTCGCGATACAGGAATTTCCGGTTCATCATGGCTGCTCCTTTCACGGGATAATCCACCAGCTCGTAGAATGCAGCCTCGTCCTTTTTCGCTATTTGCTTCCGGATGGCGGCTGTTTCGGAAACCAGTTTGTTATAATCGTCGATCCGCTGCTGCGCCTGGTCGCCGTAATAATGGTGGTTATAAGCCGTATGGCGAATGCCGGTAGTCGGTTCGGTCTGGCTCCAACCCATGTATTCCGGTTTTCTTTCGAATGCGAGGTTATAGTATTTCCAGAGCACTTCCGAAATAGCAGCACTGCTTTTATCGCCGAAAATCCCGGCCAGCCATTGCTTCAAATGCATTTTGGAATAGCCCGGCTTTTCAAATGGTTTTGCGTTGTAAGCCATGTCCAGAAATACCTGCATCGCATATTCGCCGGGCTTGATATCGCCGATATTCAACACCCACAAATGCCTCGCATTCAATGCAAATGCTTTGGTCATTTCCTCACGTATGTGCGCGGGATGCGTCGTATTGAGCCACAGGTAATCGTGCGGGCGCCCCCAGTACGACGCGTGGTAATACACGCCCGAACCGCCGGGACGCTTGTTTTCCGCCTCGTTGCTCAATCTTTGAATATAACCATAGTTATCATCCGGCCAGACGAGGGTAATGTCTTCCGGTACTTTCAAACCGGCATCGTAGATTTCCAAAACCTCTTTATAGGGTGTAAAAACCTGCGGTACTTTGGTAATGTCCTTGTTTACATACTTTTGAAGCATTTCACGTTCCACGCGGATGATCGTATCGAGCAACGTCACGGTTTCAGGTAACGTTTTCACACCCTGGATTTCCCCGTCATGCACGCCGCGCATTCCCGTGGTGTAAATGCCGTTGAAACCGGCGCTTTCCCTGATCCGCGATTCCCAGTAAGCCTCCACTTTCTTCCGGTTGGTTACGAAATTGAAATGGCCCATGGTCTTCTCGTTCCATTCGCTCACATTGTTGCGCAGCATTGGTTCCGCATGCGAGGAGCCCACGACGATCTGGTAATCTCCGGCGGCTTTGACGTTACCCGGGTAATGGTAAAACGCCTTTGTACTCGGGTGCATCGCCGGCCATATCAGGTTGGCTTTCAGTCGTAAAAGGAGTTCAAATACCTTCGCATAGGTCTTCGGGCCGATGTCTTTCGTTTCCGGTTCGAACGTTCTGGCCGCCCATGGTTGCAGTCCCCAGTCTTCGTCATTGATAAATATTCCCCGGAACTTGACGGAAGGCACATCGGAGGTAAAGTTGCTGATATTCAGGGACAACACTTTACGCGTCGCGGGCACGGCATCCGCCCACCAGTACCAGGGCGTGACGCCAATCTTCTCCGAGATCGCAAATGCGCCATAGGCGGTTCCGCGCACGTCGCTGCCGGCAATGATCAATGCCTGATTGACATTTTTAACCGGTTTATCCAAAACACGTAGCGAATACCGCTCCCATTCCCCTTTCAGCGCATCGTCGGCGGCTTGCTTTCCGAACCGCCCGACGATGTCGGAACCGACCCGCCCGAGTACGATCACATTCCCGCTCGCACCGGCGACACTGGTACCGACCTCCGGCAGATAGCCGCTTACCCGCTCAATGTCCGCAGCCAGCAGATGCGCCGCGATCGAATCGAGTTTCGGGCCGCCTTTCTGGTAGTAGATCGAAACTTTGGTTTTGGTTGTCACGAGGTCGAATTGGGCTGCATATGCTGCATTAAAGCCTGGAATGGGCATTGCGGCTACCCACGCGATAGCGATTACTGCAATACCGATTGTCCTCATCCATTGGTAGGTAAAAGTCTTCATTGAAATTCAAATAGTATGCCCTGTTTTCAATGCTGAAAATTCAGGACGTTTTCGTGTATCTCCTTCTTTTCCTGCACTTTGCCGGTCGTAATATTCTTCATCGAGACATTTTTGACCGGCAACTCTTTCTGTCCGAGAATGCGCGACTCGAATTTCACGTCCTTCGCCAGAATATTGCTCAGGTAAATATCCGAAATGGGCGTCAGCTTACGAATTTTGGTCGGTACGAGGGTGCGCCATTGGTATAGCACATCGGTTTCGATGCCCAGCACGCCCAGGTCGATTTTCCCGGCGGTCAGGTTCGAGGCGTAGATGTTTTTGACATACCCGCCCATTCTCTCATTGGTTTTGATGAAGAGCAGATGGTTCAGTTTCGCGCCGTCGACCACCTCACAATGGTCGATATCCACATTCTCGATCCCGCCCGAAAGCTCGCTGCCGATCGCTACCAGCTGGTGACCGTTTTTCACCGTCAGATTGCGGATCACGATATTCTTCGAAGGCGTTTTCAGTCGCCAGCCCTCCGGGTTCCGTCCCGATTTGATGGCGATCGCATCGTCGCCCTGGTCGAAAACGCAGTCTTCAATGAGCACATTCCGGCTCATTTCGGGGTCAACGCCGTCGTTGTTATGCCCGTGTGCATATACTTTCAGCTTGCGGATCACGACATTCCTGCATAGATAGGGATGGATCGTCCAGAACGGGCTGTTGGTGATCGTGATGCCTTCCAGCAGCACATTTTCGCACCGGTTGAACTGGATAAACTGCGGCCGTAAATGGGCGGTATCGTTCACCATCTGACGTTCCTGCACAGGCGTATAGTCCTGCGCGAGGTTGTAGAGCCGCTTGATACTTTCCATATGCGGCCGCGGCCGCGCAAACCATTCCTTCCAAACCTCCATTTTCGCCCGCACCTCGCCCTCGCCGGTAATCGCCACATTTTTGCATCGATAGGCATAAATCAGCGGCGAGTAATTGTAACATTCAATGCCCTCCCAGGTCGAATGCACGGCAGGCAAATAATCCTCCGGCCGCTCCGAAAACAGCAGCACGGCACCCTTTTCCAAATGCAAATTCACATTGCTCTTCAAATGCACCTTACCCGTGACCCACTCGCCCGCAGGCACCACCACAATGCCACCGCCAGCTTTATTCGCAGCGTCGATAGCCTGCCGGATCGCACCGGAAACTTTTTCCTTATCGCCGGCAACCGCACCAAAATCGGTAATCCGGAAACGTTTCGATTTACTGAAATCCGGCACTAGAATGTCCGGCATCGCAAACCTGGCCTTCACTTTCAGCTTCCTCACAGGAACATCGGAGGTCTGACTCCCAACCGCATACAGCAATGGTATAAGGTTAAGAATTGTACAAATTGTAAATGCTCTCAACATGATTGTTTGTGCTTAGATGTTAGACTGCGGCACTGTCAGCCTGAGCGGAGTCGAAGGCCGTTGCAGTACCGGCCTTCGACTTCGCTCAGGCTGACAGGATATCGAGTTTGCTGACATGCCATCGTCAATGCTCAGGCTGACAGGACATCGACTTCGCCGACATGGCATCGTCAATGCTCAGGCTGACACGCCTTCGACCGCCCGGCGGCCCGGTTCGCTCAGGCTGACACGACATCGTCAATACTCAGAATTCTGCGGGTACCCTTCCGTATCCCGGTCGATGACCGATTGCGGAATAGGCCGCAGATAATATTTCTCGCTCACGCCGCCGGGGTTGGTCAGTTTGGTGAGCGGGTTGTGTTCAAATGCCCGGTCGAGGCGGTGCGTGCGTTTCAGGTCGAGCCAGCGCTTGTACTCGCCTGCGAGCTCGCGGGCGCGCTCGTCGAGGATGAAATCGATGTCTACATTCGCGGCGGTGATGTTCAGGCTTTGGCCGGTTACCGCGGCACGCTGCCGTACGACATTCAGTTTTTCAGCGGCTTTGTCTTTTTGACCTAACTTAAAATAAGCTTCCGCAGCAAGCAAATAGGTTTCCGCAAACCGGAACAAATAAATGTCACGGGTGCAGGAATATGCCTTCTCATTGTTGCCCGGAAAATTGGCGAGCGGATCGAAGAATTTGTTGATCATCGGGAATTTCAAAACCCCTCCTATTCCCTGAAAATCCTGCTTCCATTTGTCGAAACGGATGATTTCCACATTCGGGTTGGCCTGTTTTAATGCGGCTGAGTCGGCGGCGGTAAACGGCTGGTCGGGATATGGGAAATAAAACCGTAAATCGCCTTTCTTGATAGGCGAATTACCGATCTTGTCATCCTTCACGGCGTAGAATTTGCTCAGGAACGTGCCGTCATAACGGCCGTCTTTGGCCGTGTTGTAAAGGGTGTATAAAAACTGCGTCGGCATGAAATCGCTCGTGCGGCGGCTGTAAGTCTGGTATTCGCCGTCGTAGAAGCCCGGTTCGCGGAAAATGCGCCAGCCGAAAACGATATTCTGACCATGACCAATGGTTTTGTTTTTCAAACTCGCCGGGTCAAACTGGATCGAGAAGATGATCTCGCTGTTCTGCTGATTGGTGGATTTGAAAACATCGGGGAATGAGGGCACCAGCTTGTAAGTCCCTGCTGCGATCACTTCCTCGGCATATTGGGCCGCCTTGGTAAAATCGGCCGACCCGCCAAACGATTTGTACCCGCGCGTAAGATGCACGAGCGACAGCAAATGCTTCACCGCACCCTGCGTCACCCGGCCGAACTCCGCCGTAGTGGCGTCTACACTGCCCAAAGATGCACCCAAATCTTCCAGCATAAAATCATAAACCTCCTGCTCGGTGTTCGGTACGAAATGCGTTACAGCTGTGTTAATCTCCTCTTTTACAATGGGAATGCCTCCAAAATTTTCGACCAGCAAATAGTAGTAATAAGCCCGGATAAACCGCACTTCGCCGATCCGCTTGTTGCGCGTAGCCTCGCTGAGATCGGGAATGCCGGTCGCTTTGTTAATAGCAGTATTGCAGCGCTGAATACCCGCGTAAAGGTTGGAAAAAAGCTCTTCCACGGCCGAGTTGTCCGAAGAAAGCGTCTTGTACTCGTTCAGTTGCGTCGCCCGTACGACACGGTCGCCCACGGTACCGCTCACCGGCTCGATCTCGCCCCGGGTGATAATGTCGGTGCCCCAGCAGAAGAGTTTCGGATCGGTTTCGTATACATCGCGCATCGATGAATAGCAGGAATTGACTAGTTTTTCAAAGCCTGCGGCATCCGTATAAAAGTTTTCGCTGGTGACGCCACTGATATTTTCTTCGGTGAGGAAGTCCTGGCAGGACGTGAGGGTCATTCCGGCCGCCAGCATTGCTATATAGATTGTCTTTTTCATAAATGTCATGAATTAAAAGGCCAGATTGACGCCGAAAAGGTAGGACGAGGTGCTCACCGCCGTGCCGTAAGTGTTGGTAGCAGGCCATTCGGGATCGAAACCTTCGTATTTCGTGAAAAGCAGCGGGTTGGTGGCCGTCGCGTAAATACGCAGGTTGCTGATCTTCCAGCGCTGCACGAGGCTATTCGGCACGTTATAGCCGAGCGTAATGTTGCCCACACGGGTAAAATCGACCTTGCGGAATGTAGGGATCACGGTGTACGGACCGGGATTGCCGGGCCGGAACCAGGTCTGAGAAGGGTTCTCCGGCGTCCAGTAATCGACTTTCACCTGGTTGTAATCCGAATTGTAGTTCATCAGCGTCGCGTCGAAAGAGCTCTGGTACTGCTCGCCGCGGCGGGTGTATACCATCACGTACAAATCGAGGTTGCCGTAACGGAACGTGTTCGAAAAGGAGCCGGTCCAACTCGGAACGCGCTTGCCGATGATCTGCCGGTCGGCCGCATTGATCACGCCGTTGCCGTCCAGGTCCTTCACGCGAATCTGGCCGGGTGTCTGGTTGTACTTTTTCGCGGTTTCCGCTTCGGCCGTCTGCCAGATGCCGTCGAACACGTAATTGTAGTTCACCTGCACCGGCTGGCCGATGAAGAGGCTGTTTCCGACATCGTCTTTCTTTCCGCCATTCAATTCCAGGATACGGTTTTTGTTGGAATCGAACACGATATCGGTCTTCCACTGGAATTTGCCAGCCACCACGTTGATCGAACTGATACCCAGCTCGATACCGCTGTTGCGCAGCTTGCCTACATTGTCCATAATAGATCCCCAGCCCGACGGCGCAGGCAATTGGCGGCTCAGCAGGATATTGTTGATCAACCTGTTATACACATCTACACTACCAACAATGCGATTGTTGAAAAAACCGAAATCCAGACCGACATTGATCTCACGGGTCGTTTCCCAGGTCAGGTTCTTGTTGGGGAGCTGGTTAGGCGCGTAACCCTGGGCAAAATTGCCTCCAAAGTCGTAGAATGTCTGGCCCAGTGCGGCCTGTGTCGAATAGGCGTCCACACGGTCGTTACCGGTAACACCATAGCTCACACGCAATTTCAGGTCGGTAATCTGGCGTACCCGTTTGATAAACTGCTCTTCGGACAATCGCCAGGCCAGTGACGCCGACGGGAAGAAGCCCCATTGATTACCTTCCGCCAAACGGGAAGAGCCATCCCAGCGACCCGTCGCCGTCAACAAGTATTTGTCTTTGAAACTATAATTCACCCGCCCCATGGCCGAAGCCAGCGTCGTTTTGACATAGGATGAACCATACCCGAGCACCCGGCCGCCGGTCGCGATATTATACCAGAGCGATTTATAAGGAATGCCGTCCACGGTAATGGTACTCGTCTCTATGCGGTCTTTTTGCATGCTTTGCACGATGGTCGCGGTGAGTTTATGCTCGCCGAACTGCCTGTCGTAAGTCGCCTGATTATCCCAAACCCAGGTTAGCTGCTCTTTGCTGGCGTTGCTGGCCTGCGTTGGTACGGAGCCGCCGAGGCTTTGCTTGGAGAGCGGGCCGAAGTAAAAGCCGCTTCTTTCGGTCGAGTAATTCGGCGAAATCGTGGATTTCAGCGTCACATTCTTCCAGGGCTCGAACTGCACAAAAATGTTCCCGAAAGTGCGGGCATTACGAACCTGGCGGATCTCGTTGTCCTGGTCGAACATCGGGTTGGTCACGGAATTGGTCGTGTATACGCGGAACGCGGGCGCGCCGGTTTCGTCGTACGGGTAAGTCATCGGCGGCAGGCGGTAAGCCGAGCGCAATGCTTCGGAGCTTCCCAGGTTTTGCAGGTTTTGAGAAAAGTAAATATTCAGACCTGCCTTCCATTTGGCCGTAATCTGCCTGTCCACATTGCCGCGCAGGGTATAGCGTTTGAAACTTTCAGGCTTTACATTACCGTCTTCCTGCAAAAGCCCCGCGCTGATCGCGAAGCGGGTTTTCTCGTCTCCTCCGCTGGCGGTAATGTTGTGGTTCATTTGCAAGCCGTTTTTCAGGATCAGTTTCGGCCAGTCGGTGAATTTACCCTCATCGATATTCTTCCATTGATCGGGGGTGAAGAAGGCCGCATTGTTCCTGGAAACGTCCTTTCCCTGCGCTTTGAACATCTCGGTACGGAAAGCTACATATTCGGGGCCGTCGAACATCTCGGGCAGGTGCGTAGGCGTGCGTACACCCGCATAGGCGTCGTACGAAATGGTCGTCTTGCCCGATTTCCCACGCTTGGTCGTCACGATCACCACCCCTTTCGCCCCGCGCGAACCATAAATAGCGGTAGCGGAAGCGTCTTTCAGAATATCGATCTTTTCGATATCGGCCGGGTTCAGCTCATTGATACCCGCTGTGGACGGAATGCCGTCGATCACATACAGCGGCGAGTTGGAGCCGCCGATGGAGCTGGTACCGCGGATATTGATGTTATAACCGCTTCCTGGCTTGCCCACATTTTTCACCACGACTACGCCCGGCATCTGGCCCTGCAACGCGCCGGTAGCGTCGGGCGTGGCTGCACGCGCAATCTTCGTATTGTCCACCGATGCGATCGCACCCGTCACATCCGATTTCTTAATAGCCCCATAACCGACTACCACCACCTCTTCCAGGACTTTGTTGTCGTTGGAAAGCTGCACGTCGAAGTTCGTTTGCGTGCCTACCGTAATTTCCTTTTGAGAATACCCTACATAACTGAAAACGAGCACGGCCGATTGGTCCGGGACATTAAATGAAAACTTGCCGTCCACATCCGTCACCGTCCCGCGCTGGGTACCTTTGAGGATAATGCTCACGCCCGGCAGGGTTTCGCCCTTCTCGTCGACCACTTTGCCATTGATGGTAATATCCTGGTCCACACGGGCTTCGTCCTTCGGATCGGGCTTCGCGCCGGAATTGTTTTTTCTGAGGATAATAAAATCGCCGCTCGTCTGGTAACCGATATTGTAAGGAGCGAGCAGTTCGCGGAGCACGTTTTCGAGCGACTCGTTCTTCACTTTCATCGAAACCCTGGCCTCGCCCGGGAAAATGCCGGGCAGGTAAGTGAATTTCACATTCGTCTTATGCCCGATCGTCGTCAGCACCTTCGTGATCTCCCGGTTGTTGAACTGCGCCGTTACCGTCCTTTTCATCAACTCCTGGGCATTTCCGTCCCTGGCGAAGCCCAGCGTGGCCAGCGACAGAATAATGATTATGGGAACACCTAGTATTTTCATTATCAGTAGCGGTTTCGGAACCGTCTTGAAAAACTTTTGCATATTTTTACCCGTGTTTTGTTTTAAATGCTTTTGAAATGGAACATAGGATCCCCGCCCCTGCCGTCGGCAATGCCTGGCAGGAAAGTCATTTCGCGATGCTTTGGGAATCATTCAGGACCGGCAGCGTTACAGCGCTTCCGGTTCTTCTTTTTGGGGGAATGGAGGTTAATGTTTCGTCATGGTGCTTTGGTTCTTTGGTTGAATTTTAGGTTAGAGAATTTTCAGAGGTCACACGAGCCTCCCGAGATCACGATTTCAGTACCGAATACTTCATAAGTAGCTCCGATCGTCTGGCAGATAATATCCAGCTTGCGGAACATCGGCATATCCCCCAGCGGGGCCGTCAGGTTGCACGACGCGAATGCCGCATTATCATGGCGGATGGTCACACCATAAGCTGTTTCAATGGTATGGAGCACCGCATTCACGGAGGTATTGGTAAAATCAAACTCCTTCGGCTCGCCGGTACCGCCCACCTGGACCGGCTGGGCTACAAGGCTTTTCGCAAATACATGGGCCTGAGCGTCGAACACCACCTGCTGGTTGGGCGTCAGGAAAACCGGCTCTTCTGCCCTTCCTTTCTTGCCAGCCGCAAACACTTTCACCTTCCCCGAACTCACCGCTACCCGGCTCTTGACATTCCCCGTATTCGACGACACCCGGAAACTGGTACCTACCACTTGCACCACAATCCGGCCCGCATACACAATGAATGGTTTGGAAGGATTTTTCGCTACATCGAAATAGCCCTCGCCATCGAGGTAAACAACCCGTTCGCTGTCGGAAAAGCCGGAATAACTGAGCTTGCTGCCGGGCTTTAACAGCACCGTGGAGCCATCTGCGAGGGTGATCGTCTGTTCTTTTTGGGTTGTATTAATCTTTTCATCCAGTGAAACCGGTGCCACTGCCACCTGGTCACGGTACACTAACGGTTCCTCTCTAAACGTCGTGTAAAAAGTCCAGGCCAGCCCGCCTATGATGAGTATCGCCGCCGCCGCCAGCCACCAGCGGTACAATGGCCTTGCCGGGCGTTGGTCGTCGGTATCAGTAACATCCTGCGTGGCTTCCCCGACATGCTGCCAAATCCGCTCGCGGACATTCGGAGCGGGCATTTCCTGCAAGCTGTTCAGCGAGGCCCACAGCGACCGCGCCAGCGTCAGTTCACCCGACTTTTCAGGATGCCGCATTTTGAAATCTTCCCAGAAAACCGCCTCCTCCCGCCCGTCGGAAGCGACCCAGCGGCGGAAACGTTCGTCCCGAAGAAAGTCTTCTGCATTATAGTCCCCATAATTTTTCGACATCTCCATTTTGCATTATATATATACAAAGGAGGCTTTATCCCGGTTGACCCAAAGAATTTTAATATTTTTTTCAAAAAAGCTGATAAATAGCCTTAAAAGGCCGAATTGACGGATTAATGCCAGATAAAAGCCAATGCCAGCTTGAAAACCGTGTAGAAAAGCCGCGAATGCTTGCGGAGCAAAGTGAGGGAATTGTGCAGGGTATTGCGGACGGTTTTATCCGAAACCTCCATGATGACGGCGATCTCGCTGATGCTGAAATTCTCGTAATACCGCAGCGTGATCGCTTCGAGCTGGCGTTTGGGAAGGCTTTGGAGTACCGTTACAAGCTTTATTGTCAGCTCTTTTTCGTCATAATGCATTGGCTCATCCTCGGGCTGGTCATAATCATGCAGAAACGCATCCAGCTCTACCTTTGGAAAAACCTTCTCTTTTTCGGTAATGCGGTAAATGTCCCGGCGAAGACTGCGGAAGAGGTAAAATTTGATATTATCCACCGGCGACACATTGGCGTGGCCCCGCCAGAGATTGATAAAAAGGTCCTGAATAGCATCCTCCACGCGGGTTTCATCGGCAATGAAGCGCTTGCCATATGCATACAAAGCATCGAAATGCAACGCATAAATGGTTGCAAAAGCCTCCTTGTCGCCCGACCGAAAGGCATTCCATATGTCAGTATCCCGTTGCAAATTGAATTCCGCTAGCAGAGAGTTTGACGGTCAAAAGGAGGTTTAGCCCTTAACTACTATATTTTTTCTATCAATTTTTATAAACCGATATTTCAGCAAAGGCAGTTCCCTACCCGCCATTTCCCTATCGCCGCCAATCACCTGGTCGAAAGTGTCGACCGCTACATCGACGATGTGGTCGGCTGTCAAACGCGGTACTTGTTCAGCACCACCTCATTCAGCCGATGCCCCAGCCCCGGCGCATCCGGCACGCGGATGAAACCGTTTTCGAACCGCTCAATGGGCGATAGCAACTCGGCGCGCCAGGGGACTTCGCCGTAGGCATATTCGAGGATGGAAAAGTTGGGGATCGAGGCGCATACCTGCACGCTGGCGGCTGTGGAGACGGGGCCGCTCGGGTTATGGGGAGCGATGGCGATGTTGCCTGCGGTTTCTGCGAGTGCGGCAATGAAGCGCAGTTCCTGAATGCCACCGCAATGCTTCACGTCGGGCATGATTACGTCGAGGGCCCGGGTGGCGATGAGCTCCGCGAAACCTTGCCGGCCGAAAATCGATTCACCGGCCGCGGAAGGTTGTTTGGTGGCATCGGTAATGGCGCGGGTTTCGGCGGGGAATTTCTGCGGGTCGACGGGCTCTTCAAACCAATATAAGTTGGATTTTTCCAAACGTTTCGCCGTGGAGATGGCCAGTTCCTGGTTCAAATGGCTGTGCACGTCGATCAGCAGGTCGGTATCCGGTCCGATCGTCTGCCTGACGGCTTCGATGCAGCTCACCGCATAATCGATATCGGAAGCAATCTGCTTTTCGTCCGATGATTTCAAGGGTTTCATATCGTCAAATGGCGCGAGTTTCACGGCTTTGAAACCGCTTTTCAATGCATTTTCCGCATTCGCCTGAAATGCGCTGATGAGCCGGCGGCCATTCGCGTCGCGTTCGTTGGTGGCGCGGTTGATATTGGCATACACCTTCAATTCATTGCGCAGCTTTCCGCCCAGCAGCTCGTACACCGGCACACCCAAGGCCTTTCCTTTCAAATCCCAAAGTGCATGTTCAATGGCGCTGAATGCCGTAATGGCGATCTTCCCTCTCGCAAAGGCCTTCTGAAAACCACGCTGCCGGTACTGTTCCACCGCAAATGGCGACTCTCCCTTCACCAGTTGGAACAAACTGTTGAGCTCCGTCCGCAGCTGGCTTCCCCCATCCTTCACCGCCGCCGAAAACCCGTGCGACGCCTCCCCGAGCCCGGTTAGGCCCTTATTGGTTCTAAGTTCAACAAAATGCCAGTTGCCCCGCTGATTGACTTTCACTTCATGAATACGAATATCGGTAACGAGGAGCTTGGTTTCGGCCAGCGGGATGTCAAGCGATAATGCGGGAAGTAGGGCGGCGTTTTTCAGGAAATTTCTGCGGAACATGGGGGCATTGGGGGTTATGGTGAACGGTTTGGGGGATTTTGACGGTGGTCAATGGTCAGCGCGCGGCGCGCGCCTCACGGAATCGCCTCCTTCACCGGCCGCTTGTACCTCCCCTTCTCATCCACCGGCTTCGCGTCGGCGTAGTCGGGGTTGATGTAGCCGGTGGCTTTTTCCTGCTTGCTCAGCTCGCCGAGTAGTTGTTTTTTTAGCTTTTCGCCGTTGGCCGATTGGTACAGGTTCGTCGTTTCTGTCGGGTCTTTGGAGAGATCGTACAGCTCCGACCAGCCTTCTTCACCGGGATATTGGATCAGTTTGCCGGTTTCCGTGCGGATGGCCTTGATTGTCGGGGTGTTGTATGGGGTTTCGTAAAAGTATTCGTACAGGAACGACGTCCGCCAGCCTTTGGTTTTGTCTTCGATCAGCGGCACCCAGCTTTTACCCTGGAAAGACGCGGGCGCGGGAACGCCTGCCAGATCGAGCAACGTCGGGGCGTTGTCCAGGTTCAGCACCATCTGGTCTATCTTTTTGCCTTTGGGAAAACGGGCGGGATAGCGTACCAGCAGCGGAATGCGGATCGATTCCTCGTAAGCAGCGCGCTTATCGCCCAGGCCATGCTCGCCAAAGAAAAAGCCGTTGTCACTTGAAAAAATGACGACCGTATTCTGGTCCAGTTTCAGCGAATCAAGTACTTGCAGGACACGGCCGACATTCTCGTCCACGCCTTTGATCGCCCCGAAATAGTTGCGGATTTTCTGGTCATTGTTTTCTGTCCAGGAAGCGCTGTTTGCAGCGTTCTGTCCCGCATTGGCATTTTGCGCTCCATTGGCATTGGGCCTGCGCGGCGTTTCGATCTGGTCTTTGTAAGGAGATGTCAGGCTCTCCGTGACTGGTTTCGTCAGTTTTACATGCGCGAAAGTATCCTTATGCCGCACCGGTGGCTGGAACGGGCCGTGTCCGGATTTAAATGCCAGCGTCACGAGGAATGTCTCGCTTTTGTGCTGCTTGATATATTCAATGGCATTCGTGGTCGAAACATCGTCCACCCAGCCTTTACTGGGCTGGGGCTTACCATTAATTTCAATAGGACAGTCAAAATACTGCCCCTGACCGACGAAACTCGCCGAGTAATCGAAGCCCGGCCGTTTGCCGCTTTCCTTACCCATATGCCATTTGCCGAAGAACGCCGTGGTGTAGCCCGCCTTGTGCAGCTCTGTGGCATACGTAACAGTCGTATCCGACAACCCGGTGTGGTTGTTGGCAATGCCATTCAAATGATTATAACGCCCATTCAGCATTGTCGACCGGCTTGGCGAGCATAGCGAATTGATCACAAACGCATTCCGGAACCGCACGCCTTCGTTGGCAAGGCGGTCGAGATTGGGCGTCGTGAACCACGGGAACCGCGCCTTATCGCCTTGCTCCTGCTGGACGACACTCAATGCATCAAAGCGCTGATCATCAGTATAAATGAGGATAATGTTGGGTTTGGAAGTCAGCTTGGGCTGCTGCGCAAACGTGGCGGCGGTGAGAAGCAGGAGGTTTGTCAGTAGGGATTTCATTAGTTTTCGGGCGCTATCGGTAATGGTAAATAATCACGGTTCACTATCATCCATTCCTGTAAACGGGCTTTCAGATCGTGCTCGACGGTGGCGACTTCGGCTTTGCCGGAGAGGTTGTTGGTCTCGTCCGGATCGGCTTCGAGGTCGTAGATTTCGAACATTTTGCGGCGGTCGGCGAAGAGGAGCTTGTCGTATTTCTCATCGAGTTTGCCTTCGGCGTGCTGCTGTTTCAATTCTAGCCAGAAAGGCTGACCGGCGAAGTCAACCGGGTGGTAGGGAATCTGCCAGATCGCATTGTAGATCAGCTTGTATTTTTTGTTGAAAATGGTCCTGCCGAGGTCGAAATTGGAAGAATTCGTGGGTAACCCCTGCCCGTGTGCCCCGCGGACGGCAAAAATGTACTCGTGGCCACCTTGCTGTGGATCGGCGAATGCGGGCGTGAGGCTTTTGCCGGTAATATCTTTGGGAACCGGCAGCCCAGCGACAGAGAGGAACGTCGGAGCAATGTCGATACCCGACACGAGGGCATTACTAACCGCCCCGCCTTTGATCAAACCAGGATGACGGATAATAAGCGGCACGTGAATGCCCAGATCGTATAATGTACCCTTGCCGCGCAGCAATGCGCCTCCATTATCGCCGATAAACACAATGAGCGTGTTCTCTTCCAAACCGCGCTTTTTCAAATCCTCCAAAACCCGGCCCACGTCGCTGTCGAGTCGCTGGATTTCGCCGAGATAAGAAGCAAAATCGGCACGCACTCCCTTGGTATCTGGCCAATGTGCCGGCAATGTGAGCGTTTGCGGATCGGGTTCGAAGTTTTTGGCATTAAAAATCCGGTGCGGATCGCTGTAACCGACCTGCACGAAGAATGGCTTGTTTTTGGGAGCCTTATCCAGAAACTCGGTGTATTGCTGGAAAATACTGTCGCGGTTGCCGGTCACATTCAGGTAATCGACGCGGTTTTTGAATGTTTCCAAGCCATATTTTTCCAAAACGGTCACTGTTTCGGGCACGCGGCGGTTGCCGTCGAGGTGAAAGTTCCGGCCCAGAATGCCGGTGTGGTAACCTCCCTTCCGCAGCAATTCCGGATAGGAAGTTACCGAGGCATCCAGCGGGGCCGAGAAGCGGGTCATTTGCACATCGAGCGTATTCCGCCCGGTCATGATCGCCGCGCGCGAAAGCACGCATTGCGGCGCGGTAGTATATGCCCGCGTGAAGCGGATACCCTCCCGTGCGAGCCGGTCGATATTGGGTGTCTTGATCTGCGGATACCCGTAACTGCTCAAAAACGGGGCGCTGTGGTCATCGGAGACGATGAGGACGATATTGGGGGGCTGGGGGGCCTTCTTTTTCTGAGCATAGGAAGGCCCGAATATCACGGTAACAAGCAAAGAGGCAAGGACTACTTTTTTGATCATATTTCTATTTATTTATCGAAACTTCCACATAATACGGCCCCGTCACCCCTCCCTGCCCTTCAAACCACGACTCCACGAGGTAGTCCCCTTTTTTTAACCACACGTTATGGATCGTGACAGCATTGCTATCTCCCTTCGCAACGGCGCTCCGCTGCACGTGGCCTACCCGCACGAGGCTTCTTGTGCCTTTCGCGATGGGCGCGGTGTGAATGGAGCGAAGGTTGTAATAACCGTCCTGCGCAATGGTGATATTCCAGTAGCCCGTCGCTTTGTCGGAGAGCCAGGCGCCCATATTGGTTCCGTTGGCGTCCTGACGCGTGAGGACGGACACCGGTTCGTGTGGCGAGCCGACGATAATGTGTCTGGGTGTCAGGTTGGGACTGTTTGAAATATCGGTAAAGACGCTGTCCAGTCCTTTTTTTAATTGCTTGGCCAATGCGGGTTGCGATTGCACAAGGTTGTTTTGTTCAAAAGGGTCTTTGTCCACATCGAACAAACCGAATGTGTTCAGGTCATCGCCGTCGGCATTGAATGCGACCAGTTTGAAATTATTCCTGTAAAAGGCCGCATTGCGGTAAGGTTCCGGCCAGCCGCGGTTCCAGGCATTGTAAAAAGTACGCGGCGTAGGTGCCAGCTTGCCCTGGATAGTTTTCAATGCGGACCGGCCATCCGTTTTCAGATTTGCTGGCAAAGGGACTTTCGCCGCTTCCAGCAAGGTTGGCAACACGTCGATGTGGGCCGTTAATGCATTCACTTCTTTGTTGGCTTCAAAAAGCCCTGCGCCCGAAATCAGAAATGGCACGCGGGTGCCGCCTTCCCAGGCGCTTCCCTTTAACCCGCGGAAACCGGCGTTGAAGCGCAGTTGCTGGTTGCCATTGTCGGTGAGAAAGATAACGATCGTGTTTTCTTCCAAACCCTGCTTTTTGAGTTCCGAGAGAATGCGGCCGACATTGTCGTCGATGTTCGTCGCCATTCCGTACACTTTGCGGGCATCGGCCTTGTCCTTATCGGTCATTTTCGCCCAGGCTTTGCCCTGCTGCCGGTCGGTTTCGGTGTCAAATGCGAGGTCTTTGTACATATCCTCATACTTTTTGGGCAGTTGCAGCGGGGTATGCGGTGCATTGTAGGACACATACAAAAAGAAGGGTGCAGAGCGCTTTTCGCGCAGGAATTCAACGGCCTGGTCGGTAAAAACGTCCGAACAATAGCCCTGTCGCTGCACTTTCCGGTCGTTTTCGGCCAGGGTTGTATTGAAATAGCTGCTGTCGGTGCGGATGAAGTTTTCGTAAAAATCCCCCGGCTGCCCTACCCCGCCACCGCCATGGATCAGGCTATATTGAAATCCCTGGTCGGAAGGCCTGAACGGATAGTTATCGCCTAAATGCCATTTACCTACAATGCCCGTTTTATAACCATTTTTCGAAAGGATTTCGGCCAATGTCGTTTCCTCCGCGGCCATGATCGCACCGCCGTTGTAGGTGTCGTGCACGCCCGTGCGCTGGTGATAGCGGCCCGTGAGCAGGCTCGCACGCGTGGGCGCACATACGGGAGAGTTATGGAAGTTGGTCAACCGCGTGGAACGTGCCGCGAGCTGGTCGATATTCGGCGTTTTCACGTGCGGATTGCCGGTGAAGCCAAAATCGCCGTAGCCCTGGTCGTCGGTCATGATGAGGAGGATGTTGGGGCGTTGACCATGGACGATCGACGATGGACCGTAGATGGTTATCAGTACCAGGAATGTGATGAGCCGTTGCTTCATTTTGCTTCCTGTTTTTTAGGATAAACCTTATCGATGGAAGCGCCTTCGTCGCCTTGCTGTTTCATCCAGCCTTCGAGTTCGGTTTTCAGGCTTGCGATGCGTTGGGCGTATTGCGGGTCGGCGGCGAGGTTTTTCAGCTCGAACGGATCTTTTTCCGTATCATAAAATTCCACGGCCGGCCTGTTTTCGAAACGGTCGGTAATCGTTTTCGCCTTCGGATCTTTGGTATCATCCACCCACGAGAACCACACGGCATTACGGGTCGTCGATTCACGGTTCATCATGAAGCGGTTGTAATACCGTTTGTCGGGCGTGAGGTTCAGGATCAGCTTGTAACGGTGGTCGCGGATGCTGCGGATCGGGTATGGATCGCCCTCGGGGATGTTGTTATGAATGCCGTAAGCGTAGTTGCGCGCCTCTTTGTTTTTACCCGTAATCACCGGCAAAAAGCTTCGCCCGTCGAGCCCGGCAACCGGTTTTCCACCCGCAATGTCGATCAGCGTCGGGGTAATGTCTTCGTATTGTACCAATGCATTCGTCTCGGTCGACGGCTTGACTTTTCCCGGCCATTTGACGAGCATCGAGCTGCGCTGGCCAGTATCGTACAGATTCCATTTAGCACCGGGAAACTGCGCGCCCTGCTCACCGAGGAAGATCAGGATCGTATTCTTGTCCTGGCCCGTCTCTTTCAGTAATTTTTGAATATCCCCCACCTGATCATCCAGCCGACGTACTTCGGCGAGATATTTCACAAACTGCCTGCGGGTAACCGGCGTATCCACCCAGTTGGCGGGTAATTTCAATTTCGCGGCGTCGAATTCGGTGGTATCGCCTACCGTCCACGGTGCGTGCGGGTTGATACTCATGACAAAAAGGCAATAGGGCTTGTCGCTCGCGGTAATGTACTTTTTCACATCGTCCAGCCGGTAATCGTCCGTCGGTGCCACGCAATTGGGTTCGAAACCATTGACAATGTCGAATGGGAAAACGCTTTTGGGCTTGGTAACATGGTCCTTGCCAGTAAGCCCAACACGGTAACCAAGGTCGGCCAGGTAATGTCCCACGCTTTTCAGGTTATCATAAACCGGCTTGTGGTTCTGGAACGAGCCGTGGCGCACCGGGTACAAACCGGTAAAAAGCGATGCGCGTGTAGGCACGCACATCGCCTCCGAAGTAAAAAGGTTATGGAATTTCAACCCGTCCTTCGCCAATGCATCGATATGCGTCGTTTTCAAATTCTGCCCGCCATAGCAGCTCAGCTGCCGGCTATCGAGGTCGTCGGCCATGATGATGACGATGTTGGGCGTTGCGGGACCGGCGACCGCATCAAAGGTGATGCCGCTTAGCGACAGGATCGCGTTGAGAATAATGCCAATTTTGAGTTTTCCAAGCATATTTTTGGTGGTTGTCGTTGTTACTAAACGCAAGCTGCTATAACACTCCCGTCAGGCAGAAGTATTATAGCAGCAAAATCGAAATTGAAAATGCTATTGGAATGCCATCGTCATCATAACGGTGCAATTTCCGGCTCGTCGAGCAAAACTTCCTGCCGCGAACGCAGCCGCTCCACGAGCGAATCGTAATGCAGCAGTCCGGCAGTTTCCACTACCAGCACGCCCACAAAATCGCGCCCGCGCCCGATGATATTCAACCGCTGTATCCTTACGCCTTTGACCGATTCTACCAATGAAGTAATATGGTGTACACTAAGTGTTTCGGGGTATGTGAGTTTGAGCTGATAGGTTTTCATGCGCCTCGTATTTGGTCGTTTGTGAAAGTATCTAGTCTATTAATTTTATAGAATTGATATACAAATATAATACTGTAAAAATCCCGCCCGGATACAAATGCCGAAAGATTCGGAATTATACCACCGGGCGGGACTGTCGGAGCCAATTTAGTCTAGCAACAGCTTGTTGGTGATGATTTCAGTGTTGGGCAACGGGAATACATAGTTGGTTTGCGATGAAACCACTTCGGGCGCCACTAACCCGTTGCCTGATTTGGCTGGGAATGGGGCCAGGTTGCGCAGGATGTCGATGGAGCGGAGGCCTTCGCCGAGCAGTTCTATCCGGCGTTCTTTCAGGATCGTTGCTACCAATGCTTGCTGCGTGCCGGTTGCTTCTTTCGGGAATTGGTAGCTGGCATCCGAGCGGGTGCGGACGGCTTTGAGCAATGCGGTGGCCGTAGCGAGGTCACCGGTACGGGCTGCGGCTTCGGCGTAGTTCAGCAATATTTCCGAATAGCGGAGAATGGGCAGGTAATCCAGGAACGGCGATGGTTTGGCATATTTGGTGAGGAACTGCACACCCGATGCCGTGCGCGCGAACGTACGCCGGAGGTCGGTTGTGCGCCATTCGGGTTCGCCCCAGATGCCCGTCGGGTTGAGGTTGTATTCCGAGTTCGCATTGATCACGTACGGGAAAGATGTCTGCCCGGTCACGTTATCGAGTTCGGTCATCGGGACGGAGAGGATCGATTCGGTGCTGGTGTAATTGGTTGTAAAAATTTCAATAATGTTGCCTAGCTGATGTTTCACGCCGGCGGTCGCCGCAAACGGTGGTACGGTGGAAACGATCTTTTTCGCTTCTTCGATCACCTTGTCATACTTGCCGCTGTTGAGGTACACCCTCGTTTTCAATGCGATGGCGGTGTTGCGGTGCGCGCGGGTGGTGTTGAGTAATGCGGTCGTGTAATTCAAAGGCAGGTCGGCCTCGGCTTCGTCCAGGTCTTTGATGATCTGTGCGTAAACCTCGGCGACGGTGCTGCGTTTCAGGTCGTTATTGTCGGTCGTCGTTTCCGCTTGCAGGCGCAGCGGCAGGCCCTTGGATGCGCCCTGGTCCTCGTTGTAAGGCCTCGCATAGGCGGTCACGAGCGCGAAGTAGCTCAATGCCCGTACGAATTTCGCCTCGGCCGCATATTGCTTCGCGAGCGCGTCGCTCACGACGCCCGGGTGCTCGCCAATGCCTTTGGTGAGGATATTGGCATTATTGATAGTCTCAAAACCGGACGCCCAGAAGCCCGCGATGAAGTTAGAGCTCGCATTCAGCGTATGGTTCCACGCTTCGAAAGCGGTAAATGTGTTGCTTGTGCGGTTGATGAACTCCTCGCCCCGCACTTCGGAGTAGGTGTAATAGTTGCCGCCGTAGAAGTTACCCCCTTTAGCAGATTTATAAATACCATTCACCAACCCGAGCACGCGTTCCGGCGTTTCGAATGCATTCGCCCCGGTAATAGAAGTTTCGGGAACGGGATGGAGCAGCGTGTCGGAATCGCAAGACGGCAACACCCATGCAAATGCCATAGAAAAGCCCCAGCCGATCCATTTACGGCCTGTTTGATTGAATATCTTCATGATTGAAATACCTGATAATTAGAAACTAAGATTTACACCGAGTGTGAAAGTCCGCGCCTGCCCTACCGAGTTCTTTTCAATACCCGGCGTGGTGTTGGAATTACCGTTCACGGACGATTCCGGGTCGGTACCATTGTAGCCCGTCAGCAGGAAGAGGTTCGATCCCTGCGCATAAATGCGCACCGGCCCGATGCCGGAGTTGCCAAATGCCGACGCGGGCAGGCGGTAGCCGAGCGAAAGATTTTGCAGACGCAGGAAATCGGCTTTTTCGGCATTGGTAGATACCGGGAATGACGAGCCGCTGGAAAGCTGATCGTTGTAAACCAGCCTCGGAATGTCGGTAATGTCGCCCGTTTTCTGCCAGCGTTTCAGGATTTCGGTCGAGTTGTTGTAGGCACGCTGGTCGAGCAAGGTGGCGCGGGTACCGTTCATGACGTAGTTGCCGCCCGCGAAGGTTAAGTTCACCGAAGCATCGAATGCGCCATATTTGAATGTGTTGGAAAATCCCCCGTACCATTTCGGTAGCGCGTCGCCGATGAGGTAATAGTCGGCACCGGTAATGGCGGCCGCTTTGGAGCCGTCGAGGTACGTCCAGTTGCTCTCGCCCGGACCGACGATCTGGCTGTATTGTACCTTCTCTCCTTTGGCATTGATAAATATCCGACGACCGTTTTCAGGATTCACACCGGCTGTTTTAGCCCCATACAAGCTCCCCACCGAATGCCCGACGCGCGTCACGTTGGTGGTTTCGTAGGCTACGTGCGTAGTACCTACAATGTCGGTATTGCCGTCCGAAAGTCCCGTTACCTTGTTCTTCAACTTCGTAAAATTGACCGACGCATTCCATGAAAACTCGCCCGAGCGGATGATGTTCGCCGAAATGCCCAGTTCCACGCCGCGGTTGAACATTGCACCTACATTGCGCAGGATCGAGTTACCCGGGATACCTTTTGAAATAGCCTGCGGAGCGCTGAGGATAAGGCCGTCGACATTGTTGTCAAAATACGTCACATCCACCTGAATGCGGTCGTCGAGCAGGCCGAGGTCCGCGCCGATGTTGGTCTGGCGGCTCGTTTCCCAACCCAGGTCGGAGTTACCCGCTTGCGAGATCGCCCAGGTGGGCGAGCTGCCGTACAATCCGCCGCTGTACAGTTCCAGCGAACCGAATGCATTGCTGATATTACCATTTCCGACACGTCCCCAGCTGGCGCGCAGCTTCACCGAGCTCAGTACTGAGGCCAGTTTCAGGTTTTTGTAAAACGCTTCTTCCGACAACGCCCAGCCCCCGGAAATACCGCCGAAATTCCCGTATTTCTTATCAAAACCCAATGCAGAGTTACCGTCGCGGCGGAAATTGACCGTCACAAAATACTTCTTCGCGAGGTCGTAGCTCACCCGCGAGAAATAGGAGAGATAAGCGCGCTCGTCGAGCTCATTGCCCGAGCTGGTAATCGAGCCCCAGTTGCCCTGGTAATTCTCGAAAAACGGATCGGCACCCTGCGAGCGCGACGCGCCCCAGGCCGAGTTATTGAATTTCTGCACATCATATCCCGCAAGCACCGACACCGAATGCTTGCCGAATGTGGGCGTGAAGGTCAGGGTGTTGGTCCAGTTCCAGTTGTCGCGCAGCGCCGACACGTTCACGGCATTGCCTTTGGTGGAATAGCCGTTGCCTTGCAATGCGCTGTCAAAGGTTTTGGTCTCGGTACGGAGCCTGTCGATGGCATAGCTGGTGCGGAATTGCAGGTTTTTCAGGAGCTGCGCCGTCGCGGCGAAGCTACCGATAATGCGGTCGTTGGCCGAGGTGTAATGGTTCTTGTCCAACTGCGCCACCGGATTACCCCAGTTGCTCACCACCTGGTTGTTACCCATTCCGATCGTGTTCGGGCTGGCCGTACTGATGTTGTACGAACCATCCGGATTATAGGCAGGCACATTGGGCGGCAATGCAATGGCTAATCGTGCCAGGCCCACGAGAAAGAAGTTCGAGCCCGGCAACGACCCGGCGTACGGCGACGCATTGTTGGTAGAGTTGTACGAAACACTTCCGTTCAGTTTTAACCAGCGGTTTACCTCCTGATCAATATTAAAACGCGCCGATTTCCGGTCGAACTCGTTCGCACGCAGGAAACCGTTCTGCTTACTGTAATTGGCTGAAAAATAATAATTAGTGCTTTGCGTACCGCCCGAAACGCTCAGGTTATGGTTCTGTGAAACGCCGGTGCGGTAAATGTAGTCGTACCAGCGTGTGTCGATCGGAGTGCCATCTGGGTTGGTATTTTGGAAAAACAATGCGGAAGGTACTTTGTCATTATGCTCGTTTCCTCCTAAAATCTTGGCATTCAGCACCGCCTCGTTCTTGATGGCGATGTACTGCTCGGCATTCAGAAGCTCGGGAAGTCGCGTCACTTCCGACACCCCCGCCCAGGATTCGAGGTTGATCCTCGGCTTGCCGGTCTTGCCTCTTTTAGTGGTAATTAAAAGCACACCCGCAGCCGCACGGGAGCCGTAAATGGACGTCGAAGCGGCATCTTTCAGCACATCGATCGACTCGATATCCGCCGGGTTAATGTCGCCCAACGGATTATTCGGTACCGCCGTGCTCGTCGAAACATTACCTGTGTTGATCGGAATACCATCCACGACCACCAACGGGTAGGAACTCAGTGAAATGGAGTTGATGCCCCGTATACGGATCACCGGCGGGTTATTGAGCACGCCGTTCGGTTGGGAAATACTCACCCCCGCCGCACGCCCCGCGAGCGCCTGGTCGAAACTCTGGATCGGCTGCTCCTTAATGGCCTCGCCCTTCAAACGGACCGCCGAACCCGTAAATTCCGACTTCGTCTGCGTACCATAACCCACCACCACGAGCTCGCTGAGCTGGCGTGTATCGGCGCTCAGTTCCACGGCGATCTGCGTCTGCCCGCCCACGGGTTTTTCAATGGACGCATAACCAATGAAAGATATCACCAAAGTGGCATTTTCCGGGGCAATGAGCTGGTATTTACCATCCTGGTCGGTGATAGTACCATTCGAAGAGCCCTTCACGATCACCGAAACGCCCGGCAACGGCTGGCCCGATTCCCTGTCGCGGATCACACCCGAGACCGGCTTGTCCGCACGCACCAGCACCGACGCCAATGACCGGGCGGCATAAGTCTGCTCCGGCGTCGCCAGCCCGAGCATCAGCGCTGCCAATGCGATCCGGCCGGCAGTACCGTATTGATCTATACGTAAATTCGTAAAGTAAGGTTTTATCATGTTTAATGAGGTTTAAATGCGTTTGGGAGTGAAAAAAGGCACGAATAGGCAGCAGCGACCTGCCCGGGTACCCCGCGTCAAGCAGGGTGCCCGGTGAAGGTCAGTACAGAGGAATTGGGACAGGAAAGTCTGAAAAATTCGGAGCGGAATCGCGGATTAGTGGTCGCCGTAGCGCTTCTCACCTGCTACGACGGCAAGCGTGAGCTTGTTCTGCTTTGGTGGCAGCGGACAGGTGGCATAAGGGGAGAATGCACAGGGCGGATTGATGGCTTTGTTGAAATCCAGCCATGCGGTGCCGTCGGCCTCGACGGACGAATACAGGAAGCGGCCGGAGCCGTAAGTTTCGTGCTTGTTGGTCTGGTCGGCGAAGATGATAAACAGGCTTTCGGGCTTGCCCACGGCATCGAGGTTATATTCCTTGCCATCGACCGTGAAAACCAGCTTGCCGGGCGATACCTGGTCGTCGGTGCGGCCGGTAATGTCGGTAATAGATACTTTGCGTCCCTGCGTAGGCACGAAACGTGCTTTTACCCGCCATTTTTCCTGCACGGGATACCTTTCAATTCCTGAAAAACCTTTCAGGTACTCGCCTTCCAGGTCGCGCAGGCGGATCGCATACTTCTCGCCGCGCTTGATCACAAACCACCGCAATGGTCCGTGTTTGAGGGTAACCGGCTTGCCGTCATCAAAAATAGCGAGCTCCGTCACCGGCTCGTCTCCATTGAAAATCTGCGCGTCAGGCTTGGCTTTCAGTGTTACTTTGTCCTTTTCAAGCAAAAACTCGCCTAAAAACGGGTTGCTTTTGCCTTCGGGGAACAAAATGTCATTCTTTTCGTCACTGCCAAAAGTGTTGCTCCCCTCTTTGAGCCAGAACAGCCCGGCCAGGTTCAGCCAGCCTGACTCCGCTTTCAGGCTTTCGACGCGTTTCTCGTGCCAGTCGCGGATCTGCTCTTCGTAAGTATTGTCGGTTACAGCAAATGCGGACAGCACCCACGCCGCCGCCAGCCCCAGTAGTTGATAAACGTACCTTTTCATATTCAGGTGTTAGTTAAATGAATACATGCTCGTTCACGCGCCCTGTGCAAGCTTGATGCTGCTCAGGTACATGAGAAATCGCGATTTGGTGGTGGCTGGTGCACAAAATTAATTAAACTATTTAGTCTACCAATTTAATAGTTTAATATTTTAAAAAATTTTATTTTGAAATACACACTGATCTGTACCGCCTGCAAATCCGGCCTTTGACCTTACAATAAGAACCGGGAACCCCCTTGCGGCATTTTTTGTACTTTCATCTTATGAATACGAAAACGGCGTTCCCTACTCTTGGCATCGATGCATTCGACTCTTCGGCGGAGTCGGGGTACAAGCTTTTGCGCCATGAGCTGGATGGGAAGGCCCGGATCGAGAAGCCGCACAAGCATGATTTCTTCATGCTTTTTGTCGTGCGGAAAGGGCGCGGGACGCATTCGATCGACTTTGTGGATTACGAAGTGGCTGATCGTCAGGTGCATTTGCTGTTTCCCGGACAGGTGCATCGCTGGGAACTCGACGAGGGCACGACAGGGTTTCAGCTGATGGTCGGGCGGCGGGCTTTCGAGACCTCTTCCAACTTTTTAAGGCTTTCGTTTATATCCTACCGGAACCACCCGGTGATCGATCTGCCACATACGGTTTTCGAGGCATTGTGTTACGAGCTCGAAGCTTTGGAAGGCGAGCTGGGCACTGCGGTGGTGGATTGGGATATGGTACAACTGCGGAGCCGGGTGGCCTTGCAGCTGGTGAGCCGCGAGGCCGAACGCATTTACGAGGATATCGGTGCGTATCGCGCCAATCCGATCCTTTTCAAATACCATGCGCTGGTGGACACGCATTTCAAATCCCACAAAACCGTGGCATTCTACGCCGACCAGCTCAACATTTCACCCAATTACCTTAATATTCTCTGTAAAAGGCATTTGCACGTCCCGGCCACATTCCTGATCCATAATCGCATCGGCCTGGAATCGAAGCGTTTGTTGCTGATTTCGGGGCAATCGGCGAAAGAGATCGCTTTCGAACTCGGGTTCAGTGATCTTCCTCATTTTTCCAACTTCTTCAAGGCCCAGACAGGCCTGTCGCCCCGTGCATTTCGTAATGCGTTATAAATCCTGCAAGTTTTAGCATAAATAGCGCATCGTTTCAGACGGCTATCGGGGTTAATTTTGCAAAAACCTTAATCCCAGGCACATGGAATCCATTTCCCGCAAAACATTCATTCAGAGTTCAGGCTTGCTGCTGGCCGGCGAAATACTGGTCAAAAAACCGGGTGCGTTCGCCACCGGCGCGGCGCAACAGACTGAAACAGGCCGCAAGCCGGTAAAGAAATGGGTACTGAAAAATGTGCGGCTGGAAACGGGTTTTGTATATGAGGACGGCGAGGTAATCGCGACCGAAACAGGCCTTTTCAACGTGGAGATCGAGGATGGAAAAATCAAGGCCGTGCTTCCCAACGATCCGAAAGCCGACGCAACCGACGCCAAAGGCCAGCTCATGCTCCCGGCGTTCAGGGATATGCACATTCATTTGGATAAAACATTTTACGGAGGGCCATGGAAAGCGCGGCTCGCAAAAAACCGTTCGGTGAAGGATATGATCGCATTCGAGCAAAAAACTTTGCCCGAACTGCTGAAAACATCGACTTACCGCGCTGAGAAGATCATTGAACTGCTGCAATCGAAGGGTACCAATTTTGCGCGAAGCCACGTCAATATCGAGCCGACGTCGAGGCTGGATTCGCTGAAAAACCTGCAAAAAGCGATTGAAAACAAAAAAGATTCCTTCGGAACGGAGCTGGTAGCATTTCCGCAGCACGGGGTTTTCTATTCGCATTCCGAGCAATTGATGAAAGAAGCCGCCGCGATGGATATCGACTTCATCGGCGGCCTGGACCCCAATGCAATCGACGGGAGCGTGGAAAAACAGATCGATTTTATCGTCCAACTCGCGCTCGATCATGGGAAAGGCATCGATATCCACCTGCACGAAGGCGGCGAGCCGGGTTTGAAAACGGTGGAATACCTGACCCAAAAAGTAGTCGAAAACCCGGCGCTGGCCGGCAAAACATTCCTCAGCCATTGCTTCGTACTCGCAAAACTGGAAAAACCGAAACTGGAAGAAACCGCCGAAAAACTCGCGCACGCACGGGTAGGCGTAATTTCGACTGTCCCTTTCGGCAGTACCATTATGCCTATTCCTACCCTCTACCGCCACGGCGTGACCGTCATGACGGGGAACGATAGCATTGTGGATCACTGGAATACATTCGGCTCGGGAAGCGTGTTGCAGAAAGCAAACCTGATGGCACAGCTTTACGGCCAGTCGACGGAACTGGATTTATCGCGTTGCCTCAAACTGGCGACCTGCGGTATTGTACCGCTCGATGACAAAGGAAAACAGCAATGGCCCAAGGCCGGTGACGAGGCAAGTGTTGTGTTGGTAGAGGCGAGTTGCTCGGCCGAGGCTGTTGCCCGTATTTCGCCCGTAAAGGCGCTCGTGCATCGCGGGAATGTCGTTTATCGGAATTAGGTCATTTGTGGTCAGGTGTGGTCAAGTGTGGTCAGGTATGGTCAGGCGTGGTCAAGAGTGGTCAAGAGTGGTCAGGTATGGTCAGGTGTTGTCAAGTGTGGTGAAGGAGTTTAATGACCATATCTGACTATTCCTGACCATATCTGACTATTCCTGACCATACCTGACTATTCCTGACCATACCTGACCAAACCTGACTACGCCTGACCATACCTGACATTACTGGATATTAACCACTCCGTTACCATTTTTAGCAGGATCGGCGCAAGATCGGGCAAGTGTATTTCAAAGGATATATTTTGCAATATCATCCTGAATCCCAAGCTAAACCGGTCATGAAACGCCACCTTCTCCTGACATTTGCATTTATTGGAATACTGCTGTTCCTAACACATTCACGCAGCGTCGCGCAGACCAAAGAACTCTACATTCCCGCCAAAGCCATGCGGGTGCCGGACGGCAACGATTACAACAGCGAAGAAAGCGAGTTCAGCTACAAACGGATGGTGCAATCGGACAATATCGCGATCTTTTGGCATAAAGAGTTTGGTCAAGACCCGATGACGAACCCGGATTCCACCCGGCGTTTCGACGTGCAGAAGGCATTGCGCGAATGTGAGCGGTTTTATGATTATTATGTCAATGATCTGAAAATTGTTCAAAAAGGCAAGTCGCTTACCGACCAATACAAGATGATCCTCTACGTGATCGGCGGCAAGGAGCAGACCGCTTTCGGCGGGGGCGTCGAGAACAAGATCGGTATACTTTGGACGCCGGCGGTGCGGATGTCGAAAGCGCCTTACGGGGCCCTCGCGCATGAGCTCGGGCACGCGTTCCAGTACATGTCGCGCTCGGACGCGAAGACGGGCCCGCGTGGGCCGGTCATGGAAATGTCGGCCCAGTATATGCTGTGGCAGGTGTATCCCGAGTGGATGACTTTCGAGAACTACCACTTCGTGAGCTACCTCAAAAAGACGCATTTTGCATTCCTGCATCCGCAGAACATGTACCACTCGCCGTATGTGCTCGAATACTGGTCGGAGAAACACGGCAAGGAGTTTTTTGGCACGTTATGCCGCTCCACACAGGAAGGCGAAGACCCCGTAACGACCTACAAAAGGCTCAATAACCTCAGCCAGGAGGCATTCAACGACGAGATGTTCGAAGCGGCCAGCCGATTTATGACCTGGGACCTGAAAAGGGTCGAAAAAGTGGCGGCGCCTTATGCCGACAAACATTCCACCAAACTCACCGCCATTGGAAATGGCTGGTACCAGGTCGATTCGTCGAATGCGCCGCAAAACTACGGGTACAATGGCATTCAGCTCGCCGTTCCGGCGAAGGGCGCAACGGTAACCGTCGATTTCGAAGGCATTGCGGGCGCGAAAGGATACAGCGATGTAAAAACCGACAAAGCAGGCTGGCGTTATGGTTTTGTAGCGCATACCAAAGATGGTAAGCGCGTTTACGGGAAAGTCTCGCGCGAAGCGAAGGGCAAGGCGACATTCAAGTTACCCAAAGACACGCAATACCTCTGGTTCGTGGTGAGCGGTGCGCCTGCCGAGCATTGGCCGGTTGCATTCGGGCGGCAGGCGGCCCAGCAGAAGGAAGAGCAGTGGCCGTACCGGATCAAGCTGACGGGTGCAACGCTGGCTGAAAAGTAGCGCCCTGCAACGAATTGATATTGGTAAACGTACTGCCCTTGAATAATCAGGCCGCGGCCAATATCTATACCCGATATGCAAAGCATTTTCCAGTCCTACTCCAGAAGACAATTTCTCACGACAGCCGCCGGCGCAAGCGGCGCATTCCTGCTACATCCCCTTTTTGCCAGACAAACAGAGGACATTGACCCGCGCATTGCGGCCATTGTCGCAAAAACCATCGGTATCGACACTCATAACCACATCGATGTACCGCTTAACGCCCCGGAGCTACCGGGACCGGCCATCGACCTCGCCGGTGAATTGAAGAACTCGGGACTGACTGCCGTTTGCATGACATTTGCCGTCGATTACCAGAAACTCGTCAATCCCGGTGATGCCTACAACCGGTTTGTCAGCGGCCTGGACGCGATGGATAAGGCATTGAAGGACAATAAAATCAAACGTGCTTTCAACCTTTCGGACCTTAAAATTGCACGCCAAAAACATCATCCGACCGTCATTCAGTCGGTAGAAGGAGCGCATTTCCTGGAAGGGAAACTCGACAGGCTTGCGGGCGCGTACGAGCGCGGGCTGCGCCACCTGGGTTTGTTGCACGACAACGACGCCTCTGTACCGCTGGGCGATATTTATACCAAAACTCCGCAATGGGGTGGCCTGACGGCCTTCGGCGCCGATGTGATCCGGGAATGCAACAGGCAGGGTATTCTTGTAGACCTTGCCCATGCAAGTAACGCCACCATCGATGCGGCGCTCAAAGTGGCGACCAAACCCGTCCTCATTTCCCACACCGGCCTCGATACCCAACCCGGCCAAAATGAACGAATGGCCCAAATGATGAAACCGAGGCTGATCAGCAAAGAACAGTCGAAGATCGTTGCCGACGCAGGCGGAGTGATAGGGGTATGGACGCATCTTGCGGAGACTCCGATCGAATTTGCGGCCAATGTGCGGGCGCTCGTCGAGATTATCGGCGCGGACCACGTCGCCATTGGCACGGATACCAAGCTGACCCCGGCATACCGGTCGCCGAATGCACCCAATCGCGGTGCTGGCGGGCAAGCGCAGCAGGGCGTCCGCGCGGGCGAGCGCACGAACTTCGCCTGGGCCGATCAGAAAACAGGCTTTTACTATACCGTTGTGGAAGCTTTGCTCAAAGCGGGTTTTAATGAACAGGAAATAGGCAAAATCGGCGGCGGGAATTATTGCCGGCTGTTCGACGCGGCTACTGCGTGAGTACCCTTTGTGATAAAGCGCCCTATTTCCAGATGGATTCCGAGGTGTAAATTTCCAGGTTCTTCACCTCAATGCGGTTACCCCAGAAATTGAGCACGTCTTTCGCGTCCGAAGCCGGTTTGCGTTGCAGTGAATAGGAATAGGCACCATGATCGATAAATACCTCGACGGTTGTGCGGTCTACATAAATATCCGCGGTGATTTCCATGCTGGTCATATCCTCGGGCGAATAGAACACGCCGTTGACGAGGTTGGAATTCATGTCGTAATCCAGTATCCGCTGGCCGAAGAGCGAGAGTCCGGCGCTGGTGGCGTGCGAGAGTTTGAGGGTCGTTTTAATGCGAAACTGATCGGGCGATGGTAGCGATTTCAGTTTCGCATTGGCCTCCTCGGCCGGCAGTGCCGACCATTGCCCTACTCTTTTGAAAAGCGGTTCGGTTTCTTTCACCGGTTTGCTGGTCAGTCGCAGGCCGTTTTTAGTAGTCCGGAGCTGCAATTCGGTAGGAAGCAGCATCATACCATTGAACGGCATACCCGCATGTGATACCCGGCCCCAGCCGATTTGAATGCGGCGCGGGTCGGTTTCGGGCATATTGGTGAAAGTCTGCGCGGCGTAAATGCTGCCGGTTGTATAGTAATGCTTGCCTGATTCCGGTTTGAAGGTTTTTCCATCAAATGAACCGATCATATAGCTGGCCGAAGCACCGTACATCACCCATTTGGTTTTGCTTTTATCGCCGTCTATGGGCAGTTCGAACAGGTCGGGGCATTCCCAGAAGCCGGTCAGATGGCTTTGGAATTGCCATTCTTTCAGGTTTTGGGAGGTATAAATAGAATGGCCGTCGCGCTCGTTGAGCACCATGACCCAATGCTTGCCGGGCTTGTACCAGAACACCCGCGGGTCGCGCGTGTCTTTGCTGTTCCATTTGGCTTTCGAGTCGATCAGCGGGTTTTTGCCGTATTTGGTCCAGGTACGGCCTTTGTCGAGGCTGTATGCCATGCATTGCACCTGCTTTTCAGGGTTATCAACCGTGAAGAAGGCGACCATAGCGGGTGCATTTCCTTTGTTGAAACCGGCGGTATTCTCATAATCGATGACGGTCGAGCCAGAGAACATCGTACCCATTTCATCGGGCATCAGCGCCGTCGGCAGCTCCTGCCAGTGCACCATATCCTTGCTCACGGCATGTCCCCACGACATATTTTCCCATTCGCATTCGTAGGGGTTATGCTGGTAAAAAAGATGGTATTCACCTTCGTAGAAAATCATCCCGTTCGGATCGTTGATCCAGCCGCGACGGGTGGTGAAATGGTATTGCGGGCGGTTCCGCTCGCGGTATACCGAGTCCTCGCCTGAGAAACGATCGTCCTGGAATATCTTCGTAAGGCCATCCTGCTTGCCGTCGTAGCTGATGGAGACGGTTTTCCCCTGTAATGCGGTAACATCGCAAAACACCCAGTAATCGGGCTTACCCGATGCGAGCCGTATTTTGAACGACCGTTCCGGTTTACCATTCACATTGAAATGCATTACCGCCCGGTCGTCGCTTTGGGATACGGGCAGGTTCAGGTACCGTTTGGAAATGGTAATGGAAGTATTTTGTGCAAAAAGCAACTGGCTCCCGCACGCACATGCGAACGCGAGGGCAATGGATCTGAGTTTCGGTTTCATCGGAATGTAAGTAGTCACCTCAATGAAGCACATTTCCCATGAATTTTACTTGACAAAACCCAAAGCCCTTCCCCGGCCGCTAGGCGATCAAACCCTGGATAACCTTGCCGTGCACATCGGTAAGCCGGTACCGTCGCCCCTGATGTTTGAATATCAGCTTCTCGTGATCCAACCCGAAAAGATGCAGCAATGTCGCCTGGAAATCATGCACATGCACACCGTCTTTCACAACATTGTAACTGAATTCGTCAGTTTCGCCGTAGACCTGGCCGGTTTTAATGCCGCCGCCTGTCATCCACATCGAAAAACAGCCCGGGTGGTGGTCGCGGCCGTAATTATCGGCCGTAAGTTTGCCCTGCGAAAAACTGGTGCGACCAAATTCGCCGCCCCAGACCACAAGCGTATCTTCGAGTAACCCGCGCTGTTTGAGGTCCTTCACCAATGCAGCCGACGCCTGATCGACGTCCCTGGCCTGTTTGGCGATGTTTTTAGGTAAATCGCCATGCTGGTCCCACCCCATGTGGTAGAGCTGGATAAATTTCACATCGCGCTCGGCCATACGCCGCGCGAGCAGGCAATTGGCCGCGAAACTGCCCGGCCTACGGGCATCTTCCCCGTACATTTTGTAAATATATTCCGGCTCGTCGGAGGTATTCAGCGCGTCGGGCACGGACGTCTGCATCTTATACGCCATTTCGTACTGGCTGATCTTCGACTGTATTTCCGGATCGCCCCAGAGCGTATACTGGTGCTCGTTCAGTTCCTTAATGCGGTCCAATGCGCGGCGGCGGTCTTCCTTGTGCACGCCGTACGGGTTTTGCAGGTAAAGTACCGGATCTTTCCCCGCCCGGAGCTGCACGCCCTGGTGGTGCGACGCCAGAAAGCCATTGGCCCACGCAGCCGTGCTCAATGGCTGATCACCGCTTACACCCTTGGAAATCAATACCATAAAATGCGGCAGGTTCTGATTATCGGAGCCGAGCCCATAGCTCAGCCACGAGCCCATCGACGGACGACCACTTTGCTGCGAGCCGGTTTGCACGAACATGACCGCCGGCTCATGGTTGATCGCCTCCGTAAATACCGACTTCACAATGCACAGATCGTCGACGATACCCGCCGTGTAAGGCAAAAGTTCGCTCACCCACGCGCCCGACTGCCCGTATTGTTTGAAATCATAGATCGATTTGACCAATGGAAAAGTCGACTGCCCGGCCACCATCCCCGAGTTCCGCTGCGTCGATTTGATTGAATCCGGGATTTCCTGGCCATGCCATTTGGCTAATGCAGGCTTGTAATCGAATGTTTCCAGCTGCGAAGGGCCGCCGCTTTGGAACAGGTAAATGATGCGCTTCGCTTTCGGTGAAAAATGCGGCCCGCGGATGAACGGCGCTACCGCCGATTCCGCATTCGCTGCCTCCCGTGCACGCGCACCGGGCGAGGTACCAGCCTGCAAAATGCTCGAAAGCGCGATGGAACCGAAGCCGAGACCTGCCTTGGTAAGAAAATCCCGCCGGTTGAGTTGTGTCAATACCTTTTTCAAATCTTCCATAATCCTGTCATTTACGGGTATGTCCCTCGTCGGTATTCATGATCGAACCGGATACGGTTGCCAATGCGGCTATTTCCTCCGGCGGCAGCGTCGAGTCCCACTTGCGCTCGCCTGTACGCAGGTATTCGAGCGCCTGCGCGGGTCGCGCGCGGAAGCGTTTGAGCTCGTCCGTGTAAAATTCCGCGAGAATTTTCTGCTCCGTCCGGTCGGGCCGACGCCCGGTTATCATCCTGAATGCGAGTCCCGTCGCATTTGATCCATTCGTTTTACATTCGTGCAAAACCTTCTCGGCCAATGCCCTCGCCGCTTCCACATACTGCGGGTCGTTGAGCAGTACCAATGCCTGCAACGGCGTGCTGGTAGAGCGGCGTTTGGCCACGCATTCACCACGTTCGGGCGCGTCGAAGATCAGCATCGAAGGCGGCGGGGAGGTTCGCTTCCAGATCGTGTAGAGACTTCTGCGGTATAGCCCCTCGCCGGGTTCCTGCTGGTATTTGTAACGCCATACCTTGTCGCTCAGCTCGTCCCAGAGACCGGCCGGCTGGTAGGGATAAACACTTTTACCGCCAATTTTGTCAACCAGCAAACCACTGATAAATAGCGAATTATCCCGTATCATTTCCGCAGTAAAACGGAAGCGCGCACCTCTTGCAAGCAGTGTGTTATCCGGGTCTTTTTCAAGCAGTTGCGGGGTCGTTTTGGACGTCTGCCGGTAGGTTGCCGACAGCATGATGAGCTTGTGCAGCCTTTTGATATTCCAACCGGATTCCATAAAATCGACGGCCAGCCAGTCGAGCAGCTCGGGATGCGACGGCAGGTTACCCTGGTTACCAAAATCTGCGGAAGAGCGCACAATGCCGTTGCCGAAATGCATTTGCCAGATACGATTCACGAACACCCGTGCTGTGAGCGGGTTGTCTTTATCGAAAAGCCAGCGCGCGAGGCCCAGCCTGTTTTGCGGAAATTTCCCATCGAAAGGCATTACGGCATCCAGCGCACCCGGTGTTACCTGCTTCCCGGGCGCATTGTACGCACCGCGCGTGAGGAGGTAAGTCGGGCGTGGTTTCGGGAGATCACCCATCACCATCAGTTCAGGGATATTATTGATGAGCTTATTCTGCTCGTCCATCCGGGTTTTCAGGCTATCGCGCAGCATTTTTGTTTTTGCATTGAAATGCGCATTGTAAAAATCCTTCACCATCGTGTGCTGATCATCCGAAACCTGTTTTTTCAGTATTTCAGCAGCTTTTTTCGGGTTATGGTTATACAAAGCTTCCAGGGCCGTCAACGCTTTGTCATAGATTTTCAACTCATCGATCCCGCCGTCTTTAAACGGAATGAGCAGGTTACGCTGCCCGACCATAAATCCCTGGAAACCATAGGTATGAATATCTTTTTCATACAAAATGCCTTTGTAGAGGTTATCGACGTCGACAGCCGTTTTCGCCAGCTCGCCATTGACGTAAATCTTCGCCCCTGCGGCTTTGCTGGTACCGTCGTAGGTGACGGTAACCTTCGTCCACGCCTTCACGGGCACGGGCGCGAGGGTGCTCACCTGGATGGCGTTCTGCGGGTAGGAATGCGCGATGATAAACTGTAACTTATTGTCGGCCAGACGCAGCGAGTAGCCCTTATAGCCGAGCCGCAGGTCCTCGCAATGGTAGAATATACCGGCGTCGGGGTAGACGGTATTCGGGTTGATCCACAACTCGACCGAAAAAGGCTCGGTGCGTTCGTGCCAGCCGATATTGTTTCCGAGTTTGACCGAATTGTAATCCGAAACGAAATAGGCATTGCCCTTCACGCCGGGTTTCAGGATGATCTCATTGCATTGTGCCAGCTGTTTTGCGTTGAGCGCATTAGGCATGACGGTCTTGCCGTCGCCCGTTTTGGCCGCTTTGTCGAAGGGATAATAAGCGACCAGGCCTTCACGGGTTTTCTGATCGAGCAACCTTTCGGACAATGCCCGGGTATACAGCCACTTTTGCAGGTCTTGTTCAGAATTGTCTTGGCTACTGGCTAGCTGGTTGCTCAATCCGGTGATCTTCCGGTCGAAGAACCGGAGCATTTCCTCGTTTTCCTTCGTCGTCAGCAGCAATGCGGGGCCAGGCGTTTGGTCGGGACCGTAAACCGGGCTGCCGGTTTCGTTGGTACTGTTGAAAAGCCCGAACATTTTGTAATAGGCCTCCTGGCTGATCGGGTCGTATTTGTGGTCGTGGCAGCGGGCGCATTGTACGGAAAGACCGAGAATGCCCTGCCCGAGCGTTTGTACGCGGTCGGCATTGTATTCCACGCGGTACTCTTCGAAAACGATACCGGCTTCGGAGCTCTTCTTGTGCAGCCGGTTGAATGCCGTAGCGAGAATGGTTTCTTTGGTCTTACCGGGCACCAGATCACCCGCCAACTGCATGGTAACGAACCGGTTGTAAGGAATATTCCGATTAAAAGCACTGATCACCCAGTCGCGCCAGGGCGAGAAATCGCGGTGTTTATCGTCGAGGTAGCCATCGCTGTCGGCGTAGCGCGAAACGTCCATCCATTCGCTGGCCATGCGCTCGCCGTAAGCTGGCGATTGCAACAGACGGTCGATCAGCTTTGCATAGGCATCGGAGGATTTGTCGGCCACGAATGCGTCGATATCGGCGAGTGAAGGCGGCAAGCCGGTGAGGTCGAAACTTGCCCGGCGGATGAGGTCCTCACGGCTGGCTTCGGGGGAGGGCGACAATTTTTCCTTTTCCAGCCTGGCCAGAATGAACTTGTCGATCGGCGTGTACGCCCAGTTTTCCCGCTCAGGTTCAGGAAGTTCCGGTTTTTCGGGTTTGATGAACGACCAATGCGGCTTGTATTTGGCGCCCTGCTCGATCCAGCGCGTTAGTACCGCTATTTCTTTGATAGTTAATGTGAGATTGGAGGCAGGCGGCGGCATTTTCACATCCGGGTCGTGCGAGATGAGCCGGTTGTACACTTCGCTGGCAGCCAGGTCGCCGGGTACCACCGCGTGACGCAACCCTCCCTGCTGTTTGTTTGCATTCTTCAATGCTTTATAGGCACCTTCTTCGGTATCGAGCCGCAAGCCGCCCTTTTGCTTTTTGGCGTCGGGTCCGTGGCAGGCGAAGCATTTGTCCGACAGAATGGGTTTGACATCGTAGTTAAAATCCAGTTCCCCGGGTATTTCCTTCAATGCCAGTTCCAGCTCTTCCGGCTTTTCCGCGCCGCAGCGGACCAGTAGCAGCACGCCCACGCAGGCCGCGGCAGCCCATTTTACCCACTTCAAAAAAGCAAACCTCTTCGCTCGTGCTTTCATGGATTTCCTGTCTTAACACACCTCTCGGATGTTAAAAGCCGGAACACCCTATTTCTTAGTCATTTATTGCAATTAAAGTTTTTAATTCAATTTTTCCGATATCACCGCAGGGCTACTTTATTTCCTTTGCAGCACCCACACATCCCCCTTCCAGACCGGATCGGCGCCGGTGTGCTTGCCGCTGAAAATCCATACCTGATCCCGGAATACGACGCTGTTGCCCCCGCTGCGGACGCTCCACGGCGCATGTTCGGCGTGACGGAACCAGTCCTTGCCGTCCGCCGAAAACCAGACGTCGTTCAATGCACCTTTGTGGTGGTCGGGATTGAGGTCGCGGCCGCCAAATACCCACAGCCTGCCGTCGAATGCGTGCACGCCCATATCGAAGCGCTTCTTCCAGCCGGCTTCGGCCGTGAGCTGCGTCCAGTTCTTGCCATCGGCCGAACGCCACACATCGGCCATTCCCTGCGCGCCTACCATGTAAAGCGTGTCGCGCAGTACCACCATTTGCGGCGAGTCGCGCGGCGACCAGGGCGCCCGGGCTACTTCCTGCGTCCATTTCAGACCGTCGGCCGACGACCATACGTCATTTTTCATTTCCAGCGATTCGAAATCCCGCGAGATCCGGGAAGTACCGCCAAAGAGCCACAATTTGTTTTTAAACACAACCAATGCGTGCCCTTTTCGTGGCCCCCATGCTCCGTTGCCTGCCTTCTGCCATTCGGAACCATCGCCGGAACTCCATATTTCATTCGTCAGTTCGCGCTCCTGGTAACGCATTCCCCCTGTCTGCCAGAGCTTGTCTTTGAAATAAATCCCTGAAATGTAGATGCGTTCGCCCCAGTCGTTCTTGGCGTGGCGTGTCCACGTAACACCGTCAGACGACGACCAGGCCGCTTTTTGCCCGGCCATCCAAAGTTTACCGCCAAATGCCACGTGTGGCACGAGGCCCATCGGGTAGGTACCGGATTTCCATTCGTACTGGTGCGTGCCGCTTCCTGCCGGGAGCAGTTCTTTCCACGCATAGGCGGGCTTTAACGGCGCGGGCTCGCGTGTGAAGCAGGCCAATATCGATATCAGGAAGGTGATTATCAGCCAATTTCTCGTCGTTTTCATAGCATTGCTTTTTAGGTGATAAGCAAAGGAAATGAAATGCCTGCTTCCCGAAAAATAATGTAGATGAACCGCTGAAAATGTAGACCAAGGAAGGTCCCGCCGAGCCGGGTGTACCGGTTTACTTTTCCAGGATCCCCTTTTCGACGCTTTCGTTGATCAACCCTTCGGCAAAAGCCCAAAGCGTCTCCGATCCGTCTTTGATCACCTTTTTCTTTTCGTAAACCTTCTCGTATTTCACCCCGAATTCCTTCCAGGTACCGCCGTTGTTGGAGCTGTTTTGAAGGAGTGGTTCCAGGCGGTCCATAGATCTCGCAAATTTGGCTTCGCTCGTCTCCCCTGCCTCGAATTCCTCCCAAACGGCGATCAGTTCGGCAGCCTGTTCCGCGGGTAACAGCCCGAAAATCCGGTTTGCTGCGAGGCGCTCGTCGTCTGTATTAGTATGACTTTTCTGGGTATCGTAGATGAACGTATCGCCGGCGTCGATCTCGACGATATCGTGTATGAGCACCATTTTCACAACTTTAAGCACATCGACCGGAACATTGGAATGCCCGGCCAGCACGATGGCCATGACCGCGAGGTGCCAGCTGTGCTCCGCGTCGTTTTCGTTCCGGTCGCTGTTGAAGAGCCTGGTTTTTCTTTGAATGTATTTGAGCTTGTCTATTTCTTTTACAAACTCGATCTGTTTCAGAATGTTATTTAAATCCATTGCCTCTTGCCTTATAGTTTCAGATGGCAAAATTACGAGGCATTCCACTAAAAACGAGTAAAAATGCGGAAACTTCCGTTGCATTTTTACTTCACCAGGGTGTCCGGAAATGTTACTTATTTCCCCGTCAGTTTGACTTTCACTTTAATCAAAGTGTTCCTGATCCGGTGTTTGGTTTTAATGGTTTGCTTCTCCAACTTCAACGCGAGAGGCACGTCTTTCGGGATTAAATTATTGGCTAACAAATAGGATTTCGCCGCCGCCTCAGAAGATTTATAAAGTTCGAATTCGGTATCGGCGCGGTGCCCGCTTCCATTATTGGAAAACGGCGCATGCTGCATGTGCGGCTCGAATGGGAAGTTGATGAACTTATAACCCCGGTTATACATCGAATGGAACCAGATCGCGCCCCAGTCCGTACCATGCCAACCACCGCCGAATGGCAGGATATCCCCCGTCGGAACGACATTTTGCCTGTAAACCGGAACGTTGACCAGGCACGCGTATTCATTCAGCCGGCATTCCGGCAAGGGGTGTATGACTCCGCTGTCTATTAATTTGTAATGTATCGCAGCACGTGGCGGTTTGTAGGTATCCACCAATTCTTTGAGCTCTTCTTTCGTCGGAACATAGTTTTCAAACCGGTTACCATCGCAAAGCTTGGCAAAAAATGCAGGACAATTCCAGCATTGGCCCACCAGCCCTATTCCGGCAATCGTCTCATTTTGCGTTTTCATCAACATTTTTCCCAACAAATCGTCTTCATAAAGACAGTCATTGTGTGAAAGAAATAAAAACTCCTTGTCCGACTTTTCAAGCGCGTACTGATATTTCAGGCCATAACGCTTTTCAGGATCTGAAAGCCACGATTCATCCGGATTACCGGAATAATAAAAATACTGGGGATAGACGTATTCGATGGGCAATCCTTTGAGGTAAAATTTCAGCAAAGGGATGACGTCATACTGGTAATACGGCTGTATTTTTTCGATAACCAGATAAATCTTGTTAATGTGCCGGGATGAATGTTTCCAAAGTGTCAGAAGGGTAACGGCAGTGTGATACGGTTTCCCGTAGTAGTTAATACAAACATCAATTTGGTTCATGCAAGCGGATTTTTATTGTCCATCCGAAACGATGGAATGCCATGGTGCGAGGAGCGCCCTCCGGCACAAAGTAACAACTTTGAGCCGGATTTATGCGGGGGCGTGACTTGTAAATTGCGGGAGAGTTGCAGAGTTTAGTCTAGAAAATAAAATATAATTATCTTATAATCAGAAACATAACCATTTAATAGCAAATGAGGTCTTACGAAAAAAAGTAGCACGCTGAATTAATCTCACCACGAGCATTTGTCGGAGGGCCGCCGGATAACCCGGCGGCCCTTCTGCTTTTCCATTCAATCAAAAGTAGAAGTAGATTGACAAGACCGGTACTTTATGGAATTGAATTAAACCACAAACCGCTCAGTCACATATGACAACCTTCACAATCAATTTTGTTAATAACTCCGACTCATCAGGCAGTTTTTGTGTATTTCAGCAAAATCACAACAGCCCGAACCCGAGCGTTTTTCCGCTCGCGTGGCGCGTGGAAAAAGCGGCCGCGCATTCGCAGCTAGCCATATCATGGAACATGGATCTCTATTTCTTCTGGGGTAAAACAGGCCCGTTAAAGCCCGGGGTTGTTTTTAATGCAGGAGAAAATTCCCCCACCAGCATGACCGAAGACAATCAAATCACGCTCACCAAGGAAGCCGGTAATTACAAATTCGTCAATAAGAAGAACTGGTACGAGCACGGCTCTCTAAACATCATGTCCGACCATACCACTGCGATCAACCAGGCCAGCGTAGGTATAGGCTTGTCGGGTGCAGTCGCTTTTGCCGTGCAGGCGCAGCCTAATATGAATTTCCTGTTTGCTCCCCGTTTTGACTACTGGATAACTTTCGCCGATATCGAACAAGGCCAGGTACTGAACCCGTCGGATTTAAATGCGGTAAAAATTGAGTTTCCCTATGGTATTTTCTCAATGAATGCTACGCTGAATGCGGATGGTACCTGGGCGATTACGCCGGGGCTGGATTGAGGCCATAGTTATATTTTCTTACCCGGATTCTTTTAAAAGAGTAACTTACATACTATGCGTTGCTCTTTTTTTGTTGCCTTGATAACGGTCCTTCTACTTACAAGCACGTCCCTGCTCAGCTATGGGCAAAAGACGGCAACACTCACCGGCCAGGTGACAGACGCCGCAACGGGAAAGGCCATGCCCTTTGCCAATGTGTATGTGAATGGCACGACCAATGGGGCTGTTACCGATGAAAAAGGGGCCTACACACTTACCGGCATTTCACCTGGGACGGTTGAAATTGCCGTTTCCTTTGTGGGGTATCTGTCTGTGTCTCAAAAGATCCGGTTTGATGATGCTTCGGCACAGAAAGCCAATTTTCAGCTGCAACCCAATGTGCAAATGCTCGATGCGGTAACCGTGCGGGGTAATCCGAAGAGCTGGGAACGGCATCTGCGTCAGTTCAAAAAGCAACTTTTTGGTGAACCGTTCGGTGGGCAATGTGAGCTGGTAAACAGCGAAGTCCTCAATTTCAACGAAGTAAAAGGCCATCTGTATGCCACCGCGGATGCCCCGCTGATCATCGATAACCAGGCGCTGGGTTACCGTTTGATTTATGCCCTGCAACATTTCGATGCCACCGGGGCAAAAGTTTATTCAGCCGGGACTGCCCGTTTTGAAGAACTTAAACCAGAAAACGAGCGGCAGGCTGAACGCTTTCGGCGCAACCGGCTCGCGGCCTATAAGGGATCGACACGGCATTTACTGGCCAGCATGGTCAACAATACATTCGAGCAGGCCGGTTTTCTGGTTTATCAGGAAGATGCCACCAAGTCCGTGCCATTGGAACGCCGCTTGATTACGCTCTCGGCGGCAATCAGTGAATACAAGCGCCTGGTCCCTGTGAAGGCGTCTGCATTGATTCAACCCGGCCGGTTGGCAACCGAACGCCGACTGGTTTCGCCTCGGAAACTGGTCGTTTTTTACACCAAAGCAACGTCGACTTTCTCGCCCTATCCCGATGCCCGTTATGCGTATACGGAAATAAGACTGCCCAGCGGCCAGATGCAAATGACGGCCGATGGAGTTGTTACAATCCCCGAAGGTATGGAGACGCAAGGCTCGATGGGCGATGACCGGCTATCGACAATGCTGCCGGTCGACTGGAAACCCGAAGGCAATGAAAAAGAGGAGCTTTTAAATGATCCATTGGCTACGCAGGGGAAACTCGCGCCACCCGATAGCTACACAGAAAGCATTAGCACAGCTTTCAACGAGCGGTTCAAATTTCTTTCACCTACATTGTTTTTACACATTGATAAGGCCGTGTATGCTACCGGCGACCGGCTCTGGATGAGCACCTATTTACTCGACGCGGTTACTCACGAGCGAATCGGCGGAGAAACAGTTATGCAAGTCGACCTGCTTACGCCAGCGGGGAAAGTCGTGCAACATCAGTGGGTAAAGGTCGGCGACGGACGTGGCCAGGGCAATTTTCGCTTATCCGATACCCTGAGCACAGGAATGTACCGCTTACGCGCCTATACCGACGAAGACGATACGAACCGGCGCCCGGCCTTCGAGCGTTCTGTGGCCATTTATAACCTGTTTCGCGGCGATTTATCTGTTGAAAGTGATTCTTCCTCTAACCCGTTGGATATCCGGATTTTCCCCGAGGGCGGTCGCTGGATTGCCGGATTGCCAGCTCGGTTGGGCGTAAAAATTGTGCAGCCTAATAGTCATGGATTGCTCCTAGAAGGACGAATTGTCGATGACCTGGGAGCCGAAATAGTCCGTTTCAAAACTAACCCGCAGGGCATGACAAGTATCTCAATGCAGCCAAACGCTACGCGGACCTACTACGCCGATGTGGTGTACAAGAACCAGTTACAGCATATCCCTTTGCCTAAGCCCGAAACAGAAGGACTGACGCTTTCATCCGATGTTCTCAGCGACACAACCCGTCTGGCTTTAACAATTACGAGTAGCAGCCGGACAGCAACCGACTCCGTATATATTCTGATCCAGCAACGCGGCCGAATAGTTGACCAGCGGAAGATTTTTTTGCAGAATGGGACGGCAAAAATAAGTTTGCCCGTAACAAGCTGGTCACCAGGCATTGCGCAAATCACCCTTTACGATGCCACGGCCAGACCGCAAGCGGAACGATTGGTGTTTATACCGGAATTTAAGGCACCGGTGCGTGTGGCGCTCGGATTGAATAAAAGCCGGTATCAGCCTCGCGAGCAGGTGATCATGAGCGTCAACCTGGAAAATAACGGATCACCGGCATCGGCCGCTTTGTCGGCGTCGATTACCGATGCGGGGAAAGTGCCCGGTGATACCATCGAAGCAAATTTGCAAACGCATTTACTGCTGACAGGAGAACTTCGGGGACAAGTAGAAAACCCGAACTATTACGTCACAAAGCAGACTGCTGAAACCCGCCGGGCCCTGGACGACCTCCTTATGACGCAAGGCTGGCGGCGGGTAAGCGGCATGCCGGGTGCCGAACTGGCCAGCGGTTTATCATTCAATGGCCGTATTTTGAATGCGAAGAATCAGCCGATACCCGGTGCGCAGATTACCGTGGCATCGACAGCTGCCGGGCAATCGTTCGTAAAATCGGCAAGTGCCGACCAGCAGGGGCGTTTCAGGCTGCCGGGGCTGGCAGTTACAGACACTGTTCAGTTAATGGTTCAAATCGCAGATGCCAAATCAAGACATATCTCTCCCTCCGAAGTTTTCGTGATACGGGAAAGCCCTAGTAAGCTATGGGAGACCGGTAAAATACCTGCGACGCGAAGCTGGTCGGTGTTGCGCCCTCAACTGGAAGCTGCCAAAAGCCGGCAGGAAGCAAACGCCGACCTCTACCGGGATAAAACAGCGAAACAGCTAAACGAAGTCACGGTGAAAGCGAGAAAACCGGATGAAAGGCCAGAGGATGTTCAGATGCGTAGCTTGCACGATCAGGCCGATGCAGTAGCGGTATTCGATGAAAAGTCTCCGTTGTATGCAAACCTCTACGAAATGGTCAGGGGACGGTTCGCGGGCGTAACCGTCTCCCAAACTTCCGGAACACCGAAAACGCCCCCGGGATACATGGTAAACGTTCGCGGCGCAAGCAGTTTCAAGAGTGGCACTCAACCCTTATTTCTTTTGGACGGCGTGGCCATTCAGGATCCGGACGGGGTCGCATTGCTGGCCTTCAATGCAAGGGACATTGAGCGCATAGAACTTCTGAAAAATGCTGGTACGGTTGGCATTTATGGCGTTCTCGGTGGGAACGGCGTGATCGCTTTTTTCTCTAAAAGCGCACGATCTATGCAGGGAAATACGACACCACAGTCGAGAACGAAGCCGGTTCAATTCATTGGTTTCCCCTCGGTGCAACGCGAATTTTATGTGCCGCGTTACGATTTGGAAGCATCCTCCGGTAGCGCGCCACTCCCCGTCGACGACCGGGACGTTTTATACTGGAAACCACTCATGCAAACCGACAGCAAGGGCCATAGCCAGCTACGGTTTCCGCTGTCGGACAAAGTGCGGACTTTACGGGTAGAGATACAAGGTGTTACCGCCGATGGCCGTCCGGTCTATGGTACTGAGTTAATCCAGGTTCAATGAGGGGCATACCCGGAGTTTTCCACGATCTTCAAAACCACACCGAAGTCTGCCGACATGGTCACTTTTTCTTCGATCGCCTTCTTCTCGATGCCTTTAACGATACTTGAAAAGCTCACGCCGTCAGGCCGCTTGTAGGTGTAGTCCGCGTGGACTTCTTCGATCAGGTAGCGGACCATCCGCCAGCTGTCAGCCCAACGTTCACTCGTTCCCGCGTTATTGGCAGCATACATCAGGAGCGTGTTGCCGTCGGCATTTTTGAGATTGACCTCCGCGCCTCTTTGTATTAACAACGTGGCGATGTCGTTTTCCTCCTTAGTCCGTCCGATTGCCTCGAAAATCAAAGGACCCGCACTGACAAAGCCATGCGTATTGGGATCAGCACCGGCGTTGAGTAACAGCGAGATCATATCCATCGGCAGGCGCCGGATCCCTTCGGGAAGCGCAGGTGTGGGATCGGAACCCTCCTGGATCAGCAGCTTGATAATGGCCGTATTCGCTTCCTCCTGAAAAGTCGGAGCCGGGTTGCTGCGCAGACGAATTGCAAATTGAAGGTAATTTAACCTGTCGCCACCCGACTCGGGGACACCCGGGATATTCAGGTCTTTACCATGAATAAGCTGTCTCACAGATTCCAGATCGCCTTTCTCAATCGCTTCCGCGACTGTTCTTTGAGCTTTGTCTTTGTAATAAAATTCCGCCATGGTTTGCTTCTGCCTGAATTTGGGCAGGTAGTTGCTGATCATAAAAGAAAGTAGGATTATCAGCGGCAACAATGCAAAGAAACCGGAAACGATCAGGCTAAAAGTAGACTTACCGAAATATAAAGGAAGCGCCCCCAGCAAAATGACAGCCGCGGCCGCAATGAATAGCACGACCATCCAGCCCGATTCCATTGTGCTCACATTGCGGTTGGTTGTGCCGAGTAAAAAAGCAATTGCCGCCACGACCAGTGCAGCCAGGTTAAGACTAATGACAGTCCATAAAATTTTGGTAATCAAAGGGTGCATAAGTTCCGGGATTTGTCTGGTGCAAATTTAACTACCGGGCAAACTGACATCCTAACCGTACGATTATACGTGAGGTGTATCTTTCATGATAGTGCGTGTAAAAAATGAATCCCGGAAATGGGGCGGCCTTGCTTGATAGAGATGAGTACCGGTACTCGCCTAAAACGCAAAAAAGCCTCCTTTTGGGGGGAGGCTTTCTGTGTTTAATAATTGTGGCGACTACCTACTTTACCAGGTTTGAACCAAGTATCATCGGCGGTCCGGGGCTTAACTTCTCTGTTCGGGATGGGAAGAGGTGAACACCCGGCCAATAGTCACCAACAAGCTCTTTGAGTTATCAATGATTGAATGATTGAATTTTGAATGATTGAATAATACTTTATTCGGTCATTGTCACATTCGGTCGTTGACTTTCATGTCATATTGGAAGTAGAAGAGATGAAGGATAAAGATTAAATGTGCAAGCTGTTGGGTAATTAGTACTGCTCAGCTGAGTGTATTTCGACACGTATACCTGCAGCCTATCAACGTC
>NZ_FNYL01000001.1:0-259375 GCF_900109045.1 Dyadobacter sp. SG02
CCTTCATTCACAAAAAGGCTTCCAGCTCCGGAAACGACGAAGTATTGAAATAGAAAGTTGTTTTGGTGACATAAAAGCTAATATGGGCTTCCGCCGCTTCCATCTTAGAGGTCTACAAAAGGCAACCGCCGAGTTTACCCTGGTTGCCATGGCCCATAATCTGAGAAAACTGCACCTCAAACAGCAAAAAGCAGCTGCATAACAAGCAAAAAAGGGTCAAAAGCACTCCCAAGAGCGGCTTTTTGACCCTTTTAATCAAACCAGGCTTCTATGAAGTCTGAAAAATCTAAAACGGCCGATTTACAGCCAAATCGATTCGGGGCTTTTTAGTCAGCCCCCTTTTCGACTAACTGACCACTCATTCGACAGGCTTCCTTCGCCTTCTTTATGACCGGTTTGAAATTTCGGTATTCCGTGTATTCCAGCACTTTCGCCAAATCTCTGGCACTCCAATACTCGTTACCGTTGTCGTCTGATTTTCTGATTTGCTCGAAGAGCGAAGGAGCTTGATGAGAAGTCATATTATTAAAATTTAAGTGTGTAAAATGATTTTAACAAAGCAAAAAAATTGCTGGCAAATTTCAAAACAATTTGATATTATTGTAATCTAAATCAAGATATTAATAATATCAATAAATTATAACCACTTCATCAACAATACTTATAAATGCCTGCCCGCTTCGTCTCCATATGGTTTCCAAACCTGGCAACGGATCACCAGATCCGCATCCGCCCGGAGCTGTATGGGCTCGAATTTGCCCTTGCAGCACCCGAACGCGGGCGCATGATCGTGACGGCGACAAGCGCCGAAGCGAGTGCATTAGGGATTGAAACCGGGATGGTCGTGGCGGATGCGCGGGCTATATTGCCTTCCCTGGTGGTGCTGGACGATGAGCCGGAGATTACCCGGCAGGCGCTGCGATCGCTGGCCGAATGGTGCCTTCGCTACACACCTACCGTTGCGCTGAATGCGCCGGATGGCCTGATCCTTGATGTAACCGGGTGCGCGTATTTGTGGGGTGGCGAGCGCGCATATATGGATGACCTTACCACCAGGCTTACACACGCCGGTTACACAATACGCGCCGCCATGGCCGATACGATCGGAACAGCCTGGGCACATGCGCATTACGGGCGTGCGGGGGCTGTTATCCCGCCTGACGAACAGCGGAATGCGCTATTAAAACTTCCCCCTGCTGCATTGCGCCTTCCACCTGAAACCCTGGAAAAAATGCAGAAGCTCGGGTTTTACCATATCAACAGTTTTATCCGGATACCCGCAAGGATGCTGCGCCGGCGTTTTGGGGAGGATTTGCCGGAAAAACTCAACAAGGCGCTGGGATATTCGCAGGAGTTTATCGAGCCTATCCGTCAGGCCGTTCCCTACCAGGAGCGGCTTCCCTGCCTCGAACCTATCGTAACCGCCACAGGCATTGAAATAGCACTGCAAAAACTGCTGGAAATACTGTGTGGCCGTTTGATGAAAGAAGGTAAAGGGCTGCGAAAATGCGTTTTGAGTTGCTTTCGTGTGGATGGTAAAATGCAACAAATCGATATTGTGACCAATCGGGCCTCCCATCATGTCAAACACCTTTTCAGACTTTTTGAACTGAAAATCAAGACCATAGCTCCTGGGTTTGGGATCGAGCTGTTCCTGCTCGAAGCACCTGAGGTAGAGGACATGAATGTAACACAGGAAACCATGTGGGACATTACGGGCAGTTTTGAAAATACAGCCATTACCGAACTACTCGATGCTGTTACCGGACGCACGGGGACCGACACCGTTCACCGGTATTTGCCGGATGAACATCATTGGCCGGAAAGGTCCGTCAAAACAGTGGCCTCCCTGCGCGAAAAACCGAAAACAAACTGGCGAACCGACCGGCAAAGGCCCGTTTTCCTCCTTCCGAAACCCGAAAGCATTCAAGTGACCGCGCCTGTTCCCGACTACCCGCCTACCGTTTTCAGCTACAAAGGCAAGGTACATTATATAGGTAAATCCGAAGGCCCGGAGCGCATCGAGCAGGAATGGTGGCTACAACAGGGCCTTCACCGCGATTACTATACGTTGGAAGATCAGGATGGGCAACGTTACTGGGTTTTCAGGCTTGGGCCTTATTCCGAAGATGAGGACGAAGAGCGGCCAGAATGGTTTATACACGGTTTTTTTGCCTAAAAACGGCCGGTTTAATCCGAATTACACTTCATCATCATGAATTATACCGAATTACAGGTCACTACGAATTTCAGCTTCCTCCGCGGCGGATCGCATCCCGAGGAGCTGGTGGAGCATGCCATTGAGCTGGGTTACAAAGCCATTGCCATTACCGATCGTAACACGCTCGCGGGCATCGTACGTGCGCATGCGGCCGCGAAAGGCAAGGATTTCCGCATTATCCCGGCCTGCCGTCTGGACTTGCTGGACGGCCCCAGCCTGCTTGCCTACCCTACCAACCGCGAGGCTTACAGCCGCCTGTCCGCATTGCTTACCGAAGGAAACCTTCGCACCGAAAAAGGCAAATGCGACCTCTACAAGGCCGATGTTTACCGGCAGGCAGAAGGTATCAAGTTCATCGCGGTACCACCGGCGGCGCTGAATGATTCCTTCGATTTTGATCCTTCCTTCGCCCGGAACCTGATCGAATACCACGAGGCACTGGGTAATAATCTATACATCGGTGCAGTAAGATCCTACCAGGGCGATGATATGAAAAAGCTCTACCGCCTCGACCAGCTTTCCAAACGGTTCAACATTCCGCTTGTGGCCACGAACGACGTGCATTACCATAACCTGCAAAGGCGTGAATTGCAGGATGTGCTCACCTGCGTACGCGAGAAATGTACCATATACAATGCCGGTTTCCGCTTGCATGAAAATGCGGAGCGCTACCTAAAACCCGCCAAAGAAATGCAGCGCCTGTTTCTCAGATACCCCGAGGCCATCGGGCGCACGCAGGAAATCGCGGATGCCTGCCAGTTTTCGCTCAGTAGTTTAAAGTATGTGTATCCGGAAGAACTGACTACGGAAGGGCGGACACCATTGCGGGAACTGGAAATCCTGGCCTGGAAGGGAGCTATTGAACGATTCGAGGCGTGCATTCCTCAAAAAGTGGAAGATGCCATTGAGCATGAGTTGACATTTATAGAAGAAATGGATTATGCCCCGTATTTTCTTACCGTTTACGACATTGTCAGGTTCGCGAAATCCCAAAATATCCTCTGCCAGGGAAGAGGTTCAGCAGCCAATTCGACTATATGTTATTGCCTCGGCATTACATCCGTAGATCCGGTTGAAATTGATTTGCTTTTCGAGCGATTCATATCGTCCTCCCGAAATGAGCCACCGGATATCGACGTAGATTTCGAACATGAGCGCCGCGAAGAGGTCATGCAATACATTTATAACAAATATGGCCGCGACCGGGCCGGCATTGTAGCGACTGTCACTCAGGTGCATCAAAAAGGTGCCGTGCGGGATGTAGCGAAAGCAATGGGCATGTCTATGGATGCCATTAACCGGCTCTCCGGCTCTTTATGGGAATTTACGGATGAATGGTTCGATGGTAAATTAATTACCGAACATGGCTTCAACCCCAATGACCCACACCTCATCAAGATACTTGACCTCACAAGGCAATACATGGGTTTCCCGCGCCAGCTAGGCCAGCATACGGGCGGTTTTGTAATCACACAAGGCAAATTATCCGATCTCTGTCCGATCCTGAACGCACGAATGGAAGACCGAACCTGCATCGAATGGAACAAGGACGACATTGACACATTGGGCTTTCTGAAAATAGATGTACTAGCATTGGGTATGCTTACGTGTATTCGCAAGGCATTCGATTTGCTGCGTCAGCATTATGGCATCATCCATAACCTCGCGAGTATTCCACCGGATGATAAGGCTGTATATGATATGATTTGCAAAGCCGACACCATCGGTGTTTTCCAGATCGAGAGCCGGGCACAGCAGTCAATGCTACCCCGGTTAAAACCACAGTGTTTCTACGATTTGGTGATAGAGGTGGCTATCGTCAGGCCCGGACCCATTCAAGGCGATATGGTACACCCTTATTTAAGACGACGAGACAAAATTGAAGCAGAAGAATACCCGAGTGAGGAATTGAGAAAAATTTTGGAAAAGACCAAAGGAGTGCCTCTTTTCCAGGAGCAGGCGATGAATATTGCCATTGTAGCCGCCAATTTCACTCCCACAGAAGCAGATGAGTTGAGGAGAAGTATGGCCACTTTTAAAGCCAAAGGAGTTGTATCCAGATTAAGGGATAAGCTCGTATCAGGTATGGTAAAAAAAGGCTATGAAAAGGATTTCGCCGAGCGCATTTTCAAACAGCTCGAAGGCTTCGGAAGCTACGGTTTCCCCGAAAGTCACGCGGCTAGTTTTGCATTGCTGGTGTACGTTTCTTCGTGGATCAAATGCCATCATCCCGACGTATTTGCAGCCGCATTGCTTAATAGCCAGCCAATGGGTTTTTACCGTCCGGCACAGATCGTGATCGATGCACAGAACCATCAGGTGATAGTGAGGCCAGTCGATATCAACCACTCTTTTTGGGATAATACCCTTGAAAACATTCCCGGTAAACGCTGTGCATTAAGGCTTGGTTTCAGGCAGGTGAAAGGTTTGAAGGAAGCTGAAATGCAAATTTTAACCACCGCCCGCACCAAGCCATTTACCCATATCCATCAATTACTCGAAGCCGGCATTTCCCAGACCGCATTGGAAAAACTGGCCGATGCCGATGCATTTCGCTCAATCGGTTTCGACCGCCGGCAGGCATTCTGGGAAGCCTCCGCATTGGCCGACCGGCCGATCGGCATTTTCGAAGGACAACCGACGGCGAGCGAGGAGGATGTGCAATTGCCCGAAATGACGCTATCCGAGCATGTAATTCATGATTATGCGGCTACTTCGCTTTCGTTGAAGCAGCATCCGGTCAGTTTTGTGCGGGAACAATTGAATGCACTTGGCGCGGTGACGAGCAAAACGCTCGAAAGCATTCATGACGGCCAAATAGTGAAAGTAGCGGGCCTGGTACTCGTACGGCAGCGACCGGGAACGGCCAGCGGCATTTGCTTTATTTCTATCGAAGACGAAACCGGCACCGCAAACCTGGTTGTTTTTCAAAACCTTTTCGACACCTATCGTAAAGAAGTGCTTCGTTCCAAATTGCTCATGGTCGAGGGCAAAGTGCAAAAGGAAGGTTCTGTGATACATGTGGTGGTGAGCAAATGCATCAATGCATCCGGATTACTACGCAAACTTGCGGCAAATGAAGAACAGGAGCCGGATGTACTCACCTTGTCGCGTGCAGACGAAAAGGATGAATACGAGTCGCAGGCCAAGGCCCGGAAGGTACAACCTCGCAAAAATGTACAGGCCGAGATTTTCCCGGCATCCCGGGATTTCCGGTGATCAATCTGCCGCCATATCGAGGTTAATCACCTGTTCTTTATAATTTTCAGGCAGGAGCATATTCCGAAGAAATGTCCCGACACCCATTTCCCGACTCAATTTGTAAACCGGCAGCAACAGATCGACAAGCCGGCCAGGCCCCATGCCGAGCAATGCATTCACGCGCTCGGGCACGAGTTCCATTTGCACATTCTTCAGCAAATAATACCGGTACCAGCCCAGGTGCTTCCGGTATTGTTTGTAAAGGTCGATGGTAAAATGGCTTTTGACCAGGTTTTCCCGCAAATGCTCCGCGCGCATCCGCTCCCACGCACGCAAGTCCGCGGGTAACCCGGGCACGCCCATGCCCTCGCCTACCGCGCGGAAAACCGTGAAAAGCTCTTCCTTTTCTGCCATTGTCAGCTTTCTTTCGAGCAGTTCGAATGATCTGATGGAGTAGTCTATCAGCATGAAAAGCACGTCGCGGTAGGCGCTGTCGGGTATGCGCGCATTGCGGCTGCGCTCAACTCCCTGGTGAATGGCCGCGATCTGGCGAATGGCGTGCATAGCATCGTCATATTCCGAAAACACAATTTGTCGCGCATAAGCAACTGTCGAGAAAAGCCTTCCCAGCGGGTCAGCAGGCAGTTTTCCTGTGTAATAGAGCCAATCGACGGATTTGTTCAATGCAAATTCGGCCGACGCTCCCGCAAAAATGAATAGGATCGTGTCCGCCTTCCCCCAGATTTCCCGCACAATCGAATCCTCATTCACAAACCATTTCATATTGCCCGTTTTTTACCTGTCATTATTTCTATCCCGACCTTAGCGGGTTTTCCTCCATAAAGCACTTTTAAACAAAAGTACTTTGAATCACAAAGTAAGTTAATGCTTTTGAAATAAGCAATCCACATCTTCGCATTCATTCAAAATAAAAACAGCCTCCGGAAACCGAAGGCCGTTTTGTGACTCACAAATCTGACTACAACATCATTTTAAATCTTCAAGCCGGTAACCTAGAAAATCATCGATCACGAGCTTGTAATTCAATTTCTTTCTCGCGCTGTTGATATGCACGCTGTAAGTCCCCTCTCCTAGTTTCGACATATCGAACCATCGTCCGTAGGTCGGTTCTTTGACTTGCTCGTGGTAAATGGTGCGCAGATCCCCGTCGATAATGCGGATATCGTAACTTTCCTGCGCTGGATTTTTGAGGATGACTTTCATTTTCCCGTTTTGCACCACATACACATTCGATGTGGCCGTTTTCATGGCTACCGTCGGCGCGGACCATTCGGGTTCCGACATGTTCCGGTAATCCGTCCGGCTATCGGCCACGATGTCGTAAGCTTTCACTTTCTCGGACAATAATTCGCGGGCCATCAATTTTGCCAGCAATTCATCAAAAAGCCTGACATTGCGCTTGGTGAGTTTCACGTACTTACGCGCCATCGACTCCTGGTACAACAATTGGTTACTGCCGTCGAAGAACTGCACTACGGTATTACGGGAGTTCGGGTCGGTGTGAACCTGCCAGTAACCTTTATCGGATTCAACGTACGAGGCGGTCTGCACAGCGGCGGCGGCCTGGGCTGCTGCCGGTGCGATGCCGGCCAGCCAGAGAGCGGGTGCCAGCATAAGGGCAAAGTGGATTCTTCTTGTTTTCATGGCTATCTAAGGGGTGGAATACTTTGAACAAACACACAAAACCTGCTCAATGGGAAGGATTTCCCATTCTATTCATTCCTTTTATTGATGGCCATCAATTTTGTTTCAAAGAGGAGTTTTAAATGTGAAAGTTGCAGCAATTGTAAATTCTTTTCGAGATTGGGTAACAAAACGCAGAAAGCTATGGTAACGATCACACAATTCGTCTACGTGAAGCCGGGCAAGGAGGAAATTTTCCGGCAATTCGAGTCGCTGGCATTGCCGCTGATACCCCAATATAACGGAAAACTGCTCCTGAGGCTGCGAACGGGCCCGGAGCAGTTAATCCAAGGCGAACTGGAAGCGCCTTATGAAATACATCTGGTCAGTTTCGAATCGGAGGCGGACCTGGCTGCCTATATGGCCGACCAGATCCGCGAGCAATACCTCTACCTGAAAGAGGAATCCGTTCTGAAAGTGATGACAGTCAAACAGTCGTGAATACCTCAGGGTGCTGGTGGAATGTAAGAAGGCACCACATTTGAAACCGGTTTGATGGATTTCAAATAGGCGAAAATGGCGCGCATATCTTCGTCGGCCATATTCACATAGTTGAACCACGGCATAGGCGGCATGAGCGGACGGCTGTTTTCGAGCCCTTTAAACTTCCCTTTCCGCATCGCGGTGTTGAACTGCTCGAACGACCAGCTACCGATCCCCGTTTCGTCGGGTGTCAGGTTGGCTGCGAACGACATACCCCAAGGCCCTGCAAAAGCCGTGCTCTGGCCGTTGAATACTACCCATTCGCCGGTTTTAAGGATGCTTTTGTCGAACGTACCCAGTTTCTGCGAACTGTTATGCCCGGACAAAAAGCGGTCCATATCCGGTGCCGGGCCCTGCGGCGTCATTTTCTTGGGCGCGTGGCAATCCGCGCAGCCCATGATGGTCACCAGGTACTCTCCCCTTTTCACAATGTCGTCTTTCGACGTAACAACAGCTTTTTCGGGCTTGGAAATAGTCTCCACACGGGCAAGCGCAACGGTTTCAGGCGCCTCAGGCTGTTTTGTAAAAGCACAAACAGACCATACAGCCACCGAAGCGGCCAGGTAAACGATTTTCATGGTGAATAGATTTAAAGTTAAAAACTTGCATCAGGCGAACCTCACCTGCTTATCGGGTAATCTGAAATATTGATATTGATCCTGAAATATACTGGTAGGTACTTCCTGTGTGAACGCCTCCGCAATGCGCACGACCTCTTCCATGTCCTGTACCCCATATACGTCGTCCACGAGCCTTCCATTGCACGGCATCGCGGTACAAGCCTACGAGAAACGCCGGCTGCAATTCGGCAAATGGTTCAAATTCCTGATAACCTGAGCTCATCGTTCTGAAAAGGGCTTTTTGTATTGACGCTGCAAAACTAGGGCTATTATGAACACCTGTATTGTAAAAAAGCGACATCCCGGAACGAATTACCTAAAAATCAACGCATTATTAAGCAGAACAATTAGTAACCGGTAGAGATCAGACCACATTCCCGGCATCACGGTCCTGGTTTTAGTAAACGATATCAAATCCCTTCCCATGATTCAGCACCACATGCGTGCTTACCGCCCTATCTTCCAGCTCAATAATGCGGTAACCATAATACCGGCTGTGAATCACAATTTCCAAAGGATTCTTCTCCATCTGCACCGACGCCGCCGGTGTTACATATTGGATAATGTTCTCTTCCTTGGTAAAATCATCAGTATGATAATGCCCACTGAAAACTGTGACCTCGCGTCCGCTACGCACGAGCACGTCTTTCACTGCATCGCGATTGAGCAATGGATATTTAAAATCCACTGCGGTAAGCACCTGCAAAACCGGGTGATGTATGAAAAGCAGCACATGTTTCGTCGTAATCAACTCATTTTCCAGCCATTGCAGCTGGGTCTCGCTGATCGAGTCCGACGAAGAATCGAGGAAAATGTATTTGAAATGTGCATCCTCCGTAGCGTGATACATTTCACTCTTTGTTTTCAAATACTCGGGAGAATAATGCGGCCGGACGTGGGCGAATTGATCGTGATTGCCGGGGATGACGGTGAAGTCGAAATCTTTCAGCAACGCAAAAAAGCGCTGATATGCATCCCGATGCCCTATATCACCTGTAAAAATCACCTCCCTGATCCCGCGTGCACCCACGTCCTGCAAGATCAGTTTCAGGTTCGTGTCGGTATCCGCCCCGTGCTTCGCCGACCATTCTTCCATTAAATGAATATCCGTTATCTGCGCAATCCGTTTCATATCTCTTGGTTGGTTTCTCTCAAAGTTTAAGAGAAAAACGCTGCAATAACTGATCCAATCGGTTGATTCGGGATAGGCCAATGTGATGGTGCGGCCAGATGAAATCAGGTTTTGTCAAGTATTGTCAGGTAGGCGAAGATTCGTGCTAGTTGCGTTAGATTAACAATTTTGAGCCGAATAAATGAATTATTCGGCTCAAAATTTACTTACATTTGAGCCGAATAGCAATTCTTAATCGGCTCATGACCTGTATATGGCAACATCCCGCATGGCCAGATTTCCAGTATGACCTTGCTGGTATTGAGGACATTTTATTTGTTTTCGCGGAAGAAACGGGGCATATCGGCGGAATTTTGAAAGGAGCGCCTGACGGGATTCAGGTGGAGGCATTGATCAACACGCTTGTAGCCGAAGCCATTAAAACCTCCGAAATAGAAGGGGAGTTTCTCAGCAGGCAGGATGTAGTGTCGTCCATCCGAAACAATCTCGGGATTGCGCAGAACCCAGAGCCTGTCAAAGACCGGAAGGCACAAGGCGCGGCGGCCCTCATGGTAACTGCCCGCAATTCCTTCGCCGAACCGCTTGCAGAAGCAACGCTTTTTTCGTGGCATAAAACTTTGCTGAAAGATAGCAAGACCATCAACACCGGCGTCTGGCGAAAAGATTCAGCGCCCATGCAAGTCGTTTCCGGCTCGATCGGAAAGGAAAAAGTTCATTTCGAAGCGCCACCTTCCGAGCGCGTGCCTGCGGAAATGGCACGATTTATCGAATGGTTTAATACGACCGCGCCGGGAGGTCCGAACGAGATTAGTAAAGCCCCCGTTCGTTCAGCGATTGCGCATTTGTATTTTGAAACCATTCACCCTTTTGAAGATGGGAATGGACGAATAGGTCGTGTGATTGCGGAAAAAGCATTGTCACAAACCGTTGGCCGGCCGGTGATGCTGAGCCTTTCGCAGACGATCGAAGCAGAACGTAAAAAGTATTACCAATCACTGGAAGCCGCCCAGAAGAACATTGATATTACTAAGTGGATAAGCTACTTCGTGCAAACCATTGTCGATGCACAGATCGAGACGCGGAATATGCTGGATTTTACATTGAAGAAAACCCGGTTTTTCGATCGGTTCCGGGATTTGCTGAACGAGAGGGAAGCAAAAGTGGTTCAGAAAATGCTTGAAACCGGCCCGAACGGCTTTAAAGGCGGTATGACAGCGAAGAAATACATGTCGATCACGAAAACTTCCAAAGCCACCGCCACGCGCGACTTGCAACATCTCGCCGAAATCGAATGCGTCGTCACCTCCGGCGGCGGCCGCAGCACGAGTTATCAGCTTGCCCTCGTTTAATCACACCAATAATACCGCCAATGCGCGCGGTCCGCATCGAAACTGGCGTAGGCGCCTTTCACCCGGTGCTTATCCAGTTTATAATCAAAACCCAATGCGTTCTGAACGGTAAAATTAGCCTTTGAGAAAATAACGATTTCTTCATCAACCGCCATATGCTGCCACTGGCTGAACGAAACGTTAAAACCCTGCTCGTCAGCATCATATTTCAGTTCAGAAATACCCATGACGGGAGAATCGGGCAGCTTTACCGACAGGCCGTTTTCCAATTCCTGCAAAGTCAGCGGGTAGCGCCCCTTCTCCGTTTTGAATTGTTCTACCAGCCCGATCAATTCCTCGCTACGATCCATCGCGAGCCCGCGGCTGTACGAGCTCACAGGCCCGATCACACACATATGTGCGAAGAGCGACAAACCGGGCACCGTCAGCAAGCACACCGGCACAAAACCGAAAGGACGCGATTGTTCTCCCAGCCTTCGAACATTTTTCCATACATAAAAACCACACAGCCCTAAAAGCGCCGAAGCAGCGGTTCCAGCCGCAATTCCTACCAGCAAAAAAGCGTAAACGACGCTCAGCAACGCGGGAATCATCACCACACCGGCGGCTATCGAAGCCAGCACCTGCCTGTGCTTGCCCGTACTTGCCGAGCGCCCCCGGAAATCAAGAAACAGCCAAAGAGCGCCCATCGGCGCCAACAAGAGGCCCAGAAACATGGCCGACTGTCCCAATGCCGACAAGCCGATTACCAGTCGGTTGGAAGGGCCAGGCACGAATGGGGAAACGATCATGATAATCAGCAACATGTGGATGACTCCGATCCACACCCAATCCGACTTTTTCATATAATGTATATTAAAGTGAATGCTACGAAAAGGATTCTTTACCAGCGACGGCCTGACAAGCTGCATTACTTCCCGAATGAACATGCGCCGGGCTTTCCGGCGACCCGATTTTTCGAGGTTGCGATGAAAATCTTCCATTAAATCACCTTCGACATCCTCGGCAATGTCCGGATCGCAGAACCAGCGGAACAATGCCAGGAAAAAGCGCGGAGGCGCGGCGGGGTTCGGTGTTGCCATATTATTGAAAAGCCATTTCCGGGATAGCCTCCCAAAGTGCCATTCGCTGCATCTTAACTTCACTTAGCATATTTTGCCCTGCGGCTGTAACGGTAAAATACCGCTTCCGCTTTCCTCCGCGCACCTTTGTGGCCTCGCCTAAAACGGACGTCACCAAGCCTTTTTGTTCGAGCCTTTTGAGCACGGTTTGCAACGCCCCTATGCTCACTTTCCGGTTTAACCTTTGCTCCATCTCGTCCACAACAGCGATGCCGTAGGCTTCCGGGTGCAAAACGGCGACCGTCAGCAGTACAACTTCCTCAAATTCACCCAGGTACTGATTCATATTTTTATATTTACCTTAAATGTAGTAATTATATTTCCAATATTAGCCTTAATTGTAGTTAAAATATTTTCAAGTGATTGCATTTCGTTCACAGGAGCAACAATTGATTTTTATCTCTAACTTTCCCAACCTTTAATACCTAAAAAATTTATGAAGAAAGTATTCCAAACCAACCTGTACCGGATTTCCCGGAACTTGATGCTTTCGGCGGGTGCACTGCTGATGGCAACTTTTTCGACGAAAGCTGACAATGCGCCGCTCGCTTCCTCTATCGAAGGCCGCTGGGACATTAGCGTAGATGCTAACGGCAAAGTATTACCATCATGGCTGGAAGTGCGCCATTCGGGCAACAAAACGCTCGTAGGCCAATTCACCGGCTTCTCGGGCAGTGCGCGACCGATTTCTGTCGTGCATTTTCAGGAAGGCAAATTCGATTTCGCGATCCCGCCGCAATGGGAACGCGGAGAAAGCGACCTGAAAGTGGAAGGTACCGTTTCGGGCGACGCCATTACCGGCTCATTGACCACTCCGGACGGCAAAACTTACAGCTACAAAGGCGTTCGCGCCCCGTCGTTGCGCGGCAAAGCGGCACCTGCCTGGGGAGCGCCGATCAAACTGACGGCCGGTAACGAAATCAAAGGCTGGCATGCTACCGGCGAAAACCAGTGGATCGCCGAAAACGGCATCCTGCGCAGCCCGAAATCGGGTGCGAACCTGGTTACCGACCAGAAATTCGGCGATTTCAAACTACATATCGAGTTCCGTATTCCGAAAGGCAGCAACAGCGGCGTGTACCTGCGCGGCCGATACGAAGTGCAAATCACCGACGGCAAAGGTATGGAGCCCGCACTCGACCAAATGGGCGCGATTTACGGCTTCATAACCCCGAGCGACATGGTAGCCAAAGAAGCCGGCGAATGGAACACATTCGACATAACATTGGTAGGCCGCATGCTCACGCTTGTGGCGAACGGCAAAACGGTGATCAGCAACCAGGAAATCCCCGGCATTACCGGTGGTGCATTAGACAGCAACGAAGGCGAAGCCGGTCCGCTCTACATCCAGGGCGACCACGGCCCGGTGGAGTACCGCAATATCGTGGTTACACCAGCGAAGTAAGCGTAAAAAAGCCGCTACCCTGCCCTTTTCAAACCCATATAATAGCTGCGCAAAGGCTGATCGAAATGTTCGATCGCGTACCGCAGCAAGGTTCGGGGCATGGTAGCGGCATATTTATCGAGAAATTTCTGCAATTGCGGCCGGTTCACCTGCCCGGCGCTCCGCAGCATCCAGCCGGTGGCTTTGTGAATGAGGTCCTCCCGATCGTTCAAAAGCAGCTCTGCAATCCGGAACGTATCATCAATATCTCCTTTTTTGATAAAATAGCCCGTGGCAACAATGGCTGTCCGGCGCTCCCAGATGTTTTCCGAAACGGCCAGTTTGTAAAGCAAGTCCCGAGGCTCGCCGGAAATGTACAAATACCCTCCTACCACATGCGGCGCGCAGATGTCGACCAGGTCCCAGTTATTGATCCTGTGGGTGTTACGCAAATACAGTTCGTACAGCAGCTTCCGGTGGCCCAGCGTCGTCTTTTTGCTCCTGGCCTGTTTATCGATAATGCTCAATGCGCCCGTGCGGATTTCGTGGATCGGGTTTTGCAGTAACAGTTCGATTTCTTCCAGCGGCATTTGCATATAAGCCTTGGCCATTTCGAACACCTGCCCCATTCGAATACCCATAAAGATGTCGCCCTCGCCATATTGCCCTTCACCGGTTTTGAAGTAGCGCATCAATTTCATGGCCTCGGCCGGCGAGCGGTATTTCTCCATGTGCTCGGCAAATTCCAGGGCCGTTAGGCTCTGCGGTTTTTCTTTGATTATTTCAATGGCTGCCATAGAAGTGCTGTTGAAAGTGCTTTTCTCAAATATAATGATATAAAAATGATCAAATCATAACCCTCGCGTAACAACCGGTAACGGTACCGCTGGTAATTTTGACGTCCTAAACTCACCACTTGAATGGATTCCAGAAGAGATTTTATTAAAAAAGCCGCCCTGCTCGCAGGCACGGGCGCGATGGCGAATACACTCCCGCCCGTTATACAAAAGGCTTTGGCCATAGATCCCGCGCCAGGCAGCACCTTCTACGATGCCGAGCATATCGTATTCCTCATGCAGGAAAACCGCTCTTTCGATCACCAGCTGGGCATGTTGCAGGGCGTCCGCGGTTTTAACGACCCTCGGGCGATCGACCTCGCCGATAAAAATAAAGTGTGGTTCCAAACCAACAAGGCAGGCGAAACTTACGGGCCTTTCCGCCTCAATGTAAAAGATACGAAAGTGGCATGGATGGGCTCCATCCCCCACGGCTGGACCGACCAGACCGACGCCATGAATAATGGTAAATACGACCGCTGGCTCGACGTGAAAGCGCCGCGCAATAAACAATATGCGCATATCCCGCTCACAATGGGCTATTGCGACCGTTCGGATTTCCCGTTCTACTATTCCCTCGCCGACGCATTCACTGTTTGCGACCACAACTTTTGTTCGAGCATTACCGGCACGCACCCGAACCGCTACTACTGGATGACGGGCACCGTCCGCGAGCAAAATAACCCGGCGGGCATCGCGCATTTGTGGAACATCAGTAATTACGAATACCCCGAGCTCGAATGGAAGACCTATCCCGAGCGCCTCGAAGAGAACGGTATCAACTGGAAAGTGTACCAGAATGAGCTCACGATGGGTTATGGCCTCAAAGGTGAGGAAAGCGCCTGGCTCAGCAACTTCGGGACGAATGTCTTGGAGTATTTCAAAGCCTACAATGTGCGGTTCCACGAAGGCGGGATCGCCAATCTTGAAAGCAAACGGAAGGCGATTATCCAGACAATTGCCGATCTCGAAAAAGAATCGGCTACCGATTCCCGCGCGGCCACTAGGCTTGCTGCCGCCAAAAGGTTGTTGAAAAATATTGAAACAGCCCAAACCAAATTCAATAAAGATACTTACGCCAGCCTTTCGGATAAAGATAAAAAACTGAATGACAAGGCATTTAGCACCAACATCAAAGACCCGCATTTCCATGAACTGACGTCGATGCAGTACTCCGACAACGGAACCGAAAGGACATTGCAAGTACCGAAAGGCGACGTGTTCCACCAGTTTCGCGAGGATGTGAAGAACGGCACATTACCCACGGTTTCATGGCTCATGCCGCCCGCGCATTTCTCCGACCATCCCGGCGAGCCGTGGTTTGGTCCCTGGTACGTGAGCGAGGCGATGGAGATTTTGCTCCAAAACCCGGAGGTTTGGAAAAAGACCATTTTCATCGTCACTTATGATGAAAACGACGGCTATTTCGACCATTTACCGCCATTTACGGTTCCCAATCCTTATAAAGAAAATACCGGCAAAGTATCCGCAGGCATCGATCCGAAGCTTGATTTCGCATTGGCCGACCAGCAGACCAACCCGTCGGCGAACCCGGCCAGCATCCGCGAAGGCTCCATCGGCCTGGGGTACCGCGTACCTATGATCATCGCATCACCTTGGTCAAGAGGTGGTTATGTCAATTCTGAGGTTTTCGACCACACTTCCTCATTGCAATTCCTCGAAAACTTCCTGGAAAAGAAATTCAACAAAAAGGTTCAGGAAGAAAACATTACCAAATGGCGCCGGACTATTTGCGGCGACCTGACTTCGGTTTTCCGGCCTTACAATGGCGAAAAGATCGAAAAGCCGGTTTTTCTGGAACAAAAGCAGTTTATCGAAAGCATTCATCAGGCGCAATTCAAACAGGCTCCTGAAAATTTCAAAAAGCTCGGTGCTTCGGAATTGGCTGAACTTAATAAAGATGCGAGCAAGTCGCCGCTGTTTCCGGTACAGGAAAAAGGCGTGCGGCCGGCCTGCGCGTTGCCTTATGAGCCGTTCGTCAATGCGCAGCTGAGCAAAGCAGGCGACGCGCTGCAATTGTCGTTCAAGGCAGGCAACCAGCTTTTTGGTGCAAAAGCCAGTGGCATTCCCTACCGGGTATATTCGATGAAACCGTACCGCAATGAACCGCTCCGCTCCTGGGATTACAGTGTAGCGGCTGGCGACACTTTGGCTGACGATTTCAAACTAACTGATTTTGAGGACAATGCTTACCACATACGCGTTTACGGCCCGAATGGCTTCTATCGCGAATTCGCAGGTAATGCAGCCAATCCAAAGCTGAAAGTGAGCTGCGAATACGATGTTAAATCTTCGAAACCGACTGGTAATGTGGTGGTAACGATCGAAAACCTCGATTCAAAAGCACATCATGTAACGATTGAAGATAATAGCTACAAAACCGGCGTCAAAAACAAAACATTCGCTGTGGGCGGCAAGGCTTCGCTCGTGCTGGAACTGGGAAAATCATTTCAATGGTATGATTTCAGCGTGAAAGCGAAAGGTTACGACGGTTACGAAGAACGTTTCGCAGGCCATGTGGAAACCGGCACGGTAACGAAAACCGATCCTTTGATGGGCGGCGTTGTTTGACAGACATGCAACAACAAAACGGCCGGGAACAACAAATGCTCCCGGCCTGATAAATATTGTGGATGAAATGTAATCTGACCGCTATTTTTTAAACGGAATCATCGCCCGCAATTGCGCGTCACGCAGGTACAACCCGGCCCATACAAGCACACCGAAAACCGACGCAAAATATAATGGCTGCTCCGCGCGAACCATGACGGCGATAGCACCGCCGAGGTAACCGGTGATCAGAATGGCTCCCAGAATAGCTGTGCGGGGAATAATGTAAAGGATTGTCGAAACGAGTAATGCAATACCAATGCTCTGCACCTGGTCCGCGGGCCAGCCCAGTGCCACCGATCCTTCGATTGAAATCGGATGGGCGATTACTTTCATCACTGCATCTACGAGCAGGAACAGAACACACAATATGCTGATGGCCTTGCCGACGATCGCGACTTTATCGGTACGGGGTTTCGCGACTGGGGTAACAAATGTAGCTTCCATGATTTCTTTTGGTTTATAAAGGTTTTGTTTGATTGATTGGTTGATACAAAACTAGCAGGTACCAAAAGGATGGGCGCTGTGTAAAAACGGCAGTATTGGGGGGCGTTTGCGACACTATCAGAAGGTTCTATGCATTATTCGATACAATGGATGTCTTTCTATTGCGTTTTAGGTTACAAAAAGTAGAAATTATTAGTAACTTGCTTATAACTGAAATTCAACGTAGCCCGCAAAACCTGAAATATGAAAGAACCGATCATGCAGGATCACATCCTTGCAGCAAGTATACGCAATGGCGACATACCCTCATTCACAAGGGTTTACGAAACCTACCACGCCTACTTGTTTCGCTTTGCTCTCCGGTTTTTGAAGTCCACGGAACATGCCGAAGAAGCTGTACACGATGTATTCCTGAAACTATGGGAAAACCGCGACTGCCTGAGCAACGAGTCTTCGTTGAAATGCTACCTTCTTAAAATCTGCAAAAGCCACATTTTCCACACGCTCACGCGCGCAGGCAAAGAGCAGGCGGTACTGCATTTTTGACCATTCCGAACCGGGCCAGATCAATGGATAAAGAAATTCATATCAGGAACCTCGTTTACAAATACATCTCGAACCAATGCGACGGTCACGAGCAGGACGAATTGCTCCGGCACCTGCAAACGCCGGCGGGCAAGTGGGTTTTTGACGAAGTAATGACTTCGGAGGCCGGTAAAATATTTACAAAAAGCGAAGAGATCGAGCCCGCAGTATCCAATAGACTATTGGGCCGTCTGCGCCAAAGTATGGTCGCCGAAGAAGCCTTGCAGGAACAGCCGTTGCCTTTTTATCGCAAAAGCAGTTTTATTCAGATCATTACAGCCACATCGGTATTGCTGGCGGCGCTGGCGGTTTACTGGCTCTTTAAATAGCGAAACCTCCCCTATTTTTTGATGTATTCATCCGTGAAATGCGTCCTGCTCTTCGATTGGGCGAATTTCTCGCTGTTGTAGCTCTGTGATTTGCCACGCGGGATCGAAAGCGACGACCAGTTCTCATCCAACGCCATTTTCCCGATGAACACGATCTGCCCCACATGGTAAGGGTAATGCGCCAGTTGCCTGTTGATGGCTTCCATTACAGAATGCCCCTGATTTCGTATATAAACAATGGTGTCCCAATTCGACTCGTTCAGGGAATCGAGCGCGCTGAAAAGACATATCCAGCCCTCGTTCCATTTCGCGAGAAGATCGTTACGGTCGTTGATATCGTTGTCAAATTCAGCGTCGCGGTTGCGCCATTCTTTTTCGCCGTCGGTAGTCAGGAAATCGGTCCAGCGGGAAAGCATATTTCCCCACAAGTGCTTTACAATGCTGGCAATGCTATTGCTTTCTTCATTGTACTTCCAGAAAAGCTGCTCGTCGCTCAGCTGCGCGATCGTCTTTTCCCCCAGCATTTTGTAGTATTCAAATTGCTTTCTGACACTATCTATATACTCCTGGTTCATGGCCTTGTGATTAGGATTAATGCTGATCCAAATTACAAATTGTTACCCATTAATGCGAACCGTCATCACTTCTCCGTAGGCTATTTTGATATCGAAAATACTCGTCAGCTCTATCTGATTGACGATCGAAAGGATCAAACGGATCACACCGGCATGCGTCACAATACCTACTTTCCGGTAACGCAATTGGCCGAGTTCCGTCCAGAATTCTCTTACGCGTGCGTACATCTGCATCATGCTCTCGCCCCCGGGTGTGCATACGTTCACATAGTCGTCCATCCAGGCCTGCAATGCATGCTGATCGACAGTGTCCCACGTTTTCCCTTCCCATTCTCCAAAATCCAGTTCCTGTAAACGGTAATCGGTTAAAAATGTAGGCGAAAGTGCCTTGGCAAGCTCGGTGCATCGCAATGCCGGACTGGAATAGGTTACTTCAAACTCCCCATTCAATTGTGACCGCACCGCTTCCAGCTCGGAAGGGAAATCAGCGTGCAGCAAAAGTTCTTTCCGGCCGTAGATCAGGCCGGGTTCCAGGATCGGCGTCGTGTGGCGGATCAAATAAACTTCCACAGCACGACGATAAAAAAGTAGAATGTAACCTCGCAAACCTGCTGAATTGCGCCCAGACAGTCGCCGGTATAGCCGCCGATCCATTTTCTGAAATAGCGCGCAAGCAGGATCGTAATCAACCCTAAAACCGGGATCACTGCCAAAATCAATGGTTGCCCCAGGTACACAGTCATTCCAAACAAAGGCATTATCCCGAAAACAATGGCCGTTGCCAGCACCGCAAATGGCGGTTTCCCGGCAACAGGCTTCGCTTTACCATCCGTATCCCGCGAGTAGGGAAGCATGTAAATAACAAATACCGGCATGAGTCTGCTCAATGCATGTCCGCTGACGAGCACAGTAATAACGTTGTTTCCCCACCCCGAAATAGCTTGCAGAAGCGCAAATTTCAACGCAAAGATCAATATCAAACCTACGGAAGCATAAGTACCCACCCGACTGTCCTTCATGATTTCCAGTATCTTATCCTTCGTCCATCCGCCTCCGAAACCATCGCAAACGTCCGCGAAACCGTCTTCGTGGAATGCGCCGGTGAGTAATACTGAAATGATCATGGAGCACAGCACCGCGATCGACGGATTGGTGAGATAGTCGCCCGTGAGCCAGGCAACACCGGCTACCAATCCGACGATCCAGCCGACAAATGGCAGGTAGGCCGTCGCCAGACTGAGATTTTCGGGCCTGTATACTACCCATTTCGGCGCGGGGAGCCGGGTATAAAATTGCAATGCCGTGAAAAACAGGGTGAATTGGTGACGGATGTAGGACATCGGCTTTCGGGTATCAGCTTTCGTTGGAACCTTCTGTTTTCTGGCTCACACCCGCGCTTTCAAAACTCGCCATTTCATTCAAAAATGCCACAGCGCTTTGCGCCAGCGGATAAGCAAGTGCGCATCCCGTTCCTTCGCCCAAACGCATGTCGAGTTTCAGGAGCGCATCCGCTTCCAGCGATTCAAGCAGCAAACGATGGCCTTTTTCGTTGGATTGATGGCAGAAAACGGCATACCGCCGAATGGACGTGTCCATTTTAAACGCGGACAAATAACTTACCGAGGCGATGAAACCATCGATCAGCACGAGCATTCCCAATCGCGCAGCTTCGAGCATCGCACCGCACATCATCGCAATTTCAAATCCGCCGAATGCCGCCAGCACCGATTCGGGATTATTGTTTACATTTTGATGGTATTCCAATGCTTTGCTCAACACGTCTGTTTTTCTGCTAAGCTGCGCATCGTCGAGCCCGGTACCTTTGCCTACACATTCCGTAATCGGGATATTCAGCAACCGGCTCATGATCGCCGCCGCCGAAGAGGTGTTACCAATGCCCATTTCACCGAAACCGATCACATTGCACCCGGTTTCATGCACCTGCTGAACCAGTTCAGCGCCTTTTTCGAGGCATTGCCGGCATTCGGCATCCGTCATGGCGGGCTGTTGCGTAAAGCTCTTGGTACCAAAATTCACCTTGGCATCTATCAGCTTTTCATTTTTACCAAAATCATAATCCACACCCGCATCCACCAACAGCAAATTGATACCGTGCTGCCGTGTAAAAACGTTGATCGCCGCGCCACCGCCAATAAAGTTAAGAACCATCTGCGGTGTTACTTCCGACGGATAGGCGCTCACGCCCTCCGAGGCGATCCCGTGACTCGCCGCAAAAACCAAAATATGGGGATTAACAAGCTTCGGCGACAACGTATCCTGCACCGACGCAATCTGGAATGCCAGCTTTTCCAGGCCTCCCAACGCTCCTAACGGCTTGGTTTTCAAATCAATCTTAGCCTGGATTTCCTGGCTGGTAATGGTAGCTGTATGCATCGTTATTTCGTTGATTTTAAGATTAATGGAAGCCCCGAAACCATCATAATCGCCTCCCGGGCCACTGCGGCCACATATTGATTGGCCCAGCCCTGCAAATCGGTAAATTTCCGACCGGCCTCCGTTTCCGCATGCACTCCCATGCCTATTTCATTGGAAATGATAATGAAATTAGCGTCGATAGCCGCCAGCGCGTCGATTTCCGCTTTGAATGCGGCGAGCGACTTCTCAACATTATATTCAAATGCGACGAACAGGTTCGTAAGCCATAACGTGACGCAATCGATCACCGCCACTTTTCCCGCCAGCGGTAGCAAATGAATGTCCCGCTCGCTTTCGAGCGATGTCCATTCCGGCCCGCGCTCGTCCTGGTGCCGTTTTACACGCTCTGCGAAATCCTCGTCCCAGATCCGAGAAGTGGCTACATATACCGGATTGGCGCTTTTCTGCAATGCCAAATCCATTGCAAACCTGCTTTTCCCGCTCCGGACGCCGCCCGTCACATAGATGATCATGACGGCTCGGCGCTTTTGAAACGCTTGTACAAAAAGAGCTGCCATTTTTCCTCCGCTACACCTGCCTTATCCATTTCCGCACGCGCGAGGGTGAAAAACAGGTCTGAAAGGCGGTTAATGTAAGCCGGAACAGCCTCATGTACCTCGTCGGTTTTGATCAGCGACACCAGCCTCCGCTCCCCCCGGCGCATTTGCGTACGCGCGATGTGACATAGCGCCGACACTTCATTCCCGCCAGGCAGCAAAAAATAGTCCGATGGCGAAGTCATCGCCGCTTCCAGCGCATCGATCCACTCCTCGCAAAAAGTGGCACCATCCACCGGCATCGGGTTTTTGTTTTCCTTTTTAGCATCCGAAGGCCGCGCCAGGTGCGACATCATGTCCATCAGGTCTTTCTGGATTTTGTGCAGATTAGGCTGCCATTCATGCCCGACGCCCAGCTTCACACGCAACAGACCGATCGTGGAATTGGCCTCGTCCAGCGTACCGATGCATTCGATCCGAACATCGTCCTTACTGACCCGGCTTCCGCCAAACAGCCCGGTGGTACCTTTATCGCCCTTTTTGGTGTATATTTTCATTTAATTAATTGATTTATAATAGATCAACTCGTGCCTGGGCAACAAATCCGGATGGATAATGCGGATCAGATCGGCCAGAACCAGATGTGGGTTCACCGCACCTGATTCCCAATAATCGTTCGCGCCCTGCCCGTTCATACGGTTGTTGTAGCTGTAAATATGATTGGTTTGGAATGCCTTGAAATCGGCATAACGGACATCGCGCGCAAGCACATCTTTCTTGGTCTGCACGTTTCCGATACTCACATTCAGCCAGAAATCGGCCTGCAATGCGACAGGATAAACGGTTTCAAAACTCAGTGGCAGGCTTCCCGTTGCCTTCGTGCCCGACCAATGGTAAGAAGCTCCGGCATCCTGGAAGAAACGGTTCACATAACTATCGCCGTTGGGCACATTCCAGGCGTCTTTGGAGTTCATTCCGGTAATCAGGCTCGGACGTGCTTTGACATTTTTGGTGAGGCGGGCCAGCCGTTGATACTCCTCTTCAACGTGGGCAAACTTCCGGTTCACCTCGCCTTCTTTATTGATCAGCGCCGCCAGTAACTTCACCCATTCCGCCCGCCCAAGCGGCGTCGTTTCTACCCATTCCGAATTGACCATCACCGGAATCCCCGCCTGATGCAACGATTCATAGCGGCTGACTTTCGAAACCGGGCTGCCAGTAGCCATAATCAGGTCGGGGTGCATGCCTACCAGCAGCTCTTCATTAAGCCCCTGGTCCTTCCCTACCTCGACAATCTTCCCGGATTTGATACGGTCCAGGACCTTCGCGGAAGAAACATATTTGAGGTTGCCCATACCCGTGAGAATATCCTCGCAACCCAGAAATCCGATCAATCCGATATGCAGCGACGACATCGCAACCATGCTCCTTACCGGGATTTCGATCACCTGGCTGTCCTTATACCCGATGGGCCTGGGCGTACCGCGCTGCACGAGCACATACGTCAGCGTGTCCGTCGATTTCTCGAACGGGCTCATGATTTTGACCACCTTATAATGCTTGTGATAGGTAATTTTAAAGCCTTTGGCATGGCCTACCCTGACATTCTCCGGAAACAGATCCGGGCCTGAATAATGTGATTCGCCTTTTTCGTAAAGCGACGAAGAAGTGCTGCAACCGGCCAGCAAGCCGCACAGCAGCAGGGCTGCAAGTATTTTTCTAATAATCATGTAGTCATCGGCCTTTCTTCCGAAAGCCATGTTAACAGCGTTTGCAGGCAGGTCTTCTGACTCGTTCAACCCTTGCGCCTTCCCGGGGGGAATGAGTGAATGTGCATTCACTCATTGACTCATTCAAATCCCAGTGACATCTTACAAGAGCCTCGTTATGAACTTACAGCAGCGGAGACTGTTCCGGATTCGCACCGGATTCCCTTTTAATCACGCGTAACCGCGTGTACCTGGATGGCCGCAAAACTAGCAATATTTTATTGCTTATCATTGCAAAGATTCATTTACACACACCCGGCATGAAACGCGACGACACCCTCTGGAAATCAATTCTGGAAGACATTTTCGAAGACTTCCTGCTCTTCTTCTATCCCGACGCAGGCACGTTCTTCGATTTTTCCAAAGGTTTCGAATACCTCGACAAGGAGCTTGAACAATTATTCCCGCCGGAGGATCATTATCAAACCCGATTTGTAGACAAACTTGTAAAAGTATATTGCAAAAACGGCGACAATGAATGGATACTCGTTCACATTGAGGTGCAAGGCTACCGCGATCCCAATTTCAGCCGGCGAATGTTCACCTACTATTCGCGGATATTGGATAAATATGACAAACCTATTACCGCATTCGCGATTTTCACGGAGAATAATGCGGCATTCAGGCCTTGTGAGTACTATCGGGAGTTTCTGGGAACCAGCGTTTTGTTCCGGTACAATGTATTTAAAATTCTCGATCAGGATGAGCAAATGCTTGGGAAGAGCGACAACCCCTTCGCGATTGTAGCATTAACAGTGAAGGCAGCTTTGAAAAGTAAGTCGGTATCAGAAACCGATCTGCTGCGTTTGAAGATCCAGCTGGCTAAAAACTTGTTGGATAGAAATTTACCTAAATCGAAAATCAACAACTTACTAACATTTGTTCGGTTCTATATTCACTTTGAGAATCAGGATACTCGTTTTAAATTTGAGCAAGCAATAGATCAGATCACACAAAATAAGCAAACTATGGGCATCCAGGAATTCATTACAGAAAGATTCCGCACGGAAGGTAAAGCAGAAGGGAGGGCAGAAGGCAGAACGGAACTAATGGCTATGATAACCCATAACCTACTTCACGAGACGTCCCTGTCAATCGAAAAAATTGCCGAATTGGTAGGCGCCTCCACAGAGTTTGTTTTAAGTATTAAACAAGGTAAATACAAAGATATGTCACTAGAATAAGCAGTACCATTGCCAGGCAAGTCCGGTGATTCACACTTGACGTTCTCTCTATTGCCCGGGGTTCAATGATCTGGTTGCTTTCCCCAATAAACGGCTTCTCCACCACCTTCCCGTGATACACATTCGGGCCGCCAAAGCGACTGTCTAATATCCCCGCCAACGCAGATTCAGGATAGCCCGCATTCGGGCTTTTATGTTTGCTGCCAAACTTGAAAATAAATCGTAAACCACGACTGCTACCCGTTACCAATACCATCAGCAATGCCGTCAACCGAGCAGGAATGAAGTTGGCCACATCATCCAGCCTCGCCGCGAATTTCCCGAACCATTCGTAACGTTCGCTCCGGTAACCGAGCATGGAGTCCATCGTGTTCACCATCTTATACGCCATCATGCCCGGAACGCCTGCGATCGCATAGTAGAAAAGCGGTGCTACGACACCGTCACTCAGGTTTTCCGACATGGTTTCCAGTACAGCGATGCGTATCTGCTGCGCATTCAGTTTCGAAGTGTCCCTGCCTACAATCCGTGAAAGTTGTTTTCTCCCTGCTTCCAGACCTTCGTTTTCCAGGACTGAAAATACCTTTTTACCCTCCGCAATCAGCGAATGATTGGCCAGACCATAATACACCCAGACACTATTAACAGCCAGATACAATACCGGCACCTGCACAAGCACCGCATTGGACCCATAAAAGAATGCAAACACCAATACGACCAGGACCACACTCAACGCCGCACCTTTCAAAAAACGGAAACGACCGCGGTTTAACCACTTTTCACCCTGCGCAATGGCGTTGCCGAACACCCGGACCGGATGCGGCCAGTTGTCGGGATCGCCGAGCCACAAATCGAGCAGATAACCCGCGACCAACGGAAAGGTCAGTAATAGAGCGTTTGCCATTCCCTCAGCGCGTTGATCATCTTTTCATTGTCTTCCGGCCGCTGGGTAGCCAGGCGGAAATGCTGACGCGTGAGCCCACGGAAATTGCCCGCGTCGCGGATGAGGAGGCCGTGTTTTTCGATCAGAAAATCTTTTAGCTGAGCCGCATTTCGAACCAATGTTCTTACCAAAAAGAAGTGGGTATCGCTTTCCAGCACTTCCAGGCATTCCAATTGTTTCAATTCTTGAACGAACGTTCTTTTATCCTCTAATAGCTGTGAAAACGGCGGCTGAATTTCACTGAAATGTTCGTAAATGTAATGCCCGGCCGCCATTGCCAGTGTATTGACTGTCCATGGCTGCTTGATATTTACCAAAGATCCGACCATTTCCTCGCGTGCAAGCAAATAGCCTAATCGCAGCCCCGGAATCGCGTAAGTTTTTGTGAGCGAACGCATAACCAACAGATTCGGGAACCGGTTCATCAGCGCGACGGCCGACTCCGCTTCCTTTGTGAAGTCAATAAATGCCTCGTCTACCGCGAACAGACATTGCGGGTTCAGTTTCAGCCAGTATTGTAAGTCATTAAAAATAAGGCCGGTAGGATTGTTCGGGCTACAAATAAATACCAGATCACTTTTCAGTCGTGGCAATTCCAATGCATCCTGCCAGCTTATACTGCCGATTTCATGGCCGAATGCCAGGCATGCATCTTCATACTCGGCGAAAGAAGGCGTAACGATCGTCGTACGCTTGCCCGAGAATTGTTGCGCGATCAGGTAAATACTTTCCGTAGTGCCGCTGCATACCAGCACTTGCCCTGCCGATATTTGATGATGGCTGGCGATCTTTTCCCTCAAACTCTCCGCAAGTACCTCGGGATAGCGCTTGATTTCGCTCCATTTTTCAAAAACATACTCCTTCAAACCGGCTGGCTCTCCGCCGTACCAGACATTCGTACTGAAATCCGCAACAATCTTTTTCCCATACCGGTAGCCGTCGTCGCCATGCCCGTGTAACATATTTTACTCTGCTATACTATTGTAAATCAAATCCATATCGATATGCTCCCGTAGCAGATCGGCCAGTTTATCATATTGCTTTTCCTTAAACTCCTGGTAATCATACTGCACTGCTCCTTCATCGGTATACGGCGCCAGAATGCTATCTATTACAATCGGGTTATCAAGAATCCCGTGCAGGTACGTGCCCCACGTGCGTGCGTCGCCGAAATAACCGTCCGTGCGCCCATCCGCGAACGTGGCAACGGGCTCACCCGGTTGCAATGCAATGGTTTCACCCATATGGATCTCATAACCCGCACATCGCTCAGGATTTTGCATGAAACGGAATTCGCACTGTAATGTCGTTTTTTCGGATTGCAGGATCGTTTTAACCGGCAGGAGCCCCAGCCCTGGCAGCTCTTCGATCTCACTTTCAACATGATGCGGGTCGAAAATGCTTTCCCCCAACATCTGGTAACCGCCGCAGATGCCTATCACCGTCCTGCCGTCCTTATGTGCGTCATAAATGGCTTTCGCTACGCCATTATTTTTGATGGCCAGCATATCGCCGATCGTATTTTTACTTCCTGGAATGACGACAACCGATGCCTTGGCGATCTCTGACGGCTCATTGGTATAATACAAATTCACGCGCGGGTCTTTTTCAAGACGGTCAAAGTCTGTAAAGTTCGAAAGTCTTTTCAGCAGGATCACCGCCACATTCACCTTTCCCTCCACGGCCGACCGGTATTTGAGCTCCAACGAAACCGAATCTTCCTGCTCGATGTGAATATCCCGGAAATAGGGCAAAATACCCACTACCGGCAGTCCGGTCAATTCTTCAAGCATTCTCTTACCCTCTTCGAACAGCCGTCCGTCACCCCGGAATTTGTTAATGATAATACCTTTCATGCACGCGCGCTCGTCGGGCGTAAGCAACGCGATGGTACCATAAACGCTCCCGAAAACGCCTCCTTTGTCAATATCGGCGATCAGGTAAGCAGCCGCCCCGGCGTGGGCAGCCATTCTTAGATTCGTAATATCCCGGTGTTTGAGGTTAAGCTCCGAAATACTGCCCGCCCCTTCCATTACGATGGGTGAATATTTGGCAGCAAGACGATCGAATGCTTCTTTGACTGACGAAAACAGCTCGCGCCGGTCGTTAGCCATAAAGTACTCGTAGGCTGATTGATTTCCCACCGGCTTGCCATTCAAAACCACCTGCGAAGTCTTGTCATTGGTAGGTTTAAGCAACACCGGGTTCATGTCTGATTCACAAGGAATCTGCGCCGCTTCCGCCTGTACGGCCTGCGCCCGCCCAAGTTCGAGGCCGTCGGCCGTCACAAAGCTGTTGAGCGACATATTCTGGGCTTTGAACGGCGCAGGCTGGTAGCCGTCTTGCTTGAATATCCTGCAAAAACCCGCAGTGATCACGCTTTTGCCGACATCGGAACCGGTGCCAACGAACATGATCGGCCGTAATTTCTTAGTATTCATTTCATTCAAATATCAATTCGCTCCGAAATCGTCTCTGTAATTTCATCGGCCGAAAGAGCCTGCAAAGACAAGTACTCTCCTCCCAACGCACCCGCCAGCTCCCTGGCTTTCCCGTAGCGGACATAGCCGCTTTCCGTATCCAGCACCAGTGAAGGAAATTTCAGATTTTCAGCCAGTTGCACCGATTGCCGCCACGCATCGCCGCTGGCTCCCGGCAACGGCACATTGGCCTTGCCGTCACTCAATATCACCAAAAATGGCTGAATCCGGTCGTTTTTCGACAATGAAGCCAGCATATTTTCAGCCAGTTGCAATGCATGTGGCAATGGCGTGCGCCCTCCTGTCGGTAATTTTTCCAATGCCTGCCCGGCCAGTTCCGTACTCCGGGTCGGTTCGAGCAGTACCGTTGCTTCTACGCCCCGGAAAGCTATCACAGCCACCATATTGCGTTTCTGATAAGCATCTTGCAGCAAATGCATCACGCTTCCTTTTACAGCCTCCATGCGCTTACCCGCAGCCATCGAGCCCGATGCATCTACTACAAACAGGATGAGATGGCCGGTCTTTCCATTTCTGACTTTCTGATGCAAATCCTGCCTGCCGATCTGCATTTGGTCAGGGTCGCGCGCCAATGCATGTATGACCGTATCGGTCAAAGCAATGTCTGTCGCGGTATCATTCCTGACGGCCCTTACCTGAAAGCCTTGCTCACTTTTCCTGGCCCTGAGTGCCCTGCCATTAGCGGAATTTGGCAATGCCTCGGGCTCTGTATTTTTCAATTCTGGAATATTCATTCTAAAATCAATTCCCGCAATACTTTCATCGTCTCCGGTACCGCAACTTCCTTCGCCACATTCGCCTGCTTCTCCATCATTTGCCGGGGCTTCCGGTGCGCCTGATGATTGCGTGCTATTTCGGGCAGCGTTACCTTCCCCGGCATTATCCTGATCATCTTCCAACGACTGACCAGCTTGTGGCGGCAATGCATTTTTCCCCTTCCTGTGTGTCAAAACCAGCTCGACGCTCTCCCGTATATCTAGTGGAGTTACCGTCGTTCGCCCGTTCAATGCGGCAATGGTGATCGCCGTTTTGTACAGCACAATATCGGCCCGTAAGCTGCTCACGTTCCATTCGATACAAAGCTGGCTGATCATTTTGAGCAAGCCATCCGGCATTTGGATAAGCGGCAGTAACCGCTTTGCTTTATCGATTTGTGCCCTGACACTTTCCTGACCACTTACCCAATGACTTTTAAATAAGGCCGGATCGTTTTCAAACGCAATGCGTCTCCGTACTACCTCGGTTCGGGCCTGTACATCGGTTTGCGCCGTCACTTCCACCATCAACCCGAAGCGGTCCAGAAACTGGGGCCGCAAATTTCCTTCTTCCGGGTTCATCGTACCGATCAGCACAAACCGCGCCGGATGGCTTACGGAAAGCCCTTCCCGCTGAACCGTATTGACGCCCGAAGCGGCTACATCCAGCAGCACATCCACGAGATGATCGGCCAGGAGATTCACTTCATCAATATACAGAATACCCTCGTGCGCGCTCGCAAGCAGGCCCGGGAGCAGTTTTTTGGTTTTGTTGGAAAGAATAGCCTCGATATCCAGACTACCGAGTACCCGGTCCTCCGACGCGCCGAGCGGTAAATCGACAAACGGGACCGGCTCACCCGAATGCTCCAATGCGGGCATCACCTCGGCGAGGCCGCGTACCGCGGTACTTTTGGCCGTACCCTTTTCGCCTTTGATCAGCACCCCGCCAATGCCGGGATTGACAGCGCAGAGCAGCAGCGCTTTTTTCAGTTTGTCTTGCCCGACGATCGCGGAAAACGGGTATAAATTCATTTCAATATATTTAAACAGGCATTACCCTCTATTCACTCCGGGATTCCAGCAAAGCCTCGCTTTTGAGATACAGATTTTTCAAACTTTCCAATGCTTCCGCCGACGGTTTCTCCCAAAGCCCACGCTGCGCGGCTTCGAGCAGGCGCTCGGCAATCGCATGAAGCGCCCAGGGACTGTTCTCCTCGAAAAACTGCTGCATATCGGCATCGAGCGCATAAGTCTCGGCCACTTTTTCATACATCCAGTCGTCGACCACCCGGGCTGTGGCATCGTAGCCAAACAGGTAATCGACCGTGGCCGTGAGTTCCAGACCGCCTTTGTAACCATGTTTTTTAATGCTCTCTATCCATTTCGGGTTTACGACCCGCGAACGGAAGACGCGCAAAGTTTCTTCTTTCAAATCCCTTACTACCGGCCTGGCGGGGTCCTGCGAATCGCCGAAATAGTGTTTGGGTTGCTGGCCGGTGAGGTTGCGTATCGTGGCAATCATGCCACCGTGAAATTGCAGGTAATCGTCGCTGTCGAAAAGGTCGTGTTCGCGGTTGTCCTGGTTATGTAATGCCACTTCCACGCCTGCGAGGCGGCGGGTAAATTCCTTGCGTGCATCTTCGCCCTGCGCATTGCGTGAATAGGCATAGCCTCCCCAGTTTATATAAGCCTGCGCAAAATCGCCATCGGTTTGCCAGTTTTTTTCATTGATTAAAGGCAAAATACCGGCCCCGTAGCTTCCCGGCGCCGCACCGAAAATACGGTAAGCAGCCCGTTCCTCAGCCTGCTCGATGGATAGTCCGTCGTCCTTTTGCAGCTCGGCGAGCTCTTTTAAATAATGCTTTTTTACAAAATTCTCCTCCAAAGGCTCGTCGGCGGCAATGACCATTTGCACAGCCTCGTCCATCAGCTCGATCAGGTGCGGAAATGCGTCACGGAAAAAGCCACTGATACGGGTCGTCACATCGATCCGGGGCCTGCCCAGTTCTTCCAGCGAAATGATTTCCAGTCCATTCACCCGCCTGCTTTCCGCCTGCCACACAGGCCTCACGCCCAGCATTGCCAGCATTTCGGCCACATCGTCGCCGTGCGTACGCATGGCGCTTGTGCCCCAAATGCTGATCCCGACGCTTTCGGGATACCTTCCGGCCTCTTTCCAATGTCGGTCCAGCACTTCTCGGGCGAGCTGCTGCCCTACTTCCCAAGCCGCTTTGGAAGGCAATACCCTCGGATCGACAGCGTAAAAATTCCTTCCGGTAGGCAGGATATGCGCCATTCCACGCGTAGGTGCACCGCTCGGGCCCGCAGGCACGTACCCACCCGAGAGGCCGTGCAGGAGATTCGTTATCTCCTCGTCGGTACGGGCCAGGTTAGGGACAAGTGCTTCCGATATAAAACTCAATATCTTGTGAAGGCTTTCCAACTCGGGCAGGTTCGGGTTACGATCGATGGATTCAAATATGACCCTTTCAATCATCCCCCTGTCAAATCTGTAATGCTCAAACAGCTTGATGATGTGCGCCGCCATTTCATCCAGCGCTTCCAGCGCGTCGGCGCACGTTACGAGTTGCCGGCCGGCCCAGGCAGACAGGCTTTCATGCTGCATAGGCAGTTTTTGTCCTTTTTGTTGATGAAGTGTTTCAATATTTAATCCAAAAACATGCGCCAGAACAGCCTGCATCCCCGGCACGGGGCCATTCGGGAGGCGGGTGAGCGATTGCAGCATATCCAGCAACGCATCGCCCTCGGGCATTTCGCCCAGCGTGTGCAAACCGTTCCGGATCTGCGCGGCGCCGAGCTCGCACAAATAGCCATCGATATCTTCGATCAGGTGCGCTATATCCTTCCCGTCCATTTCCGCCAGGCTCACAGGAACGCCCTCGGGCGTCATGTCGTCATCCCAGTCGTGTTTGTGATCGCCGTGGTCGCGGCTCAGCATGGCCGAAAGATCGGCATCGAGGTTGGTTTGTTTGATCAAATCCCAGATTTGCCTTTGCAAAAGCGGCAACTTGGACGGATCGAGGCTTTCGACCTGGTAATATTCATCCACCAGCTGCGTGAGCTGCGCCAGTTCGCCGTAAGTATCGGCGGAGGTCATCGGCGGCGTCAAATGGTCGACCACCACGGCATGTGCGCGGCGTTTTGCCTGCGATCCTTCGCCGGGATCGTTGATAATGAATGGGTAAAGCAATGGCAAATCGGCCAGGAATGCATCGGGGAAGCAGTTTTCAGATAACCCAATGCCCTTTCCGGGAAGCCATTCCAATGTCCCGTGCTTGCCTACATGCACAATGGCGTCTGCCCCCCAGCCGTCGCGCAGCCAGCGATACAATGCATAATAATGATGTGTGGGAGGCAAATCGGGCTGGTGATAGATCGCGTCGGGGTCCATACCGTAGCCCCGCGGTGGCTGCAAGGCCACAAATGCATTTCCAAGATCGAGACCGGCCAATGCGATATGGCCGTCGTGCACGTAGGTCTCGCCGGGCGGCGGCCCCCATTGTTTCAGCATTTTCTGCCGGGCGGCTTCGGAGAGTTCTCCAAACCAGCTCGCATATTGCGCAGCCGGAACGCTCGCCGCGGCTTGTGCGAGCTGGCCGGGCGTCAGGAAGTCTTCGTCATAGGCACAGAGGTCGATCAATGTATGGATCAGCTCCGTACCCGTTGCGGGCAGGTCGGCGACCCGGTAACCTTCGTCCTGCATTGCCCGCAGGATATTCAATAGCGACGCCGGTGCATCAAGCCCCACGGCGTTCCCGATCTGGGAAGCTTTTGTATTGGAATTGGTAAAAATGAATGCGACTTTTTTATCCGCGTTCTTTAAATGTCTTAAACGCGCAAAACGAATGGCTAAACCAGCAATCCGATCGATCCGGTTATCCAAAGGCTCATAGCTTCGCGCGTCTTTTCCCTTCTCTTTAAATGAAACCGGAACGGTAATAATGCGCCCGTCGAATTCGGGAATGGCTACATTCATCGCAGTATCCAGCGGATTAAGCCCCCGTGCCGACGATTCCCAGGGACCACGGCTCATACCGCTCGTGATAGCCTGCAAAACAGGCACATTCAAATCCAGCAATGCCCTCGAAGGCTCGCTACCCTGCCCTACCGGCTGAATGTCGGTCATCGCAAACGAGATCGTATTGACCAGCACATCGATGCCCGTTCCTGCATCCGTATCGAAATACTCAAATGCAAGCGGGTTGCCGGTTTCGGCATTCACGGATTTGAGTGATGAGGTAAAAACCGGCAACACATTCACACCGCGATCTTCCAGCGCGCGGACCATCGAATCTACAAAGGCCGTATTGCCGCTCAGCCAGTGCGCCCGGTAAAAGGTAATGCCTACCGTCGCCAGAGCCGGATCGCGGTATTTCAACCAATCGGATTTATCTGCAAATTCCGGCAGGTCGGGATGATAAATGCCGTGTTCCGGCAAATGCATGGGCGCTTCCGCTCCGAAACCGGTCATGAGCAGGTGGTCGGAAAGATAGCTCAGAAGCGAAATCAGGTTGCTGTAACCTCCGGCTTGCAAATAGGCCAACGTATCGTGCAAAACAGCCGGTGAAACCGTCGACACCGCGGCGAATTCAGGGTTCAGCTCGCCTGTACCGCTCACCACGATCAAATGCTGACCTCGCTGGCCGGCCAGTTTTACCAGTTCGTTGAACCCGGGAATACTGCTCAGCCGACCGTGAATGCGGATAATGAGGATCTTCGCCCCGGCAATTTCACGCTGCAATAGCTGCTGCATTTGCTCCTCGCTCTTGATCGCCATCAGGCCGATGCCCGTTGTTTTGGGAAAATCATCCGGCAGGAGCTGCATCGCGCGGTCGAGCGTGAGCAGGTCCGTGTCCGCGTGTGTGAGGAACACGATACCGTCGGTAGGAATGGCCGTTTGCCCGAGTTCGGTCGACGCTTCGGAGCCTTTCCAGGTGTAAAATTGAAATACATATTCGCCGAGATCCGACGGCGGCACGAGGTACCGGTCGGCCTTGACCATGCTTTCGATATAATCAAAAATCGCGATGATCTGCCATTCGTAATTGATCGAATGGAACCACACCGAATGCCCGTCGAACAGCAGCGTCACCACATTCGCGAGCGTGCACGGGCCCAGGCAGCCGCCTTTGGTCATATGCACCACGTTCCGGAGCTTGCGCCTGAGCCATTCATTTTTATACAATTCCACAGGAATGGGCGCATACCCGCGATCGACCCGTCCGCAGCAGCAGGCATTGTAGCAATAGGAAAGATGCCCCCGCCGCTGCACGAGGTTAATGGATTTTCCGTCGGACCGGGTAATTCGCTGGCGTTTCATTGGGGGCTTTCGGCAGTTTTTTGGTTGATGAGGTGTTGAATAAATCCGGGCTTGCCGGCCCAGTAAAAATGAGTATACGTTGCAAAGGTATTTTGCACCCTAAAAAGCTGTGTATCAACCGTAACACCCCTTGCATTGGTCATTTGTGCAAGCGGCACTTGCACAAATGATTCCTTCAATACGGAGTAGTGGAACTCGTGGCCCCTGATTTCCAGCCCGTCCCAATGCATTACCCGGTAACCCAATGTCATTTTCGAATGTTGGAGCGTCGTTGCCAGATCGAGCACGCCGGCCATTTTAAATGCATTACCCCTGCTGTCGGTCAGCTCCCGGCCCAGGTACATCAGCCCGCCGCATTCCGCATAGGCCAGGCCGCCGTTTCCACAATAGTTCCGAATGCTTTCGATCATGCATTGGTTATCGGACAACTCTTTGGCAAACAACTCGGGGTAACCACCCGGTAAATACAGGAAGTCAGTTTCCGGTAACACCTTATCATTCAAAGGGCTGAACCACTGCACCTCACCGAATGCACGCAGACATTCGATATTCTGGTGGTATAAAAAGGAAAATGCTTCGTCGCGCGCGATAGTTATGCGCAATTTTTGAGGCTTTCCGTTTGCCGGTTCCGGGTGGTTTCCCGTATTTAAAATACCATCATTTTCAACCAGAATTCTCCCTGGTTCTGCGGCATAATCCATGGCGGTAATTTCCAGCAACCGGTCGAGATTGACGGTTCGGGGGATAACTTCCGCTAGTCTCTGGATAATCTGCTCATAATCCGTTTCAGTCGAAATATGCAGTCCCAAATGCCGCGAAGGAATATGCAGCGCTTCGTTTTTAGGTAAATAGCCCAATGCCTCCACGCCAACATCCGCGCAGGCATCCTGCAAAAAGCGGTAATGCGATTCCGTATTCACGAAATTGAAAATCGCGCCCACCACGCGGATACCGGGATGGAAGTTCTTCAAACCATAGATCAGCGGCGCCGCCGAATAAGCCATCGACTGCGCATTGATCACCAGCACCACCGGCATATCCAGCAACGCGGCGATTTCCGCACTGCTACCCTTCATTTTATCGGCCCCGTCGAAAAGACCCATCACGCCCTCGGCCACGCTCACGTCCGCGCGGGACGCGTAATGTGTGTACACCGTACGCATATGCGCCTCCGAGGCCATGAAAGTATCCAGGTTCAGTCCTGGGCGGCCGGAAGCAGTCGTATGGTGGATCGTATCGATATAATCCGGCCCGCATTTAAACGCCTGCACCCCAAGCCCCCGCTCCCGCAACGCCCGCAGCAATCCCAGGGTAAGCGTGGTCTTGCCCGAATTGCTCGACGGAGCGGCGATCAGGAAACTGGATTTTAGATTAGTCATGACGCGGCGATCTTGCGGTTACGCATTTTCTTTTGAATCAAATCCTTATTATTTTTGATTATGGGAAAAACCAAAACATCCAAAACCAACTACGCACTTCCCGGTCAGCCGATGACCGACGAGGAGGTAAAAAGTATGGTTCTTGAAACTCAACAGGGAAACTTTCATTCTATGCAGGATTTAAAACAAAAAATCGCTGAATGGAAATCGAAATTCGTCCGGTAGTCATTAGTACGCTTGCTATCGAAAGTCTGGAAAATATCTACACCTACGGAATCGAAACATTTTCCTACTCTTCCGCAACAGTTTTCATCGAAGAACTTTACGTTCGCATCAACCAGCTTTCCTCCGACTACCTTCATCATCCCATTTGTCGTTTCATTCCGACTAAAACCGGTATTTACAGAAATTTGCAACATGGCCGATATCTGGTCATCTACCGTGTTAAACCTGAACGTATCGAGGTCCTGAACATCATTCACAGCAGCCGCAGTCCGACGAAGATCAGAGCAACCAGAAAAATCAAGATTTGAGGTGCGCTGACAAAACGGAAGAATAATCAGCAAGAAAACAAGAAAGGAATACCCAGGCGATAATGCCACCAGGCGATCGTCGGATCACAAATGGCGAAATCCAACTAAAATATCCAAACCAGACCCTGCTTCATACCGCGAAAGCATTGTCAACAAGGAAAGGATGGGTGTTCTGGCTTAGTTAAATGATTGAATGACTGAATGATTGAATGACTGAATATTTTCTATTCACTCATTCACTCATTCGCTCATTCAACATTATCACTTCACAGTTGCGCGACAGCTCGTTATTTCCACCACATGGGTGGCCCCGACGATTCCCCCGGAATGCGTTGATACGCAATCCCTTTTCCTGTTGGAGAAGTATGTTAAAGAACTTTTTGTGCCGTAAAGTTAGTGGTATTCGGCTATTTTTCTGGTTTATCTCCGACAAAAACGCCTAGCTTTGCACATTCATTGGTTCGCGCCTTCCAGGGTGCGATTAAAAGGGAATCCGGTGCAAATCCGGAGCAGTACCCGCTGCTGTAAGTTCACAAAACGATGTCCTGGCAAATGCCACTGGGATTTGAATGAGTCAATGATTCGCACATTCACTCATTCCCCCGGGAAGGCGCCAGCGATCTGAACGAGCCAGAAGACCTGCCGTTGAATAATCCGGTTTTGCTTTCGGGAAGAAAGGCAAGAGGAAACGGCAGGCTGCATCGTGGCCGCGCTACTCCCTGCATTCTCCCATAAGTTATTTGCTAATTTATGCGGAAATCCAAATGATTCAGTATCTGCTTATTGACTCCCTGCTCCTCGGCGTGCAGCATTCCTTCGAACCCGACCATATGGCTGCGGTTTCGGTCCTTGCCACTGAAGAAAACAAAAGCCCTTCCGAACCCGGCCTGGCCCAACGGGGCCCGGCCAAACGGGGCCCGGCCCTCCGGTGGAAGCTGATCTGGCGATCGTCGCATTGGGCGCTGGGGCATTCGTTAACATTGATTTTATTTGCCGTCCTGGTGCTTTTGCTCAAATCCACGATGTCGCTGCACATTGCCGACCGGGTCGAAATGCTGGTTGGGCCATTGATGATCTGGCTGGGCGTGCTGGCGATCCGGCGTAATTTTAAAACTGAAAAGCCCACACCTGTTGCAGGGCAGCGCAAGGTAAGCCGTTCGTTCTGGGTGGGAATGGTGCATGGCCTCGCAGGCACGGGCGGGGCGTGTGCGGTGGCGCTTACACTCGCCGCGCGCGACGCGATGACGGCCGTGTGGATCATCGTGCTTCAAAGCGTTGGTATCATCCTCTCCATGTCGGCCTATGGCTATTTCTTCGCCTTTTCCGTGGGCCGTTTTGCCGTAAAGCGCGAGCGTTTCCTGATGATCGTCAATTACCTGGTCGGAGCATTTTCGATACTGATCGGCGCGATAACCCTTTTCGAATCATTTCAATCTTAACAATGCATATTCCATTTTACCAGCCCGCGCGTATCACTATTGGCGGATTAATACTCTCTTTTTTAGCTATTTACGCAGTATCCGCACAAGAAACCAGCACGGATTCGTCGGGTAAAAAACTGCTTGATCCCGTCGTGGTAACGGCCACCCGTTTTGAAACTAAAAAAGAAAAGATCGCCCAGAAACTGGACATTATTTCCAAAGAAGATATTCAAATGACGCCGTCCACCGACCTGACCGACATTGTCAGGAAAACAGCGGCCGTAGATGTGATCCAGTATCCCAACTTGTCGTCCGGCATCGGTATCAGGGGCTTTCGTCCGCAGTTTTCAGGGTTAAACCAGAGGACCTTGCTGCTGATCGACGGTCGTCCTGCCGGCGCTACCAATCTTTCGCAGATCAATTTGAATGGTATCGAACGGATTGAAGTACTGAAAGGTCCCGCGTCGTCGCTCTATGGCTCACAGGCGATGGGTGGCGTGATCAACGTGATTACCCAGCGTTCCAAAGGCACACCGGGTGGTAACGCATTCCTGGAATATGGTAGTTTTAAAACATTGCAGGCAGGGTTGAATACCGGGGGGAATATTACTTCCAGACTGGACTACGACCTGTCGTTCAGTTACCTGGAACGATCAAAAGACTACAAAATCGGAGCGGACAACTGGCTCCGAAATGCATTCGGCTACAAGCACGCGCAGAAAAACTATACCGACCGTCCCGTGGTCGAAACCGATGAAACGACCGGTGACGGTGACCGGCGACCTTTCACGAAGCTGCATTACTTTTCCGGTGCATTGAGACTGGGTTACCAAATCAATGATCGCTGGCGTGTGGATGTACGCGGGGAACAATTCCAGGCACGCGATGTGGAATCACCGGGTGAATTATCCTCGGGTAGTACCGAAGCCAGTACCAAAGACGTCGACCGCCAGGCCATCGATGTTTCGTTAACCGGGCAAATCGGGCATCACAGCCCGAGCGTGAAAGTGTATGCCTCCGGGGAGAATACGAAAAACTACACGGAAAATGTCTCCGGCAAACCGGTGATACCATTCCGTTCCGCGCAGGGGCATAATGCGTGGAAAGGCATTCAGGTGAAGGACGTCTGGAAGCTCGGCCAACATTCGTTGATATTGGGCTACGATTACCTCAATGCATCTACCAACAGCCGTCGCTGGACCAACGACACTACCGAGCGCGCGCCTACCCAGCCCGAATACGCATTGATTTCCAGCGCATTCTTCGCACAAGCCTTACTGAATGTCGACAAACTTACCCTGCAACCCGGCATCCGCCTCGATCACATTACCTTCGACGTACGCGAAACGCCGCTGCTGCCAACTTACAAAGCCGGTAAAAAAACGACCCCGTTCACCAGTCCCAGTCTGGGCATTACCTACACCCTCCTGCCCTCGTTACGTGCGAAGGCCAACATCGGCCGGGCATTCGTTACGACCGATGCATACAGCGTGGCAGGGTACAACGAAATCCGCGATTCGAAAGGCCGCATTGCCGTCACAGCCGGCAACCCCGATCTGAAAAACGAAAGCAGCCTGAGCTGGGACCTGGGCCTTGATTTTAACAAACCGCAATCCGGTTTCGCGGCTAACGTGACTTTTTACAGTACAAAAGTCGAAAACCGTATTGCCAAGATCATCGAAGTCGTGAACGAGCCGTTGGAGAATGGCGACGTTATCACTTCCCGTGCCACGTTCGTCAACGCGGCAGACGCGGAAATCACCGGCCTTGAAACCGAACTATCCTATGATTTCGGAGCAAAAAGCGACTACCGCTATTCCCTCAAAGCATTCTGGAACGGTAATTCCATAATCAAAGCCAAGGAGCTCATCGTAGGCACCGACGCCTCCGAAGTACGCCGCGACATTCAGAACGTCGCCCGCAATACCTTCAACTTTGGATTGGCTTATGATAATTTGAAATGGCTGCAACTACGGATATCAGGAAGGGCCGTCGGCACGAGAAAGGATATCGATTATACCGATCCTATCAACCCGGAGATCGAGTATCCGCAATACATGGTCCTCGATTTAGCCGCCCAGTTCAAAATTTCGGGCGGACATACCATTGCATTAAAACTGAACAATATCACGGATGAAAATTACTACGAAAAGCGCGGCTATAACCTGCCCGGGAGGGCGGTATCGGTACGGTATTTGAAGAGTTTTTGATATCATAATGCAGCCTAATCAGTTTTTTCAGCCGATTGGGCTGCTTCTTTTGCAAGTTCCGCTCTTCTTGCCATTGCCCAATCAAACCCGGTTGCAACGAACGGTATTCGTTGCAACCGCCTGCTCATTAGTATTTATCCCACCAGTTCTTCACCCCCTTACTATTTCTACCTCCCAATTTTTCCAAGGCGGTACGGTAATGCGTGCCGTTGAGGGATGCTTCTACAAATGGGTAAGTCATCCGTTTGGAGATGTCGGTAACGTCCGGGTCGAGGGAGCCGTCGGCGGGGAGGGCGAAAATGGCTTTGCCGGTGATGGGGTCTTTAAAATCGAGGCGGAGGCGTTCGAGCCAGCCCTGAATACCCTGCGTGTACATCGCGATCCATTTCTGAGAACCGATGCTATCCTTCCATTTGGCAGCGTTGTAGGGCACTTTTTTGAGATAAGCGGTAATGTTCTCCTCGCGTATACCCGCGAAGCGCAGGGATGCCGCAACGCCTTCCTCGTAATACTGGGCTGCGGTTCCCGTTAGCCCTACTTTCAACTCCCGGGCCTGGATCTCGGCGAGCATGAATTTCACCTCGGCCAGGTCGAGCCAGATCGTCGGTGCGGTGGCTCCTACGGCATAACCGGACGGCAGGCTCACGAGCGTCGGGTCGCCATTGGAGCTGGCGTCGCTGTTTTCCTGGCCGTATACTTCGCCCACGTAATTAGTGGTATTCAGCAGCGGCTCCGCGAAAACGGGCAGCCGGGGGTCGTTGTAGAGTTTGAGATAATCGATAAAAGGCTTCGACATCGAGAAATCCACGCGCACTTTGAACGACTGGTTCATCGGGTTGTTGTTAGGCGGAGAAGGCAGCCAACGGAACAATGCACTTTGTTCCTGGGTACTGATAATGCCGCCATTCGCCGGATCGAGGGACTTCTTGATAGCTTCTGTTGCCTCGGCCGGTTTCACGTCGATCATCCGCAGGGCAATGCGCAGACGGAGCGAGTTGGCGAAGCGCTTCCAGGCATTCACGTTACCGCCATACAGGACGTCGCCGCTGGTGTAGGTCGGCTCGGCGGCGTCCAGGACCTTAACCTGCTCGTCCAGCGTAGCCAGCAGGCCCGCGTAAACCTCCTCGCCCGTGTTGTACGAGGGCGTCACGTCGTCGGCATCTAATGCTTCGCTGTACGGAATGGGGCCGCCATAAATGTCGGTAAGGAAATGGTAGGTGTAGGCTTTCATGATCTCCGAAATGGCTATCCGGTTTTTGTAGCCGGGCCATTGAGATGCCTGCTCTATTTTTTGCCCCTCGTGCAACTCGTTCAGCACGTCGGTGTAAAACGTGTTCCACATGATCTGGTTGGTATTCTCCCGGATCTGGTAACGGCTTTCGTCGGAATAATAGGTCGACGACCAGTATTGCGCATAATACATTCCGAAACGGCCATTGTTCCACTCGTCGGTAATATTGTTGGAAAAATTGTATTGCGCATTGGTGAGCAGCTGCGCGGAAGTGACGTCTGTCGCCCGGTTTGGGTCCTTGTTTATTTCCTCAAAACCGTCCGTACAGGCCAGCACCGAGGTCAGAAGCAGCGTGCTGGTGATTTTCCTGAAATTTTTCATAGCTGTTTTCATTTAAAATCCGAAAGAAACATTCACGCCCATCGAGCGTACGGACGGTAAAGCACCGCCTTCCAGTCCCTGCCAGTTGGAAATGGAATTGGTAACCGCGGTAGGGTCTACGTGCCTGGAATTTGATTTGATTAACCAGAGATTCCTCCCCGTGAGCGCCACCCGCACTTTGCTGAATGGCGTTTTGGAAATCCATTCCGAAGGCAGGCTGTAACCCAGGCTGAGCTCGCGCAGGTAGATGTAACTGGCATCGATCACATCTATGGAATTGATATTATAACCGCCGTTCCCGTTGCTGCTGAAATGGTCGCGCGCATCAATGGTCACGTCGTTGGGCGTGCCGTCCTGCTTCACGCCCTCGGCAATGATACCGTCTTCCCGAATGCTTCCGACAGCCGTTTCTTCGAGGATACCCGTCTCACGACCAAACATTTGCGTCGTCGAAAAGAAGCTGCCACCCTTTTGAAAATCTACGAGTGCCGAGAGGTTGAAGCCTTTGTAGCGGAAAGCATTGATCACCCCACCGGTAAACGACGGCAGCACCGAGCCTAGCACCTTCTGCTCTTCGGAGCGCAGGTATACCCCGTCCTCGTTCACGACCTTTTGCCCTTTTTCATTATACACAAAATCATAACCCACAATGGAGCCGAACGACTCGCCTTCCCGCGCTTCGAGTTGCACTGCAAACGACGCATTAGCCAATACCATCGTTTTCTGGTCGGTGGTAAGCCTTACGATCTTGTTGTTATTCTTCGCCCAGTTGAGCGTAATGTCCCATTTGAAGTTCTCCGTCGAAACCGGCGACGCATTGAGGCTCAATTCAATGCCCTTGTTTTCAAGCAGACCTGCATTTACGTATTTGTAAGTGGCGCCCGTAGCAGCCGAACGGCTCAGCGGGATGATCTGGTTACGGGTACGACGGTTGTAGTACGACAAGTTGAGTCCTAACCGGCTGTTCAGCACTTTCAGTTCGGTACCCAATTCGTATTCCGAGGTAATTTCCGGTTTCAGGTCCGGGTTAGGTAATGTATTAGGCACCGCCACGCGCGAATCCGTACCGAATGGCTGGTAGAGCAGGTATGCGAGCGTCACGTTGTACGGATCGGTGTCGTTCCCCACCTGCGCGAGTGCCGCGCGGAGTTTCAGGAAATTCAGCCAGCTGGCATCGATGAGACTGGATGCGATCCACGACACCGAACCCGAGGGATAGAAATACGAGTTATTTTTCACTGGCAACGCCGACGACCAGTCGTTCCGGGCGCCGAGGTCGAGGAAAAGTAAATCCTTGTATCCCAATGAAGAGCTGGCAAATACCGAGTTAATGCGCTTTTTGGTTTTCAAATCGGTGATGTCCGGCCGTCCCATTGAGGCTTCCAGACTGAACACATTCGAGCTCAGGCCATCCACCGTCTTCGAAATGAGTGTCGAGCCGGTGCGCGTCATCCGGTTCATACCCACGTTCGCATTCCAGGAAAAGTCCTTGGTAAACGATCGATTATAGGACAATAACCCTTGAAAATTGTTCTCCAGATGCCCATACTTGTTCAGCCAATATTGCGACGTATATTGCGAGCCAATGGCCACCCGCTCTTCCTGTGTTTCAAAATAGGTATCCGTCATGTATTTGACCTCCGCGGTGAGTCCCTGCGTCAGCTGGTAACTGGCGGAAAGGTTGCCGAAGACGCGCGTCCGGCCGTCGGTTTCGTAGTTTTTGTGCCTTACCCAATACGGATTATTCGAATACCGCGGCGTGGGGTTGAACCACGAGGAGCGGTTCCAGGTAAGTTGCGTGCCGTCGGGCAGTTGGTACTCCTTCATTTTGTCGAAATCCACCTGCCGCTGGCCCCATTGTGTAAACTGCACCATCACATTCGATCCGTCGTCGCCGTAACCCGTCCCCGGCCTGCCCTTGGCCGAATGCGTTACAAAATTGGCCGCGCCCGAAATGGTCAGGTTTTTGATGGCCTGGTAGCTGGCGTTGATGCTCGCATTATGGCGTACCAGTCTGGAATTGGGCAGGATAAATTTCTGGTCGAAGTTAGAATAGGAAATACGGTACGAGCCTTTGTCGGTGGCGCCATCAAGGGAAACATTGTGGTTAAATGTGCCGCCTGTTTCGAAAAAGCTCCGGATATTGTTAGGCTGCGCTTCCCAGGGCACCACTTTACCAAAATCGGGATTACCGCGGTCCTTATCCCAGCTCCAGTAGGGCCGGTAAAGCTGCCCTTCGAACTTCGGCCCCCAGGATTCGTCCGTCGCATATTGCGCCAGCAGGTCATAGGAACCGAGGCCGTCATTGTCATTGTACGTCCCCTGGCGACCATCCGGAAATGCCTCGGGGTGTTCGTCGTAATAGACCCTGTTAAACTCGAAACCGCCGCCGTACCTGTTCTGATAGCGGGGCAGCTTGTACACTTTATCAATATTATAGCCAAATGAATACGAAAGGTTCGGCTTCTGCGACTTACCGCCCTTTTTGGTGGTAATCACAATCACCCCGTTCGATCCCCGGCTGCCGTACAAAGCCGTAGCCGCCGCACCTTTCAGCACCGTCACATTGTCGACGTCGTTCGGGTTGAGGTCCTGGATGGAGTTACCGAAATCGTAGCCGCCCGCACCGCGCTGTTGATCGAGCGAATTGGTGTTCCGGTTTTCCATCGGCATACCGTCGACGACAAATAGCGGGTTACTATTACCGTAAATTGAATTGATCCCCCGGATATTGATTTTCGCCGAGCCGCCCATCGAGCCCGTGTTACCCGCTACCTGCACACCCGCGAGCTTGCCTGAAAGCGAATGCACGAGGTTGGCCTCCCGCACATTGCTCAGCTCTCCCCCATCGATTTTCTGCGCACCGAAGCCAAGCGATTTCTCCTCACGCCGGATGCCCAATGCGGTTACCACCACTTCGCCGAGCTGCCGCGTGTCTTCTGCCAATGCAATATCCAGTTTCGAACGGCTGCCCACTTTGACTTCCTGCGTTTGAAACCCGATATAACTGAAAACCAGAACCGTAGTATCACCGACAACTTTAATGGAATACGCGCCGCTTCCATCCGTCTGCGTGCCGGTATTCGCGTTTCTGACCTTGATATTAACCCCCGCCAGCACGGTGCCGTCGTCTTGGGCGGTCACCGAGCCGGTCACCGCCCTTTCCTGTGCGATCGCATGCATTGCCGGTAGCAAAAGCATGCACCATAGTGAATAGCTATTTTTCATGGTATATGTGAATTGGTAAAAATACACGCGGGTTGCCTGCGGGAGGGACGCGGCAAAAGGGTGAAGCCATGCTGCGAGCACAATGCTCCTTCGCACCGGCTGTACGACCGGTGTAAAAAATGAATGCGTTAAGTTTTAACGAAACAGGCTAACCTGCTCTGCGACGATCTTCCAGCCTTCGGGCCGGCGCTGCCAGACGCGGGTAAAGAATCCCCCAACGGTTTTACCGTCTTTCGCAGCTTTGGCTGTACCGAAACAATAAGCGAGGTCGCCTGCCTGGGAAATGCCCTGTCCTGACCTGATAAATTGGTATGATTGAATTTGCTGCTGCGCTAATGTCCCGAGCGCCTCCGCCTTGGTTTTGCCGAATGGCCGGTCGCTTCTGAGTAATACAACTTCATCGGCCAAAAACTGCTTATAGGCCTTATCTGCGTCCTTTCCGGCTGCTACTGAAAATGCGTCCTCGGCTTTCCAGGGCTGTGGATTTTCGTCCTTCACCTGGCCGACGGGCGGAATGTAGCGGTAGGCCGTATTGCTTTGTGGCTCGGGATCGCGCGTGAATGCCTCGGTAGCATTGCCGGAATGGATTACACCGCCATCCAGCATGACTTTGAACTGCCCGGCCGCATTCTTTTTCCAAACCGAAAAGAAGTACCCGGAACCAACCGCGCCCTGTGTCCGATCCGCTAAAAACTGGAATGGCCCGGAAGTAAAACCCATGTCGCCGCCCTGGGAAATGTGGCCGATCAGCGGGTACCATTTCAAAAGATCTTTTCCGCCCTTGGGCGCTTTGCCGTACTCCGCAATGCCGTTCACAGCACCCTCGCCGTTGAATATAACGCCCGCACTATCCAGATACGCCAGAAAGGCGGTAGGCACATCCGTTTCCTCCGCCTTCGCAGCAAATGCTTTTTCTTCCCGGATCAGCAAATTCAGATCGGGATCGATCTGCTGTGACTGTACTGCATATACGCAAACCGAAACCAGTATTGCACAGAGACGCAGGCCACGGTAAAAATACCGGGCACGATAATGCGGAATAGGTACAGGTCGGAGCATGCGGAACGATCTAGTCAGGAGTTATAATGCAATAATACAGCATCTTACGGAATAGTAAAAGCAGTAAACAGCCTTATCGACGAACGACTTCAAGTATCGTCCAAATGCATTTATTGAATAAAATAGACGCATTAGTACTGCATTGCGCCGTTCGTCTGTTGTGATTAGTTTTTGAATAAATAATCCCGCCCCCGGGATAAGGGAACGGGATCGTATTTAAAATACTTGAAAACGATCAGAACTCGATCTGGGCGCGGATTTCCCCGCCCGGACGGATCACATTATGGATGTTGAAATAGTAGAGCCCGTTAAGCAACTCCGCTTCCTTTATTTTCACGCCGTCCACCAGCACCGAGTTGGAATACTCACCGGATAAGTCTCGGGGGAAGTTCGCAAAAAAGTCATGCTGAATGGGTGCATTAGCGCCACGGGGCGCTATTCCGTGAATATGCGAACCGGTAGGCGTGGAAACCAGATCCTTCCATTTGATAAAATAGCTCAGCAATTTCGTCGACTTGTTATACATCACGTCAACGGTTCCCGTCGCGCTGGTAGGAACGCCCGGTACCTGCTGCGACCCTTCGAGCGGTAAGCCTTTGGCAACGACAATATGCGGCTGGTCGTAAAACTCGATCTGACCGCGTATCTCCCCGCCCGGGTTGGCCATCGTGTGGATATTGAAGTAATAGAGCCCGTTAAGCAGGTCGTTTTCATTAATTTTCGTTCCGTCCGCCAATACTGAAGCCGAGTAGGAACCCGTCGGTGTTTGGGGAACAGACGAGAAGAAATCGAATTGGATACCTGCATTGGTTCCCCGCGCCGCAGTCCCGTGTATGTGCGCGCCCGTAGGAACACCCGTCAGGTTCGCCCAGTTGAGCGTAAAGGTCAGCATGTGCGTGGTTTTGTTATACGAAACATCGGCCCAGCCGCTTGCCGGGGTCTTCTTCGCCGCCGTCTCCTGCGAACCGCTCAATGGCAAGCCGTTCTGCCTGAGAACATCCTGAGGGGTATCGTGGTCGTCGCATGCTGCAAACAGCGCGACGAGCAGCCATACCAGTCCAAATTTGCATAGAACTTTCTTCATCTGGTTTTGTTGGGTTGAGTTGAAAGATTTGTATAAACAATTCTTTTAAAATTACAACTAAATACCCACAGTTCCGGGAAATACGGATCAATAAAACGTTAAGAAATAAATTGTTTGCGCAGCCCCCCAAAGGATTGATGTAAAAGGCATTATCTGCTGTTCAGCCTACCGGAACGGCTTAGCCAAAGCATTGACAAAACGATCGGGAAGCAGTAGGTAACCCAGAAGAAGCGGCCATCCGTATGCGCGGCAAAAAGCGTATACAACCAGAGGGAATATCCTCCCGCCACGCCCGCCCAAAGGGGCAGATCGTCCTTCCAGGCATTTTTTACGGCTCCCGTAAACCTGATCAGATAATAGCCGCACAAAATTCCGGGTATGCCGAAACTCAGGATCGAACTGACGTAAGTCTGCAACCGGCTCAAATTATCTCCGATGCGCCAGGAATTAGGGTGCCAATACAGCACCGGTGTATGGCCGTGGCCGTTGGGGACATATTTTTTCACAAGGCCCCATGTCACCAAATAAAGCAATAGCCCGGCCGCGGCGGTAAAAAACCATCGGTTATTCTTCCGGGTAAACGCATAGGCTGCTGCCACGGGTACCAGTACGACCACCCCTTCTTTCGCGGTTGTTCCTAAAATCACGGCAAGCAGGAAAAGCAGGTAGTTTTCCTTGTAAACCGCGTATGTGCCGACGAATATCATGAGCAAAACGCCGGAATCGACGTATCCTATCGTGCTGTAATAAAACGTCGGGAAAGAAAGCACGAAAATGTATAGGCCCAACCACACAAATCTGCTGTCGAGATTGAAATGGTTCAGCAGTTTATAAAGAAACCAGATCGCTGTGAGCAGAAAGATGATATTGATGACATTAATGGATGTCATCGGATCAAACGGAAGCAGCGACGCCACGGCGGTTACCAGCAAGCGTTCGTTAAAGGGGGCCTGTAATGAAACAGAAACCGGCTCGCCCCGGAAAAATTCCACATTCCCGATATAGAAAGCAACGTCTGCGAGGGACCGCTTCACCAGCAGGCCATTCCGGTTGAAACGTACTGCGACTACCAGCAAAAAACAGACAAGCAAGGTAACTGGACTTCTCCAGAAGTTTGACGACATTCGGATGTATTTAAACTAAAAAACAGCAAGTAACCAATTTCGAAATTACTCAAATTCACAGAAAAACAGCCGCTATTGCTTTTCCTCTACTTTTCAGCACGTTGGTCTATATAATTTTTTCCGTTGCGATCTTTTCCATTCATTTACCTCATCATTTAAAACACGCCTATGGAAACGCCCTTTATGGAAAAGCAAATCCGGTTTCCGCTCTCGAACCGTACCGTTACCGTCAAATATGCGCTGGTACATGCCTGCTACTGGCTGCTGGTGACGGGCTTTTTCCTCTACGAAAAGCGTTATCTGATTTACAAGGCCAGTCTTAATTTTTTCGCGATCTGCGTGGTTGCCCGCGTGGTGCTTCTTATCGTGATCGCTTACCTGAATCTGCATTATTTTTTACCCAAATACCTTTTGCGGAAAAAGTATGGCCGGTATTTCGGGCTCGTGCTGTTGTCGATCCTCATTTACCTGATCATCCAATCTTTTTTCGACTATTACCTGTACGGTTATGTGATCGGGCCGATGCGGAACAGCAATGTCGTGGAGGCGCTTTCCTATAATTTTTTCAGCACGCTCTGGTACCTCGCGCTGATGGTAGCACTGAAACTGAGCATCGACTGGTACGAGCAGCAGCGTATCCTGCAAAAGATCGTCGTCGAAAAGCTGAATGCAGAGGTTAATTTCCTCCGTTCGCAGGTGAACCCGCATTTCCTTTTCAACATCCTCAACAACCTCTATGCATTGACTTTGAAGAAATCGGACCTGGCGCCGGAAGTGGTGCTGAAATTGTCCGAAATGATGGAATACATGCTCTACGACAGTGACGATAGTACGGTTTCGCTCGACAAGGAGATCAGCTATTTGCATAACTATATCGAACTCGAAAGGATCCGCTACGATAATAACCCGGACATTTCGCTGGAAGTGGCCGGTAACCCCGACGGCAAGGAAATAGCGCCGCTCCTGCTGTTGCCGCTGCTCGAAAATGCGTTCAAACACGGTGTGAGCCGCAAAACGGATAAGGGCTGGCTGCATGGAAAGATTCGTGTGGGGCCATCGGCGCTGGAAGTTACGATTGAAAACAGCAAAGCAAATGCCGCTTCGAATGCGGCCACCAACGATAGCAGAGGCGGCATTGGCCTGGCCAACCTGCGCAAGCGACTGGAACTGCTTTATCCGTCGCGCCACAGTCTGCGGATCGATGATCAGCAGGAACATTTCAGTGTTTTTATGGAAATCAATTTTGCCAACGCATAATCCGGACCGGTCATGAAAAAATTCATTTGGCTTCCTTTTTTAGTGCTCGCAAGTTGGGCTGCATCGGGTTGGAACAAACCCGGGCACGTTGTCTCGCCTGAACCCGAAATATTCGTCGCCGCCACGCCCTGCGACGCTGTTCCGAGGCATTTGCTCGCCATCCCGACCGACCTCGATTGTGAAATGATCAAATGGCGTCTCACGCTCCGCCGCGATCCGCGCAACCTTGGCCGCGACGATTTCAAACTGCAATATACCTACGGCATGACCAGGCCCGGTACGCAGGGTTTTATGAACGACGGTTTCAGCAAAGAGATTTCGGGAAAATGGGTCATTTCCAAAAACACGGGCAAATTACCGGGCAAGCAGGTTTTCACATTGCAACCGGCTACTTCCCAATATCCGATCGTCCTTTTGCAGATGAGCGACCGCATGCTGCATTTGCTCGACACGCAGGGAAATCTGATGATCGGCAATGCGGGTTTCAGTTATACTTTCAACAAACAGAATGCGAATCTGTAACAACCGTCTGTTAGCCATGAAAACACTTTTGTTTATCGCCGCCTGCTTCCTGGCTTTGCAAAATGCGGCCGCTCAATCGGCCCGGCCGGCCAATATCCCTTCCAAGACCACCACCCGCCAGCCCATAGCCGAAGGTGCGAATGTGTGGGGGGTATTTCACGGGCGCGTACCCTGTAAAACGATGGCCGAGGTCATGCGCATTCCCATTCACGACAATTGCGAAAAACTGAAATGGGGTTTCACATTCTTCCAGGACCCTCAAACCCAGAAACCGACGACCTACGCATGGGATGGCTCGCTTTTCCGTGATAAACCGCGGACGGGCAAATGGGCACTCGTGAAAGGCACCGCCGACGATCCCGATGCCACGGTGATCCAGCTCGATCCCGACCAGCCCGAAAAATCGATCTTTCTGCTGAAAGGCGACGAAAATGTATTATTTATACTCGACGGTTCGAAAAAACTGATGGTGGGCGGCGAATACCTGAGCTATACATTCAACCGGGTTTCCAACGGGAACAGCAACTGATTTCGCCCGACAAAAAACACGACGTATGCTGCAATGCGTGATCATCGATGACGAGCCTCTCGCGAGGGAAATTCTGGAAGAATATCTGCAAAAATCGGGGGTGACCGGTGCCGCCCAGTTCAGCAACGCCCGTGACGCGCTCGCATACCTGAGTACACACGAGCCCGACGTGCTGTTTCTGGACATCGAAATGCCGGAAATGAACGGCATCGACTTCCTGAAATCGCTCCCGCAGCCCCCTGTGACCGTCTTCACCACCGCCTACCGCGACTATGCATTTGAAGGTTACGAGCTCGGTGTGATCGATTTTCTGCTCAAACCGATTTCTTTCGAACGCTTCCGGCACGCCCTCGAAAAAGTGCGCGACTTCCTGCAACTCAAAGAACAGAATACCAAACTCGAAGAGAACCTTTCGGAAGAAAAACCCGACTTCATTTTCGTCAAAAGCGGCGTCCAGCGCGTCCGTCTCGCCTTCGACGACATTTCGCACATCCAGGGCCTGAAAGACTACGCCATCATCCACACCGGCGCCGGCAAAGTCGTCATCAAAGGCTCCGTGAAAGCCATGCTGGACATTTTCCCGCCGGCACGCTTCCTGCGCGTGCACAAATCATTCATCGTGGCCATCGACAAAATCAGGCACATTGAACGAAACCGGATCATCTGGGGGAGTTACCAGATCCCGATCGGGAGGAGTTATAAGGAGGAGGTGATGCGGGTGGTGGGCTGATTTTACCGCTTGATTTTTCAGCCAGGCTCTTTGGACATATTGCGTTGATTACGGTAAGTATCCAAAGCCTCAAAGCGGCGCTGATGAATCCTGTTCGTTCCTTGAAAACAGAATAGGTTTACGGGGTCCGGCCTAGCGGGGCCTGAGCACATTGACCAATTGCAATGCATCCTTATCCTGCGCGTTGAGGGCCAGCACCTTCCGCGCATACCGCAATGCGCCGTCGCGGTTGTCCATCCGGTAATAGGCCGATGCAATGCGGCCCAGCACGGAAATGTTGGAAGAATCAACGGGTAGGCGAGACCGAAGCGAAACCACTTCCTGCACAAGCGCGCGCACCGGGGTGAGGTTCATGCCGGATGTATTGTTGCTGATTGCATAATCGAGGTATGGTATTGCTTTTTCCGGCTCGTCCATTTTGAGGAATAATACAAAAAGATACCGGGCTGATTCGAAAGACGGCGCAATGCTGAATGCCTTTTGAAAACTGAACAATGCACTACGCTCATCGCCTAGCTGGCCGCTGAGCATGGCCGATTTGGAATACAATGCGGCATCCGCGGGCTGCTCCAAAATCAGGGCCTCTACAATCTCCCGTGCTTCGCGGTAGTTTTGTCCCTCGACGTAGTGGTTATAAGCCTGATCCATCGCATTTTCCCACGAAATACGCCGGTATGCCAGGTCAAATGCGACGCGTTCCTCGAAGGTTTCTGTTTTTAAGGAATCCCGATCCAGAGCGGTATTGAACGGCCAGCTGTTTTTCAAATTGGCCACCTTGTAAACTCCTGCCAGCGAATCGATGGCCGGTACCGGCATTTCTTTTCTGAGCCGGGTAAAAGACATTTCTACGCCAGGCACAGGATTGATGAATTTCGCCTTTTTTAATACTTCATAAAAGGCATCCGACAGCAATGCATAACCTTTCAGATCGGGATGGACGTGTTCCAGGATAAGTTCTTTTCCGATGATTCCATTCGGAGATGCAGCTTCAAAAACTTGCTTTGCATCCACCAAATGCGTGTTCGAATGCGTACTGGCAAGCTGCCGAATGATTTCATTGAATTCTTCCGGCGCCCGGAAACGCAAACCATCGAGGTCCCGCGCTTTTGAAAAATATTTACGCGCAGCCTCCGCCTGACCGCGCGCGGATTCAAGCTGGCCCAGGTAATAGTTGCAAAGTGCATGTTCCTGATAATTTTCAGCAGCCTTTTTGAAATAACGGTAGGCCTGTGCGCTATCCGTTTTTTGTAAAAAATCCAGTGCCTTTTGATAATCCCGTGAAAACCCCGGGAAACGCTTACTATCAACCGGAAAACTGACAAAAGGTTTAAGATCGGCCTCGTTACTGACAAGGTTGCTGACAAAAACCGGCACATGATGCGCCGCAAAAATATCGAGCACCTCGCCCATATTCGCCCTGAACTGCGCAACGCCTCGCTTATACAACTCCGACCGGTAAGGGATCTGCTGCTCGGCGACCATGCGCTGCATGCGCGTGCCATCGTTTTCGGTTTGATGAGAAGCCGCTAATGCTACCACTTTTTGGTACAAATCAGTCGCAAACTGCAAAATTTTGAGTGAACGCAACCGCAATACCACATTCACCAATGCAGGGCTACCACCAAATCGTTCGGTAGAACCGACGCCCATTGCGCCATAATACTCGTTGTGCCCGGTGTAAATCAACACCGCATCCGGCTGGTAATCGACCAGCTCACGCGCGAAGCCGAGTACCGTGTAGGAGTTCACGGCCGTAAGGGCAAGGTTGACGACCTCGAAATGCTGGTCGGGAAACGTGTGGGTCAGCCGGTATTGCAGCCAGCGATGGAACGAACCGTTGTGAAAATAGGGATAACCAATGGTCGTCGATTCGCCCAAAACGAAAATGCGACGGGTACCGGGAGCCTTTACTTTGAGAAAAGGCTCCACGTTACCGGTCGTCGCATTCTTCTGGTTGATGAAGTATCGTTTGGACGCGTCAGGGTTTAGGAATAGGTAGTTTTTGTTTTGGGGGTACTCAATAAAAAGGCTGAGGTCGTAACCGTAATGAAAAAACCGGAGACTGCATTCAAGCAACACGATCAATAGCAACGGCAATGCGATGCTGATCAGCCTGAACAGCCAGATCCGCTTTCCACTCATGGTTGCCGCCGACGGCACATATGTCTGTATGTCTCTCATGTATTCACACCTACTCACACCTACCCAGGGCTACCCACGCCTACCCAGGGCTGAAGCCCTGGGTTATACCTCGTACCGGCTTTTGCCACAGCCTGGCCTCATCGCTGCGCCTGCGGTCCCAAGGCTAAAGCCTTGGGTTGTGGGTGGCCCTAGTACCCCTCATTCTGCTGCCATTTCGGATTCCTCGCCATCTCGTTCACCGGTATCGGCGCGAGGTACTTCTGCGCGAAGTTGGTATTGGCCGGGATGGGGTTCTCTTCCGAACTGCGCTCCGCTACAATCTTCGGCAAAAGCTGCAACCTCACAATATCGAACCAGCGTACCCCAAACTCTCCCGCGAACTCGTACGCACGCTCGTACACGACCGAATCGCGGAAAGCCGTGGCCGAAAGTCCGGGTGTGAGGTTGGGCAAGCCGGCCCGCTTCCGCACCTCGTTGATCGCCGCATAGCTGGCCGCCGTTGGCCCGCCACCCGACATCGCCGACGCCTCCGCATAAGCCAGCAGCACGAGCGGATAGCGGATAATGTCATAAACCTTGTTCGTACTCGGGTTGATCGAATTAATGGCAGTCTCCGTTTCCGAAACACCGTCACCATTCAATCCGGCGCGGAATTTCTTGTAGTAAGGATGCCGCGCATGCGTTTCGGGCGAGTCCCACGACACCAGTTTGAACGTCTTGCCATCCGGCTGACGTAGTTTCAAAGTAGTGTAGAAGGTATCGTCGGTACGCTTGCATTTCGGAGCTTTTTTGTAAAAATTGATTTCCGGATAATAATCGTCCCAGCCACTCGAACCATTGGTGGCCACTTCGTCCAGAGGCACGCACGAGGAGCCCGCGCTGCGCAATGGCAAGCCACCATTCACATTGTATTGCAACCCGAAAATCGATTCAGGGCCATTATTGGTCGTAAAAACCTGCGCATAAGGCGTACCCAGATTGAACTGCCCCGATTTGATCACCGCGTCGGCTTCCGAAGCTGCCTGGGCGTAATTGCTGGTTTGGTTCAACGGCCAGCCGGTCATGGTCAGGTACACGTCGGCGAGGAGCGAACGGGCAGCCATTTGATCGGCTTTGCCGGGCGCACCGTCGAATTTGACGGGTAACAACTCTTTCGCTTTCTGCAAATCGGCGATAATTGCTTCGTATACTTTCTCGATCGGGTCGCGGTCGGGACGGTCGTCGACGTCGATCGGCGTCAGGATCACGGGTACCGGCCCGAACGTACGCACCAGGTAATAATAGCCCAATGCGCGCAGGAAGTAAGCCTGGCCAGCCGATTGATTCTTTTCTTCTTCGGTCGAATTCACTTTGGCATAATTCGCAATCACATTGTTGGCCTGGTAAATGCCCTGCCACGGGCCCTGCCATTGCGCCACCATGCTTCCGTTACCACTACCGCCGCTAAGCCGGTCGAAAAGGCGGAAATCCTCTTTGTTCAAACCCGGGTCGGTCGTGAAGTCATCGGAGCCGAAATACGAAGTGCTCCGGTTGGTAAAACCCCAGGCGCCGTCGCGGGCAAACTGGATGTAAATCGCCGACACCGCGCCGTCCAAATCCGACTGCGTTTTGAAATAGGTACCGGGCGTCAGGTTGGCCTTGGGGTCCTCAGTCAGGTTCTGGCAGCCCGAGAATGCCATTGCACCCAACAGAATCGATAGTATTGAATATTTGATTTTCATAATGCTCTTTTTAAATGCGTGAAACCATTACAATCCAAGCCGCAGACCCAGCGTGTAAGTCTTGGCATTCGGGATCACACCCATTTCCAAACCCTGCGTAATGGCGTTGAATCCATTCGAAACCTCCGGATCGTAGCCGGGGTATTTCGTGATCATGAACAGGTTCTGGCTGCTCAGGTACACTTCCAGGTTGCGGATTTTAATTTTATTCAAAACCACCGCGGGCAGCTTGTAGGTCAGCGACACGTTTTTCAGCTTGATATAACTCGCATTGTACACATACCGGCTGCTGTTATTGAAGTTCTTGCTGGTATTGCTGAATGCCGGATTGTCGGTCTCATTCTGCGGCGTCCAGATGTTGAGCGCCTCCTGCGTGGTCGCATTGCGCTGATCACCCAGACCGCCCCAGAGATAAGCGAGGGTTTGCGAATAAATCTGGTTGCCGTGGGTGCCCTGGAACATGAAGCTCAATGAAAAATCACCATAGCTCACGTCGTTGATAAACCCGAACGAATACTTGGGCGTACCGTTTCCGATCGGCATGCGGTCGTTGGCCGTGTAGGCATGGTCGCCGTCTATATCGGTGTACTTGGCGTCGCCGGGTTTCATACCGTATTTGGTCGCTTCTTCGGCTTCGCTGGTTTTCCAGGTGCCGAGGAACTGGTAGCCGAAAAACTCGCCCAAAGGCCGTCCTACGCGCAGAATGGAAGCGCTGTTACCCGCCGAACCGATGCCATTGACGATCACATTATCGAGGCCGCCGAGGTCCGTTACTTTATTCCGGTTGAAGGAAATGTTAAAATTGGTCGTCCAGCGCAGTTTACCGGAAACCACCGGCGTACCGCCTACCGAAAATTCGATCCCGCGGTTTTCCACGCTTCCGATATTACGCAGGTAATCGCCCCCGCCCATGTAGAATGGCGCCTGGTAGTTATAGAGCAGGTCGGAAATGTTCTTTTTATAAGCATCCGCGGTGAATGTCAACCGGCCGCGCAGGAATGAAGCGTCCAAACCGACGTCGAACTGCTCCGTACGCTCCCATTTCAGGTTTTTGGAAACCGGTGCACCCAGCGGCGTCGCTACGCTTGCCGTGGAGCCATCGTAATAATAGGCTGGTTGCGGACCACCGGTGCTGATCTGCGCGATGGTCGCGTAAGCGCCTACCGCCTGGTTACCGGTTTGCCCGTAGCTCGCGCGCAGTTTCAGGTCGGAAAATACTTTGGAATCCGCCATGAAATTCTCGTTAGCCACATTCCAGCCCAATGCCAGCGAAGGAAAAGTGCTGTACTTCTGGGTCAGGTGCGAGGAACCATCGGTACGAACCGCGGCGGTGAGCAGGTATTTGTCTTTGTAGGAATAATTAACCCGGCCCATGTACGATTGCAACGCATCCTGCGAATAGCCCGAACTGGTCTGTTGCGTAGCGCCGAGGCTGAGGTTATAGTATCCCAAAGCATAGGACGACAGGTTGTTGGCCCGCGCATTCAGCGAAGTATTGTTACCATTCTGTTGCTCATACAAAGCTGTAAGGGTAATCGAGTGGTCGCCGAAGGTATTTTTATAGGTCAAAAAATTACTGTTCTGGAAAAATCCGCCCCGCGACGCATTGCCTTCCGCGTACAAAACGCCATTGCTGGTCCCCGGCCCGAAGAGGTTTTGCGTAAAGCCCGTGCGGATTTCGTAGGTATTAATGGTCGTAAAGGAAAGCCCTTTCAGAATGCGGTAGGTCAAAATCGCCGTTCCGGTCACATTCGCCTGACGGTTATCGAACTGCTGGTTGGTAGCTCTGGAAATAGGATTGTATTGAATGGAACCATAAGGTGCCGTGTAGATGAACTGGCCGGTTGCCGGATCGCGCACGGGAGAGGTCGGGTCCCATTCGGTTGCCTGCGTGAACGGATCGACCAAATCGCCGGAATAGCCATTGTTACGACTTTTCGGCAGCATGGCAGCGACGTTGAATTTCAAGTCGATTTTGTCGTTCAGCTTCGCATCGATGTTCGCACGCAGGGTAGTCCGTTTGTAATATTGGTTTAAAATCAAACCCGGCTGGTCGAGATAGTTCGCTGAAAACAAATAGCGGACATTGGAAGAACCGCCCGACACATCGAGCTGATAATTCTGTATCCACGGCTCCTGGTGCAGCTCGTCCTGCCAGTCGGTACCGCCGTTGGCTCTCAGTTCGGCCAAACGCTGGTCGGAGAATGCAGGCGCATTGCCGGTTGACGCAAACTGTGCATTGACGGTTCTTGCAAAATCATAAGCGTTCATCAGATCCAGTTTTCTCGGAATGCTCGCCTTGCTGAACCACGTGCTGAAATTGACACGCGCCTTACCTTCCTTACCCGTTTTAGTAGTGATCAAAACCACCCCATTCGACCCTCTCGAACCGTAAATAGCTGCGGATGAAGCATCTTTCAGGATTTCCAGCGACTCGATATCGTTCGGGTTGATGGACTCGATATTACCCCCCACAAAGCCGTCGATCACATACAATGGCTCATTGGAACCAGTAATGGAGTTGGCACCCCGGATACGGACATTCAATCCGCGCCCCGGCTGCCCGCTGGAACTCGAAACCGTCACACCGGAAGTAGTTCCCTGCAACGCCTGCTCCACGCGCACGAGTGGCCGCTTGGCAATTTCCCGCGCTGAAACGCTGCTCGAAGCGCCGGTAACGTCGCTTTTGCGCTGTTCACCATACCCTACCACCACAATTTCGTCGAGCCCGCGCTCGCTCACCTGCATAGCCACGTCAATGCTTGTACGCCCGCCTACGACCACTTCCTGGCTCGCATAGCCCACAAAGCTGTACACCAGCACCGCGCCGGACACCGATTCGTCGGGGATTTCGAGCTCATACTGACCTTCCGCATTGGTAGTGGTACCGCGTTGCGTGCCTTTGAGTATGATGCTCACACCCGGCAACGCGTCGTTCTTTTCGTCGGTCACCTTACCCCGGATGTTAATCACCTTCGGAGCGTTTTCAGGTCTGAGCGTACTTGCATTGGGCTGATTATCAATAGACGATTCCGCATTGGCAGGTACCGTGCTGGCCGGCGGCAGCTGGGTTTGCCGCAGGCTTTGCTTCAACTCGCGCACCGAATTCGCATCGGCGTCTTTCGGGAAGATCGCGTAGATTTTCCCGTGTTTTTTGTATTCCAAACCATTCGCTTTCAGGACGCGGTCGAGGGTTTCCTCGATGCTTTCGCCGTTGCGGCCCTGGTACTGCACCTGCAACGACTTGATTTTGTCATTGTGGTACATAAAATATACGGAATGCCGCTTTTCGAGGTCGCGCAGGACCTGGTCGAGGCTTCGGTAGGATGGCTGCTCGCTGCGTTGGGGCTGTGGGACCTGCCCGCGGGCGAACGTCTGGGCATTGGCCACAGAACCGCCAACGCATAGGAATCCCATCATGAGTAAGTTGATCTTTTTCATGAGCATTGGTTGAAGGTTTCGATAAAAATTTTAGCTGTTAGTCAGGGCGGCCACGGATCGTCACCCGTTGCTCCTCGTGTGTAATGGTTATGGGAAGGATGCTTTCCAGCGCGTTCAGCAGGTCGCCCATGTTGTCGGTCGGGACGACGCCGTTCACGGTTTGGTTTTTCAATGAATCATTTTCAATACGCACGGTCACTCCATACGTTTCCCGGATCAGCACGGCTATTTCGGCCAGCGAGGCATCGTTCAAAGTCCAGCGATTGTTCTTCCACGAATACATCGGGCTCGCGTCGGGCAGGTGACGGATGTGCAGCTGCTGCTTTTTCCGCGAAAAATCTACCAGATCGCCAGGCTTCATCTGAATCTCCTTTTTGGAACGATCGTTGAGCTGCAAATGCACCAGGCCTTCGCTGAGGACAACCTGCGTCTGGTCCTGCCGGGTATTGACATTGAACTCCGTCCCGCGTACTTCCACATTCAAGTCGTGGGTATGAACGGTGAACTTCACGGCCTGTCCCTCCTTTTTCAGTTTACTTACACTAAAAAAAGCCTCGCCTTCCAGCCAAACCTCGCGCTCGGTACGTCTGCCCCAGCGATCGGCCACGCGCAGGCTTGAATTCGCATTAAGCGTCACCAATGTGCCGTCAGGCAGCAATACCCGCCGCGATTCGCCGAACGCGGTGCGATAGGAATGTTTCTGACCCGTCCGGTAGAAATAGCCTCCGAACGCGACCAGCAGCAGTACCACCGCGGCCGCTACTTTCAACCATATCACGCGGGTTCTGAAAATGACCACTTTCGTGTTCTTTCCTTCTTCAATGCCTTGCCAGATCCGGTCGACAGTCTCGGAACCCGGCGACATGCCCTCGTCGGACGATGCCAGCAATACCATTTGGCGCGCCAGCTCGATGTCGCGGGCTTTGGAAGGATTGTTGCGCAGCCAGTCGAGCCAGAAGCGCTCCGTTTCGGGAGTAGGATGAAGCACCCAGCTGCAAAAAAATGCATCGGTCGCAAAATCCTCCGGCTCAAATGACAAATAATTCATGGAAAAATCTGGTTTTTCATCCTCCAAAGACAAATGGCGGAAAGGCGGGCAGATTACCCCAGAGAAAGACAATTTTTTTACAAAAATTTAAAATTAGCTCAATGAAAGATTAGGAGAACCAACGCAGTTAAAATGATTTCAGAATAGCCCGATAGCAACTCGCGGAGCCCTTTCATAGACTTTTGCAGGGTATTATGCACCGATTGCAGGGAAATATTCATGATCTCGGCAATCTGCTGGTGGTTGAACTCGTGGTAGTAGCGCAGGTTCACTACCTCCTGCTGGCGCGGGGGCAGTTGCGTGAGCGCGCGGCCGAGTGCGCGCGAGCGGCCCTGTTCGCTCTCGGTGTCGATGAGTTCGCTTTCGGTGGAAACGGAGAAAAACCGATGCTCGAAAGCGGAAATCTCCGCCCCGGCACCGGCTACGTTTCGGTTTAGCGGGTGCTGCGTGATTTTGCGCCGCAACACCCGAAAAAGGTAGTATTTGATGCTATCGGTGTCCGAAAGCCGTTTGCGGCTGTTCCAGAGCTCGATGAACATGTCCTGGATCGAGTCTTCGACCAGCTGCGTGTCGACGGTCAGTTTATGGCCATACCGGTACAGCATGTCGATATGGGATTTGTAAAGCATTGAAAAGGCCGTTTCATCCCCGCTTCGGAAACTTCTCCACAAGTCTGAGTCATTCATAGGAAATGGTGCCGGAAAATGGATCGATAAAGTCCGGCAAACCTAAATTCCCACCCTTAAAAAAAGCTTAACAAAGCATTAACAAGCCCCGTTTCCAGCCATTTTTTTAAACAATTCCTATAAAAAATTGGCCATTAACATTTTTCAACCTGATTATCAAGGTTTTAAAAGCGTACCATCGCTCTTCCGCACCGTCCACCGCGACTTCGTCCCGATCGGATATTTCGCAGCTTCTTTCTCGTTAATGTCGATGCCGAGCCCTGGTGTTTCATTCACATAATAATACCCGTTCTTGATCGTCGGGCAGCCCGGGAATACCTCCTGCACCTTCTCGCTGAACCGCTGCGACTCCTGGATACCGAAGTTCCACACGGCGATGTCGATATTGTTATTGGCCGAATGCCCTACCGGCGACGTATCGCCCGGCCCGTGCCATGCCGTTTTCACGTTGAACCACTCGCCCAGACGCGCCACTTTCATAGCCGGGGTAATGCCTCCGATCTGCGAAATATGGCAACGAATGTAGTCGAAAAGCTGGTTGGCCATCGGGTCGCGGAACTCGTTGATATTGTTAAAAAGCTCGCCCATCGCGATCGGCACCGTGGTGCTTTGGCGGAGCTGTTTGAACCAACCCATATTCTCGGGCGAGAATGGATCTTCAATGAAGTAAGGCCGGTATTCTTCGAGCCCTTTGATCATATTGATGGCATCCATCGGCTCCACTAGCTCGTGCATATCGTGCAGCAACTCAACGTCCTCGCCACATCTTTTGCGCACCATTTCAAACATTTTGGGAACGCGTTTGAGGTACGTCCGCTGGTCGCTGAAATCATCGGTAGCACGACCGAAGCCGGCTGTTTTGAAATCGGGTTTGATCTCGTCCATGGCTCCTACCCCGCCGTAGCCACCCTGCTGGATGCGCACGTGGCGGAAACCTTCCGACATATATTGCTGCACCTTGTCGGCAATGGCCTCGGGTGTGGGCCCGCTCGCATGCGTGTAGGTGTCCACCGCAATGCGGGCCTTGCCTCCGAGCAACTGATGCACAGGCATTTTCGCCCGCTTGCCCTTGATGTCCCAAAGCGCCTGGTCGAGGCCCGACAATGCATTGTTAAGCACCGGGCCGTTACGCCAGTACGAGCTCACGTACGCCGACTGCCACATATCCTCGATATTATCGACATCCTTCCCCACGCAAAACTCGTTCATGTAAATATTCACCGCGGGTATCACCACCATCGCACGCTGCGTGAATGTGGCGCAACCGAGCCCGTACAAGCCCGGCTCCGAGGTTTCGACTTTCACAATCACCAGGTTGGAGCCACCGGGGGCCGTTGTAATCGCGCTCACTTTGGTAATGGTGACCGGTGCCGCTCCCTTGGCATATTGCGGGGTTACGTAACGCTCGGCACGGGCCTTTGGGCTTTCGAAAAGCGATAGCAGACCGGCTGCTGAGCCTGCCGCGAGCATCTTCATAGCATTCCGGCGACTGTTTTCGGCGGAGTTTTCTTTCTTGTTCATTATGTACAGGTTTAGTGTTATTTCAATGCAAAGGCAATGTAGTTCCCGCCGATCTTCTGGCCGCGTCCGCCACCGGCTGCGATCACGATGTATTGCTTGCCGTCGATCTGGTAGGTGATCGGCGTAGCGAAGCCACCTGCAGGTAATTGGTATTCCCAAACGGTTTTGCCCGTTTTCTTATCGAATGCGCGGATTTTCTCGTCTTTGGTACCGGCGATGAATACCAGTCCGCCAGCCGTGACGAGCGGGCCGCCGTAGCTGTCGGTACCGGTGACCGGAATGCCCTTTTTCGTCAATTCCGGGTATTCGCCGAGCGGCACACGCCAGAGGTATTCGCCGGTATTCAGATCGATCGCATTCAAAGTGCCCCACGGCGGTTTCACGCCGGGATAACCGTTCTGGTCCGTGAAACGCTGCCAGGTTTTGCTCACGTAGGCAGGCACGTACGGGAAGCCGTCTTTGCTGGTGGGTTTGTTAGTCGCATTAGCCGTTTTGGTCGGCGCTGCGCCCTCTTTTTCACGATTTAAAAGAAAATCAATCAATGCGTCGTGCTCCTTATCAGACAAATGTCCGAACGAAGGCATACGACCACTACCGGTTTTAAGAATACCTTTAATCTGCACCGGACTCAATTTTTTACCAATATCCACCAATGCAGGCAGTTCAGGGCCGCTTCCCTTCCGGTCCTGGCCGTGACAAGCCGCACAATTGGCCAGGTACAGCGAATTGCCCAGTGTCCTCGGCGCTTCGGATTTCTTTTGCGCCGCATCGACCATAATCAGCTCCCAGGGCTCTTCATTCACATTCTGGTAAAAAACACCGTCCGGATCGACCGCATTACCGCCCCATTCCGCCCCGCCGCTATACCCGAACAGCAATGTACCGGTTGTATTTGGAGGAGAGAATTTATGGTCTGTCTTGATTTTGAGATAACGCTCCTTCACGTATGCGTGCGCCTCGGGAGAAATATCTGTAATATCCGCTTCTGTAAATACCTGGCGGGAAAGCGGCGCTGGTTTCAAAGGAAATTTCTGGGTTGGATAAGGATGTTCGCCCGGGAGGCCATTTACAGGTACTTTCCGCTCCTCGACCGGGAAAACGGACGTGCCTTTATCACGATCGAGCACGTAAACGAGGCCGTCCTTCGTGCTCTGGACTACCACATCTACCCGCTTACCATTGTGCGTGATGGTCGTCAAATTCGGCGGGCTGGGATGGTCGCGGTCCCAGAGATCGTGGTGGATGGTCTGGTAATGCCACTTCCGCTTACCGGTTTCGGCGTCGAGGGCCATAATGCAATTGGCAAACAGGTTACTACCTTCGCGGGCGCCGCCATAGAAGTCGGAAGCCGGTGATCCTGTGCCAAAATACACCACGCCCCGCTTTTCATCGAGGCTCATGCCGCTCCAATTGTTGGTCGCGCCGATCTTCTTGTAAGCGTCCTTCGGCCAGGTGTCGTAGCCATATTCACCGGGCTGCGGTATGGTGTGAAAAACCCATTTCAAATCTCCCGTTACCACATCGAATGCACGGATATGCCCCGGTGCGGCGTCGCCTGATTCCGATACCGCCGAGCCTAGTATGAATGTGTTTTTAAATACAATTCCCGGGCTGGTCGCATTCACGGATAGCTTGCTCACATCATGATCCAGGCCCGTTTGTAAACCTGCATGAATATCCACGCGGCCATCTTTTCCAAAACCCTTGATAATCTCGCCTGTTACCGCATTCACGGCATACAGGCTCGACCCGACCGTGTAGAGTATACGTTTATCATCTCCATTCTCCCAGTACACCACACCCCGGTTCGAATTGAGCCGGTCGTCCTTGAATGGCTCGAATTTCCAGATTTGCTCACCGGTACCGGCTTTTAAGGCGAAGAGTTTCAATTCCGGCGTCGTGCCATACAGCACGCCATTAACCACAATCGGCTGACATTGAATGGCGCGGTTCCGTTGCCGGCCCGGATTGGCGGGGTCCGGCTTTTCGGAGGCGTCGTACATCCAGGCCACCTGCAAGTTCTGCACATTTCCGGTGTTGACCTGATCCAGCGGTGAATAGCGGTTCCCGGCCTTGTTACCTCCATAATTCGGCCAGTCGGAGTCCGGGGCCCCCAACATCATCGCCACGCACATTGCACCCACCGACAAGCCAATGCCCTTTTTCCAAAGCGCCGACCGCAAAAACTGCTCGCTTCCCATTAATTCCAGAGTTTCGGTTTAAAGTTTCAGTTACTGGATCGACAGCTCATCCAGCGTATATGCCTTGTCGCGTGATGCGGTCTGCTCCCTGATGGTTTTCACATCTGCCGGGCGCACAGGCGGCGAGTTGGTAAATTCGTACCGCACATAACTGAGCACCGAAGCGATCCATTCGTCGTCGTTGTCTTTCATCGAAGGCATTTCCGTCGGATAAGTATTCCCCTCGATCGGTCCGGACAAGCCGTGCAACAGGATTCGAACGGACGCCTGGGTGTTGTTGCGGTTCAACCGCCGCGAACCTTTCAGTGCCGGTGCCGTTTTACTTTCCAAACCGGCCCCATCCGCCCCGTGACAGGTAGCGCACAGCGATTTGTAAATCACAGATCCATTCATGACCAACGTGCGATCGGGCGCGTCGAGCCGCCCCAGTTTCGTCCCGAATTTCTTGGCATCCTCATTCTTTTCCACGCTTCTTTCCGCACGCGCAAGTACTTCCGCGCCCTTGGCATTTCTGACAATCTCACCTGCCAATGCTTTCGCTTTCGGCGATTCACTGTATGCCAGTGAAAATATCAGCTGCATGCGCACATCTGCCACCGGATCGGATTTCAATGCCGCCAGTGTTTCCACCATCGCATCGTTCTTTTTCAGATAGGGCTCTGTCATGCGAACAGCCGCTTTCCGGATCTCGAAATCGCTATCTTTCAATGCACGGGTAATGCTATTCTGATCCAGTGCATTCAACCCTTCGAGCGTCCATAATGCGTGCAGCCGTGCGAGCGCCGACGGCGATTTGATCGCTTCGTTGCTTTCACCTGCCGCAATCGCTTTCAGCAACGGTACCACTGATTGATCGTTACGAACGATCAGTTCCTTTTGCGCATTGTCACGCCACCAGCCATTCGGGTGGCCAAGATGGCTCACAAGCTGTTTCGAACTTTCATCCAGCATTTTGGGCTTCGGCCCCGGTGCCATACCATCGTGTACGAGGCGGTAAATGCGGCCATGCTGAATGTTTTTATCCAGGCCCAATCGCGTAATCTGCGGGCGCAGGTAGCTTTTAGGTCCTGTCCAGTTGCCCTCCTGAATGATCCCGCGGTTCATATCCACGATGTACAGGCAGCCATCCGGACCGGTATACATATTCACCGCGCGGAAGTTCATGTCCGTGGACGCGATGAATTCTTCTTTCTGATAGGCGTTTTCGAGCGTGATCTTGCCGTTTTTGTTGGTCACTTTCGCCCGGCGGATAAGTCTTCCCACCGGTTCGCTGATCAGCAGATCGCCTTGCAGATCGGAAGGGAGCTTATCCCCGCGGAATATTACCTGTCCGCAACTGGCCGTGAAATGATTGAGCGTCGTGTCGGGGCGCAGGCGTTTCAGGCCACCTTCCACATCCGGGGTTTTGATAATCGGCCACACTTCGTTGAATTCCTCTTTGTATTGGTCGGCAAATTCCATTCGCCCGTAAATAGGGTTGATCTGGAAGCCTAATGCGGGCGTCTCGCCGCCCGCCGACGAGAAGTACAAGCGGCCGTAATTGTCATGCGTAAGCCCCCATTGCCCGCTGGAACCGCTCGGAATGGAGTCCGGCTTTAAAATACCATTGGTATACCGGAAACGCACGGCGTCCACGGCCATGTAAATCCAGTTATCAACGTTCCAGTCGAGCCCGCTGCGCTGGTGTTCGAGGTTACCAGGTGCTTTTTTATCAGGCGTGTAAACCGGGCGTTTTTCGTCTGCTACGCCATCTTTATTATTGTCTTTATAGCTGTAAACATTGTAGGTATCCGTCTCGTTGACAAGCAGTTCATTACCTACACAGAGCAACATTCTCGGCAAAAGCATTTTATCGATAAACACGGAGCTCTTGTCCATTTTACCGTCATTGTCGGTGTCTTCGAGCAGCATTACGCGGCTAGTGGGTGCGTGCTCGTCCGTGCCCTCCACGTCCTGCATATACGTATTGAGCTCGGCCACGTACATGCGCGCGTTGCCGTCCCAGGCAATCGCCACCGGTTCGTGGATCATCGGCTCGCTCGCTACCAGTTCGAGGTGGTAACCCTTCGGTAGTTTGAATGTTTTGATGCTCTGCTCAGGCGTGAGGTGCGTGGGTGAAGGGTTGTCGGTAAAGGCGGGAATGGCGCTCACCGACGCGTCCGTTGTACGCAGCATTTCGTTTTTGGAACCGTTTTGCTTCGATACCTGGCAGGTGACCAGCGTAGCAGCCAGCACTCCGGCGATCCAGATCTTCTTATTCATGGTGATAGGACTAATAAGGGTTAGGTTAGCGGGTAAATGTATAAGTCCGGCCTTTTTCTGATTTGAAATCGTACAAGGCCGTTTCCGGTAGCTTCGAAGGCGCCATTTTTGCCGCCGGGGAAACTATCGGTTTGGGAATATCCAGTATTTGATAAAATGGATTGCTGCTTTGGCTCCCATCGGCGGCGAGCGCCAGGGCATTGCCTTTCAGCGCATTCGGAAGCCTCAACCGGCAGTTTCCACCCAGGTTTGATTTAATGACCAATTTGGAAACCTTTCCATCTGTCCATTCCAATGTCAGTATTTCAAAACCGCCGCGCGCCCGCAAGCCGCTGATCGACCCGTTTTTCCAGCTATCGGGGAGTGCCGGGAGCAAATGAATCGCACCGTCGTGGCTTTGCATGAGCATTTCGGCGATGCCGGCCGTGCAGCCGAAGTTACCGTCGATCTGGAATGGCGGGTGGGCGTCGAAGAGGTTGGTGTAAGTGCCGCCTCCCCCTTTTTCGCCGGGCGTCGCCACGCCGGGCGTCGCTACGCCGGGAGTCGCCACGCCGGGCGCATTCACGGGCGAAAGCTGATCCGTAATGAGCTTGTAGGCGCGGTTCCCGTCTAGCAGGCGGGCCCACCAGTTCACCTTCCAGCCCATCGACCAGCCCGTGGAAACATCACCGCGGTGTTCCAGCGAAGTCCTGGCCGCGCTGAAAAGCTCCGGCGTACGGTACGCCGAGAGCTGGTGTGAAGGATACAAACCGTACAAATGCGAAATGTGGCGGTGCTTGTCTTCGGGACTGTCGAGGTCTTCGAGCCATTCCTGCAACTGCCCGAATTTCCCTACCTGCATGGGAGGCAGCTGTGCGCGTTTGGTTTTCAAGGTTTTTACAAAATCGGCGTCCGTTCCCAGTGCCTCGGCGGCGCGGATCGTAGCGGTGAAAATGTCGTACACGATCTGGTTATCCATCGTATTCCCCGCCCCGATCGTCGTTTTCGAACGGATCGCCGGGGCATTCTCGGGCGACATGCCCGGCACCACCACCAGCCACTGGTGTGTCGGTTCCGGCACCAGGAAGTCTACAAAGAACTGCGCGGAGCCCTTCAAAGCCGGGTACACCGATTTCAGGTACTCCTTATCTCCCGAATAGCAATATTTTTCCCACAAATGCGTGCTCAGCCACGCCCCGCCCATGGGCCACATTGCGTAGAAAATCGGGTCTACCGGGCCGGTAATGCGCCACAAATCGGTGTTATGGTGGGCCAGCCAGCCTTTCGCACCGTACATAACCCGCGCCGTTTCCTGCCCCGTCACCGACAGTTCCTTCACCATTTGAACCAATGGCTCATGCAGTTCCGTCAGGTTGGTCACCTCGGCCGGCCAGTAATTCATTTCAGTATTAATATTGATGGTATACTTGCTGCCCCACGGCGGGTTCATTTCCTGGTTCCATATACCTTGCAAGTTCGCCGGTTGCCCGACCGGCATTCCATTACCGCCCGGCTGCGAAGAAGAGATCAGCAAATACCGCCCAAACTGGAAGTAAAGCGCCACCAGTTGCGGATCATTCCCGGAAGCGAACTTCACAATGCGCTCATCCGTAGGCCATTTTGCCGCCTCCGATGTACCCAGATCAAGCTTTACCCGGTTGAAATACTGCTGATAGGCAGCAATGTGGCTTTTGAGTACGGTAGCAAATGGCTTCGCCGCCGCTTTGCTCAGATATTGGTCGGCCTTCGTTTTGGGATCGGCCGTGAGCGTTTTATAATCCACGAAATTGGTAGCAATGGAAATGTAAATCGTAGCCGCATTGGCCTTGCTCACCGTCAGCGAAGTATCTCCCGTGCTCAACTGCCCGCCCTCGGGCGCTACGAGTACTTGCGCGCGGAACGCAACCTGCCCTTTCACACCTTCCTTGTCCCCGCTGGTACCCGCAAAAATCATTTTTCCTCCTTTCTCTATCATCCTCTCCCCCTTCTGAGGACTATTCAAAAACGAAGTGAAAGTGAGCTTCCCCGGCTTATCGGCCGTCAAGCGGATCGCAATCACCTGGTCGGGCACCGAGGCAATGACCTGCCGGGTGTATTTCACGCCGTCGACGGTGTAGGAAGTAGTCGTTATGGCTTTTTCAATGTCCAGCTCGCGGTAGTAATCCGTGAATTTGTCATGACCCGGGAAGTCGATATTCAGGTTTCCAACGGGCTGATACATCATCCCGTTCGTCGTTTTCGACTCGATTTTTTCAGCTGCCAGCTTCGCGGCCTCGTTGTGTTTGCCTTCGAAAATCAGCTTCCGCACTTCGGGCAATGCGGCGAGGGCATTCGGGTTGTCGTTGCGGTTGGGGCCACCCGCCCATACCGTCGATTCGTTGAGTTTGAGTACCTCTTTTTCGGGGTTACCGTACACCATCGCACCCAGTCGGCCGTTCCCGACGGGCAATGCGTCGGTCCAGGTGTTTCCGGCTGGCTTTTTGTACCAGAGCTTCAATTCGCCCGGCGTGGAGACGCCCGGCGTGGCGACGTCCGGCGTGGCGACGCGCGGCGTACCGACGCCCGACGTCTGTGCAAAAGTTTGATTGGTAAAAATGAAAAGGGTCAGGCTTAGGAATAGTCGTTTCATGCAAAATGTGTTCTTGTCCTTTGCGTTAAGAGGACACAAACCGGGATTTTTAATGCTTTGGGTTGTTAAAGTTTGGGTTAATAGGGAGTTTTAGCTGTGGCGCTAACGCAGCTTTGGCGTACGTCGCTGCCAATTATCCGAGCAAAACGATGGGCAAATTAGGCGGGCAGGATTAACAGGGGTATTAATAAAAGCTTAATGCAGGGGGAAAAACCAGATTTAACTATTACTAGCTGATTATTTCAGCTTCATCAAACTTAATTTCCCGCTTCGCGACTTCTGACTTTGACTTTCTGCCGAAATAGTAACCTCCAAGTGTAGTAAGCAAATAGCCGATAATCTGAATAAATTTGAGTACGAAATCTTCTTTGCCCAGTTGAAGGCAGTAGAGTATAAAGCCAAATATAATGGCGAGGACGCCGCTGCCGATATAAGCATATCTTGTAGCAGTTTTTCGCTTTTCTTTTTCCTGATTTTTAACAAGATCGGCCTGGACGTCAATTATTTTTTCTGCTTGCTTAGCGTTAAGCTCAAGCTGTTTTTCACGAAGCCTAAGTTCAGTCGCTTCGTTTTGTAACGTCAATCGTTGATTGTCAATAAACTGCTCCATTACGTGCATAGGCACAGGAGGTTCACTTAACTGCGCACTTTCTTTATGCTGATGTGCAGGGTTATTTTCTTGGCTCATGTTTGAGTTCCACTACGAAGTAACCAAATTCTTTACTACCAATTTTAGGAGAGACAAAACGGCTTCGCATAATGGAAGATGGGCTGGTTCTGGCTAGCTCCACAAATTCGCTGGCAGACACCACTTTGGTTGTCTTCGGGGAAGATTTCCTGAACGACCACATTGGGCTTTTTATGTCCATATTACTGCTGTTTTGCGTGAGATTCAGATTTAAGCTCCCCAAGGTATCATTTTCCCCTCTGAATTTTCACACAAAAAACCACCGATGAACAAACGGTAGCGCTTCAATACAAAGTACTTGTTCCTGTTAACAACCGGTGATTAATTTTAACCATTATGGTCCCCGATCCGCTGGATCTTCTCCGTCAGCAACTGCCGATCCGCGCGTGAGCGGGCGAGGGATAGCGCGCTTTTGAAATAATTTAGCGCTTTCCCATCGTCAATCCCCAGATACAACTCACCCAAAAGCGAGTGGTACAAATGGTTATCTGCCAGATTAAGCTTCTCGGCTTCGCGGATGGCTTCGGGTTTGGAACGGGCTTTGGCCAGGGCATAGGTGCGGTTCAGGGCGGCGATGGGGGAATATTCGAGGACGAGCAACTGGTTGTAATATTGAAGAATGTGCTCCCATTTTTCGGCTGTATCGGCTTTGATCGTATGCCAGTAACCGATCGCGGCTTCGAGGTGGTAACGGGAGAGCTCCCGCCCGCAGGATGCGCGGTTGAGATAATACTCTCCACGACTGATCAGCGCCGAGTCCCAGAGGGTGTCGTCCTGGTCCTGGTAGAGCACGGTTTCGCCTTGGGGATTGGTCCGCGCTTCGAAACGGGAGGCGTGGAAACACATCAACGCGAGTAATGCATTGGCGGGCGGCCTGTTGGTACCGGGGTTTTCGGTCAGCATTTTGGTGAGCCACATGGCTTCGATGCAAACATCCTTTCGCAGCGTAACGTCCTTTCCCGCCGAATAGAAACCTTCGTTGAACAGCAGGTACAAAGTTTTCAGCACCGCGTCCAGCCGCGATTCGATTTCGGTTTCGGCAGGAAACTCCATTTTCACTTTTTCGGTACGCAGCTTCTCCCGTGCCCGGTATAGCCGTTTGTTGATCGTCTCCTTGTTGGTCAGGAACGCACCGGCAATTTCGTTAATACCAAACCCGCACAATACATTGAGTGCCAGCCCGATCTGTGACTCGACGGGCAGTGACGGGTGGCAAATGGCGAACATCATCTGCAACTGGCTGTCGGTGATATTTTGGGTGGATAAGTCGATGGTAATCTCGTCATCCATCTCACTGTTCCTGACCATCTGACCGCTGATTTTTTCCTTAAAAAGCTTGTCACGGCGCAGGTAATCGAGCGTTTTGTTGCGTGCGACAGTGTAGAGCCACGCCACCGGGTTATCCGGGGCTCCCTTCATCGCCCACATTTCGGAAGCGAGCAAAAAAGTGTCGCTGGCAATGTCCTGGGCGATTTCAATGTGTTCCAAACCGAACGTTTTACCGAGTACCGCGGTGATCTTGCGGTATTCGGTCCTGAACAAGTGCGGTATCAATTCCTGGTTTTCCATGGCTGTAAATTAAAAAAAGCCTTTGCTGGTTACAAAGGCTTAGGGAACAATCGGGCGTCCGGGTTACATGCGGTCTATTTCTCTTACCTCCACATTGCCGCCAAACAGCAGGATGGGACATCCTTTGGCCATTTCGGTTGCTTCGTCCAGCGACTCCGCCCGCACCATCGTATAACCGCCTACCGACTCCTTCGTCTCGATATACGGACCGTCGGTGATCGCCAGTGAGGGTTTTACCACTCTACCCGCCGGATTCAGCCGGTTACCGCGGTCGATCAGCTTGCCTTGCGCGGCAATACCACCGATCCAGTCCATCCATTTTTGCATGCTGGCTTGCATTTCCTCGGGTGAACGATCAGCCAAAGTGGAAGGGTCGTTTCTGAAAACAAACATGAAGTCTTTCATTTTGATATTAGGTTTAAGTTTTAAAGTCTGTTGACGAACAGCCCACACCGGACTGGACAAAAAGTTTGGATTTTTTTTAAACCTACATTCTGATGATAGGTCTTACTTCGACATTACCGCCCGCTGAGAGGATAGGGCAACCTTTCGCTATTTCTGTCGCCTCATCCAATGACTCCGTCCGCACCATAATGAAGCCGCCGATGGATTCCTTGGTTTCAATGTAAGGTCCATCCGTAACGATCTTGGCCGGCCTTACCACATTACCCTCGTTGGCCAGCCGGCTCCCGCGATCCACCAGTTTGCCTTGTGCCGCGATTCCCCCTATCCAGTCCATCCACTTTTGCATACTGGTTTGCAAAGTGTCCGGCGACATGCCCGCCATCACCGCAGGGTCGTTTCTGAAAACAAACATGAAGTCTTTCATTTTGATAATAGGTTTAAGTTTTAAAGCCTGTTGACGAACAGCCGGCGCGGGACTGGACAAAAGTTTAGGTTTTTTTCACAGAAAATTACAGAACCTGCGAAGGCACGCTTCTGCATTGGTACGATTGTTTAAATAAGCGGCATGAAAATTTATACTGATCCTATCCCAAACTCGCCGTGAAATGACCACTACACGCACACATTCCAGAAAAAGAAGAACCGCAAAAATCCTGATAGGGATACTGATCGCGATCGTCGTGATCCGGCTCATACTACCCTATGTCGTTCTCCATTTCGCAAACAAAAGTCTGGCTACGATGAACGGTTACTATGGGCATATCAACGACGTCGATCTCGCCATTATCCGCGGTGCTTACAAGATCGACAGCATTTACATTAATAAGAAGGACTCCATCACCAGCAAGCAAACGCCCTTTTTTGCATCCAAAGAGATCGACCTTTCGGTAGAATGGAAGGCATTATTCAAAGGCTCGATCGCAGGGGAACTGGTTTTCCAGAGGCCTTACCTGCTTTTCACGAAAGATAAAGTCGAGCCGAAGGAGGTAATAAAAGACTCCTCCGATTTCCGCAAGATCCTCGATCAATTCATGCCCCTGAGCATCAACCGTTGTGAGCTGCGCGGCGGGGCGATCGAATATAAAGATTTCAGCTCCACCCCGAATGTCGCTATTGCGTTGACGAACCTGAACCTGCTTGCGCAAAACCTCCGCAACAGCTACGATTCTTCGGCCGTCCTCCCCGCGAGCATCCACGCGACCGCGGAAGTGTACGAGGGCAAGCTGCGTTTCGATGCGAAGCTGAATCCGCTTGCCGATGCCCCCACTTTTGATATGAGCGCCGAGCTGAACAATACCAACCTCGTGAAGCTGAACGACTTTTTCCAGGCATATGCCAAAATAGATGTCAACAAAGGACGGTTCGGGCTGTACACGGAAGTGGCGGCGAAGGACGACCAATTCAAGGGGTATGTGAAGCCGGTGCTCAAAGATCTGGATGTTTTAGGCAAGGAAGACCGGAAAGATAACCTGCTGCAAAAGCTCTGGGAGGCCGTTGCGGGCGGGGCGGGTAAGCTGTTTGAAAACAAAAACAACGACCAGGTTGCCACCAAAGTGCCGTTCCAGGGACGGCTCGACGATCCTAAAACGAATGTGTGGGTGGCCATTACAAACATCCTGCAAAATGCATTCATACACGCCATTCAGCCTTCTATCGACAACGAAATCAGCATTGCATCCGTGAAGGAGGACAAAAAAGAAAAGAAGACCTTTTTGCAAAAGATCTTCTCCAAGGATGGCAAGAAGGATAAAAAGGACAAGAAAAAAGGCAAATAGCTATTCCTGAGAGCCGGTATCTCCCTTGGAAAGACTTGAAAGCGCTCCTTTCTTACTCTTGTGCAGCCGTTGCGCCGCATCGATGGAATGTGACGTGTGAATGTCGCTGTCCTCCTCCGACATTTCGGCTAATTTCTGATAGAATTTCCGTAGCACGTCGAGCTCCGCTTCGCTCAGGTCCTCGATATCGACCATGCGGTTGCTCGCAAACCGGCTGGCTGCGATCAGCTCGTTCAGTTTTAATTGAATAGCCTTCGAATCTTTGTTCTGCGATTTCTGGATGAGGAAAACCATCAGGAAGGTCACGATCGTCGTGCCCGTATTGATTACGAGTTGCCAGGTGTCGGAATACTTGAAGACAGGCCCGGTAACGCCCCAAACCACGATAATACCTAATGCTACGCCGAAGGCCATTGAACTACCGGTCCAGGCAGTAATGCGGGTCGCCATTTTCTCGAAAAAATTGATTTTTCCCCTTTCCATAAACAAACGATGTTGAGAAAAGCAATCTCCGATCTTTGGACTTGAAAAACTATTTCCTGATCTGATTTTCAAATAAAAAAACACCATTCTTGTTGGCGACGACGATATCCGGTTTGCGGTCGCCATTCATATCGTGTACCGTGATGTTCAATCCCGCGCCAGAATCGTTGTCGATCATATGCTCCGTGAAATAGGGTTCTTTTCCGGGCGTGATTTCGAAATACAATAGAATGGCCGGGTCACTGTCGCCCGGGTCGCGCCCGTGGTGTGCGAGGAAGCGCTTGCCGGTGATGTATTCTTTTTTGCCGTCGCCATTGAGGTCGGCCATGATGGACGAATGCGTTTGCGCGGTAGTATTGCTGATCAGGTGTGTTTTGAAATCGATTTTGCCGTCGGCCGTTTTCTGTTGCTCGTGCCACCAGATGCCCAATGCGTGTGCGGAGGCGCTTACGACGTCATTTTTCCCGTCGCCATTTACATCCAGTACCTGCATATGTGAGCACGGTTCACCCAGATTGGCGGGGTAAAAATCCCAGTTGCCCGATTGATTATCCTTTTTCCCCTTAAACCAACCCTCGCGCACGACCACGTCTCCGATTCCGTCCTTATCGACGTCGCCGTAACCAATTCCGTGCGAGAAATTTTCTGTCCCCGGTACATTCTCTTTGCTCAATGGAAAGCGCTGCCAGCGTGTCTCCCCTTTTTTGACGGGCGCTTTGAGCCAGATGATCTGCTTTTTGCCCGGATCGCCGCAAAGAATATCGGGCCGCCCGTCACCATCCATATCTACAAAACCAGGTGACTCATTCGAAACACCCACTGAATCGGCGATATAATGCTTTTGCCATACTCCGGCTTTGTTGTGCGGATTCTCGAACCAGAATGCTGCTTTGCCCGGAAAATCGATGATCACAACATCATCCCAGCCGTCGAGGTTGACGTCCATTCCCAGGTTCAGGAAGGAGTTGCTGTATTCCTTCCTCGGATCGAACGTGCGCGATGGCGCCAATTCGTGCTTCGTCCAAGCCGGCGCTTCAAACCAGTAATAGCCGGCGACAATATCTGTTTTTCCGTCCTTGTTCAGATCCGCTACGGCAGCGCCCTCGGAAATGAAGTCTCCCGTCAGCCTTGTCTTTTTAAAACTGCCCTCCGGCTGGGCGAAAACCGGCGCTACAAGGGACATCAGAAACAGAATCATCCAAATATTTACATTTTTCCAATTCATGATTATATACTATTTAAAAGTAATAAAGCACGTTTCACTCAAAACCCAACTAAAATCGCAAATATGACTTTTGTCATGTTTTTAGATAAATTTATTCGCATATATTTGTCGAAATACTTCAATAATTTACTCAACGTTATTAAAAAAGGGCTTCTACATGGAAGCCCTTTTTCTTAATGGTTCATTGCGGTTCCGGTTGCATGGCCGCCATGTTGTTCGTGCGGATTTGCGGCTTTTCCCACTTTGTTATAGTCTTTCAGAATCTTTTTAGACTCCTCCGTTCCGATCGCCTCCACGCGCTGGATCATATAAGGCAGCATTTTTGGAAATTTCGATTTTTCGGCCAGTTGCAATGCACGTTTCGCATCGATTGGCGCCAGCGGTTCGGCTGCGTACCATTCCATGAGCGGCAGGTTGTGATCGTCCTTGTCTTCGGCCTTTTGAACCAATGCATCGAGCACGTCCCAGCGCTGCGAAGGATCGAGGCGCAGCATTCCGGAAGTCAGGTAAAGCCTTACCAGCTTGGAATTGTCCTTCTGCGCTATTTCAGCGAATTTTTTCAGTGTTTCGGGCGAAACGGATTTGTTTTCGGTAAGAAGCTGTATCGACCAGCTGCGAATGTACTCGCTATCGTTTGAAAGCAAATCCGCAAGTTCCTTTTCCGTGAGTCCCTTCGTCACGTGGAGCGTCCACAATGCGCGGAGTTTGCGGGTTTCGTCCGGGTTTTTCGCGAGAATCTCTTTTAATGCTTTGTGTACTTTTTTATTGGGACCGCGTTCCTGCAAAATGGTGCGTGCCTGACGAACATACCATTCGTTAGGGTTCAGCTGGTAGTTGACGAGCTCCATATCCGACGCTTTCGACAAATCCACTTGCACCCATTTGTCATTGTCGTGGGTTATTTTGAATATCCGGCCCATGGTTTTGTTGTGTACATCCGGGTTCGGGCTGTGGCATTGGTTCTTGTCGTACCAGTCGATCGCCCACACGGAACCGCTCGCATCATATTTAAAGTTCAGCCATTGCGACCAGGAATCGTTCATCGCCATGAAATCGTTTTTGTGGGTGGCCTCATAACCGGAGCCCGAGCGCGTGAGATGGTCCATATTGAGGCGTGCACCGTTGATATTGTTCATGAAAATATCGTTACGGTACTCTTTGGGCCAGCTGTTGCCGAGGTAAATCATCGCTCCCGCATGCGCATGCCCGCCGCCTGCGGACGCCGAGCGGAAGTTACCGGCGTGCGGCCCGCGTTCGCCTACCCAATGCACGTGGTCGGCGATGGTTTTAATGTCGTCGTAAGTGTAAGGATTGAAATGCTTCCCAGCCTGCCGCTGGTAGCGTGCGCCCTGGATCACGTGGTACATGTGCGGGATCACGCACACGGTGATGAACGGATGCCCGTAATCATTGAAATCAATCCCCCACGGGTTGCTCGATCCTTCGGCGAACACTTCAAATTTGTGGGTAGTCGGGTGGTAACGCCATACGCCGGCGTTGATTTTCGTCCGCTCGGAATCCGGCGCCCCGGGCTTGCCTACATTGGAATGCGTGAATACGCCGTGCGTGCCGTAAATCCAGCCATCGGGCCCCCAGCGGAGGTTATTGAGCACTTCGTGGGTATCTTCCAGGCCCCAGCCGTCGAGCAATATCTGCGGCGGGCCGGCGGGTGTGTCATTCTTGAAATCGGCAGGAATAAACAGCAGATTCGGTGCCGAACCTAACCATACACCGCCCATTCCCACTTCGATACCGCTGATGAGGTTGAGGTTTTCGGCAAATACCTTGCGTTTGTCGAGCGTACCGTCGCCATCAGTGTCTTCAAAAATCAGGATTTTGTCCCTTCCCTGGCCTTCCGGGGCGCGTACGGGATAGGTATGACCTTCTACTACCCAAAGTCTGCCACGGTAATCGACCGTGAAACTGATGGGCCTGATAATGTCCGGTTCCGCGGCGGCCAGGGTGACTTTAAAACCGCTCGGCGGGGTCATTGCCCTGGCCGCGTCCTTACCCGACAAACCGGCATTCAAAACCGGGTCCAATGGTGGCAGAATGATGATATCCTTCTGTTTCAGCTCATTGGGAAAATCTGGGCGGCTAGGGTAGAAACGGAAATCATCGAAATTGATGTGCGCCCATTTGTCGTTCGCAATGTAGGGTATTTGCGAAATACCGGTCTCATTATCGACGATCCGGATGAAAATTTCTTTGTTCTGATAAGGTTGAAGGTCCACCACCGCCGGTTGCAACGTGGCTCTGCCCTGCCCGGTAATATGGTACACCACTTTATTATCCGCGGCCGTCACGATTTCCACGCGCGTGTCCTGCAATGCACCGCCCGACACCCTGAATGCAGCGAAAGGCTGCGTGACCTGGAATGGCACGGACGTGAGTGTGCCGGTCTGTTTGTAATTGAGCGTACCGCCGCTGCTGAGGAAATATTTTCCTTCGTAACCAATATTCATTTCCTTTTCATGAACAGGCGATGGATCGGAGCTGAAAAGTGCATTGGTGAATGCATCGCCCGTCGCCGTCCAGTTTTTCAGGTCGCCCGTTTCAAAACCCAGGTTCAGCGGCTGACCATCCTTCACGGGCAGCTGACCAGCCACTGTCTCGTTGGAAATAACGCCTTCCACCACCTCGAAACTTCCCACCATCCCCGCCGCGCGGTGCCCGGGCACGGAGCAGAAATAGGTGTCGCTTTGCTCCGCCTTGAAAGTAATGCTCGTGCTGGTACCCTTTTCGATGATTACTTTGCTTTTGATACCGAGCTTTTCCAGCGCGATATCGTGCGTCATGAGCTCACCGTTCGTAATGGTGATCCGGACGCGATCGCCTTTATTGGCCTTCAATGTGGGGTTCCGGGAACCATCCTTGGCAAAAAAGCCGAGCATGGTTGCTTCCAGTGCGTAGTCGCGGTCGAATTTTTCGGTGGTTTGTGTGGTACTTGTCTTTTGCGCAACAACTTCCTGCGCGGGGACTGTCACGATGGCCAGGGCCAGCGGGACGAGAATGTGTGTCAACCTGATCATATTTAACTATTTAGGAATTTCGGCTTTCAAAGTTGAGGAATAAAGGAAGGCTGTACTATGTTTATACTTATTTGAAAAAATTCACCTTTGTTTTTGAAAAAATTCCTATATTTGGGTTACTCAATCTCCTTTGTTATGAAAGCCGCTGCTCAACCCGGTTCCAATTTGAAATCCAAATTCAACCACATTGACATGGACAGCAATTTTTCAATGGTGCTTTCTGCCCGCAAAGGGTTGCACACGAAAGTTTTCTACGATTTCGCCGAGGCTATCAAAATGCCCGAACGGAGATTGGCGGCGATCATGAACGTTTCCGCGCGTACGATCAGCAACTATAAGGAGGCCCAAAAGCCTTTGGAGCCGCTTTATGGCGAGCATCTTTTGAAATTAATCTCCCTGTTTGAAAAAGGAGAAGCGCTTTTCGGCACCATCGACGAGTTTAACTACTGGCTGCAAAAGCCATTCTGGAATTCGACGGAAAAGCCCGCTGACTGGCTGACTACCGGTGGCGGGGTGGATTTTCTGAACGAGGAGCTCGATCAAATGGCGGAAGGTTACCCTGCGTAAAACATGCTCGTATTCCGCATCGTCCATAAACTTTATGCGAATACCCTGTTTGCTTCCGGAATGCGGGGGCGGTGGAACAGCGCGGGCAACAAGGTGATCTACGCATCTGAAACGGTCCCGCTTGCGCTGCTGGAAAACATGGTAAGAAGGCAGGGCGTCGGGTTCAATACGGATTTCAAAATCATGTTTCTCGAAATACCCGACGATGCTGTAATCGATTCGATCGCCGAGCGCGACCTCGAACCCGGGTGGCGCGATCCGAACGACTATTCGCAATGCCAGCCACCGGGCGACCGATGGTTCAATGAATGCAAAGCACTCGCGCTGAAAGTGCCGTCGGCGGTAATGCCCCTTTCATATAATTATGTGATTAATACCCTGCACCCGGACTATTCGCGGGTAAAGCTTATAGAAGTAACCGACCTGATGCCGGACCCGCGGATTGACGATATTTTGAAAAAATATACCCCGACAGGCAAATAGCTCATTTACCCGAAGCGACCTGGTTTTCGGCAATCCGCAATTCGGTAATCTTCCTGATCAAATCCAGCGGGATGGGCTTGTTCAGCGGGAAATGCACCGAACTTTTCGATCCCTTATAACCAGAAAGTTCAGCAGAAAGCGTGGCGAAGATTTTCTCCGTAACGGGGTACAGCGCAATGTGCTTCTTCCATCCGGCAAAATAAATGAGGTAAGTCCCATTCAAATTGAATGTAGGCATATCGTACGAAATCGTCTCCCCGGCCCCGGGAGCGGCGTCCCTGATGACCGCACGGATATCCTGTAATGCCTTCTGCACATCTTCCGGAAAGGTTGCAATGTACTCGTCGATCGAACGGTGTTTCGCGGCCGCCATAACCTTGATAGTTAGTGATTTGAGAAGTTAGGAAAACCCGGATTCTTCTCCAACAGTTTCTCGCAGCCGTCATCTACACAAAAAACCTGCATCCTACTCAATCGCCTGACTTAGAATGGTTTTCCAGCAATAGTTTTGGGACATCATTTTACTAATCTCTATGCCATGAAATTGATTTTACTACTCTCAACCTTAATTGCCTGGCTCGCTACGGTCGTTGTGAATGCACAAGTGCCCCAGGAAATCAACTACCAGGCGGCGGCCCGCGACGCAGGCGGCGTACCGCTCACGAATCAAACGATCCGGTTGAGGCTCAGCATCCGCCAGAATGCCCCCGACGGAAGCACACATTACAGCGAAACACGGACTGTCACCACCAATTCGCTCGGCTTGTTCAGCCTCGCCATCGGTTCCGGCGGGGCAACGGATGTGATGGGTTCGATGGCCGCCGTACCCTGGCATGACGGCACCAAGTTTCTCAAAGTGGAAATGGACCCGGCCGGCGGTAATGCATTTACGGATCTAGGCTCTACGCAACTCGTGAGCGTTCCCTTCGCATTGAGCAGCGCCGATAACCAATGGCAGGTAAATGGCTCGGGAATCAGCAACAAAAACAGCGGCAATGTCGGTATCGGCACCAGTACTCCCGATCCCAGCGCCCTGCTCGACCTGAAAAGCGACTCGCGCGGATTACTGCTGCCCCGGATGTCGGCGAGCCAGCGAACGTCGCTTTCGCAGCCTGCTACCGGTCTGCTCGTTTATCAAACCGAAGCTCCGGAAGGCTTTTACTATAACAAAGGAACACCCGCCGCACCCGATTGGCTGCTCCTGGGCGGTACCGGCCCGCAGGGGCCTCAGGGCGCAGCAGGCCCGCCGGGGATCATTCAAAGTTATTACAATGCGGGAACTACTGTTTTCCCGTCCAGTACGCTTTCCTTCATCACTGAACCCTTGGAAGTGACGATACAGCAGGGGCAGACGGTATTTGTGACGGCTTCGAGGGCATTGGGCGGTTATGCGCCCGCTAGCGAGCTGGGTATTTATCCGGCCTGCCAGAATGTGGCCCCCGGCAGTGCCATCCAGACACTCGATCTCGGAATGTTCGGATTACAAGTACCTGCGAACACCCGGGCGATCTTTTCGGTCAATGGGGTATTCAAGGACCTCCCTCCCGGCACCTACCGTTTTGGCATGGCAGGCGTTACAAGCAGCCCGAACTGGACCAATTCGGAATGGGGCTACACCAGCGTACTTGTTTACTAGCAAGCCCTATTTACATCATGAAAAAACTACTACTGCTTGTAAACCTGCTGCTGGTGCGTGAATTATCCGAAGCGCAAAGTCTGGGACTACCGGTCGTTACCAGCGGCCATGGGTCGCAAAACTCGGGTAACGTGTTTTTGGAATGGAGCATTGGCGAAGTGGCCGTCGCGACGCGTAAGTTCAGCCCGAATATCCTTTCGGAGGGATTTTTACAACCCGACCCCTCCTATGCTTTCCCTGTGAAGCTGATCTATTTTAATGGAAAACCCGCCGGTGCTTCCAACGAACTAAACTGGGCGACTTCCGAGGAAACCAACAACAGCCATTTCGAAGTGCAGAAATCACCGGACGGCATTCATTTTCAACTGATGGATCGGGTTGCCGGTGCAGGAACCGTCTACGCGAAGAAAACCTACCAAACCATGGACGGTTCGCCGTACCCACACACTTATTATCGCCTCAAACAAGTCGACTACGATGGTACATTTAGCTTATCTTCTATTATTTACATTCGGCAGGCTGATCATTCCGGTTTTGCATTATACCCCAATCCGGCGGCTGACATGCTGTATTTATCGGGCGGGAAAAATGGCGGGCCGCTGCATATCACTGTTTTCAAAACCAGCGGCGATGTGGTATTACAGCAGACATCGGATGCGGGAGATCATATCAGCTTAAATATCCGTCAGCTGTTGCCCGGCTCGTACCTCATCCAGGTTTGCGGGCTGTTTGCGCTACCGTTGTGGAATTCCAGGTTTGTTAAACTCTGAAACCTTATTTAATAGGCGGTAGGCGAGTGACCGGAAAATTAGTCGCACATGCTGCGATCGACATAGGTCTTATTGCCATTCGAATTAATGTAATAACAGCCTCCTCGCGGACCACGGATGTATTGCCTGCGCACGTGGTATTCTGTTTTCCGTTTGGAAGTAATGTGGTCGATCAACTTTGCCGATTGCTCATTCGATTGTGTGGTCAAGGAAGTTTGAGGGCTGATGTTTTGTGTATTTGAATCACGTTTCAACTCAATCAGCGCTTTGATCAGTTCATTGGCCTGCTCTCTCGAACGCTTGATTTCCTGGTCTTTTTCATCCAGCATTTCGTACAGACGGTTCACATTTTGCTCGCAGTCATTCTTGCCGAAGTCCGCGGTAGTCGCTCTTGTAATGTTCTTGTCAGGACCTGTTGTTGACTGGCCAAAAGAAACAAATTGAATAAATAAAAGGATGACTGCGGAAGCGAGGAAAGGTTTCGGATTCATGAGATTTAAGGTTTTGATTTTACATTAATGCCGCTAGTTCCTCTCACCTTACTACCCGAAAGCAAAAAAATTTCTACTTTCGGAAATGTCTAAAACCAAACTATCCCTTATCATGCTCGCATTTGCAGCGGGCCTGGGCCTGGTGGCCCTGAAAAGCAGGAATACAACCGAAAATCCGAAAGCAGCCAAACGTCCCAACATTATCGTGATTCTCGCGGATGACATGGGCTATTCGGATATGGGCTGCTACGGCGGCGAGGTCCGCACGCCAAACCTGGATTACCTTGCCCAAAACGGCCTGCGGTACCGGCAATTTTACAATACCTCCCGTTGCTGCCCTACGCGCGCGTCCCGGCTCACGGGCCTGTATAACCAGCAGGCGGGGATCGGGAAAATGACCGAGGCCGAAAACCAGCCGGGTTACCAGGGACACATTACGGAAAATACGGTGACACTCGCAGAGGTGCTCAAAACGGCAGGCTACCAGACAGGCATGACCGGTAAATGGCACGTTTCTAACACATTTACACAAAAGACTCCGCAGGAACAGCTGGCCTGGCTCAACCACCAGAAGGAGGTCGGCCCTTTTTCTCCCATTGAACAATACCCCACCAGCCGCGGCTTCGATAAGTATTTCGGGACGATCTGGGGTGTCATCGATTTCTTTGATCCTTTCAGCCTGGTGAATGGCAAAGAGCCTGTGAAAACCGTTCCCAAGGATTACTATCATACCGACGCCATCAACGACACGACGGTCGCTTATATCCGCGATTTTTCGAAATCCGACAAACCGTTCTTCCTCTACGTAGCCCAAAATGCGCCGCATTGGCCATTGCAGGCGAAACCGGAGGATATTGAAAAATATAAGGATACCTACAAGGGCGGCTGGGAAACGATCCGCAAGGCTCGTTATGAAAGAATGGTCAAAATGGGCCTGATCGACCCCAAAGTGACCAAATTGCCTGAGACCGCAGCCGGTGCTTTGAAATGGGAGGATAACCCCGACCGCGAATGGGACGCCATGGCAATGGCCGTCCACGCCGCGATGATAGATCGGATGGACCAGGGGATCGGCCGCATTATCCAGGCATTAAAACAAACCGGCGAGCTGGATAACACCTTGATCCTCTTCCTGACCGACAACGGCGCCAGTCCCGAGAACTGTGCCAGATATGGCCCGGGATTCGACCGCCCGAGCGAGACGCGCGACGGTCGGAAAATCATTTATGCAACGGAAAAACAGGTGATGCCTGGACCGCAAACCAGCTACGCTTCCATCGGGCCGCGTTGGGCGGGCGTGGCTAACACACCTTACCGGTATGCGAAGGCCGAATCGTTTGAAGGTGGTGTGAATACGCCCATGATCGCATTCTGGCCTAAGGGTGTTACGGCTAAAAAAGGAGGTTTCAGCGATCACGCGGGTCATGTGATGGACCTGATGGCGACGTTCTGCGAACTTTCAGGCGCGAAATATCCGAAGCAATTCAAAAACAAGGATATCAAGCCCACAACCGGCCTGAGCCTCGTCAGTTCGTTCTCAGGAAAACCTTCGAAAGGTCATTCGGAGCTGTTCAACGAACATTTTGGCGCCCGATATGCACGACAAGGAAACTGGAAACTGGTTTCCCCCGCCGCCGATTCGACCTGGCAGCTATACGACCTTTCGACCGACCATTCGGAAACCCGAAACCTGGCTGCAGCCCATCCTGAAAAAGTAAAACACCTGGCGGGTCTTTGGCAGCAATGGGCCAATACCCACCATGTATTTCCAAAACCGGGCAAGCCGGCAACTTCGAAGTAGGAAACTACCGGCCCTGACTAGGCGTCCCCGACTCAGCGGCCCTGACTGCCGCCGGCATTTGTCACCATCGAACTCGTGGTGAAAATGGTGCCGGCGGTGCCGGCCGTGTAGGTCCCGGATGTGTATAGTCCGTAAAAGTCGGTTGTGCTTGCCGTAGTGCCGCCGGTGTAAACCTGGTAGCTCGTTCCCTGCTTTAATTTGGGGCTTGAAAACAGCATTGTGTTGTACGCTCGCGGAATCGTAAACGTCATCACTTCGCCATCAGACGAGCGGATGTGCATCAGTTGGTTGGCCGAGCCCGGGCTGAGGATCACCGATGGCTGGGTACTGACATTCGCAGTAGGCGAACTTGTTGCGCCACCGGTACCGATGAGTATCCCACCGGTAATTTTGAATGTGTTTCGGTCGCAATCGAAACCTTCTTCCGGGCCGCCGGCGGCAATGGAAATGATCCTGCCGCCGGTGATCGTCATCGGGCCGTTGGAGTCGATACCATCGTTGGAAGAGCTGTACACGTAGATATTGCCACCATTTATGTAAATGAAACTGCCTGCATTCAGTCCGTCGTCGGTGGTTTGGATATTGAAATCGCCGTTATTGATCGTCAGCACGCTTTTGCTTTCGATCCCCTCCCCGGCCGATGATTTGATATTGAACGTTCCGCCATTGATGGTCACGAACGGATCGATGGTCGTGTCGGTATCATAGCTGGCTGTAATGGCTTTATCGGCCACATTTAAGGTGAAGTCGCCATTATTGATCACAATGTAGCCTTCTTCGCACTGGATACCATCGCCCGCCGCGGCAATGCTGACCGTTCCGCCGTCGGCTATGAATGCGTCGTTGGCATGGATACCGTCCGACGCCGCACCGGTAACTGTAATGGCGCCGCTGATAATGCGTATATAATCGTCACTGCAAATGGCGTGTTTATAATTGCTCTTCAGATTCAACGTACCGGTTCCGCTGAAAATCATTTGCCCTTCGCTGAAAAGCGTGGCCTTCACATCCTCCCCGCCACTGGCCGTATAGCTGGCGCCGTCGGTGAGCGAGTTGGTGGTATTGCCGTTCAGAACAATGAAAGCACGTTTTTCCGACTGGATATTGATTGCCGGACCATCGGCATTAGTAATGCTAACACCATCGAACGTAAGCTTGAATTTCTTATCGCTGTAAATCTTGACGGAGCCATTCGCGGTGGTGCCGGACAGGACGTATTCCACTTCCGCCGCAGTCGCATTAATGATCACATCGCCATTGGACTCCGTAACCTCCACGCCATTGCCAGCCAGCGGATTGGTAATGGTAACAATGCTGCCGAAATTGATCGAAACGACCGTTGAAAAAGTAGAATTAGCCAAAAGGTCATCTTCATCGGCCGCGGTACCACTATCGCCTTCCGGCGCCGCCGATGCGAAACTGACGCTGTCGATGTTCACCGAACCATCGGCATTGGTATTGCCGGGATCGACTACGGCATCTTCGTCTTTGGAGCAGGCCAGGCACGCCGCCATCACCAGCGAAGCCAATACGGCCCTTGTAAATTGTGAAATTCGGAAGTTCATACTGAGTTATAATTGGTGCGTAGAATTGTTAATTACGCCTCAGTACGCCGGCGCGTCCATGTGTGACGCATTGCTGGTAATTTTTGTATGTGTACTAAACCAAAAGTATAGATTCTCAAAGCACCAGCTTATACCCTCTCCCCCGAATGTTAATAATTTGGATTTTAGGATCTTCCTTCAAATAGCGCCGGAGTTTGGTAATGAAAACGTCCAGGCTGCGGCCGTTGAAGAAGGAATCGTCGCCCCAGAGTTCGTTGAGGACTTCGCTGCGGCCCAGGACTTCGTTGCGTTGCTGATAGAGGCGGCGGAGGAGTTCGGCTTCGCGGTGGGATAGCGTTACTTCCCGGTCGTCGACAGCGAGTTTTTGTTTGGCGGGGTCGAAAATGTAGCGGCCGATTTTGAGCGTTCCGTTCACTTGGGTGCGGGACGCCCCTGTGCGCAGGAGCGCATTGATGCGCGCGACGAGCTCGTCGAGGCTAAATGGTTTTTTGAGATAATCGTTTCCTCCCAATTCAAAACCGCGAACGACGTCCGAGGTCTGAGAACGCGCGGTGAGGAACATAATCGGCGTATGCGGGTCGTCGCGACGGATTTGCTCGGCCATGGTGAAACCGTCCATGTCGGGCATCATGATGTCGGCGACCACGATATCGGGGTGGTGGAGGCGGTATTGTTCGAGGCCTTCGGCCCCGTTGGCGGCGTAGAGCACATCGAAGCCCCGATAAACAAGGCTGTCTTTTACAATCATCCCCAGCGCGGGCTCGTCCTCGATGAATAGTACAGTCGCCATTTTTTAGAATTTTAACACAAATGCACTACCCTTCCCCGGTTCGCTGGCCAGACTAATGCTTCCACCATGTTTCTCGACCACTTGCCGGACATAAGCCAGCCCGAGGCCAAAACCTTTTACCTGATGCAGGTCGCCCGTAGGCACGCGGAAGAAACGATCGAAAACGGATGCCTGGTAGGCTTTTGGAATGCCGATACCGTTGTCGGCAACAGTAAGTTGCCAGCCACCGGGTTCCTGTTCGTAGTTGAACGATATGGTCACGCGCTCGTAGGAATACTTGATCGCATTGTCGATGAGGTTATTGATCACATTTCCGAAATGCATCCTGTCGACCTGCACCATCGTTCCAAAGGGGATATGCATATTAAAAACCACCGTTTTAGCAGCCTTAATGCGGTGACTGGCCGCGAGTTCACAGAGGATTTCGGCCAGACCGACCGGCTCAGTCCGAAACTCGAAGTCCTGCTTTTCTTCCACCGCCAGGTTCAATACTTTTTCGACGAGATCCGAAAGCCTTTGCAGGTTATTTTGTGAGATATGGAGATATTCCTCCGTCTTGCGCGGATCGTTCAGCGCCCCGAAGTTCAGCAGCGCATCTACGGCCGCATTGACGGTTGCAATGGGCGTTTTGAGCTCGTGGGTCATATTGTTGATGAAATCATTCTTGATATCGGAGAGCCTTTTCTGGCGCATGATCGTGCGCAGCATAAACACGAAGCAACCCGTCGTGAGCAGCAAGAGCAACAGGGAACATCCCAACAGCCAGCCCATACGCTTCAACAGGTAGGGCACCGGCGTTTCGAAAGTAGCCTGGACGAACAAATGCTTTACCGGGTTGATGGGCAACGGTAAAGTCCTGAACCGGTCGTCGCTCTGCCTGCGCAAACCATTAAAAATGATCACGTTATTAGACCCGGACTTCGGAAGAATGTACAAGGTATCCAGCAAAAACGCGGCGTGAATGTCCCTTCTGGCCAATTCGGACTGGTAGGCTGCATAAATCTTCTTCAAATCTACCCGGCCGCCCTCCTTCCATTCCTGCACCACAAACCTGGAAATGCGCCGCGCAAGCGTGTCCGCCGGTGCGACGATCACACTATCGTTGTTGAATTGGTAATAAAAACGGGAACTCTCGCCGCTGCGAACGCCCAACCGCCTCACTACCACACGCGCCTCGCGGCCAGCCCGGCCCGATGCGCTTTTAGGGATATTACCACCGGGCGGTTCGTTGGGGACGTAGCCGCCTGGCGGTTTCCCGGGAACGTCGTGTTCACGCATCAGGATACGCGCATGATCCAGTTGCTGCCCTTCGACTACGTGGAACAATGCATCCTGAACCACATTACCGAACTGCTGCCGGTTGAGCCGGTACGTCGTCAACAGCCAATACGCCTGAAATGCATTGATCGCGACAATGCAGGCGGTCATGAGCCAGAAAATCGATCGGATACGGCGGTTGGTCATACCGCAAAGCTAAGCTTTCCCCCCGGATGATTTCCGGGGCCTTAACACTATTTAACACAAAATAGCATTGATTAATAAGGCATTTTAACGCAGCAGCGAAATGGCAGGCGTTTCTTTACGGTGAAAGATTTTAACCCCGTCCAACTCTCTCACCAGCTCGTAATGCCGCCGCACATATTCGCGCACTATCGGCACTTTATCATGCGGAAGGAAAAGATGCCCGCGCTCCGAGTAATCGCGGATCATCGCTTCGATGAAGATTTTAGGCTTATTTTCTTCCATATCTTCCACAAAATCACGGGTCCAGTGCGGAACAAGCGGCGATTTCATAGAAAAATGGAAGGTGTGCACATCACGGTATCCCATGGGCCGCTGCGAGCTCACCAGCAATCCGTCGCGCCAGCCCCATACCACCACGGGATCGGACGAGCGCGTGTGCGCGACAATGTGCCCTACCACCTTTTTGTCCGTGTCATTTCGTTTGTCGTAAGCCAAATCTCCTTCGAGGTATTTGAGGCTCACAGCTGTTTGGGCCATGCCGCCTAGCAAGAGCAGCGCTATCGCATACTTTTGTACCAACGGTTGGCTGACGGACAGAAACAACGCCACAAAAATCAGCAACGGAACAAAGAGAAAGAGTTTATAATGCTCAAAATTGTTCCCCGATTGCAGCACGGCATAGATGCTCAGCATCAAAAACAAGAAGGCAAAAACGAACGGTATCCAATTGATTCTGAATGTTGAACTCCATTTTTTAAAAGACAAAAACGGCAATGTTGCCGCCAGTGCGGCGAGCGTAAGTACGTAGATACCCGAACTCGTCGCATAGAAAATAAACCGGACGACACGCCCCGGGCTGAACCGCTCGGCTATGGGCATAGAGGAAAACTGCGTCGTGAAGGAATAGTAAAAGTAATTCCAGAAGTAGTTGTTCCAGAACACATCCAACTTACCGCGCGAACCGTAAAACACATTGACCAGAATGGTAGGAAAAAGGCAGCCTGCGAACAATGCGGCCATATTCCGCCAATCCCTCCGCTGAGCCATGGCCAGCAACAAAAATGCCCCCGTGAGCAATCCCATGGGAGCATTCTGAAATTTGGCGTAAACAACGCTTCCCAGCAACATGCCCGTCAACGTTGCGATTGCCGGGCTCGTCCATCGGCGATAGAAGTACAAAAAGAACAACGCGACGCCCGCGGTCACCATGAAAATGCTGCTATGTTCCGAATTGTAAGCCGCGAAAATATGACAGATCGTACCCAGGAAAAGCGCCAGGCTCCAAGTCATGACCAACCCGAGACTCTTCCCGGCAAATAGCTTGCATATCTGATAAAGAAGCAATACCGTTCCCGTCCAGAGTAACAGCCCGATGATTTCGGCGCTGCTGTAATTGACCGGCATACCTGCCCACGAACCGGCAAGCAAAGGTACCACGGTCAGAGGCCTGGCATCGGTGTAATTGAGCAATGTCCAGAGCTTGTCGGGATAATGGTTGATGGCTATGACCGCGCTAAGCCAGGTACTGGTATCGATATCGTATTCCCGGTCGCGCAGAAAGGGCATTCGTACACCCCATATCAGCAGCAGCATGCCGGCGATCCACAGTGCCGAGGTTTTTCCGGAAACTTCGCGGTTGGGGCTATTCATATAAAGCCTATAAATCCACAAAGTCGATAGGAAAAACACGACAAACAGAAACAGTTTGAAGTATAGGTTATAAGCCATTAGTAATCAGAGGGGTGCTAGGTTGAGTTTGTAGAACTAATATAAGGCCCCTTGCTTGATAATGTGTTATAAAATGTAATTTTTTTTAGTTTTCGGGGCATATCTGGCATCGGGAGCATTTTTTATTGAACTCTGGCAGGATCTGTATCTTAACACTACTTAACATTAAATAGCAGAACCTTACAAACCGTCATCTGACCTTTGATCCGTCAAATCAAAACCACGGTGACATTATGAAAAAGTTTCTTTCAATGATCGCGCTGCTTTGTGCGGTCGCTCCGGACATGCTCGCACAGACCTCCGGGCAAATCAGTTACGAAGTCGTACGCAAAATTGACCAGTCACGCCTGCGCTTCATGGTGAACGGCGAAGAGGTGAAACAGGGCGACCCCAACTTCCCGACAGACGTCCCCGATACCCGCACCATCGGGCAGAAAGTGCTTTTCGCCGGAAACTTTGTACGCGAAAACCGCGACGAGGAGAATATGATGAAAAAGGTCATTCAGGAACCAGGCGGTATGCCGCAGATGTCCAATGCCGGACGCCCGTTCGAAGAATATGCGGTGATCGACATTGCAGGTCAGAAAGTCCTGACATTCGTGACCGTCGGGAAAGACAAGGAATCCCATACCTACAAAACCGAAGCACCGATCGAAGCGACAAGCGGCTGGCAGCTCACCCAGCAGACCAAAAAAATCGCAGGTTACTCCTGTCAGAAAGCGGTGGTCAACTATCACAAAGAGCCTTATGCGGTCTGGTTTACGACCGAATTGCCATTCCGCTATTCACCGGTGCCCGGCCTTACGCCTGAAAAGGGCGTTGTGCTACTGGTAGAAGGAAGCCGTGAGCAGTTCAGGGCTACGAAAGTGAGCCTGGGCAAAGTCGACGACAAAGCAGTAATGCCCGATGCGGAGGCCGAAAGTGTCAGTGCGGAGCAAATGACGGACATCCGCCAGAAAGCGATAGCCGATTTTCACCAAAAAATGGGACCCGGCGGTGGAGGCATTTAAACTGATATGCTGCCTCCTGCTGCTCTCGCTGTCGCCCCTGTTTGCCCAGAAAGTCACCCCGGCAGGCGAGATCAGCGGTATCGTGCTCGATTCGGCCTCGCGCAAGCCCCTGCGCATCGCATCCGTGTCGCTCCTGCACGCACGCGACTCCGCATACGTAACCGCAACGACCACGGGCGGCGAGGGCGATTTCCGGTTTAAAAAGGTCGCGCCGGGCCTGTACCGGCTGCTGGTCACATTTATGGGTTACAAAAATATTTCCATGCCCATTACCGTGGTCCGCGATGCCCCGCTGGACGTCGGGGAGCTGCTCATGACCGAGCAGGGCACGCAGCTTAACGAGATCGTCATCAAACAGGAACGAGCGCCTGTGACGATTAGACAGGATACCATTGAATTCAATGCAGGCTCGTTCAAAACGCAACCTAATGCGCAAGTGGAGGAACTGCTGCGCAAATTGCCGGGCGTGGAGGTGGCACGTGACGGCTCCATCAAAGCCAACGGCCAGGCCGTGAACAAAGTACTCGTGGATGGCAAGCCGTTTTTTGGCAACGATCCCAAAATGGCGACCCGCAACCTGCCTGCGGATATTGTCGACAAGGTGCAGATGTACGATCAGTCGTCCGACCAATCGCAGTTTTCGGGTGTAGACGACGGCGACCGCGAGCGGACGATCAACATTACCATCAAGAAAGACAAAGGCAAAGGCTATTTCGGGCAAAACGCGCTGGGGGCAGGGCCCAAAAGCGGCGAACAATCGGCGCGGTACGAGGCTAAGTTGAATGTAAACCGTTTCAACAACCACAATGGCGGGCCTAACCGGCAGATTTCGGTGATCGGGCAGGCCAACAACCTCAACCAGCAGAATTTTAATCTTTCCGAAGGCGGCGGCGGGCCGCAATTCATTGGCCAGCCGGGCGGTGGCGACGGCGGACCTGTGGCGCCTTCCAATATCACCGAAGTAGCCGCATTAGGTGCCAACTACCGGACCGAAAGCAATACCGTGAAATGGGGGAAACGCCCCGAAATGGCTGCCAGCTATTTCGCCAGCCGCGCGGTGACCACGACCGACCAGCAAAGTCATCGCGAAAACATTCTGCCGGGCCAGTCGTTCCTCACGGATCAACACAATTATTCCAAAAATACATTGCTCACGCACCGTATCAACGGCCGTTTCGACCTGCCTATCGACTCGCTGACCAGCCTGCGGTTCACGCCCAATATCAGTTTCCAGACGAAAGATTTGCTCACTCAAAGCGACAGTTATTCCTACCGTTCACCAGCGGATTCCCTCAACCGGGGGCTTACCCGTTACGACCTCGACGGAACCGGACTGAATGGTTATAATAACCTTTTGCTCATGCGGAAATTCAGAAAGGAAGGCCGGTCGCTTTCCGCAAACCTCAACTCAACCCTGACCACAGGCAATACAACGGCTTACAACCGATCGGTCAACACTTTTTTCGACACATTGACCACCCAACCCAGGCAACGCATCGACCAGCGGAATGCACAGGACCAGTTTTCTATGCAAAACACTGTGACCGTATCGTTTACAGAACCCATTTCTTTCACCAAAAAACTGGAATTCAGGTATGCTTACAGCAACAATTTTGCAAAGCTGCTTCGGAATGTGGTTAATAAAACCGAGGAAACGGATCAGTACGACCAGCCTGATGGCTCTCTGAGCAGGAATTTTGCCAATACCTTCGAAACCAACCGCCTCGGCGCCACTTTTCAGACGCGGCGTTTGCGCTACACCATCGCGTTGGGCGGGGATGCGCAGCTGGCATCGCTGCGACCGGTCGACAGATCGACAGACGCCGGTTATCAAACGCTACACACCTATTTCATGCCGAATGCGCTTTTTTCGTACACTTTCCGGGGGAACAGGAACCTGCGGCTGCAATACCGGACGCGCGTCGTTTCACCGGGCATTACCCAGCTGATACCCGTCGCGGACAATTCGAACCCGCTTAATATCAGCATCGGAAACCCGGCATTGCGCCCCGAATACTACCATAATGTTACGCTCACATTCAGCACATCGTCGCGAGGCGGGACGGATAACCTGTTTGTTTTTGGCAGTTTCAACCAAAGCAACAATCGCATCGGAGTTTCCACGCGCACCGACGATTCGGGTGTGCAGGTTACGACGCCGATCAATACACGAGGATTTATGTCGGGAAACGGGTTTGTAGGGCTAAGCAAAAAGATCGAGCCACTGCGGCTGTCGGTTAACCTGAGCACGCAGGGAAGCATTGCACGCAATACGAACACGATCAATGACCTGGATAACGTTACCACATCCACTTCCCTCGGGCAGGGCATTCGTCTGCAGTCCGATTACAACGGCCGGATCGACTACGGGCTGAGCGCACGCATTACTTACCAGCAGGCGCGGTACTCGCTGTTATCCCAACAAAATATGCAGTACTGGTCGCAATATGCCACAGGCGATGTGCATTGGCAGCTCCCAGGCAATTTGGTTATCACAACAGACCTTACCTACACCGGCAACACCGGTCGCGCCGAGGGATACAACCAGCGTTTCCTGCTCTGGAATGCGTCCATTGCGAAACAATTTCTTCGCACGAAGCAAGCCGAGGTGCGGTTGCAGGTGTTCGACCTGCTCAACCAGAACCGCAGCCTCGTACGGAACACTGGCGACGCCTATATCGAAGACGTCCGCAGCCGGGTATTAAAGCGGTATTTCCTGATCAGCCTGGTGTATAATCTCCGAAAATTCGGGGTGTGAAGTTATTGCTTACCCACCACCAGGCGGCCTGTTACCTCGCCGGTGCCGGTGAGCAGATAATAGTAGGTACCCGGGGCAAGCTTCGAAATATCGAGCGGCTGGCTGTCCGAAGTAACCCGGCCCGACAATGCAACTTTTCCGTTAACGTCGGTCAGCCTGAACTCGCCACCACCGGCAGCCAGCCCGTTCGCCAGCGTTACATGACCGACTGACGGATTGGGATACACAAAAAAATTCCTGCGGGGAACCGTCTGCCGCGGCACTTCAATGGACGGACCCACGGAAGTACTGATCAGCCCTTTCTGCGTGGCAACATACAGGCGTCCGTTCGTATATGCGAGGCCGTAAGTGTAATAGCCTGCCAGCGTGTCAACCGTCGTCCATGCCTCCGAAAGTGGAGCGGCAACGGGTCGGCTGTAAACGATGGAATGATTTTCACCGAAGTTCACCGCTGCGTAAATATGCGTGGCATTGGACGTTGCCCGCGAAACGCTCCCGTGCCGCATACTTGCGGGCACATGCGTCCAGGTAACGCCCCCGTCGCTGCTCGCGTAGGCTTTGGAATTGGTAAATGCCCAGATATGCTGCTTCGTTTGCACAAAATCGAAGGTTGTCAGGCCGGGAAGAATGCGGCCGCCATGGTAACGGATCTCCCATTCGGCCGTTTGGTCATCCAAAACCGCGAGCGTGCCGTTGGCGCCCATCCCGCCGATGAGGCTACTGTCGGTGTTGATAATGGCGTTGAAACTGTAACTGCTCCCGAAATCGAGCCCTTTGTTGAATGCAGTCCAGGCAGTGCCGGCCGCATTGAGCTGCTGGATACCCTGGTCGTCGGTGGCGATGTACAGGCTCCCTTTTCTTTCGGCAAACCGCATGGGCGCGGCGCCGGAAAAGCCCTGGGATGCAAAGCGCCAGCTTTTACCATTATCGGCGCTTTCATAAATGCCCTTTCCGTAACCGGTGGCGTACAGCTTGCCTTTGAAGCTGATGAGGTCGTCGATTCCCTCGGGTGCGGGATTGAATTTAGTGGATGCGGCCCACGAGGAACCCCAGCGATTGGCTACAAATACCTGGTTAGCGCTCGCTGCGTGGAGTTTTCCGCCAATGTTGCGTATGGCGTAAATGTCCGTGAACGGGACTTGTTTCTCTACATTCCAAATGCGGTCGCGCGACGCTACGCCGGGCGTCGTCGGATCACGCTGCGCGAATGCATTTTGACAGAAAAATAAGCTGAGAATGAGAAATCCGATTTTCATGGCTGATCAATGTTGTTTAAAACATTATGTCTCGAAAGCCATGGAAATGGTTCGCAGGGGATTGAGTGAACGGTATCAGTTGCCGCATTTGAACGACAAAAAGCGTGTTATGGCAGCCCCATGACACGCTTCTACACTACTGTTCGTTTATCGGCTTATTATTCTTTCTTGAATCGACGTGTTTTGTGCCGTTATGATCGGATTTTCAACTACCATTCTGACCATCAGATAACTAGTAGTTTCACGCTCTCACACAACGTAAAATTAGTTCTATAATACAAATAACAAATATTTCTAACCTATTTTTTTGTAAAATAACAGGGAGCCGTCACTTGCGGGCGTCGCGGGGGAGGTAACCGAATTTTTTCTTGAATGCGGCAGTGAAATGCTGGGGATTTTTGTAGCCGGAAATGGCCGCTATTTCGCCGATCGAGAGTACCGAGCCGGGGTCCAGAATGTGGCGGCGGGCTTCTTCCAGTCGGGTATCGCTGATGTACCCGAAAATGGTCGTACCAAAGAGTTCCTTAAAACCCTCCTGCAACTTCGTACGGTTAAGTCCCGCGACGCGAGCGAGCTCTTCGATGGAAAACGGGTCGTCGATATGGCGCAGCAGGAGGTCTTTTACTTCATACAACTTATCGATATCCGACCGTTTCAGGTTTTTCCTACCGTCTTCGCCCGCATTGATCTGGCTGATCTGCAAAGTCAGCAGCTCCACCACCTTGGCTTCCACAAAAAGCTTTTTCAGCGAACCGGTATACGGGCAATCGCGGACTTCGGCCAGTAACCTGTTCATGGCAGGCGTGATCGGAAAGCTGCGGTTACCCATTACCGCCGGGTGGTTCTTTTCGATATTCTTTCCAAAGTCACGGAGCACTTCAAGATCGTTGTGAAAGAGCCTGCGCAGGAAATCAACCGAAAGCTCGATCTCCACGCTGTAAGACAATGGTTTTTTGAGGTAATGCAAATGGCCTTTCAGCGCGGGGTAAAAAAGCAATGAATGCGTTCCGCCGTAAATGATCGTGTCGATTTCCGATTGGGCTTTGGGAAAATAGAGGCAGCCGGCAGTCGACAGCTCGAAATGCATTTGCAGGTACGGAAAATCGCTTTCGATAATCTGCACGAGATCATGGTCGAGCGCCCCTTCGATCATCGAGAAGATCATACCCGGACAAAAGATCCGGTGAATACGGGAATGAATGCCCAGGTAATCGTACTCGTATTTCTCCTCCCATATTCCCGACCGCTCGTCCACACCGAATCCTTCGGAATATCCCCGCTCGTAGTTGAGTTCTGCAAATTCTTCCGATCTGAATACGATTTTCATCAAACTCTGTTTTTGGCGGCATTAATACTGCTTTTGGCGTTAACCGCACCCGGGGCCGGATCGGTACATTTGCCGTTATTTTTAAACAGTCTTAATTAAGTAAAAGTAATACAGCGTTGAAACCTTTCCTCCTCTTACTAAGATTTTTTGTGGCCATGACGCTCGTATTGCCATTAACCATCTATGCACAAGACACTTACAAAATAAAAGGAATTATAAAGGACAATCGCGGCGAACCATTGATCGGGGCCTCCGTCGCCATCGATGGAATGGACCTCCATGAAATTACCAATGAAAAGGGACAATTCACATTGGCCGTTCCGCGCCGGAACAGCTATGCCGTGAGTGCCCAACACATCGGTTTCAAGCGGGTAACCCGAACGGTACCCTTCGCCCATATCGGCGACCCGGTCACATTGGTATTACCGGACGACCAGACGCAGCTTTCGGAAGTGCAGGTAACCGGCCGCAGCGAGACCCAGGAAGCCAGGTTACAACCCATTAAAGCCGAGGTAATCAATACCAAGGCCGTTCAGGAACAGCCTTCTACACTCGTGGAACTCATGAACCGCTCGGCGGGCATCCGTATCCGGCAAACCGGCGGGCTCGGGTCCAATGCAGGTCTCATGATGAACGGGTTCCAGGACCGGGCGATCAAGAATTTCAAGGATGGTATTCCAATGGATTACCTCGGTGCGGGCTACAACATCGCGCTCGTACCTGTGAACATGCTGGAACGCGTGGAGGTGTACAAGGGCGTGCTACCCACGAGCCTGGGCGCGGATGCGCTGGGCGGGGCGGTCAACCTGGTGACGAAGAAGTCGCTGTACCGGTATGCCGAAGCATCCTGGGAAATGGCTTCGTTCAATACGCACCGTGCATCCTTGAATGGGCTCTATACCGATACTACCCGGCATTTCTTCATCGGCGCGGACGCATTCCTGAACCGTTCCGACAACAACTACAAAGTAGATGTAACGGTTACCGACCACGAAACCGCTGCACGCAGCGAAGCGCAAGTGCGGCTTTTCCATAATCAATTCACGAATTATTATGCCGAAGCTTACGGCGGCCTCACGGGTTTGCGCTGGGCGGATGAATTGCGTGTAGGTGTAACATGGTTCCGTATTAACCGGCAAAATCAATACGGCTCGTCGATGTCGCAGCCCTTCGGTGCGGCGGTGAGCAGGCAGTACTCGGTGATCCCTACCCTGCGCTACCGGAAAACCTTCAACCGGCTGAGTCTGGACCAGTTCCTGACCGTGAGCGACATTCATACCCAGCAGGTAGATACCGTCCGAGGCACTTACGACTGGTTTGGCAATTTCATCCCCAGCCCGTCGCGGATGGGCGAGGTGTCGGCAAACGGCAGTCTTTCCGACATTACATTTTCCTACTTCACTTCGCGGACAAACATCGGTTATCACCTCGACGACGCGCACAAACTGGAAGTCAATGTGGTGTCGACCAACATCAGCCGGGACGGACACGACCCGCGGGGCCTGAAAATGCCCGAAACCGGCCAGGACATTCTTTCGCTGCCTGCCAAATATTACAAGTTCGTCGGCGCGGCCGGGTTGCAGTCTGTTTTCATGAATGAGAAGCTAACCAATAACCTGATCGGCAAGTTTTACTATTACAATACTTCGACTATCAATGTGGATGTGTGGGGCACCGCATTGGGCGAGCACCGTTTTGTTTCGAACAGCAACTTCGGGATCGCGGAAGCATTAAAATTTGCATTGACACCCGGGACGTTTTTCAGGGTTTCGGCCGAGGCGGCCACGCGGCTGCCCGAACAGGACGAAATGTTTGGCGACGGGAATTTCCACCGTTCCAACTTTCTGCTCAAACCGGAAAAGAGCATCAATATCAATGCCGGGTTCCGCACGGAGAAGCGCAATGCTTACAACCTGGAAATCAACACCTTTTACCGCATTACCCGCGACCTGATCATCAAGGTGCCGGTGGATTTTATTTTTACCCAAAACAAAAACGTCAGCGATGTAAAGGGCCTTGGCGTCGAAGCCGATCTGAATGTGAATTTCACCCGTTGGCTACGCGCGAACGGCAATTTTACCTACCAGGATTTCAGGCTGTTCGATACGGGGAACCAGCTGCTGGAAAAAGCGCGGCTGCGCAACACGCCCTATTTCTTTGCCAATCTGGGCGCCAATGCCAGTCTGGACCACATTGCGGGCAACGGAAAGCTCCAACTCTATTACTATTTCACTTTCGTACGCGAATACTACCTCGACTACATCCCCAAATCACAGGAGCCCGATGGCTTTCTCGGGTTATGGGGCAAGGCCCGCCTCGATGCTCCCAACATTGTCCCAAGCCAGGCACTGCATTCCGTAGGATTCACCTATAATCCTGTGAACGAACGGCTTGCATTCGGATTTCAGGCCAAGAATATCTTCAACACAAACGTCTACGACAACTTCCGGATCCAGAATGCCGGCCGCAGCTTTCATATCAAAGTCAATTACACCCTCAGATAAATTTTCATCCATTTTACAATCCAGTTTATGAAAACACTTTTGATTAAATCACTCCTTTTGGCCTTCACGCTGGCGTTTTTCGGATGCTCGTCCGACGACGACAAAGATGATATCACGCCGACGCCCGAGAATGCGAAATTCGTGGTCATGACATCCAGCGACCGCAGCTTCGGCGGCGGCTATTTTTCAACGATCGACGGGATGCCCGGCGGAACGCTACCCACTACCAATGCCAAATCCCTGCAAATTTCCGACGCATTCGGTTTCCGCACTTTTGGTAAATGGATCTTCAACCGCAGCAATGCGGCTGGTGACGAGGGTTTGCAGAAGTTTACCGTTAATGCCGACGGTTCACTCAAAGACGAGGGCTTTATAGCTGGTTCGACCCAATTCCTGGTAGTGAGTGCGACTTCGGGCTACTACCTCGACGAAACCCGCGGAACCCTGAAAATCCAGAAATTCAACCCCACGACAATGCTCCGCACGGGCGAGATCGACCTTTCTGTTGTAAAAAAGGATGGGGTTGAATATCAGGCTGTCGGAAAACATACGATTGCCGCCAAAGAAGGCAAACTGTACCTGAGCATTACCTACGGAACCAACGTCGCCAAAGGCTACGGCGACGACGTGTTCAATTCTATCTTCATCGCTGTTGTTGACATTGCTACCGAGAAATACGAAAAGACAATTACCTATGACGGTCTGAAAGGCATCGGATGGGGCTCGTCGGGCAACAAAATGTGGTCGATCGGCGACGACGGTGCATTGTACCTCTATAATACCGGCCTGAACGTGGCTTTCACAACCACCAACATCATCCGTATCAAGAAAGGTGAAACCGATTTCGACAAAACCTGGAAGTTCTCCACCGATCAGCTGCAAGCGGGAAATTCACTGGCGATCGCATTGGTAAAAGGCGGAAAACTGTATTTCGAAATGGTATCCACGCCTTTGAAACCGGATTTTAGCAACCTCCCGGCCAATCCCATTTTCGATTTCTACACCTACGACATGACCACCAAACAGGTAACCAAACTGGGCGGCATGCCGCAGCACGAGTACGTGTATGCCAACGAACAATCCATTACCGAGATCGACGGCAAAGTCTATCTTTGGGTAAAAAACCAGTCGCAGAATATCGATGGCTACTATGTCGTGGATGGCGACAAGGCCACGCAGGTGTTCAATATCCAGCACCAGGGAGCGATCCAGGGCTTCGCAAAACTGTCTGAATAAACCCTATTCCCCCAACAACCATGAGCTCCGTCAAGCAAATCAAAACCTGGTTCCTGATCCACAAATGGACGAGCCTGATCTGCACGGCTTTCCTGCTGATGCTTTGCATTACAGGTCTGCCGCTGATCTTCCATGAAGAAATCGAAGAACTCGAAGGCAAGCCACATCTCGCGAAACAGGTACCGGCCGGAACGCCGCTGGCCGGGCTCGACAAGCTGGCGGAAACCGCGCAGGCCAAGTACCCGAACAAAGTGATCCGGTATGTATATTGGGATGAACATGAACCCAATACCACGTCGTTCAGCCTCTCGGATTCGATCGACGCCCCGCCCGACAATTTCACGGTGGCGATCGTCGACGATCATACGGCAGAGCTGCTCGATACCCCCAACTATCAGGAGGGTTTTATGTATGTGATGCTGCAATTGCATACGGATATGTTCATGGGCATCGGCGGCAAGTTGTTTCTGGGGTTGATGGGGCTGCTTTTCGTGGCGGCGATCGTTTCGGGTATTATGCTGTATGGCCCGATCATGAAACGTTTCGATTTCGGAATGGTCCGCACGGAACGCTCGACCCGGCTGAAATGGCTGGATCTGCATAACCTGCTCGGTGTGGTGACGATCGTGTGGGGAACCGTGGTAGGGCTGACGGGCGTGATTAACACCACTTCGGAAGTCATTTTAGGTTTATGGCAAATGGGCCAGCTGGCCGAGATGACAGCTCCCTACAAAAATGCGCAGCCGCTCACCGGCAAGCTCAGTTCGCTGGATGCGGCCGTGGCCGTAGCGCGTGAGCGGGCACCGGAAATGCAGCCGTCGATCATTACCTACCCGGGTACCGCATTCACGAGCAAGCACCATTACGCCGTGTTCATGAAAGGTAATACGCCATTGACCGAACGCATTATCAAACCGGCATTGATCGACGCCAAAACCGGCAAACTGACCGATATGCGCGACATGCCTTGGTTTGTGAATGCATTGTTCGTTTCAGAACCATTGCATTTCGGCGACTATGGCGGGCTGCCATTGAAAATCATCTGGGCGCTTTTCGATATTGCCACGATCGTCATCCTGGGCAGCGGGCTTTACCTATGGTTTGCGAGAAACAAGGCCACGAAGGCCCATATCAACCGGTTGAGCAAGAACGACACGGAAATCCTGACGGTAATTGCCCAGAAGGAAAATGCGTAACCGGAACGATCATTCAAAAATATCCCGAACATGAAAAGCAATTTTTGGAAAGTATGGGGCATGCCCGTCATCATCGGCATTTTCTCCGGCATAGGCCTACTCTCAGCATTGACCGGCGATAACATCTGGGACGCGGTGTCCTGGCTGGCGCTTGGGTTTCCGGTGGTGGTAAGCCTTTGGTTTTTGAGGAAAAGTTGGGGATAAAATCAAAATTTCCTGCCAACCCACTTGAAAGTTAAAACCAGTCCGGTCATGCTCACGAGCGTACCCCCGATCATCAATACAATCACCACAATATCCCACAGCGGTCGCTTGTAAACGAGAAACCGGAAATCAAAGCTGTGCAGACCGTGGTATAACCATCGTTCCAGCCGGCTCAGGTCCTGGTGTTTAAGCACCACCTGAGCCGTCGCCGGATCGACGTAATACCATTTTTCGTCCTCCGAAGCCATTTTTACCCGAAGCACCGGCAGTCGCTTTTCATGGTTTTTGGAATAATAATAATCATCGTATTCATGCAGCATTACCGCTTCCTTCACCGGTATTGCTGCATTCATTTCCTTTAATTTTGATATAAATGGCTCCGATGGCAGCTGCGTAACCGGTACGGAAGTTTCCTCGTCGGCGGCGAGCAGGCGGGTGTGATGTTCGTCAGCGTAGCCGAGATAGTAAGGCGTTCCGTTCCATTGGACAAGCTGGATTTCCTTCTGGCCAAATTCCGTACCCAATTTCCCGGCAGCGGCGGCAGGTGAAATGCTGAACCTGCGCGTATCCAAAATACCACCCGTCCATACCACCGATTCTTCCGGTTCGAGTCTCGTAAATGGCGCCCAATCCCAGGGTGTCATCGACAGTAATCCGCTGAAAACCCAGGTAAAAACGAACAGCCCGAATGCAAAACCGGTGTAATGGTGCCAGCGGAACCATTTCTTTTTGTAAGGACTGAATGCAATCCCGCGACTACGCTTGTACCGCACAAAGCCCATCGCAATACCCGCAATGCACATGATGCTGCCGATAGTGGAAGACCAGACGACGATATCGTTCCAAAGCGGCCGGTTACGCAACAGTACCGTCGGGTAAATCCAGTGCGGAATAGGGCCCAGCCAGGCGAGGAAACGCTGTTTCGCATTCACCATCTGTACTACCTCGCCCGTCTGCGCGGCTACGTACACATACGTGCGCGCGGTGTCGTACATATGCACGCGGTACACGGGCGTCGTGTATCCCTGCGAGCGCGCGGCGGCCATCCATTGGTCTATTTCGGTCAGGAGCTCGATGCTTTTGATTTTTTCGCCTTTGGTAAATTGCATGGCAAGCCGGGCGGCTAATGCGGTGTCGGCGCCGTTAAACTGTTCTCCGTTATCTGCGAAAACGGCCTGGTAGGTGCCTTTAATGGTGGTAACTCGGTAAATCGGGCGGTTCAGGAGCATTCCCAGCCGGATGGAGCGTAAAGTATCTTTGATTCCTGCGCTGTCGAGGGCTTGCGCGATCGTCAGGTGTGCTTTGCTGAAACCGGGGGCAGGAAGGCGTTGGAGGCGTTCGTGGTACCGCATGGTGGGGTACTTGACGTACATCATCGCGAAGCCTGAGAGGAACCAGATTACGAAGAGCAGGCTTAATGCAAAGCCGAGGTAGCGGTGCATTAGCAGGGTTAGCTTGATTAGCTTTTTCATTTTGTGTACTGGTGCAAATCTCTTGATTTGTACATACTATTTGCAGGCCTCTGGCCGGTCTATATGGCATTATCGCTTTTCCGTATAGACCGGCCGGAGGCCTGCGAATAGTTAGTCACGAAGGGGACCTTCGCGCCATTTGCGCCATTTGCGCATTTACTATAAACTGTACTTCACACTAACCAGAAAATTCCGCGTGGCACCGGGCGAGAACTGGTTCGCGTAGATGGCATTGGCATAATAGCGCTCGTTGAACAGGTTATTGACATTCAACCTGATACCCACGCGCCCCACACGATACCCAACCGCCATATCAGCTATCGTGTAGGCCGGCATCACGAATGTGTTGGCGCTGTTGGTAAATGTCTCGTCCATATAGTTGGCACCGGCACCAATGCTCGCACCCTTCAGGGCACCATTTTGCGCCTCGTAGTTCAGCCACACGTTCACCATATTTTTCGGTGCAAATGCTACCTGCTTCCCCGCTACCGGGTTGACTTCCTGACCGTCGAAAGCCAGATATTTCGCTTTCGAGAGCGTATAACCCGCCGTCACATCCAATCCCGGTGCCAGAGAACCATTGATCTCGGCCTCAAACCCTTTCGATTCCGCCGAGCCGATGCGCTTGTAAATACCGCCCGGCAATGCTTCCAGCTGGTTGTTTTTGCGCATGTAGTAGAATGCCAGATTGGCCGTCCATTTTGCATTCATTTCCAGCCGCGAACCTACTTCGCCCTGGTAACCCGTTTCAGGATCGAACGTTTCGCCGTTTGGGGCCACGCGACGGGCCGGTTTGAAATAGGTGGAATAGGAACCGTATACCGAAAGCGCTTCCAAAGGCTGATACACCAGTCCCGCACGGTAGGTCAATGCAGATTTCGAGATTTTCGACTCCGGTCCTTCCTCGGTCACATTACGGTCGGTGTCGACCTGATCGGTGAAATAGGTACCACGGAAAATGTCGTAACGCAGGCCGATCAAACCTTTCAGTTTTTCACTGATTTTAATCCAATCCTGCACATAAATGCCATGCACATTCTCCATAGTTGCACGGTAGTAGGTGTCCTTGAAATCAATATAACCCTGGTTCAGAATGGGGTTCCGAACAGAAACGGTCGCATTCTTCCCTGGCCCGAAAACATCGCCGTTGTAAGTCTTGCGGTCGAGAATACTCAGCGAATAACCCGCCAGGAGCTTGTGTGAAATGCCTTTGGTATCAAACTCGTAAGTCAGTTCCAGCTGGTTTTGCAGCGGCTTGGTAAGGTGGTTGAAATAGAACGGGAACGAACGGTTCAGTGAATCGAGCGTAGCGTTGAACGACAGCTCCTCGGTCGAGAAGTAGTTGATATTATCGTCGTAGTACGAAAGCTGGTCGGAAAGCGTCAGGCCGGAATTGAAACGGTGCACATATTTCAGCTGGTAGTCGTAGCGCGTATGTTTCAGGAAATCGGCGGGGTCGTTGTAACGCGCGTCGCGGTCCATACCCGGCGCCAGTTTGCTGCCTTCGAGCATCGGCAGACCGGTGTCGGTGTCGTAAATGTCCTTATTGGCGCCGATGGTCAGGTAAAAAAGGTCGCGCCCGGTAGGCGTGTATTCCAATGCGAGGTAGCCATTGTTGGTATTCGAGCCCGAATGGCGGTAGCCGTCCGTATCCGACATTCCGAAATCGACGCGGTACCGCAGCTTGTCGTTGATAGGCCCGCCCGCTCCTGCGCGGATGCGACGGGTGTTGAAACTGCCATAAGCAGCCGAAAAATCGGCTTTGAAATCCGCCGTAGGCCGTTTCCGGGCGATATTAATGATCCCACCCAAAGCCGAATGCCCGAAAAGCACGGAGGCAGGGCCTTTCAATACTTCCACACTTTCCACATTGGCGAGATTGGTACTGGGTGCACTAGTGGAAATGTTATGCCGCTCGTCGCGCACGCCATCGACCATCAGTACAAAATTGGAAAAACCACGGATCGTGAAATGCTGGAAGCCACCATAGGTATTGTTGGCCCTTACGCCGGTGGTGTTTTTCATGGCTTCCTGCAAATCGTCGATGCCACGCTGCTCGATGGTCCGGACGGAAACAGCCGAGGTCGTCAGCGGCATGTCGCGCAACGGCACGTCGATTTTGTTGATGCCTGAAAATGCACTGCGGTGCGTACCGGAAACAGTGATTTCCGACAAATGGTGGGTACTGGAAACGCTGTCAGCAGCATTCGTACGTGCGGTTTGTGCCAATGCACCGTTCAAAGGAGATACCAGTGCCGCTGCCAGCAGGGCACAAAGAGAGGCCTCCCCGATTCTGCCATACCGCGGGCAGCGGGTCGTAAAAATGAACATACTTTTAACCGTTTAAGGTGAGTAATGATCCGAAAAAAGGCAGGTCTCCTGACTTGTAACATTTATGCCGTCCTTCCCGATACAATTATGAATGATCGAATGATTGAATGACTGAATAGTTTTCTCCTATTCAATCATTCAGTCATTCAGTCATTCGAAATTGAATTCCCAGTGGACATCACCCTGGCATAAACTATCCCGTTACTTACAGTTGCGCGACAGTTCGTGATTTGCACACGATTCCCTATTAATTCACTGAATGTGAAACCTTTTTCTTTTGGAAAATAAATTAAAGAACTTGTTTGGGGCGCAAAGTTATGATTTAATCATAGTTTGCGGCTTTGAAATGAAAGATTAATTAAATCAAAAAAACTGCCGTATGGAAAGACAAGTCGATATTCGGGTCCGGCATTGGGTGTTTGTGGATGAGGTCAAATTTTTCGGGCCCGGGCGCTATGAACTGCTCGAACGCATTGCCGAAACCGGCTCTATTGCACAGGCCGCCAAGGAGATGGGACTTTCGTATAAAAAAGCCTGGGCGATGGTCGATGCGCTCAATACATTGGGCAAAGGCCCTTATGTAGTTACACAAAAAGGAGGCACCAAAGGAGGAGGCGCAGTGCTTACCGACACCGCACGGAGCGTCATGACCGCCTACAAACGCCTGAACGATAAGCTGCTCGCCGCATTGGCCGAAGAACAGGAGCTTTTATCACTCATCTGATGTAACTCGTCAATTTTTTCCCGCCCATTGTCCGGGACTCATTATATTTGCGATATACCCGTTTATACATATCGCTTTTCTAATGAGAAAATTGCTACTACTCCTACTCACCCATCTTTCGTTTGCCGCTCTGGCACAGGAAACGCCCTCGTCAGCTGACCGCACCTTTCAATTGGGCGAAGTCCGCGTGTCGGGCATCAGCAACCGCGACAGCATCGCTTCCCGCCTCTCCTACCGCACCATCGAGCAGTTCAACCGCAACGACCTTTCCAATGCATTGAATATCCTGCCCGGTGTGAGCATTGCCAACGTCGGGCCTCGGAACGAGTCGGTCGTATACGTGCGCGGGTTCGACCTGCGCCAGGTGCCCGTGTACATCGACGGCGTACCCGTGTACGTGCCTTACGACGGTTATGTGGATATGGGCCGCTTCACGACGTTCGATCTCGCCGAAGTGAATGTTTCCAAAGGTTTCGCCTCGATATTGTATGGCGCCAACACGATGGGCGGGGCCATTAACCTCGTGTCGCGCAAACCGGTGAGCAAGTTCGAGATCAATGGCCGGGCCGGTGTTTTCAGCGGCGACGGTTACCGATGGAACGTGAATGCAGGGTCGCGGCTCGGCAAATTCTTTTACCAGGTCGGTGCATCGCAGCTCAAACAGGACACCTACCCGCTTTCCGACGATTTCAAACCCCGGAAATACCAGCAAACGGCCGACCGCGAGAATGCGTACCGCGACGACCTGAAATTCAGCGTCAAAGCAGGATTTACGCCCAATGCCACCGACGAATATGTGATCGGATACATCAACCAGCACGGCGAAAAAGGTACGCCGCCGTACGTGGGCGACGATTCCAAAATCACGACGCGCTTCTGGAAATGGCCGAAATGGAACAAGCAGAGCCTGTATTTTATTTCCAATACGGCGGTTGGCGAGAAAAGCAAGGTCAAAACACGGCTTTACTACGATACATTCGTGAACTCGCTGTTCAGCTACGACGATACGACTTATACTGCCCAAACCAAAGGTTACGCATTCCAGAGCTTCTACGACGACTACACGCTCGGCGGCAATGCGGAATTCGAATCCCGGGCTTGGGACAATAATGTGTTCAAATTCAATGTGCAGTACAAGCGCGACATCCACCGCGAGCACGACAAAGGCGAGCCGGTGCAATCGTACATCGACAATACCGTTTCCATCGGCATCGAGAACACCTACCAGATCATCCCCTCGCTGGCCGTCGTACCGGGCATTAGTTTTAATGCAAGAAATGCAAGCCAGGCGCAGGAATACAATGCCACGACCAAAGAGCTGAGCGATTTCGCCGACAGTAAAAACAATGCCGTGAATGCGCAGATCGGGCTTTTCTGGGACATTACCGCCAGCCATTCGCTTCGTGGTACCGTTGCGCGCAAAACCCGTTTCGCGACCATCAAGGACCGTTATTCCTACCGCATGGGCCAGGCCATTCCGAATCCCGACCTGCACTCGGAAGTCGCATTGAACTACGACCTCGGCTATTCGGGCAAAGTGGCTGAAAAGCTCGCATTGCAAGCCAGTATTTTCCAAAGCAATATCGACGACATTATCCAGCAAGTGGACAATGTACAGCCGGGCCGTTTCCAGTTGCAAAATGCCGGAAAAGCCCGTTTCTATGGAGCGGAGGCCGGTTTCGATTACCAGATCATCAACGGACTGAAACTCGGCTCGAACTATTCGTTTATCAAACGGAAAAACAAAACCAACCCGGCGATCCTGTTCACGAATGTGCCGGAGCACAAAGTATTCGCCTACGCCGACTTCTCGTTCCTGAAAGTGGCCAACCTGCTCGCCAGCGTGGAAAACAATAGCAGCCGGTACAGTACCAGCTATGGCACCAAAGCGGGCGCTTACACGCTCGTGAATGCGAAAGCTTCGGTGAAATTGTATAAATTCATTTCGGCCGAAGCCGGTATCAACAACATTTTCGACAAGAATTACACGCTTGTGGAAGGCTTCCCGGAAGCAGGCAGGAATTTCTTCGTGAACCTGGTTTTCAATTATTTTTAAAACAATGTCGGGACGTCGCAAGGTATTGACGAGGTACAATTTCGTGGGTTCGGGATGGGTTGTTAGCGTCCTGAGCGCCACTTTTTGCGTTTTCGCCAGTCTGGTTTCCATCACGCACAAAACCCCGGTACCTTACGAACTGAAATACCCGGCCAATTTTGGCTCGCGTTTCATCATTCCCGCCGACAACCCAACCACACAAGAGGGTGCGTACCTTGGCCGGATGCTCTTTTATGAGAAAAAGCTTTCCGCCAACAACAAATTCTCCTGCGAAAGCTGCCACGAGCAAAAACTGGCATTCACCGATGGCCGGCCTGTGAGCCTGGGCGTGGACGGCAGCTACCTGGCTGGCCAATACCAACCCACCGCCGCTCAAATCCGGGGCATGCAGCTTTTCGAAAACGGCCCCGACCCGAAACGCGGCATCCGCGGCGCCAACTGCGGGCATTGCCACGGCGGTCCGAAGACCTTCAAGGAGCTTTTTCACAACAATGGCCTCGATAGTACATTTGCCGATTCCGGCCGCGAAAAGATCACCGCCCAATCGATGGACAAAGGCCGCTTTCGCGTTCCTACCCTTCGAAATATCGTCCTTACCGCGCCTTATATGCATGACGGCCGTTTCAAAACCATCGAAGCCGTCCTCGATCATTATAGCGAGCACATTCGGCAGAGCGAAACGCTAAGCAGCTTTTTACAGGATATTTCCAACGATGAGAATGGTAGCAATCTGAGCCTCAAACCGCAGGAGAAGAAGGACATTATCGCATTTTTCGGCATGCTCACCGATTCGGCATTCATCACGAACCCCGCATTTTCAAACCCGCATTCCATTTCAAAAGCCCAATAACATGCAAGAAATCAAGACATTCAGAAACAAACTCCTCCTGTGCGCAACGCTCATGTGCGCACTCGCGACGCATACGTATGCACAAACCGCAGCCACGCTAACAATTTCCGGCGAAGTAACCACGCCGCTCGAACTGAAAACGCAGGATCTGGCCGCGATGAAGCAGATCAGCCACAAAGTGAAAGACCGCGACGGGAAGGAACATGAGTTCAAAGGCGTCGCGTTGATTGAACTGCTTGAAAAAGCCGGGGTAACCACGGGCGCGAAACTGCGGGGTGAAAATCTCGCCAAATACGCATTGATCACCGCTGCCGACGGTTACGAAGTACTTTACGCGCTCGCCGAAATCGACCCGGAATTTACCGACCAGGTGATTTTGCTGGCCACCGAGAAGGACGGCCAGCCATTGCCTGCCGGCGAAGGCCCCTTCCGCATTGTCACACCGAAAGACAAGAAACCCGCACGCTGGATCCGCGAGGTAAGGAGCATTAAAATTGCATTTGCCAAAAACTGATTTCAGAACGCACATTCCAGAACGCCGGTCAGTGGGCCGGCGTTCTTTCTGTTTGGGCAAAATTGAAATACTGGCAGGCACCCAGCACAGACATTTCCGCCGACAATTTATAAGTACCCCACGGATAAGACGCTTCCGTTTTGAGGACCAGCTTTTTAGTATTACCCATTGCTTTTTGGGGCCCTTTCAAAAGCTCGGCTACTGGCCTGCCATCCATTGTGGCAGGTTTTGGCAGACCATAAATACTGAGGACCGTAGGAACGATATCGATGTTGGAAGTCGGCAATTCAGTAGTCGCGCCAGCTTTAAAGTCAGGTCCGGCAGCAAGCAATGCGATATTGATTTCATAAGGACTGGAACCTCCGTGGCCTGCCACGCCGCCTGAAAAATCGGTACCTGCATACCCCTTATCATTTTTAGCGTCGTTCCAATTCGGGGCTACCAGAATATCACCGGAGCGTTTGGGATGATTGTAATGGATCAGGTCGAAGGAAAGCGTGCCTTTTACCTCGCCCTTTGCGTCGCCTTTTTTAATACCTTTTGTAAAAACTGCCCCTACCCATTCCTGCTTGTGCAATGCGGCTACGATGCTGGAAATGACTTTTTCGTCATGGTTTTTGACATAAATCGCGCCCTCCGCCACTACCACGTCGTCCGATTCCTTGTCTTTCTTAAAACCTTCCCTGATCAGAAAGTCAGCCAGGCCCGGCTTTTCCTTGTGCGTCACGAAACCGTGGTCGGTGGAAATGATCACATTATATCGCTCGTCCGTACCTTTCGCCTGCAATGCATCCATAATGCGTCCAAATTGCCCGTCGACGTATCTGATCGCTTTCACTGCCTCCTCCGAACCGATACCATGCTCATGCGCAGCACCGTCCGGGTCCGAAAACCAGATCGCGCTTACCAGCGGGCCGTTTTTGATCAAACCATATTTCAACAATGCATCGGTAATCCATTTGTGACGCCCCATTTCTTCATCGGTACCCTGGCTAACCAGGCCGATTTCATCCGAAACCTGCTTTTTGAACGACTCGGGTAAAATCAAATCCGGATTGACAACGGCGCCGTTCACCGTATGGTTTTGCAAAAAAGCCTGTCCGGTAGTTCCCGAACTAAAAACCATCATCTTCTGACCGGCATCCGCCAACACTTCGCCGAGCGATTTCGCCGTCAGGAGTGGCCCCGACGTAGCCCCGGGGATTTTGCTCAGATCACCATAACTGGTTCCGATAGACTTGTTGGGCGCAACCTCCGGAATGTAAATCGAATTACCCAGCAGCCCGTGCGTGCCCGGATAAGAACCTGTCGCGTAAGACGCAGAATTCACCCGCGTTACCGTTGGGAAGACGCTGTGATGATGCTTTCCCCATGCCGCACGTTTTTTAAATGCAAACAGATTGGGCATTTGCGCTTCGGTAATGTAATCCGGGCGCAGGCCGTCGAAAAACACAATGAGTGTTTTGACTTCAAAACGGTGATCGGTTGTATTCTGCGCATGACCCAATTGCAAAGAAACAGCCAGGAAAAAGCAGAGCAGGTAATGGAAATGTGGTTTCATCGATACAAAGGATTATCGGATTTCGGAAACGGTAACCGTGTGTTTGCTGCGCTGGATGCCGTACAGCGAGATTTTACCCACTACTGAGCGGTCAATGGCTATGCCCTGCCCCTTGATCGGCGCTGGTAATGTACTGATATGCTGCAATGTATAGCCCGATTTCGGGAGTTTCAGCACATACACTTCGCCCCGGTCGTGGCCGGTGCAATAGAGCAGCCCATCGCCTCCCCATGCCCCTCCGGAATTGCTTTTGGGCGTAAACAAATCGACAAGGTTTTTCGGGAACACCCAAGCCTCCACCTGCCGCCATTCCATATCATATTTCACCAGCGACGTCCACCGCACATCGCGCCCCTCGCTCGCCTCCTTGCCCGCATAATGCGCGAAGCCGATAAACCAGTGACCATCCTTCTGGTCGAGCCAGGTAAGCGACCCGTGCTGGGCGATGCCAAAGCTGTGCGTATCGACGTGCTTCATTGTCTTTACGTCAAATATTTCCACCGAGCTCGTCATCGGAATTTCAGGATAATTCGAGTTGGCGCAATACAGCCTCCCCTTGATTACGACCCCGCTATTCAAATGGACTATACCCTCCTTCGTGCCGTCCCAGGTCGCAACGAGCTTTCCATCCGTTTTCAAATGCTTGGTAATGGTGCTGTTATTGATGACATAAAAATGCTGCGCGTCCACCGCGACGGCCTGCTTGGCTTCTCCTACGTCGAATGTCTTCACGGTTGGAAGCGTTTGCGAAAATGCGGGCTGAAATGCTGTCAAAAGCAGTAAAAACGTGCAGAATAACAGCGGTTTAAGAAGAGTCATAAAGGTTTTAAATGTTTCAAATCCTAAAAGTAGCGAAAGCAGCAGTTTTCTACTTTACCGGAATATGATCAATCGTTACTGCCGTTCGGACATTGCCGGGATCTTGCATATCTGACCGGCCGGAGGCCTGCGAATAGTTTGTTTGAAGGTCGACCTTGAAACAAGCTGGCCTTCACACCAGCATTAGCCTGAAATACTTCAAATGCAGTAATGCAGGTAACACATCGATTTCTATTCACCATGCATGCCCAAACCCGCTTCAAGCAACTCATTACCATCCTGCTATTCCTGGCCGCCTATTTTCCATGCGCCGCGCAATCCATCGACCTGAAAAATGCATCCTGGGTCATTTCGCCTAATGTTCCATCACCGATGAAAGAAACCGCTCCCGCGGTATTGACGGAGGAAATCGCGAAACGGACGGGGATAACGCTCAAAAATGCCATCGGTTGGCCAAAAGGTAATGCCCCGGTAATTGCCTTCGCATTGGCGTCGGATAAGACATTGCTCTCGCGTAATGTTCCTGCGGGCGACGGAAACGGTCCCGGGTTCAATCCGGAAGGTTACCGCATCGCCACCGAAACGACGAATACCGGAAAAACCATCTGGATCATCGGCGCCGATGCGCGCGGTGTGCTGTTCGGTACGGGATATTTGCTGCGGCATTTGAAAATGAGCAAGGCATTTATGGGCAGGCCGCTTCTGGAACTCGATGGGCCTGTAAATATGGCGTCGTCGCCCGCCTACCCGATCCGCGGACATCAGTTGGGTTACCGTTCTACCGCCAATACTTACGACGCCTGGACGGTCGCGCAGTTTGACCAGTACATCCGGGAACTGGCAATTTTTGGCAGCAATGCGGTAGAAGGCATTCCGTTCCACGAAGACGATAAGCCGAGCCCGCATTTCAAAATCCCGGCCAGGGAAATGCGTATCAAAATGAGCGAGATTTGCCGGAAGTACGATATGGATTACTGGGTATGGACACCCGCGACGTTCGAACTGACCGACCAAGCCAAACGTCAGGCGGAATTGGATATGCACGAGCAATTTTACAAAGAAATTCCCCGCCTCGACCACATATTCTTTCCCGGCGGCGACCCGGGCGATAACCATCCGTCCGAAGTGTTGCCATTTCTGAAAGAGCTGCAAACCAGGCTGGTGAAGTATCATCCCAAAGCCAAAATGTGGATTTCCCTGCAAGGGTTCGACACCGAGCAGATCGATTATTTTTACCAATACCTGGAAACCGAAAAGCCGACCTGGCTGCAAGGCGTTGTATCCGGCCCGGGTAGCCCGCCCATGGCCGAAACGCGCTACCGCCTGCCGAAGCAATACCAGCACCGCCAATATCCCGACATTACGCATTCAGTACGCTGCGAATTCCCGGTCGAAAAGTTCGATCAGGCATTTGCTTTGACACTCGGCAGGGAATCCGTGAATCCGCGACCCTTCGCATTTGCCAAAATCCACGCGAAATATGCACCGTTCACAGACGGCTTCGTCTCCTATTCCGACGGCAGCCACGACGATGTGAACAAAGTACTGTGGAGCATGCGCGGCTGGGACCCGCAAGCGGATGTGCATGGGATTCTCCAAGAATATTCGAGGTTTTTCTTTGGCCATAACTCAATTGCCGCGAGTGCTATTGAAGGATTGGAACAAAACTGGAAAGGGCCGTTGACAGAAAATGGTGGGGTGGAAATGACTTACCTGAATTGGCGGGTGTTCCGAAGAGTAGAAGAAACATTGGAAGGCAACTGGCGCTGGCAAATGCTGGTGCTCAGAGCATATTATGACCAGTATACACGTCTCCGTCTCATTTACGAACAGGATTTGGAAAAGCAGGCAAATGCGATCCTCGCGACCGCTACCAAAGACAATTTAAATGAGGCGATGGACAAGGCGTTGGCGATCGTCAACCAGGCTGACCAGCATTCTGTCGACCGCGACCTTTATAAAGAGATTGTTGACCTAAGCGACGCCCTGTACAAATCTATCGGCCTGCAAACCAGCACCGAAAAACACAAGCCGCGTAACCCGGAACGGGGTGTCGTAATGGATTTCGTAAACTACCCGCTCAACAACCGCTGGTGGCTGGCCGATGAATTTGAAAAGATCAGAAAAATGACCAATCCCGACGAGCAACTGGCGAGATTGCAGACCATTGCATTCTGGGAAAATCCCGGACCGGGAAGCTATTACGATGATATTTCCAGCGTAGCGAAGGGCCCGCGCGTGAAAACCATTTCCGAAGACGCTACCGACGTGGCGTGGTGGGACAACGGCATGAGCCGCAAACGCCTCTCCACGCAGCTGTTCCAGCGCGAACCCGAGCTGGACTACGAAAACCTCGACCCGCACGCCCGCTACATCATACGCGTTGCAGGCGAAGGCGACGCGCTCCTGCGTGTGGACGGGCGCAGGCTTTCGCCGGTGATGTACAACAAAGAACCGGAGACATTCAAAGAATGGATCGTTCCGTTGAGTCTCACCCGGGACGGCAAAATTTCCGTCACCTTCGACGGCCCGGAAGAATCGCATCTGAACTGGCGCAAACAGTCGAAAATTTCGGACGTGTGGTTGTTGAAACAGCCCTGATGATCGGCCGGAGGCCTGTTAGGTCAAGGATTGAAATCGTTTTCAAAATACATCCAGTCGATGTGGAACATCGGGCTCTTCATCTTTTCATTCCTGAAAACCAGGTAAAGATCGTGGACGCCGCTACCGCCACTCACCGGCAGCAGTATTTCTTTCCAACCGGTTTTAAGGTCGTCCAGTCGTCCGCCCGGCACTTCGGTTTTGCCCAGCAACAGGCCTTCCCGGCCACCCTGCCGCAACTCGATCGTCCCGCCGGCGCCATGTTCCTGAATACGCAACCGGATGTTTTTAATATGCGAAAGGTCTATTTGATTAAACCGCGTGTATTTGCCATTGGTAATATTCGCGATGTAGGAAACGTAACCCGTGTTTTGTGTTGCAATTACCACCCCTACATTTCCTTCCTGGTAATCCTCCATTTGCACAAGCGGATTGCGCAGCACAATGTGGCTGGCAGTCTTCTGGGGGCCGATGCCATTCGCACCTTTATCGGTATAAGAAGCCTGCACCACATAAGCACCTTCATTGCCCTTACCGATGTGCTCAGTTAGTTTCAGCTGGGCCGAAAGCGGCGTTTGGGCCGCGTTTTTGCCCAATGAAAGAATATAGCCCGCTATCGCCTTCGCATCTTTTTCGGGCAGGTCGGCGTGGGGCGGCATCGGGTATGAACCCCAGTTTCCACTACCGCCCGTGATGATCTTGCGCGCGAGCATATCGTGTGCGTCCGCGTTACCCGCGTATTTTTTGGAAATATCCTTCAATGCCGGCCCTATCGACTTGGTCTCCATCGTGTGGCAAGCCTTGCAATCCAGCGAAGCATACAGATTCGCCGTGGCTGCATGCCGGATATTATCCCCTTCCGTGCCCGACAATGCGCCTGCAAGGTCCTTCCCAAAAGCCAGGTAGTGAAAACCCGCATGGATTTTGGCCCGCTCGATCTTGCCGTCTTCCTTGTCGGTAATTTTAATATTGTAATCAAATGGGGCATTATCCCAATAGAAGCTGCGGTTGGCCTTCGTCTCGATTTTTACATCCGGCGGCGTGTTACCGATCTTGAACTCGGTCGTGGCCGTACCTTTACCGCCATGCTGGTCGGAGACGGTGAGGACCACATTGTAAATGCCAGGTTTGGTAAAAGTATGCTTCGCTTCCTCGCCCACCAGCTTTTTCGTCCCGATCTTCCATTCGTAAGTCAGCTTGTCGTTAGCGTCGTAATCCTTCGAACCTTTGGCTGAAAGGGTGGCTGTGAAAGGCGCCGCTCCGATGGTTTTGCCGGTCGTCACGGCCGCTACCGGATTGCGGTTGCCTTCGGCGTACTCCACCCGGATGATCCCCGAATCGGTATTGCGGGCAAACCAGTTGGTACCGTAGGCCAGCAGGTAAATAGCGCCGTCGGGCGCGATCTGCATATCGATCGGCGCAACCACTTTCAGTTGCGGCAGAAACGGCTCCATACCGACGTAGTTACCGTTCGCATCCATCGTCACCGCCATGATCCATTTCCGGATCCATTCAAAAATGAACAGCTTGCCATTATAATATTCCGGAAGCTTGTAAGGCGCATTGGGGTACAAATCGCTGTAATACACGGGACCGGCCATGGCACTGGCGCCGCCTTTGCCTACGAGCGGATATTTTTTAGAAGGCCCCTTGCCATACCAGATGAATGCGGGTTGTGCGGGGGGCAAGTCGCGGGTACCCGTGTTATGCGGCGAATCGTTGTGCGGCTTTTGCGGGTCTTTTCCCGGACCTTCCTTTTTTGTGGCGAAATCGTAGTCGGGAAACACCTCATTGTCCCCCAGGAAATAGGGATAACCGAAAAATCCCGGCTTGCGGGCCTGGTTAATTTCGTCGTAACTCATCTTACCTTCACTGCCCGGCACCTCCGTATCCGGGCCCACATCGCCCCAGTACAGGTACCTGGTCTTCGGGTCGATGGAAATGCGGAACGGGTTCCTGACGCCCATGGCGTAAATCTCGGGCTTCCCTTGCGAACCGTCCTTTGGAAAGAGGTTACCCTCCGGAATGCTGTAAGTCCCGTCCGGCTCCGGCTTGATCCTCAAAATTTTGCCCCTGTAATCATTGCTGTTGGCGGTCGCAGCCTGGTCGTCCGAAAGCTCGCGCCCGGGGCGCTCGTCGATGGGCGTATGCCCCTCGATTTCCTCGGCATTGGTATTGTCGCCGATCGATAAATAAAGCAACCCTCCTGAAAATGTAAGGTATCCCGCGGAATGGCAGCAGTATTTGCGCTGGGTAGGGACTTCCAGCAGCACTTTTTTAGAATCCTGGATCAAATTTTGCCCTTTCAGCTCGAAACGCGCCAGCTGGCTGACGCTCTTCTCGCCGCCTACGCCATAATAGAAGTATATCCAGTTGTTATTCCTGAAATCCGGGTCGACCGCCACACCGAGCAGCCCGTCCTCAATGCCGCTGAAAACGTTGAACTGTGCAATGGTCGAAAGCTCTTTGGTGGCATTGTTAAAATACCGCACGGCGCCCTTACGCTCGGCTACAACCATATCGTAGTTCGGAAGTATCGCCATCTCCATCGGCTCATCCAGGCCCGACACCAGTTTGGTATAGGTAAACCGGCTCGAATCCGGCCCCCCGGAAAATTCAGCAATACGGACCGGACGGTCGCTCCCAACGTTTCGGAACAAAGGCTTATCATGCCGACTCACCGAAGCCAGGCAAAGCCCCCCGGCCAGCAAGAGCCCCAAAGAAGATTTCATTTTTTTCACCTGATAGACTTAGTAAAATGGTTTAGGAAATGTGGTTCAACTTAAAATTTATTTTTGACTTACGCCAACCGTCAGTTGAAACTGACGGTAATAGATATTGGTTTTTTCCCAATATGATCCAAGATATGTAATACTGACCAAAGTCAGTTTTTCCTACTCCTTCCCGTCATCCGTTCCGCTTGTCGCAAGCTCCAATTTTGGACAAGGTTTAATCCGGACCATGATCATGAGCATATTGACGGCCGCGGAGGCCATTCCCGATACACGACATATTTGTTACCATTGCGGCGAGGAATGCCGCGACGAGGTGCTGCACGCCGACGACCACGATTTCTGTTGCGAAGGCTGCGCTACCGTTTACAGCCTGCTGAAAGAGCGTGATCTTTGCCGGTATTATGCGATCGGCGGCGCGCAGGGCATTTCGCCCGACGCGGCGTTCTATAAAGGCAAATACGACCACCTGGATCAGCCGGAGGTATTTGCCAAAATGGTCGAATTCACGGACGGGCGCCTGACCACCGTGTATTGGTACCTTCCGAAAATGCATTGCAGCTCGTGCATCTGGTTGCTCGAACACCTCTACCGCCTCAACCCGGCGGTACGGAGTTCGGTGGTGAATTTTCCGGAGAAGAAGGTCAGGATCACGTTCGATACGCCCACCTTGCATCTGAGCGAGCTCGCCGCGCTACTCACGCGCATCGGGTACGAGCCGTATTTAAGTATGGATGATCTGTCCGGTAAAAAAGCGGGCAAATGGAACCGTGCACGGCTTTACAAAATCGGCATCGCGGGTTTTGCATTCGGCAATATCATGATGCTGAGCTTTCCCGAGTATTTCCATTTAGGACAAAATACTTCCGATCAGAACCTGCGTACGCTTTTTGGCATACTGAACCTTGCATTGAGCCTGCCGGTGCTGTTTTATTGCGCGGCGGACTTTTACAAATCGGCGTGGTCGGCGCTGAAAGGGCGTTACCTGAATATCGACGCGCCGATTGCGCTCGCATTGAGCTGCGTTTTCCTGATCAGCATTTACCAACTCGTCACCCGAACCGGCCCCGGGTATCTGGATTCATTTGCCGGCGCCGTGTTTTTCATGCTCGTCGGCCGGTATTTTCAGGACAAAACTTACGCCGGAGTTTCGTTCGATCGTGATTACAAATCCTATTTTCCGATCGCCATTTCTGTTCTGAACGACGGTAGCGAAACCCGCAAACCCATTACCGACCTCCGAAAAGGCGACCGGATGCTGGTCAGAAACGAGGAACTGATCCCCGCCGATGCCGTGCTGCTAAGCGCGGGTGCGATGATCGATTACAGCTTCGTCTCCGGCGAATCGCAGCCGGTGGAAAAACGGAAAGGTGATACCGTCTACGCTGGCGGCAAGCAAAAGGGCGCGGCCATCGAGCTGGAAGTATTGCGCGAGGTGTCGCAGAGCTACCTGACGCAACTCTGGAATAATGAAGCATTTGCAACAGAGAAAGATGATGCCGATAAGTCGCTCGCGGCGCGCATTAACCGCTACTTTTCGATGGTTGTGCTCAGTATTGCGGTAATCACCTTCACCATCTGGTTTTTAGTATTCAACAATCCTGAAACCGCGTTTCTAGCATTCACTACCACGCTGCTCGTAGCCTGCCCGTGCGCATTACTGCTTTCATCGACTTTCACGAACGGTAACCTGCTGAGCGTTTTCAGTCGTAACCGTTTTTACCCTAAAAATGCATCCAGTATCGAGCGACTGGCCCATACCGATGCCGTCGTTTTTGATAAAACAGGCACCATTACCCTCCCCGACGACGCCGAAATCGAGTTTACCGGCGAACCGTCAACACACGACGAACTGGTAATGATCAAAACCCTGGTGGGACAATCTTCTCACCCGCTCAGCAGGCTTATCGCTAAGCATTTGGCCGATGTACCCGCCAGCCGGCGCGTGCTCACGGGCTTTTCTGAGACGAGCGGCAGGGGAATGGCTGCGCAATGGGGCACACGAATTGTGAAGGTAGGCTCGGCCTGCTGGGTAGGCGCTACCGTCCCTGAGCACAATAGCGGGCAATCAAGCCGGGTATATGTGGCTATCGATGAGGTCGTGAAAGGCTATTTTACGATCCGCAGCAAATACCGCCCCGAGCTGCCGGAAACGCTGGCCGCACTGCACCGGGCAGGTATCCGTACCTACCTGCTCTCGGGCGACCGCTCTGCCGACCGCAATTTGCTGGCTCCGCTTTTCGGACCGGAGGCATTACTCCTTTTTAATCAAAAACCCGAACAGAAACTGGATTTCGTCCGCGAGTTGCAACGCGAAGGCCGCCACGTGCTCATGGTCGGCGACGGGCTGAACGACGCCGGCGCATTACGCCAAAGCGACGTGGGGCTTGCGGTGTCGGACGATATCAACAACTTCTCCCCTTCCTGCGACGCGATCGTCGAAGGCAACCAGCTCAGCCTGCTACCCGGCTACATTGCCCTTGCCCGAAGCGGCCAGCGCATTATCCGTCAGAGCTTTACCATTTCATTGATATACAACATCCTGGGGCTCTCATTTGCCGTAACCGGCCACCTCTCGCCGGTCATCGCGGCGATCCTGATGCCGGTCAGTTCCATTACCATCGTGGCATTCACGACGCTTGCCAGCAATGCAGCTGCACGACGGTATCTCAAAAACTGACGAATGTCATAAAACGGACGTAGCACTTATCATCCTTTGCCAGCACCTCTGCCGGTAGTTTTGGCCTATCAAAATCACCTAACCAGATCCTCATCATGAGCGCATTATATCTGCTGATCATCGCCAGCCTGACGGTGGCGCTGGGATTCCTGGGCGCATTCATATGGTCGGTGCGGAAGGGCCACTACGACGATGACTACACGCCTTCCGTACGCATTCTGCTTGACGATTCCGAGAAGCCATAACCACCAGAACCTGAACTGATTTTATCATTTATCCTCAACAAGTTATGTCAAACGTTCCGCATCCCGGCCTCTCCTCCGTCGAGTTGGATGAATTCCAGTACGACAACCGCATTGTCCGGGACTTCGCCATTGCCACGATCCTCTTCGGGCTCATCGGCATGCTCGTGGGCTTGCTGGCAGCATTACAGCTCGTTTTCCCAAACCTGAATTTCGACCTGCCGTTCCTGACATTCAGCCGTATCCGGCCGCTGCATACCAATGCGGTGATCTTTGCATTCGTCGGAAACGGCTTTTTCACAGGACTTTACTACTCGGTTCCACGCGTGTTGCGCACGCCCATATGGAGCCCGGTACTGAGCCGCTTCCACTTCTGGGCGTGGCAGGCCATTATCCTCGGTGCAGCCATTTCACTGCCAATGGGTTTCACCACTTCCAAAGAATATGCCGAGCTGGAATGGCCGTTCGATATCGCTATTGCCGTCGTGTGGGTTTCAGCATTGGTTAATATTATCATGACTACGATTAACCGCCGCGTGGAGCATATTTACGCAGCGGTGTGGTTCTACATCGCTTCTTTTGTGACCGTTGCGATGCTGCACGTCGTGAATAGCATTGAGCTGCCGATCTCGTTCATGAAAAGCTACTCCGTATATGCGGGCGTACAGGACGCGCTCGTGCAATGGTGGTACGGGCATAACGCGGTCGCTTTCTTTCTGACGACGCCTTACCTGGGCCTGATGTACTACTTCCTGCCCAAAGCGGCCAACCGGCCCATTTATTCCTACCGGCTTTCGATCGTACACTTCTGGGCATTGATATTCCTGTACATCTGGGCTGGCCCGCATCATTTGCTCTACACGGCATTACCCGAATGGGCGCAGACGCTCGGTACCGTATTCTCGGTAATGCTCATCGCGCCTTCCTGGGGCGGTATGATGAACGGATTGATGACGCTGCGCGGGGCGTGGGATAAGGTGCGTGAGGATGTGGTGCTGAAATTCATGGTGGTAGCCATTACCGCTTATGGTATGGCCACTTTCGAAGGACCGATGCTTTCCCTCAAAAACGTAAATGCCATTGCCCACTACACCGACTGGATCGTAGCGCACGTACACGTGGGGGCGCTCGGGTGGAACGGTTTCCTGACATTCGGTATCCTTTACTGGCTCTTCCCGCGCCTCTACGGTCGCCCGTTGTATTCAACCAAAGCCGCCAATTTCCACTTCTGGATCGGCACGCTCGGGATCATTTTCTATACTATTCCAATGTACTGGGCCGGCTGGGTGCAGAGCTCGATGTGGAAGGAGTTTACGCAGGAAGGTCTGCTGAAATATCCCAACTTCCTCGAAACCGTAACGGCCCTCAAACCCCTGTATTTCCTCCGCGGCGTGGGCGGCACGTTGTACCTCGTTGGATTTGTGGTGATGATTTATAACCTGTGGATGACGGCGCTGAAAGGTAAGCTCGTACCTACCGAAACCGCCAAAGCCATGCCGCTGAATGCGATCTGGCATGCGGAAAAGAGCGAATACTGGCACCGCCGGCTGATGGAACGGAAACCATTGGCATTAACCATATTCTCCCTCGTAGCCGTCGCTATCGGCGGAATGATCGAGATGATCCCGACATTCCTCGTCGAATCCAACGTGCCTACCATTGCGAGCGTGAAACCTTACACGCCGCTGGAATTGCAGGGCCGCGACATTTACGTCCGCGAAGGCTGCTACGTGTGCCATACGCAAATGATCCGTCCGTTCCGGTCCGAAATCGAGCGGTTTGGGGAGTATTCCAAATCGGGGGAATTTGTATACGACCACCCGCACCAATGGGGCTCCAAACGTACCGGGCCGGATCTGCAACGCGTAGGCGGCAAGTACCCCGACTCCTGGCATTACAACCACATGGAAGACCCGACCAGCATGTCGCCGGGCTCCATAATGCCCCGCTACGGCTGGCTGCTCGAAAACGACCTCGATACGACCACAACCAAAGCAAAGATCAAAGCCATGCAAACGCTGGGCGTGCCCTACGAAAAAGGTTACGAACACCAGGCCAACGCCGATCTCGTAAAGCAGGAAAAGGAAATCCAGGAACGTCTGAAACAAAGCGGCATCAAGACGGCCGCCAATAAAGAGATCGTGGCGCTGATTGCTTACATGCAACGGCTTGGGACGGATATTAAAAAATGATTGAATGAGTGAATTGTGAATGAGTGAATGAGTGAATATGCAGTTCATCCACTCATGGCATTTTAAACACTCTCTTATTCAACATTCACTCATTCAATCATTCAATCATTCAATCATTCAAAATTGAGCATCAATGAAATTCCGCAATTACCTCGAAACCATTGCCGGGGTGGGCATTTATCCGCTCATATCCTTGCTGATATTCTTCGCTTTCTTCGTCGGCCTGCTGTTTTATGTGTGGGGGCTGGATAAAAGGAAGCTCGACAAAATGCGCAGCATTCCGCTGAATGACGGCGTTGCGAAAAAGACTTTGCTATCCTTGCTTTTGCTCGGTTGCATTGCATTGCCCGCGTCCGCGCAGGAAGCTACTGAGCCGGTACGCGCTATTACCGGGCTGGATTTGATCCTGTGCGTGGTACTGGCCGCATTGGTTTTCATGATGATCCGGCTGGCGATCCTGCTGGTGTCGGCCTTGCAGCTGCTTAACAAAACCGCACATGCATCCAACCAGGAGCCTACCCACGTTTTCAGCACGCATTGGTGGAAGAAGTTCAGGGGTATTGGGGTATCGGTGCAGGATGAACGACAGATACTTATCGACGGCCATGATTACGACGGCATCCAGGAGCTCGACAACCGGATGCCTCCCTGGCTGCAATTCCTGTTCTATACCACCATTTTCATCGCTGTGGTTTACTCGGCCTACTATTTCAGCGGCCTGGGCGACCTGCAAATCGCGGAACTGGAAAAAGAAATAGCCGTTGCCGAAGTAGAAAAGAAAGCTTACATGGAAAAAGTAGGCGCCAGCATGGACGAAAATTCCGTGACGCTGCTCACCGACAAAGCCGGTGTGGAAGCGGGCATGAAGCTATTCCATGAAAAATGCACGGCCTGCCACGGTACCGAAGGTGGTGGCTCAGTGGGGCCCAACCTCACCGACGACTACTGGCTGCACGGCGGCGGCATTCACAATGTGTTCAAAGTGATTAAGTATGGCGTGCCGGAGAAAGGGATGATCTCCTGGGAGAAACAGCTGTCTCCTACCGACATCCAGAAAGTAGCGAGTTTCGTGCTTTCGCTCAAAGGCACCCAACCTGCCAATGCGAAGGAGGCGCAAGGCGAACTTTTCAGCGAAGCGACTGTGGCAGAGAAATAATCCTATGATGAAAGCGACTATCGAAACACGCCCCCTCTACCCCCAGCGCCCTTCCGGGCAATGGCATAACCGCCGCGTAGCATTCAGTCTGATCATTATCGCATTGCTGTTCGTCGTGCCGTTCGTACGGATCGGCGGGCAGCCGATGGTATTGCTGAATGTCATCGAGCGGAAAATCATGCTTTTCGGCGTGTTCATCGGGCCGCAGGATTACTGGCTCTTCGGGCTTACAATGCTCTCGTTTTTTGTATTTATTGTACTATTCACGACGGTTTTCGGTAGACTTTGGTGCGGCTGGGCCTGTCCGCAGACGGTTTTTATGGAAATGGTTTTCCGCAAAATCGAATACGCCATCGAAGGGGATGCCGGGAAACAAAAACTGCTGGACAAAGCTCCATGGACGACGGACAAAATCCTGAAAAAGGGTTTAAAATACTCCATTTTCCTCATCGTCTCTTTCGCGATCGCCAACCTGCTCCTGGCCTACGTACTGGGCACCAACGAGTTGTACAAGATCATTTCCGAGCCTGTCGCGGACCATATCGGGCTGTTTTCGGGCATTGTCGCATTCACCGCAATATTCTACTGGAACTTCGCCTGGCTGCGCGAGCAGGCATGCACGGTGGTATGCCCGTACGGGCGCCTGCAAAGCGTGCTGCTCGATCGCAATTCCATCAATGTCGCCTACGATCACGAGCGTGGCGAGCCGAGGGGCAAATTGCACAAAGGTACCGATCGTCCGGAAGGCGATTGTATCAATTGCTTCCAATGCGTGGCTGTGTGCCCGACCGGCATCGATATCCGCAATGGCACCCAAATGGAATGTGTGAATTGTACGGCATGTATCGATGCCTGCGATGCGATGATGGACAAAGTCGGCTTCGACAGGGGGCTCGTCCGCTATACTTCCGAGAATGCGATCGAGAAGAAAACCGCCGGAGTGATCACGCCGCGGACGTGGGGTTATGCGGCGGTATTGCTGCTGCTCTGGTCGGCATTGGGGTTCGTGGTGGCGACCCGTACCGATACGCAAACGACACTTTTCCGCGCGCCGGGCAGCCGTTACATCGAGAACGCCGACGGCACGATCAGCAACCTGTACACTTTCAAAATATTCAATAAAACCAACCGGATCATCAAACCCTCCATGTACCTCGACACCCCGCACGGAAAGCTTCTTTTCGCCGGATCGCCCGATCTGACGCTCGAAGCGGCGGGGATGTCCGAGGGAACTGTCTTCTTGATTATGCCCAAATCTGCATTAAAAAGCCGCAAAACGGTGCTGAAACTGTCGGTTTTACAGGGAAACCGGCAGCTGGAAACTTTTGAGACCACGTTCATCGCACCGGAAGAATAGTGTATTAACCTATCTTTTAAAATACCATGAAAATCAATTGGAAAGCCCTCATTGCCGCTGTTTATATCAGTTTTATATCCATGATACTGCTGCTCGTAAGTATGAGTGCCGGGCAAAAAATCGACCTTGTGACGGATCACTACTATGAAGAGGAGCTGAAATTCCAGGGCAAAATCGATAAGGTACAACGTGCGGCGGCATTGGCCGAGCCGTTGTCCTGGCAAATCACCGAAGACCGGTTGCAGCTCCATTATCCTGCTCATTTCGCGGATGCGGATGTTTCGGGCGAAATCCACCTCTACTGCCCGTCCGACAACCGCAACGACCGGCATTTCGCGATCCGTTCGAAGGACAATGCACAGACCGTCGCGTTATCGCAAATACCGACAGGACGCTATAAAATCCAGGTCGACTGGAAGAGCGGAAGTGAAACCTACTGGAACGAGGGTGTAGTGGTGGTTGATCACCAAAATCTTTAACCGATGATCACGGTCCTGTCCTACCTCGCCATTTCGATGGGACTCATCAGCAGCTTCCATTGCGTGGGTATGTGCGGGCCCATCGCGCTCGCATTACCCGTGCATAAGGGTACGCGTAGGCGCCGGGTCGCGGGCGTATTCGCGTATAATGCGGGGCGCGCACTCACATACGCGACGTTCGGGATGGCCATAGGTACGTTAGGGGCTTCGCTGGCTTGGTTGGGTGTGCTACGGTATGCTTCCATCGCGATCGGCATAGGAATGCTGGGTTATGTATTCTGGCCTTCCGGAATAGGGCAGCGATTGCATATGCCCGTGTTTTGGCAAAAAACAGTAGGCCGTTTAAAACAGATAATGGGTCTCTATCTCAAAAGAATCGATGTTACGGGCATGGTGCTTCTCGGAATGCTCAACGGCGCGATTCCTTGCGGCATGGTCTACATGGCACTCGTCAGTTCGGTCGCCACGGGCAGTACCTTGGGCGGCGCCGCGTTTATGGCGCTTTTCGGCGTGGGCACTATGCCTGGTATGCTTGCATTAGGTATTGCAAAGCAACGATTCACGCCGACACTCAGCACCCGCATTCGCAAACTTACGCCGGTATTGGTTGCCATTGCAGGGATCTGGCTCGTGGCACGCGGGGTAATGGCTTCCTATCACGACCATTCCAAACCTGCCATGGGAATCACAATCTGCCGCTGAACTACTTGAACAGCTTGGATAAGCGGGTTACCTTGCCGCATGAAAACTTACAAGGCCATTATCCAGCTCACTTCAGACGATCCCAAAGTCCATCGCAGTATGATCCGGCAAACCGGTAACCTGCTTGCACATTTGGACAAAACTGTCGATGTCCGTATCATCTGCCACGGTGCTTCCATGCCGTTTTGCGTCGCTGCCGACAATCCGTTTACCGACGAAATTCTTGGATTACTAAACCAGCATATCACCATCGCAGCATGCCGCAATATGCTGGTTGCCAACAATGTCGGGCCTGATGATCTGATAGCGGGTATCGAGGTCGTCCCGTCCGGGATTGCCGAACTCGTAATCCTGCAACAGGAAGGTTGGAGCTATGTAAAAGCCGGGTAGAAGTCTGTTTTTGATATGATTTAAATCATGTTTTCCCTTTCCCGTCCTGGGTAGTTTTGATCAATGATCTACATCAAAACATTGACCGATGGACAAGGACCTGCTTTTTAAATACAACATTCCGGGGCCGCGCTACACCAGCTACCCGACCGTTCCGTACTGGCAGAAAACACCTCCCTCCATGAGCAAATGGAAAGAACTGGTTCAGGATGCATTCACGGTGTCAAATCAAAAAGAGGGCATCAGCCTTTACATTCACCTGCCGTTTTGCGAAAGCCTCTGCACCTATTGCGGCTGTAACACGCGCATTACCATCAATCACAGGGTGGAAGACCAATACATCCGGGCCGTTTTGAAGGAATGGCGAATGTATTGCGAATTGTTCGGTCATGAAAAACCGGTGATCCGGGAGTTGCACCTGGGCGGCGGCACGCCTACGTTTTTCAGTCCGGCCAATCTGGTAAAACTGGTTAATGGTTTGCTGGAAAATGCATTGGTACACGAAGACGCCCGTTTCGGCTTCGAGGCGCATCCGGGCAATACGACAGATGAACATCTGGAAGCATTGTATGCTGTCGGTTTCCGTCGCATCAGCATTGGTGTACAGGATTTCAATCCGGTGGTACTGGCCATGATCAACCGGCACCAGACTTTTGAACAGGTAAAACACCTTACATTAAAAGCCCGCGAAATTGGGTATACGTCCGTCAACTACGACATCGTGTACGGCCTGCCTCAGCAGAAAAACTGCTCGATGATGGAAACGATGCTGCGCGTGATCCGCCTTAAACCCGACCGCATTGCATTTTACAGCTACGCCCATGTGCCGTGGATCAAACCCGGCCAGCGCAGCTATACCGAAAAAGACCTGCCCGACGCCGACCATAAAATCGCCATCTACGAAACCGGTCGCAATGCATTGGAACTGGCCGGCTATGAAGACATTGGCATGGACCATTTTGCCCTCCGGTCCGACGAACTCTACAAAGCCGCCACGCAGGAACGCCTGCACCGGAACTTCATGGGTTACACCGATACCCGCACGCAGCTGCTGATCGGCCTCGGCGCATCGTCTATTTCCGATTCGTGGTGGGGTTATGCCCAGAACGAGAAGAAAGTGGAAGATTATTACAAAAAACTCGCCGTCAACGAGCTACCCCTATTCCGCGGCCACGAGCTGAGCCGCGAAGACCTGATCCTGAGAAGGCATATCCTCCGGCTGATGACTTCCTTCGAAACATCGTGGACCAGCACTTCCGAAGTTTGTATGGAGCTGTACCAGGCGCTTGAAAGACTGTCCGAAATGGAGTTCGACGAGTTGGTGGAAATAGAGCCGTTCCGACTGAGGATCACTGAAAGAGGCAAGGCGTTCGTGCGTAACATGTGTATGGCGTTCGACGCGCGCCTGTGGGCCGATTTACCGCAAACGACCCTTTTCAGTCAAACAGTTTAACAATGAATTCTTGCGGTGTTCACCTGTGTCCTGTACTTTGGTATGTTTGATACGGATATTTTAATTCATACGCAGGTGATGACACGGCACATCGAGATGCTGGATGCACTGTTCAAGCACGCGACCGAAGGGATTGTTGTGGTGGACAAGCAGGCGAACATTGTAATGCTCAACCCCAAGGCCAAAGAGCTTTTTGGTTACGCCGACAGCGAGCTGATTGGCAGGAAAATCGAAACACTGATCCCCCAGCGGTTCAACCGGAACCATGTGGGCTACCGTGACGAGTACCTCGAAGCGCCCCGCGCCCGTGGTATGGGGCACATGATGGACCTTTTCGCACGACGCAAGGACGGCAGCGAGTTTCCCGTGGAAGTTAGCCTCAGTCCTTTCAAAACCAGCGACGGCGAGTTTGTGGTGAGTTTTGTGATTGACATTACTGAGCGTAAAAAGCAGGAAAGCCGCATTATCGAGGCCAATCTTGAAATTCAAAAACTGAATGCGGAGCTGGAAGAACGCGTGCAACGGCGCACCGAAGAGCTGGCCGCGGCGATCAAGCGTATCGAACAGTCGCAGGAAGAAGTGGTGCGGGCATTGACAAAAGAGCGCGAACTGAACAATATGAAGAGCCAGTTCGTGACCATTGCCTCCCACGAGTTCCGGACGCCGCTGGCGACCATCCTTTCCTCGGCGTCGCTCATAGGCCGGTATTCGCGCACGGAAGATGAGGATAAGCGGCAAAAGCACGTCCAGCGTATCAAATCGACCGTTACCAACCTTACCGAGATATTGAACGACTTCCTCTCCATCGGCAAGCTGGAAGAAGGTCGTATTCATTGCATCCCCGTCCTCACCGACCTCAACTCATTTTGCAAAAACCTGATCGAGGAGATCCGGGGGCTTTGCAAGGAAGGCCAGGAAATGTATGTAAGCTATGAAGGCGAGGCCAATGCGTGGCTCGACAAGCAGCTCCTGCGCAATGTGCTTTTCAACCTGCTTTCGAATGCGATCAAATACTCCGAATCCGGCAAATCGATTTTTCTGCGGGTGAAAAATTGGAGCGGGTTGATCCGCATTGAAGTCCAGGACCAGGGTATCGGCATACCCGAGCAAGACCAGGGCCATATTTTCGACCGGTTTTTCCGTGCCAATAATGCCGGCAATGCGCAGGGTACCGGACTGGGCCTCAACATTGTACAAAACTACATCGAACTGATGGGCGGCACCGTGCGGTTCCGGAGCGAGGTGGGCGCGGGCACTACATTTTTCGTAGAACTGCCCAACCGCGAGCCGGCAACCGTTAAAATCTAATCCTGACACAAACAGCAACCAACTTGGAAGCGAGAAAAATCCTTTTGATAGAAGACCATCCCGAGATGCGGGAAAATACGGCAGAGATTCTCGAACTCGCCAATTACCACGTGATCACGGCCCAAAATGGCAAAGAAGGCATACAACAAGCCGCACAGCACCACCCGGACCTGATCATATGCGACATTATGATGCCCGAACTCGACGGCTACGGCGTGCTGCATATGCTCGGTAAGGACGAGCGTACGGCATCCATCCCTTTCATTTTCCTGACCGCCAAAGCAGAAAAGGACGATTACCGCAAAGGCATGACCATGGGCGCCGACGATTATCTCACGAAGCCCTACGACGACGTGGAGCTGCTGAATGCCGTAGAGATGCGCCTCAAAAAGAGCGACCGGCTAAAAAAGCAGTTCGAACGCTCCGCCGAAGGCTTCGACCAGTTCATCAAGGAAGCCCAGGCGTTCGATCCGATTGTGAAGCTTGCGGAGGACAAGAAGGTGAAATTTTTAAAGAAAAAAGAAACCATTTATACCGAAGGCAGCTTTCCCTCACACGTGTTTTTTCTTCAAAAAGGGAAAGTCAAAGCCTATAAATCTAATGAGAACGGCAAGGAATACATTACCGACCTGCTAAAAGATGGCGAGTTCTTCGGTTACCTGGACCTGCTGCAAGGTGCACCTTACGAAGAAACGGCCATTGCATTGGAGAAATCCGAGGTGGCAATGATCCCGAAAGATGACTTTTTCAACCTGCTCCAGGGCAACCGCGAAGTGGCTTCGAAGTTCATTCGAATGCTCTCCAACGAAATCAAAGAGCGGGAAGAGCGACTGTTACAACTCGCCTACAATTCCGTTCGGAAGCGCGTGGCGCAGGCGCTCGTAATGCTTGTTCAGCGCTACCAGGAAGACCGTTCGAAACCATTCTCCATGGCCGTCACCCGTGAAGACATTGCCTCGATGGTAGGAACGGCCACCGAAACCGTGATCAGGACGCTTTCCGACTTCAAAGATGAGCGCCTCGTGGATATGAAAGGCAGCCAAATTACGGTTCTGGAGTATGAAAAGCTCGCGCGAATGCGAAATTAGTCCTGATTATTTCACCGATAATTAAGCCATAGGTTCCGGCCACTCATAAAATCGGGAAATTATGACGGTCCCGGCGCAAATTGGCCGTTAAAATCAATTTTGTAACCATTAATTCATCCGTCGACATTGCGCAGAAATACTTCGCTTGCTTTTCCTAGTTTTGGTGAACTAGTATTCAACAAATCATTGAACCTATGGAACAAATAGTACCTACCGAAGCACCAGAAATTGTGGAAGTCGTGCAGCTATTGCAGGACGCCGACGCGCCGAAAACTGCGGAAGCGATGGCAGCTGCGGAAGCAGCCAAGGCCGAAAAATTCGCAAGATTGCCTACCCTTGAGGTGCTGGTGGCTAGAATGATCCAGACAAACAGGGATATAGACGCGTACCGCAGAGGTGAAATAACATTAGAGGAACTTAACGCATTGGGAGTACGGTTTGTCTGAAATTTATCAATACCAATGTTTTGGAGACCTTTATAGATTTACGACGATACAAAATATCATCGTAGACGTTCACTTTTCCCTAGATGGACGGTGGTTTCCCGATGATCCCGAGATAAAAACTTATAGTTTCCTGATTAAAACGGATAGACCATCCATGGGCCTGGATATCCGGCTCAGAAACACTGTGCTGGATATCCTGGCCAGCTTTCTCAAAGATCATGATGCGATCATCATCTACTTTTGTGACCCATTCGACGGTAAGGGACATAAACGCTACGCAAAATTTAACAGATGGTTTAACATGATCGATCACCTGACAATTGAAAAACATGACAGGCAGGTAACCGTGTTAGATTTGAAAATTGATGAAAATGATCGATTGATCAGATCGGAAGTAGTGGTTTACGCCTCCATCCTACTGCGAAAAACACATCTGGACTACGAGGCGGCTATTCGTATCTTCCATTCAGGCGATATAGACAAGAGCGGGAAGGTGTGACAGCCTCTCTTCAATCGCCTCCAACTGCGCCATCATTTCCTGCCGGTACTCCACTGTCTGATTTGTTATTTCAGGGATCAGCTTTTTGTAATAATTAATGCCTTCCAGCAGGTTAGAGCGGAATTTTGTAAAGTATTTTGCTTTCTTATCGTTCAGTGCTGCCGCCTGCCGCCCGATGTCCTTTTTGAGATAATCCACGTACAGGTTCAACTCGTTGATGAACATATTCGGTCGCAGGTGGTTGCTCAGCAGGTCTATTTTCCCATAAATATGCCCTACCATTTCGTCCAGCGAGTAGATTCCTGAAAACCAGGCCAGGTTGGGGCCGGGACAAATCGCTACTGCGTTGTTTTCGCGTGGTTTGATCAGATGGTTTTTAATGAGCGCGGCAGTGCTCAGCCCGTCGCAAAGGCATAGTTTTTCAGTGACGGCGTCGATTTGCATTTGCAGGTCTGCCGGCCGGGGGTCGATCGCTTGTAATTGTTTGATTTTCAATTGCTGGTATTGGCGCGATGCCGTACAGATCGGCTCTTGGGTAAACTCGGTGTTTGAAACGAGGTAGCGTTTGTGGCAGGGACTACCGGGGCGGCCTTTTGCAATGCGTTCGAGGCGCTGCTTTTCGGCGGTGCTGTTTTTAAAATTATTGAAAAGAACGCCCAAAGGCGATGAGTCGCTCACATAATAGGCATCACTGTCAGCATCGGCCAGCTCGTTCAGTGTGGCTTTGTCTACATTGGTTACCTCCGGCACCAGCAGGAACGGGCTACCCCAGCCTGTCGCTTCGATGCCGTAATGTTTGAGCAAAAAGGCATTTTCGGCCGCGGTACCAATGCCTCCCTGCACGGATATGCGCGTATGGGGCACGTGTATGAGCGCAATCCCCCTGCTTTCGAGCGCGGGCCCGTATAGCGCGAGTAGCTCGGTAAACATTTCGGCGCGGCGATTTTTGAATTCTTCCAGCACGGGCCCAAGCAGATTACCCTCCGTCGCGAATGCATGTCCGCCGCAGTTCAGTCCCGATTCAATGCGGAATTCGGAAACCCAGATGCCTTTCTTGGCCAGAAACTTCGCTTGTATCAATGCCGAGCGGTAATCGCTTACTTTCAGGATCACCCTTTTGCAAAAGTTTCCCGTCTCATCCGGAAAAAAGTCGGGAAAAGCTTCCAGGTAGCTGTACAAATGCGGGTTCATTCCGGCAGAAAGCACGATCGAAGACGACAATCGGCTCATTGCAAAACCCCGCAGCGCGGCCATCGCATCGGTATAAATGTCGCCGAGCAGGTTACCGTCCGGATCGGTATTCATTTTATCGACCTTCGACATAATATTTACGTCTATACTTCCTGGCACCATTTGTTCACGCAATGCAGCCGCATGGGCATCCTTCTCAGCTCCGTCGCTCATCGTCAACATAGCTTCATATCTGATTTTCAGGACTGAGTCCTTAGGTAACAGACTGAAATAGCGATCAATATCATTCCCTGCAATGAAGGGCTGGCTTTTCAGGTTCTCAAACTCCTCTGTTACCATGCGGTGCATCAGGTCGAGGTAAGTGGTGATCCTGCGGGCCCGGTAATCGGGTTGAGATTTGGCGATAGGCGTATCGTCTTCGCCTCGCTGACGGGCATAATGGATGCGCATGCGCTCGATCAGCTCGTCATCGACAATGGAAGCGACCGAGGAAATGCCGTATTTGGCGACCTTAATGGGGGTATCGATGGAGTATCCGAGCCCGAGGACCGGGATATAAAAAGTATGCATATTCTGGATGAGGTATTAATAATTCATCCAAAAGTAGTCTCGCATCACCGCCTGAAAACTGACGCCGCTTAGCCAAGATACTGAGAAACGTCATACCGGTTCGAGTATCATTTCTTTTTGGCCTTCTGTGGCTTTGCAGCTTCCGCCAGCTCGTTTTCCTTCAAACGATATTCGACAATGCGTTTAATAAGGTCGAGCGGCAGCGGGTCTTTATCGGGTAATTGAAGCGCCGATTTGCTCATTTTGTATTTCGAGAGCTCGGTTTTGAACTCGTCGAGCAGTGCCTGGCTGTAAGGGTACGATAGCGAAATGTGGTTCGTCGCGCCCGAATAATAAATGAGAAACCCGAAATGCTTGTAAGCCGGGATCTGGTAACTGATCACCTCCTCTGCCTGCGGAGCCGCTTCCCGGATGGTTTTGCGAATGGCCGCCAGCCGCTCTTTTTTCTCACCCTGGAATGTATCCTGATATTCGTCTACGGATTTAAAATCTGTTTTTGCCATGCCTGTTCCTTATATGATGGGTAAATTTGTATTAAAAGACTTGTAAACCTGCGATTTAACCGGTTCGGGAATTTTATTTAAGTAACCGATTAAGTATTAAAATACATTCTTAAATTATCACACATTATCAGGCGTTACCTGCTCACTACCGACAATCTATTCCATGAAAAGCTTTTACATATTGATGCTGATTGCAGTGCCGGTGTTGTTTTCGGGTTGTAAAAAAGACAAAGAAGTCGGGCCGGGAGAAAAGCCCATCGACGGCCAGTTTCTGATATCGGCAAGGGTGCCGGGTGCCGCCAAAATAACGGTCGACAATGTCCGCAACTTCGTTCAGATTGTCCTTCCAGAACCTTTCGTTTCCGACATTGTCGACATCGAACTGGTCGTCTCGCCGGGAGCCGAACTGGAATTGAGTCCATGGACGCCACTTTACACACCAAGCCACGTTAAATACTATTTCAAAGGCCTGCCGCCGGAGCATTTTACCATTTCACGAAACGCTAAGAGTAACAGCAAATCATATACCGTATATGTTCAACACGAAGGCCCTTTGGCCGCCGAGCTTACTTCCAGCTTTGATCTTTACGCATCAGGAACAAATAATGCTGACGGGCTAGCGAAAATCCGGATCAAATCCGGCCTCGGTTCGCTACCGGAAACGCCGGATGGGGAACGGAGAATTACGCCTGTACTTGAAAACGGCTCGCGCAATGTGCATGCGGAAGGATTTTACGACGATGGGCTGGGCACAATTTTCTTCGAAAGCATTTTAGGCCTGCTAGATGCGGAAGGAACGACACTGAGCTTGAAATTTGGCACCAAAACCTTTCAGTTTCCAGAAAAATTACAACTAAAAAGAGCACCCGCCGTGCTGTATGTTCCGCTGCCCGACCGCCTTTTCAAAGTTTTCCCCAGCGGGCAGAATGCCGCATTCGATGGCGGTATATTTCTGGATTCTCAAAAATATACGCTAAAACTGCAAAATGACCCCGAAGGTCTGAATATCACCCTTCCCGCGGTCCCAAAAGGCGTCTCGACGCTCGAAACGCAGTTTCCCGCCAGCCTGCCCGACGGGCAATACAAGGTAGAATTTTTCGAAAATACACACATGCTCACGCGGGCCGCAATCGTTATCGCCCGGGATTCGACTATCAAGGCAATCGGGCAAGTGTGGACCGGTGGCCAAGGCATTCCGTGGGAGGAAATACAAAAAACGCAACCAGTAACCGTTACACGTGGACAGGAGCTTTTCGTGAATCCGTTTCCGGCGATTTTGGACGCTTCGACGCTACCATTCGATGACAAGAAGAAAGTCCCGGACCTTACATTAAAGCTAAATGGAAAAGTAACCCAGCTCCCGGCAACCGTCAAGGCTGATCCGCGGTATGCTGACAATTCGATGAGAATTTATTATGGTTCTTACCGGATTCCGGACAATTTATCGCCCGGCCTTTACGAAGCAGCGCTGGTTACCGGTTCAAAACAGCATTCATTGCCCTATTGGACCAAAATTGAAGTCCGCTGATTGCTAGTTATTCCACCTGTTTTCTCCTAAAACCACTCCTAAAACCGACAAAAACTCCTTCTCGGAAAAAGGCTTGCTCAATACACCATTAATACCGAGATCCGCATAAAAATCCTTGTCCCGGTCGGAAAGATCGCCGGTGAAACCTACCACCGGTATGGATGCTTTCAGTGGATCGGCATTGGTGCGGATTTGGCGGGTCAGTTCGGAGCCGTCCATTCCGGGCATATTGATGTCGGTAATCACCAGGTCGTAGGGCTGCTTCTCGAAAAGTTCGAGCGCGTCGTCGCCAGAGGCAACGAGGTCGTAGAAAAGACCATGCTTTTCGAGTAACCGGCTCATCAGGACGAGGTTCAGCTTGGTATCGTCGGCCACAAGCACTTTTTTGCCCTGCAACCGGACTTGTGTAACAGCGGGGGATTGCGTTTGAACAGGTTTCAGTTTTTCGGCTCCCCGCATCGGGATCGCCAGTCTGAACTCCGACCCTTTTCCCAAAACGCTATCCACCGAGATTTTGCCACCATGCAGCTCCACGATCCGCTTGCAGATCGCCAACCCCAGCCCCGTGCCCTGCTTTCCTACCGAAGGGCCATCGATCTGACTGAAATCTTCGAAAATTTCCTTCAAATGCTCCTGCGCAATGCCAATTCCCGAATCTTTAACCCTGATTTTGAGATATTTTTTTTGTCCCTCAGCACTTTCCAGATTTGCTTCCACCAACACTTTACCATGCGCCGGCGTAAACTTGACCGCATTACTCAGCAGGTTGATTACCACCTGCTTGATCCTGAATTCGTCCCCCAGAAGGCAGACCGACTGACCGATGTTAATTTTAGATATAATTTCAATATCCTTTTCCCCGGCGAGCACACTCATTAATGCCACTACTTCATTGATCAGCTCCACCGGGTTAAATGCCTGGTATTGCAGCGTCAGTTTGCCCCGTTCCAGCTTGGAAAAATCGAGCAGGTCGTTCACCAGTGTAAGCAAAATCCGTGACGAGGTTTGAATCGCTTCAACGCTTTCCTTCATCTGACCTTCGAGGCGATCGGAATCCATGAGCTGGGAAAACCCGATGATCGCATTCAGCGGCGTCCTGATCTCGTGCGTGACGTGCGCGAGGAATTCCCCCTTGTTTCGGGCCGTCTCTGTTGCCATCGCGGCGTATTTGACGATCGTAACGTCGTTGCGGTATAATTTGACGAGGTTACGGATGATGATGATCGTCATCAGCAACACCACAATAGCCCCTGCCCAAAATAGGTGGTTTACCTCCTCGAACTTATCGGAAGTTTCCGTCAACAGCAGCCTCCTGAACTCCCTCGCTTTTTCTTCCTCGGCTGCTTTCAGTGATTTAAGGGTCCATTGCAGATTAGCAAACAGTTCTCCATTGAGGAACAACAGCTTTTGTTCTGCTTCATTCAGTTGTCTTTTTACCCGATCGTATTCCTCGTAACGGCTCAAATCAAGTTCGCGTGCGAGCAGGTAAGGCATCACCAGCGAATCGCGCTGGATAATCACTTTCGTTTTTTGCTGGGTAACCTCTTCGTCCGGTTTGTTCTTGATCGCGTCGGCCAGCCGTTTGAAAAGCCCTCGTTTCTTCTTTTTAGGATCTTCCAAAACAATGGAATCCACCTTGGACGTCTTTTTTACGCGAATGGGCGGCGGCTTGGGTTTGGATTGCTCCTGCTGGATCTGTTCTGCACGCTGCACAGAGAGGGCAAAAAGGCTGTCGACCATGATTTTCATCCTGATAAATTCCTCGTTGCTCTCCCGCTTGCTCGCCATCAGCCCCGACAATCCCGAAGAATGGTTCGAACGCTCGGTTTCAAAATCGTTCAAAATATTGGCCACGGTTTGGAGCTGGCCTGTAAACGCCTTCAGATAAGCGGAATCCTGCGTGATGATAAAAAGCCTGCTGTTGTTCTCGGCCACATAGAGCAGCGAAATGCAGGTATCGACCTTCTGGTAGCCATTCATATCCTTGCGGAGCTCCTGGATGTTCTCGCGGATCGTCTGCGATTTGCCCCGCGTGAGCAGGAGCATGAACACAAATGAGCCCAATATGATAACCAGCAGGATGGTCCAGATAAAAAATGCCCTGGATAAGGTTCGGAAAGGTATTTTCATTATGTGTAAGTCTGTCGATTTACCCCTGCTTTCCTGGAAAACCGATATTTTGAGGGTTGTTTTAGACAAAGGTAAAAAAGCGGATACAAAACACTGCCATGCCCGTCGTCTATTATTTAGTTTACCAAACCTCAGTAATGAGTTACACTTGTTTGCTATCCTTACGTTTCAAGCCATGCCTTGAATGCAGGGGCCTTTTCCCTGCTCACGACCACCTCCTGAGAGGTTTGCGGGCGGAGTTCTATTTTTAGCTTACCATTAAAATAGGTGTGAATTTTCTGAATGGCGTTGATGCGGGCAATGAACTGGCGGTTGAGGCGAAAAAAATTCAGCGGGTCTACCAGCGATTCCAGCTCTTCCAGCTTGTAATCCACCAGATATTGCCGACCGTCGGTAGCTACGAGGCAGGCCATTTCATTGGCTGTGTAAAAATAGGCGACGTGTTCCTGGTTGACCGGGATCAACTGTTCCCCGTTTTTAACGAGAAACCGCGTTTTGAAAGGGCGCTTGGTCATTTCAAGACTATCGAGCAGCGTTTCCACCTTCCTTGCATAAGCTTTGGGCGAAAAATCCTCCCTGATATTCTCATATTTCCGGATCGCCTCCGCCAGTTCGGGGGCCTTGATCGGTTTCAGGAGATAATCGATGCTTTTGACGCGGAACGCCTTGATCGCGTATTCGTCGTACGAAGTGGTAAAAATGATCGGGCTATGCGCGGGAAATTCCTCGAATATCTGGAAACTCAGGCCGTCGGCCAGCTGAATATCGGAAAAAATGAGGTCCACCGGCTCCGCATTCGCGAACCATTTCCGGCCTGCTTCAACGCTGTCGAGCACAGCACACACTTCCATGCGCGGATCGAGCTTTTTGATCAGCTTTTCCAGCCTTTCCGCTGCCGGGTATTCGTCTTCAATAATCAGTATTTTCATAGCAATCGGGCGGCAACCGCCCCGGTGTCATTATTTATTCTGCCAGCTGCCCCAGCAGCGGGATTTTCACTATAAAGCGCACTTCATCGCGGGTAACTACCACTTCCCGGTCGGTCAGCAGGTTGTACCGGTTGATAATATTCTGCAACCCCACACGCGTCGACTTTTCGAGAATGGTTTTCTCCGAAATGTTATTCTCGACAGCCAGATACCCGCCGTTTTCCTCCCGGATCGCGATATGCAACGGGTTCTCGCGCGAGGCCGCATTGTGTTTGATCGCATTCTCGATCAGCATTTGCAGGCTCAGTGGCGTAACATGCTGTGTCAATGCAGCCGGGGAAAGGTGTTTTTCGACCTGCAAATTTTCCCGGAAACGGATTTTATTCAAATACACGTAAGCATCCACAAACGCTATTTCCTCACTCAGCATCACTGTGTTTTTGTTGCGGCTCACGAGCACATACCGGTACACGTCCGACAACCTTTCGAGGTAATCCTGCGCGGCGGTATTCTCATCGTCAATCAACGCCGCGAGCGTATTCATACTATTGAACAGAAAATGCGGGTCCAGCTGATTTTTAAGCACTTCCAACTGCGACTGCACATTTTCGCGCATCAGCGCTTCCGTTTTCCGTACATTCATTTTCCAGGCATCAAAAAAGTAAACCGCCTCATAAACCAGGTAAACGATCACCGTAGGCACAATGCTGATCCGAAAACCCATTGCGAGCGCGCTCACATGGTAAACCGGTTTGTAATAAAGCTCATCGAGCAGCAACGATACCAGGAACACATACGCTACCGCCAGTACCGCCTCCGCAGCCACCCGCCTGCCCGTCTGCCCGTATTCCGGAAAAATGCGGCGCATCCAGGTGATAATGTGCCGGTTGCCTTCCCAGAATGTGAGCGTCAGCAACGTAGAAAAAAGCACGCTGAGAAAGAAATGCCGGCTTAGTTTCAGGAATTCGTCGAAGTTGATCATCAACGCAATGGCTATTCCCATGAGCGGGATGCCAATGATCCGCCATTTCCTGTCGTTGAGCGTATAAGCCTTTTCTTTCATCGGAAGTGATTTGGCGGTCAAACTAATCGTTTACCCGCCAAATTTCAATTAAAATGTGTACCTGAAATAAGGTACCGGGAAAAACGGCTGTTGGTATTGGTTTACGAGCTCGTTGGTCCGCGGGTTATAGGTTTGCTGAAAAATGTTTTTGCGGGCGGTTACGTTCTGCAAGTCCATCGAAAACTCCATAGTGCTCCGGCGCATTTCGCGGCGGTAGGAAAAGCGGATATCCGTCCTGAAATAGGCACTTTGTCGGAGCGAGTAAGCACGGTTTTCGTCGTAAACAGCCGCGCCTCGCACCCGCGACGCGCCCAGGTTAAGCGGCGTGATGTATTTGCCACCTACGAGCGACGTCTTGATATTGGCGCTCAGAATGTTGCTGGCACCAAACCGGAACTCTTTCCCTCCGAGCACATTCAGTACATATTTGGTGTTGAAGGCGGTATTGCGCTCCACTTTATCGCTGCCTTTATATTTCGAATCGAACAATGAAGTCGTGAAGAGGAAATAGTAGCCTTTGTTAAAATACCTTTCCAAAGTAAGCTCGACGCCCATATTGCGGCCAGAGCCCTGGTTCACCAGGCTATCGCGATCCGACGGACCGAAAGAGGCGCCCATATTCAATGCGGAATAGGTAGACGCCCGCCGCTCAACCGGCACGTCGAGCAAATGCTGATAATATGGCTCGATTTTCAACAACAGGTTTTCAGTCAACCGGTTCTGATAGCTCAGCACAAAGTGGTGGCTTTTGGTAAAACCCAGGTCCTTGTTCGTCCGCACCGGCCCCGACTCGCCTGGCGTTTGTACAAAATAGGTGTAAATATTCTGCGCCTGACTATTCAAGCCGTAGCCGACACTTACCGATTGCCCTTTGCCGAATGCATACTGCAACCCTGCCCGAGGCTCGACAGCCACATGATTATTCAAATTATAATGCTGAAAATGAAGGCCGGTTGTAAAGATCAATTCCTGCGTAACACGATATTTCCATTGCGCATACGCCTGCGTGAGCACTGTTTTCTCTCCACTCACATTGGCGCGGATGGTGTCGATCTTCCCGCCCTGGTAAAGCGAGCGGCTGTATAAATCGAAGTCGAGCAAATCCACCGTTACACCTCCGTAGAGACTGCTTTTTGCATTCATTTTATGCCTTACATTCAACACCGCCGAATATTTGGAAGTATTGTATTTCGCTTCGCCGCTCAGAAAAGCCTCTCGCGCCGGATTGCTGATGGAGTCCCCGCTGAACCGCTCGCGCGTGGTGCTCATGCCTAATGTCAGTTTCGCGAAAGTTTTGGGAGTAAGATTGTGTTCATAGGCCAATCCGAAAATGTGGGTACCGTATTTCACACGCATATTCGTGTTTTCGGTGCCGTACATATTGCTGAGCGTCGTATCCACCTCATTGCCGAGGAAATTCACGTCGCTGCTGCCGGTTATGCCAAACAGCGTCAGTTTCCCCTTGGTACCAGTCGGCACGGCTACTTTGAAGTTCAGGTCCTGGTAATCGGGAATGGCTGTACCGGTTCCGAACTGCAAACCAAGCGCTTTGAAGAGTCCGAGCGTGGAATAGCGGTAATTCAAAAGGAACGACGCCTTGGAATTTTTGGAAAACGGTCCTTCGGCACCCAGTTCAAAACCGTTGAAGCCTACCTGCCCCATCAGTTCATGTTTCTGATTATTGCCTTCGCGGAGTTGCAAGTCAAATACCGCCGCGAGGGCATTACCGTACTGAGCCGGAAAGGCGCCGGTAAGAAAGTCGGATTTACCGAGGACGTTGTTGTTCAGCATGCTCACCGGCCCACCAGTGGCCGCGAACGAGCCGAAATGGTTAGGATTGGGGATATTCAGGCCTTCCAGCTGCCATAATGTGCCCGACGGCGAGTTTCCGCGGACTACGATGTCATTCCGTGAATCGTCGCCCGACACCACCCCCGCAAAGTTAGCCGCCATCCGCGACGGATCGCCCAGCGCACCGGCATACCGCTTGGTATCGTCCACATTGAACGACCGCCCGCTTACCAGCGATAGTTCGTTATTGGTTTTGGTCTTGTCGTTCTTGCGATCGGCCGTCACTACCACTTCGTCGAGATTCTGCACCGATTCGGTCAGGGTTACATTCAAAACAACCTCTTTACCAGCCGTCACCACAATATTGGACAGTCGCTGCGGCTCATACCCTACCATCGTAATCTGAAATGACTGACGTCCCATCGGTACGCCGTCAATGCTGAAATCACCCCGAATATCAGTTATCGCACCGACGGGGCTTGCCCCGGCCTCCCGGATCAGCAGAATCGACGCCCCGATCACCGGCGATTTTGAAACTTCGTCGCGGACATTCCCGCGGATTGTCTGCGTGCCTTCCTGTGCGTAGAGGTTGGCAGCGAAAAGAAATGTCATGGCTAATAGTAATGCTTTCATTGGCTAAATTTTATGAATTGATGCATCAAAACTCTCCATAACACCTTGTGTTTGAAATACCGGGGGCGGCCAACCGTACGGATTTCAGGGTGAAGCGGTGGCAGGGTTCGGGGAATCGTTGACGGCATTCCCCGAGGCGCACCATCAAACTTATTTGGACTTATTATAAACAAAGGATTATATTTGCCTCATCGATTCCGCTCGCGCCCACGATTGCATGACTGCCAATACTACCGATAACGCTCCTTTCCGGATAGACGAAACGTCTTTCAAGCAGATCTATCTAGCCCATTGGGAGAAGGTGTATGCGGTGTGCTACAACACCGTCCGCGACCCGGAGCCTGCGAAAGGAATGGTGCAGGAAATCTTCAAATCGCTTTGGGAACGGAAGGACGAGCTGGAAATTACCACTTCCGTAGAGCGTTACCTGCTCCGTTCCGCCAAATTCAAGGTTTTCGAATACCTCCGAAATACGAAATCCCGGAAGGAACACAATGAGATCGCATTTGCAGACTACTGCGACCGCACGCATTGCACCGAAAACGACATTCTCTATAACAACCTCAAAAGCAAAGTCGACGACCTGGTCGACACGCTGCCGTGCCAATGCCGGCGCGTCTACAAAATGAGCCGTGAAGAGGGCCTTAGCAACAAGGAAATCGCCTCAGCACTGCTGATCTCCGAGCGGGCCGTAGAGTACCACATTACCAGGGCGCTCTCGACACTCCGCGCCAACCTCACTGAATATATGCACTAGAATCGCCGGTGCGGCTTACGGCTAAACTCAATTTATGCTACTTTTACTTTCAGGAAGCATCACCAACAGAACTGTGGAGTACTTGAATGAAGATCAGTAAAGAACTTATTGAAAAATACCATCATGGCCGCTGTACCGACGAGGAAAAGGCTGCGGTGGAGGGATGGCTGCTGAGCGACGATGCCGACGAGACCGTGGAATGGAGCTTGCCCGATGAAAAATTGGCATTGCAATCCGAAATGTGGAACGAAATCGCGGCTGTACTCCCCTCTTCGGCTGAAACTCCCAAAGCCAGGCCCGTGATCGTGCGTTCACTTTGGAAGCCGGCTGTTGCGGCTTGCCTGCTCGCCCTACTGGGATCTGTACTTTACAGTTTGAAACATGAATCCGCCACGCAGGAAGTCATTGCACTCAACAATATCTCCGGCACAGAGAACAAGGCGCTTCACGAGAAGGAATTTACCCTATCCATTGCACCGAAAAGCAATGTAGCCATTAACAGTAAAACCGGTATTATGGATTTCTGCGGGGCCGTGCTGATCAACCCCAAGGAAGATATCGAACTCACTTTTCAAGGTACTTGTGCCAATCCTGCCCAGAACAGGGAGAAGGTTTCGCTTAAAAAAGGGCAAAACTATATTGCGCTTAACTATGGTGGCAATGCGCAGACGGGCGAAGTAATTGTCGTCGAGGAAGGGGCTATGGCAAGCCTTCCGCCGCTCGTTTTCAAGCAACTCATGCATCAGTTCAATATCTGACCTAACTCATGATACATCGTTACCGGAGTGTTATCCACTTCGTCATTTTCGTGTTGCTTTCCGTTGTTCTGCTACCGGGTTGCCGGGAGAAATCCGGTGAAAAACAGCCCGATACCCAAAAGAAATACAGCATCTATGCCATGATGAAAAATGGCAAAGAATACATCCTTCAAACCGATTCGCTCGCTTCTGGTGAAATAAATCCTGAAAAATCGGGTGCGCTGGTCGTACCGGCGCCGCTTTACTACGAGCTGATCGTGCGCGAGGGCCGGTATTACAGCATTGATCGCCGGAGAAGTTCGTTTGTGCGATACAAGATTGTCAACGACGAATTTGTGAGGGATACGTCCGTTGCTATTACGGGGTTTTCGTCGGTAGAAAACTATAACTGGTTATCGCGCGATTCGTTGATGATCCTCGGCTACGACGAGGACGCAAGGAAAGTTCGTTATGTCAAAATCGATGTCCGCAACCTCAGCATTACCCAGGGCACGGTGCCCATTCCCACGCCGTTCGGCAACTATAACTGGCTGTCCATCGGCTTTTCGCAGTTTCTCGAAAACAAATTGTACATCGGCTACTGCTACCATACCTACACCCTCGACAATTATACCACGGGCGACACCATTTATACAGCCATCCTCGACTACCCACAGCTGACACCGCTGAAAACACTCAAAGACACCCGCTCCGTTTATCCGGGCGGTGTGAATACGCGGCAAAGTCATTCATTCGTGACCGAAAAGGGTGATTTCTATTTCATCGCCTGTCCGGGAATAGCGTCAGGAAATTATCCGGAAAAGCCTACCGGCATATTCCGCATTAAAAAGTCTCAGGAAGAAATCGACCCGGATTATTTCTTCAATATCTCGGCGTCCCCTATTAAGAACCACGGCTACGGATTTTGGTATGTCGGAAACGGCAAAGCCATCGTCAGAACCGAACGCAAAGGGCTTTACACCGGCATGAAGGACCATTACAAAGTTCCCCATTTCGATTTTTACCTGCTCGACCTCGAAAAGCAGACAGCCCACCGCCTGCCATTGCCTCTCGACAAGGGAACCTCGCGCCAATGTGTGCTGGTTGAGAAAGGAAAGGTATACATTACCGTTAATTCGGGAAATGAGGGGTGCTACGTATGGCTCCTCGACCCGGAGACCGGTTCTTTGAAAAAGGGATTGAAATTCAGTGATGATACTGAATATATTTTGCGGTTAGAGCGGCTGACGGAATAGTGCGCCGCTACGCGTTCCTGATTTCTTCCCGAGTAAGGCCCGTGATCTCCGAGATTGTCTCAATATCAAAGCCTTTCGCTTTCATATTTCTTACAATTTCCAACTTTCCTTCTTCGCGGCCTTCCTCTCTCCCTTCCCTGATTCCTTCCTCAATCCCCTCCTTCATCCCCTCCTCTCTCCCCTCCCGCATCGCTACCTTTTTCGCGTACTCGTCGGAATTCTCATTATCCCATTTCACTTTCAAATATGCATCCCACGCCATCTTTTCTTGCTGATTTAGGTTACAAACTTCCGCTATTCTGAAAACTTTATCATAAACAGGCTCTTTCAAGACTGCCGGAACATTATCCAATTTACTCAAATTCTTCAACAAATACAGCCACCTGTCCAGCTCGGTCACGAGTTCCGATTCCCGCTTCGCAAAACGAGGCATTTCGATGAATGTCAGGCCAAATTTATCATAAAAGACCTGCCCGTTGCTCCTCTTGATTAACCTGATTTCGTGCAGGTAATCGTCATCAGCCGAATCTTCAAAACAAAAATCCATCAAACCAATCAAATACACCGGTTTAAGGTCATATTTCCAGTTCGCTGCACCTGCCTCCACCTGATCGCGGATCAGCGAGGCTGAATAGTACAGGCACCGGTCTTTAAAATATTCCTGTCTGACGCGCTGCACTTCGATAATGAATTGCTCCCCGTCTGCTCCCGTGCAACATAAGTCGAAAATAGCCTTACGGAATATCGAAATCTGGCCGCTGTTTTCATTTTGGTTGAATGTCAGATCTGCGATATGTCTTTCTCCGGCGAAAAGCACATTCAAAAAATCGATCAAGATGTCCTTACTGGCTTCCGAACCGAAAATCCGTTTGAAGCCGAAGTCTGAAAGCGGATCGATGAATCGTCCGTAAGGGATTTCATGTATTTTCATAGTGTGTCCTGACGGAGGTTCTTAGCCTCCGAATTTATATGAAAGCATACCCACTCTCCCTACACAATGATCATACAGTAGCCATTTTTTACCAAACGGCCTTCGGTAAACGGGCGATTGGGCTACTCATTTCAAAAGAGAGAAATCCTCCTTTACAAAACCTGGCGAAATAAGAGTTGGTATTCCATGAACATTCTCAAAAAAATCAATGCATGGCTGCATTTGTGGCTGGGACTTGCGTCCGGAATTGTGGTAATTATAGTTGGCTTTACCGGCTGCATTCTCGTCTTTGAAAGTGAGCTGGAAGTGCTGACCATGAAGCACCTCCGCGCCCCGAACCCGGAGAACAAGGCGATGTTGCCGCCGTCGGCACTCTGGAAATCGGTCAAACAAGCGTTGCCTGAAAAGGAAATCCACAGCGTATGGTACCATGGCGAAGGCCAGACCGCCCATTTTAGCCTCAATTCGGACTCGCTGGTGTACGTCAATCCATACACCGCGGAAGTAGTGGCGATGGTCGATCATGAGGACTTCTTCCACTTTATCCTCGACGGCCACACCAGCCTCTGGATCGAAGGAAAACTCGGGACCGGGATCGTCAGCTATGCTACGCTGATATTCTTCATCCTGCTCATCACCGGCATGGTGCTTTGGTGGCCCAAAAAGTGGTCGAAACCGGAACGGGACAAGGCATTGAAAATCAAATGGCGGGCGAAGTTCAAGCGTGTCAATTACGATCTGCATAATGTGCTCGGCTTCTATTCGCTCACCATTGCATTGATATTGACCATTACCGGCCTGATTATGGGTTTTCAATGGTTTAATAAAAGTTTCTACTGGATGGTTTCCGGCGGGCAGGAAGCTCCCCGTTACGAGCGGGCGTTTTCAGATACCACGCAAAACCTGCCACTTGCGAGCCTGGCGAAAGTCGACGCGGCATGGCGGAAGGGCGTTACCGAAATCGGGGTGCTGAATAAGGAAGCCATCATCGTTTCCTTTCCCGAAAAGACTTCCGAACCGATCGATCTCTGCACCGATATGCATAATGGCTCCTGGCGCTATGTATACCTCGATCAACACACACTGGAAGAGCTGCCCGCGAGCCAGCCGCAGATCTCCACGCTGGACATGGCCCAGTGGCTCCGCCGCACCAATTATGCCATGCATGTAGGCGCAGTGGGTGGAATGCCTACTAAAATCCTGTTTTTTATTGCCAGCCTGATCTGTACCAGTCTGCCCATTACCGGCTTTTACATCTGGTGGGGCAAGAAGGCGAAAACCAAAAAGCGGAGCAAAACATTGTCAACCACGTCCCAATTTTCGGTTTCTACCGGCAAAGCCTGATATTTACATTCGAATGCATTTCATCAACCCCTAAATTTCCCGCGCTGCCGCTCCGGGATGCGCTTTCACGAACATGAAGTTTCAATACAGTTTCCGTTTCCTCCTTCCTTTTCTGATTAGCCTGCTGATCGGTCAAACCAGCTTTTCACAAACGTTGCCGGGCTACCTGATCAAAGGGACGCTCATTGACTCTGCTTCTTCCAAAGCCATTGAATTTGCCACGATCAGCATTCTCGATGACCAGCAGCAGGTCATCGCGCTTACTTATTCCGATGAGAATGGTTATTTCAAATCCACAGACATCAAAACGGGCTCTTATTTCCTGAACCTCTCATTTGTTGGTTACCGCCAGAAGCGTCTCGCATTTACGATCACATCCGCCAGTCCTTATGATTTTGGGACAATAAAACTGATTTCGGACGTAAAACAGCTGGACGCCGTGACGGTTACGGGCATGAAACAACTGGTGGAGCAACAACCCGGCATGCTCATTTACAATGCGGAAAAGGACATCAGCAATATCGGTGGAACGGCAGCGGATGTGCTCCGCAAAGCACCCATTCTGAATGTAGATGCCGCAGGCAATGTAACCATGCGCGGGAATTCCAACCTGCGGATTCTAATCAACGGAAAGTACTCCGGCCAGATGGCCCGCAATGCAGCGGACGCATTGAATATGATGCCCGCGGGATCGATCAAATCCGTGGAAGTGATCACCAGCCCCTCTGCACGTTACGATGCCGAAGGTGCAGCAGGGGTTATCAATATTATCACTAAAAAAGGCAACCAGAGCACAAGCGGCACCATCGAGGTAGTGGGTGGGAACCTGGAACAGGCCATTAACCCGCGCGTTGCCGTGAACCGCGATAAGTGGAATATCAGCTCCACGCTGCATTTACACAGGTTCCGAAACAAAGAATTGTCGAACGTCGATCGTACTACCTTTGAAAACGGCGTAGAAACCGGCAAAGTGCGGCAGGAGATCGTGCGCGACAATGCCAAACCGCACAGCTCGGGCGATGTGCAGATCGAATACCTGGCCGACAGCACCAATGTCTTCAACTTTTCCGTGAATGGCTGGCTCGGCAACTGGCCGCAGAACAGCGAGCAGCACAATAGCCGACTCACGCCTGACGGACAAGTAATCGACCAGTTTTTCCAGTCCGTCAAAACCAAAGCGCCCAACAAAGGCATCGACCTGAATTTGGGTTATACCAAAAAATTCAGGAAACCGGGCGAAGAACTGTACTTAATGGCACAACACAACCGCTCGATCGACGACTTCAACTACAATGCTATCCAGCGTGACGATGAGCAGTTCCTCATTTACCGCGAAATCAATGATAACACTACTCATAATCGCGAATGGACGTTCCAGGGCGATTACATTCTGCCACTCACGCCGTCGGGCAGGCATGCATTAGAAAGTGGTGTGAAGGCGATATTGCGTAATGTGAGCAGCGATTATCAAGTGCAGGCCAGCGAAAACGGCACACCCGATAACCTAAGTATCATCCCGTCCCGCACCGACCGCTTCGATTACCGCCAGGATGTGCTCGCGGCTTACAGCCAGCTCAAATTCAAATGGAGCAGCGGCTGGGCCCTGCACGCAGGCGCACGCATGGAAGGCACTTTCCTCGAAGGCGACCAGCGTGATGCCGGCGTACATTTCACGAGCAACTTCTGGAATTTCGTGCCCAGCGCAACGATTTTCAAGAAGCTCGATGCGAACAACAACCTCACATTAAGCTACACGAAACGCATTTCGCGGCCGTCGATCTGGGATCTCAACCCCAACCGTGACAGCCAGGACCCGAAGAATATCGTCGTCGGTAACCCGTCGCTGAAACCGGAGGAAGTGAACCAGGTGGAGTTTACCTATGCGTTGCAGACGAATTCCGACCTGTTTCTGAACATCTCGGCATTTGGCAGAAAAACCAATAATTCCATCGAAAGCATTGTCACGATGGATGCGGAAGGGGTGGCCACTACTACCAAGCAAAACCTCGCCTCGAACGCGCAATACGGTATCAACTTCTCGACGTCCTTCTCGCTATTGCCCGACTGGAAGATCAATAGCAACGCCAACATTCGTCAGGCACGTTACAAAAGCGGCGCGCTCGGGATCGACAATAAGGGAATGGCTTGGGGACTCAATCTCAATACGAGCCTGAAACTGCCCAACAATTACAGTGTCCAGGCATACGGCGACTACGACGCCCGCAGCATCGAGCTGCAAGGCTTCGAAGGTGCGTGGTTGTATTACAGTTTTTCAGCCAAAAAAGAGCTTCCCGCACGCAAGCTCACGATCACGCTCACGACGGTAAGCCCCTTCGGTGCCTATCGCCCGCAAAAAGAGGTGGTAAGTTCGCCGGAGTTCTATTCGATCACGCGTAACCAATACCTGATGCGCTCGGTAAAACTCTCGCTCAACTGGGAGTTCGGCGGGCTATTCAAGCAAGGCTCGGGCCGGAAGATCAGTAACGACGACCTGAAAAACGTCAAACAAGGCGGTTAATACTAGGGATCGAGCGGCTCGTCGGCATCGATGTGCAATGCATCCAGCACCGGATAAAACTCCACATCTGTCTCGCTGAGCCGCTTACCCAACTTGTAAGGAACGTGGTTGATTTCCCGCATGCAGCGGTTCACAAAAGCATCGCTCGAAATGGAATAGCTTTGCGAACGCATGGTCGAAACGAGGCAGGGCTTCTCCACCGGCATTCCGTAGCGGTAAAGCAACCGCACGCCATTACGCATGTTCGTAGTCGTGTGGCGCGCGTGAGGGTCCATGATGATCGCGTTTTCGGGTACTTTCAGCGTTTCCATCAAAAACTTCTTCATTTCAAATGCCTCGCTGTACTTTGTCTTGAAAGGGTGCACACGGCCTCCGGACACGACAATGTATGGCGCCAGTCCTTCGAAATACCGCAATGCGGCCACGCGGCAACGCAGCATCCCGCCCTCGCTCAATGCGCGGTCATAGGTATCGGGGCCTGCGCCGGGAACGAGGATAATCGTGTATTTGAATTTGTTCCAATCGATTTTCTTCACACGCTCGAAAGCCGCTTTATTCACCGTCGAAACCATCGGTTCGTAGTCTGCCGCCTCGCTCCGCTCATTTACTTCGAGGAATTGAAGCGCGTAATGCATGGATGGGGCGAAAAACAGGTTCGTACTTTTCTTTTCCTGACGCACGGTTTCGGTCACGTCGTAAACGAGCACGGGGTAACTTTTCGAGGTAGTTTTAAATTCAATGGAGTCGATGGCGGGATAATTAGGCCTTTTACCTTCGGCATAGACTTCAATAGTGTGGTTAACACCTTTCGCATCCTGCTCCCAAGCCTTCCGCAGCAATGCTTTTTCACTATCTTCTTTAATTAAAATGTAAGTTCCGGAAGGAATCAGGTGTTGTTTTACCAACTTTCCCAATGCATTGTTCTCACTGTAAAGCGCTTCGAGCCTCGCTCCTATCGCATTGATTTCTTCGGCGGAAAACTTCATTTTTCCGGTATAGCAAAGAAAATCGTTCTTGCATTCCTTCACCGATGTTTCCAGGTTTTTGTATTTCAAACCAGCCATGGCTGCCAGCTCGCTGTCCTTTTCCAGCAAAGATTTTACTTCTGGAAGCGATTCGAACAATGTGAGCAAATACCAGTTTTTGGACTGGATGATTGACTTGCCGGTAATCAGTTGATAGTCCTGTTTCGGGGCACGATTGGTTTGGGCAAAACCACTCAGGGTAAGGAGCATTAAAGCAAAAAAGGTCAAAGGTTTAGTCATAGCTGTAAAAGGAGTATGAAAAGGCCTGCAAACTAAGCGAATCCGTTTGACGGGATCGTTACCCGAAAGTTAAGAAACAAAAAAGGCCCGGACGTTACGTCCGGACCCGGTTCTAGTGTGTGCTTCGATCTAATACTATTTCACTAATGCAAACTTCTGGTACTTCACAGAGCCGTCGTGGTAAGTTACCGACACCACATACATGCCCGCCGCGAACTGCTTCACGTCGATCGTCCTGCCAGCAGCCCCTTTGTAAACCACCACGCCCGCTTTGCTCGTTACGGTGATCGATTTCACAGTGCTGTGATCGGTATCGACCGTCAGCACGTCCTTCACAGGATTAGGGTATAGCGCCAGAAGCAATCCGCCCTCAAAGCTTGCCGAACGGATGCCGCTGTATGTGAACGACAAGTCCTTATCGATCATTTTGAGGCGGTAGAAGTTATCTCCGTCCATCGGACGATTGTCCTTGAACGAATAGTTTTCCAAGACAGCGCTTTCACCTTGCGACTGAACTGTGCCAATGCGGTCCCACTTCTTGCCATTCGTGCTGCGCTCGATCTCGAACCGGTCACTGTTCGTTTCAGCGGCTGTTTGCCAGTAAAGCAATGCCGTTTTACCTTCTTCTTTTACATTGAAACTGATGAGCGTCACCGGCAGCGGATCGCCCCAGTTGATCTTGTAAGTAGAAGGCGGCGATACTTCACCCGATTCGTCCTGGAATGCATATTCAAATTGTACACTCGAATAACCGGTGCCTGTCAGCTTGATGACGAGCAATGCGGGGTCGTAGTTGTCGACGATCTGGCCTGTTTTAACCAAAACACCATTGTACCACAGCTCACCGTGATCAGGCAATGTCGTAATGATCACCGTCTTATCTTTGCCACCACCATGTAGCGGGCCGTCCTCAGGGTCGTTACCGGTAAGCTGGTTAGGCGAGCTGGTACCGGTGCCCGTGCTGGTGTGGCTGCCGTTCAGCGCTATTTCCGTGCCAGGTTGCGGCTGGTCGATCTTGTAATCTTTCGGGTCGCTCGATGGCGGTTGTTGTACCCCGAAATTGGCGTTGGTCACATTGCTGTTTCCGACAAACACTCCGTTCAGGATTCCGTTCACGTCGTCGTCGCTGCCCGGTCCTGAGCCCAGATTCTCGCCGGTGCTGATCCAGCCTGCCGGCAGACCTGGCGTTTCCGAACCGGCCGGGTTCTGGTGTAGCACAATGCTGTATTCACCCGGGTTGGTTGGTCCGAAATCATACGAGCCATTCGATGCCACAGGAACAGTTTTCACGATGTTACCGAGTGAATCGATGAGCGACACGTACAGGCCGGTCGGTACCGGAACCGCCGAAGTGCTGTTCACCGTAATATCGGTCATAGAATTGCCATCGTGGAACACATTACCACTCAAATTTACCGGCGGCAAACACAGCTCGGCCGATTTCACAGTTACCGGAACCGACCGCGTAAGCTGACAATGCGAAACATTATCGGTAATGGTCACGCTGTAAGTGCGGCTCACGCCGGTAGTAACAGTCGGGTTGGCGATAAATGCATTCGAAAGGCCTGTCGACGGGCTCCATACGTATTGATAGCTGCCACCGGAAGTCACATTCAATGGCAATGCGGTAGTGGTACCGTCACAGATATCAAGTGGCGTTGCCGTCGCGGCGATGGTATTCGGTTTTACAACTACCACCACTTCTTTGAAATTGCTGCAACCTGTCGTAAGGTTGGTTTGTGTCAAACGGTAAGTCGTGTTTCCTGCCGCTACCACATTGGTAGTCGTTTCGGTAGGATTTTCGACACCCGCCGACGGGCTCCACTGCCAGGTAGTGTTGGCCGCAGGCGCGCCCACGAGGCTCAATACCGTGCTTCCGCCTTCACAAATGGTGGTATTACCTGCGATATTGAATGCAGCCGGAGAGTTCACGGTCACAATCACCTGATCGTTGCGGGTACAGCCTGCGAGGGTTACGGCTACGGTGTAAGTTGTGGTAACCGTAGGCTTTACGATCGGTTGCGCCACAGTCGACGAACCGACGATACCAACGCCCGACCATGCATAGGTCGCGCCGTCCAATGCAGGAGTGCCTATTTGTGTTGATTCACCGGAGCATATCGATGCATCGCTGCCCGCACCCGCTGTCGGGATCACGTCGAGTTCGTCGGTGTAAATACATCCGCTGGCAAGAGTTACCGTTACCGAATAGGTTGTGCGTACGCTCACATTTGCCGTTGGGTTAGCGGCGGTAGCGCTGCTCAAACCAGCCGCAGGCGACCAGAGGTAAGTTGCTCCGGCAGGCGCGGCAGGATTTCCCGATGCCCCGAAACCGATGGCCACAGCTCCCGCCGTACATTGAACCACGTCGGCCAATGGCGGCTTGGGAATCTCGTTCACCGTTACGGTTACCTGGTCGATCATCGGCGCCGAGCAGCCCGGATAACTGATTTGCAGCGTGTAGGTCGTGGTAGTAGTTGGGGTAGCTACGGGGTTCGAGCAATTATAGCAGCTCAGTCCCACGCCCGTCCAGGTGTAGGTTGCGGTCGCTTCCGGCGCACGGCCAAGCTGTACTTCTTCTCCTTCGCAAATGGTCACCGCGCTTCCGGTGTATTCGCCCGGAGTCAATGTATTATTCAAAGTAACCTCGTCGGTAGCCGAGCAGCCCGATACCGGATCTGTTACGGTTAAAGAGAAGGTCTGGCTGCTGGTAGAAGCATATTCCACCTGTGGCTGGGGCGACGACGCATTGGTGCCGTTCGTCCACGCCGCGCCTGCCGGCTCCCAAGCGTAAATCCAGTTCACACCGGCGGGTTTAGGACTACCCAAAGTGACAGTGGAACCATTACAAACCGTGCGGTCGAAGCCCGCCGCGGCGATAACTTGTGCCACAGCTACTTTTACGGTGTCGATGGTTTTACAACCCGAAGCAGTTTCGAGGATTTCAACCACATATTCCTGATCGGCTATCAATGTAGCCTGCGGATTGTTGATCGAAGCGCTGCTCAGGCCTGTCGACGGTGTCCAGGTGTAGGCAAAACCTGCTCCCAGTGCGGTACCCACTGACATTGGGCTATTGTAGCAAATGGTCTTGTTTGGAATATCGATGTTCGGTTTCGACCATCCCGCAGGGTTGATATCAATCGACTCCGAGCAGGTTCTGGTAGCGTCGTACTTGTTGGTGATTGTCAAAGTAATCGTCGCCGGGCTGCTCGTCAATACTTTTACCTCCCTCGCAGTCGGGTTATCGACCAGGTTGGCAGGGCTCCAACGGTAATTCCAGTCGGTGGTATTGATGTTCTTCGGAGCCAGGCGCAGCTGTTCGCCGCCGAAGTTTTTAGGGCATCCCTGGGAAGAGATCGTTTCGATTTCCACATCGCAATTACCACCGCAAACGATAATATCCACATCCGAAGAGCAGGAAACGCCATTCAACGTAACGGTACGACGGAATTTAGTCGTGCCCACATTACTTTTCAGGTAAGCATCTTCTCCCCCGTTGCGGGTGTTGAGCACTACTCCGTTACCACTCACCACGCTCCACGTGTACACGGCCTGCGGGCAGTTCGGGAAGCCTTCGTGCGTCACCCAGCGCGGGCCGCATTCAGTATCGCCGCTGTCGGATGTTTCCGAATTCAAAACAGAAACCTTCACCTCGTCCACGAAGCTGCAACCGCTCTTGATAGCCGTTACGGTATAAGTAATCGAACAGGGATCGATACCTGATGAGCCTGCGGTAAACGTAGGCCGTGCGATATCCGGATCGTTCAAAAACTGGCCGGAAGTCCAGGTGTACGCGTAAGTAGCATCATTGATATTACCCAGCAGGACATTGGAGTTAATACAAATCGTGCGGTCGGCACCGGCGTAATTCGCAATGCCGCCCGGCGCCGCCACGGGCGTCACCGTAATATCATCTGTTGTAAAACAGGTGGAGCCGTCTTTCCTTGTAGTTGTTACGGTAAGTCGGTATACGGTCGCAGCTGTGGGGTTTGCAATGGGCTGTGCACAACTGGTACAGCTCAGCGTTCCGATCGCGCTTCCGGAAATACGTGTCCAGGCATATTGTACCGAAGCACTGGCAATGGGAGCCGAACCGATCTGAACCCCGCCGCTTCCCGCGCAGAATGAGGCGTTCGCGCCTGCATTAGCTACTGCCGGAACGATCGTTACCTGGTCTGTATCCACACAGCCATTCGCATCGGTTACTTTCAAAGTGTAAGTAGTAGAAACGGTTACCGCAGCCGTGGTATAGTTAGCAGCGCTCCCTACGAGCGTTCCGCCATTGGAACTGCCCTGATACCACTGATAGGTAAATGAAGGCGTACCGCCGGTGGCTGAGCCGTTAAGGGCAACTGTGTTAGCACCCGCGCCGCAAACATACCATTGCGGGCCGTCAGCATTGGCCGAAGGCGCCGCATTGGGACCAACAGTAACGGTCGCGACAGCGGATTCGCCAACGGTCTGAAACGTACAGAATGTGGTGCGGGCACGGATCAGGCGTTTGTAATACAATGTTTCATTCGATGAAAGCGGTTGCAGGTCTTTAAAAACCTCGCCTTCAATATCCGTCCAGGGGCCAGTCGGGCTGGTGGCTTTCTGCCATTGGTAGCCTATTGTGGTTGTAAAGTTGGCTGGCGCGGTGATACCTACCGCATTACCCGTAATGATGTCAGGAATACCGAGGTTACAGGCAGTTTGCGTTAAAGGAGCAATGCCGGAGGTATTGACGGCAAAGTCATCCGGAAGAGGATCTTTCGTTAGCTTGAGGGCAAATCCGCTGTAAGCGTCATTCGCATTGCCCGCAGTCTGTTTCGAAATCAGATTTTGCGTACAATCACTCGGGTCAAAATCCGCAGTTGCCTGGAAAAAACCACCGACGAGGACTTCTCCCGGATGTTTCGCAGTCACCCATCCAATGGTTTCACTTCCGGTCCCTCCCACGCTTTTAGCCCAGATCGCCTGGCCGTTAGGATCGAATTCGGCGACCAGGATATCCGCAAGGCCTTTGGGAGTTAATGAGAAACTGCCAACTGTGATCTCAGTGCTGAAAGGCCCGCTGACATAGACATGGTCGTCGGGTCCTACATCGACGTAATTCAGCGTGCGCCCTACTTTCACGCCCCACTGCCTTACCCCGGCACTGTTAAGCTTCACCAATGTCACATCTGCGAGTACGCTTGAACCGCTACCCATATACATATTTCCCTGGCTGTCAAGGCTAAGGCTTCTATACCAATCGCTATCTGCATCTAAATGAGACCACTGCGTTACTCCCGCCGTGTTCAATTTGAGGACATATCCTCCTACACCCAGTGCAGCCATACCGGTAGTTCCGCCATCCGACGGACCTGAAACATAGATATTTCCCGCTGCATCGATATCGAGTCCCCAGGCCATATCATCGCCTGCTCCGCCCAAACGCCTTACCCATTGATACACACCGGCTGCACTCAGCTTGGCGACAAATGCATCGTTTCCGCCTGCGGAGGTCACTGAAAGTCCTCCGAATGTTGCAGGTCCGCCCACATTAATAAATCCGGTAACGATCACATTGCCGGTTGGATCGGTTTTAACATTAAAGGAGTACTCCGTCCCGGGCCCGCCCATGCGTTGTGCCCACACATAATTTCCGTTGGTATCCAGTTTAAGGATATATCCGTCCGGCGAGCCTGCATTGGTAGCCAGGTTGTTGACTGCCGCGCCCGGGTTCATATCCACAGTACCGGTGATATAGCCAGTCGTAAATACATTACCGGATGGATCGACAAAGATTCCGTGGCCGGTATCGGTACTGGTTGAGCCAAACTTCTTTCCCCAGATGTAATTGCCAAACCGGTCTAGTTTCACCACGAATGCATCCCAGCCCCCGGCGGAGGTAACATTTGCAGTCGCGGTGCCGGGGTTAAGATCGATCGTACCGATAAAATCACCGGTAATGTAGACGTTCTTGCTGATATCCGTATCGATAGCATACACACGGGCCTCGCCGGCAACCGTCGTTTCGATAAATCCTTTAGCCCATTGCAGGCCGATGTCCTGCGCACGGGCCGTCGCTACACTGAGCAGCAAAAGCCCCATGGCCAGAATTCTGGTAAGTACTGATTTAGTCATTGAATATAGGTTTAAGTGAAACAAAGTACAGGAGGATCTGGCTGCCTGGGTGGAGCTCGTAGCTTTGCGGAAATGGGTCAGCCGTGTTCAACAAACTATGTAGAGAGAGTTTATGATGTATTTCGGCTGAAAGATAGAAGTAGTGCAAAAAAGTGCTTATAGAGGTGCGGGATGGTTAACCTAGAAATATATCTACAAATAAATTGCATTGAAAAAAGTGGAATTCTCGCTATATGCCCGCATGCGAACGTACACGCATGTGTATATACGCAAGATTAGCTAAATGTCCGGATCGGGGGGCCTGTCTCCCGGATAAGCGGCGCAGGGCACGATGCCGGCTATGGCCTTCGCAACGGGCATACCGAAGCATTGCTACGGCAACTGAATTACCCGCTTCCTCTTGCGTATTAGTTTGTCAATATTCAGCTACAAAAATATTTCTGTCCAATGATCAAAGTGAATCAATTAATTGATTGGCATTGGCGTAATTCCAAACAAAAAAGCCCCTGGCAAAATGCCAGGAGCTTTTCAATTTTTAAGCACCCATTTTACTTATAAAAGTTATCGTTTTCCAGTACAAGCCCGGATCGTTGTTTTCTCAGATAAAAATTGCGTTTTTCGAGCTTAAATCCAAATCAAACAACATATTCAATGGCCGGGAGTACCTGGAAGCAGGAAGTTACCTGTTTAATTCCTTTAAAATCAAACCGGGCAAGGCCGGGTTACCGGCTATGTTTGTAAATGAAGTATAATCGTAGTTTATATGAAACTGAGCAAGGCGTCCATTTCTCCCCCCTTTCAATGCAATTTCGGTATGTCTTTTTATCATGGCCAATAGCTTCTTTTATCCTTTCACAATGCGTTCATTCCTTAACGGGTTTAAAGTAATCTTAAATAGCTGTCGAACTAAAATAATTTCGCCGAATTATGCATTTATTTCGACCAATACCTATATTATTGCAGACGAATGAAATTTAGTACAGTAGTTAAGGTCAGAGTATGTTGTCTCCCGGCAGGTTGCGGTGTATAATAGTAGACGATGAGGCTGATGCACGCCGATTGATTGAAAAATATGTGCAGAAAGTTCCCTTTCTCGAACTGGCCGGTGTTGCCGAGACCGCTACCGATGCCCTCTTCCTGATCAGGGATTTGAAGCCCGATATCGTGTTTCTGGACATTGAAATGCCTGAAATGACGGGATTTGAACTGTTAAAGCTCCTTCCTGCAACCCGCCCGGCCATGATCATGATCACAGCCGATCCTTCCTACGCGCTGGAAGGTTACGAGCACGAGCTCACGGACTACCTCCTCAAACCCGTCTCATTCGAAAGGTTCTTAAAGGCCGTCAACAAGGTCGACGGCATACGTTTTCAGAAACATTCGCCGGGTATTTCCAAGCCGCTGGTGGAAATCGTTTCATCGACGAAAAAACCGCAGGAACAAGCGCCGGATACGGAATTTTCCGGTGCCGGAAATGACTTTCTATTATTAAAAGAAAATAAAAAACTCATTAAAGTAGCACCCAGTGAAATACACTTCATTGAAGGCATGCGCGATTACCTGAAATTATATTGGTCGGACCGTGTTGCGGTTATTCATATGACGATGGCGAAAATCGAAGAAGCATTGCCTTCTGCACAGTTTCTGAGGGTAAACCGCTCTTATATCGTCAATAAAAAAGTGATACGGGAAATTGAAGGAAATGAGATTACCACGAACAGCGGGCGTAAAATCCCGATCGGGGTAACTTATCGTGCCAATGTACTCGCCGCATTACAGAAGAACAGAATCTGACAGGTTATGGGTTTCTATCCTATTCCATCTGAAAAAAGGGCAAAAATAACCAGGATTATTTATCATTTACTGGCCTGGATAGCGCTCTGGTGCGTAGCACGTTATTACAGCATTCCAGCCCTTACGAAGGATAACCTGCCCGTCATTTGGCATGCTTCCGCGGCGGTGTTTCTCCAATCTGTATTGGTTTTCTATGTACTTGGATATGGGGTCTTTCCCCGTTTTTTATATACCCGAAAAATAATCCCGCTCATTATTAGTCTGGTTATCATGTTCCTTCTGGTACATATCACAAATTATTGTGAATTCCGGTACCTGGCGTCGATCACAAACGGGGCGAGAGATAACCCCGGCTACGTGACCAAATTATGGGATTTTTTCAAGGAGCGCAGTAAATGGACCAGCTGTTTCACGGACTTCGATATCGCCTACACCGACTACGCGTGGAGCCTGTACTACATCACTCCCCTTCTGGCTATCAAGGTAATGCGCGACATTATTAATTCGCGGACCAAAAATATGCAGTTGGAAATGGAACGACTCCAACTCGAAAAAGTAAACCTGAACCTGCAAACCCAAAGTTTACAATTACAAAAAAATAACCTGAACCTCGAACTCAGTTTTCTTAAATCGCAGATCAATCCGCATTTCCTTTTCAATACCCTAAATGCGATCTATACCAAAACGGTGGATGTCGACGAACAGGCAGCCGATCTCGTCCTTAAATTGTCCGACCTGATGCGGTACAGCCTTTATGAATCGAGCAAGGAAATTGTAATATTGGCCCGGGAAATCAGCTACATTGAAAATTACCTTGACCTGGAACGCGCCCGCTTTTCCGACAAAGTAACGATCGATTACCAATTGACAGGCAACCCGGAGGAATATCTTATTGCCCCCCTTCTGCTGGTTTCGTTCGTCGAAAATGCATTCAAGCATGGCACCGCCAAAAGCAAATATGCGTCTTATGTAAACCTTTCTATTGTACTGGATCAAAACACATTGTATTTTAAAATAAAGAACAACATCCCCCAGCACACGCGACAGAACCCGAGGCCCCGGGAAGAGCGGGTGGGCGGCTTTGGATTGAGCAATACCTCGAAGCGCCTCCAACTACTTTACCCCGATAAACACCGGCTGTCGGTGCAGCAGACCGAATCCGAGTTCAGCGTCGACCTCGAACTGGAACTGGACGCGGCGAATGTGGTCCAGTATTTCAGCTCCTGACATCCCCCGATTTCCCCCGTCCGTATATGCGCGAGCGTCAGGCTTGCGGGTGATTTGCATTACCAAACAGGTTACGTCTCAATTACTTGGACCACCAGCTGGAAGTGGTTAACAAATTGAGGAGCAAGAAGACAATTTTTGTCAAATTAATTTATTAGAAGTTATTTTACTTTTATTTTCAGAATTTCCTTTTGATATTGAAACACCCGTTTAAATGCGGTATAAAACTTACCCCTCAGCTATCCAAAGATTTTTGAAAAGAGCATCAAACAATGTTCATACTTACTCATTTATTCTCTGGACCTCCACAGCAAATTGAATTTCTTTTAATTTCAAAATGTCCGGATGAAAAACATTTTAATTGTCGAAGATTATCAGATTATCAGACTTGCCACAAAAATACTCGTTCAGGATTTATACAGGGCCGCGGTAATTCACGAAGCCGCATCTTTTAATGCTGCCTTGTCGGAACTAGCCATGCAACCACAGGACCTTGTCATCCTGGATGTTCAGATTCCTGAGGGACAGGGATTTGAAATGATCGGGGCAATGCGGGCCGTCCAGAAAAACGTTTCCATCCTGGTCTTTTCAGCCATCGAGGAGCGGATTTACGGTATCCATTACCTGCGCTCGGGCGCGAATGGTTTTGTTTCCAAAAACACGGCGACCGAAGAGCTCCGCGCGGCCATTTTGTCGGTCGCGGAAACGGGCAGGTATGTGAGCCCAAGGATCAAAGTCGAACTGCTCAACCAGCTCGACAAGCATAATTACCGGCCCGACAACCCGCTCCTTGACCTCTCCGCCCGTGAAATCACGATCATGGACATGCTGATCGACGGGTTCTGGATCAAGGAAATCGCATCGAAACTGGATTTGACCGAAAGCTCGGTAAGTACCTACAAAGCGCGGCTATTCGAAAAACTTCAGGTGGCCACGCTCATCGAGATGTTCCAGAAGGTGCGGCATTACAAGGATATGGATTGAAGGTTTTCCTCGGCCGCGTGTTCCTTGTACTGTAATCCCCATTCGTTCATCCGATCGATTACGGGCATAATGCTCCGGCCGATGTCTGTGAGCGTGTATTCCGTATAGAGTGGAAAGCCGGCGGACTGGCATTTTTCCACGATGCCGCCGGCTTCCAGCTCGCGCAGCTGCATATCGAGCACGCGCGGCGTGGCACCTTTGATTTCCCGGTGCATTTCGCTGGGCCGTCGAAACCCGCGCTGGATGGCGTCGAGCAGGCAGGGTTTCCATTTTGCGCCGAAAACTTTCATGGCAATGGTAATGCCGCATTCGAGGTCTTCCGGTGTTTTCCGCTGGTACATGGCGTCGATGAGTGAGTTGGTCCGAGTTCTTTTGTATCGCACAATTTACTCAATACCGAATAATTTTTCGGTTACCGAATCTTTTTTCGGTAATTGATAGCCGCCTGCCTGCTCCCGAATTTTGTGTTCATCAATTCAAAACGAACAGAAAATGAACACGAAACAGATCACCATTATAGGTTTGGGACAAATGGGTACACGGCTGGCGGAGTTGCTCGTCACGAAAGGTTACAATGTCTCCGTCTGGAACCGCACCCGCGCGAAAGCCGACGGCATTGCGGGCGTAAAAGTTTTTGAAACCCTGGAAGAAGCGATCCGCCAGAGTCCGCTCGTGGTAATATGCGTGCTGGATTATGAAGCGGTAAACCGAATCCTGGACGGCATCTCCGACAAATCCGTTCTCGCAGGAAAAACGCTCATCAACTTCACCACCGCCGACCCGCAGGAGGCCGAGGGCCTGGAAGCTGCGCTGGCAAATGTAAATGCGGGTTATATCAATGGCGCGATCCAGGTAGCGCCGGACCAGATGGGCCTGCCCGAGACGACCATCATTGTCTCCGGTAACCAGGCACATTTTGAGCGCAGCCGCGACGCATTGGCTGTTTTTGGAGGGAATATCAAATACCTCGGCGACCGCGCGGCACTGGCCTCGGCGATGGACCTGGCTACGCTGACCTGGCTCTACGGCTCCTACACCGGCCTGATCCACGGCATTGTGCTTTCTCAAAAATCAGGTTTGTCATTAAGCGCGTACGGTGAAATACTGGGTGAAATCACGCCCGGCTTTACCGAATTTTTCAAGCACCAGATCGGTGTGGTAGAGAAAGGCGATTTTACGATCAGCCAAAGTCCGCTGTCGATCAGCGTGGCCGCTACGCAGCGCATTCATCATGCATTCCGTAATGCGGGTGCGCAGGAGGGTTTTGTGAAGTCGATCAGCGATTTGTTGCAAAAAGCGGAATCGCTTGGCCTCGCCGACCAGGAATTAGCCTCACTGGTAAAAGTGGTGGAATAGTTTGAAATCCAACGCTTGTCCGCTGTGGTTCTTAAATCCAGCGGGCAAGCAATGTCTTGAATGCATCCTTATAAAGCTCCCCTACCGGTATTTCGACCGGGCCCAGCTGCACCGAATTCTTGCTGACCGAATCGACCTTGCTTACAGCGACGATAAACGACCGGTGAATGCGCAGGAACCGGGCTTGCGGCAGTTTTTCTTCAATGGATTTCAGGCTGCTCAGCGTCACCACGGGGTTAAGCGGCGGCATTAAATGGATTTTGACATAATCTTTCACCGATTCGACGTGCGTAATCGCGTCAAAATCTACCCGGATATGTTTATAATCCGCTTTCACGAACATATAATTTTCGGAAACATCCCCGGCCCCGTTATCCTGCAAAACCTCGAAATACTTCTTTGCTTTCGAGGCCGCCCGCAGGAATTCGTCGTACCCGAAAGGTTTCAGCAGATAATCCAATGCATCCACCTTGTACCCCTCCACGGCGAACTGGTTATAGGCGGTCGTAAACACGATGCGCGTTTGCACGGAAGCCCCCGACTGGCTGATCACCCGGGCCAGTTCCATGCCATTGAGGTCGGGCATTTGAATGTCCAGGAAAATCAGGTGAATGGTTTGCTCGTGGAGCGCCTGCAATGCCTGAACGGCATTCCCAAACCGGCCTTTCAGTTCCAGAAACGGCGTTTGCTCCACGAATGCGCTGATAAGGTTCAGTGCCAAAGGCTCGTCATCGACGGCGATACAGTTCAATTTCATACAAGTTCGACGATCTGCCCGACTTTCTCGCGGTCGAGCTGCAAAGTCAACAAAACTTCATAGGTTTTTTCTTCCTCGCTAATGACCAGCGTGTGCCTGTCTTCGTACAAAAGGTCGAGCCGCTTGCGCGTGTTGGCGAGGCCTATCCCACCCTGGTCGAGCTGGTAACCATCCTTTTCATGCGCAATATGGTTAAAAACCCGTAGCGACAGCGAACCTTCACCGACTTCGAGCTCCACTACGATCCGCGAATGCTGCATCGTACTCGACCCGTGTTTGAATGCATTCTCGACAAACGGCAGCAGGAGCATCGGCGCGATCCAGTAATCCTTGTCGGGCGCCGGTTCGTTGAATTCCAGCGTCGTGCATTCGTGCAGGCGGAGACCCATCAATGCAATGTAGTCTTTGAGGAATGAAAGTTCCTGTTTCAGCGGCACGGAGTCGCCGAGCGTATCGTACAGCACGTAACGCATCATGCGCGAGAGTTTCAGGATCGCCTCGCGCGATACCGGGATGTCGGAGTACGTGAGCGAGTAAATGTTATTGAGTGTATTAAAAAAGAAATGCGGGTTGATCTGGGCTTTTAAAAAAGAAAGCTCGGAGGCGATATGCTGTTTTTCGATGCGTTCACGCGTCTGGGCGTCCGCCTGCCAGCGACGTGCCATAGCCAGGCTGGTACTGATCACCATCACGAGCAGCATGATCATAAACAAGTGAAAATCCAGTCGGTAAGGGTCTTTCGGCGCTTTGTTCGCCATTTTCGACATATCGGCCAGCACCCCCAGCTTCACCTCGATTACCCGTGCTATTACCATAAAACAGATCACAATGCCCACCAGCCACATCCCGAACATCACCTTCCCGTTGCGTTCAAAAAGCAGCCGGGGCGCTACGTACAGGGCATTTACATAAAATACCCCGATCATGATCAGCAGGTTGAGCGATTGCTTGATCCAGAAATTGGGCGGTACCGAAAAATTCCAGCTCAGCGGCGGGTAAAACAGGAGGATAAATCCCAGCAGCGACCAGACGGTCACATGTGTGAGTACGGTAAAGCTGTTTCTGGGTCCCATGGTGTTTGCGCGGCGTGTTACTCCACAAGTTCAGATCAATTGGCAAAAACCACAAACAAAATCGATGGAAAGCACTTTTTACCAGCTTAACCCGGAAGATTTGACCTTCAACCCGAAACCGTTTTGCACACCTGGGGCTGCCGCGGCAAAAATGAATTGGAGGATAAAATAGTGGCGTCCACGGACGACTTCCGCCTGTCTGTCTGTACTCACTTTTGCGGATTCCCATTCTGCTTAAATTAACCGTGCATTGCCGCCGATTCATGAGAAAGATCAACTTCGAAAACCACTTCACCGTCGACCGAGACTCCTCCGAACCGGTCTACCAGCAACTCGTGGAGGCGGTGCTGCTCGCCACCAAAACCGGCCTCATGGACCGCGGCGACCGCTTGCCGTCGATCAACGAGCTGAGCCGGATGTACGCCGTGTCGAGAAGCACCATTGAAAAAAGCTACAACAACCTGCGTGATATGGGCATTCTCGCGTCGCAGCATGGCAAGAGTTATTACATCAACCGTCTCGACCCGGCGCCGGAACTGAAAGTGCTGGTACTTTTTAACCAGCTTAATGAATACAGCAAGACCGTTTACGATGCATTAACGGAGCGCATCGGGCAAAAAGCCGAGATCGACTTCCATATTTACCATAATAGTGCCGCGCATTTCCGTACACTTATCAAGCGAAAACATCTGTCCTACTCCCACATCATCGTCATCCCGCATTTCCTCGACGACCCCGACAGCGGCTACCAGGCCATCGGGCGCCTGCCGAAAGAAAAGCTGATTATCCTCGACAAGGAAGTTCCCGGCCTGTCTGACTGCTTCGGGACCGTTTTCGAGCATTTCAGCCGGGATATCGATCAGGCGATTCAGGAACTTGCCTCTGGTTTTCGCAAATACCAATGCATTAACCTCATTTTTCCCGCACACACCTACTACCCCTGCGCGCTGCCCGACGCATTCGCCCGCGCCTGTGCGAAGCGAAACCTCGTCTGCCGCGTGTCGACCGACCTTACCAAAGACATGGTCCGCGAAGGCGAAGCCTTTATTGTCCTTTCCGACGAGCATTTGATGTTCCTCGTGCGCGAGATCATCAATAGCTCCGATCTGGTGGCAGGCCGTCACGTCGGCATTGTTTCCTATCAGGATAACGACGCTAAAAAAGCCATGCTGAACGGCATTACGACCATTTCCTCCGACTTGAAAGCCATGGGAAAATCGGCGGCGGATATGGTTCTAACGGGCGTAAGCCGACATATCGCCAATCCGTTTTCGGTGATTTTGCGCCGGTCGTTGTAGGAGGCGACGGATGCAAAACAGCGCGGCGCGCAACATCGTGTATTCAAAATACCGACGTGCGCCCCGCGCTCCTAACCCAGCTTATTGATGAAGTGTTCAATTAATGCACCGCAAACTGCCCCGGCTCGTAACTCCCCGCCTCCGTGCGGAATGCGATGTTGAAGCGGTTGTAGGAATTGATGGTCGTGATCGCGAGCGTGAGGTCGACGATCTCTTCATGGCTAAACTGTTCGTTAACCGCATCGAATACTTCGTCGGTAACCTCGCGGTCTTTCAGCACGGTTACGGCTTCCGCATATGCGAATGCGGCGCGCTCGCGTGCGGAGTAGAAAGGGGCTTCGCGCCAGGCATTCAGCAAATACAACTTCTGCTCGGCTTCGCCTTCCACGCGCAAGTCCTTGGAATGCATATCGATGCAAAACGCGCAGCCGTTGATTTGCGATACACGGAGGTAAATCAGGTTCAGCAGATTCCGCTCAACCCGTGATTTTGCGAGGTACGCACCTATTCCATACATTGCCTTTAATGCACTGTGTCCTTTTTCGTGAAGATTGATTCTTGCTTCCATGTAATTTTTAGTTTTTTGAATGATTGAATTCATGTCTATGACGAGCGGCCTTCGCCAGACTGGACAGCAGTTCAAAAAATAATTCAGAAAAATTTTTCCAGTGAGTTTAACAAGGTAGAAACGGGTGTTACTTCGACTTTACAATAACATAACACTACAATAACACCCTGGTCAAGTAGATCCTCTTCTTTTGCGGCAAATTTTGTTTAACCAACAACATGCTCATGCATAAGAGATTTTTACTTCCTATTGTCCTGACATTGCTTTGCTGCTTCGGCAACATCGTGGTGCTGAGGGCTCAAACGACACAGGCATCCATCGCCGGTACGGTTACCGACGACCAGAACGCGGCACTGGCCGGCGCGACCGTTCAGGTGAAAAACGAATCAACAGGCTTTACGACAGGAACCGTTACCAATGCAAAAGGCGAATATGCCTTTAAAGAGCTTCCATTGGGCGGTCCGTACACAGTTACAGCTACTTACGTCGGTTTTGGCGAACAAAAACTGACTGGTTATCTCCTCCACCAGGGCGATGCCGTGAAGGTTAAGATGAGTATGAAAGAGGCCGGCCAAACGCTTGAAGTCGTGAGCGTTGTGGCTTCCGGTATCAAGAACAAAATCGAAAACCTCGGCGCTTCCACGGCCATTTCGGCACGGGATATAACCCGTCTGCCCGTGAACGGACGGAATTTTACGTCGCTCATGGACCTTTCGCCGCTGAGCCGCGGAGGTAACATTTCCGGCCAATTGGGCTCTTCTACGGGCTACACCATCGACGGTATGAGCTCCAAAAACCCGACTTCGGCAGGTGCCACTACCAGTCGAAGCGGTGCGCCCTACTCGATCTCGATCGAAGCGGTGCGTGAATTTCAGGTAGTTACCAACCAGTATGACGTTACTTACGGACGCAGCGGTGGCGGTACCATCAGCGCGGTGACGAAATCGGGTACTAACCAGCTGAGCGGTAGCGCATTCAACTACACGCGCGCCGACTGGTTGTCGAGCCCTTACGATATTCGTGGCAACAAAATCAATAACCAGTTCTCTACCAACCAGTTTGGATTCTCATTGGGCGGACCAATCCTGAAAGACAAGTTGCATTTCTTCATGGCTTGGGACCACCAGCAGGACAGCCGTCCGTTGATCATCGCCGATATCCTCAGCCCGGTGGATGAAAACCGTTTCAATGTGACCCGCGCGACGCTTGACCAGTTCGTGAACATCGCCCGCACCAAATACGGCATGTCCAACACCCCGCAGTTTGGAACATTCGATAAAAAACGCGGTTCCGATGCGGCATTTTTACGCCTCGACTGGCAGTTGAACAACCGTAACCTTTTGACGATCCGCAACAACTACACCAACGACCGCAACAAGCTCGGTCTGGCGGACAATACGACCATCAATGCGTACGAATCTTACGGAAACGACTTCAACCAGGATAACAGCTTGCTCGCATCGCTCCGCTCTACGCTTAATTCGAAAGTGACCAACGAGCTGAAAGTCCAGCATTTGTTTGTAAAACAAAAAAGTGCCCCCGGCGACCAGCTCCCCGATGCCAACATCCCGAGAGCGATCGTGGAGAACGTGAACTCGGTATTGAGCGATGGCAATTCCCGTTCTACAAATATCCAGATGGGCGGCCACCGTTTCGCGCAGGAGCGTTTTACCAACCACGTCGTTCAATTGGTGGATAACCTGTATTACAACACCGATAAAGTGGAGTATACTTTCGGTGCGGATATCATGATGACGCATTCGAAATCTACGTACGGCTCGGAGGTAAACGGCCGTTTCCACTACACGGTGGATGCCGCTGCGGGTAAAACCGCCCTCGACCAGTTCAACGACCTGAAACCTTACCGTTACTACCGCGAAGTGCCTTTGATGGACGACTGGTCCGTAAAAGGCAATATCTGGAACGCAGGTATTTATGGTCAATTGAAAACAAGCCTCGCAACCGGCCTGGACGTGGTGGCAGGTCTGCGCCTCGACTACGCGCATTACCCGAGCTCGCCTTTGAACCAGACTTTGTATGACGCCCTGCAAATCCGCACCGACAACAAGATCAAGTCATTCGTAGCACAGCCGCGCGTACAATTCACCTGGGATGTGAACGACAAGCATACCGACATTTTCCGTCTCGGTGCCGGCGTATTCGCTTCGGACATCAACAACTATGTGGTGATCAACAACCTGACATTCGACGGAAAGCACCTGGCGACTGTCGATGTACGTAGCCCGAACATTCCTACCCCGGATTTCGCGGCCTACCGCGCCAATTACAACAGCATCCCGACGTTGTCGCAATTCCAGTTGCCGACGATCAATACCAATGCGAAAGATGCACGCGTGCCGATCATCTACAAGGCTAACATTTCTTACAACAAGTACCTGACCGACAAGTTGAAAGTAGGTATCGCAGGTTACATGAGCCTCGGCCGCAACAACTATATGTATGTGGACAGAAACATGGTCGACGAGCCGTTCTTCCGCCTGGCTAACGAAGGCAACCGCGGCGTATACGTACCTGCGGACAAAATGCCGGCCAATGGCGCGGGTGACTGGCTGCTCGGACGTAAAGCCACGCAATTCGGTCGCGTACTGGAACTGAACAGCGAAGGAAAGGTGAATGCATTCTCTTTTGTGGCTGATGTAAAATACCAATATTTCCGCGACGGGGAGATCACTTTGAGCTATACTTACAATGATGTGAAAGACAACACTTCTTTCAACGGTAACGTAGCGAACAGTGCTACGCTCTCATTGCCTGTACGGGACGATCCGCGTAACCTGAGCCTGATGTCGTATTCCGACAACCAATTCCGTCACAAAATCGTGTTCTACGGCTCGCTACCTAGCTTCTGGGGCGTGAATGTGGGCGTTCGCTATTCGGGAATCGGCGGTACCCGCTACACCCTGCTATCGGGCGGTAACACCAACGGCGACTTCGTAGGTACCAACGACCTTGCTTACGTTTTCGACAGAAACGACCCGAACGTGCCTGAAAACGTACGGACGGGTCTACAAGCCATTCTCGACAATAAGGACGCAAGCCAGAGCATCAAAGATTATATCATTAAAAACTCGGGTAAAATCGCTGAAAGAAACGGAGGTATCAACGGTTTCTACGGCGTGTTCGACGTTCGTGCATCGAAACGCATTAAAATCGCCGGTACGCACGCCATCGAAATTTCTGCCGACGTGTTCAACTTTGCCAACTTCCTGAACAAGGAATGGGGCCGCACCAAGACGCTGGGCACGCAAGCGCTCTACGCATTGGGCATCCCCGCCGCCAATGGCAAACCCGCGCAATCAGCATTCGACAAATCGAAAAACCAATACGTATACCGCGTGAATACTGCGGGTGTGGTAACGCCTTCGGGTAGCCCTTACCAGGTGCAGATTGGTTTGCGTTATAGCTTTTGAGGATTCGTTAAGTAACCATTATTGAAAATCCCGGCCGCGTGAGCAGCCGGGATTTTTTTTGTATTATCCTCTGATCATCATAAGGTTACCGTTAATTCATTACTATTCACCAGCAGGCTTTTTTGATTTTGATTTAACACATATTTGCACAGCCGACAAGTAAGTAGCTGTGCATTTATTTACTAAATCCAATCATGATGAGTATGACAAAAATCTTTGAAAAACAATTGCTGATAAAGGGTATCGCCCTAAGTCTGGCGACGATGGCAATGCTCGCCTGCGGACATTTGGGCGACCGCACAACGGTAGTTTATGGCAGGGTGTTCGACCAGAATCACATACCTGTGGACAGTATTATGGTTTTGCTGAGCGGCTCACGATTGAAAGGCTCGGTTGATCTCAAATCAACTTATACCGATGAGAATGGTGATTATGAGATTGCCCTGGAAGTACCTAGAAAGTTTGGCGATATTGATGTTGGCATTCCGTACGGCGATGACAATCCAAAGTTTGAAAAAATATACCGTCAAGCTACGGATATAAAGGGCCAGCAACGTCCGATGATCGGTAAAAAAACGCAATGGGATTTTCAACTAGAACCTAAATGAACCAGCATCAGCATTCTAACCATAACAAACCCAAATATGAATACACACTTCAAAATTCAATCAGCGATTTTCAAGAGCTGCCTTTTGCTGCCGTTAATCGCGCTGACGATGCTTGCTTGCGGGCATTTAGGCGATCGTACGACCGTAGTGTATGGTAAAGTGTTCGACGAAAATCAGGTGCCAGTGGACAGCATCTTGGTTCTGCTGAGCGGCTCACGATTGAAGGGCTCGATCGATCTCAAATCAGCTTACACAGATGAGAATGGTGACTATGAGATTGCTCTGGAAGTCCCTAGAAAGTTTGGTCACATTACTGTCATAATCCCGTATGGCGACGAAAATCCAATGTTTGGAAAAATATACAGTCAAGCTACGGATGTACAGGGTCAGCGACCTCCTATGATCGGCAAGAAAACACAATGGGATTTCAAGTTATTAGCTAAATAATTTTTTCACTTTAAATACATACACCAATGACACATTTCAAAAAATGTGACACAGGAAAGCTATGTCTCTTCCTGGCGTCCGTCCTGTTGTCTTTTCAAACGACTTTTGCACAGGATTATCAAGCGTTACGACAAAATGCCCTCGACAAACTGGACCTCTCGGGCCTGGGCAATAAGTTGTTTATGAATGCGGCGGTCACCACGCGGAACGAAATTGACTATTTAAAGCAAATCAGTTCCGGCAAGCTTTCGAAACCTGAATCGGTATCGGCAGAAGAATGGCACAACCTCTACGAACGCATCGCCGACGCCGACCTCCGTGCAAAAAATGCGCATATGCCCTACCTGAAAGATTTGGTGGAGACCAACCTTTCGAAACTGACCCGGAACGATACCATTCCGCTTGGCATTATCGATATGGAGGCTGTGTATCTGTCTGAAAAACAGCTCCGATCCAATGAGGATGGAAAAAGAACAGGAAAGCCTGTCGACTTTGCAACTTATACGCCGTTTAGGATTTTGTATGCGGCCGCGTTGCGACAGGACGTTTATCAGGCCGAGGTTTGGTTCAAAATCAGCCCCAAACTGCTCATTACCAATCACGCGCAACCGCTCATCGCAATGGCGATTGACTTTGGCGACGGCAAGGGGTTTACCAATTATTCATTTCAGGAACAACTGATAAAGCACCGTTTTGAAACGGAAGGCAAACATCCGGTCAAAATAAGGCTCATTGCGGAAAACCGCCACGACGATTTCGAGACGTATGTTGATGTGCGGCAACTGGAACGTATCCCGCCGGCGATGGAATTCCACGTATCCGCACCAGCTGCCGTGAGCGACACTTTCCTGCATAATGCTCGGACACAGGTCGTTGGTGCGACCATTCGTATTGTTACGGGCTGCGATGGAATACTCGATAAAACGGTGATTATCGGGGAAGGTTTTGATTTTGCAAACGATGTGAACCTGGACGAATTGGAAGCAATGTTTCGTGAGCGGTTTTCACAATGGCTAAGGGAAGGTTTTGACCTGGTATTTATCGATTACGATGATGGAACAGCTGCCATCGAGAATAACGCGCAGGTTATGAAAGCTATCATCCAGCAAATCAATACGATCAAGCAAGGCAACGTTGACAACATCGTTTTGGGCGTTTGCATGAGCGGCCTGGTCGCAAGGTACGCATTGCGAAAAATGGAGGTAGATGGAATCGCCCATCATGTAAGACTCATGATTTGTTACGACACTCCTAACCAGGGCGCTAATGTCCCAGTTGGTCTGACGCAGTTGCTATGGGAATCAAGTCCGACGTTGCTTACTCAGGTAATCCTGAAATTTTTCGCAAAAACCTGGCGTGATTACTACTACTCGATGACCACGCCAGCAGCAACGCAAATGATGCTCCACTGGGGCGGTCAGCTTACAGGTGGCGTCGGATCCAAATCGCCCGCGTTTGATGCTTTCCAAACTAGCCTGAATAGTCTAGGTAATGGTGGCTATCCTCAGAATTGCCGGAATATTGCGATCACACATGGTAGCATGAATGCGCAACATCGCGAACTCTTTGGACTATACAATTATGGCGATCGGATATTGCGAAGCTGGACGCCCTTTGGCTTGCAAAATAGCAATATCGATGTCCATACGAATGCACTTAATCAAATTAGTAATGTACTTCGGTTTGCAACCTGGGGGATATTTTCAAAAAGGTTGGGAGTTAGTCTCAATTATAATTCTCCTTTCAACGATGACTTCTTACCTGGTGGACTAACGCCCAGAGTAGTTCCAAATAAGTTATTTTCGAAAACAAAAGATTTCACATTTTGCTTCATACCGACGTTTAGTGCGATCGACTATCAGGGACCTTTAAACACGCAAGTACAACGAGAGTTATTGGACCTACATGCAGTCAATGCCGTAACGGGTCCAGGAAGGCAGACGCCATTTGCTAATATCTACGGTACTGATAACGATACCGAACATATCCGAGCCGGATTTATCCCCTGGACAACCATCGGCCAATCCGAAAACCTCCTCGCAGGCGGCACCACCTGCCCGTTGCTTCCCCACCCACCCCAACCAATCATCTCCGTCTACAACGTCTGCTACCCATTCAAGCAAAGCCGGGTTACCGAGGGAAATACGGCCAATATTTCGGTGTCCCTCGCAACGCCGTCGGGTGGGCAGTACATTCATAACTGGCTGGTACTGCCAACGCAACAAGCCTTCACGACCACCGGCGATCAGATCACCTTTCAGGCTGAGCATCCTGGGCAATACCAGGTGATATGCACGCGGACTTACCCGAACCGCCGGGACCTGGAATCAACGCATGAAGTGACATTTACGGTCACCAATTGCGGCGATCCGCTCGACCTTCCGCAAAACCCGCAGGTACCTCCGCAAATCGATCCGGACATCAGCATTTTCGACATTTGGGAAGACGATTTCCTGCTCACCACGCCCCAGCCGGATTCGGTGGCGGTGTTTGCACATTATGAAGGCACATTGCCGGCAATCCTTTACGCCTCCAAAGCCGACGAGACTTTCGTGCCCGCGAGCGAGCTGGAAGCGGCAGGCATGTTCCCGGAATTCGCCCAGCTGTTTGCGGAAGAAGACCCACGCGACGCCCTGCCCGTAGTACTTACTGCGTTTACCGCTGCGCGTGAGCATAATTCAACGCTTTTAGCCTGGACCACTGCCAGCGAAATCAACAGCGACCATTTCGAAATTGAGTGGAGCCCTGACGCGAAAACCTGGCAGAAAATCGGGGAAGTGGCGTGTAACAACACCGGATCGGCTATGACGAACTACTCATTCATTGACCTTGAAAGTTGCTATGGAATGGCTTATTATCGGTTGAAAATGCTGGACGTCGACAAATCCTTTGCATACAGTCGCATTTGTTCCGTTCAATCAGCAAAAGCAGGTTTACTCGCATTTCCCAATCCGATTGAAGCGGACTTGCCGTTCTCGTTGCTCACAGGAGGCAAGAAGCCCGCGAAAATCACCTTCTTTGACCTGGCCGGCAAAACCGTCCTGGAATCCGTAAATGTTCCCGAACGAGCACAATTACGGAAGTTGCTGCCGGGCCATTACCTGCTCCGCGTGCTTTTTACCGACGGCACGACAGCTAATCAACTAGTAATCAAGCGCAACTAAGTGAAGAAAACGACATTCGGAAGTTGCCCCGCGTGAACGCCGCCGGTGCGATAACTCCTTCGGATAACCCTTACCAGGTGCCGGTCGGCTTTCCAAAACCCGGTTACCTATCAAAATCTTGCAGATCCCCCCAATAACTACGCCCTCGTGAGGGACCGTTCAGAAGCCTATTACCTGCCGATCAACGCTACCTATACCGACGATCGGTAAAAAACTCTTAAAACCCGACCAGTGTATGTTTCCGTATACTGGTCGGGGTTCCGAAATTTAAAACTTCAAAGCCACACCCGCCATCACATTCGCGGGCTTCTGCGGGCTGCCGTCGCTGAGCCAGTATTTTTCATCCAAAAGGTTATCCCCTTTGAGGCTAATGCGGAAACGCGGCTGGTCGTAAAACAAGGTTGCATTTACCAGCGTGTAGGAAGGTATGGTAAATGTATTTGCTGAATTGAAATAAGATTCGGAAACACGATAACCGCCCGCGCCAATTCCGAAACCACGTAAACCGCCGCCGGGAAACTGGTAGCTCACCCACAGGTTAGCTGTATTTTTAGGCGTTGAAACAGCCCGTTTTCCAGCCACAGCTTCGGCTGCGCGGCGGAATTCGTTGTCATTATAGCCATAACCCATTACGATGTTCAACCCTCTTACCGGACTTGCTATCAACTCGGCTTCGATGCCTTTACTCTGCTGGGTACCATCCTGAACGGTGAAGTTCTGGTTGTTGATCGTTTTCAAATAGGTCGAGTTTTTGACAGCAATATCATAGTAGCTGATGGTTGCACTAAGCTTGTTTCCCAACAGATTAACTTTCGCTCCCACTTCCCACTGGTTGGCTTGCTGCGGTTTAAAATTAGATACGGTTCCGTCGGGCTGGCTCGCGGCAGGGATGTTTTTGAAACCATTCATATAGTTTGCAAAAAGCGAAATGCGCTCGGGCAACGGCTGATACACAATGCCTAGTTTGGGTGAAAGTGCGGTCTGTTTGTAATCGCCTGTGGTAATGCCTGTCAGGCTATTCAGTGTGCCATTGTTTACAAAACGGTCGACTCGCAGGCTTAGCAATACCATGAGCTGCCGCGTGAAATTGATCATGTCGGAGGCGTAAGCACTGTAAGAATATTGCTTGTTAATAGACTCCGGCGCATTCAGTCTGGTAAACAATGTCTGGATCTGATCGTTATCCAGCGAGCGGCTTGCTTTGTTGATATTGACCGTATCGAGCGTGACCACGCCGTAGTGCATGTGGCGGTATTGCGTCAGATAATCTACGCCTAGCAAAAGCCGGTTACGGATCGGACCGACATTGAAATCACCGATGAAATTCTGCTGGATCTGTTTCCGGCCCCATTTGTCGGGAAACCACACACTCACCTGCCTACGGATGGTGGAATCGGTCATCCAGGTGTAATTGAACTGGTTGAAATGATCGTAAGTACCGAGCGACCACGCATAGTTGGTTTGCGAAGTCCAGTTTTCCGACAATTTATATTCCGCCTGAAAATACACATTATTAGAGGCCTGGATCGAGTTTGCCGAGTTGTCGATCAATGAGCGTTTGTAGCCCAGTTTCAGTTCATCGAGCGCCTTGGCTTTTACACCGGAACCGATCGTCAGCAACGTTGCCGAGGTCGCTTTCGCAGTCTGGATGTCGGCATTCAGGTTCAATGTCAGGCGGTCGGAGGCTTTGTAGGTGAAGCTTGGCGCAATGGCTGTCGTGTGTGAAAAACCCTGGTCCTGAAACGAGTTCTCCTTCTGCGCAGCCGCATTAAACCGGAAAAGCAGCGTCTTGTCGCGATTGACAGGCGTATTGACGTCCACCGCAAAGCGGCTAAGGTCGTTGCTGCCCGTAAAATAGGAAACCTCGCCGCCCAATTTTTCAAACGGCTTTTTAGTCACATAATTGACCAACCCATTGAACGACACCATCGCCGACCCGAACAACGTGCTTGAAGGGCCGCGGATCACTTCCACGCGCTCCACAATCGCCGGGTCGATACCGGTTTTCAAAAAGGTCGCCATCCCGTTGCGCAAGTTGTCCCCCGACTGAAACCCTCGCGATATGAAAGCAGGCATACCCGCGCCTGTACGCGTGGACGTCGCGCCAGGCACATTGCGGAATGACTCTTCCAGTCGTGTAATCATCTGTTCGTTCATCAACTCCTTGCCTACCACGCTGTAAACCTGCGGGTTTTCGAGGTTTTTGAGCGGCAATCTTGCCACATAGTCACTTTCCTTGTTCCCGAATTTATTCGCGGCACCGGTCACAACCAACTCCTGCAAAGTTTTGCTGTCTTCGTTCAGTGAAACATCCGGTAATGTCACGGTCTGGTCTGCAAGTACCTCCACTTCCTGCTCGATGGCCTCGTAGCCCAGCAGCTGGATCACCACTACCTGCTTTCCGGCAGGCACGTTCTTTACCAGATAATCTCCACGGGTATCCGTTTGTGCTCCTTTTCCTGTTCGTTTTACCAAAATATTTACAAATTCCGCAGCCTGCCCGTCCGATGTGCGAACCGCGCCTTTCACATTTCCACGCCCTTCTGTTCTGGCGAGTATCAGGATTTTATTGCCCTGCACTTTCAGGCGATCGGCAGCCTCGCCGATCAGTTGCGTAAGCACCTCTTTTACAGTCACATCTCTGACGTTCAACGAAACCCTGCGATTGGCATCCAGGTAAGTGCCGCTATAAGAAAATGTGCATTGTGCCTGCTCTCCCACGGCGGCCAGCGCATCGCTTAACGCGATTTGATCGAATGAAATAGTGATCCGCTTGTCGAGCACAGATCTTACCTGCGCATGCAGCATAAGCGGGATGGCCAGCATTAGCACAGCCAGTTTGAATAGGGTTTTCATTAATTTTGTTTCAATGTTTGATTAATTCTTTCAATGAGAGTTGTTGGACACAGGCCTGGGTGCAAGTTTGCGAGACGGAACGCCCGGGCCTTTTTATTGGCTGTCCTCGGGGTTGATCAGGGAGGATTTACTTTCATAAACTATTGGGTAGCGATTGATTTATTGAATAATGAGCTGCTTTCCCTGTTGGGTGCAGGTAAATTTCATTGCCGACGACATATCGTTCAGGATGGTCTGTAAGGAAGGATTTTCATAAGTACCGGTAAAAATGACGTTTTTCAATGCCGGATTGCGGATCACGACGTCGATGCCATACCACCGTTCCAGTACCACTGTTATTTCGGATAATCGGCTATCGCGGAAAGTCAGCCTGTTCTGCTTCCAGCCCCCGTACACCCCTGCGTAAACATTCCGGTTGATCAATGCACCCGAAGCCACATTAAACGATGCCAGTTGGTTGGCCGTCAGCACGACTTGCTTTTCAGCCGGACCGAACCGCACTTTGCCTTCCACTACCACCAGTTCTGTTTCTTCTCCGCGATAAGCTTTGAGGTCAAAAATCGTCCCCAGCACCGTCGTTTCGGTGTTTTCAGTTTGAATGGTAAATGGCCGCGAAGGATCTTTACTGATTTCGAAGAATGCCTCCCCTGTGAGATAGATGTTTCTGGACGTGTCTGTGAAATGATCCGGAAAACGCAAATGGCTGCCCGCATTCAGGTACACGAGCGAGCTGTCGGGCAGATAGAATTTCTTCTTTTCTCCCAATGCAGTCCGGATCTTCCGGAAATGAATGGGAGCAGTTTGCGAAATGCTGTTTCTTATCGAAAATCGATCGTAAGCAAACCATGATAAACCCAGCAAGATTGTAACACTCGCCGCTATACGTGACCATTTCCAGAAAGGAATACCTCTCCCTGCATTGACCGATCCGTCCGGAAACCCAGATAAATCGCTCAACGCGTTCCATATCCGCGCTTGTACAGCTTTTCGGTCCTTTCCTTGCAAATAGGATGGCACCTCCCCGGCACCATCGCCGGCGAGCCATTGCAGCACGGCATGTTTCTCCTCCGGACTGCATTGACCGAGGTGGTATTTTTGAATAAGTTCAGGGGTAACCTGCATGGGGTTCGTTTAGGATCGGGAGCATTCCCTATCCATCAGTTGCAGAGCGCCTGCTTATCCCCTACGGCTACCATGAAAATTTTTGGAAATACTTTAACGGTCCACACCAAGATGCAATCTCAAAGTACGCAGCGCTTTGGTAATCTGGTTCTCTACCGTTTTTTCAGAAATCGCCAGGGAGTGTGCGATCTGCTTGTTGTTCATCCCGTTTTCGCGGCTCATCCTGAAAACCTTCTGGCACTGCTCGGGCAATGCATTCACGATCCGCCCTACCTGTTCGGTGAGCGCATTGTAATAAACCAGATTCTCGGTATGATTCCCGGCAGCGGATGCCGAGTACGAAATTTCGCGGAGATTACGGGTTTCGATGGCGGTGTTACGCAAATGCTCGAATGATTTAAGGCGTGCGGCCTTCACCAGGTAGTTTTCAATGCCCGTATCGATGAGCAGGCTATCGCGGCGTTCCCATAACGACCGGAAAATATCCTGCACAAGTTCCTCTGCAACAGCGCGATCTCCTACAAAATGGAAGCATATGTCGTACATCCTCTCCCAGTATTCCAGGAAAATCCGTTCAAAAACGCTTTCATCATTCAGTCGCATTGATAGTAATCTTATTTAGACCTATTCTAAATGCAAAAATGATTCTTAATGCGTTTAAAATCAAATTTCCTGCAACTTATTGACAGATTTCTGCGAAATGGACGTTAACGAGGGAACAGATTACACCAATTTTGGGACGGTTTAACCTCTGGTTTGGGCAGTTCATCACAATGGTGTTCTGTATGTTGAAGCTTCAACACTAATTTTAGAGCATGTTTCAATCAGTGGAAGCACGTCTTCCGGAACATTAACTTCATTTAGCCATGAGTACAATTGAAATTGAACAAGAGCAGGAAATTACTCCAATCAACATCATCCGGATCGGAACAGGGTTCTGGTCTGCCAAACCATTGCTGACGGCCATCAGGCTGGGCCTTTTCACTGAACTTGCCTCCGGCCCGCTGTTCGTGTCCGAAATCCGGCAGAAACTACGTCTCCAAAGCCACAGCTCCCTCGACTTCCTCGATGCCCTCGTAACTTGGGGCATCATCGAGCGCGACGGCAAGGGCTTTACCGCCATTTACCGCAACTCACCCGAAGCCAACACATTCCTGAACCGCCGCAAACCCGATTACCTGGGCAATTTGCTGGAAATGGTGAACGATGAAAAATCTTCGCTGGCTGGCAATCTGAAAGAAGTAGTCGGTGAATCCGGCATCCGGAATTCCTGGGACTTGAACAGGCTGTTCACGATGGTGGCCTGATAGTAAATATACTTAGCCCCGGGGAGCAGAAATCTGCTCCCCGGATTTTCGCAATGCTGCTCTGAATTCCGGTGTATCTATGTAATTTTACAACACAATCCGATATCCAACCGGCACCACGGATTGTCAAGAGCGGTTTCCGCAAATCCTTTCTTGCCTGATCCCGGCTCTACGTTCTTCCATGGCTTTCCAATAATTCTCCCAGTATTCGGGTGGATGGTTGGCGATAATACGATCCAGCTTTTCCCTACCAAATTTTCTAGCTGCAAGGCGCAGCCTTTCGAGCTCACCCGCCGTAAATTCAATTCTACCTGAACTTGTGTTGTTGATCACCTCTGATTTCATACGCTCAAAAGATTAGTGGTTCTAATTATCTGGTTTTTATTGATATAATAAACGAAAGGTAATTTTGTCCAGGTTGAAAAATTTCTTTACAGCGGCCATTAAAACCATAGATATCAAAATACTGTCCTAAATCAACTGATTCCCGCAGAATTGCCATTTGATACAGGCGAGCCCGTGCAGACGTAGAAGCTTCGATAACGACAGACGCTTCAGGGCGATCCGACAAAAAGAATGCAATAGCTTTCGAAACCGTCGACAACACAGCGGTCGTGTCCCCATTGTCACCGCGCTCATCGACATCGATACTGCCATCATCCCGTAGATTTCCCAAAACAACTGCATAAGAATCAGGGTCATTCATTTGAGTAAAGACCACAATCTTATCAATCTTCGAATCTTCTGAACTCGCGAAATAGAAAATATCACCATCGCTATCAGGAATGTAATCGTACCAGGCTGTATTCATTTGAGAAGAGTCTTTATTTCTTCCCAATTTGTAACAACTGCAAACCCTTGCCCTAATCCGATGTACAAATGGCAGCGACGGATTAGTAAGCGCCATCTTATTTATAGTCGTGAGCAAGATCAATCCTGGAAGCCCAATTTAATGGACAAGAACCTTCCTTCCAAAAGCAATAGCCCTCCGGCCCAAACTGATTATCAAGCGTAAAACCCGCATTTCATCCCTGCAAACTAACGCCTCGTCAATCCGATTTGCGCTCGGAAGTCATGAGCTTTACATTCGGAGCATTCGAAACTTTCAACCTGATTACCTATGCCTTCCTACAAACTTTCTGTGAACGGCAAAGTCTATACCGTCGAGGCCGATGCGCAAATGCCGCTGCTTTGGGTGATTCGCGACCTTATCGGACTTACCGGAACCAAATACGGCTGCGGGATTGCGCAGTGTGGAGCGTGTACGGTGCATTTGAGTGGGGCGCCGGTTCGATCCTGCTCTTTTCCTGTATCAGCTGTGGGTGAGCAACCGGTAACGACGATCGAAGGGCTTTCGGAGGACAATTCGCATCCGGTACAGCGCGCATGGATCGCCGAACAGGTACCGCAATGTGGTTACTGCCAGAGCGGGCAGATTATGTCCGCGGTAGCGCTGCTCGCGGGGAATGCCAACCCCGACGACGAGGCCATTAATGGCGCGATGAATGGAAATATATGCCGTTGCGGGACGTATCCGCGTATTCGCAAGGCAATCAAAACTGCCGCCAGCTATTCGCATTGATCAATTCCCATGGAGCCAAAGGATATTTCCCGCCGAAACTTTCTTCATCAGGCCGCATGGTCGGGTGCGGTGCTTACACTTGCTGCATACATGCCTTCGTACGGGCAAACGCTCCCGGAAATCATTAATCCTGTCACAAACGGGGCGCTGCCGGGGACAGAGCTGCTATCCTGGATTTCCATCAGCCGGGCGGGCAAAGTCACGCTCATGTGCAACCGTTCCGAAATGGGTCAGGGTACGTTTCAGGCGCTTCCGCAAATGCTCGCCGAAGAACTGGAAGTAGCACTCGACGACGTTCAAATCGTTTTTGCACCGGCCAATCCTGAAAAATATGGCCCTCAGCCGCAGGAAGGAAGCTTTTCCGTCCGCGGATGGGCGCCGCGCCTGTTACGCACCGGCGCCTGCGCACGCGAGATGCTGATCGACGCCGCTGCAACCGAATGGAATGTTCCCAAAACCGAATGCTATGCCGAAAACGGGTTGGTTATCAATCGGGTAAGCCAAAAGAAACTATCCTACGGCGCGTTGATTGAAAAGGCGGCCAAACTTAAACCGTCCGCCGATGTCGCATTGAAAAAGCGGGCCGATTATAAAATCATCGGTAAACCTGCTCCACGAAAAGATATTCCCCTGAAAACCAACGGATCTGCCGTTTTCGGTCTTGACAAAAAACTACCCGGCATGAAATACGCGGTGATCGAGCGTAGCAGGCGGTTCAGGGAAACTGTAAAAGGCTTCGACGATTCCGAAACGCGAAAAGTGCCCGGTGTTTCGCACGTTTTGAAAGTAAAAAGACCCGTATTTTCCCAATACTGCGAAGGTGTCGCTGTCGTTGCCGATACGCTTTGGGCAGCCATGCAAGGCCGCAAAGTATTGAAAGTGCATTGGAATGAACCGGATTTTGAACTTCCCCGTACCGCATCGCTTGAAAAACAAATGCGGGATAATCTGCAAAAAATTGGGAACGAACCAAAGTTTGACAGCGAGTACGCCCATTGCAAGCAAAAGCTGGAAGGGGCTTATGAAACGCCTTACCAGTCGCATAGCTGTATGGAGCCGCTCAATTGTATTGCCGACGTCCGCTCGGATAGCATCGAAATATGGGGACCAATTCAGGAGGCCAACTGGATTCAAGCCGACCTGAGCCAGCGGTTCAATATCCCCATCGGGCACGTGGCCGTACATATGACCTTCCTCGGCGGCGGTTTTGGGCGAAAAGCCTTTCCTGATTACCCCTATGAAGCAGCACTCATTTCCAAAGAAATACAAACTCCCGTGCAGGTAGTATGGACGCGCGAAGACGATATGATGGCCGGCCCATTCCGCCCCGGCGCCTTCTTTACGTTGAAAGGCGGGCTCACTGCCGACGGCCGCATTCATGCATTTCAGGCCAAAACGGCTACCCAGTGGATCGGCCAGGATTGGTCGGTCACCCCGCCTGGTCCACCCGAGGCCGCCGGGTACAACACGGGTGATTTCGAAGGGTTACTACATCCCTACCGCCAGGGAATCCCGCATTACAGCTTCGGGGGCGCGGGTACGCACTCGCCCATACCCGTGATGTGGTGGCGCTCCGTGTCCGCGTCCACGAACGGGTTCGCATGCGAGAGCTTTATAGATGAACTGGCACATCTGGCGGGCAAAGATCCGCTGGCGTTCCGGCGCGAACATTTACCCAGCACACGGTACCAGGCGTTGATCGACCGGATGGCCAAACTGACCCACTGGCAATCCAGAAAAAAAAACGACGGCTGGGGCGTCGCATTCACGGAATGTTTCACAGGCATTTGTGGTCATGCGGTAAAAGTGGCGCGCAATGCTGCCGGAAAAGTCAGGATAGAAAAAGTGATTGCGCTGATGGATTGCGGCTGGTATGTAAACCCCGACATTATAAGAGCGCAGGTCGAAGGCAGTATCGTGATGGCGCTGGGCGCCGCCACTATTCATGCAACGACATTCGACGATGGCCAGGCCGTCCAGCAAAATTTCGACACCTACCCAATGCCGCGCATTGCCGACATTCCGCCCATTGAAGTATACATCATGGAAAACGATGAAAAACCGGGCGGTGTGGGTGAGCCGGGGCTGCCTCCGTTTGCCCCGGCCCTCGCCAACGCGATTTTCGACCTCACAGGCCAGCGCATTCGCCGGCTTCCGTTCAGCCTGGATGATATTTCGTAGCCGCTGCGGAGCAGCCCTTGTTCCACAGCCGCTATGAAACAGCTATTATTTCCCTGAAAGTGATTTGATAAACAGAATCACCGACTCGATATCGTTATCCGAAAGCACACCCACGAACGATGGCATTTCTTCATTATAACCTTTGACAATGTGTTTGGAGGGCGTCAGGATCGATTCGCGGAGGTAGGCTTCATCAGCGACTACCTTCGTACCATCGTCAAAAGTCCGCTCCGATTTGTACAGGTTCTGAAACGGCGGGCCGTACATCCCCTTGGTACGGGTACCTTCGGAATGGCATCCGGCACAGGCCATTTTCTGGAATATCTCCCGGCCCTTCTCTGCCGAAGCGGCTGTTTCAGTCACCGCCACTTTGGAGGTTTCGGAGCGTTTAGTATTCAATAATGCGAGGTCGACGCCTTCAAAACCTTTCAAATCCACATCGGTCGACTGATTAATGGTAAACCAGAACTGGTCGTTCACCTTTTTTCCGTCCGCGGCCTGCAAATGGTAGGTAACTTCCATTTGCATGATCTCGGTCATTTCAGGTACGAGCAGCAACACGCTTTTACGATCCGCGGACAAATACGATCCCGCCACATACATTGTCTCCTGCCCTGTCGAACCATCCAGTTTGAAATGCCCCGAGCCGTATTCCTCGGTACGTTTGTAATTCCATCTTCTCACTTCAAAATTCTTCGGATCGCTTGCAGTGGCTTTATCCAGCGGCGAATCGAAACGAAGCACAATACCTTGCTTGCCCGCACGGAAATGGTTAGGCAAATAACTCGGCTTGCCGGTATAGCGGAGCCTCAGCAATGCACTGATGCCGTTCGAGCTGGAACCCCAAAGGTTAAAGCCAGCCACATACAATTGTTCGTCAACCGGGTTCATCGCCCCTTTCGAAGTGGGCGCGGGATAATTGGCATTAATGACGGACACTCCCCCCTGAACAATGCTGGTGGTACTGTCGATCAGTACGCGGAATAATCCGGGTCGGCCGAACGAAAAGTGAATCAGATTCCCGTTTAATGGCCCCATTTTAGAACTGGTAGCCCAGACCTGACTGATCGCCGAGCGGTCTACGCTGTGAGGGATCCAGGTCAGCGGCGGTGTTACTGCCGGGTTATCTTTCCGGTGCAAGGTCGGTTCCACACCAAAATAATCGCCCTTGTGAATGACAAAAATCGGCGTGGAAGGCACGAAGTTACCTTGCTGGTCAGAAGATGTCAGAATGCCTTTGACAGGATGCATTCCCAAATACGGGCCGCGTAAACCGGTCGCCACAACTTCCGCGCTGCGGCCATCCTGCGAAATGTGCAGAATAGTCCCGTTCTGGTCGGAACCTGCACGGAAACCCTTGCCGGTAACCTTCGTCATGCCTGGCCCGTTGCTCAAACTACCGCCTTTGGCAATATAAAAACTACCATCCGGCGCCGTCACCAGGTCTCCTGCCCACTCGCGCGACTCGGCCGACTGCCCCATTACATTGGAGAAATTCTCATAGTAATCGGCCACGCCGTCGTTGTTCAGGTCGTGAAAACGGACAATGCCATTTCTGTCGAAAACAAAAATCTGTTCTTTTACAATTTCGATGCTCATCGGCTCGTGAAGGCCCGATGCATAGCGCCGCCATTTCAGGTTTTGGAGGCTTTTATCAATGCCTTCCACAGTCCAAACGTCGCCGTCGAAGGTCACAACCGCCGCTCTTCCGTCCTTAAAAAAGCCCACATCAGCCACACGTACATTTCTTTTCCATGGGTTATTCAAAGGCAATGTCAGTTGATCGGTGACGAATGCGGCCGTATCCGGTGCGAGTTTTCCCTGGGTCACAACGGTTTCTTTCCACAAAGCAGGACCACCCTTTTTGAAATCGGGTAATGGAATGTGTTTTGTTTTTACAAATTTCTCAAATGCCTTTTTGTCCTTCGAAAGCCCTTTCCAAATCGCTACCGTAGCTTCGCCATTGGCCGACGCCGGTATTTGTACGGTCAGGTATTTCCCTTCCTCCACTCCGGTTTGCCAGTTGGACTTGCCCTTGCCCAAAATGGCCACTGCCGTGACGGTATCCTTACCCGCGCCCTGGTACACGTACGCAATGCGACCTTTTACTTCGCTGCCGGTTGCATTATCGATTTCAGCGGCTGTCAGGAATAGATCAGTGGAAACATCGCCGGCCTGGATCGCACGCGTAAATGCCACACCTCCGTCGAATTTCGCGCTACCGGGAAGCTCGTAGATATGCGCTTTGCCCACCGAATAGTCGAGTATGGAACGGTTACCGTACACATACACGCCATTGTAACGCCCCTGCTCGGCGGGAAGCGGCTTCCAGGTCGGTGGCAACGACTGGTCGGTGCGGTACTGCGGCTTGCCGGTCGACCAGCCTGCGTAGGCGCCGGTCGCGAGCACGGGCGAGCCGGGAACGGTGGCTATATTATTGTTTTTGTTAAAAAAATCCTTGTACGAAACCTGCGCCATCAGCACCATCGGCAGAAATTTGCCCGTCCATGCCACCGACCACCGCAGCAGATCGGTATCGAAGCACGCGTAGGCGCTGTCGCCCAGCTGCAATGCGAGCGTACGCGCGGCCTGGTTGTCTTTCGGGAAACCGCCGCCCAACTTGCGGGCGTCGACGGAGGTCGAAATGTAAGGAAAACCGGGCTCGACAAATGATGCCAGTTGCAGCGAATCGGGACGGTCGGAAGCGGTGTTGCGGGTGTAGGTGTAGCCGGTCATCAACACCGACGCCAGGGTGACGCCGCCCAGCAGGGCAATGCCCCACCGTTTGCCCCGGTACTTTTGAATGTTAAGCATGTATGGTTCAGGTGATAAAAGAACAATTTTTAAAGCTATACAAAATAGGAACTTACTGGATTACTAATGACCTATTTTCGGGCCCGTATCCCTTACAGCCCTTGAAAAAGCCTTCCCATTGAATTTAAATCAATATATTTGAAATAAACCTGAACAATATGATCTTATTCTCCGGGCTTCGCAAAGAGCAGATCTCCACCGAAATCCTGGCCGGGATTTCTTCATTCCTGGCAACGGCGTATATCATCGTCGTGAACCCGTCGATCCTCAGCCAAACCGGCATGCCATTCCCGGCGGTGCTTACGGCTACGATCCTGGTGTCTTTTTTCAGTAGTTTAATGATGGGCATTTACGCTAACAACCCCATCCTGGTCGCGCCGGGAATGGGCCTTAACGCATTTTTTACCTACACTGCCGTACTTACCAACGGCCTGTCGTGGCAAGTGGCGCTCGGAACGGTATTCTGGTCCGGCGTATTTTTCTTGATTTTATCCGCATTCAATATCCGGTCTTACATTGTGAGGGCTATTCCAAAACCGTTGCGGTTCGGCATCGCAGCGGGTATCGGGCTGTTTATCACACTCATCGGCTTTGCGAATGCCAAATTCATCGTACCCAATCCGGCGACGATGATCAGCCTGGGAAATCTCAATGCACCGACGCTCACTTTCATCGCCGGGTTGCTCGCAACGGTGATCCTGCTGATCCGCAATGTCAAAGGCAGTATTCTGATCGGCATTGTCGTAACGAGCCTGCTCGCCTGGCCGATCGGGCGCTGGTGGGGTGGCTCCGAAGCGATTATTACCATTGATCATGTAGTTGCAAAACCCGATTTCAGCCTGCTATTCCAGCTCGACTTTCTCAATTCCCTGAAATGGAGCCTGGCACCGATTATTCTGGCATTCGTATTTACCGATATGTTCGACAGCCTTTCCACGTTCGTCGGGCTGGCCGAAGCCTCCAACCTGCTCGACGAGAACGGCGAACCTCGCAATATCCGCCGTTCGCTGATGGTGGACGCTATTTCGACCACCATCGCGGGACTAACGGGCAGCAGTCCGGGCACGGCGTATATCGAATCGGCCGTAGGCATCGAGCAGGGCGGCAAAACCGGATTGACGGCCGTCACAGGTGCGATTTTGTTCCTGCCCTTCCTGTTCCTCTCGCCCCTGCTAAGCGCGATACCTACCATCGCCACTGCCCCAGCCTTGGTACTGGTAGGTGTTTTCATGATGAAACCGGTGATCCGCATCAACTGGAACGACCTTTCGGAGGCATTTCCGGCATTCCTGGCCATGGTACTGATTCCCTTTACCTACTCCATTACGCAAGGCATTATCTGGGGATTTCTGAGCTGGACAGCCTTGAAGTTACTCACCGGGCGCGCCAGGGACATTAGTATAGCCCTCATTATCATCGATATTTTTGCCATCCTGGCGCTGATTTTTTAAACTCAACATGAAAAAAAATTCGCTACTCACATTCCTCTTTCTGCTCTTCATTCTTCCTGCAAGATCCCAAAGCGTCACCGGCATTCTCGGGGCATTTCCGCCGGAACTGGTATTGCTGGAAAGTGAAATGACACAGAAAAAAGATACGATTATCAGTCAGATCCGCTTCATTAAGGGCGAATTGCGCGGCAGGCGCGTGGTACTCGCGGAAACTGGCGTCGGCAAGGTGAACGCCGCCATTACCACCGCAATGATGATCCAGCATTTCAAACCCCGCGAGATTGTATTCTCCGGGATTGCGGGCGGCGTAGACCCTGCACTGGCGCCGGGTGATCTCGTAATCGGGACGCAAATCGCTTACCATGATTTCGGGCAGATCGACGATGCCGGAATGCATTACTGGGTCACGAAAAACCCTTTTACCAAAAAAGATAATCCCCTGAAATTCCACAGTGATTCCGCAATGATCAGCAAGGCACTTTCGGTTTCTAAAAATTTAAAACTGGCTAAGGTAGAGCGTGATAACGGAAGCTTCACGCCGGCAGTGAAGACGGGCATTATCGTCACGGGCGATCAGTTTGTTTCATCCGAAAAAGTCACAAAACGACTGCTGACCGACCTCAATGCGGCCGCTACCGAAATGGAAGGCGCCGCCATCGCGCAAACCTGCTACCAGCAAAACACTCCGTTTCTGATCATCCGCAGCCTGAGCGACAAGGCCGACGGCAAAGCCAAAGCGGATATGGACCAGTTTTACGATGTCGCCGCACGCAATGCGGCCACGCTCGTTATGGCCGTGATTGAGGAAAAGTAGTTGCGGGCGCAGCCGCATGCTTAACCTGATAGGTATAAACCGAATAGGGAAAAATAGCCGACGCCACCCATTTGGAAACGAGGCTTGCGATCACGATCGGGATGAAGAGAATGTAGTTATCGGCCAGCGCGCACACGAGGAAAATCGAGGTAAATGGTGCGTGAATGCTGCCGCTTAGCACGGCTGCCATGCCTATCAGCACGAAATTGACGGGGATCAGGCCGAGGCCGAAAAAGTGATTGAGTACCACGCAAACAATCAATCCCAGGAACGCACCGATAAACAGGCTCGGCGCAAAAACGCCCCCATCCCCTCCCGCACCGAGCGTTACCGATGTCGCGATCGGCTTCAAGAGCAGTACCGCGAGCAAAGGCAGTATGATGGTTAAAGTGGGTGCATCGGCGTGGCGAAACACGTGTTTGATGCCTTCGTAACCTTCTCCGTAAAGGTTTGGCACAAAGAAAATCATCGTGGAAATGAGCAGCGAGCCACCGATAATGCGCGCATAATCGTTTTGCAACGAACCGAAGAATTTCTTACAAAACAGTACGCATTTGGTAAGGTACACCGAGTTGAGCCCCGCCAGCACGCCCAGCAGGATCATATAGGGCAACGCCTCGGTGTGCCAGTTGGTGACGCTGAAATGAAAGACCTGTTTGTAAAAGAAAAACCGGGTAACGAGGTAAGAGGCCAGCACCGCGGTCACCACCGCCGCAGTGTGTAACTTGCTTTTTCTGCGCGTAAAAACTTCAAATGCGAACAGAAAACCGGCAAGGGGCGCATTGAAGAGCGCCGTCACGCCCGCGGCCAGGCCTGCACATACGAGGTCTGTACGGTATTTGCGCAGGTAACTCACTTTCCGGCTTGATAATGCGCCGATAGCCGCCGTCGACACGACCGTGGACACTTCAATTCCCGTGGAACCGCCAAAAATCACGGTCAGCAGACCATTGAAATAGTGGGAAGGAATTTTGTAGGCGGGCAAAGTGTGGGCATTTTTATTGATCGTGTCCAGCACTTCTTTGATTCCCTTGTTGGCTTTGTTATGAAAAAGGAAATAGCGCAGCAAATGGATGGTAGTAAGGCCGATCAGCGGAATGATGAAGATCAGATAACGGTTATCCCGCAAATTTTCCAGGAACGACTCCTCGTAATGCTCGGTGATCACTTTGAGCGTATCGGCTACCAATGCCGACAAAACGCCGGTTACCGCTGCCGCAAGTATGACCGCGACGACCCTTTGTGATTTTTTTACCTTATAAGAATTCAATTCCATCGCTGTATTTTAAATCTGGAAACGGGGTGCCTGCATTCAAAGGTAACGCGGACCGGTAGTTTTGACGTTCCCGCTCCTTTATAATTCACCAGTCGCGACCGCGCTGGCCGTTCATTGTCAACTCATTAAACGCACATAAACGATGAAGAAAGTTTACTTCCTGTTGGCCGCACTTGCGGGGCTCGTGTTCCTGGCCAACACCTCGCGCGTGACCCGTGCCAAATACGGCATGGTGGTAGGTACACCCGAGATCCGATCGATCAGCGGGCTGGCTTTCGGGCCGGACGGAGTGCTTCTTGTGGGTGATTCTAAAAGTGCGACGGTTTTCGCGATCGATACGAAGGATGCGACGGCCAATGCGAACGCACAACCCATTGAAATCAAGAACATTGACCAGAAAATTGCCACATTACTGGGAACAGAAGCTGCGAACATCAGCATTCAGGACATTGCGGTGAACCCGGTTTCCAAAAACATTTACTGCGCCGTGCAAAGTGCAGATGGTACACCGGTCCTGCTGAAAATTTCCGGTGACAAAATCGAAGCGGTGAGCACGAAAAATGTGCCGTTTTCGAGCCTCGCGCTGAATAATGCGCCTGCGGAGGACGCAAAAGACAAACGTGGCAATGCTGTACGGGTTTCTGCCATTTCGGATATCGGTTTTGCCGATGGTAAGGTGCTTGTGAGCGGGCTTTCCGGCCAGGAGTTCAATTCTACGTTTCGCAGTATTCCTTTCCCTTTTGCCAACAAACAGGAACAGTCGACATTGGAAATTTACCACGCTGCACACGGCAAATACGAAACGCTGGCCCCGATCCGCACATTTACGACAGCTGAAATCAAGGGTAAAAAATACCTGGTAGCGAGCTACACCTGTACACCACTCGTACTTTTCCCGATGGACGAGCTGAAACCCGGCACGCACGTTAAAGGCCGCACCGTGGCCGAAATGGGCAGTGGCAACTCGCCGATCGATATGGTGACCGTTAGCAAGGGCGGCGAGTCGTTCCTGATGATGTCCAACTCTTCACGCCCCGTTTTCAAGGTAAAATACAAAAGCATCGAGGCGTACCAGGGCGCATTGACCACTCCTGTGGAAGAAAGTTTCGCAACGGCCGGCGTCGATTTCGTTTCATTGCCGGTCACGAATGTGATCCAGATGGACAAGCTGGACGAATCGCGGATGGTAATCCTGCAACGCCGCTCCAACGGCAGCCTCGACCTCTGGACTTCAAGTGAAAGGTATTTGTAAAATCCCGGTGAAAAGATTGGTCAGGCTGGCGTACATCTCCGGCCTGACTTTTTTTGTATGCCTTTTCAGCTGCCGCCAGAAAACCAGTGATCAACCGATTGCTATTCAATGGCAAAACGAACAGGCCGTTGCCCTAAGCATTCCGGCGGCATTTGCATCAGATATTCCGGACGATTCGGTCTCTTTATTATTAACACTCAATATCGCCGGTCAGCAAAATCCGGTGCCCATTCTCGGCTCGTTCGAGCGCAGAGAAGGTGGGTTATTGTTCCGACCTATGATTCCCTTCACGCGCGGAATGCGTTACGAAGTGCGCGTAAGAGGCACGCATGCGGAAGATTTTGAAATCCCGCAAAACAATGCCGGTAATGCGCCAAATGTAACGGTCATTTATCCTTCGGCCGACACGCTGCCCGAAAACCTGCTGAAAATCTACCTGCATTTCGACCAGCCCATGCGGGAAGGAATGTCTGGGAGGTATGTCAAATTGGTCAGAAACAACCGCGATACCATCGACGGCGCATTCCTGGATTTGCAACCCGAACTCTGGAACCCCGGGCGAACGGTGCTTACGCTCTGGCTCGATCCCGGGCGGATCAAACGTGATTTACAGCCGAACAAACGGCTCGGCGCACCGATGCAGCGCGGTACGCATTACCGGGTCGTCGTCGCACAGGCGTGGACGGACGCGCGCAGGAAGCAACTGGCAAAACCCTATCAAAAAGCATTTGTTACCGTTACGAAGGATTCGCTTTCGCCTCAACCTGCGCAATGGACGCTGGTATCACCCACACAGGCGACCAGAGAGCCATTGAAAATCGATTTTAAAGAGGCGTTGGATCACAGCCTGCTGGCAGAAGTATTTGCCATACAGGACAATACCGGCGCAAAAATACCGGGCCGGTGGGAAACCGGGCCTTTTGAAAAGCATTGCAGTTTTATACCGGATGAAAACTGGAAGTCAGGTTCGTACCAACTCCTGATCGAACCGAGGCTGGAAGACCTCGCTGGAAATAACCTGGTGCGGCCTTTCGATAGGGATGTCTCCAGAAGTTCAGAGGCTGTTACCGGAAAGATTGCCGTGCTACCCTTTCAAATTAAATAGCTACCGGTTCTTATCCATTAGCCTTCGGTTCACCACTTGCTCAATGACCTGCTCCCGGTAGTTACGACTGATGGGAATGCGGTGGGGCTGAATGAAGATTTCGTTGCCGTCAATCCCTTCAATTTTGCCGATCGAGACGATGTAGGATTTGTGAATGCGGATAAAATGCCGGCTATCGAGGTTTTGCTCCAAATGTTTAAGGTTGAGCAACGTAATGTACTTGCCTTTGCGCGTGTGGATCGTGACGTAATTTTGAAGGCCCTCGATGTACAGAATGTCGTCAAAAAAGATCTTCTCATATTTGCTACCACATTTGATGAAAAAGTAATCTTCCTCCGCCTTCGACGTTGCGGATTTGGTGAGCAGTTTGTGATAGTCGCGTGCCTTGCTCGCCGATTTGAAAAAACGTTCGAAAGTGACCGGTTTGAGGAGGTAATCCATCACATTGAGCTGAAAACCTTCCAATGCGTAACTTGGGTAGGCCGTAGTAATGATGGCCATGGGTGGGTTTTGTACGATTTTCAGGAAGTCGATGCCGCTCATTTTGGGCATTTGAATGTCAAGGAAAATCAGGTCGACCGGCTCGCGGTCCATCAGGCTCATGAGCTCCACCGGATTTTCGCAAACGCCCGTCAGTTTCAGGAAATCCACCTCCTTCACGTAATCCGCCAACCCTTCCCGAGCGAGCGGCTCATCATCGATTATCACACAGTTGATCATCTATCCTACCTGATTTAAAGACATTTGAGCTGTTTCCCCAATTTCCAACCTTTCCAATTCTACCTCAAAATGAACGCTAAACCGGCCCGCATCGCGCCGGATATCCAGATGGTATTTTCCCGGATAAATCAGGTCCAGCCGCCGCCGAACGTTTTTCAGGCCAATCCCGCCGTAGTTGACTACCTCCATGGCTTCATCGTCCGAAATGCTGTTACTGAGGTTAAATTTGAGGCTCATGTTATCAATCCGCAAATCGCCCCGGATCCAGTTCCGTGCATCATTGTTCCTTGAAACATGCTTGAATGCATTTTCCATGAAAGTCATGAGGATAAACGGTGCAATACCCGGCTGTCCGTCGAAATGCTCCTGCACATCGAAAACTACTTCAAGATTGTCGTTTTGCCGCAACTTTTCCAGTTCGATAAAATTTTCAAGATAGGCTATTTCCTTGCCCAGCGGGATCTGATGATCGTTGCATTCATACAGCTGATGGCGGAGCAGTTCGGAAAACTTCGCCAGCGACGCCGACGCCATATCGGGGTTTTTATGGATCAGGAAAAAGATCGAATTGATACTGTTAAAAAGAAAATGCGGGTTGAACTGGTATTTGAGGAAATTCAGCTCGGTTTCCAGTTTTTCCTTTTCCAGCATTTGCTGCCTTCGTTGTGTTTGGAGCCAGTTTTTGGCCAGTTTGATACTCATTGCGAATGTCATTGCCGCAACCGTGGACGACAAGGGCCCGCCAAGCATCATATGAAAAAACGCGTAGTTACCAGCCCCGAAGAACGCTTCCAGCGTTTTACCCGAAGCCCAGGCACTGAGGTAGTAGCCGGGGACGATCATGGCCGCCGTCGCGAGGATCGTGAGTAGCAAAAATGTAAGAAACTGGGCATATCTACCCTTTTCAAGGTAACGCGGGACGAGGAAATACAGATTGAAATACACGGCCAGCGCCTGCCCTGTTACGTAAAAAAGGAATTTGATAACCGAAGTCGTAAACAGTGCCTCCAACACTTTGACCGGATTTCCCAGCGCAACCACCCACCATATATAATGATAGACGATCCAAAAGGGAATGTGGTAGAGCTTGTACCTGAAAAACCAATGCGCCCGCACAGGCGGAGAGGCAAAATCCGGGTCGGAATGGGGCTGGGCGGTCATGAAAGCAATTGGTATACTACCCACAATTTACGGGAATAAGCGCGAAATAGGTACCTGCTGTACCAAACGACGGAAATAATTGATAAACTGTCGGCGCTGCTATACCAAAAGACCCGGTGGATTCCATCGTCCACCGGGTCTTTATTCCAAATTCTCTTGCTAAAAGCTAAGTCAGCGTAACGCCGCAAGGACATGCCGAGCTGGCCCTCGTCTTGGTATTGTATTCCAATTTCAGCTTCTTGCCTTTCTCGTCCGCCTCTTCCAGCAGTTCGAAAGTACGGCGCTCGCCAAGCATCAGAAGCGATTGGAAAAGAACGCCGGCATATTTACTCTCTTCGCTAGCGGGGCCTTTTTCCTTGGCGAGATCATTGTAGTGTCCGAAAAGATCTTTTCCTTTTCCCATGATTTTATATTTTGCTTTGAATTTCAGAACCTTAGTTTCAGCGTCAAAAAGCACGTTGAAATTCTCTTCTGCCAATTTAGAAAAATAATCATAAAAAATCTCAAAAAATGCATGCCAAAGTGCGGCGGCAAGCCGCCTTGACCGCCGGCCAGCGGCAGTCAGAGGTCGGAGGTCGGTTTCCCCTTCCTCTCACTCAGCGCGCCCCGCATATTCTGAAACGTTTCGATCGGCGCGCGGCAGGCAAACATATTGACTACATGCGCCGGAATGTAGCCTCCCGGATCGACTTGCAGCGTGTATTCAACCCATACTTTGCCATTTGGCAACGGGCGGATCAGCCACCGGTTTACGGATGCATTGATCCGCACAACGCCTTCGCGTACAGGTACGACGCCCGGTACCGCCGGTGCTTCTACGGTCACGACATCACTATTTTCATGCTTTATGATCTTCAAATGCGTTACAAAGTCGCGGTTATCCAGAGGCCACGGCAAACTTACCTCCGTGTGGTAAAACAACTCGGTATCCGAAACCTTTTTGATCAGCTTACACGACTTGGTATGGCAAACCCATCGCTCGGCAGCCTTAACGTCCAGCAACAATGCAAGGACTTCGTCTACGCCCGCATCCAGCACAGATTCCGCTTTCATGGCTTTGATCTTCGAATCGGGTACTGACCTGGCATACACTTTAATTCCGTCACGCGCGGCCACACGCTTCCATTCCGCCTGCGCGAGTGCCTGCGTAACACACAGGTAAAGAGCCGATAAAGCGAGTATCAAGTACCTCATAACGGCACAAAATTCTCACTTCATCGACCATTACCGAAGCCCATTCCGCCCCTGATGCCGGAAAGCATGTTTCAACTGACAGAATGCATGTTTGAGCTGATGATTGTTGATTGCTGCCGGTAGATCATCGTACAGTTAAAAAGTTGGCAGTTTGCCAACTTGCATTTATTTTTACACTACTCATGCAGAATACGACCACATTAATGCAGAAACAATCTGAACAATGGAAAAGACACAATGGTATTTGATTGAAACCGAAGACGAATACGAGAAAGCACTTAGCCGGTACGATGAGGTAAAACATTCGGCAAAAGGATCTGAGGAACACAAAGAAAAAATGCTTCTTGTTCACCTGATCAGCGAATACGAGAAGAGCTTTCGCATCGACGTCCAGGTTGACCCCGTTGAGGTGATCAAGATCAGAATGGAGGACTTTGGCTATAAACCGGCCGATTTGGCTCAGGTTTATGGTGATAAAGGGACTGTTAGTAAGGTTTTAAATTACAAACAGGCCCTTTCGCTTTCGATGATCCGTAAATTCAGTCAGCTATTGCGCATTCCTGCCGAGTTATTAATCCCCGAATATTCGTTGAAAGGCGTTCGGCAGCGCTAAAAATCAACCGAGGCTGATACCTTATACGTATCTTTCAAAGGGCTACCGGAGTCGGTGGGTATGATGTATGCGAAATCGAGCGAATAGTGTTTCAGGAAACGCACGCCGGCGCCCGCGGTGAAGAATTTACGGTTTCCTTTCACTTTGTTTTCGGCATAATAGCCCCCGCGGAGCGCGAATTGGTTTTTGTACAAATATTCGGCACCCATCGCCACGACGATTTCCTGCATTTCCTCCTTGAAACCTCCGGGCGCATCGGAAAATGACTGGATAATACCTTTCAGATAAGGTTTCTGATTCACATTCCGGCCAGATACAGGCGTCGGCACCAGCAACTTTCCAGCTTCGGCGGTCACATTCAGCTTGTGCTGCCCGTTGGCTGTATACGAAAAGCCACCTCCTAGTCTTAGCGTCGTTGGCAGAAAGAATTCAAAGTTCGGTCCATAATTCATCTTCGGGCCAATATTGACAAGCGTAGCGCCGACCGTCCAAATCATATTTTCATCACCTTCCGCATCCGACGCGACACTTTTGTAATAAACTCCGACATCGCCGGCCACCGCACGCGCAGGTTTCAGCACCGCACCAGACACAACAGCACCGCCAATATTCGACGAGACATATTTGAGCGTCATACCCGCTGAAAAATGGCTTCCCAATTGCCTGGCATACGATCCGCTGAAAGCAATGTCGCTGCCGCCAGAGTACGAAGATGCCGATGTAATCCCGGGAACGCTGAAATATTGGACAGAAGCACCTACTACCTGCCCGTTTCCTAATTTTTTGTAACCTGCGGCATAGCCCAGCCATTCACTATTGACCAAATAGGGCATCCACGGCGAGTACGTCGCTGTAACCCCGAAACTCCCGGGCGCATCTGCCAGCTTACCGACGTTCCAGATCGCCGAATTGGCATCGGCGCTCGTGGCCGTTCCCGCGTGGCCCATTCCTTCCGCCCGCGCGTCCGACGCCATCGTAAGAAAACTGCCGGCCGTCTCGGCAACGCGGTAATTTGTCTGGGAAAATGCATTCGTCATAACGCACGACAAGCATGCAAGCGTGAGCAGATTCGCTTTCATAGGGGTTCAGATTTACGTTAAGAAAGTTTGTTAACGGTTACAAACTCAAAACGCGCCCTATTTTAGATTATTACTTGATTTACTTACATTATTAACATACTTACTCCCAACGATCCAGCCCAAGTAATTTCCTCCCCAGCTCACTCAACTCTGCCGTTTGATAACGCGTTTGCTCCCAATTCCTCGGGTCGCCCGGAAAAGCATAGCCTTGTGGCGCCTCCCGTTCGCGCCACGAGCGGATTCGCCATTGACGCAGAGCCTCGTCGTCTTCCTGCGCCGGCATCATGGCAATGTATTGCGCGAGGCGAACTTTGTCCTTGCTGCGGTTGGCTCGGATGCCGTGCGGCTGGGAACTGTTGAAAATCAGCAGGTCGCCCGCATTCATTTTCACCTTCACAATTTCAAAACCGGTAACGTCCGGCTGAAAATGGTTCCTATCCTCCGGCTGCGTCAATTTCCAGGTATCATATGTCCGGAACAGCTCCGGCACGCATTGAAAACCACCCATGTTTTCATCGTCCTGATCGGCCAACGCAAGCACGCCCTGTACATTTTGCGGCTTGGTTTCCGGGTCATAGTCCCAGTGAATGAACCCCTTATATTCAAATCCGGGCCGGAGCGGGAGGTTGAGGTTGGCGCGATCGATGGTAACCCAAAGCTTTTCGGTACCCCAAATGTCCGAGAATGCCTCATGCACTTTCGGATATTGACGATTATCCCACAGATACTGATGGTTATACACCTCCACCATGCCCGTGTTCGTGAGTTCTTTCATCTTCATTTCAGCCCGTGGGGGCGCATACCAGGTTTCGGGGTCGTTCGGGTCTTTTTCTTCAAACTCCCACAGGAAATCGGCCAGCCTTTTGACCTGCTCCTTCGGCACCGCATCCCTGATCACGATATAGCCATTGGTGATCCAAAAATCCCAGTCTTCCTCACTCAGTAACCTGAGCGGCTTGCCATTGCTTCTGTCATTCAGCCTGACGTTGCTCGATTTCGCGGTTGAAGGATTTCCCGGAATGTCTTCGTGTGCATTCGCAGGTGCCATAGTCGCCATTGTTTTCGCCTCCATGTCTATAATATTTTTTCATGATTGAATAAAACAAAACTAACAGACACGCACTTCGGTAACTACCGCTGCAATTGCCTATTTTTGCTCTCCATTGATAAAATATGCTCACCAAATACAACCTACTGGCAAACAAGGAACAATTATGCGTATTACCAGATGAAAATCATCCGTGAAGACATCCATCCCGATCAGGGTAGCTCGTTCAAGATCCTGTTAACACCTGGCCTGAACGATACCTTCCTCTGGCATCTCCACCCAGAGTACGAAATCGTATATGTCGAGGGGTCGGGCGGGACGCGCCACGTGGGCTCGCATACGTCCGTGTATGAGGGAAGCGACCTCGTTTTTATCGGCCCGAACATCCCCCACCTGAACTTCGACTACGGCGTGCGTACGCAATGCGAGCAGGTGATCTTGCAGATGCGGGAGGATTTTCTGGGTAAGGACTTTTTACTCGCGCCCGAGCTGCAAAGCATCCGGAAGCTATTCGAAACGTCCCATCATGGGCTGTCGTTCTCTGGCGAAACCAAGCGTATTGTGGGAGAAAAACTAAAACAAATGCCACTGCTGGCACCTTTCGAGCAATTACTGGCGCTTCTGGGCATTCTGAAAATCATGGCCGATTCTCCCGAAGTCATTGTGCTGAACCCCAGGCCTGTCGGCAGCAAATCCTTTCATAAAGAGCAGTGGCGAATGCAACATGTTTACGCCTACGTGGAAGCCCATTTCGATCGTACCCCGGACGTGAATGAAGTCGCGACCGCCGTAAACCTGACGACACCGGCATTCTGCCGGTTTTTCAAGGCCAACGCACGCATGACTTTCACCGATTTCGTGAACCAGTACCGCGTTAACCAAGCCAAAAATCTGTTGCTCCAAGACCGCTCAGTTTCAGAAACATGCTTCGCGGTGGGATTCGAAAGCCTGTCCTACTTCAATAAACTTTTCAGGAAAATAGTCGGTGAAAACCCGTCAGAATTCAAGAAACGGCATTTGTAGTTAAAAATGATGATATTTTTAAAATCATTAGTTTGATATTTAAAATATCTTTATTATTTTTACAAGTGAAATTTTTATCGCAAAAATTTTATTACACTTCATCAACATGAAATCTATTCACTTCAACAACAACGATTTGAGTACGATCAGGAATATCCGGGAGCATCTCTACGAGTACCTCCTGGTATTTTCCTGTGATCCGGTAACCGAAGCCGCGATCGGGAGCGTCAAGCAGTATTTCCAAAAGGCTTACGGCTGCGAGCAGGCGGCCCATCTCCGCCCCCACCTGACGCTCTTCAACTGCATTATCCATGAATACAAACTCGACCGGGTTATTCAGGGTTTTGAAAAGGTTGCCCGGCACATTACCCCATTCCGCATCGAGCTGGACGGTTTCAACAAGTACGAGGGCGGTACCTTTTATGTCGATCTCGAAGAAGGTTCGTCACAACAGGTTAACCGGCTGGTCAAAACACTTAAAAATGAAACGGTTGACCACCTCTCCAAATGGGCCTCAGGCGAATTCCGGTTCTGCACGGATCCCCACGTCACCGTCGCCCGCAGGATGACACCCATGCAGGTAAACAGCGCAGCCAAAGAATGGATGTACAAAAAATTTCATGCATCGTTCCGCGTCACCGAAATGATCCTGCTTAAAAGGTCGCTCATCAGCGGCTCCAAATGCCGGGAAATCGCGCGCATGCCATTACTCGGCTTGCCGGATCAGGCGGTTGTGCAAGCGAGTTTGTTTTGAAAGGTTGGACGTATATTAATTAGCGATCAGACAACAGACTGCGAAAACTCACGCAGAGCTGCTTTTCATACATCCTTTTCGGGAAGGAAACGGCCGAACGGCCCGGGTACTCGCTAATTTAATGTTTAGGAGATCAGCGCTGGAACCTCCTGATTGGGGTAAGTTGAATAGCGGAAAATATGAGCAATATATTTCAGGTGTTCAGCAAGCCGCATCCAGACGTTACAATTTAATGGTCAAACTTTTCCTTGATCTTTTGTGAGCTCTGACATCACCTTTTGAAGAGATTTTTGTGCATCCTGTTCTGAAATCAACATCCCTTCAATCCTGGCCGATGCGATAGCAGCCTTCATTATTGCTTGCTGCATTGTCGTATTCGGCGCTTTAAAAGGTTTGTTTTTCATCTCTTAAGTTTTATGTTATTAGTATCCAATTTACAATATTCATTATGGACTTCCAAAAACTATTCCATAGGATATTGATACCGGCAGATTAGCAAAGACCTATTAAATACCGGCATGCATTTACAGCTTTGACGAGGGCAAAACAGGTTCGCCTCGTTCACTTGCAACGTGTACCCATATTCGACTAACAAAATGATTAGGCGCGACCTTTTAGGTCAGGCTGACGTGGTTATTTCGTATCTTCGGCTATCGGTCAACGGCGTTTCGGGGATGATTTTCGAGCGCCGGGAACCGGTAGCCTAAATCCTAACCACATTTTATGAAACCAAAACTCCTTTTACGCTCGACGATCGGACTGATGCTTTGCGGCCTGAGTGCCTTTTCACAGTCTTTCAACAATTTCCCGGTTACTACCCAAAAACCGCCGCTGCACGGCAAACACTGGATGGGAATTACGGGCAAGCCACTGGCCGCAACGGCCGGAACGATGATTTTCAGCAAGGGCGGCAATGCTATCGATGCCTCGTGCGCGATGCTCGCGGCTACGTGTACAATGTGGGATGTACTCAGCTGGGGCGGTGAAACGCAGGCATTGATTTACAATCCCAAGACTAAAAAGGTCATTGCGATTAATGCAATGGGCGTCGCTCCGACGGGTGCGACGGCTGATTTCTTTAAAAACAAAGGCATGAAATATCCGCCGGAATATGGCCCGCTCGCCGCTACCACACCCGGTACACCCGGAGGCCTGATGACCATGCTGGCAGAATACGGTACGATGAGCCTGAAAGAGGTTCTTGCACCGGCAATGCAAATGGCCGATGGCTATCCGATCGAAGCGCAAACGGCCAATTCCATCGAAAGAGGCAAGGACCAAATCAAGAAATGGCCTTACTCCACCAAGGTATTCCTGCCGCATTTGGGCCAGAAACGGGAGGCGCCGGATGCCGGAGAGATTTTTGTGCAAAAAGACCTGCGCGCGACTTTACAAAAACTCGTAGACACTGAGCAACAGGCTTTGAAAAGTGGCAAAAACCGAAAGGAGGCTATTTACGCAGCCTATGACCGGTTCTATAAAGGCGACATCGCCAAAGAAATCGCGCGGGGCTGCCAGGAGCAGGGCGGACTCATTACCGAGCAGGACATGGCCAACTGGAAAGTAAAGATCGAAGAGCCGCTGATGACGAATTACAAGGGCATCGAAGTTTATAAAATGCAGCAATGGACGCAGGGGCCGGTGATGTTGCAAGCATTGAATATGTTGGAAAAACTCGATCTGAAAGCCATGGGATACAATTCTTCGCGTTATGTGCACAGTTTGTACCAGGTCATGAACCTTGCCTTTGCCGATCGGGACTTTTACTATGGCGACCCGGCATTCGCGCCAGAAGAGCCGATGAAGGGGCTGCTTTCGAAGGAATATGCGAAAGAAAGATTAAAGCAGGTAAACTGGGAGCGTAACGATGCGAAGGTGCTTCCGGGCGACCCCTACCCTTTTGAAGGTAAAAAGAATCCTTTTACGGAGCAGATCAAGAGCTGGGGCAATTTTCAGGCGTCGTTGAACCGTAATGCAAACGGCCTCGACGAAAAGTTCATGGAAGAATTCACGGCAGGCACGACCTCAGTCGAGGCAGCCGACGAAGAAGGCTGGGTGGTGAGTATCACACCCAGCGGCGGATGGGTACCTGCTTGCATTGCGGGTAACACGGGCGTGGGCCTGAGCCAGCGTATGCAGTCGTTCGTGCTGGATGCGCGCGAGAACCCATTCAATGTAGTGGAACCAGGCAAAAGGCCGAGGGTTACCCTCACGCCCAGCCTCGCGATGAAGGATGGCAAGCCATTCCTGTCGTTCGCCAAACAGGCCGGCGACGAGCAGGATCAGCTGCTGCTGCAATTCTTTTTGAATGTGGTCGAATTTGGAATGACGGTACAGGAAGCGACGGAAGCTCCGAGTTTCAAGACCTTACAAATGTACGCCAGCTTCGGCGAGCACGAAAAAGATCCGGGAGGATTGATTTTAAACCAATCCATGCCGGACTGGACACGGAAGGAGCTCTCCCGTATGGGTTACAAGCTAAGTTACCAGCCCCGGACCAGCGGCCCGATCAACGCCATTTATTTCGACTGGCAGCACGGCAGCTTCTGGGGAGGTTCGAGTAACCATGGTGAAGACTATGGCTTTGGATGGTAATCCCTGAAATGCATTGATATGCATATAGTTTCAATTGGCGTAGGGTTGTTTTTACCAAATAATCCTACCCCAATTGAGTTTGATCGATCATGCGGATCATGCCAAAAGCTTCGCCAAAGCCTGTTTGCTGATAAAATGGTGCCAGCCCGGCCCCTGTAAAGAGTCCTACCAGAGATCCCTGAGGCGCATTTGCATCCAGCCAGCACTTTACCTCCCTCATCACGGTCGAGCCAACCTGCTTTCGTTGCCAGTCGCGGTGCACCATCACATCCTTGATATAGAAAAAGCTGAGCCCGTCTCCCAATACCAGTGCGCAGCCTATCACCTCGCCGGTTTCCGTATCTTCGGCAACTGCCGTGAAAAGTGTCGCGTCCAGCTTTTGTTGAAGAACATCGTCCGATTGTGTGCCCGACCAGCCCACCGACTCCGCGAGCTTGCGGTACTCGGCAGGTGTAAGCGCACGACCCATAACCCTGACATTAGCTGGTAGAGACTGCGATTTGCTTTCACCGCCGGAAGTAGCGGGCGCGGCGAAAGTAATGTAGTTGCCGTTGAGATCCCTGACAACATATTCCACAAAACCCCAGGGCTGCTTTTCCAATTGCATCACAATTTCCGCCTTTCGGTCCTGATGCAGCTGATACAGTTCCCTGATATTTTTGACCCTGACCCACACACATTGTCCTCGCATTCGTTCGGCCGCCTCGCTATTCGCCGAAAACTGAATGAATGCTCCATGCCAGGAAACACCTCCATGGTTCGGTGGTGTCCCCCAGGTCCAGTGCCCGGGAAAACCCAGCACTTCATGCCAGTATTTGACGGTTTCGGCTACGTCCTTAACCGACAACACCGGTTCGGCGTGAGAAATGAACGGCTCGGGTTTATCGTCGGTGGTTGGCATGGATGATAAGTTTTACAGCTTTAATAGTTCTAGTACCGCTTCATGCCCCCGCCTCTGCGCCCACGCATGCGGGACTGCCCACGGCTTATCGGCCGGTAAGTCTGGGTTGGCGCCCTTTTCGAGCAGGAATTGCACCATTTCCGTTTTACCGGCTTTTGCGGCCCAGCCGAGCGGCGTGGTGCAGTGCTGTTCGTCGATCGCGTCGATGTCGGCACCGTGTTCGAGGAATATTTCCGCATTATGAATGTCGCCGCGCTCTGCAAAGCGGTGCAGCGGCGTAATGCCGAGCCAGTTTTTGAAATCAGGGTTCATACCGCGTTGAAACAGGAATTCTGTGAGCTCGCGGCTCTTGATGGCATCCTGCGGACCACGGCTTTGCACCCCAACCGCAATGCTTTTAGCGAGTTCAGGCTGGTAATGGAGCATCAGCCGCACGAAATCTTCGTGTCCCTGTCCTGCCGCACTTTCCAATGCGTATACATTATCGGCCAACGCCGGATTTGCTTTGAAAACTGCTGCGGCTGTCTGAATGTCGCCATAATGCGCCAGCAAATCCATGGAACGCGCCGCGCCGTAGGAACAGAGCAGGTTGATCATCGCCTTGTCGCCGCGTTCCAGGGCCGCCGTGAGCGTATCGGCGGAGCTTTCAACAGGAACGTTGGGATGCGCAGCGTGTTCCAGCAGCAATTTTACAATCTCAATATGATTATAAACCACCGCCGAATGCAGCGCATGACCCATTGGCGCAATGCCCTCTTCCGGCAGATTAGGGTCCGCCCCCTTTTCGAGCAACAGTTTGACGATCGCCATCCGCCCGGCCATTGCCGCGTTTTTTAAAGGCGTACCAGAGCCCGCATAATAGGTAATGTATTCCGAAGGTTTGTTCGCCAGCGACGGGTCCAGGTCCAGCAACGTTCTCACCCTTGCCTCATCGCCCTTCAAGGCAGCCATACAAATATCTACATACGCGCCTTTGCCCACCAGATGCAGGTAAATATCGTTGGGTTTCCATTTCCAATCCTCCGGCACATCCCGCCAGCCTCGGTAGGAATAATCGCCGTTGGTGAGCTGGATCGGCCGGGCTCCATCCGGTCTCTTGGCATTGATATCGGCCCCGCGTGCCAGCAGCGCGTCGATCATTTCGGGCTGGCGCGACATGGTAGCCCAGTGAATGGGTTGGTTACCTTCATCGTCGGTCGCGTGAATGTATTCTTCGGAGCTATTCAGTAATGTTTTGAATGCATTAAAATCCCGGCTTCTGATTGCGGCGGCCATCTGTTTCCCGGCCTCCGAGCCTTTGTGGTGGTTCAATGCCCGTTCCAATAACTCTTCCATGGCATTAAACCCGCGATCGCGCGCCATTTGAATGAGCGTATCGCCGGTACCGGAATCCACAGGGCTCGCGCCGTGCTGCAAAAGGTATTCAGCCACTTTCAACTGGTCATTGGCCACTGCGAACGACATCGGCGTGCGATAGTCGTATGCGCCGCGCACGAGCGAGGAGTCTTTTACCAGTAGTTTTTTTACCTGTTCGAGGTCCCCGTCACGGGCCGCGCAGAACATTTGCCATACGTCGGTTCCGAGTCCGGTGGACCAGAACAATGTTTCCTCTTTTTGAAGCGCGGCCGGCTGAGTCATGAGGTTGTGGATTCGATAAGGCTTATTTTTGCGGGAAGCGTTCGTGTAGTTAGCTATTTTTTGTATTAAATAAAAGGGATGGATTCAATTGAAATTCAAAAAATTAAAGCGGATGACTTAATGGAAATCCGGCACCTGGTACTCTGGCCCGACAAGCCGCGTGAATTTGTAAAAGTACCTGAGGATGAAAGCGGTATTCATTTTGGATTGTACCTTAATGGCGCGTTGGTGTCGGTAATTTCGCTGTTCGCCGACGACGATCAGCGCATAAGGTTCCGCAAATTCGCGACACTACCCGGCTTTCAGGGCAAAGGATTGGGCTCCAAACTTCTGCGACACGCCCTCACGTATGCGCAGGCGCACGGGTACTCGTGCATATGGTGCGACGCCCGCACCGACGCGCTGGCGTTTTACGAGCGTTTTGGTTTCAAAAAGTTCTCAGAACCTTTTTTTAAGGAGCATATCGAGTATTACAAAATCGAGCGGGCGCTTTGACCGAAGCATTTATTGAAATACCACCTCTTTTTTCCCGATAAACCGGGCGTAGGTGGTACCGGCAGCTTCCAGGGAGTTCTCCGCCGCCGCCGGCATTTTAGCTAAACGGGACAACTCGATGTGAACCGCGTCTTTTTTCTCCGTCCGTCGCCATGCCGCTACGACTTTCCCTTTCACCATGACGACCGGCTTAAAAATTCCACTGCCCGACTCCGGGTTTTGCGCCACGGCGTCGTCCATGGCCGCGCTGCGGTCGGCGTACCCGATGGTGATTTCGTCAAATGCAGGAATGAGTATTGCTTTGCCGTGTACTTTGGGCAGCTCGGCGACTGCGGGAAACAGGTATTCCCGGCCATCGACACCGGCTGTTTCAAATTCGTTTCGGACGGTTTCGAAAGCGAGTTTCGAATCGGTAACCGACAAGCCACTCCACCAGGCGAAATCCTGGACGGTTGCCGGGCCATGGCTCGTGAAGTACCGTTTGGCCAATGCAGCCAAAGCCTCCTCCCGTTTCAGCGGCGCCGAAGCGGGGACTTTTTTATCAAACAATGCATAAGTAAATTTCTTCCCGCGCCGCGCGCCGTTGCAAATGATCTTGTCGAGCTCGGCCTGGAACATAATGTGGGTCGCCCGCAGATTATCCGTTTCAATGCCGGCCTTATTCACTTCGGCGATCACTTCCTCGCGCGTCAGCTCATCGCCGTCGGCCAGTAACTTCCCGATCAGGTCGTTGGTGATTTTGAAAACGGTCTCGTCCAGTTTCAGTTGACGGTACATCGTTCCGGCCAGTTTGTAAACGTGCGGCGCAGTGAGGTCCATCATCCAGCGGGCGTCCTCTTTGGCCACAAAATGCCAGGTAGGCCTCATAATATGCGTCCGGATAATGCCTCCCGCGTCAATCGCCTGCTCAATGCTCGTGTCCGTCGCCTTTTTCAGCCGTAGTCCGAGCGCCCATTTGGCCATTGCAAAATCCTGCGACTGCACAGCGCCCATCCAGGCCACCAGTTCGGCCGGGTCGGTGAAGCGGGTATTCAGAATCTGTTGATTAGCGAGGCGTAATGCGGCAATGTCGGCTAAATTCATGGCTGGATATTTGGTTTCAGGCTAAGATTTGAGTCGCCTAAAATGAGGATTTATATACAAAAAAGAAAACCCTGCCGACCTGAATGGTGGCAGGGAATGCGGGAAGCCGGTATTTGTTTTGAACATGGTTATTTTGAAACAGACATTTGTCTGAGCCCGCCGGATTGCAGATAGGCCATAGCCGCAACCCAAACCGCCACCGCGCCGATGAACACATAACCGATGACCGAAATCGGGAATGGCTGAAACAATACAATGGCCGCGCTACCGATTACCCAAAGCGTATCCAGCACGATCACCAGCCTCACCGCACGCGCATTCACCGGGTTACCCCGGCTTACCGAAAAGACCAGCGCGGCAAATGCGACCAGGAAAATACCGACTTCAATAAAAGGCATCGTTGCCGTTGTTTCGAACAAGCCGGCAACCACTTTCGGAAAAATTGCAAGTCCCAGACCCGTTGCACCTGAACTGATTGCGTTGATAAGCATTACATTTTTGAGCGTTTTCATATGTCGATTGTTTGGTTGTTTTTGGATGCAACAAAGGTATTGCAGCACCCACGCCCGCCGCTTACCAGCATGCGACAACGACTTATCATTTCATGACACGCCCGGAAAAGTCATCCGGTAGAGTGTGGTCAGGAGGTGGTCAGGAGGTGGTCAGGTATTGTCAGGGTTCTCATTTGCTTTATTTCGATTAAATCCGGTGCGGTTAAAGCTGAAATAGTAGATTTGCCAAATCACCACATCAACATTTCCATGGAAAACATTCAGATCAGGCAGGCACGGCTCGACGAGCTTCCCAAACTTCTCGAATTTGAACAGAACCTGATCGCGGCCGAACGTCCGCTCGACGAGACCTTCGTGAGCGAAGAATTTCATTACTACGATCTCGAAAAGATGATTCACAGCGACGAAGCCGAAGTTTTGGTAGCCGTCCTGGGCGAACGGCTCATTGCCAGCGGGCACGCGCGAATCCTCGAAGGAAAACCGTACAATAGTTTCAAACGCTACGCATTCCTGGGTTTCATGTACACCGAGCCCGATATGCGCGGCCGCGGTGTCAACAAGCTGATTATCGACGCGCTGGTAGAATGGGCACGAAAAAAAGGCCTGGACGAAGTGCGCTTGCAAGTCTATTCCGACAACACGCCTGCCGTCGCCGCCTACGAAAAAGTAGGTTTCCGGAAAATGCTCACCGAAATGCGCCTTGCGACAAAGTAGCGGGAGCGAACTATTTGATCGAAGTCGATTGGGTCAGGTATGGTCAGGTGTTGTCAGGGCGATGTCGAGGATTTCCGATACCTTTTCCGCTGCTTCTTGGCTTGTGAATGCCGGTAATGCAAAACTGTCGATTGTCAAACCGGCGTCGGTTAGTTCTGCATTGAGGTGTTCGGCGAAGCGCATGTGGAATGTGAGCAGGGCCTGCTCCCAGGCCGGTAGCGGATGCGGACAATGCCAGAGGTCGATCACCCGCGCGTGTGCATGAAGCAGCAGGTTGGGCAATAGCTGGTGAAGGTACAGGACCCCGCTCGCGTGACTGGTTTTGAGCTTCCTGTCCAATGCGCGGATGTCGTAATCTTCCAGGCGTTGGTGAAGCCCCGTTTCGGCGTAATTAACGAGCAGGTCGACTTCAAACCGGTCGTTGATTTTTTCGCAGGCGGCAATAATGCTTCCCGTATCGGCATCGTCGGCGACGAGGTAATGCACCAGTACCCGGTGCTTTCGCACGATTTCGCGTACGAAAGTATCTAATGCAGCTTCGTTCGCTCCGATCAGGATCAAATGCCGGCCATCGGCCGCCAGCGTTTTGGCGATGGTTTTTCCCCATGGCGTATCGGCCCCGCGGATTACTGAAAAATTCATGGCTTCGAATGATTTTGACAAAATAATGGCGGCTTACATTAGGTGAAATGCAGCCAAAGTTGTCGTTGCTATATACCTGCAAAGAAAATCCGGATGCCGATGAGAGGAAATACTGATTTATCATTACATAACCCAAGGGAAAAATCGGTGCGAATGGCCCCCGATTACCTGCCATTGCTCAACAGGTACTATGATTTCGATGGTCTGGAGCCCGACCGGCTCGATAAGCAATTGGCGCTCATCCGCGCGATGGCCCAGCTGAGCAGCAGCGGCGTGACGGTTTACGACCTCCAAAAACAGACCCATGTTTACGTTTCGAACAACTTTTACCAGCTATACGGCTACGATTTCGCGACGGCGGGACCGTGCATTCCGAACGAACTTTTCGACCGGAAGATACACCCGGACGACCGGCAGGCATTAGCCCGCAATGGCTATGAAGCGATGAAATTCATCATGGCGCAACCTGCACCAACGCGCAAACATTTTAAACTGGTGACCGAGTACCGGATCATGCTCGACGGGCAAACCGCCATCCGCGTCACCGAGCAGCATCAGGTGCTGGAACTGGACGCGGCAGGGAATATCTGGCTTTCGTTGGGTGTGATCGACATTTCCCCAAACCAGTCGCTGACGGATGTACGGAGCCAGGCGATCAACTTTCACACGGGAGAACTTATTCACTTGCCGTACAACGAATTACCAACGGTCGTCAGACTGACGACCCGCGAAAAAGAGATTCTCGGCATGATTGGCACGGGCAAATTGAGTAAAGAAATTTCCGCATTGTTGGATATCAGTGTCCACACTGTCAACACTCACAGGCAGCGAATACTCGAAAAGCTGCAAGTGGACAATTCCATAGAGGCATTGCAAAGCGCAAAATTGATCGGTTTGATGACCTGAAAATAAATGAAATCAGCCTCTTGATAATTGTAGGCGAATTTGTGAGATAATTCGACAAGAGACTACAAGAAATTGGTACGGTTTTAATACTAACGTCGGTTACAATTTTCAACTTATCCACAAAGGTTAAACTTGACAGCTATGGAAGGCGAAAATGAAAAACAGACGGTAATCACGTTGAACGACGAAAGTTTCAAGCATTACCTGATCGAACGGTACGGCGACTATGCCGAAAATTCCAACTGGAAACGACTCAAAAGCGCTTCGCAAGACCTTATCTCGCCGGAGACATGGGTGCAACTGTACCACCAGGCCAAACACGACATTACCCAGAAAGGCGGGTCGCTGATTGGTTATGAACTGGTAAATAATATACTTCTGAGCCATGACGGCATCAATTCCCATTGGCCCATGAACTGGATGTGGGTAATGCGATTCGGGCGTGACTAAATTCCCTCCAAAAGGGAATTTAGTCCTTTTTTGACTTGGCTTGTCACTTTTCGGGGTTAACTTTACAACTACCAAACTATTCATCAACCCCAACCCGGAAACTGGCTTACTTCGGGTTAATTAATTGCCTGATGAGCTACGCCAAGACGATTTACCTTGTTGACGACGATCAGGACGACCGCTTTTTTATCCGGGAAGCTATTCAGGAGTCGGGCGCGGATGTACGCATTACCGAAGTTGAAAACGGTTTCGACCTGCTTACGCTCGTGAAAGATGTCATCGACCCGGAATCATCGGTGATCATTATCGACATGAATATGCCCAAAATGAACGGGCTGGAAACCGTAGCGGCCATCCGTACCGACAACCGGCTGGCGGCAATGCCGATCGTCATGCTGTCGACCTCATCCAATCCCACGTTGATCCGGACGGCCTATTTGTCGGGCGTAACGAGCTTTGTAACCAAGCCGAGCTCATTCGACGAATTTGCGCAGCTGGCCCGGGAAATCGGTGAGCGTTTCTTATAGGCTGTCGTTTTTGTTCTATTTTTCAGGCGTTGTCCCGCCGAACTTTGAAAGAAAAAAAGATATGACGACGATCAACCTGTTTCTGCTTGTGACGGCCCTGGCCAGCGGCCTTATTGCCGGATTGTTTTACGCCTATTCGTGCTCGGTGAATCCCGGCCTGGGAGCGCTTACCGACGCCGGCTATCTCGCGGCAATGCAATCCATTAACCGCGCGATACTCAACCCGGTCTTCTTTTTTAGCTTTATAGGCACGGTTTTACTTCTGCCGCTGAGCACGTATCAGCATTTCGGGACCGGCAGCCGCTTCTACCTGTTACTCGGGGCTACGTTGGTATACGTGATCGGTACATTCGGCGTGACGGTCGTCGGCAATGTGCCTTTGAACGAGGCATTGGACAAAATGAACCTCACAGGCGCCTCCGCACGGGAACTGGCCGCGTATCGTTTGCGGTTCGAGGGCCCATGGAACAAGCTGCATGCGATCCGTACCTATGCGTCGGTCATTTCATTCATAATGGTCATACTTGCCTGCCTGACCACACCTAGCAAACCCTGACCGAAAGCCGCTCATTCCACCCTGCCCTTTTCGTCGTCCGACGCATTGTTATTGTGCCGACGTTTACGGGCGAAGGTTTCCTTGCCGAATTTGTAGTTCAAAGCAATGTTGATCCGCTGCGTGTCGGTTCTGTTCACCTGGGAATAATCGGACTGACGAATACTGAACGAACGGTTGTGATAAACCCAGGAATGGAACAAGTCCTCGAAATTCAGCGCGACGGCACCTTTGCCTTTCCAGATTTTTTTCTGGATACCGCCATTCACGCGGAACATGCCCGAGGTCTGCGCCTGCCCGTTCAGGTCGCGGCTCGCGTAGTAGCCACCGAACTCGGCATTCCAGCCGTTGCCGAGGTTGAAATAGTTGTTAAGTTCGAGCCTTGCCACGTTGGTACCATAATTCAGCGCCTCGGTGTACAACGGGCCTTTCATCGTAATGCGTGATAACCGCAATGTGGTGTTATTGTACCACCAGCTGGTGACCTGGCCCGATATGCTCGTGTTCAGCAATACCATGTAACCGCGGGCAATATTGTCCGGGCGGCTGGTAAATGTATCGCCCTGGGCTTGGATCGTCGTAAAAATGGTGTTGGTAAAGCGGTTGTAGCTCAGCCCCATATTCAGGAAATGCTTGTGCTGGTATTTCAATTCGAGACGGTCCTGGTATTGTGGTATCAAATGGGGGTTTCCGGCGCTGTAAGTGTATTGATCTTTGTAAAAAACAAACGGGTTCAGCATCTGGTAATTCGGGCGGCTGATCCTTCTTACAGCCATTAGTACGAACGCATTCTGCTCATTCAGTTTGTAATTGAGGAAGATACTTGGAAAAAGTTTGGTATAATTTTTGGTAAAACGCATGGCCAGCACCGAATCGTTACCGAGCTGATTTCCTTTTGCGACCGTATTTTCCAGACGAAGCCCCATTTGTACGCCGAAACGTTTCCATCGCTTCTCCCCGCTCACATAAGCCGCATTGATGTTCTCACGATACTGAAAGTGATTTGAGCGACGGTTGTCTATTATTGCGCTTCCGTCATTGGTATTATAGTAATTGAAAACAAAATCGTTATCCACATAACTCGATTTGAATCCCGCTTCCAACCGCGCTTTGTTCTTCAACGGATGTGCATAATCGGCTTTCAAAGTGTAGATACTGATTTCCGAAGGGGTTCGATAGCGAAACAGTTCGCGGCTGGCGGTGGAACCGTTTTCGTCGAACAATCGGTTTTCGAGGTCTTGCGTGCCGCGGGTATGATAATTCAGATAATTCGCGTCCATAGCCAGCTCACGGCCCTTATCGTTGAGCTTATGCAGCATATTCAGGTTTATGCTGGTGTTGTTGCGGGTATCTTTTGAGACCGTGCTCCCGTTTCCGGAATTGATGAGCGCATTCAATGCATTCCGCTGCGCACTTTCATAGCTGAAATCACCTTTCCTCGACGAACCGTTGAAATTGAGAATGGTACCGAAAACAGTTTTCGACGTGGCTGCCAAATCCATTCCCAGGTTGATATTATAGCCATTTGCAGCACTTTTCTGGTCATTTTTAAGCTGGACACGTGATTTCAATGCGCCAGATTCATCGTAATACCTGCGGCTGAAATCGTCGTCGCTGTAATTTTTTTCATAGCTATAACCCAGATTGGCAAACAGGTTTAGCTTTCGCTGGTTGTAGTTCAGGTTCAAAGCATCGTTACTACGCGAATACCTGCCCTGGCTCCCGCCCAGCGCAACGCTACCTGTAAGCCCGCCCGTTCGTGTCTTTTTCAAACGGATGTCGATCACCGCATTGCCGGCGGCGTCGTAGCGTGCGGGCGGGTTGTCCATGAGCTCGATCCTGTCGAGCACGCCACCGGGCAGCGATTTCAGATAGGCAGCCAGGTCGGCACCGGACATGTAGGTACTGCGACCGTCGATCAGCACCATCACCCCGCCCTTTCCGTTCAAACTGATTTCCCCGTTTGCATTCACACTCACGCCCGGCGTTTTGCTCAGTACATCGAAAGTATTGTTCGTAGCGCTGCCGATCATCGCGTCCACATTGACGATTGTGCGGTCTATTTCCTGTTCGATCAGCGGTTTTTTGGCTTTCACCACCACTTCACCGAGTTCAATGCTTTTGGCGGGAAGCAGGATGATGGCGGGCAATGCAATGGAGGAATGCCCGCCATCGATCGTCAATGCAGTACTTTTGAAATCCTTCTGACCCATTGCGCTGATAGCCAGCATGTAGGTATTGTTTTCAAGATTATTAAACCGAAAATTCCCGTTCATATCCGTCGTCTCGCCCGTTACGAGTGTCGAATCTGTGGCTTTGAGCAGGCGGACGGTTGCGCCGGGCAAGCTCTCATTCCCGGAGTCCTTGACCGTTCCGGAGATCGTATTGCCTGTCTGGCCGAGTGCATTCAAACTAGTCAGGCAGAGTGTAAGTATGGTGAAAAACGTTTTCATGGCTGTTATTTTACATGGTCGAGTGATGAGGCAAATATTGCCCGGCCTTGTAACCCTGTGAAATAATTGTGTTGTAACTTCCCGGAACCGTGACGGAAACCGGTTTTCGGCTGACGAACCATTTCGACCTGCCCCAGCGGGTTTCCGTCATGAAATCGGGCCTGTATGACGCGTGCGATCGTATTCCTGATGTCGTCGATGCATATTTGCAATGCCGACAAAGCATTAACCAATAAGCCTATGAGCAGCATTTTCAGTAGCGATAACAAGGAGGCGACCCAAACAGGTATTTACGCAGTGCTTACCATGGCGGCGTGCGTGCCTCTCTATTTTGGTATCGACACCTACCTCAACACGATCGGCGCGGCACACGACGAGGCCCTGGCCGTTGCGGCTACGTCTGTGCTGCTTGGCTGCATTTACATCGGCCGGCACCTGGCCACGATATGGTCGGCCAGGCAGCGCGAGATTCCCAAAAACGTGTTGAATGGGCTGGCGATCGCCATTGCGGTGTGTTTCGTGTGGCTTTTCATCCACGCCGATTTGGAGCTTCACGACTTTCCCGGCCTTAATCTCTTGCTGTATTGGGTACCTTTTCTCACGATCGGGCTTAGTATCGGCGCGCTGATCAAGCTGTTCAGGATGAGCACAAAAAAGGAATTGGAAGCAGCTAAAACGCAAGCCGCGCAGAGCCAGAGCGAGCTGCATTTGCTGCAATCGCAGTTAAGCCCACATTTTTTATTCAACACCTTAAACAATATGTACGGGCTCTCGATCACCCAGCATGAAAAAATCCCGTCGCTGATCCTGAAACTATCTGATTTACTGCGGTATTCGGTGTATGAAGCGAACGAAACTTACGTCCCGCTGAAAGACGAACTGGCCTACATTCATAACTATATCGACTTCGAACAGCTCCGGATCGGCGACCGGCTGGAACTGAAAACCGATATTGAAACCCTGAGCAGCAACGATATCCGCATTGCGCCGATGCTCCTGATTGTCTTTATCGAGAATGCATTCAAACATTCCAAAAACACATCAGAACCAAAGGTATTCATCGAAATACGGCTGAAAATTTGGGGTAATTCTATCCTCTTTTACCTGAAAAATTCACATAACCGTTCCATTGCCAATGAGCAAACAGTTGAAAAACACAGTGGTTTCGGTTTGGCCAATGTGAAGAAGCGGCTGCAACTGCTATACCCCAACCAGCACGACCTCGCGATTGAAAACGAAGAGAACCATTACACTGTGAATTTACGCCTGAACCTCCGATAATATGACGCAGATCGATTGCCTGATCGTCGACGACGAGCCCATTGCGCGCGACATAATACGCACTTACTGCGCGCACCTGCCCTACCTGCGTGTGGCAGGCGAGTGCGGGAGCGCGCTGGAAGCCAGGGCTGTACTGATGCAGCAAAAGGTGGATATTGTGTTCCTGGACATCAACATGCCCGTCATGGATGGTATCTCGTTTCTCAAAACCCTCAAAACGCCGCCACAAATTATTTTCACGACGGCCTATAAAGAATATGCCGTCGATGCATTCGACCTGGCAGCGTGCGACTACTTACTCAAACCCTTTTCCCTCGAACGTTTCATTGTGGCCGTCGACAAGGCCATGGAAAAATTACAATCTGCCGGTAATGCATTCATCGAGACCCATGAATCAAAGGAAGATGATTTTATTTTCCTTAAAGCCGATGGTAAGATCTTCAAAATCATGCACGACGACCTGCTGTATGCCGAAGCGAACGGCAATTACACGAAAGTGAAGACAGCACAACATACACTGCTGCCGACGATGACTTTTTCGGGGTTTGAGGAGCTCGTACCCAAATCGAAATTCCTGAGGATTCACCGCTCTTTTATCATTAACAAGTCCAAAATCGATCATATTGAGGGCAACCGGGTATTTATTCAAGGCACTGAAATCCCCATCGGCAGCAATTACCGCGAGCAATTTTTAAAGCAAATAGGGCTTTCTTCCTGAACCGCCAAATAAAAAAGGCAGGGTCTCCCCTGCCTCAAATATTCTCGTCTTATGTTAGCGAACGGTTATTTATGGGCCGGGATCGCGAAGAATAAGCTGAACTGAATTACGCTGTTTTTAAAGTCGGGATTCATGGCTGCGGTCTTATCAAAATCCCCTACTTTGGAAAACCCGGCAATGTAGCGGGCGCCGATGCCGAGTCCAAAATTAGCCTGATAACCCAACCCAACGCCACCTGCGAGGTCGAGGTTCTTGGCAAAATTGTCGATCGTCTGATCAGGAATATCCTCACCGGTTTTAAATGAAGCCTGCGGGCCGAATTCGAAATAGAAACCGCCTTTTGAGCGGAATTTCAGCATTACGGGCACGGTGACGTAGGTTGTTTTAAACTCTTGCTTTCCGGCATTTTTGAATTTTGCACCCTGGGTTGAGAAAAGCACTTCCGGCTGGATGGAAAACACTTGTCCTATTCCAAAATTCAGAATCCCCCCCAGATGGTACCCGACACGCGCATCGGATTCGACATCACTACCGGTGTAATTGCTAATGTTGACCCCGGCTTTCGGCCCGATCGAAAACGACTGCGCAAACGCCGCACTGCTGAACACGGACAGAAGAACGAGCAAAGAAATTTTTCTCATGGTTTTTAAATTTGAAGTGGTTTGATATGTGGATTACAAGCGGATAAGCAAAGACCGTGCCAAAGCTCAGATTCACCGAAGAATCAATCAAACCAGTATTTAGCAAATTATCGGCGTTTTCATTGATATCGCATCGAATACTATGAAATACCTACAATTCAAATTCGTCGCCCAAAGCGAAGACGGGCGCACCTATGCGCGCACCATGTTTTACGAACAATCAACTGCTCCCAACGAAGCCCAGGCTATCGCCCATGCCGGGCACAACAACCCAGGTTTCAACGACATTCGCGTTGCTTCCGTAACCGCCATTTCCGACGATGAATACGCCTTCCGCATACGCGTGATGTGCGATTCCGATACGTGGGGTTTCCAACCGGTATCTTGATGCAACACACATTCATCGCACTTTTCCGTGCGACTGGATTGCCCATTCTAAATGAACAACTTAGCATTATTCACAATAAATATTCAAAAATTTCTTGCGCTTATCGAGATTAACAGTACCTTTGCACCATGAATCGCATACGGCGAATCAAATAGAGAGATGGCAGAGTGGTCGATTGCGACGGTCTTGAAAACCGTTGACTGTAACAGGTCCGGGGGTTCGAATCCCTCTCTCTCTGCAGAAAGTTACATACAAACTTCGAAAGACCTTATTTTGAAGCATCCAGCAGCTACGCCGATCCGGTGTAGCTGTTTTGTTTTCTGCACGTTTTCAATCAATTAACTGTCGGTTACGTGAATGGTTACGGCTATAAAGTGCCGGTTACGGCATTATTAATTGTCAAATTATAACTCTTCCCGAACAGTGTTTAATTACTCCACCACCATGAAAATTCTATTCTGGTTTCGTAAATCAGAAAGTAAGGAGCAGGTCAAAGCGAAAGATCCGGTCGGAAGTATCCAATGCCGCATTACGATCCAAAATTCAGCTGTCGAACTCGGATCCACAGGAATTTCGTGTAAGAAGTCAAGTTGGAATCCGGAGAATCAAACCCTGAGAGGCGACAGCTTACGAGCGACCCGGGCGAACAAGGTAATCCGAGATACTACGGCCAACCTTGAAAAACTATTTGATATGCTGGCGACAAAATACAGCTACGTATCACCATCAACGTTAAAAGACTACTACCTATCGAAGAAGAAATTCACATATTCAATTACAGAAATCTTCGATGCATGGAATGATCACAGGCGCAAATTGGCCGAAAAAGGTTCGATATCGCCCAACACTTTCGAGGTACATGAAAATTATCTCAGGCATATCGGCGAGTACTTCAAAGTACGTGGTGTCGCCCGGCCTATCGAGATCCCGGACAATTTTTTCCAAGATTTCTATGACTGGATGCTCATGGCTGACAGGTCAGGCGAACGATTTGCCCGCAAGGTTTCGGAATTTGCAAAGCAGGTGTTTACCTGGGCAGAGAAAAAACGGCTGTGCCACAGATTGCAAGCATGTGCGGAACCGTTGCCCGGGAAAGCGGATACCGAAGAGAACCTTGATACCACACATTTGACCGTCCCACAGCTCACCAAATTGATAAGCTTCGACTTCTTCAAACTCGTAGCCGCTGGTCAGATCGTCTCGCAGACGGCGGAAACCCTTTCAGTAGAACGTGATGCATTTGTATTCAACTGTTTCACCGGGATGCATCATTGCGACTACACCAAAAAGGATTTTCACATTGAGCAATACAAAGCTGCCACGTTCCTCACTGGCCACCGTCAGAAAACAAAAAAACGGTTCGCAATCAAGCTACTGGAACCAGCGATCGCCATTCTGAATAAGTACGGAGGTGATTACAAAAACCTGCCGGTAAAGAGCAACCAAAAAAGGAATGCAAGCCTGAAACAAATTGCGGCCTTCGCAGGCCTGCCCATCTTGCTTTCAACCAAAATAGCCAGGAAAACATTTGCCGATATCGCGTTGAATGTAATGCTTATGACGCCCGATGACGTCGCGCAGTGCCTGGGCCTCACGTCGACCAGGTACCTAAAAAACTACGTCAGGATACGCGAAGAGCGCCTGTTAAAGGTAATGCCTAGCTGGGCCAATTTACAGGAAGCATGCTAAGCAAAAGGGCTGGAATATCCAGCCCTTTTCTTATGCACTTGCCCGCGCCCTGGTGTCATTCAACAGAGTTTCGTACTTCTCAAAGATATTGTAATTGATACCCGCCGGCTTTCGCGCTATCTCTCTTAATAGCCGATTCGTTTCGGCTAGCTGGGGATCTGGCATCATCGGGCCACCGCCTGGCTGCATTCCCGTATCTCCCCCAGCGGCATAATATCGGTTTTGCCGCATCGCTTCCAACATATTTGCAAAGTCGGCCACAACAGGGTTACGCAGCATTGGTTCGCTGATCACGTACTCCCTACCGTCCTCGCCTGCGACGTAGCTCCGTTTCCCAAGTGAGAATAGCGTCGGGCTATTTACCCACCCCGCCGGAGCGGCGCCACGGTCAATCTGGATGTTGTCAAAATCGGTCGGACCACCAGTAGCGCGAAATGCTGGGGTATCAGGCTGCTTCGACGAATCGATCACTGCCTTAGCCTTAACCATTCCCGCCGTAACTGCGGCAACAGCCGCGGCGATCCGGAGCGCAACGGTATAAGGATCTCCCTTTGTTCCAGTCGCAACAGCAGAAGCTATTGCAGTACCGGTATCAACGGCTATTTGAAACAAGGCGAGCGCCTTCTGGAATTCGGCATACTCGTTCTGGTTTCCAGCAGTGAGAGTAAGTATATCGGAAATCACCTGGCCGCCGGTCTGCATTGCTTCACCGGTTTTATTGATCTGGTCGAGCTTTATCGCAAGCATTTCCCGATCGGCCTTAGCGATCTCAGAGTTGATGCGTTTTTGCTGATCGATTTCCAGATCACCATAATCCTGACGAAGCGTCCGGAGCCTTTCCAAATGATCCCGCACGATCTGTTCTTTGCTGGTGCCGTTTTCTTCGGCCATGGCCAGCTCGCTGCGGTAATTATCGACTACACCTTCGAGCAGGGTGTCTGTTGCCTTTTTCGCCCGCTCTGCTTTCAGATCGTCGATTTCCTTATGCCAACGCTTTTCAATCTCGACGATCGATTCACCGCGCGCTTTGGCGGCGGCAATTTCTTGCTCGTAGTGATGATTTATTTCGAATAGCTGCTCATCCTGACGCTTCGCAATTTCATCCTGGTGCTTTTGTTCGGCCTGGTTCTCTTCCTTCGACTGGGTATTAATGACGTCCAGCTGCCGGCGCATGGTTTTGTCGAAGTCGGCCAGGTGCTTCTTATTGTACTTCTGGCTGATGATCCCGACCTCTTGGTTATGCAGCTCGTTAATTTTGGCGATTTCCGAAGCGTTTTTACCAGCGCGCTTACGCAGCCCATCATACTTAAACTGCGCCTGTTGGAGCTCCTTTTCTTGCTCCCCCATCATCGCGACGGTGTGCTGCTGCTGCTCTTTCAGAAGCTCGTCGTTCAATTTTTTGGCTTCCTCGCGAGCGGATTTTGCCTGGTCTTTTGTCGGACCACTGTAAGGCGTGGCCGGTGTCTCAGGCGCCCCAATCGCCCCGGCCAGTTTCATTTTACCACGCGACGGATCCCGGCGCTTACGCCTGGTTTCGATATCGTCAATACCTTCCAGGCCCGCAAGATCTCGCCGGCGCTGTATGATTTCATCGTTGAGCCGCTTCGCTTCCTTTCTGCGCTGATCAAAATCCTCTTTGGTGAAATTCTGCTCAACCAGCTGACCGCCACTGTTGACGATGAATTTCTTCTTTTGGTTGAGCTCCCATTCTAATACTTTGGCTCGACGGTCCAGATCGGCTACTTCCTCTTTAAGCATCTCGCGCCTGGTTTGCCGCATGGTTTCGAGCAATGAACGCTGGTTGGCTATGAACTGTGCGGCCTTGTCCCGGCTGATATCCATTGCATTGCCGTACTTATCGAATGAGGTGGCCGCTTCCGGAACTTCGTCCGCGATCGCATTAACTATTTTTTGAAGCTCCTGCTGCTCCTTGGTTGATAGGTTCGTTTTCGATTTCAGCTCGTCATAACGTGAAAGTAGCGCAGGGAATTTAGCTTCCACCGCGGCGACTTTCTCCTGCTGCGCTTCCAGCTCCTTCAATTGAAGGTCGAGCTCAGAAACCACGCCGGCCCATTTTCCGAACAGTTCGACGAATGGCGCAATACCGGCGGACGTTTCTTCCCACCAGGTTGACAATTTCTTCTGGATCTTATCCAGGATGGCGGCAGTATTCTGGTTTTTGACGTTGAACTCGTCGATAACCGAAGTGCCTTTTTCGAAGGCAGCGTTAGCGATATCTTGTTGCTTACGGACCAGCTCCGTGTTTTTGGCAAAAGCACCAAGTACCGCCGCGCCTTCACTACCTTCGATGCCCAGCGTTTCCAGCATTTTCGCGAGGCCTTCAACGCCCTGAGTGCTGCTTTTAGCCCCTTCCAGTACACGCAGGAACGCTTCGTTACCATCGGTTTTGAGCAGCTGCGAAAATTTGGAGACTTCCATGCCGGCCACCTTGGCAAAGTACGGCACGTCCTTACCCATAGCGATGACCATTTTCCCGATGTTGGTCGCCGAAAGCTCGGCGCTCTGACCGAGGATATCGGCCGCAGCGGCCATACCCATGGTGTCGGCGATGCTGATGCCGGCATTAGGAGCAATCCCCGCGAAACGCTTTGCCCAGTTGACCAGGTATCCCTCGTTAGCCTGGCTGCTGGCGCCGACGGTATTGATGGCTGAGCCAACTTTAAGCATTGATTTCTCAATGCCGAATTCCTGCTCGAGCCCAAAAATGGACACAAGCTTACCGATATCGTTGAGCGCTTCTTCCGCATTGCCGCCCAGGTCCTCACCCAGCGCGACGTTCAACATATCGGCCGCTTTGACGAATGCAAGCACTTCGTCCTTGGTATCATACCCCAGCTTACCGGCCACTGCCGCCAACTCACGCAGCTCAGATACTGGTGTCCGCGTGTCCAGCGCACCCAGCGCCGAATTAAGTTCCATCAAATCCTTTCCAGTGATCCCTGTTTGCTTGGAAACATCGGCCAACTCATCAGAAAGCTTTGCTGCATTCGTGACAAGCGATATAATACCTTGTTTGGCCAGAGATAAGCCCTGATCGAGAAGAGATCCGCCGACAAAGCCCATTGCGATCTCCTTCCACGTACCTTTAAATTTGAATAGAGATCCTTCGCCGCCACGCATCTCGTTTACCATCGAGCTATGAGCTTTCCGAACTTTGGCCAGGTCCTTGACCATTTTATCGAATCCGGCAGGGTCATCTTCCCGTTTCATGTTAGACAGCTGACGTTCCAGCCCGATCATCGTCGTGCGAACTTCCTTGATGGATGTTTTCGCGCGCTCGCCATTAATGATCAGCTCAATGACCGCTTTTTCATTTACTTTTCCCATGGCTATAATTTGATGGTCACTGTGTTATTAAGAAGGGATTCGGAGAGCTTGACCAGCCCGATTCCGTATTGTTTGGCCAGAACTTCTGACAGTTTCTTTTCTTCGGCAGTTTTGCGCCTGGAATACCATTTGATTGGTTTGCGGGGCACATCAGGTTTGTGGACCCGGAATCGTTTCCTGAGCAGAGCTGCATTCATATTCACGCCGCGGCCAACGCCCATATCTATGAATCGCCCATGCATCGGGAAATCAATTTTGAGAGTATCCAAACCGCCGGCGCCCATCGAAAGTTTAGTATCCCACTCCTTGTACAGCGTACGGGAACGCTCGGCGCCTTTCCTGCTCATTCTCCGGCCGTACACCTTTTTGTCAAGCTCCCTGCGGAATTTGCTTACCGAGATCCGGAGGAACTGTTCATAAGTCCCTTTCAGATTTATCCGGGCGTTGATATCAAGATCCTTGTAGTTCATCGCGTGCGGTACCCTTCCCCATCTAACATTGCCCAGGTTGTCCACTTAATCAGCCCGCGGGGATTCCCGGCTACCAGGTGCAATACGCGCGACTCAACTACGGTGCGGTGACCTGAGATGTAGCTGGACAATTTTGTCGTCGTTTTATGCGGGATACCGTTGACGTCGTAATCATCAACCTTTTTGACATACTCTATCAATAAGCTTTGAGTGTTTTCGGGCTCAGTAAAAAGCCCGTCCTTCCAGACGTAGGCGACGATATCGGCATAGCTGTTCCGGATGCTACCATTTTCGTTAGCATCCTCGGTAACCCTGTTCTCAATCGCGAGTTGAACCCAACTATTGATCAATTTCGGGTCGTACGCTCCGGACGGCTTAAAAAGTTTGGGCACCAGCTGCCGACCTTCGAATTCTGCCAAAACGTAACCTTCCGACGCAGATAGCCGGTAGCTCAGCTTTTCAAGAATATACTTGCCCAAAACCTGGTTAGAAAGCTTAAACCCAACTGGAACACTGGGGCTAACTTCTCCGAGCTTTGAAAGGCTGAGCCTGGCAAGGGTGGTTACTTTTTTTGAGGATGCCAGAAACTCAAAATAGAACTTCTGGTATCTGTTCCATATGTCGTCCGGCTCACCAGGTTGCAGAGACAATTCGCCGAAGATCCTGTACTTGGCATCGTAGGATACGCTGCTCGCATAAGGATAAAAATTGCCGGCAGTGTCTTCCTTCAAGCCCCAATAAACCAGAAGTCGCAGCGCCCATTCGTTTTTCGCCGGCGGAATTGCGTCCGGATCATTTGCGTCGACATAAGGTGAATAGTTTGCTGATTTCTCAAAGTAAGGATCCGCCAGGTTACCGGGCTGCTGAGCGGCAGGTATCAACCATTCAGGACCAGCCGCAGACGTATCATTCGTGCTTTTGAAACTGTCCATCCGTACGGTACCGATCGAAAGTCCCATATCTGTCTGCTTTGTGCCGACTGTAAAAGAGAATGAGGATTTTAGCTCCTTCGGTTGGATTTCCTTCGAGTCGAACGGGAAGGGATGGTAGCGGACGTACTTGTCGGAACCGTCCGAAAACACCTTGATATTGTAGCCCTTCCCCGCCGACTTGTCAATGCCGTAAGTCTCCGGAACAATCATTTCCGAGATATCTGTATAAGCATTGGACGAGGCCATGGACTTGTAAGTATTGAAAATGGCCTTTCGGGAAGTGAGATTAAAATCGATACTCAGCCCGACATATGTGCGCAACGCTTTGAAAAATTCCGATATGCTATAATCCCCCAAGTGCCTGCCGATTTCGACCGTATACCCGCCAGTGTCGACCGAAAGGCCTGGAACCGTCTGCGTATTATAGATGACAAGCCGGCTAAGAACAGGGTCAGAAAAGAACGTCCCTGATGCAGCAAACCCTAGTTTGGTACAGATATAGGTGATCAGCCAACCGACATATATGAAAGGCGTCAGCAGCCGATCGCCAGTGCCCAGAAGTGTATTTGAATAGACTGGTTCGGGCGTACCAGGATAGCAGACATTTACGATTGTCGGCGCCTTGTAGTTGGCGTTTGGCTTAAACTCTGCTTCGACCATTTCCGAATTATGGAACGGAGGAAAAACGCAGGGGTAGCGGTTCGGAGGCGCTACCGCCATCTTTCGCATTGTGGCTACATTCGCCGTTTCGTCGGTACCGATAAAGATCCGCTCGGTAACAAATTCCCGGACGGGCACATTCCGGATCTGATCAGCAAGCTCGCCAAGATCAATCAATAAAGCGGCATCGGCCTTGTTTCCCGAAGTAGTAAAAGTGAGCAGGGCATTAAAATGAAATGGCTCAGACCGGACCGACACTTTCAAATCAGTTGATATAGGACTTTCAGGCAAATGACTGTTGCCGATAAACAGGCAATTATTCGGACTCAGCCCAAATGTAAATGGATAGGAATACGAGCCGCGAAGAGCTTCGTCGGCATCAAAAATGGTGCTGTTGATTTCGATCGTTATTGTCTGATCTTCCGGCAGTTCAAGAACCTTCCCTTCGGAATTACGTATTTCGAGCATATGGTCCGAGATTAGGCGGCTTCTTCAAAGTCCCGCTTGATAGTGATGAATACCGAGGCCCCTGTTTTCAAAGCAGCCTGGATCTTTGTGTACAGCTCATCGAAAGCCGGCCGACTAGTGCCGCCCCTAATTTGATAGTCGCGCCCGATCAAATCAAAGGCTTTACCTGTTAAAGGGCATCCTTCGGTATGCAGCGAGGTATTTCCTGAATGGATCCGGATGCCGTCGAAACCAGGCACCTGTGAGATTAGCGGCAGCATCCTTTTGAAGGCTGGCGAATAAGTGATCGATACCGGATAGCGCCCCGTAGGAATAGCCGTTGCTGCCTTTACTTTCAAAGCACGCACCTGTTCCAACGGCATTGATTGGTCAATCCCGCGGTCAATATCTTCCAGGAAATAACATTGAAATTTCCCGTCGACGGTGACTTCGCTAATAGTTGCAGTTTCGCTCTTCCAACGTCTGATTACTTGGATATCCATCTATTCCACTGGTTTAAATACCTTGAATAAGTCTGCGTGCAGATCCACATGAATAGCCCTGAGTTCAGAAAAAGAACTTCAAAGCTGGTCCCGGACGGACGCGCCGCTTTCAGCAGCATGAAGAAAGCCCCGATCATGATCAGCACAAGCGAGATCCGCTCGACGAAGTATTCGCGGGCGCCATCGGTCAGCCTGAACAAGCTGGCCACCAGAATGCCGACCAGGAATAGTGCGTTCATTCCATTACTCAGGTGAATCATCAGATTTTCCATTGTCTTGGGGTTTGTTAATTCGGTTAAGGATTTCATTGGTTATGCGCTCAATAAACTTGAAACCGCCTACGCCGATCGCGAAGGCAATCCCTTCCAGACTTTTGAGGTTGGAAAACTCAGCAACCAAAGCGGTCAGGTAGACCGCGGTCAGGTAGTTAGCCAGCACGATCGTGAAGATGGCCGTGCGGTTCTTTTTCTTGCCGTTCAGCAAAAGCACTACCGTACCGATAAAAGCTGCCATACAAATTCCCCGGGCCTGTGGAAAAAAAATATCCCAAATTGTCATCGTCTGCTGGGTTTACGACGTGCAATTTGGGATTTGAGAGCGGCTGAGCCGTAGGACAGACTAGCCTGCTTTGATAGGCTGCCTACGGCGCATGGTAAAGAATATGATCAAGGATCAACTGCGCATCAGTCTTGATCCCCTGTGCAGAATGATGGATATCCGTCAGGAATAGCTGCTGCTTCTTCTCTGTGTAAGTTGTAGGAGTTGCCCCATTGTATAGTACAACTTCCTCCTTGTTTTCAAGCGGGAAAGCAGTAATGTCACGCATGACATTGCGAAGCCCGTACAGCCTGTGAATCGGCATGTGACGCGGCGCGACAAATATTTTCTCCGCATCCCGCTTGTCAAACCTGCTAATTAGCAGCTCGGATTGTTCCAGCTTGCGGACTTGATCGAGTTCAGTGTCGATGTTCATCCGGCTGCTGGATCCCGGCGGCACAGTACCGACGATCACAGGTAATGTGGCGCTATATTGCCTGATCGAGTCGATCATAATCTGCGTAGACAATCCAGTGTTTGTAGCCGGACTTACAGGGTTGGTCCCCAATAGTATGCAGACAACGTCAAGTTGCCCGATGTTGTACGTTGACATATACTGGCTGAAACTGAATGATGCGTTGGCCAGCGTATTATCAGGCGAGAACATGAACGGGCAATGCAAAGTCGGCTTCTCTACATCACCGACAGGCGCCCTTTGACCGTCCGGTACAAACCTGGTCGTAAATATTTGCTCTGTCCACGACCCAAAGGCTTCCGCATATACAGTAGCGCCGGTGTTCGCAGGGTACTTATAGGTGGTCGGACGCGTGCCTTTTGAAATGATGGTATTTCCGCCTGCCGCCGCCATCGTCATTACCTGTTGAATGTACCCGACTCCTTCCCAATCAGAGTTGCCCAGGCTATCCATAATGAAAAGCACGTTCACCGTTTTCCCGGCCGGTTTTGCTTTCGGCGTGATACCGATCACTTGTTCATTGACAACCAGCGGCGCTCCGGTAGCATCGCGGTGCAGATAATCACAAATCTGTACAGTCAAGTTTGTTGCGGCCCCTGTTCCCAAAACCTGCCCGAAGTCCTTACCCCATGAGACATTGTTTGTAGTCAGCCCATTAGAAACCAGGCGCGAAACCATCGAGAGCCCGTAAGGCAGCTTATCATAAACCTCAAAATACTTGATTATCGTGTCGTGATAGAACCAGTATTTGGAGTCGGCGAGCGGGTAAAATTTCGACGGCAACACCAACTTCGGAATTGTTGGGGCAATGTCTGCTACCCTCTGGACGATTTTAGATGAAGTCGAAAGCGTATATGCGCTTGTTTTAAATGCGGCCGATTCTGCAAGCGTGCCGGCCACGTCGATCGACAGGTTTTGCGGTATATACCTGATACGGGTCAACAGGTTTGCATCGGCCACGTCCTTGCTCCACATCAGCGTGACAGGAAAAGGCGAGAATGTTTGATTACTCTCGTCACAATACCCGAATGTAATTTTGATGCTCGCTTTGCTCTGATCGTAAAGTTTGGGCAACACGAAATCATAATTTGTGACCCGCTTATCAAATCTAATCCGTTGTAGCTCTTTCGTCGTACCGTCATCGACCAAACAAAAAGCATATTTTGCCCGCACATTAGAAAAGTTGTGGCCAGGAAATGAGAACGTGTCAAATTTGTTCGCGACGGAAGCCAACACCAAAATGATCGCTGCAAAATTTGTGCTGCCGATATCCCTGACAACAGCCTGATTATACACCGGCGTGAGTTCTTTGGATTCGATTCGAGAACTGTCGGTTACTCGGAGCGCCGGAAAATTTTTATTGTTTTCAGTGATCGCTTTCGATACATCACTTGGCGCCACCAATGGGCCTACGACCACGTCGGTAGACATCAGGAGGCGATAATTTGTACAATTCCAGCCAGGTTGAGCAAGGTCCCCTGGTGATTCGAAAATATCACGAACATTGGTCAATACACTGATTTGAGCCGTCGACTGGTTTGGATCAACGTTGCCAGCCGCCCAAAGGACGGGAACACCTGGAATAAAGGTTTTACCCAATTCGTCACAGTAACCCCACGTGATAAAGACACCTTCCATCAGCGAGTAGGTTCGGCTAAGCGTAAACGAATATTCACTTGTCCGCTTATCGAATTCGACGGTCCTGGATTCCTTTTCTCCATTCAAAGTCCGGATCACACAAAATGCATTTTTCGCACTGGCATGCGTCAGGTTGTGCCCTGGGAATTTGAATGTGTTGAAATTAAGCTCTGTCTGAACGAAACCTATCCGAACCGCCGATATCAGCGCATGTGATATCGTTTTGGTCACGGTATTTTCTAAAACAAGGCTTTCCTTTGATGCAAGTACCTTTTGCTCGGTTGAAGATTTTACTGTTTGCAGATCGGCGATTTGACTGGTCATGAAGCGTTTGTTGTCGGTGGCAGACTTGTAGCACATCTTGGAGATCCCGGTATGTCCAACGGCAAGGCCTACGGGGTTGAAACCGTCAGGGATCAAGCTCCAATCAATAGTGACGTATGCCACGCGCTGTCCTGTTCCTCTTAGCTCGATACGTTCCGGGAATGAGGAAGGCACATAATTTGACTTTGTGAAATCGTAGATAACCGGCCACGCACCTGGTGTTACGTATTCATGTATACGAACGACGAATTCTGTCGAGCCACCGAATTTTTTGGCTATAATACCGATCAGGTAGGTCTTTGCCTGATCGGCACCGTAAAGCTGGATATCCGAAATCGCCGCGCGAATAATTGCCCCGTCTGGGCTAATCGAATTTGGTAGCCAGGGATAATTCTTCCACGCAACATCATCGCCCAATTTCAGGTTAGAAACAGCGCCGTCTTTGGGAATCGCGCCCATTTCTGTTTGTTCCCAAACCGTCCCTTTCGAAATGATTTTATTCCCTTTTACCCAGTTAATGGCGCCGCCACCGAGATTACGCGTAAACGTGGCTCCGATTTCGTACCAGGTTCCAGCAGGGCCGACAGTCGTCAGGTTCGGCACGTTGTTGACCGGATCCCAAAAGCCTTTGTAGATCGCACCGGTCGTAACAATCTCGCGAGCATCGTTCGCAATTTCCTCCGTTTCGTCTCTGAGGGCGGTGAGCTCGGCTAGATACGAGGTTTCGCTATCGAGATTCGGGTATCTGGGCACCAGGTTGGCAAGTTGAATCCCACCTTTATACCAGTACTCAATGATGCCTTTCCCATCACCTTGATCAATATAGCGCCGGCGTCCCTGCCGTAGGAACGCCATATCCGCACCATTGTGAGCTGCTGCCACGGAAGGCCATGGAGCACCACTGGGTTGCCATTCGAAAGCAAATTCGGGCTCGTCGCCGAGCAAGCGAAATCCTTGATGAATCTCCTTCATTATGATAGTCTGAATTCAGTTGTTGTCGTGAAATAAGTTTTTGTTTTTGACCGGTACACTCGCCAACCATTTACCACGCCGATGACCGAGAATACCTGATCCGGACCAATTGCCCCGCTGTCGTCTGCTGTCGCGTACCAGACCGTTTTGATAGGTTCAGTTTCACGCTCTGCCATAAACAGGTACATAGGCGCAGCATTGCCTGTCCGAAAATCAGCAATAACTTTTGCACCAGACAAAACCGTGGAAGCGCCTTGCAGTACGACAATTTGCGCTTCGACAAGCATGTCCGGAGTGCTCATCCAGCCCCAATAAACTTTCTTACTTGTACCGGTGAAGGGGATAACTGACATCGTAATTTCTATTACGTCTTCATCATCCTTGGTAAATACGGTCACGCTCATGATTGTGGTTTGGTTACATCGTCCGTAATTGTGAAGTTTCCGCGAAAACGCGTTTTGACCTTCCCTGTGACGGCATAGGTCTGCTGCATGTCGTATTGATAGACGCCAGGGTTTAGCGTCGACATTTTCGCAGCATCGATAGCCAGCACCAGCACACCACCAGGTGTCTGCTCGAAGGTAATTCCGCCATTGGCGGCGGTCGTCAGCTCTACGATCACCACCAAGTTGGACCGGATTTGCATTCGAAATTGATGGTCGGAAAGCTGCTCTTCAACCCCGTTACGTTTGATCTGGATGTAACGCTCCATTGTGTCACCACGGTAGACGGAGGTATCAAGGCCCAATGCCGGGCCGCTCAATGAAACTGCCATTAGTCTGGATGATTGAATTTGAACAAGATGATAATAGCAATGATCACGACAAGCGACAGCCCACCGATCAAAAGCAAGCCCGTCACATTCGACTGTCGCTCCTTTTCATTTTGGGCTGTACTTACGTCCTTCTGCTCCCTTAGTTGGTTGGATTGCTGGGAGGATCCACGGATCACTTTACGAAATGTCACCCGGGCCGACCCTTTCATCTTATTAGGAGGACGGGTCTTGACCTGATTACTGTCGACTTGGATAAACCCGAGCTTTTCCAAAATGCCGACCGTCGCATGCGGAGCTATGTCCAATATGGGAGACAGTGGCGCACCGGATTGTATAAGTGAAAGATCATCCGTCTCGATGACGAGCTCTTGGATGCTTTCACCTTGCCAGGCTTGTTTTTGCTCGACGCTGCGCGTGACTGTACTGTCGGCGGAAGCTCTGCTTTTTTTAAAACTGCGACAGGCAAAAAGGCCGTAGCTGCTCAGGAAGCTGAGCACGGCCAGTAACAGGTACACAAAAAACTTTTTCATGGCTAATAGATTGGATTAGGGAATGACACGCCAATCGGTGGCGATAAAATCCGCCTGAATGGGGTGATAGGCTTTTTGGGGATCTTGCCCAGGCTCAACCAGGTAGATGCACTGCAAGAAATTGAGCGAGTTTGCATCGAGCTTCATGCCGTAATTATTACTCATGGCCACCGCGCGATCGGAGTCCACCGGGACAGTGTCAGGAATACCATCGCCGTCGATATCCAGATACACCTTCTTTTCAGGATTGTTCCAACCATCGCGAGTGATGAATTGGCCGGCGCGGACGTGGTAAAGCCCATCGAACCAGTTTAGATTTTCAGTTTTCATTATGGAAGTGAAGAAAGGTTGACATTGCAAACGTGAATGATCGGCGTGGCCGCGGTGCCAGTAAAAGTCACCGATGACGTCAGCGGATGCCTAAATTCGAGCGTATGGCTGGCGTTATCAGCGCACGGGTTCATGTACATCACGCTCATGGTTGTTCCCTTAATCCGCACGAGAACCCAGCCGCGGCGGTCGTGACAAGCGTCAACAATATCATCGGCTTCCGCATTACTCGCAGTAATCCAGGAGCCACCATCAATCCGGAAATCGCAGTAGTACTCTGTGCCGCCTTCGGTGAGCGCCCACGTATTGGCATACATATGCACGCCAAAAGCGGTCATATCAGCTGAACCATTGTACGGATAATAGTACCCTCCTGCCTCCGGCGTCCAGTACGGGAACTCATCCAGGCTTACGTTGTTCGGGTTGCCATTTTTGAAATACAGCGCACCTTCCGCATACTGACGGACCACCTTTTTATCAAATCGCTTGCTGTCGTAGCCGTAACCGATAACTCCGTTACCATAGATGAAAAACAACACGGCCTGCGAAATCAGGAACACCGGATTGATCGGTATCTTGGTTTTGAACATCAAATCGCCTTCCGGATATACGATATCGTAGAAGTTGTTGGGGCGCCATTCGTGAAAGGATTGAATAAAGCCTACCATGAACTTGCCCAATTTCCTGTTTAGAAGCCCACTATATGGGATCGCATAGCCGTGCAGATATAAAGTGTCTGGTTCCTTATAGTACCCGCCATAGCATGAGGTAGTGGTCTTTTCCATAGTTCCCCCAGGAAGCATAGGATTTCCAGGCCACGTATTGGGAGAGTCGCGCAACCGCTGCTTAGCTTCGGCTCTGGTTAACCAATCTGGCCGGGCGCCAACGCCCGAATAATAGTTATCAGCCAAAAAGAAATTCGGCCCATATTTGGCTATCATTCTCGGTATAAGTGCATCATAATATGCTCTCCGGAATGCCCAGTGCGGAGAAATAGCATGCTCCTGCTCGGCATTCTCAAAAATGACGGCGTTGTAAAAATCGGTAAACAACAACCCCTTGTCATAACCTTGCTGGTAGGTCATCGGCTCGGTTTGCCCGGGGACTGTGGGAAAAATGTTCGCATTCCAGATATTTGGCCAGCTGTTGCCCAAAGGTACCCAGTTGGCCGGGGCAGGGTTTCCCGACAAATTGAACTGCGCCATCGTCAGGTTACCCATCGGGTCGTTGTAAGCCTTTCCCTGGGCTGATATTTGGGCTTGTCTGCTGGGAGAAACTTCCTGCAAATCAAACTTTGATACGTGAGTGTATCCCTTTTGCAATAGCTGCTCGACCGTGTAAGCTCCCTTGCTCATGTGCCACATCTTACCCGGCGGAAGTACAATATCCGGGAGGATATCCGCCCACTGACACATCTGGGTAAGCGCATCGTACTCGTCAGGAACTTCCTGAACAAATTCTATCTCTACTGCCATAACTCACTTCTTATTTTGAACACCACAATCGAATGCAATTGATACCCCGTGAGGGAATGAAGCTGCCAGGGCTTCATTGGAACCAGGCTCGCCGTTCCATGGCTGTAATGTGCCATTATAGCCTACCTGGACCATCGCTTTAAAAATCCCCCAAGGCTTTCCTTTGGGGTAGGGGTAGTTACTGAGCGGGGTCATCGTCTTGATAATCTCAGTATTGAAAATGTACCAGTAGATGTAGCCGGATTGAGGTGAATCCGTGCTTTCGTCAGTGAAGAGCACCTCGGTCGGCGTGACCTCCTTTTTCATTTTCACATGCATCCAGTAACCTTTGGCGTAGGTTTTGGGCGTAACATCGCCACCCACAGCCCCGGATTGATTGATCACGTAGCCATCTGAAATCAGGTCATGATTCATCCCATCGCGCAGGTAAACCGTTTTTTTGCTGCCTGGCGGGAAAAGATCGACAGCACTGTATGCCGATGTATTAAGCAGTAGCACACAGCTCTCTGTCGCCCCACCAAAACCGTCAAAAAACGCGCTGGTTGGATACCAGCTAACTTTATCCAGACTAAACTGCAACTTTGGAACTCCCGAGGGATACGACGCCCACGGCTCAGCCCACACGTTGTTGTTGACCACGTTGACGCCGTTGTATTTTACCCCGCCAACTGATGGCACTATACGAGCACCAGGTGAAACTGTATTCCCCCAGCCACCGAGAACTTTCAGCTCGTTGAATTGAACCGTCTGTTGGTAGGTCTTTACGATCGGGCTGTCTTCGGTTACTCCGCTGTGGAGTGCCAAGGTAATGCGCAGTTTTCCCCGAGTGTTCAAACTAGCCCCCTGGAACATCACCGAACGAGAATCGACACCGGGCGAAGAGAATAACCGCATCACAGGTACTATATTGGACGGTGCTCCCGCAACACCGGCGCCGCCGGCCGCGGTAACCAAAACAAAATTCCCTGCAACTTCCTTTTCAAGCTTCAACCGGTAAAATCGGAAGGTCGCCCCGGTTTCGTCTGCCTTAAAATATCCGTTAAAACCAGTCGACGGAACGGGACCATCGTATGCCGCGGCCGACAAATCGGCTATCTGATCCCCATCCCAACCGGCAACCAATTTAAAGACGTGGCTCGGTGCTGACGGAGGATTTCCAACCTTGACAGTTGCCGAAGCGGTTCCAACCGATACGCGATAATTTGCTTCCGGCCATCCGCCAGTTTTTAGAATGGGGATCTCCGTGGAATCGGCCACGTAGTCATGCGTTTGAGAGTACACCTTTACGTTGGTGTTCAGATTCAGCACCTCTGTTAGAAATGATCCGGACAGAGTCATTTTTGTCAAGAACTTGCTGTCGGATCCTTGACTAACGTGCTTTGGGTAGCCTTCCGCAAATTGAAGAGTGGTATCAACAGGCAGAACCAGCTTACGCCATGCCCAGTTGCTTTTACAAAGCACACCGCGGATACCAATCCAGTATTCACCACCTGGCAGGGCCGGAAATGTCGCTTTGAAGAAAGGACCTCCCAAAGCGGGTGATTGGCCAGTTCGCAACGGCCCGGATGCGTTCTGCGTGGTAGCAATAACCCATTCTATTGGGTCAACTCCCGAGGCGTCGAACGGGCACACGAATTCGCCATTGTTCGTAATAACTATTGCAGTTGGCTCGTAGTGAAAAGGGCCTTTTGCGCATACCGGGCGGTTATCTGGATTTTCCGGCTCTTCGGGCTGATCCAATGTTTGAAGACGCAAGGCGACCGAAGTTTGATTTCTGAACTGATCACGGATGATCAGCAGGACATTCTCATTCTCTGCTAGCTCTTCGGTAAGCGTGCCTTTCAAGGTTATCATCAGCTCATTGGCTGTGATATTCACCCCTGAAAGTTTGAGGGTATTTAAAACGATTTCCACGTCTAATTCTTCGTTGGGATGATAGGAGGTCTTATACTTCGTCAGGTCCAGATACTTTTCAAACGCCTTTCCTTTTTCGACGATCACCGGCGGGGTTCTGTCGAATGCTGGATGCGCCATTCGCTTCATATACCACTCTGCCAGCTCGCCATTGAAGCGCATGGCATTCAATCCAGGGCTCATTTGATAGAGTCCTTCAACAATCTTTTCCAAACCGGTTAAGGTTTTTGCGTAGCTGGGCACAGTCGGGTCACTCTCGACAGCATTGACTGATTGTCTGAGGTTTCGGGGCTGCAATTCACCGTTTAAGTATTGGTCGGGACTTCCGGGCTGAATTTTCTTTTGAAAAAGTTCGAGGATGCGGTTAACGCCGTCGCTGCTGACGGCATTGCGGCTTCCTTTGATCGGGTAAGGATCTACGTAAAAGTTTGGCGGGCCAGACGTCGGCAATTGCCCGCCACCACCGGCGCCACTAGAAGCTGATCCCGCCAGGACCACATTCGGCGGAATTATGTCTGCCGAATCCTCGCCTTCAAGCAGCTCTTCGTTCACTGCATCGAAGATCCGGGCAAACTGATACTCAAACGAGAACCCGAACTGGTTATCTCCGTCAGATCCTTTTTGGATCGTATCGCTTTTGATCTGAATGGCGTAGGGACTGCCATTTATCACCCGGTATTTCAGCCCGCTGATAAACAGGTCGAGCCATAAGGGAAGATCCTTTTGACGCAACCAGCCGGTGGCAACCTCCTGGTTGTCCTGGTATGTATTGTTCCAGTCGACGAACTGTGCCTCCGTCGACTGAAATCTGTAAGGCATGACCTTCTGTGCCGTTTCCTTGAAGACTTTCCAGTTGGATGAACCCTTGCCGCTGGTCATCAATGTTTCGATGGCACCGTAGCTGTTTACATGCGCGAAATAGCGCACATATTCAAGGTGCTTGTAATCGACAACCATTCGGTAAGCATCTGAGACGACGCCCAGATTATCGCGGATCTCAACGGTGTATTCCTGGACGTACTTCCCTTGTCCGTGTAGGATATCCAGGCTTAACTGTTTAAAACCGACCCCGAAAATGAGTTTTTCGTATTGGCCGACTCCCGATATCACCTGCGTGTTGGTGGTTTGCTGCGATCCATCGGCAAATGTCAGTGTGGCCATAGCGACGATAGTCCGATCAGCAGGTCCGAAGTTGACCCACGTCGCAAAAACGGGCTCGTCCATACGCACGACCCGAACACCCTTCCGAAGCTTAAAAATCCGCGATTGGCTCTCTGACATTTTGAAAGTTTCGATCACACTCTGCGGACCGCTCTTCCACTGCGCAAATCCTCCCAGCAGGACGACGTGTTCAGCAGTCTGCTGCAATGTCCCGACGGACGGATTTTGACCGCCGTACAGCGCATATCTGAGGAAGTATTTGCGGCGGCTCTGCTTGCAACGCTCGGCGATCGGGAGCAGCATGTCAGGAATTTCCGACGCCAGATTACTATGAAGTACTGAGGCAACATCGAATTCAGCTACGCCATTGGCATCAAACAGGTGTGTTGCGAAATACTTTTTCTGAAAGATGGTTTCCGTCGGATCCTGCATCCAAATCTCAACGTACACGCTATTATTGGGAACCGTGCTGGCGTCAGTACCCAGCACCAGCGTTCCAACGCCACCACCCGCAAATTCTGTCTTGGCAAGATTGTATTGGCTACCCGCTTCCCTGGCCGTGAATTTGAGAACCCAAATTGTCACGCCGAATAAAGTAATGCCGACCGGCTCAATAATAAAATCGCGATCCAAAAAGGCATTACCCTGAAAGTAGGGAGCAAGGCTTTTAATGTAGGCTTCGTGGGTGCTGGCCTCGTAGACTGGATAAGGCGGAAATACAGAGCCGTATTCCGAAGGGGTATTGGTCGCGGTGAACCGAAGCTCGTTATCTCCCCAACGCAGGATTGCCATGGATCCTTCCGGGAGATTATCGCTAACAGCAAAAGTAAACTCCCCTGGGATACCTGGAATAATGCCGGCGCGTTCGTCTTCGAACTTCCACCGAATATCATCCTTAGAAAAACCGACTTGTTCCGGAGCTGTAACAATAATTCCCATGGCTCCAAAATTATCGGCACGGGCACCGCTTCGGTAGGACAGAGATCGGCGTTAAAGTGTGTTAGTTAAATCACTCTAACGCCCTACTCGTCCCATGCTGACGGATCCAGGCAAACACCGCCAGCAAATCGCCATTTAAATTCCACTCGCCATCCGTACAGATCGTTGACGATGGGCCCCACCCAATTGCCTGCATTATCCCCTACCAGGTTCACCTTCTTTCCGTCCACCACCAGCTGCATCCTGTCGGAGAGCTGCTTCATTTTCGCAAATATCTGATCAGCTGCCGGTTTACACCGTTCGTAAATAGCAGCTTCTATATCGGTGGCACCCTGCGCTGGCTTTTTTGCCTGATCCAGAACGATAAAAGCCGAAGTCAGTACACGGAACTGTGCGTCTCCGTTTTCCTTGTCTTCGTCATACATTTCCACGGCAAGGCAAGGGAGAGTCAACTTGTTCCGGATTGCACCAAGTAGCACGGTTACAGTTTCCGGATCCTCGATGAAAAACAAGTTCACCTTTCCCGGCTCTCGCCCTAACAATGTGAGCTTTTGAGCTACATCCTTAAAAAATCCTTTGAAATCCGGGTAAGCGTTCATCTTTAATGGCGATGTTTTAAAGCTTCATTTTTCATTTCCTGATTGCGCTTGACCATTTCATCCAGGACTTTCAATACAGTATGCAGTGACGTCTTTTCGATCTGAGCCATTTTGTTTACATCCTGATGAGCCATATTAACCAGGGTATTCAACCAGGACATTGATGACGAACCGCGGGGCTTCTGCTTCTCAGCAGATTGAGAGACTTGGATATCAGCTGGAAACACGTTCTTGTATATTCTCCGGAACTGACGTTTGGCCCCATCGTAGTTCATCAACAGCGCAACCTTCATATTGGGCCCCACTTTCGCGAATAGCTTGCCGTAACTCTCGACTAACCCTTCTTCGAATGGAATCCGCCTGTCTGAATATTTTTTCCGGCTCGTGGAGCTCTTCCGATAGAGAATGCCGCAGAGCTGGTCGAGCGCGAGCAGGTCGTTGTTCGAATAATACCGATCGAGCTTCGATTCGACAGCCAGAAATTCTCCGAATGTCAGGTGCTTCAACAAATCGCCAGGCCCGTAGAGTGAAATCGCGCCGAAGTGGCTTGTCGGTGCATACACCCTTTTCACCATTTGCTTTCCTGGCAATTTGTCCAAATCGTATAGAAATTCGAGCCGGGCGAGCAGCTGCACCCGCTGAACACCGTTAAGCTCCCGAAGGTCGTTAATGCTGATTTTCATTAACAGTGGTAGAAGCATCCATTGACAGGAAGGCTCTACTTCCGCGCGCTTCATCACCGCAAAACTTTTGACATACTGCTCTTCGGTAAGCTCTTCGAAACCCGTGGGTAAAAGGAACTTTTTCTGCGGCCCGTCAGAGAAATTTAGTTGAACTGGGATCATAGTGGATTAGAAAAATGCGATACCTCCTTTGTCCGGACACTTGCCAGATCTTGGGCTGATTACTGCCGCCTGGTACCCGGTTGGCTGTTCTTTATCGAGGAAACTGACCAATGCCTGCAACGCAGACTCGCCGCTTTTCTCAAACTCGCGGGCAGCTGCTTCTATCCGTGAATTTTCGGCAGTACTTACCATATATTTGCTGACAAGCACCTCGATGCCTTCACCGGTGATCCTGACCGTTTGCGTGATCAGCGCCCGGGCCGTGGCCAGGTAGATCAGCGCTTCCCGCGCCAGGTCCCGCGCGGTCTTGTCAACAGGCTCCAAATCGGCGTCCATCTTTGCAAGCAAATTCTCGTAGTAGTCCTGCATGACTGGTTTAATCCGGCGATTTTCGAAATAGCGAAGCGCCTCACGCATCGTCCGGAAAGTTACCCGCGGATAAACAAGTGTGTGAATCGTTTCGAGCGTCGCGGCCGATGGCACCAGGCTGTGCCGCTCAGCAAGAAATTCCTCGGAGGTGGCATAATCCGGAAAGTCTTGCAGGTTTTTATGCAGGTAGTTGAGCATTCTGTCCACCGCATCCATGCCATCGCTGAAATACACTTGTTCGAGCTTACGCTGCTCGCCTTCGCCCAGATTCCAGCGCTGCTCATTCTTCCCCTTGTAAATGCCAGAATCATCGATCTGTACCCCGCCTGCCTGGGCGTAATTCCAGACTGCCAGGGGTGCGACTGCCGCGCAGATCAAATCATGAAGTTTTTTGTGGGCACCATCCAAGGTACCCTTCGAATACTCATCGCAAATTGCCTCATAGAGCACTTCCCCGATCATTGGGAGTATAAAACGATCTCCCGCCTTCCTGATCGATGGCTCGATCGAGGTTATATCAAGATCCCTTCCTACCGGGACGTATTTTTTAAAATCTTCAATGCTCGCTATCAACATAATCATGACTGGTTACGCGGCCACCTTTTTCGCATCTGCGCCGGTGTCCAGTGTTGTAAGAAGTGTTTGCTGGCTCCGGAATTGAAGCATTGGGTACTTCTTCTTCCATCCGTTGTATTCTGCCACAAAATCGAGCGGTTCATAAAGAACGTTCCTGTATGCTTGCAGCTGCGACAGATAAATCAGCAGCGCCTCGCGTTTGTCTGAACCACCGCTGCGCGCGCCCTGTTCCTTGCTGGCAAACCCGAAAAGGGTCGGGTCAATGCCGAGTGCGTACATAAGGTGGGCGGTCGCCTCCATGTTGTCAGCCAGATATGAACCATCTTTCAATTTGTCCGGCAGCGCCTCGATTACCCATCCTTCGATGGTTTTACCGTCGATAGCCGAAATACCAAATTCTGTCGCCAGAGCGATCCCCGCATTTTCCGCACCGACCAACCGGCGATTGATTTCTGTCATTTTGTTTTTGCGGATCTCGTCGCGCTGGTCGGCAGTCGCCTTGCTCCATTGATCGCCAAACTCATTTGCCCAGTACTCGCGTGGTATTTTAATGTGGTACTTGATCACCATCTGGTTGTCGAACAGTGCTTTTTTCAAAACGGGCACTTTCTCCAAAACGTCCAGCCATCCAGAAGTACGGATACCGTCCCAGTGAGCGAGTTGATAGAAAGTATTGCCCGGCGTCGGATAACTGCTCGGGAAGATGAACTTGAAAACATCCGAATGCTGATCACGGGCCCATCCTACCAGATCATATTGGTAAGGATCCAGCGTCCGGATTTTGGTTGTCTCTGCATCGGTCGACGATGCCCAGGGCCAGTTTGCGTTCACATAGGTAAACTCTGAAACACCCTGCTTATTCTGCACACCGATCCGGCAATACGCCGCCTCGTTTGGATGGATGTGGGTGATTTTCTTGCGGTCCTTCGAAATGATCAGCTCAGGAAACGTATTCAGGAACCAGAATATATCATTGGCCGTCTCGCTCAGATACCGCCTGAAATGACGGTTGTTAATAAACTCCAATATTTCAGGATCCCGCACGTACTGCGGCTTTTCCTTCCCGTCATCGTCATACTCGATATTGAACGGCACGACCGGCGTACTGAGAAGGTTCGCCTTCCAATTTAAAGCCGTAGGTATTATTGTGGATTTTCGCGCCCGTTTCAGGATTTCTTGCGGAAAATTGTTAGCGCTGCCCCAGGGAACAATGTCCTGGGTCTGGACAATGATACTGTCCTTGACGATCGGCTGGGTCGGAGACGCACCAGGCTGACCGAAACTGACAACCGCTTTGCCTTCCGCAAGCAGCGCAGTATTGGAATCTGGGAATATTACCTTCATAGCACAATATGGCCATTGATCCTTTCGATCAGTTGGACATTCACCCGCCGGATCTCATGGCTCGACAGGTTTTTTATCAGTACCGGGTAGCGTTTATCCCGGCTTCGTTTCTTCCCGTCGATGCTTGCCACCGCGGACGTCCGCCGCTTGGTAACCAGCACAGCGCGGTCGAAAACGATCCGCTCTCCACCGGTTCCCCGTTTCGCATCACCCGTTGTGAAAACGAGCTCGAAGGGCTTAGGACGGTCGCCGATGACCGACTGGTCCAGGATCTTCAAAGCATCAATTAGTGTAATTGGAATCATAATTGCCCGAAGTTAATGGCCGAATTCCCCAGCCAATGGGACACATTTGGTCAGAATTGCCTGAAAAATGCTGCTTTCATACACGGTTTTGCACAAAATTTTTCATCATCATACTATTAATCAACGCGTTGACCTGTGGAAAAGTCAGAAAAACGCGCCCTGCCACACTCCTGACCCCGCCACACCCTGTGGCAACAGGCAATTGTTTGAGGGGGGCCGGTCGGCGATATATGATATCGGGGGTCAGAACTCGATCAGCGACGACTGAGGCTGGATCCCGAAGCGCCTGCGCTTGATCATACCGAACAGCAGCGTGTCAGCTGCATCGGTGTAGTGCGGGGCCTGCTGCTGGTCAGCCTTGTTGTCGCGCTCCATTCCCTTGTACTTCTCGAAGCCAGTCTTCCCGCGCGGGTCGAGCGCTGTCATTTCCATCGCAGTACGCAGTAGTTGCGTGTTCGACCTGTTGAACCTGGCCCGGTACATCTCCGAGTCACTGAATGGCCGGCCTCCCAATACGTGGGACCAGAGCTGATACCGGTTGTAGTAGCTTGGCGTTGCACCGATCGCGTACGGTGTGACATTCCATTGCTGTGCGTTGAGCGTATCAACGAACTCATCGAGCGGGTTCTTCTCACTAACAGAGTTGCGCGGGATGTGGGTGGAATCGTAGTAAACGATCACCTCGCGCCGATAGTAGTACTTATAATATTCAGCAAACTTCACAGCCAGGTGTGCTATCTTTTCAGGGTGCAGCACATCCATAGCATTAAGGAAAGACAGCGTTTTCATTGACTCCTGCCCTGCAACCAGGTTGTTAATTTTACCCCCTACATCTAGCGCTACTTCCAATGGCTGGCTTTTATCCAGGTCAAGGTCTTTGCGGCAATCGTTCAGCTGCCCCCTACCATACGCTCCTTCCGCCTGACCGTCGACAAAACTATAATCGATTGCACTGTAACAGTGGATATCGGAAAGATCCGGATAAAAACTGTGCTCTACTTTCCCTGGACGTTCATTCAATACGGACGTACGAAAGATGAAGTCGGCCAGATTGCGTTTTAGCTTCTTAATGTATTCGATCCCCAGCACGTCGATGTTGTCCAGCGTCGACGCCTCAGAGTAGAAAACAAGGGCTTTCCGGATCTTTGATAACTCCTTTTGAATGTGGGCTATCCGGTAATTTTCCTGCCTGGTGAAGTGGCCACGATGGCCTGCTCGTGCACGAATGGCGAAAAGCTCCTGCTCAGCGGCCAGGACAATTTCGTTCGCTTCCGGATCCAGCTCCTTTTCGTATTCTAGTATCCATTTTGCCGAAGCACTGGTCGGCATGTCCGTGGTAAACATGACCGAATGGTGCAAGTGACAATCACGAAAGTACCGCTCGTTACCGCGGTTGGTTGGCGCGAGCTCGCTATCGATCTTGCCTTTATTGAGCAGCTTGGATTCATCGCCCTCATACCAGTCAATACTCATACCATTTGATGATCCCGGGCGGTCCTGGGAAACCATCCGCATCACGCTCACGTCATGCCGGTTTACGCGCATGAAAATGCTGTGCTCTGCCGTCTCAGGAGACACATAAGGCATATTTAGTCCGGCATTCCTTGGCGGAAAACGCCTGACCCAAAAATCGACGTCTCGCCGCAAACCCATATCCTGCCAGCGTTTGAGTATGGGCGGCAGGGTACGGTCCAACAGCTGCATGTAGCTTTCTGCGACGTTAACGCCGGAAGATCGGGGCATCAGGGTCATGCATCGATGCGCACGATGCGCAAGGATCCCTTCGCTTTTACCAGTACCGCGACCCATCACATGGTAGCTTTCGTTTGCGTCGATCAGGTTTGCGATGATCTGCGGTTTATTCAGATACAGAGGTGGAAGGGTGTCGAGCTCGGTATCTTCGGGTATGAATCCTGTCATGGTCACTGATTACGCTGGTGGTCACGTTCGTTTCGCGGGTTATCAAGCAGGTCTTCATACGACACATCTTGTATTTCGGCCTTCGCTTTTTCCTCCTTCTTCCGCCAGAAATTTTTGATGTGCTTATCCAGGTCAGGGATTGGAAGCGCGCCAACGGTCGCAGGGTCCGAATTGATAATTACGTTCACATTGCGAGGTTCAGGAAGCTGGTTTTTCTCCTTATCCCAACCTTTCAGCTTGATCAGGATCAGTTCGCATTTTGCCGCGACATCCAGGTTTTTCCCGCCACCGACCAGCATGGCTTTATTCCGGATCCGCATGATACGCTCAGCTGAAAGAATTTTTTCAAATTCCTCATTGACCTTATCGACAGAGGCGAAAAGCCGTTTGCAATTGAAAATGTCCGTGTAGGCCTGCCGCTCGCTGATCCCGTACTCCATCCGGAGGGCGGAAACGACTTCTGCGTCCGTAGGCGGCGAAAACTCACTGATCCACTGCCGGGCAAACTTCCACCGCGCGAGCTGACGCAGCTGCGTGGACGTCAAGGTCTTTTTGGGGTTTATGTACGCCTGGTAGATGGCGTCGTAATCATCGTTGAATCGTTTGATGATCGCAGCCCGGGCTTTTGCGGAATGCCGTTTCGGCTTCTTCTTTTCTTGCTTGGCAGATTCGGTATCACCATCGTCCTGTTCATTCGCTGGCGCGCCAGAAAACGGCCAATCATCGCCAAACGGTTCAGTTCCCATCATAAAATCTATGTTTACGATCGCAAGCTTACTGAATAAAGCGGCCACCAGGTCGGACAGGCGAAAAGGCAAAAAAAATGCTGGATTTTTTGAAAATTTCCACCCAAAAGTATTGACAATATACAAATGTATATTATCTTTGTAATGTCATCACGGTGATGGCGCTCAAAGTGCAGGCAACACTCTAAAAACCGCTTCGAGAATATGTTTAAGTTAATCGCTTCACTCAAAAACGGCTTCACTTTCAATCTGAAAAGCCTTTCCAAAGTATCATCCGGAATTATCGTCGCTTACGCTGCAACCCAGAATGCATTCGGGTTTCGCGGATTCGTAAAAGCGTTTGTTCACGCGCGCTACAACGACAACATCTTCGGAGGTTGGTACAACGAAGGGAAGTTCTACTTCGATAGCTGCCGAGTTTTCACCGATCGAACCGCAGCCATCGAATTTGGCAGAGAAAACGGTCAGATTGCGATCTTCGATCTTGACAACCTCGAAGAGATCAGACTTTAAAAGGAAGGGGGCGCAAGCCCCCACCTTAAACGATTCAAAAACAAATAAAAAAATTACGACCATGATAAATTTCGGTTCATTTCCATTCACAGACTCGCAAAAAGAACTGATTAACGAGTCGATTAAAAATTACTGGCGGTTCGCCCGGGTTGAAGTCAAAGGCGAACCAGGTTTCGATGGTAACGGACAATATGCCCTACTTGTCGACGTCACGCAGAAGGAGCTGGTAAACGAAAAGATATTGACAGCTGACGAACTTGTGGACCGGGGAACGAAGATTTTCGCGGGAGCAACGCCCGAAGGCCAGCTTGTACGTATTTACGCTAACCCCTTCAAGTGATGAAAAAAGGACTCAGAAAGTTTGTAAAAATCGACGATGGTAGCGGCCGGAAGCTGCTCCTACGTACCCAGTTCCCCGCCTACATTTTTGAGATTAAGCCCGGAAAATTGGACGGATCAGAATTTCATGGAGAACATTTGGGCTACTATCGAGACCATGTAATATTGATGGTGAAGGATTTGCATCAACAGGGAGAACCAGATAATTCATATTTCAAGGAGGCCATTCGGTACTACTTCGAAGATATTTTACCCCATCAGCCTGTTGCGGAAGATGAAATTCAGCATTGGGCAGAATCGACACGCGAGGTGGATTTTAGGCAACTCTTCGAGCTACTAAATGGGGCGTTTGTTGCTGCGGACTGCTTCGGAAAAACGCGACAGTGGCTTCATCAGCGTATAAATGGATACATTGTCAACGGAAAGCCGGCCGAATTCACAGCAGAGCAAAAACGGCAGTTTGCCGACTATTTGAGGACAAAAGCTTCTGAATTGCTAGGCGCAGCTGATCAGCTTGCGGAAGGCAAAACAGAAACGAGTCGCTACATCAAAAAGCCTCAAAGTTCCGATATCGAAGATGCACTGTTTTGGTACCGTTCGAAAGTCATAAAAGAAGTCCAAAAAAGCGATGCCTGGGAACCCGAGTTAGAAAATGCCATTTTCGCGGTGCCACTCTCCGGCGCCAGGTAGGTTATTGAATGTTGTCAAAGCTCGGTTTCGAATTCTTTGATTTTGTCCTGCCACTTTTTCAGTAAGGCTTCCAGCTTCTTTTTACGCTCAGGCGAACTCGTTTCGGCGATTTTCCTGAGCGTTTTGCTTACATAGGTGCGTGCATTCAAGTATGCCTTCGGGTATTGGATGGTATCTTCTTCGATGACGATCTGCTCAGGAACCCGCCCGTACTCCTTGAAGTAATCCAGCTTCGCAAACAGGATATCAAGCTCATCGGTTATGGCAAGGATTCGCAGAGCGGCCACCTTCCGATCGGCGCGGCGCTCGGGATCTGGAAGGTCGCGTAGGTGTTGTTTTAATGCCGTACGTTCATCCATAAACCCGTGGGTAGTTTTGCGCATTTTCTTGATTTCTTCGGGCTCATCGGCCCTTCCAAGCGGCTTTGGATCCGGCACCAGGTTCGCACCGCTCAGCTCGTCGATTTTTTCTTCCAGCTGCTCGATCTTATAATGAAGGTCGGACACTTCCGAATCCAGCCCTTCGATATCGTCCTTCACCTGGTCGATATCGGGATTTTCAGGTTTCGGCGGCTGCACCTGGTCGACGTGCTCAACCACCCCATCCATAAGGCCGTTAAGCATGCGCTCGCGGTTAAAAGCGTTGGGGCCCATGCATAGCATTTTGTATATGACGTTTTCCCCGTAACGCTGTTTCCAAAGGCGCAGGCCTTCGGTATAGTCTTCCGATATCTTCCAGGCTGCCGCCTGCATGCTGTATTCTCTGTTCATACCTGACAAACAAAACATCCGGAACCTACTGGAACCGGATGTGCTTACACTCAATTAACCCACTAACCCGAAAAGGAGGCTTTACGGCTCGATTCTGATCACATGAGGATACCCCTTCGCGATCAGCCTTTCCGCCTGCTGGTCAGACAGGTCGGCCAGGTCATATTTTTCCCCGGCATAGTGTACGGGCATTGTCTCGAGCATCTGTAAGCCTACAATTTTATAGCGGGGCTCTGACGCCGGTAAATCACCAGCCGGGGGAATGTTTTTCACTTTTGCCATCTTAGGTAGCAGGGGTAAGCGTCACCGCTCCCTCGTAGATCAAACGATCATTCTGGGTAGCTGTCACTGTGAATTCATACATACCGCCTTCACCGTCGTTGGTACCGGCAACTTTCTGCCCCAGGATTGTCGCGTACTGCTTTTCAGTACCAATCTGGTCATAAGAGCCGTCTTCCATGTTGGCGTCTTCCGATAGGAAAATGAACGGGGATATCCCGTTTGCCTGGTTAAACAGGATACGGGCGTTCACGTTGTTGGATGGTACACGGAAAACCAGCGTCATCACTTTGGTGCCACTGTTTTCGCCACCCGGGGCGATCGTCAATCCGCCCGAATTTTTAACGATCTCGATCGTCTTCCATGCCTTTTGAGACTTGAAAGTATGATCTTCGGTGATCAAGGATTTCGCCGCGCCCGTAGCATTTGGCGCTGGTTTTTTAAGTGCCAGGAAGTCGCCCACATTCGCGTAATGGAATTTAAGCTTGGTACCGCCCTGGTTGGATCCGCATTGATCACCCAAAAGAATATCAACTACATCACACATAGTTTGAAAGAGGTTTAAGCCGTTACGGCTGGATTGTCACAAAATTTCTGTCGGCCGGCCGCTTCTCAGAGCGCAACCAGGACGCTGCTTCCCAAGGAGATCAGTTTGCCCGCCAGCTCCTTGTTCTTGCCGTTCTTCAAATCGTCGGCAGTGTAAGCATCGCCTCCGAACTGGAACTTCGGAACCGCCACACGGTACTTTTTTTTCTCATGCGTGATGATCACGTCGTTGGATCCGGATTGCTCTTCGGCGGCAGAAAGCGCCAGGTGCTGCTGGGCAATTACTTCAAGCGCGGCGGTGAGTTCTGCTTCTTTTGCTTTCAGATTGTCGGCCAAAGCCTCCTTTTCTTCTTCCAAAGCGTGGTAAGCGGTTGCCGCTCCGGTGAGCTGACCTTGCAGCTGCTCGATGGTATTTTTAAGTGCGCCGATTTCTTGGTCTGCGAGGGCTTGGAGCGTCGGCTGCTGCTCGGCCGGTGTTGGTTGCGTTGTATTCGCCATGTCGTTTTTTGGAATATGAAGAATGCCCACGACTGAGGGCATTCTTCACGATGATCGATTTATTGAACCGCTGATTAGGCCGCGCCGTCGTTAACGAACACGATTTCAGGGATGATGAAGCCAACACCCATCCACCAGTCGGTAAGGAGTTTGATAACACGTTCGAAGGCTTGCAGATCAAATTTCCCTTTGTTCTCGAACTTCTTCTGTAACATGATCGCATTCTCTTTCGGCGTACAGAAGAACCGGTCATTTGGCGTCCCATTCGCTTTCAGGTTGAGTGATGGGATTCCCTTAACCGTCAAATTGGTGTGCTTCACTTTAAGCGAAGTTTCTTCTGCGGCCGTTGTTGTGGTGCGATTTCCATACTTATTACCGTACCCCCGAAGGAAAGCAAGCTCCGCATTCTCGGATGTATAGACCGTCATAGGAACATTGCGATAAGCCAGATCCAGACTTTTGTGAAATTCTTCGAAGTATTCAACGACGTCGTTATCGGCAGTCGGGATAGCTCCCAGGGCGATCGGCGTGATACGGCCAGCGGTGATGTGGGTATTGAGCGTGGTCAAGATACCGTTCATCGCTGTTCCAGCAGGTCCTGGCGTGCCAGCAGTAGGCGCAACGTAAGCACCGCGACCAATTTCGTTAAGCTCGATATCCTGATTGATTTGAGGGATAACAATCTTCTCCATCAGCCAACGAACAAACGGCCACTCCGTCCGTTTAACATCGTTATCGCTCAAAAAGCCCAACCAAGTTGCCTCCAAATCGTCGGGCGTTTCGCTAACGTCCCCTTTCATGTGGAACGATTGAATTGCCACAGGCGAGAAAGTCACGGCGCCTGTCGGTGTGAAGCCTTTCTGGAAGGGTTGCACGATCCTGGTGGAAACCGCTTTGGACGCGTGCCACACCGTGTCATCGGTGAGAACGGTCGTAAAAGCTTGCCCGGTTACAAACCCACGGCGAAGCTTTTGGTGGATGTCATTCATATTTTGGCCGCGATCCTGATAATACGCGCCAAACTCGGTTACTACATCGGCTAAATTCATGGCTAATAGCTGAAAAAAGATTGAAAAATTATACTTACCCAGGGAGCTGACTATTTGCCAAAAATGGCGTCGGCTTCTTTGTTGTGTTCCAGGCCTGCAACCACTTTTTCCCAGCTTTCAGGCTCGTCAGAAGTCGAATCGTCCTTTCCCTTTTGGGCTTGTGTACCCATCGCACCAGGCTGCGCGCCAAAAGCGGTAACCTTACCTTTCAGGTCATCGCGCTCGGTTGTCAATTTTGTGACCTCCTGGGTCGCGTTATCACGTTCGGTAGTAAGGGTACCGATTTGCGTATTGGCCTGGGCGAGCTGCTGCTGCAATTGCTCGACTGTGGGCTGCGCATTTTGCTGACCGCCTTCTGCTCCCTGAGCGGATTCGGCAGTCTTCACCAGGTTGCCCAGAGAGGACAGAAACGATTTAAAATCCATTGTTATAGATGATTGTTTGGAAGTTGCTAACATATCGGCAAGCAGCGCAAGGGATTCCCCTTCGCTGATTTGCTCATCGATCAAACCGTTTGTGACGGCTTCTGACGGGAAAAACAGGCGTCCCTTCATAGGATCCTGACCTTTACCGGTAAGACGATCGCCGCGGCCGGCCTGCACGTCGGCAACGAAAAGCCCGTTGTAAGCATCAAGCTGCTTTTTTGCTAGTTCGGTGTGCTTTCCTTCGCTTTCGATTACCTGGCGGTAAGCTTCGTTTTTCTCCGTCGACGCGGTGGCGTAAACATCGTAAAAGGGCAGGCCCATGCTTTTGTAGAAGGCGTTCCAGTCGGCCATCGACTGATAGGTGCCGATACTGCCAATCTGATCATTGGGCTGAGTGGCCACAATGCGGGAACTTCCCGCGATCTGGTAGTACGCGGCGCTGGCCGCGTAACCATCGATGACGGAGAGCACCGGTTTCGAAAAATTCTTGATGGTTTCAAAAACTTCGCGGGTACCGTGCACCATGCCGCCCGGGCTGTCGACTACCAGCTTGATACCGCCAATGCGTTCGTCGCTTTCCATCGCTCTCAAATACGCCATCAACATTTTCGAGCTGTTATAGCCGTACTTGTAGATTGGGCCTACCATGTTGATTACGCCGTATGCCGAACCTTTACCGATTGTGTCGCCTTTTTCAGCCGCGGCAAAAAAACCATCCTTTTGGATCATTGTGGCGCCGCTCATTTTCGGCCATTTGCTGGTAAGGTCTTCGCCCTGGTCTGCCCTGAGCATCAGGTCGGCGTGCTGATGGAGCCAGGTAGGCTCAATAAGCCACTGCCCGGAAAGGCAGCGGCCTATCATTGTCAGTAGCGCATAGAATTGAGGATTAATGTCCGGCATCTGTCTGGATTGATTCGAGAGCACAAACATAAATTCGTGATACGCACCCCGGTAGGACAGCACTTCCGGGAAACAATAAGGCCCGGGGAGTATTCCCCAGGCCTGCTTCTAATTTCCCCCACGGGTATGGCTACTGTCAAACAAGTCTTATCCGTTATAGCGCTTTCGCGTTTGTCCGGGCTTTACAAGGGCCGTTATCCATACTTTACGGCCGACACTCCTCACGCGGCTTTATTGGGAATCTATCTATCGGTTGTTGGAAGCGACATTAATTTCATCCATTGATCAGCGCCGGCCTGGTCACAAAAGATCCTGCAAAGCTGAGTTTGTATCCCTGAGCGCCTGAAATATGTTCCGGATCAAACGACGTGGCAGTCAGTTGCACAAATTCCTCTGGAGTGCCGACAATCCGGCTTTTCCCATCATAATGCGAGACGCGAAGAACAAACCGCATTTCGCCCATGGCTTGCAGCTGGTCCGCCAGCTCCTGGCTGTCATTGACCACCAGGCAGCCCACCGAAACCTGGGTGAGCGATCCCTGGGCTGTCATTTCAGTCGGTTGGCTGTACGTCAGCGAATTGCGATACATCGCAATTTTGTACCACCGGATGATCGGCACAGGATATACGCCATTCCATGCGCTGATCTCGTGCCGCGGGATAAACTCCAAAGAATATAAACCCGTGGGTAATTCACACAATTCAGATAGGACGTCCTCCATTTTTATTAATTTTTCCGAACAGCATCGCCGGCATCAGCACCGTCAAATCTGCTCCTGGTGTAATACTTTTCTCTCGGAAGCGAAGGTAGATCTTCCGGATCCGCTCATCATTCAAATCATTGTCCCGGATATTGTAGCGGTCCCGGAAAGAGTCGATCGACACCTGGATGTAATTTAGCTCGTTATTCAGGCGGCGCGCTTCCATTTCCATGATGATTTCGGTATTAATGAATTGCATCATCATGTGATGAAACTCGATTACCCGCCTTTTGGGCATTACCAGGTTGTCCTGATAGCGGACCGGGATCAAAAATGACCACCGATCAGTAATTTTCCGATCCCTCAAATATTTTTGATCAGCCGCGTCATGGGTGATCATCGTCACCTGGACTGTTTTACGGACCAGGGCATTTATGCACCACGTGCCCAAAAAATCGCCCCTTGTTACATCATACTCGTTTGGGTAATGCTTTTCCAGATAACGCTTCACCGGGGCAGTAACCGGGATGGAATGCTTCATCCTACGGCCGACCCGCACTTGCTCACATATCATACGATCCACTGAAAGAGGTAAAAACATTTTGTCAAATCGAAAATAGTTCGATTCAGCATCAAAGGGTTGGACATTCAAAGCGCAATATCACCGTCGGGATCGGGCAAAAAATCACTGACCGGCAACGGATTAGGATGCGAATCATAGTCTGACTGGGCATGCTGCTCCCGCCATTCCAGATAAGCTTCCCAGCTTCCGTGAAGCCGGATTTCGTCTGCAATTTTCTGAATAATCGATCCCAAAAACGTCCCTGTAATTGCACTTAAATGATATACAAGTTACTAAAACAAGGCCGATTTTGAAAGAAACCGAGTGTTTATTTCTGCTGCTTTCGAATGTGTCCCAATACAAAACCCACTATTTTTTTTGTAACTTCTTATCCTTTGTATAAGCAACAGTAATTCAATAAGTTAAGCCTATTTTCTCCCGAAAAAGTTTTGTATCTGAGGATACAAATTTCTTATCAGCATAGCTCCACCGGTTTTTAGGGTCACAAACCCATTTTTGATTTTGTAACTTTTTATCCTAGCGATAAGAATTTCTTATCTTTTTTTATCATTGATTCTCAACACTTTAAAGTGTAATAAATAAGAAAGATAAGAAGTTACAAAAATTATAGAGCTTTTTGGGAAGGGGGTTTGGGGGAATTCCCCGGCCTCCCTCGAAGGCAAAAAAAAGGCGACCTGTGAGGGTCGCCTGGATAATCGGCCTTTGTATTTTTTTAAGAGTACGTTGCAGCTACGGTATCGGTTTCTTTCGTCGACTGATCGACAAGAATATTCCCTCTGGCGCTCAGCTGTAACGGACGCGGGTTCACGGGTATCTGAATATTGTTAAACCCATGGTTGATTCCGTCTGTGCTGCTTTTGTCCCGCAAGCTAAGCCTGGCCCAAAGAACACCGTCGATGCTCTCAAAGCCAATAATTTCCATTTGATCGAGTGATTTAAATGATGCTGTCTTCATTTGAAGTGATCGTTATAAGTAGTTGAACATTGCTTAATTGGCGAACGTGGGTTTCAGCTTCTAATCTTGTGCATAAGGTCCAGCATTTGCACCTCAGTTTTCGCCACGTCGACGAGCACCTTCACGCTTTCATTGATCGCCTGCGCCTGGGGGATGAATGCGGGATTGCCTTTCAGTTGTCGGATATTGTCCATGATAATATCCTTGATCTCACCGGCGCCGGCCAAAGCCTTAATCTCCACGGCTGGTATGGTGGGTGGGTCATTGTCGGCCGGCAGGAAACTTTCGATCAGCTTTAATGCATTTACCGTATCGACCTCGAAGATTTTTTTATCTGTCGCAATCAATAGCCTGTCTTCCGAAATACGGAAACTTGCCACTTTATGATGGGTAGCATTCACAAGGAAGCTATTCCCGACCATCGCTTTCGTCTTACTTTCAATCGATTGTATTGTTGCAGTTGTCATTGTCTGGCTTTTTAAGTGCTCTGTTTAATTTTAACTGTGCCCGTTTGAATTCGATCAACTCGGGATACTTCAAAAATGTCGGTATCTGATCCGTGTGGTTTTTCCCCGTCAGGGTCATGGCCACCCAACCATCTTTGTAATGCAGGGATCCGCTGTTTCGTAGGATGGTATTACATCGAGCCTTGTGCTTCTCATCATCAATAATCGCACGGATCTCGGCCGGACTCCGTAACAACCCCAGCAGCTTTCGCTTTTTATTGATCGTTCTACGCCCAAACTTCCTGATCGAATCCGGGAACATTTCATTCATCAGCTCGCCGATCTCGACGTCGCCAATGGTGCGATAATTCTCAACCAGGAAGGCAACCTGATCACCTGACCATTCGTCCGGCTTTTCGTTTCGTTGCAACCCCAGCTCATAAATTTTGTTGCGTACAACGGTCAGCGTTTTCTGCAAATGTGCGGCGATTTCACGATTTGTGAGCTTGTCGATATTCTCCCGCAAGAAGTCGATATCGGCATCGGAGAATTTCGATTTGATTCCGGAGCGCGGGGCTAGATCCTCCCGGGTTAATCCCATTTTACTGATCATCACCGATACCGCCTGCACCGGCCGGCCGATAGCCGCGGCCAATTCCCGGCTGGTTTTATCGAGATTTTCCCGAACAAATTCCTTTTCCTGCTCCGACCAAAAGCGTTTCATAGAGGTTCGATGCTGTTAAAGTCAATTATTTGTTTAGAGCTAAAATGAGCGCGTCTGCCATTCGTACCGCAGCTTCCTCCATCCCTAACCGATACGGAGATTGTGAGCTATTTGCCACAATCCCAGCCATAGCTACTGCCGCAAAGTATTCGCGCTTTGTGAGCCCTGGCTCATGCAAGAATGTTCCTCTTTCCAGCACTTCGGCAAATCCGGTGGCCGGACTATTGCCGTCAGTTTTTTTTTCTTCCATGCTCTTAATTTTGGTTTGAGTGTAAATAGGGGTTCGACTCTGTTAAAGTTTACTGTCTTGTAAGAATGAATCCGTTTTGCACGTCGGGCATCCGTAGAAGCTGTTTTCTCCTTTGCCCAGTAACTCCAATTCGATCAACCCGTCACATGGATATTCTTCGCAATCGGTTTGTGGATTCAGATCGATAAAAATTTGGTCGCATTCTCCGCATTTGCATAGCGGGGCGGCTTCTTGGCTTGGCGCTTCCATTTGAATAGGGAATGATTGAATTAGAAAATTGTCAGTTGCTGTATGTGCTTTTGGTACCTCTTGCACCCTTCGGCGAAATATCCTGGATCGTTTTCGCATCCCCAGTAGTCAAAACCCAAGTCATGCGCGGCTATTCTTGATGACTGACTCCCCATGTGCGTATCGAGAATCTTATCGACTGGCTTCGCATAGTTTCGAAGTATCCACTCGTAGAGCGCAGTCGGCTTTTGCGTAGGGTGAATTTTAACTTCTCCCCTGGAATTGTTCAGATAACCGAACCCGATCCAGTCATATTTGAATTTCCGAACTGAACTGGAAAAGGAAGTCCACGCCAACTCACAATCAGCGAAATCACTCTTATCCGTGCCTTTTTTGTCCCAAACAATGAAACACGGCGTAGGCGTAAGATGATCGATGAAGTAATTCCCGCCCCAGATGATCTGATGCTTGCTCACCCGGAATAATTCTTCAAAATAATCCTTGTCAGGTGGACGGGCATCCCATCCTTTGTTTTCATAATTCCGGGATCGCAATCCCTTCATTTTCGACTGTCCACCCTCCCTTTTCTTACCGCCATGCTCTCCGAGGCCATACGGTGGATCGACTATCGCCAAATCAAAGAACTTGTCCGGGTACCGGGCCATCATCACCATGTTATCCTCGTTCGTTACTACACTCAAAGACATAGGGGTTCGACTCGTTTAAGGTGGTTAAACTTTAAGTTTGAAAAATCTTCGGATGTCGGTTAGGCTATACTCAAAGTACCCGTGAATGGATTGATTGTTTTTATCCTGAACAGACACATAAAAAGCCCTTGACAATTGGCAGGTATCCAAAACCTCGTGCGGCGTGTTGTCAAATTTGTCGTACAGAATGATGCCTTTTTTTATGTCTGATTTCGCGATCATAATGGTTCGACTCGTTTAAGGTTTGGATTGGTTCTGCGGAATGCGCAGGCAGTGCATTCGATGCGGGAAAATGTGCCGGGCTTCTCTTTTATCCTCGAACTGGACATATTTTGCACCGAGGCCGTTGATTGCTATTACTCCCTTCTTCCAGGAAAGAATTCCCGAGTGCCAGAAGTCTTCGTATTCAACTTCCTGTCCCACCTCTAAGCTGTTATAGTTGAATGTGTTCATAATGGTTCGACTCAGTTAAGGTTATGACATGCATTCAGTTTCTAGAAAATCCAGAAAATCGTTTTCGTCCCTGGTAACAGTAACTTGGACTTGAACAGAGTCATTGGTTTCGGGCAAAAACATGTCAAATGCCGATTGCCGCATATGCAGCAATTCTGAATTTGCTGGATCCTGTATTTCTTTTAAAAGGTTGATAACTGTCTGTTTTAACAAGATTTCCTGATTCTCGCGTAGCATGAGGTTGTCGTTTAAGGTTAAAAATGGATATCGTTGTCGAACTGCTCGGACTGCTCATCAGCCGACCCACAAATCAGATAGATGATAATTGCCATAATGCAAGAAATGAGGTCTTTCAATTTCTCCATGATCGTCAATATTTTAAAATGGGTAATATTCCGGGTAATGCCTGATCCTAAGAAAAGACATTACCCGGTTTTGACTTACTAGCAGGTGGTCGCGCACGACAGGACAGCCGAACCGGTTGAGCCGTACCCTACCGTTGTTATGCTGGGGCAGCAAAATTTAATCGAACTACTACTCGTAAAGCCTGTATCAACGATGGATGCGGTATTGGCTTTGAGCAAGCCCCTGCCATACACAAATTCGAAGCCGAAATATGGGATAAATCCGTCTGCTTGAAGATGGTTTGTTTGAACATTGGAACATCCGGTTAGAGACAATTTTGCCTCGCGATAAAACCAGAGTGTTCCGCTCACCTGCAAATAACCGTTGAATACATTTTTGTATTCGCCGCTGTTTTCAATTTTCACGTTAGCGGAGTAGTGGTTGCCGTAGTTGGCGATTGTTCCACCGCTCACAAGAACATCCCCACCATTAATAGTACCCTTGTTGTCTAAGGTCACCAAACCCCATATTTCCGTTTTCTGAGAAATGTTAACCGAAGAACCAGGTAATACACGAATCATTGTAGTCCCAATATGACTGACTAACTGGTTCATGTTTACACCGTTTGCTAGTGTGACATCCGCACCGACTGCTACATCCACGATATCATAGGTCCCTGCGGCAAGCGTCACAGTTCCGGTCAGATAAGTTGTTGCGGTTGTACGATCAGCACTATACCTGGTTGTAATCGTACCTTTTCCTTGCCGCTCGACTATCTGCTGATCGGTTTCCTTACATGCAAACGAGACAAACATCAGGAGGGCAACTACGGACACTTTAAAAACACTTTTCATTGAATTGTTTGTTTATGGTTACTAATTGATTAAAAAAATTCACTGGAATTGGAGTTGACGGACCGGCGCGATCGCTACGCGGCCACCTGTTTGGTCGGGCGCCGGTCGGCAGGCTTTGTTGTAATTTCGGTGAGGCCTCCAAGGCCTTTCAGCCCATAGCTGGCGCGACAGGAAGAGCAGTTCCCAACGTCCATGGTTACGGATTTGCGAGTAGACTTTGCAATCAGTTTTACCTGACCCTGGCCACAGTGGCCACAGGTGAAAACTCTGGTTAGAGTTGCCATTCTGAGTGATTGTTTAAGTGAAGAAATGTTATAAATCGTCGGATTTATGGCCGCTAAATCCATCTGCTATTGCTGCGATCGACAGGTAACCAAAAAATAGTGTCACAAGGACGATGAATGGATTTTCGCTTAGCCAGAGCAGGAAAAACTGGAAATCAGATTGTGTATTCATGTCGGTCAATGCTTGAAAGTTTGGCTGTATTCAGTTGGGCATTCGCCGATGTACTTCATGCGGCCGGCACGAATCAGATTTGCCATTTTATCGTAAGGCCGGCGGACAAAAGTGATCGGATTCAGGATGAAGAATTCGACTTCTGACCATTTGAAGGTTGGCCCCCACCCCTCGAAGCCCTTGTCGATGATCAGCAGCGTACGGCCCTTTTCATCCTCCCAAAGCGTCTTTTTTCGTAAAAGGTGTACGTCGGAGGTATCTACATTTTTCATTGTCAGCTATCATAGTTATCGTCCAGAATGCGGGAAATCATCTTGTCTACTTCCGCCTCGCAGGCCTTCGCGCTGCGTAGCACCTTTTCCTTTTCGGCTTTGTCGTCGCGCTTCGTCCGGAAGTACCTGGATTGGAGGTTTCGCATTGTCCTGACCTTCGTGGCCAGGGATTTGAGGGTTTCGTCTGTGCTCATTCGACCTTCCTGATTAAGTCCTTACTGTGATCTACTGTTTCCGACCAGAACTTTCCGGTCACCATCCAGCTGTCTTGCCCGGACACGAAGGGGAAATCCCCATTCGTGTCGGTAACGGTCGGTATTACTACCTGCTTGCCATTTCGCATCAACCAGGTATCCCCTGGCTTGACGTCGAGTTTTCGAAGACTATCCATCGCGCATCATCATTAACGGTTATCTATGTACGTAAAATCAAAAGTCCATCTCTGCGTCAGGGGGGCGGGGGGAAAAGTCTATCCCTGGATTTGGATCCGGATACTTCACTTCACTGTCAGAAGCCAGCGGCGCCGAAGTTTTTGTCCGGAAATAAATGGCTTCCTCCTTCTTCCCGAAAAACTCCCTGATGATCCGGTCCTGGCTGTTGCGCAGCTCCTGCGGGTTGTAGTCGTAGCCGTGATAGGCGGCGTACTTCTTGCAATACTCCGTGAACTTCTGCGTGCTCAGGTCTCGGATCCGCTCGTTGTTCATGTAATCCTCCTTGGCTTCACGCTTACAAACCGGATTGTCGAGCCTGTTGCTTTCAATGCCGAAATAAGTTTCCGCCCACTCAAAGAACCTTCCGCCCATCGAGCTGAGCAGGTTCCGCTTCTGGATGTTGTTCATCGGCGGCTTAACCTTTTCCGGGCAGCTCAGGTAAAAATTCAGGCACTGCGCCAGGAAATTGAACATCCTATTCCAGTCGTCGGTGGTGAAGTCGTAAAACATCCTGCGTCCTTCGAAGTCATCAGTCGGCTGGCGGGTTTCCTTGTAAGACCCGTTGTTCTCATGGTAATAGTCTGAGAAGCTGGTCACCAGTTTTCGGCGCTGCGTTGATTCCGAGAAATCGCGGTCACCAAAGTTGCTATCAAACCAGAACTTCGGGCTTTCATCGAAGGTGATACTGTACGACTGGGTTTGCTTCGGGTTCGGGTTCATATCGCCGGTGATATCGCTGAAAAAGAATCCGAAGTCCAAGAACTCGTAACAGTCGTCGACGATGATCAGATCCGTATGCCGGGTAACCTTGTCGTAGATGTGCGGGTTTTTCGTCAGCAGCGGGTTCCGGCCGGAGAACGAAACATTGTACCGCCAGATCCATTTCAAGACTTTACCGGTAAGGGATTTGCCGGATCCCCCATTTGATTTCGCATCGTCCCCCATCGCTTCGGAAAGCTTGTTGTCCATCGCCCACACACACCAGGCGCGCGAGGGATCCTTGTACCGATGAAGCATATAACCGATCGTGTATATCCGGTTCACCAGGTGCTGCATCTGCTCGCCCTTTTCGACCTCGGTAAGTAGCTGGCCAGCGATTGAAAACCTGTTATCCTGGATGTACTGATCTTGCTCTTCCAGGCTACGCTGCTTGAAAAACAGTTCCGCTTCCGCGTCGGTCAATCCATGCGCCTCACAATACTCTTCGCGCTTTTTTGCGCTGTCGTGGGTCAGCCAAAGCGTTTGCCGCTCTTCAAGCTCCTTGCGCCAGTGGACCCTGGCGGTGTTGATCAAGAACCGGAAAAACATGCATTCATTATTCAGAATGTCGATGTGATAGCCGGTGTCCTTCCGCTCGATCCGGAACATATTGTCCAGCTTCTTAACCCTGGGAATGCTCTTGTCTTTCACCGGGAAGGTGATCATTTTATCTTCCCACACGTATTTGTCCGATTGAAAACCCTTCGTCTCTTCGATGCCCTTCCCTGTGATCTTCCAGGTACAGTTCGGAAAGAACATATACTGGTAGTCAGGTCCGAACGATTTGAAATCCAGGTCTAACAACGGAAGGTTAGCCAGGTTGGAAATGCTCAACTGATTGGTGCTGAACATCGAGTTCAAAAGATCCTGGGTCACCATTTCATCGTAAAGCCAGCGATCGTTCAGGAAGCTGTGCAGGTACCCCTTGATTTCCTGCGCCTCGATTTTGCACACCTTGTTGCCCACCACACGCACATAAAAGAAACCTTCCTTGTCGCGCTCGGACTTGAAACGGGCAAATCCGGATTTGGCCAGGAAATTATAGGCCTGCACGTGGTTGAATTTGTACTGCACCAGTGGCCGGCCGAACTTCATTTTCTTGTTCCCTTCGTCGTCGTACTGGTATTCCTGGTCCCAAAATCGGTAGGGTAACGCCGTTTTGATCAGCTGATCAAAGTCCCGCTTATTGTGGGTACGCAGGTAGTCGCGCAGATCCTTTGACGTCGCCTTGCCCTCGCTGTCGACACGCAAAATCTTTTCCGGAAGCCAGATCGTGAACAGGTTCAAAAACTTCTCCGCTAGCGCATGCCCGGTAGCCTTGCCGGTTTTGTCGATATCGGGTAGGTTGTAAACCTTGTACGAGATTTTATAGATCGCGGCGATATCATCATGCGACAGGCTCTCCGCCTCCGAATTCATCCAGATCACCCGGTAACCAAGGCAGGCCACGTTCAAAGCATCAGACCCGCCAGAACAGGCGATGATCTCTGGCAATTTTACGTCCTGGCGCTCGACTTCCTTTGCGACTTCTTCGGGTGACGGTGCAAATTCAGCGTCGGCTGCTTTTTTATTGAGCTCTTCCTTTTTGCGCTCTGTAATAAAATCCTGGTGCTGTTTGAGGCCGTGGACGTAATGGTTAGGTTTTTTGCCGATATACCGGAAACGTTTGTCGTGGGCTGCCTTCGGCCGGTAAATCTTTCCGAAATCTCCTTCGTCGAAATAAAAAATCGGGTATTCATCAGTACTGTAAGTAGTCAGGTGCTTGCCCTGGTAAATGTTCGTGTAGTACTCCAAACTCTTTACGTGATACAGCGCGAACAGCTGCTGCGCCCGTTCCTTTCTGTTGTCGTCGTTATTGCCCAGGGCAAACCATGCATTGTCAGTCAAGATCGTCCGGATCTCGGAAACCGTCAGCTCCTTAGGCACCCAGTTGCTGGCCCCCTCCTGCTCTTCTGGAAGCATCGGGCGCTCTTCGTAGCGGGGCTTAGGCTGATAGCTTTGGTTTTCATCCTGATAGTTGTAAAACGCACACACTTCCCGAAGCGCCTGGCCGTAGTCCTGGCCAGTCTCGAGCATACAAACCATAATGGCATTGCGCCACTTCGTGTCTAGGCCAAAATCGGTAACTCCCCACTCGCCGTTAATGCGCTTCAAACTCGCACTGGCGGTTTTTTCTTCACGTGTTTTGAATTTGCGAGTGAGATTCTGAAAGCTCTGTCGAGCATCCGGATAATGACTGAGGATATACCGCTCCCCGCCATCTTCCGCAAATAATTTTTCAATATCTATTCTGGCCATTACTGATAGGATTGTCCGCCTGACCATCCGCTCTCTTTGCCGGCAAGCGCCGGCGAGAGAGGCACGTAAACCCTCCTATTAATAAAGAAAGCGGATGGTGTCGACGGAACTGAGGTTACTTTACTGAGGAAAAAAGCAGATAAGTTTCGGTGGCCAGGATGTATGTTTCGACGCCATTCTGATCGGCTATGCCATACTCCCGCTCGAACGCCTGCATGTTGGTCGAAAGAATGGTACAGTAGTGATCATTATAGTCCCGGAACAACTTGCATTCTTCGGCGGTGACTTTTATCAGAGCAAACTGGTGCTTCTGAGTTCTGTCCTTAGCCAACTGCAATTTCCCGTTGAGCGACTTATGGGCCTGCGATTTATAGCGAATGAAAGCAGCATTTGTCTGAATGATAGCATGAACCATCCGCACGTGCGCAAAAGGTAGTTTTACTGTTTTGAGCTGGGTTTGATTAAAAATGTTCATCGGAGAGGTCGGTTTACAATACAGAATGCCAGAGATCTTTATCGATCACCTGGCCGCATTTGGCACAGGTATGTAAAAATGTTGGTTCCGGCCGGGTTTCGACGATCGCCGCCGGCTGGATCAATCCGCAGGCCGGGCACTTGATGGTGTCGGCAGTTTTCGGCAGCTGCTCGAAGTCCGGCACCACCGCGGTGGGCTTAACTTCGGCAATCGGTTTGTTGAGAAATTTCACGCTAGTTGCCATGGTGTCGTTTGCGTTTTTTGAAGTCGTAGAAAAGCCAGATTACAAAGACGAGTTCGAACAGATATCCGAGTATCCGGATGCGCTCAGCGATGTTCATGACTACTCCGGCTTATCGTGTAGCAGAGCAGGCAAGCAAATGCGAAGATGGCGATGCCAACGGCGGTAGCGCCCGGGTTACGGACAGCGTTTTCGATAGAGCTGGGAGTCAGAAACATTGTTATCATGGCGATGTAGGTAGTTTTGCCGAGAATAAGAGACAGATAAGGGCCAGCAGCACGCCGACCAGAAACAGGATTTGAGCAATCCAAACCAGGCGGTCGATCCACTTCATCCCAATGCGAGGTTTACGGCGTTAGCTGCTTTACTTAACAGTTCCGGACTAGCATGCGAGGCTTCCGCCATCCAGAAATCTTGCACTTGGTTCACCATGCTTTCAATTTTTTCCACGGCCAAATCCTCTGGCAGAAGCAGTATGTCGTGTTCCAGCGTCATTAACAAATCGCCATATCCGCCAAAAAATGCACGCTTCGTTTCTCGAAGTTGATCCGCCGGCATGCTGGCCGCGACGAGGCCTACTCGTTGGAGATAGCTTTCAAATGACAGCTCGACGCTGAATGGGTTAGTTACTTCTGCTTGGGAGGTTGCTTGCTGTTCCATAAATTGCAGGATATGAAAGATGATTTTTACGATATGGTATTGTTTGTCGACCAATTCAGCGGTGAAGACTCAGGCTGGACTACGGATCTCATGAAGATTGAAGAAAACCTATTGTCCATACACTTGGACCCCGAGGACATTCTTGAAACCGCAAAACTTGAACCTGATTTTCAAAGAGTTTTTGGAGCCGGCAGGTACATTGTTATTTGCAAGATCGATCATGCCGGAAAGTCTGCACGGATGGATATCTATAATCACGAAATCAATTTAGAGGACCACGCCGATGAGTTATTGGATAAATTCGATGCTCCAACCCTACATCAATTTTCCGAGTGGCAATCCTTCCTACGTGCACAGCCGGAAATCGATCTAACCGGCTACGTATTATCCGATGACTTTTTGAGCGACTCTTGAAGTAGCGAGAAATCAAAATAATCTTCGCTACTGGATATAATCGTCGATACTCCCTGTCTCCTGAATACGAGATACAGCCCTGTATGCGCATCCAGTTGCTCCAAAAGGCTCAAATTCTTAGCTTCACGATCGCCCTCCGATAGAGTTTGCAATTTCTCCATCGCTCCATGCATTTTAAGTGCCCCCCACATGAATGCCTTTCTTAACGGCATTATATCCGACTCAGGCGTCTGGTCTGGATGAATGCCCAATCCCACTAGAAAGTGCCGAAAACTCATATTGAGATCGTAGGAATCATAGATAGGCCCGCTTCCCCAAAAATTTTCAGTCTGTTCGTTGTTCATACCGCTTCTGCTTTTAGTTGTGGATGATTGAATAAATGCGCCGTCTCTGGCAACTCCTTCACAATGATATCCCTGACGAACGCTGGTACCTTATAACCTTCTGCGTTCGCTAGAAGCCCCTTCCATTGGCCCTCAGTAAAACCGACCGCTTTCAGTTCGGCCTTAATCTTCCGCCGGCGCCAGTCTTCGATTTCGCTCAGCGCTGTACCTACTGGTGGGCGTTTTTTTGTTTTGTCAATATTCATACAGCTTTTCGTGGATTAATTACTGTTACTGGTAATTGTTAACCATTCAAAGGTATGAACACAATTAATTAATTGTCAATAGTTTCTATGAATATATTTTGACTATCGTAGTATACATTTGATTTTCAATCAATTATATATCTAAAAATTATTCCTACAAAGTGCTCGTGCAGCATTTTAAATCTATCAATGGTCTAAAATCGCCGTGAACGGTTTTGTAATTGCTATATAATCGCTAATATTTGCAGCTACATAGCAATAGACAGTCAATAAATAAACCGATCTTTCATATGAGCACTAAAAAGCTTCCGATAGGAATGGCGATCAAAGCCATTATACAAGAGAAGAACTTGCGGCCACAAGATATTGCGGCCAAGCTGAGAATCTCCCGCCAAAACATCTATCTGATATACTCACGGCAGGAGATGTCGTCGACCGAACAAAAGAAATGGGCGGCAGCTCTTGAGGTGTCGCTACAAGAATTGGCTAATAAGCGAGAAATTTCATCGGATGACCAACCGGTTCAAAATGCTAACTATCTGATGGAACAGCTAGCCAACATCGAAATGCAGTTCAGAGAATTCCGCGAGCAATTGCAGGTGAAGGATAATCAGATTGCGAGTCTGCAGCGGATGCTTGAAATGACCTTGGGAAAGTCTGAGGACGTGATCATTTTCAAGACCACCCCGGTATTACCTATCTATCCAGGCTTGGGCGCACTGGAAGCATAACGGTTACGGGGCCGATTACGTCCCTGTTATGATGATTCATAACCAGGTCAAAGCGAAGTTGTTATGCGGAAGAGTTCCGAACCCTCTCTCTCTGCAGAAAGTTACATACAAACTTCGAAAGACCTTATTTTGAAGCATCCAGCAGCTACGCCGATCCGGTGTAGCTGTTTTGTTTT
>NZ_FNYL01000001.1:259385-663302 GCF_900109045.1 Dyadobacter sp. SG02
GTTACGGGGCCGATTACGTCCCTGTTATGATGATTCATAACCAGGTCAAAGCGAAGTTGTTATGCGGAAGAGTTCCGAACCCTCTCTCTCTGCAGGACATGATGTCAAAACATTCAAAAACCCCGTTTAAACGCTTTAAACGGGGTTTTTGCGTTTTTGGGACCTACCAAAAAATGCAAGAAATCCCAATGAAAATGTAGGGTATCGTGGAAGTGACAAAACTGAACAAAAACTTCCATATCATATCTACTAACTGGCTGATCAAAAGACGTTTACGCACTAAACATCTTTACTTTCAATTGTAACAATTCGATTTTTGTTCATCTTAAACATTTTTTACTATGTTGGAAACAAGCTTCGGGTTGATTTTCTTTTTGAAAAAGCCCAAACCAGAATTAGCGGGTGGAATGCGCTATGTCTATTGCCGAGTCACCGTCAACGGCATCCCCAAGGACATCTCTACAAAAAGAATTTGGCATCCATCCAAGTGGAGTGTCGGCGCTGGTAGGGCGACAGGAAACAAAGAGGACACTAAAACATTGAATGCCTACCTCGATACACTGACTTCCAAGATTTACGAGGCAAAACGATCACTGATTGAGGCAAACAAAGAGGTCACCTCAGAAGCCATCAAAAATATTCTTCTAGGAAGAACTGAGGGTGGAAAAACTATCTTGCCTATTTTTCGAGAACACAACGATCAGATTGCTGCATTAATCGGGGCCGATTTTGCGCCAGGCACCTTGGAGCGGTACGAGACTTGCCTTAAACACACCCGCGATTTCATCAAATGGAAATACCAGGCAGACGATTTCGAAATTGGGAAGCTTGATTACGAATTCATATCACAATATGAGTTCTGGCTTAAAGCAGTTAAGAAGATCAGCCATAACACTACGATGAAATATTTGGCGAACTTTAAAAAGATCGTCCTTCTGTGTGTTAAGAGAGGATGGCTTCTACGTGATCCGTTCTATGCTTTCAAATTTTCGAAGCGAGAGGTTGATCGGCAGGCATTAACCGAAGTTGAGTTGAAGAAAGTATGGGAGAAAGATATGGGCGACGGTCGGCTTGCTCTGGTCAAGGACATCTTTCTGTTTTGTTGCTACACAGGACTTGCCTATGCCGATATATATAAATTGAAGCGGACTGAGATTGCTGAGGGGATTGATGGCGGAAAGTGGATTACGACCAAGCGCCAGAAGACTGATACTCCCTCCCGGATACCTATATTGCCGATGGCGATGGAGATTATGGAGAAGTATGAAGATCATCCTCAATGCGAGAATGAAAACCGGGTATTGCCCGTGCTTTCCAATCAGAAGATGAATTCCTATCTGAAGGAGATTGCCGACTTGTGCGGGATACAGAAGAACATTACTTTTCACTTGGCTCGGCATACTTTCGCTACTACAGTGACTCTGACTAATGGTGTGCCGATTGAGAGTGTCTCGAAGATGTTAGGGCATCGGAACATCAAGACGACTCAGCAGTATGCCAAGATTGTTGATCGTAAGATCAGTGATGATATGGCCAGGTTGAGGCAAATATTGTCGAAATAGGCATAAGATGTCAGCTCGTGGGACTTAAAATCCTGAGAGCCGAAACGGCCATAAGGTTTGATTCTCCCTTCATGTGCTGGTTTAAAGCAGTTATGAACTTTGGTTTGTGACTGCTTTTTTGTTGGTACAAGATAGGTACAACTCCAAAACTGTTCTCAATATGCTCATTTCGACCTTTCCTCTAAAATTTTTACCCGATGTGACTTTTTTCAATTGGCGAATTATGCGAAATCAAATTGTAAGTATCCCGCATTTGTTCTCTGTCTCTTTTCATGATACGGGGCTAGGAAAATCACAGAAAGCGAGGATAGATGGATTGGTCGGGTGGATACGCCGAACTTGCACTTAGTAAATGCTGCGCATTGCGGCTGATGCAAAATAGAGCAGCGGGACTCACTGACGATAGATTGACGAATTGCTTTCAGCTCATGATGCCCACGCTCTTTAACCATTCAAGCCAAATCTGTTCGCTTATTTCTCTAACAGTCATCCTCACAGCCCTATTCGCAGAATAGTAATCCTCACTAACCCAGAACAAATCATAGTCGTCATATTGAAGATTGTATCCGCGATCACTCAGATTATTATTTTCCGTTGATACAGAATAGTTGATTCGACCATCTCCACTGTTAGAAAACATACGCACTCTTGCCTGATCCTTTCCAATTGAGATTTTTAACCTAGCCTCAGTAGCAATCTTGTTTCTGTTGACAAGAATAATCTCAATTTCCTCACTGACTTCTTTAATTATACGAGATCTTATATTTTCAAGCTCGTTAATTTCTTGCAAATATCGTTTAATATGTTCTTTTATTTCTTTAAAGCTTTGTTCGATAAATTCCATTTTTTGAATAGAGTCAAAGTCTTTCTGTACTCTATAATTTCTACCCGTTTTCGGAATTTCAGAATGCGGAGGTTGACCTGGGATGTCGTCGGTTAGCCCTCCATTTTCTATAAGTTTTCTCAAATTCTGGATTACGTCAACAAAAGCGGTATTCTTATTCTCCCAAGTGGTGATAGCTTTACCGTCTTTGGGTAATGCCTTAAATTTGCTGAAAGGTGTGTTCAGCCAGTCACAAGGCTCAACTATCGTCGGAACAATAACCAACTTACCCTCTTCTTGGATCTGTATTGCTCTTACAAATTCTTTCTCATAGCAATAGGTTGAAGCTATATAACTTGGGCTAAGCAGCGCAATGAATATATTCGAATTATCAAGAGACCTAGAGATCGAATCATTCAGATTTCCCCCGGCGAGTATTTCTCGGTCGGTCCAAGTACTAATTAGTCCATCTCTTTGAAGTTGTGCTAAATGCGTATGCAATAAAGTTAGCATCTCGGCATCATTGTGGCTATATGAAATAAATGCATTCATAATTTATCGTTTAGTTGATGATTTAAATCTCTTTATCCCTCGTCAAAATAGTCACTATCCAGTCTTTTAATCTCGTAGATTTTTTGAGGAGATACACCCAGATTATAATCAATCATTAATTGGGCAAGTTGCTCTCCGTCAATTAACACAATCTTCGTCTCATTTCGTGGCATGTAGCTTAATGCATCTTTTGTAAATGAAGAGGTCGTTATAAAAATTCCCTTCTTAGCACCCTGGCCGGCGAGTGCTCCGACAAATTTGTGTAACTCAGGTCGTCCAACTGTATTTCCTGCTTGCCAACGCTTTGCCTGAATGTAGATAATATCTAAGCCAAGCTTATCCTCTTTAATGGTACCATCGATTCCCTCATCATTTGTTTTACCAACTGCGTTACCAGCATCTTTTTCGGAACCTCCATATCCCATTTTTACAAGGAGCTGGACGACAAGACGTTCAAAGAATGTTGGAGAAAAACTTCTTACAGTGTCTATTATTTCCTGAGCCAGAGATTTACGGATCTTTTGATATGCTATTTCAATGGTTTCTTCCGGTGTGTCAGTTTCAACTTCCTGAACTATATTATTGTTGATAACTCCTCCATCATCCTTCTTACTATAGAACTCAAGAAACTCGGGATACTGCTTTAAAACACTGTTATCCAGCTTGCTCGGATTTTTGTCCAATAAATCAAGTCCGCGGGTTGTAATCAAAATGCTTCCCCTTTTTGGTGAAGTAAGTAAGCCTGCCTTTTTCAAATATGTCCTCGCCCAGCCAACCCGATTGGAAAACAAAAGCCCCTGACCGCTTGGAAGTAACACGCTCTTTTCTGCATCGGATAGCTGAAATTGGTTGGATAAAATCTCAACGGCATCCTTCAAGGAATGTTCTTTTTGATCACCGGCTAATTTTAGCACAGGTAACATAATCGTTTGATAATCTGGTATTGGCATGAGTTAATTTTAAATAATTGTAGCAGGGTCTTACCCAGCTATCGCCTTCCGATTCGTATCTTCAACAATCTCAATAATTCTCCTAGCGTTCAAATCAAACACTCCTGCCACGCCACTTTCATGAAATTTTGTGAATGGCTGCTGAAAGAGCATATTAGTGTCAATTGTACCATTTTTTGTTAAAAGCTTTATAATATCATTTACGAACTCTATTTGCGTAGAATTGAGAGGCCCGTTGGAAAGAAATTCTGAAAATGCCTCTTGTACTGCTACTTTGTCTAACCCTAGAATTGACCTTACAAAAATACCTATCGGTTTATCCCCCAATGCCTTCTTAAAGGCATCCTGGGTCTGACAACCCGATTGTTCGAAAAGCATTCTATCGAGTTCGTTTAACTCAGCGGCTGTGATAGGCTGATTGTTATGAAGCCGGTTAATTGTCATATGATTGACATTGTCCAGGATGATCTTTCTAAGCTTCGAGTAATGATTATTGTAGTTACCGAAACTGCCCGTGTAGTCTTCGAACTGAACGGGAGCTATTAGTTGGTCCTCGAAGTTTGTGTAGAAGATTTCTTTACCTGATGAAATGTCTAATAACTTCGCAAGCTGTCTTATTTCCAGGCGAAGTTTTTCGATAGCGAGAACGCCCGCCGCAGCCCAAAACTCTGGTTGCAGAATCTGCCTTAGCGTTTCTTTGCGCTTCGCGATCGTTGGGACGTTATCCGCTTTTCTCAACAGCTCTCTCGCAACGCCTTGCAGCTTCTCCACATAATTCGGTAGCGAACGCTCACTTCTGATGACGGCCAGTTGCAACTTCACCATCATTAAGTCAAAACGCTTCACTTGCTCGTCCGTTTCTTCGTTTGCAACAAGCGGTGCAATATGCTCCGCCAGCTCTCTGACATGGGTATCGCGGATGCTATTCCATGATGTCAGGCTAGCATAATGTTCCACCTGGCGCAAATGCAGGCCTACCTCAAATGCATTCGGATTTAGGTCAGCCACCTGCTTGCTTAGTATTTCACAAAGCGATTTACTCGTCTGAAAATCTTCACTTTCAGGGAGTGCGCTGCCCTGCGTTTGTAAAATATGAACTAGTTCTGCGCGTGCATTAAACGTTATTTCGCTAAGAGACTTTGCTTTCGACGGAATAATACCCTGCGGATTTTGGTCGAAAAATTCGAAAACCCGGCACACGTCGAATACATAGAAGTCCTCCTTGTCCATCAATGGTCCGTAAAGGTCGGCGCTCAGACGGGTGCCTCTACCCAGCATCTGCCAAAACTTGGCAGCAGAATATACCGGTTTGAAAAATACAAGGTTCACTATTTCTGGGACATCAATGCCGGTGTCCAGCATATCGACCGAAATGGCAATCTGCGGATATTTTTCTTTGATCTTAAATTGCAGAATCAGATTTTCAGCATTGGCTGCATAGTTATCGATCACCTGCGCGAAATGCGGATGTATTTGAGGATAAAGTGCTCCGAAGCGTTTGAGAATAAATTCGGCGTGTCGGTGATTTCTGGCAAATATGATCGTCTTACCCAACTTCTCATTTCCTTCGACTTTATGCCCGAATTCCATCAGCGATTGTAACATTTTGTCAACAGTATCCTGATTGAAAAGCCATTGATTGATAGCCGCCCCATCGATTTCATTCAGCACAGCACCTGTTGCGGGATCGTAGAATTTACGTTCCCATTCCATTTTCTCCTCGTCTGAGAGATCGGTATACTTGATTCCCTGTGTTGGAAACCTCAGTTCCAGCTTCACTTTTTTGATCGGAACTAAAAATTTGTCGTCTACTGCCGTGGTGTATTCGTATGCATCGGTAGGTTCACCCGGCTTATGATTAAAAATGGCGTAAGTATCCCTATCCGTTTCGCTTTTTGGCGTGGCAGTGAGGCCCAGGTACAGAGCGTCAAAGTATTCAAAGATGGCGCCATACTTATCATAAATGGAGCGGTGCGCCTCATCGATGATGATCAGATCAAAATGCCCGACACCGTAGTATCGCTTTCCATTCCGGTAGTCGGAGTCAATTCGATTGATGATAGTCTGATAAGTTGAAAATACTACCCTCGCAAATCCCTGATCCGTTTCTTTGGTGAGATCCACTCCGGTAGAACTGGGTAGGTATTCGTTATAATTTTTCAGCGCCTGTGTGACCAATGCATTACGGTCGGCGAGAAACAGCACGCGTTTGATCCATTGTGCTTTGGCGAGCAGATCCACAATCGCAGCTGAAACACGCGTCTTTCCTGTACCGGTTGCCATGACCAGGAGTGCCTTCCGTTGATTTTCATCTTCGAACCGCTCCATAACCCTGCGTATCGCACGTTCCTGGTAATACCGACCGGCGATGTCCTGATTAATTTTCTGCTCGCGAAGCAAGGATTTCTGATGTCGCCTGACCATCAAACGCATCAGCTCTTCCGCATTTAAAAAGCCAAATACCTTACGTGGCGGATATCGCAGATCATCCCAAAAGAAGGTGTCAAAACCATTGGTGTAGTAGATGACCGGTCTTTGTCCATATTGCTTTTCGATCGCGTCAGCATAATTCTTTGCCTGATATCTTCCGCGTTCTACCTCCTTGTTGGTACGCTTTGCTTCAATAATAGCCAGGGGCTTCCCGTCGTCGCCCCACAGGACGTAATCTATTTTCAGACTTTTGGCTGTTCCCGACTCTTCGTCGATCGCAGTGACCGGAAACTCCTGCACGTTTGCTGCTTCAACATCCCAACCGGCTTGCCGCAGCAATACGTCGATATAAAGCTTTCGTGTTTCCTTTTCGGACAGCACAGCCGGTGCCACTACCTCGCCATTCTGCTTGCTTAGTTGTTCGTAATGTTGCAGCTGGCGTTTGAGGCGTTCAATTTCCTCCGTTTTTTCATCCAACTCCGCAGTTTTTCTTGCCAACTCAATGCTCTGCTGCTTGCCTTCGTCGAGCAATTGGTCGTAGACTTTTTGCGAAAGCTTTTTCCCTTCGGTTGGGATCAGACTGTCATCAAAAGCACGATAAGAATAAGGGTTGGCCGAATAGGTACGGACAACCCCTGAGCAAAATCTGAATAAGTATTTGACGGACGAAAGCGACTCGTGCGTACCGGTTTTAGTACCACGATGAACCGCATTGTTTCCGGTATTCTTAATGATATGCAACTCTTTTCCGTATTCTTTTCCCCAGGAATCCTGAAAGCTGGGCTCGCGCAGAAGGTCATTCAGGTTGAACTGCTCTTTCAATGGCAATTGCAAAGCTCCGTCGTGATCATACAGCCACTTCACCATTTCTTCGAGCGCTTTCCTGCTCAATATGGCAGAAATGGTGGGTTCTGTTAATGCGTAGCTTTCCGCTTTCTGAGCAGTTTCAAAATGATCCGTCCATTCATTATTGAGGAAAAAGAAGTTAGAATTAAGCATTAATTATTCAATCTGTATTTCTTGGGAGAGTAGTTTTTCGAGTTCTGCCAGGTTCTGCCTGCGAGCTTCGTCCAGCGCCTTTATTCTTGCAATGATTACCTCCGGCTTGTCGTAATGTTTCTCTTCATGCACCACTTCCTTGTACCGGTTGATACTAAGATCGTATTTATTTTCAATTATTTCACTTACGGGTACAAAAAACGATTTGTCCGTCCGTAATCGATCCGTTTCTTGTTCCGGATTTTTGAAACGCGTCACTATGTCATCGATATCATTGCTGGCAATAGGTTGCCTTTTGTCATCCAAACTCAGCCCGTCGGCCTGCATATCGTAAAACCAAACCTGGTCCGTTCCACCGGAATTGGTTTTGGTGAAAATCAGAATGGCCGTACTTACTCCCGCATAAGGTTTGAATACACCAGAAGGCATCGAAATCACAGCGCGAAGCTGGTGTCTGTCAATGATTTCCTTCCTGATTTGCACATGTGCTTTGGAGGACCCGAACAGAACGCCATCCGGCACAATTACCGCCGCCCGGCCGCCTACCTGCATTCCTCTTAGCATGAGACCAAGGAAAAGCAATTCTGTTTTCTTAGAATTGACAATCGACAAAATGTTCTTCTCAACAGAATCATGATCCAAACTACCCTTAAAAGGTGGATTCGCGAGCACCAACGTCGCCTTGTTTTTAAATCCGGCATTTGCTTCCGACAATGCGTCTACATCCAACAAATGGGGATTTTCGATTCCGTGCATCATCATGTTCATCGCACCAATACGGATCATTGTTGCATCAAATTCCGTCCCGTTGAACATTTGCTCGTTGAAATGCTTTCTGAACTTGGAATCAGTAAATTGACTTTCGTAATGATGCTGAACATATTCAGCGGAGGCAACCAAAAAGCCGCAGGTTCCTGCTGACGGATCGTAAATGATATCGTCAGGCATAGGTTCCATCATATCTACCATCATTTTGATTATGTGGCGTGGTGTACGAAACTGTCCGTTTGTACCGGCGGACGCGATTTTGGAAAGCAGATATTCATAAATGTCCCCTTTGGTATCCCGGTCATTCATCTGCACATCACTAAGCAAATCTACCACCTGGGCCAGAACGCGCGGAGTTGGGATCATGAACGTCGCTCCCCGCATAAATCGGCTGAATACATTGTTTGTTCCAAGGTTTTTGATGAAATCAAAAACGCCATTTTCCTTGGTCATATGCTTAAACAAATCCTCCGCCTCCCGGTCTTTGAACCGGCTCCATCTCAGGTCAGATTGGTCCTCCCGATATACCGGCGATTCTATTTGGCTCCCTAACAAGCTGGCCTTTTGTTCTTTTGCCGTTTGCAGCTCATCCAGTCGCTTGATAAAAAGCAAATAGGTAATTTGTTCAATGACTGTAAGAGGGTTGGAAACGCCACCGGTCCAGAAGGCATTCCATATTTTATCTATTTGGGTTCTTTTTTCTCCTGTGAGCATTTTTGATTCAATTATTAGTAAAATACTTGGCAAGTAGCGTATTGAATAGCATATCCTGTTCCATGATTTCCGAGGAAAGAATCTCTTTTTGTTGCCTAATTTTATGCATTACATCTTTATACTCTTTTTGCATTTCAATTGGTGGAACTAACACTGGGAAGTTTTTCAACTGTGTCATGTTAATAGATGCGATTCCAGTAGTTTGCTTGGCTGCTCGTAGGAAATATTTCTTCCCATAAATACTCCCAAATTGGCTGCAAAGGAATTCTGAATCAGCGACTAGATAATTTGGTCGGACGCGGAAAATGTGATTTTGATGAATGCAGTCTGGGATTTCTTCGCCCCATATAGCCGCACGTCCAAGCTTGTCAGGATCTCCCCCCTCCGTCATCAAAACGTCGCCACTTTTTAGCTGATACTTTTCGTAGTCTCGTTTGAAAACTCGTATTGTCTTTATTTCTCGAAGATCCAAAGCCCCATCCTGAACGTTTGCAACGCGCATATAGGGAACTTCAATCAGGTCGCCAGCCAATCCTGTATTCTTCGCAACGCCAGAAACAACCTCAGCTATCTCGTCCAATCTTTTTACTGTCCAGCCATTATTATTACTAACCGGATCCCCAAACATCTCAATAAACGTGCTTTGCAGCAGCTCATCATAATAATTCAAAAGCTGGCGGTTTTGCTGGCGCAGCGCGTCGGCTTTGTCTAAGATGGATGCGATGTGTTTTTGGGTTGGGAGGTCGGGGAGAGAGATTTCCAGGCTTTGCAGCTTCTCTTTGTTCAATGTCAATCCCTTAACAGCCTTGTCGCCTATTCCTGACACGTTAATGTTTTGGATAGCGTGATAAAGATATTTGATGTCAACTCTTTCAGTATCCTTAATTGGTAAGGCAACGATAGCCTCATTGGTAAATAGTTCAGTCTTTGTAATTGCTACTTTACCAATTGAAAGCTTGAAACTGTACAGTAATGTGTTTGCTGGCACAATCTTAATCCCTGACTCTTTGACTGCCAAAGTAGTTATCTGCTCCTTCGTTTCGCCAATAACACCAGCAGATCGACAGCTTGATAGATCCGCTATTGAAACCCAAGGAAAACCCGGCCCCCAATATTGCAACTTGGATCTGGAAGGAGTTTTACCCATGTTTATGTAGCAAATTTCGCCCAGCTTAACTTTCGAATAATTCATTAATTAAATGCGGTTAGGTTTTTTGCAACACTTAAATTAGCTGACTAGTGTCTCTGTTAAATTGATTCGATCTAGCAAATGTTTAAGGGAAACATATGATCGGTCAGGTTCTCTGTTTAGATAACGAATACATTCCAGATACTGCTGCTGATTTTCAGATTGATCTAATTTTGAGATTACAAGAGGTAATTCTTCGCCTTTTTCCACTCTTCTATATCTCGAAGAATCATACTGGTTTTCAGATATATAGTTGTTGTATAGGTTAGTTACTTGAACTTCTAAGAATAGCATGTGACGTACGACTGTGTCAGAACTACCTCTTCCAATTTTCAAAAAAAACTCATCTGATAATTCTTGTAGATTCAGCTTCTTGCCAGCAATCTTAATAAAGAATTCGTGATCGGTTGATCGCAGGTAAATTAAAAACAATAGGGTTTCTGGAAATAAAAATTGTTCGTAAGAAAACATTTTCAATGCTATCCTTGCCTGTGCAAATATTTTCTCCTGCTGCCTAAGAGTAGGTGATTTTAATTTAAAAAGTATTTTAGCCAGATTCTGAAAACTCTCTCGATCGGACTCAGCACTTCGATATTCCAGCTTTTTTGGTGATTTGAAGAACTGATCAAATGAAAAGTATTTAAAAAGGTAGTTGACAAATTTCTCAATATCAGGCTCAGGAATTGAATATTCCAAATCAATAAATCGCCGCAAATATTCATCGGCATTCAGCTGCTCGCTCCCATACACCCCTCTAACTGCATGCCCTGATTGTACTTTGTCGATTGATAGAACAAAAATGATCCCGTTGACCGCGAAGAAATGCTTCATATGCTCCAAGACCTCTACCGCATAATTGGGCCGGCAACGATCGAGCTCATCAATGATGAAAATGACCGGTTTATCTCCTTTGGTCGATTCCAAAAACTTTTCCAGATCGGCACGAAAATCTAGGAGGCTCTTTTTTCTCGCAGTGTATTCGTCAATTTCGTTTTCCAATATTTCGGCCGCCGCTTCGGTTGAAGATACAATTCCTTCCACAAGCTCCTCGCTATCAATGTATCGTTTCGCAAGACCTTTTACCAGCGCAGGAAGGACGTTCTTGGTAAGGACCGCCCCTTTCTTTACCAAAGAGTCGAAGGTTTTCGCATTGCTTTTCTTACGCAATACTTTCAACTCCGACATGATTGCCGCTAGCGGGTTACGCTCAAAGTCATTTTCCCATGCGTTGAAATATAGGGTTGTGAATCCATTATTTTGAAGTTGCTGCTGCCACATCTTCACAAATGTGGTCTTTCCTGTTCCCCATTCGTTGTTGATCGCCAGAACGAAGCCGTTGCCCGGCTCGTCAACAATTTGTGTCAGGACGTCAGCATACTTCTTTCTTCCCAGTTGGCAGGTTGCGAACGGGTCGTCTTTTGAAATTACTAAGTCATTGTGTCTGATAAACATAGGTCTACGTGTTGCGAACCTTGGAAACATATGCTGTTTAAAGCAATCTTTCAAATCGTTCTGGGTGTACAAATGTAACATTTTTGATTTGGCGTGGCTGCCGAATCTGATGACGACGCATACTAGAATCTGAAATTCTTACCGCCTCCGAAGGCCTTTTTCAACATATCATCCACCTTTTTCTCCGCATCTTTAACCACTTTGGCTTGCATTTTTTTCATCTCTGCATCAATCCTCAGCTTATTTGCCCTCACCAGCTCATCATACCCGCCTGGATACTCTTTCTGGCATTGGTTGCATCTGGCAAACCGCTTGTCTTCACTCAGGTAGATGTCCTCACTCTGGCAGCTTTTGCATACTAGCGGCACACTCATTTGATACTTGTTCTTCATACTAAGTCGCTTTTTAGTGTTCGATGCTCAAAGATTCTTTGCACCTGTGCAGTGTATCTGCACAGGAAAATTTATTTTTGAGTACTCAAATTCCTCTATCTCAATGGCTACTAACAAAGATGCTCAAACACGATATCTCGCGTTGGATAAATGCTTCTCCAATCCGTTCAAACGGTATTTTATGGAAGACTTGGTGGAAGCTTGCAGCGCTGCTTTATTGAATAGAAATCCGGATAGTAAGGGAGTGCAGCGGCGGCAGATCTTTGAAGATATTAAGTATATGGAAGAGGCCTGGAATCTGCCGCTCGATAAAGTAAAGGTTGGAAAACGGATTCATTACAGATATAGCGACCCAAGATTTTCCATTGAAAAGCAACCACTTAATCAATCGGAGATCGAACAGCTAAAATCAGCGATGGAGCTACTCGCGAGATTTGAGGGAATGCCGCAATTCGGTTGGGTGAATGAGCTGATGCCTAAACTGGAACAATCTTTCCTTTTGGAGCGAAATCGGGCACCAATCATCAGTTTTGATAACAATCAATATTTAACCGGCATAGAACGCCTAGGGCAACTTTTTCAGAGTATTTTATATAAACAGGTGCTGTGCATTCAGTACCAGCCCTTTCATAGCGAAGAAGCTTCCGAACTTGTCATCCACCCGTATTATTTGAAACAATACAATAATCGCTGGTTTCTCTTCGGGCTACAATATGAATCTGGCCGGATCTTCAACCTGGCTTTGGACAGGATCATCGACATCAGGGATGAAAATTTTCATTTTACAGAGAATACACTCTGCGATTTTAACGAATACTTTGAAGACATCATCGGTGTCACAAAACGGGAACAATCTATTGTAACCGAAATTTTGCTGTCGTTCGATTCAAAAACTGCGCCATATGTATTGTCGAAACCAATTCATGGCACGCAAAGAATCAGATCCAAGACAAAAGAGGAGCTGGTTATTTCCATAGAGGTAGCTCCTAACTACGAGTTGGAAAGTACATTGCTGGCATTTGGAGAAAAGGTCAAAGTACTTGCTCCTGAAAGCTTCAAAGAGATAATTAGAGAGAGGTTAAAAGCTGCCACAGGGAGGTATGAGGCGTAGGGATTCGAACCTAACTTATATCACACTGATATTCAATACTTTATATGACATATAAAGCAGTGCTCTCGATATGCTCTCTCAATTTACTAAACGGTCACATTCCGAGCATAAAAATAAGTCGTAAACTACTAATAGACAACACGTTACTTAAAGACAATTTACGAGTGATTCAGGGTTCGGGTCTCTCGGAGGTTTATGTTTTGGCGGCCTCAACATAATAACTATTTGATTATCAACGATAGAATAGGGTTCAAAATGAAGAAAAAAGGATTTTATAGATCGCCCTAAGGATTGATTTAGTTGAACATTAGTAATCGTTTGGGTGGCCTTCGTCGTTATTCGGCTCCATCCTTCTTAGCCTTGTGCGCTGCGAGTGCTTCTTCGATGCACCCTATCGCTATTACAAAGGCGTTATAAGCCCCAAGATGATGTGATCGCAACCTTTCATGCTGAACTTAAGCTGAGGGATGTAATAATCCCCCAACGCCTTTATCAAATCGCTGTCTTTTTGATGCTGTAATGCGGCGCGGACGATACCCTTGAATGCATCACGCTCAGATTTTGGTCTGCCTTTCCATGGGCCAGTTCCAGCTCTTGTGCTGTCAAAATCCCAGTAGGCTTTTTCAAGAGCGTCTTCTGTATCCAGCAACTTGATCGTCTATTCGGTCATTAGCATCTCTTTTTCCCAACCACCTTATCACAAGATGATACACGTGCCAACTTATAATTCTGTTCTTGTAGCTGGTGGTCAAATGCTTAATTTTGCACAAAACCCCTTTATCATATGAATGAAAGCTTACAATCTGCAAGAAACATCCACCAAATATTACTTGTCGTCCTAACCGTTATTGGAATTTTTGCAGGATCAATCATTTTCGAGACAAACCCTTTCGAGACAGGTCTACGAATTGTACAAGAAAGTGAAGCTGATTTAGACTCAATGATCCTGTATGATAAGGTAAGAATCCGATATGATAGTACAGGCGTCAAAGTATTTCGCAAAAACGAGATCGACTCCTCCAATGTAGCTGTTAGTAAGAAGGACACAGCTGAAATAAATAGGCTGAAAAGTAAAATAAGGCAAGAGAATATACAGCACGATGCCGAAATGAAGAGGGTAAATAAAAGCATAAGGAAAATGCGAATTACCCTTGATACCGCCGAGAATCGAAAGGACTTTTCGCTGTTCCGGGAAGCATATGACTTAATTGTTGAACTTACTGCCGGACGAGAACGTCAAAAGATTTATCATGAAAACATCGTTGATTTGACGGAGCAAATGATCGAGTGGAAAGATGAGGATTTTCGCATAATACCTGAATCAAATCAATATGTTGACTCTCTAATGTCACTTTCGAGATTGAATAGGATTTTATATAACAGTGAAGATCAGAAGATATTCAATGATCCAAGCGGGCAAAGCCTTGGAAGCCTCGATTACTTCTATTCTACAAATAAGGAAAAGTCTGTCAAAGAGTGCAAAGATCTATTGACCAGAGAATCAGCTAATTTTAAAAATAATCCCAAAAATGACGTTGATGTTTCAGGGATTCGTGTGGCGAGCAAGCATATGTATGTTGTTGCTCCGTTCTTGACTTTTTGTTTAATGGTGTATCTCTCTTCCCTTGTTCTACATCTTAACAGGGCGACGCGTCTTCGTCAGGATGCTGAAAGCGCTCAGGACTTTCCGTGGTTGGCCTTATTTCCAGGGGCTTGGAGCAGATTTCTGTTATTCATATCGGTATCCGTTTATCCGGCTTTCATCACATGGGCTGCCGCTAGTTCCTCGGAATTGCCTGCCACTCAAAAAGGATATATTGAGATAGCCTACCCTATTTTTTTCTTTCTCCTTGGGTTATCGATATTCGTAAATACGCTAAATCTGAGTGTGAGAATTCATACCAGACCTTTTGTCTAGGTAATGAGCAGCGACAATTATAGGCTTTTATAATTACCCAACTACAGTATCACAATTTACCCGGATTTAATCCAGGTAGGCAGGATTTCAATCGGTTGTTGCTGAACACTATACTTTGTCATATTGTCAAATTCCTTCGAAGAATCTAAAAAAGAGGGTGGTAGCGAAAATCCAGAGCTAAAGTGCTGACTAGTTATGAGACAAGCACTTTGAGCTAAGTCGCTGCTCTAACCCTGCAATGTACCATGTCTCTTGAAATTTTCCGGCCCGACGACATCAGAAATGCGACAGGCATTAGTTAAGCAAAGAGCAATTAACCATGCGGTAAGAACATTTGAAACTTGCTCATCTAAACTTTCGCCTTCCAGATTGCTGTCCTCGAAGGATTTGGATATACCAAGCTCGATTTGTAACTTTTGGTTAAAAGACTATGCAGCACTCCTATTTTAAAATCCGCGATCCCTGGAATTTCAAACCGCATCGATTTGAGATCGGCACGCCATTCATCAGGAGCTCTTTTCACGACAATCATTTCTTTTTAAAGCTTTACGAGCTCAGAAAAGACGATTTCTCTGACTTTTACGATTTCCATCTTAGGCACTATCTTCAAAATGTCTCAAGCACTGAGAATGATTTTCACAGCTACGTTTCTGATATCGTTTCAACGCGGATTGCACAACAAAAGCTCATCGATCCATTTTCCCGGAAAGCACTACGCGTGAAACAACAGACTGAGAGACTAAGAACATTCCAGACCTTTCTCCACTCGATCGATAATTGGAGCTCCTCACTAACCCTAGAAGCCGTCATTGCAGAAAACAACAGAGAAATCGTTGGGCTTAAACAGCAAATCACCGAGCTGAAAGATCAACTCGAAGCACTTCGTCGTTATGAGACAAAGACCAAGATCGATATTCGCGATAAGCACCTCCCCACCTTCATTCACCTCATCCATCAATTACAACAGCTGATGCTTCCTGACGAGCGGAGGCTTTTTAACTTTCAGGAACAGAGTGGGTGGTATAAGCTGGTAAGTAAATATTTCACGCACGACCGGAAGCCCATCCCCATCGAGACAGCTCGCAATTATTTCCCAGTACAGAAGGAAAAGACAAGCAAGGAAGTCGAGGTACCCGAACATTTGCGGTTCTTTAAAATTATCCTGACCAGTTCGGAGTCGGGCTCCTGATGACCAGCTGCTGAGTTTGGTCATTGCAATAGCTTGTCTCTCTCTCATTTTTGCAAGCAGCCGGCGGTCTTCATGCCGGGACGTTTCACGATAAACTTGCAGAATAATGAATGTAGAGATGATCACCAGGGAGGATCTGCAAAACCTGAAAAATGAAATCATTGCAGAGCTAAAATCAATTCTTTCGCAGGATAAGCCAACGGATAGTACCTGGCTTAGGAGTGCCCAGGTAAGAAAGATGCTAAGCATCTCGCCGGGCACCTTGCAGAACCTTCGCATCCAGGGACACCTTCGGTTTACCAAGATCGGTGGATGCTTCTTTTACAGCCAGCGGGACATTGCTACGATGCTCAACAGAAATGGCTCGGGGCGATGAAAAGGCTCGATCATCCGAGTACTGCCGTGGACATGGCATTACTTGAGGCCGTCAAATCCGATGACCGGCTGAACGCTTATCACATTAGCCTTTACACCGCGCTTCTTTACTACGGCAAAGGGATCAGGCAAATCCCGTTTCATGCTAGTCGCAGGAAGTTGATGGGATTTTCCAGGATCAAATCCGGGGCAACTTATCACAAATGTTTGCGGGAGCTGATCAGCTATGGCTACCTGGACTATCATCCTTCTTTTCACCCGCAACAAGGTAGTCGTATAGTGTTGACCGCAACTACGGTTCCTTCGGATGATGATCGATGAAAAGCTGTTAGTCGAGCTCTTCGAACAGAAAGACCGAAAACGCAGAGAGGCCTTGGTGGGGCTCTTTCGAGAAGACCTATTTGCTAGCCTGACACGCGCCAGAATTGCCGATATGATTAATGCCAAATTGGGCAGGCCAGGGCTTATCACCGCAGAAGATGTGCGCTACTGTCGGTTTTACTTCAAGGACAAAAAGCGTGAGCGCATTCACAGGGCTGTGGAGAAGACAATACGTAAGCCGGATCAACCGCAAGACGCTGAGAACATTCAAGCCAGCGCTTTCAAGGTGACCAATCCGGATGAAATCAAGCTACAAGACCAATTTAAGTTCGAATCAAAATTTGCAAAGAAAAATGAAACGTGAATTCCATTTTATCGTCCAGGCCAAAGGCGGCGTAGGCAAAAGCCTGCACACCTATCTGAGGGCGCTTTCCGAAGCGGGCAGCTCTTCCCTTTTTGTTGACCTTGACAGCTCAACAAAAACCTCATCCCGACAGCTCGCTTTTCTCGGACAAGACCGGTTTGAAGCTTTCTCTCTGCTGGACAACCGCGAAAGGCTAATGCGGGACCTTTTCATCGGCTACGTGGAAAGTCTGGCGGATAGCCCCTTCGACAAAGTGTATATGGATTTTGGGGCGCCGGAAAGCGAGCAACTGCCTGCTCTGATCACTCGGGATATCGATTTGAAGGAATGGTGTGATGAACTTGGCATTGAAGCCGTATTCCATATCATCATCGGTGGTGGCGGAGCGTACCTGGCGAGCATACAGTTTTTGGAAAAGATGCGGGCTGCATTAAGGTCAAAATTTGAGATCGTGATCTGGCAGAACCTGTTTGGTTTTAACCAGTTTCCAGGCTTGTCCCAAGAGCTCGAGGACAACTGCACCGCACTCGGACTTGACCTCAGACGCTTCGGCGACTTCGAGCCAGCATCGCTATTAGGTGGACAGATCCTCGACGGCATCCGTAATGGCTATTCGCTCAAAGACTATCCACCAGGCGCAAGGCTCAGGCTAAAGAAGGAACTTAAAGAAAATTTCGGCGATGAATAGCCCGGAGCCGAACCGCCTCACCCAGACCAGGGGGAAGTACGCGGCCAAATACGGTCACGAGATCGATGACTGGTCGGCGCTGTTTCTGACCGAAACCCAGGAGCATTTTCAAAGCCTGGAAATCAGGGTAGGAAAATCCATTGCAGCCATCGACCGGGCTGCATTGGAGCTGAAAGGCAGGAAACGGTTCCTGCAGTTTCAAGACCGAGGCCAGGCACTATTTTACGGCTTAGGTGTTAGTGGCCCCTACTCAATTGCAGGCATTGTCATATCTGTTTTGTTCTATTTATTGATACGCGATGGGCAGCAGTATGTAGAGCGACAAAGAATTTTGGACGAGTATGAAAATGCACCAGCTTACAGACAGATCATGGAGCAAGGAAAAATTGTCGAGTACGATAAAATGATGTACCTGCAACTAACACCTTTACCTAAAAAGGGGAAAGTCAAGATCGGTGAGCACTACATTTATGACTCCCAGGGCAAACGTGTGCTGGTTCCGCTAGGGGCCGAATAGGACAGCTCGTTTTTTAAATGTTGTTATTCAGATTTCGAACAAAGGCGAACAACTTCAAACGCTTTCGAACGAATTCAAACACTTTCAAACAAATCCGAATTTTTTAGAACGGAAGCGAACACTTTCGAACAGATTCGAACGTGGGCAGTGGTTTTCTCCCTAGCCAGCTATCGCCGGTACGTCGCAAAATGCGTCGGAGCGACGCTCGCCGACCCGGCGGAGCTGGCCAGGAGAAACCCCTGGACCCCTGCTATTCGCCACCGGCTCATAGCTAATCTCAAAAGACATATGCAAAATCAGAAAACGAAAGGTAGACCGCCCAAGGAAAAGGGCACTGCCAAAAGAGAACACTTTTCAGTCTGGGTGAGTGCTGAACAGAAAAGCCAGATTAATCAGATCATAGAGAAAAGCGGGCTTTCCGCCAGTCAGTATTTCTTGACATTGGCCTTGGACGTCCCTTTTAAAAAGCCTCAGAAAAAATCGCTCCCAAAAAAGGTCGCCAACACAGTCCGAATACTGGAACAGCTTTCGGGTATCCTTTCGCTGGCAGTTTTAAAGACCAAAGATCAGCAGATGCTTTCTGCCCAATGGCAACAGAGCAGTCAGCGTGTCCGGTTACTTGCTGATCTTATCACCTTATGGGTATTTGAATCCTTTGAGATCCGTAGCACAAAGCAGACGCTCGATAGCCTGCGTTCATGGTTAAATGAGCTTACTAATTTTCTGTCCCTGTTTCCTGATGAGCTTGAAAGCAAGCAGCAACTTATTGAAGAGGTCCGGTCGAACGCTCGGCTTGCAGGCGACCTGCTCGATAAATACGAAGCCTACTATCGAGCCCCACTATCAGAACTAGAACGGGCTTGGAAAGCAGTGAACGCTGACGCCAGCTCAGTGCATCACGAGATTGAAAGTGCGCTTGCCACATTACTTAAAATGATGAAGACATGATTGGGAAAGCAAGTTTGGGCAGTAACGCGAAAAGGCTTATCGAGTACTGCTACTACGACAAACAGGTTTCGTCGAAAATGCAAAGAAAGCTGGATACGGAAGAAGTCCGTGGAGAACTGGTCTACATACAGAATCTGGGAATCAAAATACATCCGGATGGAAAACTAGACCTGGATTATCTGATCAAACAATTTGAGAATAACCACTCGCGGAATACGCAGCTGACCAAATACATCTGGCATCAATCATTTAGCTTCGCGCCAGGCGAAAGGCCTAACAACGAGACCATCACCAGCATCACTACTGAGTTTGCCAAGGAGTTTGGGTTTGAACAGAATCAAATGCTTGTCTTCAAGCATGAGGACACAAACAATCACCATTTTCATATCGTTGGAAACCGGCTCAACCATAACGGGAAAAACACCGCCGATCACTTTAAGAACTACGCCCGAATCGGGACATTCTCTCGCAAAATAGAACGTAAACTGGGATTAGTCCAAGCACCTGATATGCGCATCAATCAGCGAAGGACACAGGAACTATCGATAACCGACCATGCACATTTGAAGCTTAGACAGACGATTGACAAGCTATTGGATAGCGTAAAATCCATTGATCAGCTTGAAAAAGAACTCGTAAGTGCGGGATATAAATCTTACATCGGGCGTGGCATCGCATTCTTTAATATACATAAGAAAATTAAGATCAAGGGCTCTGATTTGGGGCGTGACTATTCGCTTTCTTCTCTTGAAAAGCGGTTGGCTCAAAATTTGGAAATTGGCCTTAAAAAAGAACTAAAACCGGATTTAAAAAAGCAGAAAAAACGCGGTTTGGGTTTATAGATGCAGGCTTTCGTAAAGAATAGCCTATTTTAGCCAAAAATAACCCATTACACCCATGAAATTGAAAGCAATTAAATTCTTTTCCCCGGAGGAAAACATCTCCAAAACCAAAGTGGTCGAAAAGGCCGCACCACTTCCAAAAGGTTACATATCTAATTCCGGCAAGCTTGTTTTCCCGGCAGCCGCACTACGCGACCTGGGAATTGATCCGGAATCTACCCATTTCAAAATTGGAACCCAGGAAGGCAAGCGAAAAATTAAAACCGTATATCTTATCCCGGCAGCAAGTTCGGATCAAACTTTTTCCTTCGAAAAAAGTGGCAGAGGCCACGTAATTCCATTAGCCGTTATTCTTAAAAAAGGCAACGTCAACTTCGAAAGCGAAAGGCTGATCTTCAAGATTTCCACTTTTGATTTTGATCAAACTACCAAAGGCTTCGAACTGGCAATCGAAACCGAAGCGCCAAAACCTGAGTATACCGGAAAACCCCGTGGCAGAAAGCCTAAAGCTGCGGTTGATGCGGAATAAAAACACCAAAAAATGCAGGTAACCGGTCCCGGTTACCTGCTCAATATCGGGTCACGTTTGCTTACTGATAATTAAGCTAACCCAGTTGTATGTGCCCCCTGGCACTTAGTGAAACCGCCAGTGGTTTCACCCTGCGGCTGTACAAGCAGCCTCTGTGAAAGTTCATTCTACCAGCACAGCAATCCCAATCTTTAAGGCTTTGCGCTCTATCTTTTGTTTGAGGCCGTAATATCCCCAGTTCCTGAAAAGGAAAGGGTCTTCCTTTGCTTGCTGCTCCTTATCTGTCTGGTCTACGAGCAGCAAAGTCGCTGCTTTATTTTTAAGGCATAGATCAATTAACCTCTTACTGTATACGTGCTGCTTGTGCGAGACATATCGCTTCTCTGATTGTATCAGCTGATCGATGCTCGTTTTCCGGAGCTGCCTTCGACTGTTTTGGTTCATGAAGGGCATTGCTTTTCTTTTCCGCCGGATGGCGGCCTGGATAGCGAGCCTCTTGTATAAATACTCGTCTTTGCTTCCGATTGTATAACGTTTGTGGCCTACCGAAACGATGATCGGGTAATCAAGCGACAAACTCGCCTCTGCAATGATATCCTGGTCAAGCGGTTGCTCCTGCCGTTCTGTTTGAAAAACAGCAAGCATAAAAATCTTTCCTTTGTCAAGCACCAGTGAGCTGGTGCAAAGCCTGAGCTGACCAGCAAGTAACCTTTGAAGCATTTCCCGCTTGTCATGACCAGTTTTTCCCAGGTATGTCCTGAACGGAAAATCGAATAACGAAAAGTGAAACACTGTCCCTTCCTTGCTACTTCTTAGCTTCTTGACATCAGTTCCTTTGAATGGGATCGGGATTTCTTTTCGAAAATTGGGCATTCCGCTTTCACCGCTAGCTAACGCTTTGCTCATCTTGTTGAAACTGGCAACTAAATTTCCGTTCAAGGCGCTCATGATGTGCATCGGGATACTGCCTTTGTAGTTTTGGGCAAGCACCTGGTAGCTCGTGTTCATTCTGGATGTCGACAGCATCCCATACTCGTCCCTTTTGATGTCAGCGAGTCTTGCCCGTACGCCTTCGGTCAGATAGAGCATTTCCCTGAGCTGCAGCTGGACATAGTGATGGGTATAAATTTGGTTAGCGGCTTTGAAGCAGATGTAGCGCCATTGGTAGAGCGTATCCATAATCTTATTCTTCTGATCGATGTCGTCTGAATCGATCAGAAGGCGGATCTTCCGGGTGGTGAAAAGCTTTTCCATGATCTATCTGCCATTTTGTTTCCAGTGATTTTTGACGAGTTGGTATGCCTTGATATAGTGCTGTTGTACCTGGGTTTGCGGGTAGCCTAAAATTGATGCTATGTCGGCGAACGACTTCTTTTGGTCTTGCCTCAGCTCAAACACCGCAGCCTGCTCACTACTCAGTATATGATCGTAAGGGTGCGGCTGCTTTGCTTGCCTTATAGGCACAGTCGCGCGGGGCGCTACCATCCTTTTAAGCTCCTCTATGGCCTTTTGGATTTCGCTGGTCACATGTAGCGTATTCGCTCCTATTCTTTTCGCTACCTCGCGCGCGCTATGCCCATCTTGGAAATGAAGGCTGGCTATCAGCTGGCGCTGTTTGGGCAGAAATGTGATCGCTTTCGAGATTTCATTCCACCTTTTCCCTTCGGTGCCGTCCTCGAAGTAGCTATCCAGATCTGGCTTTTCGCCCAGGGAAGGTTCGAGATGGTCTATTTCAGTCATTTTCCGGTATATCTGGTATGCCGGTTTTTGCACTTGCTTTAACACCTGCCAACGAAGGTTGAGGCGAATAAACCGGTATGCGTGAGGGAGGCTTTCAATCTTATCGCGGTGTGCCCAAACTTTAAGATAACATTCGTGTAGAATGCAGCTTACTAGGAACTCGTCATTGACCAAACCTCTACCAATGTAGAGCAGGCTGTCATAGGTGCGTTTGTAAAAATAATCAAGTGCTCGCTCGTTACCGTTGCGGAAAAGCAGCAGGTATTGCTCGTTGCGTGCGGACGTCTTGGAGAGTTCATGAAGTGCCATAGCATTTACGATAACTTGGGCAACAAAAGAAAATAGCAGCTCTATGAGTGCCGACAATCATTCATCTGCACACGTTATGCGAACGATTGTTAAAACAAATATATCGAAAGTTACCAAAAGACACACATGTGTGTACTGAAAATTTTTACGCTTCCCGTACTTAGTCCCAAGCATGAAGGACCAAGACAACATTGGCAGAATAGAACAGTACGTAATCGACTACGTCAGGGAACTACGTGTGACTAATAATTTGCTTCAAGAGGATATTGCCAGTATTCTTGGAACTACAAAAGCATTCATCAGTAATGCGGAAAGCACCAATCATCGGGCTAAATACAATCTCAAACACATTGATAAGTTGGCCCAGTATTTCAATCTCTCTCCCAGGGACTTCTTACCTGAAAAGACGTTACAATAATCGGATTGTGTTCGGGTCATAAATTGCAAATCGACTTGGCACTTTCAGTCGCTCCTACAAATCCATATTGGGACTGCTGCAAACATATAGCTTACATATGGTCAAAGCTGGAGACGGGGCTAAGTCGCTGGCCACCCGAAGGACATCAGCAAGATCGTGATCAGTGCAAACGAAAGTTACAAAGCAAAAAATGACGGTTGCAAGCCTGCACTCCGTTATCCGGCTTTTTAGCTGATCGCTCGGCAGCCAGCCGCACCCTAAACCGCCGGATAGGCTTGCGACCAAGGGACAAGCCCCGTCATTTTTTCTTTGATCGATAGGCAGCGATTGCCCTGAGCACAGAGCCGGGGCCTAAGCAACTTAAATGCCTTTCATTCATGAGAAATCTTGAAAGTACTCCTAAAATCTATGTTGGAACCTACAGCCAGTACAACAATGGGTCGCTGTTTGGTAAGTGGTTTGACCTGACGGACTTCGCTGATCTCAAAGAATTCCTGCAAGATTGCTACGAATTTCATCGAAATGAACTGGATCCAGAGCTGATGTTCCAAGATTGGGAGAACATCCCGGATTTTTTGATATCAGAATGCAGCCTACATAAAGAGGCATTTACATATTTCGAGGCCATCGGTGAAATGGACCATGAGACTGCCGAAGCATTCGAGATTTATTGCAAACAGATCAACTATTGGCCAAACAATCGCTATGAGCTGGAAGACCAACTTGAAAGTTTCTGGGAAAGCTACCGCGGATTCTTTGGCGGCTCGATGAAAGATGCGACGCTCGAATACGCTTACCAGTATATAGAAGAGACTGGCCTGCTCTCAGGCGTGCCCCAGTCGCTCGAGCGGTATTTTGACTACGAAGCCTTCGCAAGAGACTTGTTTTTAGATGGATACAGCGAATATGAAGGTCATGTTTTTGCAGATTATTGATTAAGAGATTGAGTGCGATAACTGATGATGTCAAGTTGTCGCACTCAATCACTAGATCATTTTATGCAAGATGTCTTATAGTTGAGTTTTCTGTTCGCGAATTGCAAACAGAGTCTGGCCCGCTTCATTCGGAAATTTTATGAACACAGATGGATCAATTTGAAATGTATTGCATGACGATTTCTTCGAAAAGTAGCGTCAGTTATAGAATGCGAATATTCTTCTATTTCAATTTCCCACCTCTGGTAAAACCCGCCCAGAAAGGCTAGCAAGTATTTTTTCAAAAGTGCGACATAGTGCACTTTCACTATCCTTTATCAGTCAATAACAATTTTTAACATCGAAAAGAGCGCTTTAATGCACGTTTTAACGTATATTTGAATAATAGGTTTTACAAACGGGAAGGGCAATGCATCTTGGTAGCATACTGAAGGAACGAAGAAAACTTCTTGATATAACCCAGGAAACGCTCGCCGACATGTCAGGTGTTGGATTGAGAACATTGAAACAGCTGGAAAGTGGAAAGGGAAATCCTACCATCATCACATTAGAGAAAGTTGCCGATGTACTGGGAATGCAGCTTGTTCTGCAAATCAAATCGATGGATCAATAGCTATGAGGGAGGCGGAAATTATGTACAAAGGCGAAGTTGCTGGCAAGCTAATCCAGCATAACGACGGTTCGTTTAGCTTCACCTACGAAGATACCTGGATAACAAACAGCCAGAAACCTCCTGTTAGCCTCACTTTGCCGAAATCAGCCAAGGTGTATAACGCTAAAACTCTTTTTCCTTTCTTTGCCAATATGTTGCCGGAGGGCGTCAATAAGCATGTTATCTGCCGGTCCCTGAAAATTGACGAGGACGACTATTTTGGGCTTTTACTGAACGTTGCGCAATACGACGCAATTGGAGCTGTCACAGTCAAACGGACAAACGACTCGGCATGAATATACCCATTATCAAATACTGTCCGGGTACATTAGCCGAAGGCTATGATACTTACAGCAGGCAATGCCTGAAAAGAATGTTCAATGGCGCGAAAGTATCACATGTATTACCGTATGACTCGCCAGCTTCCGGGGGCCTTGCTAACATAGCGTTCTTGCAGAGCCAAAGGCGAGTGTCAATTTCCGGCGTCCAAGAAAAATTTTCCATAATTCAGGTCAAGAGTAAGTTGAGATTGGTTGGAGAGGGCGAGCAGGGAACGCACATCCTTAAACCGATACCCACCATCGGGAGTAATCCAGATCAAATGCCAGCCAATGAACATTTGACGATGCAAATAGCCCGCCAGGTTTATGGCATTGATACGGCAGACAATGCACTTATTTTCTTTGAAAACGGTAAACCCGCATATCTGACCAAGCGCTTTGATGTACATGACGGAAATAAAAAGCAGGCGGTAGAGGATTTCGCGGCTTTGGCCAACAGAAGTCCTCAGACCCACGGGGAACATTACAAGTATCTGGGTAACTATCTGGACCTCTTCAACGTAATGAAGAAATATCTTCCAATCTATGGATTAGAATCGCCTAAACTATTTCAACTAATCATGTTCAATTATCTATTTTCAAATGGCGATGCCCATTTCAAGAACTTCTCGATAATTGAAACCGGCATGGGCGATTTTAGGCTGAGCCCCGCATACGATCTTCTTAACAGCCGCCTTCATGTAAATGATTCCGACTTTGCACTGGAAGATGGGCTCTTGCCCGCCCAACTATCAAATGGGAATATTGCCAGACGATTCCATACACTTGGAGAGCAAGCAGGCTTGAATACAAAATCGATTGCATCCATCTTCAACAAGATGCTTTCAAATTCGGAAAAGGTCGAAAGCTTGGTCAATGCTTCATTCTTGAATGATCGTTCTAAAAGAAATTATCTCCAGGCATATCAGACCAGGCTAAAGAGGCTCGCCAAGGTTTGAAATAGCCACCTATGTCTAGCATCCGCGACCCAATCTCAATGTAAGAAGCAAATATTCAACATATTCAAATGACTAACAATGAATATATAACACCACATAGATCTATCAGAATTTTGAGTTCTCCGTGCATCATGGAAGGGATTTCTACAAGATAGAGGTCTTGCTGGTTTTCAATCCGTTAAGTCAATCGTTCAAATCCCTCGCTTCGCTGCGAAGCGGATCTGACTGTTCGTTTCTACGGAAGTTGTTACTAAGTGGAGGGCCTATCCGGATCCGATATCGTAGTCCTAACGACAACCCGATTTGCGACGCGTTGGGTCGTTTGCTCGTCGATAAAAGTGCCAAAAATAACAGAGGCGAAAGCAAAGTAGCCACATCGCCCTCCTTTCATTAAAAAATCATCTCTATGAATTAACAGGCATAACAGTTAAATCAACCTTGACGCTCATGCCCTGTTGATTTGCCACACGACCTGTGCAATACGGTCGATGATACGCTTCATCGACAGCCTGATCCGATGGTCGGGCGGCAGCGGTCCGAAAACCAAAGTTCGGAACGCTCCATTGTAGGCTGCTACAAGGTCCGGCCAAATCCGATCCAGATCAGAAAAGACCAATGCCTGCGAAGGATGGATATAAAGCCAGTCACTATTGTTTCGGAAACTTTGTTGATCGTCCCGCGCGACCTTATGTATCATCTGCACAAAATCCGGCGAATTGAAAAATCCGGAAAGGTCATCCTGGGCCAGCATCTGGTGAAGGTCATAAACATGCCGGATTTTGCTACGCAAATCCCTTACCGGGTTTTCAGTGTATGAGAAGCGGACAAGGCTCATAATCTTCTCGCACAAGGTTCGTTCCGCAGCCAGTACTGACACCTCAAAAGGCAGGAGCCCGTACTCTGCCGCTAAATCGGCCTGTCCGCGCGACATCATCATCTCATAGATAAATGAAGCAACTTGTCCCTGGGATGCAGGTTCCGATGATCCGAGCCAACTCGTTTCCAGGATGATCGTGTCCCGTACCTGCCCAAAATTTCCGTCAAAAACTTTAGAATACGAATGCACCGTTTTACGGATCATTCCCCTCTTGTTGGTAATACCCGGTGCTTCTACTTCCGGGATAAGCTCCGAAACAGCATTACTGATTTGCTTCAAGCGGTCCTTTAAACGGTTGGCAGACATACCGACATCCCTCACAACGACCAGATCGATGTCTTCACTGAACCTGTTGATATAGGTAAAACACTTGGAAAGCGCCGTACCGCCTTTGAAAACCGTATATTTCGCAGAAGGCCCTTCGAAGATACGCCGGAGTGCGAATGTGACCCAGTAATCTTTTTCAATATAAATCTCGGGTAGGCCACTGTACTGAGCCGTAAAGGTTATCGCATCGCGAAACAGTTCCTTATTTTCATGCAGTCTCATTGAATGTTCCATTCCGCAGCCAAAGGCAACAATGTATCGTTAATTCCCAATTTGAAAACGGTCAAAGGATTGAGGCTTTCCTTTAAAGCCTTTGCAATGGCTGTCTTCCCTTCGGGAGACAAAACTGCTCCAAGTAAAGCGCGGACACGCGGCGGGTATTTCAATGCGTATCCAACAATCTCTTTCAACCTGCTTTCGGTTAACTGCTGGATCTGGCTTTTTATAATCCCGATCGCCGCTTGCATATCGACATTGGGAATATCTTTCAAATCCTTTAAAGCATCCAGCAGCTCAAGTAGTTGATAATTGTCTTCGGTGACGTCCACATAACTTTTGACTGCCGTCGCACGTACAGTGCCCCGGTTGACAAAAATCCGCCTTTCACGGCTGGCTATCTGGATAATGGCTGGAATCTGGGTCGTCAGTCCCATTTGGTTATAAAGATAAGTTCCCGTGATGTAGGCGATCCTTTGTCCCTCACGGTACAAATAGGATTTGAGCACCTGTTCCTCACCAGGACGCTTTTCGCCAAAGACCGTCGTTTTTGGTTTATAGAAGATACCTTTGGACAGTTTTCTAATCAGGCCTTTCTGTTGCAATCGTTCAAGCACCTTCGCCGCTGACGGGTACTGTTGTGCAGGTATGGTTAGCTCTCCATACCCAAAGCTGGTATCTTCCTGTATGCCCTGAATCTGTTGCTGTATAGTCTTAGATAGATTAGCCATACTACGAATGTATCAGATCGGAACCAAAATGTCAAGTTTTTTGATCAAAAAACTTGACATTTCTTCGGATAGATAATCGCGCTAAATTAACCATGCTTGGAAAAACCAGCTAAAATCCCTTTCCACCGCAACCTTATTATCATAGATATCGCGTCCTGGAACTTCTCACCCCAAAAGGCTTAACTGACTTCTGATCCTATTCAAGAACGTCTAGCCCCTCCAAACGCCGTCGGATCCAATTTTGTTCACATACCAGTCCCTTCACTGCCAGTGCATTATATAAGCGACCATACCCCACCATTAAAAGCGCAAGCCGGACACAAGCCAACTCAAAACTCCCCGACAACCTCTGACGCAGCCAACAGATCGTCAACGGCTGTCTCCGATGAAAGTTGTATACTTATACATATTCGCCTTATGTAGATCCGCTTTCAAGTAACCAATTTTACGACGAATAGCCTCTGAATTAATTTGGAGGCGCTCTAATCCGGCCCCGAAGTGATAGAGGTTGTCGTTGAAGTCGTCCTCTAAGTAAATAAGGTTATTCATTCGGTTTCTGTAAATAGTACCCTCCTTATGCATTTGTAACGCGAAGTAATAGTACTGAGCAGCCATTTGATACTCTGTCAACGCGTCCAGCCCAATGCTGTCTTGAAAACCAATTAGATCAATTAGTCGCTTATCCAAGTTTCCCCGACGCTCTGTTGGTTCAATGATGCGACATAAATGCAAATGCTTTAACCAAGATCCTAGGTCCATATGAATTTTAGCAAAGAACGAATAGCTTAATATATAGTTATGACCAAACGTATTTACAATACGTTTCATTTGGATAAGATTAAAAATTGAGTTAAGAACCAAGCCTACATATTCATCAAACCAAACTTCCTTGTCGGCACATTCTTCAAAGGACTTTTTAAGACCTTCAATTCTTCTGACACTGTCTTTTTTTGGACCAACAGGAAAGAACGAACCTCGCTTTACATCATATAACTTACAGTCATGGAAGTAGTAGTTCTCCCAGTGTGACTTTCTTCCGAATAGACGAAATGGAATATTTCGATCTTTTCCTTCCATTTCAAAATAATATCCAAGACGAATTGTCTTCGCCAGGTACGAGTCCATCAACATTCGATTACACCTTGTGTGCAAATCAAGCTCCATCAATCTAGTAATCTGATGGCTCATGCTGTTGTATGGCGACAACAATTTATGTTCTGGAATAGACCGAAATTGTTCCTCCAAAGAGTCAGATGACTTAGGGCGTGAGAACTTGAAATACTTCATCCTCAAAATTGCATAAGCCAAAATAGTTTCTTTCGTGTCGGGGTTATTAGACAGGCTTCCATACAATTCATTTGAAAATTCATGAGGAGTCCGACTTGTATGTATGTCAAAATAGTCCTTGTACTTCCCGAGCTGTGGTCTGTCAGATGAATGACTCATTAGGCTCGACAATTCAAGTATTCTCCTTATCAAATTAAATTCTAGGCAACGAAGCGCCTCATATACCTCAACACCGACGCTCGTTAGTCTAACTGAACGGAGCACAAAGAGAATTTTGCGCATTTGGAAAACCGCATTAGATCTGTCACCACCTTCTAGATAGAACAAGGCAGATAGATAATAAAGATGAATTAAAAACCTCGGATGAATTTTTTCGCCCCAATCTCCATTAACACTCTTCCTATTCTGGAAATAGCTTTTGAAAAGCCGAGCGCGCGACTCGAAAATCTGATTTTTCCGGAGCTCCGACTCACTGTTGACAAAGTAGAAGCATCCAAGTGCCTCACTAACATCTATACCGTCGGAGCTTAATACAGGTAGAAGAAAATCTCCAATCTTTGCAAGAATGTGCCCAAAACTATTCAATCGACGAGTATGTTGAAGGCTTCTGTATGTCACATTTTCGCCAATCCTGGGCGAAATGAGCTTAGGACACTCTCCAAGTAAATCAGAAATACTATTATTACTGCTTCCTAGAAGCGTACGAAAAGAGATCTTGTAATATATGTAAGCCGCAATAGAAATTCGCGCATCAGAATTAGAAGTAGATCGATCCATGAAAGCACGTAACTCCCTTTCACTTTCCTCGACCACAGGGATGGGAATATGGATAGAAAAGCACGTCGTTATAGCATCAATTGCCAACTTCATATTTTGGACGGAAGGATGTTTAATCGAATTCATCCACACTTCGTTAATTTTTTGTGGTAATACCATATTTTTGAAATACAAAGCGGTACCAATGCCACCGAAGTAAGAGGCCATGAGGATGTCTCGATTTTCGTAATCGTGCTTAAATTTTCTCAGCAAACGGACAAATCGATCTACATTATGCTTGATCTTTTGAAATGTTATTCCTTCTTGTAATTTCTCTTGAAGATACAAGGTAGCCAAAAATGCCTGCATCATTATTAGCATCAGTTCACGATATATTATTTCGTGCTTTTGTGAACTAGAAAGTAATATCTTTGAGCCTTCCTCAATAACTCCAGCATAGTGCCCAAGAGCAAATTCGTACGCCTTAATCTTCTCATAGGTTAGCCCTAGTTTAAGCTTAAGAAGCATAAAACTAGTTATTTGATTAGCATATAAAAGTCCGCTTGGATTCAGCATGTGTAATGCGTCCTGGTAAGATATAATCGCATCTTGGTATTCCTCGTCTTGAAACCTCGCATCGCCTAACAAACGGTTTAAAAATACAATCGAGACAACAGGCCCCTGATTATTTGAAGACGAGTGCACTAATCGTAAATGACGAATCTTCGCCTGCAAATGTGCTTTTATCGAAAAAGTCTCGTCCAGCGTAAAATTAAATGCAGCTGCTTCGTCTTCAAACAACTTAGAGATATAGGTAATCTCATTATGTGTACGATCATGAAACTTATACTCATAAAGCCCAGATTCCGTACGCCGAATATGGTTTTGCGCCAAAAATGAAACCAATTCCTCCAAAAATGGCCTTGACACAGGAGTTCTGCTAGTGGCAAGAATTTCCGGAAGCAACTCAAGATTCTGAGCAGAAAAAGCAAATGGATGAAATTTGATAAGGTTATCAATGAGATAAGAGATTGACACGAGAGTGTTATCGCTATATCTTTTCATAAATGAACTATTTATCGTAAGAAACGGCTGGAATAAATACGCCGTATAGCCTAGTCTATATTGGTCCAAATAGGAGAAAGACAGATAGTGGGTATTTTGTTCAGGAGGAAATATATTCACTAAAATTGACTTACCCGACTCAGTCAAACTGCTATTGCAGTCCATCTCACATATATATTCTTCAAGTATCTTTGTAATTTTCTTCGGCGAGCCATTGCTACGATATACCAGGTATCCAACAAAGTTTTGAAGCGTGAAGATCACCTTTCTTGCCTGCTGTTTTGTAAGCGCCGGCAAATGCACGTTATTTACAATTTCTTCATCCTCGTGGTTTTCTACTATACCCTCAGTCAAAATCTTATAGTATTGCGAAAAAAAATCCCTTCCCTTAGGGCATCCGCTCAGCAGGATACTGTTAAGAAAATCCTCGACCAATCCGCCAATTGCCGACACCTGGTTTTCTACACCGGTTCGATCTTTTAAGAAACTATCGACATATATGACTTTGTGAAAGATACTACTAATAGAAGATTGCCGATCTGATATGTCAGCCAAGGCCGCCTCAAACATTTCTCGACCAGCGATAAAAATAAATTTTGCTTCTGCTTCATTAATAAAGTATTTCAGAGAAGCCAAAATGCTGGTAATTAAATATCTTCTCTCTCGCAAATCATTCAAAAAAGTCACTTTTCCAGCATTTTGCTCCGACAGCGATTCTACATTTTCAAAGTCCGGATCAACCTTATCCAATTCGTCAAATACAAAAATATATTGGTAATATTCCTTTAAGTTGCCAATAATGTCAATTAGTTCATTTTCTATTTCCCGCGGATTTGCGATTGGATAAACCTTCTGATGTTTGTTAAAAAGAGATGACATAGACATTGCAAAACTATCCTGCAATTGATCCTCCTTGGTTACTTGCGCATTACAACGATCATGCAGGATTTTAAGGCGTTCATGTAATCTAGAAATTGGTATCTTTGTGTTAACACATTTTTCAATTGTCGATATATATTTGATTGATGCCATAATTAATCCAGCTGATGTTACTACGACAGCAAGTGCTTGGATAGATAATATCGGATTTAGCTCTGGTATGCCAAAATGTTCATATGATTCAAAAACCCAATCGAGATTCAGGAAAAGTTCAGGAATATACGTTAATACAAAAATAATTGCTAGAACAGACCAGAAAAGCGCGGATACAACCACCCAGATCCGCATTGACCTGACAATCGCTGTCAGCTTAGAATTTATCCAAGATATAAGCTTGTGGAGAAACATTGCAAGAATTGCTGCAAGCGTAGCTATTCCAACGAGGTTTTCAATTACCGTCTTAGAATCATCACCGGGGACGGAGTGAACTAGATAAAAATTTATACTTATCAATAGAATGGTTATGAGTGGCCACAACCAGCCGAAAACGTTTCCCAGGCTAGACCATCGCGCTATTCTATATTGCGGGGTATCCTCTAAACTGGATAACAACTGGTTGACAATGTGCTTTAAGATGTCGATATCTTTTAGCTGGGATTGAGCAAGGCTTATGAAGAATGTTTTGATTTTAACTGTTTCTTCGATGTGTTGTTTACCAGGTGCTCTTTCGATTACCTTAGAATCACCAAGTTTTGCAAGCACCTGTTTCACGAAGCTAGTTTTTCCCATGCCTCTATATCCCGTAACAAGATATACACCCTTTCGAGTTTGACTTTTGAGTATGTCCGTAAACGAGTCGATTATCTGCCTCCTCCCCAAAAAACCATCTTCACTTCCTTTCAAAGATTGATGTCGGTACTTGTAGCCACCCGGAATCTGGAGGTATATCTTTTTTATCTGGGAGTTAGTAGCATAGTCAAACTCGTCCGATTTTCGCTCGGTCTGCTTTTGAGAAAATTTATCAGCAGTCATATATTCTACTGTTGGTTGTTGTAGAGGAGGAATTTTATTATCAAAGCACAAACAACACTCATTTACTGATAGTTATATCATAAATATAAAAAAAAAGAAACTTTGAAATTTACTATTTTGAGAATTGGGCGATAGACGAAGTGGATTATAAAATCGCGTAAACTTCAATTCCTCTTACTTTACGAGTCGCCAATTAACTTGTGTTCTGCGGTCGCTGATACGCTGCATCGATGTCTTGACCTGATAGTCGGGGGCAATATCCCAAATACCAACTCTGGAATATTCCGTTGTGGCCGCCGCGAGCCCCTGTTAAACGTTGCCCGGATTCGAAAATATCAATGCGTTGGATGGCTCGCTGTACCAGCGATAATTGTTATTTCGGAAACTTTGCTGGTCGTGTTTTGCTAACCAGTGCAACATAAGATCAAAAACAAGGCGAATTGAAAAATTGAGAAAGGTCGTCCTGGAACAGCATCTGATCACGATCACAAACAGGTCAGGTTTTAATACGCAAATCCCTAATTTTCGCTTCGGTATAGGAAAGGTGACAAGGCTCTGTATCTTTTGACATAAGGGCCGTTCCTGTGACAGCACCAACACGTTAAAAGGTAGAAGCCCATATTTGCTGCTAAATCAACTTGTTCACGAGACACCATCATCTCGTAAATAAATGAAGTAACTTTCTCTTTGAAGACAGGTTCGGAGGATCCTAGTCAACTGGCTCCCAGGATAATTGCGCCCCTCACCTGGTGAAAATTCCCCTTCAAAAACTTTTGGATAGGAATGCACCGTTTTACGTGTCATTCCTATCTTGTTGCCATTGGCAGACGCAAATCAAATGCTGGATCTCCAAATTGCGCATATCTTTTGTATGGAAACTGCATCACCTTTCCTAATAATCACAAGTTGCCAGAATTGTTAGTTTATTGCCGGCCTGAATTTTCATGAAACTTCCCTTTTCCAGTTTGATTGTAGCAATGCTCGCGTGCGCTGCAAGCTCACACTGCGGCGTATTCGCTGGGATCACTACATGTGTTTTTGCATCAGGTACGCTTCCGATATCCCAGTTGCCCGCTTCAAACCAATCGGTACCAATCGCACCAGTCCAATGAGCCAACTTTCGGCCTACCTCGACCCTCAGCGTGTCTGAGCAACCCGAACTGTTTACTGCGACGATTTCGTAGGTACCTTCTGCCGCAGTTTCCGGATAGGCCGTGCCCCAATTGATCGTCAAGCCGGTACTATTCACCAGTGTTCTGAGATCAAAGGTCTCACTGGCGCACACGATCGCCACGAGCGTGTCCGCACCCAGCGCGGGTGCAGCCAGTACATTTGTGCTCTGTGCGTAAGGCTGTCCATTCACTGTGTAAGTCACGGTATGCGTTCCCAGGCCTGCCGTCGCTGGATCGAACGTCGATCCGGTAATGCCGGGGCCGGTGAAAACCCCGCCAGCTGGGGTGCCGGAGAGGGTTACCGGTGCCGCATTAATACAATATTCTGCTGCAAGGCCACTGAAACCAGCCTGCGAGTCGAATTTGACAAGCACCACATCCGTACTGAACAAGGTGCCGTCACGGGCAATCAGCAGGATTGAATAGGTCTTACCACGGTCTGTTTCGGCCAGCGTAAGCGTGGGTTTGCCAGCATTGGCATTGCTTAATGTAACGCCGTCGGGTGCCACCCAGTTGTAAGTGAGTACATCGCCATCCGGGTCCGAAGAAGCCGTGGCGTCGAGCGTTACGGTACCGGGCGCCGTTACCAGGATGTCGGCTCCTGCATTTGCCACCGGAGTTCGGTTTGGCGACAGTACGGCCCATGCTGCGCTCGCCATGCCCGCATCGCTGCGGCCGCTGCTGTACTTGGCCAGGCCCGCGATATTGGCATTGAGCGTATAGTTACCCGCGTCCGGACTGATAGTATTGAAGCCCGAAACGTTGTAAAGCGTGTCGTTGACAGGTTGGATCGTCAGCCCTGTAGTTGGTACTATCGTTCCGTTTCTTCTCAACTCGATCGCTGCGGCAAGTCCGCCGGCATCCAGCAATCTGGCAGAGAAAGCCAGCGGGATCGTCGTCGTCTGAGTTGCCAGTTTCTGGTTAGCAGCAAATTTCCATTGTGCGAAAAGCGGCTTCTGATCGATAAATATCGACTTTTCGGCCGTAGCGGTGCCGCCAGTAGCCGCGGTCGCCGTAACCCTGATCCGCGTCGGGCCGCCGCCGGACAGATTCACAACCGCGGAGCGTTGGCCTGCCGCTACATTGGCAACATTCAATAGCACTACCTCGCCGTTGGTCTCCACCTGACTGATGGTCACCTGTGGAGCCGGGGCGCTCAGCTCGTAAGCCACATTCAGCGAAGTGCCGGAACTGATGCCGTCCGTATTAGAAAAACCGCGGTCGGGACCTAGCGTCAGGCCATTAATGTTAATACCTGCGGTGCGGTCTACCGTCCAGGGCAGTTCACGGCTCCCGGTTCCTGCATTGCCGGTACTATCGACTACTTTGGTCAGGTCGACGGTGAAAACATAATTACCTTCCGGATAGGTCTGTACGCCGAAGTTGCCGGCAATCCAGGTCTTGGCATTCACATATTCCAACTGAGTGATGGATAGTGGGATATTCTCTCCATTGCGTGTCAGGTGCAATGCCGAGGTATTCAGCCCCACAACGCCCTCATCGAAACCTATATGCACAAAAGGCACATGCTGGGGATCAATTCCCTGGTCATTCGATTTATCCAACTGTACCACCGCAGGACCGGTGTTGTCCAGATACAGGGTAACCGACTGCATTACCGCTCCCGACACCTGGCTCTCCGATTTGATTTGCGGCAGATCCACCCGAAGCTCGTACGCGCCCATCTGCGTCATGATCGCCTGCAACCCTCCGAGTGTGAACAGCTTGTGATCGGCACTCACCGATTCGATCGTAAGCGCACCGGGCAAAAGCGCATTGTCTTTATAGATACCAAAACGTTCCGAAGTCGCGGTCGATACGTCGATCGGCAAGTTGAACAGGAGCTGAATGGTACTGAACGACGACGCCTTGCGACTGGCCGAAATACCCTGGAATGCCTGGACGATAGGTACGTCGAGGAATTGCGACCAGGTCACCTGTTTACCGGTTTGGCCGGGCGTCCCGAAAACGTCGGTGATGCCGGCGGCCTGCACTGTGAAGTTGTAAAATCCATTGCCGATCGTGACTGCTGAAAGATCCACTTCGAAACTTGTAGCATTGACAGGTGTTACTGTCACCCCCGAGGTAACGATATTTGGCCCGCCTTGCAAGGTCAGGTTCAGGTCTTCATAATTAAAACTGGCGGGATCGATCGCTTTGTTGAAATGTATCCGCAACTTCGAAATCTGGACCGCCGACACCTGACTCGGTGCGCCGCTAATGCTATCCACCCTTGGAATATCTGTGTTCACCGGCTTCCAGCGCACCGTGTAAGTCGTGGCGCCATTCGAGGCAAAATAATCCACCAGATGAAATTTGTTTTCATAAACTGGCGAACCTGCAACCGGCAACGTCACGAACGTCAGCCAGGCATTATCCAGCGGAATCGGCTGACCATCACTGCGCGTCACGCTTTCAAGTTCGTAGCGCCGTTGGCCCGGATCTTCCAGCATGATGTAGTTAAAGCCGGTATCAAAAGGTATCACCGAAAGTGTGTTGGTAAACGTAGGTGGGGAAACCGCCGCGTCGAAGCTACCGCTTGCTGCCGGAACGACTTTGGCCGTTCGCCGGCCCTGCGAGAAATAAATGATATCGGGTAGGTCGTTGACGTCGAAAATATCGTTCACCAGGAAGTCGTTGATTCCGTCGTCCGATGTGCCGTACAAACGAATACTTTTGGTCAGCTCATGCAGCTTCACGCCTTGTACCAGGCTTAGATCGGGGTTCCCCAGGCTGCTGGTATGCACCACTTTCGCATCGTACGCAACAAACTTACCCAGCAGCGAGCTCGTAAAATACCATTGCCCCACGCGTGACTGCAATGCAGGAATGGTACCAAAGTTGATATTTGTGATACCAAACTGGCGTGGCTGTCCCTGGAAGTTCGAACCGGTCAGGTTGAAATTAATCGCCAGGCCTTTCTCGTTGTCTACAATGGTCGGTTGCGCCGATGAAATCGTCATATTCCCAGCCGGACCGTAACCTGCATTGTCGACCAGGACCGCCAGTTCCGCCGGCACAGAAGGCTCTATTTCTGGCGAAGTCAGCGCATCGTCTCCCAAAATATTGCGCTGCATGAAGTAATGGAGCATCAGATTTGGGCTCGGGTTTACGGTGATCGGCACTGCCGACAATGGCAGCGTTACAACCGCATTTGCATAAGGGTCGAGGTAAGTAATCGTTCCTCCGAACCGGTACACTTTCGGTGTCTGCGGGGCCGCACCGATCTCCGGGATGAAAAGGAACCGGGCAATGCCTTTCTGGCCTGCATTGATCTCGCCATTACCGTTCACATCCGAAAGTCCGCTGAGGCTGCGGGTCTGGACTTCGAACAAACCATTGCTCGGCACACCATTCTCGTCGGTAATCGAAAGGTTTACCGCAATCGTCTTCATCGCATCCGTCGGGTGGCCGTTAAAAATTTCCAGCGTACCCTCAAACGCCTCACGGGTCATTGTTACCTGTTGCTTGAATTGGACTGTAACCGAGGCGCAGACTCCGTTCTTTTGGGCGTCGAGAATTTGGTTAAGGGCTTTCATAGATTCCTCATCCATAACGCTAATCGTCACGAATCCCTTGTCAACGGCATAATTATGAGCCTCTATCAAATTAGATACATAATCATCAACTTTGTTCCAATCGATAATGCCGGGATATTGAGCGTTCGGGGAAAGTACATTGTTATTTAATGCTTCAAGTGATGTATTCCACCTTGTAAAAAACGCATTGAGGGTTACAGTGGAAATGTCATAGCCTGCCATTGAATTAATTATTTCAACCTGGGTATTGGCTGATATTGGCGTCAAGTTGTCCAGGTAGCTGCTTACAAGAGGCACAAAAACTTCCCGCGCATCACTATTTAAAATATCTCCAAAATATTCCAACAACCAACTTTCAGTTGCCAAGTACCCATTTCTAGCAGCGGTCAGATCACTCCTAATGTTTTGAAGTGCAGCAGTTGGTAAATCATTGGTTGTATTTGCCATATATAGGCGTGCATTCATCCGGCCCCCACCTATTTCAATATCGATGCAATCGTCAAGTGCTTTTAAAACATCATTTATACATAGTATACGACCTATTTTAAATTCAGGTGCTTCTTTATCTGCAATTGAGCCGAGACGACCCTTGACACCGTTTTTCACACAATCAAACATCCCATCGTCCTTGTTATGGTCGTTCTTATCTAACATTACCCCAGCGTAGCAAAGAAGAAGTGCAGGAACTTCGCCCTTGGGATGACATCCAATTACTGCACCAGCCAAGCCGGTAATGCATTTAATGCAACTTTTTCTCTCTTGAGGCAATTCCGTCGGTGGCACCACCGGCGTTCCCAGGTTTGGATCAGAGGACCCGCCCGGACAGCCATTAGGACAAAGGATTTGTACACCAATTTCACCCAACCGCACCATCATCGCCGCCCACATATCGTACATAACCGCGTACTGGCTGGCTGAAACGGTTGGGCCGCCGCCGGGGCCGCCACCACTGCAATCCCGGGGATAGGTAAACGGAGCTGCTGCTGCTCCGGACAGTGTGATCTTTATATTACATATATAGATGTACACAACACCAATACCTCCTGCGCAAGGGCCGACAGCGTTCGAAGCGTTCAGCCTACCTCCTGTGAAGCCCTCCTTCCGGCGCATTACCACTGGGACCTGTATGCTCTGTTGCGGTAGAAGGTCGCCGGGGGTATAATTGGTGATAAATTCGAATTCCGGATCTTCGGGAAAGACCAGACGCACTTCTTCTGCTTTAATGAGTCCGTGGTTCGTCACGGTTGCGTAGAACTGGAACGTTCCTCCTTCTGGTAGTGCGGGCATCTGCCGCGGCACTTCGATCGTCACAATGGGTACAGGCACGTTCGTCTCGAACTTTGATTCCAGCGTCACTTCATATTGGTCCTGAATGGCCGTAGGTTCGACGTTCCAGCTGAATGTGATGGCCTGATAATTCAGGAACGCGCTATGCTCGACCGTGCGACCGGGATTGATTTCAAGCACATTCGAGTATGGAAGGTGCTGGTCCTTTTCGACGGTAATGCGGTGCTTGCCTTCCGGGACATTTTCGGCTGTGAAAACGCCGTCTGAACCGGTATACCCTTCTGCATACACCTGCCCGGTAAAGTAATTTTTGATTTTAACCAACGCGTCCTTCACCTTCGGCGCTCCCTCGGCGTAGTAGCTCAGCTGGTTGGTAACCGTCACTTTCGCCGTGCCGGATGATTCCGCTACTTTTTCAAATGTGAAAGGAATGGTGAACGTGTTGGCATTGGCACCACCGAATCCGACGCTGCCTGAAAGCGGATAGTTGAACGGGATATCTGCCGTCGCAAGAAATTTGAGGATAACGACGGCCGTATCCCCCGGGGCAAGGGGAGGCATGTTTTTACCTGTGACAGCCGTTATCCAGCTTGCATTTGGTAAAAATACCTGGATCGCTCCACTGGCCGACTTCCCTTTGTTCACGAGCATTATCTCCACATTCCGTTCCCCGGAACTTTGCGAAACACTCGCCTGAATGCCCGATATGTTTGCCACCAGCAGACCATTCGGCGCCTGGCAGTAATAATAGAGAGGCGTATTTTGAATAATCCCTTCATTCGTGCTAACCTGAAAATCAACAGCCTGGTAGCGATCACCGACAGACAACTCCGACCCAGTCACCGTATAGCCGAGATTAGCGGACGCGTTACCTGCCAGCGATGGTATCGTTTGAAACTGAATGCTCATCCCCGCGGGCAATGTTACCGGGGTCAGGGTCACGTTCGTCAGCGCTCTTCCGCTCAGGTTTTGAATCGTCAATGTGCCCGACAGCGGTTCATTGAGTGTCGCGGGAATGAGCGGTGCATTATTATCATTGACGCTCACGCCCAGGATGTCGAACGCGTCCTGGCCGGTTGTTTGAGCCAGGCCCGGGGCGCTTGCACCTACCGAGTAGTGACCTGCTTCGGTAGGAACGGGCGTGAATCTGGCCTGATAGTTACCCGTGGCATCCGTTACAGCAGACAGGTTCCGGCGAATGCCATTTGTGATCACATAGACTTCGACCGCCGCATTTGCCGCCGCGTTTCCACCCGAAACCGCAGCACCATTGATCACTACCTCGGTGCCTTTGGTAACATATTCTTGTCCCACGACGGCCGTCACGGTGTAGCCTGATTGCACCGTAAAATTCACCGGTTCTGAAACATTATTACTCAGCAAAAGCTCGGTCAACGAACTGGTTGGATTTACCCAGTAAAGCAGTTTGTAGGTTCCCGGGCTATCCGGGGCTCGCGTGGCGTTGATAAGCAGGCGAGTCTGGCCGGCCGGGACGGCTTCGGCGAGGGTGTTTTCCGAAATGAGGATATCCGAGCCGTCGATCACATTATCGGCTGACAAATAGCCGCGGACCAGCGTTCCGATGGGCGCAGTAGAAGATCCGGTGTTTTTAATCGTGACCTGATAGTTGAAAATCGCCCCGGTTGTAACGGCATTGGACGACGGCTGCACGGCGGTAATTTGTAGGTCGGGCTTGGTCAGATCGGTGACCACAATCCAGGTTGAGCCGGAAGAGAACCCATCGACGGTGGCTGAAAGGTAAACCTGTTGATTACCGTCGGCCGAGCCGTCACTGATGGTCGTAATGGGCACTTCCACGAAGCTCTGGCCGGCGGGTATGGTGGCGTTAGCGGGAACTGTGGCTTCGGTTTCGTCAGACGACAAAAGGTTCACCACCAGTTCCCCCGTTGTGGGTGTATTGCGTGTAATGCGTAGCGCGCCGGCATTGGACTGGCCTTCGGAAAGGGTTTGCTGGGCAACCGTCAATTGGAGCGAAGGGCCATCATTGTCGTTGATCGTGATCATGGAAGATACCGAACCGGATGTAGCCGACGGCGTATTACAGTTACACGACGCGACGAAAATCGAGGCGGTGACCGTCACCTGGCGCTGTCCATCGACAATCGTGTTATCCAGCACCCCGATGGCGAAAGTCTTTTCGTTTTCCCCAGCAGCTAACGAGATCGCGCCGGGCAAGATCAGCGCATTGGGAACGCTGGCCGACAAGTTTGCCGTAAATGCGACCGGATTACTGGTGAACGTTCTGCGCAACGTGGCCTGCGTGGCGCGCAAACCTGCCGATTCCGACAAACTCGCCGACGCCACGACCAATTCCAGATTGGGTAGGTCATCGTCGTTGATACGGATCGTACCTGTTGCCGGTTTGTGGTTTGCCGCACCTGCGGTAACCGATACGTCCAGGTCGATTTCAGGTACATTATCCTGCGCCAGCGTCACATTTGCCGACGCTTCCAATGCACCCGACGGGATTGTGACCGAAGGCGGAACCGGGAAACGGCCGCCATTGCCGCTTTGCAGATAAACGACAAGCGGGCTGGAAGGCGCCACATTGGTGGTAACCTTGAATGTTAACGATTGCCCCTCCATGGCGCTGGCAGGGAGTTGCGCAATCGATAATGTTGCCTGATCGTCGTCCACTACCGAAAAACTGGCAGAGGCTCCGGGATACCCGGCGGCCGAGACCTGTAATTGTTCGGTGGTCGTAGTTTCAACGGTGGTATTATCCGGGACACCGATGTTGAAAGTTATACCCGAGTGTCCTGCCGGAATGGATATCGATGCAGGAAAAGAGAGACGTGAAGGATTGTTGAAGGCCAGGGTTATGGGCAGTTCGTTATCGAGAGAGCCCGATCTGGTCACCGTTGCAGTGAGTACGGAAGTGCCTTCCGTTACCTGGTTGGACGACAAAGAAACCGTCAGAACCTTACGGATCGTCCATGCGCCCTGCTGGACACCGGTGTTGTTTACCTGTGCGCCGGGCGCTTCCATAGTTGACGATGCCGGTATCAGTTCTACCACAAATACAGCCTGATCGCCGACATTCATATGCGGGGGCAAAGTCACGTTGTCGTTCCTGGCTATGTGCTGGCCCGGTTCGAGCGTGCCCGCATTCGAGAATGTTATTTGTTTTATGAAAGTCCGATTCTGGCCACTGGCGGATTGGATATAGATCCTTTCAAACCAGTTTCGCGGGGAAGAAGCGACGCCGTCGTTATGGACATCCCAAGTGACGGTGACAACGTCATTGGCGCCGATCTCCAGCTGGCCGGACACAACATTTTTCACCACGAAATCTGCGTATTTCGGCTGAACTTCGAAATTTTGGCGGACGGCAATTGCGGCATTGTAAACACCATTGCCCGATTGTGTCGCCTCGATGATCACCGTGCCGGTTCCGGTTAAGGTAACTTGGTTTGAAGCCACCGTAGCGGGTCCGGAAACGATCTGAAAGCTAACCGCAAGCCCCGAGCTCGCGCTGGCAACTAATGCGAAAGGTACATCACCGATGGTTTTGGCAGGAACCGGTTCAAAAGTAATCGTCTGTGACCTTTTAATGACATTGAACGTCTGTTGCGCTTCAGCAGGCAGAAAGGAGGCATTTCCCGCCTGGCTGGCAGTAACCACCACCTGCCCGGGCACGCCCATGAATGTAATGGTATTGCCCGAAAGCGTCGCCACGCCAGTCGCCGGGTTCGTTACCATCGAGTAGCTTACGGGCAATTCGGAAGTAGCAGTGGCGGCCAACACAAGGGTATCGTCGATAAAGGCGTCTGGTATCGCCGGGAAGTCAACCGTTTGAGCAACCTGAATGACCTGTCCGACCCAGGGCACAAACTTGACGCGGTCGGAGACCTTATTACCTTCGCCTTCCGTGTTCAACGGATCGTGATAAGGGCCCGTCGGACTGCCCCAGTAAGTGTTACGCGCATCCACGGAATCCACGCCGATGTTCTGGATACCGAACTCCGAATTGCCGTAAATTTTGTTACCCTGTAATATCGGGCTACCTGTTGCATTGTAAACCCCTACTGCATTTCCATAAATGTCCGAATCCGTTATTTTCGGCGTGGGGGCATTGTTATAGATCGCGTAACGTTCGCTTTGTTTGATCGTTGAGTTTGAAATATCTACTTCACTGGTTTGCAGCATCATCGCATAGCCTCCCGCGGACTCATCCCCCATTTTTTCGATTGACACGAATTTTAGAATGGATTTGCCGCTGCCATTTTGAAAGTAAATTGTACCTCCGTGGGTTGATGAAGGGCTGTACTCAGGATTGGCTTTACCGCGAATACGGATCGAGTCCGTAACAGTTCCTTCTGCGAGCAAAGTACCATATATGTTAATGCTGGCTGAAAGCTTGTCTGATTCTATTAAAACTCCTGGATATACCGTTAGTTTCCGCCCAGTTGGAACAGTCAGATCCGTTGCAATACGATAGAAAGATTCGGCGTAGCCAAGGTTGGGAATAGATATATCCGAATCATAGGGACTATTGTTTAACTCGATAATAGCCTTTACATTGGAAAAATTCCCGGCTCCGCCTGCCCAGATAGAGATATCCCTTTGCTCACTATCGATGATAGAGACATTCTTAAAAGTCGGCGTCGCGCCGGAGGTAATAAAAACAGCATTGCCGCCAACGGACTCGTCTCCCATTTGTGCGATGGAGACATAATCCAATGAAGATTCACCGCTACCATTCTGAAAGTAAATAGTCCCCCCATGTGTCGATAAGGGGCTGTATCCTGGGTTAGCCTTTCCACGAATACGGATTGAATCGGTAGCAGTTCCTAATGCAAGTAAAGTACCATATATGCTAATGCTGGCCGAAAGCTTGTCTGATTCTATTAAAACCCCTGGGTATACCGTTAGCTTTCGCCCGGTTGGTACAGTCAAATCCGTTGTAATGCGGTAGAAAGATTCGGTATAGCCGAGGTTGGGTATAGATATATCCGAATCATAGGGACTATTGTTTAACTCGACAATTGCTTTTACATTGGAAAAATTCGCGGCTCCACCTGCCCACATAGAGATATCCCTCTGTTCACTACCGATGATAGAGACATTCTTAAAAGTCGGCGTCGCGCCGGAGGTAATAAAAACAGCATTTCCGCCAACGGACTCATCCCCCATTCGTGTAATGGAGACATAATCCAATGAAGACTCACCACTACCGTTCTGGAAGTAAATAGCGCCCCCATGCGTCGATGAGGAGCTGTATTCAGGATTGGCCTTTCCACGAATACGGATCGAATCTGTGGCAGTCCCTTCTGCAAGTAAGGTACCATAAACACTTATGTTTGCTGCAAGTCGGTCAGATTCAATGATAACTCCTGGATGAACTGTCAGCCTCCGCCCTGCCGGGATTGTCAAATCGGAAGAGATTCGATAGAAAGAATCATCATACCCCAAGCTAGGCATAATGATGTCCGTATCGAATGAAGTGTTATTAAGATCGATAATTGCCTTAATTTCAGAAAACTCCGCCGCTCCCCCCGGCCAGGTATAAACATCCAGCCCTTCGCTTTCGAGAATGGCAGTACTTTTGAGAGCGGGTGTTTCTCCATTCGCAATATAAACCGCGTAGCCTCCCGAATTCGTATCACCCATACGTTTGATCGATACATAGTCGAATGACGACGTTCCGCTGCCATTCTGAAAGTAGAGGCCTCCCCCATGGGTTGAAGCCGAATTATAGGTTAAATTTTCTATTCCTCGAAAATAAATCGAATCCGCGGCTGTCCCCTCGGCAATCAGAGTGCCGTAAACAGAGATATGAGCATTGTAATTCCTGGATTCCACCACCACACCTGGCTCGATGGTGAGCGTTTGGCCGGTGGGGACGGTGATCATCCCTTCAAACACGTAAGGGCTGTTAGCTTTTGTCCATACACCGGATACATCGCCGCTGACGATCGTTTGAGCGAAGATTTCGGTACAGAAAAAGACAATAATCAGTGCCGGCAAAAGGGCACGCAGGGGCGTAAAAAATCGCTTCATAAAGCCGGGAGGATGGTGGAAAACTAGTTAGCGATTGCTATTTTTTGATTGAGATGGGTGCCGTTCATGTATTTGAACCGCAGCAAATACAGGCCCGCCGGAAAAAAGCGCGAATCGATCCTGATCGACGGCTTTTTGTCGCGGCTTTTGTAAACATTTTGCCCGCTGGCGTTCAGCAGCTCAACGGATTCGATGAGCTTCCAGTCGGCAATGTCGATGTTGATCTTATCGGTCGCAGGGTTTGGATAAACCAGCGTTACCGGATCGCCCAGATCGACCGTCCGTATAGCACTATACGCAAAGTTCCCGTCAAAATCGACTTGTTTTAAGCGGTAGTAATGCACCCCGAACGAAACCGGCGCGGTGTGGTTAAAAGAATATTCTGAATTTTCGGACAAAACCGTACCTCTGCCCTTCACTCGCCCGATCGCCTCGAACGTGCGGGCATCGAGCGAATGCTCCACCTGGAAGTAGTCGTTGTCCTGTTCGCTGGCCGTTTTCCAGATGAGTAACACCTTGGATTTTTCCACAGCCCTGGCGTCGAATGACACCAGCCGCACCGGTAGTGGCGCTTGCGTGCTGCCAATGGCCAGCGCGCTGATGTTTGTACCTGCCGGGATCGTACCGGTCAGCGTGCTACCTTCCACAACGCCCGTAGCATTGGCGTTCGCGCTCAAATTGATCCAGGCGGTGCCATTCCAACCTACCAGGCGCAGATTGCTGACCACCGCAAAGGAGTGAACATCGGGCAAAGATACGGTGACGGTGATATCATTACCGGGCGGGACAACGGTAATCCAATCCCACTGGCCGACGTCCGATACCGAAACGACCGGGCTAACCACCGCATTCAGCGGATGCGTGGCAGCTATATCCGACGGGTCGCCGGTGAGCGCCGGGCTGCCCGCGATCCATGCTGCGGCTAAGTGCGCAATGGCAGCCGCTGGCGCGCTGATGGTTAGCGGCCTGATGTCCGTCCCACTGCCGATCGGAAAACTAAATGCAGTATTACCGATTTTGGCAACATAGCCATTCACGTGCTGGGCGTCGGTGTTCCCATTCTGGTAGGTTGCACCTGCTTCGAAAACGATAGCCGCCGCATGATGCAGGTTTCGCAGCGTGGAAGTAATGCCATTTTCAAAATTCAGGGCGCCCGCAATGCTAATTCCTTCCGTATTGCTGATGTAAATCGGACTTGCTATTCCATTGACGAAGTCGGCGTTGAAAAGATGTAGCCGCTTGGAGCCAGCGATTTCCTGCGCTCCGGCCTGCCCGTCAGGGCCACTGAACACGTCCGTATGGCCCGTCGCTGCTCTGTACCCACCATCGTTGGTGAGGGTAAGCGTGGACGATCCAAAATGGTTAAACTTCCCATTGTTACTACCGAAATAGTTCCCGTCGGCCGAGTTGGTCCAGACGGGATGGTTGTCGACACTCCCTCCGTCATTAGTGAGCGTACCGGAGTTTATCGACTGGGCAAATGCGTGCGTGTGAATCAAAAATCCACATGTAAGAAAGAGGGTCGGGTAAAGTTTTTTCATAAATCGACTGCATATCGTTTGAGGCACGTCAATGTTCAATGAATTAATAGAGCAGGGCTTTTTTCATCGGGCTGCGGCATTTACCGCACTTGTGAAAACGACTCAAAAAAAAGACACATCGGGTTACGTTCTTCTTAAATCTTCCGAAACCGGTCGTATTCCTTTTCAACCGGGAAAATGGCGTTGCGAAGCGGGCGGCCGGAAAAAAGGAAAATGTTACAAGAGTTGATTTTGAGTTACAAACGAAGTATTTTGACACACTGTTTACGCCGTTGTCTATCAAACTCCACCCTCCCCGATGCGACGCCCATTCTTGCTCTGGTATTTTTGTGTGCTGATAATGTCGGTTACCCACAGCGCGGCACAAAGTGTTGTAAATGCCCAGACAGGCAAGCGCGCGTACGACCGGTTCCTGGAAACACAACAGGAGTACAACAGTGCCGTGGCACGCGGCGCCGACTCGCTCGAAATCGCCGAATTGTGTTATCTAATGGGAAAGCGTTATGAAGGGTTGGTCAACTACCATAGGGCCCGGCAATGGTTTACCCGCGCATTGAAAATCTGGGAGCCGCTCGGGCCATCCGAATCGGTGGGAAAAGTGTACCTCTGGATGACTGATTGCGAATACAGCCAGGGTGAACGGGGCAATCCCGACAGCATTATGAGATTTGCTAGCAAGGCGTTGTATAATTTTGAAAGAGCCGGTGCGCGCGAGCGGATGGTCGGCGGTTACCGGGGCATGGCCGGTGCCCATCAGTTCGCCTGGGAGAGACGAAACACCAACCCCGCCAAAACATTTGTTCCGTCGCTCGATAGCGCATTCCGCTACTCCGAAAAGGCGCTTGCATTGGCAATTGCTATCCCTATGCCGCCGAAGGACATTGCCCTCACCTACTTTTGTACATCCGGCTACTGGCAGGTACGGAAAGAATTTACAACCGCGATCGGTTTCCAGACTATGGCTATGACCATTTACCGAAAGGAAAAGGACTGGCGGAATATTGTCGATCTCGCATTCAGTATTTGTACCTCCTATATGGGACTTCGGCAGCCCGTGGAGGCGCGCAAATGGCTCGGCGAAGGGTTACGCATCAGTAAGGCGCTGAAAGTCCATTCCCACAAGGAATTGCGGCGCATCGAGGAAATCCAGGCCGACTATTATAGTTATATGGGTGATTGGAAGAAAGCCTACGCGCACCGGCAACGGGCCAATGCGTTTAATCTTTACGAGGTGAATGCTTACCGCGACGGCGCATTCGACGGACTTCGTGCCCAGTACGAAAATGAAAGTAAGGAGATCAAACTGAGGGCTAACGAGCAGGAAGTGCGCATGCAGCGCGAGCTGAACATCGTTACGCTCTTGCTCGCATTGATGGGCGGGATTTCGGCAGTGCTTTTCTTTCGACTTTTTATTATTTACAAAAAAAGAAGCACGGTGAATGAAGGCCTGGTGCGGGAACAGAGTCACCGGTTTAACAATGGTTTGCAATCAGTGTTCACATTGCTTAGCAGCGAGCGCCAAAAGCTCTCTGACCCGGTAGCCATCGAGGCCTTGGAAGAGAGTTTGCGGCGCCTCGACGCGCTTTCGCACGTGCATAGGCAGCTGTATGAGGGGGGCAAGCTCGCCCGTGTACAGGTGGACGAATACATTCCCGACATCGTGGAAGGGACACTTCGCAGCTATAATCTGACCGGTGTAGCAATAGAATATCTCATCGACGACCTCCTGCTGGATGCCAACAAGGCGATTCCATTGGGACTAATCCTTAATGAACTGGTAACCAACGCATGCAAATATGCATTCACGGGAAACCCAGCGCCTATGCTACGCATCGCCTGCCGCCGTCATGGCGACCACATCCGGTTTTCTTTTGCCGACAATGGTATCAATCCGGCCCGCCCCAGGCGCCACGGCTCTTTCGGGCTGGACCTCATCGGCCAGATGTTGGAGAACTTGAAGGCTGAGGGCGGTTTTGATGGTGAGGGTTATCGTAGCTTTACCTTCCGATTCGATACCCGGACACAGCGTGAGCTGCAAACAGCACATCAAACCCTGTAATAGATTAAGACATGTCTACTACTGTACTTATCATCGAAGACGACCGGATGCTCGCCACGAGCCTGCACCAAAACCTGGCCCAGGGCGGGTATCAGATCGCCGGAGTGGCCAGCAATCTGACCGACGCTCTGGACCTGATGCGCAAGCAGACCGTGGACCTTGCGCTGATCGATATCGAGCTGGACGGTCCGGAAGATGGTGTCATTGTGGCTAACGAGTTATCGCGTATCCGGCCCATTCCGTTCATTTTTATCACAGGCCGCCCTTTACGCGCTACTGCCGAGCGAAGTAATGGCGTATATCCGGCAGCGTTTCTATCCAAGCCACTGCGCTCAGAAGAGCTCATGGTGCAAATCGACCTGGCCATGCGCAATTTCCAGGCCGGTAACATCCCTGCCTCTGCCCGAACCTGGCAAAGTACTGTGCTACTGCCGGCATTTAAAGGTCATATTCTCGTGAGAACTGCCGAAATACTGTTCGTAGAGGCGGATGGAATTTATGCCAAACTTTTCGTTTCGGAAGCAGAATTCGGCAGGGTCTATCCTGGGAAAGCCTATGGATATATTAGTATTTCCAACAGCATGGGTTACGTGTTTTCCTTACTGACTCCCAACTTTTATAGATTGTCGCGGTCGCTAATCATCAGTCTCGACCGGATTGAGCGTATCACTTCGCTGCAGGTAGTCGTGGCAGGGAAACCATTTGGCATTCCCGAAGGCAGACGCAAAGCTTTGATTGAAGTCTTGGAAAAATGCCGCAAATAGGTAAATTTAGAAAGATCGACTTCGTCTACAACGAGATGGTTGATAGGTAGAGGTACCAAGGACTAAAACCTTGAAGGGTAATCGACCATCGTGAAAACAATAGTCGGACATACTATTCTATCAAAAGTTTGGCGCGGGAATGTCGCTTACACATCTTAGAAGATAACAGCATCGATCTAAGCAATAGCACACGTTTTCGACACCAGCGCCCTCTACTCCCATGTGCAGTAATGATCTCACTCAATCGCATGTTGTAGCTGTCGCGCACAATGGTGAACTTGCGATCTCCGGATACCGACCATCCAATAACCCCCTTGGGATTTCCGAATGTCGGATACGCTCTTCGTTTTACTAAACCTCAAAATTTCAATGGACTCGAAGCGCAAAGAGGTTATCACGGAGGCAACTTAATTGAATATCAATCTTTAGACCGCCACCAGAGAAGCTAATGCCCGGGTGAGTCGCGAAACATGGATGCTGACTAAGCTTCCATTTGAACGGGTTGAATCGCAGACGATTAAGATCATCGTTTCACTCCCTCGCTGGAGCAACTATTTGGGCGCGTCATGGGTCAAGAGCGCCAACACTTTCAAAGCGCCGGTGAATGCTTCGGTCTTCTACGACCAACCGAGGTACCGACTGGCCTTAAATGGCTATAGTTTGCTCAATGAACGTTACTGGAAATCGATCGGCACGCCTCAAAAGTCTGTTAACATGCTCGTCAGGGTGACCTTCAAATGGTAACCGATACGGCGCCGGAATACAAAGGCCACCTTATTCGAACTGGGGTGGCCTTGGCCGGTTGATTCTCGATCACGAATAAATGATAAACCCCTTTTCGATGGAATTAATTTTGCGGGTCAGTCTAAAAACGCCGATGCCATTGCTGCTTCCATTACTGTTGCTGTTGCCTTCGATCGTCTGGATAAAGCCGTTTTCCACCTTTTCGACGATTCCTGTGTGACCCATTCCGCCACCGTGGTCCTTGATAAAAATGCTACCCCGTTTAATCAATCCGGGATTAGTCGTGGCGGCGCTCTTCACGATTTTCGTCGCATTCGTATTGTTCCAATGTTTCAGGCATCCCACCGTTTTGAACAACGGGTTACTACGTCCCAGCGAAAGGGCGGCCTCGTCAAAACACCAATACACAAATCCGGCGCACCAGAACAGCCCTTCCTGCGAGCCCGCGCGCTCCATGTACATTCTGATCTCCCTGCCCCTATTGGAGAAAAGTGGGTTTTCCATGACGCCAACCTGAGATAGGGCCTGGGCTACCGCATTTTCGAGTAGGTCCGAACCGCCGGTAGGAGCCGGCGGACTGTCGACGGGGATATTAAAAAGCACCTGCCAGGTGATCGGCCCTATTTTGCCGTCCGCAACCAACGGGTTACCGTGAATGTCGCGGTGCAATGCCTGAAATTGTTTCACGGCCGCAGTCGTTTTCGGCCCGAAAATGCCTGTCCCTTGCAGGTCGGCGATGCCCAATTCCTTCAATCGGTCTTGTACCGCTTTCACGACCTTCGTGTCGCTTTCACCGGCTTTGATTATTCTGTTGGGAAATTTCATCGTGGTAATGGATTTTAAGGTGAGATGGATCAATAAGACAAGTTACATCGAATGGTTTATGCCCCCGGTTTCTTGGCGTTGGTGCCTCCCAGGGTTCCGAGGAAATTGATGATCGCAGGAATTACCGTCACGAGCGCGCCCAGGGACGTGATGATCTTTGTACTTGCTTCCCGTTGCGACGAAAGGATAAACGCCAGGATCGTCAAGGCCACAAGCACAAGTGGAACCCTGACCCGGTTCCAATTACGATTGTCATTGACCTTTTCCATGATCTTTCCAAGCTCGACAGTCCCTAAAGAACTGAGGATAAAATGACGGAATCCCCTGGTAATGAATTTGAGCCGCCCGTCGTGGTGAACGATCAGGCCTTTTTCGAGAAGGGTGTCCAATGTAGTTTGGTCGTACGAATTGACCAGGCCATCCTCGGCAAGATCATACAGGAAGAATTTCTCCTTTTCCGACAAAGATTGCCAAATAGAAAAATAGGAATGCTGGGAGGCCGCCACGGATTTGAGAAGAAAACTGTCGTTTCGTTCCAGCTGAGGGCTAGTGCCCAAAGCAGCACACATTTTTGGCTCAGAAACCGGGTTCAGCGCAATTTGAAATTTGCCCAGCAACTCCTGCCAACGCTCCATACTGTGGTTGCCCAGTTCCTTGGGGTTGCTTTCCAAAACCGATGCTAGCAGGCAGTCAGAGTGGATCGCCGACAAGATCAGGATCTTGCTGTTCTTTGCCTTGCTCATTAACCTTTCCAGCATGGACAATTTCAGATAAGTCGCCCTGACATTTTTGAAATTGTACTCGAAATTTTGAATGATAATGAGTTCGTATTTGGCGTTTTCGGCATCGAAAATGGGGGCGGTCCATTTTTTCATACTCACGTCGTCGTCCTTTTCCGGAATCCGCGAAGCGTCGATGATAAGCTTTTTGACCGGCGGTTGTTCGCGTCCCGTCAACAGGTCGTCTATGAGCTGCAATTGGCCAAACCTCGATGATCCGACCACGAAAAACTGGGCTGTGGAAGTCTTGTCGGTGATCTTGTCGAGCGTCAGCGGCATCCGCGCAGCGGCTTCTGGGACTTTGATGGAAAAGATTTTATTGATCAATCCCTGGAAAACGAAATAAAAGCCCAGCAGCACCAGAAAAAAAAACACCCACAGAAAAAAGCCCTGATCTCCGAAAAGGCGTGGAAGCCTGGTGTTCAGACTTGAAGAGGCTACCCACAAATACCTGTCGTTGCCTACGTTATAGGACGTGGAGGTCGAATCCGAATGGCCGTTAACCTGGTGCATCAGATTGTTGAAATAAAACGAAAGGTCAGCTGACGCAGGCTCGTCCAGATATAACGGAGAAGATAGCCGCTCACTTTCGTAAATGCGAAGAGATTGCAGTAAATCCCTGATTTTTTTGTCGTCTTCCAAAAATGCGACCGTACCCCTTCCGGCTACCCCGGCGGTGTCGAGCCAGTAGCCATCAAAATAGAATCCCGAACGTAACCGGGCGAGCTTTTCTTGCTCGGATTCCACGGCGTAGCTGTTCGCGCTTTCTAAACGCGCCTGCGGTATGTAGGCGTTCAGGAAATTCAGTTGCTGGGAACGCGCTATCAGGTGCTGATCGTAGTTGTAAGACGCGTTAAAAAAGATGACCATCGGAATGCCCATCGTGACGAGCATCCATGAAACCAGAACCGTGGTGTAAGTCTGGTTGTAGCCTAGCCAGGCGGTTAACTTGTTTGAACCAAGTTTCAGAACGTCGGGCAATGCATGTATGCCAAAGCAAAGGACGGCCGGGGTGAGGATGATTTTTATTTCAAAAGTCCAGAAAGTGGTCCACGATTCTTCAAGCGCCCATGCTGCCAAAACGTTCAACGACACCGGAATGGAAATCCCCCAGAGACCTGCCTTGATCTTGTACCATTTCGAAGGCAACAGCCTGTTATGGTATTTATAGGCGAACAGAAAGTTCAGAAATACGGGCATAGAAGTGCTTGCAACGAGCAACACAAAGAACTGGCACAAAACCGGCTGATGGCGGCCAGCACATAATCCTATGAACAACAATATGTTGAATGCCGTGGAAACAATGTACTCCCAGTTGCTGGATTCTTTCGGACCGATCCAGTCGGTTTCAAACATCTGCCCTTTAAATAATGACCGCTTCGCGGAAGCCAGGAACATGACCAGCACCTGGATCGTGATCAGGAGGAACACCAGCATTTGCATCGAAATCGTAAAGCTGTATACGTTGATGTCCCGGTAGTCGTCGAGCACCAGGTTCTCCATGACAACAAGATAGTAAGGAAGCCCCTCCCCGACCGCCTTCATTAAAACCTGGTATTCCTGGCCAAAATACCGGGTACTGAAAGTGGCGGTGACACCCTTTTCCAGACAGACTCTCAGTTTCCTTTCCTCCGAGAATTCTTCGAACAAATTTTCATTCAGATTGCGGGTAGAGTCGGAATGATACAAAACTTTGCCCGATCTGTCGATCATCGCAAAAGTGTATGCCGGGGGCATTTTATAATCCTTAAGACTTTTTACCCGGAACGAAATTGCAGCGACCTTCGCTTTGCCGATAGAAGACGCGATGGAGATGTCCGTCAGAAAATCACCCGATATCCACGAAACAACCTGATCGACATACAAAGCCGATTCTTCCGAGCCTTTTAGCAGATAAGGCGCACCGTTCACGATGTTCTTGAAATAAGCGCGGTCTTTGAACTGACCCGAAAAGCCCGGTTCGCGACGGTCTACATTCCAGGTCCGAACCTCGGTCCCGTTCTTGTCCATCCAGAAAACCCGGTCGAGATCTATACCCTGGGTAATGCGGTCAATGGCATTATCCAAAATGATATCCTTGAACATCGTGCCGCTACTACCGGTAAACGAGTCCTTGAAACGAGAGTGACTTTCAATGAGCTGATTAATACAAAAAAGCCGGTGATAGGTGTCGGCGATCTCCTGAACAAAAGCCGCCCTCACCGCCTCGGCAAGCACCTCTTTGGCTTTCGCTTCACCGCCGGCCGGTTTTCTGCCATATTTTACCAGACACATGAATAACATCGACAGCAAAAACATCGAGACCACCGTAACGGATATCGCGTCGGTGCGCGTTAGCCTGTCCTCTTCTCCAAGCTGGTATAGCTTGATAATGGGGAAAGTGACAAGAATGATCGTAAAGATGGTAATCAGTAGTAGGATGAGATAGGGCGGCAATCGCGTTTTTGCTTGAAAGAAATTCTCTTTCGATACCACGCCCATAACATAAACGTCGATTTTGTTACCCAGTTTCACCGGTTGCACAAACAGCAGCCGCTCACTTCCAGCAATTTCGCGGTAAACAATTTCTGATGCGGCCAGCTTTTTCCTTTTGGTAAAAATCGAATCCCGAAGAGGGTCAAAACCGGAAGAAAAGGTTTCATAAAGTACCGTCAGACTGTCTGTGACGATATAGTGCTCAAAAACATTCTCCGGCAACAAGGGCTTTATGAAGTCGGAGAAAGTATATTCCAACGACAACGTATAATCGTGATTTCTGTATTTAACCGAATCGGAAAGGACTAATTGCCGCGGCTGATGTGGAAGTAACTTCAACGATATGAAATCCGGTTTCGGCGGTACGATTTGCGTAATTGGGAAGTTATTCGTTCGTTGCTGACGCAGAAACGCGTTCAACGTGGCTATACCCGTATTGGGCAAAGTCGTTCCGAGTTTCTCGCTTTTAAGATAAGTTTGAAGTTGAAGGTGTCCGGTTTCGATCTTGCTCCGGATATTCCTGGCAACGTTCTGAAGCGTCCTAAATTTCCATTCCTTGATACTTGCTTCCGTGTCGGGCAAATATTTGAAGTAATAAAAACAAGCGAGAACTGCTACAACCCCCAGCGTCAGAAATGCGGGGATATTTTCCTTGGATGGCAATAACGATCTCATGGGCACTAAGGGACAAATTCGTGGATCTCCGGCGCAGATGCGCCCGCACTTGCATTCTACTATCCTCCGAAAAGGAAAGAGACCAATCCGTTCGGGCATTACACCCGAATGGATCGCCTGCCGAAGGCTACTTTTTTACAGCCAGTTCGTCACCTGGTCTACAATCTCCTGATCTTCGAAATAGACAAGGTGATGAACCCCGTCGTGCTTATTGCAGAAGAAAGTGTTGCCGGGCGTCTTGTTCTCGTTGATTGCGCCAAGGAAAGGCACGATCATATCATTGGGGCTCCCTCCGAAAATAAGGTTGTCACTGGCGATGTCAAGTACCGATTTCAATCCCTTTCCGGTGTAGTTCATACCTATCAAATAATGGTTGTTTCCCAGCGGATTCGACTTATTAAGGTTGGTAAGAAACTTGCTACCCGGAGCCATATCGGCCAATCCAGGCATCTTCCAGACGAGCCCTATGCCCATTTTGGCAGCAAATGCGATGGCACCTAGTGCAAAAGACGAGCCGCCGGATACCGTCATCACCAGCCCGGTGAACCGGTTGAGCAGCTGGCCGATGTTCTCGCCAGACGCCATCGGCGTTCCGAAATGCGGTCCTGCGCTCAGGATCATTTTTGTCGTGGCCGGGAAAGCCGCTCGTGCCACCAGCGCGCCCCGGCTCGTTCCTATGACCGTTACCTTGCTGGCTTCGATGCCCAGCAATTTCAGCGAAGACGCGATTTCCGCAGCATTCTCGTCTATTCCCGATTTGATAGTCGACATGTTAAAGCCTAGCACATAATTGCCGAACTTCTTCTTTTTGAGGACAGACAGGAAACCGGGGTTTGCAAGGAGATGCCTGAACGAAAACTCCACCGAGCTGAAAGTTCCGTGGCTCAAAAACAGCACATTATCCTGTTTCGGCAGCGCATCCTTCGCTATCTTGTCGTTAGGATCAAATTGTCGCCAGTTAATTCCGGTAGTTGTGATCTCTCCCAGAAGCAATCCTTGCATGTCCGAGGCGGCCTTGTCCTGCACCGTACGGAAGACATTGACAATAAATTTGCCGATTTTTCTAAATATTCCCCGCGAGGCCGGAATGGTGATGTTCAAAATATGGTCGGCTTCCAGATGAATCAGCGTATCCGCCGCCCCCCTGCTGGCTTCGTTTTCCTCAGGCACTGCCCAACGGTAGTTTTTCGTACCGTCCTCGTACTCTTCCGTAACCAGGAACATCGACTCCTCACCAAGGCCCTCTCCTACGACGCTGATCTGCGCCTGGCCGCCTGCACGAACCGCATCATCTGACATGCTTAGCTGGAATCCTCCGATGTGGATGTCATCAACCGGTTGATTCAGGCTGGAAATCGTTCCGGCAATATTTTCGAGCGATACCACGAGCCGTTTTCCCAGCGCCAGCTCAACGACCTCCGTCGCGAACGTCGGCTGATTTGAGCGCGCAGCGATGCCGCGCCGGCTCAGTCCCAAATCCACCGCGAGCAATTTTTTAAGGTTGGACGAAGCATATTTCGAATAATATAGCGCAGTTTTCAACTTAGCGGTCAACTGGTTGTCCTTGCTGAATTCTGCGAGTTCCGGATCGGTGAAAATGAGCTGTTCGATTTCAAGCGAGAACATTTCTTTCAGCACGGGATCATTAGCTGTTCCCGACGACCGGTACCACATGCCGATCAAATCGTCGATCCCGACACGCCCAATCGAATCTCTCTCTTCCTCAAACGCCGCGGGATTCTGATTGATACTGTTCAACAGTCCCTGTGCATTAATATCCAGCGCGTCTTTCGCTTTTAACAAACCGTTGCCGAAATACTCGTTGTACTGGCGGTCACCCAGGATGAAAAAGTTGCCGAAATCCGCATTTTTAGACTGATCGGCACTCTGGAAAAGCGCTTGTCGTACGATTTCGGCCTTTTTCCAGGTGCCGGCGACGTGCTTTAAAACGCTCTGGTATTTCAAACAGTACAAAGCGGCCGCGGCCGCGATTTGCGGCGTTGCACTGGATGTTCCTCCACCCGATTTGGAATAGAAAGGCCTTTTTTCATTGGAAAACCACAGGACGTTAGGCGTGTAGGCCGCCAACGCGGTCCGCATAGCCTCGTTCGGTCCGTAGCAGGATTGCATATACTTTCCGCCCGCGGCCCTCGAAACCTCATTGAACTCGTTTAAATAGGGCGTTTTGTCAAAGGTGGCGCCGGTTGCGGCAATCACGCGGTTGAGGCGGGCCGGGTACATCAGGGTCGACGGTAAGGCTTTCTGGATTCCTCTCGACCAGCTGTTCCCTCCCGCGCTCACGACTATCACACCCTTATCATAAGCATTGTTCACGGCCTCCACCATTACTTTGGACGGAGCACCGGCCATAGACATTGTGACCACGTCGGCTTTCAGTACGTCGACGGCATAATCGAGCGCCCTGGCAAAGCTTTTGCCTCTCAGAATGGCAACCGACTCACTGATTTTTAACGTCACAACCCGTGCGAACGGAAAGCCGCCGAAGTAGTCGTTTGCATTCAAAGCAGTTTCGCCGGGCAGTTCGAGTTTACCCCCTGCCAGCAATGCGATCGTACCGTTACCGTGCCCTTGCTGCTCAATAAAATCGGGGATAATCCATTTGTCCCGATCGATCGGGTCGTCGAAACGATGGCTCGATTTGAGGTCGAGATTCATCGGGTGCATGGGCCCGCCTGCCAGCACGCCTGTGTCGATATGCGCGATCAGCGGATATTGATCCAATGGCCTCGTGACCTTACCCAGGATAAATTCGTTGGGACAAACCTCTTTCAAAGCAGATGTCAACTGACTGTACGTGTCGGTCAAATGCCAAAGGGCGTCAAAACCCGACCCGGGGGCGGGCGACGGATAAGTGTCGAGGTAATCGTCGTCCGAGCCCCGTGACGTCTCCACCCTGGGATCGCCGAAAACGACGCTGGCCAGATCCGGTTCGATAAATACGCGCGCATGACCATCCGGGCTCATACTTTTATAGGCGGTATAAGCTTTGTCCCAAATGGTGTCTCCACCAAATCGCGCCGCACTGACTTCCGATCTCGCTGAAAAATGATCTCTCCCTCCCCGTCCGGTCGCCTTTACCTGAAAACTTACCAACGATTCGTTCCCGCCCAGCAAAAGCCTGTTACATTCCGGCAAATCCGAAAAGACATCCTGGTCGTCAGTCGGTTTGGGGCGCCCGGCGGTGCTTTCATCTACCCTGTCAACACTCACCGACATTGGTGCGTTGTCGCCCTGGGCGAAAAGCAATGCGCGAAGAAAGCTATCCGTATCTCCGTACAAATTAAGCATTGGAATTTGGTTGGCAGGCATGAGCCCTTTCAGTTTATCGAAAGTAACCCTGTAAGTCAATCCCTTCTCGCTGTTGATAAGATTGAACAGTTTCAATGTAAAGTCGCCATACCCGTTGATCTCCGACGCAAACTGGTGATCCTGGCATGCGGCGAAATGGATAATGGATGCATTGTATTCGTTATTAATCCCGCGGTCGCCCCGCGCCGACTTCCTCTCCGTATTATATTCCGCCCTGTTTTCATGATAAACCTTGTTGGCAATCTCCATAGGCATGAAACGAAGGCGCTTCAATCCCCCAAGCTGTGGCGTAACGAGGCTGCCGATCCCTCGTGTGACGATCCGGTTTCGGGTGTTGGTGCCGCTGTGGCAACAATCCGTATACCAAAACACCCGCACCCCTTTTTTAAATTTTGTCAGGTAATCCCGGATCTCGTCGTCGAGCAACAATCCGTCGTGGAGTACCAGGGCCTCGTCATTCCCGTCTTCGTCGTCTAGATTTTTGTCTTCCACCATTGTACCGTGCCCCGAGTAAGTGAACAGGACTTCATCTCCGTCCTCCGCCTCGCGGACCGCATTTTCCAGTACGGTACGGATCGCTCCCCTTGTCGCGTCGTCATCTGTAAAAATCAGTTGTTGGTACCCCTTCTGCTCGGTAACAGCCTTGAAAAGCCCCAGGTCATTCTTGCAGCCTTCCAGCTGCGGAAACGTGCCTTTGTAGACATCTTCACTCACATTATCTACCGCCACATGGATGGCTATTTTCTTGTTCTTTTTAGAATCACTCATGGTTCGATATGAAGGTTTTGAATTTTTTGATAATTGGGAAAGCTTCAATAACTCATGCGCATTGATGATGCCGTGGCCTAGTTTATCCTTGAAATACAGTGGCTTTGGGGACGCGGGGTAATAACAGGCCGCGCAGATCAAGCCCCTGGCCTGCTTCAAGGTGAGTTCGTTGTTCACGGAAAGCATCAGGGCCGCCACGCCGGCCATGCCGGGACAGGAAGCCGATGTGCCGCCGAATGCATAATAGTAATCCGTTTCCGAGTACCCTTTTCCGCCAATCCGATCGATCGTCGGGACGCCGTACGCGGTTTTTACCACACCCGCTTCCAGGAACACCTCGCTGCTCGGGAAACAGCAAAACAGATTATTTCCATAATCGGAGTAATTGGTCAGCGTTCCTCCCCGATTTACGGCCCCTATCGCCATGACGAATTCATTGGATGCGTATCCGTCGTAATCAACGGGCTCCTTACCGTTGCCGGCAGCAAAGAAAATAAGGCATCCTTTGCCATTGCGTCCCTTAGTGGCCGCGTATTCCAGTGCAAGGCGTGTATGGTCGGGAAGCGGATGCTGCGAGAAGGATTTAAACTCCGAAAACGGGTCCCCATCGGCCGGACCCCAGCTGCACGAAATAATGTCTGCGCCCTGCTTCACTGCCCAGTAAATCGCCTCCGATTCCAGTACAGAACCCAGGCCTTTCGATCTGACGACGATCAATTCTGCTTCCGGGGCTATTCCCAGCGTATCGGGGTCGTCGCTACAAGCAATGCTGGCACAGGCGGTACCGTGCATTTCGGAGTCGTCCTTGTGCGACCCGTCGGAACCGTCCAGCAACATATCGGTGCTGACGATCTTCCGTTTCTTCCTCAAAAACGAAGGGTGCGCCAGGTCGATTCCGTCGTCCACAATGCATATTTTCGATCCCTTTCCCTTCGAAATAGTCCAGCTTTCCTGTAGGTGGATCATTTTTTCAATCCAACGATCGTACACCACCGGGGCGGGTGCGTGGGTTTTGATCACGGTCTTTCTGTGAACGACCAATTCCGGATGACAAAATTCGACGGACTGCTCCCGGAGGATGGTATTGCACAATGTAAAAATCTCCCTGTGTACATCCTCGACCGGCTGCATGAAGAAGGCATTCTCCGTGAAATGAAGTTTACGTTTTAAAACCAATCCGTACCGCGCAAATACCGCGCTGTACTGAGAGTCGTCCGTACCTTTTTTGAATTTGATGAAAAGGTTGCCGGTGTATATCTGATAAACGCCGGAATCGGCCCGCTGGAGTACCGTTCCGATATATTCGATAAGTGGATGGTCGAGCGACCTTACCAATTGTTTAAACAGGTCGATTTCTCCCAGAATGGCGTCCCGCAGGCGGTACACATAGGAAGAAGCTTCCGGGTAATAGTCCAACAAGATGGTCCGATCGGTAAACTGAAATCCCTCCAAGCGGGAAAACAGTACCTCCGGATTGAATTGCTCCCCGGTCCTGATGATAATCTTGTCCGGCGATTCCGTTAATTGGTGAGGCTTACTATTCTCACCCTGATAAAAAAACTGCATGGCGAAGGGTGGCTGGATATTAAATCGTGTATCGGCTGACCAATTAAACCTTAATGTATATACGTAATATTGAAAAACGCTGACATTGTCAGAATCAACAAAGCTTCATCACAAGGCGGTTTTTGCGCAGAGTGGTTACCCGCTGTCTCTCATGCCGTAACCGCTATCGGATGATAGGTTTTCAAGGATTTAAAAACGGGTCTGAAACCCGGGGAGATAAGTAAAGCGTTTCAATCATATCGAAGGAGAGTTAAGGTTGAAATTGAGAACTACTTGTAACAATTTAGTAGAAAAAAAACTTCTAAAAAACGGCTCTTCGCACCTCAAACGATACGGACTAGTTATTCGGCTATTTCATTGAAATGTTCCGAAGGAGCGTGATTAGGAAGGACGGTTGACGCGTCCTTCCCAGCCGCAGCGCCTTCAAGACATGATCAATGGCGCATCAGGCTACGCGGCAGAATGCCCCGATCCCTCGGTTCAGAACGAACTTGACAATTTTCTTGACAAGAAATTTGATGATCACCCCGCCCGGAAGGATTGAGGCCAGCGCTTCAAGAATTTTATCGATAATATCCGACGTCGTAGAGCCTTCATTCAAAAATCGGCAAATGAAGTCCCTGATTTTCTTTAAAATACCACGTCCCGCCCGTCTTGCTGCGAATGAACGCGCTCTGGTAGAAGCCAGTGCCGCTATTTTTTCATTGTTGTAATACAATGAGGCCGTAACATTGGAAGCGGAAAGGTACATTTCTGCGAGGTCGTCTTCGATTTCGTCCTCTGTCAATACCGGCGTTTCGGGCAAATCCCTTTCGATTTCTTTTTTCAGACTGTCGACGTCAATTAAGTCCAGGTTCTCGTCTTGCAACAACATAATTCCAAATGGTTTAGATGCCTACTTATTGATCAGGTTTTCGGCAGTTCCTGCTGTGAACATGCTTAGTTCGTTCATATTCACAGCACCAAAATTATGTTATGGGCCTGCCTCTGTAAACGGGCTTTTCAACCTATTGCACCGGGTATATTCACCGTAGTTTTCAAGCTTTCGTTGTGAAAAATCCCGGAGACTATGCTCTTCCCAGAACCTAAAACGGTCTCGCCTTCACATTCACCCGTGTGTACTCAAATGCGCACGAGTCCGAAAAAGATGAAGACATTCATAAATCGCACTCGATCAATGCGTCAGACCAAAGACGGGAAGAAAATGAACGCTTTCAATCATAAAACGGCAACGTGAGCGATTCCTAGGCGAAACCTAGGGACGAGTATCGAAAATTCAGTGCTGCCTCCGTTAAGGAAGCAACCATTGGATGGTCAGTATTGATTGGGAAGCAAAACAACATCGTTGGTCACATAGATTTTGATATCTGGTGATGGGAAGTCGTGTAAGGAATTTGATTTGAACATAAAAGTCTTCCGTTGCCATCGTCACAGGTCAGAGTGCCTGTAAACTCCGACAAGTTAACTGTGTCTGTAAGTAAAATATTCATCCTTTGCTTTGCATGAATATCAAAACATCGACGCGGACTGCCCTGTCAAATAATTTCAGATCTATGAGTTGTTAATCATATCTAATACTTTTTTATAGTATTTCTCTTTATCAGGCTCGTCAATAGCGATCAACTCGACATCATTTGCCTCAAAGAAATTAATTTTGCCCTTTGATGTATCAACACATTTTTCGGGCATGTAGTAAACGACTCTATTATTGCAGGTATTTTCTTTATATAATATTTTGATCGGGCTCTATGGGTCAAAAGCCACCATAGATCGCTTTCAACAAAGTTCAGAGCAAGCCCGATAATGAATTATGCGTTGCCCTGCTTATTTTCCTATTATAGCTTCTCTCTTTTCGTTCTGACCGAAATTGAAAGTAAGACCTGCAAACCAGCTGACGCGGGTCCGGTCGACGTATGTAAAGTCTTCTGCCGGGTCGCTTGGGAAATAGTTAGAGGTTGTATCATATCGAAGCGACAATTCTTTCCTCGTACCAACTGCCGCTCCTCCGTTCAGAACAATTCGCTGCCGACGCCCGATCATCACGCTTGCGCCCAGCAGATATAACGGGCGCCCTTTCGTAGTAAGGCCCGCTCCAATTGACACGCCCGGGTTAAGCCCGCCCTTCCAACATGAAGTACGCCAGTATACATGGCCAAGTGTCGCAATGGCAAGACTCACGTTGTCTCTCCTTTCATCAACTGGTGTCTGACGAACCACTTCGTTTACTTGCGAAGCGCCTTCAACAACACGTGTCTGACTCGCTACCTGGTCAATGGCCGCGTGAGTTTGGTCTGCGAGGCCCGTAAGCAATAGACCGGCGCTGAAATCCAGTTTAACCCGCCCTACGACCCAAACATCAAACGACTTGACAACCGGGTTACTGGTGGAGTCCAGCTTATTGCTCTTAGTCATAGTGAATCGGAGGACATCGGCGTTCGGATAATCCGATGCATCGATCAGCGGTGTAATTACGGTAGCGCCGTCTTTAATGGCTTTAACTGCGTTGAAAAGAGCGAAGGTTTCTTTTGCTAGGCCGTCTCTTTTGGCATAGGAGGATAATCTTTTGAGAAAATCCTTTAAAATGGCATTTTTATTTTTTGCAATTGTTTCGACTTTATCAGTCAAATCTTTGAGTTCCAAGTCCAGCCATATCTCATTCGGATAAGGTTTAATAAGCACATAAACTCGATTCCTTTCCTTTTCAATCTCATTCAGGTCATCATCGGTCAGGCAATCAAGCTTTTGCCATTGACTAAGACTTTCGGTCAAGGAATCGGATATTGAAACAAGGCTTAACAATTTCTCTACGATTACGTTTTCTGTATCTGCCAATACAGAAGTGGCGTCGTTAGCCCCTGTCGCACCTTTTGCTGATGATTTCACTGCTTCCAGGTCTAATAAACCGGCCACATTGGAAAGGGCTTGCTTCGCATCTGTATTAAAGGCCATCGACGCGACATCGATTGAAACGGAGTTACGAAGAGGATTGATATGCTTAACTACCATGCGTGTTTTCTCTCTGGGTAAGACAAATGCCCATGAGCGTCCCATTGGATACACGACTGGCTTATTTGAATCCGTACAAAGATCGACAACCAGTTCGCTTCGGATGGGAGGTACGACTTTCGGTTTTGTCAATACGACTTTCATAGTTTTTGGCGTCGGCCCAACAATACTGATGTCGATGAAGACAAATTCAACCGTTTTATCTTTTCCATTCCAATCTTTTGCAAATACAAGGGTGTTTTTGCCGTCCCCTTGATTTTCCACAGATTCCGGCCTTTGAGCGCCGAGCAGAATCTTGTCCACTAGCGTGCCCAATACGTCTTTCAATCTCAGCAAAATGCGAATGTCCTGTTTATCTTCGCGTAACTGACTAAATGATTTTTCAGGAAAGTCCAGAGAAACGCGCACGGTCTTTTTAGTATCAAGAGTCGCAAAAGCGACTTCTTGCGGAATGCTTACAGGTTTTTGACCGAAGAGGAAACAAGGGAAATTCATTGCCAGTAACAATATGTACTTTTTCATGATCAGGAATGGTTGTGAGTTTATGAGGTACGCAGGTTAAATTCTGTGCAAAATGCACCGATCGGCAGCACATATGATGCTTCACAATTAAAGCCGATAAGCAATCCGATTACGCGTTTCTTGCCATTTTCTTCGAGGTAAACGGCCGCACCGGAGTCTCCCTCGTCGGCTAAACGCTCTGTTTTTATAAGCCCTTTCATCGTTTGCGCAGGAAGCCCGGGAACGAAATACTCTCCCTCCTGATATGGCGCGAGCACCTTGGCTTTTTGCGCGTTGGAGCGGGCACCTACCATGAATACCGTACGTCCTACGAGGCTGTTCCCAGGTGCGTCCAGTATGTCATGAAAGCCGGTTGTAGTGCCGAAAGGTAGTCCAGAGACATCCGTAGCATTGTTTAGCCGAACCAAGGCAAAATCCTGGGACGGGCTGAATTGGCCTTCGACGACCTCGCCGATTGTCGTTGGAGCAATTCCTTCTCCCGGAGCAACTGTCGGAAGTCCTGGCGTGTTGCGAAATTGCGTTTGGTTTCGGGCCAGTAAGTCGGCACAGAGAACGTGATAGCAGGATAGGACGTAGCTGAACTGGCTGTCTTTCAATCCCAAGCCTAATGTTCCCCAGGTAGTTTGATCGGCCCGGCGGATGCTGCCACCAGGTGCCGTCGGAACAGCATGATGAATGGAAGGCCCGGGATTGTATGCAAAGCGCGTCTCGCCGACTTGCACCACATCAGTTGGAATTCCCACCGTTCTGCCATCGGAGGTCTCGAAGGGAAGGAATGGGGGGATCTTGCCAACAACTAATCCCGGGGTTTTGGTTTTAACTTCGAAAAGAGCGGACAGTTGACCAGTCGGACTGCCACTTTTTTGTTTTGTCTGCAAAGCGATACCCACCACATTAGGGTAGTTCATGCGCCAACGGTCCCCTTCCTGCTCGATCGCCTGCAAAATGTCATCCCCGGTGGCTTCGGCCAGGGACGTCGATGAACCGGACGCTGCCCCGGATGGTTTTTCCGTTGTGTCGCTAGGAAATATCAGATTCTTGATCCCTTGCAGGAACTGGACCAATCTTCCGGAGAAGAAACCCATCATAAATGCGACGAGGATCTGGTTAGGACTGTAATCGATCTGGTCGATGACCGGCTTGTCCGATATGGCCAGACTAATGCCCACAAAGATCACCAGTGAGCAAAGGGGAGCATAAAAGAATTTAGCAATATGAACCCACAACTCATTTTTATCAAACGCTTCCAGACCTTTTCGTAAAGACTCAGAAACACTGTACAACAAACTGGCTATCAGCCCAAACCATGTCCAGAAAATCACCTCGGCGTACAGCCCGCCATCATACAGCCAGAAATAAGACCGAACAGGAAAAACATAATCTTTCAATGCAGCCAGGAGGTCGGCCGGGCTGTCAAACATCTGAATCCATTCTTCAATCGCGTTCCGTTCAATCGTATCGATCGGATAGCTGGAAGTCATGTAAATCAGCACCTGATCGCGTTGACGTTGCGTAACAGGACGCTGTCCGTCCGGAAGGGCTTGCGTACTTTTTGCTGAGGTGCTTTCGGTGGGTGTTGCAGTGCTGCCTGCTGGTGCCGTGGTGCTCCCGGCCGGCACTGCGGCGCTTGCGGCAGGTGTTGCGGCGGTATCTTTGTTGGCCGGGTTGGGCTTTTTCTCAGGATTCTGGTTTGTCTTTTCGGATATCAGCGAGTCCTTTTGATACAGAAGGGTTCTGATAACCGACAAATCGTCTTGCGATAATGTCGCTTTGGATAGGCCCTCCGGTAACCAGCAGTGAAGCAGTAAATAGATGAGTAGAAGCGAGCATAGCGTACCGATAATGTAACAGAACCAACGGTAGGGCGTGATGGATGGGAACGGGTTTGACATGATTTTTTTTTGATATGATCATATCAAAATTCGCCATCCGTACTGGGGTGACCAATAGTATTTTCACCCATTTGACACGGGTAATTTTCACCATATCAAAATTCGAAATCTACCTCGAATACGGTATTGCCTGTTAAAACAATCGATCGATAATCCGATTTGGGAATGTTACCACCTACAAGCCCGCGAATACCGACATAGTACTTCTTTTGTTCCAGATTTTTGAGACTTACCGTCCCGTTTACATCCGTGCTATCGCGCATGACATACCCATTTACCCGGCGGTCATGGATAGTCTTTGCCTGCTCTTCACTGGTAAAAAGGTAGACGTAAAAACGGGCGAGAGGCTCTTTCGCGCCAATCGTAGCAGTTACATCGATCGATGGTTCTGGGCTGATGTCAGGAAATGCCAACGTAACGGACTTTTCGGATTTTGTCTGACCATCTACATCTGCCGTCTCAAACCGAACAGCAGGAGGGTCTGCCAAGGCAATGGTGCCACCTGCTTTCGTGCGCCCGGCGACATAGTATGTTCCGACGTCTAATCCATAAAACAATGCTATTCCATTTGCATTAGTGGTCCCTTTTTGCACGTGGCCATCGGGAGTTTCATTACTGATTGTCGTTGCCTGGTTGCTATTCGCAAATAAATATACTTCCGCACCTACCACTGGCTCATCGGTATTCTTCCAGATAACTTTAAGGACACCCTTTGGGTAAACCGGGTTCAGTTTTATCTCCATCTCGCCAACAGCATTCGCAGGAGGGAGAGAGGCCAACGCGTGTTGTTTCTGATACACAATCCCATTGCTGGCCGTGTATTTGGCGGTAAGCCAGACACCTCCCTGATCCCGGGGTTGATTTGAAAAAGTAAATATCCCTTCCTTGTCGGCCTTGGTACTGTAGAGAAACTTGTCGTTAATTGATTTCAGCTCGCCTGCCGACAAGTAGACCGTGGCTTCGGATGCCAGACCTCCGGAAATACCTGTAAGTTCATCTTTGAGAATCAGCCTGCCGGTAAGGTCTTTTTCTTCGTAAAACTTTACGTCGTCACCATGGCAAGCGAAGAGGAAGAGCGAAAGTGCGATAAGGAACAGCGTCGTTCTCATTTGATGAATATGTTTGTCAGGCTTGCTACAATACCGGGATCAAAACCGAACGAAAAGTACAGATAGCCTGTGGGCCTTTGCTGCTCGCGTTTGATTTCAGCGTTTTCCAACTGATAATATTTCCGCAATATCAGATTGCTCCCCACGTGAAAATTCACACCCGGGATAAGATCGATTCCGACACCGCCATAGTAATTTCGGAGAAACTGGTGCTTCACACCTAAACCAGCCGTTACGAAAAGTTTGCTGGCGAAATGGTTACCACGCTTAAAGTTAGCGTGCATGCTCACATTTTTACGGATCAATCGCGTGGTGGACACCTTCCTTACTGGGTTCGTTTTAAACGGATAAAACTTGACTCCTGCGAATGCCTCGATATTATCAAATCGTTTACCCGGCATGAATTGCTTTGTGCCGGGATCAAAAACGGAGCCCGTCCGATCGCCGGGAATGTAGGCTAATCCGATAGTCGGAAGAAAAAAGGCGGTGTGATATTTTTTGTAGGTTTTCGTTAGCTCCGCTTCCGTTTCGCTGTTATGATAAACGGAGTAGGTGACTTTGCTCGAAGCTGCGATATCGAGTTTTTCTTCCGGCATCAATACTTCTGTACGAAAATCGGCCGTTTCGTCATCCTCCAAACTGATTTTCAGCGGAGGCGTGGTTTGGTTCAAAAGCCATTCCATATGGCTTCTGGTTAATCGCATTTCGTTCATCAAAGCTCTGTATTCCGCAAGCGGTTCGACGTGGAAGAGGTTGTATATCTGAGACATAAACTGGAACCGATCCTGCATCTCCATTAAGCTTACCAGGCCGTCTATGTCAATGGAATCGGGACAGCCGAAAAGAAGCAGTCCAAGCATCGCGTAATTATCCTCACTACCAAATCGGATATTCTCCAATACCTGTTTAAGCGCAGAATCGCACGGTATGCTCAAATCAAATAATCCCGATGCCGGTTGCGACCAGTGCAGGCCCTGATTAAAATTAAGAAGGCCATCCATTGAAAATGCGCCATGGGGAATGATGCCTGCCAGTTTTTCAGCCTGCTTTGCCGCGTCAGTAAATTGCGTTTCGATTTCTTCCAGCGTGATCTGCAAAGGGCTTTTAGGCTGGAAAGCGGCCGCTGTGGAAACATTCCTGACCTTATCCCCTTCTTTGAGATTATGAACGTATACAGCCATGCGGTCCCTACTAGCTATCATATCCGGAAGACTCTTTGCTTTACTGACATCCGCAAAATCAAGGTCAAAATCATAATGGCGCATCCACTGAATAGCACTTTCCGACGATACGTGCCAGACACCGCTGTACAGGATTTTGTTTTTAAAACTGCTTTGCTTCATCCAGGCCCTATATTGCGAGCCGAGGTTACCGCCATTCACCGGAATGGTTTTCAGGTCGGATAGCCGATTGGAAATAGATGAAATGTGGTGGTTGACTTCGGCGAATTTCGTCGGATCTTCCCGCAATATAGTATTCCACAATTTTAGCTCCTCCGAAAGTTCGTGTATTTGTTCCTCCCATCGATTGACTACCAGTATGGTGTCGGATGTTACTTCAAAGGGATTAAGGACAATTTTGCCCCGCGAATACCAGATCCATGACTTAATCCAATCCCTGTTCTCTTTTAAGACATGATTGTAAATACCTTCAATTCTGTTTTTTTGAGATTCGAAAAGTTTGAGCCGTTCTACTAAACCCAGGTTAAAATTTCGCCCATCCAGTGAGTCGATAAGGAACGCGTTGCCGATGGCGTTAGCCTCGTTCCTCACGTCTTTTCTCACATCCCTGATATAATTCAGATGTGATGCGCCTATCCCTTTGAACAGACGAGCAGTTCCTGCCAGGTGCCTAGCGACCAGCTGATTATCAGGGTCGTCAATGGTGATGTTATATTCTACTTTGCTGATTTCATCTCCATCGATTTCCAGCTTACCGGAAACAACCACCGAATCGCCAGACGATTTTTTCCAGATCAATTTTTTGAAGGCTGCGGCAGGATTCAGAAGTACAGGAAAATATCTATTGAACCAGTTGTCATATCCGATGACGTAAGAGCTATCGTATGAGTCTATGAGAGATCTCATATATTTCCGCTCCCAGTGGAAGTCATTGTAAAACGGATGTGTAGTGTCCGACGTCACCTTCAAAAATTCTTCAAACCGGGCAATGAGCTTGGATTTTGGGATATCTGTCTTGCTCAAATCTATCGTGAGCTCTGCATGGTGCAGAATAGTCGGATAATCCGGGCTTTCCAGCTTACCATCTTTTCCAAACAGGACGGTATATTTCTTCGTCTGCGAAAATGCAGAAAAGGAAATCAGACAAAGGAAGGCAGGTAAAAGTATTTTCATCATGCGAGTCAGGTTTTAAGTATTCGTAATACAACCGAAGTTCCCTGGCCGGGAAACGTCTTGAATTCGCAGCTACCTCCGATCAATTTGATCCTTTCTACGATATTCCTTAGTCCCGCACCAGAGTGGGTCAGACCTCGCTGCATCACTTCATCGTAGTTAAAACCCTTTCCGTCGTCTGTCGCCGTGAATAGCAACCCATCGTTATCATACCGGAACTCAAAACTGATATTTTTTGCCCCTGAATGTTTGATGGTATTATTCAGTATTTCCTGAAAGGCCCTGAATATCACAATCTCCCTGTCAAATTGAAACTTTACAGCGTCGCCGTGAACTTCAAAGTGAATAACATACTTCCGGCTTTTTCGGAGTCTTTCCACTTCCAGTTGTACGCTTTCCAGCAAGCCGAAATCCTCAACGAATGAACTATCCAGGCTTTTGGTCAGCGTACGAACTTCGTCGATTGCCAGTTCAATGATTTCTGAAACATTCGCGATGCTGGCTTTGGACTCCGGACTAGTATTTTCGTCGTCCTCCACCATGTTGAGCGAAATGCGCATGACACCCAGCAACTGTCCGATATTGTCGTGTAAATTCCGCCCCACGTCAGCGAGCGTCGCGTTTTGAACCTCGATTTGCGACTTCAACGATTCCTGGATATACCTGGCCGTCAGCTGGGCTTTTTCTTCCAGATTCCGTCGTTGCCTTTGCTTAAAGATCAGAATGAAAAGAAAAATGATAACTCCCAGGAGCATAAACAGCAAAGTTCCCAAAAGGATTACCCAGACAATCTGGGATGCTGTGTCCAAAGTTTGCATAAAAAGGCAATGATAAAGGTGGTATAGAGGAAGATGTTCAGGATCGGATTTAGAATGTATACTTTATCAGACAATTCAACGTCATGATCCTCCAACTTGGCTACCAGTCCCATGACAAAAAAGACTCCCGTAAAAAAGAAGAAATTACCTATGCTGATCCAGAAAAGAGGTTCTCTCCATAAACTAAGAATATTTTCATCAATGTACAATTCATACAGGTAATACATCACGAGGCAGATAATCAGGATGCTTCTGAGCATGAAATTGTAGCTCAGATGAAAATATTCGAAGAAAAATATTGCCTCGACAATGCTGAACGCCAGATAAAGTGCAAATGAGATGACGACAATTTTTTTTGCAAGCGCGCCTTTGTAATGACTCCTGTATAAATAGCACATGAAAAAGTATTCTATCGGCCCGTAGAAAACATAAATCAGGTCCTGATAAAAACCCCGTAAACTCAGTATTTTGATGGGGAGTTCAATTAAAAGTATAACAAACAAAAATAACACCAGGGATCTGATCGGTCTGGTGTGACTTTTGTGCATAATGATCCCAACGGGAATGGCAATCATTACGGTTAAAAGATACAGATTGACGGCTAAGTCCATAAAAACTCGAACTCCGGCCTCTTAAAGAGTTTTGCGAGAGTTTGTACAAATGGTTTTCCACGGGGCTTCCCAACCTGATCTTCCGCAATCCCCTGAATTTTAGCGTTCTCATCGACGTAGATCAGATCATCCCCGTCTTTGTTGGTACCTACAAAGGAAAGTGTCAGCCCTTTACCGTCCGGTAATAAAGAAAAGAAAACCCTGATGCCTTCACAATTTGGCTGTTCGAGCACCCTGAACAGGCTTTTCTTGTCAATATCGAAAGCTTCTATAAATGATGAATCCTCATTCCTGATGTTTTGATTCATTTTAGAATCCTGAAAATTCTGAATCATTAAAAGCATTTCCGAAATCTCAATCGGAGCAGAAAATGGGCCTCTACGCTTAAAATTTTCTTTTGTTAACAGTTCAAGCTTGTCAGCACTGGATGTAAGAGAATACGAAGCCATAAAAAGGGGGTTTATAAGTGAATGATTATGAGTAGAAAAGTTTCAATCCATTTCCATTCTTCCAAAAGTAAATATAATTATAGTTATCCGATTCCTGACATGTAGTAGCGTCTCAATGTTTTTATTAGCTAAACTTAAACTATGAACCAACGATCCGTGCAGCACCGTTTGGACAACGGCATGCAGGAGTCCCCGTAAAGCTCTACGCCTTTGAAACGACTAAAGGCATTCTCAGACACTCTCTGATATAAATCCGGCTTAGCAATGCATTTCGCAATTTTGTCGAGTGATTGCTTCCAGGCTTCCGGATCGGCGATATTTGTAAAAACCGAATTATCCATATCCCTGGCATAGTAGCTGGCATAGTAGCGTATTTCCCCACCCGGTGTCATAAAGCATACCAAGCCATTTTGCATCGCTTGGGCAACGCTCGTGGCCATGCCTTCATTGGAACTGTGCTCGACCAGAAATTGGTGGTGCTTGAAAGCTTCCTGCTTCTGCTGCCCTAAAATCTGACCATGATATTTAATCGCTTCCTGCATGCCGCCGGATTCGACCTGCGCGGAAAGTGTCTGCCATAACCCTTCGTCGGGTCCGTAGTTATTCAAAATGCATTAATGCATCTTGATCGCAGATTTACAGTCATTTCTTTCGAAAGGTTCAGGTTCCTAACCTTGGTCAATCTCCCGAGGCGTTGGTCGGGTGCCCGGGCGACGCACGCGTAAAAAACGATATTACTTTGATCTCCGACCTGGACGCATGGGACGATCGGATGAATTCGGCAAACGCCTCGGAGTCTGTAAAAATGCAGTCGGCGTTTTGAAGGGACTTTTTTGAGAAAAATTCACCAAGCCGATAAAAAAACGTGTTGCTATGGATGAATGAAATATACTTCAGAGCCGGGTTGCGGGTTTTTGCGTTGATGCCCATCATCGAACCCCGCCATAGCAGCTGATCAGAACCTCAGACCTCATCAGCGATGATGAAACCCTGAACTTTCAAAATGGCAAGCGGGTGGCCCACAGCGGGAAGTCGAAGGAATGAAAGTATGCCTGTTGCTGGACGCTCAAATGCTGCAACATTTTCCGATCGATTTTGCCTAACACGACAAGTCACATCATAATGTTCAAATAACTTCGGTATCGCGGAGATCAGCGCAACCTCAACTCCCCAAAATAGCGTGTGTGATGTATGGTAGTCTTGATTTTTTCTGCATTTGCGGCTTGTTACAATGAGTGTTACGAGGTACCTCATGGGAGTTCGGAAGGTACAAAGATAATCCTAACTTCAAGATATGTAACGTTAATATATATACGTTAACTCATCGAATTTTTAGCTTCGTCAGTTTTATAAAGTCGAACCAGACTCATTAGTACATCAGTTTTCATAAGTTTTTCGGGTAAAATTCCCGTGACCGGAACGGGTATTTAACGGTGGCGGATGGTATCGGCTTTCAATAGCTTTGGTTTTAAAACCTCAATTATCAGGATGCTGGCAGGGTGTTGACCCGCGTTCTGCATTCTTTTCTTCATCAACCATCGTCATGATTTTATTTATTTCAGCGCTATTAATCGTGTTTATGTTTGTTTTGTGCCGGTGGTGCATGGAAAAGTTTATTCGGAATGTGTACCGGGACGCTCAGGTAACGAGGGAAATACTGCAGGCGCAGGTGGACGTGCAGAGCAGCGCATTACGGCAAATCGGAGAAGAATTGCATAACCATGTTGGCCAACTGCTGGCTGTGGCACATATTAAGCTGGATATGCTGGAAGAGACGCAGCAAACAGGTGAAAACCTATGTTATATTACTGAGGCCAATGAAATGGTCAGTTATTCCATTAAAGACCTTCGCAATATCGGTAAAAGAATAGGCGGAGATTTTGTCAAAGATTTCAAATTGGCCGACAACATAGCCTCGGAATTGATTCAAATTCGGAAAGCTAGCGGGTTGGCAACCGAATTGACTATTTCCGGAGAAAAATACGCGCTGGGATATGAAAAAGAGATTGTACTTTTTTGTATCTCGCAAGAAATTCTCAACAACATAAAACAACATTCGAAGGCAACGAATATTTTCGTGCAGCTTCGGTATAAATCCGATCAGTTTGTCATGCATTTGAGCGGCAACGGTATTGGGTTCGAGCCAAAACTGAACGCAAGTGCGACCGGAGATGAGTACAGTGGCCTAGCAAGGATTGAACGGAAAACCGAAATAATCGGCGGTCAATTTGTGTTGCGATCAGTCCCTGACAAGGGTACAACGATTGAAATTTTTCTTCCTCTAGATAACCCTTAATCCTCCTTGAATAGTTATGAAAACCAAGATTGCGATTGTGGATGACCACGAACTAATGGCCAAAGCGCTGTCGGGACTCGTTCAGAAATTCGAAAATTACGATGTGATTTATGAAGTATTCAGTGGGGCTGATCTGAAAAAACGGATCGGCCTGGGTATGGTACCCGAGGTCGTACTTCTCGACGTCAGTATGCCGGAAATGGACGGTTACAAAGTTGCCGAATGGCTCAAAGATAACCATCCAGACATCAAGATACTCGCATTGTCGATGAATAATAAGGAGGAAGCCATTGTAAAAATGCTTCGGAACGGGGCCAAAGGCTACCTTCTGAAAGGCTGCAAACCCAACGAACTGAAACAGGGCCTTGACTCCATTGTTCAGAAAGGCCATTACTACACCGACTACGTTACCAGCCAGCTCATCAAAAACCTGAATCCTGAAAGCATTCTCGACCCCGTGGCCGAGCTGGGCCTCAACGACCGGGAGCTACAATTCGTCCGTCACTCATGCAGCGACATGACTTACGTGGAAATCGCCGATCAAATGTGCGTAAGTCCCAGAACTGTGGACGGTTACAGGGAGTCGGTGTTCGTGAAGATGAACGTGAAAAGCAGGGTAGGGATGGTGCTGGAAGCTGTAAAGCTGGGTCTGTTTGAAATTTGATCGGGTATGCAAAAGCCTACCCGCGTTTCTACCGTATTTTCAACATTTTTTTCCCGCGTTTTTCTCCTGAATTTATTTGCCTGGTATGCCTTCTTTTGTACGCAATTAATTTTTAACCCTAAAATTCAACAACCATGAATGAAATTAAAGTACTGGGATTTAGTGATGTAAAGGATCTGGACAATTGTGCGCAGGCAAGTTCTACGCCAGATCAAATACAATCAGAAATATCGGATGCGGATCTTCAGACAAGGATGGCTGAGTTCGAAGCCACTAGTGAAATCGCCATGAAATCGTGCGCATTTCCTATCGATGTAGTAAAGACCTTGATTGCGGACCATCCCACCGCAACAAAGCTGTTGATTTACAATGTAGTCGAAAACGGAAAGCACAATGTGTATCTGAGTATCGGAGACGATAATGCGAAGATCATGAAGCGCAGTGATGGTTTGATCCAAATTCAAACGCCATGCTGCAAATGCTGTAAATAAACTATGAGTGTTCAGGTACTTGTAATTGTGTATATTGTTGCCGTGCTCATTCCTTTGGTAGCCGGAACCGTCAGGTTTCGGCTACTTGGCATGTCAGGCCGTGTCCTCACCTTTCAATTGTTCTTAACGCTTATCTACATTAGCACGTCATTCTACTATTGGAGCCGGAACATGTCCAACATGTTCATTTTCCATATTCAGACGGTAACGGATTATGTTTTCTATGTTTTGATCATTTACTTTGGCATTTCGAACGCGCGGCTAAAAAAAACGATCCTGGTTTCAGTATATGCTTTTCCGTTACTCAGCTTATTCTTCACGGCTTTTGTGAACGATATCGACGAGAATAGTTCCGTTTCGTACTTTATTTCTTATTTGCTGCTGATCTGTTGGTCGTTCCTGTATTTGTATGGGGAGATTAAAAGTTCGGTACAGAGGAATCTGTTTCGCGAGTTGCTTTTTTGGGTTGCATTAGGGTACATATGCTATTTTTCCAGCTGTATCCTGGTGGAGACGTTTTACGAACAAATGAAAAAATATTCTACTGATTTGGCAGAAAAGCTTTATTTTATCACTTATCCGCTTGCATATCTCCTGCATACATTGTTTACGGTGGGCCTCCTGGCGGATCGGCTTTTCAAAAACGAGATGAAATGACAAAATCATTCGCCTACGGGGATACGATCGTGCTGATGGTTACAGTGGGTACCATCATCTTTTTTTGTCTGTCTATCTTTATAGGTGTCATTTTGCTCGCATACCAGCGGAGGCAGCTCCTCAACCGTCAGGAACAACATAACATCCACCAGCATTACCAACGCGAGATACTGGAAAGTCAGTTGGAAGCCCAGAATGAAACACTGCAATACATCGGCCAGGAACTGCACGACAACATCGGCCAGCTGCTCTCTGTGGCGAAAGTTAACCTCAATACTTTAGAGGGACGGCCACAAAGCGACGACAACATGCAGGATATTTTGATGACGAATGAGATTATCGAGCAGGCCATCGCCGATTTACGCGCCCTTTCCAAGAGCTTTGATACGGACTTCGTCAAGGATTTCGGATTTCACCAAAGCCTGTCGGCAGAGTTGTTGCGGATTTCGAAGACAAAACGGTACAAGACTGAATTAAATATTTCAGGCAACAGGTATTCTCTTGGTTTTGACAAGGAAATCGTACTGTTCCGCATTAGTCAGGAAATTCTGAACAACAGCATCAAACACGCCGGCGCGTCGGAAATCACCGCGTCCATTTCCTACGATCAAACAACTGTACTGCTCGAATTGAAAGATAACGGACGCGGCTTCGTTTACCACAAATCAGAAGATCATACCCATTCAGGTTCGGGCCTGCGGAATATCGAACGGCGCGCGCAGATGATCGGTGCCGGGTTGACAATAGACTCCGGGCCTGGTTACGGAACAGTTGTAAAAATCGAGATTGCGCGGTGAAGGAAAATGCCCGCTCCTAGGCAAAATCGACTCCAAGCATTTTCAGCCGGGTTTCCAATTCAGGAAATTTACCCTCGATGGAGCCTTCGAACCGGATGGTTACCACGCCGTCCCGGTCCGACGGTAAAAGTGCCTTGTTGGAATTTCTCGGGCTCCACTTCTGCATTATTGTCAGCCGGTGAAGCCCGTAAGAGAGTCCCAAAGCCATTCCTATTTTCAGTAGTACATTTTGTTTTGGCCTATCAGCAAACTAGGGCAATTCAAACGTCTCCATCTCCAAAAGTGTCCAGTTTTGTATTTAGAAAACCGGACATTTTATAACGCTAGGCTCTCCATACTGGCTTCTGAAAAATCTTGCGAACTTCCAAATGCTCGAAGAGGATTCGAACCCTCGGAGATGAGGGATTTGAACTTAAAGTGCAGTAGAAATCAACTCGATTTTTGCCCTTAAACAGGGATTTCGTAACTTTGCATAAAAATCGGTTGGTTATTAATTGATAATCAGCCAGTTAAGTAAGATTTTACGAGGTATTTTGGGTTGATATCGTGAATCGTGGAAGTAATTTTTGAAATCCTATAACTTACTGTTTAACAGCGAGTTAACCACCTGGTTTCAGATCCTCTCTAAAACTCCACAAAAGGCGCTGAAAATCAACCATTTACAGTCCTCACAGAATTTTACACACAAAAGCACTGGTTCACAGTCGGTACTTTTGTATTTTCTAGCTATTCATCAAGCCGCGAGTGATTCCTCTACGTAATGAGTGCATGAGCATAATATCGAGGTCAAAGAAATATTAGCAGATACTGGTTACAGCAGTGGAGAAGCTATGCGCTCATTGGCAGACCATAGCATCGAGGGTTACATTCCTAATATTGCCAGTTACAAAAAAGACAGATTAGAAGAAGGGTTTATTTATGATCTTGAAAATGACCGATATACCTGCAAAAACGGTGTGCATGCCACATTTAGATGTTACGAAAAGCTTACTAAAACTAGGAAGCTTCAGAAGAAAATCTACCGGACTAGTCCAGAAGACTGTGCGAATTGCCCGATTAAAAGTAAGTGCGTAAATCACATGGGTACTCGGAGAATCAAGCACTCGCTCGATAAACCGCTTTATGATCAGATGCACAAACAACTGGAAAGCGATAAAGCTAAGTTATTCAAAAAGCTCCGTTCCAGTACAGTGGAGCCCGTAATTGGTTCACTAATCAATTATACCGGAATGAGTAGGATCAATGTAAATGGCATTAAGCAGGCAAACCAATGTATGATCATGGCCGCTTTTGCTTACAATCTCAAGAAGCTGCTTAAATGCAAAGTCGAGCTTTGGCCCAAAGGCGCCAAATTGCTAAAAGCAGCGTAAATGGAGTTACTTGAGTCCTTTTAACCACCTTCAACTTGGCGTTATACTCCCAGTTTAATTTAACCTGCAAACCAACAGAAGGTCACCCCAAATATGAGGGACCTCTCTGACTACTATTCGGTAAATGAGAATCTGGCGAGTCCTGCCTTCGAAGATAATAAATAAAAGCGGGTACACATATTACAGGAGAACAGTGCGCTGAACTTAGAAACATTCGGTTTCCAAATGAATTGATCGTACCGTCTGTGGAGGATGCAGAGCGATTGCACCAAGAGCTTATTGATTTCAGAGTTGAATTGGTTTTTGTTCACGGCTTCGATCCTCAGTCCCATTACAGAGACGAGCTACGGAAGGAATATCACACCAGGGGTATTTTGTTTTCCGTTAGGGCGTTTCAGCAGTAGAGGCTAAAGAGAAAGAACAGCGGGCCGCTAATAGATTTGAAGAAATAGTCGATGATCACTTTGAGGGACCTTAGCCAATAAGAAACTTCGTATCCGTCCATATCAGGCATACTGACTTCCAGCAACATGACATCCGGAATCGTATCAAGTCCTAGTCGCTCTATAAGTGCAGCGCCACTTGAAACTTCAAATATTACATCAAAATCTTCAAATTTTTGAACAAGGCCGGAAAGTGCCTTCGCCATGAGCTCATGGTCGTTTACAATGGCAATTTCGATCTGATTATATTGCTATTCCCGGTAGAAGAGGACTCTTAATATTCTGCGTGTAGAGGCAGTTAACTTAAACCGCTCATCCGCACGCACGCCTACCACCCACACAATCTCCCCATCTCCATTCACCAATACACCAATTCGTTCCTTTTCAAAGCGATCTATCTTGTTGTCAATCAACAAATCGCTCACCTTTTTATGCTTTCCACCCATTCCGAAGGGCTGGAACGTATCACCTTTCCGCCACTTCCGAAGCGTCAGCGGAAATGTAAGTGAATCCTGATCGACGGCAATGGTAGTCGTATCAAATGGAATTACGCCCCCCTCCTCCACTATACGCAAGGTAAGTTTGGCGCCATGCCAGTCCAATGTCGTGTCCGGCCGTTCGATGATCAGCTCCTCCGAATTGGAGATTTCGGAGGATGTTTTTAGAATAAGGTGGTCCCTGTCGACGAGCAAAGTATAGGTTGCCGAAGAAAACAGCTTGCCTGGCATTCCTTCAAGAGCAGTCAGGATGCCGCGCACCTGGTTGTATTGAAAACCAAAATCCTGCAAAATAATCCATAACCGATATGCCAGTTCCGTTTCGCCCAATATTGACGCTATCGGAATGCGGGTGACACCGGCCTCTTGGCGAATAATCTGTGCTTTCCATTTTTCCAGATGTTCGTCGAGCAATGAGTTGGCCGCCCTAAGCCGTTCCGACGAAGTATTAAATGTTGTTTCCAGCGATGGATTCAACTCGGTTAGTACCGGGATTACATGGTGGCGGATCTTGTTTCTGTGATAATCATCCGTTTCGTTCGTCCGGTCTTCCCTCCAACGAATATCGTTTTCAGCAGCATACCGGCTGACTTCCCCGCGATTTGAATAAAGCAAAGGCCGGATCAGATTACCGTTGATGGGCGCAATGCCGGTCAGTCCTGCCAGGCCGGTTCCGCGTGCCAGGTTGAGTAGCAATGTTTCCAGCGAGTCGTTCGCGTGATGCGCGGTAGCGATCCACTGGCAGCCGGATTCTTGCCGGACTTTCCCGAACCATTCGTATCGCAATTCGCGGGCTGCCATTTGGGTAGAAACGGAAGCACTTTTTGCGAAGCTTTTGACATCCGGACGGGTCACAAAAAAGGAAAAATTGTATCCGGCGGCAAGATCGCGCACAAAGGCTTCGTCGCCATCGGAATCCTCCCCCCGCAAACCGAAATTACAATGGGCAATGACCGCCGGAAGTCCCAGATTATGAAACAAATGAGCCATTACGACAGAATCGATCCCGCCGCTCACGGCAAGCAAAGTCGGCTGTCGTTTCAGATCCGGCGTGTGTTGGTTAATAAAAGTTAAAAACGAATCCAACATGAACCTGCGAATCGTATTTGATGTACTTTTGATTAAATGAGAATGGATTTATCTCTTCGTCCGGGTGGTAAACGGGACAGGATCCAGCCAAAGGTAAGAGAAAGAAAAGCAACATGAAGAAAAAAAATAGTGCAGAAACCTGCAACCCTTTTAAACTTTTCGGCGTCATCAATATCGAAAGAAGTATATTTCAACTAACGTTCTTTGCTTTACTGATTTTTTCGCCTTATCTGTTCGCACAGAAAGCATTACCTCAAACACAGCCTCCTCAAAGCGAAGGTCTGATTGAGATCCTGAAATCGGACGAGCTGGAAATTATTAATCAGCCCGGAGACGATTCAAGGAGGGTGACCAATGGCGTTTTCAGGCATAAGGGGGCACTTTTGTACAGCAACCTTGCCATCCAGCACATCAATTCCAATATGATTGAGGCGTTTGGCAATGTCAGAATCGTTCAGGGGGACACGGTGACGGTTACGGGAGACACACTTTATTATTACGGAAACACCCGTCTCGCCATTGTGAGTGGAAGGAAAACTGTCCTGAAAGACACGAAAAAAACGCTCACGACCCGCAAAATCGAGTACGATATGGCCAATGGGATTGCCTATTACAAGCAGCCCGGCCGGACCGTCGACGAAGAGAATGTACTTACCAGCAAGGAAGGACTCTACAATACAGCCACCAAGGAGTTTACGTATTATAAAAATGTGAAGCTGGTCAATAAGAAATACACGCTCACTACCGATACGCTGCTCTACAACTCGATCACCAAGTGGTCGTATTTCAATGGAAAGACCAAAATCGTGAACAAGGACGGTACTGTTGTAGGAACTAAGGGGCAATACAATACGGAATCGACTCAGTCCACATTTCATACGCGCACGACGGTCGACAACGAAACGTATACGCTCACCGCCGATTCGCTGGTGGTAGATGGAAAATCCAATGACGGCAAGGGGAAGGGAAATGTGGTGATTGTAGCCAAAAAGGATAAAACAGTTCTTAACGGCGACGAAGGATATTACTGGAAAACAAAAGGTTACTCCAAAATTTTCGGACATGCCTATGTAAGGAATGTCGTATCCGAAGACACGCTTTATATCCGCGCCGACACGCTGTATTCGTTCGAAAACGCACGCGACAGCACGAGAAAGCTGATCGGAGACCGTAACGTATTCATTTACAAATCCGATTTCCAAGGGAAATGTGATTCGATCACCTACAACACCGCCGATTCGATCATCCGCTTTTTCCGTAAACCGATCCTTTGGAGCGATCAACATTACCAGATGGAAGCCGATTCGATCACCGCATTTTTGGTGAGCAACGAGATCAACCGAATGCTTCTCAAGGGAAAATCTTTCGTCATCACGGAAGATACGCTCGTGAAGCAATTCAACCAGGTGAAGGGCCGGACGATCAACGCCTATTTTCAGACCGGAAACAAGTTGAAACAGGTGCTCGTAGACGGCAATGGGGAAAGTGCCTACTATGCGGTAGACGATAAGCAGAAAAATATCGGTTTAAACAGGGTCGAATGCGGGAGGATGAATCTCCTTTTCGAAGATAACCGGGTTCAGCGGATCGCGTTCATCGGGAAGCCGGACGGGAAGTTGATACCTCCCTCCAAAATAAAGCCCGCGGAACGGCAACTGGACGGTTTCAGCTGGCGTATTGCCGAGAAGCCAACGAAGGCCAAGACGACCTGGCAGGAAAAATAACCTATTACTCAGAAATTTTGTCCCGAGTTAGCTGTCGGCACGATTTTTTACCATACAAAAATAAAGTTACCCGTTCGCACAATATATTTTGAATATACAATTATTTCTCTATATTTTTGTAGCGTACTTTTCAGCTAAAAATACATAACGCATTAGTCAAAAGTATCCGATTGCAGCTATGAAAAGAACTATACGTTTTATATATATGATTTTAGCCTTAGCCCTGAGTATTCAAGGGTTACAGGCCCAAAGTGTCTCGGGGGGAAGCCGCCTGAATATGGTCGGCAAAAAGAAAGCCCCCGCTACCCAGAGCATCAAATTCTCAAACTTTTCAAGCGGTACCAGCTACAAACCGCTGACTTTGCAAAATCCAAAAGCGCTGAACAGATTCTACACTTCGTTTCTTTTTGCTTCCGCGAACCCGGCAGATAACAACACACTGGCTGTCGAAGTCGCAGAAAAATCGGGCGAAAAGAAATCACCTGCCCTGGAAGCACAGTTGAGAGCAGAAGAGCTACTGTTTGTGAACGACAAGATTTCGGTTTCCAATGTATACCCCAATCCTGCGAGCGAATATGCTGAAATCGATTTCACGATCAACCCGGGCCTGCGCGATGCGAAACTTACTTTTTACAATGTACTCGGTTCGCAGATCCAGGAATTCACTCTCAACAAAAACGAGCGTAAATTACGTGTTAACACCAGGGACATGGCTACCGGCCTGTATTTCTATCAGTTGTCGGTCGATGGCAAAAAAGTGGCTACCAAGAAAATGCTCGTTCGCCATCAGCAATAGGCTAATTTTTAACACTATATCAGCTACGCATTCGTTATGGACGTGTAGCTTTTTTTATTACCTTTGCAGTTAATATGCGAAAAAACAGTCCGGCAAGCTATTTCTTGCTATTCATTGCAATCCTTGTTGTTACTTCCTGCAGTAAGTTCTCCAAGTTACAAAAGACAGGTACAGATCAGCAGAAGTATGATGCTGCCATGGCCTATTACAAAAAGGCGGACTATTACCGCGCAGGACTGCTGTTTGAGGAGTTGATTCCTTTATTGAAAGGAAGTACCGAATCTGAGCTCGCGCAGTTCTATTACGCCTACACGCAATACCATCAGAGTCAGTACAATACCAGCCAGTTTCTCTTTAAGAAATTTTACGACACCTACGCACGTAGCGACTATGCGCAGGAGTCGTTGTACATGCACGCGTTTTCTTTATACAAAGATTCTTCGCCATACAACCTCGATCAGACGAGTACTTTCACGGCGATCTCTGCTATGCAGGATTTTATCAACACTTATCCTGACAGCCCGTTCCGCGAAGAATGTACCCGTTATATCCTGGAACTAAGGTCCAAACTGGAACGGAAAGCTTACGAGCGTGCGAGGTTGTACCACAAGATCAGTGATTTTAACCCGATGTCGCTTAAATCCGCGGTTATTTCGATTGAGAACTTCCGCAAAGATTTCCCGGATTCGCAATACAACGAAGAGCTTGCATTCCTGAAAGTTGAATCCCAGTTCAACCTGGCGTCCAACAGTTTCAGCGACAAGCAAAAAGAAAGATACCAGGAAGTCGTTAAGTTCTATCAGGAACTTGTGGATAAATACCCGACTGGCAAATACAACCGCGACGCCGAAAAAATGTTCGACGACAGTCAGAAACAGATCGAAGTGATCGCCAAAGTGGAAGCGGAACGTCAAAAACTGAAAGAATCTCAACCAGATCCGGCTACCAAACCGGCTAAGGTGACCACGCCTGCCATCAGCACCCCGAACGGTCAATAGCGGCACCATTTATATTGTTTTAAGAATTTTAACTATATCAGACCATTATGGCAACGAATCCATCGATCATTACCCGTGATACAGACAAGATAGCGGCGGTAACAGGTAACCTGTATGAATCCGTATCGGTCATTTCTAAAAGGGCACGCCAGATTTCCAGCAAAATGAAGGAAGAGCTGAACAACAAACTGGCCGAGTTTGCTTCCGGTGTGGATAACCTCGAAGAAGTGTTTGAAAACAGAGAACAAATCGAAATTTCGAAATTTTACGAGCGTATGCCTAAGGCTGGAAGCATTGCCATCGATGAGTTCATCGAAGGTAAAACTTACCACAGCTACCGCGATACGACAGAAGAATAATACGACTGTATTGGACGAAGCCCGCCAGGAATCTGATTCCCGGCGGGCTTTTTGTTTTTATCTGGTTAACTTTACACCATTGGACCACGATCATTCAAATAGCCATAAATTGAATCTGAAAGGTAAAAAGATACTGCTGGGCATTTCGGGTAGTATTGCTGCTTATAAATCCGCATTACTGGTACGTCTTCTTGTAAAAGCAGAAGCAGAAGTCCGTGTGGTAATGACCCAATCGGCAACCGAGTTTATCACACCACTGACGTTGTCGACACTCTCCAAAAACCCCGTTCTAACCTCATTTACCAAAAATGAAACAGGCGAATGGAATAATCATGTCGAACTCGGGCTTTGGGCTGACCTGATCATCATTGCACCCGCGACGGCAAAAACGCTCTCCAAATGTGCCAGTGGCCATTGCGACGACCTTTTGACGGCTATATATCTTTCGGCCCGATGCCCGGTGTTCTTCGCGCCTGCAATGGATGTGGATATGTTCAAACATCCCTCCACACAGCATAATATTGAAAAACTGGTGAGCTACGGCAATAGCTTTATTTCACCTGAACACGGGGAACTGGCCAGCGGATTAATCGGCGACGGACGGTTAGCCGAGCCGGAGAATATTGTTAAAATACTTGACAACCATTTCGCGAAACGGCCTGTTGCCGGTTCCAGGCGCGTCCTCATTACTGCCGGGCCAACAGTAGAACCGCTCGATCCGGTAAGATTTATCAGCAACCGTTCCTCCGGCAAAATGGGGTACGCCATTGCGGAAGCCTTTGCGGCCGCAGGCGCACACGTAACGCTCGTGAGCGGACCTACACATCTGAAAACGTCCAATCCGAATATTAAAACAATCGCCGTTGAAACTGCCGGCCAGATGTTCCAGGCTGCAAAAGATCATTTCGAAGCGAACGATCTGATCATTTTCGCAGCAGCGGTGGCCGATTATACACCGAGGTATGTCGCTGAGCAAAAGATCAAAAAGCAAGGCGACAGTATGGTGTTGGATCTTGCCAAAACGACCGATATTGCAGGAACGCTGGGCGCAATGAAAAGATCGGGGCAGTTAATCATCGGTTTTGCGCTTGAAACAGAGAATGAACTGAACCACGCGCAGGACAAACTGACCCGGAAGAATTTCGATTATATTGTCTTAAATTCGCTGAATGACCCCGGAGCAGGTTTCGCACACGATACCAACAAAATAACCGTTATTGACAAAGACAAAAATGTGCAGCAATTCGACCTTAAATCCAAAGAAGAGGTCGCGCAGGACATTCTAAATATCGTATTAGGCAAATGGAGCGAAGCATAAAACTACTAATCCTGACCATCCCGCTGCTTTTAGGGGCCCTCGCGCAACGTGCGCACGCGCAGGAATTCCTGTTCACGGTCAATCTCAACTATGAGCAACTGGTGGCGCAGCAAAAGACTGATCCACAGTCGATGAATCAGTTGCAGACCTACATGAATGATTTTCTGAACAATACGCGCTGGACCAACGATCAGTTTACGAAGGAAGAGAAGATCAAATGCAAGCTCAATGTGAACCTCACGCGCTCGCTGGCGCAGGGAAGCTACGAGGGCAACGCACAGCTTGTGGTATCGCGGCCCGTGTATGGCTCGACGTATGAAACCGTGCTGTTTACTTACGTCGATAAAAATTTCACATTTACCTACCTCCCAAGTACACAGCTGTATTTTAATGAAAACAGCTACACCGAAGAGCTTCCGTACATTCTGGCATTCTACGCCAATATTGCACTGATTTTCGATTACGACTCGTTCAGCAAAATGGGCGGATCGCCCTATGTGCAAAAGGCATTCAACCTGGTGAACCTTGCGCGAAACGCTTCACCGAACAAGCGTGGCTGGGACTCGAACGGGGATTCAAAAAATCGCTATTGGCTGATTGAGAACCTTCAAAGCCAACAATTTACGCCATTCCGCGAGGGGATGTACAAATACTATCGCCAAGGCCTGGATGTGGCAACGCAGAATCCTGCCGAAACCCGTGCGAAAGTGCTTGAATTTCTGAACACGATGAAAGAAGTCAATCAGCTTCGTCCGGCGAGCGTGGTAGTGAACTCATTTTTTGACGCCAAATCGGATGAGCTGTACAAAATAATGATTGAAGGATTGCCCGAACAGCGCGTTCAGGCTTACACTTTGCTGGTTAATCTCGACCCTTCGAAAACCCAGATGTACCAGCGGCTGTCTATGTAGCGAATATAAATCAATGAGTAAACGATTAATAAGAGTCCAGCGCGACGAAATACAGGGCAAACAACACATTTTGCAAAAACAGCCGCTCAATGCAGTCCTTTCCAATGGAAATACCATTTTTGGCAGATTAATATCCATCGACGCGGCACAGCTGATACTGAAAGATACCCGTGACCACCAGCATAAGATCGCCCTTTCGGACTTGTATGAAGTGGTTTATGACGACGATCAGGGAGTCGTACCACCAAGCAGGCATACTACATTATAAAATTGGGGTTACGTCCTGTTATATTTCCTAATTGGGAAGATCATCCCTATATTCGTATCGGAGACGACCTTGATCCCTTCATCATAGCCAGGTTGCATCATCTCCGGCAATCTGCTGCCTAAATTAGACATGCTTTCTAATTTACTGATCAAAAACTATGCGCTGATAAAGCACCTGGAAATGTCGCCCGACCCCGGGCTGAACATCATTACAGGTGAAACGGGTGCCGGAAAATCCATTATGCTTGGTGCAATAGGCCTTCTGCTCGGAAACAGGGCGGACGCAAAATCGTTATATGACAGTAGCGAGAAATGCGTTATCGAAGGTACTTTCAACCTAAAAGGTTACGATCTCGCCCCCAATTTCGAGGACGAAAATCTCGACTTTTCGGAAGAGTGCATTGTGCGGCGGGAAATTTCCGCTGCCGGCAAATCGAGGGCGTTCATCAACGATACGCCAGTTAATCTCGAAACCCTGCGGAAGATCGGCATGCAGCTGCTCGACGTTCATTCGCAGCATGATTCGATATTGCTGGGCAACAACGAATTTCAACTGCGGGTTGTAGATTCCTACGCCGAAAACGCTGATCGGCTCAAAATATACCAAACGGATTTCAATGCTTACCGCGAAGCCGTAAAAGCATTCGAGGAATTGAAACGGCAAGCACACCAGCTCCGCAAGGAATTCGATTACGACCAGTTTCTTTTTCAGGAATTGAATAACGCGGGTTTGAAAGCCGACGAACAGGAAAAGCTGGAACATGAGCTGACCATTCTCGAGAACGCGGTAGAGATTAAAGAAAAACTCCAACTGGCACATGCCTATCTCGATAATCCTGAAAATTCAGCACTTGATTTGCTTAAAAATGCCGTCAGCTCACTCACGCAGGCGTCGCGGCTTGTGAATGAGTATGATGTTCTGCGCCAGCGCGCCCAAAGTGCATTGATTGAACTCCGGGACCTGGCCGAGGAAATCGATCAGGTAAATGGAGGTGTGGAGTTGGATTCTGCGCGTACCGAGGTGGTCCAGGAACGGCTCGACCTCATTTATTCATTGCTCAAAAAACACCAGGTCTCGAATATTGGGCAATTGCTGGATATCGAAGCCGCTTTGCAGGACAAGCTGAGCATTGTCATGAATCTCGACGAGGATCTGATCAAGGCGGAGAAGAAAGTTGCGCAGACGCACGACAAAATGCTGACGGGCGCGAAAGTACTTTCAGAGAGACGCAAGAAAGTGACCAAAGCCATTGAAAAGCTTATCCTTGACAGGCTTTATGAACTCGGCATCCCTAATGCTTCGCTTAGTATTCAGATTACAGAAACCACACCAACTCCCAACGGAATAGACTCGGTAACCTTCCTTTTCAGCGGTAACAAAGGCATCGTTCCCCAGGAATTGAAATTAGTTGCCTCCGGTGGGGAATTTTCCCGGCTGATGATGGTTATTAAGTATATACTCGCCGACAAGCGAAAGCTGCCGACCATTATTTTTGACGAAATCGATACCGGGGTTTCCGGGGAGATCGCCAAAAAGATGGGGAAAATGATGCAAAATATGGCCGTAAATCACCAGATTATCGCCATAACGCATTTGCACCAGATTGCCAGTAGCGGTGATGCGCACTATTTCGTATACAAAGATCACTCCTCCGACAGAACCGTCAGCAGGATTAAAAAACTCACCATCGATGAACGTGTACAGGAGATCGCCCAAATGATCGGCGGCCATAATCCTTCGGAAGCCGTGCTGCACAATGCGCGCGAAATGATCCTCAGAGATTAATGTACACCTATTCGGTAAACCCGATTTACATGAAAAACCTTATCCTTCTATCGTTCCTGATCACGCTTTGTATGGCATGTGGTAAGGACAAAAATCAGGAAAAAATCGTCGGCCTCGAAACGGAAGTGTTGGCGATCCACGACGAAGTAATGCCCAAGCAGGAAGACATTGTGAGCCTGCAATCGCAGCTTTCGAAAAAAATCCAGGGCATTGATAGCCTTCAAAATGTGGGTGTGAGCAGCAATACCATGGCCGAACAACGCATTAAAGCAGTGGATTTGAACCAGAAACTGACTGATGCAGATAAACTCATGATGGACTGGATGCACGCCTACCGCGGCGATTCTGCGAAAAAACTGGACCCCAAACAAGCTGTCCTCTATTTCGAAACTGAGAAGGAACGGATCTTGCTCGTAAAGCAGGCCACACTGAAATCGATTCAGGAGGCAAAAACATTTTTAGAATAACCCGTTTATGAATTCAAAAGTAAAATCAATCCTTTTCCAATGCCTCTTCGCTTCCGCTTCCCTGGCTGCTATTACGAGCTGCGGTGGTTCGGACAAAAAACTACCTATCCTGGGAGAGCGCGACTGGGTGAAGAAGACCGTGGATGGAAAAGAAGTCGTTGACACCATTTATAACAAGATCCCGAAATTCGCTTTTGTCAACCAATACGGCGATACCATTACCGAGAAAATTGTCGAAAACAAGATTTACGTAACCGACTTTTTCTTCACAACCTGCCCTACCATTTGCCCGGTGATGAAAAAGCAAATGGTAAAAGTCTACGAAGCTTACAAGGGCAATCCCGATGTGATGATCCTCTCCCACTCTATTGATCCCGAGCATGACACACCGGCAGTACTGAATAAGTTTGCGAAGGATTTGGGCGTGGAAGGCCAGCAATGGCAATTCCTGACCGGCGATAAGGCCCGAATTTATGAAATAGGCCAAAAGAACTACATGTCGACCGCCAAAGAAGACACGACGGTGCAAGGCGGCTACATCCACAGCGGGGCATTCATCCTCGTGGATAAGGAGAAGCACGTACGCGGTATGTACGACGGTACTACCGAAGAAGGGACAAAGAAGTTGCTCAACGATATGGAGCGGTTACTGGCTGAATATAAGAAATGAAACTGCTGCAAAGTAACCGCATTGCCCCAATGCTGGCATTCATGATGCTGGGTTTGGGCTCTTGCCGCAGTTCGGAAGAGCTGAAAAGCGAGCAGTATTTTGTGACCGGCCAGCAACTGTACATGACGCATTGCGCCAACTGTCATCAGATGGAAGGTAAAGGAATGTCTAATCTCTACCCTCCTATCGCAGGGTCGTCGATTATTTCCGACAAGGCACGGGTGGCCTGCATTATTCAGTACGGAATGAGCGATACCATCGTCGTGAACGGCAAAAAGTTCAGCAGGCCAATGCCTCCCAATCCTAAGCTAACCGAAATAGAAATCGCGGAACTCGTGAGTTTTGTATCGATGAAATGGGGGAAGGACAGCGTTTATACACCGATCGAGGTTGTACGCAAGGCGTTAGCAGAATGCAAGCCCGACTAAAAACCTTTTGAAATGACTGTACCGGTCATTTTCCGCAATTTGATTCTTGAAAAATCCTGTTCGGCATCCATCCCCACGGCATGGGTCACTTCCGGCGACTGGGTATTTACGATTTTCAATGCCTTATCTGTAAAAACCTTGCGCGTACCCGGGCTCCAATTGAGCTCGGTGGTGGTAAGAATCTGATGGTCTTGCAATTTTACCACCCGCACATGCCCTTTTACAATATATACGTCCGCACTGCGGTCATATCTGCCCGAATCCGAGCGTAGCGTGGTTACCACCGTCCCCAGCGAGTCAAAGAAACTGATATTAACCGAATCCGGGAAAACGCGGGTTTCGTTCTGGTAGGTAAATGACTTGGGCGTTTTAACATACACTTTCATATTGCCCTGCTCACTGTACTTGACCACCAGGTCATTGACAATTTCGATTGGTCCGTTATAAACCGCCCCGATTTTATCTTTTTTAGATTCACAAGCCGCGAAAAGCAGTACGCAAAGTACCAGAATACAAAAAGGAGATACGTGACTATCTCCTTTTAAAAAAAGCTTTTGAATGCCTATGTTAAGCATAAGACTACCCGTTTAGTCGATCCTCCTCTTCTCAAACCATCTTTCCATGAGCGTTATTCCCAGGACCACTCGCCCGTAACGTTCGCGGATCGCTCCCCCGGAGTTGGTACCGCGCTGTCCTCCTACGAATCCTACCGAAAGGAAGTTGGCATACCCACGGCCCATCGGGAAAGTAAAGCCAAGGCTGACGTTTGTGTCATTAATTTTCGTATTACCAACTACATAAGGCGTATTACCCGTGCTGAAACCGATACGATAGCGAACATTATCAAGATAGCTGAGAGACGCGAATTTCGGAATATATTCTGCACCGACATGCAAGCGATTCACATCTTTGAGTGCTTCATTCACGTTCCCGAAGCCCCTGTACTGCGACCATGACTGATGGCTGTAATCCACGGAAACTGACAATTTGAACGGCCATTCGAGTGTTGCACCTACCTGGTATTGCTCGGGCACTTTCGTGGAACCGCCCAGATTTTTTTCCAGCGTATCGGGTGCCACAACCGGGAATGAACCTTGTGTAAGCTCAAAAGAAGTAGTTTTGGTAGAGTTCAGCGAAGTACTGAAACTATACGCACCACCGAGGTTCAGGTTCAGCTTATTTTCTTTTTTGAGAGGAATACGGACAGTACCACCGGCCCGGAAAGCAACATCCGAATAGGTACTGCGTTCGTTGAGGCTGACGATATAGTCGGATGCGATACCATTGACAAACAGCATCACATCGGACGCCCTTCGCACGTTACCAAAAAAATAGCTGCTTTCAAGACCCAGGGTCACATAACGGCCGATCTGAAACGAGTTGACCAACGAAGCCTTGTTGACTCCGCCTTTTCCCGAAACAGTATATTCAGCGATCCCAGGCGAACCTGAAACAGGACGGGTGAATGTATTCTGGAAATCGATGAAACTGTAAGGCTTCAAGTTGGCGCCGATTACCCATCTCGGGGTGATCGGGAAGGATAATGATAGATATGCAAGGTTTCCGCCCGCATTTCCCTGTTTCAGGTTACCGGACGCAATATCTTTGTACTGACCCACCAGCCCCACATCCAGCGTGGTAAAGCGGTTGCGCACCCAAAGCGCCGGGTTCAGGTTGTTGATCTGGAACCCACTACCCGAGGCGACGCCAGCCCCTCCCATACCAGTATTATCGGAATATGCATCTCCGTAAAACTCACCCATACCGAGCGATGAATACGGAGAATTGCCCAATCCTTGTGCTTTTGCAAGATTTGTACAACTCCAACCGAGTGTAATGGCAAGCGTGATTATTCCTATTCTACTGTAAAGAGACATTATATGTTAAAATTCTGTTCAATCCTATTAAAACCAGTTCCGGCACCGCAAAGATGGGTGGTTTCAAGCTACTTTCAAAAAAAGCAGCATCCCCACCGCATAATACTACGCGCAAAGTCGGGTAATTGTGTCGGTATCTTTCAATAATTCCTTCGATTTCAGCGAGCGTGCCGTTCATAACACCGCTCTGCATGGCCTGACGGGTACTTTTTCCGATCAAATCAGGCGTTTTTTCAGGCTCGAAAAGTGGAAGTCTTTTAGTAAACGTATGCATTGCATTGAATCGCATTCGTACACCGGGAGAAATTAACCCGCCCTGGAACGTGGCATTGCGGTCGATGAGGTCGTAGGTAATGCAGGTCCCCATGTCGATGACCACGAGATCTTCATCGGGGAAAAGATAATTTGCGCCCGCAGCGGCGGCTATGCGGTCGGCGCCGAGAGTTTGCGGGGTATCGTAATGCCTGGTGATCGGCAAAGGTGTATCCGGCGTGAGGCCCATTATCCGGACAGGCTCTCCCAGTGCTTCCTGGAATTCTTCCTGCGTCCTTCCCACAGAAGAAAAAAAGAGGTATTCCGGGAGTTCCGCCCTGACATTCCGGATCAATTCCGGGAATTCCAGGTGCGTCGTATATCGTATAAGTTTTTGCCCTTCGAACCATCCGATCTTCGAAAAGGTATTCCCGGAATCCACAACAATATTCATAGTCCCGCAAAAATCCGATTTTCCCTCCACAAAAACTAAGGCCGAAAAAAGTTAGTGTACGTTAAATCACTGACTTCGGCACTTCATCAGAGATTTTTTGTCATACAAAAACAATAAGAATGCCGTTGGCACGGTTTTTAAGCTAAATATTTGGAAATTAAACCATATATATTTACTTTCGTCCATCCAAGTCAGTATCGACTCGTAAATCCAAATTCCATCTCGCAGTAACTTCGCACCTCAGCGTTATCGAGATTCAAAATCTTGCCGATTTATTGTCAATACTTCCTGTTTGTACCAGTTACAATTATCAGATTTGATCCATCAAAGTTTTGCAGTAAGTAAAGCCTTTCGCGCGGGCTTTCGCGATAAATGCTTATTATAACCTATCAATGACCATCACGTGACTTCAGGGCGCGCAGTCCTGTTTACATCCAATTATATTCACAACCTTATTGTCCAATTGGTAAAGTGACCCTTTACTTTCCATTTTCTGTATGCCTACAATTGATGATTTAAACATTAAGCTTTTATCAGAGCTACGAGAAATAGCGGGTGCTCTGGGAATACCCGATCATGCCAAACTTCCTAAAAAAGAACTGATTAACCGGATAATGTCACGGCAGGAAGCACCTGCATCTGTTGCTGCGCCAGTTGTGGTGGAAACCCCCGAACTGGAAGCTGTCTCAGCCGATTCCGGTGAACCCAAGAAAAAACGTGCGAGGAGGCCTGTCGAGCCAACACCCGTGTCCGTTCCGGTAAAAGGTGGAAACAACCGTCCTGCCCGGAATAAAAAAGATAACATTCAAAGCGGCCCTTCTTCCGCGCCGTTATTCGATACTCCTCGTCAGGAGTTCCCGAAACGTCAGGAAGAACGTCCGAAAAACATAGATACATCGCTCGAAATCGACGAGGACAATGACACCCTCAACGACCTGGGCAGAGAAGAAATCATCCCTGCGGAAGTAGAGGCAACGACTGAACCGGAAGTTGCAGTTGAACAAACACAGGCTGATATTCAGGAAGATAATCAAGAAGAAAAGCCTGCCGCAATTTCGCATGAGCCGGTATCCCAGCCACGTGAAGAGCGTCAGCAACGTCCTCAGCAGGAAGGCCAGGAAAGGCATCAACAGCCTCAGGCACAACGCGAAGACCCATCTTCGAAAATCAAACGTAATTACAATAACTATGTAAGAGAGTTTGATGGCCTGATCGTCAACGAAGGCGTGCTCGAAATCATGCAGGATGGCGGCTACGGCTTCCTTCGCTCTGCCGATTACAACTACCTGGCCAGCCCCGACGATATTTACGTTTCGCCTTCACAAATCAAACTGTTCGGTCTGAAAACGGGCGACACCGTAAAAGGTCAGATCCGCCCGCCGAAAGAAGGAGAAAAATACTTTGCGCTTCTGCGCGTGGAGACGGTCAATGGAAAAACTACCGAAGAAATCCGCGACCGCATCCCATTCGAATACCTTACCCCGTTGTTCCCGGATGAATGCCTGCGCCTTAGCTCGCGCCCGGAACAATATTCCACCCGTATTCTCGATCTTTTTGCACCTATCGGAAAAGGCCAGCGCGGTATGATCGTTGCCCAGCCTAAAACCGGTAAAACCGTGCTTTTGAAAGAAATCGCCAACGCTATCACGCGTAACCACCCCGAAGTGTTCCTGTTGATCCTGCTGATCGACGAACGTCCGGAAGAGGTTACCGACATGCAGCGCAGCGTACGTGCGGAGGTGATCGCATCAACATTTGACGAGCAAGCCGACCGCCACGTGAAAGTAGCGAGCATTGTTTTGGAAAAAGCCAAAAGAATGGTGGAATGCGGTCACGATGTAGTGATTTTGCTCGACTCTATCACACGTCTGGCACGTGCGTATAACACGGTGGTTCCTTCATCCGGTAAAATCCTTTCCGGTGGTGTGGATGCCAATGCATTGCACAAGCCCAAACGTTTCTTCGGTGCGGCGCGTAATGTGGAAAACGGCGGCTCGCTAACCATTATCGCCACTGCATTGATAGACACCGGTTCCAAAATGGACGAAGTTATTTTCGAAGAATTCAAAGGTACCGGTAATATGGAATTGCAACTCGACCGCAAGCTGTCCAACAAACGTGTTTTCCCGGCTATCGACGTAATGGCGTCCGGAACACGCCGCGAGGACTTGTTGCTCGACAAGGAAACACTCAAAAAAGTGTGGATACTGCGCAAGCACATGTCGGATATGAATGCGATGGAATCGATGGACTTCCTTTTGGAACATATGAAAGGGACACGGAACAACGAAGAGTTCCTGATCTCGATGAACCGATAAATAACAAAGCCCGGGCCAACGCCCGGGCTTTATTGCGTTATAAGCGCTCCTATTGCTTCTTAATGGATGAAACCCTATTTTTAGGTAAAAGCATACATCCGTCAAACTTTCCTTCCTCATGTTCAATAGCAAGGCGCTCTGGTGGACGTTCCTCGGATTCTGGATTACAGGTTCCATTTATTGGCATGTTTGTAAATTAGAGCAGTTTTGCGACATGCTCTTCGGTTCCCAGGGGCTTCTGCCGGAAATGTCGGCACAGCGTGGACTGCTCCGGTTTTCGCTGCGGCAACTCGGGCTTCCTGCCTACCAGATCGAACTCACGCATTTCTGGCAACACACCATCATGATCGGAGTTACGCTGATCATCGGTTTTATATTGGGCAGAACCTATGAAATGGAGAAAACAAGGGATTTGCGGTATAAACTGAACCGGATCCACCGCGAGTTGGCCTATTATCAGTCGAAACAATGAACTTACCTGCGATCTCACTCGATTTGGACAGCCTGCCGGTAGCGGTGGCGGAAATCGCTATACTGCTCATTGCAGCCACCGTCGCTGGCTGGTTTTTGGCAAAAGTGATTATCAAAAAGAGAATCGATAACTTGCAGGAATTAATAGAGGAAAAGAAATACGAACTCGCTCAATACCGGACTTTAACGAACACCACAGTGGATTACCCGATTGCTACCAACGCCCACAAAACCGTTTATCCCCCGATCAGCCCCGATCACGCACCCGACGACCTCAAAATTATCGAGGGAATAGGGCCTAAAATCGAGGAGATTCTGAACAAGGAGGGTATTCATACCTATGAGCAACTCATGGAAACATCCCTTTTACGCATTGCGAGCTTCCTGAAAAAGGCAGGCCCGCGTTACCAGCTCCACGACCCGTCGACCTGGCCGCAGCAAGCCGCCCTCGCCAAACAGCAGAAATGGGAAGAGTTGGAAAGATTGAAACTCAAACTGATTTCAGGAAGATCATAAAAACGAAAAGCCGCTTTTTACAGCGGCTTTTCTCTTATATCAGTCTCAATTACAAAGTACTGACAGTTCTCTGGATAAATTGAGTAAGATCATTACCAGATAGCATTCCCTGCGACAGCAACGCAAGGTCGTATACCTGCTTCGCCAGCGACTTTTGCTCATCTTCGTTCTCAGAACCGGCAATCTTACCGATCAGCGGGTGATTAGAGTTGAGCGAAACCGTGTACATCAACGGCATATCACCAAACATCGAACGTTGGCCGGAAGACGCCTGCATGTCGGTCATACGACGCATAAATTCGGGGAATGTGATCACCACCGGCAGTTCGTCCACAGGCATTGCTTCCACGGTAATGTGGGCGGTTTTGTTTTCGGATACGCCTTCGAACACCTTCTTCACTTTTTCCTGATCGTCGGAAGAAAGAATGCTTTCCAGCTTCACTTCCTTTTCAACGAGCTTATCCAGTGTATCGGCGTCGACGCGTTTGATCTGGATTTTTTCTAGCTTCTGCTCCAATGTATTGATGAAGTGCGAATCGATCATGCTGTTCAGTACCAGCACATCGTAGCTGCGCTTTTTGGCAGATTGGATGAATGCATCCTGCTTTTTCTCGTCGGTAGTATACAGCCAAACCAATGATTCGTTTTTATCGGTCTGGTTTTCCTTGATATGCTCGCGGTATTCTTCAAAGGTGAAGTATTTACCATCGGTGTTTTTCAGCAGACAGAAATCCTTTGCTTTGTCATAGAATTTATCATCGCTGATAATACCATATTTCACGAACAAGCCGATATCATCGAACTTCTTCTCAAATCCTTCACGGTCGTTTTTGAAGATTTCAAGCAGCTTGTCAGCCACTTTACGGGTAATGTAGCCATTGATTTTCTTCACATTACCATCCGCTTGCAGGTAGCTGCGGGATACGTTCAACGGAATATCCGGGGAATCGATCACGCCGTGCAGCAATTGCAGGAAGTCGGGAACAATGTCCTTCACTTCGTCGGTAATGAATACCTGGCGGCTGTACAGCTGGATTTTTTCCCGCTGGCCTGAGAAGTCGTTGCGCAGTTTCGGGAAATACAGCACTCCGGTCAGGTTGAACGGATAATCCACATTCAAATGGATCCAGAAAAGCGGGTCTTCGCCGAATGGATACAATTCTTTGTAGAATGCGAGGTAATCTTCGTCCGTCAGGTCTGATGGGCTCTTGGTCCAGATCGGGCTTGGGTTGTTGATAACCTTGTCTTCAAACTCGATTTCGATCGGCAGGAACTTGCCATATTTTTCCAGTATGCCGCGCAAACGGTGTTCATCCAGAAACTCTTCCGAATCCTCGGCAATGTGCAGGATAATGTCGCTACCACGTTCTTCTTTTTCCACGGAAGAAATTTCGAACTCTGTCGAACCGTCACATTCCCAACGAACAGGCTCGGAACCTTCCTTGTAAGACTTGGTAATGATCTCCACATTCTGGGCCACCATATAAGCCGAGTAGAAGCCCAGACCGAAGTGACCGATAATGCCTTTGTCCCCTTCGCCTTTGTCTTTATACTTCTCCACAAACTCGGTAGCACCCGAGAATGCGATCTGGTTGATGTATTTTTTGATCTCGTCAGCTGTCATACCGATACCATTGTCACTGATGGTGATCGTTTTGGCATCTTTGTCCAGTTTGACAACCACTTTCAGATCGCCCAACTCTCCGTTGTATTCGCCATAAGAAGCCAGCTTTTTGATCTTCTGCGAGGCATCTACCGCGTTGGAAACGAGTTCTCTCAAAAAGATTTCGTGGTCCGAATAAAGGAATTTCTTGATAATCGGAAAGATATTCTCGGTGTGAATGCTCAAATTCCCTTTTTCCTGAATCACTGATTCCATAGTTATGTTATCGTTTGTTTTATATTTTAAGAATGTAATTTCGCTTTGCAATACGGGCCAGAAATATACGTTCCAATAACAATCAAAACACATACTGGCTGACACATTGTCAGTACTACGCTACCAAGTGGTACGAAAGCTCAATCGGCTGGTATCTGACAGGCTTTTTTACTAATATTGCGACCGGTAAACAACTCAACTAAAATCACCAAACCAGTTCCGCCGAACACCAATTTCTGACATGAATCTGATTAAAAAACTATTTGTAGGAGTATTCTTTATCAGCGGGTTCTCTGCCTGCACCACGATGAACTCCGTTCCCCTCTCGAATTACACCGTTTTTACCGAAGATCTCCGTCGCGACCTGGAAGCTGCCAATATTTCCCTTACGAAAGTTCAGTTTTTCAATGACAAGTCGATAAACATCCGCCGCGAAGTAACCGACCCGAACGACATCAAGGTAAATCCCGAAGGACAGATCACGATGAGCAACGGGAAAAGCATACAGACGATCAATGTGCTGCCGTTTACACCCGGCGTTGCATTGAGCACCGGCGATGGTACAATCAACGTCTCGTGGGATGATACCCAGCAGGATACCAAAGGGATGAAGTTCAACCTGAGCGGCCAGAACTACTTCCTCGACGTGCTTCCCAACAACAAATTCGACTACAAAGAGCGCACATTCGACCTGCAAAGCGGTAACGGTGCCCGTCTCTTTGTTAAGAAAGATCTGTTGAAGCAGGTGAAAAACCAGAGAGAGACTTTGAAAGGACGCAAAGTGAACCAGTAATTTCTTCTCAGTCATTCAAAAAATAAAAGGTCGGGAAACCCCGACCTTTTATTTTTTGAGCGTTCCTTTATCAGTTTAGGTTAAAATATTGGCTTTTATTGCTGTTCGTGCGGGGCTTCTGGACGATCTGAGAGTTGCGGATCAGCACAATCACCACCAGCCCGGTTATAATCGCAAGGGAAATTTGCAGAAAGGAGATAATGCCAAAACTCGCCACATTCACTTTCGACGCCTTCACAAGGTCCTTCCCTATCGTCGACTGAATACCCGCCAACTCGTTCAGGTTCAAAATCGTACTTTCGAATGTGTTACCGCCGGGCGCTGAAAACAGCTGTTTCGCCTCCGCGAACGATCCGGCTACGCACAATGCAAGAACCTGTTTTTCCAGCTTAGCATATTGCCCGATCTGATTTTTGAATCCTTGAAGGCTTTTCGCCTCCTCGTCCACCAGGTAAGTCTTTTCAAACAATCGGATCAGCGAATCGATGCTCCGATCATGCGCGCGTAGCTGCGCTCTCACGTGCGCAGGCGATTGTTGTGCCTCCGAGTAAAGATAATTTTCCAGCGACAGACGCTTACGGTACAGATTTTCAGTGAGATACAAAATAGTGGTCGCCGGAACGAGGCGATCCTTGTAAATGGAAGAAAACGACTCGTCGATCCCTTCCACATTGTAGCGGGAAATTAATGTTCCGCCAACGATCAATGCCATGATCCCTCCCAACAAAATCGCAGCTTTAAACTTCTGCTGAATAACAAATGACCATTTCATGAATTGATAATTAACTTTCTCAAGGTATCAATGTATTTAGAAAATACAAAAATATCTTTTTATATTAACGAAAAAGTACGCTGTGTAATATCTGTTTTACAATGTACACACAAAAAAAGCGCAGAGGCAAAAGCCCCTGCGCTATGGCAACAGCAATTCAAAGCTAGTTTTGCTGGTTGCCTCCTACAACATCCGTATTGTTCACCGACTTGGTTTTCTTCTTAGGCGCATTGAAACTCATTTTTCCAATCGAGTAACTGAATGTCACCTTAAAGTTGCGGTTGTAAAGCTGTGTAGCGCCGGTTTGCACGAATTGCGGTGAAGTCAGGTCGGACGTAAACCGTACGCCTTTGGTCAGGAAGTTCTCCGCTCCGAAACCGATGCTGCCTTTCTTGTTGGCAATATCCTTTTTGAACCCTAATGAATATAGGTAGAAACCGGTGCGCGTTCCCTGCAACTGGATTTCCTTACCGCGATAAAATCCGAAGGCCTGTAATCCCCAGCCATTTTGCAGCGAAATCTGAGACATTAACCGACCTCCAAAGTTGAAACCGGAATTATTCATTCCCACCGAAGTACCGTCCAGCGCGGTCGTCTGACCTTCGAGGTACGAATGCAGGATGTCGATACTACCGTTCAATGTCCATTTTGGCGTCAGGTACACATTCGCGAAGACGTTCGCCCCGTAGGCTCTTTGTTTTCCAATGTTCTCGTATGTTGTCACAATGGCTCCCTGCAATGTATCAACCGCCATTCTCACCTGCGTGATCGAGTTATTGGTCTGGCGGGCGAATACCGATGCGTTAATGTAGGTCTTCTTGATATTCGTACTCAATGCGAGTTCAAAATTATCGGTCAGTTCGGGGCTCAATGCCGGGTTACCGGTGCTGATACTCTGAGGGTTCGACAAGTTCACGTTCGGGTTCAGCTGCTGGATACCCGGGCGCTGAATGCGTCGGTTGTAAGCCGCTTTCAAAGTAGTATTGCCCGAAAGTGCCTTCGACACGTTGATGCTCGGCACCAGGTTCCCATAAGCCGGGATATCGATGGCCTTATTCTCGCCCATGTCGGCCGTAATGCCCGTGTATTCGTAGCGTGTGCCAAGTTTGAAAGTGTATTTGTTTTTCGTAGAAAGCGTGTAGGAGAAATATCCCGCCGCCACATTCTGTTTGTAGTTCAATGCGCCAGACGGATTGGTCGTGCTCAACACAAAATCGCCCGATTCACCAGCCGTAAGGTATTTAAAATCACTATTCACAGTCCTGAAAATGCCTTTCGCGCCGAATTCCAGCAACTGGTTCTTGCCCAGCGGTGTCTGGTAATCGGTTTGGAGCGTCAGCTCCGAGTTCTCGTTTTTGTTCTCGTTTTTCAGCTTGCTGCCTACTGCGCCGGATTCGTTCAGGAGGTCGGTATTGAAATTGTTGGTCAGTCTGGTGCGGCTGTACAATGTGGAAATGCTCCACTCCTGTTGCGGTTTGAATGTCCGGATGTAGTCGATATTGAAATCGACCGTTCCCGACAAATCCTTACGATCGACTTTGCGCAGCGAGCTGTTATTGAGAATGCTGTTTTCGTATTGATTGATGGTCAGATCCTGCTTCTGGATAAAATTCCGCGTTCCATAACGCAAACCAGCCGATAATGCCTGATTTTTACCCAAATCATAATCCCAACCCAGCGAATACTGCCCGAACAAGCCGCGGTCTTTCGCCGTCGAGCTCTGGTTGGTGAGGAAAGAACTTCCGCCTGAATAGGTTGTCTGATCAAGTACCGATGTTGCTTTGTTATAGAATGCGCGACCAAATCCGCCGAGCGTGAAACCCATTTTGCCTTTGCGGTAACTTCCGTTCAAACCCAGGTTCGAGCCACGGTTACCCACACCGGAATCGATGTTTAGCGTAAGCCCCTGCAAATTGTTCTTTTTGGTAACGATGTTAATGATCCCGCCCGAGCCTTCCGCATCGTATTTAGCCGATGGTGAAGTGATCACCTCCACAGACTTGATCATATCCGCCGGAATCTGCTTCAAAGCATCCGCCACATTGGCCGCGATAATGGTAGAAGGCTTATTATTGATCAAAACCTTGATGTTTGAACTTCCGCGCAACGACACATTACCGTCCAGGTCCACCGAAAGCATCGGGACCTTGCGTAACAGATCGGACGCGTCGCCTCCTTTGGAAGTAATATCCTTCTCAGCATTGAACACCAGCCTGTCTACCTTCTCCTCCACCAACGACTTCTCTCCGGTAATGGTTACCTCCTGCAAATTCTGCACGCTCGAAGCCAGCTGGATCGAGCCCAGCTCCACATCCTTATCTTTCTCTACTTTTACATTCACTGCCTTGTCTTTGTAGCCTATGAAGGAAATCATCAGCTTGTAAGTACCCGGCGCCACTTTCGAAATGGCGAACTTGCCGGTTTCGTCGGCCGTGGTGCCGTCAATCGCCTTGTTATCAGCGGCATTGAATAATGCAATACTGGCAAATTCAACCCCTTTCGCGGCGGCTGAGTCGAGTACAATTCCAGAAATTTTAGAGTTTCCCTGCACAGGGGCCTGGGCGAAGGATTGGTTGACCGCAATGGCCATAATGAGCGTCAAAAAGGCAAATCTGACGACTGATAGTAAGGGATTGTTCATGGGTTCCATAAGTTTTCAAAGAGGGTGCTTTCGCCGCTGTCCTACTTAAATACAATTCTCAATACAAAGGAAAAACATACTTCATATTTATTATTTGATAATAGATAGCTACCCCGATTTCATCTGCGAATCGGCACTTTCGGGATACCAAACGGAAAACGCGGGAGAGATCAAACCGACCGGACAACGAATGTTCGGCCATTGGTACAATTTTGGTGAAGAGGGAAGACAAGCGTATTTTTGAAACTTGAATGCAAACCGGTCAAGTCCGGTATGCGCTAACTTACTCTTCTGTTCATGAATGACGTTGTCATAGATTTCAGCAAAGTCCACCAGATAAATCTATTCGGAATAACCATTATGGAGCCCTCGACGGTGCTGTCGAGCCTGATGATGACCGCTGTATGCATCTACGCCTTTATCCACCTCAACAAACTCGGGCGCGCGCATCGCATGTACAAGCAAATCCAGTATTTCTTCCTCTTTATGGCCATTGCAACGGCGATTGGCGGGATTTTAGGACATGGATTTCTGTACATGACCGGCAAAGTCGGTAAAATACCCGGCTGGTTCGCAAGCATGATCGCCGTCGCATTGTTTGAAAGGGCGGCTATTTGGCATATCAAACCGTTACTGCAACAGCGAAACGGCCTTATTCTGGGCTGGCTGAACTACGTGGAGCTCACCGTCTTTTTTGTCCTGACATTCATTACCCTCGATTTCAAAGTCGTGGAAGTACATGCATTCTACGGGTTGTTCCTGATGCTCTTCATGATCGAGCTCTATGTTTACAAGAAGAAAAAGGACCCGGGAAGCAAGAATATTTTCCTGGCAACGCTCATGGGCGCGATAGCCGCCGGTTTCCACGCATTGAAGTTCAGTTTCGGCGATTGGTTCAACTATAACGACATTGCCCACATTCCAATGTCGCTGTCGATCTGGTTCTATTACCAGGGCGCACGGCATATGACGTATTACGGGGAGGAGAAGATTGTGCCGGAGGAGGTGATTGAGAGCGAAAGCGGTAGCTTATAAAAAAGCGGATGTCCCGATAAGAGGCATCCGCTTTTTCATGCAAACCAAAATTACTTGTTCGGCTGCGGCGTATAGCGCAGATACGGCTTCACGATATTTAAACCTTTTGTAAACTTCTTCTGCGCGTCTTCGGTGCTTACTGCGGGCACTACGATCACGTCTTCGCCGTCTTTCCAGTCCGCCGGTGTAGCTACTGAATAGTTGGCAGTCAGTTGGAGCGAATCCACCACGCGGAGGATTTCGTTGAAATTACGGCCTGTCGATGCGGGATACGTCAGCGTCAGTTTAACTTTCTTGTCGGGACCGATCACGAATACCGAGCGTACCGTTGCTTTTTCGCTGGCGTTCGGGTGGATCATGTCGTACAGTTGCGCTACCTGGCGGCCTTCGTCGGCGATGATCGGGAAGTTCACCTCGGTATTGTTTACTTCATTGATATCCGGGATCCAGCGGTTATGCGAATCCAGGTCGTCGACGCTTACGGCGAGTACTTTCACATTGCGTTTCTCAAACTCACCTTTCAAAAGGGCCGTTTTACCCAATTCGGTTGTACAAACGGGAGTAAAGTCAGCGGGGTGAGAGAACAACAATCCCCAGCTATCTCCCAGCCATTCGTGGAATTTTATGGGTCCCTGAGTGGTATTTGCTTCAAAGTCCGGTGCGATATCTCCTAATCGAAGTGACATAATGGTGAAGGTTTAAAGAATGAAACATTAATCTACTAACATTGTAGAGTAGAACACAAAATTAAAAAAATAGTTTCATTAAATGCCCCATTTCCTGCATTAATAAATCCAACGGCGAACCGCCTTTTCCGAACCGGCATTACAAGCTGATAATCTTCATTTTAACCAATTTTAACCGCTTTTTAAGGCTCGTTTAATTGCGTTTTAATTGCCGTTTGGCTCCTTTGAAACACGAAACCGGGAGATGGCTTCCGCCGTCGCCCGGTTGGCAAAAGCACTTCATAAAACGCGATCAGCATTCAGCACATGACAGCCCGGAACAACTCTTTCGATGAACAAGTGGTACTGCATGAGTTGAAGCAATTTCTGCCGGCACTGGTTCCCGGAAGGACATTTACGCACCGGAACCCGTTGCAGGCTTTTCAGCACCTGGCCTTCCACGACGCGCTCCGGCAAGCGTCCGGAATGCTGGGGTACCATACATCGCTTTCCCTGGAAGAATACCGGTCACTTTATAATTCCAAAAGGGTGAAACCCGGTGTGCTGGAAAAAGTGCTGGTCGAGAAAAAAGGGGCCGCAAACACATTCGAGTGGCAGGACAAGGTGTTGATGAAGAAATTTCCGGCACAGACCTGTGCAGCGGCGCGGATCGGCCAGCTGAGGGCTCATTGGCAAAAGCAATATAAAACCGATCCGGATGCCCGTGTTCATCCGAGGTTGTTACGGATTCTCGGCAACTACCTCGACCACGGCATTGCGGACTGGAAATTCCCGGTACGCGGACAGGGCTTTCTCGATTCCATGCGCGAAGTGGAGTCGAACAGTTTTGTCAGCGCATTCAATACGCCCCGGGCGCGTAACCTGCTTTTGCATACCAGCCCTTCAATCAGCGATTTGCTGGCGGTTATTGTCGGGGATGAAACGCTTTTCAAACAATACCTTTTCGACCAGCAATTTGCCCATCGCGGCTGGTCCGGACTGGTGGCAACATTGGAAAGCGGGGGAAAGAACCTGCCCAATGGCAGCCACATTACCTTGCGCGAGCTGATCGTGTTTGAGCTGCTGATGGAAATAGACGTGCTGGACGATCGCCTGGGCGAGCATTGGGAGCCGCTGGCATCCCGGCTTGCCGAACTTCCCGACGATTTGTTTGCGCCCGTGCCCATGGATGAAAAGAGCGAGGTGCTCGCCATTTGGCAGGAAGCTGTCGAATGGAGCTATTACGAGGGGATACTGGCCGGGTTATTCCACAATCCGGAAAATTCACCAGGCAAAACGGGCGGGCAAAGTTCGGAAGTCATTCTCACAAACGCGCCGGATTCCCTTTGTATAGTCGGGAGGCCGCCGGTATTCCGGAACCTGCCGGCTGGCCACCGCGCGTTTCTGAACGGTTACGAATTCTCGCTCGATCCGGAGGGTGAAGTGTTGGAAAAGATTCTGGAAACCGTCGTGCCCTCACTGGGTGCTGCAAATCTGGAATACTACTTCTCGCGAACCAGCCAGGCAGGCGCAGATGTCGGACATGCTTTGACTGACCAGATAATCGGGCTGTTTGGTATGACCGGCAGTGCCCGGGGTGACCTGAGAACGGGTTTGCCGACCGAACTAACCCAGGATTTAGAACCGATGCGATTACTATGTGTCGTGGAGCAGTTTCCCGAAACGGTCATGCAAGTGATTAGGCGGCTAAATGCCTCTCGTTCGTGGCTGGTGAATGAATGGGTACACCTGGTAACGGTCGACCCTGTATCGCGCGAACTCCGAATTTTGAAGAAAGGAAAAATGGTAACCTATCGGCGGCTTCCCGCGGTGAAGTCGCTCGAAGATGCCGCCCATTAAAATATTCGCTATCGGTGGCTGGTGATCCGTGAAGCCGCATTGCTGATTGATACCGGTCGTCGATAGCTTTTTTTGATTGAGTATATGTTTTGGAATGATTTCCATTTTGACGGTTTGACACTGGCCTATCTCACGACCGGGTTTGCGATGACGCTCCTGGCCGTGTGGAATGGCCGAAGAACATTGCGTGGGCAAAAACAGTGGCCCCGCTTCGTTTGTACCGCTTTGCTTTTTTGTACGGGTTATGGACTTACAATTTTTTCCGGTGAGTTAAAAACACTAGTGCTCGGCTGGGAGATCATGGGCATCGCTTCTTTCCTGCTCATCATCGTCCACCGCGATTTTACATCGGGTAGTTCTTCGGGCGGCATTTCGGCGAAAGCCTTTTTTATATATCGCTTGGGTGACGTGGGCTTGCTCCTTGCCATGTGGGCAAGCCACCACCTGTGGCGGGAAAACGCCACGCTGATCTCGTGTCTGCTCCTGGCAACCGCTTCCATGCAATCTTCGCAGCTGCCATTCGCTTCGTGGCTGCCCCAGGCGCTGGAAAATTCCACCACGGCGAGTGCCATTCTGCTTGCCACGCTGACCGTCCAGATGGGAGTATTTCTGCTGCTGCGTTCATATCCATTCTGGGAACACCTGCTTTCCGTACGGGTACTGGTTGCATTGCTCGGATTGGCAGGGGCGGCGATGGCGACGGCCTTTGCCCGGGTGCAATCGTCCGTAAAGCGGCGCATTGCCTATGTTTCGATGGCCCATACCGGGCTCATTTTTATCGAAGTGGCGGCAGGATTTAAGAACCTGGCACTCATACATATCGCAGCGAATGCATTCCTGGGCGCGTACCGGCTACTGGCTCCGCCCTTGCTTGCGGGCATGCCCGTGCAGGAAGGAGGCATTTCAGATAAAAAAACCTGGGAAGACAGACTGCCCAAAAAGCTGAAATACACCCTGTACATGCTCTACACGAAGGAATGGGGTTTGTATTCCCGCCTTTCGAAATACCTGAGATCCTAATGCTATTGATGATGACCCACTAATCAGATCATCAAACTGAATACCGATTTTGTTAATTATAGTTAACCTGTTCGTTTAAGTTTCGGAAACCATCTCATGTTTAAAATGAGATGGTTTTTTGTTTATTTTGAACTAAGCCCGTCCGTTTTGCTTTTTTAAATAAAAACCAACCTTAACCTTTGAAATTACCTGTCTACCTGGACCATAACGCGACCACCCCTGTGGACCCGAGGGTTTTGCAGGAGATGCTCCCCTATTTTTCGGAGCGGTTCGGAAACGCCGCGAGCCGCACACATTCCTATGGCTGGGAAGCTGAGGAATCGGTCGACATGGCGCGCGAGCAGGTCGCCAACCTCATAGGCGCGCACCCGCAGGAGATTGTGTTCACATCCGGGGCTACCGAAGCTGTAAACCTGGCTATTAAAGGTGTTTTTGAAAATTCGGAACAGCAGCAGAAACATATCATTACCGTATGCACCGAGCATAAGGCCGTACTCGATACCTGCAGGCACATTGAGCGCCTAGGCGGCAGTGTGACCTACCTTCCCGTTAATGCGAGCGGGCTCATCAGCCTCACTGATCTTGAAAACGCCATTACGGCCGATACCATTCTCATTGCGGTGATGTATGCCAATAACGAGACCGGCGTAATCCAGCCGATTCGTGAAATAGCTGCTATTGCTAAAAAGCATCACATTACCTTCCTGTCCGACGCGACGCAAGCCGTCGGCAAAATTCCGGTGAATGTTCAGAATGACGGAATAGATCTTCTTGCATTGAGCGCACATAAGATTTATGGTCCCAAAGGCGTGGGTGCATTATATGTACGCAAGAAAAATCCGGCCGTGACATTGATCGCACAGATCGACGGCGGTGGCCATGAACGGAATATGCGCAGCGGTACGCTGAATGTGCCGGGTATCGTCGGACTCGGCTGGGCTTGCGAGATTGCCGGCACCGAAATGGCGCGGGAAAGTAAACGTGTTGCCGCATTACGGAATGCATTTGAAGTAGAACTGCTGACTTTGCGCGACATTGAGATCAACGCCGAGGACGCGCGCAGGCTGCCCCATTGCACCAATATCTCATTCGGGCAGGTGGACGGCGAAAAACTGATATTCGAAGCGGGAAGCGACCTCGCATTTTCCCGCAGCTCGGCCTGCACCTCAGCCACGCTGGAACCCAGTTACGTATTGAAAGCAATGGGTTTTCCCGACGAGCGCATCCATAACTCTTTCCGTTTCAGCTTCGGAAGATATTCTACCGAGGAGCAAGTAACGCATGCGGTTTCCGTTATTTCAAAGATTGTAAAACAACATCGCCATGAAAGAGATCACGGACATCATCCGGTCGTATGAGCAGGCACTGACCTCGGGCAAACGCATGGCGCTCGCGACGGTCGTGCACGTGGAAGGCTCCTCGTACAGGCGCCCCGGCGCACGCATGCTCGTAACCGACGACGGCCAGCTTACCGGCGCCATCAGCGGCGGATGCCTCGAAGGCGACGCGTTGCGAAAAGCATTACTGGCCATTTCCCAGCAGAAAAACAAGTTGGTAACCTACGATACGACCGACGAAAACGACACCACCCTCGGCGTTCAGCTTGGCTGCAATGGTATCGTGCATATTCTTTTTGAACCCATTCAAACAGCAGATCCCGAAAACCCGGTGGAGTTGTTGAAAAGGGTTTCGGCCAAAAGGCAGAATGCAGTCCTGGTAACATTGTTCTCGTTGAACTCCCGGACCGGCGCGCAACCCGGTACCTGTTTCCTGCATTTGCAGAGCGACGACCAGGTGACCTGCAACTGCATTGAACCGGAAATGCACGATCAGCTCCTCACCGAAACACAGGCTGCCTACCAGCGCGGCGATTCGTTTTTCAAGACATTTGAAAACCGATCATTGACCGGCTTCATCGAATATTTCAATACACCCCCTTCCCTCATCATCGCCGGCGCAGGCAACGATACGATCCCGCTGACTGAAATGGCGAGTGTGCTCGGCTGGGACGTAACGGTGGTCGATGGTCGCACCGGCCACGCTACACGGCAGCGGTTTCCCAAAGCCGGAACAGTACTCGTATCACGTGCCGAGGAGGCCTTGAAGCACATTACCATCGATGAGCGGACATTTGTGCTGCTCATGACGCACAATTACAACTACGACCTCGCATTACTGAAACAATTGCTCACCGTCGATGCCTGCCAGTATGTAGGTGCATTAGGTCCGAAGAAAAAGCTCGAACGGATGTATACAGAGCTGGAAAGCGAAGGAATGGTGATTACCGATGAGCAAAAGGCCAAAGTATACGGGCCGGTAGGACTTGATATCGGTGCCGAAACTTCCGAGGAAATTGCATTATCCGTTTTGGCAGAAGTAAAGGCCGTGCTGGGCAAACGTGCCGGGTTATCCCTACGCGAAAAGCTCGAACCGATCCATAACCGCGCCAGTCAGCACGTGGATTATACCCGCGAGGAAAAGGAAGATTTCCTCTGCGCCATTCAGACCATTACTCCCTGACCTGTCATGCTACGCGACGAATATAGTATTGTAATCCTGGCCGCGGGGAACTCGTCGCGGCTGGGAGAGCCCAAGCAATTGCTGCAATATCAAGGCAAAAGCCTGATCCGGCACATTGCGGAAGCTGCGCTGGAAATCGTCGGCGGCAACGTCATTGTCGTGACAGGTTCCAATTCTGAATTAATTGACACGGAACTTAAAGATCTGCCCTGCAAGCTGGCATTTAACACCGCCTGGCAGGAAGGTATGTCGGTTTCCATTAAAACCGGGATTCATGCGCTGGCGGGTCATGCCCCGCATGTTAAAGGTTCGGTTCTGGCCGTGAGCGACCAGCCATTTGTTTCCGTGGAAATTTTCCTTGCATTAATTCACACTTTCGAAAAAACCGGAAAAGGCATTATCGCCTCCCAATACAGCGACTCGCTGGGCACACCTGCTTTTTTTGCCGCTTCCTATTTCCCCGCCCTGCTCCAACTTACCGGAGCCGAAGGTGCAAAAAAGCTCTTCAAACGTTATGCGGACGATGTCGTGCCCTATCCATTTCCAGAGGGCAGCATCGATATCGACACGCAGGAAGATTATAAGCGACTGATCTCCGGCATTTAAGCAGCCATTTCCTTTCAGTATTCTTTCAAAAATTAATTTTTGCTTCAACTGTTGCGAATGTAAAATCATCAGTTACATTTGCAGTGTACTATTTAACTAATACACTAAAACAATTGAGCCATGATCCACCTTAACCAGGTTTCATTTGGGTACGGAAAGCGTAAAAAATTGTTTGAGAATCTCGATCTGCACCTCGACGCCGGGCATATTTACGGATTGCTCGGCAAAAACGGGGCGGGAAAATCGAGCTTGCTGCGCAATATGGCGGGCCTCCTCTTCCCGACTGCCGGGCGCATCGAAGTGGCAGGCTATGAGCCACGTAAACGACAGCCTGCATTTTTGCAGGATATCTTTTTCCTGCCTGAAGAGATCTACCTCCCGTCCGTGACAGTCGACAAATACCTGAGTCTCATGGCCCCGTTTTACCCAAAGTTCGACGAGCAGCTTTTCCGCGGGTACATTGCCGAACTGGACATACCGGAGGGCAACAAGCTGACGGGTATGTCGTACGGCCAGAAGAAAAAGGTACTGATCGCATTCGCATTGGCCACCAACACCCGCGTGCTGATCATGGACGAGCCCACTAACGGCCTCGATATTCCGTCGAAAAGCCAGTTCCGCAGATTGGTATCGTCTGCACTTGACAAAGACCGGCTCATCCTGATCTCGACTCACCAGGTCCGCGATTTAGATAATCTGATCGACGCCATTATCATCCTCGAAGACAGTAAGATACTCATCCAGCACAGCCTGGACACCATTTCGGAACGACTGTGCTTCGGTGAACTACCCAACATTGAATACGACAATCGGATACTTTATTCCGAACCATCGCTGCGCGGCTACAAAGCCGTTTTCGAGAATTCGACTCAGGAAGAAAGTCGCGTCGATCTGGAACATCTGTTCAATGCGGTGATTGAAAATCCTCAGCGAATCAGTCAAATATTCGCCTATTAGCCATGAAAATAATCATCATCCTGCTGATCGCGTTAGCCGCGGCGACGCTTCGCTACATCCTGCCTTTCCTAGTCCCAGCCTTTTTGTCCCCGATCACTATCCTATGAACCAGACATTCGACATTCACCGATTTGCACTCATGCTACGATTCGACGCGGCGGAAAAAGGCCGGAATTATCTGATGATGGCTGGTGTGCTTGTTTTTTGCATTCTGGCAATGATGCTACCCATCACGCAGTCAAGCGAACCCAGTGAGTTCCTAAGAATTCTTCATTTCGGTGCGCTGTTCATGATTGCACTTTTTGGTGGAAGCCTTTATACGAGCACCTCTTTCTCGCAGTATTCCGACCAAAGTAATGGCATTGCGGCCTTGATGATCCCGGCGTCGCGTCTCGAAAAGTACCTTAGTTCGCTTTTGCTCAACCTGGCATTCGTAGTGCCGTTCCTGATCTTCTTTTGGCAGCTTCATTACTGGACCATCGACTACGCGAACACTTTGCTTCCTTCGGGCGGTACCGGATATGGTTACATTCCCAAGGAACTGTTTGAATATACGACTTGCTGTTACCTCATCATTCACGCTTCTGTATTCCTGGGGTCTATTTATTTTAAAAAGTTCGCTTATATCAAAACCGCGGTTGTAGTTATCGCTTTTGGTTCGGCGCTCGCCTATTTCAACTACTCGATGGCAATAAAATTTGCGTCCAAACCCAGCAAATTCCTGGCATATCCGCTATCCGGCTGGAAAGTTTGGTTTTATACCGAAGAAGGAATGGAGAGACCTAAGTACTTTGCCGGCTTTTACCACATCCGATTTTCTGAAACTATGGAGTACGCAATGCAGGGATTTGCTGTATGGCTTGCCGTCATGCTGTGGATCTGCGCCTACTACCAGATGAAGGAGCGGGAAATTTAATAAGCACCAATCATGGAATTTAAAGATAAACAAGCCATTTACCTGCAAATCGCCGACTACATCTGCGAGCAGATTTTACTGGGCAAATGGCCGCCCGGCGAGCGCATTCCGTCGGTACGCGACCTCGCTTCGATGATGGAAGTGAATCCGAACACCGTAATGCGGACTTATGACTTTCTTCAAAACAAGGAAATCATATTTAACAAACGCGGCATTGGCTATTCGGCCGATGAGCAGGCAAATAGCAAAATCCTAGCATACCGCAAAGAACGCTTCCTGACGACCGAACTCCCCGAGGTTTTCAAGAACCTCTATTTACTAGACATTGGTATTGATGAGCTGCATAGCCTCTACCAGAAATTCATTGAAGAAATGTACCCGTTAACCAAATAGCCATGAAAACCAGCAACATACTGTTAGCAATCACATTATCCGTGTTCTTTGTGGTAACATTGTCATCCAATTTCGTATTGAAAAAGCAGTTTGATAGAATCGATAAAGACGACAAGTATTACGGATTTTCGAAACATCAGGTAGGCGCATTCAAGTACCTGCATTTGAAAGGTAGAGGATTTGCATTAACTGAAATACAACAAGGCCCTACGGCGGAAATCCGCATGATTACCCTACCTCAATACCTCGAATGGGCCCATTCCGGCGACACGTTGGTTGTGACTTACAAAGCCGACTGGAAACAAGATAACCTGCCACGCAACGCTTTCGGTTCGCTGCCTTCGATCTACATTATTGCGCCAAAACTGGAAGGTATTGTTTCAGATAGCATCCGCACGAGAATAAAGGATTATAAATTCGAAGACCTGGTTCTGGAACAGAAAGGCAATTCGGTAATGCTGTCCAACTCGACGGCCCGCAACTTCAAAGCCACCATTTCCCGCGGTGGGTATGTGCTGCTGAACCCACAGAACCGCATTGAAACCGCCGATATCGACATCCGTGACAACAGCACTTTCAACGCGGAAAAAGACATTTTCGGAGATATCAATACGCTGATTGATAGTTCGGCCTACATCAGCTTGCCGGGAAGTATGCTCAAAAAGATTATGAAGCAAAACAAAGTAACCCCGAGGTAATCCCCGGGGCCGGTATTGCTTGGTGCAAACAGGAAATTATTTAATCCCCAGCATCAAACTCGTACTCCCGCCAGCATTCGTCGTTGGCAAAATACCATTCCATTTCGCAACCCATTCCTGCTGAATGAGCAATGGTGTCAATGTCTTTTGTCTTAACTGGTTGGCTTCCGCTTCCGCTCTGGCTTTGATCAAGGTCGCTTTCGCTTGCCCCTCCGCACGCGCGATGATGACTTTTGCTTCGGCTTCGGCTTGCTTGGCCTGGTTTTCCGCTTTCAGACGAGCCTGGATAGAAGCGTTTTTCTCGTCGATCATCTGGCGGAGCGATGGCGGCGGGGTAATGGCCGAGGTAAGCTGGTCGTAAACGAATCCGTCTTTGCCGAGGGTTTTGGTCAATACATTCTGTACGCGGTCTTCGAATACTTCGCGGTTCGACATTACGCTGTCGGACGTGAATGAGTTAGCCACGATCCGGTACGCATCGTAAATCGTGTTTTTCATAAAACCCTGCTGAATTTCCGCTAACGGTCGTCTGTATTGGCGATAGATCTGCGGCACTTTGTCCGGGTTAATGTGGTAGTTCAGTTTCGGATCGACTTTGAATTCGGCGGCATCTTTGGTTGTGATTACAAATGATTCGTAATCAACACTCTGCGTATAAGTCGGGAATTCTACGATCTTGGTTGTCCAGGCATTATACCAAACGCGGCCGGTTACCAGCGTGATATTATCGACGCCCTTGTCGCTGCCGTACAGGTTAATGCGTATACCCACATTACCCGCATCGATGTTTTCGAACGAAAATGGTTGTACCGCGAGCGCCATGATCAATACGATGAGTGTCAGAATTCCAATAATAATGTTTCGCTTCATATTCGATTACAGTTTAGATTTCAATTGGTTTACAATTTGTCCGAGGACAATATATAGGAAGTAAAAAGACAGCCCGATAATCGCCAGGCCAGCAAAAACGAGCCAATCGGACTGGGCGTTGACGAGCCGGAGCGCGTAGGTTACCACGATGATAACCGCCGCGATTTTCAGAATGTGTACCATGTGAGCGAGATTTGTTTTACGTAAAATTAATACGCGGGTCGATGAAGGGCCTTTGAATTTTATCTAATGGTGCAGCGTGTTGTTGAACGCTTCAAAAACCCCATAAACAGCACGAAGCGCGCCGTTGGATCGACGCGCTTCGCAGCATTTGAAATAGGTATTTAAATCTTAAAGCAGCGCAGCGGCAGCTTCGTCCACAAACCAATGCAATTCCCCTTTTGGGGGTTTAATAATTTGTGAAGGATAGAGGTCTACATTCTTTTCACCTTTCAAAACTTGCTTCAAAACTTCCGCTTTACCCGCGCCCGCTGCCAAAAAGGCTACACAAGCTGCATTATTCACGACCGGAGCCGTGAGGGTAATGCGGTACATGTCCTGAGCTTGCAGGAAAAATGAGGTAGCAAGCGCATTTTGCTCGTGGATCACCTCTGTTCCGGGGAAGAGTGACAATGTGTGACCGTCATCCCCCATTCCGAGTAATACAAAATCGAAAGTCGTTTCGGAACCTTCGAAATAGGTCTTTAATATTTTTTCGTACCCGGCAGCAGACTCCTCCGGTGTAATGTCCGTGCGCATGATGTGGATGTTTTCAGCCTTTACAGGCACTTTATCCAGCAGTTCATCATAGCACATTTTGGCATTATTCCTCGAATCTTCAAACGGCACCGCCCTTTCGTCGCCCCAGAAAAAATGAAGTTTCTCCCAGGGAATCGACTCTTTGTAAGGCGATTCGGCCAGCAATGCGTACAAAGCCTTAGGCGTACTTCCTCCCGACAATACGAAAGTGAAACGGTCCTGCTTTGCAAGCACTTGCTGAATGTAATTGGTAATCCATTCAGCAAGGCCGGCGCTTAATGCTTTGGTATCCTTCTCGATATGCAACGCCATAGCTTACGGGGTTGGAGGCAGATTGAGCCAGGTATGTCCGTCGCGGGCCAGAAGCGCATCGGCCGCATCGGGGCCCCAGGAGTCAGGTGCGTAGTTCGGGAAGTCCTGCGGCGGGCGGTTTTCCCATGCTTCGAGGATCGGCATGATCACTCTCCACGCGGCATCTACCTGGTCGTTACGCATGAACAGCGTCGCATCGCCTTCCATTACATCCAAAAGCAAGGTTTCGTACGCCTCTGGTGCGTGCTCGCCTGCCGCGTCGTAATCGAAAGTCATATCCACCGGATCGAGCATCATCGTTTGCCCCGGGCGTTTGGCCTGGAAGCGAATGCTGATGTCCATATTAGGTTGAATACTGATTGTCAGACGGTTTGATCGCCATGTTTCAGCTGACTCAGGCGGGAATGCGTAATGCGGCGCCTGTTTGAAATGCAATGTAATGTGGGTCGCTTTCTGGTTCAGGTATTTACCGGTCCTCACGTAGATCGGCACGCCCTGCCAGCGCCAGTTATCGATATAAAACTTCACAGCAGCGAACGTATCGATATTCGACTGCGGGTTCACACCTTCTTCCTGGCGGTATCCTACCACTTTCGCGCCTTTTTTCCAGCCACCCGAATACTGTCCGCGAACGGCGAAATCGTGTACCTGTTCTTTGGGAATGCGGCGGATCGCATTGAGTACGTCTACCTTTTTGTTACGGATTTCATTCGCATCGAATGATACCGGCGGCTCCATTGCGATCATACACAGGATTTGCAGGATGTGGTTCTGCACCATGTCGCGCAAAGCGCCCGCATGTTCGAAATAACCTCCGCGGCCTTCCAGACCTACCGCTTCGGCAGCTGTGATCTGGATATGGTCGATATAGTTACGGTTCCAGAGCGGCTCGAACAATGCATTGGCAAAACGCAAAGCCAGAATATTCTGAACCGTTTCTTTACCCAGATAATGGTCGATACGGAAGATCTGCTCCTCGGCGAACATGCTCGAAAGGAGCAGGTTCAATTCGTGAGCACTTTCCAGGTCGTGCCCGAAAGGTTTTTCTACCACAATGCGGGTGGTACCTTTGTCTCCGCAGATCTTCAATGCGCCCAGTTTCTGAGCGATTGAAGGAACGAGCTGAGGCGCTACCGCGAGGTAGAATATCACATTGGGGTGCACGCCCCATTCTTCTTCTTTTTCTTTTACCAGATCAGTGATCTTGTGGTAAGCTTCCGCATCGTCGCCATCCATTTGCAGGTAGGAAACGTGCTGTGTAAAATCCGTCCAGTGGCCATTTTGCTTGCCTTTGCGACGCGAGAATTTCGTAACGCCGTCGAGCAGGTGCTCATGGTATTTTTCATTGGAATAAGCACTCCGGCCGATACCTGCGATCGCGAACTTATCGGGCATCCAGTTGTCCAGAAACAGGTTATATAGGGCGGGTGTGAGTTTCCGGTAGTTGAGGTCACCGCTTCCTCCGAAAATGAAGACTACGGAAGCAGGGGGACGTTTATTGCTTTGCATAAAATTTCTGATTTATTGTTGACCCCATTCTGTATGGAAAGTACCTGGGATATCGGTACGTTGGTACGTATGCGCGCCGAAGTAATCACGTTGCGCCTGGATCAGGTTGGTCGGCATGTACGCTGTTTTGTAAGCGTCGAAGTACGCCAGCGACGACATCAAAGCAGCAGCCGGGATGCCCGACTGGGCGGCAAATGCGATCAGTGAACGCGTGTTACCTTCCACAGACTTAACCAATGCAGCTACCTCTTGGTTCAACAGAATATTGGACAATTCCGGGGTTTGCTTGTATGCATTCGTAAACACACCGAGGAGCGACGAACGGATAATGCAACCACCTCTCCAAACGCTTACTACGTCCGTCAAAGGTATCTCCATTTGCAGGTCTTTCGAAGCCTGGAAGAGCATTGCGAGGCCCTGCGCATAAGCCAGAATAGTGGCAAAGTACAATGCATCGTGTACCTGCTGGATCAATACCTCGGTTTCTTCGGAAATAGCTGTGCTTTCGCCGTAAAGCTCAGCCGCAACCGTTCTTTCATCCTTGTAACCCGAAAGCGTACGCATCGCTACCGCCGTATCGATTACCGGAACAGCCACAGGTAGTTCCATCGAATCCTGCGAAGTCCATTTACCGGTTCCTTTCGAACCCGCTTTGTCGGAAATCACGTCGACCAGGTCAGCAGCCGATTTATCGTCTTTTTGCAGGAAAATATCGGCGGTGATTTCCACCAGGAACGATTGCAGGTCGCCTTCGTTCCAGCTTTTGAATACTTCGTGGAGTTGCTGGTTGCTCAAACCGGCCTTTTTCAGGATCGCGTACGATTCGCTGATAAGCTGCATGATCGCGTATTCGATACCGTTATGCACCATTTTCACGTAATGGCCGGCGCCTTCCTTTCCAAGATAAGCCACGCAAGGCTCGCCATTTACCTTCGCCGCAATGGCTTCCAGCATGGGTTGAACATTCGCATAAGCCGCCTTATCGCCTCCGGGCATAATGCTCGGGCCGGTACGGGCACCTTTTTCTCCACCCGAAACACCGATTCCCATGAAGTGGATTTCCTTTTCACGGAGGTATTTCACGCGGCGGAGCGTATCTGTATAATGGGAGTTTCCTCCGTCAATAATAACATCGCCTTTTTCAAGAAGCGGTAACAGGGATGCAATGACATCGTCCACCGGTTGACCGGCAGGCACCAGCATCATCACCTTGCGGGGGCGTTGCAACAGCTGGATCATCTGGGCAAGTTCCGAAACGCCCTTAACAGTGGTGCCCGGAGTGGCACTGGATTCCAACGCGGAATTTTTAGTTTCGTCCTTATCGAAACCGATAACAGAGAAACCATGATCGGCCATGTTGAGTAACAGGTTTCTTCCCATTACACCCAGTCCGATCATTCCAAAATCGAATAAGTTCTGTGACATAGATTAAACGTCTTGAATTAAGAAGCTGCAATATCAGGGTTTTTCAAAGACCAGCTCACATCTTTGTTGACATTCTGTTTAAAATTTAAATTCTTCTCGGTATTTTATTAAATTTGCCTATACTATGGTCATTTCATAGTTAGTTAAATAGTCAATATTAACTATACACATTACTATGTACTACAAATTTATCAAGGCCGCCCTGCTGGCGGTCCTAGCCTCGTGCAATGCGTTTTCGCAAGACTCGCTTATCATTAAAAACCGCTTCCTGGAAAGAAAATTCACGATTCATGATAATTCTTTCTACACATCGCGTTTCCAGCATCTTCTGACGAACAAAGATTACAGCCGCCCTGGCTCGGAAGAGTTTTATTTTACGATTAACGGTACACCTGTAAGTAGTAACGGCGCGAACGGTTTATTTAAATACACCAAACATACCTTAACCCGGACGGCCGACGGCATCCAGCAAGTGGCTGTGCAACTGGCCGGCAAACCGGGAACGACTGCCGAAAGTGTGATAGTGGATTTAAGCTATGAAGTCTATGACGAGTTGCCGGTTGTACGGAAGCAAATCAGCATTACCAACCGTAGTACCAAACCTATCGCCATCGCCGATCTGGAAGTCGAACGGCTAAATCTTGTCCCTGTTTCTTCCCAACAAAGCGAATTGTACACCAATTACGGCTCCCGGTTCGCCTGGCGGCCTTACACTGGCGATCACCACGATGCAGCCATTTTTGTGTACAATAATTACGCAAAAGAGGGCTTTATCCTCGGCAATGAGGCGCCCAGCATTCTCAAAAAGACGGAGGTTTACGCGGATCACCATCGCATTTCAGTCGGTATGACCAGTTTAACCGATCATTATCCGTTTAAAAAGTGGATCGAACCGCAGGAAACATTTAATAGTCCCAAAACTTTCATCTGCCTCGTAAAATCCCAGAAATGGGAAGACGCTTTCGAAGGCCACTTCGCTGACTTCATACGTACACGCCTGGGCGTGAAACTCTTCGAGCGGAAAGAAATCCCGTTTACATTCTACAACACCTGGCGACCTTTTTATACCAATATCAATGACACACTCGTCACACAGCTCGCCGACGGCCTCGAAGGCACCGGCACCGACCTTTTCATTATGGATGCGGGCTGGGAAAACAACTATGGCGACTGGGAGCCGCATCCAAAACGCTTCTCCAACGGCTTGAAACCGGTGACTGACCACATCCGCAAAAGAGGAATGAAAGCCGGTCTCTGGATGGGGCTAGCGTCGGTGGACAAAAACAGCAAGCTATATAAAGACCATCCGGAATGGGCATTGTTCGACAAAAACGGCGAGCCCGCGTACCTGCATGAGGAAATGAAAGGACGCGTCACCATGTCGCTGGCGTCGGGTTATCTCGATTATATTTTAGCAAAAATTAAAAAGCACGTTCGCGAGAACGACCTTGCCTACATTAAACTGGACCTCGCCATGGCCAACTCGGCCTATGTGCTCGACTATTCCAAAAAAGGCGATTACAAATCCGACGGCAAAGGCTACAAAGACCGCGAAAGCTCCTATTATGCCATTTACGAAAAAGCATTGCAGCTCTTCGATGACCTGCACAAGGAATTCCCCGACCTGCTCGTAGACTGCACCTATGAAGTATGGGGTGAATATTACATCAATGACTACGCATTGATCGAACATGCCGACTACGACTGGCTCACCAATTACGACGACGACGCGCCCGTCGGCCCGATCAACATCCGCCAAATGGCCTTCGACCGCAGCCGCGCCATTCCCACAGCGACCAACCTGATCGGCAACCAGTTTATGGATTCGCCCTATTCTAAATACACATTCCTGTCACTGGCGTCTGTCAAACCGATCCTCGTCGGTGATTCCCGAAAACTCCCGAAAGAACTGAAACCATGGTACCTGAAATGGAACACCTGGTTTAAAATGATGGACAAGAAATACCAGTTCACACGCTTCTCGTACGTTTCAGACATCTTTCAGAGGCCGACTATGAGTAACTGGGACGGTGTGTACAAATTCAACAAGGAGAAGCAGGGCGGCGTGCTGTTCTTTTTCCGGAATGGGTCCGTTGAAAGTTCGCGGACGTTTGCATTCCCGTTTGGGGAGCCTGGGAGTCGTTACCGCTTATTCTCTCCGGAAGATGGGAAGGATATCGGTGTGTTCAGTGGGAGGAATTTAACGGAAAAAGGTATTCAAATACAGATTGAAAAGCAGTTCGACGCGAAGGTATTAGGGATTGAGAAACTAAATTGATTCACAGATTTGAACTACGCTGTAAATGTAAAACAGCCGACATTAGCGTCAGCTGTTTTACATGAAGACCATTCAACTTACCCAAAACGGAAGGTAAAAAACCCGAGCCAATTACTGAGTGTTCCCCGCATGCACCCGGAAGGGATCTGTTGAGGGAATGATGCTGGGATGAAACAATAACTTGGCTTCTGCTATGTCCCTATATAGACTATAATTATTCGGAGCCTGGCGCAGAAGTTTAGAGGTTTCCACATTTTGAAGCAGGAAGTAATTGTTCGCGCCGTCTATTCCATAAGATACATATGTCCCTTTATCAGTTGCGTTGCCCGACCAGATATAGCTCGTTCTAAAAGTATAGGTAGCGCCGACGGGAATATTGATACTCACAGGCAAATACGTATCATCCTCAGGAAGCGAAAAATCCTTATAACTGGGAAATTCCACGCCACCGGAGTAAACCGTAAAATCCTTGCGAAGGAAATAAGTAGCAGGGCTTGACGGCGGCGGCGCGATCCGTTTAATAGTAACCCTTACCGGAAGCTCGATAAAAAAGAATAGGCTAGCTGAACTGATAATCCAGTCGGCTAAACTCGGCTCTTTAATTACGACATTCGGACTTGCGGGTGTTGCCGTGGCATATACCACCGTATCGTGCCGAACCGGACTGTACTCCAAGACATTATAAAATTCGGCTTTAACAAATTCAAATTCACAATCGAATTCCCTCGGAGTTCCGTCGACGCGGCTGCAATTCGTAACGGGGTCCGGTATGTTGTGATCCTGGCAAGAAAATGCCATGGCTGTGATAAAGACAACCGCGAATGCGATTACCCGAAGAAAGGAATAGTGTTTCATTCGTGTGTTTTTTGTAGTGTATGCGCGAAGGTACCTAAAATCTGCGAATCAAGTCGACATTACTTACCATGTGGTTACATAAATTTAATAAGCGGCCGTAAATGCGGGGAGGAGCGATAACATCAGGGTAGGATCAAACGCAAAATAGCCGCTCCTGATGATTCAGAAGCGGCTATTTGTGGAGAATATCGGATTCGAACCGACGACCTCTTGCATGCCATGCAAGCGCTCTAGCCAACTGAGCTAATCCCCCATTTCAATTATTGCCGATGGTCACTTTTGGCCACACGACCCTCATTTGAGGAGTGCAAAGATGAAACGGAGAATTTTCAGATGCAAGCACCGGCGCGAATTTTATGAATCAAACCGTATCTTTTCCAACAGCGTCACCGCGAGCCCCCGCCAAATGCCTTGGCTAGTAGCCAGATAACGATCGCAACCACGCCTACTACCAGAATTACGCCCGTCCAGACGCCGGTTTTGAAAATGTCACCGATCAGTTCACAGCTGGTGAGCGTAAATGACAAGAGAAGGATTATCAGAAGATTGATGTAAGCTTTCATGGGAAGGAATCATTTAGGTTAGTGATGATTCGCAACCTTCAAAAACCATTCCATGAAAGGTCTGAGGAGCATTAGTTATTGGTAAAGATCCATCGGGATCAGGCTGTGTCTGTCGTTTAGCAGCAATTTTTCAAATAAACGTACGGTCGCTTCCGCATCGCCGTGGGCACGGTGGCGGTTTTCAATCATGATTTCCAGGCTTTCGCAGAGATTTCCAAGACTGTACGATTTCAGGCCCGGAAAGATTTTGCGGCTCAGCTGAACGGTACAAAGCAAGTCACGCTGGAAGTATTCATCCAACGCACCAAATTCGCGTTTAAGGAATCCGTAGTCAAACTTCGCATTGTGCGCTACGAACCACGCGTCGCGGGTCATGGCCCTTACGGCATCCTGCACATCATAAAAGGTGGGAGCATCTTTCACCATTTCGTTATCGATCCCTGTGAGGCGGGTGATAAATGGCGGAATGTACATTTCCGGATTAATCAGTGAGTGAAAAAAATCGACGATCTGGGCACCATCATGTCTGAAAACGGCAATCTCGGTAATGCGTGAAGTCCCTCCCCCGCCTGTCGTCTCAATATCAACTATCGCATACATTAATTACTCACACTGAAATGGTTACTCACTAATACTGTCATCATCCGGAACGTCATCGGAAAGGCTTTGATAATGCAAAAAAACGAAAAAATCCCCGCCGAAGCGAGGATTTTCTTCAATAACAGGGAGGCATCTACGCAAGTGGGCAGTGATCAGTCCAGTTGAAATGCGATCGGCAGCGTGAACTTAACCCTCACCGGAACGCCCGCCTGCTTGCCGGGCATCCAGTCTTTCATCATTTTCACGACTCTTACTGCCTCTTCATCGCAACCAAACCCAATGCCCTTGATTGCGGCCGCATTCTCTATTTTTCCATCAGAACCTACTGTAAATTGCACGAATACCTTACCTTGAACACCCGCTTGCGATGCTGGTCTCGGATATTTAAGGTTTTTGCGCAGGAATGCCGCCATCGCTTCATTTCCTCCCGCATATTGTGGCGACTGTTCTACAAATGTAAGAGTCTCTTCTTTCTTCATCTCGACACCTGCAGCCTCTGCCTTGGGAGCCGGTACGTTCACTGCCGGAGGAGTAATATCGGTCACATCATTTGCCCCATCTACCGTTGCTGTTGAAGGTTGCGCGTCGCTGAGGTCCTCTATGGCCGGCGGCAGCTCTTCAATTTCAACCTTGTTGTCGGGCAGTACTTCTGGTGTCAGCGACTTCACCGTCTTTGGTACAGGCGCAAGTTCCTCTTTCGCTGGTGGCGGAGCCGGCGGCTCTTCCATGGTGATGTTGACGGTCTCCGCCTCCACGAGCCACGCTACATCGTCCGGCTTGGGGTCAGGAATAAGCTTGGCATAAAGTTTCGGGAACATCACCAGCAGCAAAAAGAACGCTACGCCCATTACTACCGCCCGCTGGACGGTCTGTCCGTAACCTTTTCTCAGATCATACGCACCGTACGACTTGTTACGGTTCTCGAAGACGATGTCATTGAGGGATTTTTCCATGGCTAACAGATTTTGATGATCAACACTCAGATTCAGGAGGGTTTGCGCATCAGCTGCATTTACCATATCCTGGTAAATCTGCTCGAATGGCTTGCCATCCCAAAGACTTTCTTCCGCTTCACAAGCCAGGTGATCGAGGATCTCCGGAAGCAATTCCGGATCCAGCTTGTTTGCCTGCAAATACTTGCTTATTTGGTCAATGCGATTTTCCTGAAGGCGTTTCATAGATCGATCTGTTTAGAGATTAGCCATGTACCAGATTGTTTATTCTGTTGCCAGATTTTTTGGGGCCAGCAGTAACCTTACTGCGTCTATAAAACGTTCTAAGTCATTAGTTTTAGTACGGGCGGTTTCATTTCCGCGGTGCGTCAGGGAATAATATTTCCGAAGACGACCATCCACCTCCACCGACTCGGTCAGCAACAGTCCTTCCTGTTCCAGTTTATGGAGTACGGGATAGAGCGCACCGAACGTCAGAGCGATAGCGCCGCCTGTTCTGTCTTTTACTTCCTGGGTAATCTCGTAGCCATACATGCGGTCGTGCTCTGCCAGCAAATTCAACACGATGGTTTTCAATGTACCCCGTACATACTCGTTACTCGTTGTGTTATTCTCCATGAGTGAAATTTTTATATAGCAAATATATATAAGTTTTTTATATATACAATACAAATCTACAAATTTCTTTTGTTGAGGTCAAGGGAAATTTACAACTAACTCTCAGCCAATGGAATAGAGCGATTGATGCGTTCCTCCAGCGAAATAAAGGTTTCTGTCCGCTGGATACCATTCACTTTCTGGATTTTATCGTGGAGGATCTCCCGAAGGTGTCCGGTATCCCTGCACACGATTTTCAGGAAGATGCTATAAATACCGGTGGTGTAGTGGATATTCACAACTTCAGGGATCCCTTCGAGCTCCGTCGCCACCTGCTCGTATAACGAACTTTTATCGAGGTAGATTCCCAAAAAAGCACTGATATCCCAGCCCAGCTTCGTCGGGTCGATCACGAGCTGGGAGCCTTTCACGATACCCATTTGTTCCAGTTTTTTCATGCGCACGTGTACCGTCCCACCCGAGACAAAAACGCGCTTACCGATTTCAGTGTACGGTAACGCTGCGTTCTCAATCAACAGGGAAAGGATGCGCAGATCGGTATTATCAATATCTGAATATTTTTGCATTTCGTGTTAAAAGTTTGAATTCTTCGCAACAATTAAGCTCAAAATATGAAAGAATCGTAAATTTTAACAATTTTAAATGAAAATATTTTAGAATTCAGATCAGAAGTTTTAGTTTTGCAAAACCAAATTATAAAAAGGCCGTAGCAATATTGCTTTTACTTAGTTTGAGATCACATTGTAGGGTGATGAAATTGGCAGCCATGCCCTCCTGTCTCGGGGGTGGTGAATAAGGGATAAACGCGGCATAATGCCGACGCAAGTCGACTGGGGTGGACCACCAACAGTATTTGTACCGTAGCTAACCGCACCGTGGGTGGTTCGAATCCCCCTCCTACAGCAAAAAAAACTTGACAAGCGATTTTTTTCGTATTAGTTTTATTTGGTTTTTAGTTTGTTGATGAAGTGTAATTTGACACGCGGGTTCATTTTGAAACCTGCGTGTTTTTTTTACGGCTACATCTAAGGTTCAATCAGGCTGATTATCAACTCAATGCCACCTACCTCCGACCAATATCGTTCCGATAACAACACCGATCAACGCAACTACAAACAGGATAACCGGCAGCAGCGAAACCAGGGTTGCTGACCTATCGGATTGAAAATAGAATTTCAAAGCCAGGCTTACAATAAGTAATAGGGAAAGCACCAGTATCGGGTACAAAACTTGCCGGTACTGTTCCGGATATACATAGGTTTGGTTCTGCCGGGCAAGCAGCAATACTTTGCGGATATAATAGACCAAACCAATCCCCTCAACGGCAATGGCCAGCCAAAATATTATTTTCATGGTGCCTTAATTGATAACCAGCTAAATTATCAACTATAGTGACACTGAGGAATTCTGCTTATCAATCGGAGCCATAAATGAGCGAAGCGCTGGACTCACTTAAATTTTCTGACCAACCAAATCACCAAACTAACTTAAATGCAAAAAGCCCAGACTCTCTGAGCTTTTGTGCAGTCTGGCTGGGCCGACACACCGGTGGGACTCGAACCACGCGGCGGATCGCCCGTGACCCCATGCGTGACACCCTGCGCGGGCCGGACATGTATTCTAAACAACTGAATTAACAAACTCGTGTAAAATGCAAAAAGCCCAGATTTCTCTGAGCTTTTTGTGCGGTCTGGCTGGGCCGGCACACCGGCGGGATTCGAACCACGCGGCGGATCCCCTGTGACCTCATGCGTGACACCCTGCGCGGGCCGGACATATATTCTAAACAATTGAATTAACAAACTCGTGTAAAATGCAAAAAGCCCAGATTTCTCTGAGCTTTTGTGCAGTCTGGCTGGGCCGGCACACCGGCGGGACTCGAACCGCGCGGCGGATCGCCTGTGACCTCATGAGCGGGCCGGACATGTATTCTAACCAACTGAATTAAGAAACTCGTGCAAAATGCAAAAAGCCCAGATCTCTCTGAGCTTTTGTGCGGTCTGGACGGGACTCGAACCCGCGACCCCATGCGTGACAGGCATGTATTCTAACCAACTGAACTACCAAACCAAAAAATAAAGAACTTCAACTTAATCGGCGGTCTGGACGGGACTCGAACCCGCGACCCCATGCGTGACAGGCATGTATTCTAACCAACTGAACTACCAAACCGATTCGTTTCACAATCGTTTTTGTAAAACGTGGTGCAAAACTACTATTAATATTTACGATTGCAACACCTTACACAGCAATTTAGTTATTTTATTTGTAAAACAATAATCCTTCAACTAAGAATATTCTGAGAATGAAATAGTTGAACCACCAGAAAAATTTATGACTTTCATCAAAGAAATTTTAACCGAACTCGAAAAGCTCGCCCCGCTGCCCTACCAGGAGGATTATGACAATGCGGGATTGCTGGTCGGCTCGCAGGATACGGAAGTAACCGGCATCCTCTTCACGCTCGACATTACCGAGGACATCGTCGACGAAGCCATTCAAAAGCAATGCAACCTCATTGTAGCGCACCACCCTATCATTTTTAAAGGCCTCAAAAAGCTCAATGGCAAAAATTATGTAGAGCGGACGGTGATCAAGGCCATCAAAAATGATATTGCGCTTTACGCCACCCATACCAACCTCGACCATGTCACAGGTGGAGTAAACTGGCAAATTGCCAGGCGGCTTGGACTACAAAACATTAAAGTACTGGCTCCCAAAAAACAGATACTGACGAAACTGGCCTTTTTCTGCCCGGTTGAGAATACGCAAGAAGTGCTCGATGCGCTGTTCGAAGCAGGGGCGGGAGAAATCGGCGAATACAGCAATTGCAGTTTCCGTAGCGAAGGACTGGGCACTTTTCTTCCCGGAGAAAAAGCGAAACCGGCCATTGGCGAACGGGGAGCGCTGGAAACGGTAAAGGAACATCGCGTGGAAGTAATGCTGCCCACGCATTCGCAAACGCAGGTGCTGAGCGCACTCAGACGCTCGCACCCGTATGAGGAAGTCGCCTATTATCTGTCCGCACTCGAAAATGAAAACCAGGAAGTGGGCGCCGGGGCGATCGGCGAGCTTCCCGAAGCAATGGATTCAACCTATTTTTTGACCTATTTGAAGCATCATATGGAGGCATCGGTCATTAAACACACGGAGCCGGCCAGCAAAGCGATCCGGCGCGTGGCGGTATGCGGCGGAGCGGGCAGTTTTTTGTTACGCAATGCCATTTCAGCAGGAGCCGACGTATATGTTACGGCAGATTATAAGTATCACGAATTTTTCGACGCGGAAGGACGCATTATGATCTGTGATATAGGACATTACGAAAGCGAAGTATTTACGAAAAATTTATTACATGACTATATATCAGGAAAATTTAGTAATTTCGCACTCTGTTTGTCAGAAATCAGTACCAATCCGGTGCGGTATTTTTCCTAAAAACCGGTTTTGACAACGAATTCTGCTGATAATCTGTTTAAATTAGGGCTGACTACCTCACATTTCAAGCATTGAAACAAGTCCATAAAAGACATACATGGAAAACACAATCGCACAAAAACTAGATGCTCTCCTGAAACTTCAGGAAATCGATTCAAGCCTTGACGAAATACTAAAAACCCGCGGGGACCTTCCTGAAGAAGTGAGGGACCTGGAAGATGAAATTGCAGGATTCGAAACGCGTTTAGGAAAGTTTAAATCTGAAATTGCCAATCTGAACACAGAAATCGACAATTTCAAAAATGCACAGAAAGAAGGGGAAAAACTGATCAAGAAATACAAAGATCAGCAGATGAACGTCCGCAACAACCGCGAGTACGACGCCATCACCAAAGAAATAGAACTGCAAGAACTCGATATGCAACTGGCCGACAAGAAGATCAACGAAGCCAGAGCCCGTATCCGCCTCATCGAAGAAGACGCCAATCGCGCGGAATCTATCCTGAATGAAAGAAACGAAGATTTGAAAGCAAAGAAAAACGAGCTTTCGGTCATCACGTCGGAAAGTCAGGCCGAAGAGCAGGCTTTGATTGCAGAGAGAGACAAGCACGCTAAGAAAATCGAAGAACGCTTACTGAAATCTTACCAGAAAATCCGTGATAACTCGCTTAACGGCCTGGCCGTTGTGCATGTACAGCGCGGAGCTTGCGGCGGATGTTTCAGCATCGTTCCTCCTCAGCGCCAGGCTGATATCCGTGAGCGTAAGAAACTGATTGTTTGCGAGCACTGCGGACGTATCCTTGCTGACGTAGAAAGTGTTCAACCGGTTCACCAGCGCCGCTAGGATTTTTAATATTAAATTGAAAGGTTGTCTTATCCGGACAACCTTTTTTTATGTGCATTACCATGAGCAGGAATTATTCAAAGGATCCCTATGCGACATTCCGGTTGCTGTTGTGCCTGCTCCTATTCCCGCTTCTCCCCCAGTATACGCTCGCTGCCGAAGAGCAAAACGACGTGGTTTTCTCGCCAAAGCTGCAAAAGGCCTATTTTGAAATACAAAAACTGAGATTACCCGCAGCGCGCGAGTTGATCGATGATGAAAGGGCCGGCAATCCTGATAACCCGTTCATCGCTTACCTCGACAGTTATGCCGATTTGCACTACCTGCTCATTGCCGAGGACCGCTCACGCTATAAGGTTTTCATCCAACAGCAGGACAAACGGCTTGAATTATCGGGGAAATTGTCGGAGAAATCACCCTACAAACGGCTGTTCCAGGCCGATATCCGCCTGCATTCCGCATTTGCCAAGCTCAAATTTGGTAATGAGGTGAGCGGTTCCTGGGAAATCATCAAGGCCTACCGGCTGTTGGAAGATAACCGGAAAAAATTCCCCGCATTCACTCCTACCCTCAAATCGCTCGGGCTGCTACACGTGCTGATTGGCTCGATTCCGGAAAACTATACCTGGATAGCCAAAATCCTCGGACTGAAAGGCAACATCGCGCAAGGCATCCGCGAGCTTCGTGAAGTGGTCAAAGAAGAGCCTTTTTTCAAACAGGAAGCTGAACTGATTGACTTGCTATTGCATGCTTACACATTGCAACTAAGCACAGAGCAGCAAAACCGGATCCGCCAATGGCCCAAAGAACAGCCCGACAACCTGCTGTTGCATTTCTTCGCCACAACCGTATTAATGAAAGAAAACCGGAGCGAGGAAGCTTCGCATTTCCTTGCCGGTGCCCCAACAGGCAAGGAATATATGCCCTTTCCCTTCCTGCATTACCTACGTGGAGAAATTGCGTTGCAAAACGGCGACTATGAAGAGTCGTTTGCTTTTTACAGCAGGTTTTTGAAACAATATACCGGATTCAATTACATCAAAGACAGCTATTTCAAAATGTTCATGTGCCGCTGGCTCGCCGGACGAGACCAGGAGGCAGCAAGTTATATCCAGAAGGTAACCCAAACCGGCAGTACCATTGTAGAAGCCGATCAGTTTGCGGAAAGGATCGCGAAGGAATTCAGTGAAGGGAAAATCAGTCCGAGACAAAAAGTGCTGTACAAGGCCAGGTATGCGACGGACGGAGGTTATTTTCAAAAGGCATCGGAGCTAATGAGCACCGTTTCTGAAAAAAGTTTCGGCACAACTTATGAAAAGGCCGAGTTCAATTACCGTATGGCCCGAATTCTGCAAAAATCCGCCCGTACGAATGATTCTGTGCCATTCTACGACCGCTCGATCGCATTGGGGCAGGCAGACACGGGCGCAGGAGGTTTTGCGGCGTCCTCGGCATTACAAATGGGTTATATTTATCAAAAAAAGGCTGATAATCAGAAGGCTGTTATGTATTTCAAAAAAGCCATGAGCTTTAAAAAGCATGAATACAAAAACAGCATCGATAACAAAGCCCGTGCTGCGCTCACGGAGCTGGGGCAATAACATTTGTTACCAAATCGCACTTTCCGCGTATCAAGGATACAAGCATTAATGTATCCTTCCATATGCCCAGAAAAAAGAGCGACAATCCGAAAGTGATCATCAACTGGCACGATGATGACAAACCACGTGAAAAGTTCATGAACAAAGGCCGGGCTGCCTGTTCGGACTCCGAGTTGATGGCAATCCTGATCCGTTCCGGCACGAGGGAAATGACCGCGGTCGACCTGGCAAAGGCATTGATGACATCGGTAGGTAACAACATCAACGAACTCGCCAAACTGAATGTCAGGGACCTGACGAAGATCAAAGGAATAGGCGAAGCGAAGGCGTTGAGCATCCTGGCCGCGTTGGAACTCGGGCGGCGGCGCAGGGACATTATTCCCGGTAAAAAGCGCAAGATCATCGGCTCCGAACCGGTCTACGAAGCCATGCGCCCCTATCTGATGGACAAAACGCATGAAGAATTCTGGATTTTGCTGCTTAATCGCGGAAACTACGTCATGCGCGCCATACAGGTGAGCATGGGTGGCATTTCGGGCACGGCTACCGACGTGAAGATGATATTCAAAATCGCGCTGGACCATATGGCCAGTTCGCTGATCCTGGTGCATAACCATCCTTCGGGGCAGTTGATCCCGAGTCTGGCAGACAAGGTGCTTACCGAGCAAATCAAACAGGCAGGCCGAATGCTCGACCTGCCTGTTCAGGACCATCTGATCTTTACAGACGACGGCTATTACAGTTTTAAAGATTCCGGCGAAATGTGATCAGAACACCGATTCCGTCCGAATAATGCCTTTCAGTTCCTCGTATGGGATCGTAAACTCGATCGGTCCGCGGGCGTAGGCGGCTATTTCGTATGGATTATAAAAAAACAGCACTCCTTCCGGGGTAAACACATAATTGGCAGGCATGAAAAACTTGTGGTTCGCAAGGAAATAACCGGCATCTTCCAGGTCGACGCCGGGTGTCAGTTTTTCCAGCTCGCGGAACTTCTTTTCGACCAGGTTCAACAATGCTACTGAATCTGCCACAAAGCGTTTCATTTCGATCTCATCGCCCGTTTTGCCGTCGAATGCGTGGTACGAAGTGAAACTGTTCGGATGCGCACCGCCCGTAAAAGCGTAGTGATCGAATTGATAAAAAAGCACTTTCGGAGTCGTCATCACGGTATCTCCGTGTAATTCAACCTCCCAGCAACCCGGCGCGTCGGGAAAATCCTTTTTGAATTCGTTGTAGTTCTTTTGAAAGTCTTCGAATGCCGCTTTCGGGTTCTTAATAGCCTCCAAACGTGCTGTGGCACTTGCCGGGTCGCCGTAGGAATTGAGCCGCTTGATCGTCTTGTCGGTCAGAATTTCCCGGATTTTAGTAGCAACCACCCCGGAATCAGTTGGTTGCCAGAGATTGATAATCACAGAAACACCTTTATTGGCGACTGTATCACAACCTCCGAACTGTTCCTTTTTTACCTTCCCCGCCCGGAAGCCGGCCTCGACAACCGCATTATCTTTTTTAGACGACTGGTTACATGCCCAAAAAGACACAACGCCGAGCATCAGAGCAGCCATTTGCTTCAAACCCATAAACTTTGGTTTTAATGATTCGGGAAAATATTAAAGGCTCATCAATTCTTTAAAACGGATGGCCTGACGGCGCGAGATCTCGATTTTATCGCCGCCTTGCAAGGTTACCAGAAGACCGCCGCTGAACCATGGCTCGATCTTCTCGATCCAATGCAGGTTGATAATGTGCTTGCGGTTGGCGCGGAAATACGTATTCGGGTCCAGGCGCTCTTCCAGGTTGTTCAACGATTTCAACACCAAAGGCTTCTGGTCATCGAAATGCAGGCGGACATAGTTCCCCATCGATTCGAACAGGCGGATTTTACCCAGTTTTACAAACCAACATTTCTCTCCGTCTTTCACAAAAACCTGATCATTTTCACCAAGGACTTTCTCCGCGCGCTCGTTGGTATGCGCGAGGGCTTCCGGCTGGGCCTGGTTTTCTTCAATGCGGTGAATGGTTTCCTTCAACCGTTCGGTATCGATCGGCTTCAACAGGTAATCCAGCGCATTGAACTCGAATGCCTTGATGGCATACTCGTCGAATGCGGTCGTGAAAATCACTTCCGGGGTTTTGCCTTCGATCGATGACAGCAACTCGAAGCCATTTTTACCCGGCATTTGAATATCCAGAAAAAGCAGCTCGGGCTGTTGTTCTTCTATGAGTTTCAGCGCCTCTTCCGCATTGGCGGCTTCTCCTACTATTTCAATTTTAGTGTATGGTTCAAGCAATCTCTTCAACTCGTTGCGCGCTAGTCGCTCATCATCTACAATTAAGGTCCTCATGGCGGATGGATCAGTTAGGAATAATAAACAGATAGTATATTGATTTGGTCATTAGTTCTCTTTTCCGGACCCCTCTCCCACCATCATCACCTCTTCCGAAAGCATCGGTATTTTAATTTCGGAGCAAACCACATTCTCCTTTTCCTGAAAAATCCGGAATGATGCGGCCTTACCGTACAAAATCGATAATCGTTCGGCGGTGTTTTTTAACCCAACCCCACCCGACTCGGTATTGCCCAGGTTGCCGGCGTTCACTTCCGTACTGCCCAGATTACCCGAGTTATGGATCGTGATCACAAGCAGCTCATTTGCAATTTCCGATTTTAAGCCGATAAATCCGCCTCCCATTTGCTTTGCCACACCGTGTTTGATACCGTTTTCGACGAGCGTTTGTAACATCATCGGCGGTACCTGCCAGTAAATAGCCTGCGGATTGGTGGTAATGCTGTAACAAAGACGTTCCTCGTATCGCACTTTTTCCAATTCAAGATAATCTTCCACCGTCCGAAGCTCTTCCTGCAAATCAACCGTTTTGCGGCGATCGGCCAGCAACGAATTCCTCAATATATTGGATAGCTGCGTAATGCTGAGCTGCGCGCGTTTGGGATCTTCGTACACGAGTGCGCGGATGCTGTTCAACGCATTGAATGTAAAATGCGGATTGAGCTGCGAACGAAGCACCTTAGCTTCCGCCTCCCGCATCGACATTTTCAGCATAATCTTCTCGTAGCCGGCCAGGCGGTTCTGTTCAATATAATGGTAAACCGTGTAAGACAAGATCCACGCCAACAGGATTTTACACCAGTTGGTATAGTAGCCCCAGAAAATTAGCGGCTGGTTGAACAGGTTCTGTTCGAGAATTTCGCGGTCCATTGGCTGATTAATCATCGTCATGATGAGCCCCAGCCACAATACCGAACCGATCACACGCAATGCCAGCCTCGGCAACGGTAACGACGACCAGTTCCACCGCCTGATCACCAGCCGGTATACGTGAGTAAGACAAATGCCCAGGAGTATATTGGCCAGTGCAGAATAGAATTCAGGTAGCTTAAAACCATATTCCAATACATAAGGGATGTATTCGAACATGACAATCAATGTCCAGCCAAGAATTTGCAGAGTCCAATAGATGCGCTTTTTGGACGTGAACATAGGAACGCTGATGATGTATTGAAAAGCCACAAATGTATTAATGCACCCTCAGGAGAGGTACATTAATACACCAATGGAAACGAATCTACACAAACGGCTGCTATATCGTTTGCGGGATTTCGATGGAAAGAAGGTGTGTGATATCGTTGCGCACTTCCAGTTCGAACTGCTGCGTATCGTAGGAGTAATTGATCTTATAGAGGCACAGATTGCTGTGCTCGTAGTCGTCCATCCGTACCAGCGGCTCGTTGAAAAGCGTCGTCAGCAATACGCGCATGGCACGGCCGTGCATGGCGATGAGGATGTTGCGCTCATGCGGGCGTGAGAGGATCGTTTCGATCACCGGAATCTGGCGTGCACGTACGTCTTCGGGGCTTTCGCCGCCTTCGGCAGCGAGGTTCACTTCTCCTGACTTCCAAGCATTTACCAATCCTCGGTAATAGTTGTTGTCACCCGTGTTAGGTTCGCGGCCTTCGCGGTCGCCCCACGATATTTCGTTCAACCCGGAATAGCTTTCATGGGGTATACCCAGCCTGATGAACCCGCGGACGGTTTGATGTGTTCGCTTTAAATCAGAGGTATAAATTTTGTCAAACGGAACATGTTGGTAAGCATTAAAAAAAGCTTCGGCCTGAGCTTCTCCCCATTCATTCAGCAAGGAATCAACACCACTTCCCTGAACAACTCCCCTGCGATTAAAATCAGTTTCACCGTGGCGAATGAGGTAAATCGATTTTCTTTTCAAAGTAATAGGATAATTTAAATATAAAATTTACAAAAACCTTGTTTTTTATCCGCAAAGCCAATACAAATTTATACATTTTTTAGATATGTTTGCTAAAACCGTCACCGTCGATTCACTACAATCTTTTGGAAAGAACAGCATCGCCCATCACATCGGAATAGAGTTTACGGAAATCGGAAAAGATTATGTGTCAGCGAAAATGCCCGTGGATAAGCGGACGCACCAGCCGTTCGGAATTTTGCATGGCGGGGCGTCGGTAGTACTGGCTGAAACGCTTGGGAGTATCGCGTCGTTTTTAACCATTCCCGAAAACGAGAACAAACACGCCGTAGGGCTGGAAATCAATGCGAATCACCTCAGGCCGGTGAAAGAAGGGTATGTGTACGGAACTGTACGGCCGATCCATATCGGCAGGACCACGCATATCTGGGACATCCGCATTACCAATGAAGAAGACAAACTCGTTTGCATCAGCAGACTCACGGTTGCTATTGTGAATGCAGACCGCTAACATTATTTTGCAGAAAATTGACCTAACGGGACTCGCCCATTCGTTATAAAATGCTATCAGTACAGACCGACACCGGGATTTCGATATTTGAAGGATTACAGATTCAGGAGCTTTGGCATGCTTCTAAAATGATGGGTTTCCCGTCCGCATTGTGGCGCCTGCCGCATACCAACGAAATCAAATTGCTTATTTCCGTTCAGGAAGGCACCCGTAAATGCCTCCCCGAACTCGAAAAAATGAGCCCGGGCTTCGTAATAAGCACATTCTACTGGGAAGACGACCAGGAGGTACTGTTCCTGGAAGGCGATATTATTCTCACGTTCTCGGAAGATAACCGGATCATGCAGGTTGATAACCAGCTGGGCGAAGAACATCCCGAAGTAAAACGCCTGGTACAACTCGCATTAACTACCACTACGGAAGACAACCACCACCAGGCGCCGGCCAGCTCGCTACTCCCGTTAAGTGATCACCTCGATGCCAAATCCCGCTTCGAACGGACTGTGGAACTTGCCGTAGCGGCGATTCGCCAGAACCAGTTCAAAAAAGTGGTGCTTTCACGCACGAAAGACCTCCGCTATACCGACGCGTTTCAGCCCGCACAGGCTTTTCAAAGGCTCGTAAAAGCTTATCCTCACGCATTTGTTTCACTGGTAAACCTTCCGGAAGAGAACGAGCTGTGGCTGGGAGCAAGTCCCGAGTTACTGGTAGAGCAAATGTCTGCCGGTACTTTCAAGACCATGTCCCTTGCAGGTACGCAAGGCGCACGCGACACATCGGGCGCGCTTATACCCAAGTACGACATCCGATGGGGTGAGAAAGAGATTGAGGAGCAAGCGCTTGTGAGCCGGTACATTATTGAATGCTTTAAAAAAATCCGTCTGCGCGAATACCTCGAAACAGGACCTAAAACGGTGCTGGCGGGTAACCTGTACCACCTGAGAACCGTTTTCGAAGTCGATACCGTGGCGCTCAACTTCCCCGAGCTGGCTTCTGTAATGCTGAAACTCCTGCACCCGACATCGGCCATTTGCGGCGTTCCCAAAGCGCCCAGCCTCCAATTCATCAACAACGTAGAAGGCTATAACCGCTCCTATTACAGCGGCTTCCTGGGCCCGGCACAGGTGGGCGGCGATACCCATTTGTTCGTAAACCTCCGCACTGTGCGGTTTAAAGACGGCATTGCGACATTTTTTGCCGGTGCGGGAATCACGGAAGACTCTGTTCCTGAGCAGGAATGGCTCGAAACCGAGCTCAAATGCGATACTTTGCTCAAAGTGATCGGCAGTTCCTTATAAAAAAATTAGCAGGCATTAAACTTTTATAGCAGGGAAAAGTCTAATCGGTTCGAGATTAATATCTAATTTTGAACAAACCTCTGAATAGGACGCATTTAGTCCGCCAGACTCCTAAACCATTTTAAGCCCAGGTTAACAAACCCTATGAACGTTATCGCAAGATCTGCCCGTGCAGAAGGACTGCCAAATTTAACCAAATCCCTTTCTTCACTTTTCATTGCCGGTTCACTCTTTATTACGCTTTCGTGCGGAGAAAAAAAGGATACCTTTCAACAAAGAGGCGGTGGCGGCCCCACTGTCGTAGACGTGATTGTTGCGAAATCCGAGAAGGTGAGTGACAAGGTAGAAGTGAACGGTACCATCGTGGCCAACGAATTCGCGGAATTACGGCCGGAAGTGAGTGGATTACTTACTTTCCTGGATGTTCCGGAAGGCAAAACAGTACAAAAAGGCACCGTCATCGCCCGGATCAACAGCGCCGACCTCCTGGCGCAGCTCAACCGGTCGAAAATACAGCTCGACCTCGCCGAAACAACCGAGAAAAGGCTGAAACAGCTGATCGCCGTCAACGGTATCAACCAGGCCGACTACGACCTTGCCACCAACAATGTCAATACCCTCAAAGCCGATATGGCGTACACGCAGGCACTGATCGACAAAACGATCATCAAGGCGCCGTTCACGGGCGTGATAGGCTTGCGCAAGGTGAGCGCGGGCTCGTACGTGACGCCCCAGAGCATTATCGCAACAATGCAACAGCTCGCCAACCTGCGGATCGATTTCACGGTTCCCGAAAGCTACCAGCAATATGTGAACAAAGGCGGTACCGTGGAAGTAATGCTCGACCAGGCTTCCGGCAAATATGAAACAGCCCGAATCCTCGCCATTGAACCGCAAGTGAACCAAACTACCCGCAACCTCACGGTACGCGCGGTACTGAACTCCGGCTCTACAAGTCCCGGTTCGTTCGCGAAAGTATATATCGCTGCCAACAGTAATAAAAGCAGCATTCTGATTCCCAGCAACAGCATTATTCCCGAAGCAAGCAGCAAGAAGGTTGTAACCGTGAAAAACGGCAAAGCGGTTTTCGCACAGGTTGAAACCGGCGACCGCAGGGAAGATGTGGTGGAAGTAACCAAAGGCCTGAATGTAGGCGATACGGTGGTTGTTTCGGGTGTACTTTTTGCCCGTCCCGATGCTCCTGTGAAAGTGAGAAGTGTACGAAACCTGAACGTGGCGAGTAAGTAACAACCCCATACTATGAATATTTCAGAACTATCCCTGAAACGGCCCGTTCTGGCGGTCGTGATGAACCTGCTCATCATCCTTTTTGGTGTAGTAGGATATAACTTCCTGTCTTTGAGAGACTATCCGGCGATCGACCCTCCGATCGTGAACGTGCGAACGAGCTACACCGGTGCCAATGCCGACATTATCGAGAGCCAGATTACCGAACCGCTCGAAAAGAGCATCAACGGGATTCCCGGTATCAAGAGTATCAGTTCTTCGAGCCAGATCGGGTCGAGCAACATTACCGTAGAATTCAACCTTGAATCGGATCTGGAGGGCGCAGCCAACGACGTCCGCGACAAAGTGAGCCAGGCGGCTAGAAGTCTTCCACAGGACGTCGATGCGCCCCCGGTGGTAAGCAAGGCTGATGCCAATTCGGATTTCATCCTCATGCTGGCCGTTCAAAGCCCCTCCAAAGGCTTGCTGGAACTCAGTGACTATGCCGAAAATGTCTTGCAGCAAAGTTTGCAGACCATCGATGGTGTCAGCAGTATCAATATCTTCGGACAGAAACGGTATGCAATGCGTATCTGGCTTGATCCGGATAAGATGAGCTCTTACAACATCTCGTTCAATGACATTACCTCTACCCTGGCGGCCGAAAACGTGGAATTGCCCGCGGGTAAGATTTACGGCGATAATACAGAGCTGACGATCCGCACGATGGGGCGGTTAAAGAGCGAAAAAGAATTCAACGACCTAGTCATCCGCAACGACAGCATCGGCATTGTAAGGCTATCCAATGTAGCAAAAGTGGAGTTGGGTCCTGAAAATGAAGAACAAAGCTGGAAATACAATGGTATGTATGCCGTAGGTCTTGGCGTAGTTCCTCAGCCGGGCGCTAATTACGTGGAGATATCCGACGAGTTTAACAAACGCCTCGCCGAAATCCAGAAATCGAACAAATCGGACATTACCTTCAACGTATTGATCGACAATACCCGTCTTGTGAGGCAGTCGATCAAAGAGGTAGAGGAAACACTCCTGATAGCCTTTTCCCTCGTGGTAATAGTGATCCTGTTCTTCTTCCGGAACCTGCTGGTGGCCGTTCGCCCGCTGATAGACATTCCGATCTCACTGATCGCGACATTCTTCGTCATGTACCTGTGCGGGTTCTCGATCAATATCCTTACGTTGCTCGGGATCGTCCTCGCGACAGGCCTCGTGGTCGATGACGGTATTGTGGTCACGGAAAACATCTTCCGTAAGCTGGAAAGCGGGTTGCCGATCCGGCAAGCTGCACTGGAAGGTAGCCGGGAAATCTTTTTTGCCGTTATCTCCACATCGCTAACGCTCGCCGTGGTGTTCCTGCCGGTGATCTTTCTGCAAGGATTTGTGGGTAGCCTTTTCCGGGAGTTCGGGATCGTCGTCGCATCCGCTGTACTTATTTCTGCGTTCGTTTCGCTCACCATTACTCCGGTACTGAATGTCGTTCTGAACCGCAAAGACGCCGGTCATGGCTGGTTCTACAATAAAACAGAGCCATTCTTTACCGGAATGGAAGATGGTTATAACCGCATGCTTCGCGGGTTTATGAAAGCGAGGTGGATGGCATGGGTGCTGGTCGTTGCCTGCGGTGTGCTGATCTGGTTTACCTATTCGCATTTACAGAGCGAACTGGCGCCGATGGAAGACCGCAACAGCATTCGTTTCAACCTTTCAGCCCCGGAAGGAACCAGTTTCGGGCAAATGCAGCAGGTTTCCGATCAGCTCAGCGATTTCCTGAATGATTCGATCCCTGAGAAAGCATTCACATTCTCCGCCACACCGGGTTTTGGCGGCGGTGGGGTCAACAGCGGCACCGGCCGTATTGGCCTTGTACCTGCCGATCAACGCAGGAAAAGCCAGAATGATATCGCACAGGAAATCAATAAAAAGCTCTCCCGTTTCAATGACGCACGGATTTTTGCGACCCAGGAACAAACGATTTCGGTCGGTACAGGTTCCAGGGGCTCTCTGCCGGTGCAATTTGTATTGCAAAACCTCGATTTTGATAAACTAAGTGAAGTCCTTCCCAAATTCCTGGACGAAGCACGCCAGGACCCGACTTTCCAGAATGTGGACGTTAACCTGAAATTCAATAAACCGGAAGTACGCCTGACGATCGATCGCCTCAAAGCGCGTGATCTGGGCCTATCGACGACCGATGTGGCGGCGACTATTCAGGCTGCATTCTCGGGACGTCGTCTTGCTTACTTCATTATGAACGGGCAACAGTACCAGGTGATCGGGCAGGTAGAACATTCAGAACGCAACAAACCTGCGGATATCGAAAAACTGTATGTCCGCAACAACCGGGGTGAAAACATTCCGCTGACTGCTGTCGTGCATATGGAAGAAGAGTCCGGCCCGCCGACCATTTACCACTACAATCGCTATAAAAGCGCTACTGTTTCGGCCTCTTTGGTGGAAGGCAAAACCATCGGCGACGGCGTGGAAGCAATGCGCAGGATCGGCGCTAAATTGCTAGACGAATCTTTCCAGACATCGCTTACCGGTCCTTCCCGCGACTTCGAGGAAAGTTCTTCCAACACCAGCTTCGCATTCGGGTTGGCGCTTTTGCTTGTGTACCTCGTACTCGCAGGCCAGTTCGAGAGCTTCACCGACCCGTTCATCATCATGATCACCGTGCCGCTGGCATTGGCGGGCGCGTTACTGAGCCTTTATTTATTTGGATTAACCATTAACATCTTCTCGCAAATCGGCATGATCATGCTGATCGGGCTTGTGACGAAGAACGGTATCCTCATTGTGGAATTTGCCAACCAGAAGCGCGAACAGGGCATGGGAAGAATGGCGGCTGCGGTCGAATCGGCGACGCAGCGTTTGCGCCCGATCCTGATGACGAGCCTTGCAACCGCATTCGGAGCGTTACCGATTGCGATGAGTCTCGGCGCTGCGGCTACCAGCCGGGTACCGCTTGGAGTCGTGATCGTGGGCGGTCTGATGTTCTCGCTGATCCTGACGTTGTTCGTGATCCCGGCGATTTACACATTCATTTCACCCAAAAAACACAAGGTAACGGAAGAGCAGAAAATGGCAGAGGAGCTTGTGGCTTAACGGATATTCTTTTTACAAAATCAACTATTGTTTTTTACATGGGCTCGCTCACCTTCTTTAAGAAATACCAATACACATTCCTACTTTTTCTGCTTTGCTCCGGTAGCAGCTGGGCCGGACATCCGGGCGCCAGTTCACCGGCCGACACGCTGGCGCTTACGCTCGAACAGGCTGTGGCTACCGCACTCAAAAACAGCTACGAAATCGAGATTGCCAAAAATAATGTCGATGCCAATACGATCATGAACAACTATGGCGTAGCCGGCGGCTTACCGACAGTTGCTCTTAACGCCAGCAACACGGAGCAGATCACGCAGGTAAACCAGAAGCTGAACACCGGTGTCGAGATCAGTCGAAACGCAGCTGCCGGTAACAACACCCAGGCAAACCTTTCTGTGGGAATGCTGCTGTACAATGGGAAACGGGTGGTAGCCACCAAGAAACGCCTCGCCGAACTGCAATACCAAAGTTCCGAAGTGCTCAATTCACAAATTCAGAACACGATTGCGCTGGTCATGACGAGCTATTATGATGTCGTTCGCCAACTGAGCTATATCAACACGATCCGCACATCTATTATCGCATCCGAAAAGCGTCTCGAAATCCTGCGGGTGCGGAAAGAGGCTGGTATGGCCAACAATGCCGACATTTTTCAGGCGGAGATTGATTTAAATACATTGAATCAGACTTTACTGAACCAGCAAATGGTATCGCAGGTAGCCAAAACAGAGCTGCTTCGTACGCTCACGCTCGATCCCAAATCGGCGGTGACTATCAAGGATACCATTACAGTGGATAACAATATGCAGCTGGCCTCCGTCATAGACCGGCTGGCTTCGAATGCCGACATTAAAGCGGCAGATCATCAGATCCAAATCAACGAACTGATTGTAAAAGAAACGGCGGCACTCCGCTATCCTACGGTTCGTTTTAATGCGGCGTATAACTTTACCCGCAACCAAACGGCAGCCGGTCTTACATTGCTCAACCGCGTGGCGGGTCCGCAGGCAGGCCTCACGCTGGCGGTACCGATTTACAACGGCTCGGCATTCAAACGCCAGAAACAAGCCGCTGAAATCGATACAAAAACGGCTGAATTGCAGAAAAGCACGCTGCTCCGCGATTACAGCGCCAATGCGGTGAAGATGTACCAGACCTACCAGAGCTCGATCGAACAGCTGGAAAACCAGAAGAAAAACTATGCGCTCAGCAAGCAGTTGCTCGACCTCACATTGCAACGTTTTGAACTGATCCAGGCTACGATCATCGACGTACGCGAGGCACAACGCAGCTTCGAGGAAGCAGGTTACCGACTGATCAACCTGAACTTCGCCGCCAAATCAGCTGAGATCGAACTGAAAAGACTCAGCAACACGCTTCAATAGAGTCATTTACCATCCCCGGGAATTTTCGTCCCGGGGATTTTTTTGCCGCTGCTGGCACGTAATTTTTTTCATGAAAGATTAAAAAGTCATTAAACCTTTAACCGGCTTTTCAATCTAACTGGCTCACCTTCAACCTGACATACCCCACGCATTGCGTGTGTGTTATGGCCAATGCCGTCATGAAGAAAATACTACTGATCGTTTCACTCCTGAATTTTCTGTGCATTCAACTTCATGCGCAAGACGAACCGTCTACAAACTACCCCATTACCGGAAAACTCGAAGATTCGGAGAAAAAGCCGGTGCCATTTGCCAGCGTGGCACTTCTGGCCGCAAAAGACTCCGCATTGATCGGTGGCGGTACCGCCGATGAGAACGGGCTTTTCAATATCCCTGCCGAACCGGGCAGCTACCTAATCAAAATTACCTTCCTGGCTATGGATGAAAAGATCATCCCCAACGTGCGGGTAGCAGCTCAGCCCGTGGCTTTGGGTACCATTACGCTCACATCCAGCGCCCGGGTGCTCGACGAACTCGTAGTGCAGGGCGAAAAGAGCCAGATGGACCTTCAATTGGACAAGCGGGTATTCAATGTGGGGAAAGACCTGGCCAACATCGGTGGTAATGCTTCGGATATTCTCAACAATATGCCCTCCGTAACTGTGGATGTGGAAGGTAATGTGGCACTTCGCGGCAGCGGCAATGTCCGCATTCTGATTGACGGCAAACAATCGGGTATGGTTGGGCTGAACCCTGCCGAGGCATTGCGCCAGATCCCGGCCGACCTGATCGAAAGCGTGGAGATTATTACCAATCCGTCGTCGCGATATGACGCCGAGGGTGAAGTGGGAATTTTGAATATTGTAATGAAGAAAAATATCCGCTATGGGTTGAATGGCACATTTACAGGTACGGCAGGCTATCCTTCCAATTTCGGGGCTTCTTTCAATGTCAATTATCGCAAGAAAAAAATCAATCTGATCGCCAATTACGGCTGGATGTACCGCGATGGTCCCGGTCGCGGGCATTCGAGACAGGAATATAACAGTGCCGATACCAGCTTCGTATATGAACAAACCAACCGGCGCAACCGGGCGGGTTATTCGAACAACGTCCGGGTAGGTTTGGATTATTTTTTAAACAACTACAACACGCTTACCGCCACCCTCTCCGTCCGCAAATCGCAAAACGACAACAAATCACTACTTGAATACCGGGATTTCGACATGAACAATGCCCTCACACGCACGGTTACGCGCAGCGAGGACGAAACCGAGCCAAGGACCAATATCGAGGCCGCACTGAATTACCGCAAAACATTCGAAAGAAAAGGACAAAGCCTGACGTTCGATGCTAAATACATCCTCAGCGACGAAACGGAGGCCTCCAAATACCATGAAATTGCTGATAATAATTCGGTCGATATCCGCCAGCGTTCTTACAATACGGAGGATGAAAAAAACTTTCTGGCCCAGCTGGATTACATTCATCCTCTGGGCAAGGACGGCAAGCTGGAAGCCGGGCTGAAAACATCCATCAGGCTGCTGGATAATGATTTTTCCGTCCACCAGGAACAAGGACCCGACTATTGGCTCATTTTGCCCGAATATGACAACCGGCTGGCCTACGACGAGAAAATCCACGCCGGATATGTCATGGCGAGCAATCAGTTCGGAAAGGTTTTCGTGCAGGCCGGGGTGCGTGGCGAGTACACCGACATTCTGACCGAACTGAAAAAAACAGCCCAAACCAATCACCGGCAATATTTTAACCTTTTCCCGAGCATTCATTTATCTTACAAACTGCAAGATGCCCAGACATTGCAGCTCAGTTATAGCTACCGCCTGAGCCGCCCTAATTTCCGGGATCTGCTCCCATTCTCCAATTTCAGCGATTCACGCGTGTTCCGCGCAGGTAACCCGCTGCTGAACCCCGAGTTCACGCATTCGTTCGAAGCGGGACATTTGCTGAATATGAATAAGGGAACGCTGCTTTCGAGCATTTACTACCGCCGCAGGTTGGGCGTGGTCGAGAATATCACGTCCGTCGATTCAACCGGTTTTACCACCATTACCCCTATTAACCTGTCGACAGGCGACTCGTATGGGTTTGAGTTCAACCTTACCTACGATCCGGCCCCATGGTGGAAACTCACGGCCAATGCCAATATTTTCCGGGCGATGAACGAGGGTTATTACAACGATAAGTTGTATCAAAGCGACACCTATTCCTGGACCAGCCGGTTCTCGTCACGCATTACGCTGTTCGGTTCGGTGGATTTTCAGTCGTCGCTCAACTACCGTGCACCAAGGCGTACTACCCAGGGCAAGGACTTATCGATCTATTTTATCGATCTTGGCTTGTCCAAAGACATTCTGAAAGGCCGCGGCACACTTACCGCGAGCGTCCGGGATTTGCTCAACTCCCAAAAGCGCCGGAGCATTACCGAGAATGCGGGCTACTATTCGTATTCGGTATTCCAATGGCGGCCGCGCCAGTTTCTGGTCACATTATCCTATCGCCTGAACCGCTCGAAAGAGAAGCAGAATATGGAGAAACAAGGTGAAATGAACGATGAAGATTAAATCGGTGCGAAAGCGTTACCTTTGTACCCGAACCTCGTTATTTGAATAATGCTATTTATCGGAAAATACAATTACCTGACCATCGAGCGGGTTACCAGCGTCGGGATGTTCCTGAGCGATGTCGAAGGTGAAGAAGTGCTGCTTCCCAACCAATATATTACGGACGACATGCAAGTCGGCGACCAGATCAAGGTATTCGTCTACCTCGATTCGGAAGACCGGCCCGTCGCGACCACGCAAACACCCAAAATCATCCGAAACGAGTTCGCTTTTCTGGAAGTGAAAGATGTTTCGGAATACGGCGCATTTCTGGATTGGGGCCTCATTAAAGACCTTTTCGTTCCGTTCCGCGAGCAGCCGAAGCCGATGGAGATCGGCGAATGGCAAGTGGTATTCCTCTATCTCGATCAAAAATCGCAGCGCCTGCTGGCGTCGGCGAAACTTGATAAATTCCTTGAAAACGAACGCCTGACGGTACAGGAGGGCGATGAGGTGGATTTGCTCGTTTGGCAAAAAACCGATCTGGGTTACAATGTGGTTGTGAACCAATACCACAAGGGCCTCATTTACGCCAATGAAGTATTTCAGCCGTTAGAAATCGGCGATTCACTAAAAGGTTATGTCAAAAAGATCCGTGAAGAAAACAAGCTGGATATCAGCCTTCAAAAGACTGGTTATGAGGTAGTAGAGCCCGTCGCGAAGCAAGTTCTGGAAGAAATAGAAAAAGGCAAAGGCTTCCTGAACCTCTCCGACAACTCTTCGCCCGAAGATATCTATAACAAGCTAAAAATCAGCAAAAAAGTCTTTAAAAAGGCAATTGGAGGATTGTATAAACAGGGTATTATCCGCATTACCGAGGACGGGATTTACCTGGTCGGGCAAGATTGATTATATTTTTTGTAAATTGATTCTGAAACAGCTGATCAGCTTATGAAAACCATTGAAATAGAAATCACTGATGATAAAGCATTGAAGCTTCTATTGGATATGGAAGAAATGCATTTGATCAAGGTGATTCGAAACCGGCAACCGCTGTCGGAGTTGCGAAAGCAAATCAAATCTCCGATGACGAATCAGGAAATTGATTCACAATTAAACACCCTTAGAAATGAATGGAGGAGAGATATCTGATCGATACCAGCGCGGTTATTAAGTATCTAAATGCCACATTACCTCCGTCTGGATTAATGCTGATGGACGGGATTGTAGATAACGAATCGATTATCTCGCTGATTACGGAAATCGAGTTGCGCGTTTGGGAACCTACCAGCATAACGGATAAGGATATCTATGAAGCATTCATCAAAGGCTCAATTGTACTTGATCTAAACCGGGATATTGTAGACCAAACAATCGCAATTCGAAAAAAGTATCGGTTAAAGCTTCCGGATGCATTTATCGCCGCAACTGCCATTATCAACAACTACACATTGGTAGCGGACAACGATAAGGATTTCAGGAAGGTCGAAATTTTGAAGTATATCAATCCAAATAAAAACTAAAAGCCATCCGCTACAAAAAACGGATGGCTTTTACAATTCTTGACTTAATGACCTTCTGACTACTTACTTCTTTCCGTATTTATCCTTATACTTCTCGTAAAGCCGCTTCTGCTTGTCGTCCAGATTGACTTTTCCGCCTCGGATGTAGGCCATTTGGACCATATTACCGCGCATATCGAGTATATCTCCGTCGGAAACCAGCAATGAGGCTTGCTTGCCCTTTTCGAGTGTCCCTACCTGCTGGCCGGCGCCGATAATGTCGGCTGCGTTGCGGGTTACGAACTGCAATGCTTCCTCAGGCGTTACGCCGCTGAATCCGGAGGCAGTACCAGCCAAAAATCCGAGGTTGCGTGTGCGCCACCATTCGTCGGCGTAGGTAATAGCTACTTTCACACCGGCTTTGTGCAGCAGCCCGGGCAATTCGTAAGGGAGGTAAACATTTTCGTCTACGCCTTCGGGAAGTCTGTGCGTGGTGTTGATGATCACCGGCACCTGGCTTTCTTTCAAAAATGAGGTCACTTTATAGGACTCGTTGCCACCCGCGATCACAATCTTCTTCACGCCCGCATCCTGCGCAAAACGAATTGATTCGATAATATCCTTTGCATAGTCGGCACGGATGTACAGATTGGCCGTCCCGGCGAAAAGCGGCTTCATAGCTTCCAGACGAAGATTTACAGGACTTGGATTAACCATTTCCGAATAAGCTTTTGCCTCGGCGAATGTCTTTTTGAAGAGATCGATTACTTCCTGGCGCTTATCATTTCGCTTGATCGCGTAAACGAAGGTTTCATTATCGAAATTTCCGGCCAGGAATGGCGGCCAATTTAACCAAATGCCATCGTCCTTTCTTAACACCGCATCCTCCCAGTTCCAGCCGTCACTGTAAAAAACAGATGACGAACCCGAAATCGCACCGCCTTGCGGGACGGACTGCGATACAAGGATACCATTCCCCCGCAAAGTCGGGATCACCTCCGAATCGGTATTATAGGCGACGAGCGCACGCACGTGAGGGTTAATTTCGCCTACTTCACGAAAATCGACCGTAGCCCTTACAGAGGCGATTTCCTGCAACCCGACGGTCGTATTCAGCGAGATCAGGCCCGGAAAGATGTGCTTCCCTTTCACATCCACAGTTTCAGCACCGGCCGGAGGTGTTATCGAGGCTGCTGGTCCTACCTGTGTAATAATACCTTTATCGAACGCAATAGCGCCGTTTTGGATCACCTCACCGTTTCCGACGTGGATGGTGGCGCCTGTGAGTACAACCGCCCTTGTTTGTGGCTTGGCAGGGGCAGGATTTTGTGCCTGTGCTCCGGCTGTCAGCCCCAGCAGCAGACCGGCCATCAGTTTATATTTTTTCATAGAAATCAATTTGAATGTGTTGAAACAGTATTACTTCCCTGCATCGCTTTGCTCTGCATGAATATCTGCATGCTCCGCGTGAATACCTGCCACATCTTCGCAATGCCACATGTGCGGCTTCGTAGCTTCGGGTTTTTGCTTAGGCTTGCCCTCGGCTTTTTCACCGAGCATTTTCTGGATCAGGCGCTCACGCTCTACCGCGATGGATTTCTGTTTCTCCTCATCCTTTTTACGGTCAAAATAGATGGTACCTTCGACCATCGTGAAATCGGGTCTCGCATATACTGAAAGCGGGCTGGTGTTCCACAGTACCAGGTCAGCATCCTTACCGGCTTTCACACTTCCCATCCGATCGTCGACGTGAAGCAGCTTCGCAGGATTCAGCGTCACCATTTTCCATGCTTCTTCTTCCGGCACACCGCCGTATTCGACGGTCTTGGCGGCCTCCTGGTTCAGGCGGCGGGCCATTTCCGCATCGTCGGAGTTGATCGCTACTGTCACGCCTTCGTGGTACATCAGGGCTGCATTGTACGGGATCGCCTCTTTCACTTCCATTTTGTAAGCCCACCAGTCGGCAAACGTAGAGCCGCCGATACCGCGTTTCTGCATGCCATCGGCCAGTTTGTAACCTTCCAGGATATGGGTAAATGTATTGATCCTGAACTTCAATGAATCCGCCACGTGCATTAGCATATTGATCTCCGATTGCACATAGGAATGGCATGTAATAAAGCGCTCATTGCCGAGGATTTCCGCGAGTGCATCCAGCTCGATGTCGCGGCGTGGAGGCGCGATATTTGCCTTTTTGGCATTCGCATTGTAGCTCTTCCAACTCGCGGCATATTCTTTCGCACGCAGGAAATGGTCAAAATAAATTTGCTCCACGCCCATACGCGTCTGCGGGAAGCGCACACGTTGCAAATCGCCCCAGTTCGATTGCTTCACGTTTTCGCCCAATGCAAACTTGATCGTCTTCACTTCCGGAACCAGCATTTCCGATTGGCTGGCGCCCCATTTCAGCTTGATCATCGCACTCTGTCCACCGATCGAATTCGCCGAGCCGTGCAGCAAATGCGAGGCCGTAACACCACCCGCCAGTTGACGGTAAATATTAATGTCATCCGGATTGATCACATCGCTCATACGCACCTCCGCCGAGCTGGATTGCCCGCCTTCGTTGATGCTGAAAAGCGCAATATGCGAATGCTCGTCGATAATGCCGCTCGTAAGATGCTTGCCGGTCCCGTCGATCGTCCTGGCACCCGATGGCGCGGCGAGGCCCTTTCCTGTTTTGGTAATTTTGCCGTTTTGAACAATCACATCGGCATTTTGCAAAATACCTTCTTTTTCGTTGGTCCAAATCGTCGCGTTTTTGATCAGTACCGTTTCTTTCGCTGGCAATGTTTCATTTCCGTAGCCCACAAACGGGTAAACGATCGGCCCTGTTTCCTTGCTTTTCGGCTTCGTTGAATCCCCCTTTGATATAGCTGCAACGGCTGTGTTTCTTTCAATAAGCGCAGCGCTCCATGGAATGACGGTACCGTTAGGCAATACCCCTTCCCCACTAAACCCGTTTCCGCTGAGCCAGCCTGTGAGGCGGGTTGTACCACCTACCTTTTTGTCCTGTTGGTAAGTCAATGTAAGCAATGCATTCGCAAGGATCGCTTTGGGCGTGATCTTGATCGAATCCTGTATTACAATCTGATATTCAGGCTTTTCTGGCGAGCCGGTAATCTGCAATTTTCCGGCAGGCTGGTTGTTCAGTGAAAGCGAGTAAGCACCTCTGATATCCGGGGCATTCAGCGGCGCAAGCACAAACTTCTTGCCCTGTACCCAGTTTTCATAAATCACATTGTCTTTCGAAAACAAATCCCCCGAAGTGATGATGAAGTTGGCAAGCATTCCCGGTTTCAGGCTTCCTATCTTGTTATCCGCCTTGATGAGCGAAGCAGGAAGAGTGGTTAGCGCTGCCAGTGCCCTTTCTTTGGGCAATCCATATTCAACGGCCGTCCGCAGGTTTTTCAGGAAATCGGCCTTATTCCGTAATCCCGAGGTTGTCAATGCGAATGGTATCTCCGCTTTTGCTACTTCCGAGGCATTCGTTGGCGCCAGTTCCCAGTGTTTCAACTGGCTCATCGTTACCACTTCCGCGTCCCAGGGGTCGGTCACATCGTAAGCATCCGGGAAGACAAGTGGTAGCAGCAACGTTGCCTTACTCGCTTTAATCTCCTGGATACGCTGATATTCGTCACCTCCTCCGCGGATAATATATTGTATGCCAAACTCATCACCGATTTTGTCCGCCCTCAGTACACTATACTTATCTCCGGCTTCAAAAAACGCCGGCAGCGGTTTGATCTGGTTGAATGCTTCCAGCGACAGGTTCGTTTCCTTTTTGTTCCCACCTTTCGCATACCAGTCGGCATCGTAATAGTTTTGTCTTAATAGCGCCACTACACCCATTCCTGATGACGGATAGGTCTGCGAAGAGCTCCCTTTTCCAAACGAGAAATGTGCCGATGCTTTGCTGTTGAGCATCGCTTTGTTCGCGGGTTCGTCGGTAAGGGTCACAAGCGCACCGCTCCCGCGCACGATGCCATCATGCGAATGCACGAGCACAGTACCGAAGCCGATTTTCCGCAGGTCACCTGCTTTTTTGGAATCCGGTGTGAAAAGAATGCTGGCATCCGTCTCAGGTTGAATGGTCTGATTCCACCCGAATGCCCCTTTCTTGTTCGATTCCAACTGAGGAGCCAGGCGGCCGGCCGGCCCCTGAACCCTTCTCACCTCCGGCATGCCATAATCCGAATCCAGCTCGATCAGCGATGCGTAAATGAATTTCCCCTTCAGATCGACGGTGACCGTGCCGGCAGGAATCTTCACTTGCTTGCCCGCCTCCCGGATCAGCCCGTCTTCGATAAGCATCGTAGCATTTTCGATCGTAGTTTTAGGGTCTACGACGATCGTCGCATTTGTGAAGGCGTAGCGTCCTGTTCTTTCATCATAGGCACCATTCCTGGGAAAGGTTTCCTGTGCATGGCAGTATACCGCCAGCGTCATACAGCCTAATATCGTTGATAATTGTTTAAACATATATTGTTGTCTTAATTACAATTGTGCCTTACAATATACAAGTAAAATCGGTAAATCAGGGCCCTGAGGCGTATCTTGCAACTGTTTTCACCGGTATCCATAATCAATTCACCCATTATGACAATCGAACAATTTCAGGAATCGATTTCCCTGCCGTCCCCTCCCAACGGCCTTCCCGTACTACTGGAAGCGCTTTGGTACGACGCCAACGGCGATTGGGAGGCAGCCCACAACATTGCCCAAAGCAAAGAAGGTACGCAAGCTTATGATCGTTTGCACGCCTATCTTCATCGTGTCGAAGGTGATACTTTCAATGCAGGATACTGGTACAGACGTGCTGGTTCAGAGGTATTTAATGGAAGTTTAAAAGAAGAATGGGCATACCTCGCTACCTTATTTCTAAAAAAAGCATAAGGTTTTTCCCTTATATATGACCAATATAAGGTTTTTAACTTATATCTTTAAAATATAAGGCTTTTACCTTATATTTGATGATTATAAGCAAAAAACCTTATGCTCATGAAAGCACTCCGGGCCGTTATAACCGCCGATATGGTCAATTCTACGCAGTTTTCACGCGAAGAATCGACTGCTTGGATGGAAGAAATGCTGGCTATTTTGCATCAAAATCAGGCTTTCAAATGGGTGCTAAAACCCGAAATATATCGCGGTGACAGCTTTCAGGCGGTATTGAAAAACACCGATGAAGTAATGCGCATGTGCATCCTCGCCCGCGCATGTATGCGTAAGCACGCACCCAACGCGGATATGCGAATAGCCATCGGCATAGGCCATACCGAGCAGCTTACCGACCGTCCCGGCACGTCCGACGGCGAAGCATTCAGGCTTTCGGGGCATTTGGCAGATACGATTCGCAGGCAGAAAGCGAGGATCGGCATTGCATTGCCCAGACCGTCGGAGCCTTTATCGGCGACACTGGATTTACTGGAAACCTTAATCGAAAGCTGGACATCCGCTCAAAGCCAGGTGATAGAAGCACTGCTGCAAGGCAAAAACGTAACGCAGATCGCCGAAATGTTATCGATCAGCCAATCGGCGGCAAGCCAGCGGGTTACCTCGTCGAAGTGGTGGGCAATTGAAAGTTTTCTTGCTACCTTTCCGAAGCAATTATCACTATACACTAAACGCTAAATCACTATGACAGAATTTCTGCTGCTGTTGCTGGCACACGTTCTTGTAGATTTTTACTGGCAGCCTACCAAGTGGGTAACCGACAAAAAGGAGAAAAAATACAAATCCCGCTACCTGTATTTTCACATACTACTGGTCATAGTAGTATCATACATAGCCTTGCATCAATGGGAAAACCCGTTTCCTGCCATTGCACTAGGCATCGCACATGGAATGATCGATCTTGTAAAAATCTCATTCGACAAAAAGGGTTCTCTCACCTGGTTCATCGCCGATCAGGCGGCACATCTGGTTACCATTGCATTCACAGCACTTATCCTCACAAGTAACATATCTACTGGATTTGAAGCACTTACCGCCTGGCTCAACACCCCCAAAACCCTGGCACAATTATCCGGCGCACTACTTTCGCTATCTCCCGTTTCATTTCTGGTAGGTATCCTCACCAAACCCTGGCGGGAAGAGCTCAGCAAACTCGCACCCGGGGCCGATGACAACCTCGCGAACGCCGGCCGTTGGATAGGTATGTCTGAGCGTTTGCTCATTTTCGCTTTCGTATTAGTCAATCAATATTCGGCCATCGGCTTCCTCATCGCGGCCAAATCATTGCTGAGGTATAACGACAAGTCAACCGAACCTGGCATTCCGCCGGCATACATCAGCAAAAAATCGGAGTACGTACTCGTGGGGACATTAATGAGTTACACCTGCGCGATTGCCGTCGCACTGGCCGTGCAGATGCTCAGCCAAAAATTTAAATAACCCCGTTAAACTTACCGCTCCTTTTTGCATCTAACCCGGGTATCTAAACTTTTTTGACCATGAGGAAATCATTGCTGGCCATTTTATTGGCCTTTGTAAGCTTCACAACCTTCGCGCAACGCGGCAACAACGCAACGCCCGAGCAACGCGCCGAAAACCAAACCAAAACTTTAACCGAAAACCTTAAACTTTCGGACGACCAGCAGAAGAAAGTATACGACCTCAGCCTCGTCCGGGCCAAGAAAATGCAGGAGTTACGGGACGCCCAGAACATGGACCGCGAGCAAATGCGGGCTTCGATGGAGACATTCAACACCGAAATCTCCAAAATCCTGACCGTAGAGCAGCAGGAGAAGTACAAAACGATGCTCGAAGACCGGAGGAATAACCGTGGTGGCGGCGGAGGCGGTCCACGCAACTAACCGAAACTTCATAACAAAACAGGCTGCCTCATTGACGAAGCAGCCTGTTTTGTTATGAAGCAGAAAATATTGAATGTTCTAAATCACACCTTCCTCCTTCAAAAGATCATTCAGGCAAAATTGATAATCATCAAAAACCGGTACTGATTCTTCCCATCCGTAAACAGACCATTCTTTTGATCGGTCAATAACCATTATTTTACGGTTATCAGTCAATACCCAGATTACCCGCTCCGTACCGAACCCAATCATCTTTTCGCTCTTGCGGAACATGTAGTCTTTGTCCTCGGGAAAATGATCCCCTTCGATTTTTATGTCAATTTCGATAGCCACTTTCGGCGGCACATCTGGATACTTTTTTGAGAAAACATCCTTGATTAATGCCTTATCAAAAATAGCCACATCGTTAGCAAGGTTATTACCGAGTGACACGTGGAGACCAACTTCACCAGACACTATCCAATACGGTTTTCCTGCCAGTAGTTGATTTACAAATGAACCCAAAATTGAGATGATCAACCCTTGTAAAAAACTACAACCCATAACTTCTTCCGGAGACAAATTGTTTTCCAACACTTTCTTGTAACCCTTTCTGTAAAGAGGGCGTCCGTCGAGTTCTTCGAAGATCAAGCTAGCAGGAATCGTCTCGGTGAGTATCATGGTTTTTCCAATTGGCTTCTAAACAAATATAACGAATTTCAGCCCAACTCAAAATCACCCTTAAAGCGCCATTTCCGTCTTAAATTCCGATGTGAAATGGAAGTGGATGGCCGGGTTGTTTTCGCGGTTCATGCGGATCATCCATTCGGATTCGGCGAGGAAAACCGGGTTGCGGTCCTTGTCGTAAGCGATTTGGTTGCCTTTGAGGCGGATAAACTGGTCCATGGCCGGCTTTTCGTCGGCCGTGAGCCAACAGGCACGTGAGATATTCATCGGTACCCAGCGGCATTTTGCGCCATATTCGTGTTCGAGGCGGTATTGGATTACATCGAATTGAAGTTCTCCAACGGTACCTACGACTTTTCTATTGCCGAGGTCGAGTGTGAAGAGCTGCGCAACACCTTCGTCGGTCAACTGCTGAATACCCTTTTCCAGTTGTTTGGATTTCATCGGGTCCATATTGATCAGCTCCTTGAAAATTTCAGGCGAGAAGCTTGGGATACCGGAGAATTGCAGATTTTCGCCTTCGGTCAATGTATCCCCGATTTTGAAGTTACCTGTATCATAAAGTCCTACCACATCACCCGGGAAACCTTCTTCCATCACGCTCTTATCCGAAGCCATGAATGTGAACGGGCTTGAAAAGCGGACTTCCTTGCCTAGGCGAACGTGTTTATAGAATTTACCCCTTTCAAATTTACCCGAGCAAATGCGCAGGAAAGCAATGCGGTCGCGGTGGCGGGGGTCGAGGTTGGCGTGGATTTTAAATACAAAACCGGTGAATTTCGGCTCGGTAGGCTCCACTTCACGTACGTCTGTGGGACGCGGCTGCGGGATAGGCGAAATGTCGCAGAATGTATCCAGCAACTCTTTGATACCGAAGTTATTGATCGCGCTACCGAAGAACACCGGGGCGAGCTGACCTTTCTGATATGCTTCCTCCGAGAATACGTCGTAAACACCCTCCACGAGCTCCACGTCCTCCGTCAACTGATCGGCATCTTTTTCTCCAAGCAGCTCCGAAAGGTTTTCATCGTCAAGGTTCACTTTGGCAACGTCGCTTTCAATTTTGGTTTTATTGATTTTAAAGAAATACAGCATTTGTTCGTACAAGCTGTAAACGCCTTTAAAATTGGCTCCCATATTGATAGGCCAGGTAAGCGGGCGAACGCGGATGTTTAGCTTGCTTTCCAGCTCGTCGAGCAACTCGAACGGGTTCTGGCCTTCGCGGTCGAGCTTGTTGATGAACACGATCACAGGCGTGTTACGCATGCGGCAAACTTCCATCAAACGCTCGGTTTGCTCTTCGACGCCCTTCACGCAGTCAACTACGAGAATTACGCTGTCCACGGCAGTCAATGTGCGGTAAGTATCTTCGGCAAAATCCTTGTGGCCCGGTGTATCGAGGATGTTAATGAGCAAATCTTTATACTCAAATGTCATTACCGACGTCGCGACCGAGATACCACGCTGCTTCTCGATCTCCATAAAGTCGGAAGTCGCGGTCTTCTTGATCTTGTTGGACTTTACCGCACCTGCCGTCTGGATCGCCCCACCGAAAAGGAGCAACTTTTCGGTCAATGTGGTTTTCCCGGCATCGGGGTGGCTGATGATCGCAAACGTGCGGCGTTTCTTAATTTCCTGTAAATTACTCATATATGCCTGGCAGCGAGTGCCAATGATTGGTCAAAATTTGCGCAAAGATACGAATTAAAAAAAGCCGCCCCTAGCAGGAGCGGCTCTAAATTCCGTCGGTAGACGTAGGTATGCGTCGGCTCAATAATAAGAATGCTTGTAATCTTCTACCGATGTAAGGATCACTTCGTGTGCTTCTTCTCTGCCATAAACATTGGTGATTTCGATATGCGCCTTCTCGCCGGGCAGGTTTTTGTAAGTCAGGAAGTAGTGTTTCAAACGCTCCACGATACCATCCGGCAACTCACTAAGGTCGCTGTACTGGCCGTAAACTTCGTCACCTTTCAAAACCGCGATAATCTTGTCATCTGCCTCTCCGCCGTCAATCAGACGGATACCGCCGATAGGCTTCGCCTCGCACATGATGTTACCATGCGAAATGATTTTCTCGCACAATACGATGATATCCAGCGGGTCACCATCGCCTTCGGTCACATCGCGACCGGAACGTTCCCGCGCCAATGCCGCGATTTTATCCGCGCAATAGGTTTTGGGGATGAAGCCGTACAATGCAGGAACGATGTTCGAATATTTCTGAGGGCGGTCGATTTTGAGGTAACCGGTGGCCTTGTCAATTTCGTATTTTACGGTATCGGTAGGAACAATCTCAATAAATGCAGTCACTAGTTCGGGTGCCTTGTCACCCATTGGAATTCCGTGCCACGGATGTGCTTTGTGTACGTTAGCGATCATTAGTTGTGTAATAGGTAATAACTTAAAACTTAAATTTCGTTGAATACTGATCTTGATTTCTTACAATCCTGCCTTTTCGGCAATCGTGTAATCCCCTGTCTTTGAAACAGATTGCTTCACAAACAATTCACCCAAAAATCCTGCGAGAAATAATTGAGAACCTACCATAATCGCTACGAGTGCCAGAAAGAACAGCGGGTTTTCTGTAACATTCCGGTAGGGTAATAAATTGTAAATGTTATATATCTTTTTCCCGATAAGCCAAACAGCTATAAGGCTTCCAAGAAAAAACATAAGGGTTCCCAGACTGCCAAACAAATGCATGGGTCTTCGTCCAAACTTATTCACAAAGGCGATCGAAAGCAAATCCAGGAAGCCAAAAATGAACCGCTCGAGACCGAATTTTGTGTGACCGTATTTGCGCGCCCTGTGCTGCACTACCTTCTCCCCTATCTTCGCAAAACCATTCCATTTCGCGATCACCGGAATATAGCGGTGCATCTCCCCGTAAATGGTGATATTCTTGACGACCTCCCTGCGGTAAGCTTTCAAACCACAATTAAAATCATGCAAATAAACCCCTGAAATACCGCGGGTAGCAGCATTAAAGAGTTTGGTAGGGATTGTTTTCGTAATCGGGTCGTAACGCTTCTTTTTCCAGCCGGAAATCAGGTCGTAGCGGTCGTTGACGATCATGCTGTACAATTCCGGGATCTCGTCGGGACTATCCTGCAAATCAGCGTCCATCGTGATTATCACATTACCCTTCACTGCCTGGAAACCGGTTTGCAATGCGGCTGTCTTCCCGTAATTCCGCACAAAACGCATTCCCCGTACATTTGGATTTTCCTGCGAAAGCCGTTCGATCACTTCCCAGGAGCGATCTTTGCTACCGTCATCCATAAAAAGCACTTCATAGGTGAAATGATTCTCATCCATAACCCTCGCAATCCACTCGCAGAGCTCAGGAAGCGACTCTTCTTCATTATAAAGCGGGATAACAACAGAAATCTGAATAGCTTGGTCGGTCATGTACGGTTTCAGTGACAATGCTTTGCCGGTAATTTGCCGCAAAGTTCGTGTTTTTCCTGATCAAAATTTCAAATAAAAAGCTTTTAGCAACTCTCTGAAACGCGGATTGTGGGTTATGCCGTCTGTTTCATAAATGTACAGATCAGGTTCAACATGCACATTATGAGCAAATTCGGAGCGTTGGAACAACATCAATAACCGAAATGCTTTTTTATCTTCCTGATGAAACAATGTCAGTTTGCGCGTAAGTTTCCAGCCGCCTTGTTCTGCTTTCTCGGCAAAGCGCTCCCCCTCGTCAACCGGAAAAAGAATGTTGAATTTTCCCTCCGGTTTCAACAGCCGCTCGATAGCCGCGAGCAATTCCTCAAAATCAAGGGATTTGGCGTGATGGGCGATATTCTTCTTATCGATCGGTGAAAGCAGGTCCGATTGAAAGAATGGCGGATTCGTAATGATCACATCGTATTGATGCTCCGAGATAAACTCCTGCACCGCCGAATGGAATAGCGTAATGCGGTCGTGAAACGGGCTTTGCTCCACGTTTTCACCGGCCTGGTAGAATGCCTCCGCATCGATTTCAACCGCGTCGATCATCGCGTACGTATTACGTTGCGCGACCATCAGTGATAGCAGGCCCGTTCCGGCGCCGATATCGAGAATGCGGTCGGCGTCCTCTACCTCCGCCCACGCGCCCAATACACAGGCGTCGGTACATACTTTCATCGCGCACTGATCCTGCCGGACAGTGAATTGTTTGAACCGGAAATGAGCGTTACGGGGCATATTATGGTCTATTTTCTTCCAAAATCAGCCGGATTCTCTCCCCAATACTCCGTCTCCCATTTCAATATCCTGTTGGGGTAAGTGTTCGTTGCGAGCCAGCGTTCGGCGCGTTGCAACATTTCAAAAAGCGGCTTGTTCCGAGGGGTCAAAGCCAGCTTGGTATTCGCGTGTTTTTTCTTGATCCAGGCCATTGCGGTCTTGGAATCGGTGTAAATGGGTAAATCGCTTTCCTTCTTTTGCAAATAGGCCAGTGCGTGCACGATCGCCAGAAACTCGCCGATGTTATTGGTACCGTCTTTAAATGGTCCTTGCAGGAAAATACGGTCCCCGGTGGCGTAATACACACCCTGGTACTCCATATCGCCGGTAGCGGTATTCCACGCCGCATCGACGGCAATGCTGTTTTTGATCGGTCGACCTACATTAGCAGGCGGCTCCTGCACAGCTGGTTTGGAATCCTTTTTAGCCACAAACTCCCAGTAATTCCGCTGAATAGCGGCCTCTGCCTCCTGCAAAGAATCAAAAGACTTATAGCGCGCATCCTCGAAGCCCTTGATCTGCGCTTCGCATTCCTTCCAATCCGTAAAAACACCGGTTTTCCGGCCTTGCCAGACGACGTAGTATTTGGTCTTTTTCAATGTTGAATGACTGAATTTTGAATGAGTGAATGAGTGAATGAGTGAATAAAAATTAAGACCATTCACTCATTCGCTCATTGACTCATTCACTCATTAATGTATTCACAACTTACTTTCCGCCCACACAGCGGCCAACTCCACAATCACCTCCACCGCCTTCTCCATATCCTGCACCGATACCCATTCCAGTTTGGAATGAAAAGCGTGTTCGCCGGCGAAGATGTTCGGGCATGGGAGGCCCATGAATGAAAGCCGCGAGCCGTCGGTACCGCCGCGGATGCTGCGCTGGATCGGATTCAGCCCTACCCTTTTCATCGCTTCCAAAGCATTCTGTATCACTTCCGGATGTTGATCAAGTATTTCTTTCATGTTCCGGTACTGCTCCTGGACTTTGAATTCGGCGGAAGAATTGGGATAACCTTTCAAAACATCTTCCATAATGCTTTTCAGCAATGCCTCTTTCCCGTGCAGACCAGCAACGGTGAAATCGCGGATAATGAAGCTCAAAACAGCCTTTTCCTGAATGCCTTCCATTTGAACCGGATGGATAAAACCTTCCTTATCCTCCGTAGTTTCGGGCGAAAGTTTGTCCTTAGGAAGCCGCGCCAATATTTCGGCGGCGATCTTCAATGCATTTTCCAGCTTGCCAATCGCATACCCCGGATGTGTGCTCACACCGTGAATCGTAATCTTAACTCCATCAGCAGAAAACGTCTCGTCTTCCAATGTACCAATGGCTTCACCGTCGACGGTATAGCCGAAATCGGCACCCAGCTTTTGCAAATCGACCTTTTCTGTGCCTCTTCCTACTTCCTCGTCGGGTGTGAAAAGGATTTTAATATCGCCGTGTTTAATCTGCGGATTAGCAAGCAAGTATTCGGCAGCCGCCATAATTTCGGCGACACCCGCCTTATTATCAGCCCCCAGTAATGTGGTACCGCTGGCAGTAACAATGTCGTTTCCAATCTGCTGGTCGAGATCATGCAGCTCCGTTATCCGCAAAACCTGTGAATGATCGTCCGGCAGGATAATATCCGAACCGTCCCAGTTCCGATGAACGATTGGTTTCACATTTTCCCCCGTAACATCCGGCGAAGTATCCACGTGCGAGCAGAAACAAATGACGGGAACGTCCTTTCTGTCGGAATTGGAAGGGATCGTCGCGTACACGTACCCGTGCGCATCCACATGCGCGTCCGCGACGCCGAGCGCACGCAACTCTTCCGCAAGCAGATTACTCAGGTTACGCTGTTTGGCGGTGCTGGGGAATGTCTCCGAATTAGGGTCCGATTGCGTGTCGATTCGCACATAACGCAGAAATCGTTCAAGAACAGAGCTCATAATGAGTCGATTGAAGTTTTTTGAATTTCGATTAGCCGATGATAGACGAGAGGTCCGCTGGCGAGTAATTGATATTCTTCAAAGTCTTGTCGTCGGCGGTGCGGTATACCAGATATTTGCCATTATCTTCTTTGAAATAGCATTCGGTACCTTTTGCCTGGTAATGCGCCACAGTCGCCTCGGCCTCTTCGACGGAGTTGCAGGCCTTGGACATATTCGAACGCTGCACTTCGTCGAACAATGTCCGGAACTTCTCGCCCAGCCCGAATTCCAGCACCGCACCGGAAAGTACATATTGCAGGTCGCAAAGCGCGTCGGCCACTTCCACAATGTCCTTTTCGAGGATCGCAACTTCCAGCTCCTTCAATTCCTCGGCCAGCAATGCCACGCGCAGGCGGCTTCTCTCTTCGGAGGGGATCGTCGGCGTTTCCAGGATCGGGTGTTTGAAAGTTCTGTGAAAATCCGCGACTTGATTAAGGCTATCCAGTTGTTGCATTGTTATAATTGATTTAAAAATTGGTCTTGAATAAAAAATAACCCCGTTTACGATGGTTTACATGGAAAGGTTTGTCTTGAATAATTTAATGGAAATCGCCAGCAGAATAATGCCGAATACCTTGCGCAGAATATCCGTACCGCCCTGCCCCAGCTTTCTTTCCAGCCAGTTCGACGATTTTAATACGAGGTAAATGAAAAAGAGGTTCAGCACGATGCCGACGAGAATATTCTGGATCTGGTAGGTCGAACGGAGCGACAGCAACGTGGTCATCGTAGCCGCACCGGCGATCATCGGAAATGCGATCGGCACAATGGACGCCACGCCCACGTCGATGTTACCATGTTTGAAAATGTCGCGGCCCAGGATCATTTCCAGTCCGAGCAGGAAAAGGATAATCGCTCCGGCAATGGCGAACGACGCAATATCGACGCCGAAAAGGCTCAGCAATCTTTCTCCCAAGAACAGAAAGACCACCATAATCGCCCCGGCCACAATCGTCGTTTTCTCCGACTCGATCTTGCCCAGTTTCCGCCGAAAATCGACGATAATCGGCAATGAGCCAAGCACATCGATCACCGAAAAGAGGATCAGCGTGACGGAGATTATTTCCTTGAAATTGAACATGGGCTTACACTTTGGGGCGTTTTGATCCCGCAAAGTTGCTCAAAACCGACTGCTTACACAACCTTAAAAACCCATGATCGTGAAAATAGCGGCGGTTAGGAAGCGCTTCCCGGCAGGAAGTTCAGGAATGTATTGAACTGCTTTTTATACTTCTCCTCGTCGATTTTGTAGAAGAATGCACCTTTTTTAGAATAGCCCTTCTGCTTCTCGTCCAATTTAATCAACAAATTGGTTGACAATAACTTACGACTAAAATTGCGCTTATCGAGCTCTGTTCCGAAAATAGCCTCGTACAATTTCTGCAACTGCGGAATCGTGAATTTCTCCGGCAGCAATTCAAAGCCGATCGGGTGCTGTGAGGCTTTATAACGCAAATGCTGGATCGCCATATCGACCATCACACCATGATCGAAAAGCAGCTTCGGCAGTTCCTGCATCGAAAACCACTGTGCCTCGAAATTTTTGGAAATTTTGTGGTCGTAATCCTCCACATTGATCAGTGCGAAATAGGCCACAGACACCGTTCGCTCAACCGGGTCGCGGTGCGGGCTTCCGAAAGTGTAAAGTTGTTCGAGGTAAATGTCGGTAAGGTTGGTAAGCTCAAAAAGAATGCGGGACGACGCGCCTTCGAGGCTTTCGTCGGGCTGCACCCAACCGCCCATCAGCGACCACGTGTGATGTTCGTCTTCAATGCCCCTTTTTACCAGCAACAGTTTCAGCTCTTCGCCGTCAAAACCAAAAATAATCGAATCCAGCGCGACCAGACATTTGGTCTGGGCCTGGTATTGCTTTAAAATATCTAATCGCACAATCTAGAAATCCGCGGGTGAGTAGATCTGTTTTTAGTTATAAATACAAGGAAGGCCATTTACTACTCATTCCTTCAATTAGGGGCCATTTTCACCAAAAAAGCCTTCAATATGGCTATTTCCTCGTCGCTGATCGCCGGGAAATTGGCAATGCGGAAACTGGTATCTTTCTCTTTGCCATAGCCATTACCCAGCGTGATCCCCTCTTTTTGTGCCGCATTTTTGAGGAATGCAATGCGCTCTTTCTCCGCACGGACGGCTATAACCGTGTCCGAGCGCACCGCTGTGTTTTCCACCACTAACTCATACCCGTATTCCAGCAGAAACGCATACCACTCGTGCGCGCGCCGGTGGGTCTGCGCGTCCACTTCCTCAATCGCCGGAACCTGCTGCATAACCTTTCCCAGCAGGTAAATACCAAGGATATTCGGAGTAAACGGGGTCTGAAATTTCAAAAAATTGTCGCGGATGAAGAGCAAGCTGTTGTAATGTTTCCGTTCGCCAACCTGTATAGCACGCTCGATGGCTTTGGGCGAAACGATCATCACCGCGAGCCCTGCGGGCAAGCCGAAGCATTTCTGCACCGAGGCATACCAGATATCGGCATTCTCCCACGGCAAAATCACGCCGGCCATGACCGATGTGGCGTCGACGGCAATGAGGTTGTCTACTTTTTTGCGGATATCAAGCAGGAAACCCTCCGGAATTTTGGTACCGTTCGAGGTTTCATTGTAGGTCACGCAAATCAGTTCGTTACGCGAGAAGACGGCCGAGCGGTCCATCAGCAGCGTTTCATTCAACCCGAATGCGGCGTCACTCGCACGATGCGAAATGCGGTGGGTATATTCCATCCATTTTTCGCCGAATGCCCCGTTGTAAATATGCAGGCTCGAATCGATCAGCAGCGATTGGGCGATGATCTCCCAGCATTCCGTCGCCGACGATACGAAATATACCTCATAACCAGCCGGAACATCCAGCTTTGTTTTCAGATCGGCGATCGTCTGTTCCAGCAGTTGCATGAAACCGCTGCTACGGTGATTGGAGCTGATCAATCCGCTGGCAAATGCTTCGGAAATATATTGTTCGACCTGAGGATAAACCTTACTGGGCCCTGGGTAAAACGTGATCATAGCATTTCGTTTTTGGTTTAAAACAAAACATCACAGGCCGGAATTAAATCCCCAAACCTGTGATGCCTGAAATATAAATTAGCAAGCCAGTATATCAAATAACAATACCGACTACAAATGACTACACTTGATTAGCCCTGACCTTTTGTTGTCACATAAACCCTTCCCGCACCATCGCCTTTTCCAGCTTCTCGCCCAATTCTTTTGAAGCTTTCAGCAATGGCAAACGTACATCCGAGCTGCAAATACCTTTGATTTCCAAACATTTCTTGATCCCTACCGGGTTCGACTCGATGTAAAGCAGCGTATCGAATTCCAGGAACGCAAGCTGCAATTTGGCGGCGTCTTTGAAACGGCCTTCCAGCGCAGCCCAGGTGAGATCGTGGAATTCTTTCGGGAATGCATTGGCAATCACCGAGATCACACCGTGCCAGCCCACGCTTGCCATGGTCGTTACCAGGTTATCGTCGCCCGAAAGCAACAAGAAGTCCTCAGGCGCACGCGCAGCCAGTTCCATGCTTTGTTCAATGCTGCCGCCTGCGTCTTTAATACCGATGATATTCGGATGCGCCGCCAGTTTCACGATCGTATCCGCTTTCATATTAATTACCGTACGGCCAGGCACATTATACAAAAGGAGCGGCACCGGCGAAGCGTCGGCGATGGCCGTGAAATGCGCGATAATGCCTTCCTGGGTCGGTTTGTTGTAATAAGGACATACCGAAAGGATCGCATCCACGCCCGTGAAATCGGTTTCCTTGATGATGTTCAGTACTTCCTGGGTATTGTTGCTTCCGACGCCATATACGATCGGCAACTTTTTGTAGTTGTTCTTTATTGTAAATGCCAGGATATCACGCTTTTCCTTAGAAGTAACTGTCGGCGACTCGCCTGTTGTCCCTTGTACTACGAGGTAGTCCGTACCACCTTCCGTCACCAGGTCGATCAGTCTTTTCAGACCCGGATAATCAATCTCATTCTGTTCATCAAAAGGTGTGATCAGCGCGGCCCCTACCCCTTTGAAACGTTGGTCCAATGGCATTATTTACTTATATAATTGTTAGATTTTAAAACACAAAGTTAGCCTTCCGGGGCTATTTTCTTTACTTAATTTCCAATCATTGCTAAAAATTCTTCCTCGGAGATGATGGTCACGCCCAGTTTCCTCGCTTTTTCGAGTTTGGACGGCCCCATATTCGCTCCGGCGAGCAGGTAATTGAGCTTCCCGGACACCCCGCTCAGTACCTTTCCGCCATTCGCTTCGATTTTCTCTTTCAACTCGTCGCGCTCGAAGTTTTCGAAAACACCGGAAATCACGAAGGTCTTGCCTTCCAGCAGGTCACTTTCGATTTCGACCGGCTTTTCATCGCTTTCCATTTGCAAGCCGGCTTGCTCCAATCGCTCAACGAGCAGCTGGTTTTCGGGCACGCTGAAAAAGGATTCTATACTCAAAGCAATGCGTCCACCGATTTCGGGAACAGCCGTTAGTTGCTCGTATGTTGCGGCGCGCAAGGCCCGCATCGATTTGAAATAGGCTGCCAGTTTTTCCGCAACGGTCTGCCCTACGAAACGGATACCCAATGCAAAAAGGACATTTTTAAAAGGGACAGTTCTGGATAAATCAATGCCTTTCAGGATATTATCCACCGTTTTTTCGCGAAAACTGATCTTCTTCACCTTACCTGTTTCTTCATTGAGCAGGTTCTTTTCCAGGCCGAGAAGTTTATCATAATTGAGGTCGTACAGGTCCGCGGGCGTACGCACAAGGTCGAGGTCGAACAGCAGCTCTATTTTACCTTCGCCCAGACTTTCGATATTCATCGCCTTCCGGTGGATGAAATGCTCGATACGGCCTTTCAATTGCGGCGGGCAATGGCTGTCGTTCGGGCAGAAGAATGCTACTTCGCCCTCATTACGCTGCAATTCGGAATTACATTCGGGGCAATGCGTCGGGAAAACGATCTCCTCGGTTTCGAAGTTTTCACGTTGCGAGACGTCCACTCCCGTAATTTTCGGAATAATCTCTCCGCTCTTTTCCACGAAAACGGTGTCGCCCACGCGGATACCGAGCCTTTCCAGCTCGTTGGCATTGTGCAAAGTCGCACGCTTCACGCGCGTACCCGACAAATGCACACCCTTGACCTGGTTGTACGGCAATGCACGCTCCGAAAGGTCGCAAAGGTTCGCAACGGGCGTCACGGCACCTGTCCGCCCGACCTGGTAAGTGACCATTCTCAGCACGGCTGGCTTGTTTTCAGCCTTGTATTTATACGAAATCGCCCAACGCGGGCTTTTGGCTGTGAAGCCGAGTTCTCTTTGCTGGGCAAATGAATTGACTTTGATCACGATCCCGTCCGTCGCCAATGGCAGGTGCGTGCGCTTTTCTTCCCACTCACGGATGTACTCGATGGCTTCATCGATATTCGCAACCTTTTTCCAGCCCGGCGACACGTTGAAACCCCAAGATTTCATGCCTGTTAAACTTTCCTCCTGGCTGGGAAAAACATCGGTATCGGCAAAGAAATAATACAGGTAACAATCCAGCCCGCGACGCGCCGTTTCCGCCGAATCCTGCAACTTGAACGAGCCGGAAGCGGCATTACGGGGATTGGCATACTGGTTTTCTCCTAATGTATCCATTTCCTCGTTCAGTTTTTGAAACGAAGAAATCGGCATGAAACCCTCCCCGCGAATCTCGAACACGGGCGGCAGATTGTCGGCCTTCACGCGTAGTGGCAACGAACGGATTGTTTTGACATTATTGGTGATCTCGTCCCCGCGTGTACCGTCCCCGCGCGTCACGCCGCGTACGAGAATGCCGTTTTCGTAGGTAAAACTGAGGGAAATTCCATCGAATTTGAGTTCGCAAATGTATTCGTAGGCTTCGCCGTCGAGTCCCCGGCGCACCCGGTCGTCGAAATTGCGCAGCTCTTCCTCGTTATAGGTATTGTCGAGTGAGAGCATCGGGTACCGGTGGTACACCGCATTGAACGTCTTGGTAACCGCACCTCCAACCCGCTGTGTAGGCGAATCGTCCTGTTTGAACTCAGGATACTGGCTTTCCAGGGCCTGCAACTCTTTGAGGAGCTGGTCAAAGTCATAATCCGATATTTCCGACTCGCTGTCCTGGTAATAGCGGTCATTATAATAATGCAGCTTCTCTGAAAGCTCCTGGATTCGTTGTTCGGGATTCATATTGGTCACAGCGGCTTGATGATTCGGCCCAAATTTAAGATTTATTCCAAATTCTGTGCATTGGATAAATGATGTGTTACCATTTGCAGCGCGGAGCGTATCAATAGGACATTCACCTATCCGTCACACGCTCAGTATGTCACACATTTTTTGTATTTTCGTTCAAAACGGCCAAGCCTATGAAAACCCTGGAACCGACTATTTACTACAATCCGGATCTGACGCAGATCATAAACGGGGAGGAAGTCATGTCGCCTAGCCCGAAAATGCCGCATCAGTCCGCCTCGGGAGAACTCGTGTTTCTCCTGACAAGCCATGTAAAAGCACATCACCTGGGTCGTGTTTTTACCGCGCCTTTCGACGTAATTTTGGAACAGGATTTCAATCACCTGCAACCGGATATTTTCTTCGTATCCAATGCGAACCGGGAGATTATGCAGGACTGGATTCGCGGCGTGCCTGATCTTGTCATTGAAATTGTTTCACCTGGTTCCAAAAAGCTGGATACTGTCGTTAAAAAAGAAGTTTACGAACGCTATGGAGTTCCCGAATGCTGGATCGTATTTCCCGATAAGGTATGCATCGAAATATACACGCTGGTCGATGGACGTTACGCATTGTTCGGCTCGTTTTCCGGGGAAGAAAGCATTAAATCGCAAGTATTGGATAAACTTTCATTTCCCGTGAATGTGATCAATGAATAACCCGCCTTCCCCATAATTTCACTAATTTCGGCCTCATTAATCATTACAAGCTTCTGATTTCATGGCTGAAATTGCCCCTTCCATACTCGCCGCGGATTTTGCGAACCTGCAACGCGACGTCGAAATGATCAACAGCAGTTCCGCAGGTTATATCCATGTCGACATTATGGACGGCATGTTCGTTCCCAATATTTCGTTCGGGCTTCCGGTTTGCGAGGCTATTCACCGGCATGCCAAAAAGCCGCTGGACGTGCATTTGATGATCGAACAGCCCGACCGTTACCTCGAAGCATTTCGCAATGCGGGCGCTTCGGGACTTACCGTGCATTATGAGGCTTGTCCGCATTTGCATCGCACGATCCAGCACATTAAGGAACTTGGTGCGGAACCTGGCGTGGCGCTCAATCCGCATACACCCGTGGAAGTTTTGAGTGAGATTATGGGTGATGTTTCGCTGATCCTCATCATGTCCGTCAACCCCGGTTTCGGCGGCCAGAAGTTCATTGAAAATACCTACCGGAAAATTGCGACGCTCGATAGTTACCGCAAAAAATTCGGCTACAATTTCAAAATCGAGGTCGACGGGGGCGTGAACCTCAACAATGCGCCCCGGCTTGTGCGGGAAGGTGTGGATATTCTCGTGGCGGGCAGCTTCGTTTTCACCTCGCCAGATCCGGTACAAACCATCGCCGAGCTGGGCAATAGCTAGCACTCATTTAGGAGACACCAATGAAAATTCCCGAATCGCCGGCCGCCGGAACGCCGGTCGCCGGAACGCCGGCCGCCGGATCGCCGGTCGTTAAATCGCTGGCTCTTGTTTTGCTGGCTTGCTTGCTTTCGATGGGATTTGCATTCCGGGGAGAAGACCAGGCACCCGCAAAATTCCCGCTAAAAATCAGTCCGAACGGCAGGCATATTACCGACAACCACGGAACGCCGTTCCTGATGGTAGCCGACGTGGCATGGCAAATGCTCCGGAGGCTAAGCTACGCGGAAGCGGTTCAATATATGGACATCCGCAAATCGCAGTCGTTCAACACCTTTCTGGTGCAACTACTGCCCGCATTGCCTAATCAGCGGAACTTCAATAAGGTAGCGCCGTTTCTTGACAATAACGATCTGACCAAACCCAACAAAGCCTATTTCGATTACCTCGAAAAAATCGTCATAGCGGCCAGAGAGCGCAATCTGGTGGTGGGGATCGTGGTTTCGCGGCAGAGCTGGAATACGGTTTTTGATACCCAAAAAGAGGAAGCCTGGAAAAGTTACGGGACTTATGTCGGGAAGCATTTTGCCAAATATTCCAACATCATCTGGATCGTCAGCGAAGAGGAGTACCAGAGCGCGTCGCAGTTCAAAGCGATTTCCGAAGGCATCCGAACCGAATCCGACGGGCAAATCCTGGCGTCGCTCAATACCTGCTCGCCCACGAGCGTGAACGACAACTCGCCCAACCATTCGCAGCTCAAATTCATTATCCCCGACTCCACGGTAACCCCGGCGGAATATGCCGCATTGGCCAACTGGCAGAAGAATTCGGCCGAAGTTGCATCGAGGCCATTCCTGATCGCCAATTCGGAATTCCCCAAGGAAATTACCGACCAGTCGACGCTTATCCGCAACCAGGCGTATCAATCGATTCTGAGCTCGGCCGCAGGATTTTGCCATATGAGTACGATCAAGAATTTCAACCCTACCTGGAAAGTCAATATCTCCAAAGACGGTGCCGAATACATTCATCAACTCGTCAAGATCCTCAAAGGTATTCCGTGGGAATATATGCAACCGGACACACCCGATTTGCTGATAGATTCGCTCGATAAGGCCGAAATAGGCATTGTTTCCCTTTCGAACAAAAAGATGGCCATGCTGTACATTCCCACCTCGAGACCGGTGCGCCTGGACCTCAAACATTTGGAAGGCAGCCTTTTCGGCGCGGTCTGGTACAGTCCGCGTACCGGCAAAAGATGGAACGGCAAGGATTTGAAACTGGACGAAGAAGCGATCGTTCAGCCGCCCGAGCTACAACCGGAATGGGACTGGATACTCCTCATCGGCGCCAAGCAGTAGGATTGACTTTTTTTTGTATTATTAATATATTACCAGATATAGAATAGCCCGGCCGATATCTGATCATCCATGCGTTTGAAATTTAAAAACACCCTTTTTGGCATTTTAATGGCTGTAATGCCGCTTTCCGCATACTGCCAGCAGGTGTTATGGGCCAACAAGGTTTTAGGCTATTCTTCCGAGCACCGGCCCTCCCAGATCGGGCACGGCTATCGCTCCAAACAGATCCTCGGCGTTCCCAATAAGCTACCCGATTTCGGCGACAGCCCGTGTGCCTGGACACCCGCCGACGCCGACAGTCGCAATGAAGAGTGGATCAAAGTGGGTTTTGAGAAAGCCATCCCGTTGAAACAGGTTGCCATTGCCGAGAACTTCAACCCGGGTGCCATCGTGCGGGTATATGCGTATGACGCGACGGGCAAAGAATACCTCGTATCGGAGACTCCGGCGACCCAGCAGACCGTGAAGGGACGAATGCTACGTATTTTTCCCAAACAGAATATCCAGGCCAATGCGGTGAAAATAGTACTGCAACCGGGCAGGGTTTCGGGTTTTAATCAGATCGATGCGATCGGCATTTCTTCGGACGAGGCGCCGGTTGAAGCCAAAATCAATTTCGTGACTTCCCAGCTAAAAGCGCAGAAGGAGAATATGGGCAAGGCGATCAATTCCAAGGGCCAGGAAATAGCCCCCATTATCTCGCCGGACGGCAAAACACTTTATTTTACAAGAAACAATTTCGAAGGCAATATCGGCTCGCCCGGCCGGCAGGACGTGTGGTACTCCACGCTTAACGAGCAAGGCCAGTGGTCTGACGCGGCCAATATCGGCCCGCCAATCAATAATGCGGGCGAGAATGCGGCTACCAGTATTTCGGCCGGCGGGAAAACGCTCTACCTGATTAACGAATACCGGCCTGATGGCAGCATGTACTTCGGATTTTCGAATTCATTTAAAACCAAATCGGGTTGGGGATTCCCGCGAACGTTGCGGATCATGAACCTTGTAAAAACGGCCAAAACGTTGGAAGTTACCGTCTCGCCGTTTGAAAATGTGCTCATTATGTCCGTTGAAGGCCCCGATTCCGAGGGAAACAAGGACCTCTATATTTCATTTTTACAAAAAGACAATTCATGGTCGGAGCCGCGGAACCTCGGAAGCGTGATCAACACGGCCGATACCGAAGGAACGCCTTTTCTCGCATTGGACAATAAAACCCTGTATTTCTCCTCACAGGGGCACGCGGGCTACGGGGAAGGCGACTTGTTTCTTACCCGTCGCCTCGACGACACCTGGATGAACTGGTCGACGCCCGAAAACCTGGGCCCGGCCGTAAACTCGCCGCTTTGGGATGCATTCATCAATATTCCCGCTACCGGAGACTACGCCTATTTCAGCGCCAGCGACAAGTTCCTGGGCCAGGAAGATATTTTCCGCATCCGCATGACACCCGAGATCAAGCCTGATCCTGTGGCCGTTGTAAGCGGAAGTGTATTGGAAGCGGAAACCAATAAACCGGTCAAATCCGACATTGCCGCCGACATTAAAAGCAGCAATACTTCTTTCGCAACCGCCAGTTTCGACCCGGAAACCGGCGAATACCGGCTGATACTTCCGTTGAAAGAAATATACCGCATTACCGCTTCGGGCGAGGGCTTTTTTCCTACATCGGAAGACATGGACCTGAGTGCGGAAACCGGCTTCCGCACCATTCGGAAGAACATTTACCTGCAACCGATCAAACCAGGCCAGCAGATCAGGCTGAGCAACACGATGTTTTCCCAAAGCAGCGCGGAAGTAATTCCGTCGTCGTTTGCCGAGCTCGACAAGATCGCGGAAACGATGAAGACCTATCCTACGATGGAGATATTGCTCGAAGGCCATACCGACAACCAGGGCGAAGTGCAAAAAAACGTCAAACTCTCCGCCGACCGCGTGGAACAAGTGAAGAAATACCTTTTGTCCAAAGGCATCGACGGCAAGCGCATTCAGACCAAAGCCTGGGGTCCGGCGCGGCCTATTGCCAGCAACCTCACGGAACAGACGCGCCAAAAGAACCGCAGAGTAGAGTTTACGATTCTTAAAATCTAAAAAATATCCTATAACGGGAAATTTCGTTATTTTCGCGGCGTCCATCAGCGAACGCACTAATGTCTCCCAACCAAACCAAAGAAACCCTGCGGTCAAGGCTCATACTCACCCTCATTCTCGTTGCAGGTCTTGCGTTGCGGCTCTACAACCTCGATCGTTACAGTATTTTCTTCGATGAAGTGAGCACATTGCTCGTCAGCCAGGGCATCGTATTGGAAGGAGCTAATCAGAAAGAGGCTTTTTCGACCCGCGAGCTGGCTGATTCCCGCTTTTGGACAACACCGGCGTTCCCGCAAAAACAAGTGCTCCGCACTTTTACGGCAAACGAAATCTATACACCCAAAGCATTCACGCCGGCCGAGTTCTGGGCTCCCAAATCCATCGAGGATTACTACGAGGCCATGACGCGCAGCGATATCGGCAACAGTCCGTTCTACTACGCGCTCCTGCATCCGTGGATCGACGTTTTCGGCTTTTCAGACTATTCGATCCGGCTTTTCTCGGTCATTTTCAGTGTGTTGATCATTGGGCTCACCTATCTGTTTGCGAGAAGGTTCTTCGGGACCAATACCGCGTTAATAGCAGCGGCCATCACCGCCATTGAACCCTTTTTCATCGCATACAGCCATCAGGCACGGAACTACTCGCTGACGTTTTTCCTCACGCTTGCGGCAACTTATTTCTTTTTACAAATCATTGAAAATAAACCCGGTAAGCGAAATCCTGTTGGGCTTTACGTCGGATATATACTCACAGCGGGGCTGGGGCTGCTCAGCCACTTCCTGGTCATTGCGGTGCTGCTGGCGCACGCATTGTACGCATTATTTTTCCTGAGAACGCTCCAAGGCTGGATCAAGATGTCCATTGCGGCGGTGTTCACGCTTTCGGGCGTAACCTGGTGGCTGATGTTCGGCGGGGGCATTTATACTTTGTCATCCTTGCAGCATCAGGCGGAGAGATACCGCTATCAGGCCGAAACGGGCGGCCAGGTATTCGGCAATATCGAACCGGCCACGCCCTTGAATGTCTTCAATAAATCGCTGCCGATTTTCGCCGACCTCGTCTTGTTTACCAATGGCCTTACCGACGCGCTGGGCGGCAAAAAGAATGTGGCTGTGGCATTGCTGGTGGCATTGATACTCATAGGCTGGTATCGTTTCAAAGACAAGATCAACACGCCGGCGTGGCTTACTCCGCGTTTTCCTTACCTGCTCGTTATTATTACCGCGTTTTTTTATAATAACCACAAACTGCAATTCTGCATCCTCAGCATCAGTTTGTTTGCATTGTCCTTCATTCCTGATTTACATAAAAATGCAAGCCGCGAGCAACGGGCACGGCTCTGGCTACTGTACATTATGGCGCTTGTACCGACGTTGTTCCTCATTCTGATGTCTTTCAAAAACGGGCATACATACGGCATTATGCAGCGTTATTCGGGCTTTTCATTCCCTTACGTGATTATTCTACTGAGCTTGTTGCTCCAATATTATACCACATTGAATCATGAGTTCCGGGTGCTTGTTTTCGTGTTCCTTGCCGCCCAGCTGTATTTTGTGGGATTAAGGTTAAAAGAATTTTACGAAGACCGCTCACCCAAATACGGCTATTTTGCCGTGCCACGCGTGCCTAACCCCTACATGGAAGCAGCGAAGAAGATAGAAGCGAACTACCAGCCCGGCGACACCATCTTTTATCCCGCCCCACGGTATGAAGTCCTTTCCGAAATGGACCGGACATTCCTGCCCTACTCTATCCACGACGCACAGATCACCAACCTGTATTTCCCGAAAGACGCGCAATACGTACAGGCCATGGATATGGATCAAACCGAGCGGATATGGATCAAAAAACAGGGACGCCCCGAGCCGCTGGAAATCATGAAACTGACCGGCAAACGCTACGGTTTTGAGTAAGCGGCAAGGTTGTTTTAACAGAGCCGTCCAATAACATTTTGTATATTGCGGACTTAAAACCGAAGATCTGGCCGTTATTTTGCAGGCAATTCCTTACATCGACATACAACAATCAGGCATGACAGCAGAAGAGATATTAAAAGACCCTAAACAGTTGAGCGGCGAGCTTCGCCTGAAAATACTGGGCCTTTACCACCAGGCCAACGCGGGCCACATTGGTTGCTCTCTGAGCTGCATCGACCTGATGATCGCGGTCCTTTTCGTTCAGAAATCGGTCGACGATACATTCATTTTGTCCAAAGGTCATGCGGCGGCGGCGCTTTACGCGTGCCTGAACACGCTCGGGGAAATTACGGACGAAGAGCTGGCGACATTCTACCTCGACGGTACCACATTGCCCGCCCACCCCGCGCCGCGCCAGTACAAAAGCATTCCTTTTGCAACCGGTTCGCTAGGGCACGGGTTACCCATTGCCACGGGCATTGCCCACGCTGCCAAGGTAGCCGACGATGCAACATATTCGTTCACGCTGCTGTCTGATGGGGAGACCAATGAAGGTACTACCTGGGAAGCGGCGCATTATGCCATTCAAAATCAGCTCGATAACCTGATCATGCTCATCGACAAGAACGGTTTGCAAGGTTTTGGCTCTACCGACAAGGTTTTAGGCGAAACCGCATCCGTTGAAAAATGGAAGGCGATCGGCTTCGAAACGGTGGAAGTGGACGGTCACGACATAGTGGCCATTGCCAGGGCGATCAGCGAGTTGAAAGAACACAAAAACGGGCTCCCAAAAGCGATTATCGCCAACACCGTCAAAGGTAAGGGGGTTTCTTACATGGAGAACAAATTGGAATGGCACTACCTGCCCATGAATAAAGACCAGTATGAGCAAGCTACACTGGAAGTAAAGGAACGTTATCTTAATGAATTGACGAATGCTTGATCATTTACCGGTTTACCGCGATAAAATAGCGAAATTAAAAGGGCCAGTTTTTGTTTTCGGTGCCAGCGGCTTCATTGGCGCCAATCTTTTCAATGATATATTCAAAATCCGGAAGGATTGCTATGCGGTTACCCACGACGCTACGAAAGCATGGCGCCTGAAACTGCTGAATGTTCCGTTTGAAAACATCATTCACTGCGACATTCTTTCCGACAATTCCATTAAGGAGGTATTTGAAAAGTACAAACCGCAAACCATTTTCAACCTTGCGGCTTACGGTGCGTACAGCAAGCAGAACAATGTAAACCTGACCTATGAGACGAATGTGCTCGGAACGGTGAACATTCTGCAAAACTGCACGAAGGATATGGTTTACATCCATGCCGGAAGCAGTTCCGAGTATGGTTTCAATTGTACTTCTCCCAAAGAAACCGATCGCGTCGAGCCGAACAGCCATTATGCGGTTTCCAAGGTTTCGGCGGCTTATTTGCTGGAATATTATGCCAAAGTCGCGGGGCTGAAAACGCTCAACCTGCGACTGTACTCGATTTACGGATACTGGGAAGAGCCCGACCGGCTGATCCCGCGCCTGATCGAGAATGCACGTAAAAAGAACCTGCCTTCGCTGGTATCGCCCGATATCAGCCGCGATTTTGTATTTGTGGAAGATTGTGTGGAAGCGTTTCTGAATGCCGCATTGATGATCGATGACGAAAAATCCGGACGTTCCTATAACATTGCTACCGGTCGCAAAACAACGATGGGAGACCTCGTGGACGTTACGCGCAAGGCCTTTTCCATCGCGAAAGAACCGGAATGGGGCAGCATGTCGAACCGCAAGTGGGACCTGGCCGAATGGTTCGGCGATCCTACCGCATTTGAAAACGATTTCGGCTGGAAAGCCCGCACCTCGCTGGAAGAAGGTCTGACGCGGTACAGCCAATGGCAGGATGCCGTGCAATATGAGGCAAGGCTGATCCCCGCATTCGAAAATCCGAAACTGAACCCGGTCATCACGGCCATTATCGCGTGTTACAAGGATGCGCAGGCGATCCCGTTCATGTACGAGCGTCTTGTGAAGACTTTCAACGAGCTAAAAGTCCGCTACGAAATCATTTTCGTGAACGACAATTCGCCTGATAACCAGGAAGAAGTGATCAATGCGATCTGCGACAAAGACCCTAATGTGGTCGGAATCAGCCACTCACGGAATTTTGGTTCACAGTCGGCATTCCTGAGCGGAATGGAGATCGCGACGGGCGACTGCGTAGTGCTCATGGACGGTGATTTGCAGGACCCACCTGAAATTATCCCGGCATTTTACGAAAAATGGATGGATGGCTACGACGTTGTGTACGGCGTACGCGTGCAGCGCGAGATGAAACCGCATATCCATTTCTTCTATAAATCGTTTTACAAAATATTCCAGGGACTCAGCTACATTCCCATTCCCCGCGACGCCGGCGATTTCTCGATGATCGACCGCAAAGTGGTGAAAGAGTTAGTGGATTTGCCCGAAACAGAGCAATTCTTGCGCGGCTTGCGTGCGTGGGTCGGCTTCAAACAAACCGGGGTACCTTACGTGCGTCCGGAAAGGATGTTCGGCGTATCGACCAATAACTGGACGAAAAACATCTGGTGGGCCAAAAAGGCGATCTTCTCGTTCAGTTTTGCACCCTTGGAATTGATGAGTTACGCCGGATTTGGTCTTACTGCTCTGTCTATTTTGGGGATTTTTTGGCAGATACTCGCCAAATTCTTTTTCTTCCCGGATACGCCAAGGGGCCTCAGCACCGTAATAATCCTGATAGTCTTCTTCGGCGGGCTTACCATACTGGGCATTTCGTTTTTGGGAGAATACATTACCAAGATATTCGAGGAGACTAAAAAGCGGCCTAAATATATCCGCACCAGGATACGCCGCGGTCCGAAAGCCTATAAAACGGCCGACGAGATCCGCGCTTTGGTGAAACAATTGAGAAAGTAGCTAAATTGCATGATATCAACCGGTTAGAAAAACTAACCGATTTAAGTTAAGCATTCAATCGGCATAGCGCCCACTTAACGATGAGAAAAGAATTTTCAACAGCCATAGAAGAACTTGCGACGGAAGACGATTCCGTGATCTTCATCACAGGCGATCTTGGATATAATGCATTGGAAAACTTGCAGGCCAAAATGGGCAAGCGGTTCATCAATGCCGGTGTTGCGGAGCAGAATATGGTGGGTGTAGCTGCCGGCTTTGCGCACAAAGGTTATAAAGTATTTTGTTACAGCATTGCGCCATTTATCGTGTACCGCTGCCTCGAACAGTTCCGAAACGACGTGTGTTTCAACAACTTGCCTGTATTTTTGGTAGGTAATGGCGGTGGGTACGGATACGGGATCATGGGCAGCAGCCATCATACGATCGAAGACCTGGCGTGCCTGAGCGGCCAGCAGAATGCCCAGGTATGGGTACCTGCATTCGCGGACGAGGTCGGGCCGGTTGTACAGCAAATCGCCGCCGATGCGCGCCCTGCGTACCTGCGCCTGGGAGCGGGAAAAACGGCTCCGGCAGACAGCTACCTTTCTGGATCGTTCAAAGTAATACACCAGCCAGCCCATGCCGAGATGACCGTTTTCGCATTAGGACCGGTCGCCAACAATGTATTGTCGGCATTGGCACTAGCCCCGGAATTCGCGGAAAAAGTGAATGTGGTTACTGCGCTGCATTTCCCTCTTGAATTGACGGAGGAACTGATCGCGCTCGTCAAAAAAGCGCCGGCAATCCTCGTGGCGGAAGAGCATATCAGCACGGGAGGTCTCGCACAGCAGCTCTCCGTTCAGTTGCTGGAAAAGGGTATTTTCCCTTCGGTATTCAAAAGTCTCAAAGCGGAAGGCTACCCTAACGGCCTTTACGGCAGCCAAAGCTATCACCAGAAACTTTCCGGACTTGACACGGATTCAATATTGTCGAGCATCAGCCAACTAATGATTCCGGCATGACGAAAAAGGCTTTTACCATTATTCTGAGCCTAATCCTGCTGTTACCCGTTGCCATTTATTTCACGGTATGGGATTACTATGCCATCAATATTCCCAAATGGGACGACCATGCGCTGAAAAACTTCATCGCCGAATACGCGCAGGCCGGTGACTGGAAAGGAAAGATCCAGGCGCTTTTCAAACAGCATAACGAACACCGCATTGCGCTCACCCGGCTCTTCGCGTGGATCGATTATGCCATTTTCGGGCACCTTAATTACCGGCACCTGATGACCGCGGGCAACTTGTTGCTCCTGGCGGTGATTCCGCTTTGGTATGACCTGCTCAAAAAGAACAAAAAGCCGCTTTTTGCATTGGTACCCATTCCATTCCTCTGGATGACGCTGGCATTCTGGGAGAATATGTACTGGGGCATGTCGGCTGTGCAGAATTTCGGGGTGGTAACGCTCGTGTTATGGACGCTGTATCTGGTTATTAATCCCAAAGTATTGCCCTTTTCCATTGCTATTTTGCTCAGCGTGGTTACTGTGCTTACAAGTGGTAATGGTCTCATGGTACTTCCGCTGGGCGCATTACTGCTTTTCCTGGCAGGCAACCGGAAGCGTTTCGCATTGTGGACGATCATCGGCATTGCCGAGATTTTCTGTTATTTCTATTGGTATAAAAAACCTGATTACAATCCGGAATCGAAAGCCGGTATCGTCCAGCTTGCGAAAGGCTATATGGCTTTCCTGGGTTCGTTTGCGGAATCTATCCCTGTGCTGGATCACGTCAAGGTTTGCATTTTCTTGGGTGTGGTGCTGTTTCTGGTAGCGGTTTCCATTGCTTCCACAACGCTTTTCAGGATCATCAGAAACAAATATTCCCACAAATTCGAACGAACTACGGATCTCTTCTGCCTGGGCGCGATCCTGTTCATCCTCGGCACAGCGGCCATTGTCGTCCACAGCCGCGCGGGTTTCGGGTTCGACGTGCTCATTGCGAGTAAAATCAAAATATACTCCGTTCTCCTGCTGATCATCGCCTACATCTACGTCGTAGTCCCGATCCGCGGCAGTTTTCTTTCGCCTTACATTACCGCGATCATCGCATTGGCGGTAACTTTCAATGTGTTCAGCTACCATTACCACCTGGTGGATGCTTATAATCTGAGAAAGCAAATGGTAACGTCGCAATTCAACTGGACATTTACGGATAAATCATTGAAATATCCCACGGACACGTCCTTCATTGCCAATATCGTAGAGAAAACACCCGTCATTTACGACAAATGGATCCCGCTTATCGCCATCGCCGATCGCCAGAACTATGCGGGCAGCTCGCGCGGGATGGTGGATTTGTATGACAAAACCACATTCACGACGGATACTGCGTCCATTAAAGTAACCAACACCACATTCACCAGCCAAAGGTTACAGGATAGCGGGGTTTACATTCTGCTGAGTTCCGACGAATGCTACTATATCTTCCCAGCCTTGCGCACACGTAACACGAGCCGCAAGCAGCTGTTTTTGAAACAATACTACTTTGCCCCCGGCTTCTATGCCGACATCCCGTTTTCGGAAATGGACAAGGGCAATTACAGAGTGGCGCTGATCCATCAGCAGGGTAACGACACCGGCATTCTGTTCAAAGATCAGCGGGTAACCGTCAAAGAATCGCGTAAAAAAGAAGTGAAAGTTAACTGGTAACCATGCGCACCAATTCGGAAGGACACATTATTCAACTTGACGGCGTGCGCTTTATTGCAGTGGGGCTTGTTCTGCTCGATCACCTGATCGTGGAGATCAACATCATCCCGTTCGGTGCTTTGGGCGTGACGATCTTCTTCGTGCTCAGCGGTTTCCTGATCTCCCGCATTCTGCTCAAAAGCAAAGAGAAAACCTACGAAACACCGGGAGGCTTCAAAAAATATCTGCGCAAGTTCCTTATTCGCAGAACGATCCGCATTTTCCCGGTATACTACCTGATCATTGCGATATTGTTCCTTTTGAACGTACCGCCGGTTCGTGATAAACTGGCCTGGCTCGCATTGTACGGAACGAACATTTACATAGCGCTTCACAAAACCTGGATGGGTTCGGTAGACCATTTGTGGTCGCTGGCAGTGGAAGAGCAGGTGTACCTCTTTTTCCCTTTCCTGATATTCTTCATTCCAAAAAATAAACTGGTGCCCGTGCTGGGCCTGATGGGTATTTTCAGCATTCTCCTGCGCGCTTACATTTTCTACTCGGGCAGGATACCCGGTACCAACTTCGTGACAATGGGCGAATGGACGGTCGCGTATGTATCTACGCCCGCGTGCTTCGATTCCTTTGCATTGGGTGGGCTCATGGCCTGGATGCAGCTTTACAAAAATGATTTGTTTGTTAAATTCTTCCACAAATCATGGCCCGTGCTGCTCGGATTGCTGGGTTGGGTGTTGGTGCAATGGTGGGCCAAATCGCTGGCTCAGCCTTTCAACTTCCCGTACGTCGTGCTCGACAGAACCATGTCGTCCATTTTCGGGTTTATGCTGATAGGACGCGCTGTGATGGGTTTTAAGGGTTGGATGGCCGCGTTCCTCGAAAATCCGGTGTGTATCTATCTTGGCAAAATCAGCTATGGCCTGTACCTGTACCACAATTTTGTATACAACCACTTTCACAGCGGTCCCATGCACCCGACGGTCAGGCTTTTCCGGAAAATCTATCAATATATCCCCGGCCTCGAAGGCAATATCGCATTCGAAGCAACGGTCGTAGTAGCGCTCACTGTCTTAGTGGCATCGGTTTCCTGGCACTTCTTCGAGAAACCGATTAATGCCCTGAAAGACAAGTACGCTTACTAAATAATAACACCCCATAGCCCTGTTACAGGCTTTATTTATTAATTTCGCGCAACATACCAAATACGCTTTTGCATGTCATATCTTCTGAGTATAGTAATGCCCGCATACAATGAGCAGGATTGTATCGAAAAAGTAGTTTATAATTGGACCTCCTTCCTCAAAACCAAATTCCCCAACGATAACACTACCCTGATCGTCATCAATGACGGATCGAAAGACAATACGAAGGTATTACTGGATGAGTTGGACCAAAAGGTAGACAATCTGACGGTTGTTCACCAGAAAAATGGCGGGCATGGTAATGCGGTCGTCAACGGCTACCGCAAGGCGCTGGAAGTAGGTTCGGAATATGTGTTCCAGACCGACAGCGACGACCAGTTCGTTTCCGAAGATTTTGACAAACTCTGGGACAAACGCTCCCAATCGCAATTCATACTCGGCTACCGCCAGGTCCGTCACGACGCCGGCGTACGCCTTTTTATCACGAAATTCCTCCGCGGCACGATTTCGGCTGTTTATGGTACATTCATTATGGACAGCAATATTCCGTTCCGTCTGATCAAAGGAACATTCCTGCAAAAACTGATGAACCAGCTGCCGAACCCGGAACCGTTCGCTCCGAACATCTTCCTGGCTGTGATGGCTAAAAAATCGGGACAGCAGCTGTTCGACATCCCTATCACCCATAAAGACCGGGAAACCGGCACCGTTTCGATTGTGAAATGGAACCTGTGGAAAGTTTGTATACGAAGCTTTAAAGAACTCTTGCGGTTTCGCCTCGAACTGAATGATAAAGTGAAAGCGATCCGCGCTTAAAAAACAGGCTTGTGTCGAAAAAAAAACTGATTGCTATCCTGCTGATCGTGCTTATCGGATCGGCAGGATATTTCCTGTTCAAATGGTCGAGGGGTTCGTCGGCAGCCTGGCAATTCATCCCGTCCAATGCCGTGGTGGTGATCACCAGCGAGCATTTGCAAGATTCGGCTTACACGGCCACAGAAGCCGCCCTTGACCTCAAACGGCTTCCTCTTCTCGACATCGCCAGCGATAACCTGACATTGCTCAACCTGCTGACGAAAGATCCCAAAAAGCTTAAAACATTCCTGAAAGGCAAGACCCTTTCCTACTCGTACCACCCGCGCACGAGCACCGAATGGGGGGTGATCATGTACATTCCCGTCACCGAGGAAGAAACCAAATGGCTCGCCAGCCCGCAGCACGCCAACATCCGGCTTTTGCACCACAACTTCCAGGATCACCGCATTACCGACGCCATCGATGCCAATTCGAGGCCGCTGTTTTCCTACCTGGTCAAAGACCATTTCCTGATCGTAAGCTATTACGGCGACCTGATCGAAGACGCCGTACGCGCATCGTCGCTCAATATCGCCTCATTCAGGCTGCGCTCGCGCTTTTCGAATATCAACGACTCCGATTACGGCACGAGCATTTATCTGCGCACGGATGCCTGGAAATCGGTCATGTCGATGGAGAATGTGGCCACGCTGGCCGAGTTTGGCAAAAGCTTCCCGGCTTACCAGGATTTTCACATTGAAAAAGCGGAAAACAAAGGTAACCTGACCGTTCAGTCGAATGGAGCCGACGCGCCGGATTACTACCTGGCCGAACTCCTGAAAGATAATCCGGGCATGCCGTTTCTCGGGCATAAACACGTTTCGCAGCAGACTTCATTTCTGTACCGCGCCGCAGCATCCGACAAAGCGGCTTTCAAGGAAACATTTTTGAAATGGCATAAGAAATACAAATCACCAGCCTGGGACAAGCTTAATTATTACATCGCCGGCGAAAGTAACGTGCTGATCGACAACATTGGTTCGGAGTTTGTGTTATGCCAATTAGAAGAAAATAACAGCATTACCGACGGCAAAATACTGCTCACGGAGTTTTCCAACTATGACAAAGCGCGTCCGGTACTGCAAAAGCTCGCACGCCTCGCCAACCAGGAGAGCAACGTTTCGGCCGATCAGTACCAGGGCTACGATATTTACTCGGTACCTGTGCCCGAGTTGCCGGCCGGGCTGTACGGGCCGATGTTCACCGGCTTTCCGCGCAGCTACATTACTTACATTGCGCCTTACCTCGTGATCAGTAACAACTCGCAGGTTTTGCAGAATTACATTGTCGATTACGAAAACCAGATTACCTGGCAGCAATCCCCGGAATACGACAGCGTGTTCACGAACGTGAACAACGAGGCACAGCTTTCGATGATTGTGAACCTGCGGAAGGCGCAATCGGGCGAGGAGACGCAGGTAAGCAAAAAATACAGCGACCTCACAGCCAAAATGGAGTCCATTACGCTGCAATGCCGGTTCGAAGGCAGCGAAGCATTTCCTGAGCTCACATTTCATCCCAAAAAACGGCAAACCGCCAGTAAGGTACTGAACCGTACTTTCCTGAACATCGACATCGAGTGGCCGGATATTTACGACTCCGACCTGGCCGCATTGCAAAACCCGATCGACGGAAGCTCGGAAATACTGCTGACCGACAAAGAGCATAATCTACTCAGAACGAACAACCTGCGCGAAGGAAAAACCGAAACCATCGCCAAACTGAACGGGCCGATCAGCACTTCCGCCTACAAAGTCGATTTCCTGAACATTGGGCGTCAGCAACGCATTTTCGCCACCGGCCGCACGGTGTATGCATTGGATGAAGACGACTCTACGAATGTTTCGACATTCCAGGCGCATTTACCCGGTTCCGACCCTATTTCGGCATTATACCTTATCGATGGCGGCGAAGACGGCAGTAACCGGTTTATCGTCAAGAGCGCTGCGGAAGAATTGTTTGTTTGGGAAAGCGTAACCCGCCCGATCAAGAGATTGAACCACTCTGTACGATTCGAGAAGATCGTGGGGCCGGTAGTAGCGCTGAACCAGATCGGAAACAGGGGTTTTATTGTGACGCAGCAGAATGGAAAGATTTACTTGCTGAAAGAAAACGGCACGGTGCGTCCCGGCTTCCCGGTCGATATCCTGACCCGCACGGAAAGCCCGTTCACCTGGGCGCAAAACCCGCAGACCGGCCAGCCCGAGCTCGCGGGCGTAAGCGTGTCGGGCGAACTGATCCGCATTAGCCTGGATGGCAAAGTCACATCGCGCCGCCAGCTCCTGCGCCCCGAACCGGGTTCGCGTTTCCGGATACTGTTCGACCGCAATTCGCTGGATTGGATATTGGTGCGGTCGGTTAACTCGAAAACCGCTATCATTACGAAAGACGGTCGAGAGTTGTTCGAAATCAAGGATATTTTACCAAATGCCGCGATACAGTACCATTTCTTTGGGGTCGATAACCGGTTTATCACGATCAAATCGGGCAGCTATTCCACGGTGTTTGATATGAATGGAAAGCGCCTGGGCGACAAAGCGATCCCATCGGAAATGCCGGTGCAGCTCACTTATCAGCCGGGTTATTATAAATTATTGATATTCAGCCGGTCGGAAAAGAAAATACAGGTCTGGTCGATCAAGTTGAGATAATGCTATGAAAATTCTAAGATATATCGCACTCGCTATTGGCTGCCTCATTTGGATTGTAGGGCTTAGCCCGACCATTTTACCATGGCTATGGAAAGTGCAGGTTGTGGAAGATGGCTACCAGTATGGCGATTTATACAAGCTCTCCACGCTTTCGGAATTTCGTGACCCGCGCCATCAATGCGCCGGCTATGTACCGCCGGCACGGCCGCATTCGGCGAAGAAAGTGCATTTATATATTATCGGCGATAGTTTTACGGAGCACGGCAGGGTTGAGAAGAAGGATTTCCCGGTAGACGACTACACCTGGGTGAAATGGTCTGAATTCCTGCATATCAAACTGGACACGACCGAGCACAATATCCTGCTGATGGAAAGCGTGGAACGGCATTTCCGTCAGAAATTCGCCTCTTCGGCTATTACTGTACTCGTTCCCGACACGGCGACATTCGAACAGAAAGGTGCTTCCACTAAATTCATGCACCGCCTCGACGAGGCGTTTAAAGGCTCGCATACCGCCGACAGGCTCGATGGCTTCCTGTTCCAGAACGACTTTGCATTGCGCATTAAAGAATGGAAATCTGATTTTAATCAAAAGTTTTTCAACCGCGCCGGTTCGGGTGTTACGCTCGTGAACTATGATCGTGACATCGTGTATTACATGGATACCGACACCCCGGAGGTTACATCATCTTTCACGCCCGTACGCGAAACGGAGCTTGATTCGATGATCACCCATTTGAATGCAAGCCGGGATTTTGCCGAATCGTTGGGTTTCGACAATGTGCTATTCACCATTATCCCCAATAAAACGTCGGTACTCAGCCCGGACTATGGCGTATACAACAACCTGATCGAGCGGGTGTACAACCATCCGAAACTTAACGTTCCGTATATCGACGTCCTGCCCGATTTCAGGCGTATGGGCCGCTCTTCGTACATGAAGGGCGATTCGCACTGGACTTGCGAGGGACAAACGGTCTGGCTGAACAAAATCAATGCGCTGATCAACCAGCTCGTTGCCGGACCTGCCTCTTAGGCGGCCGCTTCCGCGTCGTCGGGCAGGCGGTCGGTGAGCTTACCTACCGTGAGCCCCTGCACGATAATCGAGAACAGTACCACGAAATAGGTAATTGCAAGCAGCAGGTCTTTGTTGAGATCATGGTCGATGGACAATGCCAATGCAATGGACACGCCCCCGCGCAAGCCTCCCCACACCAGTATCGTAATCGATTTCTTTCCAAACCGCGCCTTGAAAGGAATGAGTTTGACGGGAATGTAGATCGAAATGAACCGTGCCGAAAGCACCACCACGATCGCTACCAGCCCTGCCCAGCCATACTGCTTCATGTCCGGGATCAATAGCAATTCAAAACCGATGATCAGGAACAGGATCGCATTAAGTATCTCATCGATCAGCTCCCAGAATTTATCGATATAGTCGCGCTCGGTATCCGAAACCGCGCCGGGGTTTTTACCATAATTACCCACTACGAGGCCGGCCGCCACCATCGCCAGCGGGCCCGACATATGCAATGCCTGCGCCGCCAGGTGCCCGCCCATCACGATCGCGAGCGTAATGAGCACGTGTACATTGTAGCCGTCCACCCGGTACATCATTTTGGAACCCAAAAAACCGAGCAGCAAGCCGAGCAGAATACCGCCGATCGCCTCCTTCACAAACAATCCCGCAATACCGGTAAACGAAGTGTTCACCTCCTCGCCCCGCGCCAGCGCGAGCATGAGAATGAACACCACAACCGCCATACCATCATTGAAAAGCGATTCTCCCGCGATCTTCGTTTCAAGGGATTTCGGGACACCAGCCTGTTTCAGAATGCCGAGTACCGCAATAGGATCGGTAGGCGAAATCAATGCGCCGAAAACGAGGCATTGGATTAAAGGAATGGTAATGCCAAGCAGCGGCAGGATATAATACATCAAAAAACCGATCACGAAGGTCGAAATCACCACGCTGACGGTCGAGAAGATAATGACCGGCATCCGCTGCTCGCGGAGATCTTCCAAATGCAAATGGATCGCACCCGCGAAAAGCAGGAAATTGAGCATTGCGCCCATGAGTATTTCCGTAAGATCGACGCTCGCGATGAGCGTGGAAATGCGGATGAACGTGCGCGGAAATATGCTGTCGGTAGCGATAAGCCCCAACGAAACCATCAATGCGATCACCATGACGCCGATGGACGGAGGCAATTTCAAAAACCGGGAATTGAGGTAGGAAAATATCGCAGAGAGGACGATTAATGCAGAAAAAGAATAATACAGCTCCATGAAAATATTTTTTAGACTAACCAAAAATACAAAATTCCGGGCTGGCATTCAAGGTGGGGCGGGCTGTCGGGGCAAACTCTAATAGTATTCTAATTTGAAAGAACTGTCTGAAAACGTGCCCGAAAATTGATTTGAAAGCGCGAAAATCGGGTTGCATCGATTGTTTTCCTACATTAGTAATTCCAAGTTTGCCTTGTTATTCAACGCTTCCTATCCATTATGCAAAAGCCCCTGGCAAGTTTCAGACCGTGCCTGATCAGGCATTACTATCCGGTTGTCGTGTTTATGCTCGGCGTGCTCGCTGCCCAGTCCGTGTTTTCACAGGCCGTGAAACTGAAACCCGGCTTCGATAAAGACGAATACAAAGAGCTCATGTACATACATTCCTCGCTGTACGATACCTCTATGACGCGCCGTGGTACTTTCCGGATACCCCGGCCCACGAAGTTCGATTCGGTTTACAGCTCACCTGTGATGGGCCTCGACAACCGGTGGGGCCTCTGGAAAAACAAGTCCTCGATAGGTGTGATCAACCTCCGCGGCACGACGATGAATGCCGTGGGCTGGCTCGAAAACTTCTATGCCGCCATGGTGCCAGCCCGGGGCGAGCTCCAAATCACCAAAGATTATACATTCAAATACCATTTGGCCGATAACCCAAAAGCGGCGGTGCATATCGGCTGGCTCCTTGGCACGGCGTACCTGGCCAGGGATATTTTGCCCAAAATCGATTCATTGTACAAAACCGGCGTGAAGGACTTCCTGATCATGGGCCACAGCCAGGGTGGCGCGCTTGGCTACCTGTTGACGGCGCATTTATATTCGCTTCAAAAGCAGGGTGCATTACCAAAGGATATTCGTTTCAAAACCTACGCCAGTGCGGCGCCGAAGGTGGGTAACACTTATTTTGCCTACGAATATGAGCATTTGGTCGACGGAGGCTGGGGTTACAATGTGATCAATTCGGCCGACTGGGTACCCGAAGTACCGTTTTCGGTACAAACCCTCGCGGATTTCAACAATACCAACCCTTTCAAGAACATCGACGGCATTATCAGGAAGCAGAAGCTCATCGCACGCATTGGTATGCGGCATGCGTACAAGGGTTTGAGAAAGCCCAGTGAAAAGGCGCAGCGCAATTACGAGAAGTACCTCGGCCAGTATGCGGGCAAAATTGTCTCGAAAAACCTGCCCGAATACCAGTCTCCGGCCTTTTACAAAAGTAGCAACTATGTCCGTACAGGGCCAACCGTGGTGCTGCTGGCTACCGACGGGTACTACAAGCAATTTGAGGATTCAGACAAGAACGTTTTCATCCATCACGGCCTGCAACCCTACCTGCATTTGATCGAACAATACAATTACTGACATTTCACTCCATTCATGCGCTCCCAACTGACACTATTCCTGCTGTGCATTGCCTACGCCGCGACCGCCCAGTACCAGACCCGTTTTGAAAAAAGCGGTGGCAGGCAGACTCCCACTTACGAGGAAGGCATTGCTTTTTACCGGCAACTCGCTCAAAACTTCCCCCAGGTAAATATGCAGGAAAAAGGCCTTACCGATAGCGGCAAGCCGTTGCATTTGGTATTGTATTCCAAAAACCGGGTGTTTGATATTAAAAAACTGAAAGCGCAGGGCAAAGCTGTTTTGTTCATCAATAATGCCATTCACCCCGGCGAACCCGACGGCGTGGACGCGTCGATGATGCTCTTGCGCGACATACTGGTTAATCCCGCGAAATTTCCCGAACTGGACAGCGTAGTGCTCGCTATTATTCCTTTCTACAATATCGGCGGTGCATTAAACCGCAACAGTACCACCCGTACCAACCAGGCCGGGCCGGAGGAATATGGCTTCCGGGGAAATGCCCGAAATTATGATCTCAATCGGGATTTCATCAAAGCCGACACCCGCAATGCGCGGAGCTTCGCCGCCATTTTCCACGAGCTCGATCCCGACCTTTTCGCAGATACGCACGTGAGCAACGGGGCCGATTACCAATATGTGATGACGCTCGACTACGCCCAGAAAGACAAACTCGGCGGCCCGCTCGGCGATTTCAACAACGCGGTTTTCCTGCCTTACATGTACAAGCATTTGAAGGAGGCAGGCTTCGAAGCGACACCTTACGTGAATGCTTACGGCCAGACGCCCGATAAGGGTTTTGTCCAGTTTCCCGACTGGCCACGGTATTCCACGGGCTATGCGGCTTTGTTTCATACCATCGGCGTGATGACGGAAACCCATATGCTGAAACCGTACGATCAGCGCGTGAAATCGACTTATGCCTATTTGCATGGCAATATCAGGTTCCTGGCCGCGCATCGAAAAGCATTGCTAAAACTGCGGAATGAGACAAAAGAAGCCGTTAAAAAGCAGGAAAAATTCGCCATTACCTGGCAGGTCGACAAGTCGAAACAATCCACCATTGCGTTCAAAGGCTATGAACCCGAGTACATTCCGAGCGAAGTAAGCGGGTTACCCAGGCTGCATTACGATCGCTCGAAGCCCTTCACGAAAGAGATTCCCTTCTACGATACCTATGTGCCGCTGGACGAAGTGACGCGGCCCGAGGCATACATTATTCCCCAGGGTTGGCACAACATCATTGCACTCCTTCGGTTGAACGGTGTGCAAGTGAAAGAGCTCGAAAAGGACTCGGAAATGGATGTGGAAACCTATTACATCGAAGACATGGAAACGCCGAAACAGCCATTTGAGGGGCATTACTGGCATACTTCGGTGAAGCTGCGAGTCGAGAAACAAAAGCTGCCGTTCAAAAAAGGCGACTGGGTTGTTCCTGTAAACCAGTCAACGAACCGCTACATCATCGAAACCCTCGAACCGAAAGCGGTGGATTCTTTCTTCAAATGGAATTTCTTTGACACCGTTTTGCAGGCCAAGGAACATTACTCGGGTTATGTTTTTGAGGATCTGGCGGCTGATTTGCTAAAAAAATCACCCGAACTCAAAGCCAGGCTCGACGAGAAACGCAAAGCCGATCCGGCGTTTGCCAAAAACGGCAACGCCCAGCTGGATTTTATTTACCAAAATTCGGGGTACGCGGAAAAGGAATATATGCGCTATCCCGTTTTCCGCGTCGTGAAATGATCAGAACCGGAAACCGAGATTGAAATTGAATTCACCGGTGATTTCCATCCCTCTGGTGCGGTAAACCTTCGAGTCGAATTTATCGCGGTCGATGTACCGCGGGCCCACGCCGGCATTCAGGCCGATCTGAAAATGTTTCGTGATCTGAAAGTTGACAAAATTGTTGACGATCATTCCCATCCGGAAGCGTTCCCTTTCCTCGTCGCGGGAGGTATAAACCTGCGTTGTAGGGTTATAGTCGGTATATTGATACCAATGCTTGCCCACACCCGCGTAAAGCGTAGGACCAACCGCGTAGGTAACACGTTTCTGCCCGAACGGGTAAATCTTTAAAGTCGGGGAAAAATAATACATCTCGTCATTATCGGTGCTTTCCGAGCCAATCGGGAAGTAATAGCTGTCGGCGACCGTTACTGTAAGTGGTAAAAGCAGCCCGAAATTGCCGTTTTTATCCAGAATTCTTTCATAGCTGATACCAAAACCGGGACCGCTGTCCAATGCCTTAAATGGCGAGATATCGAACTTGTTTTTGCCCAATTCCTCATCCTGAACCATCGGTGCATTACGTTCGTGCCCGCGCTCGCCGATGCGTTCGTTACTACGTTCCCGCCGTTTGTCGAACCAGATCGTCTGTCCGTTTCCGAATTCGATCCGCAACAATTCGTTCTTCCTGATTACGAAATTAGCGGCATTAGCCTCCTGGCTAATCTTGTACAAAACCTTGTCGATACCAACTTCGGTCACCTTCCCTTCGATAGTGGAGCCATTTTTGCGGACGAGAACATCCTGTGCGCGAGCGGTGACAAAAAGGAGCGATAATAAGAACGTGAGAGTAAGAATCCTTCCCATAGCGTAGTTGTGTTGATGGCTAATGATCAAATTTAGAGGAATACTGACTATTTTTGCCAAGTATACTCACTGAACGTTTAAAAACATACTTCTGTTATACACCTGGCCAGACCGGCCGATTCATATTATGCAGGCTGCGTTTAAAATGGATGATCATCACGCAGCCATTAAAAAGACCAAATGACATTTCAGGATTTAAAACTCATAGAGCCGATCAAAAAGGCTCTCCAAGAAGAAGGATACACCACTCCCACTCCCATCCAGGCCAAAGCAATTCCGGTTATTTTAGAAAATAGAGACTTGCTGGGCTGTGCACAGACAGGTACCGGTAAAACCGCCGCTTTTGCGATTCCGATGCTGCAACTGCTGCATGATAACCCGGTAGGGAAGTTTGAAAAAAGCCGTATCCGTGCATTGATTTTGACCCCTACCCGCGAGCTGGCGATCCAGATCGGCGAGAGCTTCGCTGCCTACGGGCGCCACACGCGTGTGCGGCACACCGTTGTTTTCGGTGGTGTAGGTCAAAAACCGCAGACCGACGCATTGCAGAAAGGTGTAGATGTGCTCATCGCCACGCCGGGCCGCCTGCTCGACCTGATCAACCAGGGCTTCATTAAACTGAACCAGCTGGAATTTTTCGTACTCGACGAAGCCGACCGCATGCTCGACATGGGTTTTGTGCACGACGTGAAAAAGGTAATTAAACTATTGCCGGCCAAGCGTCAGTCGTTGTTTTTCTCGGCCACGATGCCTCCGGCTATTGTGACTTTGGCGGGTACCATTTTGAGAAACCCGTCGAAAGTAGAAGTTACCCCGGTGTCTTCGACGGCCGATACCATTCGCCAATCGGTGTTTTTTGTAGATAAATCAGACAAGAATTCGCTGTTGCTGCATATCCTGCAAGACGAATCCATTGCAACTGCACTGGTATTTACCCGTACCAAACACGGGGCCGATAAAGTGGTGAAAGTACTGCGCAAGGCAGGTGTCACTTCGGAGGCCATTCACGGTAATAAGTCGCAGACTGCACGGCAAAATGCATTGAAGAATTTCAAAAGCCAGACTACGCGCGTCCTCGTAGCGACCGACATCGCTGCCCGCGGTATCGACGTGGATGACCTGACGCATGTGATCAACTACGAAATCCCGAATATCCCCGAGACGTACGTTCACCGCATTGGTCGTACCGGCCGCGCGGGCGCAAAAGGTATTGCACTGTCGTTCTGCGACAAGGAAGAAAAAACCTATCTCAAAGACATTCACAAGCTGATCGCTAAAAATATCCCGGTGGTGAACGACCATCCGTACGCGCTGGGCAGGTAATTGGAAGTATGTCAAAGAAAACTTATTCGGACATCGACCTTCCGCAAGCCCTCAGATTGACCCAAGGCACGGATGCGATACTCGTGGATGTACGCGAAAGCTGGGAATTTGAGGAATTCAATGAGGGAGGGATCAATATCCCGCTGGCGGAGATCCGGGAAAAACGACCAATGGTGGCGCCATATCAAACGATCGTGGTCATCTGCACGAACGGCGTCCGAAGCAAAGTGGCCGCGATGGATTACTGCCGCGTGCCTGAATGGGCCGACAAGCAGATTTACCATGTGAAAGGCGGGATTATCGAGTCTGAGTAATAGAAAGTTTATATAAAAGTAAAGCCTTGCAAGTCGATGATTTGCAAGGCTTTACTTTTATTTTAAAATATCACTAAACTTTCAAAGTGCCCTCAAAAACGCGTACTGCGGGGCCTATGAGGTAAATATCTTTAAACTGGCCTTCACCGGCATCCTGGTATTCTACTGCGAGTGTTCCGCCGATTGTCTCCACCTGCACCGGCCCTTCCCAGCCCTCGCGTATATGCGCGGATAATGCGCAGGCGGTCACGCCTGTGCCGCAGGAGAAAGTTTCGTCCTCCACGCCGCGCTCGTACGTGCGCACGCTCAGGTGGTTGTCTTCGATCACTTCCACGAAATTGACGTTTGTACCACCTTTGGGGCCGTACACCGAACCATAGCGGATCTCGCTACCCACATTCACCACATCGGCCTCATGGATGTCGTCTACGTAAGTCACGTAATGCGGTGAGCCGGTATTCATAAAGTCATACTCCTCGTATTGCTCCACGCCACTCACGTTCGACATTTTTAGTCGGATCGTATCGCCTGAAACCGTTGCTTCGTGTTCGCCGTCGACAGCTATGAATTTAGTACTGTCCCTGAAAAGCCCCAAATCATTGGCAAAACGTACCACACAGCGTCCGCCATTACCGCACATGCTACCCTCACCACCATCCGCATTGAAATACACCATACGAAAATCGTAGCCTTCCGCATTTTGAAGCAGAATGAGGCCATCCGAGCCGACGCCGAACCGGCGGTGGCAGATCGAAGCGATCAGTTCTTTGGAAACCGGGAATTGCAGATCGCGATCGTCGATCATGACGAAATCGTTGCCGGTGCCCTGGTATTTATAAAAAGCGCTATTCATAAATGTTGGTCGTTAACCGTCAGTTGAAACTGATGGTAATAGATTCGATTCAATCAATTCCCGTCAGTTTCAACTGACGTCGGGGTTTTGTTTTTGAGAAAAATCAATATTGATTTTTCTCAAAAACAAAACCCTGCAAGAAAAATTCGCTTGCAGGGTTTTAAAATTTCGTGCCCGAAGGTCTTTTGGACTACTTCGTGGTTTTAAGCTCTTTAATACGAGCGGCTTTACCCTGACGGCCACGCAAGAAGAACAGACGTGAACGACGTACCTTACCGCGACGAATCAATTCGATTTTCGCGATGCTTGGTGAAAGGATTGGGAAAACACGCTCAACACCGATACCATTTGAAATTTTACGTACTGTAAAAGTTTCGCCAGCTCCGCTGATGTTACGACGCTGCATAACAGTACCCTGGAACTGCTGGATACGCTCTTTGTTACCTTCACGGATTTTCACGTGAACGTTGATCGTGTCGCCTGATTTGAAATCAGGATACTCGGATTTACGATTTTCAATCGTAGCTTCTACGAGTTTAATAAGTTCGCTCATGACGAGTGATTTTATGGATTTAAAATGATAGCTTGCTCCCAGCGGATGGGGTGACGCCCCTTCATTCAAAACAGCTTTTGAGAAAACGAGTGCAAATCTAGCACTATTTTTTTGCATGTAAAAGCTTTTCTCGCGACTATCATGAAGATTTTCAATGTAGAACAGATCCGGGCGATGGACGCCTACACGATCGCTCACGAACCTATTGCTTCCATCGACCTCATGGAGCGCGCTTCACAAGCATTTGTACGCTGGTTTTGTAATCAATATGTAAATACCCGCCCGATCGCCGTCTTTTGCGGCAAGGGCAACAACGGCGGCGACGGCCTGGCGATCGCCCGCATTCTGAGCAGTCGCAGCTACGATGTGCAGGTTTTTATCGTCGAATATACTTCGAATGAGGCAGACGATTTCCGCCAGAACCTTTCGCGGCTCGGCAATCACCTTACGCCACACCGCATTCAGTCCGAAAACGATCTTCCGCAATTATCCAACCAGGTCGTCTGCATTGATGCATTACTCGGCTCCGGCCTTTCCCGCCCGGTGGATGGTTTGCTGGGCCTGGTTATAACCCATTTAAATACGCTGTCCTGCAAGCTCGTCTCAGTCGACATTGCAAGCGGGCTTTATACCGACCAGCCCAATAACTCTTCCGACATTATCATCAAACCCAGGTATACCATCACATTTCAATTGCCGAAACTCGCATTTCTGCTTCCTCAGAATGCCGAATATGTAGGTGATTGGAATGTTGTGGATATTGCGCTCAGCCCTGAATACATTGCCGGCACCAGCACGCCCTACTATTTCACCGACAAGTCCGAAGCCGAAAAACGCATTAAATCCCGGCAGAAATTCTCGCACAAAGGCACCTATGGTCACGCGATCATCATCGCCGGAAGCTTTGGCAAGATGGGCGCTGCGGTTCTTTCAGGCAAGGCCTGTCTGCGCTCGGGCGTGGGGCTGCTCACGATGCACGTGCCTGCATGCGGGTACGAGATCAGCCAGGTATCCGTTCCGGAGGCGATGGCGACTGTGGATGACTCGGAGAAATACATTAGCAAGGTTCCGGATCTCGCGTCGGCTACGGCCATCGGGATCGGGCCAGGCATCGGGCAGGATGCGGCCACAGTGAAAGTGTTGGAAAAAATACTGGAACAAGCCAAAGTACCCATCATTATCGATGCGGATGCATTGAATATCCTGTCAACCAACCGGCATTTGCTTTACAAACTACCGGAGAACACGATCCTCACCCCGCATCCCAAGGAATTTCAAAGGCTGACAGGTGAAAGTACTGATGAATACGAACGGCTGGAAAAAGCCCGGGCATTTGCTGCCAAATACAAGGCCATTATTTGTCTGAAAGGGGCTAATACGGCCGTCGTTCTGCCCAATGGCGAAGTCCATTTCAACTCGACCGGCAATCCGGGAATGGCAACAGGCGGCACCGGCGATGTACTTACCGGCATTATCACCAGTCTGCTCGCCCAAAAATACGACCCGGCCGATGCCGCAATATTAGGCGTTTATCAACACGGCCTCGCCGGCGACCGCGCCGCAGAAGCACGCGGACAAACGGCACTGATCGCGTCAGATGTGGTGGAGCATTTGGGTTGGTAACTCGCTTGATTAACTCAATACCTGATAAACTACAAACGCCGAAACATAAGCCAGTGCGGTGAGGTAGGCGAGCTGGATCATGGGCCATTTCCAGCCGTGTGTTTCGCGGTAGACCACGGCGATGGTACTCATACACATCATCGCGAATACATAGAATATCAATAATGAATAGCAGACGGCAGGCGTGAACATCTGCCCGCCGGTTTCAGGGTTCTTTTCCTGAATGAGTCTTTGTTTTACTGTGAGCACATCTTCCGTATCGCCGCTGATGCTGTAAATCGTCGCCATTGTCCCAACGAATACCTCGCGGGCAGCGAACGATGCAAGCAATGCAATACCGATCTTCCAGTCATAGCCAATCGGTTTGATAACCGGCTCGATGAAACGGCCAAACTGACCAGCATAGGAGCTTTCCAGTCTTGCGGATGCTACTGCTGCATCAATTTCTTCTTGCGCCGCCGCATTCATGGAGGTAACCACCTGCTGTTCGGCAACATCCATACTATCGCCGGGGCCGTAGGAAGCCAATACCCAAAGGATAATGGAAATCGCCATGATAACCTTACCTGCTTCGAGCACGAAGGATTTCACACTTTCATACATCGTATACCCTACGTGCCCCCAGCGCGGCAGCTTGTAGGAAGGCATTTCGAGCATAAAATAGCTCGGCTCTTTTCTTGGAATAAACAATGACAGGAGCCAGGCTGAGCCCAATGCGCCCAGTAAGCCAAGCAGGTAAAGGCCAAAGAGTACCAATCCCTGCACATTGAATATGCCCAACACTTTCGTTTCGGGGACCACAACGGCAATGAGGATCGCGTAGATGGGCAGGCGCGCGGAGCAACTCATTAACGGGGTTACCAGAATGGTGAGCAGGCGCTCGTAACGGCTGCTGATGCTGCGGGTGGTCATGATCGCCGGAACGGCGCAGGCTACGCCTGAAATAAGCGGTACCACACTACGACCATTGAGTCCGAAACGGCGCATGAGCTTGTCCATAATCACCATCACACGGGCCATGTAACCCGATTCTTCCAGAATGGCGACCAATGCAAAAAGGATCGCGATTTGCGGAATAAATATAATGATGCCGCCGATACCGGCCATGACACCGTCCGTAAGAAGGTCGTTAAGCACACCCGGGGGCAATGCGCCTTTCACCCATTCGATCGCGGCGGCCGTACCGGCGTCGATCATGTCCATCGGGTACGAGGCCCACGCGAAAATGGCCTGAAATACGACCAGCAGTACCAATGCAAATGTGACGTACCCCCAAACCCGGTGCAGGAGAATGCTGTCCAGTTTACGCGTCCAGTAAGGTTGCTCGGTAACGCCCTCGGATTTGACGGCTTTGGAAACAATCGGCTTGATCTTCTCGTACCGGGCGATCGTCTCGTTTGCGAGGAAGTTGTTTTCGTCGAAGCCATATTTCTCGATCAAAGCGTCGAGTTTGGCGCGTACAGGCTGTTCGAGAAAGGAGAAATTATCGTGCTGACAAACGTATTGCAATGCAACATAATCATTGTCGAGCTGGTGGATTTCCTTCACCTCGTTGATCAGCCCTATTTCATTCTCTTTCGGTGTATAAAAATATTGCAAAACAGGTTTCTCTGTCCGTTCGACAACCTGTTTCACAGCTTCCTTCAACCCCTTTGTCCCCTCGCCTGTACGCGCATTGATGCGTACGACGGGCACATTGAGTTGCATGGCCAGTTGCACGGCATTCACGGTCAGGTTCATGCTTTCGGCTACGTCGAGCATATTCAATGCCAGCACGCTCGGGATGCCAAGGTCGTTGATTTCGGTAAAAAGGAGCAGGTTTCTTTGCAGGTTGGAAGCATCGGCGACGATCACCACCACGTCCGGAAAATCAGGGTGTTTAGGGTTGGCGAGGATGTCCATGACCACGGTTTCATCCTTCGATTTAGGATAAATACTATATGTACCCGGCAAATCGACCAGCGTCACCTGTGCCTCGTCGTGCCCGTTGGCACCGGCAATGCGGAATGTCCCTGATTTCTTCTCGACCGTCACCCCCGGGAAATTGCCCGTTTTCTGGCGCATTCCGGTGAGTGCGTTAAATAGCGTAGACTTGCCGGCATTCGGGTTACCTACCAGCGCAACTTTAATATTTCCCTGTTTCAATGGAGAGGCTGTATGCGGAACGCAATCTTTACTCTAATTCAATCACTGCGGCTTCGTTCAAACGCAAAGACAGGCTGTAATTGCCGCCCACGTTGATGCAGATCGGGTCACCGAAAGGCGCAATCGCATCCAGCCGTACTTCGCAACCCGGCAAACAGCCCATTTCGAGCAGTTTAAGGGACATTGCACGGTCTGTAAATGATTTGATTATGCCTTTTTCACCCTTTTTAAGGTGGGAAACGGTACGAGCCGACATACGTTCCTTATTTAGATTCATTTTATTTAAAGTACAAATAAAGCACTATCAGACGGTAAATCAAACTTTACTTCCCCTAATGTGCCTGCCGTTCGCCAAATCATTCAAAATCCTGATCGTTTTATTATTTCCCTCCGGCTTTGTGTCGTACTTTTGCAGCACGAAACCAGGTACCGAAGCCGGAAAAAAGCGACGCTGGTTACAATCAACAAGTAAATCGTAAGCCGAGGGCCTCTTGCCCGAAGCCGACACCATATCACCTTGAACGAGATTAAGACCCTGATCTGGAAAGAAGTAACGCTCGAATGGCGCCAGAAATATGCCATCAGTGGAATGCTGCTTTACGTGGTCAGCACCGTATTTGTCTGCTACCTCAGTTTCAATCTCCGCCGGAACCAACTCACACCGATCGTCTGGAATACCTTGTTCTGGATTATTTTGCTCTTCACGGCGGTGAATGCCATTGCCAAAAGCTTTTCTCAGGAACGTCACGGACGGTTGCTCTACTATTACAACCTGTGCAGCCCCCAGGCCATTATCATTTCCAAAATCATTTATAACTCGCTGGTAATGGCGGTGTTGTCGGTACTTGGATTTGTATTCTACGCATTCGTAATGGGCAACCCCATCCAGGACAACGGCCTGTTTTCGATCTGTATCCTGCTGGCTTCCACCGGTTTTGCTTCTGTACTCACACTCATCGCGGGCATTGCGTCCAAGGCCGACAACAGCGCCACGCTCATGGCCGTGCTCAGTTTCCCGATTATCCTGCCGATGCTCCTGATGACTATCCGGTTGGCAAAAAATGCCATGGACGGTCTCGACTGGTCGGTCAGCACGGATGAAATCACCACACTATTATCGATCGATCTGATAGTAATTACGCTCAGCTACCTGCTTTTTCCTTATTTATGGAGAAGCTGAAAAACAGCAGGTTACAGGCACAACTTTTAAAGTACTAGTTTAAAATGAGAAAGATCTGGTGGAAAATCCTCTGTGTCGTGATCATCTTCTACGTGATCGTCATGGGATTTATGGGCCCCGTTCCACGCCTGGCCATTATCAATGAAAGTATCCGAAATACGTACTTCCACGTCGCATTGTGGCTCGCTATGACCACATTGCTTCTGCTGTCGATGGTATTCTCCATCCGTTATCTGATGAAGGGCAATATCAAAGACGACGACATTGCCAGCGAAGTAGCCAAAGCCGCTATTTTCTTTGGGATATTGGGTTGTTTAACCGGCTCTGTATGGGCCAATTATACCTGGGGAGATCCCTGGCCGAACGATCCGAAACTGAATGGCGCGGCGGTCGGTATCCTCATCTACCTTGCTTACCTGCTGCTCAGAAGCTCATTCGAAGACGAGCAGCGCCGCGCGAGGATTTCTTCGGTTTACAACATTTTCGCATTCGCCGTTTTTATCCCGATCATTTACATTTTGCCCCGTCTTACCGACTCATTACACCCCGGCAGCGGCGGCAACAGCACATTCGGGTCCTATGACTTCGACAACAATATCCGCCGCGTTTTTTACCCGGCTGTAATCGGTTATATCCTGCTCGGTCTGTGGATTGCGGAGCTTCGGATACGCATTAAGCAGATCAACCGCGTACGCGAGGAAGCATTGATCCAATCGGGCAAATTGTGAGCATTTTGGCCTGATTTGGCCCATTTACAAACGTTTCAAAGTAAATTTTCGTTAAGGTTTAGTCCATCATATATACAATGAAAAGAATTTCCCTCATCCTCCTGACATTGCTGGTTATTTCCGGCAACCTCTTCGCACAGGCGGGCGATAACTCCGTTGAAATGGCCGACAAGCTCCGCGCCGACGGTAAAATCTGGGTCGTGGTGGCGGTGGTAGCCGTTGTTTTTGCAGGATTGGCCGTCAACCTTTTCCGCATCGATTCCAAGTTGAAAAAGATTGAAAAAGACCTCAATATCAAGTAAAGCCCTATGAAAAAGATACAGATATTCGGATTGGTGATCATCGCGGTGGCAATTGGTATTATTGTTTCAACTGCCGGCGATGCAAGCACTTATGTCGATTTTACCAAAGCCAAAGAAATGGCGGCAGATGGCGACAATGAGAGCATTCACGTGGTGGGTAAACTTAAAAAAGACGCCGCGGGCCAGATCCTCGAAATGGAGTACCGCCCGGAAGTCGACCCTAACCTGTTCGTTTTCACATTGATCGACAACAATAATGTGGAACAGAAGGTCATTTACAAAAACACCAAACCGCAGGATTTCGACAAATCAGAACAAGTAGTAGTAGTAGGTAAAATGCGGGACGGCTCATTTTCGGCTGAAAAAATCCTCATGAAATGCCCGTCGAAATACGAGAACGGTAAAATGGAAACCACGGAACATACCGCGAAAGAATCATGATTCACAATACGATCGGAAGTGCAGGGCACCTGCTGGTTATAGTAGCGTTTGTAACGGCCATTCTGGCGACGTTCGCTTATTTCAAAGCGGGTATCGCGGGCGGTACCGTCGAAGAAACGCAGAGTTGGAAAAAGTTTGCGCGCGCCGTTTTCTGGGTTCACCTGGCAGCCGTGATCGGTGTAGTGTTCTCGCTCTACTGGATCATTGGTAACCACTACTTCGAATACCATTACGCCTGGAAAAATTCCTCGCTTTCCCTGCCGACGGGCTATACCATTTCCAGCTTCTGGCAGGATCAGGAAGGCAGCTTCCTCCTCTGGATATTCTGGAACGTAGTCCTTGGCGCGACACTGATCTTTACCAACCGTTCGTGGGAAGCGCCGGTAATGACCGTTTTTGCATTGGTACAGGCATTCCTTACGTCGATGATCCTTGGTGTGGTAATTCCCGGTCTCGATCTTAAAATCGGCTCTACACCATTCCTTTTGCTGAAAGAGGTAATGCCCGACCTGCCGGTTTATAAAATGGACCCGAATTTTATCCCGAAAGACGGTAACGGCCTCAACCCGTTGTTGCAGAACTATTGGATGGTGATCCACCCTCCTACCCTGTTCCTCGGCTTCGCGAGCACGCTCATTCCGTTCTCGTTCGCGATCGCAGGCCTTTGGACCAAGCGCATTCACGAATGGATCCGTCCGGCATTGCCGTGGTCGTTGTTCTCCGCATTGGTTTTGGGTGTAGGTATATTAATGGGCGCTTACTGGGCCTATGAAACGCTCAACTTCGGTAGCTACTGGAACTGGGACCCTGTTGAAAACTCCTCCATTGTTCCCTGGATCGTATTGGTGGCGGCGGTGCACGTGATGATCATCGCGAGAAGGAATGCAACCGCATTGAAAACCTCGTTCATTCTCACGATCGCGACATTTGTCCTTGTTCTTTACTCGACGTTCATGACCCGCAGCGGGGTATTAGGAAATGCTTCGGTGCACTCGTTTACCGACCTTGGCCTTTCCGGTCAGTTGCTGATCTACCTGTTTACATTCATTATCGTGGCGGTGGGCTTGCTGGTTTATCGCTGGAAATCGTTGCCGAGCGACGAAGAAGAAGTATCGACCTACTCACAGGAATTCTGGATTTTCATCGGCGCGACGCTGCTTTGCCTCTCCGGCTTCCAGATCATCGCTACCACTTCCATTCCGGTTTATAACAAAATCGCCGAGGCATTCGGTGCGGTATTAAATATGGCACTGCCTGCCGACCAGGTGGCGCACTATAACAAGTTCCAGCTCTGGTTCTTTGCATTAATCATCGTCCTCACGGGCATAGGCCAGTATTTCTGGTGGAAAAAAACCGGCAAAGGCAAGTTGCAGGCATTGTACAACCCGCTATTGGTAGCTTTGCTGATCAGCGCAGCGGTCATTACTTTCAAACAGGTTCGTGATATTCAATATATCGTCCTGCTCACGACTGCTATCTTCGCGATCGTGGCGAATGGTAATATCCTGCTAAACATTATCCGTGGGAACTACAACCTCTCGGGCGGCGCGATCACGCACATTGGCGTGGCGCTGATGCTGATCGGTATTTTGTTCTCGTCGGCTTACACCAAGGTCGTTTCGATCAACAATTCCGGCCTGATGATTTCCCGCAGCGAAGAATTCACGGCTAACGACAACAAGGAGAACAAGGAAAACATTACGCTCTGGCTCAACAAGCCTGAAAAAATGGGCGATTACATGCTTACCTGGCGCGACGTGCGCGTGGAGCCACGCCACATTCCGGGTTACATTCCGAAGGGCTGGGTCGACATCGTAGAAGGCGATTTCCACGCCGTAGCATTACGTGACATTGAGCTCGACGGGAAGAAATACAACAAAAAGGGCGATACCCTCGAAATTTTCCCTGAAAACTTCTATTACGAGATCGAATACCGCGAGCCTTCGGGTAAGATATTCACTTTGTTCCCGCGTGTACAGATTAACCCGCGTATGGGTGGAATCGTGTCGTCGCCGGATATCCAGCGCAAGGTCGACAAGGACTTGTACACCTACGTGTCGATGGTGACCAACCCTACCGCCGAGCCGGTATGGACCCAGAGTGAGAACTTTACGATTAACCTCCGCGATACATTCTTCGTGAACGACTACGTGGCCATTCTCGACAATGTAGTGCGTACCGAAGAGGTAGAAGGCATTAAACTCGGCCCGGGCGATGCGGCCGTGAAAGCGATCATCCGCGTGCTCGATAAGGACAAGGAATTTGTCGTAACACCTTCTTTCGTAATCCGCGACCGTTTGGTGGCACGCAAGCCGGAAGTAAGCAACGAGTTGGGTATGCGCATTCAATTCAACGAAATCAACCCGCAAACGGGCCAGTTTACATTCGGTGTAAATACCACGCAACGTGACTTCATCGTCATGAAAGCGACCGAAAAACCGCTGATCAATATCCTCTGGCTTGGTACGTTCGTGCTGGTAATCGGTTTTGTGATGGCTACCATCCGCCGTTTCAGGGATTTTGTCAAAATGCGCAACAAGGAAAGCGCTGCGACCGAGCCTAAGGCCAAAGTGAAGCCCAAAGTGCAAACAGCGTAAGCAATTCATTTGAAATACATTATAAGCGGTCCGGCCCTCCATAGCCGGACCGCTTTTCTTTTAAATACCAGAAAATAAGTAAACCAGCCTCTCCCGAAGGGTTTTGTTTGAGTTGCGTATAGAGGTGAGTATTTTGCAAGACTCAATCGACCTCATTACATCATGGATAAGCCTTTACAAACCTCCCGGCGCGAATTTTTGCGCCAATCCGCCCTGTTCGCAGGTGCATCATTCATTTCCACCCACGCTTTCGGCAGCATTCACATTGGCAAACAAACCCGCGTCATCGTGATCGGTGGCGGTTTCGCCGGGTTGGCCGCTGCTTATGCGCTCAAACAAAAGAATGTCGACGTCACCGTGCTCGAATCACGGAACCGCATTGGCGGAAGGGTTTTCTCCCATACCATTGATCCAAAAGAAAACCTCGTGGTAGAACTCGGCGCCGAATGGGTGGGCAACTCACACGAACGTGTGCGTGCGCTGTGCGGCGAGTTCGATATCCCTTTGCTGGATAACCAGTTCGATACCCATTTGATTTACCAAAACCAGTATACCAAAGCCAAGTCCTGGGACTATTCCGACAACTGGAGGCCCAAATTTCAGGCGCTGCTCGACGGCTACAAAAAACTCGACGAAGCCGGAAAAGAGCAGCTCGACGGCATCAGCTGGTGGCGTTACCTCGTCAACAACGGGTGCGAGGGCAAGGACCTGATCATCCGCGAACTCCTCGATAGCACCGACTTCGGGGAAAGCATACGGCACGTGTCCGCAATGGTGGCCTTGTCGGAATATGCGGAGAGTAGTGAAAAGAATGAAATGGATCTGAAAATGCAGGGCGGCAATACGCAGTTGGCGAAGAAATTGGCCGAAAAAATCGGGACTGAGCGGATACTCACGGGTCACACCGTACAACGCATCGAACAGAAGGACACGGTAAGGGTTACCTGCGAAAACGGGAAAACTTTCGAAGCCGACCGGCTGATATGTGCCATCCCGACGTTTGCTATCCAGAAAATACAATGGGAACCGGGATTGCCCGACGAGCAGGCGCAGGCCATTAACCAGCTCCTGTACGCCCGCATCAACAAGAATGCGATCCTATTTAAAGACAGGTTTTGGAAAGACGAGAGCTTCGACCTCATTACGGACCAGACGCCGCAGTACTTTTACCACGCCACCAAAAACCAGAAATCGAAAAAAGGTGCGCTTATCTCCTACACAATCGGAGACAAAGCGGAACTGATCGCGAACCAGGACGATGAATGGCGGAAGGATATGCTTCACCAGACGCTGAACCCACATTTCCGGGGCGTCAGGAAGCTGGTCGAGTCGCAGGCCAACTATTATTGGGGAACCGACAAGCTGTCGCAGGGTGCCTATGCGATTTACGGCATTAACCAATGGCATACGTTGCGGCCCATTCTGCAAAAAACGTTTCTGAAAACATCTTTCGCCGGTGAACACCTCGCCGATTGGCAGGGATTCATGGAAGGCGCGGTGGCCACCGGCGAAGCTGCGGCTGTGGAAGCGCTGGGCGTCTAAAACCGTAAACCCAGCCGCGCAAAGAAGAACGCCCCGTTACTACCCATTTGCACTGGGTCCCAGGCACCGCCCGATTCGGTCAATGCGGGCTGGAACTTGTCGGGATACACGTTCAGGATGTTGCTGCCGCCAATGGACAGCGACACGTTTTTGGTGAATTTGTAATTCAATGTAAGGTCTGTCTGGACTTTGGGACTGTATGTATCGATCATATAGTCCCAATTCGCCAGCTTGATTTCGCCGAAACGGATAAACCGGAGCATTGCGCTGAACTTGCTCACCGAATAATCGAGTGTAAGATTGATCTTCGAAGGCGGTGCCGATGCGAGCACAAAGCGGCGTTCGCGTTCGTCGAAGTAAATGTCTTCCTTACCGGCCAGTTTGGGCACGGTATTCACCGGTCCCAATTCCATCCAGTTGAAGTTCGCAGCCACGGTAGTGCTCAACCGACCCACGCCCAGCGACGCAGAATGCGCCACGATCACGTCCAACCCTTTCGTTGTGGTGTATTCCAATGCATTCGTAAAAAACTGCGCCTTCCCTACCCGCAACGCTTTCAGCAAATCACCGATATCCTCGTCGTCGTCGCTGAACTGGCCGGTCAATACGACGCGGTCTTTCACTTTTACATAATAACCATCCACGGTTACCGACAATCCCGACGCCGGTGTGAAGGTAATCCCGAGGCTGCCGTTCAGCGAAGTTTCCTGTTTCAGTTGAGGAATGCCCAGTGCCTGCGTCACGGCGCTATTGTTGTTGGCAAGCAGCACTTCCACGGGCTGGCCGTTCACGAAATTGGTAAATGTCGAATTGAAATACTTCTGGGCGAGCGAAGGCGCACGAAAGCCGGTACTCACCGACCCGCGCAATGCGAATGCCTCGGTAACCTTGAAACGCAAGCCGAGTTTACCATTCAGCGTACTGCCAAAATCGCTGTAACGTTCGAAGCGACCTGCGATATCTATCAATAATTGTTTGGTAACATCACCTTCCAGATCGACATACACGCCCACATTGGAACGGCCCCGGTTGGTCACGTCCGCGGGGCTGTAACCGGGGAAGCCCTGCGAACCGCCTGCGAATGCGGGATCATAGTTGCGATAGGAGGCCTCTTCCCCGGCGAAGATCTTATAGCGTTCTTTACGGAATTCGGCGCCAAATGCTACGTTCAGGCCTTGCATGAAGGTTTTGTAAAACCGGCTGACATTCAGGTTGACCACATTCTGCCCAAGTTGGAAACCGCCAGCGTCGAAAAAAGTCTGCGAGCGCTCGCCCAGCGACCTGTTCAGGGAATTTTCAACCCCGAAATGAAACTTATTGAAACCATAAGTATTGCTCAGATCAATATCCCACGACTTCCAAACCCCGCGAATACCGGCAGCGACGGACCTGTCCTTGATTTTGCTGGTAATGACCGGGTCGAAACCATTCGGATAGATGGCCGGGATATTCCGGTCGTCGTCCGCGAAGCGCGTCCACGCGTAGGCGTCGCCCTTGCGCTCGTTCAAGCCCCCGAAGCTGTAAACCTGAAAATGTGTGCCTATCGGTATTTTCGCATTGTAATAAACCGCCGCATTGCGGATTTCGGGGTCACCATACTGCCGCCGCGCGAGGTCGGCCTCGCTCGATTCGGTGTTCGCGCGATTGGTATGGTCGCGCGAATTGTAATCGGCTGTTACATTAAGGAAGCCCGTTTTGGCGATTTTCACGCCGTAGTTTGCATTGATATTGTAATTCAAACCATCAAACGATTTGTCATCGAAACGATACTTTGCCTTGAACATTCCTGCATTTGCATTCACCGCCAACTGATTCGTCGTTTCCTTCAACACAATATTGATCACCCCCGCAATGGCATCCGAGCCATATTGTGCCGCAGCACCGTCGCGCAGAATCTCGATGCGCTCGATGGCCGCCGCCGGAATGGCATTCAGGTCGGTGCCGGTATTGCCCCTCCCGCGCGACCCGAACAGGTTGACCAGGGAGGATTGATGGCGCCGCTTGCCATTGATGAGTACCAACGTCTGGTCGGGACCCAGCCCGCGCAGCGAAGCGGGATCAACATGGTCGGCACCGTCGGAGCCGGTCTGGCGGTTGGAATTAAACGAAGGCGCGGCAAATTGCAAAAGCTGGTTCACATCGAGCTGGCCTTGCTTGGTAGTTACCTCCCGGATATCAATCACGTCCACGGGCGCGGGCGTGTCGGTCGACGAGCGGTTCAGGTTCCGGGAGCCTACGACGGTCACCTGGTTCAGTACCGTGGCATCGGCGAGCGCAAAATCCTGGATCGCAGTGCCGTTCAACTCCCTTTCCAGCTTATTATAACCTACGTAAGTTACCACGAGCGTGGCATTGTTGTAGCCCACTGTGAGGCCATAAGCGCCGTTTTCATCGGTCACGGTACCATTGCCGGTACCTTTTTCCAACACGGAAGCGCCGATCAGCGGATCTCCTTTTTCGTCGGTAACCCTACCGGTTACTTTCAGGCCTTGCGCATAACAATAACAGGAGAGCAACACGAAAAGCCAGGTTTGGTATATCAGTTTCATAAGATTGTAATGAGGTGCTATATTTGCCAAATATGCAATATTCAATCTTGAAACAAATATTTTTCCAAATAAAATTTTACAAATGTCGGTTTTTGCAGAATTTACTTAAACTACTGGTTACATATTTGTAAAATGTAATATTTCCGGGCAAAAGCTTTTTCGAACTTCCTGCATTTCAAGGAGCTTGATGTGTATCTTTGCCAGTAAAATGTGTTTTTCCCTATTCTGATTCTCCATGGTATCCGAACTGATCAAATCGGCATTAGGCCGCCTGCGCATCATCGCATTTCTCGAAGGCATTTCCTTTTTAGTACTGCTCGGCATCGCAATGCCACTTAAATATTTTGCCGGAATACCGCAGGCCGTGCGTGTAGTAGGCATGGCACACGGTGTATTGTTCGTCCTTTTTGTGCTTTTGCTCATCCAGGTCGCAATAGAAAAAAGCTGGTCGTTCAAAAAGTCGGCCTTATCGTTTGCTTCTTCGCTGGTACCATTCGGGACATTCTACGCAGATGCCCGCTGGTTCAGAAACTGATTATCACTGAACCTTTTATATTCCTAAACACCCCTGAACCAAGTGCTACGTACCTTTATCCTAACCCCTTTCATTTTCTGTTTCATCATTTTCCAAAGTATTGCCCAGAAACCGAACGAAAACTACCAGTACCACATCCATTCCGCCACCTCGCCCGTCAAAGTCGATGGTGTAGCCGACGATCCGGCATGGTCGGCCGCCGAAACGGCGAAGGATTTTTTCATGATCACGCCTATGGACACCAGCTTTTCCAGGGCGCTGACGGACGTGAAACTGTGTTATGACAAACACAACCTCTACATCCTCGTTGTCAACTACAAGCCCATCAACGGCTCGCTGATCGTGGAATCCCTGAAACGCGATTTCGCATTCGGCAAGAATGATAACTTCCTGCTGTTTATGGACACTTTCGATGACAAAACCAACGGTTTCTCATTCGGTGCCAATGCGGCGGGCGCGCCCTGGGATGGCCAGCAGGGCGACGGCGGTACGGTCGACCTCAGCTGGGACAACAAATGGGTCAGCGCCGTGAAAAACGAGGACGACAAATGGGTGTGGGAAGCGGCTATTCCATTCAAAAGTATCCGTTACAAGCCCGGTATTACGCGCTGGGGGATCAATTTCAGCCGCCAGGACCTTACCATTTCCGAAAAATCGTCGTGGGCACCTGTTCCGCGCCAGTTTCCGTCGGCCTCGCTCGCATACACGGGCGTGCTCGTGTGGGACACGCCCCCACCTACGCCGGGCCCGAACATTTCCGTGATCCCGTACGCGGCCATGCGCATGACCAAAGACCACCAGAACGATGTTCCTACCAAGTACAAACCGACCATCGGTGGCGACGTCAAAATAGGTCTCACACCGTCACTCAACCTCGATTTGACCGTCAATCCCGACTTCTCGCAGGTGGATGTGGACGTGCAGCAAACCAACCTCGACCGTTTCGAGCTTTTCTTCCCCGAGCGCCGGCAGTTCTTCCTGGAAAACGCCGATCTTTTCGCCAATTTCGGGTACGCTACCATTCGGCCGTTCTTCTCGCGGCGCATCGGTTTGGGCGTACCGATCCAGTTTGGCGCGAGGATGAGCGGGAAGATCAATAAGAACTGGCGTATCGGCGTGCTGGATGTGCAAACCGGCTCCAACGATACGATCACCCCGCACAACAACTACGCCGTGTTCGCATTGCAGCGCCAGGTGCTGGCTCGCTCGAATGTGCGGTTCATATTTGTCAATAAGGATGCGACTAATTATACCCTGGAAAGACATTCGGCTACCAACCGCTACAACCGGAATGTCGGTGCGGAATTCAACCTCGCCAGCGCCAAAAACCTCTGGACCGGCAAGGTCATGTTCCTGAAATCGTTCACGCCGGGCAAATCCTCCGACGATTTTACACACGCCGCCGATATCAAATTCACCAAGGCCAACCTCATATGGCAATGGCAGCATGAATATGTAGGTAAAAACTATAATGCCGAAGTAGGTTACGTGCCCAATGCGGTGCGGAATGGCTATTACAAGATCAGTCCTAATGTAGCCTATCTGTTTTTCATCAAACACCCGAAAATCATCAGCCACGGGCCGAAACTGGTAAGCAATGTATACTGGGATAAGCAGTTCGACATGAGTGACCGGGAATTCATTCTATCCTATAATGTCAACTTCATCAATCGCGCTACCGTGTCATTGTGGGGTTCAAGCAATTACGTTCGCCTGCTGCGGCCATTCGATCCTACCAACCTGGGTGGAGCCATATTGGCGACAGGCACAGAGCATAACTGGAAGGCCGTCGGTTTCGACATTGTATCCGGACCGCAAAACCGGCTTACCTACCTCGCATCGGGTATTCTCGGCGGTTATTACCAGAATGGCAAGCGCAATAACCTGAAAGCTGAACTCGGTTACCGGGTACAGCCGTATGTCGCCATCACGATGGCCGGTAACTATAATGACATCCGTCTGCCCGAGCCGTGGAAACGCACCCAGCTCTGGCTCGTAGGCCCGCGCGTGGACGTAACATTCACGAACAGCCTGTTTTTCACGACATTCATGCAGTACAATAACCAGGCCGATAATATCAACCTGAATGCGCGTCTGCAATGGCGCTACAAGCCTGCTTCCGACCTTTTTATCGTGTATACAGACAATTATCTGCCCGAGAATTTCAAGGTCAAAAACCGCGCGATCGTGCTGAAATTCACCTATTGGTGGAATCTTTAATAAAACACTTCGATATTCCTCTGTTTGAGCTGGCTCAGCTGCTCGCTGTATTTACGCTCGGCGTCCTTTCCCAGGAAAGGATTGCCGCGTAAATGCAGCTTGTCGAGCTTGCGGATCTGCAAAAGTTGCACGGGGAAGTCCGGGAAATTGTTGGACGATAAATCGAGTTCCTGCAAATTGGTAAACGCCACGAGCTCCGCAGGGAAGGTCGTCAGCCAGTTGTAGCCGAGATCGACAATGCGCAGCTCCTTCATACGCGTAATGCGTTCGGGAAGTTTGCTCAAATGGTTGTGATGCGCGTAAAGGGTATGCACGCTTTTCAACCTATCTATGCGCTTTGGCAATGCCGTGAGCTGGTTGTGCGAAACGGCGAGGTGCGTAAGGCGTTTCAGCTTCGTGATCGATTTGGGCAGGGTTTCGATTTTGTTGTAATAAACATCCAGCACTTCCAGGCCGCGCATTTTACCAATGCCTTTGGGCAACATCGTGAGCTGTGCTTTGTAAAAATTAATGTCTTTCACGGATTTCAGCTTCCTGAAACTGGCATTGGTCAGGCCGGTCATCTGGTTGTTGCCGAGCCAGAGCGTTTCCAGTTTTTTACAGTTGCGTGCACCCCGCGGAATGTCGGTAATAAGGTTTTTTTGCAGGTTAATCAGTTTCAGCGACTTGTTTTTTGTAATGCGAAGATTGTTGTAAGTCAGCATATTACGGGTAAGATCCAGGTGCCGCAGTTTGGGCAGCCGAGCCATATCGAGGTACGCGGTTTCGATATCATTGTCCACCAGAAAGAGTTCTTCCAGGTTCGGGAAGCGGTATACCACGTCGGGAATAGCCGTCAACAGGCTTTGGCCCAACGACAGCGACTTTACTCTCAGCGTGTCTTTCGTCGCCAGCGCTTTCGCCAGGCCTATTACCGTACTGTCTTTCTGCGTTTCCCGTTCTTGCGGCGCCTGAGGCTGGAAGCTCACGAAAGCGGTCAGCACGGCTTTCGAGCCCACGGTCCTCCGCGAGACGATTTTGGTAAGGTAAGGCGTAATTTTGGCTGCAATAATGGCCGATAGCGAGTCCGCATTGGCAGGCTCGTCGTCCTGACTATTCATCATCCTGAAACGCTGGGTTCCTATATCAAACACCAGATAATCTATTTTCCCTTCCGCATTCAGGTAAAGGGTATTCCAAAAAGTAAGGTTGCTTAACTTTTCCTTGTCGAGCATTTGCTCATATATATCCTGAAATGCCTTTTGCATGCTGAATGGCGTTTCCAGCTGTGCGCCGTCAGGCCTTTCATAGTCCATATCGAGCTTACGCCAGAGGTTTTTCGCCTCGGTATCTTTGCGGCTGATCGCCACAGGCTGCGCCAACAATCCAAAGCCGGCAGCAAGAAGAAAAATAGTTAGGATTATTTTCATGACAGGCAGTATTAAGTGAGCACACAAACATAACTAAAAGGCTAGTTATATTATTATACTTACTTATATATTTTCTGTCAGAAGTTAATTTTGAATGAGTGAATGAGTGAATGAGTGAATGATTGAATGATTGAATGATTGAATGAGTGAATGGGTGAATGGGTGAATGAGTGAATGGTTGAATGAATGATGAGTGATGAGTGATGAGTGAATGGGTGAAGGACCGAATGGACCGCATCAAAAATGCCGTCAGGCATGTAACATTGGTAGCAAACCACCATAATTGGTATTCTAAAAATGCCCTTTGGGCATGTAACAACAATGCTCCGGCGGTACATAATTATCGTTGTTGCATCCCTGACGGGATTTTGAAAAACGTCGGGCCATTATTTCCTACCAATGTTACATCGCTACGCGATTCACGCATTCCCGCTCCACGGCTACTCATTCACGCTTCAGTCATTCAAAATTCACTCATTCACTCATTCAATCATTCAATCATTCAATCATTCAATCATTCACCCATTCACTCATTCAAAATTCTACTTACTCCTCTCGATGGTATATTGAACGAGTTGTTCCAGCGATCTCCGATGCGGTGAGTCGGCGAATTCGTTTAGCAATGCGAGGGCCTCTTTTACATACCTTTCCATCACCTCCTGCGCGTAGCGCAGGCCGCCCGACTCTTTCACGAATGCGATTACCTCGCTTACCTTGTTGGGTTTGTGGCTTTCATTGCGGATAATGTTGATAATGCGGCGTTTTTCGAGCCAGGGCGCGTGGTTGAGCGCGTATATGAGCGGGAGCGTCATTTTCTTTTCCTTGATATCGATGCCGAGCGGCTTTCCGATCTCGTCCTCGCCGTAATCGAACAGGTCGTCCTTGATCTGGAATGCCATACCTACCTTCTCACCAAATGCATGCATTTTGTCGACCACTTCCTGGACAGCTCCTACCGAACTTGCCCCGGCTGCACAGCAAGACGCGATCAGCGAGGCGGTTTTCTGCCGGATGATTTCGTAGTAAACCTCTTCATTAATGTCCAGCCTGCGGGCCTTCTCGATTTGCAACAGTTCGCCTTCGCTGAGTTCCCGAACAGCCGTCGAAACGATTTTCAGGATTTTGAATTCCTCGTGATCGACTGAAAGCAGCAGCCCGCGTGAAAGCAGGTAATCGCCCACGAGCACGGCGATCTTGTTTTTCCATAATGCATTTACGGAGAAAAAGCCGCGACGGTAGTTGGAATCGTCCACCACGTCGTCGTGAACGAGGGTAGCGGTGTGCAGCAGCTCGATCATGGCGCCACCCCGGTAAGTCGATTCGGAAATATCACCACAAACTCCCGCGGAAAGGAACACGAACATCGGGCGCAACTGCTTGCCTTTCCGCCTCACGATGTAGTTCATGATCTGGTCCAAAAGCATTACTTCGCTTTTCATAAACTGGCGAAACTTCTGCTCGAAAGCTTTCATTTCATCCGCAATAGGAGCCTGGATATCCTTTATTGAAAGGGTCATATTCATGTACGAGGGCTAAAAGGTCCCTCCTGATATTAAAAGGACGCGAACAGGGGCATGAGTTTATCAACATGTTCGTTTAACCCTCTGAACTCTGATCTTCAAATTTGGAATAAAATCTTCTGTTTACATCAATTTTAAACCGAAAATGTTTAGAATTGAACAAAGGCCGGGGCGTCCAAAACGGCCAACAGCCGACAGCCGACAGCCTAATTACAAACTAAACCACGTAAACCAGTCGATATGAAAGCACTCGTTCTCGGCGGAGGGTCCATGAAAGGAGCATTTCAGGTAGGTGTGATCCAGGCAGTCCTGGAAAACGGCTTTGAGCCCGAAATGGTGTATGGAATTTCGGTAGGCTCGCTCAATGCGACCTTCCTGGCGAATGAAACCGGCAAGCAAATGGCCGCAAACGGTAAGATTGACTGGCCGCTGGCCGGCCGCCAGCTGCTCGAATTCTGGATCAAAAATATCACTCAGCCACAGGATATTTCTACGTTGCGCTCCCGCGTAATGCTCGGAATGAACACGCTCATGAGCCGTTTCGACGGGATCGTCGATCCATCACCCCTGCACCAGCTCATCCGCAGATACCTCAACGACGATTACCTCCGCGATACTCCCATTAAAGTAAAGGCCGGTGCCGTGAACATCGAAACCGGTGAAATGAAATATGTATCCACGCTGGACCCGCATTATGTCGATTTTGTATATGCCAGCTCTTCTATTCCGATGTTGATGCCCGCGGTTGAAATCAACGACCATCTTTACCTCGACGGCGGCCTGCGCGAGGTCGCGCCTATACGCGAGGCCATCGAGGACGGCGCGACGGAAATTATCCTCATCGGCTGCCATTCTCCCCTGCTCTACCAGCCGGAAGCCATGAACACGCGCAACCTGATCACACTGATCGAGCGCGTGCGCGACATTACCGTGAACCAGATCGTGAATAACAATATCCAATGGGCAGAGTCGTACGTCGACCGCTCGAACCTGCGGGGCAAGCCGATGAAACTGACGGTAGTAAGACCATCTGCGCCTTTATTCCTCGATTTGCAGCATTTCAATTCGGAAGATATTTCAAGACTGATCATCGACGGCTACAAAGCCGGTGTGGAATCGATTTTGAAAGCTGAAAAAGGCGGAGATTCCGCGATTACCGACCCGGCTATCAATGGATCGGCTATCCGCGACTCTTCCAAGCACGGGCCACTCCATACCGAATCCAACAATGTAACATAACCAATGAAAAACCAGACACGGCAGATATTTGCGGCATTGCTGCTGGCTGCCTTCTCACACACTGTCCAGGCCCAAACCGGCGACTGCCAGTTCAAAGACGCCGACGCGCTGAAAAGCTACCTGAAACCCGGCAAGCGTACCACGCCATTGATCATGGCGCACCAGGGCGGCACCGAAGACGGTTACCCCGGCAACAGCATGGCCACATTCGAGCGGACGTATTCAAAAGTACCTTGCGTACTCCTGGAAATTGACGTCCGCGCCACAGCCGATAGCCTGCTGGTAATCTCTCACGACGACGACCTTGCATTGAAAACCAATGGCAAAGGTTTGTTGAGCAGGAAAAAGTGGAAGGAAGTCAGCAAATTGAGGCTAAAAGATCCCTACGGTTCCATGACGGAACACCCCATACCTACATTTCAGGACGTACTGAACTGGTCCGCCGGCAAAAACCTCGTCCTCATCATCGACAAAAAGCCCGAAACCAGTATTACCCGGACCATCAAGATGCTGCAAGGAACCGGAAATCTCTATAAATCCGTACTGATCTGCTATTCATTAAAAGAAGCACAACTCGCGCACAAACTGGCGCCGCAACTCATGCTGGCGGTGGGTTTCAACAGCCCGGAGCATATCGATACGATCGAGCAATCGGGATTACCATTTGAACAGCTACTGGCATTGACGCCGCGTGAATTGCAGGAAGCGTCGTTTTACCAGCGCATTCATGACTTGAACGTCGCCTCGTCACTCGGCACCAACGGAAACATTGACACGCTTCAAGTCGCCGAATCAAGGCCACTATACCAAAAGATCCGCGACTCGGGCGGACCGGACATTATTTGTACCGACAATCCGATTCTGGTGCGGAGTATTTTTTATAAAAAGGATTAGAGGAAGGAAGGGAGAATGGAGGAAAGGGAGGAGTTACAATACCTCCCAACGCCAAGGCGCAGAGCGCCGCAATACTTGTAGACGTATTTATTCGATAGTGACCAGGTGCAGCGCACCGTAATAAAATCCCGGTTAAAATAAAACGAGCCCGCAGCAGTGCGGGCTCGTTTTGGTTATGCCGACTGGTATTCTTAGTTAAAGATATAACGGATACCAATCTGCGCCTGCCATACATCGTTGATCGTTCTTGACTTCACGAATGCGTCACGCACCAGTACCGTCTCGCCATTCACTACCTGCGTACCCATGCGGTAGGTAGGAACGCCTTGCGCGTTTACGCTTGCGAAGTTGAGCGGGTTGGATTGGGTGCTGTTCGAAGAAGCGGTTACCTGGTTGGCTACGCCCCATTTATCGTTGATCATATTACCAATGTTGAAAATATCGGCGCGGAGACGGATGATATTCTTTTTGTCCTTCTTACCCACTTTTACGTAGAAATCCTGCTCCACAGTTACGTCGAAACGAGTCAGCCATGGATATGCGCCGCCGTTACGCTCTGCATATTTGCCTTTTCTTTCTTTCAGATACGGGTGGTTATCGATGTATTTCTGGAATGCTTCTGTCTGCTGTTCCGGTGAGAATGTGTAAGTTTTCTTGTCAACAGTCGTGGTCAGCGTCTGGAAAGTAATGTCGGTGGCTTTGTTCGGAACAAAGATCAGGTCGTTGTTCTGACCGTCGCCATTCATATCGGTCGAGCTGATGTAAGAGATTTTAGTACCGCTGGACGATACGCCACCCAATGTGATCATCGTAGCGCCACCGAATTTACCGCCATACTCTTTGCGGTAAGAAACATAACCTACAAAACGGTGACGAACGTCGTTACCCGAATAAGCGAGGCCAAGGTAGTTCAGACCATTCACGCCCGGAACGTTGCCTTCCACAGTTGAAGAAACCGAAGCGATATCCTTAGCCATACCGTAAGTATAACCTACCATTCCACCGAAGCCATTAGTAGCGGCTTTTTCCAGTTTACCAGTCAAAGAGTAAGAATAACCTTTGTTGGTGTTGGTCAAAACATACACATTGGAAACCTGATCATTTACAAGACGGGCTGCATTAACCTGCGCGCTTGGCAAGCCCGATGCCGGGAAGCGGTCTCGAGTATCAGGGCCTGTAAACTTGGTTGTCGGCGCTTTCAGGTTCACGTCGATGTAGCGCAGTGAGTTGTAATTTTTGTTGAAGATACCTTCCACAGTAGCTACTACGCCCCAGCCCAGTTGCTTGTCAATACCAAGGTTACTTTTCCAGATTTGCGGGAATTTCAGGTTTTCATCCGATGCATTTACCTGGTAACCTTTCAGTTGGCCTGTCGATGGCGGATTGTAGCGGCTTGGGTCCAATGTGAACGGAAACGCCGTCGTGTTATTTTGTACGACAGTAGCGGAGTTCACGCCGTTGTTACCCAGCTGGTTGGAGATCAACACGTAAGGGATGCGGGAAAGGAACAAACCGGTTCCACCACGCACCTGCAAAGTACGGTCGCCTTTTACATCCCAGTTGAAACCGATACGTGGTGACAGGTAAACGCGTGATTTTGGAACGTTACCTGTATTAACTGTGTAATTTCCGCCTTCCGGGTCTTTAAATGCTATCTTGGCAACGTCCGCATTATAGTATTGCTCCGAAGTGTTAGGGATCGTGATCAGATCAGCACGAAGACCGGCAGTAAGCTTGAAGTTAGGAGTAGCCTGGAACTCGTCCTGCGCGTAAAGGCTGAAAGTCTGCGTTTTGAATGTCTGCCATGGAGCAGCACCGCCCGGAAGCAATGAATAGCGATAGTTGAAACGTACTACGGTATCAGGAGCAGTCGTCAGGTCTTTGTTAGCCAGGTATGCATTGGCCGCATTCTTGAAATCCTGGATCGATTTGAACACCCATACACCGTTGGAAGTAGGGAAGAACAGGTTGTTCGACTTAAAGTGCTCATATGCCGCACCCACAGTGAATGTATGCTTTCCTGCGAAATAAGTCAGGTTGTCGGTAATGTTGAAAGTCGCGTAATCCAGGCGGTTGTTAGGCGTAAATGGATCGGAGCCGATAGTCGTGTAAGTAGAACCGTCTTTCTGGATTTCGATCGTAGGGAAGATCGGCGCTTTATATTTACGGTCTTCGATCTGCTTGTTGTAAGTGGCGATCAGATTGTTTGCGAATTTACCGCCGAAGTTCGAGTTCAATTCCGCTACAAATGAACGGGTGTTGTCCTGGATAATGTACCCGGTATTTTGCGGAGAAATCGCCGAGAGCGAGTTGGTACGGTTACCGAAACCTGCCGTGTTCGAGCTGTTCGACTGGCTGATCAATACGTCCGAATCCGAATCGTGGTGCGAGTAACGCAATGTAAGCTTGTGCTTGTCGCTGATGTTGTAGTCGATACGGCCGAGGAATTTCTTGCTGGTGTTTTCGTTGTTAAAGCCATCCAATGCACCCACATCATAACCGAATTTGTCCTTCATGAACGAAGACAAATCCTGCATGTCCGCGAGCGTCGTACGCGACACGTTGCTGCCCGACTGGCCGCGGTTTAGCACGAAGTCGAGCGCCGGGCTTGAACGTTTTACGAATTCACCATTTACAAAGAAGAACAATTTGTTCTTGATGATCGGACCGCCGAGACGGAAACCGGTTGTTTTTTCATTGAATTCGGCAACCGTAATGTCGCTGCCGTCGATTTTCTTTCCTGCCAGGCTCTTGTTCTTGAAGAAATGGAACGCCGAACCCGAGAATTCATTTGTACCCGAGCGCGTTACCGCGTTGATACCCGCACCCGCGAAGCCCGATTGGCGTACATCGTAAGGAGCGATGTTGATCTGAACCTCTTCGATCGCATCCAGGGAAATCGCCGTAGAACCGGTACGACCACCCGCCTGTGCTTCATTACCGAGACCGAAACCGTTGTTAAACACGGAACCGTCGATGGTGAAGTTGTTGTAACGGCTGTCCTGCCCGCCGAAAGAGCGGCCGTTGCTGTACGCATTGTATTTGGTAATGTCGTTCAGCGTACGCCCGAGCGTAGGCAGGCTTGTGATAAGCCCTTTGTTGAATGTAGTAGCTGCACCGGTACGGTCCGAGCTGAAAATGTCGCTTCCGGCGCCCGTGACGATCACTTCCGCAAGCTCGGTCGAACCGTCTTTCAGTTCGAAGTTGACGTTTGCAGCAGTACCGAGGTTAGCGAAAATGTTTCCTTGCGACTGCTCATTGAATCCTACGAAAGTCACTGTCACTTTGTAAGGACCACCCACGCGCACGGCGGGGATCGTGTAAAGGCCTTGCTCGTTGGTTACCGAGCCGTATTTTGTGCCGGACGGTTCGTGTATCGCTACGACCGTGGCGCCGGGTAGCACCTCGCCTTTGCCGTCCGCAACACGTCCCGTAATCGCTGATGAAGTAACCTGGGCTTGCGCCGCCGGTCCAAATAGAGAGAATAAAAATGCGGTAACCGCGAGGCACACCGCCCGGAAGAGTAAACTTTTCCCGTTCATAAATTTGGTGATTTGGTTTGTAAGAATACTAGCGGATTCATTCAAGGAGGATGAATAATTGATGCAAAATAATAGCTTTTTACATTTACAAACAAAAGACTAAATCCTACTAAAATGCAATACTAATCTTCGTAACTAGCTGATCTATTGAAATAATGCAGATTCGTACACCAATACTTCAATATTTTTCATTTTATCAAATCATTAACAAATCACGAGAAGGGCCGGAGGCTTTGGGAGGGAGGATTTGAGGGAGAAAAAAAGATTTTTTATCTGTTTAGCCAGCAATTACTGTACCAGCACGTAACCGCTATTTAACAAATTATTAAATTTTAGAAACGCCGGATTTTTTCCTTCCCGGAATTCCTTACAACCTTTGCGATGTTAAAGTACTGACCGCCGTCAATACATTACAATCCAAAACAAACATGCAACTCAATTTCAAACAAATAGGCGAAACAGGCAAGCCCCTGATCATCCTCCACGGTGTTTTCGGCTTCCTCGACAACTGGCTTACCATCGGGAAAACCCTGTCGGAGCAAGGTTACCGGGTATACCTGGTCGACCAGCGCAACCACGGGCGTTCTCCGCACGAGGCCCCGCTAAATTTCCCGACACTCGCCGCTGATTTGAAGGAATTTCTAGACCAGCAGAATATCGAATCCCCGATCCTGATCGGACATTCCATGGGTGGAAAAACGGTGATGGAATATGCCGTGACCTACCCGGGCACCTTCGAAGCGCTCGTGGTTGTCGACATCGGCCCCAAGGCCTACCCTATCCATCACACCAAAATCCTCAAAGGACTGAATGCGATCCCGATCGACCAGATCGAAAACCGCAACCAGGCCGACGAGACCCTGCAGGAATACGAGCCGCTGCTCGGCGTGCGGCAATTTTTGCTGAAAAACCTTTATAGAAAAGAAGAGGGCGGGTTCGCATGGCGCTTCAACCTGCCGCTGCTCACGACCGATATGGCCAATGTGGGCGCGCAGATCAAATCCGACGCACCGGTTGAAACCCCGACACTGTTCATGCGCGGGGCCGATTCAAATTATGTATTGGATGAAGACCTGGAAGGCATTCTCGACCTGTTTCCGAATGCACAACTGAAAACAATCGAGGGAGCAGGGCACTGGGTGCAAGCTGAGCAACCGAAGGCATTTGTCAGCACCCTGCTGGAATTTCTGAATACCGCTATCTGACGTATTTCATTCGGGGAGCATTGCAGGTGCCGATAATCAACTGGTCGTCGCTCATCGACACTTCCCATGTTGGGCAGGTAATGCAGTTCAACAGTTCGCATTGCGGGTTGTTGGGCAACGCGGTTTGCGGTTTTACGTCGAGCAGCGTACCGTTGATGATCATGGTTGCCGGTGCGCAGCAGCGGGGCGTGCCGTCGGCATTGAGTACCACGCCGTCGCCCCGAAAAATGAGCGTATCGGTTTTGGCAGCCGCGATGGGTTCCCAGATACTTTTATTGTCCAGCGACGACCGCTCGACTTCAATGGAATGCCAGGGACCCGACACCGTTGTAAACATAGCGTTGGGAGACATGTCACTGATACTATCCTTTTTACAAGACAATAACCACACCAGGACCAGGGGTATGTATAATAGTCTTTTCATACTTATTAAATAATTTTATTTACTCCGAAGATTCACAATCAGGCCTATTGGTTGGAAAGAAATTAAAAAATGAGACACCTATGAACGATTCCGGGATTTCCCTGTACTTAATCCCTACAATATTGGCGGAAGGCACCCAAAACGACGTCCTTTCCCCGCAGATCAGGGAGGCAGTGCAGCACCTGGATGTTTTCTTCGTGGAAAACGTCCGCACCGCCAGGCGCTTCATCAGTAGCCTGAAACTCGGCAAGGTCATCGACGAGCTGACATTCATCGAACTGAATAAGGATACCCCCGAACCGGAAACAGTTGCATCGCTGAGAATCCTGTCAAAAAGTGCCGGCATTATATCGGAAGCCGGTTGCCCTGGCGTGGCCGACCCTGGCGCGGTGGCGGTACGCATTGCTCACGAGTTGGGCATGCGCGTGGTGCCGCTGGTAGGGCCGTCGTCCATCCTGCTGGCGCTGATGGCCTCGGGTATGAGCGGGCAGTCGTTCGCGTTCCACGGTTACCTGCCGATTGATAAGTTGCAGCGTAAAAAGGCATTGCAAAACCTCGAACGGAACGCACGGCAATTTCAGCAGACACAGATTTTCATGGAAACACCTTTCCGCAACAACCAGCTGCTCGAAGCGGTGATAGAAGCCTGCTCGCCCGACCTCGCATTATGCATTGCCGCTAACGTGACCGCGCCCGATGAGCTGATCAAAACAATGCCGGTCAGGAAATGGAAGACCCAAAGGCCGGATCTGCACAAAATCCCCACGATTTTCCTGATCGGATAGACTTTTCACGAACGCTGCTTAATTTTACCAGTTACAACGCAGAAAGATATGGGTCGGTCTTTCGTTCTTTTTGCAAACTGCTATTCACTTTGAAAAAATATATTCTGATAGCCATTCTGGCCGCGACCGGGTTGTGGAGCTGTAATGAAGACAGTCTCGATGCGAGCATTACCGTAGATTCCAATTTCCAGAGCGGGAACAAAAACGGCTGGGCCGAGGGATTCGCCGGGTATGCGGCAACGGCAGATTCTACCCAGCTGGATACCGTCGCGACTACGGCACTGCTTCCGCGCGGACTTGATACCACACAATACGGCTTCCGGATACTGTCGAGGTATTCCAAAGGAAATATGTTCAGTTACCTTAAAAAGAGGGTAACGGGCTTCACGCCTAACAAGGCTTATGAAATGACACTTCAGGTCGATCTGGCGACGAAATATGTGGCAAGTACGGTGGTTGACAAGGTCGCATTTAAAGCAGGCGTGTCCACAAAAGAGCCTCTGACAACATTGGTTTCGGGGACCTACACATTCAATCTCGATAAAGGTACCGTGGCCCAGCCCGGCAAAGAAGTCCTTCTCTCGGGCAGTATTGCCAGTACCAACCAGGATACGCGCTATTATACATTATTAAGGTATTCCAATGACGGACAGCCCGTTACTGTAACCACCAACAACAATGGCGAGCTATGGTTTTATGCCGGAACCGATTCGGATTACAAGGATACGACCATATTTTACTTCGACCGCATTATCGCCCGATTCAAAGAACTGTAAAGTGTTTTGTAAATTCGCGCCCATCCATTAACCCAGATATCCCTACCGGAATGGTACAGGTCCAGACATTTGTTTTTAATCCATTTTCCGAAAACACCTATTTGCTATACGACGAGACGGGCGAGGCGATCATCATCGATCCGGGCTGTTATGACCGCTCGGAGGTGAACGAACTGGCCGGTTTCATTGAAAAACACGGTTTGAAACCCGTACGGATCGTAAACACGCATGCCCATATCGACCATGTGCTCGGCGTGGCGGCGCTGAAAAGAAAATACGGCATTCCGTTTGTGCTGCACAAGCTGGACGAGCCACTTTTGAAGGCCGTCAAAACCTATGCTTCCAATTACGGCTTTTCCGCATTTGAAGAACCGGAGATCGACGGGTTTATTCAAGAAGGCGCAACGATTGAATTTGGTAATACTTCCCTGAAAATCATCTTCGTCCCCGGCCACGCGCCCGGACATGTAGCGTTTGTGAACGATGCGGATAAATTCGTGATCGGCGGGGATGTGCTGTTCCGTATGAGCATCGGCCGCACCGACCTTCCCGGCGGCGACCATGGCACATTGCTGCGAAGCATCCGCGAGCAAATGTTTACATTGCCCGAAGATTACACCGTTTACGCCGGCCACATGGAACCTACCACCATTGGTTTTGAGAAAAGAAACAATCCCTTCTTTAAATAGCGCCCTATGATCCGTCGCAACATTCCCAATGCGCTCACCTGCGGAAATTTGCTTTGTGGCTGCATTGGCGTGGTGGAGGCATTCCTCAATAACCTGCTGCTCTCCTGCGTGCTCATCGGCATCGCGTTGATATTCGATTTTCTGGACGGCTTTATCGCCCGTTTGCTGAAAGTTACCTCCCCCATCGGCCGCGACCTCGATTCCCTGGCCGACATGGTGACTTTCGGCCTATTGCCCGCCATCATCCTGTATCAATTACTGATGCAAAGCATTCCGGATTTGTTCGGTATCTGGAAGGCCTATCCCGCATTCATTGTAGCAATTTTCTCGGCGATCCGCCTGGCGAAGTTCAACAACGACCCACGGCAATCCGATTCCTTCATAGGCGTACCCACCCCCGCGAACGCGATGCTGATCGCCTCTCTCCCATTGATCGTCCACACGGAGGGCGAGTTTTGGAAGAATATTATTATCAACACCAATAACCTGCTGATATTAAGCGTGATCATGTCCTATGCACTGGTAATGGAACTGCCGCTGATCGCACTCAAATTCAAGAGCTTTGGTTGGAAAGGCAATGAAGCACGTTTCATTCTGATCGGCGTGACGGTGGTGTTGCTCGCAACTTTGAAATTCCTCGCCGTCCCCGCCATACTGATCGTGTACGTCCTTCTGTCCGTGGGCGCGAACCTCATGAAAAAGCAAGCCTGAATTGGTACCCAAGACTTTTTTTTGCATTTTTGCAATCTTTCGGGCAAAGTATGTTGCTTATTATTATCATTTTAGCATTAAATCCTGTTCTACTCTGCCTTTAACCCTCAGCAGCTTCGAACCGGCCCCACTAGCATGGCATTCTCCCGCATTACAGGCTTAGGCTTTTACGTTCCCGACAATATCATTACCAACAACGACCTTACCCAGTGGATGGAAACGTCCGATGAATGGATCCGCGAGCGGACCGGTATTCAGGAGCGTCGGTATTTCGAATACGGGAAAGATACCAATTACAGCATGGCCGCCGCAGCATCGCGACAGGCGCTGGAAAGGGCCGGGCTTACGCCGAACGATATCGATGTGATTGTATACGCTACCATCACGCCCGATTATTTTTTCCCTGGCTCGGCGTTCCTGATGCAGCGTGAACTGGGAATGGACGGCAAGCCTGTGATCGATATCCGCGAACAATGCTCGGGTTTCGTGTATGCGCTCTCGATCGCCGATCAGTTCATCAAATCAGGGATGTACAAAACGGCATTGGTGGTCGGCTCGGAAATACAGTCTTCGTGGATCGACAAAAGCACGGCGGGGCGCAATACGGCGGTGATATTCGGGGATGGGGCGGGCGCTGCGGTAGTTTCCGCAACGGACGATCCACAACATTGTATATTATCTACACACCTCCATGCCGACGGCAGGTTTGCAGAAGAGCTTTTTGTAAAAGATCCCGGCAGCAGCCGCGAAGGACGCCCGGTGAGCCAGGAGGTAATTGACGGTGGTGGGCATAACGTGTATATGAACGGTAATGCCGTTTTCAAACACGCGATCGTGCGTTTCGGAGAGGTGATCCAGGAGGCATTGGAAGCCAACGGCTATGCCGCCAGCGACATTGATCTGCTTGTTCCACACCAGGCGAACATCCGGATCAGCGACTACGTCCGCCAGCAGCTAGGCCTCTCTGAATCGCAGGTTATCAACAACTTACAGCGTTTTGGAAACACAACAGCCGCTTCCATTCCGATCGCTTTGAACGAAGCTTGGGAGACGGGGAAAGTGAAAGAGGGTGACCTGGTTTGCCTTGCGGCATTCGGAAGCGGGTTTACGTGGGCGTCGGCGCTGATCAGGTGGTAAGCTGCCCGGCTAGAATTGTCCGGTCGACAGCATCACCAAAGTACACCCTTCTATTGGTATGATATTTTTATCGATTAAAATATCCTTAAATTCAGGATTCTCTGTACCAGGGTTAAAGATAACGCGTTTAGGATTTAGAGAAACGATGTAATCGTAGTATTCAGGTTGGTGGCTCGGATTGATATACAAAGTGACGGTATCTACGTCTTTCCAGTCAGTTTTGTCTGTGTTGATTTCCTCTCCTAATGCAAAACCTTTCCTGCGTCCGATGAGTAGAATGGGATGACCATAGTGCCTGAGTTTCTGTGCGGCCAGATAAGCGTATCTGGATGGATTGTGGGTCGCTCCTATGATGAGTGTACGTTTCATGCCAAATCAATTTAGTAAACAAAAAGGCCTCCGCGCGGTATTTGCTACGGTGCCTCACACACTTTTGAAACACCAAAAGATCGTTCCCGATTCCCCTGCGGGCGAGGCACGAACAACTGTACAACGTTAAGAACCTGTAATAATAGCTTTATAAAAATGAATGAATCAAATGTAAGCCGGAGCTTCTGGAACGAAAAGTGGGCAAAAATTTTATTCGACGAGATCGAGAACGCTCCCCATTACGAAGTGTCCAACTATGGCAGATTGAAGAGTTTCCAGAACAACCCTAAGGAAGGCGTTGTGATCAAAGGATCTGTCATTCAAGGTTATAGATCATTGAATATTCGTGTGGCTGGTGGTAAAACCATCAACCGCTACGTGCATAAACTGGTAGCCGAGCATTTCGCGGAAAGGCCCGACGCCGATCATAACTTTGTAATCCACCTGGATTTCGACAAACAGAACAATCATTACGAAAACCTGAAATGGGTTACAAAAGCGGAAATGATCGACCATAACCGGGAAAACCCTGCTTTCATCAACCGGGTTATTCCGCGCCGTACCAAAAATTACAAGCTGACCGAAAGCAAAGTGCGGATTATTAAGAAGCTTTTGAAAAACGATAATAACCGTTTGAAAATGATCGCGAAGCAATTCGGAATCACGCATACCCAGCTCAACCGGATCCGTTCAGGAGAGAACTGGAAGCATGTAACCGTTGAAGATTAATCCAAATACTTATTTGAGTTTTTCAGCGGCGGAAACCGTATAACCGCTGCCGTTCGCACCCTCTTCAAAGTCTACCGACACGCCGATCACGTACATGAGATGGCGCTTGTCTATCAATACCTTAATTCCTTCGATGAGGTATGTCTGGTCATGCTCTGTGGCTGTGTCGAACCCCAGCAGAAAAGATCCGCTGCACGCACCCCCTCTTAATCCTACCCGTAGTCCGTAGGTATCGGGAATTTTATTGGCTTCCAGTGTCGTCCTGATTTCCAGTCTTGCTGCTTCGGTCAATTGAATCGGGTTATCCATCCTGCTCATTATTCTTGATTGCGATAAACCAGTTAACGCAATCTGCCGTCGTTCCATTCGTGTTTTGAAATAAATATCTGCCAAATGCAGCTAATCCTTTAATTTTGTGCCTCATTTTGGCATAAAATTACAAGTTCACACCATGGAATATATTTGGATATTGACAATTCTGATACTCGGCGTCATCGTGACATTCGGTATTTACCTCACCATTACGACCGTCGCCAACAAGATATTTGAGAAACAGCGCTGGGATATCCGCAGCAAAAACATTGAAATCACATTGCCCCTGCGCTTGCAGGCGTACGAGCGCATGTGTCTGTTTCTGGAACGTATTACCCCTAATAACCTGTTACTTCGATTGGTACCTTCGGCTATCACATCTTTGGAACTTCAGACGATCATTCTGCACGAAATCCGGGAAGAATACAACCACAATGTTGCGCAACAGCTCTATGTGAGTACGCACGCGTGGGAGCAAATCGTGAATGCAATGAACGAAACTGTGGCGATTGTGAACCAGGCTGCGGCAGAAGTAAGCGCCGAAGCCCCGGCAGCGGACCTGGCGAAGAAAGTTTTTTCACACGTGATCGAAAAGGAAATTCAACCGTCGACGCATGCGTTGAAAGTTTTAAAGGAGGAGATACGGAATGTTTTTTAGGCCTGCGGGTTGACGATAGGCCATGGACCAATACACCATTTTGATCGGTGGTGCTGGCCGGATACAAACGATGGTCGATGGTCCATCGTCCACGACCAAAAACTAACATCAACAATATTCAAGCCCGGCAACCAACCATTTGACGGCAACTAACATAACAAAATGCTTTACCCCAATACATTAGAACAAAAACTGGGATTCGACAAGCTAAGGGAACGATTGAAGGAGCTTTGCATCAGCTCTTTGGGACAGGGCTTTGTCGAAAAAATACGGTTTTCCGAGAATTTCGGCATGGTCGAGAAGCTGGTGAGCCAGACCGCCGAAATGCAGCGTATTCTCGAACTGGGCGAGAATTTCCCTTCCCAGAATTACATCGACGCGACGCCCTATTTGAAGCGGGCTTCCATTGAAGGTATGCTGCTGACACAGCCCGAATTTTCGGATTTGAAAGTGTCGCTGCTGACGATCCGCCTTTGTTTGCGCTTTTTCGAAAGCCAGGAGGCCGATGCATTCCCCATTCTGGGGGAATATGCCAAAACGATCAAAGTCGAAAAGGCCGTGACCGACGCTATTGACCGCATTATCGACGATCGCGGGCAAATTCGGGATTCGGCTTCGCCCGAACTGTCGCGCATCCGCAAGCGGTTGATTTCCGAACAGGCAGGTATTCGCAAAAAACTGGATACCATTCTGAAATCCGCCAGAAGCAACGGCTGGATCAGCGACGATGTGTCGTTGACCGTCCGCAATGGCCGTATGGTAATTCCCGTCGCCGCAGAGCATAAGCGTAAACTACGCGGGTTTATCCACGACGAATCGGCGACAGGCCAGACTGTTTTCATCGAACCGACAGATGTTTTTGAATCCAACAATGAAATCCGGGAGCTGGAATATGAAGAACGCCGGGAGATTAACCGCATTCTGCTCGAACTGACTGCATATGTCCGGCCATTCGTACCTGATTTACAGAAAGCTTACGGCTTCCTCGGTTTAATGGACTTCCTGCGCGCGAAAGCAAGACTCGCGGGCGAAATGGGCGCTATTAATCCGCCGTTTGAAAACCGGCAGTTTATCGACTGGCGTGAGGCGCGGCACCCGTTGTTGCATTTATCGTTCCAGAAGCAGGGCAAGAAAGTAATCCCGCTGAATATCGAATTGCGGGAAAAGCAACGCATTCTGATCGTTTCGGGGCCTAATGCCGGTGGTAAGTCCGTAGCATTGAAAACAGTCGGACTGATTCAGTATATGTTTCAATGCGGATTGCTCGTACCCATGCTCGAAGGCTCTTCGATGGGCTTTTTCCAGAATATCTTCATCGATATCGGGGACGAACAATCATTGGAAAATGACCTGAGTACTTACAGTTCGCATTTGACCAATATGCGCCATTTCCTTTCCATGGCGAACAAAAGGACGCTGTTCCTCATCGACGAATTCGGGACCGGCACCGAGCCGGGCCTCGGCGGTGCCATTGCGGAAGCCATTCTCGAAAACCTGACGAAATCGGGCGCATTCGGGATGATCAACACGCATTATACCAATTTGAAAGTGCTTGCTGATAAGACAGAAGGACTGGTGAATGGGGCAATGCGCTTCGATGGCGAGCATCTGGAACCGCTTTATCAGCTGGAAATTGGTCGTCCGGGCAGTTCGTTTGCATTTGAAATTGCTTCCAAAATAGGCTTGCCCATAGCCGTAGTAAACCGTGCGAAGGAAAAATTGGGTACCCAGCAGGTGAATTTTGAAAAACTGCTGAAAGAGCTCGATATCGAACGGCGGGTGTTTGCCGAGAAGAATATCGAGATCGGCATTAAGGAGCGCAAGCTGACCAAGCAGGTGGCCGATTATACCGCATTGAAGGAGAAGCTGGACAACAACGAGAAGAAGATCGTCAATGAAGCCAAGCAGAAGGCCAAAAACCTGCTTGCCGATGCGAATCAGCTCATTGAGAATACGATCAGGGAGATTAAGGAAAATAAGGCCGAAAAGGAAAAGACCAAAACGGTAAGGACTAACCTCGAAAATTTTGGCAAGAAAAACCTGGCATTGGCTGAGGTTGTCGAAACACAGCCGGCAGAAGACGTTTACGAACCGGAAGGCGGCGAGATTATCGCAGGAAGTTATGTTAAAATCAGCGGGCAGACTGCCATTGGCGAAGTACTTTCCGTGAAAGGTAAAGACGCTGAAATCCGCATCGGAGATCTCAAATCGACCATCAAACTGAACCGACTGGAAAAAGTGTCGCGTAAAACCTACCGCGCCGCCACTGGTGAAAAAGGGTTGAAAACGACTTCCAAAGGTGTGGACATGAATGAGCGAATGCTCAATTTCAGCTTCAACCTCGATATGCGCGGCAAACGCGGTGAGGAAGCGCTCGGGCTCGTGGACCAGTTTATGGACAATGCTATTATGCTTGGCTACGACGAGTTGCGCATTGTACACGGCAAAGGCGACGGCATTCTGCGCACGCTCGTACGCAACCACCTGCGCGGGTACAGCCAGGTAGCTGGCATGTACGACGAGCACGCGGATCGCGGCGGTTCAGGCGTGACGATCGTGAAGTTGAAGTAATGCTTTTGAAATACGCATTAATGCAAAAAGGGCGCCTCATCAGCGCCCTTTCTGTTTTGTTATATCAGGTTATCAGTGAACCGCCGCAGTAGAAGCAGGCACCGTTTTACGTCCTTTCATCCAGAAATAGAGAATAGCGAATGCGACGATCAGCAATGCGGGGAACATGACCATCGTGCTCAGTGTCGCTTGCCCGGCCGCCAGTTCCATTTCGTCGCCGGTAAGGCCCGCCGCTAGTTTCTCAGCTTTGGCATCATCCAGCCACTTACCGATTACCGGCTGCCAGATAGCCGTCGAGAACATTCCGACACCTCCTACGATCGACATACCCAATGCACCGCTCAAAGGCACGTTCTGAGCAACGAAACCAATCATCGTAGGCCAGAACAACGCCACACCCATTGCGAAGATCACAGCCGCTGCATAAGCCGCAGGACCAGTTACCGTGCTGAACAGGTAGATACCGGCTGCCGCGAGGATCGACGAGCCCCAAAGAATACCGGTTTGCCCCAATGCAGCCACGATCGGGTGCGCGAAGAAGCGCGTGATAGCCATCAGACCGGTTACCAATGCAAGGATCAGCATCGGGCTTGCACCGCTTTTGCTCATGATAAGGCCTGTCCATTGCTGCGGACCGAACTCGCTGATCGCGGTGAATGCCATACAAACGAAGATGAAGATGAACAGCGGCGTAAACATCGCTTTCACGTTCTCACCAATGGAAGTTACTCCGGCTACGTGCGGCTTAGGGAATGCTTGTCCCCAGAAAAGATATGCATAGATCAAAGTCGGGATCAGGATTACCCAGATTTGCGCCTGCCAGCCAAGGCTGGCGTCGGTCATGAATTTAGAGACCAAAGAACCTACTACGATACCACCGGGAAACCACATGTGGAAGCGGTTAAGCATTTTACTCATTTGCAGACCTTCGTAAGAATCCGCGATCATTGGGTTACAAGCAGCCTCGGTACAGCCGTTACCCACCCCGATGAGGAATGTGGAGATCAGCAGACCTGTATAACCACCCGAATAAATCGTCATAATGATACCAATCGCATGACATACGAACGCAACCTGCATAATGGTTTTCGGCCCGATGGTGTGATACACGAGCCCGCCGATGATCATCGCGAGGGGAAACCCGAAGAACCACATCGAGTTGATAAAGCCCAGTTGCTCGGCGGTGAGATTAAACTCAGTGCCCAGCTGGGGCAGAATCCCTGCACGGATACTGAATGAGAATGCAGTGGTTATGAGCGCAAAACAACTTGCATTGAAGAGTCTTCCGCTGTTAACTGATTGGGACATGTGATTAAATGGGTTTGATTATTTGAATTAGATGATTGATTTCGGGATACTATTTTTATTCAAAGATTTCACAAAAAAAACAAACTCCGGGGAATTCTACTGCTTTTCACTATTCCTAAGCAATGTTTTTTATGTCTTAAATTTATATTTGTAGAAGTAAGAGTCATTTGCACGGCTCTTTCTTATTTGTATAATCTATTTCAAAAACCTTAAACCAACTGGAATGTCAAGAAAGATCAGAATGGGCATGGTAGGCGGCTCCCTGGATGCATTTATTGGTGGGGTCCATCGCCGTGCAGCGATCATGGATGGAGAAATTGAGCTGGTTTGCGGAGTATTCAGCTCCGATCCAGCCAAATCTAAGGAAACCGGAAAAGCCTTATATCTGCCTGAAAACAGGGTTTATAACGACTTTGAGGAGATGATCCTGAAAGAAAAGCAGCTACCCGAGGGCGAACGCATGGATTTTGTTGCCATCGTTACACCTAACCACGTACACGCCGCACCTACGAAGCTCGCCCTGGAAAACGGCTTCCACGTGGTATGCGATAAACCGATTACACTGAATACCGAAGAAGCAGAAGAAATCGTGTCGGTGGTTGAAAAAACAGGCCTCTTGTTCTGCCTCACCCACAACTACACCGGGTACCCTATGGTAAAGGAGGCCCGCCAGATGATCGCTTCTGGTGCCATTGGAGAGGTTAGAAAGGTAATTGTGGAATATCCGCAGGGTTGGCTCGCTACTTTGGTGGAAGTAACCGGTAACAAACAGGCCGCATGGCGCACCGATCCGAAGCGCTCGGGAGCAGCAGGAGGCCTGGGCGACATCGGTACCCACGCCGAAAACCTCGCCGAATACATCACCGGACTCAAAATCACCCAGGTTTGTGCAGACCTTACAATATTTGTGGAAGGCCGTTTGCTGGATGATGACGCACATGTTCTGCTCCGCTTCAACAATGGGGCAAAAGGCATCCTCCAAAACAGCCAGATCGCCAACGGGGAAGAAAACGACCTCAATATCCGCGTATACGGCGAAACGGGCGGCCTGCAATGGAAGCAAATGGAGCCTAACACATTGATTCACAAAACCAACCAGGGCACACGCATGATCCGTACGGGCGTGGGTAACCTGTCCAAAGCCGCGCAGGTGCATACCCGCATCCCCGCAGGCCACCCCGAGGGCTATTTCGAAGCCTTCGCCAATCTCTACCGCAACTTCGCCATTCACGTGAGAGCGTTCTGGGAAGGCAAACAGGCCGATCCCGTGTACGACTTCCCCACAGCCCAGGATGGTTTGAGGGGCATGAAGTTCATCGATACCGTCATCGCTTCGAACAAGACGGAGACGAAATGGACCGATTTCCGACCTTAATACTCAATTTTATTTACTGTACATCTCAATTTAACCCGCGAGAGCGGACTGTTTTTCACCAATCATTCCATACCCATTTATGAACAAAATCAAAGTTGGCGTTGTCGGAACAGGCTTCATTGGCCCCGCACACATTGAAGCACTGAGACGTCTTCCTAATGTAGAAGTTGCCGCACTTTGCGAAGTGACCGCAGAACTGGCCAAGGAAAAAGCTGACGCGCTTGGCATTGCACGTTCCTACACGTTCGATGAACTGTTGAAACAGGATGACATTCAGGCTGTCCACATTTGTACACCTAACTTTTTGCACTACTCGCAGTCGAAAGCCGCTTTGCTGGCCGGTAAACACGTGATTTGTGAAAAACCATTGGCAAAAGACCTCGCAGAAGCGGAAGAGCTTGTGGAACTGGCAGCGAAAACCGGGCTGGTAAATGCGGTCCACTTCAACCTGCGTTATTATCCATTGGCGCGTCAGATGAAATCGATGCGCGAAAAAGGCGAACTGGGCGAGATTTATTCGTTCATCGGCTCTTACCTGCAAGACTGGCTGTTCTACAATACCGACTATAACTGGCGCCTCGAACCGGACAAATCCGGCGACTCACGCGCAATCGCGGACATCGGTTCCCACCTGATGGACATCCTGGAATACATAACCGGCCTGAAAACCGTTGCTGTTCTGGCGGATTTCAACACCGTTCACAAAACCCGCAAGAAGCCTTTGAAAGCTGTCGAGACTTATTCGGGCAAGCTGCTGCAACCGGAAGACTACGCCGATGTACCTATTAATACAGAAGACCACGCGAACGTGTTACTTCGTTTCGACAATGGAAACAAAGGGGTAATCACCGTTTCGCAGGTTTCAGCCGGTCGTAAAAACCGTATGTCGTTGGAAATCTCCGGCTCTAAAAAGACATTCAGCTGGTGCTCCGAATCTCCGAACGAAATGTGGATCGGTAACCGCGACAAGGCGAACGAAGTCCTTCTCCGCGACCCATCGCTCGTGAACGAAGACGTTCGCTCGACCATCACCTTCCCAGGCGGCCACAACGAAGGCTTCCCGGATACTTCGAAACAAATGTTCAAGGAAGTTTACGCCGCCATCGCAGAAGGCAAGCAACCTGAGAATCCGACCTTCCCGACGTTTGCCGATGGGTATCGTGAACTATTGATTTGCGAGAGAATCCTGGAAAGCAATAAAGCTGAGGCTTGGGTTAAAATTTAATTTTGAATGATTGAATGACTGAATGATTGAATAGGGCGTCTGTACCTTTTTGTTAACACACTATAATTATGGCTGATGATAAAAATGACTTCGTTTCTCAGTTGCAGATTCGCACCAAGCAGTTTGTACTAAGGAGCATCAAAGTTTTTAAAGCATTACCACCAACGGAGGAAGCTCGGGTTATTGGAAAGCAATTTCTGCGATCTGCATCGTCTGTTGGAGCCAATTATAGAGCCGTGTGTCGGGCGAGGAGTCAGAATGAGTTCTTTTCCAAGATCAGCATCACAGTCGAAGAGGCAGATGAATCGCTCTTTTGGATGGAAATCATGTCAGAAGCGGGTATCCTCCCGTCCGGAAAACTGAACGCACTGATGACCGAAGCGGAAGAACTTATCAAAATTCTATCCAAAGCTCGAAAAACCGTGCGTTAACACAATCAACTCATCATTCAATCATTTGCCTATTCAATCATTCAATCATTCAATCATTCAGTCATTCAGTCATTCAGTCATTCAGTCCTTCAATCATTAAAATATGAAAACCATAAAAGGACCCGGCATCTTCCTTGCTCAGTTTTTGGGCGATGAGGCTCCGTTCAACTCATTAGATACCATTGCCGATTACATGGCCGACCTTGGCTATAAAGGTTTGCAGCTCCCTACCTGGGACCCGCGTGTGATCGATGTAAAGCAGGCTGCCGAGTCGCAGACTTATGCGGATGAGCTGAAAGGCAAACTCGCAGACAAAGGACTCGAAATCACCGAATTGGCCTCGCATATTATCGGTCAGCTGGTGGCTTCGCACCCGGTTTATGATGAAATGTACGATGGTTTTGCGGTGCCGGAGGTTCGGAAGAATCCGAAAGCGCGGGCGGAATGGGCGACGCAGCATCTGAAATATGTGGCGCAAGCCAGCCGCAGATTGGGCTTGAAAGCTTCTGCGACATTCTCCGGTGCATTGGCATGGCCTTTCCTTTACCCATGGCCTCAGCGCCCTGCCGGATTGGTCGAGACAGCATTCAAAGAGCTGGCTACCCGCTGGAAGCCTATTCTGGATGTGTATGACGAAAACGGCGTGGATGTGGCCTACGAGCTGCACCCGGGTGAGGATTTGTTTGATGGTACTACTTTCGAAATGTTTGTAGACTACCTCGGCGGCCATACCCGCGCGAACATCAACTACGACCCAAGCCATTTCGTGTTGCAGCAACTGGATTACCTCCAGTTCATCGATCTGTACCACGATCGCATCAAGGCATTCCACGTAAAAGACGCGGAATTCAATCCTAGCGGCAAACAGGGCGTTTACAGCGGCTTCGCTGGCTGGGCAGATCGCGCAGGACGTTTCCGCTCGCTGGGCGACGGCCAGGTGGATTTCGGCGGAATTTTCTCGAAACTATCGCAATACGACTATGATAGCTGGGCAGTTCTGGAATGGGAATGCTGCATTAAATCACCCGTGCAAGGTGCGGCGGAAGGTGCACCGTTCATCGAAAGCCACATCATCGAAGTGACCACAAAAGCGTTCGACGATTTTGCCGGAACCGGTGCAGATGAGGCGTTTAACCGCAAGGTGTTAGGCCTTTAATTGTCGATCCTACAAGTATATTGAAAACCTGTCTTCCTTATGGAAGATAGGTTTTTCTACGTTAACCAAATCATGATAATGAGTGAATCCCCTTTTCAAAAAGTTCTGAAACGTTTCAGGATTGCCGGCGCAACGGCCCTGGCATGTTGCAGTCTGGTGGCTACGGCACAGACGGTGACGCCGGAAAAGCGCGTGCTGGTGTTTTCCAAAACTGCCGGGTTTCGGCACTCCTCTATTCCCGCAGGGAAAACTGCCATCCTGAAACTGGGTAAAGAAACCGGTTTCGCGGTAGATACTACCGAGAATTCGGCTGCCTTTACCAACAAAAACCTGCAAAAATACAGCGCGGTCATATTCCTGAATACCACCGGTAATGTATTGAACGACAAGCAGCAGGATGCATTTGAGCGTTACATCCAGGCAGGCGGAGGCTTCGTAGGCATCCACGCTGCGACCGATACCGAGTATGACTGGCAATGGTACAACAAGCTCGCCGGGGCGCAATTCCTGAGCCACCCGGGCAACCCGAACGTGCAGGAAGGCGAAGCGTTTGTGGTGAATGATCAGCACCCGTCGATGGATGGTTTTCCTAAAAAATGGAAGATCAAGGATGAGTTTTACGACTTCAAAAACTTCAATGAGAAAGTAAATGTCCTTGTCAAAATTGACGAGAAGACTTACAAGGATGGCAAAATGGGCGACAACCACCCAATGTCGTGGTACCACGAGTTTGACGGTGGAAAGGCATTCTATACCAATTTCGGGCATGAAGACGCTACTTTCGTGAACCCGGTTTTTGTAAAACATCTTACAGGCGGTCTCAACTGGGCCATGGCGTCGAAACTGGATTACTCGAAATCGCGTCCGGAAGAAAACCGTTTCACCAAAAAAGTACTGGCTTCCAAACTCGATGAGCCAACTGAACTGGTAGTTCTCGATGATCAGCGTGTACTTCTCACAGAAAGAAAGGGTAAGGTGAAGCTTTATAATCCTAAAACCGGCAAGATTAAACTCGTTGGTGAAGTGCCCGTTTATACCAAACAGGAATACGGACTGATGGGCCTGAATATCGACCCGAACTTTAAGACTAACAAACTGATTTACATGTACTATTCGCCGCCATCGTCGGAGCCGGATACTGCCCAGCACTTATCGAGGTTCAAATACGACGATGTAAAGGACACCGTGCTGCTCAGCACAGAAGAAGTACTTTTAACCGTTCCTGTAAAGCGCACCGATTGCTGCCATACCGGCGGGTCGATTGCCTGGGACAACAAAGGCAACCTCTACCTTTCAACCGGTGACGACGTGAACCCGTTCCAATCCAATGGATACGGCCCCATCGACGAGCGCCCGGGACGTGAGGGTTGGGACGGACAGCATACTTCTTCCAATACCAATTCACTGAGAGGCAAGGTATTGCGGATTAAGCCACGCTACGGCGACCGCCGTGCGAATATGCCGGGCGGTACTAACCTTTATGATATTCCCGAAGGCAACCTGTTCCCTCCCGGAACTGACAAGACGCGGCCGGAAATCTACGTAATGGGTACCCGCAACCCTTACCGCATTTCCGTGGACCAACACACAGGTTATTTGTATTGGGGTGATGTAGGCCCGGACGCATCGAATGATGATCCAAAACGCGGCCCGAGAGGTTATGACGAGGTAAATCAGGCAAGAAAGGCAGGTTATTTCGGTTATCCGCTGTTTATCGGGAACAACAGGCCTTATATCGATTTCAACTTCGCCGATAGTACTTCCGGCAAGCCGTTCGATCCTTTGAAACCGATCAATAACTCGCCGCATAACACTGGTATACAGGAGCTACCGCCTGCTCAGCCTGCATTCATTTACTATCCATACGCGGATTCGCCGGAATTTGGAACGATCGTGGGTAAGGGTGGACGTAATGCCATGGCCGGACCAGTGTACTATGCTGCTGATTTTCAGGATAGCAAGGTTAAATTCCCTTCCTATTATAATGGAAAGTTCTTCGCTTATGACTGGATCCGCGATTACATCAACATCGTGACCATGAACGAGAAGGGCGACCTGCAAAGCATCGAACGCTTTATGCCGGACACCAAGTTCAGCCACCCTATCGACATGCAATTTGCCAAAGACGGTTCATTGTATACATTGGAATACGGCCCGAACTGGTTTGCCCAAAACGACGAAGCCAGCCTTTCGCATATTACCTTCAATGCAGGCAACCGCGTGCCGGTGGCTATCGCAAGCGCTACTAATACGACGGGAGCAACACCTTTGAAAGTCAATTTTTCTTCAAAGGGCTCTCTGGATCACGACGGCGACCCGATCAAATATGAATGGTCGTTTGGCAAAGGCCTGCCGAAGAGCACGCTGGCTAACCCGAGCTTTACATACTCTAAACCAGGAGAATACACTGCTACTTTGAAAGTGACAGACAATGCTGGGAACTCGAACACCTCGGACGTGATCGTGCGCGTGGGTAATGCGATTCCAAAAGTGGATGTGGCCATTAAAGGCAACAAAACTTTCTATTGGAATGACAAACCTGTGAACTACGAAGTTTCTGTTTCGGATAAGGAAGACGGCAGCCTTGCAACCAAGAAAATCCCGGAAGACGAAGTGACGCTGACCATCAATTACCTCGAAGGTTTCGATAAAACACAGCTCGCACAAGGCCACCAGGCCAACACCGGCTTTGAAACTGGCAAGCGGATGATCGAGTTGAGCGATTGCAAGGCTTGCCACTCGATCGACAAGAAATCGATCGGTCCGGCTTACCGCGAAGTTGCAAAAAAATACAAAAGCGAGCGCAACTCGTTGAAAACGCTCACCGACAAAGTTCTGAAAGGTGGAAGCGGCGTTTGGGGCGAGCAGGCGATGCCGGGCCACCCGCAACATAAGCCGGAGGAAGTGGAAGAGATGGTGAAATACATTCTCGGCCTCGCAAATGAAAAGGCTGTCGATAAGAAACCTTTGAAAAGCTCATACGTGACGCAGGCTAAAAAGAAAGACGGTTCGTACATTTTCACAGCCAGCTACACCGACAAAGGTGCGGGCAATATGGGCCCATTGACCGGTTCCAAAACCGTTGCATTGCGTCCGGCGACTTTGATGGCAAATATGGCCGACACGACCAAAAGCACCTTCAAATACAAAGGCGACAATGGCAGTGAAATGGTGATCGGTATGAAAGACGGCGGCTTTATCGCTTTCGACGACATCGATCTGACCGAGATTTCGAAATTGGCTATTGCAGTTGGAAGCAATGCCGCCCGTTCCGCCGGCGGAACGCTGGAGGTTCGCCTCGATGGTGTTGCAGGCGCCAAAATTGGTGAAGGCAAAGTGGATAAGTCCGAAACCATCAGTGTTCCCGTAAAGGCACCTGTGGATGGCAAGCTGCATAAGGTCTATTTTGTATTTAAAAATGCAGAAGCTGGTAACAAGCCATTGTTCTCGATAGAGTCCGTGCGGTTTGAGAATGCTGCATTGTAAAACCGATTTAAATAATGGATAGTAAAAGCGGGCGCTCCTGGTAAGTGCCCGCTTTTGCATTGAGGTAGTTAACTATTTCTGAATCACCATTTTCTTCACGCCATTGCTTTTTCCGTCAGTGACCAGGTCGTAAAGAAATACGCCATTGTGAAAATCACCTGCTGAAATTGTCAGACTTCCGTTACCACGCTCTTTTACGGGATAGGAATTCACTTTCACCCCACCTACTGAATAAACGTCTATCACCGCATCTTTCACCGATTGCGGAACGTCATTCTCTACCCAAATGGCCGTGTTGCGTTTTTATACGGTTTGATCGGCAGTTACAAGCGCCTCTCAGCTCGCAAACCCTTCAATCCCCAATCCAAACAAAGCGAAATCATACTTCACAGGATCATTGGGATCGAGCAGGCGGAGCGAAGCTGTAAGCTCAGTGGCAGTTTGCCAGTCGGTGACGGGACGTTTGATGAGGCCCAGCACACGTGCGACCCGGTCGACGTGGACGTCGCAGGGGCAGACGAGTTGTGTGGGACGGATGGTGTTCCAGATGCCGAAGTCGACGCCGTGGTCGTCTTTGCGGACCATCCAGCGCAGGAACATGTTCAGGCGCTTGCACGAGGATTTGCGCGCGGGTGTAGCGATGTGTTTGCGCGTGCGTACGGGGAAGTTTTCGGAGTTGGAGAAGAAGTCGTGGAAACCGATAAGGCCGTTTTCAATCATAACGTCCGTGGGTTTCATATGGCTGCTGAATGCGAATTCCAGCGAGTCGTGGATTTTGTAGTATTCCTGAAAGAAATGCAGGAAATAGAGCGTATCGGTGGCGTTGAAAGTGCGGTGTTTGAAATACAGGAATGGTTTCAGGTCGCTTTCATGGTGGTTCCGCACGAAGTCGTAAGGTGCATTGTCCATCAATGCGGCCAATTCCAGGCATTTGTTGATAATGGTTTTGCGCTGGCCCCAGGCGAGTACCGCGGCCCAGAAACCCATGATTTCAATATCCTGCTTCAAAGAGAACCGGTGCGGGATGCTGATCGGGTCGAAGGGAATAAAATCCGGCCTGTTGTACTGGGCTACCTTTTCATCGAGCAGCTCGGCGACGTAGGATGGCGGGTACGCGGTGTGATTAACGTCTGGCATGGCTACCTCCGAACAGGTAAGCCAGCACGCGTGAGATACCTGAGAAAATCATCACAATTCCCGAAAAGAGGAATGTAAAAATGGCGATAAACGGATACAGCAACGTAAACATGACGGTCCAAACCTTATAGCCTGCCGTATTTTTCAGCGCTTCGCGCTCTTCTTCCCTTTTGGAACGAAACTGAGGTGCGTGTTTCATAATATCTTTTCCGTAGTTATTCAAGATAACTCACTACGGCCCTGAATCGTTTGCTGTTAGGAGAAACTTTTTCAAATGCGCGCGACGAAAGTTTGATCACAATGTCGTCATTCGCGCTTGTGTCGGGAATGCGGCCGATAATGCGGACGATGATTTTTTCCTGGTTGTATTCATTCAAAACTTCTACCAGCGATCCAATCGGCGCGGAGCGGTGCAAACCGAGGAATTTGCTGGTACTTTCGTCCGTTTCGATCACCTCTGCGAGGCCCGATTCCGATTTTTTCTTGCTTTTCACGACTTTCGGCGGAGCTACTTCTTCCACAGGCTTCACTACCTTCTCCGGAACTGCCGTTTTCGCTTTCACTGAATCCTTTACAACAGTAGTAGCAACCTTTGGAGCAGGGGGTGTCGCCACAGGTGCGGCGGCTTTTTCTGCACCTTTTTCGCTTACGATCAGCTCCTGGCCGTCTTTAAGGTTATCGTCTGTGAGATTGTTCCATTTACGGAGATCGGCCATCAGCACGCCATACTTAACAGCCACGCGGTACAGTGTCTGTCCCGGTTCTACTTTGTGAATGCCGTTTGCGGGAAGCGCGGTAGCCGAAGATGCCGACGGTGCGGAGGTGCTGGTAGCCACCGAAGGAGTGTCGGCAACGGGTTTGGTTTCTTTCACCTCAGCCTTTACCAATTCCTTTTTCTCCTCTTTCTTATCGTCTTTTTTGGAGTCTTTCTTTGCAACTTTGGGCGTGTAAGGCACCCGTATCGTTTGCCCCGACTGGATCTGGTCGCTCATGCCAGGATTGGCTTCGCGCAATGCGTGGATGGTCGTTCCGTACTGGCGAACCACGGCAAACATCGTCTGCCCCGGATTGACCTTATGAATAACGAAAATCTTCCCCCCTACCTTCTCGACCCCTACGGAATCAACAGCATTCAATCCCTTAGCCCGGGCACTCGTCAAACCTGTCATCAATCCTGCCAAAAGGACCAGGCAAAAAATGTATTTCATTTAATATGAAAGCGTTAAACTCGAAAACTCGTTGCTATTTTTCAGATAAACCAGTGTGGACGCTTTCAGCATCATCGTCGAGCGGCCTGTTCCTTCCCGCTCTTCCGATAGTTTCTCGTGTAAAACCTGTTGCTTCTGATCGGTTACTATGAGGAGGTATTGCACTGTTTTATCTTGCTCGTAAATATAATAAGAAAAGATTATATAGGGTCTTTTCTCCAAATAATCAATGGCTACCGCGGTGTGGCCGCCCGTTGCGTCGTTGATAAATTGCGCGAGCCGTTCGAAGTACATATTCTCTCCGATGTAACGAACGGGTTCTGCTAAAATTATTTCGTCATCCGGTTCCGGCAATTCCGCATTCAGGGGCAGGAGCTCGCCGGTCGATGCATTGCAAAGCAGGTGTTCAAACGAATCGCCCTGCTTGGTTGCCACTTCCAGCAAACCTCCCCCGGCATTCCTGATAAGCAAATGGTTAGGTAAAATCCATGATAAAAACCCTGTTTCGACATTCACCGCCAACAGATCCGTCGGTTCGGGGACTTCGGGGTAGCGGTAGTTATGTAAATAAATATGCTGATCGGAAAAAGCCGTCAGCGACGTCCACCAATCGGTGCCTTCCACCTGCCGCTGCCATTTCACTGCAAGATGATCGGTATCGATCACCGCGAAGGATACCTCGTGACGTTCCGCATTGCGTAACTCAATGGCCCACAGAGAACTATCCGGATTCGCATCGGGCATTACCCGCCATATGTTTTCCGAAAAGCGGAACGAAAAAAGATTTTGCAATTTTTTACCTTTATTTTGAACTCTAATTTAACTGATAACGACCTCGTGCGCATTCTAGGAATAATACCGGCCCGCTATGCTTCTACCCGCTTCCCTGCCAAGGCTTTGGTGGATATCGGAGGAAAAAGTATGATCCAGCGGGTCTACGAACAAGCGTCCAAAGCTACGCAACTCGATCAGGTAATCGTAGCGACCGATGATGAAAGAATATTGAACCACGTCCGCGAATTCGGCGGAACGGCGGTTATGACCTCACCAGATCACCAAAGTGGCACCGACCGCTGCTTCGAAGCGCTAGGCAAGACGGAAGCCAGTTACGATTACGTCATCAACATCCAGGGCGACGAACCGTTCATCAGCCCCGAGCCGATCGATCACCTGGCCTCGGTACTGAATGGGGAAACCGAACTGGCTACATTAGTAAAAGTGATCGACAATGACGACATTCTCTTTAATGTGAATGTGCCAAAGGCAGTTTTGAACAAAAGAAACGAAGTGATGTATTTCAGCCGACAAACGATCCCCTATTTGCGCAATGCCCAGAGCCAGGATGAGTTTCTGAAATCACATGTTTTTTATAAACACATCGGCATTTACGCTTACAGAACTGATGTTTTGGCGGAAATAACCCAACTTCCAGTGTCTTCGCTGGAAAAAGCCGAAGCATTGGAGCAGCTCCGCTGGCTGGAAAACGGCTACGCGATCAGGGCCGTAGTTACTTCGGACGATTCACACGGTGTGGACACGCCCGACGACCTTGACAGGGTTACCCGAAAATTTTTGCCGTAACAGGCATTTGTGGAATGCATTTTTTACGAGGAAGGTTAACGTATAAGGATTAGCCGTATATTTCTTAAAAAACGTTAAAACCGTTTTACGTATACGACCAGCTTCTACCGATGCGTTAGCCTTTTATTGTTTTTAAACTAATTACCACTTTTGAAAAACGAGTCTTATGCAATATAACATCCTGTGGGCCGATGACGAAATAGATCTTCTCAAACCGCATATCATGTTCCTTACCAATAAAGGTTACAACGTGACGCCCGTGAACAGCGGCGCGGATGCGCTGGACCGCATCGAGAACGACCGGTTCGACATTGTTTTCCTCGACGAAATGATGCCGGGGATGACGGGCCTCGAAACCCTCGCGCAGATCAAGCAGCAGCAGCCGAACCTGCCCGTCGTGATGATCACTAAAAGCGAGGAGGAGCATATTATGGAGGATGCCATCGGTTCCAAAATCGACGATTACCTCATTAAGCCACTGAATCCTAATCAGATATTACTTTCTGTCAAAAAAATACTGGATAACAAACGCCTGGTAACAGAAAAAACGACCCTCAGTTACCAGCAGGAATTCCGCAGCCTGGCCATGCAATACCAGGACCGCATTGGTCACGAGGAATGGGCCGATATTTACAAAAAACTCATTTACTGGGAGCTCGAACTCGAAAGCTCCGACGACCAGGGGATGGCCGAGGTTTTCAGTATGCAAAAAAGCGAGGCGAATGCCAATTTCTGTAAATTCATCGAAGACGAATATGAAGAATGGCTGAACGACCCACGTTCAGACAAACCGATCCTCTCCCACCAGTTGATGAAACAGAAGGTATTCCCGCATCTGAAAGGATCGAGTGAACCGGTTTTCTTCCTGCTGATTGACAACTTCCGTTATGATCAATGGAAAATGATCCAGCCAATCATGCAAGAGTTTTTCAATATCGAAGAGGAATCATCGTACTACTCCATTTTGCCCACGACAACGGGCTACGCACGTAATGCGATCTTCTCCGGCCTGATGCCGAGCGAAATGGAGCGCAAGCATCCGCAATGGTGGGTGAGCGACGAAAATACTCCGGAAGGTGAAGAAGGACTGAATAACCACGAGCAGGATTTCCTTCAAAAGCAACTGGAAATGAACCATTTGAATATCAAGTTTTCATACAACAAGATATTGAATACCAACCAGGGCAAAGCACTGGTGGATACGTTCAACAACCTGCTGACCAACCAGTTGAATGTGATTGTCTACAACTTTGTGGATATGCTTTCCCACGCCCGCACGGACGTGCAGATGATCAAGGAGCTCGCGCCCGACGAAGCAGCCTACCGTTCGATCACCCGCTCGTGGTTCCAGCATTCGCCGCTGCTTGATTTCATCCGTAAAGTAGCCGAGAAAAAAGGTCGTCTGATCCTTACCACCGACCACGGTATGATCCGCGTACAGAAACCTGTAAAAATCATCGGCTACCGCGAAACGAATACAAACCTCCGTTACAAACACGGCAAGAACCTCGGCTTCGACGACAACCATTTGATGGTATGCCGCAAACCGGAGCGCATTTTCCTGCCCAAACCGCACGTTTCGACTTCGTACGTGTTTACGAAAGAGGATTATTTTTTCGCATATCCGAACAACTACAACCAATACGTGAACCTTTACCGCGACACCTTCCAGCATGGTGGCGTATCGCTTGAAGAGATGATCATTCCGGTGATCGATATGAAAGCGAAATAGCAATTCCAAATATGCAAAAAGGGCGCCTGAGTTGATCAGACGCCCTTTTTTGTTGACTTAAATATGGTTACTCGCTTACCGTAATCCCACCATTCTCGCATTTGATCACGCGGGCAGGGAAGCGTTTCAGGAAGTCGTGGTTGTGGGTGGCCATTAATATCGCGGTTCCTGCATTATTAATAGTACGGAAAACCTGCATAATCTGGTCGCCTACTTCCGGGTCGAGGTTACCGGTAGGCTCATCGGCAATCAGGATTTGTGGTTCGTTGAGCATTGCGCGGGCTATTACCACGCGCTGCTGCTCGCCACCGGAAAGCTGGTGCGGCATTCTTTTCTGGGCGGTACCCAGGCCTACCTGCATGAGTACCTCGGCAATGCGTTTGGAGATTTTCCCCTGGTTTTCCCAGCCCGTCGCCCGTAACACGAACGCGAGGTTGTCTTCCACGGAACGGTCGGATAGCAACTGAAAGTCCTGGAAAACAATGCCTATTCTGCGGCGAAGGAACGGGATATCGGCCCTTTTAATATTGTGCAGCTCGTAACCGGCCACTTTGGCAGAACCGGTATGCAGCCATAAATCGGCGTATAGTGTTTTCAAAAGCGAGCTCTTACCACTACCGGTACGACCGATAAGGTAAACGAATTCTCCTTTATTGATCTCAAAATGAACGTCGTTCAAGACGGGCCTCTCACCCTGATAAATATCTGCCCTTTCCAGTCTGATTATTGGCTCCGTCGAATCGGTGGTCATAATTGTGCTAAAAATAATGATTGGGTTGAGCAGAAAACGCTCGAATGTGGATAGTGTGGGTAGTATTGTCATCCTGAGCGAAGTCGAAGGAGCTGCGACATCGCATTTGCACTTCGACTTCGCTCAATGTGACAAACTGATTAAGAATTTCCTTTTTTGTAGTCAGAAAGGAATTTCTCCAAACCGATATCGGTCAACGGGTGTTTCAGCAATGCTTCGATCGCGCTCAATGGGCCGGTCATTACGTCGGCACCAACTTCTGCGCATTGGATAATGTGCATTGGGTGACGAACCGACGCCGCCAATACCTGCGTATCGAAACCGTAGTTTCTGTAAATAGTCAGGATCTGCTCGATCAATGCGATACCGTCGGTTGAGATATCGTCAAGGCGACCTACGAACGGAGAAACGTAAGTAGCACCCGCTTTCGCAGCTACCAGCGCTTGTCCTGGTGAGAAGATCAGCGTACAGTTGGTGCGGACACCTTTGCTCGAGAAATATTTAAGGGCTTTGATACCTTCTTTGATCATCGGGATTTTCACCACGATTTTCTCGTCGATCTCTACCAGCTCTTCGCCTTCACGAATCATTCCTTCCAAATCAACCGAGATTACTTCCGCACTTACATCACCATCCACGATGTCGCAGATAGCTTTGTAGTGACGCATTATATTATCCTTACCCGTAATTCCTTCTTTCGCCATCAAAGATGGGTTGGTGGTAACACCGTCTAATACACCAAGCGCCTGCGCTTCCCGAATTTCATTCAGGTTCGCAGTATCAATGAAAAATTTCATATTGAAAATTTATTGGTTAGAATATTCCACAAAAGTAGGAAACCCTGAACAAAAGCAAAAAGAAAGAAAGGGGGAATGCAAGGGGGAGAGAAATAAAAAAAGGCAAACCGAGAATCTCACCGCATCGACCATCTACCCTTGCTTCCGTCAGGACCTGGGGGATTCGAAAGGAGCTGGTAGTTCCGATTTGCCGGGTGCAAAGATAAGGACATTTTATTCACAAAAAGAAAACATTCGTGTAACGTTTCGCCTTACTTTTGTGCGAATCAACTAGAAATGAACCAGTATGCCTCGATTATTTTTTTTATTTTTTCTGATTTTTCTTTACTCCTGCTCCCAATCTTCCGACGCATTCCTTCAAAAAGGTAAAGAGCTCATGCAACAGGGCAAGACCCGCGAAGCCATTGAATTCATCAACAAAGCGATCGAAAAAAATACCTCCAGTGCAGACGCATTCAACCTCCGCGGCGTAGCGTACTACGAGCTGAAAGAGAACGACAATGCACTATTGGATTTTGCCCAGGCGATCAAACTCCAACCTGCCTCTTACCGCCCCTATTTCAACCGCGCATTGCTTTATACGGACGAAAACAAGCTGGATTCCGCATTTGCCGACTATAACAAGTCAGCCGAGCTTGCACCCGATACCGCGGATGTCTTCCTGAACCGCGGCCAGTTGCTCGTGCTGATGGACAAGACGCCCGACGCCATCAAGGACTTCGAAAAAGCCACCCAGTTGGATGCTAACAACAAGCAAGCCTGGTACAATCTCGGCAACACCTATTACCGGGCCCAGGATTTCAAAAAAGCAACATTGGCATTCCGTCAAACGGTGAAACTCGACGGGCAATATGGAAAAGCATTTTACGGGCTTGGGCTCGCGCAATACAATGACGGTGAAAAAGACCTCGGATGCACCAGCCTCAAACAGGCTCTGAACCTGGGATATAGCGATGCAGCTAACGCATTAGCGCAATTTTGTCAGTAAAAGATGTGTTAAAAGGGTATCACCGACGGTTAACAACTGCGTGGTAACAGCTTTTTAACATAATCTTTCATTATTGTATTTCTTAACCCGCTTTATCATGAAACTTTTAAAGATATTTTTCGGGATACTTTTCGTGATCTTCGCCTACCTGCAACTGAACGACCCCGATTCGGGCGTTTGGATTGCCATTTACAGCTTCGCTGCCCTGGGTTGCTTCATGAGCATCCGGGAGCTTTGGCCGCCGTGGGTGTTTTATGTGCTGGCCGCAGGCTATCTGGTGGGAGCTATCTTGCAATGGCCTCCTGAATTTGAAGGCATTTTCTTCGGAGAAACTGCTATGCGCAGCCTTAATATCGAGTTGGCGCGCGAGTCGCTCGGATTGGGCATTTGCGCGATAGTAATGGCCGTGCTCGGCAAATGGGGTTGATTATTCTTTGACCCATTCAATTTCTTTCAGGCCGAATTCCAATTCTTCCGGCTCGGTAGCCAGTTTGACACGCAATTTTCCAAGCTTCGTCACATGGGTCACCGAGCCGTTTGTTATATTTCCTTTGTGCAAAAATTTCACATCCTGCTGATACCCATACAAATAACTGAGATACTCACTGCGAATTGCGTCATTCTGCGCACCGGAGCGCAGCCTGATATAATACACATCCAGAAATTTCAGCAGTTTGTGAAACTCTTCCGCCAGTGAGAATGTGCGCCCTGTTTCACGTCCAAGCGAGGTAGCGTGGTTATTTTGGAATACCGACTGATTGATATTCACACCAATACCGACGATCGAAGTTGCGTAACGGCTTCCCTGCAACGAATTCTCGATCAGCACCCCTACGGCTTTACGATTGTTCATATAAATATCGTTCGGCCATTTCACTTTTGTATCGGGCACGTAGCTGCCCAGGTATGCGCGTGTAGCGAGGGCGGTCACCTGACTGATCAGAAATTGCTCCTGAATGGGTAGAAAACCTGGCGTCAGCACGACCGAAAATGTCAGATTTTCACCCGCATTGGCATTCCAGGCCGTTCCGCGCTGGCCTCTTCCTTTTACCTGATTATCGGTAATGACAACCGTTCCTTCCTCAAAGAGCCCCGCATGTACTATTTCAGCCGCTATGTCGTTCGTGGAATGACAAGTTGGCAGATATATTACTTTTTTACCAATTATTAGCGTGTCCTGTGTAGAGTTGTACAATTTTTTTGTTTTACTTTAGGGTTTTAGAAAAGGAAACAATCACGCATGAAAGAACGCAAAAATAAAGAACTATCCTCAAAAGATCTCACCGAACTAGTGGTGAAGGGCATGACAGAAAAGAAGGGTTTGGACATTGCCATATTAGACCTCAGAAAAGTAAAAAATTCAATAACCGACTTTTTCGTGATTTGCTCGGGAAATTCCGACACGCAAATAGATGCGTTGGCCAACTCGATTGAAGACGAAGTGTACAAAATATCCAAAACAGAGCCCTGGCAAAAAGAAGGAAAGGCGAATGGGGAATGGATTTTGATTGACTATGTCGACGTGGTCGCACATATTTTCAACAAAGAACGCCGCAAACACTACGATCTGGAAGAACTTTGGGGAGATGCAGAGGTAACATACCTGGAAGACTCCATGGTATGAAGGCCCGCGGGCGAACATTAGCTCCGCCGGGATTGTTGTTTATTATATTTCCTCTTAATTAAAACGAACGAATGTCTGAAAACGATAACAAAAGGGGGCCACTCAACCCTAAAAGTCCTCAGAAGGGATATCAAGGTTGGATAATAGCCGCTCTGATCGCTACTATACTCGGAATCACGTACCTTAACCGCACATCGACAATCCGCGAAACCACTCAGAAGCGTTTTGAGAAGATGATGGCCGATAAGGAAGTGGAGCGCGTAACCATTGTGAATGACAAATCGGTGGAAGTTACGCTCAAACCCGAAGCGCTCAAACTCGACAAATACAGGGTTGTTGCAAAGGAAAATAACTATTTCGGCGGAGAAAGTGCTTCTCATTACCAATTTCAGGTAACATCTGCGGAGACCTTCAAGAAGGATTTCGATAAAATGCAGGAAGGTGTTCCCGACGACGATAAGGTACCTTTTGTAGTAGATACCCGCAACGACTGGACCAGTTTCCTCGGAACCTGGGGCTTTTTCATTGTGATGATCCTGGTGATGTACTTCATCCTCGGCAGGATGTCGGGCGGTGTAGGTCCGGGTGGCCAGATCTTCAATATCGGCCGCTCCCGTGCGACGCTTTTCGATGCGGAGAATAAGGTTAAAATTACATTCAACGACGTAGCCGGTCTCGACGAAGCGAAAGAAGAGATCAAAGAGATCGTAGAATACCTCCAAAGCCCTGACAAATTCAAGAAACTGGGTGCCAAAATCCCCAAAGGGGCATTGCTCGTAGGCCCTCCGGGAACGGGTAAGACCTTGCTCGCGAAAGCGGTGGCAGGTGAAGCAGGCGTACCGTTCTTCTCCCTTTCAGGTTCCGATTTCGTGGAAATGTTCGTGGGTGTGGGCGCGGCGCGTGTGCGTGACTTGTTTAAGCAAGCGAAAGAAAAAGCACCTTGTATTATCTTTATCGATGAGATCGACGCCGTGGGCCGTTCACGTGGCCGTGGCGCAATGCCTGGTTCCAACGACGAACGTGAAAACACATTGAACTCCCTGCTCGTGGAAATGGATGGTTTCGCAACCGACTCCGGTATCATCATCGTAGCAGCTACCAACCGCCCTGACGTTCTCGACCCTGCATTGCTCCGTCCGGGACGTTTCGACCGCCAGATTTCCGTTGATAAGCCTGACGTAATTGGTCGTGAGGCGATTTTCAAAGTGCATTTGAAGCCATTGAAACTGGCTACCGACGTTAATATTCAGAAACTTTCGTCCCAGACTCCTGGCTTTGCCGGTGCTGAAATCGCGAACGTTTGTAACGAAGCAGCATTGATCGCCGCCCGTCGCAACCGTGAGGAAGTAACGATGCAGGATTTCCAGGATGCAATGGACCGCGTGATTGGTGGTTTGGAAAAGAAAAACAAACTGATTTCACCGGAAGAAAAGCAGATCGTAGCTTACCACGAAGCAGGTCACGCGGTGGCAGGCTGGTTCCTCGAACACGCCGATCCTTTGGTGAAAGTGTCGATCGTACCGCGTGGTGTGGCGGCATTGGGTTACGCACAATATCTCCCGCGTGAGCAGTATCTGTACCGTACCGAGCAGCTGTTCGATGAAATGTGTATGACATTGGGCGGCCGTGCTGCGGAAGATGTAGTGTTCGGCAAGATCTCTACCGGCGCGTTGAGCGACCTCGAAAGGGTAACCAAAGTGGCATACAGTATGGTAACCATGTACGGTATGAACGAACGCATCGGTAACATTTCATTCTACGATTCGAAACAGACCGATTACGCATTCACCAAACCTTACTCGGAATCGACTTCCCAAGCGATTGACGAAGAAGTAAGGAAACTGGTTGATCAGGCGTATCAATTCGTAAAAGGCCTCCTGGTTGAAAAACGTGATGCATTGGAAGTACTGGCAAAAGAGCTTCTTGAAAAAGAAATCCTCTTCCAGGCCGACCTCGAAAAGCTGATCGGTAAACGTCCTTACGAGAAGGAAACGAGCTACCAGGCTTATATCAACCGTCGTTCAAACGAAGAAGCTGCCATCCACGAAGAGGTGGTGAAACAGACGCTCGAAAAAGAACGCAAAGAAGAAGAGATGGCGGAAGCCGAAAAAAGCGCCGATACAGAATAGGCACTTTTGAACGAATAAAAATCTGATAGCCGGACAATTCAACCTGTCCGGCTATTATTTTTACAGCATATAGTAAATCGTTTGACCCTAAACCATCAAAGCATATGCCTTTTGAAATCTTCAAACAGCAGTTCGGCGACCTTACCGAATATGTGATACATGAAACAACTACTGAAAACCGCTGCGTAGTGATCCCGGAGCTGGGCGGCATTGTCCGGCAGCTTTCCCTGCGCAAGGGCCTGACGCTCTTTTCCGTCCTGAAAACACCTCCTACCCCTTCTGCATTGGTAGCTGATACGAAAAGTGCCAGCGAACTGCTGTTCCCGTTCGCGAGCCGTATTCCGGAAGGTAAATACAAATTTCTGGGCAAAGAATATCAGCTGCGTAAAAACGAGGACGGCGGACAGAACGCCATTCACGGGCTGGTGCGCAAAAACCATTTCCATCTCGACGAACAGGTCATTCACGAGGATAATGCGTCCATTCAACTGTCCTATACCATCGACAATGCGGAAGGTTATCCATTCCAGGTGCATTTCTCGGTTCGCTACACCTTGCATTCGGATGGCCGTTTCGAACTGAAATATGAGGCTAAAAACAATGGGCAATCACCTTGCCCTGCCATGTTTGGCTGGCATCCCTACTGGATGCTTGGTAACGAAGATGTGGAGGCCTGGAAGATCAATATCCCGTCCAAACGCCTGGTTACCTTCAATGAAAATCTGATCCCGATCGGCACCGAGCCGTTCGATATGGCGATGCCTGCATTGCTGCACCGGAAGGAATTCGATAATGCGTTTATTGTAGAGAACGCCGGCGGAACCGCGGTTACAGAACTTATTTCGAAAAATCAGAATGTTACCCTGCGCATCGAGCAGGAAACCGGGGAAGGGAAGTTCAACTACCTCGTCATATATACGCCGCCTGCGCGCGATTGCGTCGCTATCGAGGCGTTGACGGCCAATGTGGACGCGTTCAATACCGGCGAGGGCTTAAATATCCTCGCGCCCGGCCACAGCATTGACGGCACTATTCTTGTGTCCTTGATTTAGCCAACCGCCGCTTGTACCTGAACTTACTCCATATCAGCTGAAATTCAGTAAAGTATTGGAAGTGGCTCACAACCAGGCGGGTCCGGTGCTTGATACCGTCGTGTATCGACAGTCCATGCTTGAAATACGGCCAGGTGGAGTTGGAAGGATCTTTTTTTCTTACTTCCCAATTCTGGAGATAAGAGCCGGAAAGAGAGTTGGTCTCGAACAGAGGCCACTCTTTTTTCCATTCCATGCCCAATGCACGAAGTAACCCGGTACTTTGGGCAAGCAATGTAAATATGCCTTTTTGCTTTGCGATTTCTGTCACCTTATCCCAGTCGGTGACGCTCCCAAACTTTCGCATATATGCGGCAAAATCCGCCACATATTTCAGTTTGCTCCACTCTTCCTTTCCGCCATGATGCACCAACAGCATTAATACCTGATATTCCCGCTGAAATGCATGAATGCTGGACCCCAGAAAGGTAAAATCTTCCTTATACTTTTCCCATTCACGGGAAGGAAACTCAAACAGGAGGCGGGGATAAGCAATGCGCCAGTGCGCTTCAAGAACCCACTGCATCGGCTTATCAGGAGGGCTCATCATAGGAATATGATAATCTGTCCTGAAAAAACTCTCACGGGTTTTCGGGTTACCAAGCAGGTAACGCCGGTATTCATCCGCCACGTAGCCCCGTTCGGCCGTTAGCAGCTCATATGCTTTTGAAAACGAGCCTTCCGGAATCAGAATATCGATATCTCCAAACTCTCTCTGGCTAATGTTTCCGTAAAGCCAGTCCGCCCAAAGGCTTCCTTTGTATGCGTATGTGTCGATGCCATGGGATTTCAGGAGATTTGAAATATCTGCCAGTTCCCGCGCCGCTATCATATTCTCGAATGCAATTTGCTGGCAATCTTTACGAAGCATAGCCTGAAATTCGGGCATTATTCCCCTCTCGTTCAGGTAGGAAAGCAATTGCGGGCGGACCTGGTGGTATTCGGCTAACTTATAAAGTTCGTCGACATCGACCGGCCCGATATCGCGGTCGTCCTGTGAACCGAGACATGCGTCCAGAATCAGTAAAAGTTCCGCGGAAGTTGTTTTAGCCATTGGTCTCTGATCTCTTTATCAAACACTGTCCTTCACTACATCCTGTTCCGCGATTAATTGCTCACGAACGCTCGTCGCCACCCATTTTTCCAAATTATCAAACCCCTCCGGCCGCCTTTTTCGGAACAGTTCAGCCGACCTGGCACATTGAAGACTTTGGAAAAAGTGTCTTTTAAGATTATCACCAGTCATAAGCTCGGTCGCCAATGGAAAATTGCGCAGCATTTCGCCTGGTACTTCGGCCACATTCATGGGTTGAATTGCCGGTTTGTTCCTCGCTTTATGCAGAAAAAACACCTTTTTTAATGGAACTGCCCGTGCCGAAAACTGCTCCCGGGGTTGGTAAGAAAACTTGTTTACGCCCTCGCTGACCGGTTCAAGTTCTGATTTGTTATAATGCAGACCGGTAACGGTATTTTCCCAGATTTTGAGCTGAGGATACGCCGGAATAATCACCGGATTCCCGGGTTCGTTGAAGGTGATGGCGGTGAGATCGTCGCTTAGTAACCTGCAACCCGCCTTGATAAATGCCGCCGCCGTCGTCGATTTTCCGGCCCCGGGCACGCCCATGAAGCACCAGGCCTCGTCGCCTACGGCCACCGAGCTGGCATGAAGCAGAAAATGTCCTCTTTGAAATAAAAGGAGGCCTAATGCCTCACTGACGGTAAACAGGCTGATAATATTGCCGTCCGATGTCGCGGGAGAAACCAGCAACTCACTACCGGCGGTAGCCCGGAAAGACGCCACGCCGGCCCAATCCAGATACAGCGCATGCTCGTCCTGCCCGAAAAATGCCTGAATCCCGCGACGGTAAATGGTCGTCGGGCGCATTGCGGGGAGATTTATAGCTCCTTGTCGGATGTAAACATCGGCTGTGAAATGCGGGTCGCCTTCGGCCAGTTCGGGCAGGGAAATTTCTGAATGAATAGAAAGCCCGAAGGCTGTGTAATGATGCATGTGTGTAAAATTAAATCATTCCCAAACCCAGAGGCGTTTGTAGGAAACGGTGTCGGGCCAGCGCCCGATAATGATATTCCCGTTTTGCTCCACCCAGGCATGCGCCTCGAATTGCTTGGCGGGATTGATCTCAATACCTATTTCGAGGGTCAAAGCCGGTGTATTACGCAACAGGTACTTGGTTGCGAGGGCGCGGGGCAGGCACAAAAGTTCAAACGGGAGCAAGTTGGCCGCCGTATCTACCGCCCAAACTGTTCGCTCCATTGTTTCCGGCACGGCCTCCTGGACACGGCCCGGCCGACTAAGCCGGTGGTACCACTTTCTGAACAGCGAAAACGGAAGCAATATCAGCCCGGCTTTGATCCACAGCAGGCACCATGCGGCCCGCAGGAAAATCCATTTTTCCGGACCGGACAAGCGCCGCCATTTCCCTATCAGCTTACCGATTTTGCCCAAAATCTATTTGATTATTTCAACCAGTCTCTCGGAAATCAAATCCTTCAACAACCCGTCGATATCGGTTTTACAAGTATCGGGATCGACGTCATATTCACTGGTTACCACTTCACACAACGATTCGATCGTTTGCGGCCCTTTCTCCAATGCGTCCCAGACCAGAACACCTACTTCATCCAGCCCGTAATATGCGCCTTTGCTGTGGTTGAGAATTACTGTTTCTCCTGCAACTTTGGACGAAATCTGTTCTGATGTAAGCTTGTATTTCATTCTGAAAATCTAAAACTGAAAATATAATGTGCAACCGATTTGTACAAAGTTAGAAATTTTAATTACTCAATCTCAAACTTTATTCCCTGCGCCAACGGCAATGCCGTGCCGTAATTGATCGTATTAGTTTGGCGTCGCATATAGGCCTTCCACGCGTCCGAACCCGATTCGCGCCCGCCGCCTGTTTCCTTTTCGCCACCAAATGCGCCGCCGATCTCCGCACCGGAGGTACCTATATTCACATTGGCAATGCCGCAATCGGAGCCTGTACAGGACAGAAACCGCTCCGCATCGCGCAGGTCGTTGGTGAAAATGGCCGACGAAAGCCCTTGCGGCACATCGTTTTGCAAAGCAATCGCCTCATCGGCGTCGCGGTAGCGGATCAGGTAAAGTATGGGCGCGAATGTTTCGTGCTGCACGATGCCCCAATGGTTCTCTACCTCCGCAATGCAAGGCGAAACGTAGCAGCCGGACACGGACGCATCGCCCTCCGGCACACCGGGTTCCACTACAAATGTACCTCCGGCCTGCCTGATCTGTTCTGCGGCATTCAGGTACTGCGCTACGGCCTGTTTGTCGATCAAAGGCCCTACATGAATGGCCGGGTCCAGTGGGTTACCAATTTTCAACTGGCTGTATGCTTTTTTCAAACGGCTTTTTACATCCTCAAATATGGATTCATGAACAATCAAACGGCGCGTCGAGGTGCACCGCTGCCCCGCCGTTCCTACCGCCCCGAAAACAATCGCCGGGATAGCCACTTTCAAATCGGCCGTCGGGGTTACGATGATTGCATTGTTTCCGCCCAGTTCGAGCAAGCTTTTACCTAATCTGCGCGCAACGGCCTCTCCCACCGAGCGGCCCATCGGAATGCTGCCGGTAGCCGATACCAATGCGACCCGCGGGTCATTCGCGAGCCATTCGCCCACGTCACGCCCGCCGGAAACTATGCATGAAACGCCCTCCGGCACATGATTATCTTTTAAAACATCCTTTATAATATGCTGGCAGGCGATAGCCGTCAAAGGCGTTTTTTCCGAAGGCTTCCATACGCACACATTCCCGCATACCCACGCGATCATCGAATTCCACGACCATACCGCCACCGGAAAATTGAATGCGCTGATAATACCTACCACGCCCAGCGGGTGCCATTGCTCATACATGCGGTGCTGCGGGCGCTCGCTATGCATGGTAAGGCCGTACAATTGCCGCGAAAGCCCCACGGCGAAGTCGCAGATGTCGATCATTTCCTGGACCTCCCCCAGCCCTTCCTGCAAACTTTTACCCATTTCATAACTGACAAGCGTACCCAGTTCCTGCTTAGACTCCCGCAGTTTCACGCCCATTTGCCGCACAATTTCGCCGCGTTTCGGCGCGGGTATGCTTCGCCATGTTTTGAAGGCGAGTGAAGCGGTTTCCACGGCGCGGTCATAATCTGCCCGGGCGCATTGCGTTACAGATCCAATTTTCAGGCCATCTACCGGTGAAAACGATTCCAGCAATACCCCGCCGCCTTCCCATCCCGATTGCCCGGTTGTTACACCGTGATTGACACCTGCGATGCCCAGCTTTTCAAGAATTACATCGATACCTTTCATACTTTCCTAGCCAATATTCTTAAAAAACTGCCCATTCATCGTCTTGAAAAAATCATCCAGCGCAATATCCTCCTGCCGGACAAACCCGCTTCCGGGCAGTACGCCATCGGCTACCATTTCCACCACCGACGCAATGGAAGCGGCCGTTGTCCACGAAATAGCACGCCAATGCTGCCCGTCGATCTGAATCGGATGGTAAGCCTGATAAAATTCCTCCCGTTCGAGGTGACTGCCTTTCCAGCCTTCCACGACGGCATACACGTACACGACGTCCTGCTGCACGGGCGGTTTGGCCTCCGTCAGGATTTCCTCTACCAATGCACGCTTGTCTTTCAGGCAAAGCTCATAGAGCACGAAGCGCATCAGGTTACAATGGCCCGGGTAGCGGATGGTCTTATAATTCAATGTATCCACCTTTCCTTCCAGCGTTTCGCACATGGTCGCAAGCCCCCCGGAAGTGCTGAATGCTTCGAATTCCTGGCCTTCGATATTGATCATTTCAATGCCTTCGAGCGAGGGTACCATTTTACGAACGCCGTTGTGGATCACCTCCGCGTCGTTCAGGTATTCGTTCACTACACCCGCGGGAGACCATGTGAACGAGTAGCCCATCTGCCCGTTCGGGTAGCGCGGCAATGCGCCTACACGAAGCTCGATGTCACGGATTTTGGTGAAACGTTTGGCCAAATCCATACCCACAATGCCGATAAAGCCTGGCGCCAGCCCGCATTGGGGTGCGAGTACGCTCCTGCTGTCTTTGGCCATTTCCCGGATGGCGGCTGTGGTAGGCACATCTTCGGTGAGGTCGAAATAATGGATACCGGCCTTGTGCGCGCGTTGCGCAATGGGCAGGTTGAGGTTATAAGGCATACAGGACACTACGGCATCGAAACCGGCCAGTACTTTGTCCAGGAATGCACCGTCGTTCACATCGCCGGCTACTACATTGAAGGGCAGTTGCACAGTCGGCTGGGCCTTATCGACCCCCGTTACCTGGAAACGTTTGCTCAGCAAAGTCGCGACGAGCGAGCCTACTTTTCCCAATCCAATCACAAGTACTTTTTGCATGTATAGTTTTAAATGGTTTTTGTTGAAATTTTTGAAGCTATTTTGAAAGATAGAAAAAGAAATTGCAGTTTTTAAAAGTTGCATGTCATTTTTGTAGGACAAATCAGGCATTATGACGATTACAATTGTGGGCGGCGGCGCTTCGGGTTTTATGGCGGCGATAACAGCTGCGGAGACGTTTCCGGACGCACATATTACCATTCTCGAAAAGAGCAGGACGGTGCTCAACAAGGTCCGCATTTCCGGCGGCGGAAGGTGCAACGTTACGCACCGGCCCCACGAGTTACGGCATTTTATCAAGAATTATCCGAGAGGCGAAAAGCTCCTCCGCAAGCTCCTGCCGCATTTCGATGCCGATTCTACGGTTGCCTGGTTTGAAAAAAGAGGGGTTCAACTCAAAACCGAAGCCGACGGCCGCATGTTTCCGGTCTCGGATTCATCCCATACCATTACCGAATGCCTGGTTAAAACTGCCAGAAACCTCGGGATCGAGATCAGGACTGGTATTCATGTAGATTCTTTTGAAAAAACCGACGATGTATTTCATTTGAAGATCGTCAATGGCGAACCCATTCTAACCGATCGCCTATTGATCGCAACCGGTGGCTATCCCAGAGCGGAAAGTTTTGACTGGTTGGAAGAACACCGGCACGGGATTGTACCGCCGCTACCATCCCTGTTTACATTCAATACGCCCGACAACTATCTGCTACCACTGGCCGGTGTTTCTGTGAAAGATGCTTTGGTCAAAATAGCAGGTACCAAACATGAATGGCGCGGGCCATTGCTGATCACCCATTGGGGTTTCAGCGGGCCGGCGGTGCTGAAACTCTCCGCCTGGGGCGCGCGTGACCTGGCTGAACAGGATTACCATTTTACGTGCCGTATTAACTGGCTACCTGAAATGAAAGAACAGGAAGTGCGGGATTTTCTTTTAGCCGAAAAAACCAATACAGGCAAACAGCAGATCGCTTCGCACGCCCGGTTCGGATTACCCTCGCGGCTTTGGAAGGCATTTACCGAAAAGGCGGAAATTCCCGACACATTGCGCTGGGGAGATGCAAGTCATAAAGTCCTTAACCGGATGACCGAACTGCTTACCAATAGCCAGTACGAAGTGAACGGTAAAACCACTTTTAAAGAAGAATTCGTGACCTGCGGCGGCATTGCATTGGCCGATATCGACCCTGACACATTGCAAAGCAGCTCCCTGCCCGGACTTTTCTTCGCAGGGGAAGTGATGGACGTCGACGGCATTACAGGCGGTTTCAACTTCCAGAATGCCTGGACGACCGGTTACATCGTGGGGAAATACATCGGACTTTAATCGCCGGCCATTGTATCGAAATAGGCACGGACCTTCTTCGCCCGGTCGAGGCCGATAAGGTCCGTCAGCGTTTCGACAGAGCTCTCGCGAATTGCGCGCACGGAGCCAAAATGCTTCAAAAGCTTCGTAGCCGTCACTTTCCCGACACCCACCACACCTTCCAGCTCGCTCACCAGACTGGCCTTGCTGCGCTTGTCGCGGTGGAACGTGATCGCGAAACGGTGCGCCTCGTCGCGGATTTGCTGGATCAGTTTCAGGGATTCTGAGCGCTTGTCGATGTATAATGGCAGCGGATCTTCCGGGAAATAGATTTCTTCCAGCCTTTTGGCAATACCGATAATTGGTACCTGTCCGTAAATGCCGAGGCTTTTCAATGCATCGCAGGCTGCGCCCAACTGCCCCTTACCGCCGTCGACGACAATCAGATCAGGCAATGGCTGCTCTTCCGCTATCAGGCGCAGGTACCGGCGCGAAACGATCTCGTTCATGGACGCGAAGTCGTTCGGGCCTATGACAGTTTTGATATTAAAATGGCGATAATCTTTTTTCGACGGCTTTCCATCCTTGAAGCAAACCATCGACGCCACCGGATTGGTACCCTGGATGTTGGAGTTATCGAAGCATTCAATATGTCTTGGCAGTGTTTTGATCTGTAAATCGGCTTTAAGACGGATCAGTACGCGATCCTTTTTAGAAGTTGTGGCGGATGCTTCCACTTCGCGGCGTTCGGTCCTTTCCCTTCTGAAATACATCACATTTTTCATGGACATATCCAGCAGCTTCTTCTTGTCGCCGATTTGCGGAACCGTCACTTCCAGCCGCATATCCAGGTCCGGTTTCAGATTCGAAATGAGTTCTTTTGCCTCCGAGCCGTACGTAGTGCGCATTTCCACGATCATCATCGCGAGGATTTCCATATCGCTTTCGTCGAGCTTTTTCTTGACCTCCAATGTCTGCGTCGCCACCATATACCCTTCCTTTATTTTCATAAAATTCAGGTAAGCAGCCTCCTCGTCGGACACGATCGTCAGCACATCGATATTACCAATGCGTGGGTTGATGACGGTAGCCTTACTCTGGAAGTTCGACAAATGCTCGATCTTCGTTTTCCAGGAATGGGCTCTCTCGAATGCCATTTGCTCGGCAGCTTCGAGCATTTTCTCCTTGAAATACTGCTGTGGCGACGTCAAGTTGCCCTTCAATATATTATGTACCTGCTCGATTTCTGCATCGTATTCGCCCTCTCCCTGCAAGCCTTCGCACGGGCCTTTGCAGTTGCCAATGTGGTATTCAAGGCAAACTTTGAATTTTTTAGCTTCGATATTCGATTTCGTCAGCGGCAGCTGGCACGAGCGGATCTGATACAATGCCTTGAACATGTCCAGCAAAGTATGCATGGAGCGCAAATTGGCGAACGGGCCGTAAAAAGTACCTTTGGTGCGGTCCATATTCCGCGTAGGGAACACACGCGGGAACGGTTCGTCGGTAACACAAATGAACGGGTAGGTCTTATCGTCTTTGAGCAGGATATTGAACTTGGGCTGCAACTGTTTGATGAGTTGGTTTTCCAGCAGCAATGCATCCCATTCGCTCAAAACAATGGTAAATTCGATCCGGCGGATCTGGCTCACGAGCCGTCTGGTCTTACGGTCGTGCTGATTATTCTTTAAAAAATAGCTCGAAACCCGGTTGCGCAGGCTTTTTGCTTTCCCTACATATATTACCTCACCGGTTTCATCGAAATACCGGTACACACCGGGATCGAGAGGAATTTTGGCGAGTTCTTCTTTATAATTGAATTCAGACATTGATTGAAATTTAGGACTACACTACGCCCCTGTTGAAGAAAAACAACCGCATCAATTGAAAAGTTGCGTCGCTCACGAGCCGGAAAGCCTCACTTTGGGCGGCATTCAGGTCCATCGGGCGGTTGAGTACCGACACGGCGTAAGTCATGCCTGCATCTCTGGCCTGCCCGGGCGTGATCTGCAAGGTGCCGCACACAACGGCCAGCGGCACGTGGTGGTTTTTGCAAAGTCCGGCGAGTCCTTTCACCACTTTACCGGCCAATGTCTGTTCGTCCACCTTACCTTCGCCCGTGATAACCAAATCGGCCTTTTCAACCAGTGAGCTGATGTTGCATTGTTCCATCACAATGCTGATGCCATCTTTCAGTACCGCATTCAGGAACCACATACAGCCCGCTCCGAGGCCTCCCGCAGCGCCCGCGCCCGGTACCTGGCTCACGTCACGCCCGAATGCACGCGTGGCCACCTGCGTGAGGTTTTCCAAACCCTGGTCGAGCTGGACGACCATGTCAGGATCCGCCCCTTTTTGTGGACCGTAAACATACGCGGCACCTTCCTTACCAAATAACGGGTTCGTCACATCACAGGCCACTATTACCGATACCAATGCGAGCCGGGGATCGGCATTATGCTTGTCGATCGACGCGATTTTTTCAAGCGATTGCCCATTGGGGAGAAGCGTATGCCCTTCCGAATCCTTAAATGCGTAGCCGAGCGCCTCCGCCATGCCAATGCCGCCGTCGGTAGTAGCGCTTCCGCCAATACCCAGAATGATCTTTTTCACACCCCGGTCCAATGCATCGACGATCAGCTGTCCCGTACCGAATGTACTCGTGCGAAGCGGGTTACGCTCCTCCGTTTTCAAAAGTCCCAGTCCCGAGGCCGCTGCCATTTCAATGAATGCCACCTGATGGTCTTCCGAAAGACCGTAAATAGCTTTCACAGGGCGATTAAGTGGGTCCATTACAGTTACCGTCACTTCGGAACCGTTGGCTTGCTGCGTCAATATCTTCGAAGTTCCCTCGCCGCCGTCAGCCAGCGGGATCGCCGTCACTTTGGCGTTGGGATATGCCTTTTTAATACCATCGGTAACGGCATCGCATACTTCCACAGCTTCCAGCGAACCGCGAAACTTGTCAGGGGCAACGAGAATATTCACGGACAGGAGTTTTAAATGGGATCAGAATAAAACACCCTCGTCGTCGGAACGTGACGGCGGGATGTAGGTATCGGTACTGTCGGTTGCTACGCCGCCGCATTCGCGGACGTAGTTTTCAGGTTTGGTAAATGGTATTTTACGGTATTGTACCAGCGTTGGATCGGCATATACTTTTTGCATAAACAATCCCCAGGCCGGCATCGCAATGCGGCCGCCCTGCCCGTAGGCTATGGTACGGAAGTGAATGGCGCGGTCTTCACCGCCTACCCAGATACCCGACACGAGGTTTTGGGTCATGCCCATGAACCAACCGTCAGAGTAGTTTGAAGTAGTACCGGTTTTCGCGGCAATCTCATTGCCTTCGGTCACGCCATATTGCCGCAGACGGCCGGCAGTACCTCCCGGATCTTCGACAGCCCCGCGCATCAGATACAGCATGTTATAAGCCATATTCGCGCTGATTTCCTGGTTCTGCTTCTGGAAAAACTCCTGCAATACATTACCATAGCGGTCTTCAATGCGCAGGATCGTCATCGGCTCCGTCCTGTGCCCGCCATTCGCAAATGCGCAGTAGGCTCCTACCATTTCATATACCGACACATCACTGATACCCAGACAAAGTGAAGGTACTTCCTGCAATTTGGAGGTGATACCGAGCTTATGCGCGTATTCCACCACCGCTTTCGGCCGTACCATTTTCATCAGGTAAGCGCTCACGGTGTTCACCGATTTACCCAATGCCTGCCGCAGCGACAGCGATTGGTAGGAATATTTATTATTGGAGTTTTTCGGAGACCATCCACCCGGCACGCCATCGGAAAGCCCGAAGAAAATGGGCTGGTCGGTCACATGGTCGCAGGGCGTCAGGAAATTTTTGTCCAATGCGGAAACATACACAAACGGCTTGAAAGTAGAACCCGGCTGCCGCGATCCCTGCTTGACGTGGTCGTATTTGAAATATTTAAAATTAATACCTCCTACCCAAGCCTTCACGTGCCCGTTACGCGGGTCCATGGACATCATACCCGCGCGCAAGAACCGTTTGTAATAGGCGATAGAGTCCAATGGGCTCATAGTTACTTCCTTTTCGCCATTCCAGGTGAAGACCTTCATTTTGTAAGGTTTCTTCATGATTTTCCACGCTGCCTCCTCGCCGAGATCCCGTTTAAGAGAAATGAAATGCGGAGAGCGCTTCGCGGCGGTGGTAATGAATCCGGGAATCTCCTTACCATTATCGAAAGTCCACGGGTTACGGCCTTTCCAGTGCTCGTCGAATAGCTTTTGCTGCGCTTTCATGTGCTCGGTCAATGCCGTCTCCTGGTAACGCTGCATGCGCGAATCGATGGTGGTGTAAATGCGCAGGCCGCTGGTGTACAGGTCGAGATCGGTGTCGTGCTCTTCGTTGTAGAGCTTTACCCAACTTTTGAGATACCCCCGCATGGATTCGCGGAAATAGGGCGCCAGGCCGGTATTATGGCTGTCGACGGTGAAGTTGAGGCCGAGCGATTTGTCTTTGTATTTGTTAAAATCGTCCTCGCGGATGTAATCATATTTATACATCTGCGCGAGAACGGTATTTCTCCGGTTCAATGCATTGGTTGGGAAACGCAACGGATTGAACAGTGTCGGGTTTTGCAGCATACCGACCAGCAATGCAGCTTCGGTAACATTCAGGTCCCAGGGCTCTTTGTCGAAATACGTTTTGGCAGCGACTTTGATACCATATGTATTATTACCAAACGAAACCGTGTTCAGGTACATCTGCATGATCTCCTGCTTGGTATACTTCCTTTCCAGCACGACAGCGAGCACCCATTCCTTGGTTTTGGCAATCACAATGCGCACCACCGGGATTTTGCCGAGCAGCCCTTCATATTCTTCCGAACGGGTATTGAAAAGGTTTTTGGCCACCTGCTGCGTGAGCGTACTACCGCCCCCGGAGCTGGAACTTCCTGAAACAACTCCTTTAAATACCCGGGCAAGGCTTCGCGGATCAATACCCGAGTGGTTGACAAAACGGGCATCTTCCGTCGCGACGAGCGCGTCGATGAGGTTAGGGGAAATTTGCGCGATGTCGATGGGCGTGCGGTTCTCGAAAAAGTATTTACCCAGCGATTTACCGTCCTCGCTAATAAGCTCCGAGGCTAGCTCGCTCTTCGGGTTTTCGAGCGTTTTCAGGTCCGGCATGGCGCCGAACAACCACAAAAAGTTAAAACTGACGGCAACAATATAGAATATGATCAGACCCAGTCCCAAGCCAACAAACCGCCAGAGACGGACAATGGTACGCCGATACTTTCCGGGTTGCAATTCAAGCATAGATGTGGGGTGATAGGTTACTGGAAAAGGCAAATATACAATTTCAGCCTATTATCTTTTGCCCATCGACAGGGAATTGAATTCCTGCATTTCTTTCAGACGGGGCAGGTAAGTGCTGGTAGGATACAGCCGCATGAACTCCGTAATGGCCTGACCATAGGCTTCTTTGCCCCGCACTTTGCCGATCAGAAATACGCGTAACAATGCGAACTTATCCTCCATGGAACTGCCTTTGTAGGATGGCAGGTTTTTCTCGATATCTTCCAGCGCTTTGGTGTAATTGCCGTCGGCATAGAGCTTGTACATCGCTTCATATTCCTTCGTCGCATTACCGGATGTACCGCCGGTATCCGTCGTTTTATTAACCAGTCTGGCATACGTGGACGTCGGGTATTCACTTAGCAGCTTCGACTTCCAGGATTCCTTCTGAGCCGTGTTTTCTTCATTACTCAGGAAAAGCAGGTAATAAATCTCGTCCTTGTATTGTGTTTTGGGATATTCCGAGAGCACACGTTCAAACGCCGCAATGGCCCGATTGGATTCTTTGAGATCGAAACGATAGATCTTGCCCAGGTTGTAGAGCGCGTCTTCCTTCTTCTTTTGTGATGCCGCAAATGCCGTATCCGATAATGGCACATCCTTTTTTAGCTCCGCGTGGATCTGGTCCCACTCGGGCGTACCTTTTTTCAAACCGGTATTTTCCTGTGTTGTCTGTGCCACGGCGGTGCTATCGGTGCCTCCCGCAGCGTTGTTCCCCGCGAGCGAGCGCAACGGGCGGCTGCTACGGCGCCAGTCGTCTTCCAGCGGGCGGTTACCCCAAGCTCTTTTAAAGTCGATTTTACCTTTACTAACCAATGCAGGATCGAACAGTTCGAAGCGACGTTCTCCGCCGGTGGCCAGCGGATTTCCCCCACCTTGCTGCATACTTGCATTTTGTGCGGCAATTTGCGCTTTTCTGGCTTTCTCTTCCTCTTCCAGTCGCTTTTTCTCTTTGGCTTCGATAATCGCGTCGATCTTGTTATCCAATGCGGCCGGGTTCATTTTGGCCAGTCGTTGCAGGCTGTCTTCCGCCGAAACGATGGTGTATTGCGTCACAAAATTGTCGAGTGCGCGTTTTCTGTCGGATACGAGGCGATATTCGGGGGCCTCCTGCGGCAGAATAGCCAACGCGCTGTCGTAATAGGCTTTCGACATTTCGAAATTTTCAAGTGACTCATATTCGATCCGCGCCAGTTGGAGGTAAGTATAGGCCTTTTGCTGCATATTGCCTTTGGACGCCGCGGCGGCTTTTTGCAGGTAACTCACCGCTTCCGGAATCTGTTTTTTGTGTTCCGCGAGCAAGCCCATCGTGAAATACACATGGTCTTTCAGGTCGTCGTTTTTACGATCTTTCAACATTTTGTCGAAACCCACATTCGTAAGGTCGCGCTCCGGGTTCAGTACCACCTGGTTTTGCAGGGAATTCATGTTGGAATAAAATCCAAGGTCGTAGTTGGGCTTATTCTTGTTGACACTTTTATAATGCCTGTTGGCCAATGCATACTGACCGAGGCGGTCGTACATCTGTGCCGCCGCGAAATGAATGCGGGCCGTTTCAGTGGATTTCTTCAAAAGCGGGAATGTCTCTTCCAGGATCGCCACGGAAGTCAGGTATTCGCCGTTTTGCTGGTGCAAATATGCTTTGGTCAGATAAAAATCGCGTTGCGAGGTTTTGCTGAGCGGCTGTTGACTGAGGTATTCTGCTACGCCCAATGCATTGGAATAGTCCTTATGCTCGATGTACGCCCGCATGAGCAGGATGAGCGCATTGTTTTTGTCGTTATCGTCACGCCCGTTGGCATATACGTAACGTAACGCTTCGAGGCCATCGGCCCACTGACCGAGGTACAGCCTGGATTTACCCAAAAGGATATAACTATTGTCGATCCACTTGCTGTTCTGATGCTTTTCCGCCACGATAGACGCCTTTTTGATCGCGTCCTGCAACTTAGGCTTCACCGCCTGCGCGCGAACGGAGTCCATCGGCAACAATATGGGAAGCAGCTGGTTGTAATTCTCCTTGTAAGCCTTTTGCATTTCAAACTCCGCTTCCAACATATCCTGCTCGGCCATGAAATAGGCATTATACCGCGCTGCTACGTTGTGAAATGTAACGGCGCCGGGGCGTGAGCTGTACTGCGAACACGCAGCCACGACGATGAGCATGACAAGTAGCGGTAATGTGCGTCGGATATGGGAGGTAAAGCGGTCGATCACGAAATTGACTTTATGGGGTGTTTCTGTTCGGTCAGGTTAGCAAACCTAAAACGGCATTTTCAATAATTACGTATCGAAGATAATGCCATTTGCAAAATTTGAAGCAATTTTACCCCGATATTCTACCATTATCCTTCAACCGCGTTTTTAACCCAAATGGAAGCTGCCGATTATGGAAGACCCTAAAAAGCCATCGGACAAAGGCCAGTCGACACGCTTCCTGAAATACTCGGGGATGGCCATGCAAATGCTGGGTACCATTCTGGTGTTCACCTGGGGCGGTTACAAGATCGACGAATGGCAGCAGAACAAAGTCCCGGTATGGACGCTCGTGCTATCTCTCGCTTCCATTGCAGCCTCGCTGTACCTTTTAATAAGAAGTTTTACCAAACGATAATTGCTCCCGCCGACGCACGCGTATGCTACGTACCCTGATCGCTACTATTTTACTGGGAATTGTATTTTTCCTTGCTCAAAGATTCCACGCGGATTCTTTTCTCCATCCCTATATATGGTATATTCTCATCTTCTTTTTCGGGCTCGCATTTCTGGTACACCGGCTGATGGAGTTCGGAATGCGGAACAAGCGTGAGAAATTTGTCACATTTTACATTTCAAGCATCGTTGCACGGATCATTCTGAGCATCATCTTCATCGGCCTGTTTTTATACAAAGGGCTAACTGATTCATTCCTATTCGTTATCGACTTTTTTGCACTCTATTTATTTTATACATGCTTTGAAATATATGGTTTGTATCGTAACTTGCGCCGCGATTGACAAAGCATAGTATTTCAAGCATTTATGTATACCCATCTGAGACGGTTTTTTACTATCGCCCTTATAGCGGCAACATGCGTTTTTAACCTACCGGCCCGCGCCGACGAACCTACCCAGCACGATGCCGGAAAGGTCGCCCAGGCGGTGAACGAGGAAGAGCATAAAATTGAACATAAGCTTGAAGAGCACGAAGCGAAGTTCAATATCGGAGAAATGATCATGCACCACATTGCCGACTCCCACGAATGGGAATTCTCGCACGGTGTTTCGCTTCCCCTCCCGGTGATCCTTTATTCGGAAGACCGCGGTATCGAGGCTTTCTTGTCTTCTAACTTTCACAACGAGCACCACGAATACAAAGGATACCACCTGGTACATGGTGAATCGGAGCAAATCGTACCGGTTGACGAAGCTCGTAAAATCTACGATTTCTCGATCACCAAGAATGTAGCTTCCATGCTCATCAGCGCAGTGATCCTGATCCTCGTTTTCACAGGCGTTGCCAGCTTCTACAAAAACAGCAAAGGCAAAGCACCGAAAGGTTTCGCATCTGCGATGGAAGTGATCATCCTCTTCATCCGCGATGAAGTAGTGAAACCCAATGTGGGACCGAAATACGAAAAATACCTGCCTTACCTGCTCACGTTGTTCTTCTTTATTTTGATCAACAACGTCATGGGCTTGCTGCCGGGCTCGGCTAACCTTACCGGTAACATCGCCGTTACGTTAACCCTCGCGGTATTGACATTCATCGTGGTTCACCTGAATGCAAATGGCAACTACTACAAACACCTTTTGGCGCCGACAGGCGTACCAGCTCCGCTGTTGATCATCATGATCCCGGTTGAGATCGTAGGTGTGTTCATGAAGCCATTCTCTTTGATGGTCCGGTTGTTCGCCAACATTACGGCAGGCCACATCATCCTTCTGAGCCTTTTCGGTCTGATCTTTATTTTCCAAAGCTTCGTGATCGCCCCGGTAATCTCCCTGTTCGCATTGTTCCTGAACTTCATCGAGATCATGGTCGCATTCATCCAGGCATTCATCTTCACACTACTATCGTCCATGTACATCGGAAGCGCTATCGAAGAACATAGCCACGCCGACCACGGACACTGATTCGAATCTCTTTTTTATTAATTATATTTTAAAACAACAACAATTATGTTCGCTCAAATTTTGCTTCAAGCTGCTGAACAAGGTGGTGCAGGTCTTGCAGTTTTCGGTGCTGCAATCGGCGCAGGTCTTGCTGCTATCGGTGCAGGTCTTGGTATTGGTAAAATCGGTGGTAGCGCTGTTGAAGGTATCGCCCGTCAACCAGAAGCTGCTGGTGCAATCCAAACTGCTATGTTGATCATCGCGGCTCTTATCGAAGCGGTAGCGCTTTTCGCAGCGGTAATCTGTCTGCTTATCTCTTTCAAGCTTTAACAGAGCTTCCCGAAAGGGGAATGTCGTCCCGGCGCGCTAGGCCCGGATGCGGCTTAAAAACATTCTCGTGGGAGCATTAGGCTTCCACGAAATTTTAATAAGAAGAGAGAAGATTTTAGATCGTTCTTACACTCAAAAACTCATTTAACTATGTCATTGCTTACTCCAAACCCAGGCCTTATTTTCTGGATGCTGGTAGTATTTTTGCTGGTAGTGTTCATCCTGTCCAAGTACGCCTGGAAACCAATCCTGAAAGGTCTGAAAGACCGCGAAAACGAAATTCAGGGTGCACTTGACCTCGCTGAAAAAACCCGTGCTGAAATGGCACAATTGAAGTCGGACAACGAAAAACTGATCGCAGAAGCGAATGCAATCCGCGACCAGATCCTTCGTGACGCGAAAGATGCATCTGACAGGACTATCGCCGAGTCGAAAGACAAAGCGGCTGTCGAAGCACAAAAAATCATCGAAAGCGCTCGCGAAACCATCCGTAACGAACAGGCGGTGGCTGTGAGCAAGATCAGGAAAGAAGTTGCTACGCTTTCATTGGAAATCGCTGAGAAAGTATTGCACCGTGAACTGGAAGACAAAGGAGCTCAGGAAAAACTGATCGCCGACCTGGCTTCGTCTGCGCGTCTTAACTAATCAGCATTCTTAATCCAAAATTCCGATGTCAGTAAGTATTGTAGCATCCAGATATGCAAAATCGCTGATCGAGCTGGCGAAAGAACAGAACGTTCTGGAAGCGGTTTATCAGGATATGTTGCTGTTCAAAGATACAGCAGACAAGAACCGCGGCCTGATGCTTGCATTGAAAAGCCCCGTGGTACGTCACGAGAAGAAATCGGGTATTCTGAATGCCCTTTTTAAAGAGCGCGTAAGCCCGGTATCATTCGCGATATTCGATATTATCACCAGAAAGAACCGGGAATCTATTCTCGATGAAATCGCGGTGGAATTCATCAAAGCCTATAATGTTCACAAAGGAATCGAAAAAGCGACGGTGGTAACTCCTACCCCGCTCACCGACGAACTTCGTAAACAATTCACCGATATTGTTGCCAAGGCAACCGGAAAAACGGTCGAACTCGCCGAAAAAGTAGACAATGCTTTGATCGGTGGATATGTATTGACAGTGGGCGACCGCCAGATCGACGCTTCGCTGCGCAGCCGTTTGAACGAACTTAAATTACAGTTAGTAAACTGAAATTTTTATCTGCATAATTTGGAAGACCCGGCTGCTATGCGGCCGGGTCTTTTTTTATGCTAAACTTTCAGCTTCACGACGTTCTTGTAGCTCGTCTCGATAGCTTGTACCGGCGGTACTTTCGCTACGTCCTGTTCTACAAAGAAATGCGTCATACCCGCGAGTTTGCGGTTATCGAAGATCTTCTTGAAATCGATGGTACCTGTTCCTACCTCGGCGAATGAACCATCCTTCTTATCGATATCCTTCACGTGCCAAAGCGGGAAACGGCCCGGATATTTCTTGAACAATGCTATCGGATCGATGCCTGCTTTCACAGCCCAGTACAAATCCAGTTCCAGCTTCACGAGTTTAGGGTCGGTTTTGCCTGCAATGTAATCGTAGGGTAATTCGCCGCCGATTTTCTTGAATTCAAAATCATGGTTATGGTAGCCAAATTGCAAGCCTGCTTTCTTCGCTACTTCGCCCGATTTGTTGAACAGGTCGACATACTTTTTGTACTGATCGATCGTCTTGCGCTCAGATTCGGTCAGGTAGGCGCAGTTCACATATTTCTGCCCGATTTCAGCTGCGTCGTCGACCGCCTTCTGCCAGCCGTTGCTCAATGTCCCTTTGGCGGTTTTGTTCTCCACACCGGCGCCATAATGGCCGCTTACCGGGTTCAGGCCAAGGTCGCTGAGGATCTTCTTGAACTCCTTAGGCGTTTTACCGAAGAATTTGCCGTCCGAGTAGCCGTAAAGCTCCACCTCCTTGTAACCAATTGCGGACACCTTTTTGAGCGTACCCAACAGGTCTTTCGATATTTCATTGCGCAGCGTGTACAATTGCAAACCGATCGGCGAAGAGGCTCTCACATCCAGGTTCAGTTTTGAGAACATGGGTGTAGCCAACATGAATGCGCCGGCTTTGAGGAACGATTTCCGGGAAATCTTTTCGTTGTAATCCATTGGTTAAGATCGAAAAATTTAAAAATAAAACTACGGGGTAATATCAACGGCACCAGAGGCCGAAAGCTTGCGCTTTGTATCGTCGTCCAACTTCCAGTTTTCAGTGAAATAGTTGTCGATCAGCAGATTGGTGGATGAATCTTTGAAGAAAATAATATCCTTAAATTCCGAAAGCCTGCGGTGCATGACCGGTACGAACGGGAAACCTTCGTCTTTCATCCCGGCCCACCAGGGCAAACCGGAGCTTACCGCCACATAATGCCCTTCCATGGGCACCACGTAAAACAGCCCGTGCGAAGTGTCGCCTTTCTTCAGATGCACCGGAAGCTGATCCGCATACTTGCCGATCATTGCATTGCTTTCTTTCGTACCAAACAATATCAAATTAGAACTCTCAATATCGCTCGGGCGAACTTCCTTATCGGCCAATACCCGTGGAAAGAACATCACACGCCCCAGGAACTCGCCCCGGTATTGTGACCAGCTCGCGGCCTGCGTAGCAATATCGACGCGCTTTTTGAGCTCCTCGGGAGAGGGATTGTCAGACGTTCCGTATACATACACGTGACGCGAGGAAAATGCGCCATAAATCGGACCTTCCGCCCCCTTTTTCTTACCGGTATAGATCGACATGATCGTAGCACCTTCCACAGCCCATTTTCCGCCCGCCGACTCGCGGAACAAGGTTACCAGGCTATCCGTCTTCGTATTCACATTCGATCCATCGATTTTCAATGCCAGCGCAGCACCCGGTCTGAATTTGGGATGGCCCTTTAAATTCAGGGTAAACTTTTCCAGGTTTTTGGTCGTAATCTCCAATGCATTCTCTTTCGTGAACTTCGCATCGATCTCAGCCAACTTGCCGTACGCGAACTTATTGAACTGCACCCAGAATGCCTTGTCATATTTATACTGCTTGCTCACAAACCGCACGTGTTCGGGATACGGATTGCGCTTGTAGTCGTCAAACCATTGGAAAATATACTCATTGTCATAAGCATTCACCCAGCTGTCATGCTTCACGTCGACAAATTCCTTGTAACTCACTTCCGCACCCAGGTCTTGTAAATGGCTTACCCATTTCTGTGTACCGGCCACGGGTACCACCGGATCGGCGTCGCCGTGGAAGAAATGAACGGGCAGGTTAGTTGCATTAACGGCAAGGTCGAATGTACCGGCGGGCGGCGCGGGGCACACGGGCGCGATGGCCGCCCATATATCCGGGCGTGTGAGGCCGATCCACAATGTGCCGCCCCCGCCCATTGACAGACCCGTCAGGTAAGTGCGGTCTTCGTCGATCTTAAAGCGCTTTTTGACATCCGCAAGCACGTCATACACGTCCTGCTCGGGGATGCCCTGGTAACCGGCCGTACCGCGCGCGTAAGGCGAGGCAACAATGTAATCGACATTATCCCATTTCGGGAAGTAGCGCGTCGCTTCCACGTCGGTTTCCCCTTCCGCATTGCTTTTGCCAAATACGCGTCGCAATGCGAGTCTGTGATTCGAGCCGGCGCCGTGGAGCATGATCACGAGCGGGTACTTTTTGCTTTCGTCGAAATTCTCCGGAATGTAAAGGCCGTAAGGTTGTTGAGTATCGTCGGCGTCGGAGAAAAATGTAAGAACCTGCGGGCCCGGGGGCAATTTTTGTGCAAACACGGAGGTATTAATGGCTGCAAGACTGAGTGTTATGCCCAGCACAGCGGTTTTCCAACTAGATCCCATTAGTTATACGAATTTTCGATGGCTAAATATAAATAAAAAAGGCAGGTCTTTCGACCTGCCTTCCAAGCTACTTAATGCTTTCCGAGCGACGCGAATCTAGTTCGCCAGCTCTTCTTCTTTTTTACGAACACTTATAACGAGTTGTTCACTCTTCTCTTCATGATCGGCTACCAGTACATCGCCTTCGCGCAGGTCACCTTTCAATATTTCTTCCGCAACGGGATCTTCCAGGTATTTCTGGATCGCCCGGTTCAAAGGACGCGCTCCGTATTGCGGATCGTAACCTTTTTCGGACAGGAAATCTTTCGCAGCGATGGTCAATTCGATTTCGTAACCCAAACCTTTCACGCGGCTGAACAATTTGCCCAGTGAAATGTCGATAATGCGGTGCAGGTCTTCGCGTTGCAGCGAGTTGAACACGATCACATCGTCGAGACGGTTCAGGAACTCCGGAGAGAATGCTTTACGCAATGCGCTCTGGATCGTACCTTTCATAATATCGTCCTGATTGTCAGATCTCGCTTTGGTAGAGAAACCGATTCCCGATCCAAAATCTTTCAGGTCACGCGCTCCGATGTTCGAAGTCATGATGATGATCGTATTTCTGAAATCGACTCTTCTGCCCAAACCATCCGTCAAAATACCGTCGTCGAGTACTTGCAACAGGATATTGAACACATCCGGGTGCGCTTTTTCGATCTCATCGAGCAATACAACACTATATGGTTTGCGGCGGATCTTTTCGGTCAGCTGGCCACCTTCTTCGTAGCCCACATATCCCGGAGGTGCTCCTACCAGACGCGATACGCTGAATTTCTCCATGTATTCGCTCATATCGATACGCACCAGCGAGTCGTCTTTATCGAAAAGATAAGTCGACAGTACTTTCGCGAGCTCTGTTTTACCTACACCGGTTGGTCCAAGGAAAATAAATGAACCGATTGGTTTCTTAGGATCTTTCAAACCTACACGTGTACGCTGAATGGCTTTCACCAGTTTCTCAATCGGTGGGTCCTGACCAATGACCTTCGCTTTCAACTCGTCGGCCATATTCAGCAATTTCTTGCCTTCGTCCATCGATACGTTAGTGACAGGGATACCTGTCATCATCGCCACCACCTCGGCTACATTGTGCTCGGTTACGGTGTAACGTTTCTGTTTGGTTTCTTCTTCCCAGGCCAGTTTCGCTCTGTCCAACTGGTCGATCAGCTTTTTCTCACGATCTCTCAATTGCGCAGCCTCTTCGTATTTCTGGCTTTTCACCACCCGGTTTTTCTCCTGTTTGATATTCTCGATCTGCTCTTCGAGCATCAAAATATCCTCAGGAACCGTGATGTTGCTGATATGCACCCGTGCACCTACTTCATCGAGTACGTCGATGGCCTTATCGGGCAGGAACCGATCGGTGATATATCTTTCCGAAAGTTTCACCGCCGTGCTGATCGCCTCAGGCGTATAATTCACGTGGTGGTGATCTTCGTATTTATCCTTGATGTTGGTCAGGATCTGGATCGTTTCTTCGATCGAAGTCGCATCCACCATTACCATCTGGAAACGACGGGCCAATGCGCCGTCTTTCTCGATGTACTGGCGGTACTCGTCCAGCGTGGTAGCTCCGATACATTGGATTTCCCCACGGGACAATGCAGGCTTGAACATATTCGAAGCGTCCAGTGAGCCCGATGCACCACCGGCGCCCACGATGGTGTGGAGCTCGTCGATGAACAGGATCACATCCGGTGATTTTTCCAGCTCGTTCATCACAGCCTTCATTCTTTCTTCAAACTGGCCACGGTATTTGGTACCGGCCACGAGCGAAGCAAGGTCAAGCGTAACGACACGTTTGCCGAAAAGCACACGGGATACTTTTTTCTGAACGATCCGCAATGCAAGGCCTTCCGCGATGGCTGTTTTACCAACGCCCGGCTCACCGATCAGGATCGGGTTATTCTTTTTACGGCGGCTCAGGATTTGCGCAACACGTTCGATCTCTTTCTCACGTCCGACGATCGGGTCGAGCTTGCCTACTTCCGCCATTTTGGTCAAATCCCTTCCAAAGTTATCCAGGACAGGTGTACGGGATTTTTCAGCACCTTTAGATTCTTTACCGGAAGAAGAGCCACTTCCGCCTCCAAACATTCCGCCTCTGGCTTCATCATCCCCGTCTTCGGTCTCCGGCCCCATATGAGGTCTGGATCCGGATGATTGATATTCTAACATTTCCTTGATGACTTCGTAGTTAACATTGAACTTATGCAATATCTGGGTACCTACATTGTCTTCATCACGCAATATCGAAAGAAGCAAATGCTCAGTGCCGATGAGCGTACTTTTGAAAATCTTGGCTTCCAGATATGTAATCTTCAATACCTTCTCCGACTGCCTCGTCAGAGGGATATTCTGTAAATTTTTAACGTTGTTTGTGGCTGCACCTTTCGTTGCCTGCTCGATCGTCTGGCGGACATCGTCCAGCGACACACCGAGCTTTTTCAGCAACCCTATGGCTACACCATCACCCTCACGGATCATTCCTAATAACAAGTGTTCTGCACCAATGTAATCGTGACCCAGGCGGAGGGCTTCTTCCCGGCTCATTGAGATTACCTCTTTCACTCTATTCGAAAATTTTGCTTCCATTGTGTAGCAATAAAAAGTGTTTATGTATTCTAAACGCTACTTCATCCCCGTTTGTTCAAAATAGCTTTATTGAGACTTACAGGATCTTAACAAAACACTTTTTGCTTCCGGCCCCATATTAAACAGTAAATCAACAATACTTAAATTCCCCACAAAATCATTCCCGAAGGTCTGGTAATAAGGCGCAGGGTTGTAATATTTATGCAAATTCGGCTGTTTTCTGTTGTTTATTAGTGAAATAGCGTTTAACGCTCCTTTTTCGGCGATTTGTTCACCTGACAAATTGTACTGAATGTCCTTTTTTATACCAGTCAATCTAAGACAAATTGTCAACAATTCATAGTTCAAATCGACCAGGTATGCCAGCTTCTTTTCGTAAACACGCACAAACTCGTGGGCGTAATACTCGTAAAATGGGGACTTTCCGTAGGCTGACTGCAGGCAACCCAGATGGCGTCTCGTCCAATCCTGGTTATAGTCGATCAAAATATCTTTCGTGGAGCTCGCTGCCTCATATCCTTTCACCGGGATCGTCAGCGTATCTATTTTATTGGTAGTGAGTACATTGCAGCGATTTCTGTAAGTCTGCTTCACATACCTCTCCTCAATATCGATGTAGACCCGGTCGTACTGTAATAGACAAGTAAAATACTCTAAACAAGGCAGATACTGCAATTCAATCCGTACTTCCGTGGACTGATCCTCTTTAACTAAAAAATCCGACACTATCAAATATGGTAAAGGCTTATGATATTATCAAAAAATTTATAATAATTATTTTGTACGGTCAACAATGTTCAACAGCAACTTAAATCATTACAATTTTTGATCTCACAGGAAGATACTTACATCGCCCAGACCTTCGCGGATGACCTCAAAATCATCGCCGTCGGCCTTCACTATCGTAGACGCCACGTTGCCGCCGTAACCCCCATCCACCACCATATCCACCAGGTTCTGGAACTTCTCGAAAATTAGCTCGGGATCGGTTGAATACTCGATGATCTCGTCGTCGTCGCGAATGGAAGTCGTTACGATCGGGTTCCCTAACTCTTTTACGATCAAACGTGGAATAAGGTTGTCTGGCACCCTGATTCCGACCGTTTTTTTATTGGTATTCAAAAGCTTGGGGACGTTACTCGTCGCTTCCAGGATGAACGTATACGGCCCGGGTAACACCCTTTTCATGGTTTTGAACGCCGTATTGCCCACTCTCGCGAAGTCGGAAATGTGACTCAGGTCGTAACAGATAAATGAGAAGTCGTTCTTCTGGGGTTTGACGCCTTTGATACGGGCTATTTTCTCGACTGCGCGTGTATTATAAATGTCGCAGCCCAAACCGTACACCGTATCGGTCGGATAAATCACCAAACCTCCGTCGCGCAGGCAATCGACTACCTGACGGATTCGGCGCTCGTCAGGGTTTTGAGGATAAATTTTAACAAACTCAGCAGGCATAAGGGAAATTTTACTTTCTGACCTAACAAAATCAAAATGCAAATCCTTCCTGCGGGGCTATTTTTTTTAGGTTTTCGATGTAGAACCTGTAAGCGAAATTCACCGGCAAATGCAGCCTGCACATCAGGACGATCAGCTCTGTCTGCAACCCGGGGTTCTCGATATAGTTCAATAACCGGCGAAATCGCACCGCCAGTTCAAACTCCTGGGCATACAGACATTTGCGTATAAATGTACGTATGCGCTCCGCCAAAAGATCGAACTCCTTTTGATCGCGGTTGAGGTCATAGGCTTTGTTGCAAACGGCATAGTAAGATTGCAACATTCCGCTGCCTTTTTTGTAAACACCCGTGGAAAGCGATGTCTTCAATACCCGCTTCTTTGTCAGGACTTCGTCGAGGTAAAAGTATTTAAAACGTACCGACGACCGGACCCAGAAATCGAAATCTTCGAATGCAAGTGTTTCGTCGTAGCCGCCCAATTGCTGCAATGCGGCTGTCCGCATCATCATCGTAGGCGTGCATATGAAATACCTTTCGAGGATATTTTTGTAAACATCGCCCGAAGGCACCTTGCAGGTTGCATGGCCTTTGCTGTCGATATTATAATGATTATGCAGCAACTGACCCGCCTTTCCGATATAACGCGCATTCGAAAATACGACGGCGTAGCTGTCAGACAGCCCTTCGAACGCTTCAACCTGCTTTTCGATCCGGTCGGCGATCATGACATCGTCCCCTGAAAGGTCGATCACGTATTTGCCTTGCGCGATGGCGAGTCCCTGATTGAATGCCCGGCAAAGTCCGATATTATTACGGTTGCGAATTACCTGAAAGGCTGGCGCCTTTCCTTTAAAACTTTCGATGACACCCAGCGTATTGTCTTTGCTCGCATTATCGATTACGATCAGCTGGATGTATGCGTAAGTCTGGTAAAAAACGGAAGCCAAAGCTTCCTCGATGTACTTCTCCTGATTATAGGCCGTCAGGATAACTGTAACGAGTGGTTTTTCTAAGTTTGTCATGATGTACGCTCCATGCGGTCCCTTCATTACGGTGGTGTATTCGGAGGGGGAAAGGGCACCGCAGCACAAAATTACCAACAACAAACCGGAGATGCCGATAATGTTATTATCCGGCAAATCACCGCTTTGCGCTGTGCCTGGAAGTTAACCGCCCACGCGCACGGTTAATGCTCGCATTGATTTCAAATCCCAGAATAATCACAAATGCCATCAGGTAAATCCAGATCATCAGCGCGATCATCGTGCCAATGGAACCATAAAGCTTGTTGTAAGAGCTGAACCGGGAGAGATAGAAGGAAAATCCGTAGGTGGCCGCGAGAATGAGAATGGAAGCGATCACCGAGCCCGCATTCAGGAACGTGAACTGCCGCCCGTGCGAGGGCGCGAACCGGTAGATAATCGAGATCGTCAGCATCAGCGAGCCAAAGCTGATCACATATCGCAGGATGTTCAGCAATGCGATCAGCCAGTTGTCGCGTATGATATGCCATTCGCCGACGATGTTCATCACGGCGTCACCGACAATCAGTAACACGATCGAAAGGAATAGTACGGCAATTAAAAGCAATGTGAGGAGCATCGCAATGCCCCTGATCGCCAGGAAACCGCGCGTTTCGGTATCGTCATACACCATATCGAATGCCCGCATGAGCGACATCATGCCATTCGTGGAAGCGATCATCGCAAAAATAAAACCGAGCGAGAGTACGCCTGAACGTGGACGGCTTACGATGTCCAGGATCGTCTGATCGGCGGCTTCGAAGGTACCCTGGGGCATATTATCGCGCAGCAGTTGGAGGATCAGCTGATCGAGATTATCAATCGGAATGTAGGGAATGAGGGTAAAAAGGAAGATGATCCCCGGAAAAGCGGCTAATGTGAGGCTATAAGCCACCGCCGAAGCCCGCTGGTCGATCTCATGCCTCTCATTACTGCGTACCAGGTTCAGGATAATGTCGTACAACGACACCGTTCCCCGGAACAGCATCGTTTGCTGTAACCAGGTGATAATGCTTTTGATGTGGCGGTTTTTCAGCAATTTTTCAAGCATAACCGGCCGCGTGTTATCCCTTCGGTTCAAAATAGGGTTTCAGTTTTTCTAGCAGCTTGTCGGGCGCCGGACATAATTTGCCGGTATCCATTCGCTGGAAAACCAATGTCGTATCCCCGGTATTGAGCAAAACACGTTCCTGGTTGCGGATTTCATAAGCAAACCGGATGCGTACGCCGGGCAATTCCTCAATTTTAACCAAAATATTCAGCTCGTCGTCGTAGCGGGCTGGTTTCAGGTATTTGTAGTGGCATTCATAAACCGGCATCATTACGCCCGAATCTTCCATCGCTTTATAATGAAAATCCAGGCTGCGCAATGCCTCCACCCTGCCGATCTCGTAATACCGGGCATAATTTCCGTAATACACATATCCCATCTGGTCGGTATCGGCATACCTCACCCTGATGCCCTTTACTTCGTGAACAAACATCCTTACTTCATGATTTTCAACCGGTTCAACTCAGCCTGGTAAAGGCGTGCATTGTTGAGGTGGTCGGAGTAATTGGTGGCAAAAGCGTGGTAGTTGGAAAGATCCGCTTTGGCACACATATAAATATAGTCGTGCTTTTCGTAGTTCAGTACCGCATCCAGCGAGTTGAAATCCGCAACGCGGATCGGCCCCGGAGGCAAGCCGGTATTAATGTAAGTATTGTAAGGCGATTTGATCATTAACTGCTGGTTCAGGATGCGTTTGATAGCGAAATCCTGCAACGCGAATTTAATCGTCGGGTCCGCCTGCAGTGGCATGTTAGCGTGCAAGCGGTTGATATACAAACCTGCTACACGCGGGCGCTCGTCGACTTTACGCGCCTGCTCTTCTTCTACAATGGAAGCCAGAATGGAAACCTGAACGGGTGTCAGGCCAATTTCCTTGGCCTTGGCGACTTTCTCGTCAGACCAATACTTTTTGTACTCGCTGTGCATGCGGTCGAGAAATTTCTCGGTGCCGGTTGTCCAGTAGATTTCGTAGGTGTTGGGCAGGAACATCGATACGATCGTCAGCGTATCGAGACCATATTTATTACAAACCGCCGGGTCGTTCAGTGCCTTGCGGAAATTATCTTCCCCAAATTCAAAACGGGAACCGATGCGTTTGATCAGGTCCTCTTTCAGGCGGATATTGTTGAATGTCAATTTCACCGCGTCCTGGTTCCCCGAAGACAACTTTTTAAGCGCGTCATAGTTGTTGCTTTTAGCCTTGATCACATACCGGCCAGGCTTCACCTTTTCAGTATAATTTAAAAATTTAGCCAAAAACTGGAACGAGATGTGGTCATTAATCACATCATGCTTATTCAATGTATCCAGCACCGTTTTGTAGGTAGCGCCCTCGGGTATCAACAAAACGAAGCTCGATTCTTTGTCAGCCTGCAAGTTCGGCGTCCGGAAGATCTGCCAGAAATAAAAGGTAAATGTAGTGGCCAGGATCGCAATGGTGATAAACAACCCTATTCTAAAATTGCGCGACATATTTTTTTCAGCGGTCAGCCATCGGCGGTCGGCCGTCAGCTCTTGTTTTTAATATTTAGAAATTAATTTCAAATGGTATGCCGAACCGCTTCGCGAGCTCGTCGAGTGACAAAACTACCGGTTCGAGCAGTTTGATACCGTTCACACCGCGTTCGGCCTCCATTTCACGTTCGGGATCACCGGGGATCAATACTTTTTCGCCATCCACGGCCCGTGCGTTCCGGAATGCGCCGATCCATTTGTCCATATCAGCCTTGAACTCGTCGGCTGGCCGGAATCCGTCCACGCGCATCGCACCCAGGAAATGCCCGGTACCGAGCCCCACGCTTTGCTGCACACCCATAAAACCGGCGGTAGCGAACGGCGGCACCCACGGCCCAAAGTTAGCACCGGAAAGCACACCGGAAAAAATATCGACAATAGCGCCGAGGCCGTAACCTTTATGGCTGCCATGCTCGCGATCGGAGCCGAGTGGCAACAATCCGCCGCCGCTTTTTACGGCATTAGAATCGGTCGTAGGGTTACCATCGGCGTCTTGCGCCCACCCCAGCGGTGCCGGAAGGCCTTTTCTTTGCAAAATTTCGAACTTCCCGTAAGCCACTGCCGTCGATGCAAAGTCTGCCACAAAGGCAGGTTCTGTCAATGCGGGCACTGCAACGGCAATAGGGTTTGTGCCTAATAATTTATCCAGTGAGAAAGTCGGGGTAACAAGCGGTGCCGCATTCGTCATGGTCCAGCCGATCATATCCTTCTCCAAAGCCAGCATCGCATGGTAGCCCGCAATGCCAAAATGGTTTGAGTTTCTGACCGATACCCAGCCGGACCCTACTTTTTCGGCCTTTTCCATCGCAATTTCCATCGCTTTGGGTGCCACTACCAGCCCTAATCCCCGGTCGCCGTCGACCACGGCGGTACTCGGCGTTTCATAGGCAATGGTCACATTAGGCTTCGGGTTCAGGCGGCCATGGTCGTAAAGCCTTACATAACCTGCCAAACGGGCAATGCCGTGAGAATCCACCCCGCGCAAATCCGCGCTGACCAACACTTCGGAAGCCAGTCGGGCCTCTTCATGAGAACATCCTATCGCCAGAAAAACTTCTTCGGTAAAATGTTTTAAATAACTGGCCTGATACATATACGTCAAATATTGAACTTCTTGCTAATTTTACCGGGACCGCCAACCAGCGCGCCCGGCGTGCAAATATGGAAATTAAAAACTCATTCCTCAAACGCATCATCAGCTACTTCATCCGGGGACTTGTGCTGGTGGCGCCGCTATATGCGACGGCCCTGATCATCTGGTCGGGTGTGGAATACCTCGACAATATCCTTCCCATCGAAATACCGATCTCGAACCAACAGATGGTGTATCTTCCGGGCCTCGGCGTGCTGATCATCATTTTCGGCATTATCCTGCTCGGTTTCCTGTTCTCGACAATCGTCCCGCAGTCGTTTTTCAAATTCACGGAAAGCATTATGCGCCGCATTCCGCTGGTGAGTTTGATATACTATTCTATCAAAGACCTCATTCTGGCGTTTGTCGGGGATAAAAAGAAGTTCAACCAGCCCGTGCTGGTGACGATGTATAAGGACACCGACATTAAAAAAATCGGTTTCATTACCCAAACCGACCTCAGCCACCTCAAAATCGCCGACCACGTGGCGGTGTACATGCCCCTCTCCTATTCGCTTTCAGGCGAGCTTTTCATCGTTCCCGCCGATAATGTGACACCGGTCGACGCCAAAGCGACGGATGTGATGAAGATGCTTGTGTCCGGTGGTGTATCTGTAAAGGTTTCAAAGGAAGAAACGGCTGAGGACGACTAGTTTAACGCGTTTTTAATAAGCAACAATGCAACAGTTGTGCCCGTTTAAGAGAATGATTCCCTATATTTGAACCATTCTTTTAGTACTATGAGACTACTCCTTCCCATTGTCGTTTTGCTGTTCCTGGGGAATATCAAAGCATGGTCGCAAGACCATTATGACCCTAAAAAAACCCTTTCCAGCGAAGAACTCTTTCTGAAACAGGGCAGCAGCAGCCGGGTAATCGCTACGCCGGGACAGAAATATCTGGTACTCGATGCTTCCCCTGTTATCGGCGGCTTTCACAGATACCGGTTCTTTCCGGGCGACAATATCAAGTTCCGGATGAAGAACGAAACGATCCGTTTCAATGAAACGATCGCGTCCGTTGATGACGCTGCATTTACCATCGGTGTGGTGAACGAAGCCGTAGGCCGGATGGACTACCAGAGAATATTGCTCGAAGACATTCGCCTTTTGAAAGTTTCCAAAAGGATTCCGTTCGTTTCACAGGCAGCTCCATTGCTTCCACTGGCCGGTTTGATCTTCATCGGAGCCGATTTCTTCAACAAAGGCATCGACAATAAACGCTACACGACCGACACTTCCACGCTCGTCATCGGCGGTTCGCTCATGGCTGCGGGGTATATTTGTTATAAATTCACATTCGCTTCCCTGAAAATCAATAACAGGAATAAGCTGAAAGTGCTTGAAACCTATTAATTGCGAAACACCATATCTGAAAAGTGAAATCCATTCTCGTTCATCCCCCCCAACAATCCATACGTGCAGAAATACAGCTTGCCGCATCCAAAAGTGAATGTAACCGCGCGCTGATCATCAATGCGCTCACCGGTTTCCAGTCCGAGCTGACCAACATTTCCGAAGCCCGCGACTCGCAGACGATGCTCCGCCTGCTCAATTCCAGCGATGCGGTAGCGGACGTGATCGACGCAGGAACCACCATGCGCTTTCTGACGGCGTACTTTGCCGTAACCAACCAGAAGAAAACCATGACCGGCACGCCTCGTATGTGCGAGCGCCCGATTGGGATACTCGTGGATGCGCTGCGCAAGCTCGGGGCGGATATTACCTACGAAAAAGTGGAAGGCTACCCGCCGCTCCAACTGAATGGCTTCAATTATTCGGGCAACAATGAGCTCACCATGCGCGGCGATGTGAGCAGTCAGTACATATCTGCATTGCTGATGATCGCGCCGCAGTTACCCGCCGGTTTGAAAATCAAACTGGAAGGCGAAGTAGGTTCAAGACCTTATATTGAAATGACTTTGAACCAGATGGCACATTTCGGTATCGAATACATCGCCGACTGGGAGCATAATGTACTCACTATCCCGCCATTCAAATACCAACCCAAACCTTACGCCATCGAATCCGACTGGTCGGGTGCGAGCTATTGGTACAGCATTGTAGCATTGGCCGCCGACGCGGAAGTGGAGTTATTGGGATTGAAGAAAGACTCGCTGCAAGGCGACAGTGCCATCGTCGACATTATGCGTCACCTCGGTGTGGAAAGCGTATTCACCGACCGCGGCGTACTGTTGACCAAAATCCCTGCGAAAGCATCATTGGGCTGGGATTTCACCAACTGCCCTGATCTGGCTCAAACCGTGGTTGTTATTTGCGCGATCAAAAAGATCCGCCTTTCACTGACCGGGGTGGAAAGTCTTAAAATCAAAGAAACCGACCGCATTTTCGCATTGCAACAGGAGCTCAAAAAGCTGGGAGCGGAATTGAATGAAGTTGAAAAAGACCATTTATACGAAGTAACGACCCTCACCGACATCCCTACCGATCCGGTGCCGTCCATTCACACCTACGACGACCACCGTATGGCGATGGCGTTCGCGCCCGTGGGTATGGTCAGCGAAATCCTGATCGAAGAGCCCGGCGTAGTCGTAAAATCCTATCCCGGTTACTGGAAAGACCTCGCGAAGGTTACCACCTGGGAAGAAGTTTAGAATATTCACCATCTGGAATTGTTTATGGAAACTGTCTGGTCGTTCCTGGCATCCGTGCCTGTCTGGCTTTATATTATCCTGGCCATCGCCGCCATTATCGCGCTCAGGGATATTTTACAAAAGAGGCACACCATTCAGCATAACTTTCCACTGGTAGGGCATTTCCGGTACATGATCGAGACGATCGGGCCGGAGCTGCGCCAATACATTGTAGCCAACAACCGGGAAGAGCTGCCGTTCAACCGCCGGCAGCGCTCCTGGATCTACGCTTCTTCCAAAAAAGAGAACAACTACCAGGGCTTCGGCACCGACCAGAATATGCAGGAAGCGGGTTATGTGCTCATCAAGCCTTCAATGTTGCCCTACCGCGTGGATTCGACCCACAGCCACCACGTCAAAAACGGCAACGATCCCCACCATTACACCATTCCGAGTGCCAAAGTCATAGGCGCGTACCACCGACGCAAGCGCCCGTATCGCCCGCGTTCGGTCGTGAACGTGAGCGCGATGAGCTATGGATCGCTCTCCGCACGTGCCATCGAATCTCTGAACAAGGGCTCTTTCAAATTTGGCAACTACCATAATACCGGCGAAGGCGGCCTCTCGCCTTACCACAAATTTGGGGCGGATGTGGTTTTTAATATGGGCACGTCCTATTTCGGCGTGCGCGACCACGACGGAAATTTTGTGATGGAAAAGCTGGTGAAGCTGATGCAGAACAACCCGACCGTGCGAATGATCGAGCTGAAACTCTCGCAAGGGGCCAAACCCGGCAAGGGCGGCGTGCTGCCGGCCAGCAAGATTACGGCCGAAATCGCCGAAATCCGCGGCGTACCGATCGGTAAGGACGTTGTTTCACCTCCCTACCACAGCGCATTCTCGAATGTCCGCGAAATGATCGATTTTATCGAAGCCATGGCTGCGGAAACAGGTTTGCCGGTAGGTATCAAATCGGCAGTGGGTAAAACGGAAATGTGGGAAGAACTGGCCGACCTGATGGTCGAAACCGGCAAAGGCCCCGACTTTATTACCATTGATGGCGGTGAAGGTGGCACCGGCGCGGCACCTCCGTCTTTTGCAGATCACGTGTCGCTGCCACTCGTTTTTGCATTCAGCACCGTTTACAAAATATTCCAGAAACATAACCTGAACGATAAGATCACCTTCATTGCTTCGGGTAAACTCGGGCTTCCCGCTCAGGCTGTGATGGCATTCGCAATGGGTGCGGACATTATCAATGTGGCGCGCGAGGCAATGCTTTCGATAGGCTGCATTCAGGCGCAAACCTGCCATACCAACCGCTGCCCGACCGGCATTGCCACCAACAACAAATGGCTGGAATCGGGCATCGATCCCACATTAAAAAGCGAGCGCTTCAACAACTATATGAAGACGCTGGCAAAGGAGATCATCGAAATCACGCACGCCGCGGGTTATGAGCATCCGTGCCAGTTCGGGATGGCGGATATCGATATTTCAATGGGCGATAACAACAAAACCATTACCCTCGCCGATAATTATGGTTATCTTAAAACCGTCGTACCTTTCTCCGACATGAAAGCATTGCTAGAATGCGATCACCTCGGGGGCCGGGATATACCGGGCGAAAAAGTAGCCTGACCGCAGGATATTCCTCCACACTTTTGCTTTGGGAGAAGTATATGGAAACAGAAGCCGCAAACGTTGCCTTCATAAAACGCGTCCATGAAAAAAACTCTACTGCTTACCGTATTAACATTTCTAATCGCCGAAGGCGTTGTTTTCTCGCAGAGTAATCCGAGATACCTGTTGTTGTTTAAAGACAAAAGCAACAGTACCTATTCCGTCGACAAGCCCACTGAATTTCTTTCCCAAAGGTCTGTCGACCGGCGTAAAAAGCAGAACATCGCCATCACCACAAACGATTTCCCGGTCAATCAGGGCTACCTGTTTGCGATAACTCAAACCGGGGCGAAGGTGATCTACCCGAGTCGATGGTTCAATGGTGCATTGGTGGAAGCTTCGGACGCACAGCTTGCACAGATCAAGACTTTACCGTTTTACAAAGGAATTGAGCTGAACCTGCCCGTTGCCAATATCACTTCCAAATCACCCGGTATTGCCCGCACCGATGCTACAAACCGGAAATTGGGCACAACCGAGGATGTCGATTACGGCAAAATGAATGCGCAGCTGGCATTGATGGAAGTGGCTGATATGCACAAAAAAGGCTTCCAGGGCGAGAATATGCTCATTGCCATTCTCGACAACGGCTTTGCCAAAGGCGATGAAGTAGCCTATTTCAAACAGCTCCGCGACGAAAAGCGAATTGTCGACTCCCACGATTTCGTGGCCCGCGACGGTAATATCTATAACGACGGCTTCCACGGCCTGAACGTCATGTCGACGATCGCAGGTTACTTACCCGGCACATTGGTAGGTACTGCGTTCAAGGCGTCATTTGCATTGTATGTTACCGAAAACAACTTCGGCGAATCTCCCTACGAGGAAATCACCTGGCTCATGGCAGCCGAACGCGCCGATAGCCTCGGCGCCGATGTGATCAACTCCTCACTGGGCTACACCACATTCGACGACGAATTCGACTCGCCTGCTTATAACCATACCTACAAGGACATGGACGGTAAAACGACGATCGTCAGCCGCGCCGCGCGTTACGCCACGCGCAAGGGGATTCTGGTTGTCAACTCCGCCGGAAATGACGGTAACGATACCTGGAAATACATTGGCGCACCTGCGGATGTGGATTCGGTACTGACAGTAGGCGCCACCAACTACGACCGCAGCTATTCTTCACTAAGCTCCGTCGGCCCCAATGCGGCGCAACAGCAAAAGCCGGATGTCGCGGCGGTCGGTGCGGGAACGATCATCGGCGATCTTGGTGGAGGCGCCTCCAGCGGGTATGGCACTTCATTTTCAGCGCCGCAAATTGCAGGTGTTGCCGCCATCCTCTGGCAGGCATTCCCTAACCTGACGGCACAGCAGGTTATTTATGTATTGAAAAAATCGGGGCACCTGGCTGCGACGCCCGACAATTTTCTGGGTTATGGCGTTCCAAACCTCGTTAAGGCGCAGGAAATCGTGCAAAACGAGTTCGCTCCGCTGGGTACCGAAGGGGAACTGTTACGCGATGTCATCCTTTCCCCCAATCCGGCGCAGGACGAAGTGACACTTACCATCCCGCAAACCCTGATTGGGAAAATGGCCAAGGTGGGTCTCTATGCCGCAAACGGTGCCACGATGCATTCGGCCACTACGCGACTTCCTGCCAAACACACCGTTGCAACAGGCCAGCTTGCTTCCGGAATCTATCTGATCCGCATCAAAGTGGACAATCAGGAGCGCACGCTGAAATTTATAAAGCGGTAGTTTTCCTCACCATCCGCATAATCGACTCGGAATCGTTGGAATGCTGAACCTGCGAAACGGGTACCCATTGCACGTCTTTCGATTCGCTGTTCAATACGATTTCCTGGCCCCCGGCGGCTTTGAATGCGAAGCGGATGTCGTAATGGTAATGCTCGGGAATGTCTTTATTGGCGGGAATCAAATGCACGTCCACGTCGAAAATACCGGCTCGCAATGCCTGCAAATCGGTGATACCGGTTTCTTCCATTACTTCTTTCATCGCCACTTCCCGCACGTCGGGATCGCCGTCGCAATGGCCGCCGGGCTGGAACCAGCGGTCGAGCTTGCGGTCGTGCATGAGCAGTACCGCATCTTTCCCCGGCGAAAGCACCCAGCCGGAAGCCGTGATATGCCCTTTCAGCAGGCTGCGTTCGAAACACTCGGGATGCCCTTTCACAAAATCGACCGTATCATTATGCATTTCAGCCTCTAAGCCCTGCTCCGGTTCGTACGATGCGAGCAATGCGAGCAAACTGTCCCTTTTCATTTAGACTATCTGGTTTTTTCGTTCTAATTTCACCACAAGTTTAACAACTGAAAGCAATAAACCACCTTATTCAAGCAATGAAAAAGTATCTATTATCCATGTCCCTCGCTGCCCTGCTGGCGACCGGCTCTATCGCACAACGCGTGCCCGCGCCCAGCCCCGCAGCCACTGTAATGCAAACCGTTGGTGTAACCGATTTCACCGTCAAATATTCCCGCCCGTTCCTCAAAGGCCGCAAAGTATTCGCCGACGGCTCTACGCTCGCTCCTTACGATCAAATCTGGCGCACCGGTGCTAACATGGCCACGATTTTCGAATCCAGCACCGAGTTTACATTCGGCGGCAAAAAAGTACCTGCGGGCAAGTATGCATTGTTTTCGATCCCCAATGGCGCTGCGTGGACAGTGATTTTGAATAAAAACTATAACCAGGGTGGCAGCGACGCCTACAAAGAATCTGAGGACGTTGCCCGCACAATGGTAGTACCGACTTCGAGCGAATTCACCGAAGCATTCAAAATCGAGATCGAGCCGGTAACCGATAGCACAGCGCTGTTGAACCTCTCGTGGTCGTCGGTGACTGTACCTGTGCCCCTCGCCGTAAGCACCGAGTCGCTTACAATGACTGCATTGAACAAAGCCGTAGCCGAAAAACCAGAGGACGTAGCCACATTGCAGAGCACGGCCGCTTATATGCTTTCCAAAGGCAAGGATTTACAAGTAGCATTGTCGCTGGCCGACAAAGCGATCGGTTTGAAAGAGTCATTCGGCGCATTGTGGACCAAAGCGCAGATTTTGAACAAACTGGGAAAAACCGCCGAAGCGGTTCCCGTAGCCCAAAAAGCATTGACGGTAGGCGCAGCCGCACCGGACGGAGCCTACAATTTTTACAAGCCACAAGTTGAAAAAGCCATCGCCGAAATGCAGGCCAAAGCTGCACCGGCTGTGAAAGAAGCTGTTTCAACAGTTAAAAAGAAGAAGAAATAGTATTAATAGAGTAAGAATATCGAGCGCCGCCGGATCATCTCCGGCGGTTTCTTTTTATCTGAAAAACCGGGGAACACTCCATTGATAACGCACCGCCAGTATCCTTAATACGATAATGACAACGGCCGACGAAATGAATGTGGTATTGCGCTCTACACCTAAACTATCGAGGATCAGGTAAACACAGGCACCGGTAAAGCACGCCGTCGCGTACACTTCCTTCCGGTAAATGATCGGGATTTCGTTCGTCATCACATCCCGGATCACCCCGCCCATAGTGGCCGTGAAAACGCCCATGATCACGGCAATCTCCGGCCTGACGCCCAAATGCAAGGCCTTTTCAGTCCCTACCAAAGTAAAAAGCGCGATCCCGAACGTATCGAACAGGAACAACGTCTTTCGCAGCCTTAGCAGGAATTTGTAGAAAATAAATGTGACGAGAATCCCCAGGATAATGGCGTGGATGATCGTGATGTCATTGATCCAGACCAGCGGGTAACTTCCCAACAGCACATCGCGCAGCGTACCGCCACCGATGGACGAAATAAAGGCTGTGAAGCTCGCACCAAACCAATCCTGGTGCTTCTGATCCTTCACAGCCAATGCGCCGGAGATCGCGAATGCGAATGTTCCGACAATCTCTAATATGTATTGAATGCTCATCCCGAGACGAGGGTTACACCGCTACCGGAGCCTTGATACCCGGCCATGGGTTGTAATTCCGGAGCTCGAAATCCTCGAATTTGAAATCCAGCACGTTCTTCACTTCCGGGTTCAAAATCAATTGAGGCAATTCGCGCGGTTCACGGCCGAGTTGCGTTTCCACCTGTTCCAAATGGTTGAGGTAAATGTGGGTATCGCCGCCCGTCCAGACAAAATCGCCCAGGTCGAGGTCGCATTCGCGGGCGATCATCATCGTGAGCAATGCATAGCTGGCAATGTTGAACGGTACGCCAAGGAAAACATCCGCGCTGCGCTGATAGAGCTGGCACGAAAGCTTCCCTTTCGTCTCACCGGCGTCGGTATCAGGCGGCGCCACGTAAAACTGGAACAATGCATGGCATGGGTGGAGCTTCATTTGCGGAAGTTCCGAAGGGTTCCAGGCCGAAACAATGATCCTGCGCGAATCAGGCGAGTTTTTGAGTTGTTTCAAAACCTCCTGCAACTGGTCAACGGATTTCCCGTCGGCTCCTTCCCAGCTCCGCCATTGCTTGCCGTACACCGGTCCCAGGTCACCGTTTTCATCGGCCCATTCGTCCCAGATCGACACGCCGTGCTCTTTGAGGTAACCGATATTGGTATCGCCCTGCAAAAACCATAACAGCTCGTGAATGATCGATTTGGTATGTACCTTTTTGGTCGTCACCAACGGGAAACCCTTTTTGAGGTCGAAACGCATCTGGTATCCGAACACGCTGATCGTGCCGGTGCCGGTCCTGTCGGTTTTCCTGACACCTTCTTTCAGGATATGGCGCAGCAGGTCGTGGTATTGTTGCATGATTTATCTAAACTGAGGCGATTTCAACGTCATAAGTAATGGTGGCCAGCGCTTCCAACTGAGCGGTAGCGGAGCAGTATTTCTCCATGGAAAGGCCGATCGCGCGCTGGATCTTGGCCTCGTCGAGGTTCACACCAGCGAATTTGAATGTCAAATGGATCTTACGGAACGGCTTGCGCTGGGTATCCGGCTCCTGCTCGCGGTCACCGTCGGCAACGATGCGGAAATCGGTGATTTCCTGGCGCTGTTTTTTGAGGATCAGTACCACATCAATGGCGCTGCAACTTGCGAGGCCCATCAGCAACAGCTCCATCGGCCTCACGCCGAGGTTCTGGCCACCGATTTCGGGAGAGCCGTCGGTATGTACTTTTACTTCGGAGGAACCGGTGCCTTCGAAATGGAAGGCGTCATTTACGCGGACTAGTTCTACTTTCATAATGGTTGCCTTCTGTTCCGAAGGCTGTCTTTGATTAATCTATAACCTCTTAAGCTTTTACACCCGGCCAAAGTTCAAATATACTCGATCGGTATGGATTCGGCCAGATTAACCTTATATTCGTTTCCGGAAATCCAGCCATGCGGTGTCGAATGGCACGAGTATTTTGACCCGGAAAAGCACATCAAAATCGTAGAAACCATGTGGCAGGAAGAAGATAACAAACTCAAAAAAAGCTTTTCGTTCAAGGATTTCCGCGAAGCTTTTGCTTTTATGAACAAAGTGGCCGATGTTGTGAACGAAATGGACCATCATCCCTACTGGACGAATATGTACAATAAGGTCAGTTTTGAATTGAATACCCATGATGCCGGCGACACCGTAACCGAAAAGGACCACATGCTGGCCGCGGCGATCGACAGGATTTATAACGCATGAAACTTTACATAGTACCCACGCCGATCGGCAACCTCGAAGACATTACATTAAGGGCTATCAACGTGCTGAAAAGCGTTGACGCGGTCCTGGCGGAAGATACCCGTACCTCCGGGAACCTGCTCAAACACCTGGGCATTTCGAAGCCCCTGCACAGCTACCACATTCACAACGAGCACCAGACCGTCGCACGCGTAGTGGAGCGCATCCGCAAGGGCGAGACGATGGCACTCGTTTCCGACGCCGGCACGCCCGCCGTTTCCGACCCCGGGTTCCTGCTCGTGCGCGCTTGCCTGCGTGAGGGCGTACCCGTGGAATGCCTGCCCGGGCCTACCGCGTTCGTCCCCGCGCTGGTCAACTCCGGCCTTCCCGCCGACCGGTTCACATTCGAAGGTTTCCTGCCCCATAAAAAAGGACGGCAAACCCGTCTGCAAAACCTGGCCAACGAGGAGCGGACAATGATTTTCTACGAATCACCACACCGGCTCGTGAAAGCGTTGCAGCAATTCGCCGAGCATTTCGGGGCCGACAGGCAGGTGTGCGTTTCGAGGGAATTGAGTAAAATGTTTGAAGAAAATGTGCGCGGGACGGTTACGGAAGTGATAGCCCATTTTGGCGACAAACCTGTAAAAGGCGAAATTGTGATCGTTGTTTCAGGCAAGGCCGATGAAAAGAAAAAACCGAATGACGAAGATGAGGATTGAACATTTAAGGTTAGTTACATTAATCTGCCTTCTATGGCTGATCAGGCCAGTTGCTTCGCAGGCGCAGTTCGGTATCCTCAGCCCTTCGGCGAAAATCAGCCTCATTACCGTGGCGCCGGGAACGGAGCTGTATTCCGGCTTCGGGCACAGCATACTTTGGGTTTTCGATCCTTCGACGGGCGTCGACCGGGCATTCAATTACGGCACATTCAGTTTCAAGGAAGGTAATTTTTATGTTAAATTCCTGAGAGGTACATTACCTTACAGCGTCTCCGTGTCGCCACTCTCCTATCAGGTCGAATTTTACAGAGAAGAGGGCCGCTCCATTTCCGAGCAGGTACTAAACCTCTCCATTCCCCAGAAACAAAGACTTTACAACTTTCTCGAAAACAATTACCTGCCCGAGAACCGCGAATATCAATACAAGTTCTTTTACGACAACTGCGCGACCCGTATGACCGTCGCATTGAAATCGGCCGTTGGGGACAGCCTGATTTACAATGGGTATACCAAAGAAAAACGGAGCTTCCGCCAGTGGATCGACCTGTATGCATTCAAACAAAACCCCTGGGCCGATTTTGGCATGGACCTGGCCATAGGTGCACCATCCGACGAGATCGCGACGCCCGAACAAGCCACATTCCTGCCCGACAACCTCGCTACGGCTTTCGCCGATGCGAAAGTCAAAACAGCCACAGGCACTGCTCCGTTGGTTTCATCGACCCGGCAGATATTCACTGCCGAACCACTTCCGGCCCCAAGTCCGCTGACACCTACCGTCGTTTTCTGGTCGCTGGCGATCCTTACCCTGGCATTCACTTACTGGCAAATCCGTACCGAACGAATCAATTTTGTGTTCGACAAAGTGCTTTTCGGCATTGCAGGCTTTGCGGGGTGGTTAATTTTGCTGTTATGGTTCGGGACCAATCACGGCGTTACCAGCTGGAATTACGATGTACTCTGGGCATTTCCGCTCTGGATGCCGCTCATTTTCTCCCTTTCGAAAAACAAGAAGCCGAACTGGTTTCAATTCCTGTTGATTTTCTATGCATTCCTCTTACTTTGCGCGACGGGTAACCTCGCTAAGCATAATCTGGTGTTAATTCCCATCCTGGCGATGCTGATCATCAGGGTTTACTATATTAACAATTCACTTTCAAAAATTCCCCAAAAGGAAATTGCGTATGGATCTGGAGTTGCTGACACAAAAAACCATTGAAATAGTAAGGCTGGCGTCCTCATTTATCCAGCAGGAAGCGGCCCTTTTTTCTCGTGACAAAATCGAGTACAAAGACCTCAACAACCTGGTTTCGTATGTAGACAAGGAAGCCGAAAAGCTGCTCGTAGCCGGTTTGAAGGAGATCCTCCCGGAAGCCAGCTTCATTACCGAAGAAGGAACAACCGGCCAGGAGCCCGACCCCGAGGCATTGAACTGGATCATCGATCCGCTCGACGGCACCACCAATTTCATCCACGGCATTCCCGTGTATTGCGTGAGCGTAGGCCTTGCGCGCGGTAAGGAGCTTCTCGTAGGCGTTATCCATGAGCCAAGCCTGAACGAAATGTTCTACGGCTGGCAAGGTGGCGGAGCATGGTTGAATGGAAAAAACATCAAAATCTCAACAGTACCGACATTGGCCGACGCCCTCATCGCGACCGGCTTTCCCTATTACCGGTTCGAGAAGCAGAAGCGCTACATGTACATTCTCGAACTCCTGATGCAAAAGACCCACGGCATCCGCCGGATGGGCGCCGCAGCGGTGGATCTGGCATACGTGGCGGCTGGCCGTTTTGATGGCTTTTATGAATACAATCTCAATTCCTGGGATATGGCAGCAGGTACGCTGCTCATCAAGGAAGCAGGAGGTATTGTGACCGATTTCAAAGGCGGTGACAATTACCTGTTTGGAGGAGATATCATCGCAGCAGCACCGGGATCACACCCGGAGTTGGTGCAAGTCATCAGTGAAAATTTCTGAAAGTCATTCACACATTCACTCATTAAAATCTCACCATGGACCTTTACAACCTCCAATATCCGATCGGCGAATTCGAAGCCCGGAATAGCTATTCCCCTGCCGAAATCAAAACCAATATTCAGATTATCAGCGCATTGCCTTCCAAATTCATCAATTTACTGGGCAGCTGGGATGATCATAAGCTGGACACTCCTTATCGCCCGGACGGCTGGACGGTACGCCAACTGATCCACCACGTGGCCGACAGCCATATCAATGCCTATACCCGTTGCAGGCTGGCGATGACGGAGGATAATCCTACCATCAAACCTTACGAGGAGCATTTGTGGGCAGAATTGCCGGATGCCAAAACGGCACAGGTAGAGCTTTCGCTGCAACTGATCCGCTATGTGCATTTACGCTGGGTACTGTTGTTGAATTCACTCGATGAAAATGATCTGGCACGTACCTATTTCCACCCGGGTTCTCAAAAGTCATTCCGCCTCGATGAAGTGATTGCCAATTACGCGTGGCACAGCGAGCACCATTACCAACACGCATTCAGGCTGGCGCAGCGGAACAATTGGCAGTAAAAAGCCGTTAACAGGTCATGGAGCAGCAAATCATCATTTGGGCATTATTCCTCGTCGCGGCAGGCTATATGGGCTGGCGGATCTGGAAAGCATTCGACCGGCGTAACAGCGGCGGATGTGCCAAAGGTTGTGGCTGCGCCGCGGATAAAGTGAGTTCGGTTAAAATCAAATAGATTTCTCGTTCAGAGAAAATACAAAAGGCCCCGATCGGGGCCTTTTGACTTATATTCAATCTATAAAATCTTACAACTTCCCTGCCTTGATCTCCTCCACAACGGCCGGATCGAGCAACGTCGAGGTATCACCCAAATTACTCACATCTCCTTCCGAAATTTTTCTCAGAATCCGGCGCATGATCTTGCCTGAACGTGTTTTGGGCAAGCCAGACACGAACTGAACCTTGTCGGGCTTCGCAATCGGGCCGATAATGCGGGAAACGGTAGCGGAAATGTCTTTACGGAACATCTCGGGGTCCTCCGGCGTGTGCTCGGTGATCACGTACGCATAAATACCCTGGCCTTTAATATCGTGCGGGTAACCTACTACCGCCGATTCCACCACGCCGAGGTGCATATTGATCGCATTCTCCACCTCCGCGGTACCGATGCGGTGGCCCGAAACGTTCAGCACGTCGTCCACGCGGCCGGTAATGCGGTAGTAGCCGTCCTCGTCGCGCAAGCATCCGTCGCCGGTGAAATATTTTCCGGGATAAGTCGAGAAGTAGGTCTGGCGGCAGCGCTCGTGGTCGCCGTAGGTAGTGCGGATAATGCCCGGCCAGGGGAATTTGATACAAAGGTTACCGCTCACGCCGTTTCCTTCAATCTCCTGGCCGCTTTCGTCCACCAGTACCGGCTGAATACCCGGCAATGGCAATGTGGCGAATGTCGGTTTTTCCGGTGTAATACCCGCCAGCGGTGAGATCATGATACCGCCGTTTTCGGTCTGCCACCAGGTATCCACCAGCGGGCAGTGATCGCCGCCGATATGGGTTTTGTACCAATGCCATGCTTCCTCGTTGATCGGCTCCCCTACCGAACCCAGCTTTTTCAATGAAGAGAAATCGTGCCCCTTCACATAATCCAGACCAAAGCCCATCAGCGAGCGAATGGCTGTCGGCGCTGTGTAAAGGATATTCACCTTATGTCTTTCAACTATTTTCCAGAAACGGCTTGCATCCGGATAGGTAGGAACGCCTTCGAATACGACGGAAGTAGCGCCGTAGCAAAGCGGACCGTACACTATGTAGCTGTGGCCCGTGATCCAACCGATGTCGGCCGTACAGAAATGCACCTCGCCAGGCTCATACTGGAACACGTTCGCAAATGTATAGGTAGCGTAAATCATGTAGCCGCCGCAGGTGTGCACGACACCTTTGGGTTTGCCGGTCGAACCTGATGTGTAGAGGATGAAAAGCATATCCTCCGCATCCATCGGCTCGGCGGGGCATACGGAGTTTACTTGCTTCACCTCGTCTTCCCACCAAAGGTCGCGGCCTTTGAGCATGTGTACCGGTGTGCGGGTGCGTGTGAGCACAATCACTTTTTGCACAGTCGAGCATTGTACCAATGCCTCGTCCACGGTATCCTTCATCGGGATTACTTTTGAGCCGCGGAATGCGCCGTCCGAAGTGATCACCATCGAACATTCGGCGTCGTTGATGCGGTCGGCGATGGATTTGGCGGAAAAACCACCGAATACCACCGAATGCACTGCGCCAATGCGTGCACATGCGAGCACGGCAATTGCCAGTTCGGGCACCATCGGCAGGTATATACAAATGCGGTCGCCCTTTTTCACGCCGTGCTTTTTGAGCACATTCGCGAAGCGGCATACTTGTTCAAACAAAACATGGTAAGTAAGCGTCACTGCCTGGTCGTCGGGATTATTGGGTTCCCAGATGATTGCAGGCTGATCGCCGCGTTCGGCAAGGTGACGGTCGAGGGCATTCTCGGTGATGTTCATCACGCCGCCTTCGAACCATTTGGTACGCGCTTCCTGAAAGTCCCAGCTAAGCACTTTCTTCCACGGTTTACGCCATTGAAATTGTTGGGCCACTTCCGCCCAGAAACCTTCGGGATCGTCTACACTTTGTTGGTAAGCAACCTTGTACTCTTCAAGGGTCTTAATTCTCATGATAAATAAAGGTTTTAACAGGAAATTTAGGATTTGGCTGTGAAGTTATAATTTTCATTTGGTTAGTCCTACTTGCACAGAAACTGTATTCCAGACACTTGCAGGCCATTTTACTGATAATCAACCGATAGCAAATGATCGCCAATTATTATCATTCTAATAATATTTCAAATTCTGTCCGTAAAGCCCCGGTATTGTCTCTGCTAGTTAAAAAGATGTACTTTCGGGCTTCGAACTAATTGAACAAATGAGCAAAGGGCAGGAAATGGCAACAAACGGCGATGCGCACGAGGGGCTGACGGAGGAGGAGATCGCATTCATCCGCACGCATTTGTATGCCAATCCCGGCGAACTGATCCTGAAAGCCGGGAAGTTCAAAGGACTGGATGTAAAGAAGCTTGCGGCACAGATCCAGTCGCGGCAGAAGGCGCTGAAAAAGCTACCGGAATGGTCGGCCAATGAAACCCTGATATTCCCGCCTGCGTTATCGGTGGAACAATGCTCGTCGGAAGCCACCGCGCGTTACAAAGCCGGGATTGTTTCCGGAAAAACGCTGATCGACATTACGGGCGGCATGGGGATCGATTGCTACTACATGGGCCGCAGCTTCGCCGAAACCCATTATTTTGAACAACAACCCGAAGTAGCCCTGGCCGCCGCTTACAACTTCGCGCAGCTGGGCGCGTCATACATACATGTACACGCGGGCGAGTCGATGCATGCGTTGCAGGAAGGCCTCACCGCCGACTGGCTCTACGCCGACCCCGCCCGCCGCGATGCCAATAAAGAAAAAGTGGTCCGCCTCGCCGATTGTACACCCGATGTAGCCGGAAATGCAGCATTACTCTTCCATGCTGCCCCCCATATTTTAATCAAAACCTCTCCCCTGCTCGATATTGATCTCGCTTCCAGAGAGCTCCAAAAACTGAAAGAAGTTCACGTGATGGGCTACGAGCAGGAATGCAAGGAGCTACTCTTCGTTCTTGACCGCGAAATGCAGGAGCAGGAGTTTAAAATCAAAATCCGCATCATCGACGCGGCCGGACGGCCCATTCACCAGCTCGATTTCGATCGTGAAGAAGAGCGGAATGCATTGGTTAGCTATGCCAAACCTTTGGATTACTTATATGAACCGCACGCCGCCGTGCTGAAAGCGGGTGCATTCAAAACACTTTGCGCGAGATACAATGTGCAGAAACTGGCGATGCACAGCCAGCTGTATACTTCGGAAGATTATGTTGAAGATTTTCCGGGCCGCAGTTTCAAGATTGCGGCCGTCTGCAAACCCGACATCCGCGAGATTTCGCAGTACATATCCGATGGAAAAGCGAACATTACCACCCGTAACTTTCCGGCGAAGCCCGAAGAGTTAAGGAAAAAGTGGAAGTTGAAAGATGGTGGCGACCAATACCTGTTCGCCACCACCCTTGCCGATCAGACGAAAGTCGTGATCGTTTGTGTGAAACCTATTTAAGGTAAGTTTCTTCGTAGATTTTTTCGTTGTAACCCAGCGTCAGCGCTTTCCCGTTTTCGTCTTCAATTACGGGGCGCTTGATGGCCGTCGGGTTAGACGACAGAAGCTCTGCCGCCGATTTCGCATCGGTTACCTTTGCCTTTTCTTCTTCGCTGAGCTCTTTCCAGGTCGTGGAAGCTTTATTTAAAACTTTGTCCCACGGAAATTCGCTGAACCAGCTGCTTACCTTGTCCGGGCTGATGCCGTCTTTTCTGTAATCGTAAAACTGGTAAGGCACCTTATTTTTATCGAGCCAGGTGCGGGCTTTTTTAATGGTATCGCAGTTTGGGATTCCGTAAAGGGTCAACATAAAAATTTACTCTCAAAATGACTATTAAACTTCGGCGGCCGCGGGTTCTTCCACAACCTTGTCCGAATTGTGCATTTTCTCATCATCGAGTTCGCCTTCCCAACGGGCAACAACGGCTGTTGCCAGACAGTTACCGGTCACATTCACCGATGTACGGGCCATATCCATCAGTTCGTCGATCCCCATGATCAGTAATACAGGCCATTCGGGCATGCCAAAGTTAGCGATCGCGCCCAACAATATCACCAAAGTCGCCCGGGGGATACCGGCAACGCCTTTGCTGGTAAGCATTAAGAGCAATACCATTGTAAACTGTTGCCCGATCGACATTTCGGTGCCGGTCGCCTGCGCGACGAACACGGTGGCAAGCGCGAGGTATAATGTAGAACCATCGAGATTAAAACTATAACCCGTTGGCATAACGAACGATACAATTTGCCGTGGAACGCCGAACTTCTCCATTTTTTCCATCGCTTTGGGCAATGCGGATTCAGAGCTCGTGGTGGCAAACGCAATGGAAACCGGCTCGAAAATGACTTTCGCAAACTTAATGACGGGGATTCTCGCGATCAGCGCCACCGGCACGAACACGATGAGGATGAAGACGATCAGCGCACAATATAATGTAGCGAGCAGTAATGCAAGGTTTTTCAAAACATCGATGCCCATGTGGCCTACCGTTTCGGCAATGGCCGCTCCCACCCCGATGGGTGCGAAGTACATAATGATTTTGGTGAATTTGAACATTACCTCGGCCAAAAGCTCCACGCCGTGTACGAATTTCTCCTTTTTCGCCGAAGGCAACAATGCAAGGCTTATCCCGAAAAGCACACTAAAAACGACGATTTGCAACACCTCGCCGTGATAAATAGATTTGGCGACATTCTCGGGAAAAGAATGCAGTACGATCTCCTGCCAGGTTTGCTGGTTTACTTTCGGCAGGGTCGCATTCAGGCTTTCAGGCGGTACGATACCGACGCCCGGCTTGAACCAGTTGGCAAACACCAGCCCGATGATCAATGCGAATGTGGTAACGACTTCGAAATACAACAACGATTTCCAGCCCATGCGGCCCACCTGTTTCAGGTCGGAATGCCCGGCGATACCGGTTACGAGCGTCGCGAAAAGCAGCGGCGCGATCACGGTTTTGATCATTTGAAGGAATATCTGCCGCAGAAAGTGCAGCTCGGTGCCCATCTTCGGAAAATCATAGCCGATCTCCGTTCCTACGAGCATCGAGATGAGGATCGAAGTGGTGAGGTTCCTTTTCAGGATCGCATACACGACCAGGCTTGCCAGCGCCAGCCAGCGGAGGCCAATGAGCACACTATCAGATAAAGGCAGGATGTCGTAAGCACTTAAAACGGAGGCTATCGCGGCAATGGTAACCAGCACGATATTGATAATGGTAATTTTGCTCTTCATACAGGGAAGTTGGTATGCTTAATTAGTTTGTAATGGTAAACTTATAAAAAATCAAATTAATGATTGTCAACACAACCAATGCAATATATCCAAAACACAGAATTTAATTTATGTCTTGAACAATTAGAGTGAATGTTTGTACTAAACAGAAGAGAAAAAGTAAAATAACCAATCGTTTACTACAAAACGGCAAGGCTATTGGACGAATGCAAAATTGAATGAGGGGGGCCTGCGGCCCGACCATCGACCATCGACCGCCGGATGCTATCATGGAAGATCGGGTTATGGGCAGTGGATTTCGATACAATTTGGCACAAAATTTGAAACGTCCAATATTAGCCCGACATTAAATCTTTTCCTAACCGGACGGAAATGCTGCCTATGCTTCATGCAGATCCCGTAGAGGATTTCCATCCGGGATACCATCGGGGATTCCATCCGGTACCAAAAATGACCAAAGTCCTTGATTCCGGTTCGTAAAATCGATATGTTAGGACAATCCATACCCAAAACATAACTCAACCTATCATGAGAAGTATCCTGATTGCGATCGATTTTTCAGAAAACGCCGAGCGCGCATTGGCCGCCGCCAAACTGATCGCCGAAAAAGACGTGACGGAACTGCTGATCCTCCACGCATACCAACCTTATATAGCCGACGTAAATGTGACACCCGGTAATGTGATGCCCGGCATCGGCGGCGCCGATTTTCTGACGATGACCACAGAGCTGGAAGACGAATTTCATAAACGGCTCGACGAATACGCGGCCAGCCTGACTGCCGAAGGCTACAATGCGAAGGCGATATGGGCGCTCGGCAGCGTACAATCGGCCATTGAAGAGGCGATCGACGACCATGTACCGGATATGATCGTGATCGGACGGACCGGCACCGGAGGCTTCCTCGACAAGCTGATCGGGAGCTCCGCAACGCAAATCGCGCTCAATTCGCCGTGCCCCGTGCTGGTAGTACCACCTCAAACCGAGCCTACGAAATTCAAGAAAGTGGTATATGCAACGCAGTTTGAATACGAAGAAAACAATATCCTCCGCGAGGTGTTTGTGCTGATGAACCACCTCGGTGCCGACCTTACCTTATTGAAAATCAACTCGGATACGCAACCGGATATTCAACCGGATAACCAGTATATTACTGATATCAAGTCCCATTTCACGATCCGCGAGGGCCAGATTGTCATCCGGGAAGCAAAACATGTACTCGACGGCATCGAGGGCTATTGCGACGAAGTGGAAGCCGACCTGCTGATCATGTCCACGCGCGAGCGGTCGTTCATCGAAGAATATCTGATCAATCCCAGCATTACGCGTAAGCTCGTTGTGGATACGCACGTACCTTTGCTGGTGTTTCACCTCAAATAGCGACAAAGTTTGAACGGGACAGAAAGCAATAAGCCCTCCGGCGGTACCACGCGGAACGGCGGCAGAAAATCCAAAAAGTACCGTAAGCGTGGCCTGCTCACTTCGCCGGGCACGCTTACTTATATTGGTCCGGACGTTGGCCTGAAAACCAAAATCCGCCGCATTCGCTACAATGAGCATTCTTATAAGGACGAGGATGTAAAATCACTCGACGAATGCCGGCCGGATAGCGACGGGCAGAACTTCATTACCTGGCTCAATGTGGACGGCATCCACGAAATGCCGCTGATCGAAAAGCTGGGTAAATTCTACCATTTACACCCGCTGCTGCTGGAAGACGTCGTGAATACCGAGCACAAGCCGAAGCTCGAATTGTACGACACCGGGCATTTGTTTTTGACCCTGAAAATGCTCCATGTCGATTCGGAATCGCCCATCAGCATTTCTTCCGAACATGTGAGTTTTGTATTGGGCAAAAACTATGTGCTGTCTTTCCAGGAAGAGCTTACTTCCGACATTTTCACGTCGGTTGAAAACCGTCTCGAAGCCTCCGTCGGCAAAACCCGCCGCAACGGGCCCGATTACCTGCTTTTTGCATTGATGGACGTCGTGGTGGACAACTATTTCATCGTGCTGGAAAAACTAGGCGATGCCCTCGATGCCACCGAAGACCAGGTGATCCGGGGCGTAGCGGAGCTTTCACTCAAAGATATGTATGCATTGAAACGCGAACTGACATTAGCCCGGAGGCAGATCTGGCCGCTGCGCGATATGGTGAACCAGATGATCCGCGAGGACAATATGCAGGTCAGCAAAGAAGTAATCCCCTATTACCGTGACCTTTACGACCACGTTATGCAGGTGCTCGACACCATCGATTCGTACCGAGAACTCGTGGCGAGTTTGGTCGACGTACATTTATCGACGATCAGCAACCGCATGAACCAGGTCATGAAAACGCTGACGATCTTCTCGGCCGTTTTCATGCCACTGACGTTTATAGTGGGCGTTTACGGGATGAATTTCGAGTTTATGCCAGAGCTGAAAGAGCCCTACGGTTACTACTATGTATGGGGGCTGATGGTCGCAGTTACGATAGGGATGATATTTTATTTCAAAACTAAAAAATGGATGTAGATTGATACCTTTGTGCTTTGATTAACGAGCATTGGAATGAGTCTTACCGTCAATACATCCCCCATTGTAACCACACAAGCCCAATACATCCTGACCGACAGCCGCCAGGTTTCTTTCCCCGGCCAGAGTATCTTTTTTGCCATCAAAGGCGAGCGCCACGACGGCCACCGCTTCCTGCCCGAATTGTACTCGGCGGGCGTGCGGGAGTTTGTGGTGGAAGAAGCCGCATTTACCGGCGAGCTCCGTGAAACCGCGGCGGCGTGGGACGACGCGCAAATATGGGTAGTAGCTTCGAGCATCCGTGCATTGCAGCAACTGGTGGCTTCCAAAAGAAAGCAGTTCGACATTCCGGTGGTAGGCATTGCGGGAAGTAATGGTAAAACGATCGTCAAAGAATGGCTCGTGCAGCTCCTCTCGCCCGGCCGGAGCATTGTGGCGAGCCCCAAAAGCTACAATTCCCAGATCGGCGTGCCGCTTTCAGTGTGGAACCTGAGCCAGGAACATTCGCTGGCGATTTTCGAGGCGGGTATTTCCAAAGCGCACGAGATGGAGTATTTGCAGCCTGTCATGCAACCGACCATAGGCATTTTTACCAATATCGGCCCGGCACATGACGACGGTTTCAGAAGCCGCAAACAGAAGATCACCGAAAAGCTGCGCCTTTTCACGAAGGTCAAAAAACTCATTTACCGGAAAGATTACCACGAAATTGACGAAGAGATCAGCCTGATCCTGAAACCCGTGAATGCGTTCCTCGAAACGCTGAGCTGGGGCAGTAACTATTCCGGCTCGCACGTGCAGGTGACCTATACCCCGCAAAAAGACAAAACCGTGATTTCCCTCACCGGAAAGCTGGGCAACCATACTTTCGAAACCGGTTTCCGGGATGACGCTTCGCTCGAAAATCTCACGCATTGCATTGTTTTCCTGCTCGATTTCGGGCTGGAACCGGCCGTTATCCAGGAAAGGGTGCTGCTCCTCAAACCGGTTTCCATGCGTTTGGAGCTCAAAGAGGGCATTAACCATTCCTATATTATCGACGACGCCTATAATAACGATTTGCAGGGGCTTTCGATGGCACTCAACTTCCTGGCGCAACAGGAGCAAAGGAACCGCAAGACCGTGATCCTTTCAGACGTGCTCCAAACCGGCCAGACGCCGACCGAATTATATAAAATGGTTGCCCGCCTACTGAGCGAAAAAAGCATTGACCGGCTCATCGGCATCGGAAAAGAGATCAGCAGCCAGGCTTCGCTCTTCGATATTCCCGAGCAGGAGTTTTACGACGATACCGATACTTTCCTCAAAACATTTGCCTTTCACACGCTCGCGGACACGCTCGTGCTCGTGAAGGGCGCGCGGCCGTTTTCCTTTGAGAAAATCGTGCATCGCATTCAGCAGAAAGCACATGGTACCGTGCTCGAAATCAACCTCGACGCATTGGTTCACAACCTGAACTACTACCGCGCAAGGGCCGGACAGGGAACGAAAATCATGGCGATGGTGAAGGCATTCGCCTACGGCAGCGGCAGCTCCGAGGTTGCCGCATTGCTGCAATACCACCGCGTCGATTACCTTGGCGTAGCCTATACCGACGAGGGCGTTATGCTCCGCCAAAGCGGCATTACCCTGCCTGTTATGGTGATGAATGCGACCTTACCGACCTTTGACCTGCTGTGGCAATACAAGCTGGAACCCGAAATTTACAGCCGCCGCATCCTCACCGACTGGGTCGAATACATTTCGAGGAAAAACGAACCGGCCAACACGCCGTCGGTGCATTTGAAACTCGATACGGGCATGCACCGGCTCGGCTTTGTAAAGGACGATTACGAATGGCTGATAGCCCAGCTTCGCCAAAACCCGGCATTGAAAGTGGCAAGCATATTCTCCCATTTGGTAGGAGCCGATGAAGGTGTGCATAATGAATTTTCCAGAAAGCAATATGCGCAGTTCATGGAAGGTGCGGAGCTGATTGAGCAGACATTGGGATACAAAACCATTAAACATATCCTCAATTCCGCCGGGATTGTACGCTTCCCGGAATACCGCCTCGATATGGTGCGGCTGGGTATTGGCTTGTACGGCGTAGAAGCAACCGGACAGGATCAGCGTTCGTTGCAATCGGTCGGCACGTTGAAAACCATTGTTTCGCAGGTCAAATACCTCACATCCGGTGAAACGGTGGGATACAGCCGCAAAGGCGTCGTCGATCACGATGCAGCGATTGCGACGCTGGCGATCGGCTATGCGGATGGCTACGACCGCGGCCTCGGAAATGGTGTGGGTAAGGTGTGGGTAAATGGCACATTATGCCCTACTATCGGCAATATCTGCATGGATATGACGATGATCGACGTTACGCGCGCGCAAATAGAAGAAGGGGATGAAGTGATCGTTTTCGGAAAGGAAGTCCCCATTACGGAACTCGCGAAAACCATCAACACCATCCCCTATGAGATCCTGACGGGTATCGGCGACCGCGTCAAGCGTGTGTTTTTTAAAGAATAGAACTTACTGGCCGGCTTCGGTTTGTGGCGCTATCTCGGCATTTGCATCGTCAGATTCGGGGGTAGCGCTTTTTTCCTGCGTCTTTTCTTCTGCCTTAATGTCTTCCTCCTCAAACAAATGCGTAGCCATTACCTGGTCCAGCGTAACGTCATAGAATGCCTGGTGTACATTCAGTGGCTCGCTGCCTTCCTCGATCTCGCATTTGACATAATTACCATCCTCCTGCAATTCGTAGGCATTCACATTATCCTGCAAGCTGTAATACAAAATGTGGATCGCCTCCTGCCGCACACGCGGGTCCACGAGCTTGAAGAGCGACTCGATACGCTTATCGAAACTGCGCACCATGGCATCGGCACTACCGCCGTACACCAGCGGGTTGCCGTTCTGGTGGAAGTAGAATATCCGTGAGTGTTCCAAAAAGTCTCCTACCAGCGAACGAACGGTGATATTTTCACTCAATCCGGTACGCTGCGGCCGCAAACAGCACATGCCGCGTACAATCAGTTTAATCGGCACACCTGCCTCGGAAGCCTTGTACAGCTCATAAATCGTGTCGCGGTCTTCGAGGGAGTTTATTTTAATACAAATACCACTTTTCAAACCCGCCTTCGCATTCTCCGCTTCCTGCTGGATGAGCTCGATCAGCTTCGCACGCATGTAGCGCGGGGCCGTGATCAGGTTTTGGTATTCGGATGGGATCGAATGTCCGGTAATGACGTTGAAGAACTCCGAAATATCGTGGGTATACTCTTCATTGGAGGTCAAAAGGCCGGTATCAGTGTATAACCGGGAAGTATCCTCGTTATAGTTACCACTCGATAAATGCGCGTAACGCAATACCCGGTTACCCTCGTTGCGGACGATCAGCAACAGCTTGGTGTGCGTTTTGAGTAAACCAATGCCATAGATCACGAAACAACCGGCTTTTTGCAGACGTTGCGCTTCCTTGATATTGTTCTCCTCATCAAAGCGCGCCTTCACCTCGAACAGTACCGCTACGTGCTTGCCATTCTCGGCCGCGTGCAGGAGCGCTTCCGTCACGCGCGAGTTTTTTGCGAGGCGGTAAATGGTCAGTTTAATGGACAATACTTTCGGATCTTCCGCCGCCTGTTCCAGCAGCTGCAATACCGGTTCGAAGTTGTTATAGGGATGGTGCAAAAGAATATCCCTTTCCCGCATTACCTCGAAAATATCGGGAATGCGCTCGCGTTCCAGGCCTAGTGGCGGCACCGGCGGGCGGGTCGGCGGGATCTGATCTTTGAATTCGGGGTGTTTGATAATGCCCCAAAGTGCCGTATAATCGATCAGACCGTCGATCATGAACACATTGTGGTCGTCGATTTCCCAGCGCTTTTTGATCAGGTTGAGCAAATCCGGATTCACATCGGGCTCGATCGAAACCTGCACTACCCTTCCCAAACGGCGGCTTTTGATTTTCTGCTTGATTTCGTCGATAAAATCTGCTTCAATATCGTCGCTTTCTTCCAGGGTAAAATCACCGTTACGGCTGATGCGGAACAGGTTCGCCGATACGATATCGACATTTCTGTATAACTTATTAATATGCGCCTTGGCGATGTTCTCGATAGGCAAAAACAGCAATTCCTCCTCCCGTTCTATCACATAGAAACGCGGCAGGTTTGGGGGAAGCTGTACAAATGAAAGTTTTCTGTCTTCCTCCGAAGTAGTACCCTTCACCTGCGTGATCACGCCCAGGATGAGCACTTTCGCGAGCAATACGGGAAATGCGTGTGTATAATCGAAGAGCATGGGCGTCAGCATCGGATAAACCGTACGATCGAAGTATTCTTCCACCGCAATATGCTCTTCGCCGGTAATTTCGTCCATCCCGATAATGCGAAATCCGCGACTTGCGAAAAGCGGCACCAGCTGGTTGTTATAGCATTCGTTCTGTCGGCGCACAAAATCGTGCACTTCCTTCATCAATACCTTACGGAAAGGTATTTCACGCAAACCCGAATAATCGAGGCGTTCCTTGCCGAAATCGAGATAGTTATAAAGGCTTCCTACGCGGATCGTGAAGAATTCGTCGAGATTGGATGAGGTAATGGCCAGGAATTTCAGACGGTCGAACAGGTTTCGGTCTTCATTGGTCGCCTGGTCGAGCACGCGGTCGTTGAATTTCATCCAACTCAGGTCCCTGCTGATCAGGTCGCTTTGCTGCATCTGGGTATTGGCCTTTTCCGATGAACTGACCGCCTTGGCATCCTCTGCCGCCGCCGGTTCTTTCGGACTTTTGAACAATGCGAACAAATTAGTCAGCTTACTTCGTTTTTCATTGCTATATATATTGTCGGATGAGCCAGACATAACGTTATGCTATTAAAAAGGTGTATCAGGATGGCCATAAAAATTCAACGAATCTAAACAATCTATTGTTTTCGGGCCGATGAAGTTTCTGTTAAATTTTCGTTCCAAAAAGAAACGGATGACCGTGTTTCACAGCCATCCGTTCCCATATTGTGGTTTGAGCTAATGACTACACGTCGACGCGGGCGTATTTGGCATTTTTCTCGATGAAATCGCGGCGAGGGGCTACTTCGTCGCCCATCAGCATCGAGAACAGGTGATCGGCCTCGGCAGCAGATTCCACAGATACCTGTTTCAAACTTCTGTGCTCCGGGTTCATCGTTGTCTGCCAGAGTTGCTCTGCATTCATTTCACCAAGACCTTTGTAACGCTGAACGTTCACCGAGTCTTCTTTACCAGCAGCGATCTCGCGGACCGCTTCTTCGCGTTGTTGCTCGGTCCAGCAGTAGCGCTCTTCCTTGCCTTTTTTCACGAGGTACAATGGCGGCTGGGCAATGTAGATATAACCGTTGTCGATCAGGATCTTCATATAGCGGAAGAAGAACGTCAGGATCAGCGTACGGATGTGGCTACCGTCGATATCCGCATCGGTCATGATGACGATCTTGTGGTAACGCAGCTTGTCGATGTTCAATGCACGTTCGTCGCCGTCCTTACCGATCTGCACGCCCATCGCGGTGAACATGTTTTTGATCTCTTCATTTTCGTAGATCTTGTATTCCTGCGCTTTCTCCACGTTCAGGATCTTACCGCGCAACGGAAGGATCGCCTGGTATGCACGGTTACGGCCTTGCTTGGCAGTTCCACCCGCAGAGTCCCCTTCGACGAGGTATAGTTCGCAAACGTTCGGATCGGTTTCGGAACAGTCGGAAAGCTTGCCTGGCAGACCTGTACCGGTAAGGATATTCTTGCGCTGCACCATTTCGCGTGCTTTTTTCGCTGCGATACGGGCTTTGGCGGCAAGAATCACCTTGTCGATGATCACGCGGGCTTCTTTCGGATGTTCGTCGAGGTAAGTGTCGAGCATTTCGGCCACCACCTGGCTCACGGCACCAGTTACTTCACCGTTACCGAGTTTGGTTTTGGTCTGACCTTCGAATTGCGGCTCCTGAACTTTGATCGAGATCACTGCGGTGAGCCCTTCACGGAAGTCGTCCCCGCTGATCTCCACTTTTTCTTTGGCCAGGATACCAGACTTTTCAGCGTAGTTTTTCAAAGTACGCGTCAATGCTGCACGGAAACCGGAAACGTGGGTACCACCTTCAATGGTGTTGATGTTGTTCACGTACGAGAATACATTCTCACTGTACGATGTGTTGTACATCATCGCCACTTCCACCGGGATAGCGCCCTTGTCGCTTTCCATGTGGATCGGCTCGGGGATCAAAGGCTGGCGGGTAGCATCCAGGTAAGTCACGAATTCGTTCAGACCTACTTCTGAATAGAAATCTTCGCCGCGGAATTTACCATCCTCATCTTCCTCACGCCTGTCTTCCAGCGTAATGCGGATGCCTTTATTCAGATACGACAATTCACGGAGACGGGTAGCAACTGTTTCGTATTTAAATTCCGTCACCGAGAAGATGGTCGCGTCGGGCAGGAAGTGGATGATCGTCCCTGTTTTGTCCGAGTCACCGATTACGCGGGTTGCGTAAAGCGGCTTGCCTTCGCTGAACTCCTGCTCGAATATCTTTCCTTCGCGGTGTACTTCCGCACGCAAGTGGATGGATAGCGCGTTCACGCAGGATACCCCCACACCGTGCAAACCACCGGAAACCTTATAAGTATCTTTGTCGAATTTACCACCGGCGTGGAGCACGGTGAGTACAACCTCCAAAGCGGATTTATTCTCTTTGGGGTGCATTCCGGTGGGTATACCGCGACCGTTGTCTTTAACGGTTATGGAATTATTTTTTTCTATCGTAACATTGATGGTATCGCAGTAACCTGCCATCGCCTCATCAATGGAGTTGTCAACAACCTCCCAAATCAAGTGGTGAACGCCTTTGAAGCCAGTGTCACCGATATACATCGCCGGACGTTTACGAACGGCCTCTAAACCTTCAAGAACCTGGATATTTTCAGCCGAATAGCTGTTTACTTCTAGCACTGCTTCGTTTGACATATAGTTTGTTTTACACTTGGATAAAAAGAACCATTATCTGGCTTTTTAAGCACGTAAAGATACGAATTTTTTATGGTTTTACCTAGCAAAAACTATCGCAAACCTGCCATTCGGCACGCGTTTCGGCGCGAATGAGGGCCAGAGCGCGCCGCACGCCGAAATATGACATTTCTGTGTTGGGAAATACGGGCGGAGCGCTATGCAATGGCAATTCTCCAGTATAACGGACGGATTAGTAACCGGTACGCCAGGCTATTTCAGCGAGTACCCGTTACCTGTGCTGACGAGTGCCTTGTCGAGCCGGTAGAATGTCTTTCTTCCATCTCCCGAAACATCCAGGATGCCAAGCTCGTAAGTACCTGCGTCCAGGTCGTCCTGGCGAAGTAAGGTATTGAAACCCGTTTTGTAGTAATGCCCGTCGGTGAGAATGTTTTTACGCGCCTCTGTTTTCGGATTTGCGTTAATGAGGTAGGTCGAATCGGTAGCGGTATTTTTCATCACGAGAAAACGATCGTCCCAGAAATGCTTCCGCTGCGGCAAAATGTTGCTGGACACAAAGTAATTGGTAAGCTCATCGACACCACCGCGCACCACGCGATCGATATTCCAGGCTTCAATGTAGATTTCATTGTCCTGTACCGGACTTTTCCCCGCGAACATCACATCAAGCTCCTTTTTATCCGTAACCGGTTTCGGAAGCCGGAAGAAACCCTTTTCATATCCCGGAATCAGGTAAAAACTTGCATTGTTCTGGATCGATCTTTCCACCGAAAACATGCTGCGGTTGTTTTGCCAATTGTAAACATCGGCAAGCAGCGATGTTTTCTTCGCTGCCACGATCCCCGTGAACTTGTAATACGAATAAGCCCAGTAAAATATGCTAAAACCCAGTACAGCAGTATAAACCCACTTTTTCCGGAGCACGTCGGTGTAAAATAGCAGGAAAATGTAAAACACGGCCGTCGAAAGTGCGGCGTACATTTGAAAACGACTTGCAATCGTGGTCCCCATCCACGACCTAAAAAGCGCAATAACGGTACTTGAAATAAAAAGGAATGCAAAAAATGAAAGCAACTCGATCGTACCCGGCTTAACGGATAACGGCTTTCTGAAATAAACGCTCGCCACCCGCCACGTTACCAGCACCACGCATACCATAATGGCAAAACCCCAGACCGCCGACAATAGCTCCGGCATCGCCCAAAGGGACATCGAAGCCCCCAGGAAGCCGAAAAGCGACGAAAAGAACACTACGCCATTTTTGGGCAGATTCACCGCCTGCCCCGATTCGTAACCCGCCATGTAAATCCCCAAGCAAGCAAACATGAAAACGGTGGTCAGTATCGCATTGCGGAAGTCTTTGTGGCACAGGTAAAAGAAGATAATCGCAGGGAAGGTAAGAATCCCGTTGCCATGCGTGAAAGTGGCCAGAAAACAGCAAAGCATCGCCCCGTAGAAAGCGGGTTTGGTGCCGCGGGAAACGAGCAGGATGGCCGCCGCCAAAAAAGCGGTCAGGAACGGATGTTGCAAACACGTAAGCGCCCAGTTCGAAACCTCGTAATACATAGGCTGGAATAGTACCAGAGGAACCGGAATAAAATAATACAGCGGCAGCCCCGCCTTTCGGAAATTAACGTAAAGAAAATAGCAAATGTAAGCTACGGCAATTGTTCCGAGGGCAATGTAAAACCGGAAATGCAAATGGCCCGTTAATTTATAATCAAGCAGGGAAACAAATCTTGGTACCGCTGCTTTGTGGTCGTTAAATGTGAGAAACATTTCCTCAACTACTTTGGTGAAACTTCTGTCGTCACCAGTAATTGCTTCGAGGAATTGAATAAACAAAAAATCGTCCTGATAGGGGAAATCAACCGAAAAATGGAGATTATAAAGAAAAAATAACAGGATAACCGTACTAATGGCTGCAATTGGTAAAAATCGAAGCATGGTTAAAGCCGTAACGTGTGTTATGTGATAGATTCGGATCAGTTATAAGCAAATCTAAATCTTTATCGCCGCTATCCGTACACATAGTTTGCTTTTCTTAGTAACCGAAAAGCCACGAATAAATTGCAATAAAAACGAAGAGAGAGCGGAGAAAAAATCCCCGCCCTCTCCGTTAAGCCTACAATTATTATACCAGCCCTACATCTTTTCCAATGGATGATCTTTCAAAAGCTGTTCGGGTGAGTAAAAATCTTTCTTGCTTTCCGTAGCCGCGCGGACCTGCTTCACCTTCTCGGGCGATATCGCCGGCCCCTTGTTTCCAAAAGAATTCCGGACGTAAGTCAGCACCGCCGCCACTTCGTCGTCTTTCAGCAAACCTGCGAACGGCGTCATGGGTACCTGGCCCGGATATTTCTTCCCATTCACTTCGATCGGCCCGAGCAAGCCCTTCAATGCAATCTTGATCAACCGTTCGTCGCTGCCGGTAATCCATGGCCCCGATAGCGGCGGAAAACCCGATGCTTCCAGACCTTTGCCATCAGGCTGGTGGCAGGTAGTGCAATAGCCCTCTTTGGCATAAATCTGCCGTCCCTGGTTGAACAGGATCAGGTCGTTGCCTTTCAGACTTGTCGCAGCGACAGTTTGCTTTTCTTTTTTCACATTCTCTCCTTTCAAATGCGCTTCGGCTGCTTCGAACGCGTGGATTGTCCAATCGTCGAGCGGCATTTTTTTCGCTTCTGCCAATACCGGCAAGCCTTTTTCCTTCCCGATCCACGAGGCTGCCACAATGGCCATTAGGCGTACGCGGCTGTTCTCGTCGCGTGCAGCCTGCGTAAGCAGATTCGCCTGGTCGGGCACCTGGTGGCCCGTGTAGCGCACTACCTGTACGGCTGCGGCACGCGCGTGGTAATCTTTGGCATTCAATACCTGTTTCAGAAGCTTCTGATCCACCTTGTTCATCCCCCAGCTTACCCACAGGCCTTCGAGCAAATGATGCTCGTAACGCGGATCGTTTTTGTCCAGACCAGCTACCCATGTATTCAGTTTAGCCAAAACCTGTGAAGCATCGCGGCCGCGCAACTCACGGCGCGTGCGGTAACGGGTGCGGTATTCGGGCAATTTCAGATTGTTCAACAGCTCTTCGATACTTGCACCATCTACCTTCGCAGGCGTCACGAGCGGGCGCGACGGGTACGTAATGCGGTAGATACGCCCGTGCGAGTGGTCACGCAACGGGTCACGTGCGTTGTGTTGCATGTGGCCGATGAGGATATTGTGCCAGTCGATCACGTATAAAGAGCCGTCTGGTGCAAATTCCATGTCAACAGGACGGAAATTGCGGTCCTCGCTCACCACGAGGTCCTGGCGGTGGTGACTTTTGTAGCCGGTACCCTCGTCCGTCAGAGTATGTTCTTTGGTTCCGAGGAAACCGATGGTGTTGTTGATCAGGAAATCGCCCTGGATATCGTCCGGGAAATGGCGGCTCGATACGAATTCCAAACCGGAAGTAGGACGCACGCGATGTTTGTCCTCCACGAGCTGCACCGATTTATGTGTCGCTTCGCCATAGCGTGGCAAAACGCTGCCCGGCAGCATCCAGCGCACGTCGGGGCTCGATGTTTCGGCAAAAAACGGCTGTCCCCAGTCGTCGAATGCGATACCCCACGGGTTCGGGATCGAAAGCTGCGCGGTGCGTTCGAGCTTTTTCAATTGCGGCGCATAACGGTAGAAACCGCCGTTCGTTGCACGCACAGGGCCATATGAGGTCTCTACATTGGTATGCAGGAACACGCCCTCTCCGGAATAGATAGCGCCCGACGGGTCCACTGTAAATGCGTGGCTGTTGTGGTGCGTATCGTGGTCGTCGAAGCCGCTCAGCAGGATTTCTTCTTTATCGGCCTTACCGTCGCCGTTCGTATCGGTCAGCAATTTCAGGTTGGTACCCTGAGAAACGTAAACGCCTTCCTTGGCGATTTCAAAGCCCAGCGGCAAATGCAGGCCATCTGCGAAAACGCTTTGCTTGTCGGCCTTGCCGTCGTTATTCGTGTCTTCAAAAATAATGATCTTGTCGTTCGGCTTAGAATCGCCCGGCTTGTAATGCGGGTAACTGGGCATGGTTGCAACCCACAGGCGGCCTTTGTTGTCGAACGACATTTGCATCGGTTTCGCGAGGTCGGGGAATTCCTGCTCCGAAGCGAAAAGCTCTATTTTATAGCCATCGGGCACTTTTAGTTTCGCCAACGCATCGTTGCCGTACAGGTAAGTAAGGCTGCCGTTTTTGTCAGGATTAAAATTGGTTTTGACTTGCGGCAATGTGCGGGTACTTTTATCTGCCGCGGCGAGGTCCGTTTTCTCGCCTTTCGACGCAGCCAGCCAGATTGCCTGGTCCCGAATATCGGTTAGCTGACGGATCTTCTCGATCTCTGCCGGATAGTTGTCCGGACCGAAAGGATTGTAACGACGGCCATACACGTGCACCCCGTTCGGGATTTTAATGTCGTTATGCCACATCCAGTTCTTCTCGTCAACCGCTGCATGTACCAACCCGCGGTTTTTAGCTTTTGAAGCCGCTTTTCCAAAAATTTGATCAGCCAGCAAAACACCCAGTTTTTTATACCCTTCCGCATTCAGCTGCGAGCCGTCGATCGTGAGGTCTTCTTTTGTTTCGGCATACCACTTTTGGGAAGGCGCGAATGCATCCACGAACAGTACTTTGTTCTGGTCCGCAACTTCCTTCATTGCTTTGGTATACAAAAGCAGGTTTTCGTTCTCCTTCTTGCCATTCGGAAGATCAAACTTCGCCGAAAGGTCCTCGAAAGCGATCGGCGAAACGATCACCAGTTGCGGTGCGGAAGTACCGTTGTATTTCTGCTGCAAGGTCCATTTAATGAATGCATCGAGCTCGGCCTTGTAATTGGCCAGACCAGCCTTGCCTTCAAACGACTCATTATAACCGAAAAAAGAAACAATTACGTCGGTTTTCAGGCGGGTAAGCCATTGGTCGGGCGTTTCGAGGTGGCCTTCGCTTTGAGAAGGATTGGCCAGCTCCGTCTGGAATTTCTCGGCTCCCGGGAATGCCCAGGGTGTGTTACGGCTCGCGTGCGGGCGGAAACCCGGCGTGTCGCCGCCGTCGCACATGTTGCGGATAATGAGGTTATCGTCGGGGTAGCGCATATACAACTCCGTTTCGAAGTTGTCGTAATTCATCATCCGTGACCCCAGGTTGTTGCCGATCAGGGAAATGTGCGTACCCTTACCGATTTTGACCGGCACAGGCTGATTCAACTGGAACGCGCTGAATGCGATGACCGCCAGTCCAAAGGCAATAAGCGATGAATAAACGCTGATTTTTTTGGGTTTAGACATTTGAAAAGATTTTAGGTTGGGTTTTAGGTAGCGTTATGTAAAGGTTACTTGGCTTCGCGGTAAGGCACCTGGATATCCATTTTGCCTTTCCATTCTTTCGGGATTTTCAGCCCCAGCTCGTAATGTATCGCATTGATCACCAGCCGCTGGAATGCTTCGAGCCTGAAATCCTCGGGATGACCGAGCGTGGTCATAAACACTTTTCCGCCAAATGAGTTGGTACCGGTCCAGGCCACCGGGTTTTCGATCGCCTCCTTATCTGGGTTCACCGATTTGCCCATCAGCAACCACGTAGAGCCTTTGGTAGGATAGTCGGGCAGCACGCGGTACAGCCACGAGCGTGCGTGGAACGGGCCTTTTACACCAGTAAGAATTGGATTTTTGGCCTGCTCGGGAATTACCGTCACGTCTGTACTGCTATTGTGGCCATAATGCGTATGCTTCGCTGCCCCGCCCCATCCCGGAGGCGCATTCAGCGCAAACTCGCCGAAAGCATTCCATTTCTCGCTTTTGTGTCCCTTGGGAAAATTGAATGCGTGTGTGGTCGTCCGGAAGCCCATCACCGGCTTGCCGGTTTTCAGATATGCTTCGATGTGCGCGAGCTGGTCCGGGGGCAATTGACGCCAGCGAAGGTAAAAAATCGCCAGATCGGCGTCTTTCAATGCTTCGAGGCCGGGAATATTCTTTTCGCTGTTGTGATCGGGATTGGCTTTGAGGACGATCGTCCGCATGCCGTAATTCTTTTCGAGCTCGGCCGCCACGATCGGCAGCGTTTCCTCGCCGCTGTACTCGTGGTCGCCGGTAACAAACACAACCAGAGGCTTTTTGTCTTTTTTAGCAGATTGCGCCGCCGCATTTTGAGCACCGGCCATCACTGCAAATGCCGCAAAAAGGAAGCAAATGCAGAACTGTTTCAATTTCATGATGAAAGGATTAAGGTTCAAGCTGAGTAAGTAAAGATACTTTTATAATGCAAAAAGCGCTGTAAACTACTGTGAAGTGCCTGCTCCAAAATTACCCTTTCGGAAACTTTTCAGCACAGCCACACAGGAAAGACTGTTTTATCCAATTTTTCCCTTAGTTTGTTATAATGTGTTGTGAAAAAAACCGATAGTGTTCGGTTTGCTTATACTCACAACTGGCACCTTGGCGAAAACTCAATCGATAGTATCTATTTTCAGCAAGGTGCCATTGCTGAATATGAGTTCGTGCTGATACATCTGAACAGTGTCGCCGGAAAAGTCCATTCCTTCAAAAGCAGGGTAACATTTCAGGCGTTTTTCTATTTTGTTTTTAGATCTATCGGTGTCATTAAAAATCGAAATAATCACAGCCAATTCATCTTCTATCATGTTGTAGCCATCTCTCATATACGTAATTGTGACCGCTTGGTCTACAATCACATATCCGCCGACTATCAATAGAAAACAGAGAGACCCTCCTAGAATGGTAAAAAGCACTTTTTGTTTTTTGTTGAATGACATATCTGTGGTCGCTTACTGCAAATACTCTTTCAATTCTTCCCGTAGCATATGGTGAACCCCAATGTCTGCGAAAGCCTCGGACAAATCTACATTAGCCCCTTTGACAAATGAAGCGACTATGCTGAATTAAGTTTTGCTTTCAAGCAGATGAGCAGCCCTCACTTTTTCAAACATTGGATCAGATTTTGCAGTTGCGTGCTATTGAATTGAGTATTCCGGATAGCAAGCAAGATGGGTGCATCGATGCCCCATTGGATTACGGTCTTTAACTTTTCCGCGTCATTATTTGTGAAGACCGCTATCCAGATTGCAACCGGGAACGCACCCCACTTCTTTAAGATTGCTCCTCGTGAAAGGCTTCTCCTGATGCCAGCTTTTTGATTCGCATTAAGACTGTCTGCATTGCACACGCTTTCGATATTAATGATAAATTCCGGAATCAACGTTGCCAGGGCCTTCGAAGTTGCCGCTGGTAAAGCATTCCCTTCCGGCAACCAATTTTTTGACAGTGAGCGATAGGTGCCTAAACCTTCATAAATGCACTCCCAAAGAATACTATCCCTGAAAGTCCTTAATTCGAGATCAGCACTTTTCAGGCACTTCTTATGGAATAAATGGGTCATTTCATGTGCAAACAACCGATCGATCCGACTGGAATTATCCTCCGATTTGGCGTCGCCATAATTGGCCTCCAACACGCACAAATCGAAGCATATCGTCTCTTTGCCAAAGGTAAACGCATCATCTACACCTCCTAATCCCGCTAGGATCACTACTTTGTTGATAACTAAGTTATCAAACGGCACAGCAAGTGAATCGATCATGAGCTCCCAGTAAGCTTCGCGACTCGCTATCAATGCATACCAATCCTTTTCCGCAGCGGAAAAATGCTTTGTTAGAATAGCAGTTGAATCATTCGGATGAACCTTCCGGGAATCTAAAATACGCTTCCATTCCGCACCTGCCTTTTTGTCTTCCGGCACACTCATAACAACAATGCGATCGCCGAGAGCCATTTTCTGAACCTGCGCGGCAGTAACATGCCATGTGGTGATCATACTGAGCAGGATGGAAATTCTAAGCAAGAATGAAGTCATATCACACGCGACGAGTTTGCCATGAACCCTTTTGCACAAATTAACGAGCCATCACGTGAATATAATCATGCAATTATCCTGGGTAGTGGATGACTTAGTGTCTGGGTTCACATAAACCGCAACCCCAGCGTCAGCGAAAACCGCGACAAATCCACGCTGTCGTCTTTCGACAAGTGCAGTGTTTCCGTACTGAATTCGGTTTTGCGTTGGAGGCGGTAGATGGCACCCATCATGGCAGTGCCGGTGAGGTTGACTGCGAATTTGGGGCTAATGGGTTGCTCGATTCCGACGCTGATGCCCCAATTCATCGTTTTGCCGGAAAAAGTGAATGGCTGCGCACCAACCACACTTTTGTTTTCGTAAGGTTGGTAGCCCAGCAGCAGAGAGGTGAGAATGGCGGTTTTGCCGTTTTTCAGGAAGGAGCGATGGATCAATGCGCCGCTCAGGTGCTGGATCGTCACTTTTTCACTTTGCGAGCTGTCGAGGCGCGCCGAGGCTTTGTACATTTCATAGCGCAAGCCGAAGCCGACGTGTTTCCAAGGGAAGTATGCAATATCACCGCCGAATGCAATGCCGGATTTGAGGTCTTTGATATACTCCTGCTGGTCGTGGCTGGTTACCCGTCCCGCACGGAATAGCCGGTAGGCATAGCCGCCGTTCAGGCCAAAACTCCATCGCGGAAGGCCGCTGTCGACGGCCTCCTTTTCCTTTACAACGGCCTTTCGCGGCTGATCGACTCTCTCGTCGCGTTCCTTCCTCCATTCGGTGATGGAAGCTTCCTGGGCGCTGGCACTGTGGCCCAGCGTACCCAAAAACAGTAACAAAGCGGCAAACGATCTGATCATTATGTACGGAACGCGGCGAATTTTTCAGTGCCCAAAACTACGACAGAAATTGTCAGATTACGGATTTGACACCCGCTTTTTTGAGTTTTTCGACGATGAAACTACCCAACGCCCTACCCTGCTCCTGGCCGTTCTCGATCGCGTCGCGGTAATGGATGCCGCCGTAGAGCCGCGAAATAGCCGCTTCCTCCGATGCCTGCCGGAAGGATTTGAAATCCCTTGTCGGCAACTCGAATATCACTTCGGTATCGTCGCGGAATGCAAAGTGGTCGCCCAGTAAAAAGGTCAGAGTCTCTGCTACGGCGGTGGAAATGACGCTATGCCCGCTGGTATATTCGGGAAATGGCGGGGTTTGCAGTAGCGGCTGCCATTGGGGATCGATGGTCCGGTTGATAACCGTTTCCGGCCTTACGCGACTGCTCCGGTACTTTTCGTCCCAGCAACTGATGAATGCGTCCATCAGCGTAGCCGCGGCTAGCGAATGCACCATAATGCCTTTGTCGAGGTCCAGGTTGGCTTTGGTGGTGGCAATGCCGGTAATGTTCATCCAGTGGCCGCCCGGGCTGATTTTCTTGAATCCGATGTTCATATGCCCCGAAGTGTTGATCGCAAACGGATTGCAATCCCAGTAAGAGGCGATAAAGCGTTGTTGTTCCGTCAGGTTTTTACCTACCTGATAAACCTCCTTCGCGAGCTTATAGAACTCGCTCGTACTGTCTTTGCTGAACTCCACAGGCGGTTTTGGCACAAACTGACCGCATGAATCGATCAGTACCGGGCGGATCGTTTTCCAATGCGGCTCCACGCCCTCGATATAGCCCGGCGGGGTCGGGTACCAGTAGGCATCGCCCTTCTTCGGCCGGTACCGCAGGCGGGTGCTGAGTTTGAGATAGCCATCGGTAGAAGCATCGGCCGCAATTTTCTTCGCCACATCCTGCGCTACGGCAATCGATTTGTCGATCGTCGCCTGGGAATGCCCCTCGCGCAGCAACGCGATGATCAACTTTTTCTGGTCTTCTTCGAGCATGTATCCCGACGGAATAATAATCCGGCCCGTTTCAAGAATACAGTACAATGCGGCGATCTGGTAATCGTAGTCCTTCGCCACGATGCTAACCGGGTTAATGCTATTGGTAAATACCGTTGGTGCGACGATCTGCTTGTTGTTGCGCGCCACGATCTCGTGCGCGCCCAGAAGGCAATAGGTGTAAAAGCGGCTGGCCGCAGGCGGGTTCACGACATCGTGGATCATGACCATCGTCACCGAGAAAACGGCCGGTTGTAAATGCTTGCGCAACTCCTCTTTGGCAGGATTTGCAAAAACAGATTGGGTAAAAATCAAAAGGAGGAGGAGTATCCGGCGCATTACTTTCTGGAATTTTTATAAAACTGCAATGGCTCATTGAATGCGCCTATCACTAAAAAAGGCTGGTCACCAATATGGATCTGTACGGCCGATTTCACATCACCGGCTATCGACAATCCGGCTTCCGACTGCTCCACGAAACGAAAGCCCCCCTTGCCGTCGCCGGCGAAAAGACTGCCGTAATTGGCATCCATACTGCCCAGTTTGAGCCGGTTATCGGTTTTGTTACCCAACAGCAGCAGGTCTTTCTGCCCGTCGTGGTTGTAGTCGCCTGTGAGGATCGCGCATACGGGCGCGAATTGCGCGCGTGCAGGCATGGAGATCTTTTCGAATTTGCCGTTGCGGTTCATGAAACAAACGGTACGGAGCTCGCGCGCTTCCAGTTTACCGGCTTTGGCGAGTTCGGCAGGCGGGATTACGTCCGGCATGGTTGCATTGGCGTAGTCGCGGTAAAAGGAGAATTTCTTGCGCATCGGATAAATCTGGTCGTTCAGCTCGTCGCGGCTTACGAACGGGTAGGATTTGCCCTGCACATAAAAGTTAAAGAATGGATCTATCGAGCCATTTTTATCAAAATCGGCGAAATACAGTTCTGCGGGCTCTCTTTCGGAAGCTTTGATCTGCGAATTCTGTCCCAGGTTACCGGCGAGCATATCAGGCTTTCCATCCCCGTCCAGGTCTTCGATTTTGATGGTATTCCAAAAACCGCTCTCCTCATTTGGAAAGAAATCGGTGGTTTTATCTTCAAAATCTTTCCCATTGTAAGTAAACACTTTCACCGGCATCATTTCGCCCGCTATCACCAGTTCCGATCTGCCGTCCGCATTCAAATCACCCCATTGCGCGTCGGTAACCATCCCTATCTTGAAAAATGGTGATTCGCGGGCTTCGAAACGACCTTTTCCATCATTTACGAGCAGGAACGACGCCGGAGCCTCCGGGTAACGACCAGGTATAATGCGGCCGCCCAGGAATAGATCGAGGTCGCCGTCTTTATCAAAATCAAATGGTCGCACGCACGACTTGCTGCTGGCTTTCAAATTCGGCACGGAAAGTACCGACAGGCTCAGACCGCCCTTTCCATCGCTCAGATAAACTTCGTCTTGCAACGAAACCGTGTTCGGCTCAAAAAGGGAATAGCCGCCTTTCGCAATGTACAGGTCGTCATAACCATCGCCATTAGCATCGAAAAACAGGGCAGCCGAAATGGCGGACGTATTTTCATCTCCGACGGCAAAACCGGGCATTTCGCGGAATGCACCGTCCTTTTGTTGAAGGAAAATCTTCGCCTGCTTGTTCTGGTCGCCGCTCACGAAAATATCGTCGAGTCCGTCCTTGTTCACATCGCCTTTCGCCACCACCGGGCCCGTTTGCGAATACATGGACAACATTAGCGGCTGGCGTTTGAAATCATTTTCGCTGAAACCTTCGTGCTGGTAGGCAACCGCAGGGGACTGTTTTTGGAATAATGCATTTACAATGCGCTGCTTTTCGGATTTATCAGCCTTTTTTCCACCCTTTTCGACGACCAGTAACTGGTTACCCTTCACATTTTCCAGGATTTGAACGGTTCCATCCGGCCAGAGAACTTTCACAGTATCCACTCCCGCCATTTCCCCAAGCCCGAAATGCAGGCGCAACGGCGTACACGACAAATAGCCGCGGTTCGGATTCACTTCCTGGTATTGCAGTGTTCCTTTATTTTTAAGATAAACCCTCGCCCCTATTCCACTCGCATTCGCGCCGCCCTGTTTCAGCTTCAATTGCAGCCAATGAATGTTTTTGATCTCACTGGCTGTATTCTGGTAGACAAATGCAGGTTCATTAATGTTGTTAACAACCAGGTCGAGATCGCCGTCATTGTCCAGATCCGCATATACCGCCCCACTGGAAACCGCTCCCTGTTCGAGCCCCCAGGGCTGCTGCATTTTGGAAAAAGTGAGGTCGCGGTTGTTTTTGAAAATATAGTTAGCCAGCGCCGTGGAAGGCATTGCTTTCACGAGATCCATCAGCTGAAAAGGCTCCTTATCGACAGCCCTTTTGATCTTGTAATCACCCCAGTATTTGAGAAAATCCTTGTTGGTATAATCCCTCAGATAACCGTTTGAAATGAAAAGATCCTTGAAACCGTCGTTGTCGAAATCGGCGAAGAGCGGCGTCCAGCTCCAATCGGTGTTGGAAACGCCGGCAAACTGCGCGATCTCGCTGAATGTACCGTCGCCGTTGTTGAGCTGTAACATATTGCGCATGTATTGCTTTTGCAGGTCCTGCCGCACCATGAGTTCGAAGGATTCGTAGTTTTCCTGCAATTGAAGCAGTTTTTGCCGCTGGTTATCCTCCGGCAGCATATCGAGCGACATGATGTCAGGCAGACCGTCGTTGTTGAAATCGGCGATATCGATACCCATCGAAAACTGGGCCAGGTGCCGGAAATACTGCCGCGTCACGTCCTTGAACGTGCCGTCGTGGTTGTTGATGTACAGGTAATCGGGCTCGTTGTAATCGTTGGTGACGTAAATATCCTGCCAACCGTCCTGGTTTACATCGGCGATGGCAATGCCCAGCCCGAACGTTAATGGATATTGGTGAATACCCGCCTTTTGGGTAACCTCCACAAAATGGTTCTTCTGGTTTTCAAAAAGCTTGTTACCCGCGAGCTCGTCCGTCTGCGTACGGAACTTGGCGAGCTCCATATTGTCGATCTTTTTGGTGGTATGGTTGAGCAACATCATATCCAGATCGCCATCGTTGTCGTAATCAAAGAAAGCGGCCTGGGTGCTGTAACTGATATTGTCGAGCCCGTACTCCTTCGCTTGTTCGACGAATTTGAGATTGCCCTGGTTGATAAAAAGCTGGTTTTTCCGGTCCTCGTCCTTCACCTTGCCGGAGTAGCAAATGTGGATATCCAGCAAGCCGTCGCCATTTACATCGGCCATCGTCACGCCCGTTTTCCAACCGCCCTTCCTGCCTTCCAGACCCTTACCTGCCGAGGAAGTGATGTCTTTAAACTTCATCTTCTCCCCTTTCGCGCCCAGGTTCAGGTAAAGCTTATTGGAGCCCATGTTGGAGGTAAAGAAGAGGTCGTCGAAACCGTCATTATTAATGTCGCCCACCGCTACGCCGCCACCATTGTAATAGTATTCGTACGACATCACATTCTGGCCCTCCGTCTCGCTGATGGGGTTCACAAAATCGACGCCCGTCTGCTTCCCATCGAGCAAGCGGAACAAAGGGTTCTGCGCCCTGACGTCGGTGAACGATAATGTCAGCAGTAAAAAGGCAGGCAGGTAAAAGAGGCGACCTTTGTGATTCATTGAAAGTGCGGTACCGATTTAGAAAGGAAGATTTACTACTAAAATAAAAAACTTCAACCAAAAGTTGAAGTTAAAACTTAGTGCAGTGATTCGGGAGGAAAGCGCTAAGAAAATTAATATTTCTTAGCGCTTTCGTATTATTTATTTGTCCCACCAAACACGGGATACCCAGTTGTCGCCGCTCGCTAAACGCCCAACGGCGTCGCTGTAATTGGCGCTGTTCTGAGTTGCCTCGGTCGTCGGGTAAGGCTGACGGCGCGGGATCGTTCCGTTCGAGAAGTTACCCACGTAGTTGATTGGGGTCAGAACCGGGAAACCGGAACGCTTCCAGTTGCTCCACGCCTCCACGAAGTTGAACTGGATACCGGTAGTAGCCCAGTACTGTTCGTTGATCTGTTTCAATGCATTGGCAGCATCCAACGGGTGCGCGGTTGCGTAAGCGTCGGCCGTCGCAGCGTCGATCACCGCAGCCGCACCATATTTACCCACAGACTGGATACCGGCCGAAAGGCCGTTTTTGTAGTGCGCGGCAGCTGTTCCACCCACCGCAAAGCCACGGGTTACCGCTTCTGCCAGCAACAATTCCGTCTGAGCGTAGCTCAACACAAAAATCGGCCCGCTTCTTGAACGGTAGATGCCCGCCGGACGCGAATATTTACCAATAGGCGTCACATCGCCACCTGTGCCGGTACCGCCCGGATAACCGGCCGATTTGGTAATATCGGTCGCACCGCCGTTCATATCATAGCCATTCGGCAGACCCAGTTGATTCGCAGGGTTTGCGTCGCCGGCAATGGTAATGCTCTGGTTGGCAATAAGGCCAGCCGCAGGTACTTCCGCAATTTTGCCCAACCGTGGATCGTTGCCCGCTTTCAGGTAATCGATCATCACTTTGCTCCATCTTACCTGATAAATATCCGCAGGAGTCGACAATGCAGCACCGTTACCATTCGTATAGCCATTCGCGTCGTCCATTACAATATAAGCATCGTCGGCCACACTGGTGAACACACCACCTGCTGCCGCTTTTTCTGCATAAGTTTTAGCAGTCGCAAGATCCGCCTTGGTTAGACGCATTGCCAGTTTGAGCATCAGCGAATAGCCGTACTTCTTCCATTTGGTGATATCACCTTTGTAGTTGGCAAACGCATCGTTGGCGGGAAGTGCAGCAGCGGGATTCAAGGCAGCAATGGCACCATCCAGGCGTGTCAGCAACGATTTGTAGATACTTTCCTGGGTATCGTAAACCGGCAGCGTAATGCCTGTTTTTGCCTGCAATGCCTGCGTGTAAGGAACATCACCATAAATGTCGGTGATAGTCGCCAGCGCCTGCACTTGCATGATGATCGCAACGTTGGTCAGGTTCACCAGGGCTGGCTTGTCCTTCGTCAACTGCTCCATTTCGTAGGCCAGGCTGGCCGCGCGGTAGCCGGTGTTCCATGAACTGGCCAGATAGGAGTTCGTGTTGCTCGAAATCACATATTTGTCGGCATTGGAATAGTAGTTGGCCGCACCCGAAGTAGTGGAAGACAGTATCTGCACCCACATGCTTTGGAAAAGGATCGTTCCGTTATAACCCGCTGTTGCATTGGCGTGGTTGAACTGAGCGCTCGGCAGCAACAAGTTCGGGTCAAAAGTTTCTCCCGACGCCTTGGTAGGGTCGGTGTTCAGTTCATCGAATTTGTCCGTACAAGCCAATGGAAGCAGGCCTGCTAGGACGATCATATTAATTAGTTTCTTTTTCATATTGAGGCTCATTTGAACTTGAAGGCTACGTTAACACCATAGTTGCGCGTTGCAGGCAAGCTGGTGCCCTCGATACCCGAGTATTTCAGGTTCGCACCGAATGTAGCTTCCGGATCGATGTTGTTGGTTTTCTTCATGAAATAGAACAGGTTACGCGAAACGAGCGAGATGTTCACCGCGCGAATCAATGGCCATTTTGCCAGCATTTTTGCAGGCAGGTTATAACCTAGTGTTACCTGACGCAATTTGATAAAATCGCCGTCCAGCACGCTGATAGCAGTGACGTTGTTGGCTAATGCCGTGTAGTAATCCTGCGCAGTGGCAGTTACCGTGTTAGCAGCACCACTTTCCGTCACACCGGTAGTAATGCCACCTTCGCGCCCTACAAGCGTTTCTTTCGCCAAGCCACGACGGTATGCGTAGTTTTCGGTTGCTGAGAGGATTTTGTTACCGAAGTTGTAGTCAACCAGGAACGACAGGTTCACGTCGCCGAAACGTAGGTCGTTGTTCAAACCACCATAAAGGGTTGGTAACACAGTTCCATAGTTTTTAAGGTCACCACGAACCGGCAGACCTGATGCATCCACAACAATCTGGCCATTCGACGCATATTTGTAATCATAAGCGCGGAGTTGCGGACCAGCTTCGCCCACCACGTATGCTGTGATAGCATTACCCAGCGTAGCACGGTTCTGACCAAGTGGAATCGGGTTGTTGTCGACGTCTGTTTTCAGGATTTTGTTTTTAACCGAGGTAAGGTTGAAAGACGCATTCCACTCGAATTTCGAAGTTCTGACGGGCGTACCGGTCAACATCAATTCCAAACCACGGTTTTGAGTTGAACCTGTTCCAACAACACCGCTGGTGTAGCCGGTAGCACTACTGTAAGTAGCTGGCATGATCTCATTCTCGGTTTTCTGGCTGTAATATGACGCATCCAAACCAAGACGGTTTCCGAAGAATTTCAATTCCAAACCAAATTCAAGCTCTCCTTTGGTAAAAGGTTTGAGGAACAGGTTAGGCAACGCCTCAGGGAAACCTCCGGTAGGTATACCAGTAATCGGATTTCCGACACTGTAATACTGGCTTGTTTGATAAGGGTCGAATTCTCCGCTGGTACGGGCGTAAGAGGCGCGAACTTTACCGAAGCTCAGGCTCGACACATTCAGCATGTCGGTAAAGATGAACGCACCCGTTACCGAAGGTGTGAAGATGCTTCTGTTTGCGTTGGGCAGCGACGAGAAAACGTCGTAACGACCGGTTGTGCTCAGGTTAAGGATACCTTTGTAACCCAGGTCAACACTATAATAGGCTGACTGAACCTCTTTATTCGCCACTTCGTAGTTACGGTTGAAGTTCACCACGTTGTTCCAGCTATACAGGTAAGGCAATACAAACGGGCTACCGCCGATGCTTACTTTCTCGTACCAGTTTTTACGAACGTTTGCTCCCGCAATCGCATCAAGCGAAATTTCACCGAAGGTTTTGTTTACACCCACCAAACCGTCAATGTTCATTTCGGTACGTTGCGCATTAGACAATTCATCCAAACCACCTTTTCCGGCATTCGAGAATGCGGTTCCCCAAGGAGTTACCTTGAAAATGCGGTCATTGGCATTGTCATATCCGATACGCGCCTGAGCGTAAATCCAATCGGCGAACTGATATTTTGTCGACACTGCCGTGATCAACCGCTTACGGTCTACGTCGTTTACGAACTGATTGGTTACGAAATAAGGGTTGGTCACATATTCATCGTCCGAGAACACGATTTCCTTTCCGGTTGCAGGATCGTACCCGGGAGACAGGATGCGCTGATCGATGTTCGTAGCAAGGAACATACCATTGTTGGCGTTCATCGGGCCATCACTCAAAATGGGCTTACCCTTGATGTTCTCAATGATGTAGTTAGCCATCACATTCACGCTCAATCTTTTGGTAATATTCTGATCAGCAGTCAGATTGAAAGTTTTTCTCTTCAAACCGCTGTTCTCGATGATCGATTTATTATCCAGATTGGCCAATGACAAGCGGAATGAACCGTTGTCGCCACCTTTGCTTACCGAAACGCTATTGGTAAAGTTGCTACCATTTCGATAGAAATGCTTTACATTGTCTTTCTGAGCAGAATACTTGTAGGTTTTTCCGTCGAACTGAATGACATCGGATCCATCCAGCTTAGCACCCCAGCTCATACGGGCAGTTTGCTGCGCCAATGCGGTGGTAGTTGGTTTCTGGCCGCCGATACCCTGTCCGTATTCGTATTGGAAATCGGTCATGTCGCGTGGCGCGTCAAGCGAGTAGTTCAGGTTATAATCCACTGAAAAATCGCCCTTTTTGCCTGATTTGGTTTTAATCAGGATTACACCATTCGTAGCACGTGTACCGTAAAGACCCGAAGCAGCCTGACCTTTCAGAACGGTCATCGACTCGATATCGTCCGGGTTGAGGTTACCCAAACCGTCACCACCATCGGCACCACCCCATTCGCCGGCGCTACCACGCTGCGTATTATCCATCGGCACACCATTGATAACGATCAGCGGCGCACCACCTGAGTTCATACTGGGCATACCACGCATCAAAATCTTGGCAGTACCACCCGGACCACCGCTCGTTCCTTTTACGTTCAAGCCCGCCACACGACCGGCCAGCGAGTTACCCACGTTCGTTTCTCTTGCTTTGGTCATCAGGTCACCACCAATAGTAGTCACTGCATAGCCCAGCTTACGTGCCTCTTTTGATACACCAAGTGCCGTCACCACCACTTCTTCCAGGTTCGCCACGTCGGGAACCATTTTGATATCCACAGTGCTTCGGCTGCCAACAGCTATTTCCTGTTTCAAATAGCCGATAGAGCTAAACACCAGTACATCGGCGTCTTTCACCCCAGCCAACGAGAAGTTACCGTCCGCATCCGCGTTGGTACCCCGCGTTGTTCCTTTCACCGTTACTGAGACACCAGGAAGCCCCTGGTCTTTTTCATCGATGACCTTACCAGTAACAGTCCGTTCCTGAGCAAAGGAGGTCAACGATGCAAAAAGCAGAAATAGCCCGAGAGGGATAAACCCTTTCCCCAGAGCCATGCGTAGCTTTTCTTTCATAGGTTTGAAAAATTAGTAAATTTTAAATAGGTTAAATTTGGTAAAGACCGAATTTTAGCAAAGCCAAAGCCCGTACATGGCAAATATGATAAAATATTTTATAATTAAATAATTTTAAAAACGCTTTGCATTTAGTCTATATTTTTAATATTCCCTTAATTAATTGGATAATCATTTTACAAAAATCTACCCTGCATTCCATTATGATTTTCGGGTACGTAAACACTCCATTGAGGCCCGTTTTCATAACTGTGAGCACAAAAAATGCCGGAACGCACCAAAACGGGCGATCCGGGCATCCGGTAAATTTTAATGAAAAATTAATTCTTTTCGGGCTTGAAACGGTAGCTTATCAATGGCGCATTATTGATAGCCCCTAATAAATACAGCGTACCTTTCACTTCCAAAACCGCCAGATCACGCACGTCTCCATTCACATAAAACCCGCTTTTTTGCTGCGGTAAATAGCTGAATTTCAATGCGCCTTTATTACAAAAAACCTGCAACAGACTGGCGTCGTTCTTACCCATTCTTACGCGTGTCTGCTTCATATTTCCCCCAAGTGTAATGTCGGGCTTCCCGTCGCCGTCCATGTCATGCACCGCGATGGCATACACCGGCGCGAACTGGGCTTCCACGGGTAACGCATGAAATACCAGCTTGCCGTTTACATTTTCCAGCAGCCCGGTTCGGTACTCATTGACAGAGAGCCGATTAACACCCTGCATTTTCTCGCCGGGCAGCATTTCGGACAGGGTAGCTTTGGAATAACTGACGTAGTCCGTGTATTTTTTCTTTAATGACGGCACCTGGTCCAGAAGCTCGTCGCGGCTGGCGTAGGGATATCCCTTCCCGCCTTCATTGACCGTCACGACGGGCACAATTCTGTTAAGTTTGTCAAAATCAGCAGCATACATCGTCAATCCGCTTGGTGAAGTGATGTTCCATTGCCAGTTGATACCCATATTTCCGATTACGAAATCAGTATCGCCGTCGCCGTCGAGATCGGCAGCGCGGAGTGCGTTCCAGCAGCCACGGAGATTGGCAGTCCCCCACTTTTCGCTTGCATTGGTCAATTTCCCTTTACTATTGGAAAAAATTCGCACAGGCATCCAGTCGGACGTTAATATCAGTTCAGGAAAACCATCCTTTTCAAGGTCCGCGAATACCGCGTCGGTCACCATTCCTGCCTCCCGAAGCCCCGGGGCACGATTGGTAGTTTCGTCGGTAAATCCGGCCTTGCCGTTATTAACCAATATTAACCCTCCCGGACTCTCCGGAAAACGCCCCGGTGTCACCCGCGATCCGAGGAAAATGTCCGGATCGCCGTCCTTGTCGAGATCCGCTACCGCGATGGAAGACGCATTCACACCGACGGCCGGAAATGGCGCTTTTCTAAAACTACCTTTTTCATTCAGATACAGGCGCGGGAGCAACATGGGATCGGAAGCATTGAGCTCGTAGCCGGCGCTGGTTACCAGCAGGTCCTGATCTCCGTCACCATCCGCATCGAAAAATACCGCGTCGGCGTCTTCAAATGCGGCATCGGCTTCAAAAACGGGCTGGGGCGATTTGCGATATGTGCCATTACTGCTCAGAAACAATGCGCCCGATTGCCCCCTGGCGCCCGCGATGTAGAAATCGTCGGTACCGTCGCCATTGATGTCCTTTTGCGCCAAATGCGGCCCCTGATACGTGAGCATTGTGGGCAGTAGCGTCTGAATGCGGAAATCGTTACGCGCATCCTCCGCGTGCGTGAAATCGATAAGCGCCGCAGGCTCCCACAACGACGCAGCAGCAGGTGGGCTATCGGCGGCTTTCCGGGCATCGGCGTAGCGAAACGTCACCTCTTTCCCGCTCACACCCTTCATCACCTGCCGGTTACCATCCGCCCAGGTAACTGCCAGGGAATCGATCCGTGAATTACCCCCCAGGCCGAAATGCAGCGCGTCCCATTGCGCGGACTGAAACCCCCGGACGGGAATAAAATTCTGGGTTTGGGTGAGCGAATCGCCGTACAAAGTGACTTTCGCACCGGCAAGATGGGCGTATTTCGGCGACAATAGCCTGACCCGCAGCGAAGCGTTGCCCGTCAGCATTTCCTCTGCATTGTTCCGGTAAATGAATGCCTTCTGGCTGACATTGTTCGTCACCAGGTCCAGGTCGCCATCGTTATCGAGGTCGGCGTAAATAGCACCGTTGGATTGGTTGTTCTTTTCAAAACCCCATTCCTTGATTTTTTTGGTAAATGTGAGGTTCTTTTGGTTCTGGAAAATGTAATCCGGTTCGTTGATCGGCGGCATCTGCTTGATAACCTCCATTTGCTTCGGGGCATTACTTCCCTGATTTTGTTGCACCTGCTTGTCGGCCGAGTATTTGAGAAATTCCATGTTGGTATAATCCCGCGCATAGCCGTTAGAAATGAATATATCCTTCCAACCGTCGTTGTCGAAGTCGGCCATTAATGCGGACCAGCTCCAATCGGTATTGGAAACGCCCGCCAGCTGGCCTATTTCGCTGAAAACCGGAACACCATTCTGGTTTACGCCATTGTTGAGCTGCAACATATTCCGCATGCTCTGGTCATGAAAACCTGCGCGGAGCAGTTGCTGGTATTTATCATAGTTATCGTCTCCGGAAGTAAGTTTTATGCGCTCGTTGGAGCCCGGGAGCATATCCAGCGTCAGGACGTCCATCAGGCCGTCGTTGTTAATATCCGCAGCATCGGTACCCATCGAAAACAGCGACACGTGCCCCATCGACTCGCGTATTACTTCTTTAAACTTGCCATTTTTCTCGTTCAGGTAGAGGTAATCGTTCTCGTTGTAGTCGTTGGCGATGTAGAGGTCCTGCCAGCCATCGTTGTTGAAATCATTGACATTCACCCCTAACCCAAAACTCAGGACATTAGAAACAATGCCCGCCGAATCGGTAACATTCGTGAAACGGCCGCTATCGTTCCTGAGCAGTTTGTTACCGAACGCCTCATTACGCTGCTCGCGGTAGCTGGCCAGCAGGTTGCTGAACCCGGCATATTCCTGCAATGAGTGGTTCAGCAGAAAACAATCGGTATCGCCGTCGCGGTCGTAGTCGAAGAACACGGCCTGCGTCGTGTAGGATGCGTCGTTCAGGCCATATTGGGCGGCTTTTTCCGTGAAAGTCGGGATACCGTCGGCTGTTTTCCCATTATTGATATACAAAAGCTTCGTACGCAGGCGCGGGTCCTGTGCGCCCGCGCGGCACACGAAAATATCTATCCAGCCATCGTCGTTGATGTCCACCAGCGACACACCGGTTTTCCAGCCTTCGTTCAACCCCGTACCCGACTTTTCCGAAACATCCTCGAATTCCATATCGCCGCGGTTGAGGTACAATTTGTTCGCCACCATATTACCGGTGAAGTACAAATCGATCAGCCCGTCATTATTGAAATCCGCCGCCGCCACGCCCCCACCATTATAGAAATAGCCATACCGCAGCACATTGTTTTCCTCGTCCTCGTCGATGTAATTGTTAAAATCGACGCCGGTTTTACCCGAATCGAGCAATGTAAACAGGGTATCGTCTTTTTTGCAGCCGGAAAGGAGGACGATCAGGAGGAGAAGTTTTCGCATATGTCGAATGTGGGATTGCAAAAAGGCAGACTTGCGTGTCTGCCTTTTTAATTTACAAGATAATACTTTAAAGAAAACGCCGATCAGGGCTTATCCCACCAAAGGCGCGTACTGGATTTGTCCTCGCCATTGAGTTTGGCGATCGCCGCCGTCGCCGCCGTCGCATTCGCCTGGAATTCGCCGATTACGAACGGCGTCCTTCTCACAACCGCATCCTTAGGCGAATCCGGGTTGTCGGAGTTAACGCGGGCGTACAGTTTCGGATAACCGGTCCTGCGATATTCCGCCCATGCTTCATGTCCGTTCGGATAGTTTGCGAGCCATTTCTGGGTAATGATCTGCTCCAACTGTTTCGTTTGATCAGCCGAGAATTTCACCGGAATATCCGACAACGCGGGCGTTTTGGCCATATCGGCCAACGCGATTGGCGCGGTTGTACCATTCGTATAAGCCGTAATCACCGCCGCATCCGCAATGCCCCATTGTTTGAATGCAGTTTCAATGCCCTTTTCGTAGAAATCTTTGGCGGTACCACCCCCCATATTCCATCCTTTCAATGCACCTTCCGCTCTCAGGAAATAAGCTTCGGAAGCGTACATGATCGCAAACGGGTTGGTCGCCTGAACGGTTGGCAAAAACTGATCAGCCACGTTGGATGTAGCATTCGCATTGTTTTCCGGCGCACCCAGTTCACCCTGGGTATATCCGTTCCGCAGGCCTTTAAAAGTACTTACAGTGCCGGGCACCGGTGCATAATATTTGCTGATGCGCGGGTCAACATAACCTTTTAAAACACTTTCCATAGCCGCGCTCATGCGGAACTCGTTCCATGCAGTAGCCTGGTTCATCGGGTTGAACGAGTTGGCCGTTACTTTCAGGAATGCATCGTCCGCATTGGTAGCGAGTACCCCGCCGGCCACCGCCGCCTCGGCTTCCGTTTTCGCCAGGGCCGGCTCCACTTTCGACATGCGCATTGCTATGCGCAGACGAAGGGTGTTACCGAAAAGGATCCATTTATCCACAGCTCCGCCGTAGATCTGGTCGTTGGTACCGAAAACGTTCGTGCCTTTGAATGCCTGCAATGCAGTTGTGGAGGCTGCCAGTGTTTTTACAAAATCCTTATAAATGGCTTCCTGGGTATCGTACTCCACGCTGGCCTCACCGTTTCCTACCTGACTGTAAGGGATCGGCCCCCAGTAGTCGGTGCGGGGCAGGTACATATACACTTTCCAGATGTTGGCAATGGCGTACATGGCTGCATTTTCGTTAGGCCCTCCCGGTTTTGTATTGTCCAGAACCCCCAACAACGGTGGAATAGCCGTTCCGTAGAAACCACTCCAGGCACCGTTGAGCCAGTTACCTACCATTACATTGCGGTCGGACGAGAAGTTTTGCGCGATGTTGGCAAAATACTGGCCCTGCAAATCGGCAAACAAGCTCTGGAATGTCTGCCAGCTTGCCTGTATAGACCGGTACTGCGCCGCAGCGAATGCATTACCGATCGCCGAACCGTCGAGTGCCGTCAGTTTTGTTTTATTGGTGTTGATCTCTTCAAAATTATCCGTACAGGAATAGGTACTCCCTGCCAGCGCGGTGATCACAGCCAATGTTAATATTTTATATCTCCGTTTCATTTGTTTCAGAATTTTAGCAATTAGAACGACAAGTTAAGATTCACACCCAGCGAACGCGTAGTTGGCATGGAGAATGATTCCAGACCGACAGTAGTGTTCCCGGACCCTGCAACCAATTCAGGATCAAAACCTTTTGCTTTATTCATTATGAAGAACAGGTTACGTCCTACAAGCGACAACGACACAGTCTGGAATGGCGATTTGCCGATTAATTTTTGTGGAAGGCTGTAACCCAGCGTCAGCTCACGTAGCCTGATGTTGGAAGAACTGTAAGTGAACACTTCTCCAATAGGAGTATTTCGACCTCCAACAAACTTCCAGTATGCCTCAGCGGTAGTTGATACCGTGTTTTTAGTACCGTCCGCCTGTACTCCATCCACAACCATTCCGTCCCGCCCGGCAAGCGTTTCTTCCGTCACACCATCGGCATAGATTACCGCATTCGTGAACGAGGTCACGACACCGCCGATGCGTCCGCTCACCAGGAAGCTCAGGTTAATGCCTTTGTAGGAAAAACGGTTTGTCACGCCTCCGGTCCAGGTTGGACGTGAGGTGCCCAGGTTCACAGTTGTTCCCGAAGTCACGAGCGGAAGTCCGTTTGTACCCACTTTGATACGACCCTGATCATCCCGCTGATAACCTCGGCTGTAAATCTGTCCCAGCGACCTCCCTTCCTCGGCACGCACAAAGTTCATGAAGTCGTTGGTCAGTGTGTACGATTTCAATGTCTCAGATAGCTCGATTACCTTATTGATATTCCTGGCATAGTTCAAGTCAATATTCCAGGAAAAATCTCCCGTTTTTACCGGAGCGAGGTTCAGCGTAAACTCGATACCCTTGTTCCGTACATTTCCGGCATTGATATATTGAAAGCTCCATCCCGAAGCCGGCGGAATCGCGACCCTGAACAATTGGTTTTTGGAATTACTATTATACAATGTCAGGTCGAAACCAATACGGTTTTGCAGGAATTTAGCTTCCAAACCTATTTCCTGTGCATTGGTCAGCTCGGGTTTCAGATCGGGGAACGGCTTGGTATCGTCGCGGATAATGTAGCCGTTCGCACCACCTGCAATATAAGAATAGGTTTGCGCCAACAGATATGGCGACGCGTCGTTACCCGTCTGTGCAATGCTACCACGGATTTTCATGAACGAAATGGCCTGAGGCATATTGAACAGGCTCGAAAGCACCGCCGAAGCACCTACCGACGGGAAGAAGTACGATTGGTTTGCCTTGGGTAAGGTAGAAGACCAGTCGTTCCGCGCCGATGCGGAAATTGTCAATGCATCTTTCCAGATGAAGTCAGCCTGGGCAAACACCCCTTGTTTCCGGGTCTGGGTTACCGTTCTGTTGGTTACCGAGTTTCTCGCATTGGTTGTTACAAAAAGATTGTCACGGTTCAGACCATTGTTCAACGTCTCATGATTAACGAAATCACGTTTCAGCACGTTGCCACCCACTGTCGCATCAAGCCTGAAATCCTCTCCGAATTGTTTGTTGATCAATGCAAACAAATCGAGGTTCAGCTCGCTGTTGTCTCGCCAACGGGTCTGATAGTCGCCGAAATCGGCAATTGTATAAGTATTCGTATACCATTTACCTTCAAACTTATCAACATATTTATCGTATCCGGCGCGGCCCATCACATTCAGCCAGGGCAGGAATTTGTAACTCACCTGGGTAAATCCATAAATACGGTCGCGGGTATCGTCGGCCAGCACCCGGTTCTTGATCCAGTAAGGGTTCTGTCCACCATTTGAACCCGGGTTCCAGTAGTTTTGCAGCAATTTACCCGACGACGGGTCTACATATTCGTAATCCTGTGCCTGTTCGAGGGAAATACTTCTTGGCAGACGCAGGATATGACGTTGCAAATTGGCGAACGCCTCACCGGTTTGCTGCCTGTTTTCGATGTTTTCGTTCAGGTAAGTGATTTTCCCGTCGAAGTTCAGCTTGCTGGTAACCTGGCTGGAAAGCCGTAGGTTGAAGTTGTGACGATCAAGCTTATTGTTCGAAACAACACCTTTCGCGTGGGTGTTGGTGTAAGAAAAATAGGTCTGCACCTTTTCATTACCGCCGGTAAGCGATACCGAGTTAGCCAGTGAAGTACCTGTCGAGTAGAAGTCTTTATAGGAATTGGGATTAGGCGAATAAGCGTAAGTTTTGCCCTTATTTTCCGGGTCCGGGCCCCAGGCGGCTACCTGTTGGCCGTCCATTTTCGGCCCCCAGCTGAATTCGCTGTTCGGAAAGAATTTGCCTTCTACACCCTGGCCATATACGTTTTGGAAATTTTGCATTTCCATTGCTTTTTCAACCTGGAAAGTACTGTTGATGTTCACGCCGATCCCTTTTCTCACGGCCCCCTTTTTCGTGGTGATCAGCAATGCACCGTTCGCCGCACGGCTACCGTACAACGCCGTCGCAGACGCTCCCCTTAGTACGTTGATAGATTCGATATCATCGGGATTGATGCTCGAAAGACCATCGCTCGCATCCCGGCCGCCATTCGCATTTGTCGGACTGAAATTGGAGTTATCGATCGGCACCCCGTCAACCACGATCAGCGCCTGGTTATTACCGGTAATAGAACGGTCGCCCCGCAGTACCACCCGGCTCGACCCTCCCACACCCGACGACGATCTAACAATGTCCAGACCCGCCACGCGGCCCGACAGTGAGTTGGCCACATTCAGCTCGCGGGCTTTCGAAAAGTTGTCGGTATTGATCATCTGGGTCGCGTAGCTGAGCGTTTTCTGCTCTTTGCTGATACCCAAAGCCGTCACCACTACTTCACCCAGGTTACGAACGTCAGCATCCATCGATACGGTGACGTTCGTCATGTTTTCCGAAACAGCTATTTCTTTGGACGTATAGCCAACTGAAGAAATGATAAGCGTTCCTGCGCCGCTCATACTTAAAGTGAAATTTCCCTCCGCATCCGTATTGGTTCCCCTCGTAGTCCCTTTGATCAGGACGTTGGCGCCGGGAAGCCCGGCCCCATTCTCATCACTCACCTTCCCGGTAACTTGCCGGTCCTGGGCTTGTGATGTGTTAACAAATAGCACTGCAGACAGAAATGTCAGCAGCACAAACCGTAAAGATTTGCTCATAGGTAAGATGGGTTTATTTGGAATTTCAAGAAATATAAACCTATTACGCCAAATAAGCAACTTATTCTGCCATTTTTAATTGCACTAAACTAATATTTCGATAAAGTGACCAATAAAAGCATTTAAAATGCTCTATTTCCATGTTTTTAGAATATTATTTGTCTAAAATACATTTATTAAACAACGTGATACTTTTGTTGCGTGCTCGAAACACAATACCGTATTCGGCATTTTTGATTTTTTACAGAAGAAAATAAAAAGACATCCAAATGGTAAGTAGTGCGTAGTTTGCTACGACAAAAAATTACTACATACCGACGGTAACATCGGAGCCGAACTAGTATAAAAGCAAGATGAAGGAAGTGGACGTTACTCGTATTTCCGCCAGCCGCCGAGAATAGCTCCCGTGAGTGCGTACACGATCACGCTTACACCTCCATTGATAAGCGAGAGCATTAGTGGCCGCATCGAAAACATGTCCTTGACGATCGTTTCGAACAAAACGAAGACGAGACCGAACAATAAACCGACGAGAAAACCCATCACAGGGGATTTAACGGGGACTTTGGTGAATACCCAGGCCATGGAGTAGGCCATGAAGGAGGTGGAGATGATGCTGGCAAGGTATGGAACCGGACTCGTCGCTGACTTTATTTGCTCCATCGTGAAGCCATTCAAAGCCATCCATTGTTCTGAAAATGTGCCATACCACAACGCTGGTATGATCTGACCTGTCACTACGCATACTAGCACGGCCCAAAGATTGACAGATTGTTTTCTCATTTTGTTGAGTGTTTTATTCAGTCATCGAAAGGTACTCCCCGGCCCAAATATAAGAGGTTTCAGATATAATTGTGCTTTTTATTCATCGGATATAACAAATTCGATATTCCGCTTCAAACCTGCGTATTTGGCCCTTTTTACGGGTGATCTGCGGAAAATTTCGCGGAAAACTTCCTCCGTGATCTCCCGCCAGTCGCCGTTTGAAAAGCCGGCAAGTTCCCCGGGTAAATCGAATTCCGGGGTCTTGTGCGGACGCGCGAACCGGTTCCATGGACAGACGTCCTGGCATACGTCGCAACCGAATATCCAGTTGTTGAATTTCCCTCTTACGTCCTCGGGTATTGCGTCCTTTAATTCTATCGTATAATAACTGATGCATTTGCTGCCGTCGACCACGAAAGGACCGGTAATGGCGTCGGTCGGGCAGGCGTCGATACATTTGGTGCAGGTACCGCAGTAGTCGCCGGTGGCGCTGTCGGGCGCGAGGTCAAGGTCGCAGATGATTTCTCCGATGAAGAAAAAGCTGCCCATTTCGCGGTTGAGCAAGTTGGAATGCTTGCCTATCCAGCCCAAACCGCTTTTGGCAGCCCATACCTTGTCCATGACGGGTGCCGAATCGACGAAAATGCGGCCATTGACCTCCCCTACCTCATCCTGAACGGCCGTCAGCAATGCGCCGAGCTTTTCTTTCAATATATAATGGTAGTCGGTGCCGTAGGCGTATTTGGAGACTTTGAGGTCGTCGTCGCCTTCGGGAAGGCGTTCTTCGGGATAATAATTTAATAAAACAGAAATAACGCTTTTCGCGCCTTCCACCAATTTGGTTGGGTCGAGGCGCTTATCGAAGTGGTTGGCCATGTAGGACATCGCGCCGTGGTGGTTGAGCGAGAGCCACTTATCGAGGCGTGGAGCCTCATTTTCGAGAAATTCAGCCTTTGAAATACCACAAAAATCAAAGCCGTTTTCAATGGCCCTGGCCTTGATAAACTTGCTCCGCTCCTGCCGTACGATATCTGCTGCCGTCATATTGCAAAGTTACAAATTGATTGTAAAATGCCATCTTGTCAGTAATTTAGCCGTGGCAAAGTAATTTAGGAGTAAAATGGCTGTTGCAAAAAGACACGTAACTGCGAAGAACCATGCCGGAAAATACAGAATTCAACATAGATCAAGACAAAAATTACGAAATGAACGAGGATAAAGCTTCATTGGAAACTGACAATCTGGTAAACGAAGAAAATTCCGAAATTTCCAATAATGTACCGCTGGATAATGCAGGCCAGGAAATTACCGGAGATGCGCCTGCGGCAAACCCGCTGGACGCTGCAAAGGCTGAGATCGCCGAGCTGAAAGACAAGTACCTGCGTCTTTACGCGGATTTTGAAAACTTCCGTCGCCGCACTGCCAAGGAAAAACTGGAAATGATCTCCGGAGCAAGCGCCGACACGGTGAAACTCATCCTCCCGATCGTCGACGATTTCGAACGCGCCAAAGTTTCCTTTGACTCTTCTACCGACATCGAAGCACTGAAAGAAGGCGTAGACCTGATTTATACCAAACTTTACAAAACCCTCGAATCCAAAGGTTTGAAAGCCATGGAATCGAAAGGAGCCGACTTCGACGCTGAAATCCACGAATCCATCGCGCAATTTCCCGCACCGTCGGAAGACCTGAAAGGAAAGGTGATCGACGAAATTGAAAAAGGTTATTACCTGAACGACAAGGTCATTCGTTACGCCAAAGTAATCGTAGGCGCCTAATGCTCTCAACCTTCCTAACGGGATACATCAGTAATTAAAAATGGCAAAGAAAAGAGATTATTACGAAGTCCTTGGCGTGGATCGCGGGGCCTCCGCGGATGAAATTAAAAAGTCTTACCGCAAGCTCGCGATCAAGTTCCACCCGGACAAGAATCCCGACGATCCTACGGCGGAGGACAAGTTCAAAGAAGCAGCAGAGGCATACAGCATCCTGAGCGACGAGAACAAGCGTGCGCGTTATGACCAGTTCGGCCACGCCGGTGTAGGCGGTGCGTCGGGCGGCGGGGCAGGCGGCTTCGGCGGCGGCTTCACGATGGACGACATTTTCTCGCAATTCGGGGATATTTTCGGAGATAGCAGCCCGTTCGGCGATATTTTCGGTCGCCAGGGCGGAAACGGCCGTCGCGTCCGCAGAGGTTCCGACCTTCGTATCAAACTGAAATTGAACCTGGAAGAGGTAGCGAACGGTGTTGAGAAGAAAATCAAAGTAAAAAGACACGTTACCTGTAATACCTGTGGCGGCAATGGCGCTAAAAACGGCACATCGCTGACCAACTGTAACGGATGTAATGGAACCGGGCAAGTACGCAAAGTAGTGAGTACCATGCTCGGCCAGATGGTTTCAACCACCACTTGCCCCACTTGTAATGGCGACGGCAAGATCATCAGCGAACGTTGCGATTCCTGCGCAGGCGAAGGACGCTTGCTGCAAGACGACCTGATTACGCTCAACATTCCGGGCGGCGTAGCGGAAGGCATGCAGCTATCGATGTCGGGCAAAGGAAACGTTCCTGCACGCGGCGGCGTAGCGGGCGACCTGCTGATCGTGATCGAGGAAGAAGAAGACGCATTGTTGAAAAGAGACGGCAACAACGTCGTTTTCGACATGCATTTGAGCTTTATCGATGCGGCACTCGGTACCTCGGTGGAAATACCGACTATCGACGGCAAAGCACGTATTACCATCGAATCAGGAACGCAGGCAGGCAAGATACTACGCCTCAAAGGCAAAGGTGTTAAAGACCTGAACGGCTACGGAAAAGGTGACCAATTGGTGCATATCAATGTATGGACACCCCAGCAACTGACTTCCGACGAGCGCTCGACCCTCGAGTCGCTCCGTCACTCGCCGAACTTTCAGCCGAAACCCGGCAAGAACGAGAAAGGCTTTTTCGATAAAATGAAAGATTTCTTCCATTGATCATGCCTGTTCAATAAATATTCCAAAAGAGCTGCTTCGTCACCGGAGCGGCTCTTTTTGCTTGACACCAATAGCGGCCCGCCGCAATTCATCATCGATCATTCAATAACCAAAAACATTCCTCAATGAAATCCCTGTTACTTTCCGGCGCATTGCTTTGCCCGGCGCTCGCCGGTCCCGGGCTGTTAATGGCTCAAACCACTCCCCCAACTGTCACATTCGCCACTTATAATGTGAGTATGGAGGCCGAAAATTACTTCCCGCGTGGTACGCCGGGCAATTCCGAAAAGGTACTGATCAAAGAACTGGCTTCCGGCGCAAACCAGCAGATCAAAAACATCGCGCAGATCATCAAAACCGTTCGTCCTGATGTGATTTTGCTGAATGAGTTCGATTATGTCAAAAATCCTGCGGAAGGCGTCGGCCAGTTTATCAAAGGTTATCTCAAAGATGATTCGAACGGTGCAAAGGGCATCGACTATCCTTATTACTATTACTCCACCGTCAATACCGGCCAGCCGACTCCCTACGACCTCGACCGGAACGGCAAAACGGAACAATACGGCTCGGATGCCTGGGGGTTCGGCAACTATCCGGGGCAATATGGAATGGTGCTTTTATCGAGATTCCCCATTGACACAAAAGCCGTACGTACATTCCAGCATTTCAAATGGAAGGACATGCCCAATGCATTAAAAACCACTACCGGGGACGGCGCCGAATGGTATGCCCCCGAAGCCTGGGCGCAGTTCCCGCTCTCCTCCAAATCGCATTGGGACATTCCGGTGAAAGTCGGCAATAAAACCATTCACGTTCTGGCAAGCCACCCTACCCCGCCCTCATTCGACGGCAAAGAAGACCGAAACGGCAAGCGCAACCACGACGAAATCCGCTTCTGGAACGACTACATCACCACGGGAAAAGGCACTTATATTTATGATGATCAAGGCAAAAAAGGCGGCCTCGCGGCAAATGCCGCGTTCGTCATACTCGGCGACCAGAACGCTTCTCCGGACGAAGGCAACGCCATCGCAGACGGCATCCGCGAGCTGATCAATAACCCGGCTGTCAATGGCAGCACCGCCCCCGCCAGCAAAGGCGGCTCCGAGCATTCACCGAGCAATACATTTGCCCAAAACCACACCGCATTCTGGCGTATGCGCGCGGATTACGTGCTACCCTCGCGCAAAGGCTTCCAAATCCTGGATAGCGGCGTTTTCTGGCCAGCCAAAGGCGAACCGATGGCGGAACTGGTAGAGAAGCGGGAGTCGAGCTCGGATCATCGGTTGGTTTGGGTGAAGTTAAGAGTGGAGTAAAGTCGAAACATATAAGACAGAAAGCGGTTCCGGATGTCCCGGGGCCGCTTTCGTTTTATAGTCCAGATAAATGCAATCCTGTCAAGTAAATTTTCTTTCCCTTAACTTAGTAACTCGCATTTAACGACCGTTCGATATGAATCCGATAGAGGAAGCATTGCTTTTAAAGAAAGAGCTGGATAATCTCAGACCACTACAAGAGGAGCAGGAGCGACGCATTATGCAAAAATTCCGGCTCGACTGGAATTATCATTCTAACCATATTGAAGGTAACTCACTCAGCTACGGTGAAACTAAGGCATTGCTGATGTTTGGTATCACTGCACAAGGCAAGCCATTGTCCGACCATCTCGAAATGCAGGGCCACAACGAAGCAGTAAATTGGGTGATGGACGTTGTGAAAGGCGACAGGCCCCTTACCGAAACGTTTATCCGCGAGTTACACAAGCTTCTATTACAAAAACCATATCAAGTAAGCGCGGAGACCTCTGATGGCAAACCTGCGAGCAAGACCGTAAACATAGGTCAATATAAAAGATTGCCAAACCATGTTCGTACAGCCACAGGTGAAACCTTCTTTTTCGCAACACCTGAAGAAACGCCGGCAATGATGCAAGAACTCATCGAATGGTACCGCGAAATGGATGGCAATCCCAAATCGAATCCCATATTGCTTGCCGCCGAATTCCATTACAGATTTATCAGGATTCACCCGTTTGATGATGGGAACGGCCGCACTGCCCGGTTGCTCATGAATTTTATTCTGCTGCGGCACGGCTATCCTCCCGTGATCATCAAAACCGAGGACAAGCGCAATTATCTTTCAGCATTGGAACAAGCCGATGCCGGTATGCTCTCCGCGTTTCTGGATTATATAGGTAAGAACCTTGTGGATTCACTTAACTTAATGATTCGCGGCGCGCAGGGAGAGAATATCGACGAGCCTGATGATGTCGACAAGAAGCTGGAATTCTTTGCGAAGTTGCTTGAAGTTGATGAACGTACGGTTGCAAAATCAGCCGATGCGATTGCCAGTGTTATTCATGGCTCCCTCATTCCCGTCTTTAATGAGGCTAAGCGTGAAGGCTCTAAGTTTGCAAGATTTTATACGGACCGTTTCTCTTATGTGACAACTTCGGAGACCCAGAGGCCATTGGACGACATTGTCAGATCATCGCCGGAAGATCAGTTTTCCTATGCAATGCAAACAGGTGGCGAAAAGAAAATTTTTATCGTCAATGCATTCTACCGTTTCCGACACCAGGAATATCTTAGCACAAACCATTTGATGATCATCGCGGTACGCTTCATGGAATGGACATATATTGTGGCTGCCGGCGATTTGGCCATTACTAAAAAGTATTCCCAAAGTTTAACCGAAAGCGAGATATCGCAGCTTGTGAAAATCGTCACTGAGGAACACACTGCACTAGTGGAATCTATTTACAATGCCGAATCCGGCAAATAATATCACAGAAGTCTAAGACAATATCTAAAAAGAGAGAGCCCCGAATCTTGCATTCGGGGCTCTCTCTTTTACTAAATGGTTTCTGGCTTACTGCCCTCCCCCATACATATTAAACGCAGCCAGGTGCTTCTGGAAAATCGCCTCGTATTTCTTCGCGGCGGCTTCCTGTTTCGCATCGCGGCATTCCTGAACGATCACTTGCATGATGTACAGGTATACGTTGCTATCGCGGCGGCGGGTGGTGGAATTATTCTTCGCCCAGGTTAGCACTTCGTCGGCGCGGGTCGCCATTGTTTCGGCTATTTCGAGGGCTTTCTTGTTTTCACCCAGATCGAACAATGGGCCGATGAAGTTGGCCGAGAACTGATCGTACGGAATGCTCTTGTCCGGCATCGTGGTCAGCGAGCGCTCTATGGCTTTTTTCGCTTCTGCCTTGCGGCCGTCGGCGATGAGCTGGCCGGTAAGGCGCAGGAACGCGATACGCGCAGTCGCTACCGGTGAGCCGAGGTAAGTGTTGTCATAATAAGTATTCGGATTGTCGAGCTCGCGCCAGAACATCTTCGTCATCAGATTATTGTACATCACATCGGCATTCACGTAGCCATCGCTTGCACCCGGTACTTTCACCGGCAACAGGCGGTAAGCGTAGCCTTCGAGTTGCATGTATTCTTTCAGGTTCAGGTAGCTCGATCCGCCAAGGGTCGACGAGAAGTAAATAGGACGTTTCCAGTCGTTGGACGCAATAATATCAAGCATAATCAGGTCTGATTTGTACAAATCGCCTTTACCGATCGTCCAGCTGATTGAATCGCTTACGAATGGAAGGAGGTCGTTTTTGATGATATTCATCTTTTTCACAGCCTCGGCATCCACCGGCAGGAACAATACCGACGACGGTAGAATGGATGTCATATCACCGCTGGTCAACGGCACCTGGATCGCCTTGTTTTCCTGCTTCACCAATCCGAGATATTCTTTCAGGTTGATTCCCGCTTTCACGCTTGGGATTTCATAGAAAGGGACGATGTCGTTCTTTCCGAATGCGTAGTTGTTCTTATCGAGCGAAATAGGCAATGCTTCCGACAGGTAAGTCTTGCGCTTCATCTGGTCGATATACCAATCGGTACCGAGAAGGCTGAGGTTACACACACGCACGTCCGTACGGAAGCCTTCTACTTCCTGCACGTACCACAACGGGAAAGTATCGTTATCGCCGCCCGTAAACAGGATCGCATTCGGCGCGCAGGAGTTCAGGAGGTTTTTAGCGAAATCGACCGAATGGTAACGGTGGTCGCGGTTGTGGTTATCCCAACCTTTGGCACCCATAATGACAGGCACGACCAAACCAAGCGCAGTGGCAACACCCGCACGGGTGGCACCGGCTCTTACAAACTTACCGATCGCATCCGCAATAGCGATAACCCCGTAGCCGATCCAGATACAGAAGATATAGAACGAACCCACATAGATGTAGTCACGCTCGCGCGGCTCGGTCGGTGGCGAGTTCAAATAAATTACAAGTGCTACGCCGGTAAGGAAAAAGAGCAGTCCCAGAACAAGTAAGTCGCGCTTCTGACGGAAATAGCAAATCACGACGCCAAACAATCCGAGAAGGAATGGGAGCATAAAGTAATTATCGTGTGCCTTGTTTTTCGCGATCGGCTCTGGGTATTTGGTTGAAACATCCCAAGGGGTCATATTGCCGGCTCCTTCTTCATCGCTCTCGCGACCGACGAAGTTCCAGAGGAAATAGCGCCAGTACATATGCCCGATCTGATAACGGAACATGAAGCTGAGGTTCATCCCCATCGTCGGTTTCTGTCCTTCGGCAATACCCGTCCATTTCTGGTACTCCTGAAAATGTCCTGGCTGGGTACTGTACATGCGTGGGAGCAGCATATTCGCGCCTGGCTCATATTCGTATTCAGGACGATAATCGTAAATCACGTATTTGCCGTCCTGTTTGCGGTACATAGGTGCGCCGCGTTTCTGGCTTACCGGGCGTGATACGAACGACGGCCCGTACAACAGCGGACGGCTGCCATACTGCTCGCGTTTCAGGTAAGAAACGAAGCTCAACACGTCGTTCGGGTTGTTTTCATTGATCGGCGGGTTGTACTCGGCACGCACCAATACCATCAGGTAGCTCGCGTAGCCGATCAATACAAATGCCAATGAAAGCAGGCTTGTATTGAGCAGTACGTTGCCTTTCTTTTGGGAAAAACGGATTCCCCAGATCAGCGCGCCGATGAACAATATAATGAAGAAGATCACCCCTGACTTGTAAGGCAATCCCAAAGTATTTACAAAGAATATCTCAAATTTACCGGCAATGCTCGGCAAGCCTGGAATGATACCCGAGTTGATGATCCCCAAAACCACCAAACCGCCCACAAAGGCCATAATGCCTCCGAAGACACTGACTTTCTGATACTTCTTGAAATAATACACCAATGCAAGCGCCGGGATCGTAACGAGGTTCAGCAAGTGGACACCGATAGAAAGTCCTACTAAATAGGCGATCAGAATTAGCCAGCGATTCTCGGCAGCAGGGTCCTGGATGCGTTCCCATTTGAATACGGCCCAGATCACAATGGCTGTAAAGAAGGACGATAACCCGTAAACTTCCGCTTCCACCGCCGAAAACCAGAAGGAATCGGACCAGGTATAGGCCAATGCTCCAACGATACCCGCTCCCATTACCAGGAGTGTATCAGCTTGCGTCAGCTCTTCGTCATTTTTAGCGACCAGTTTGCGAACGAGCAGAGTAATGGTCCAGAACAGGAACAGAATGGTAAATGCACTGCTCAGCACCGATACCATGTTGATCCAGTATGCGACCTGCAGCAGATCGCCCATTGCAAAAAGGGAGAAAATACGGCCGATCAACAGGAAGAAAGGGGCGCCGGGAGGGTGAGGAACCTGCAATTTGAATGCACAGGCTATGAATTCCCCGCAATCCCAAAAACTGGCAGTACGTTCGACTGTAAGGGCGTATGTGATGAATGCAATAGCAAAGACAATCCAACCCGTAAGGTTGTTGGTACGGTTGAAACGGGTCATCTGAAAGACGGTAAATTTGAAAAAGTTATATGCACGATGCGCAAAGATGGCGACTCTTTTTGAGCAGTTCTATCATTGATCGGCCAAAATTAGCAAAATAACCACAACGGCAACGGTTTGAGAATCTTAAAAAACGTTAAAGGGGCTTGCGGCGGTCACTTATAAAATATCCACTTCACCAGTTCCTTATAACTAACCTTCTTCCCGTACATGAGGATACCTACGCGGTAAATGCGTGCCGCGACCCAGGTGGTACCCATGAAACCTAGTATGAGCAGTATCATTGATAATACCAGTTCCCACGCCGGCACGCCGAACGGAATACGGACCATCATGATGATCGGCGAGGTGAATGGAATAATGGATGTCCAGAATGCGAGCGTACCGTCGGGGTCGCGGAGGACGAATTGGGCAAAAACGAAGGAGAAAATAATGGGTAATGTAATCGGCAGCATGAATTGCTGGGTATCCGCATCGTTGTCGACAGCCGCCCCTACCGCACCGAACAATGCGCTGTAAAGCAAGTATCCACCCAGGTAGTAGAACAAAAAGCAACCGATGATCAGCGGGATATTCAGGCTGGATACAGCGCCGAGAATTTCGGTTACCGGGTTATCCACGTTGCCCGCGGGCATGGGCTGGTTCGGCATTTGCGCTTTCTGCATTTCCTGCGCCATTTGGGCAGGATCTTTGGACATCCGGCTGCCCAATATGGCCGAGGTAACGCTTGTCAATGCGGTAGTGAGCAGGATCCAGAGGACAAATTGGGTTAAACCAACCAATGCGACGCCGATGATTTTACCCAGCATCAGTTGAAACGGCTTTACGGAAGAAATGATCACCTCCACGATCCGGCTCGTCTTTTCTTCCGTAATTCCCCGCATTACCTGCGTGCCGTAAATGAATACCGACATATAAATCAGGAATGCGCAAATGCCGCCTATGACGGTGGCGGCGCCCGAACTGCTCGTTTTTTCGCCTTCCTCGCTCAGACTGATCGTTTCCGAATTGACATTCACGCGCGAATCTTCCAGGATTTTGTGCGTAATGCCCGCCTCCGCGAGTTTAATATCTTCAATTTCCTTCTCGATGACCTTCTCGATATCCGATTTCAAATCCAGGCTCACATTCTTGGCGGCGTAAATGCGGACGCTCTTCGGCGCTTTGATCACATTGGCCGGAATGTAAACGAGCGCATTAGCCTCGCTGGCGGGGAATGCGGCTTTGGCGGAATCGATACTTTTATCGATGAATACGAATTTCAAGGTCTCCGAATCTTTGAATTTCTTCTGAAACAAACCGCTTTCGTCGAGAACCTGCACGGTTTTCGTGTCCACCGAACCCAGTGCCACCCAGATCACCGCCGCGTAGAATGCCACAAAAAGCAGTGGCCCCAGCAGCGTCATCACCAGAAACGACTTCTTTTTGACCCTTACCAGGTATTCTCTTCTAATTACCAGAAATATATTTCGCATGGGGTTTCGGATTAATCACTGTGAATGGAATGGCCCGGCTTATGCCTCCGGAACTTCATTGACCGCCTTCATAAAAATGTCGCTCATCGTCGGGATGTTCTCACCGAATCCGCGAATCTCCACTTTCGACAATAGATTGAGCAACAGCGCATTCGCATTGGTGTCGCCGTCCAGTTGGATATTGGAGCGCAGGTAGCCGTCTTCGAGTATTTTCTGGTCGAGGATCTGGTAGATCGGGTCCAGCTCGTCGAGATGGCCTTTGTATTCGACAAAATAGGTATGCGTCTTAAACTGCTCCTTAATTTCCCTTTTGGGACCATCGAGCACCTTGCGCGACTTGTGGATCAATGCAATATGGTCGCAAAGTTCCTCCACGGTTTCCATGCGGTGGGTCGAAAAAATGATGGTACTGCCCTTTTGTTTCAGTTCGAGGATTTCGTCGCGGATCAGGTTGGCGTTGATCGGGTCGAAGCCGGAAAATGGTTCATCGAGAATGATCAGGTCGGGCTCATGCAGGACGGTCGAGACGAACTGTACCTTTTGCTGCATTCCCTTCGACAGGTCTCCGATCGTTTTGTCCCACCAGGTTTTAATATCAAATTTAATGAACCAGGTTTTGAGCTTTTCCATCGCTTCCTTTTGCGAAAGCCCTTTGAGCTGCGCCAGATAGAGCAGTTGCTCGCCTACTTTCATCTTTTTGTAAAGCCCGCGTTCTTCCGGCAAATACCCGATCCTAGAAATGTGGTTGGGGTTCAGCGGTACACCATCGAACAACACTTCGCCGCTGTCGGGGCCGGTAATCTGGTTGATAATGCGGATCAGCGACGTCTTCCCTGCGCCATTCGGGCCCAGCAGCCCGAAAATGCATCCTTTGGGAATGGAGATACTGACGTTGTCCAGGGCCGTGTGGCTGGAATATTCCTTCGTTACATTCCTTACCTCTATGATATTCATAAATCTCAAAACGGTGTAAACGCAAATATGCGAAGTAATTTTCCAGGTCGCGGCAGCCACAAGTATAAAAGCCTCATTTGACTGACCAATGGCAAAAATAAAAAGCGGACGGAATAATCCGCCCGCTTTCCACGGCATAGGCCGTTTAATATTTATGCGTATTTCTCGCGGATCTGGAAAAGGACCCAGAAACCGATGATCCCGCCGATAATGAAGCCGATAATGCTCAACTGGATCAGATTGCTGATCAGGCCGATCAGCAGCGCGTAGTAAAGCAGGTTCCAGCCGGCTCTTTTGCGCGCTTTAAGTGGTGAAAACGCCATCAGGTACATCACCAGCGTTACAATGCCGAGTGCGATACCCACATAAGCATTGAATGCAATACCTGCTGAAAGCCCCCCAGCCCCTAAAACAGCACCACCTACACCCAACGCTGTGAGCAAGCCCAGCACCCCGAGAATGGAGAGCACCAGGATAATGTAAGGACCATACTGAACGAGAAATTCTTTGACGCTCTCGGAGAATGGTGGAAATTTTTGAAGGAAAATCGGTTCGAGTTCTTTCTCGAGAAGTAGTTTGGATTCCATAGATGGGGGATTTATTAGCTGAATTTCAAACAATTAATTCTTAAAACTAAAACAAAATCCAGGAACCCGATCCCCACGACCTAGTAAGCGTTCCAACTGTTTATTAAGCGGCCTTGCGCAACTTTTCTACCGACATCCAGCCGCTAATCTTCCGGGTAAGGTACATACACAAAACCCGAGAACTCGCCGATCAATGCGAACAGGCAGCAGAACTCTTCCGGATTCTTGTAGTTTTCCGTAAAAAGCAGCACCGATTCCGGCCCGATCAGCTTGCGGTCGACAAACTCCTGCATGTACGACGCCTTGTAAATATAGTTATTTGTCAGTTCTGACGCATCGATCAGCAGTACGCCCAATTCGAGCTCGTTGTTGGTTACCGCGAAAATCGGATATTCCGAAAAACCGCGTTTGCGAATCTGGTACGAGGCTTCTTTCAACTGGTCGGCGACCTTGATAAAATCCTGCGATATGTATCCCATCAGTTTCTGATTCAAATCCGGAGAATTTGCATCGTCCATCAGGGCATTTTCATTGCTATTGTTAATCATAATTAATAAATACTTTACATTCTGGCCGCCAGCAGCAACGTCAAATCCTTGTAACGCATGTTAAAGCTGCGGGCGATGTGGGAGTTGGTGAGCGTGCCTTTGTGGCAGTACACCCCTTTCATAAACCAACGATTGGCATAAATCATTTCCTCGATGCCCCCTATTGTGCCGGTTTGGAGTAAAAACGGCAAAAACACGTTGCTGAGCGCCGTACTCGCCGTGTGCGCCACGCGCGAAGGGATATTGGGTACGCAGTAGTGGATTACTTCATTGTATTTAAATATCGGGTTCTTATGCGTCGTCATCCGCGAAGTCTCGAACGACCCGCCCTGGTCGATGCTCACGTCGATGATCACCGAGCCGGGCTTCATTTTGGAGACCATTTCACGGGTTACCACCATGGGGCTCAGCCCGTTTTCGGCCCGCATCGTACCGATCACCACATCCGCCCGGCCGATGGCCTCCGCCAGCGTTTCGGACTCGATAATGGAGGTGTACAGATTTTGACCGATCGAATATTTGAGTCTTTGAAGGCGGTAAATGTGTTTGTCGAAAACCTTCACGTCCGCGCCTACGCTCAGGGCTGCACGCGTGGCGTATTCTGAAACCGTGCCCGCGCCCAGGATCACGATCTTGGTTGGTGGTACGCCTGTAATGCCGCCCAGAATAATGCCCCGGCCGCCATTCGGCGTCGAAAGATATTCGGCGGCGATAAGTAGCACCGTACTTCCGGCGATCTCGCCCATGGCCCGGATAATCGGCTTCCCTCCTACCTTGTCCTCGATCAGTTCATAGCCGATACCCGTTATTTTCAGTTCATTGAGTTTTTCAAAATATTGCTTTTCCAGCGCGGGCAGGTTGAGGGCCGAGATCAGCGTCGTTCCGGCCTTTACAAAACGAAACTCCTCCTCCACCAGCGGCTCCACTTTCAGGATTACATTGGCCTGGTACACCTCCTCGGGGCTTTGCACGATCTTCGCACCGGCCTCGCTGTATTCGTGGTCCGACAGGTTGGCGCCTTTACCGGCGTCCTTCTCCACCCATACCTCATGCCCGTTTCTGACCAGGATCCCCACCGCGTCGGGCGTAAGCGCAATGCGGTTTTCCTGCAACGAAACCTCCCTCGGCAAGCCGATATGCAGCGAATTCTGGTCCTTCCGGACCGCCATTAATGATTCCTGGGGGTACAGCACCGACTGCTTGGCGAGCTCTTCAAAACCGGTAATCTGAGGTTGTGGCATTGATTGGCAAAATGAAGTGTGAAACTGAACTGACTAAATGTGACCTCTTATACCTTGGTGACTTCCAATATTCTCATGCCACTTTCATCCGCTTCCAGATGCAGCCGCATATAATTCAGCGGCCAAAGGTTTTCAACCTTCCCCGGCCACTCGACAAAGCAGAAATCCCCCGAATCGAAATACTCCTCCACGCCCATGTCCAGGGCTTCTGTTTCGTCCTTAATCCTATAAAAATCAAAGTGATAGATTGTTGCGCCCCCCGCGTCATATTCATTCACCAGCGAGAAAGTGGGGCTTTGCACGTGGGTTGTAACCCCCAGATGGCTGCACAATGCTTTGATGAGCGTCGTTTTACCCGCTCCCATCTGTCCTTCGAAAAGCCAGACAGGCGTTTCCGCTCCAAGCTTCAAAAGTGCTTCGGATACATTTCCAAGCTCGTCGAGTTCTTTAAAACGAATAACCGTGGGCTGTCCAATCATGTTACAAAAATACACAATTTGGAAAAACCCGGTACAATTTTATGTGTCCGACTACATCATACTTTCCATTCTTTCCGCATGGGCCTGCCCAGTAGCTGGCTGGCCTTTTTATCCCCTTCGAAATCTTCTTTCACCGGGTCCCATTTCAGCGAACGGCCCAAGCCGTACGCGATATTGCCGATGTTGCAAACCGACGCCGTGCGGTGGCCGGTCTCCACGTCACATATAGGTGGCTTACGAGTGCGCATCGCATTCAGAAAGTCTTTATAATGATTGGTACTGACGTAAACCCCGGCGTCGCCTGCATTAAAAACCTTGTCTTTCAATGTTTCCGGTGTGGTTTTCAATTCACCACGGGCAACAAATACCTCCCCATCGGTACCTACGAAATGGCAATGCTGCTTGCCTTCCATCTGGCGATGGATCACCTCGACGCCATTGGCGTACTTGTACACCAAACCCTTTCCGGGCTCGGAATAAACCAGTTCCGTTGGGCCACTGGCGTCCATATTCAGTCCCCATTGGGCAATATCGAACATATGTGCGCCCCAGTCGGTCATTCCGCCACCGCCGAATTCGACGTAATCCCGCCATTTTGGCCAGAATTTCGCGTCCATAGCGGGCGCGAGTTCGTTGTTGTAGGGTCTTTCAATGGTATTAGGTCCCATCCACAGGTCCCAGTCGAGGCCTTCGGGCTTTGTCTCAGGCTGCAAATCCCACACTTTCGGTGGCCCGCCTACATTGACATACACCTTCTTAATGGTCCCGATCGCGCCGCTTCGCACCAACTGCACGGCTTTCGTGAATTCGGGCGCCGAGCGTTGCATACTTCCGGTCTGGAATACACGGTTATGTTTTCTGGCCGCATTCACCATGGCACGGCCTTCCTTAACCGTCAGTGAAAGTGGCTTTTCACAGTAAATATCCTTCCCCGCCTCCGCAGCACGGACGGCCATCGCCGCATGCCAGTGATCCGGCGCGGCGATTACCACGGCATCGATATCCTTTCTCGAAAGCAATTCCCTGAAATCCTTAATACCGGCTGCCGCCTTGTAACTACCTTCCCCCAGCTTTTCGGAGTACCATTTATTGGTAGCATTCACAAATGAGTCCTGCTTGACCGCATACACATCCGACGCCGCGATAATGCGTGTTTCCTGGGTATCGAGGAAGCGATTGCGTAAGCCGCCGGCCTGACGCCCGCAACCGATGAAGCCTAGCGAAATCATGTCGCTCGGCGCTCTGTATCCCCGCCCGAGCACGTGCCGCGGCACAATCATGAAGGTAGAAACAACAGCACCAGCTTTCAGGAAGTCGCGGCGGTTCAGGCGTTCGGTATTCATATTTTTTGAGGAATTTGTACTAATTGAATTTAAATTAAAGGCCGAAGTCAGTGATTCTACTGGATATCGGAGTCTTATATTCAATTACATTCAACTTCCTAAACCACAGCCATTATGATCAGACAACTACTGGGGTTTGCCCTGGCGATCACGTTGTCCGGGGGCGCCCAGCCTGCCGGAGCGCAAGTGACTCAGCGTAACATTCTAGCTCAGAAGTATACGCAAAGCGCATTTAGTGAGGCCCTCATTCCGCTTGATAAATGGGCACCTTACCCCAAAACGCCCGGGGAATGGCATAGCAAAACCGACCCGGCCGAACTCGCAAAAATCGTCAAAGCTGGCGAAGAAGCACTGGAAAAGCCTGTTCCAATGGTTACCGCAAGCCTTTTGCTCGATTTCACCCGCAGCGGCGACCGCGAACGGCACGCGGCGGCATCGTTCGGGCGGAGAAATCAGTTGATGAACCTCGTGCTTGCCGAAGCCGTGGAAGGCAAAGACCGGTTTATGGAGGCTATTCTGAACTCGGTATGGGCCATTTGCGAAGAGACTTACTGGGGTGTCCCCGCGCATTTGAGTGTGCAAAAAGCTAAAAACGGCCTGCCGGATGTACAGGACCCGACCGTAGACCTTTTCGGCGCTGAAACCGCTGGCGTATTAGCACTCACCGATTATTTCCTGGGCGCGAAACTGGATAAAATGTCCCCGCTCATCAGGCCGCGCATTTATTTTGAAACCAATAAAAAGATATTCGAACCACTGAAAGACGCCAAACGCTACACATGGCTGAGTACGACCAATCCGGTCAACAACTGGAACCCGTGGATTGTCTCTAACCTGCTCATCGCCGATCTTTTACTCGAAAAGGACACCCAAAAACGCAGCGAAAATGCCTATCAGTACATGGTGTTCCTCGACCGGTATTTCAACAGTCTCGGCGACGACGGCGGTTGCGACGAAGGCCCGAGCTACTGGTTCGCCGCGGGAGCCAGCGCATACGACGCCCTCGCAATCCTGGAAAGTGCTACAAAAGGGAAAGTCAATATTTACGACAATGAGCTGATCCGCAAAATGGCCGCTTATGTCTACAAAGTGCATATCGCCAACGACTATTTCGTCAACTTCGCCGACGCCGACCCGAAACTGAAACCAGACGGGTTAATGCTTTACCGTTTCGGAAAAGCTGTCAACGACCCCGAACTGACTGCCCTCGGAGAATGGGCTTACTGCCAGTTTGGTGCGGTAACCGGCGGCAACGGCTATCAGCGTCCGAGAAAAGTCTGGAACCTGCTTACTACTTCCGAGTTGAAGCAGGATCAGTCCAAAACTTACAAGCAAGTAGCGCAATCGTGGCTTTCGGACATTGAAGTACTCACCGCCCGCTCCGACAACGGCCTGTACCTCGCCACCCACGCCGGACACAATGCGGAAAGTCACAACCATAATGACGTCGGCGATTTCATTGTGTATGCCGATGGCGAGCCGGTGATCGTCGATGCCGGGCGCGGCAATTATACCGCACGAACGTTTTCATCGAAAAGATATGAGCTCTGGTTCACGCAATCGAAATACCATAACCTGCCGATTATCAACGGGATCGGACAGCCCGCCGGAAAGCAGTTCAATGCGCGAAATGTAAAAAGCAATATCTCCGAAAAGGAAGTTTCATTGGCCATGGACATCGCGCCCGCCTACCCGCAGGAGGCCGGCATACAAAACTGGAACCGGCTGGTAAAGCTCAATCGCAGCAAGAATGCGGTGGAAATCTCCGACGATTACGCCTTGAAACAGAAGCCCGACTCGTTGCAGCAAATATTCATGACCGTCTGCCAAGTCGACACCGGCACGCCGGGGAAAATTATCCTGACGACTTCTGGTAAAAAAACCGTTTCGCTCTCTTATGACCCCAAGAGCTGGACAGTTTCCACGGAGTTGCCTTCCACCGAAGGCATGGAATACAACAGTTTCAAAACCAAATGGGATGGCGCGCCGGTTACCCGCATTATTCTCACCAGCAAGGCATTGAAACCCAAAGGCAAACACAGTTTCATCATCACCAAATCCTGAACAGGCCTCATGAACTTATCCCGCAGAGATTTCCTCATTAACAGCGCCCTCGCCGGCAGCATTATCCCTTCGCTGGCACAAGAATCGTTCGCTAGCCCGGTCAACAGCGCACCAGGCGATCTGAAAGTCAATATTTTTTCCAAACACCTGCAATTCCTGAACTATCAGGATATGGCGGAGGTGGCCAAAGAGCTCGGTTTCGACGGTATCGACCTTACCGTGCGACCCAAGGGCCATGTTTTACCCGAAAAAGTAGAAACGGACCTTCCGCTGGCCGTGGAAGCGATGAAAAAGGTAGGACTGGCGCCGCAAATGTTCTGTACAGCCGTTGAAGACGCCGCCAATCCTGTTGACAAAAAACTGCTTGAAACAGCGGCTAAGCTGGGTTTCAAGTATTACCGCATGAATTGGTACAAATACAATGAGCAAAAAGCGATTCCCGAACAACTCGGCGAATTCAGTACTAAAATGGCTGGTTTGAGCCAGCTGAATGACAAACTGGGCATTCACGGCTGCTACCAGAACCATTCGGGCAGAATGGTGGGCGCGTCGATGTTCGAAATCTGGCAAATCCTTCAAAAAGCCAACCCGAAAACAATGGGCGCGCAATACGACATCCGCCACGCCACCGTCGAAGGTGGCCTTTCGTGGCAAACCGGCTTCAACCTGATCCGTCCGCATATCAAGACGATCGTGATCAAGGATTTTTATTGGGATAAAAACAGCAGCGGTAAATGGGCCGTGAAAAGCGTGCCGCTCGGCGAAGGAATGGTGGATTTCAAAACCTATTTCAAGCTGCTGAAAGACCTGAAAGTGGATGTACCGATCTGCCTCCACCTCGAATATCCGCTGGGCGGGGCCGATCAGGGGGCATTTCAGATTACTGTGGATAAAAAAGTGGTTTTCGATGCGATGAAGCGGGATTTACAAAAGCTGAAAGAACTCTGGGCAGCCGCTTAACAACCCGTACCCCATGAAACTAACGCCTATCCTCCTGCCGGCCTCGTTGGCCGCATTGTGCGGTTTTGTGATCAGCACGGATTCCACGGACCAGAACTGGCCGGAATACAATGGCAACGGCGCGCGCAGCCATTACTCCGCGCTGAACCAGATCACAAAGGATAATGTAACGCAGCTCAAAGTCGCATGGACGTACGCGTCCGGCGGTGCGGATACTGCGCGTAACCGCACGCAAATGCAATGCAACCCGATCGTGATCGACGGTATTCTGTACGGCGTGTCGGCAGGAACACAGGCATTTGCATTGAATGCGGCCACGGGACAGCAACTCTGGAAAACCAATATGACCGATAACGGCGGTACCACGAGCCGCGGCGTTACCTGGTGGTCGGACGGCAAAGAGAAACGCATCTTTTTCGGGGCCGGGAAATGGATTTATGCATTGAATGCTGCCGACGGCTCATTGATACCAACATTTGGGGAAAACGGGCGTATTAATCTGAAAACCGGCCTCGAACGCCCCGGCGCGGATGACTACATTACTCCGAATACACCCAACACTATTTACAAAAACCTGTTGATCACCGGTGCGCGCGTCAACGAAAGCGAAACCGCCCTTCTCGGGGACGTGCGTGCGTATGATGTGCGTACGGGAAGGCTCGTCTGGACGTTCCGTACCATTCCGGCTAAGGGCGAATTCGGAGCGAAAACCTGGCCTGCCAATGCGCGGGAGCATTTCGGCGGCGCCAACGCGTGGGCCGGTATGGCTGTCGACCGCGAGCGCGGCATTGTTTACATTCCCACCGGCTCGGCTGCTTATGATTTTTATGGTGGTAACCGGCCCGGTAACAACCTTTTTGCCAACTGCCTCATCGCTCTCGACGCCGCCACAGGCAAGCGCCTCTGGCATTACCAGCTCGTGCACCACGATATCTGGGACCGCGACCCGCCGTGTCCGCCCAACCTCGTGACCGTCACGCACAAGGGTAAGCGCGTGGACGCCGTCGTGCAGGTAACCAAACAAGGTTACGTATTCGTACTCGACCGCGTTAACGGCAAACCGTTGTTCCCGATCAAGGAAACCGCATTTAATTTTCCTGGGATTGAAGGCGAGAAAGTAAGCGCTACGCAGCCTATTCCTACATTACCAGTCCCATTTACACGCCAGACGTTCAATGCAGGTGATTTCAATGCATTCGTAGCCGACCGGGATTCGCTCGCAGACCTGCTTTCCAAAGCGAAAACCGGCAGCGCCTACATTCCGATCACTTCCAGCATGACCATCTTCTATCCGGGTACCGACGGCGGCGCACAATGGGGCGGCGCGGCAACCGACCCAAGTGGCGTCATATACGTACCAGCCAAAGAAATACCTGTTTATACTTCACTCATTAAAAAAGAAATCCCTAAAAACGCCGCCAGCGTCACCGGCGCACAATTGTATCAAATAAACTGCGCCGCCTGCCACGGGACCGACAAAATGGGCAACCACGACGGCTCCTACCCTTCGCTCGCTAACCTCGAAAAACGCCTGAAACCTGCACAAATAGAGGCTGTATTGCAGAATGGGCGCGGTATGATGCCTTCATTTACGCACATTTCAGAGGCCGAGCGAAAGTCGATTATCGCGTATCTAACCAATCAGGAAAAACAGGAAAGCATTACAATCGATTCAAAAACTCAGGTGCCCTACCAGCACACCGGATACAACCGCTGGTACGACCGAAACGGCTACCCGGTAAGTCAGCCGCCCTGGGGCACGTTGACTGCCGTTGATTTGAATACAGGCCAAAGAAAATGGCAGGTACCCCTGGGCGAATACAAGGAGCTAACCGCCAAAGGCATCCCGCCCACCGGTACCGATAACTACGGCGGCCCGCTCGTCACCGCAAGCGGCCTGATATTCATCGCCGGCAGCCGCGACGAGCAGTTCCGGGCATTTGACAAGGAGTCCGGTAAGATTTTGTGGCAGGCTGCATTGCCGGCCGCGGGTTACGCCTCCGCAAGCACCTATTCGGTGAATGGCAGGCAATATGTCGTCATAGCCTGTGGCGGAGGGAAGTTGAATACGAAGTCTGGGGATCGGTATGTGGCGTTTGCATTGCCTTGATGCGATTCCGGAAAATCTCCATTTTCTTCTCCCCGGTTGTCATGGCAAATGGCATTGATGCCAGTCAAATGTATGTCATCAAATCTCCAATCAATCCTAAACATCCTGCACGGGTTCCTTGTCCAGTTTTCGGGGAAGGTTACCTTTGTGACAAAGCAAAATTTAAAACTATGCCTTCAAAAATTCTCAATGTCGGTTTAATCGGTTTCGGTTTGTCGGGGCGGTATTTTCACTCGCCGTTCCTGAGTACCAATCCCAATTTCAAAATCAAAACGGTGGTCGAAAGGACCAAAAACGAGGCGCAGGAATTTGATCCCACGATCGGCAATGCGCGGTCGGTGGAGGAGTTGCTCAGCGACGAGGAAATCGACCTGGTTTTCATATGTACGCCCAACGACACACATTTCGAATATGCGATGGACGCCCTTCAAAACGGCAAGCACGTTGTGATCGAAAAGCCTTTTTCGGCTACGGAAGACGAAGCCCGCCAACTTGTGAAAGTAGCCAAAGAAAAAGGTCTGATATTGACCGCATACCAGAACCGCCGCTGGGATTCCGACTTCCTGACCATTCAAAAACTACTTGGCGAAGGCAAACTGGGTGATGTTATCGAATACGAATGCCGCTACGACCGCTACCGTGAGGCTGTTGCCGGGTCCTGGAAAGAACGAGCCGTACCTGTGGGCGGTAATGTTTACAACCTGGGCCCCCACTTGATCGACCAGGCCCTGGTACTGTTCGGCGAGCCGCAAACGGTTACCGCGGATATTCGCATCGTCCGCCCGAACAGCGAAATCGACGACTATTTCGATATTCGCCTGGGATATGCCGATAAATCGGTGATCGTGAAATCGAGCCTGATGGTGTATGAAAACCATTTGCGCTACGTATTGCACGGCACGAAAGGCTCATTTATCAAAGGAGGCCTGGATCCCCAGGAAGAAACTTTACGCAAAAATGTGCTACCTACCGAAAAACCGTGGGGCGTAGAACCGGAAGATCGCTGGGGCAAATTATACAGCGAAGCATTCTCAGGCATTGTGAAAAGCGAAGCGGGTGATTATGCGCCGTTCTACCAAAACGTCTACGACGCGATCGTGCATGGCGCGGAGCTGGCCGTAAAGCCGGAAGAGGTTTTACGCACGTGCCGCGTAATCGACCTGGCATTCCAAAGCAGCAACGAGAAGAAAGTATTGGCTTATTAAACAGCCATTTTGAAATAGCAAAAGGCAGTCGGGAAGATCCCGACTGCCTTTTTTAGTGCCCGATTGAGGCTTAAATTATTTGATAACCGCTGTTACCTGACGTTTTGTTTCAGTCGAGATCGCAAATGGCTTTGTAGAAATTTCGCTGCCATTGTTGATGATGAAGCTGTAATTTCCGTCTGCCAGGTTCGACAAGTCGAAGATCTTAGTGTAGGTTTCAGACTTAGGGATCGATGTGCTGTAAACGATTGTTCCTGTGTAGTCTTTAATAACCAGTGAAGATCTTTCTTTTACATTTTCAAGAGACAATTTGAATTTCAATTCTGCACCTGAAACCAGCTCGATAGAAGCGTTGTTTTCTTTTACTTTGTCAGCAGCGATTGAAAGATTTGCAGTTGATACTCCCACCAAAACTGCGATAGCCAAGATAGTCTTTTTCATTTTATTCTTAATGTTTAAGGTCTGAATCAATGTTACCAATTGTACTTTTCGGACATTTAACCGATCAAGTTCTCTGAGCAGCTTTGCGTTTCCGTCTTTTGCTCTTTGGACAATACAAAGATACCCAACATTGTGATTAAAAGTCAATAAGGCCGATTTAGACGAGTCAAAGTTCTTTTTTCAATGATATGTAAATATTGAAATAATCCTATGATTATAGGAAAAGTACAGCAAGTCGTTTGAAATTTGCCAGTTCCATTAGAAAAGTACAAATTAAATATTTTGCACTATTTTAATATATTTAAATAGTATACTCAGTTAGTGGGTTTTGCCGCGAAGAACTCTGCCGCTGCGGCGGGCCGTGAATGAGCACGAAGCCATTGAATTCGTGACGCTTTGTGTCTTCAAGGCAAAAAATATTGTTGCCTGTTAAAGTATTTCCGGCTCCCGGCCGTCTGCCCATTTATCATAGCTTAAAAGTCCGTTTGTCGCAGAAAAAGCCAAATATCATCCAGACCGTCGCATCCTATGGCAAGCAGTTGCTGGGGTTCATCCGGCAGCGCGTGAATACCGATGAGGATGCGGAGGACATTTTGCAGGACGTATGGTACCAGCTGAGCACCGTGCCGGAGATTGAGGCGATAGAGCAGATGAGCAGCTGGCTATATCGCGTGGCCCGCAACCGGATCATCGATAAATACCGCAAACAAAAGCCCGAATCGCTGGAAGATTTCGGTTACGAAGACGAGGATGGCGAGTTTCATTTCAAGGACATCCTGCTTGCCGATGACAATACGCCCGAATCCGCATATCTGAAAGATCTCTTTTGGGAGCAACTGAACATTGCCCTGGACGAACTTCCCGAAAACCAGCGGCAGGTGTTTATCTGGAACGAACTCGAAGACCAGACGTTCCAGGAGATCGCGGACCGTACCGGAGAAAATATCAAAACCTTAATATCCCGAAAGCGCTACGCAGTCCGCCATCTTCGTGAACGGCTCGAAAGCGTGTACCGGGAGTTTGTAAATTATTAAATTTGTTGACCATGATGAACCCGCAAAACAGAGTTAGGAGATTTCGGCTTGCGCTACCGGTTTTTGTCCTGATCGCAGCCCTCGGCCTCGGAGCAATTGTGCAATGGCTCTGGAACGCCATTCTGCCCGCCGCCGCCAACTTTAACACCATCACCTACTGGCAAGCGGTAGGTTTGTTTGTTTTGTGCAAAATACTTTTCGGCGGCTTCCGGGGAGGGCCTGGCCACCACCGGCATCCCGGCAAATGGCAGCGTTTCAACCGGCACTTCGGTCGCGGGGGGCGCGAGGAGATTATGGCGTGGAAAAACAAATGGATGCAAATGACCGACGAGGAACGCCGCCGCTTCCGCCAGGAAATGCGCAACCGCTGGAGAAAACCACCGGAAAATATTTAAAGTAATTTCTTCACTTGCACGTCTGCAATGATGTAGCCGCAAACGGCGAACGATTATTCATCAAAACCAGACAAGATCATGTTCATCGTCATTCTAAAATCCATTGGGGCCGCCGTCCTGGCAGGCTTGTTCCTGCTCGCGCTGCCGTTCCTGATATTCAAGGCCATATTTTTCTTCCTTTTCGTCGGGCTGATTTTCAGGCTGTTTGCAGGAAGAAGGCGCTTCCGCAGATGGCGCCATTACCATTCGGGCTATTATGGCTATCCGGAGGCAGGTTTCGGCAACCCGCAGCGGGAATACCTGGCCGATCCGCTGGGTCCGATGCCCCAAAAAGTTTAAACAATCCATTCATCCAACAAACAATCAAATACCATGTGTGATAACAGATTCGGACGTCGTGGCTTTGGCATGCGCCACGACCATTATGGCAGGCATTTCGGCCCGCAGCGCGATTTCCGCGTACCCGTGAACATCGTCAGAAACGACGGCAATTACGAAATGCTCATCTTCGCGCCCGACCGCGACAAGGAAGATTTCAAAATCAATGTGCAGGGATTGGAGCTTACCATTTCCTATGAGCTGAAAGACAATCTAAGCGAAAAGCGCAACTGGATCAGGCAGGAGTTCAGCAAGAGCTCGTTTCAGCGGACGTTTATGATCGACAACACCGTCGATACCGAAAACATCAGCGCCCAATATGTGAATGGCATCCTGCAATTGACGCTGCCGATCATACCCGGCGCGGAACGGACCGCACAGGAGATCAATGTAAACTAAGTTATTTCAAGACTTCATCAACTAAGAAAGCCCCCGCATCATCGCAGGGGCTTTTCTGATTACAAACGCTTAACAAATACTGGTTTTAACTAACCAAAATCATTTATACGCAGGGTCTTGTGTGAGCGTAGCTGCTCCCGCCTTGTACGACCGGTCGATCGCCTCCTGCGGAATCGGGAAATACTCGTTTTTACCCTTTGTGAAAACTGCTCCTTTTTTGTAAACCCTCTTGTTGGCCTCCACCGCTACATAAGCATTCAGCGTTTCCGCGGCGATACCCCAGCGTTGCAGATCGAAGAAACGGTGACCTTCCATAGCAAATTCCAGACGGCTTTCGAAACGTACCGCCTTGCGGGCGGTTGCGGCGTCCGCCCAGGCCTGGTCGTAAGTTTTAATCACATAGTTCGCTGCCGGCTCATTCAACACAGAATAGTCGTCCCTCGATTTGGGTCCCTGAACGGCTTTTTTGACAAAGCCAGCCGGGTTGGCGGCACGGGTACGGATCTGGTTCACCAGTTTCCGCGCGTTTTCGAGGTTACCCAGTTCCACTTCACATTCGGCGAGCCACAAAAGGATCATTCCGTAACGCATAATGCGGTAGTTGTTGCTTGACAGGTTACCCCAGCCATTGATCCCGAAGCCCGCTTTCTCGGAAATGTGTTTTTTGGGAGAATAGGGCCCTGCGTAAGTCTGATCGCGGATAAAATCGCTGCCGTGAATTTTGAAATCCTTGAAAAGAATGCCCCGGCGACCTACGGTCTGATCCAGACGCGGATCGAGCGTGCCGGTGTAAGGTACGAACGGGTCGGTATATTTCAGGCCCTGGTCGTTTTTCACATCGCTTTCATTGAAAGTGTCCAGCAACGGGAGGCCGGTGGCACTGGTTTTAAATGCATTCACCAGGTTTTGCGAAGGCTGGTAAAATCCGCAGCATCCCCAGGGGTCGATGTACGGGTGAGCCAAACCTACGCCCGCGTCAGCCGCGTCGCCGGATGCACTCGAAACCGCGTACTGGATTTCAAAGATCGACTCGACATTGTTACGGGTGGCGATCAGGAAGTTATCCTCGAACTTCGGCGCCAGCGAAAATTTACCCGACGCGATAATTTGTTCCAGAATAGGTTTCGCCTTTTGCAATACAGCCACATTGGCAGCGCCGGTGGTCACGTTCCAACCCTGGTACATATAAGCTTTGGCAAGGAAAGCCAGCGCTGCCCACTTGGTAGGACGGCCGACCTGTGATTGTACTTCGGGAAGACCTTCGGAAGCCGCTTTAAAATCAGCCTCTATCATCGGCCATACGTCCTTGTCATTCGGAATTTTGGTACTTTCGAGGTCGTCCAGCTTGTAAATTGTCTCATCGATATATGGAATTGTTTTCCACATTTTCTTTGCTTCGAAGTGATACAAGCCGCGCAGGAATCGCGCTTCGGCCATAATCTGCTTTCTGCGGGCGTCGCTGATCTCCGGCACTTCGGCCATCGTGTTGATCACATCGTTGGTACGGGCCACTCCTTTATACAAGCCCCGCCACTTATTTCTGATGTGGTTGTTAGTTGGCTGGAAGTCATATTTTTCGATAAATGACTGTTCTGGCTGGTCACCGGCGTCTGTCCCTTTGTAGGAATCATCGGAAGCGAGTCCACCGAAAACCCAACTCTGGATATCGTTGTTCCAGGAATCCTGGCCATCGAGGCCCTGACCGTCGATCATCGCATAGGCCCCGACCAGCAAACCTTCCACACCAGAAGGTGTTTTAAGGGCCGTCGGACTGTATTGGCCCTGTGGATCGCGACTCAAAAATTCGTCCTTGCAAGCAGAGACTATTCCGATCGCCAAACCCACCGAAAGCATATATTTTACAATTCTTGCATTCATATATATTGAATATTTAGGATCAGTAGAAAAAACCGGTTGTCAGAATGAAACGTTGAGCCCCACCAGGAATGTCCTGGAAACAGGCATATAACCTCCGTCAAAGCCCAGCGTACGGTCTTCACCTGTCTGAATTTCAGGGTTCAGACCAGTGTATTTGCTGACAGTGAACATATTCTGTCCCTGGACATAGAGCTGCGCATTACTGAAACCGATTTTGCTTGATACTGCTTTTGGTAATGTATAAGTAAGCTGCACGTTTTTCAGGCGGAAATAGGTACCTTTTTCAACGAAGTAGCTCGACGGGCGGCTGCTGATCTGATCATCCGCATCCATGATGGGCACGGTTCCTTCCTTATGATCAGGCTGCCATGCGTCGTACAACGCACGTTTCGCACGGTTACCCTGGAATGTGTTGAAATCGGTAAAATAACGCAGGTAGCTGAATATCTCGTTACCCACCACACCATTACCAAATACCGTCAGGTCGAAAGCCTTGTAACCAATGTTCACGTTTATACCATACACGAAGTCGGGGTGCGGGTTACCGATAACGGTCCGGTCATCATCCGTGATCTTGCCGTCATTGTTGATATCCGCGATTTTGAACTTACCTGCCTTATTATACGATCCGTAAGGTGCCCAGGCTTTGGCTTCTTCGTCGGACTGGAAGATTCCCAGCACTTTATAACCATAGTAGGACGATATCGGCAGTCCAGCTTGTGTGAGCGTCACCGCCGGCACACGTGAGCCTGCACCAAAATATTTGGTATTATCGCTTTCATCGAGTTTATCCACCGTGTTGCGGTACATCGAGTAGTTTACAGAAGCACCGTAGCGCAGCTCGCCTTTCATTGCTGTGTTGCGATATGACAACCCAAGGTCGATACCCTTGTTCGTCATTTGGCCCACATTGAAAGAAGGAGCATTGGCATCGCCGGCTGTGTAAGTGATCGGTGTCGAGAAGAGCATATCGGTAGTTTTCCGGTTCCAGAAATCCAGTTCGAGCGTCAACGCGTCGTTCAGGAAAGTCGCGTCCAAACCGATGTTATTGGAAGTTGTAGTCTCCCATTTCGCATTGGGGTTACCAAATGAAGCCGCATCATAACCAATCGTTGGCTGACTTCCTGATCCGTCGATCGGATAACCTGCGTTGAAAATGTTGGCCCGGTAGGTCGTGAAGGCATTGTAGTCCCCGATTTTCTGGTTACCTGTTTTACCCCAACCGTAGCGCAGTTTCATGTCATTGATAAAGCTCGCCGACTTCATAAAGTTCTCATCCGACAACCGCCATCCCAAGCTGAATGCCGGGAAGACCGCGCTTCTGGAAGCCTGCTGAAAGCGGGAAGAAGCATCATTACGCAAGATAAACTGGAACAGATATTTGTCCGCAAAAGCGTAGTTAACTTTCCCGAATTGCGAGTAGAGGCTGTAATCGCGGTTTACACCACCGTAGTTGGACGCCTTGGTTGCATCACCGAGGTTGAGATAGTTGATAATGGATGGAATTTCAAATGCATAACCTGAACGGGCCGCGCCGAATTCCTCCGCAAACTCGCGGATTGCTTCAACCCCCACGTAAGCATCCACTTTGTGATTGGTACCAAAGTTGTGAGAGTAACTCAAAGTATTCGTCCAAACCCATTGGTAGGAATACTTATTGGTTGATCTCGACTCGTTGTTGAAGCTACCTTCAACATATTCGGGATTGGCGCGACCTATGTAACGCCCACGTTCGCTTACTCCATCGATACCAAGACTCGTTTTAACAGTCAGGTTAGGAATAATGTCGAACTCTCCGTACACATTACCGAACGCGCGCAGTCGGTAGGTACGGTTATCCATCTGGCGGTAAAGCGTCGCATACGGGTTGGAGTTGTTACCCAGGTTGGCACCCCTTGAACCGGCGAAATTGCCTTTGATGTCATAAACAGGCAATAACGGGTGGTGCTTGAAGCTACCAGAAACCGCATTTTGCTCATCATTGTTTCCGAAACCTCCCTTTCTGTTATCAAACGACACTGCCAGGTTCTCCCCTACGCGGAATCGTTTGTTGGCAGTTGAAAACTCGGTGTTGGCCCGCACAGTATAACGATCGTAGCCAATGAATTTAACGACACCGTCCTGGCTGAAATACCCCACTGACAATGCATAGCGGCTGTTTTCAGTACCACCACTTGCCGATAACTGATAATTTTGAATGGGTGCTGTTGTAGTGAGTTCTCGCCACCAGTTAGTATCTGCGGCCTTGGTGATCGCGTAAATATTACCGGGTACGAGTGAATACTTGGCAGGATCCACGTCGGGAGTGCCTTCCTTGCCTTTGCTGGGGAACACATAATCAGGGATGGTAACCTCGCCATTCGGACCGAATGTGTACTGACCATGCGAAGGCGTCTTACCTGCGTATTTATCGGCCAGGTAAAGGTATTCCCCCAATTCTTTGGCATTCAGCGCTTCCACTTCCTTATAAGCCTTCTGCGTTCCGTAATAAGCGTTGAATGAAATCACCGGCTTACCAATTTTACCGCGTTTGGTGGTGATAATTACTACCCCGTTTGCCGCCCGCGAGCCGTAAATGGACGCCGAAGATGCGTCTTTCAGGATCTGGATCGTCTCAATGTCGTTGGGGTTAAGGTTACCCTGGTTCTCCGTCGGCACGCCATCGATAATGAACAGCGGGTCGTTGTTACCAATGGTACCGAACCCCCGTATACGCACAGTCGCGTTTCCGCCGGGCGTTGCGTCGTTCACGATGTTCAGACCCGATGCCCGGCCTTGCAATTGCTGGGCAAATGTAGTGGCCGGAACAGATTGCAGGTCTTTCGCATTTACAGTCGTTACTGAACCCGTAATGTCACGCCGCGATTGCGAACCGTAACCGGTCACAATCACTTCTTCGAGTGCGCTCACGTCACTCGTCATCGAAACGTCTATCACCGTCCGGTTACCAATCGCCACATCCTTAGCCGTATAGCCAATGAATGAAAAAACCAGCATCTGAGCGCTGGAAGGCACTTTAATGGAATACTTGCCATCCGCGTCCGTAGTGACGCCGATGGTCGTGGAACCTTTTAGTGTGACAGAGGCTCCCGGCAAGCTCGAACCGGATTGCTCATCCATAACCTTTCCGGTGATGGTGATATCCTGTGAAAAAGCTACGTGGGAGGTGAGAAAGAGGAGCACGCAAAAAACCAGCCTGCTTCCCAGGTGAAGGTAGTTTTGTTTCATCGTATTTAGTCAGGTTAATATAGTTATGCATCCCAAAAATATTCATTTACAATCATTAAATAATCTAATAACTACAAAATATATTCAATCAAATATAAAATTGCACTATTCCATCTAAATAGGTAAAGCAGAATTGATTTATTCCAAGAAATAAGGGCCCGTTTTGAAAATTTTTAATCTCTTTTTAATCTCTGTTTTAATAAGTGTCAACGCTACAAATAACATGTTATCAGTCATTTATAGTAAAAAGTCAGTTACAAAACTTTAATTCTAACGCCTCTTTAAAAAGATAAAATATCTATATCGTCCATCAGACGCATTTTGGCCAGTCTTTTCGGATTTTTTATACAATTAACTTAAATATTTATATTCCTATCTTGACCAAAATTCACTCCAAATAGGAAAAGTCATATTATAACAAAAATGCCGCTACGAGCACCGTAACGGCAAAATACTACAATCGAACAGGCGGAGGCGTTCAGACTCTGACGGCTATTTCAGCTCTCTCTTTTTACCTTGCGAGTCGGTAACGGTTATAGCAGATACGTAATCCGGCAGGAACAATGCGTGACTCGATTGCGACAGGAACGACGAGCCGTAGCCCGGCTCCTCACGTCTCGATTTCCCGTTCTTCAAATGCAGCAGCACCGACGTTTCGCCAGCCGCCAGGCTGATTTTGCGCGTCGGCCTGGTCGCACGGTGGAAGCGTAGCAGCTCGCGGTTTTGCGAGGTTACCGATAGCCGGTTGCCATCAGACGAGGCCACGCGCACGAGGCCCTTCATATTGCCGCCCGCCATATAGCCGCTTTCCGAAATGCTTAGCGGACGGAAGCCTCCCTTGCCATCGCCTTTCAACACAAGCCCGTACATGGCGTCGTAGCGCCCTACCGATACCTCAGAGCCGTAATCATTTCCCGTCAGCATCAGATCGAGGTTACCGTCCTGGTCGAAATCATCGGCGATCATCCCAAATAATGGTGCAAACTGCGCCTGAACAGGCAGCTCGTGCAATGCGAACTTGCCGCCACCCTGGTTCTCGATGTAGCTGCTTTTCATCCATGTAGCCGACAAATGCAATGCATCCTTCAATTCCTCCGGTTTCAGAATATCCGGCAATCCCGCCTCGGCGAACTTACTGTATTCCTGGAAACGCTGCCGAACCTGAATTACCTGCTTGCCCATATCATCGCGGGTATTGTATGGAAATTCCTTGTAAGTGCCGTCCTCCGCTTTGTAAAAAACGGTCGGTAATGCATCGAAGTAGCCGTCGTTGTTAAAATCCTTCGCGTACACGCTCACGGGACGGCTTTCCGAAGCCCGGCTGAGCGTATTTGCTCCGAGGTTCCCGCCGATATAGTCCATGTCGCCGTCGTTATCGAAATCGCCCGCCACGAGGCTTCCCCACCATCCTTTCTTCGCTTCGAGCCCGGTGGCTACCTTTTTGAATTTACCTTTCTCGTTTTTCAGGAAAGTCAATGGCATCCATTCCCCGGCGAGCAGGAGGTCCGGCCAGCCGTCATTGTCATAATCGGTCCAGAGCGCGTCGCAGACCAGCCCGATGCCAGCCAGCTCGGGCGCCACCGCGGCCGTAACATTAGAAAAACGAACCGTACCGGTGCCATTGGAATCGTTGCGCAGGATATAACTTGAAACCGGTTTCGGATATTTCCCGGCTTCTACCCTTCCTCCTATAAACAAATCAAGGTCGCCGTCGCGGTCGTAATCAACGGCTTTCACACAGGAACCATTCACTAAAAATGCGGGTAATGCGGCACTATCGTGGGTAAAATGTCCCTTTCCATCGTTGAGGTACAATGCATTCTTCAATGCGTCGGAGCCTTCTTTGAGCTCGTAGCTACCGCTCACGATGTAAAGATCCAGGTCCTGATCCCGGTCTGCATCGAAAAGCACCACGCCCATGTCTTCGGTTGTTTTCTCGAAACCTTCCAGCCCCGGCAGCAAATCCGCCACTGTGAATTTGCCATCCGGTTTCTGGAGTAAAAACCGTCCTTTGTGCAGGTACGCGCCGCCCACGAACACATCTTCCAGCCCATCGCCATTCACATCCCCCGCCGCAAGCGCCGGCCCGAACTGCGACATTTTATGCGGCAACAGCTTCTGCACATTGAAATCGATAATGTCCATTTCCTCGTGACGATACGGCACATTCAAATCGCCCGTGATATCGGTAAACAGCGGCGTCACAGGCTGTTCGGCGGATGTCGGCACTATGGCGGCGTCCTTCTCATTCACGACCAGCAGCTGATTGGCCTTAATATGCTTCAAAACCTGACTTTTCCCGCCCGGCCAGGTGATTTTTACTTCCTGCAAAGCCTTCTCCTTCCCTAAGCCAAAGTGTAAAACCGGCTCGACGGTCGATAAATAGCCCCGGTAAGGCGAGTTTTCGGCGACTTGTTTTTTTCCGTCCGGGTAAGTGATTTCCGCAATCGCGCCGATCCCCGCCCCATTGTAACGATCCCCCTTAAACGCGATACGCAGATAATTGCTTTCCGCCGGCCTGAGCTGAATGCTGTTGTTGCGATACACCATTGCCGAGTCATTGATATTGTTGACGACGTAATCCAGGTCACCATCGTTATCTAGATCGGCATAGGCGGCGCCGTTTGAAAACCCCGGTGTTTCGATACCCCAGTCGGTGGTTACGTCGTCGAAACCCAGGTTACCGTTATTTTTAAATGCAAAATTCCTGATCCTGACACTCGGAATGTAGTCGAGCATCATTTTGGGTGCCACTATACTCGACACCTCGGAGCGATAGGCCATGAAATCGAGATCGGTAATGTCTCTTGGGAAGCCATTTGTAATAATAATATCCCGAAAGCCGTCATTATCAAAATCTGTGACCATCGGCGTCCAGCTCCAATCCGTCTCGGCAACGCCGCCAAGCAGCCCTATTTCACTAAAAACCGGCGAATGGGCTCCCTCGACAGGGCTTCCCATATTGAGTTGCAATGTGTTTCTGGCCACCTGGTACTGGTAACCGAAAAGGTCGTTGTTCTGGTAAGTCACATAGCTGTTCGCCGGCGTCATCATTTTTTTACGGCGGTTGGTCGCCGGCATCATATCCACTGCCACCACATCCACGAGGCCGTCGTTATTAATATCCGCTACATCGTTCCCCATCGCCGAATACGACGTGTGTTTGAAATAGCTTGCGGACTTGTCCGTGAAGGTTCCGTTGCCGTTATTAATGTAGAGAAGGTCGTTGGTAAGGTAGTCATTCGTGATGTACACATCCTTCCAGCCATCCTGGTTCACGTCCGTCACGTTGATACCCAGGCTGTAACCTTCGATCAGAATGCCTGCTTCTTTCGATACATTGGTAAAAACCGGGTGATTCAACCTGGCGTCCCAGTCGTTGCGGTACAACCGGTCGGTGCGGCGGGAGGAGCCGTCGACGATCTTTTGGTGGTATTTGTTTGGAATATTATTATCATCCATTTCATTGACGATCAGGAACAAATCCAGGTCGCCATCATTGTCGTAATCGAAAAATGCCGCATTGGTCGTGTGCGTCGTATCGGCAATCCCGTACTCCTTGCCCATTTCTTTGAAAACCGGCACTTTATCTTTCCCGATGCCTTGGTTTACATACAGGAGGTTCTCGCGCTGCTGCGCTACCTTGCGCACCGACGCACACACGTAGATATCCAGCAGTTTGTCATTGTTAATATCCACTAAGGCCACGCCCGTCGACCATTTATTTTCCGGCGCAACACCCGCTTTGTCCGTAACATCCTCGAATTTGAGGTCACCTTTATTCAAATACAGCTTGTTCGGGGAAGTGTTCCCGGTAAAATATACGTCGGGCAGGCTGTCGTTGTTGAAATCGCCCAAGGCCACGCCCCCGCCGTTGTAGACATACTCGAATGCGAGAATATTCATCGTATCGTTTTCGGCGATACGGTTCGAAAACTGAATACCTGTCTCACCGGCAGGCAGTTCGGTAAAAGTTTTGAGTTCTTTTTTGCAGGATACAAGCAGGGTCGTCCCCACCAATACAGGAAGTAAGCGCTTCACGAACATTAGCCAGGTGCAATAAGTTAGCGGAATCAGGATATTTCGAAATTAAGAAAAGGAGATGGCAAATGCATACCATCTCCCTAAATTAGTTAGGTTTGAAATGCTTAAAGCCAGGGGTAAGTTTTCAGGAAGTCTGTTCCTGAGCTATTAACCGGCCTCTTTTTGGCATTATTTAACTAAATAATTAAACTTATACAAGTCCATATGCTAATATTTAGCAGAAGGCTAGAAATTAGTATTCACTCGTCGCGCTTCCAGTCGGCGGGGAGCAGGTTGGAGAAGCGGTCATTACCGAGATCACCCGCAATCTCAAAACCCATCGGCATTACGACCCATCCCTGCGGTGTGGTAACCATATAACCCTGCGGAAGGGTGATCTGGGTGTAAGCATAAGGCATATCGGCATAGGGCGACCTGCCGGATCTGTTCATATTAAACACTTCCAGTTGTGTAAGCGAAACCACCAGCCGCTCAGTAGGTAACTCGCCCGGCCGCACGAGCCGCATTCCGCGCACAGGCTCGATCCGGTTATGGACGTGATTGGCAATGGTATTATAGCCATTTACACTCCTGACCGATTTAAAAATGCGGAGTGAGTCGGGAATGACCTGGAAGACCTTGAAACCTTGCTCCTGCAAACTATCGGCCACCATGCTTGTCAGCAAATGTTTGAGAGAACCTTTATATGCTTCCTTCTGGTTCGTCCGCCACTGCTTGCGTTGGGCATCGTCTTTGGGCATGAGCAGCTCGAAACGGGTAGCGCCGCCATAATAAACTTTTCCATTGAAGTAATCGAAGTCATCAAGGTCCTGGTGAATGCGGTAACCCAATGCGTAATTCTCGATGATCAGCGGCTTGGTAGTCTGCGCGCCAAGATGCCCGTCGTCGTCCTCCGAGATTCGCAATGCTTCCGGGTTAAGTACTTTGCACAATTTGCTGAATTTGCCCCTTCCCAACAGCTCGCGGATGATGATCTTTAAATGTTTTTCACGTTTTTTATTCTTTTTGGCAACAATAGTGACTCCTTTCAGCTCCTGGCCTTCCCGTAGTTTGAAAACTACTGTTTTGTTACCCGGCTGCTCAAACCGCAGCGTCTGCTTCACGGTTTCGTAGCCCAGGAACGACACTACCAGTTCAAGGTTTCCTATGGCCAGATTAGGCAACCGATAGTTGCCGTTTTCGTCGGAATTGGTCCCTATGGTCGAATTATTGATAAAAACATTGGCAAATGGCAGCGGTTTGCCGGTTTTTTCGTCGGTTACCTTTCCGGAAAGTGTAACGGTTCCTGCCTGCTGCGCATACATACGTGTACACATGAGCGCAGTCATGACCAATATCAGTAAGTAACGGTTAAGGGATATGCAGTTCAAAAGCGGGCGCATCAATGTTCAAAGCTTTAATCCTCAAAGATAAATCAGGAGTTCGTAAACTTTGAAACGATACTTAAAATACCCCGCGAACGTTGCATATCCCTTTCATTTTCAACTACGGCTTGGTTTTTAACGTGGCCGTCTTCTGCGACGATGCAAATGCATTATCGGCAATCACCTCGGCAAAAATGGTTGAAGTGACGTTTTTTCCCTTCGGCGCGGTAATCGGCACTTTCATGACATAGTTACGAAGCTCGGCATCATATTTCTGGGCACCCGCGGCTACCGTCGCCAGGAGTGTCTGCGGGCCGGAAGCCGTCGCGGCCGAATAGACCTTGAATTCTTTGACGGCCACTTCCGAGGTGTATTCGATATTCACATTGACGGTACTGAGCGAATCCACCGTCGTGGTGGTTTGCAGCACGCCCGCAGCATTGTAAACTTTGGCATCTCCGAGCCATACCACCGCGATCTGTGCTACTTTACCTTCACTGACCAGCAGTTCTTCAAACAAGTCGGGTTCTTCGTAGCAGCTGGTGAGCAGCACCGGGGTCAGGCAGGCCAGGATATATTTCAGGATCAGTTTCATGATATTTCTGTTTATAAAATCTATTTGTTGATCAGCCACATGCTCACTTCCGGGTCTTTCTGGTTAGCCAGCACGGTTTTGGAGTTCCGGGTAATCTCCGTATCAGGATATTTCATCCGCTGGATGCGCTTTCCCTGCAAATCAGGGTTGGGATTGGTCGGCATCGGGAAATCGAAGTAATCGTATTTGCGGATGTCGGTCCAGGCGTCGCCGATGAGCAACATGGATTTGAATTTCTCCGTCACGATCTGCTTCGCTGTCAATTTTGAAGCGCCGGTATCGACCTTCGGATCTTTCAGGAACTTGTCGATATCCGTCTGCTCTACCCCTACCTTCTTCATATTGGCGGAAATCATTTCCTGATAAGCGGCATATCCGGCCGCCGATGTACCTCCCCCGGCATTCTGCGCTAGCCTGGCCTCCGCCTCGATCCCTTTCAGCTCCGAGTAAGTCATCATCACCAACGGCGAGTCGATATTCGAATGCCAGGCCTTACTGTTCAAATCGACCGTGGAGCCGCTGCCTGAGCCCGGTACCACGCCCGAATAAACCGTCTGGTTGTTCTTCAAACCAATCACTTTCGACAACCGCGGGTCCGTAACGCCCTGTGTAGTGCCATTGAAAAGATCGACGATCGTATTCGTAAATGTGACCGTGAGATTGCCGGTAGTATTCGGGATAGCCACCTTACTGTACCAGGGACTCAGATTTTTGGAATTGTATTGTAATTGAAAATCATCTTCATTACCCTTCATTCCTTTTTCCAAAGAAGACAGCGCGCCTTGCGCAGCTTGTTGCGGATTCCGTAGCGAGCCGTGCCAGACGTACCGTGCACGCAACGAATAGGCCAGCCGGGACCATTTGGCAAGGTCGCCCTTATAAATGAGGTCGTCCTCACCGGGTTTCGCGCCCGTATTGCCTCCAAGTTCGGTCACCGCTTCGTCCAGTAATTTGAGAATGGTCGCGTACACCTGCTCCTGCGTATCGTACGCGGGCGCGAAGTTTTTCTGGTCGGCCTGGCTGTAAGGCACATTCTCCCAACTGACGGTCGCCACGCCGAGGTTGTAAGCGATCAGCACTTTTGCAATGCCCACGTAAGCCGGGGAGCCTTCCTCCTGCCCTTTTTTGATGATCGCATTGAGCTGCGGCAATGCATACAGGTACAGGTTCGACCAGCCGAGCGTGTTGTCCGTCTCCGCATATGTGTCGATCCCGTTCGCTCCCAGCGCGCTGCCAAGTTGCTGCGCATACTGGCAGGCCACAAAGGCCTGCTGAAAACTTGCTTCGGCCGTGTAAAACTGCGCAGTGGGCAGTAGTTCCTGCATGGTGGCGTCGCCTTTCAGGGTTTCGTCCGTGTTAACGTCCAGGAATTTATCGCAGGCCGTTAGCAGCAAGCCCAGCAAAGGCAGCATTTTGAATATGTATCTGATATTTTTCATGTTTTCCTAGAAATTAACATTGACACCCAACTGAAAACTGCGTGTAGCCGGATTATTCCGCCCCACAAAACCGATGATATTGGTACCCGAGCCAAATGTGAGGGCTTCCGGATCATACCCGCGGAAAGGGGTATTCAAAAACAGGTTGGTACCCGTAAAATTGAACCGCACGCCGCCTTTGAACACCGTTTTGGCCAATGCCGCTTTGGGAATCGAGTACGACAGGCCCACGGTCCGCAACCGGAACCACGAGCCGTCCTGGATATTGAACTGCGCCGAATTGCCCATGTAACGCGCCGTCGAGGGGTTATAGAATGCGTCGTCGAGTACGACCGACTTGGTATTCGGCACGTAGGTCACCGAGTTGTCGGCGCCCTTTTGCTCCACTACTCCTTTGAATACCACCCGCTCGTAACGCCGTTCGGTAATCCCGATCGACCCCGAGCGAAATGCGTTGCGTTCGCCGAGATCGACCACATCGCCGCCCTGCCGCCATTCGAGCAGGAACGAGAGGCTTAATCCTCGGTAATTGAAAGTGTTGGTGAGGCCGGCTGTCCAGTCAGGCAATGCATTGCCCCAGGGCACGGTTACCTGGCTGGTAAGTGGGAAACCATTCGATTGAATGAGCAGCTGACCGTCCGGCGCGCGCAGGTAATCGAGGCCCCACAGTTCGCCGAGCTTGCTACCCTCGCGCACTTTGAGTACACCGCGACTGCCGTTATCGAAATAGGAGATTTCTTCAAGCTCGTCCGGCATTTCGATCACCTTTCCTGACATTTTGGTAAAATTCAATGACATATCCCAGGTGAACCGGGCCGTGGTCACCGGCTTGAAAGTGGCCAGTAACTCGATGCCCTTGTTACGGATCAAACCGATATTGGTATAGTAAAATGAATACCCCGACACATTCGAGACGGGCGCCCGGACGATCTGGTCCTTGCTGTCCATCGTGAAATAGGTGGCGTCGAGCATGAGCCGGTTGCTGAAAAAGCGCAGCTCGGTACCGAATTCGATGGAAGTGGTGCGCTCGGGTTTGAGATTATCCGCAGCGGTGGTGGAGCGGCGGATGTATCCCGGCACCGTATTTCCGAATGGGAAGTTATCCGCGAGCTCGTAATACACGCCTATCACGTACGGGTCCGTGCCCTTGCCTACCTGCGCCCACGACGCTCGCAACTTTCCGTAGCTGAGGATATTGTTTTTGGGCAGGTTTTCGGTAAAAATATACCCGGCGCTGAATGAAGGGTAAAAGAACGAGTTATTCGCTTTCGGCAACGTGGAAACGATGTCGTTCCGGCCGGTGGCATTCAGGTAAAGCACGTCCTTGTAACTCAGCTTGGCATCCGCGAAGAAGCTCACGATCCGGTATTCGAGCGGCGAGTAGAAGCGCTTTTGCTGGTTCCGGTAGCTGCTGATCTCGTCGGTAAACGGTGCTTTCCAGCCTTCGCCACGTTCATAATAACTATCGGGCCGCTTGCTGCCTACCACCGAGTTGCCGACCATCAGCGAGCCATTCCAGCTTTCGTTGAGCTGCTTCGTGGCCGTCACATATAAATTGGAGTTGATTTCGCGGTAATTGATATTTTCCTTGATCAAAAAGCCCTTCACCGCGGTGCCGACATCGAAAGTACTGTCGACCTGCCGCTTCCGGCGCTCGTTGAAGGCGTCCATCGTGATCTGGTATTTGGCGGAAAGCCAGTCGGTAATGTTGTAGTTCAATGTCAAATCCGCGATGTACCGGTTCACGGCATCGATCCGCGGGCTCTTCTTGACGAGGTAAACCGGGTTATCCGTAAAACCGGGCAGCAGGTTTTTGTACGACCCGTCGGGGTTCAGGTAATCGTTTACGTCGTAAGTATTCGGCCAGTAGGATAATGCGCTGAATATCGATTTGTCGCCGGCCGGCGGGCGTTTTCCACCGGATCGGATGTAGTTGAATGAACCCGAGGCTGAAAAGCGTTTCGTGAAATTATAGGTACCGGCGATTTTGGCGGAAGTCCTTTCGAAATGCGTGGCCGGAACAATGCCCTGCTGATAGTTATGGCCTGCGGAGACGTAAATGCTCCCCTTTTCGCTTCCTTTGGTCAGGCTGATATTGTTGTTGGTGCGAAAGCCGGTCTGGTAAAAGCCACGGAAGTTGTCGTAGATACGGTCGGTGGTGTTGCCGATCACCGACGGCCCGAACGATTGATAGGGCGTCCGCTGGCGCACTTCGGTCGGTGAAATGAACTCTCCGAACCGCCCTTGCAGGAAGCGCGTCTGTATGTCGGGCGATTTGCCCAGCACATCCACACCGCCCGACAGCGATACCGAAACATTCAGCTTACCCGACTTACCGCGTTTGGTGGTAATGATAATGGCCCCATTGGAAGCGCGCAAACCATAAAGTGCCGTTGCGGCAGGACCTTTCAGGACAGAAATGCTTTCGACGTCGTCGGGATTAATGTCGGCAGCGCGGTTGGTATTCGCAAACTGCTCGGAGGCGCCGGGTGAAGCGGAGCCTGCACTGGGCAGCGGGCTTCCGGCGGTGGTGGCATTGCTGATGATAATGCCGTCGATCACAAACAGGGGCTGGTTATCGGCGCTCCCGCTGAGCGAGGTAATGCCCCTGAGGATGATATTCACCCCTGCCCCTGGCGCTCCACCCGAACCGGTGATCACCGCGCCGGCAATCTTGCCCTGCAATGCTCCCACCATATTCGGATTGCCCGATTCCCTGATTTCATCGGAACGGATCGATTGCACCGAGTAACCGATTGCCCGCTTTTCCTGCGTTTGCCCGAGCGCGGTCACTACCACCTCGTCCAGCATTGCTACGTCGGCTTCCATTTGCACATTCAGCGTGCTCTCGCCTCCGCGGGTTATCTCTTGCTTTTTAAAACCGATGAAGCTGAAAACGAGTACCGTACCCGGGTCAACATAAATCGAATACCTTCCATTCGCATCGGTCAAAGTGCCATGGGATGTCCCCTTGGCACTCACACTTACACCGGGAATTTCAATTCCGTCCTTGTCCGTGACTTTACCAGCCACCGACCCATCTTGCGCCTGCGCGACATTCCGGCAGAATACTGCCAACAGGCACAGCAACATCAGGTTGTTGTGAAGTAATTTTTCCATCATAATTAGTTAGGTGTCGTTATATGATAAATGTAATTTACTATCCATTCTTTAAAAAATATCACTTTAAGTCCCAATAAGACAACAAAAGGTAACATATGAGTTAGCCTGCGGCACAATTACTAGAAAAATAGTTTGTTAACTATAAAAATAGTTTACATATTTACGGCATGGAACTTGAAAAGCTCACCAACAAGGAAGAGGAAGTAATGCAAGTGCTTTGGAAGCTCGGCGCTGCATTCGTGAAAGACATGCTTCCGCTTTTCATCGAACCGAGGCTGCATTACAATACCGTTTCGACCATTATCCGGAATCTGGAAGAAAAAGGTTATGTATCGCACCGGCAGTTCGGGAACACGTATGAATATTTCCCGGTCGTGAAGCAGGAGGATTACCAGAACCATTTTGTACTGGGCAAGGTCGTTGGAGGGTATTTCAATGATTCTTACAAAGACCTCGTGGCCTATTTCGCGAAGCAGGAGAAAGTGACCCCGGACGATCTGCGCGAGATCATCCGGATGATCGAAGAAGGAGAGTAGAGTTTTGATGTAACACATTAATCCGCCGACTTTATGCTGATCCCTTACCTCATGAAAGTCAGCCTCGTGCTGGCCGTGCTCACATTAGCCTATCGCTGGCTGATCCAGTTTGAAACATTCTCGAAACTCAACCGCGTGTTATTATGGCTCAATGTCTTCGCTGCGTGGACATTACCATTGATCAGCCTGCCCAGCTGGGGACCTGTCGAAGTGCAGAGCGAATTTCACCACAGCATTCCGAAAGTGGTGGATAAGCTTCCTGCGCTCATGCAGCCGATCGCGACGATTCAGTCACAGCCCTATAATGCGTCGGCCGAATCGGCGGCATCAAAAATGACTGCCGCCGATTGGATCAGCGCCATTTACTTCTCGGGCCTGATGGTGATGGCGGTCTATTTCCTTTTCCAGATCGGCCGCCTGGCCCTCGTGGTTGCGAGAAGTCGCCATGAGGAATATCCCGACGGCACTTCCATTGTTCATGTGACGGGCGCGTCGCCTTTTTCTTTTTTCAAATGGATTATTCTGGATTCATCCAAACATTCTCACCACGAGCTCTGCAATATCCTTGCCCACGAAGCCGAACATGCGCGACAATGGCATAGCGCCGACCTGCTGCTGGCGGAAATCCAGAAGATTTGCCTTTGGTTTAACCCATTTTCCTGGATTCATCAAAGGCTTGTTCAGCAAAACCTCGAATACCTGGCAGATCGCGCCGTGCTGAACAATGGGTTTGAGAAAAAACAATATCAATACAATTTGCTGAATGCATTAATGCAAACACGGGAATTACCGCTCACGAACTCCTTTGCCCAATCGCTTCTCAAAAAGCGCATTAAAATGATGAACCGGAAACCTTCGCATTATATGGCCTGGGGTAAATATGCGGCCGTGCTTGCATTGATCTACATTTCGTCGGCATTTGTGGCGCCTTATCGCGAGCTGATCGTGGAGCTGGCGCCGGAAGTGATCCAGCCGCTTGTGAAGCCGTTGATAGGAGAAGTAATTGTAGCAGAACCTGCTAAAAAGGATTCGACCGAAAATCCGGGCGAACAGAAGAAAGCTCCCGAGCCGCAGAAAAAAGAAAATGACGCGTTGCCAGCCATCGATACTATTCAGACCGAACAGGAACCGAAGGTGAAGGGAGTTTTACTTCGGAATGACACATTATACTGGGCGATCACGCCCATGATGACTTGGGACGACATTAATGCATTGAGAAACGTCGTCCATGAATTTGGCGCGGAGCTGACAGTGAATAAGCTTCAATTCGATCCTTTGCAAGAATTTATTAGCTCGGTATCAGTTCTGACGAGAAGTAGCAAAGGGGGCTCTTCCGGTTCCGGCTCACGGGCAGGGAGCGATGAGTACACACCTTTTGAAGGTTACTCCGGCTATATCCGCAAAGACGGCATTGGGATGGGCCAGTTGCCACCAGTACCACTTATCAATGACTTGAAAAGTGACGTGGAAAAAGCTATGATGATCAAGAAAAAAAATGAGGTAGCGTACTTCGAACATAAATTCAAACAAAATCTCAACAAGCCGGGCACCAATGCCGTTTATCCTCGAAAAATGCTTTCAGATAAACTTTTCGAGCGGGAAGGAATCGGCAAATCACTTCAAAACACATTGAAAGTTCCTTACAACGCCGATAACTCCGAATTCTATTTGAACACTCGGCCTGCAACACGCGACGAACTAAATGCCTTTCCGATCGATCAGGTTGAGAAAGTCAGCGTGACAGAAATAAGGGGCGGCAAAAAGTATTATTTCATTTATACCAAATAGCAGAAGGCGGCCCGAATGAGCCGCCTTCGCGTTATACTAATCAATTATAAGCTACTATTTCAAATTCAGCTCCTCGCCGATTGCTTTTACTTTGTCTTTCAACGAAGCATAAACGCTGTCGAAATCCTCGTTCTTTTCCAGCGTAGCACGCACGCCTACGTAGAACTTGATTTTCGGTTCGGTACCGGATGGGCGGCAGGTGAATTTCGTGCCGTCCTCGGTGAAGAATTGCAATACGTTCGAAGATTCGATACCCATTTCGCCCGATGGAATGGCAACAGTGTTACCCGATTTGAAATCGGTTGTGGTCAATGCTTTGTAATCATCCATTCTCACGACCGGCGATCCGGCGATGGTTTTAGGAGGATTGGCACGGAAATCGGCCATCATTTGCTGGATTTCATCGGCACCTGATTTGCCCTTTTTGGTCAGCGAGATCAGCCCTTCGTAATAGAAACCGAACTGTTTGTAGATTTCCATCAACATATCGAAAAGGCTCAGGCCCTTGTCTTTGGCATAGGCCGTCAGTTCGGCGATCATCGCGCAGGAAGCGATCGCGTCCTTGTCGCGCACCGCGTCGCCGATCAGGTAGCCGTAGCTTTCCTCGCCGCCGCCGATGAACTGCTCCTGGCCTTCTTTCTCGCGGATTACCTGTGCAATGTATTTAAAGCCGGTAAGTGTGTTATAGCATTTCACATCGTAAGCCGCCGCCATTTTGTCGATCAGGTCGGTCGTAACGATGGTTTTACACACAAACTGCGTCCCGGTGAGCTTACCAGCGTCTTTCCACGCATTCAGGAGATAGTAAATAAGCACGCTGGCGGTCTGGTTTCCGTTCAGCAGCTGGATTTCACCATGGTGGTTTTTCACGGCGATACCCACCCGGTCGGAATCGGGGTCGGTACCCATTACCAGGTCCGCATCAATTTCTTTCGCCTTTTCAACGGCTTTGGACATTGCCTCGCTTTCTTCCGGGTTTGGATAAACGACCGTCGGGAACTGTCCGTTACCTTTCGGTTCCGCCTGCTCTTCGATCAGGGTTACCGCTTCAAAACCCATTTTGGCCAGCAATTGCGGCACCAGCGTCACGCCGGTTCCGTGCAAAGGCGTGTAAACGATTTTAAGGTCTTTCTGGCGCTCCAATGCACCTTTCGAAATCGAAAGCGAGAGGATGTGATCGATATATTTTTCGTCCACCTCGGTACCGATTTTGGTAATTTTCGAGGCATCGCCGTCAAATTTCACCTGATCGATCGACGTGATCGCATTTACTTCATTGATAATGTTGGTATCGTGCGGCGCTACCACCTGCGATCCGTCGTTCCAATAGGCTTTGTAGCCGTTGTATTCTTTCGGATTGTGTGAAGCAGTTACCACTACACCACTTTTGCAACCCAGCAAACGGATCGCGAATGAAAGCTCGGGCGTAGGGCGCAGGCCTTCGAAAAGGTACACCGAAATGCCGTTCGCCGAGAATATGTCCGCGATTATCTTCGCGAATTCGTCCGATTTAATACGGCTGTCGTACGCTACCGCCACGCTTTTTTCCTCGTTCGGGAACGCCTGGTTGAGGTAATTTGCCAATCCCTGCGTAGCCGTACCTACCGTGTAGCGGTTCATACGATTGGAACCAATGCCAATAAGGCCCCTCAAACCGCCTGTTCCGAATTCAAGGTCTTTGTAAAACGCATCCGTCAGTTCAGTATCGTTGCCTTCATCGATCAGTTGTTGAATGGATTGTTTCGTATCGATATCATAATCACCGTTGAGCCAGCTGCTCACTTTGGTCATCACATTCGGTTCCAATTTTGCAGTCATAATCAGTTAAATAGAATTAATTAAGAGAATTAAAATGTATGTACGTTCTTACTTTTCAATTTCCTCCGCCTCCTTCTCGACGGCCGAATATGATTCTTTCGCCGTTTTGTGGATCAGCTCGGCTACGAGGCCCGTCCAACCCGTCTGGTGGCTCGCCCCGCACCCGCGACCGTTGTCGCCGTGGAAATATTCGTAAAACAGAACGTGGTCGTTAAAATTAGGGTCCTTCTGCATTTTCTCATCCTGCCCGTACACCGCACGCCTTCCTTCCGAATCTTTTTTGAAAATATCGATCAGGCGACATGCAATGGCCAACGCAGCTTCCTTGATTGTAGTAAGGTTACCGGAATTGGTCGGGTATTCGATCATAAAATCCTCCCCGTAATAGGTGTGGAATTTCATCAATGAGTCAAAAATGAGGTAATTGAGCGGGAACCAGATCGGCCCGCGCCAGTTGGAGTTACCGCCCATAATGTCGGTCAGCGCCTCGGCAGGCGTGTAATCGACCTGCAAAACCTCACCGTTGATATAAAATTTGTACGGATTCTCTTCGTGGTATTTGGACAATGCCCGCACGCCGTAATCCGACAGGAACTCGCTTTCGTCGAGCATCCGTTTCATGATCATCTTCATCCGGTGCCCGCGCAGGATCGAAAGCAGCCTGTTTTCACCCTTCCCGGATTCGAACCACCGCGAAATCAGCCTCGCCAGGTCCGGACGGTTAGCCAATACCCATTCCACGCGTCGCTTGAAAACCGGCAGCTTATCCAGATTTTGCGGATCAAGGATTTCCACTGCAAAAAGTGGTATCAACCCAACGATCGAGCGCACTTTCAGGAGAATGCTCTGCCCGTTCGGAATGTGGATTACGTCGTAATAGAACTGGTCTTCCTCATCCCAAAGGCTGATCGACGAGCTTTTACCGCCGATCGACTCCATAGCGCCTGCGATATGCAGAAAGTGCTCGAAGAATTTGGAAGCCATATCCTGGTAAACGCCGTGTACCAATGCTATTTCCACTGAAATACGTAGCATATTCAGCGTATACATCGCCATCCAGCCCGTCGCATCTGCCTGTTGCAGCTTACCGCCGAACGGCATGGGTGTAGAGCGGTCGAAAACGCCGATGTTATCAAGACCGAGGAAACCGCCACTGAAAATATTGTTACCCGTATCGTCTTTCTGGTTGACCCACCAGGTGAAGTTGAGTAGCAGTTTGTGGAATATTTTTTCCAAAAACTCGATATCCCCTACTCCATTGTTCTGTTCCCGGTCGATCTCGTACACTTTCCAGGTCGCCCAGCCGTGTACCGGCGGGTTAACGTCGGAGAAATTCCACTCGTACGCGGGTATCTGCCCGTTCGGGTGCATGTAATACTCGCGCAGAAGGATTTCGAGTTGCCTTTTGGCAAAATCGGCATCCACCCTTGCCAGCGGTACGCAATGGAAAGCTAAATCCCAGGCGGCAAACCACGGGTATTCCCATTTATCAGGCATTGAAATGATATTGGCGGCATAGAGATGCTTCCAACCCGAGTTACGGCCCCATTTACGTCCCTGGTTCGGGCCCGGTTGCGCCGGGTCGCCTTTCAGCCATTCATATACATTGTAATAATAGAACTGCTTGCTCCAAAGCATCCCGGCGTACGATTGCCGCTGGATAGAGCGGAGGTCGCTGTCGGCTACGTCGCGCTGCAAATCGTCGTAAAACTCGTCTGCTTCGCGGATCCTTTTATTGAAAAAGTCCTCAAAACCACCGAATGGCTCCGAAATGGAGTGATTGACGAACCTCAGACGGAACGTTGCGCTTTCACCACCTTTAATCGTTTTGGTAAAACGGGCAGCGGCTTTTGTACCGATATTATTCGGGTTAACTGTATTCGATTTCTGTCCGCTTACGATGTAGTCGTTGATCCCGTCTTTCGGATAAGCCGTATTGTTGGCCGTACCATAAAGTTTCTTGAAGTTCGTCTCGTTCTCGCAAAACAGCAGTTCGTCCGCGCCATCCAGGTAAAGGTTGTATTTCCCGTGTTTCCGGTGTGTTACTTCGATCAAGCGGTTGGAAATACCGTTCATGATCGGCTTGTAGTTGAATGCCTCGTAGCCCCACGACCAGGTGTTCCGGAACATGATTTGCGGCAATACGGTGATCGGCGCATCATCCTTACCCCGGTTGAAAACCGTCACTTTCATCAGGATATCCTCCTCGTCGGCCTTGGCGTGCTCGATGAAAATATCGAAATACTCGTCGTTTTCGAACACACCCGTGTCCATGATCTCGTATTCCGGGTCCTGTTTGCCCCGGCGCCCGTTTTCCTGACGCAGCTTGTCATACGGAAATGGCTGCTGCGGGTATTTGTAGAGCATTTTGGTGTACGAATGCGTAGGCGTGCTGTCGAGGTAATAATACATTTCCTTTACATCCTCCCCGTGATTCGACTCCCGGTTGGTGAGACCGAAAATCCGCTCTTTCAATATTTTGTCCTTATGGTTCCAGAACCCGAAAGACAGACATATATGTTGCTTGTTATCAGAAAAACCACCGATCCCGTCTTCGCCCCAGCGATATGCTTTGGAGAGGGCCATTTCATGGGTAATATAGTTCCAGGCATCGCCATTTCCGCTATAATCCTCCCTTACCGTGCCCCATTGGCGCTCCGACAGGTAAGGCCCCCATTTCTTCCATCCCTTGTTTTCCTTTTGAAGACTTAACCTAACTTTTTCAGCTCCTTGTGCCATTAATCCGTCAATTTTTCGAAAGGAATGAATTTCAATAATTACCCAATTTAGAAAACCGGTTTTCAAAAACACCAGAAACCGGAAGAAAATTGAAAAAATTTAACAATGCGGCAAAAGGTTTTCGACAGCTACAAAACGCCATCTAAACGACTCATAATGAGCCGAAATATGTTACTGTCGAATACTTACTACTACAATGCGGGATCGGCCATACGCGTAATGTCGTAGGAAACCTCGCCCGCATAGAAACGGGTAAGGGTTGCCGCTTTGTCCGACGTTTCGACGAGTAACGGATGGCGTTCGGCATGCAGCAATTCTTCCACATCCGAAACGTATTCCTTGAACATCAGTGGATTGGGCAGTTGATAAAACTGGCCGTCGCCGGCTTTAATCACCGGCACCGGGGTTACCTTTCCGCTGGCATTCAGCAGGCCGTAACGGCGCCTTGCTTCTACATAAGCTTCGTCGGTAGCGTCAAAAACGACGTGTTCTATCGGTTTTTCAGTAGCTAAATTGGTAGTGATGCGCTCGTCGAGCTTTTCGAGCAATGCGCGCAGCGCCCATGTATGCTTGCCCGTACGTATACGCTCGCGAAGCGACTGGCGCACGAGGTAGGTCAATGCCTGGGTTACATTCAAACCTATTTCAGCCATTTGTTTGAAAATGAATGAGGTAGGCGACATTCCGGGGATCGTATTCGGGTCGTGGAGCAGAATGGTGCCGTTTTCGGTGAGGAAACCGTCGATCCGTACGCAGGCGTTGATGCCCAGTTGCTGAAACGTGGCAGCGATCATCTGCTGGATTTCCTGGTTCTTTTCAAGTGTAGTATCGACCGGAATGCGCTTGCGGCTGGCGCCGGGCTTATATTTTGCATTAAAATCAAATACCTTCACCATTTTGATCACCTCGCTTGGCGGCAATGCGAGCGGCGAACCGTCATCGAACTGAATGCAGCCGCAGGAAAACTCCTGCCCGTTCACAAATTCTTCGACCAGCACCTGATCTTCCGCATTGGAACTGCTCAGCATTGCGTGATTATTACCTTCTGAAAAGTAGATTTCCAGCTCGCTGATCAATGTCGTAGGATGGTAGATCGTCTTACCATTTAAAATCACAGGAAAACCGATGCCTTCGTCGAGGTTAGCGATTTTCTGTCCCCAGGCCAGTTTTTCAGCCTCATCCAATTCTTTCCAGGTTTCTGCATTAAGTTCAATCTGGAAAAAGCACTGGTTTACGGCAGATACGAACTCTTCGAGCGAATCGTCCTTCACAATGGCAACGCCGATCGACGAGCCCTGGTGCGGGGCCTTAATCACCAGCGGCAAGCCCAGATGCTTCTTCAAAACCTGGAAAAGCAAGGGATAGTCTTTCGGTACCCACTGGCTGTATTTGAGCGTCCAGCTTTTCTTCTCCTGCCCGTTTACGAGGGCGATCATTTCATTTTGTAATATCTTATCAATTCCAACCGCGGAGCCCATCAAACCGGGACCGCTATACGGAATTTTATACCATTCCAACAGGCCCTGGATCGCGCCATCCTCGCAGTCGGGGCCATGCATGGCCAGGAACGCGAAATCGAAATATTCTTTGAATTCGACGGGGGAAATTAGCTTACCGGTTTCGGCGGAAACGCCTGCCGCCGCCAGTTCGGGGAAAGATTCAATGTAAGTCTTAAAACCGTCTTTTTGAATGCCCGGCGCGGGGTAGAACTCCCGGATCTCGGACGAATACATCAATTCCTTTTGCAACAGTATAAACCTGCCGAAACTATCTACAAAAACCGGTACCGGCTCAAAAAGTGACTTATCGAGGTATTCAAATGCTGTTTTACCACCTGCAAATGATATCTCCCGTTCGCGGGAAGGGCCTCCAAAAAAAATTCCGATACGCATGTTTACTATTCCTGATTAATGCATTCCAATGATGCCCGCAATATAAGCGACTAATCGGGAGGAATCAATTTCTGGCTATTTACCGCACGGATTAAAACGCAAAAAGCAGCTTCCCGTTCAGGAAACTGCTTTTGACCAATATTCGATATTTTTTTCTGCTGTTATGCCAGCTCAGGCACGTTGGAGGAAACAACCTTATTAATGTAAGGCACCGCTTTGCGAATCGATTCTTCCAGCCCAGCGCGGAACGTCATAGCGCTCATCGGGCAGCTCTGGCAGGAACCCTGCAGTTCCAGTTTCACAGTCAGGTCGTCCGTCAACTCCACAAATTTCACATCACCTCCGTCTGCATGCAGGTAAGGACGCACCGTTTCGAGCGCCTGCTCGATCAATTCTATGGTTTTTTCTTTTGAATCCATTGTTAAAAAGTCTGTCTGCTAAGATGCAAGATTATATCCAAAAAATCAAATCATTCAGTTACTAACTGCTAAACCTGGATTTCAACCGCTTTGGTTTTTTCGCGCGACGCGTTCCGGATTGCAATCTGCTGTGCCAACGCTTCCGCCGCATCCATAAACGCTTCGTTCACGATCGGATTGGTATCCATCACCGCCGGACGGCCATCGTCGCCTGCCTCGCGAATGCTTTGTACCAACGGAATCTGTCCGATCAGAGGTACTTCAAACTTGTCGGCCAACGCTTGTCCGCCTCCTTTCCCGAAAATATGGTATTTGTGGTCGGGCAGCTCCTCCGGCGTGAACCAGGCCATATTTTCAATCACACCTAATATAGGCACATTGATTTGCGGCTGTTTGAACATCGACAAACCTTTGATTGCATCGGACAAGGCCACTTTCTGAGGGGTTGTTACCACTACGGCACCTGTTACCGGAACCGTTTGTACCAATGTCAGGTGAATGTCGCTCGTGCCAGGAGGCAAGTCAATAAGCAGGTAATCCAGATCGCCCCAGTCGGTATCGCCAAAAAACTGGCGCAATGCCTGGCTCGCCATCGGTCCCCGCCAAACTACCGCGCTATCCGGCGGCGTCAGAAAGCCGATCGACATCATTTTGATGCCGTACTGGCGGATCGGGTTGATATAATTTTTACCGTCTTTCGGCGTAATCGTAGGCTGCATATTCTCCGCACCAAACATCACCGGGATCGACGGACCTGAAATATCCGCATCGATAATCCCTACTTTCGCACCCGAGCGGTGCAATGCCATCGCGAGGTTGGCGGTAACCGTCGATTTCCCTACCCCACCCTTGCCGGACGAGATAGCGATCACGTTTTTCACACCGGGAATCAGGGGGCCTGTATGACGAGTCGTGGTTACGTTAGCAGTAAGCTTGATAATAACCTCCACCTCCGGGCTCAGATGCTCATGGATCGCATTCTCGCAATTCTTTTTGATCAGTTCTTTAAGAGGGCAAGCGGGGGTTGTAAGCACTACCGTAAACCGAACCTGGTTTACACCAATTTCTATATCCTGGATCATACCGAGCGTCACCAGATCCTTTTTGAGATCGGGCTCTTCCACAGTACTCAACGCCTGCAATACTTTTTCCTTATTAATTGTAAATTCTCCCATTATAATGGTTCACGGTCATTAACTAATACTATGCAACACGAAATATCCCCAATGAGTTTGTCACATTCCCGGAAATTCTCCAATCCTGCGTTCCACCTCCTCCATTTCCGCCGAAACATCCAGATTTCTTGAAAGCGCATTGAGCCTGGCCCATAATGATTTCAACATTTTCAAATACCCCGAGGTCAGACCATGCAAAGGCCGGTGCGCCAGCGTATCGCGGACAGACGCCCATTCATTCATCAATTTCAATGAACCGGCTTCGATATAGTTTTGTGCAAATGCATTGAAAATGTACTCTTCCGCGACATTGCTCGGGTGGATCATATCTTCTTTGTAAAAGCGATAATCCCGCAGCTCGTCGATCATGATCTCGTAAGAAGGGAAGTACGCTACATGCTTGTACTTCTCCGAAAGCCGGTGCGCAACCAGTCTCAACGTCGATTTGCTCACCTGGTTGAGCGGGAGCGTGTCGCGCGTATGGCGAACGGGGCTTACTGTAAGCAATATGCGCAGCTTGCGGTTGTATGGGATCAGTTTCTGGATTATTTGCTCGAATGCGATCAAAATCTGATCGAAATGCAGGAGTTCCTTGATGAAGCGGTCGCTGGGCAGCTTGTGGCAATTGCCGACGATCAGATTAGTCTTCCGGTGCCGGTATGCATAGGCAGTGCCCAATGTAATCACCAGTAAATCGGCCTCCGACAAATACTCACGGATTTCATCCAGCTTATCCGAAAGCTGCGCATCCAGTGCAGCCTGCCCATTGGCCCATTGCGACGAATGAAAATCGTGATGCAGCCAGATTTGATCCGGATTTTGAAGAAACAATGCGGGGTTAGGCCTCTTTTCCTCCACCGCGCTGTCCAGGACCTTGCAAATAGTCAAAGGATTGAATACCGTGCCCAGGGGATTATTAAGCACATCGAACTTGTAATCGCTCAACTGGCCGCCCAGTACTTCGGCAAAACAGGAGCCGATGGTCAGAATTTTAGTGTGGTGATCAATCTTCAAATCGGGGGCATCCAGGGCAACCTCCGTACTCAACTTTATTTCCTTCATTACATAAAAACGACAAGCGGGCTACAAAATTAAGCATGAAAACCACAGGATTTCACTAAATGCTGGGGTTTAGCAATTTATAATTTGGGTTATGGGGAATTTTTATATGTTTGCCCTGAATTAGTGCACACTATAAGTCGGTTAAAAATGAAGGAACAAGCTTACCCGTTTCAACTCGTGCAGGACCAAGCGTTCTATGAGTTTACAAGCGTCAGTGCAAACAAAAAGATAGAAAAAGCTGTTTTGTTGGAACAGTCAAGAACAGTCGACAGGCTGTTTAATCTCGCTCTAATGGATGCTGACGACGATGGCGAATTCAGCGACGAAGTCGAAAGCAGAAACGGTGATCTCAAAATGGTTTTAGCAACAATATTCCGGATCGTTGAACATTTTCTTGACAGACGCTCAGATGTAGTTGTCGGTTTTCGGGGAAATGACGAGCGCAGACATCGTTTGTACCGCATTGCCATTGCATACCAGCTACAACACCTGACAGGGAGATTTGAAATATACGGCGGAAAGAACAACGCAATGTTTTTGTTTGAACCGAACACAGCTTACGAATATTACTACATCAAAAAATATAGCTATGAGCCATAATTCAGACTTAGTCATCTCTCCAAAACAGAGAAAAAGCATTGAGGATAAATTCAGAGAAGCCGATGAATTTGCTAAGAATATAGATTTTGACAATCTTCCGAAAAGAGAAAACCACCCGGAAGTCTCCCGACCAGCCGCCAAAGGAAGTCATCAAGGAAAAGCGTAAATATTTAGCTGGTATGACCCAAAAAGCATTTTCCAATAGACCACTGATTATACAATGCTTGGTGGCATCTTGTGTAGTAGCTCTTTTCAATGTCGTAGGCTGCGCCCAGCCATCAGAAACGCCCAAACCAAACATGCTCAAATACGAATTCGCGCCCACCCCATCCTGGCAGGACGAATTCAACTATTCCGGCAAGCCCGACGCGGCCAAATGGGGCTACGACCTCGGCGACCACGGCTGGGGGAATAATGAGCTGGAAAACTATACCGACAAGATCGAAAATGCCAAAGTGGAAAATGGCAATCTGGTGATCACGGCCATTAAGGAGCCGTCTGGCAAGCAGCAGTACAGTTCCGCAAGGCTCGTTTCGAAGGGTAAGGGAGACTTTACTTATGGTAAATTCGAAATCAGGGCGAAGTTGCCGAAAGGGCGTGGGACGTGGCCTGCTATCTGGATGCTGGCGAGCGGGAACGAATATGGCAACAAAGGCTGGCCGGACAATGGCGAGATCGACATTATGGAACACGTCGGGTTTGACCAGGACCGGCTTCATGGCAATATCCATACGAAGGCATTCAACCATGCCATTAAAACCAACAAGGGCAACAATATCGTTGTGAAAGGACTCTCGGAGGATTTCCACGTGTACACGTGCGAATGGACACCCGAGGCGGTTACGATACTCGTCGATGGTAACGCCTATTTCACCTTTAAAAAAGAAGCAACCTACCAATGGCCCGAATGGCCGTTCGACAAGCCTTTTCATTTAATTTTAAACGTTGCCGTCGGTGGTAACTGGGGTGGACAAAAGGGTGTGGACGACAGCATTTTCCCGCAAAAAATGGAGGTCGATTACGTACGCGTGTACCCGCTCGTGACGAAGTAGCGGCTTTGAAAATCCAGTGCACGGAAGTATCTTGCACCATGGATCATTTCGTTGTTTCGGCCAGGAAGTATCGTCCCGTCACCTTTGATTCGGTGGTGGGCCAATCACACATCACTACCACATTAAAGAATGCCATTCGCACCAATCACCTCGCGCAAGCTTTCCTTTTCTGCGGTCCCCGCGGCGTAGGAAAAACGACTTGTGCGCGGATTCTGGCCAAAACGATCAACTGCCAGAACCTGGGCGACGATGTAGAGGCATGCGGCGAATGCGAGTCGTGCGTGAGCTTCCAGAACAACGCTTCTTTCAATATCCACGAGCTCGATGCCGCTTCCAACAACTCTGTTGAGGATATTCGTAACCTGATCGATCAGGTGCGTTATCCACCCCAGACAGGGAAGTACAAGATCTACATTATCGATGAGGTCCACATGCTTTCGCAGGCCGCTTTCAATGCGTTCCTGAAAACATTGGAAGAACCGCCAGCGTACGCCATTTTCATTCTCGCGACGACAGAGAAACATAAGATCCTGCCAACCATCCTGTCGCGCTGCCAGATCTTCGACTTCAACCGCATTCAATCAAAAGACATTGCCCATCACCTGGCGGATATTGCCCAAAAGGAAGGCATTAATGCCGAACACGAGGCCCTTGAACTGATAGGTCAGAAAGCCGATGGCGGTTTGCGGGATGCGCTTTCGATGTTCGATCTTAATGTCACGTTTTCTACCAACAACCACCTCACCTACGCGGCGGTACTGGAAAACCTGCACATTCTCGACTATGATTATTATTTCAAAATCACGGATGCGCTCACTGCCGGAAGCATTGCACGTTCATTGATATTGTTTGATGAAATTTTAAGGAAGGGATTCGACGGGCACTTGTTTGTGATCGGCCTTCTGGAACATTTCCGCAACTTGCTCGTCTGCAAGGACCCGGCGACGGTTACCCTATTGCAGGTGTCGGAATCGGCCGAGCGTAAATACCTTGAACAATCCTTAATGGCCGAGCTCAGCTTCCTCCTTTCGGCGCTGAGTATTACCGGGCAATGCGATATCAATTACAAATCGGCGAAAAACCAGCGGTTGCATGTGGAGATCTGTCTCATGAAACTCGCCAATCTGCCTCAGGTTCTTCAACTTCATTCTCTTGCTGCCGTTGATGAAACGGCAAAAAAAAAAGTTGAGCCCCAACAACCTCTGAACAGCCCTGCGGCCCCGTCACAGGCAACAACTGTACCTCTACCTGCCGTGCCTGCCCACGGCCAGTCAAACGGGAGCGCTTATGCGAATGCCCCCGCACAACCCGCAGCGGTACCACAGCAAGCTGCTCCTCAACAAGCGGCACACCCGCAGCCAGCCCCTCAGCATGCCGCTACCTCCCGACTGAAAAGTACCGTTTCGCTGACGCAATCGCTTACGCCTCCCGCGCAGCAACCGGCAAAGCAAGGCAATGCCGAGCCTCAGGCGGATTATGCCGCTGTGCCCAATGGTGCAAAAAAGGAAGAATTGACATTGGCAAACCTGCAACGTTTCTGGTACGAATTCTCTCAAAAACGCCTGCAAGCAGGAAATTCGACAACGGAACAAATCACATTGAATCGTGAAATTCAGCTGAATGGGGCCACAATAGAAATTGCGCTGGATAATGACCACCAGCAGGATGCGGTAATGAATATGCGTTATGAGTTGCTGGGCTTCCTGAAAGCACGGCTCGATTCGCCGAAACTGGACATTAACCCTCGCGTAGCACCCCAGGAGGTAAACAGGCTGCCTTATACTCCTGCCGAGAAATTTAACTTTTTAGCAGAAAAAAACCCCTATTTGCTCGAATTGAAGCAAGCACTGGGGCTGGATGTGGATTTTTAATTTTTGGAAGATCTCGCGTTCCGGAAAGTCTCGTGTAAATGCAGCACTTGCGGTATCAGCTCGGAATCATCGTCGTTTTGAACGAAATAATCGGCTATTTCACGGCGTGATTCATCCGAAACCTGCCGTTCGATAATTGCTCTGATCTCCTGCTCGGTGCGCTTATCCCGTTGCAATATCCGTTGAATGCGTAATTCAACCGGCGCTTCCACTACCACCACGTAATCTACCGCGTTAGCCTCGCTGGCTTTGGCCATAATAGCCGCTTCCTTCACCACATAAGGCACTTCGGCATGCTGCGCGACCCACGCTCTCGTATCACGAAGCACAACAGGATGGATAATCGCATTCAATTCTTTCAATAACGCTTCATTTTTAAAAACGGCAGAAGCCACGAATCGGGTATTGTATTGGCCCGCATCGTCATAAGCCTCAGCCCCAAGCAACGCAACCACCTTTTCTCGGATTTCCGGGTCGTGATTGGTCAGCCATTTGGCACGGCTATCAGCATAATAAACGGGGATATCCAGGCATTCAAAGAGCCTGCAAACCATACTTTTCCCTGAACCAATGCCACCGGTAATACCTATCAGAAGTGGACGATCCATGTATTTGTAGGTCAAATGGAGAATAAACTATTGCTGCGGCGGGGCGCTCAGGAACTGTGCTACTTCGAAGCTCACATACACGTCGCGATGGCTCACTTCCACGAGCGGAGAAACCGGCAGCGGTATGGGCAGGCTTTCGTCATAGTTGTTCTGGATCTTCGGCGTACGCACCTGAACTTTGATCGTATCCGGAAAAGCCTTGATGAGCGAAACCGGCCCATCCACCGAAATAAGCGACGGTGATACATTGATAAAGCTGGAAATCACATAGCCTTCACGAATATCGATCCCCAGGCTGTCCACGCGGATAGGGATGATTTTTCTGATTTTGGGTTCGAAATTAAGCTCGAAAGTATCCGCTACCACATAGTTTACGTGCAGGTTCGGGAACATTTCCGTGATCTGGTCGGTCAGTGTGGTAGAGTTAATGAAGCTCGATACATTCGGGTTCTGCACGCGATACACCACCGGATTGGCATTGAAGTTCAGCCAGGATTTTTGGAGCAAAGTCCAGCCGTCCCCCGTTACATTCACCGAAATCCGTTTGGGAAGCGGCTGCATCGGCACATAAGCCGAATTATCGTACTCGATCGACAGCGGGTAATTCAGTTTAAGGGAATAATTATCCTTATTGAGGACATTCATTAACCAAAAAAAGGATGCTGCAAGCAAGCATCCTATAAATGTTTTGATCCTGTTCTGGTTGGCTGGGACTTGACTCACAACAATTTTGAAAATGCATGCATTGGCGGAAATGCATGCCGTTCATGATTAGTTTTACCCGGCGATGGTGCGCGAAATAGCCGATTTCTCGACTGTCAATTTCACTCCTTTATCCAATTCAAGCGTAACCGTCGCTTCTTCTACTGTGTAGATTCTGGCATGGATGCCACCGATCGTTACCACCTGGTCGCCTTTTTTCAGGTTAGTAAGCAATTCTTTCTGCTCCTTTTGTTTTTTCTGCTGCGGACGGATCATGAAGAAATAGAATACCCCGATGATACCGACCCACATTACGACCTGGTAAATCATACCCTGTGAGCCGCCGGCTGCTTGTGCTAAAATAGAATAATTCATTGTAGTAGATGGGTTGTATAAATATTACTTCTTCGCCGTTACCGAGTCCGTCGCCACCGGCTGAGGTGCTGCGTTGACAATACCTTTCAGCCTCAGTTCGGTATTGGCCGGTTCGGTGTTGGCGTAAACGGTGATTGTCTTGACCTGCGGCCCGGCCTTATGTTTACTATCGAAACGAACCTTGATGCTCGAAACCTGTTTCGGCTCAATCGGGTCTTTCGGCCACTCGGGCGTCGTACACCCGCACGAGGAACTGATATTGTTGAGGATCAGCGGGTACTCGCCATCGTTGCGGAATTTGAACTCGTGTTCCACAATGGCACCTTCCTGGATCGTCCCGAAGTCGTACTCGGTACTGTCGATCAAAGCAAAAACAGGCAGCTTTGAATTTGCCTGTTTTTCCCCGCCATTCTTTTCATTTTTGGAGCAACCGGAAAAAGCCACCGCCATTCCCAGAAACGCGAAAAGGGCTATTTTTTTCATAGATCATTCACTAGCCTGGCCCTTGATTTGCGCCATCAGACGATCTACGTCCTCCAAAAGCTTTTCGGCTTTTTCGCGCGCGTCGTTCACCACACGTTCGCCTTCCGTTCTGGAAAAATTGTCGGGCTGGTCTTTTTTGTCTACCAGATCCTGAATCACTTCTTGCAGTTTCTCACGGTATTTGGACAGTCTGTATGTCAGCTGGGTACGAAGCACCTCGCCTTTGTCGGGGGCGTAAAGGATACCCAATGCCGCGCCGGTGGCACAGCCTGTCAGGAATGCGATTAAACTATTACTGGTTTTACTCATGGTTTCTGCTGTTTTTTTGCTGCAAACGGGTGTCCGCTCATCTATTTATAATGGCCTCCAAAAATTGTTCCATTATACCCGGCCCCAATTTCGGCAGCTTTTACTTATTATCAATCAAACCGCGCCCGCTTTTTCTGATCACGCCTTCTTTGGCAAGTTTTACCGAAAGCACGTCCAGGACGCCATTCACAAACTTACCACTTTTTGGGGTACTGTACCTTTTTGCGATCTCAATAAACTCATTAATGGTGACTTTCACGGGGATACCCGGGAAATGAATGAGTTCGGCAAGGGCTGTTTTGAGGATAATAAGGTCCACCATCGCGATCCTTTCCAGCTCCCAGTTTTTCAGCTGGTCTTCCAGATAAATATCGTACTGGTCGCTTTCTGCTACCACGATTTTGCAAAGTTCCTCCACAAATGCCCTGTCCTCTTCCCAATCCTTGGTAAGCGGCGCAAGCTGGAAGGTGTGTGCCAAATCGGCAGTGCGCAAGGTCTTGATCGCAAGGCTGCGGATCAGCTCACTGTGGTCTGCCCAGTAAAGATCGCGTTGTTCGAGGTAATCGAGTGAAACCTCGTGTTTGAGGATAATCTGACGCAGGACGTGCTGGATAATCTCCTGGTCTTCCTCCGGCGTATGCGTCGCCGATTTGCAATATGTTTCATAGGTTTCGTCCTTGCGTAGCCCCTCCCGGTAAATCTTCCGGATCAGGTTCATTTCGTTGGACCAGTTGATGCCGCTGCGGATAATTTCCTCTTCCAGCGGTTTATCTTCCTGCAAAACCTTGATCACCCGGTTCGTGTCCAGTCCTGAATCTTTCGGGAATGGTGCCTCCGGGTCGTCGTACCTGCGCTCGCGGTCGATTTTTGCCTGGTGTGATAGTTCGATCAGCATCGACAGGATTCGGATGAAATCGACGTAAATCGTTTCCGTTTCATTCAAAACCCTTCTAACGAGTTTTTCTCCATCCGTATTCGTCTGCCGGTTATATGCTTCATAGGCCGTCTGCGCAACTCTCAGCACCCGATCGGGAAGTTCTTCGTCTTCATTCGGCTTACCGTTCTTGATAAACTCGTCGAGCGTCATATTCGCGAGCCGCTTCATGCCCGAAAGTTTCTTCTTGTCCTGAAACTCCATCGAGTTCAGGTCTGGAGCGAATGCCTCTTCAATACGGTCGAGTGCCAGTAAACGGTTCGCATCGGCTGTAAGCTGCCGCGCATAAAGTGCCTGAACCGCCTTGGTTCTTAGTAATCTTCTATTCAGCATAAGCCGGAATACTATTTGGATAAAAGGTACAGTAAATCAAAGAACGTGTCTGCATGTGTTGCAAGGCCATTCTGTGCTGTACCCCGCATGGTTTGTTTTTGAAATCGACCGCAAAATTAGACTATTTTGTTCACAATCGGAAAATTGGGGCGCGTCGTTTTAATTTTGCAACGTTTTGGTAAAATAGGATGTTGGCTAGAAAGCGTCCAGCACGGCTGATCAAAATCTGAACCGGTGAAAGCATTAAAATCTCTCAACAAATATTTGTGGAAATACAAGTGGTACCTTATCCTGGGTATCATTTTTACGATCATATCCAACCTTTTCGGCATTATCCCGGCCCAGCTCGTACGTTACGCGCTCGACCTGGTGATCGAAACGCTGGACATTTATTACCTCTATAATGGCATGTCGCTGCAAAGCGCCATGTATGATATTTTTGCGTTCAGTATCCTGCTTTACGGATTCCTGATCCTGCTGATGGCGCTGCTGAAAGGGATATTCCTTTTCCTGGTACGGCAAACGATCATCGTTATGTCGCGCCACATCGAATTCGAGCTCAAAAACGACATTTACGAGCATTACCAGACGCTCCCGGCCGCCTTTTTCCGTCGCCACAGCACCGGCGACCTCATGGCGCGCATTTCGGAAGACGTGAGCAATGTCCGCATTTACGTCGGCCCGGCGCTCATGTACGGCATTAACCTTATTGTACTGTTTTTTCTGGTGATCTCCTACATGATCTCCGTGAGCCCGAAACTGACGCTATACGTATTGCTCCCTTTGCCAGTGCTTTCGGTGAGCGTTTACGTTGTCAACAACATCATTATGAAGCGTTCGCAGGAAATTCAGAGACAACTTTCCGCGCTTTCCACTTACGTCCAGGAAGCATTTTCAGGCATACGGGTTATCAAATCCTTTGTTCAGGAAGACCGGTCTTATGCTAATTTTCAAAAGGAGGCCGAAGTTTTCAAAGCCAAATCACTGGGGCTTACCAAAGTCGACGCATTCTTCTACCCGATGATTGTTCTTTTAATAGGCCTGAGTAACATCCTGGTCATTTTTGTCGGCGGTCAGGAAATCATCAACGGCCGCCTCACGCCGGGTAACATCACCGAATTTATATTGTATGTCAATATCCTTACCTGGCCGGTAATGGCGTTGGGATGGACCACGAGCCAGATCCAGCGCGCGGCATCGTCACAACTCCGGATCAATGAGTTTTTGAATGAAAAAACAACACTCGTTTCCGACAAAAACGTCAGCAGACCTTTAAATGGCAAGGTTACTTTCCGTCACGTCGGCTTTGTTTATCCCGACTCGGGCATTAAAGCATTGCAGGATTTTGACCTGACCGTCGAAGCCGGCGAAAGCGTAGCGATCCTCGGCACGACCGGTTCCGGGAAAAGTACGCTCGCACATTTGATATGTCGGCTCTATGACCCGACCGAAGGCCAGATCCTGATCGACGATATTCCGATGAAGGACTACGATGTCCGCGGTTACCGCCGCCAGATCGGGTATGTGCCGCAGGATGTGTTCCTTTTTTCGGACAGCATTCAGAACAACGTCCGCTTCGGCACCGAAGACATGCCATTTGAACGGATCGAGCAAGCCGTAAAAGACGCCGATCTTTATAATAATATCAAAGATTTCCCGCAAGGTTACGAAACCATGCTTGGCGAAAGGGGCATTACGCTCTCGGGCGGGCAGAAGCAACGCCTTTCGATCGCCCGCGCCATCGCCCGCGACCCGAAAATACTCGTCCTCGACGATTGCCTCTCGGCAGTGGACACCAATACCGAAAACATCATCCTCAACAACATGAAACGGATTATGGACCAGCGCACCTCCATGATCATCTCCCACCGCGTCTCCTCCGCCAAGCTCGCCGACAAAATCGTAGTTCTCGACGAAGGCCGCATCGTGGAGCAAGGGACCCACACGGAGCTTATGGCGTCGAACGGGGCTTATAAGGAACTGTATGAGAAGCAGTTGATTTCCGAGGAGGTGTAGCTAGATTATTTAACCAGTTTCTTCATCTCATGCCGCAATTCCCGCATTTCCTGATGCAGGCTTTGCAAACTCACTTCCGTTTTATCCTCTTCCAGGTTAAAAGACAGTTTACTATTCACCTGCCATATTTCCCGGATCTCGTTGCGATCGACGCGTATCGGCGCATAGTCGGGGTTAAGGGATATCAGGTTCACAAAAGTTGAATCCTTCTCCTTGCGAATCTTTTTGACCAGAACGCTATCGATCGTCACAATGACATACAGGTACTTGTCATTCAGCGTATCCCAATCGTCCACAGCACGAGCCCAAATCCATTCGCCGGATTGCAATGCAGGCGTCATACTGTCACCATCTACCTGAAAGCCCCGGAATGTCGCATTACGGTATTCGGGCAGCGGGATAGTGAAGGCAGGCAGCGCTTCAAACCATTGCGCGTCCCCGATATTATTGGGATAACCGGCCGCCGCTTTTGCGCTCACAAGCACGATATTATCCTTTCCGGCCTGATCGACCGTCACCACTTTCGGGTTCACGAACATTTTATCCGCATGAAGGTACTTCTGCGGACTGTCGCCAAACAGCCAAAGCGGGTTGATATGGTATTTTCTGAGCAACTCTTTCACCACCTGCCCTGGTATACGCGTACGCCCGCGCTCGATGTCGGCAGTGGTCGCACTAATCCCTAACTCCTCGGCAAATGCCGACTGAGTAAGGTTGAGCTCCTCTCTGATCTGCTTGAAACGCCTGAATTCTTCATCAATGGCCATAAGTATGTGCAATGATTACTGGTTGACAATGTCTTGACTCCTCAAACATACAAATATTTTGGAATATTTCCTTTCAACAAATGGATATGATCCATATATTTGGAATAAATCCATATTTTTGTAAAAACTCCAAATAACAGTGGACCGTGCGATATTACATTTTGACCTGGATACCTTTTTCGTATCCGTAGAGCGCAAGCAGGATAATCGGCTTGAAAACAAACCAATCCTCGTCGGCGGTACCGGTGACCGCGGCGTGGTGGCGGCTTGCAGCTATGAAACAAGGCAGTTTGGTGTGCATTCGGGCATGCCTATGAAAATGGCACGCATGCTTTGCCCCGAGGCAACGGTCATTCGGGGGAACGGCGAAGCATATTCCAAACAGTCGAAGGAAGTGAGCGAGATCATCAGCCAGAATGTCCCGGTGTTCGAGAAGGCGAGTATCGACGAGTTTTATGCGGATCTGTCAGGAATGGAGAAATATTTCGATTGTTATGGAATGGCTACTGATCTGCGGAAACGCATTATTAAGGAAACCGGGCTACCGATTTCCCTTGGATTGGCCACCAACAAACTGGTATCGAAAGTGGCCACCGGGGAAGCAAAGCCTAATAATCAGCTCAAAGTGGATGCCGGTACGGAGAAAGTGTTCCTGGCACCGATGGAAGTCCAGAAAATCCCGATGGTAGGCGAAAAAATGATCCAGACGCTTCAAAACCTCGGAATACGGTACGTAAAAACGATCCAGGAAATGCCGATGGAGATCATGGGGCAGGTTTTAGGCAAAAACGGCATTGCGCTCTGGAACCGCGCCAACGGGCTTGACAACTCCCCTATCGTCCCATTCCACGAACGCAAATCGATTTCGAGCGAAAGAACTTTCGGGAAGGATACGGGTGATGTCAGGAAAATGCGTGAAATGGTGCGGGCCATGGCGGAAACGCTCGCTTTTCAGTTGAGGACCGGCGAAAAGCTCACATCCTGTGTTTCGGTCAAAATCCGTTATTCAGATTTCAATACATTCTCAAAACAACTGAAAATTGCTTATACATCGGCCGATCACGTCCTGATCCCCCATATCGAACGGCTATTCGACCAGCTTTATAACCGGCGGATGATGGTGCGATTGGTAGGCGTCAGTTTCAGCGACCTGGTGACGGGAAATTATCAGATCAACCTTTTCGACGACACGGAAGAACGGCTGAACCTTTATCAGGCAATGGATTACATTAAAACCAAATACGCTTACAACAAAGAGGGCGACCAGATCCTGACCTGGGCCAGCACAATGGGAATCTCGGACATAGGCGCCATGGGAAACCCCTTCAACGGCGAGCCGCCCATTATTCCGGCGCATAGGAATGCGTAGCGACGTTCCGTTTTTCAAATACTCATGTTACTCAACTGTCACTCTTTTTTCAGCCTTCGCTTCGGGATGATTCCTGAGGATGAGCTCCTTGCGCTTTGCAGGGAGAATGGACACGACTGTGTCGCGCTGACGGATATTAACAATACCTCGGGGTGCCTGAATTTTATCCGTATGGCGCCGAGGTTCGATATCAAACCCATTGTGGGGATCGATTTCCGTAATGGTGTGACGCAGCAGTTTGTGGCATTGGCGAAGGACAACAGCGGGTTTCAGACATTGAATGCCTACCTGTCCGCACAGAAACTGGCGGACGTTCCATTCCCTGACCGCGCGCCGGAAATGGAGGGCGTCGCATTTATCTATCCTTTTGAAAAAATGAATAAACAGCGTCGTGAGCAGTTTCGGTCCGACGAATACATCGGTATTTCGATACAGGAGCTGGACAAACTGCATTACTCGACGTTGCATCGGTTCATGGACAGGCTCGTCATTCAGCAGCCGGTAACTTTCCGGAACAAGAAGGATTTTAATGCGCACCGTCTGTTACGCGCCATCGACGGGAATACGCTGTTAAGCAAACTCGCCGTGTCCGAAACAGGCAAGGAAAACGAGCAGATCGTACAGGCCAAGGTTTTAGAATACCATTTTAAACAAAAGGATTTCCGGACGATCCTCGAAAACACCCGCAAGCTGATGGACGAATGCAACATCCATTTCAGTTTCGGCAACGAGCGCGAACACCAAAACCTGAAAGTTTTCAGTAAAAACGAGGAAGAAGATTTCAAACGGTTGAGATCGATGAGCTATCAGGCACTGGGCTACCGGTATGGCGACAATATCACCGACGAAATTTTCGACCGCATCGCCAAGGAGTTGGAAATGATCCGGCAGCAGAATTTCGTACCGTTTTTCCTGGTTAATCAGGACATTGTCAACTACGCCCGCCGGAAAGGCTATTTCTATGTCGGCCGGGGCAGTGGCGCCAATAGCATTATTGCCTATTTACTCAATATTACCAATGTTGATCCCATCGAGCTGGATTTATATTTCGAGCGGTTCATCAACCTGCACCGCAAAAACCCGCCCGATTTCGACATCGACTTCTCCTGGCGCGATCGCGAAGATGTGACACGCTATATTTTTGATACTTATGGAAAAAATGGCCAGGCTGCATTGCTGGCGACGTACAGCACGTTCCAGCACAGCTCGGCGGTACGCGAGCTGGGAAAGGTATTCGGGTTGCCAGCCTATGAAATCGACGCATTGAGCAACGGCAAATACGACCCGAAAAAGCTCGATCAGCTTTCGGGCCTCGTAATCCGGTATGCCGATTACCTGCAAACCAACAACCAACCGAACCATTTGAGCATTCATGCGGGCGGCATCCTCATTTCGGAGCGGCCCATGCATTACTTTACGGCCACCGACGTCCCGCCGAAAGGCTTTCCCACGACACAATTCGACATGGTGATTGCCGAAGATGTGGGATTGAACAAATACGATATCCTCGGACAGCGTGGGCTTGCGAAGATCAAGGAAACACTTGAAATCATCCGATATAACCGCCCGGAGGCGGCGGATTTTGACATTAACGACGTCCGTAAATTCAAAACCGACCCGAAAATCAATGACCTGATCAGGCAGGCTCAATGCATCGGATGTTTCTACGTAGAATCTCCCGCAATGCGGATGCTCCTGAAAAAACTGGAAGTCGACAACTACCTCGGGCTTGTGGCGGCCAGCTCCATTATCCGGCCGGGTGTAGCCAAAAGCGGTATGATGCGCGAATACATCCTGCGTCACCGCCATCCCGAAAAGCGCAATGAAGCACACCCGCGCCTGCTGGAACTGATGGAGGAAACGTATGGCATTATGGTGTATCAGGAAGATGTGATCAAGGTCGCGCATTACTTTGCCGGACTGACATTGGGTGAGGCCGACGTGATCCGGCGTGGCATGAGCGGCAAGTTTCGCGGGCGAGAAGAGTTTGAGCGGGTTAAAAAGAAGTATTTCAAAAACTGCCGGAGCAAGGGTTATGAGGAGGAAATGACGATGGAAATCTGGAACCAGATCGCCAGTTTCGCCGGATTTGCCTTCGCCAAGGGGCATTCGGCGTCCTATGCCGTTGAAAGTTACCAGACGTTGTTCCTGAAAGCCTACTTTCCGCTGGAATTTATGGTTGCCGTCCTCAACAACGGCGGTGGCTTCTACGCGCCCGAGCTATACATACACGAGGCACGCATGCTGGGCGCACTCGTACATGCACCGTGCGTAAACCATAGCGAAGCGCAAGCGACCATCGAAGGGCATGAGATTTACCTCGGCATGCAATTCCTCAATGCATTGGAAGAAAAAACGATCGGCAGGATACTAAGTGCGCGCAGACAGGACGGGCCGTTCACATCCCTGAACGACTTCCTCGACCGCGTCCCGATCTCTATCGAACAACTGACGATCCTGATCCGCATCGATGCGTTCCGGTTTACCGGCATCGGCAAAAAAACGCTGCTTTGGAAAGCACATTTCCGGCTGAGTACCACGCCTGTGAAAGTGCCGCAAAAGCAATTGTTCCATACCGAAATCAAGGATTTCAACCTGCCGGAGTTTCATTCGTCCATTCTCGACGATGCCTATGACCAGATCGAATTGCTGGGCTTTCCACTTTGCAGCCCGTTCAACCTGCTGAAAAATCCATTGCCCAAAAGCGTCATGGCACGCGATCTGCACAACTATGTGAATCAGGAAGTGGTGCAGTATGGTTATCTGGTGGCTCTCAAAAACACCCGAACGGCGCGGGGCGAGTCAATGCAGTTTGGAACTTTCCTGGATTATGAGGGGCACTTTATCGACACCGTCCATTTCCCGACTGCGGCTGCGAAAGTGAATGGGTCTGTCAAAGGCGTTTACAAAATGCGCGGCGTGGTGACGGAAGAGTTTGGTTTTCTCACTGTGGAAGTGGCGGAAATTACGCGGATGGAGTCGGCCGCACGCTAGCTCCGCACACGGTCACGCGTCACATCTGAAACCACCTGTATAAAAAGCCATATGAGCAGTCCATTGCGGATGTTGAGGATGACGACCATCAGCAATTGTTTTGAAATCAGGTTATAATAATGGCCTGGGAATATCAAAACAGTCAGCATGAGTGCGGCTGTAAAGATCAGCGATGCCCTGAACCTGCAAAAAGGGATCAACGGCAACAGCCAGATCAGGTATTGCGGGGACAAAACTTTGTTGAGAAGGATGAATAAAAGAATCTGCGCAGCGGCGGCGGCATTCAATTGCCGAAATGTGATATTCCCGGACCTCGAAATCCTGTAAAATGACCGGCCCAGGAAAACGGCCATCGCTAAAAAACAGACCGGCGTAGAGATGTTAATCATTTGCAAAACAAGGCCCGACAAGGACGTTTCGAGGTGCATTGCGCCGAAATTTTGTGCGACTTCGAGCTCTAACAGTCCTGTTTGCTCCAAAAGCAATAAAATCCCTCCGGACAGGCTCTCGATTTGAATGCCGCGCAAAAGATGGTAATGCATGAAATCCGAAGCGGCCTCCATTCTGGCGAAGGCAATGCAACCCAGGGTTATCACCAATGTGCAGCAGGCGCCCAACGCCACCCAAAACAATTTCCTAAAATCCCGGCTGAAAAGATAATACAGTCCGAAAACCGGTACCAGCACAATGCTGTACAGTTTCGCGACAATGGAGGCCATCAGTGACATCCCGGAAACAAACGGTTTACCTGAAACGTACGCTATGGCAAACGTCGTAAGCATGGCCGGGAAAGGGTCGAAGCGGAAGAGAAAAATCGGAAGAAAGAGCAGCATCCCGATCAGAAAACGGGGAAGTGCCTTACCCGAGGCATCCGATTGGGCGATCGTCCACGCCATGCCCGCTCCCAACGCCAGGTTTTGCAATACAAACCAACATACATAACTTTCGAACGACCCGCCCGCCAACTGGCTCAGCAGGCCAGGAAGGAGGATCGGTATCAGTGCAAAAATGGGGTATTCGACGCGGAAATCGCGAAACGGTATTTGCCCGTCCCATATTTTCGCGGCGATGCGATGGTAAAGCGCAAGGTCCTGGGTGTGGGCATGGAAACGGAAAAACAGGTAATAACTTTCGAGCGCCAGGTAAACCAGAACCACCGACAGCACCAGAACATGGCGCGGACTTTTAGTAAGATATTTTCTCAGCGCAGCATTGTCAGGGACAAGCTGCATGCCGGGAATCTTAAATTCAGACATAGATCGGGACGTTTTACGGGGGTTACATCCTGCTTATTGTGGGTATGCCAAATTGATGATGCAGCCAGAATACTCCTCCGGTTACATTTTCGTTGTTAGTCTGTTTTTGAAGAAATCATATAAAACTAGCAACTTCTGCCTGTTTTCCAAACAACTTAACGCTAACTACCATGATAATACGTCATGTTCTCGCATTGCTCACGGGCGCATTCATCTGCTCGTGTTCGGGTAAATCCGGTTCGGAAAATGATACGGCAAACGATACCGTTTCTACCGGACAGCATACCGAAGTAACTGCAACAAACCAGTGCTTTGCGCATCACGCCCGGAAGGATTCGGCATTTCTGCACCTCGAAATCGCCGGTAACAGCGTGTCCGGAAAGCTTTCTTATGCCCTTTTTGAGAAAGACCGGAACAGCGGAACGATCGCGGGTACGATAACAGGTGACACAATTTTCGCGCGCTATACATTCGCATCCGAAGGCACGAAATCTATTCGCGAAGTAGCCTTTCTAAAAAAGGAAACGGGCTGGGTCGAGGGATTTGGCGAAGTAACGGATTCTGCCGGGGTGATGATTTTCACGGACAGGTCAAAGCTGGATTTTGAAAAAGGCCTGCATTTCGAACCCGTTGAATGTCCCGCGGCACCGTAAATTTTTCAGGGGTTGTTGTCATACCGTTGTCAATAGGCCGTCATTAATTGCCGTCATTATCAACCTGAAACCAACAGAGCAATGGAAAAAATGGATCTTGCGAAGCATTTCAAAAGCTACTACACCGCAAAAGGGAAACCCGAATTATTGCATATCGAAAAAGCGCGCTATTTATCCATTCAAGGTAAGGGCGACCCTTCGGGAGAAGATTTCGCGCAGAAAATCCAGGCGATTTACCCGGTAGCGTATACCTTGAAATTCGCATTCAAGGCGCAGGGAAAAGACTTTGCGGTGGCCAAACTGGAAGGCTTGTGGTGGTACGATGAGGAGCGATACGCCGGGATTTCGATTGCCGATTCACCCACGGCCATTCCCCGCAGCGAATGGGAATACCGGCTGCTGATCCGCATTCCCGATTATGTGGAGGAAAAAGATGTACAGACCTCCGTAGAAACTTGTTTTGCTTCCAAAGGCCAGGCGACGATCAGAGAGGTTTCCTATTTTGAAATGGAAGAAGGGAAGGTGGTACAAATGCTCCATACCGGGCCGTTTGATAAAGAACCCGAAACGCTGGCTAAGCTGAACGATTTTATTTCAACCAACAACCTTGGCCGCAACGGACTGCATCATGAGATTTATTTGTCCGATTTCCGCAAGACATCGCCGGACAAATTAAAAACCATTCTGCGCGAACCGGTTAAATAGATTATTTCAATATCTTTCGCCCCTCCTGAATTTCATCAAAATTAAAATTAGAAAAATGAAAAAGGCGTTCATAGCATTTTGCTTGGCCGGATGGGGTGTGGTGGCTGTCGGCACGGTTTCGGCGCAGAGCCTGAGCACTCAAAAAATCCCTCTCGATCCCAGTGTAAAGACCGGAAAACTGAAAAACGGAATTACCTACTACATTAAAAAGAATGCAGAACCCAAGAACCGGGCAGAGCTGCGGCTGGCTGTAAAAGCGGGCTCGGTGCTGGAAACCGACGCACAACAGGGGCTGGCGCACTTCATGGAGCATATGAATTTCAATGGTACCACGCATTTCCCCAAAAATGAGCTGGTCAATTTCTTGCAAAAAACGGGGGTACGCTTCGGCGCCGATTTGAATGCCTACACCGGTTTTGACGAAACCGTGTACATGCTCCCCATCCCGACCGACTCCGCCGGATTGCTCGAAAAGGGCATTCAGGTGCTGGAAGACTGGGCCAATGGCGCTTTGCTCGATCCTGCCGAAATCGAAAAAGAGCGTGGTGTGGTACTGGAAGAGTCGCGTATGGGACGCGGTGCACAACAGCGTATGCGCGACAAGTTCCTGAAAGTAATCCTCAACAACTCGCGTTATGCCGAACGGTTGCCTATCGGGAAGGACAGCATTCTGAAAAGCTTCAAACCCGAAACAATCAAGGCATTTTACCAGGACTGGTACCGCCCCGATCTGATGGCCGTGATTGCGGTGGGTGATTTCGATGTTGCCAAAGTGGAAGCTCTGATTGCTCAAAAATTCGGTTCCATTAAACCACCGGTAAATCCTAAAAAACGCACCCGTTACGATATTCCGCTCGACGGCTCTACCAGAGTGGCGATCGTAACCGATCCCGAATACCCGCAGAACCTCGTTCAGTTGATTTACAAACAGCCTAATGTCAAGGAGAAATCGTTGCAGGATGTACGGAACAACTTTGCGCAGGAATTGTACAATGCAATGATGGGCCAGCGGATGCAGGAACTCACCCAAAAGGCCAACCCGCCGTTCCTTTATGGTGCGAGCCAGTACGGCGATTTCCTCGGGAACCTGGATTCTTACACGTCCATCGCACTCGCCAAGGACGCCGCTTCGATGAAAACCGCCTTGACGACGCTCCTCGAAGAAAATGCACGCGTCCAGAAGTTCGGTTTCACGCAACCCGAGCTCGATCGTGCGAAAAAAGACTTCTACAATGCCGTGGAAGAAGATTACAAGGAGCGCGACAAAACGAAATCAGCCAACCACGTGCAGGAATACCTCGACCATTTTCTCCATGAAAATGCATACATGGGTGCCGAGGCCTATTTCGAGTTCGTCAAAAAGCACCTCGACGGTGTGACGCTGGCGGAGATCAATGGTCTTGCCAAAAAATACATTACCGACAAGAACCGGGCGGTAGTAATTATGGGGCCTGAAAAAAGCAAGGACGCGCTTCCTTCCGAAGCAGAAATCCGCGCATTGCTGAATGAGGCCGGCAAAGACGTGACCGCTTATGTGGACGACGTAGTGGATGCACCGTTACTCAAAGCGGAACCCGTTGCCGGCAAAATTACGGGTGAAAAAACGCTTGAAAAACTGGGCGTTACAGAGCTTACGCTTTCGAATGGTGTGAAGGTATTGTTGAAACCAACCGATTTCAAAAATGACGAAATCCTGATCAAGGCCACTGCGAAAGGTGGGTATTCGCTTTTCCCGGGCGAGCGTGAGACTGGCATTTTCACAAGCTATCTTGTGCAATCGGGCGGTGTGGGGCCCTATAACCAGACGCAACTGCAAAAATTCCTCGCAGGCAAGACCGCCAGCGCGGGCCCGTACCTGAGCGAACTCACGGAGGGCATCGGTGGTAACACCAATCCGAAAGACCTCGAAACCACATTTCAGCTGATCTACGCCTATTTCACCGAGCCGCGGAAGGACGCCGATGTGGTAACGGGCATATTGGCCAATCAGAAGGCCTACCTGGAAAATATGCAAAAGACTTTGACGCCTGAAAAAGTCTATTCCGACTCACTGAATGCCGTACTGACAGACCACAATCCGAAACGGCAGCCGCTGAAACCCGAAAGTATCGACAAAGTAAGCCTCGACCGGGCATTTGAAATTTACAAAAACCGCTTCGCCGACGCCTCGGATTTTGTATTTACAATCGTGGGGGCATTCAAGCCGGAGACACTCAAACCGCTGATCGAGAAATACCTGGGTAGCCTGCCGTCGAGCGATCGCGAAGACACCTTCAATCACCCGAACATTTATCCGCCGAAAGGGCGTATCGAGAAAGTGATTTACAAAGGTTTGGAGCCTAAGAGCCGGGTAACGCTTGTGTCGAGTGGGGAATATGACTATAACCCGGAGAATAATGTGCAGATCGAGGCATTGCAGGAGATTTTGCAGATCAAACTGATCGAATCGCTGCGTGAGGAAGAAAGTGGCGTGTACGGTGTGAGCGTTTCCGAAGGTACCGACAAGTTCCCAACCGGCCACTACCGGTTCTCCATCGGCTTTGGCTGCGCACCCGAGAATGTCGACAAGTTGGTAAAAAGAGCGCAGGAAGAGATCAACAAGATCAAAACCAATGGCGCAGATCAGAAAGATATCGAGAAATTCGTAGCCGAAACGCAGCGCAAAACGGAAACCGCATTGAAAACCAACGGATTCTGGCTCGACTACCTGGACGATAACACATTCCTCGGCGACGACTTGAATGAAATCTTCGAACAAGATCGGTTGCTTAAAACGATAACCGTCGCAAGTACCAAGGCTGCCGCACAGAAATACTTCAATGATGACAATTTCATCAAAGTGGTGCTCATGCCGGAGAAGAAGTGATCCTACCTCCCAGCTTCGGCTAAAGCCGGTTGTCTGGTATGATGTCTGGCCCAGGGCTGAAGCCCTGGGTTAGGCTATATCCCATCTGAGGCCACACATGTTTGACGCTTCCTGGCCACGGTCTGCCATAGCTACCCCAACTCAACCAACCCAAGGCTTAAGCCTTGGGAGCACGCACGCGATCAACCCTCCCACAGACACCCGCCTGGCCTCGG
>NZ_FNYL01000001.1:663912-913016 GCF_900109045.1 Dyadobacter sp. SG02
CGCCACAACCCAACCAACCCAAGGCTTAAGCCTTGGGCTTAGCACGTCTCCCCAACGACAGGCTTTAGCCAAAGCCCTCACCCGGACCGAGGCCCCAGCACCCTCTCCCGAGCCAGATAACTTCATGCTCCAATTCCACTGGCTATCAGCGTAGGTTCCGGCCCGGCTCCTGCGTCACTCCATGTCCTGACCATCATACCCGATTCCCTTCGCAAAAGCCTCGAACTCCTCCCGAAAGCTCCGCTTTCCATGATGTGCCTGCTGATTGTCGATATACCTTCTAACAAAAGGAAGCCTGCTTTCACTGACGGAGGCTGCAAAGTATTTATCGCCCCATTCGAAATTGCCTGACACCAATTTCATTTTGTTGGCCCAGAAAGCGCTTTCACCTTTCAAAAGCTGCATTTGTTTCGATATTCCATAGTCACTTTTTAGCAGCATCAGGACATGGATGTGATCGTGATGGCCATTGATCCGGTCAATGTGTATTTCTTTAAATTTTGCATTTTCACGGATATGCCGGCAAAGTTGCGCCAGGACTGGCGGTTGTAAAACGGGTTGTCTGTGCTTGGTCGCCCAAACAGCGTGTATCCAGATTTTTACGTAAGACATTGGTATACGGGATTGGCAGTGAATTATTAATGACTGTCATTGATACGTAAGAATCCCGAAAAGGTCACACCTTGTAGAATACCGCCGCAGTTCACATTCATTAAACCCAATACCCATCATACGCAACGCGCACCCGGAGGAAGGCTCCGGGTGCGCGTGTTTACGTGTGTCAGAAATGAAGCTATGCCACCTTCCGCAAGCCCTGGATCAAGGACTCCAACCCGTTCATCTTGACTTCCAGCATCGTGCCTAGCAGCATACCGAGCTTTCCGGATGGGAAACCCTCGCGGTAGAACCATTCGAGGTAAGAAACGGGGAGGTCGGCAATGACCCAATCCTTGTATTTGCCAAAAGGCATTTTGTAGTTGATCAGATCTTTGAGGATCTCGCTGTTCGGATGTGTTAACTCTTGCATACTAAGTATTTCACGCCTCGTTGCCGGCGCGAAGTTTAAAAATCAAGTTGGTTTTTAAATCAAATAAATCCTTTTCAAGCCCTACCGGATAGGTATGCGGGTTTACAAATCGTTTAATTCCCTTATAAAAACGTGCCAGCTGCTCTTGCGAACGCTTTCGCGTATCGTGAACGGAAGGCAATTTGTAAATCAGCTGACCTTTCGCGAAAACGGGGACGAGCAAATCCTCATAATGCACTGACTCCTCGAACGACCTATTTTTGGTAAAATCATACGGGTCGACCATGGTTGCTTTACCGATCAGCGGTGTTTCGGTATTGAATATCATATCCGAAACAAACCCGCTCGCATCCCTGAACCTGCGAACCTGCTGAATACCAGGCGTCGACACCTTGATCGCCTGCTCAGATAATTTCAATTTATAATCCCACTCACCCGAGTCGGCACGAATGGCTGCAAGCTTGAAAACGCCGCCCAATGCGGGCTGGTCAAATGCCGTGACGAGTTTTGTACCGATTCCCCACACATTTATTTTCGCGCCCTGGATTTTGAGGCTGTCCATAATGTACTCATCGAGGTCGTTGCTGGCCACAATACTGGTTTTTTCAAACCCGGCTTCGTCCAGGATTTTCCTCGCTTCGATACTCAGGTACGCAAGGTCACCCGAATCGAGGCGAATCCCGGATAAGTCGTGCCCGTTCGCGCGCAGCTGCTTCCCTACTTCCACAGCGTGCCGCACACCATTCAGCGAATCGTAAGTATCCACCAGCAGAGTGACATTGTTGGGCATGTGCTTCGCATAGGTTTCAAAAGCTTCCAGTTCGTTGTCGAACGACATGACCCAGCTGTGCGCGTGGGTGCCTTTCACGGGAATATCATACAATTTGCCCGCCAGTACATTGGAAGTAGCATCAAACCCGCCGATATAGGCCGCACGGCTTGCCGTTACGCCCCCGTCGGGCCCTTGCGCGCGGCGCAGGCCGAATTCGAGCAATGCGTCGTCCTTCGCGATCAATCGCATACGGGCGGCTTTGGTAGCTACGAGGGATTGGAAATTGATGAGGTTCAAAAGCGGTGTTTCCAGCAGCTGGCATTGCAAAATAGGCCCCTGAATGCGGAGCAACGGCTCATTGGGAAAAACCACGGTACCTTCCGGAATGGCGTCAATACTGCATTGTAGCTCTAATTTGCGAAGGTAATCGATGAAACCATCGTCGAAAAGCTGCTTGCCGTCGCCGCCGGTGAGCGAAGCGATGTAGGAAAGGTCTTCTTCATTGAAACGGTATTCCTGCAAGTATTCGATTACGCTGCTGAGCCCGCATGCAACGGTAAATCCGCCCTGGAAAGGGTGTTTTCTGAAATAGAGATTAAAAACCGCCTCTTGCTCTGCCTTCCCCGATTTCCAATAGCCGTAAGCCATGGTGAGCTGGTACAGGTCTGTAAGAAGGCTCATCGAAGTGTCGTAAAGCTGGTTGATCATTTCGCTTCGGATTGGTGTTCTAAAAGCCGCGTAGTTACTAAATAATCGGCATTATAGCTACCAATACTGATTTACCAGCCCGATAATCGACCGAAAGGGGAGATGGCTGCAAAACAGCGAATGAGTGAATGAGGAGAATATTAACTCATTCACTCATTCACTCATTCACTCATTCAAAATTAACAATCACCTCAGATCGCTTCGAGAATTCGCTCGATAGCCACCTGATAACCGATTTTTTCCTTTAATTCACTGATATGGACGCGTTCCTGCTCCATCGAATCGCGGTGACGAATAGTAACGGTGTCGTCTTCCATCGTCTGGTAATCCACCACGATACAGAACGGCGTTCCGATCAGGTCCTGGCGGGTGTAACGCTTACCGATGGCCGCATTGTCGTCGTAAACCGTACGGAATGACGATTTGAGCGAGTTGGCCAGTGTCTGCGCTTTTTCTGCCAGACCATCCTTTTTAACCAACGGCAACACCGCCGCTTTGAACGGCGCCAATGCCGGGTGCAGTTTCAGGAAAGTACGTTCCTTCGCGCTATCGCCCTCGCCTACCGATTCTACTGTATAAGCATTGCAGAATGTAGCGAGGAAAAGGCGGTCGGCGCCCACCGACGTTTCCACTACATAAGGAATATAGTTACCGTACGGCTTGCCATTCTCGTCCAGATCGGCATCGAAGTACTGTTGTTTTTTCTTCGAAAGCTCCTGGTGGTTGCGCAAATCGAAATCGGAACGGGAATGGATACCCTCGATTTCGCGGAAGCCGAAGGGGAATTCAAACTCGATGTCCACGGCCGCTTTCGCATAATGCGCGAGTTTTTCGTGGTCGTGGTATTTCAGCTTTTCAGCAGGCAGGCCTATCGCCTTGTGAAATTTCATCCTTCCCTCTTTCCATTTGTCGTACCATTCTTCCTCAGTACCAGGGCGCACGAAGAATTGCATTTCCATCTGTTCGAACTCGCGCATACGGAAGATGAACTGGCGCGCGACGATTTCGTTACGGAATGCTTTACCGATCTGCGCAATACCGAAAGGCACCTTCATACGGCCGCTTTTCTGTACATTCAGGAAGTTCACGAAAATACCTTGTGCGGTTTCCGGACGAAGGTAAATCATATTGGCATCCTCGGCCACAGACCCTACCTGCGTGCTGAACATCAGGTTAAACTGGCGAACTTCCGTCCAATTGCTCGTACCCGACACCTGGCATTTGATACCTTCGGAAATGATCAGTTCGCGAACACCATTCAGATCTTCCGCGCTGAGCAAACGGCCCATTTCAGCGAGCAATGCTTTTGCTTTTTCGGGCTCACCGTCTTTTTCATATTGTTCTGCCTTGCCTTCCAGGAGCTGGTCGGCGCGGTAGCGTTTTTTGGAATCCTTATTGTCGATCATCGGATCGTTGAAGCCGTCGACGTGGCCGGATGCTTTCCAGGTAAGCGGGTGCATGAAAATCGCCGCGTCGATGCCGACGATATTGTCGTTCAGCTGCGTCATAGCCTTCCACCAAGCGGCTTTCAGGTTGTTTTTCAGTTCAACACCGTTCTGACCATAATCGTAAACGGCTTGTAATCCATCATATATTTCGGAAGACGGGAATACAAAACCGTATTCCTTCGCGTGCCCAACAATGTCTTGCAGAGAGGTAGCAGGTGCCTGGCTCATTCTATTCGTTTAAAATCAATAAGAAAAAAGACTATTAAATCCATCAAAATCATGAATTTGGCAAAATTAGGGATTTTGACGGCATTGCGCATTGGTACCGCGCCGGAAATCCGGTCTTAATTTTTCATTAACCCGCGTGCGCCGCTGAACAGGAATGTCCGTTAGCGAACATCAGAATGGGCATTTTTTAGCATAATCAGCTAGTAATCAAGCAAAAATTCCATTGGCATATAATTTATTCAGTTAATGGCACTGACTAACAAACCTTGACTTATGCTATTCAACTACCTTAAAATATCGATCAGGAACTTCCGCAAGCAGCGGTTGTTCAGCGGGCTGAACATCCTGGGACTCGGGATCGGCATCGCGGCCGTGTGGCTCATGGTGCTATACGTGGCCGACGAGCTTAGCTACGACCGCTTCCACGCCAAATCCGACCGCATTTTCCGCCTTACGCAGGAAGCCGAATGGGCCACCGGTAGTTTCAAACTCGCCCCTACTTCGGCGCCATTCGCGCCGGCATTGCAAAACGAATATCCCGAAATCGAGAAAACCGTACGTATCAGCGCCGAGGGTGGCGGCAAGATCCGGTTCGGCGAAAAACAGGTCGATGCGCAAGATATCTTTTTCACAGACGCGTCAGTATTCGACGTATTCTCTTATCCATTCCTTTACGGCAATCCTGCGACGGCCCTCGTCGAACCCCAAAAAATCGTCCTGACCAAGACCCTGGCCGCCCGCATATTTGGCGACGCCTCCAAAGCAGTGGGACAAACCGTCTTTTTTTCCAATAATTATCCCAATGTCGTTACGGGCGTTATCGAAGACGTCCCTGTCAATTCCCACCTGAATTTCAGCGCATTACGTTCACTTCCCAAAGATTACACCAGCGACTGGCAGGCCGGGGATATTTACACTTACCTCCTCTTAAAAGAAGGCACCGACGCGAAGAAGCTCGAAGCCAAGTTTCCCGCCTTTTACACCAAATACCTGCAAAAACAGATGGGTAATGCAGCTTACCACATGATTCTGCAACCGCTGACGTCCATTCACCTGCATTCCATGCATCTGGAATACGAGATCGGCACCAAGGGTAATATTAAAACGGTTTACATTTTCTCCGCAATCGCATTACTGATCCTGATCATTGCCTGCATTAACTATATGAACCTTTATACGGCCCGCTCGCTCAAACGTGTGCGCGAGGTGGGCGTGCGCAAGGCCATTGGCTCGCAGCGTTTTCAGTTGATCGGCCAGTTTCTGACGGAATCCTTCATGATGACGATCGTGGCCGGTTTCGTAGGTTTCTTGTTAGCCAAAACGGCATTACCTTTTTTCAACCGGTTGGCAGAAAAATCATTAAGCCTTGATTTTCAGAACAATAATATACTCACATTCGGTATTGCTGCCGGATTCCTGCTGTTGATCGGCCTTTTGAGCGGCCTCTACCCTGCCTTGATGCTCTCGGGTTACCGGCCGGTTATTGCATTGAAAGGGCAGTTGGGCAGTCACACGGGCGGAGCGGGGTTCCGGCAATCGCTGGTCGTGTTCCAGTTTGCCGCTACGGTGGTCATGATTGCCTGCTCGGGCATTGTATACCGGCAAATCCGCTATGTCAATCATAAAGACCTGGGTTTCAATAAAGAACAGGTTCTTACCTTTCATATCGATAAAAACGAAGTCCGTACGCAGGTGGGCGCATTGAAGGAGAAACTAGGGCAAAACCCGGTCATCGAAAGCGCCGCAGCCGCCAGTAATCCCATCGGTAACAACGGCATTGGTTCTACCTCCCTTTTTGTAGAAACCAACAACGGCGAAATTGCTTCGACCCCGCAAATGACGCAACGCTTTATGGCCGACGCCGATTACCTGCGCACGATGGAGATCAAACTGCTGCAAGGCCGTGATTTTGTCAAAAACTCTCCTGCCGACCTGGCCGGTTCGGTTCTTGTGAATGAAACATTGGTTAAAAAACAGGGTTGGGCAAATCCGATCGGAAAAAGAATGCGCTACCCTGCCGATAAAGATGGTAATGCAACGGAACTGACCGTTGTCGGTGTAACCAGGGATTTTCACATTTATTCGCTGCAACACAAGATCGAGCCGCTGGTAATCCAGCTCGCGCCTCCTCAGGAGCAGGACAATATGTACGTGCGCATCAACGCCGCCAAAACACCCGAAGCGCTCGCCTATATCAGCCAGGTTTACAAGACTTTCGATTCCGAGGCACGCCCTGAATTCCAATTTCTCGACGAAAATTTTGCCAAACAATACCAGGCGGAGCAACGCCAGGGCAATGTATTGCTGGCATTTGCCATACTGGCCATTCTGATTGCCTGTCTCGGTCTGTTCGGACTGGCAGCATTTGCCGCCGAGGCGCGCACGAAGGAGATCGGTGTCCGCAAAGTGCTCGGTGCCAGCATTCAGGATGTGGTGCTGATGTTATCAAAAGATTTTGTCAAACTCGTGCTCGTCGCCATTGCCATCGGCACGCCCGTCGCCGTTTACACGATGAACAAATGGCTTCAAAACTTCGAATACCGCGAAACGCTGTCTTGGTGGGTCTTCGCCCTGGCCGGTATCATCGCCATCGTCATCGCACTCGCAACCGTCAGTTCGCAGGCATTGAAATCGGCGTTGACTAACCCTGTTAAAGCGTTGCGGGCGGAATAGCGCCTTCGGCCCGACCACGGACGATAGACCATGGGTCCATTGTTAATGAATGATTAATTAAAAACAACGGTCTATGGTCGTCCGTCCATGGTCAAAATAAGCGCCAATGCTTAAAAACTACCTGAAAATCGCCATCCGCAACCTCTGGAAAAACAAGCTATTCTCGCTGATCAATATCGGGGGGCTGGGGCTGGCTATGACATTTTGTTTCATTCAGCTGATCCAGGTGCAAAGCTCCTTCGAGAAGGATTCGTTTCATCCCTTCCCGGACCGCACATTCCGCATCCTGACCGACGCCACGGACAACAACGGCAAAGTGTATTCGCTGGCTTCGACGCCGTTTCCGTTGGGGCAAAAGCTGCTGGACGAACAAAGTGTAGTGGAAAAAGCGGTGCGCATTAACCGGGCATTTTCGGGCGACCTCAACAATGGCGTCAAAACCCTCAAAACCTATGGTTTGTACGCGGATTCGTCTTTTTTCGACGTCTTCGGCTTCAAATTGGAAAGAGGAACACCGGCCATCGCACCACGGACCTGTGTAGTCACCCGCGACCTTGCCGAACGCTTTTTCGGCAATGCTAACCCGGTCGGCAAGACGTTGACGAATGCCGAAATGGGTACATTCACGATCACCGGCGTTTTCAAGCCCATTGCCCCGTTCGAATCGCATTTGGACGACGATATTGTGCTATCGTTCGCAACATTACCGTTGACAAAGCCCGATTTAAAAACCAATAACTGGCTGGATTACAACACCTACACTTTTGTACTGCTTACCAAAGGCACGCCGCGCGCCGCGCTCGACCGCGCATTGGCCGGAGTCGCGAACGACAATCGCAAAACAGTCGATTTCAAGGAGATCAAAGGCCACATATTCCGCAGCCAGGCGCTTACCGAAATTTCTCCCGACTACGAAAACCTGCTGAACAACCCCGGTATCGAACCGATTTGGAAGATCGGTGTCGGCTTGCTTATTCCGCTGATCATCATCACGCTGGCAGGTTTCAACTACATTAACCTCACACTCACGCGGTCCCTCGGCCGCGCGCGTGAGGTAGGCGTGCGCAAGGTCGCAGGAGCGAAGCGCCGGCAACTGGTGATCCAGTTCCTGATCGAAACCATGCTCATTGCCCTGTTAGCTCTTTGTATCGGATATGTTGGATTGATATTAATGCAGGCTAATATCCACGTGCGCTGGCTTACCTGGGAAGTAAATGATACCCGGATATTATGGGCTGTTTTCCTGGGTTTCACACTTTTGACCGGATTACTCGCCGGGCTGCTTCCGGCAAGGATATTATCCGGCTATCAACCTGTTAATATCCTGAAAGGTGAAACCGTGGCAGCCGGACTGGGCAAGCTGGGATTCCGTAAAGCGCTCACGATCATTCAATTCGTAGTCGCGCTGGTTTTCATGACGGGTACCGGTATTATGAACAGCCAGTTCAAATACATGGCCACCGACAATGATAATTTCAATCGCAAAAACATCCTGAATATCCCCCTTACTGCCGATAGCGACTTCAAATTACTCGGTAATGAAATGGGCAAACAAGCCGGTGTAAAGCGCATTGGAGTTGCCTCTGCTACTTTCAGCGAAACGGCGGGCAAGGTAAAACTTTCCAAAACGACCGAAAAGGCCGTCGAGGCCGCAAAAAAGGATGCTTACGTTTATTCGGCCGATGCGGGTTTCATCCAAAACATGAAACTCAAATTCGTGGCGGGCACAAATATGCCGGTCAGCCGGGATACTTCCATCCATTTCGTGGTGCTTAACCAGAATGCCGTTCGCACGCTGGGCTGGAAAGACCCGAAAGATATTGTAGGTCAAAGCATTATGCTGAATCAGACGGAAGTGATCGTTTCCGGTGTGGTGAAGGATTTCTGCTTCATGCGTTATGAACTACCCGTGGCCCCGCTCGTACTGGCATTCGACCAGCAGGAAATCGGGATCATATCCCTTGAAATCGAGGAAGGTACCGATCCTGGCCAGATCGAAGCCAGCCTCGCAAACGTCTGGAAACGCTTCCATCCGCACGAATCGTTCGTTTCGTCGTGGTATGAGCAGCAGTTGTACGACCGGTATATCGGCGGCGGCGATCAACAATTGATGGACATGATGATCTTCGTCGTATTCGCCATTGCCACCACCGGACTGCTCGGCATGGTAACTTACGCTACTGCCCGACGCGTGAAGGAAGTAGGCGTGAGAAAAGTAATGGGCGCCAGCGTAACGCAGATCATGCATTTGCTTTCTGCTTCATTTGTAAAAATGATCCTGATCGCCGCCGTCATCGCCCTTCCGATCGGATACCTGCTCGGGTCCCTGTTCCTGAACATTTTCACCTACCACACAAAGCTCGGCCCAGGCGTATTTTTCACCTGCGTCGGCGTCCTGCTCACGATCGGGCTTCTGACGATCGGCATCCAGACTTACAAGGCGGCGATAACCAATCCGGCGGAGACTTTGCGGGATGATTGAAAGGGAGGAAAGGAGGAAGGGTGAAAGTGACAGGAGGACATTACGCGATCCCAGTGGGGTCTCCTCCTATTTGCGTTATTAGTTTTCCGTGACCTTTTACTGTCAAATCGCGTAGCGATGTAACATTGGTAGCAATACAAATGTGACGGCATTTTATCATTCTTCTCAATTCCCCCTTTCCTCACTTTCCTCCTTCCTCCCTTTCCCCACTGTTAAAAAACGTTAAACAAAACCCACCTGACGTTCAGCATATTAAATTTGAAACATGCTGAAAAACTACTTCAAAACGGCCTGGCGGAATCTTTTGAAACGCAGGTTTTATTCGCTGGTGACGATTCTCGGGCTAGCCGTCGGGATGACATTCACGTTTCTGATGACAAGCTACGTCTGGGGCGAATGGCAGGTCAATCGCGACCTCGCCCATGCGCGTAACCAGTACATTATCCGCAGCAAATGGACCAACCCGAATATGGGCCTGGACCTTACCACGCTCGGACCGCTTGGAAAGGCATTGAAAACAGATTATCCAAATCTCGTCGCCAACTACTATCGCTACGACGCCATTACCGTGGCCGTCTCACGCGGCGACAAGCATTTCAGGGAGGATGTGCAGACGGGCGACTCTACCCTGCTCTCCATGTACGGCTTCCCGCTGCTGTACGGGCACGCAGCAACCGCATTGAATTCGCCCAACTCGATCGTCATTACCGAAAACAAGGCCATGAAATACTTCGGTCGGACGGACGTGGTAGGCCAATCCCTTACGCTACACAATTTCATGGGCGGCAAGCAGCAGTACCAGATTACCGCGGTAATAAAAAATCCGCCATTCAATTCAGTAACCCATTTACTGAGCACCGAAACAGAAATCTTCTTCCCATTCAGCAGCCTGGAAGGTCGCACGGGCTCGGAAGACAATTGGAACTTTCCAATTATGGTTACCTACATCGAATTGAAAGATGGTGTTACACCTGCCGACCTGGCCAAACCGATGGCTCAGGAGCTCGCAACGCACGCGCCCGAAGCCATCAAGACGAATCTCCAAGCGTACCTGACGCCACTGAGCGAATATTACCGCGAAGCAAACAATGGCGTGGTCGACAAAATGATCCTGACGCTTTCGGGCATCACCTTGTTCATTTTGCTGATGGCGATCGTCAACTTTGTGAATATTTCCATTGGCAGCTCGTCGTCCCGCTTGAAGGAAATTGGTGTTCGTAAAGTGCTAGGCAGTCTGAAAAGGCAGTTGATCGGGCAGTTTCTGGCAGAATCCATCTTGCTGTCGCTTTTCGCGATGCTTATTTCCTTGGGATTGTATGAGTTGTTCCGGCCGTTTTTCAGTGATATTTTAGGGAAAAAGATCGGGTCATTGTGGGCGCTGATGCCCTATGCGCTTATCGTGCCGGTATTGATCGCGATGCTCGTCGGATTGCTGGCGGGGCTGTACCCGGCATTGGTACTCTCGCGGATTCCGTCGGTGGAGTCCATGAAGGGAAAGTTGAAGTCCGTGAAAGACAATATTCTTTTCAGGCGCTCGCTGATCGCAATGCAGTTTGTGATCGCATTGTTTGTGTTTGCAGGGGCTGGCATTGTAGCGCGGCAAGTGGATTATTTTTTCAATAAAAATCTTGGCTACAACAAAGAATCGGTGGTTACCCTCGGCGTCCCCCGCGACTGGACACCTGACGGACTGGCGAAAATGGCGCGCGTACGCGACGACCTTGCGCGACTCAAAGAGGTTAAAAACATTTCACTTTCCTACGAAATCCCGAATGGAAATGGGGGCGGTAGTGGTTTTTACAAACCGGGCCAGGACTCCACCGAGGCCGTTCAAGCCACGCTGCTGCGTACAGATGTCGCATATGCCGGCACTTACAATATAAAACTCGTCGCGGGCGAATTTCTTCAAACTCCGAACACCGCATACCAGCCCGACCGCATCGTGATGAACGAAACCGCTATCCGGTCGCTCGGATACGCAAGCGCCCAGGATGCATTAGGGCAACAGGTACGGGTACATTCTTATCCAAATCCCTTAACCATAGTCGGCATAGCGCAGGACTTCCACTTCGAATCGATGCACCAGGCCATCAAACCGCTTGTGTTCGCCGATGTCCGGGGAACCAACTTCTACCGTTACCTGAGCATCCGCCTTAATCCGGGCAACATAGGCAACTCTATGGCTGCCATCCAGCAAAAATGGCGGGAACTCATGCCGGACGCCCCGTTTGAATATGTATTCATGGATGAAACCCTGCAAAAACTGTATCAGTCGGAAATGCAGCTCAAAAAAGCCTCCCGCGTCGCGACCTTTCTTTCGGTCGTCATTGTACTCCTGGGCATTCTGGGCATGGTTTCGCTCAACGTGGCCCGCCGAACCCGCGAAGTAGGGGTCCGCAAAGTACTCGGCGCAACCGGTGCCCATGTTGTAATGCTTTTCCTGAAAGAGTTTCTGGCAATCCTGGCCGGGGCCATTCTCGTAGCATTTCCACTGGCAATCCTGCTGGGTAATCAATGGTTGAAAACCTATGCCTACCGTACGGAAATCGGCTGGGAAGTGTTTGCGGGAATTGCGGGAATTTTTGGAATAATGATCACTGCGCTCGTCTGCGTGCAGACGTATAAGACGGCGGCGATGGATCCGGTGAAGAGTTTAAAGAGTGACTGATTCGGCAATCATTTTCCTCTTAGAATAATTTCAGAAAACTGGCTAAGTCGATGACCTTCAACTTAGGAAACTCTAAACTATTGAAGACATTAAATCCTCTATCATTGGTCACCAAGTAATCGCAATTACAACTGATCGCGAGGTCTGAAAATTTGTTGTCATCAGGATCGGCAACCAGATTCCATTTGAATGCAGCCTCTGCGTAGACCGTATTAGGCGCAATGATAAGTTGATTGAGTATCTTTTGCGCAGTGTTAGCTGAATATGTTTTTGTGAGGATTTCTTCGTATTCCAGCAGAATTTCATTGCTAATGTGCCATTGAAATTTTTCCGCGGCGAATTCCAGATAGAGCTGGTAATACTTACTAAATGGAGGTACCGAGGCCCTCAGGCAGTTTGTATCGACAACTATTTTCATCCATCATTTGAAAAAATTGTCGTCGGTAAGCATTCTGTCAAAATCTTCCTGGGTATACTGCTTTTCTTTCTGAACTTTTTCCAGCTCCTTTTTCACTTCCGAGTCAAAGTAAGCCATCAACATTTTCCGTAATTCGTACGTCTGAGCATCACTCATACCACGGTCGAACAACCTCAGAAGACTAATCTGCAAGTCGTTCAACTTTCCTTGCTCGCTTGATTTTGCCGCAGCATCCATTGTCAATCGATTGAATTATAGATCTATAAATTTATAAAATTTATAACAAAAACCGGCACCAGCAACTAACTCAACTTCACCGAAAACAAATCCTTAGAACGCAAATACACCCAAGTGACTACAACCAGCGTGAGCACGCCTCCCATCATCACGGACGGGACGGTTCCGAAGGCCTTAGCCATCACGCCGGACTCGAAGGCGCCGAGTTCGTTGGAGGAACTGACGAATATGCCGTTCACTGCCGCTACACGTCCACGCATTTCGTCGGGCGGGTAGATTTGGAGGATGGTCTGGCGGATGATGACGCTCACGCTGTCGAACACGCCGGTGGCAAAGAGCGCCCCACAGGACAGCAGGAAGCTGGTGGATGCGGCAAAAACCAGGGTGAATACCCCGAAACCTGCCACGGCTACCAGCATATTACGCCAAGCGTTGTGCGTGGGCGGGAAATAGGCCATCGCGAACATCGTCAGCATGGAACCAATGGAAGGCGCTGCGCGCAGCAAGCCAAGACCTTCCGGCCCGACTTTCAAAATATCTTCGGCAAAAATGGGCAGTAATGCGATCACGCCGCCAAAAAGCACCGAGAAGAGGTCTAACGTCATGGCGTACAGCACAATGCGCGTTTTGAACACAAATTTGAAACCCTCTTTCAGGCTTTCCATCATCGGTGTAACGATCTTCGGAAACTCCGGGCGCGTCTTGATCATACCCAGTAAAACCCAGCAAACCAGAAAGTTGACGATTACGATCAGCAAGGTATGCGTCAGTCCGAGGTAGGCATACATAAAACCCGCGGCGGCCGGTCCGAGAATGGCGCCTGCCTGCGAAAAAGAGCTGCTCCAAGTGGAGGAGTTATGATAAATCGTGCGCGGTACGAGGAAAGGTTTCAACGAACTTGCCGCTGGTGAGTAAAAGCCTTTGGCAAAACCTATTAACCCAAAAACACCATAGATAACGGCCAGATGCTGCCACTCCGCCAGCCTGTTGTAAACCCCTGGCTGAAAAGCGGTATAGAGGATGCCCGAACCCAGCAAGATCACCACCAGACTGACGTGCATGATGCTGGTCTTGTTCTTCTGATCGGCCACATACCCCCCAAACAACGATGTAATAATAAACGGAATCGCCTCAGCCAACCCCACAAGGCCCAATGCGAGCGGATCGTGCGTGGTTTTGTACAATTCATAGCCCACAATCACTTCCTGAATGCGGATCGTGGCGGAGAAAAGAAAGGAATTGGATACAAAAAACCGGAAATCAGAATAGCGGAGTGCTGCGTACGGATCGTTGGATGCTACTGTTTTCAAGTACGTGTTTTAGTGTTGTAAAAAAGTAACACTACCAGCCGGGAAGAATGTTCTGCTTTAACTGAAAATTAATGCCTTTTTCTGTCCGAATGCTATAAAAGGCTCTTAAAATCCCAAAACCAATGTTTTACATTTCGTTTACAATGTTTTACAGGCATTTGTTCGCATGGCTTTCAGGCATAGGTACTTTTGGATAAAGCAGTCAATATTCACTTCAAAACACATTCGCACATGGACTTCAAAACAATCAAAATCATCGCCGCAATGATCTTGCTATGCTCATTGCAGGCATCGGTTGCATTCCCGGAACCGGCAGGGCCGACGGATAACAATCCACTAATGCTGAATGGCAAGGCGGTCACGACCGAACAGTTTGCCTATGTTACCCGCGGAAAGTTAACCCTCACAGCAGCCGACCCGGTCTCGGAAAAACAAACCCTTGTTCCGTTTCTGATTTACCTCAAACGGGGCGGGAAGATCGTGGACTCCGAGGCATATGCGCATAACCATGCCGTCATGTATTACGAGGTAGCAGACATATTGAAATTCGCACAAGCCGGCGATCAACTGGTAATCGACCCTGTGGGTTCCGATAATAAGGCCGCCCGAAAAATGTTTACTATTAAAAACAGCCAAATCGTTCCGCAATTCAACTGGTTTTATGTTTTGAAACCGAAAAAGGACAATTGCTGAAATTCGTTAAATTTGATTGTTCGTTCCAGGCCTTATGATGCGGTATTTAAAAGCGATTTTCGGAGAATTTGTGCTGCTGGCTACCTTATGCACCGGCCTTTCGGGCATATTGATGGCCAATAACGATGCCGTGCGCTTCTCCGAAAATGTGAATCTCTCACTGCGCCGCACGGTCGATTTGCTGCTTCGGGCCAATGGTGATTCCCTGTCGCAGATCCCTCCCGTGAAGCAGACGGACGCGAATACCTTTTCGGTGCAAATGGATCGGATGTTCGATTATGACAAACTGCCGGAAATATTGCAGCGATCGTTCGATTCCTACCACATTGACCGCCCGTATAGCGTCGCTGTGCTGGATTGCAAGACCGGTGAAGTAACGCTCGGCTACCAGTTTTTCGATCTTACACAGCCTGGTGGAGTGCCGTGCGCGGGCCGCTCGCGTGAAGAAGGTTGTTATACGCTGCAAATCCGCTTCACGCCGGAAGTACCCAAGCCTCAAACCGCCGGTAACACCTGGTTGCTTATTTCGGTCGGAGGCGCGTTGGCCGGTCTGGGTTACATCGCCTGGACGAGGTCGCGGCACAAAAAAAGTCCGGAAACGCCCTCGCAAGAGGCCGCCATTCCGCTTTCACGGATTGCATTCGGCCATTCGTGGCTGGATACGGCTAACCAGACGCTCCACAACAGCGAAACCACCCAGACGCTGACGTTCCGCGAGGCGAAGTTGCTGGGCTTATTCGTCCGGAATATCAACCAGGTGCTGGAACGGGACGCGATCCTTAAATCGGTTTGGGAAGATGAAGGTGTCATTGTCGGCCGGAGTGTGGACGTGTTCGTCTCGCGCCTCCGCAAAATGCTGGCGGCCGACCCGCAAGTCAAAATTACCGCCATTCACGGCGTAGGCTACAAAATGGAAGTCCATTCCTGATAAAATCCATGTTCAAAACTTTTCTGAAAATTGCAGCGCGTCAGCTCTGGCAGGGACGGCTGTATGCGCTGATCAATGTTACCGGCCTGGCTATCGGAACCGCCTGCATGCTTTTCGCCGCCATTTACATCAGCGACGAGCGTGGCTTCGATCGTTTTCACGCCCGTAATCCTCACCTCTACCGCATTACCAGCACCTGGCGCGAGCGGGGCGAGTTGATTGCTTCCGGTGGTACCGGGCAGGTGCAGGGGCCCGCATTTCAGGCGCGTATACCCGAGATCACGCATTACGCGCGGGTTATGGGCGGGGACATTTACGGAGACGTGCGGCACGGGCACAATGCATTTAAATTGCAGCTGCTCTTTGTCGACGCTTCCTTTTTTGACGTTTTTACATTCCCGTTACTGCACGGGGATAGCCGTACTGCATTGCAGAACGTCAATTCGGTGGTCGTTACCCGGCGCACAGCACTGAAATTCTTCCACCGGACGGATGTGGTCGGCGAGTTGCTGCAAATGGATGCCGATCCGTCGGCCATGCGTATCGGCAAACCGCTGGTCATTACCGGCGTAGCCGAAGACCCTCCCGCCAACTCCTCGGTGCAGTTCGATATCCTCTTTCCTTTCGAATTCATGAAGGTATCCTTCGATGATACGAGCTGGCTGAATGCCTATCTGGGCACATTCGTCGTGCTCCGCCCCGACGCGCTGCCCGGGCAGGTAATACGCAAATTCAACCGCATTGCCGGTGCATTGTCGCAAACCCAGCGGAAAGACCATCCCGAAGCCTCAACCATTACGTACGGGCTACAAAAAATGACCGACATTCACCTGAATACTCAGGCAATTCCCAACCAGAATGGCGAATCGGGCATTGTGAACACGAGCAAGCCGATTTACTCCTACATTTTCATCGGTATGGCCGGGTTTATTTTGCTGATGGCGAGCATCAATTTTATCAACATTCACATCGCGTCGTCCATGAAGCGGGCGAAAGAAGTCGGGATACGTAAGGCTACCGGCAGCGGAAGCTGGGCGATCGTCGTGCAGTTTCTCGGCGAATCGGCGATGCTGGTCGGCATTTCCATGGTATTCGCATTCATACTCGTGGCTTTGCTGCTGCCTGCATTTAATCATTTATCTCAAAAACAAATAGCGCCGGGCCAGCTGTTCAGTCCCGAATTGCTGAGCTGGATTGCATTGATTTTCGTCGTTAATATCGGTTGCGCCGCGCTCTACCCTGCCTGGCTGATTTCCCGGTTAACGCCGGTTGAAACACTGTATTCCAAAATCCGGCTCGCAGGCAGGAACCCGGTCGGGAATGTGCTGATGGTTTTCCAGTTTGCGATGGCCGTGCTATTGGGTATTGCGAGTGTGTTGTTTTACCGGCAAATGCATTTTATCAGATCCAAAAACCTGGGTTACAACCCTGATCAGATCGTCAAAGTGGCTATTCAGGGCGTAAGGAATGTGCATCAGGTACACGAGCGCTTCCAACACGAGCTGGCGGGCGATCCGGCATTCGGAGCAATCTCGCTGGCGGGCGAGTTTGGCAACCGTGATGTAGTGGTGAAGGGGCAAAAAATGCTCGCAAATGTCCGTACGGTCGATGCGGATTATCTTCCGATGCTGGAAATGAAACTGCTCCAAGGCCGTAACTTCTCACCTGCCTTTTCCTCCGACGAAAAATTCGGCGTATTGGTGAATGAAGCCTTTGTAAAAAAAGCAGGGCTCACCGATCCGGTCGGCAAGACATTGATGCCCGACGACTACTTCGGCAAACAAGGCCTGACCATCCTGGGGGTGGTCGGTGATTTCCATTTCAATTCCCTCAAAGAACGCATCGGACCGATGATCATGCCAATGAGCAAGCATCACGGGGGCGGGGAATTATGGATTAAAATCGCTCAAAATAAAGAGCGTTATGCTATCAGGAAACTTGAAACAACGTTCAAAAATGTTTTACCCTACGCTGTTTTTGAATACACCTTCCTGCACGACGCGAACGCCCGCGCCTACACGACGGAACTTCGCTGGCAGCAGATCATCACGCTGGCAACCATTGTGGCGGTCGTCATTTGCAGCCTGGGGCTGTTCGGTCTGGCGCACCTGGCCATTGCGCAACGCAAGCGCGAGACAGGCATCAGGGTCGTGCTGGGTGCGACGGGTTATGATATTGCACTCGGCTTTTCCAAGACCTTCATCCGCCTCATTTTCATCTCCATTCTCCTTGCCTCCGTTGCGGGCCATTACCTAATGCATTCTTGGCTCGGCCATTTTGCGTACCATGCCGGGTTGCCGTGGTGGGTATATGCGGGCTCCGGGGCCGTGGCACTGGCGCTGGCGCTGTTCACGGTATTCGCTCAGGCTTTGCGGGCGGCCGGCGCCGATCCGGTGAAGGTTTTACGGACAGAATAGGCCTCTTTCAGTCAGGTTATCCGCTTGTCCGGACCGCGTCCGATTGCGTACACATTTTGTACGGTATCGGACGCACGCATTAATGGATTATTTTAAAACAATATGAATATCAAGACATTACACCTTTGGCAAGGCTTTTTAAAATAGGACTGGCATAAGAGACGCGGATGTAAGCATTTGTTTTTAAAACAGGTTGTCCGTAATTACATACCAAATCTCAAACTACAAATTTTTATGATCCAGTTAGAAAAGATATCCAAATATTACCCGGCAGGTTTTGGCAAGACATACGTGTTGCGTCACATTGATTTGAACATTAAAGAAGGTGAATTTATATCGATCATGGGCCCGTCGGGCTCCGGCAAATCCACCCTGTTACACATACTTGGCTTGCTCGAAGAACCGTCCGAAGGTGAATACCTTTTCCTCGACGAGCCTGTACAGAAACTCTCCGAAAAGAAACGCACCGAATTGCACCGTCACCACATCGGTTTTGTGTTCCAGGCCTACCACCTGATCGACGAACTAACGGTTTATGAAAACATCGAGACGCCGCTTTTGTACAAAGGCACCTCGTCGTCCGAGCGCAAGAGCCGCGTGGCGGAATTGCTCGACCGGTTTAATATGGTAGCCAAAAAGGATCTGTTCCCGCACCAGCTTTCGGGCGGCCAGCAGCAGCTCGTGGGCGTGGCCCGCGCGATCGTGCATAACCCGAAGGTGATTTTCGCCGATGAACCGACCGGTAACCTGCATTCGGAACAGGCGATCGAGATCATGGAATTATTTCAGAAACTTAACCAGGAAGATAAAGTCACCATCGTTCAGGTAACCCACTCGGAATTGAATGCGGGTTACGGCAACCGGATCGTACGGTTGAAGGACGGATGGCTGGCGTGACCTAACTCAATCTATTAGCCATGAAACGTTTTATTTTACTTTTCTGCCTCCTGCCGTTACTCGGACGGGCGCAAACCAAGCTGAGCCTCGCCGATTGCGTGGACCTGCTGACAAAAAACAACCTGCTTTACCAGCAAGGGTCCTTGCAGGCGGAAGCGGCTCAGGCGCAGCTGCGGCAGACAAAGTCACAGATTTTCCCGCAAATCTATATTACGGCCGACCAAAGCCTTAACCTTGGCCGAAGCATCGACCAATATACCAATGAGTACATAGATCAGCTTTACAGCTATAATTCGATCAGCACGGGCTTCCAATTGCCAGTGTACCAGGGAGGAAAACTGGCTAACGAAACACGTCAGGGCACATTGCTCAAAGAGTCGGCCATGGAAAACCGGACCGCCGTACTGAATGCACAGACCATCCTGCTCATGCAGGGGTATGTGAATGTGCTCGCGACGAAGGCATTGCTCGAAGCTGCGGACCAGCAGGTTGAATCGTCGCAGCAGCAGGTGGACAAGGTTCAGAAGCAGGTGGACGCCGGAACTGCCGGGAACAATCTTCTGGCTGAGATCAAGGCACAGCTAGCGAACGATAAATACTTGCGGGTAACGGCGCTTAGCAATTATCGTACGGCGAGGCTCGCATTGTTTCAGCGAATGAATGTTCCCCCCGACGACAATATCGAATTTGAACCGTTGGTACCGAAAGAGAGCGTCGCTCCCGCCACTGCCAATTCGACGGAGCTTTATGAAAACGCTTCCAAAACGTTCCCGGAAATCCGTAGTGCCGAGCTGAACCGTCAGAGCTATAAGTACCTCGTAAAGTCGATCAAAGCATTGAATTTCCCATCGCTGAACCTCAGTACCAACGTGCGGGCATTCTATGCTTCGACAAACGATAACCTCGATTATTTCAAACAGCTGAATGCGACGCGCAACGGCTATATCAACCTTGGATTGAACATCCCGATCATGGGCCGCTGGGTAACCCGGCCGCGCGTGGAGCTGGCCAAAGTGCAGGAACGCCAGGCGCAAAACACGCTCGACATAACCAACCAGCAGCTCCGCCAGGCGATCGAAACAGCGGTGTTGAACCTGAACGCGATGGCCGACAAACATGCCGCGGCGGAAGGCCAGGTAGAATCACTCGGAGCGGCATTCACGGTGGTAGAGAGCAAATTCAATGCAGGTGTGTCGAGCATTTTTGAATACACGCTTTCCAAAGCGAAACTGGCCCAGGCACAAGGCATTGCCATCCAGGCCAAGTATGATTATCTCATGCAACAAAGATTACTACAATACTACCGTCAGGGCAACTGGCAGGGGGTGTTTTAAAATATTCAAGATTGTTAGGTTAAATTTGGTATCGGTAATTCTTAGAGGCAGCCAGGCGCATTGGCTGCTTCTTTCTTTAGTTAAATAAATTTAAATAATTAGGTGGTTACATTATGGTGTGTAAATTAGGTACAAACTAATTTAATGGACCATGAAAAAACTTTTTCTATTGTTACTGCCGGGGATGATGTTGCTGGCAGGAAGCGCGGAAGCGCAATTTCAGAAAGGCGTAAAATATTGGGGCGCGACGATCAATTTCAGGGGTGAGTTTTCGCGCCATACGGACGAATATGACGGACTTGATATGCGCAAAACCAGCAATCCCACGGTCACGCCCGAAGCGCAGCTAGGCTGGTTTGTATCCGGCAAAACCATGCTCGGAGTAGGATTGAAATACAGCCTGAACTACCAAAAGGACGACCAAAGCCCTCTTGACTACGAAGTGAGGGCCTTTAACCAATCCCTGCAACTGTTACCTTTTATCCGACAGTACTATACGCTAAACGACCGATGGTCCATCTTTATCCATGGAGAGTTGGGACCTGCCTATTCCTGGTCGAAAACCAAAAACGGAGGCCTGGTGCCATCCACCAGTAAAAGCGACTATTGGCAATACGGGCTGAACGTCAAACCCGGGGTAGTTTACACATTTCCTAATAAGAAATGGTCATTGGAGGCTTATACGAATTTCCTTGCCCTCAATTTTAACTATCTGCCTTCTCGCCCAGATGCAGACCGGCAATTCAATTTCAGAACGGGCCTGACCACGGATTTCCCGTCCTATTTCTCCCTTCGTATTGCACGGTATATCCAACCTAAAAATTGACCAGCCATGAAAAATATAAGAACCAGCATCCTAATCGTCGCATTTGCGATGACGCATTCACTCGTCACCGCCCAATTCAAGGAAGGAGAGTCGTTCATCGGCGGAGCTTTCAATGTAAATCTTTTTGATTCCAAGTCGAAGGATACGGATTCCCGGTATAATGTCTACGGACATAATATCGACGTGTCGCTGGGAAAGTTCCGGAGCAGTACCAAAGCCGTCGGTTGGACATTGAGCCACAATCTCGCTACTCAAAAAATCAAAAGCTTAACCTTCGAGCCAAAACCATTAAACAGTCTCGGTTTCGGCATTTCGCGCTTCTGGGAATTTTACAAGCCTCTGAACGATAAATTTTCATTGTATGTGCGGCCCAGAATCGGCCTCGGCTACAACCTCGAAAATACCTTTGAAAATGCCAATGGCATCATCACGACAGAAACCCGAATTCATTCCATTTCGCTCGCTGCCAGTGTAGGGGCGGGCATTGCATGGCGCATTGCTCCCAAATGGGCCATTTACGGAGGTTTCGCATTCTCGAATCCGCTCGACGTCTCATTTGGATTTGGTCGGCAGCGTGACGTGGCCAACCCACGCCCGGACGGCCAATATCCCCAAAGCAACTTGCGAGGATTCAGCTATCGCTTTGCCCCGGAGCTATCGTCCGGCTCGATCGGCCTCGGTTTCCGCTACTTCTATTGAGCTCTAAGTCGAAGATAATCGCTTAAAACACATTAAAATCCCCGTGGATATGGCTTTTACCGCCATATCCACTTTTTATTTGTAATGAAAAAACACCTTCTGATTGTCTTCATCGCTGCGTTCAGCGCCTGCCATAAACCTCAAACCACCAACCTCGCCGGCCCCTGGGAGCCCGATTATGATGTAACCCGTTCGGAAGGTGCCATTAAGGAATTCGAAAAAAAGGACGCCGAGCATATGCCGGCGCCTGGCGGAATAGTTTTCACAGGGAGCTCTTCATTTACCAAATGGGTGGATGCCGACAAGGATCTCGCTCCGCTACCGATCATCAACCGGGGGTTCGGAGGCTCTACATTGCCGGAAGTGATCCATTATGCCGATCGCGCGATCACCAAATACAAGCCCAAAACAGTCGTGATCTATTGCGAGAACGATATGTTCGGCAAAAAACCGAAGTCGCCCGAGCAGGTGCGCGACGCGTACGTGACGCTCGTGAAGAAGATCCGCGAGAAACAGCCCGAAGTGCAGATTTACGGCGTATCGCTGAAACCGTCGCCATCGCGCTGGGCAAAGCGGGAGGATGTGATCAAAGCCAACAAACTTATCCAGGATTATATTAAAAAAGACAAGAACCATCATTACATCGATGTATGGCCCGTCATGCTCAAAAACGGCCGGCCCGACGGCGATATCTTCGTGAGCGACAGCCTCCATATGAATGCTGAAGGTTACAAAAGATGGACAAAAGTGTTCCGTCCGATACTGGAAAAATCAGTCTGAAAGTATCCTGCACTTTGCGGTTTTTTACAAAGATTTTAAAAGAACAGATAAGGGTATTGGTTTTAACGTAAAGTCACTATATTGACCGAAAAAATACATTTCCGGGTAAAAAAGTGATATTCCAGTAATGAAAGTAACAGCGGTTTTTGATATTGGCAGGACCAATAAGAAGTATGTACTTTTCAACGAGAAGTATGATATCGTTCATGAGTTTTCAGAATCCCTCCCAGAAACAGTTGACGAAGACGGCTTCCCTACCGAAGATTGCGACCTGTTGACCAAATGGGTGCAGGACCGCTGGGCCGAATTGCTGGCCAATCCGGAATTCGACATCAAGGCCGTGAATGTGGCCGGCTACGGTGCCAGCCTGGTGCATCTCGACGCCGCAAACCGCCCGCTTACGCCGCTGTATTCTTACCTCAAACCATTCCCGGAAGATCTTTTAAAACAGTTTTACAGCACCTACGGCGACCCCACCCGCATTTCATTGCAAACGGGCTCACCGGCCATGGGTATGCTCAACTCGGGCATGCAGCTGTACTGGCTCAAACATACCAAACCGGAGATTTACAGCCAGATCGCCACGACATTACATTTGCCGCAATATATCCTGTACCTACTTACCGGCCGGAAAGTGAGCGATTACACCTCGCTCGGCTGTCATACCGCATTGTGGAGCTTCGAAATGTGGGATTACCACGAGTGGGTGAAACAGGAAGCCATTCATAAGAAACTCGCACCGGTGCTGGCGTCGTCATCGTTCATTTACCGCCATGGCGACAAGGGCATTCAGTCGGGCTTCGGGTTGCACGATAGTTCTTCGGCATTAATACCCTACCGCATGGCAGTGAAAAAGCCATTTGTGCTGCTTTCAACGGGTACCTGGTGTATCAATTTCAATTCGTTCGCCTCGAAACCACTGACTTCTTACCAGCTCGAACGCGACTGCATGAACTACCTCACCCCCGAGGGCAGCGGTGTGACCGCGTCGCGCCTGTTCATGGGGCGCGAGCACGATTACCAGGTAGCGCGCATTGTCGAGTACTTTAAAGTAGAACCTGATTTTTATAAAAAAGTAGCTTTCAACGACGAAATCCTGAAACAGGATACGCCGAAATTCTATACGGCCTGTATGACCGGCAACGGTCCATTCCCCGAGCCGAATACCCAGGAATGGCAGATCAGCGCATTTGCATCGGCGGAGGCTGCATACCATCATTTGATAAAGGGGCTGACCGAACTTCTGTTCGTCTCACTGAATCTGGTGAATATCAACGACGTACACGCGATTTATGTGGACGGCGGATTTGCCCGCAATGAAATATTTACTAGACTTCTGGCGCGTAACTATCCAAACCACAAAGTGTACGTTTCGGATCTGCCGTATGCGACGTCGCTCGGTGCCGCCTTGCACGTGACGCGCCCGCAGACGTACGAGTTTGCGAATGAAATCCGTGAAATAAAACCTTGATCAACTGATCCGGCTCCAGTTAGTTTCTTCCTTGCGCAAGTTTTCGAGATGATTGCGTATGGGATGGTGAACCGGCTGGAGCAGATCGGGATCGGCCGTCAGTATTTCCTCCGCGGACGCCCGTGCCGCTTTCAATATCTCGCCGTCCTGGGCGAGATTGGCTACCAGTAAATCTACCAATCCACTTTGCTGTGTACCCGAAATATCGCCGGGGCCGCGCAATTGCAAATCCACTTCCGCTATTTCGAAACCGTCGTTGGTCGTGCACATGGTTTCAATCCGCAGTTTGGTATCCTTGCTAAGCTTGTAATCCGTCATTAAAATACAATACGACTGCTCCGCCCCGCGCCCTACCCTGCCGCGCAGCTGGTGCAATTGCGACAGTCCGAAGCGCTCCGCATTCTCAATGACCATCACCGACGCATTCGGCACATTCACGCCCACCTCGATCACCGTCGTCGCGACCATGATTTTCGTCTCTCCCCGCACAAAGCGCGACATTTCGAAATCCTTGTCCTGCGACCGCATTTTACCATGCACAATGCTCAGCGGCACACCGGGAAAGGCCCGCGCTACGCTTTCGTAGCCGTCCATCAGGTCTTTCAGATCCATTTTTTCAGACTCTTCTATCAGCGGGTATACCATGTAAACCTGCCGCCCCTTCGCGATTTCTTCTTTGAGAAAACCAAAGACCTGTAAGCGGTTCTTGTCGTACCGGTGTACGGTTTTAATGGGCTTGCGGCCCGCCGGGAGCTCGTTAATAGCAGAAATGTCGAGGTCGCCGTAGAGCGTCATCGCGAGTGTCCGTGGGATAGGCGTGGCCGTCATTACGAGCATATGCGGGTTAATGCGCGAATTTTTAGCCCAGAGCTTGGCACGTTGCGCTACTCCGAACCGGTGCTGCTCGTCGATAATGCAAAGGCCGAGATTTTTGAACTGCACCGCATCCTCGATCAACGCGTGCGTACCGACGATAATGTGTAATGTGCCGTTCAGCAGCTCGCGGTGAATAACCTCGCGCTCCTTCTTCTTGGTGGAGCCCGTCAGCTTGGCGATATTGACTCCGAGCAGATCGGCGAACTTTTTGAGGCCTTGGTAATGCTGGTCGGTAAGGATTTCGGTGGGTGCCATGAGGCACGCCTGGGCGTCGTTGTCCAGTGCAAAGAGCATGGTTATGAATGCAACAATGGTCTTCCCCGAGCCTACATCGCCTTGCAGGAGCCGGTTCATTTGCTTACCGGTTTTCAGGTCCTCGTGGATTTCATGCAGCACGCGTATCTGCGCACCCGTGAGTTTGAAAGGCAAATGCTGGTCGTAAAACTCTTTCACCAGCATTGTCTTATCAAAAATCATCCCCGGATATTCCGTCTTATGGAGGAGTTTATTTTTGATTAACCTGAACTGGTTGTAAAACAGCTCTTCGAACTTCAACCTGCGCTGCGCCTGGTGGAGCGTCCGGCCGTCCTGGGGCAAATGGAAGTGCCATAATGCCTGCGCCTTGGAAACCAGCCGGTACTTCTCGACCAATGGCGCCGGAAGCGTCTCGCGTATATGCGTATGAGCGATTTCCAGCAGGCTCCGCATCATTTTACCGATCGCCTTGCTGTCGAGAAATTTCTTCCTAAGCTTCTCGGTGAGCGGGTAAATGGGTTGCCAATAGCCTGCCGAAGCGTTTTCCTGTGTCAGTACTTCAATTTCCGGATGGGTAATGCTCCATTTACCGCCGAATAGTACAGGGCTTCCATAAACGATATATTCCCCGCCGGGCCTCAGCCACTTTTCATACCACGAAATGCTTTGGAACCACACGAGCTCCAAATAACCTGTCCCGTCCTGAAATGTGCCTACTAACCTCTTCTTGCTCCCCTCTCCGACGATGGCAAAATCGCGCAACCGTCCCTTCACCTGCGCCGCAGGCATTTGTTCGTTCAAGTCGCTAAGCTTATGGAAAACGCTGCGATCCTCGTGGCGGAAAGGATAATGCTGGATAAGGTCTCCGAAGGTAAAAATATTCAGTTCCTGGTTTAGCAATGCGGCTTTTTGTGGCCCCACGCCTTTCAGGAATTCGATCTTGGTGTCGAAAAAACGGGTTCTAACGGATGGGTTTGTTTCAGAAGTCATTATTCAAATATAAACTGAAATCACAAAAAACACCGTTCAGGCACTGCAATTGTTAATCTCTGTTAATGGAGTAGCTAATCTTCCGGTTTTGGCTACAAGACGCTTGACTCGCAACTTTTGAATGCCTTACTTGCTGCTTCGTAGTTCTCTTAACCACCAATCAATTACAAAATCTAAACGACGTATGAAAACCACTTTGTTATCGCTTTTCCTGACACTTATCGCATTCACCTGGGCATCCGCGCAAGACAAGAAGGTAAGCCCGCACGTTACCGCCGACGGCAAAAATATGAGCGTCAAGTATGGTCAGCCATCCAAAAAAGGCCGCGTTCTGTTTGGAAAAGCCGGAAGCGGCAGTCTCGAACCCTATGGCAAACCATGGCGCATCGGAGCTGACGAGGCCACAGAAATCACTTTCAAGAAAGATGCTACTTTCGGAGGTAAAGCAGTAAAAGCAGGAACTTACACCCTGGTAGCCGTTCCTAACGAAAAAGAATGGACCGTCATCCTGAACAGCCAGCTCGGCCAATGGGGCGCTTACGAATACGAAAAGCACAAAGCGAAAAACGTACTTGAAGTGAAAGTACCTAACAAAAACTACCCTGCTTCCGAAGAAAAACTGACTTTCAATGTGAAAGACACCTCTTTGGATTTCCAATGGGATAAAGTGGGCTTCTCGGTTCCCACGAAGTTCTAAAAGCTGGTTTACCATAAACAAGAACGGGGTGTCAGTTTGCTGGCACCCCGTTCTTGTTTCCTTCCCCCCTGCTCTCTTTTCTCCCCTACTACAAATTCTGCTTGATCATATTCTCCAACACCTGCAAATGCTCCGTAAAAGCCTTGTGCCCCTCTCCCGTGGCTTTGTAGGTGGTAAGCGGCTTGCGGCCGTTGAATTGTTTCTGGAATTCGATGTATTTGATTTCTTCCAATGCTTTCAAATGCGAGGCCAGGTTGCCGTCTGTCAGCTGCAACAGTTCTTTCAATTCATTAAAACTGAGGGAATCGTTTACCACCAGCACGGACATGAGCCCAAGCCTGATCTTGCTTTCGAATACCTTATTAAACTTTTCTAACCACTCCATTACAGGTTCCCTGTGACGCGGACGTCTAGTTATTGATTGGCTTCCAGAAACAGCATGGCATCCCTGTTGCGGACCCATACCGCCTGATCGCGTTGGTTGTTGGCGGCCATGGTAAATCCAGAGCCCACCAGGCCGGTTCCTACCGACACCCAGAAAAATGTTTTCAGATGATCGCGGTTGCCCGAGAGCAACGATATCACCGAACCGGCCGATCCGGCCAATGAAATGACCAGGCCAATGCTACGCGTTCTTCTGGATTTCAGATATAGGCCGAGACCGTTCGGCGAAACCATAAATTCATTCCGCAATGCCTTTTGTCCGCTATAAACGACATTGTTTTTGACAAAACTATTCCCATTTCTCAAATAAATGGTTTCCTTATCGTACCATTTTCTCGCTTTGGACGCGGTACTGTCGGATGGTATCCGTACTTGCGCCGAGCAAACGCACCCCGTTACAAGCAATAACAATACCACCGCAACGCCCGATCTGCCGCCTGCGGGCTGCCCACCGGGCAGCTTTTCCCTTTCGTAGCGGTTGTACATCGTGAGGCCGTAAACAATGTGCAGCAGACCGAAACCGATCGCCCAGAAGATCAGCGAATAACCCGTCAGGAACAATGCGACGCAGCCAATGCCGATTTCGGAAATGCCCATATAAAATACTTCCGGGTAGGTAAAACGGCTCGCATTTACGAGCGCCAGGCCATAAAACAACAACGTAACGGGAAACACGAGCCAGATGAAGCCGTAGTGCAGCATGGCCAGTGCGAATATACCGCCTGTTACCAGCGGGATCAGCATCGCGACCAACAACCGCTTTGAACTACCGTTCCAAACCGTAAGGCCTTTTTTACGTCCTCTCCGCACCGTGAGAATGATGCCCACCGCCAATGATGACACCAGTACGCAAATGCCGTCGACCATTAAAAATCCGATCACATCCTGTCGGGAATGCCCGTGGTAAGTGCCGAGCGGCACCAGGATGTCGGCCAGCCAGTCGGTTTTAAAACGGATATAGGCTACACCGGCACCGATGAGCGCAAAAATACCGGCAAAAACCCCGCTCAAACCGCTAAGGGACAAAAACTTGGACGACCGCTCCATCAGGTCGCGGATTTCGTTCAAGGTGTGCAAAGAATCCTGATTCGGGCTCATAAGCGCGTAAATGTAATATCAGTCAGTAATTGTCAGAAATAGTCAGTTACAGTCAGGTGTGGTGCTAAAATAGCAGCAGGATTTTGGGGATAAATACGATTCCTCCCACGATGACCGCCGAAATGGCCAGCAGCAACACGCCGGCGGCGGCCGTATCCTTTACTATTTTAATCACCGGGTGATAATCGGCCGACACGAGATCGGCCAGTTTCTCGATAGCCGTATTGAATGCCTCCGCCGCCCACACGAGCCCGATCTGGATCACTATAATGCACCATTCGGTAGCTGATATATGGAAAAATATACCTGCGATAGCTACCACCAAGCAGGCTATCAAGTGAATGCGTGCATTGTTTTCGTATCGGAACAGGCTGTAAATCCCCGCACCTGCGTAACGGAAGCTTCGGACGGCTTTAAAAATATCGATGGGTCCGTTCATGTTGTTTCATTTCGGCAAAAATATGGAACGCAAAGTACAACAACATGAGCACGAACGAAAACGTAATGGTGTGTTTGATCGCCAGCGGGTCCTTCATGCTATGGTAAATGCCCTTCGCGAGCGCGCCGGGCTGCGTAACGATGTCCCAGCTGTTCCAGCGACCATACCGGCCGAGAAAGATCCCGAAACCACTCAAAATCATGGAGTTCAAAATCGCGAACCACGCCAGACGCTCGTTCCAGCGGTGGGCGATAATGCGGTGAACGATGCGGATGCTGTAAAGGCCGGTCATAAAACCTGCCAGCGAGAATGTAAATATCATCAATGCATCGTACCAGATCATGTTTTCGGGTACACCGCGTAAATGTTTGAGATCGGTAATAATGTAAGGTGCATTCGGAAAAAACAGCAGCCAGACCGCCAGGTAAACCATCAGGATGCCAAATGGCGCCTGCCGGCGTTTCTCCATTTCCCAAACCCATTTAATGAAAAGCAAGGGTATCCAGGCCAGGAATAGGTTCCAGACCAAAAAGATGAAACCCCAGTCTTGCAGGAAAATCCTGACAGATAATAATGCTACCGCGGCGGCGGAAACGAATGCAAGCAGCGCAACTTTCAAATTGCCTTCCAGATAATTGACCAGGTTTCTCAACATCGTTTAAGTTTGTTTAAAGTACTTTGAAATACAAAGTTAATACAAAACGATGCGAAACTGCAAGCGCAGGAAATACATTTAAGTTGAAAATTGGTTACTTGAAGAACGGCTACTTCTTATTATTCGCAGCAAATGCCTTCATCATCGCCCACTCGCGACCGGCCGTTTTGGCTTTAAAGGTTTCCAGGCAGCCACGGTCCTGCAAGGTAATGTAGCAGGTCTTGCCGTTTTTACCTCCGAAACAGATGTTCGAAACCTTCTTTCCGATGGTTTGAATAGTATGGATCACTTTTCCTTCGGGAGAGAGTACCGCCACTTCGCCTTTACCATGCCGGGCAATGTAAAGGTTACCGTGCACATCGCAGCGCATACCGTCCATGCCGCCGTCTTCGAAATGGTGCAGCAGTTTTTTATTGGACAATGTGCCATCCGGCGCGAGATCGAACGCCCATACATTCCGTTGGACGCTCTCGTTGACGTACAACTTCTTCTCGTCGGGACTTACGTCGATGCCATTGGTTGTGCCCATATTTCCAAAGGCCAGGCTTACTTTTCCTTCGGGTGTAATGTGCCAGATTTGCCCGGTACCGTCTTTCCAGTTGGGGTCGGAGGCGAAAATATGGCCCGAGGCGGTTACCGCGAGGTCGTTAGGCTGGTTCATTTTCGGCTCGTTCGCGAAAACAGAGACGTCCTTGGTGATCATATCGACTTTCAGGATGTTGTGGCCGGTGAAATCGGCCACGTAGAAGGTGTTTTTATCCACAAAGCGGATGCCGTTGCCCGTGCTGCCTTTGGGTAATGTCACAAAAAAACTTGCATTGCCCTTCTTGCTGAGCTGCGCGATCGTACCGTCCCGCGCGAAGTTCACGGCGTAGACGTTGCCGTCTTCATCCACCGCGGGGCCTTCGCAGTTGCTGGTAAACTCCCCTTCATTGGAAAACTTTTTACTTTTCGTCTGTGCCTGGCTAATGGCTGGGAATAACAGGGCTACGGCGAGGAGGAACGTTAAAATTCTGGTCATAGGGTAATTTTTCTTCGAAAATCACTGATTTTTCCACTTGATAGCGCAGCCCACCGGCTTTGTAATGGTGGTTACCACGGGTTTACCGCCCGTAAGGTTAGTTACCGCTTCATCGACGTACAATTTGGTCACACCGGCGGCGTCCTGCGGGTTGTCATCGATCATACCCATGTACCGCACCGCGAACTGTGCACCGCTTTTTTGCAACACAAATGCCTGCGGCGTCCGACCGGCCCCGAATTTGCGGGCTACCTGCTGCATATCATCGACAAGATAAGGATAACCATAATGCTTGGCCGCGGAACGCTCCTTCATTTTTTCGAAAGTATCATCCTGGTGCGTTCCCGGATCGCTCGGGTTGATGGCGATCACCGGGTACCCCAGGCCTGCGAATTTGTTGTTGAGGGCGATAATGCGGTCCTCATAAGCCTTTGCAAACGGGCAATGGTTGCTTGTAAATACGACAATCACTCCTTTTGAACCGGCGAAATCCGAAAGCGATACCATGTTTCCATCGGTATTTTTCAAACGGAAATTCGATACGGCATCGCCTACCTGGTATCCGGCCTGCGCATGGGCGAGGTGCCAGAATGAGGCAAGGAACAGCACCATCAAAACCCACCGACTGACTTTTATCTTCATGTTTTCTAAATCTACCGTCTCTAAGACCCCAATAATAGGTAAAAGTAAAAGCGCGACCTGTTAAATATTGTTAAGGCAATTTGTTACGCTCTATGTCTAAACGCGGGAGTCCACCCGAACCATATAAAGGTAACTTTTTGAGCATTTTTAACCACATCCGCGTCTATAATTCAAGTACCTGAATGCCTGTACTCATGACAACCGTAAGGCGCATTACCCTGAATGCCGGCTTGCGTGGTTGCGAGATATTAAAAAAACCGGAATATTCCGCCTAATGCGTTGTGATTCTGCTCCTCTCTTTTTATCTTTGCACCTCAAATTTTGAATCCAGTTTAATATCATTTATTAACATGTACGCAATCGTAGAAATCGCAGGTCAGCAATTTAAAGTTGAAAAGGGTCGCGAAATCTTCACGCATAGGCTTGAAGGTGACGTGAACGCTGCACTTGTATTTGACAAAGTCCTTCTCGTTGATAACGGAGGCACAGTACAGGTAGGTCTTCCGACAGTAGCAGGTGCTTCTGTAAAAGCAACTGTTCTCGAACACCTTAAAGGTGAGAAAGTGATCGTCTTCAAAAAGAAGCGCCGTAAAGGATACCGTGTGAAAAACGGTCACCGTCAGTATCTGACCAAAATCAGCATCGACGAAATCGTTGCTTAATGATTGGGCGGAAGCCAGAAACAGTTCAAACAGGAAACTACAATTTAAGTATAAGATATCATGGCACATAAGAAAGGTGTAGGTAGCTCGAAAAACGGACGTGAATCGGAAAGTAAACGTCTTGGTGTAAAATTATTCGGTGGCCAGTTGGCAAAAGCAGGTAACATCCTGGTTCGTCAGCGTGGAACCAAGCACAACCCAGGTAAAAACGTTGGTATCGGCCGCGACCACACATTGTTCGCATTGGTTGATGGTAACGTGGTGTTCCGTAAGACCCGTGAAAACAGATCTTACGTTCACATCGAACCAATCGCGGTTGAAGTTGCTGCGGAAGCGTAATCAACGCCTCATAGCACTTCCCAAAGAAGTTAAAAAGACCCGTCAGGCATCAGTCTGGCGGGTTTTTTAATGGCTAATGCGCCCTCAGCCAAACCAAAAGCCCGCATTCGGTGTTCTCTAAACCGGAAAGTTGTTCTACCCTATCATTATCGACCATCCCAATGTTGTCACGACCCATTTTTGTATATACCGAATTGAGCCCCAACCCCAATTCGATGAAATTCGTACTGAATTTCGAGCTGGTACCCGATGGCCTTTCATTTGACTATCCTTCACTGGAAGCAGCGCTGGAAGAGGGCAAATCATCGCCGCTCGCCGCCGACCTGTTCCAGTTCCCGCACGTGAAGCGCGTGTTCATCGCGAGCAACTTCATTACCATTACCAAGGGTGACGATGTTGCGTGGGAAGAGGTTTTGCGCGATACGAAGCAGTTCATCAAGATCTATTTTGAAGAAAATCACCCGGTATTCGAGCAAAAAACGATCGATAGCAACACGCTGATCGTCGATGCGAGGGATTCCGACACGGTGCAGAAAATCAAGGCGGCACTGGATCAATATGTACGTCCTGCCGTTGAATCGGACGGCGGCGCGATCAACTTCCATTCTTTCGACGAAGGTTCGGGCGTAGTGAAAGTGCTTTTACAAGGTTCTTGCAGCGGCTGCCCGTCGTCGACATTGACGTTGAAAGCCGGTATCGAAAATCTGCTCACCCGTATGGTGCCCGATGTGAAAGAAGTAGTTGCAGAAGGCGTTTAATGCCTGAAAGATATGTACGAAAACCCTGTCGCACCCGGCAGGGTTTCTTTTTATAATGTGTTTTGTTAGTTTCGGCGCATGAAGCCACCGCTGGAAAAGTTTATCGACCGCATTGAGGCATTACAATCGACCGGTAATGCATTATTTCCCAAGGGCATTTTTCCGGCGCAGCGATCCAACCCCATCATTGGCTACCGGCGGCCGGATACAACGATGTTCTTCTCGGCCATTATCGCATTCACGCTCCAATCCATCCGGAAATATTGCAATGCGGAAAGTCAGTCGCAGATCGATTTGATCCGCGCATCAGTAACCGCCAACTACCCCGATTTTCAGAACAAGGACGGTTTAAAAACTTATAATTTCTGGAAAACAAAGCCCTCGCGCCACTTCCCTAACGGGCGCTGGTTTCACCGTTTCGAGCATTTCCGTATTCCCGACGACATCGACGATACCGCATTCGCTTATCTGACCACTAACCCTTCGGAGAAAGAATTGATTTGGCTAAAAGAAAAACTGGCTCTCCACGCCAACGGCACCAAACTCTGGATCCGAAATACCTATCCCGAATACAAAACGCTGCGGGCGTATTCCACCTGGTTTGGCAAGAATATGTACGTGGAGTTCGATGTGAGCGTGCTGAGCAATATGCTGTATTGCATTTTGCATCACAAACTGCCCCTGAACGTGCACGACGAAGCCAGTTTTGAGTATATCCGCTCAGTCATTGAAACGCGCCGGTATATCAATGCTCCGTTCCGTTGCGCGCATCAGTACCCACGCACGCCGCTGATCGTCTACCACGTTTCAAGGCTTATCGCTGCATTCGATCCACCGGTATTGCAAGGTGTAAAAGAACAGCTGATCGGCGACACGGAAAACCTTTTGAAAAATACCCGCAGCCGCATGGACCAGGTCTTGCTCGCAAGCTCACTGATGCGGTTCGGGGTAATAACGGACCGCATTCCGGTTGAAACATTGACCGAAAAGGATTTCAAAGGCTTTTACTTCTTCATAGCAGGCCTGCTTACGGCTTACGAGAATCCGACACTTTACAAGTTGTCGGTTAACCCGCTCGTGCACATGCATTGGACCTGCGAGGCGCATTGCTGGACGCTCCTGGCCGAATACGAGGCATTATGGAACCAGCAGCGACCGAATGGCGCTTTACCATTATCCAAACCCAGCTAGGCAATGGCAGACGATACCCTATCATTGAAGCTCCGCGAAATCATCCGCGAAACCGACGACGCCAAAACCTTCGTCTTCGAAACGCTCGACGGCAGCACATTAAATTACAAAGCAGGCCAATTCCTCACATTTCTGATCGATATGCACGGCCATGAGGTGCGGCGTTCCTATTCAATGAGTACTGCTCCCGGTGTGGACGCATTTCCTGCTATCACCGTCAAAAGAGTGCCTAATGGTGAGATTTCGCGGTTCTGGATCGATATTGTAAAAATTGGCGACACCTTTTCCGTGCTGGCGCCGTCGGGCAGGTTTGTCCTGGAAAAAGAGGATGCCGGTGAACGTGACATCGTGCTGATCGGTGCGGGGAGTGGCATTACGCCGCTCTTTTCATTGTTAAAACAAACCCTCACACAGGAAACGAAAAGCCAGGTAACACTGATTTACGCAAGCCGGAACGTCCGCAACACGCTTTTCTGGAACAGTATTATCGATTGGCAAGAACGGTTTCCCGAACGGCTGCATGTAATTAACATTCACAGCCAGCCTACGGAAGACTGGACCGGCATTCAGGGGCGCATTAATAATACGCGGTTGGAACAGCTCGTGCGCAGCGCTATCCGCTTCAAGCACGAAGATGCCCGGTTTTTCATCTGCGGGCCGTTCGAACTGATGCGCTCTGCCGGGATAACCCTGCATTTCATGGGCTTCCGGAGCGAGCAGATTCGCAAGGAGAACTTCGTGATTCCCTCCCCGCCTCCGCCGCCGCCCGTATCATACCCGCATCGCATCATGCTCGATTTCCGTGGCTCGACGTACGACCTCCCCGTTCCCGCGCATTCGACCGTGCTCGACGCAGCGCTCGCCGAGGGCATACAGCTCCCGTACAGCTGCAAAGGCGGGCGTTGCGCCTCGTGTGCGGCCGTATGCACAAGCGGGAAATTGCACATGAGCGTGAACGAAGTCCTCACCGATCGCGACCTCGCCGAAGGGTGGATACTGACCTGCTCTGCGTATGTCGACAGCGACGATGTGGCCATCGAATTCAGACAGGCTTAAAAACAAAGAAGCGCACAGACGATGCCGTACGCTTCACTTAGGTTTAGGATATGAGGAATTTCAATGATTGAATTCCTGAAAAGGTTAAAGGTTAGGAGTAATTAAGAATAAAATTTTCTTTCTTATCTTATTTACAAAATTAGTTGTCAAATTGGTTTTTCCTAACAAAATTTAAAAAAGTGTTCGAGCACGCAATGTAAAACACACGCCGGGCTCGTGCACACCAATTACTACCCATAGTAGTTTTCAGTCAGGTAAAGCTAATGGCAACTGCCCGAAATCTCAAATTTATCATAAAAAAAATTTGAAAAATTTTGTTCAGCATAGTTGCCTTCCACTAGAAACAGACTATTTAACCCATGTTCATAATTACTTGTTAGATTTGCTGAACGGAACCGAAAAATCCCTGAATTAAAGTCGAGTGTGAAAAAGAAAATTGTCAGAATCAAAGATATAGCGGAAAGGGCGCAAACCTCCAAAGGCACGGTGGACCGCGTTTTACACAACCGCGGCAGAGTAGCCGACGATGTACGTGAGCGAATCCTGGCCATCATCAAAGAGTTGAATTACGAGCCCAATCTGATCGCCCAATCCCTGAAATCGCAGCGGGCTTTCAACCTCGCAGCCCTCATCCCCGACCCCAACCTCGACTCGTACTGGGAAGCACCGCATAACGGTCTCGAAAAGGCCGAGAAAGAGCTCCGGCAGTACGGGGTACACATCACCAAATTCATATTCAATTCGCATTCCGAGACTTCTTTCATCGCGAAAGCGAAGGAGGTAGGTCGTGAACATCCGGACGGCCTGCTCATTGCACCGATATTCTACAAAGAGGCATTACCGTTCTTCAAGGAATGGGCCGATATGGGCATTCCTTACGTGCTTTTCAACACGCAGATAGAGCACGTGAACCCGCTGTGCTACATCGGCCAGGATTCTTACCGGAGCGGTTCGCTGGCGGCGAAAATCCTGCGTTTCGGGTTGCATTCACCGGGTACCGTACTGGTCGCGCACGTCAACGAGGATATTTCCAACTCGGCGCATTTGATTACCAAGGAAGAAGGTTTCCGTAATTATTTCAAAGGCGAGCAACTTGACGATACGTTTAAGGTGATCAGCAAGGAAATCAATTTTCCGGAAGAAGAAGGCCTGGACAAGCAACTCGACGAGCTGCGCAAGCAATATCCCGACCTCGGCGCGGTATACGTTACGAATTCAAAAGCATTTGAGGTAGCCGCTTACCTTGAAAAGAATGCATTAAAGGACATCAAACTAGTCGGTTATGACCTGATCGGCCCGAACCAGCAATACCTCAACAAAGGCATTATCGATTTCCTCATCAACCAAAACCCGCTAGGGCAAGGCTATTGGGGTATTCACCAATTGGCAAACCATTTAATTTTCAAAAAGGAGATCCCGGCCATCAAATTCCTGCCGCTGGACATTATTACGAAGGAAAATCTGGATTATTACCTTGATCCGCAGTAATGCGACGGTGGTAATGTGTGGTCAGGTGTTGTCAGGTCTTGTCAAGCGTTGTCAGGTGGTCGGGTAGTGGTCAAGTATGGTCAGATGTGGTCATTTGTGGTCAGGAATTGTCAGTACGAAAATGCGGCCTATAATCGAGTAGCGATGAAACGTAGGTAGCAATCGAACCGAATAATGTATTTTGGAAAATGCCGTCAGGCATGCAACAACAATGCGCTGTTGTTGCATGCCTGACGGCATTTTTGGACATAATCCATACAGTTACCTTCCTACCAATATTACATGCCTAACGGCATTTGGCCACCGGCCAATTTAAAAATTGACCGTACCTGACCACTACCTGACTACTACCTGACCACACCTGACTACTACCTGACTACGCCTGACCACTACCTGACCACTCTTGACAAAACCTGACAACCTCTCCTCCAAACTACCAATAAGTCGCGGTGTTACAAATCCCCAAACTGGCTATACATTTCTTTCAGCTTCGGCTCGGTTTCCTTCGCGCGAATGTCTTTGCGGAGCGCGGTTACGCCCTGAATGTCGGTAAGCAGCCCCAGCGCCTGGAATGCGCCGAAGCGTACGAAATACGACGAATTGTCGCGCGCAAGACCTTCCAGGATCGGAATGCTTTTGCGCTGAACATCCTGCTTCGATTTAATGAGGTATTTACCAAAAACTTGCAGGAAGTTGTATTTCTCTGTCGGTTTCATCGCCTTCATTTTCGCGAGGAACCAGTCGAACCGCTCGGGCTGGGCGAGACCTGCGTAATAATTACCTACCGACGTAATGATCGCGTCGTTGGGCGAGTTTTCGAACTGTGCCGCTACTTCCGCCGCGTCGTTCGGCTGGCTCATGAGGTATTTCTCGATGGCTACCGATGCTACCAGGTAAGAACTGTCGGTCAAAGCCGCTTTGAAAATCGGGTCGCTGTTATTGTCACCGAACGATGCCAGGGTAATGATTGCTTCCGAGCGTACCTGCGGGTGCGGGTCCGTCTGCGCGCGGTTTTGAATTACTTTTTCAATATCCGCAAAACCTTCCCCGGCATATTCGGCAAAGTTGCTGATCGCCATCTGACGCAGTTTCCAGAATGGATCGTCCATGGCTTTCACGAGGATTTTGCGGGCGGTAGTATCGGCCAACGCACCTTCCAAAGAAGATAATGCCTCGTATTTATGCAGGAACCGGTCGGAATTCACATATTGAAATTCCATTTCCGGTCTGTTTTTATCATGTTCCACAACGGCCAGCAGGTTCGCATCGGCGTCGAAGACTACCAGATCCGGCTTTTTCGCGGCGGGGAATTCGAGCGTCTGGTTCACTTTGTCCACAACCACATCGTAGCGGCTCTTTTTACCGGAAACCCACACATCCACTTTCACCGGCAAGCGATAAATCGTCGTAGCGACCGTATCCTGGGTTTGCTTTATTTTTAAAACAACCTTTGATTGCGCAAGCACAAATTGCTGATCGATCTTCAACACGGGATGTCCCGGTCTGTGGAACCACTGGTCAAAGAACCAGTTCAAGTCCTGTCCTGTCACTTTCTCGAACGCAATGCGCAATTCGTCGATCTCCGCCGTTCCGAATGCGTGTGATTTGAGGTACAACTGCAATGCCGCAAAGAATGCATCGTCGCCCACCTGCGCCCGCAGCATATGCAAAATGCGACCTCCTTTTGCATAGGAATGCGCATCGAACATATTCTCCCGATCCTTATAAAAGTAGCGGATCATCGGCACCTGCTTTGTTTCCGATTCTGCGAGATATTCTTTCATTTCCTGTAAATTACCCCAGTCCGCCTCGAAGCGACCATCGTTGTATTCGCTCCAAAGGTATTCGGCGTAGTTGGCAAACGACTCGTTCAAAGGCAACTGGCCCCATTCTTCGGCGGTAACATAATCCCCGAACCAGTGATGCGCCAGTTCGTGGGCGATTACCGCATCGGAATTGCCGTCTACCAGCGAACGGGCGTCGTTTTGCACGCCTTCCTCATGGACAGTGGCGGTAGTATTTTCCATGGCACCGGCGACAAAATCACGCACGGCGATCTGCGCATATTTTTCCCACGGATATTCCACCCCGAAAATATTGGTAAAGAAACCCATCATTTCCGGCGTCCGCCCAAAGATCGCGTGTGCGTCGGCGCCGTATCTGGGTTCCACGTAATAACTCAGTTCGAGCCCGTTCGGCATCATGTCTTTCGCCACCGCGAAATCACCCACGGCAATCATCGCCAGGTACGGCGCGTGCGGCTTGGTCTGCTTCCAATGGTCGGTGCGGAGGCCCTTTTTGCCTTCCTCCTGCCCTACCAACAACCCATTCGAAAGGGTTTTGTAAGTACTATCGACGGTAATGTAAATATCCTGGGTAAATTTCTGGTTCGGGGCGTCGATCGTCGGGAACCAGCAGGAACTGCCTTCCGTCTCCCCCTGCGTCCATACCTGCCGGGGCTTACCTTCGTCGAGGCCGTCGGCATTGATAAAATAGAGCCCTTTATCGGACGCGCTATCATCTTCCTTGCCCCTCGGTACGTCGTTTGGCTTGGCCGTGTAATCGATTTTTACGAAAAGTGTGTCCTTGCGGGTGTATTCCTGGCCCAGCTTGATGATCAGCCTGCGTTTGTCGTAGGTAAATTCCAGCTTCTTTTTGATCTTACCTGCAATCTCCTCCGTCGGCAGGTCGCCGTATTCCGCATTCGTGTCGAGTAGCGATACGCCTTTTACTTCGAATCCCTTGGCATCGAGTTCGAGTGTATTCTGCGGATAAAAGTGGGGTTTGAATTTCAAAATCGCCGAAGCGGGCACCTGTTGTTTCACCCAATCCAGCTGTATATCCAGTCTTGTATATAAAATATCGCTTTTGCGGGGTCTTTCGGGTCGGTAAGGCCCCTGCTTGGTTACCGCACCCGGATTTCTTCTGTAAAGTGTATCAGCCTCCGCACCAGCCATGGCCGGAGCGCTGAATGAAAGAGAGAGTATACCAAAAACTGTAAAGATCAATCGGTTCAAAGAAGGCCTTTTAATATCACCGGTCATATCCGCTTTCTGATTGATTGCTTGGATGTAAGTCAATGTAAATAAGTTAATAAACGATTCTCTGGTGTTGTCGGACGGTGCCTACACACGAAGCAGCGCACCCGTCTCTGCGGCCCTTCTGGCCGGGATGTACGAAACAACCATAGTTATCATAACGACAATCACGCCCGTGTAGAGTATGTCTTCCCAAATTAATTTAACCGGGTATGCGTCTACCAGCGAGGTGGTCATACCCATCGAAACCAAACCGTAGCGCATTTGCAGCCAGCATATCACAATGCCGCCCAAAAGTCCCGCAATGGCGCCCGAAAATGCCACAATCGCACCCTCCGCCAAAAAGATCTTCCGGATGAGCGACTGCGTCGCCCCCATGGCGTACAGCATCGAAACATCGTTCTTCTTCTCGATCGCTAACATACTGAGTGAGAAAAAGATATTGATCGCGGCTACTAAAATAATCAGCGAAAGGGTGACTGCCACAAAAAGCTTTTCCATTTTTATTGCACGGAGCAGGTCCGCATTCAGCGAATCCCGGTCTTTCACTACAAAAGCCTTGCCCAGCTTCGCGCCGATTTCCTCACTTACGTCCGTTTCGCTAAAACCCGGCGCGGTGTAAACTTCCAGCGCCGAAAGTTCCCCGTTATAACCCATCAGGCCTTCCACCTGCTTCAACGGAGCGATAATGTAGTCGTCGTAGCGTGATTCAATCGAAAACACCCCGCCGGGGCGCAGATTAAGCTGATTGAATGCTTCGGGCGACGTCAGATTGAGCCTTTTGGAGCCGGTACGCGGGTATAGCAGTTCGAGCGGGGTGAAAATATCTTCCAGTGAGATCGATAATGCGTTCCGGATACCTTCCGCGATAATCGCATAGGGCGTGCCATTGTCGCCAACAAGCCTCACCGACCCTTCGATCATGGCGGCATCGAGTTGCTTCTGCTGCTCGAATGTACTATCGACACCTTTCAGCCGGATAATGGTTTGCTGGTTGCCGTACCGGGCCAGCGCATTGTCCTCGATCACCTTCGTCACCAGTTTCACGCCATTCACCGCCTTCAATTCGCTTATCAATGCAGGCGTCATTTTAAACCGCTTGCCTTCCGCAGGTACAATGCGCACGTCCGAATCGAAGGTTTTGAAAATCTTGCGGTTCAGGTCTTCCATGCCGTTGAACACCGACAATACCACTACCATAGCCATCGTCCCGACCGCTACGCCGGCCATAGCAATGCGTGCGATCAGACTGATGAAACTCCTTTTGTTACGCGAAAAAAAGTAGCGAACGGCAATCCGGTAGGAAATGTCCATGGGCTCGAACTTGAAATCAGTAGGTATCTTCCTCCTCGTCGGGCTGCGCAGGCGGGATCACAAGATCCGCGAACAACTGATCCATTTTGGCCGCATATTCGGCAGTGTCGTCGATATAAAATTGCAAATGCGGAACGATCCTCAATTGGTGACGGACGCGTTCGGCGAGCTTCTGGCGGATGAAACGGGTATTCTCCCGGATCGTTTCCAGTAGCATGGTTTTGTTTTTATCGGGCAGGAAGCTCAGGTATGCCCGGGCAATGCTCAGGTCGGGTGTTACGCGCACGGCGGTAATGGTCACAAACGAGCCGTGGGTTAGATGCTGCGCATCCTTCTGGAAAATCTCTCCCAGATCTTTCTGTATTTGCCTGCCTACTTTTTGTTGTCTTTTCGATTCCATAGTATGAACGTTAATCGGAGGGATTTGGCCGGTCCTGACCGCACATCCTGGTTCACCAGTTAGGACAATGTAAACCAACATCTCCTAAATCATTCCCTCTCTCCTTTCAATAAGTACAAATATCCATACTTATTTTGTTTTTGTAGAACCCGGCATTGTAATTTCGTGAAACTTATTCCCGTCAGATACCTAATCCACCAGCCGCTTGCTTAGTTTTTTTCGCGTAAATGCACGGTACCAGACCATCAGTTTGGTAGTATTCTTCCTGCTGCTCCGTCTCCCCTTTTTCCTGGGTGGCGCACCGTTGCTGATACCCGAGCTGAGCTGGATGCTCGTAGGCGAGCAAATGGGCCGCGGATTTATGCTTTACCGCGACGTATGGGATAATGTCAGCCCTTTTTCAGGCCTTACCTACTGGCTTATCGACAGCCTTTTCGGCCGGGCGCAATGGGTATACCAACTGGCGGCCATGGGCGTTTCGCTGGTGCAGATATTGTATTTCAATTACGTCATCCACTCCCGCGACGTTTTTCCCGAGCGCACCTTCCTACCCGGCGCGCTGTACGCGCTGTTTCTGAATATTTCATTCGATATGGGCACATTATCGCCCATGCTGCTCGCCAATACCTTCCTGCTTTTTGCATTCGGATCTATTGTTAAAATGCTCGTCAGAAGGGAAGTAACCACGCAGGTTTTCGAGCTGGGGCTTTACATTGGTATTGCCACGCTATTCTATCTACCGGCGTCATTGTTTATGGTATGGGCGTTTCTGGCGTTGCTGTTCTACACGGGTTCCAGTTTCAGGCATCATTTGCTGGGCCTGTTCGGGTCGATATTCCCGCTGCTGATGGTTGTGTTGTTTTTCTATCTCAACAATGGAATAGAAAGCCTGAACCGGAATCTGCTCACTTCGGTATTTCAGGTAAAACAATATAATCTCAACGACTTTTCGTCCCTGCTTGCGTCGCTATTACTGCCGCTGGGCTTCGGGATTATGGGTTTCATGAGGATTTTCACTACGCTGCGATTCGTAAACTACCAGACGCGGATTCAGCAGGTAATGGCGCTTTGGTTTATCGCCGCGGTGTTTACGATTCCGCTCATGCAATTTCTGGCCCCGATGCAGTTTGTGATATTCATTCCGCCTGCGGCATTCTTCGCCACGCATTACTTCCAGAGTTTCAAGAAGAACAGCTGGGCCGACGAATTGCAGTTCACGCTCATGGGCGCGATGATCGTTTTAATACAATATCAGGGATTGAGAGGGGTATTGCCCGGCATCGCCATGGGTAAGCTCGAAAACCTCCGTGCCAAGCCGGCGAGTTTACCGGAACAGATCCGCAACAAGCGCATTCTGGTTTTAGGACAAAATTCAGGAGAGTATATCAATAATTTCACTGCCACGCCCTACCTCAACTGGGAACTGGCCAGCTACGATTTGCAGAATCTCGACAATTTCGACAGCGTGATCCACGTCTACGACAACTTCCGCAAAGACCCGCCCGAATTTGTGATCGACAAGGTGAATATCATGCCGAAACTCCTGAACCGGGTTCCGGCATTGAAAAAGCAATATATCCAGAGCCCCTGGAAAGGTGTTTACCAAAAAGCCTATTAGCAGGAAATCTTGTCGACGCGTGTTTGGTGACGGCCGCCTTCGAATTCGGTACTTAAAAATGCTTCGAGGCTGGCCAATGCCGTTTCCAGCTCGATAAAGCGTACCGGAAAACAAATCACGTTCGCATCGTTGTGCTGGCGGGCCAAAGGTGCCAGCGGCAGGTCCCACACGAGTGCGGCGCGCACGCCCTGGTGCTTGTTCGCGGTAATGCATACGCCTTGCCCGCTCCCGCAGAGCAGCACGCCTTTTTCGAACTCCTTGCTTTCCACGCCGCTCGCCACCGGATGCGCAAAATCCGCATAATCCGCCGAGTCGGCACTGTATGTCCCGAAATCCCTGACTTCGAATCCGTTGGTGGTAAGCCAGTCGATAACCGGTTGCTTGTAGGGGAAACCTGCATGGTCGGAGCCGATAGCAATTTTTCTCATTACTTTTTTGTTAATTACAGTCCACCGTTCGTTAACGAAAGCGGACAGAGTGAAAAGTTTTTTATTATTGGTGTTAATGGTGCAAAGTTACCATTATACTGATCAACAACTCAATTGAATGCTAAATATGAGTGAAGAAGTAAAACCAACCAACGGAGAATTAGTGGACGTTTCTCTCCTCAACCCGGCGGTCCCGGAAGACGAGAAAAGGATCAAAGAGGCGTTTGAAGACCGCAACTGGAACGAAATCAAGAGTGCCGACTCATGGGTTGTATTCAAGGTAATGGCTGAATTCGTGGAAGGATTTGACAAACTGGCCAAAATCGGCCCGTGTGTTTCCATTTTCGGTTCTGCCCGTACTTTGCCCGACAATCCGCACTATAAAACTGCCGAAGATATTGCCGCGAAACTCGTACGCCATGGTTACGGCGTGATCACAGGCGGCGGGCCCGGTATCATGGAAGCCGGTAACAAAGGGGCATTCGAGCAAGGTGGTAAGTCCGTCGGGCTGAATATCAAACTGCCGTTCGAGCAGCATAGCAACCTCTACATAGACCACGACAAAAGCATCAACTTCGATTTTTTCTTCGTGCGGAAAGTGATGTTCGTCAAGTACTCGCAAGGCTTTATCGTAATGCCCGGCGGTTTCGGCACTCTCGACGAGCTTTTCGAGGCGATGACATTGATCCAGACCAAAAAAATCGGCCGGTTCCCGATCGTACTCGTCGGCTCCGCCTACTGGTCGGGCCTGATCGACTGGATCAAAGGCACCATGCTTACCGAGCACAATATTAACCCGGAAGACCTCAAACTGATCAGCCTCGTCGATACGCCGGATGAAGCCGTGAAAGTGATCGACATGTTCTATTCGAAATACCTGCTGAAACCCAATTTCTAGCATAGGAGTGATTCTACCGACAGGGCCATACCATCAGAACGACAGGTATGGCCCTGTTTTTTGTATCGTCGCCTCGTCCAGTACTTTGATATTCCGCAAATCTTCCAGCGAACGAAATGGCCCGTGCTGTGCGCGGTAATTGATCAATACCTGCATTTGCTGTCTGTTTCTCAAATAGGGATGCCTCGCAAGCTCCTCCGCAGTGCCTTCATTAATATTGATCTTTTTCACACTACTCATAACTTTTGCATACTTGTTCAATTCCGACAATGCCAGCGAATCCAGCCCGAATACTTGTTTAAACTGATCTGAGGAATAGAACCCTCCCAGCCCGTCACGAAACTTTAAAATACGCAGGGCCAGTTTAGTACCAATTCCTCGCAGCCGGATAAGCGCTGTTGTGTCGCATCGGTTAATATCAAATGGCTGAATGCCTCCTTTTACGGCCTGCCTGGTATCCGAATTGATTTTGAAAGAACTATTTTGCGCAAGTCCAAAAGCCGGTTTCGGATCAGGCATCACAATGTATTTCTCCAAACGTGCATACAAATCCTGCGGGAAATCGTAAATCTTCATCAAATCCTCCTTCTGCCGGAACCGTCCTCCCTTTTTCCTGAATTTCTCAATGCGCCGGGCTATAAATGCGGGGATACCGACTCCCATGAGCTCGCTTTCGGAAGCCATATTAGGATCAAAACGAACCAGTTTTATTGCCTTCGGCGCGGGCGTGTCGTACGCGGGAGATCGCTTCTTTTCCCGATAGCGGGAAGTCTGCTGTTTTTCCAACAGCAATGCAATGCTGTCCAGCACCTTTCGCTCGGGCGGCCGGCTGCCGGTTGGTACGAAAGGCAAAATCCACCGCCGGAAAACGAAGGGCGACCAAATAATCACTGCGCAGCAAAGCATCATCACCAGCGCACCGCGTGCTTCTTTCCGGGATATTCCGAAAAAGTCCTGTAAACCGTTTAAAATTTTCTGATACATACATCCGGGAATTAGTTTCCCTTTTTACGTAGCATCATACGTTTGGTAACAGGTTTTTAAACACAAATGAGCAGACGGTAAGCCGCTTGCTCATTTATGAATGCTAATAATGTATGTCTTACTGATTCACATAAACACCGCCTGCGCTCGCCGACAATGTTACCGGAATGCCACCGCCATTCATTTTGCCCTGAACACGGTCTTTTTCTGCCGAACCATCGAAGTTTTTGAGTGGGATCGACACCCTGTTACCTCTCAGGTTCAGGTCTACGCCTTTATCCAACGGCATGGTTACACGCACGCTGCCGGCGGATGTCGAAAGGTCTACATATTTACCGAGCGATTTCAGTTCCAATTCGATGCTGCCTGCACTGGTATTCGCACGCACGCTGCCGGAAACATCGGCCAACCGCACCGAACCGCCCGAGGTACCAGCGTCGAGCGAGCCGTCCACGCCTTCGCCGCGAATGCTTCCGCCGCTGGTGTGCGCCAGGATATCGCCGTTCAGTTTGTTCAGTTCAATGCTGCCGCCGGAAGTTTTCAGTTCGATTTTACCTTTCAACTCATTGGCTTTAATGCTTCCACCGCTGGTATGCAGGTTGATTTCCTTGCTGCAATGTGCCACATCGATGCTTCCGCCGGAAGTACGGCCATGGATTACACCGTCGAGGTCGTCGATTTTCAGGCTGCCGCCGCTTGTCTGGAAGTTTTGGGGGCCGGTGAGCGCGGCAATTTTAATACTCCCGCCGCTGGTTTTGAGGTTGGTAGCTACATTACGCGGGGCCGTCACTTTGAATGCGATGGAAATGCTCCGTTTTTCGTTCCATTGCAGGTTATTCTTTCTTTTGGCGGTCGCGATCACCTTGCCGCCTTCGGCTCCGATCAGGATGTCGTAATCTTCGAGGCGGTCTTCAATTTCTTCTTTCGTCAGATTTTTATTGCCGTTCCCGCCATTGCCGCGCACGTACATTTCCACTTTGAAACCGTCGGCTTGCCCACCCAGCACCGAGATAGAGCCTCCGGAAGTTTCTACTTGTAATTCTTTCAGGGATGAGCTGTTGAAGTTTTTAGTAACGTAAGGTTTGTCATCGTCGCCTTGCGCACACGCACTTACAAAACAAAGCGCGGACAGGACGAAAGTAAGTAGTTGTTTAATTTTCATGGGATTCTGTGATTTGTTTGATCAATGATGTAAAAGCTGGCACCCAGGTTGCATGCAGTAAATTTAAAAGTTACAACCCGGTATAGTTTTTGCTACATTAGAATCAAAATCAGTACCAATCATGAAAACATATCGCGTAAAAGCCGTCCGGGAATCAGAAGAACAACTGGTGTTGGAAATCCTGCAAAATCTTCAAAGAAAAGGGACTATTGTATTTGAAGAAGAGCAGGTTGATCCGAATACAACACGCTCTAAAGCAACTACACCTGCCACAGAGGAGCAGGTGCAGGAGATTATTGATGAAGCGGAGTTAATGCCTTATTATACCGAGCAGGAGGCTAAGAATATCCTTCATTTGTAGTGATTATTTCTTGTGGATTTCGATGACCTTGATTTCATCGTATGTTGCCGTGCGGCCCCATCCGCATTGCACGGTGCTTTTTGCGCCTGTCAGGCTGTATTTTAAATGCACGGGCGTAAAGCTGTAATATTCTTCGATTTTGCCCAGCTCGTTTTCTATTTTTGAAACCGATGCTTTGCTAGGCAACAGGAAAAGGGAGGAATCCTTCCCGGTAACGGCGAAATGCCACGAGCAACCATCGGTCGCGAGCATGTTGGTCCAGGTTGCATCTGCTTCGTACACCTGTTCGTTGATATCGTTACTTTCATCGTGGCAGCTAACCCAGGCCAGCAAACCGAATAAAACAATCAGGACTTTCATGGTTTTAGGGGTTTAAATATGACGGTTAGACACACCCTTTTTCGGATTAGTTGGAAGCCAGGTTACAATTCCGCCTTTTTAAGAAATCGGGCAAACCATTTCCCCGACTCCTTCACCGTCCGCTCCTGCGTTTTAAAATCCACAAACACCAGGCCAAAGCGCGCTGAGTACCCGTGTGCCCATTCAAAATTATCCAGCAGCGTCCACGCAAAATAACCGGTAATATTGACGCCTTCGTTTCTAGCCCTTAGAACGGCTTCGAGGTAGGCGTGGTAATAGGCCTGCCGGCCCTGATCGTCCACTTTCCCGTCTTTTGGTTTGTCCTTGAATGCCGCGCCGTTTTCGGTAATGACCAGCTCACGAACGCCCTTGTACCGCTGAAATTGCTTCAATATCTCGTACATCCCGGTAGGACTTATTTCCCATCCCAAACCCGTCGTCGGGACGTTCCTGAGCGTCGCGGGCACTTCTTTCAGCCACATGACCGGCGCCAGGTACGAATGCTGCACCACCACGCTGAAATAGTTTTGCAACCCCCAGAAATCAAAATCGAATTTCAGCCTTTCGCGGTCGCCCTCGCGCATGAACCGTTTGATATTCGACAAAAAAGGAAATGCATCTTTGGGATACCCCAGTCCCAATGCAGGTTCGATGAAAAGCCGGTTCATCAATGCATCCGCACGACGGGCCGCACGAATATCCGCCGCACTCTGGCTATTGGGCACCACATATGAGCAGGAAATAGCATTACCAATGCGTGCATCAGGCAACAAATGCCGTAATACCCGCCCGCCTTCCGCCTGGCTGAGTGCCAGGTGATGCACTACCGGCAGAAAGTTATGAATACCCGCATTCCCCGGCGCGTGTTCCCCGGTGGTGTAGCCGAGCCCCGCCACCGCCATCGGCTCGTTCAGCACGATCCAATGCTTAACCCGGTCGCCGAATGCTTTGGCGCATACCGCCGTATATTCGGCGAACCATTCCACAATACGCCTGTTCTTCCAGCCGCCCGACTTCTCCAATACCTGCGGCAGGTCCCAGTGATACAGCGTAATCCACGGCTCGATATCCAGCGCAATGCATTGGTCTATCAACCGGTTGTAGTAATCGATCCCCGCCTGGTTCACGCGCCCGTGGCCGTCGGGCAATATCCGCGACCAGGAAATGGAAAACCGGAATTGCTCGAAACCCAGCTCCTTCACCAGTTCAAGGTCCTGCTCGTACCGATGGTAGAAATCACAGGCATGCCGCGCATGATCGCCATTTCGGATCTTGCCTTTTTTTCTGGCAAAAACATCCCAGACACAGTCCGTACGGCCATCCTCATGCACTGCGCCTTCAATCTGGTAGGCAGCCGTAGCCACGCCCCATTTGAAATCATTTCCAAAATCCTCCCGCGACAAAGGGCTTTCCGTCGCCGGCTTATACCCCGATTCCTTTATATGTTGGTCAATCACTGTTGTCAAGGCCCGTGCCGGTTACATTTCAGGCACGAAAGTTAAAACTAATATGTAAACAAAAGCCCTTCGTCCGGAAAGTGCGGACGAAGGGCTTTCAAAATTGCGGGTCTTTTAGTGCGCTTACCTTACTACGAGGATTTTGCGCATCAGCGGACCGTTGTTAACTTTCACGTAGTAAGTTCCCTGCGATAGTTTCGTGAGGTCTACTTCGTTAGACGAATCCGGTGTAGCGTTCAACACCAATGCACCTGTCTGAGCGTAAACCTTCACATTGGTTACCTGCTGGTTGCTGGTCACTTTGATACGGTCCACAGTCGGGTTTGGATAAACATTCAGTTGCTCCTGGCCGTCGAAATTCAGGCTCTTGATCGCACTGTACGCGAATGTTTCGTCCAAATCCACCATTTTCAGTCGGTAAAGGTTCACTGCGAATGGATTAGTGTGGGTATAGGTGTAAGTTTCGAGTTCTTTGCTTTCACCTTTCGCTTCAACCTGTGTAAGCGCTGTCCAGTTTTTACCGTCCTGGCTGTGTTGTACTTCGAAGTAAGCCGAGTTGGTTTCAGAAGTGGTAGCCCAGGCCAGTTGCGCTACGGCACCTTCTTTTTTCGCAGAGAATGCGGAGAGTGTTACAGGCAATGGAGGACCTGAGAAAGTAAGACATGCATTGTCTACCAGAAGGTCGTTTCCGTTCGACGACAGCAACACACGTACATATTTAGATCCAGGGGTAACAGTTCCCGTCAATGTGAATTTTTGAAGGCCCCATGTTCCGCTGTTAAGTGCTTTCGTAACGTCTTGTGTAACCTGACCCAGTTCAACCTGTGCTTCGCTCAGGAACACGAGCTGGATTTTCTGGCTGTTCGAGCTGCTGTACGCCGCATAAATATCCAGGGCAACCTGGTTTCCGGTGGTAGTCTGCAATTCAACATCCTGCCAGAATTTGCCTGCGCCGCTCAATTTGGCACCGTTCACACCGCAAACCGCGTAAGTTGGTTCCACAGTCAGCGTACCGGTTACCGACCAGTTGGCAGTTCCGCTTTCGAAGCTTGGGTTTTGCAACGTGTTACCGTTACATGACTGGCAAGTCACCGGCTGCGTTACAGTTGTACAGATCGCGTCTACTTTGAAATAGTTGCCCGACGAGTTAACCGAGAAACGAGCTTTAACAGCTCCCGCAGGGGCAGTTCCCGAAATCGAGTATTGTTTGAGTTTGTTCCCGCTACCTACGGCGAAGTTCATATCCACAACCGCTTCATTGGTATTGATCTTGTTTCCCGCACCGTCGTAGAAGGTAATTTTAAATGTATGGTTATAACCTGTGTCGTGTGTACCACCGTATGCTGTTATATCCACTTTCGCACCTGCAACTACATTAATGTCCTGCCAGATAGATCCTGAACCGTTGAGCAAACCATTTTTGCTGCCGCACATTTCATACGCATCGTCGGTAGAGAAGCTCAAACCGCTGGTTTTCGACCAATCGCTCAGGTTGCTGTTTTCGAAACTTGCATTTTTGATATATTGGTTGTTGTTAACGCAATCACAGTCAACCGGGGTTGCAGGAGGCGTAACCTTCATACATGCCGCGTCCACTTTGAAATAATTACCGCTTGAATAAAGCAGGAAGCGAACTTTTGCAGTGTTGGCCGGTGCCGTTGCCGACATCGTGTACTGTTGCAACTGATTTCCGCTGCCTACTTCGAAATTCATCGACTTCACAACCGCGTCGCCGATCGTATTACCACTTGAATTCAAAAAGATCAGCTTGAACTGGTGTGTCTGGTCGTTGTCGTGCGTACCACCATATACGCTGAGGTTAATTGTGCTTCCGGCCGCGACAGCCACATCCTGCCAAACCGAACCTGCGCCGGTGATCAGACCGTTGTAACTACCGCACATGTTATATGCACCGTCCTTACTGAAGTTGGTACCCGAAGATCTTTGCCACACGTTAGGGTCGATGGTCTGTTCGAAGCTGGCGTTGACCAGAACGTTGTTGTCACAACCACAGCTGGTTGTGGCATTGGCCTGGGAGGCGAAGCCCAGGCTCAATAGTAAAAGGCTTAAGAGGAACGTAAAATTTTTCATAACGTATTTGATTTGTAATTGATTAGCTGCACTGGCTTGTCAACAAAATGTACGTTACAAAGGTAAAAATTAGATGTTCCAAAAATAGCACTTTTTTTATATTACAAGGCCGCAATAATTATGTTTATGTTTAATTTTAAACTATTTCTAAATCAATTTTGGTAAATACTTCTACAAAAAGAAAGTCAAATAATTAACGTTTTAAGCGGATTTTTATCGAAAACTATTCTATTTTGACTCCAAAGTGGTTGCACAATACTCTAAAATTAGTAATATAACTTTTTCAATATACTACAAAGAAAACCTCCTCGCTCCGGGAGCCTGACGGTTACAACGAAACAGAATTAAATTTTGTCGCTAGCCATTGCAAACGGTTTTTATACAGACACCACAGTATCATATACGTTCACCCCAAAATCATCGTTTAGTCGCAATGATGACGGGTCAACAAGTAAAACTTCTACACTATCAAATCACAAACGGGCCGTTTTTGGGGACTAAATGCTTATTTAGACTAACTAACGGCATTGGTAGAATATGCCTTTATCTGTGGAGAACAATGAGTTTTCACTGAAGAATTTCGACAAAACTTTTTTTCGTAAAAAAACCGGCTTCTACAAGATTCCTATCGACTGCGAATAAAATGCAATCATTTTATTACTGTATTACAGCATTTTAGCTACATTCTATTCGGAATTATAGACCCTGCACTCCAAATAAACTTAGATGAAAGATTAATAATACAATACAAAATACCGCAGAACCAGCACTTCGGCAGAATAAAGCGTGAGACAAACCAGCAGGGCTCCAAATAAATCTCGAGTTATTTTTACAACCGAAATCAAACCTGAAATTGGATTCTAGGCTATTTTTAGTTGCATTTCGGGCATATAAAACACCGAACGAAGCTCTTGAAGCCCTTTTCGAATGCGCGATTTCACTGTTCCGAGCGGCATTGAAAGCCTTTCCGCCGCCTCTTCATGGGTGTATCCCTGAAAATAAACCAGCTCGATCGGTATGCGGCGTTCGGGCAAAAGGCGCGCGACCCAGCTTTTCACATCCATTTCATAGACAATATGATTCCACCCATCAGCCGGCTCCTGCTCCATTTCGGCGATCAGATCCAGGCAAATCACCTTTTTCTCAGTTTTCGCCTCGGCACGAAGCATGTCTATCGCGTGGTTTCGGGAAATGTTCAGCATCCAGGTGAAAAGTGTGCCTCTTTCAGGAGAATACGATCCGATATTACGCCAGATTTTCAGGAAACTTTCCTGTAATACGTCCGCAGCCCGCTCCTCATCCTTTACAATTTTCAGGATCACACCGAACAGCGCGGCCGAATAATGGTCGTACAAGTATTCGAAAGCGCTCTGACTATTGGCTTTGAGCTTCGTTACAAGCTCTGCTTCCCGGTATCGGATATCGTTCCTGCCCATTGTCTTCTTTGTTGTAAATTCACACCGCCAGCCGTTTGGGGTTTAGCGCTTCCCTTAATATTTCCGTTCCAGTACGCGTTTCAGGATAACCTGTGTATTTTAAGCGCAAATTGGGGCGAACGGCTTGAAAACCAGGTTTCCGGGAAGCCGTGGTTCACAAGCCCCGGCCCGCATTATTCATCTGAAAACCTTGAAGTTATGTTAAAAAAATACTTTGCAATGGTCGCGCTCGCATGGTTTGCCATTTCCTGCGGCTCGCGCGAGAAAACCGCTACCCGCAACGACCGCCTCGACAGTATTGCCCGCGAATACGTCAACCTCGGGCTATCCATCGGCCAGTTTGACGGCGATTTCGTAGATGCATATTACGGCCCCGACTCGCTCAGGCCTGCGAAAGCCGATACGTTGCAATTCCCGAAAGATGCATTCCTGCGAAAGGCAGCCGCGCTGAAAACAGCGCTTACCGCATTCAAGACAGGCACCGGCCAGGACACGCTCGCCCGCCGCGCCCAGTGGCTGACTGCCCAGCTCACGGCATTTGAAAGACGGATACACCTCTTCTCCGGCACCGTCGTCCCATTCGATTCCGAATCCAAAGACCTGTTCGACGCCGTGGCGCCGACGCACGACGAGAAGCATTTTCAGGACCTCATCGCAAAGCTCGACCGCCTGCTGCCCGGCAAAGGGCCTATTCCCGAACGCTATCAAAAGCTTGCAAGCCATTTCCTGATCCCTCAAAACAAGATTGACACCGTTTTCAGAACGGCCATCGCGGAGGCGCGGAAGCGTACATTGGCGCATTACGTGCTGCCCGCAGGCGAGGATTTCAAGCTCGAATACGTACACGACAAGCCGTGGTCGGGCTACAACTGGTACAAAGGCAACTACAAAAGCGTGATCCAGATCAATGTAAGCCAGCCTATTTACATCGAGCGGGCCATCGATCTGGCGTGCCACGAGGGCTATCCCGGGCATCATGTATATAATGCATTGCTGGAAAAGAACCTTTTCCGGGATAAAGGCTGGACTGAGATTTCGCTCTACCCGTTGTTCAGCCCGCAATCGCTGATTGCCGAAGGCAGCGCCAACTATGGCATTTCCATGGCTTTTCCCGGCAACGAGCAAAGGGAATTCTGCAAGAATGTATTGATTCCCCTGGCCGGACTGGACACCGCGATGACCGACGCGTATTTCGAGGCGCTGACAATCCGGTCGGCATTGAACTACGCCCGCAACGAGGTAGCCCGCGGCCTGCTCGACCGCGGCATGAGCGACCAGGAAGCCCAACGCTGGCTGACCGACTACTGCCTGCTGCCGGAAAAAGGCGCGTCGGATTACCTGCGGTTTATAAGAAAGTACCGTAGCTACGTCATCAACTACAATTACGGACAGGATATCATCAAAAATTACATCGAGTCGCAGGGAGGAACGGCGGCAGAACCCGACAAAAGATGGAAACTTTTTGAAGTTTTGCTGAGCAATGAAAACGAGGCAGGCGACCTTTTGAAGAAGTAAAATGCGCTATATTTAACTTCTTTCAGCAATTCCCCTGACCAATCTTGAAAAATTTTAATTTAATCGGCAGAAAGAGCAGATTTCACGTTTTCCAAGCCGCTTCATTGCTTGCCGCCATAGCCGGCACGAACACTATTGATGCCCTGGCACAAGCACTTCCGACACCGAAAAGTTACACCTGTTATCGCAGCGAAAAGGGCATTACAATCGATGGAAAACTGGATGAGCGTTCCTGGAAGAAAGCCGCCTGGACCTCATCGTTTGTCGATATAGAAGGCGATAAAAAGCCGCTGCCATTGCAGGAGACGCGCGCGAAGATGCTTTGGGACGACGAATATCTCTACATCGCCGCGCAGATCGAGGAAGAGCATATCTGGGCGTATCAGGACAAAAAAGACCAGATTGTGTACCTGGAAAACGATTTTGAGGTGTTTATCGACCCGGATGGCGATACCGAAAACTATTATGAACTGGAAATCAACGCGATCAACAACACATTCGACTTGTTCCTGCCCAAGACCTACCGCAAAGGCGGCAAGGCGCAACTAAAATGGGATATCAAAGGCCTGAAATCGGCGGTATCCGTGTACGGTACAGTCAACAACGCAAAGGACAAGGACAAACGCTGGGTTGTGGAAATCGCTATTCCGTTTTCGTCGTTATCAACCGAAAACGTGAAACCGCTCATTCCGGCCGACGGTTCGGAGTGGCGCATCAACTTCTCGCGGGTGAACTGGCAGCATGAGGTAGGCGAGGACGGCCGCTACAAGCGCAAACGAAATGCCGAAACCGGAAAGATCGTCCCGGAATATAATTGGGTATGGTCACCACAGGGCATCATCAATATGCATTACCCCGAATACTGGGGAAAACTGATTTTTAGCGGAGAAAAATCAGGGAACGCAAAGTAACATCAAAACCCGGCAGGCCGAAACCTGCCGGGTTTTGGTTATCAGTGCCCTTCGCTCGACTCGAAGCCAAGGATAGCCAGTCGGTACGGTGTGGCCGAGACCTTCATCTTGCTGATTTTGGCCAAATTACCGGTGCTTACCACGAGCAATTCGCCACTTTTCGGCTGGGTAATATATATGTAGCGCGACGTCGCTTCCAGCTGCGGCTTCTGGGTTTCGTCTTTGGCCGTAGCGCTTGTTACCGAACCGTTTATTTTCAATGCATTGGTTTTCAAATCGTAGATCCGCAGCTCACCGCTATGCAGCAATACCACGAGATTGTTCCCCGCGAAATCCACCTTCGCCTGCATAATGTCCGTGCTCGCAAGAACCGGCGTTACCGATTTGGCAGCGACGTCGATCACGTAGACACCTTTTGCAGCGGTGTAGCCCAGAAACTTACCGGCCCCTTTCGCTTCCAGGATGGAACCGAACCATGCCTCACCGAAATCGGCGGGATGCGGGATGAGCTGCTGATTACCCGTCGGTTCGACAGCCAGGATACCGCTGGAAGACCCGAAAAGCGAAATGCTGCCGTTGGTCGCATTGCCATGGATGCCTTTGGTTTGGATGGTCGAAGCAAAAAGTGTTTTCCCGGAATCGTCGATGACCTTCACACGCTCGGGTAATGTACCCGCAACCGACCCGTCTTTCTCTGTAATGGCATAAGTACCATTGTCGAACTTCGTCATGGCGCCATGGTGTGCGACGTTGCCGGCATTGATATGCGTCATTTTGCTGCCCACCGCGTGAAAATCGGCTTCTTTGGCAATGCTGAGGGTACCATCGCCGTCGTTGAAAGTGATGATCTCATCGCCTTTGCTCTTGAAATGCGTAGGCTTGTTCCCATCGCCGGTTAATGCGCCGAACTTTGGCGTTCCTTTCACATCCACGTGGTCGCCGTGGCCTTCGAAGCCGGTATCGAACAGCTGTACAAAGTTGTTGGCCCCATTCACAATAGCCCCGAAACGCCCGCCTTGCGTGCCATAAAGCGTCGATTTGGCATATTGCGCCTCAAACTTCTCCGCCGTCAGCTTCACCGGATCTACCAACGACAGTTCCTTCGAAACCTCGTCGTTCACCACTATCCGGATGAACTTGTACTCCGTTTCCTCCACGGGTGTTACCTTGTCTTTTTCCTTGTCGTCGCAAGCCACGAGCAACGCGCCGAATGCCATTGAGAATACTACTTTGAATAAATGCTTTTTCATAAAAAAATCTTTACATGCAACAATGATGCAAATGTAGTTTCAGAAAAACCACAAATGCAACATTGTTGCATATAAAGATTAAAAAAGAATTAAAACAGTCCCTGGGCTCCCCTATCAGGCTATCGCCTCACGCAACAGGTTCCTGCTTTCCTTTTTCACAAAAGTGATCGGCACAAACTCGTCATTGGGCGCACCGATGTAGTAGACGGTCCATTCCGGATCGTGGTGCGACAGCATTTCGCTGATACAATCGGCACGGTGCGCTACCGGGTTGGTACAATCTTCCCAGTAAAACAGCTCGACCCGATAGAACAGGTTCTGCTTGATTCCGTTGATCGTTACCTCAACTTTAATCTCCTGCTTACCTTGAAGCGGCGGGATAGGGATGGCAATGTGGCTCATGGGATTATGTAGTTAAAATTCAATTTACTCCGCTCTAAGACTTTTAACGGGATTCATCAACGCCGCCTTGATACTCTGGAAACTGATCGTGAACAAAGCGACGAACACGGCCAGCGCGCCGGCGAGGAGGAACATCCACCATTCGATATCGATGCGGTAGGCGAAGTCGTTCAGCCAGCTTTTTACGGCCCACCAGGCGATGGGGGTGGCAATCAGGATCGCGACGAGCACGAGTTTGAGAAAATCGCGCGACAGCAATGCTACGATCCCCGCCACCGAAGCGCCCATTACCTTTCTGACGCCGATCTCCTTGATCCGCCTCTCCGCCGAATACGAAGCCAGGCCGAACAGTCCGAGGCATGAGACGAAAATGGCCAACCCCGCGAGTATGCCTACAATCTCGCTCACCTGGCTGTCGGCCCGGTACATTTCGTTGAAATGCTCGTCCAGGAATGAATAAGTAAATGGTTGATCCGGTACCAGCTTGTTCCAGGCCGACTGAATCGCCGCGAGCGCTTGCTGGGCATTTTCCCCCTTGATACGGACCGACATTTCGGAGTACGTCCAATCCTTCTGGTTGAATATGCAAAGCGTTTCAATTTTGTGGTGCAGCGAATTGAAGTTAAAATCCTCCGACACGCCCACGATCGTAGAAAGTGAGTCCATCCCCGAGAAACCGAACCGCTTGCCGATCAGCGTTTCCATGGTCAGCGTCGGCTCGTCCTTTAATAGCTCTTTTGCCAGTGATTCGTTGATAATGTAGGTCTTGGCATTATCCCCGGCGCTATGGGTGAAATTGCGGCCGGCGATCAACTTAATTTTGTACAAAGACAAGTAATCGGGATCAACAATCACTTGCGACGAAGTAAGTTCCCGTCTTGCATGCGTGCCCTGGAACGCCACGCCTGTCTGGTGCAGGTTGTTACCCAACCGCTGCTGCGAACCGGTAACCGCCTCGATGAACGAGCTCGTCAGCAATTCCTGTTTCAATGCATCATACTTCCTGTCCGACGTCGAGTTGAGTGGCACGATTACCACCTGTTCCCTGTCAAAACCGGGATCTTTATTCACCATATAATGGAGCTGCTTCACCACGAAACCTGTGGCGATGATCAGGAACACGGCGCTCGTAAATTGAGCGATCACCAATGCATTCCGGAAATTGCTTTTCCCGGCGCGGATGGTGCCCTTCAAAACCTTCACGGGTTCGAAAGCCGACAGGAATGCGGCCGGGTACAATCCCGAAAACAGTCCCACGAGTATGGTTCCCAGCAAAATGACAAGTATTAAACCCGGGCTCTGAAATATCGAAAATTCGAGCCGTCGCTGACTGAAATCGGCCACTGAGGGCATTACCAACTTCACAATAGCCACTGCCAATATCAGGGCAAACAACGCCAGCAACACCGATTCACCCATAAACTGTCCCGCCAGCTGAAAGCGCTGCGCACCAATCGACTTGCGTATCCCTACCTCCTTCGCCCGGCCGGTTGAGCGCGCGGTAGAGAGGTTCATAAAATTCACACAGGCGATAATGAGCACAATGGCCGCTATGACGGAGAAAACGTAGGTATACCGCTTATCGAATTTCTGGTAATTGACATAATCGTGGGTGATATCCACCGATTGCGCATGCACGTCGGCCAGCGGCTGCAAAAACAGCTCGTAAAACTTCCAGCCCCCTTCTTTCATGTGTTTTTTGAGGAAAGCGGGGAATTTCTTTTCCGTTTTGGCAATATCGGTTCCGGGCGCGAGTTCCAGGTAAGTCACCAGCCAGTTCCCACCCCAGTTTTTCATAAAATCGGGTTTTGCGATGGTATTGAAGGAAACAAGGGCATCGAATTGCAAATGGGAGTTCGCAGGTGCATCCTCCATGATACCCGTCACTTTCAGTGTGAGCGTGTCCTCGCCAAAATGGTTGACAAACTTGCCTATCGGATCAGCATTGCCAAAGATGTTCTTCGCGCTTTTCTCTGTCAGGACCACGCTGTTCGGCTCTTTTAAAACCCTCGCCTTTTCGCCTTTCAGAAGCGGATATTCAAAAAGCTGAAAAAAATTGGAATCGGTCAAATAGACCTGCGAAAGATCGATCCTTTGATCGTGATAATGCATCGCCAGCTTTCCGGCTGTATTGATTCTGACAAACTGCCGGATTTCGGGAAACTCTTCTTCCAATGTAGGCCCCATCGGGAACATCGAGAGCGCCACTTTCTGCGGTGCTACCATTCCTTCGAACTTCTGCACCTCGTCGAGACGGTAAATGTTTTTGGTATGAATGCCGTCGAAGCTGCGCTCGTAGAAGACAAACAGCATGATCACAATGCAGGCCGCCATACTCACGGCCAGGCCCACGATATTGATAGCTGAAAAAATCTTGTTCTTCCAGATGTTCCGGAGGGCAATTTTGAGGTAGTTTTTGAGCATGCTGCTGCGCTGGATAGGGTTGAAAATACCCGGCAACAAATTTATGCCAGCTCAAATAATAGACTAATAATCAGTATTTTAACACAATAAAAAGCAGAAAAACTGTCCGAATTCGGACAATCTTGTTCACCGATGGACAACGCCGGAAAATGTGTCGGGCCAGCATATTACCAGTCCTTCCGTATACCGATATACCCGCCGGTCCTTCTGGTTAAAACATCACCCTGATCGGTCGCTAGTCGGGCGATAATGCTGGCATTTTTGAAACCCGGCACCGCATATTGTGCCCCTAAAACAGATGACAACTGTCCTCGCGGCGGGTCGAAGTCGGCCCCGGGCGTTCCGAAATTTCTGCTGTAAGAGAGCCTTAATGTAAGCGCCAGCGACCGGCCGATTTTCCCCTGCGCGCCCAGGTAATACACGTTCACGCGGTTGTTCGGGAAATACCTGGGATTAACGAGTTTCGACTGGTCCATGTCTTTCCCTGGAATAATAAACGGCGTGCCCAACGTGCGCCCCTGGTACGACCACCCCTCGAAATACTGGGTATGGTTGAAATAGTTGTCCGCACCCTGGTATTTGCTTCCCGGAATGTAAAATTCGGAGCCCGACTGGTCTTTGGTACTGAGGAATTCCAATGTGAGGTGCGTGAGCGCGAAACCATTCCCCGTGCTTCCGGGCAAAAGTTTCAGGTTAATGCCGTAGAGCCCGTCCGGAATGTTCTTGAAAAGCATGCTCGAAACATCTTCGAATGGATGCTGATGGTATACAAAAAGGCGGTAATGATCGAGTTTTGTCTCAAAAGCAATGTCATAGCTGCCCAAATGGTTGCCGACGCGGTAGCTGTCGAATGCTCCGTAGCCATTTTTCTCGAACCAGTTTTTGGAAGTAAATGCCAGCACCACATTCGGGTAAATGGACCAGGAAGATGGCAGTTCACCATTCACCGCAAGCTCGGGATGCGATTTCAGGTATTCCGAATGCCCCGCCCACATGACATTGTGGTTGAGCCCGGCGTAGAACTTAGAATTATGTTTACCAAACCGCAGGTAAAGGAACTTCTGGTGCAGCCGCACGCCCTGAATGTAATCGGTATTGAACCAGCCATGTGCAAATCCCGCATGCACGGCCAGGAAGTTCCGGGTGAATTTCAGCGGCACGAAACCCACCGTCCCGATCTGCAATTTCGGCACAGGCAGCGAATTCCCCGATACCGAATAGAAGCCCGACGACAAGGTGGTGTCCCCCAGCCCCATCACCTCCTTCCTGCGCCCTACCCACAGCTCCACGCGCTTGTACCGCACGCTCGCATGCGCCTCCGGCAGCACAAATTCAAACTTGTTTGCTTTGTTATACCACCCGACCGGGCTTACTCCCGCACTCCAGTCGAAATTCCGGGGCCTATTGGTAAGGCTATCGTAAAAAAGGTAGTTCCTGCGCGCCGTCGCTTGTATTACGCCCGCCGTAGCGCGATCAGGTACCGCCCCGAACTGGTTGGTCCGCAACCAGAATGGCGTCTCCCCGTTGGAAGATATATATGCTCCCGCCTCGACACCCGCCTCAAAGTTGGACACAAGCATACTTTTCTGGGCAAAAAGCGGCCCGGAAATGATTGCAAAAACCGCAATTACACTGAAAATAAAGGTTCTACACAAGGATTCCGCTCGGTAAAGATTTCCCTTGCAAGATAAATAGGCGCGGGGGAATATTTGTTACCCGGAAATGAATTGTGTGGCAGCGGCGATCACTCCGCCCTCAAACTCTTCACCGGATTAATCAACGCCGCGCGAATGGCCTGGAAACTGACCGTCAGCAATGTGATCCCAAGCGCCCCGAGGCCCGTACCGGCGAATATCCACCAGGAAATCTCCGTCCGGTAGGAATAGGCTTTCAGCCAGCCGCTCATGAAATACCAGGCAATGGGACCTGAAATAACGCAGGCGATGATCACCAACATTACGAAGTCGGTGGAAAGCAGTTTCCACAGGTTGGCGACGGACGCGCCCAATACCTTCCTGATCCCGATTTCCTTGGTACGCTGTTCAGCGACAAAAGACGCCAGCCCGAAGAGACCCAGGCACGAAATGAAGATCGCCAGCACCGTGAAGAAAGACGCGAGCTTACCGATACGCTCCTCGTCGGCGAACTTTTTCGAGAAGCGCTCATCCACAAACTGATACATGAACGGGCTGTTCGGGTCGTATTTCCTGAAAACGGCACCCACGTTTTCCAGCGCGTCGCTCATCCCGGCCGAAGCTGACAGCCGGATATTGATCATATTCGTATTCCGGTAATTGACAACATAGAAAGCCGGGCTCACGTCACTGAACGGCGATTCCCGGATCATATCTTTCGTTACACCGATCAGCCGGTATTCCTTACCTCCCCAATTCAGCACGGTTTCAAGCGGCTTTTTAAGGTCCATCAGTTCCAATGCGGATTCGTTGATGATCATGGCCGAAGAATCGGTCGCATATTCACGCGAAAAATCGCGGCCCTGAACCATTTCCCAGCCCACTGTTTTTCCAAAATCGTGTGAAATGCTGTTGGACATCAGTAAAGGGATCGCGTCCGGAGCCTTGCCTGGCCATGAAAGATTGGTAACTCCCCCGTATTGCGCCGTCACCGATCCCGTCGATTGCGAATAGCCGCTTACGACACCGGTATTCATCAGATCGTTTTTCAGGGCACTATAATGTCCGTACAAAGCCGGCGATGCCATATCCACCTCGATCAGCCCTTGTTTGCTATATCCTACCGGGCGGTTTTTCGCATGCTGGATCTGCCGGAAAACGACCACGGTACCGATGATCAGCGTCACAGAAACCGTAAACTGCGTTACAACCAGTATTTTCCGGGGTAATGTAGCAAAACGGCCGGCCTTGAATGTTCCTTTAAGCACTTTCAATGGCTGGAAAGACGATAGGTACAGGGCGGGATAGCTTCCGGCAATGGTGGCGGTGAGCAGGCTAAAAACGATTCCGACGATCCAGAACAGCGGGTTGGCCAAGGGTAATGTGATCTTTTTCTCCGCCACTTCGTTGAAAGCAGGCAATGCAAGCCCGGCCAGTACCAGCGAGAGGACAAATGCAATCAATACCACCAGTACCGATTCACTAAAAAACTGGCTCACCAGCTGCGCGCGCACCGACCCGATCGCCTTGCGGATACCGACTTCTTTCGCGCGTTTCTCGGAGCGCGCCGTGCTCAGGTTCATGAAATTGATACACGCCAGCAAAAGCACGAAAATGCCGATCGTTCCGAAAAGCCATACAAAAGTGATCAGTCCGCCCACGTTCGCACCATTTTCGAAATCGGAATACAGGTGCCAGCGTGCCATCGGGTGCAGGAAAAACTCGGGTTTATAGCCCGGCGGATTTTCCCGTTTCATGCGCGAGTCTTTGATCTTGGCCGAAGCCCTCGCGAAATCCGCATCTTCGCGAAGTTGTACATAGACCTGGTAGGAATTTTCGTCCCAATTCGTTTCCGCGTCTCTCAGCGATTTATTCGCCGCTACGAACAAATCCCACGGCGCGAGCACCTGAATATCTTTGAATGTGCTGTTCAGAGGAAGATCTTCAAATACCCCGACCACTTTCACGTCGCGGTCGCTATTTAGCCTGACGACCCTGTTAACCGGATTTGCACCGCCGAAAAGTGCCCGGGCAAATGATTCGGAAAGCAGTATCGAATTGACATCCTTCAAATTATCGCTTCCCGACACCATTTGGATCGACATCATTCTGGTAAATGAAGGTTGTACATACCGCCCGGTTTTTGAGAACATTTTGTCCCCGTTTGAAATGGTCATATCTCGGAAAGCCGATTTACTCACCGCCTCGAAATCGGGGTATTTCTCCTTCATCTCCACCGCCAACGGTAACGGCACCACATCGTACGCCGACTTCTCCGGTCCGAACTGCACGAATTGCCAAACCTGTCCGATGCGCCCATGGTTCTTATGGTAGTGATTGAATGACACCTCGTCATAAATCCAGAGCCCGATCAGCACCGCCACAGCCATGCCCACCGAAAGCCCGCCAATATTAATGGCCGAATACCCCTTGCTTTTCAGCAGGTTCCTGAATGCGATTTTGAAGTAGTTGCGTATCATACGTGATGCTTTTTTTGACCGCCGACCGTTGACCGCCGACCGCAGGTTTCTTTATTTTAATACTTAATCCAAAATCATGATGGTCCATGGGCAATCGTCCATGGTCAGGCCAAAGCCCCACCCATAGTCGGTAGGCCGTCAAATCACTCCGTCCTCAAACTCTTCACCGGATTCATCAACGCCGCCCTGATACTCTGGAAACTGATCGTCGCGAGGGTGACGAGCACTGCGGATACACCCGCGCCCAGGAACACGAACGGGCTGATATTGATATGATAATTGTAATTGCCCAGCCACTTTTGGAGGAAATAATAGGCCAGTGGCGACGCGATGGCGCAACTGATGAGCACCAGCAGCACAAAGTCCCGCGAAAGCAGCAGCCAGAGCTGTGACACCGAAGCACCCAGCACCTTACGTACGCCGATTTCCTTCGTGCGCCGCTCGGCCATGAACGAAGCCAAACCAAAGAGTCCGAGGCAGCTGATGAGGATCGCCAGCGCGGCAAAAATACCGGCCAACTGGCCTATCTGCGCCTCGCTGCGAAATTTTTGGTCGTATTCGTCGTCCACAAAACGGTATTCGAACGGGTACGAGGGGTTATATTTCTCGATCACCGGCTGGATCGCGGTGAGGGCTTTCTTCAAATCGGCCCCGCTTTTGAACCGTATCAGTCCCTGAAAAGTGAAATCGGGTTGCATCAGCATTACAGCCGGCTGTACTTCGTCGTACGGGTTTTGCTGGATCACGTTTTTCGTCACGCCTATCACCGTCAAATCCGCGTCACCAAACCTCACATGGCTCCCTACCGGGTTTTTAAATCCCATCAGCTTCACCGAAGCCTCATTGAGCACGATCGCATTACTGTCGGAAAGTACCTTTTCGGCAAAGAACCTGCCGTCTTTCAGTTTCAGGCCCGCCGCTTTGAAATAGGCCGGGTCCACCATCAACGCCGTAAACAATGGCTGGCTCTGCGGGTCTTTGCCAGGCCATGAAAACCCTTCCCACTGATTGTAAACGCCCGTCATCGGGCTCGACGTTCTGCTCACGGCTTCGACGTAGCCCGTCCCCATCAGTTCGGTTTTCATAGGGAAGAAGTTCTTTTGCAGATCGCTGGAAAGGCTTAGCCAGATCAGCTTTTCGGGATTGTAGCCCATCGGCCGACTCTTGGCATGCTGAATTTGCTGAAAAACGATTACCGTACCAATGATCAGCGCGATCGAGAATGTAAACTGGGTGACGACCAATATCTTCCGGGGCAAATTGGCGGCTTTACCCACCTGGAATGTCCCTTTCAGGACTTTCACCGGCACGAATCCCGACAAATACAATGCCGGATAACTGCCCGCCAGCAAACCCGTGACAATGCAGCCGGCGAAAGCCACACCCAGCAATGAAATATCATTTAAACTAAATGTAATATGCTCAAAACCAACATTTTTAAGGTATGGCAATGAAAATTCCACCATCAACAACGCGATCACAAAGCCCAGCAATGCCGTCAGCATCGACTCGGTGAGGAACTGCGCAATCAGTTGCTTCCGCTGCGAACCTACGGCCTTGCGGATACCTACCTCCCGCGCCCGCTTCTCCGAGCGCGCGGTACTGAGGTTCATAAAGTTAATGCAGGCGATCAGCAGCACGAGTACGCCTATCACCGCGAATAGCCGCACATATTCGATCGCTCCGCCGGTATTGACCCAATCCTTGAACTCGCCGAACAAATGCCATTTCGGCATCGGGTGTACAAAAAGCAGGCTTTCCTCTTTGTCTTTCATCTTTTGCCGCACCAGGTTGGCAATGCGGGCTGAAAACGCCTCTGCTGTAACGCCCTCGTGCAGTTGCACGTAGGTTTGAAGGAAATTGTTACCCCACTCGTCCAATGCGCCACGCACGAAATCGGAGGTGGCGATATTCAGCTCATAGGGCATCAGGTAATCGAATTGGAACGACGAATTCTTTGGAATATCCTTTAATATCCCTGTTACCATCACTTCAAACTGGTTATCGACCCTGATTACCTTCCCCATCGGCTCCGCACTGCCGAACATTGCCTTCGCCAGCGTTTCGGTCAGCACAATGGAATGCGGCTCTTTCAAAACCTGATCCGCCCTGCCCTTGACGAGCGGGAATGTAAACATTTTCAGAAAGTCGGGATCGGCGTAATAACCCTGCCTGCTCAATTTCTGGTCACCCGCTACGAGGCTATGCTTATCGCCCCAATCCACCCGGGTCACATACTTCGCTTCCGAGAAATTCGTACGCAGCTCTGCCGCCAGCGGGAGCATAATGCCATCCTGCGTGCCCTTGTGGTTATTAAAATGTGTTTTTTTCTTGACCCTGACGATATTCGCCCGGTTTTCATGAAAATTATCAAAGCTCCACTCATACCGCACCCAAAGGCCGATCAGCAGTGCCACCGCCATCCCCATCGCCAACCCCAGGATGTTGATCGAAGCATATCCTTTGTTTTTCAAAAGGTTACGGAAAGCGATTTTTAAGTAGTTGCCTAACATGTTCGTTGCTTTTTTGGCCGCCGACCATAAACCGTCAACCGCCGGGTTTTTATTTATTATACTTAACTCAAAACCACCATGGTCCATGGTCAATAGTCAATGGTCCAAAGTCACAGCCGCAGGCCCCTCCACCGCCCGTCAACTACTCGCTCCTCAAAGATTTAACAGGATTCCGTAAAGCCGTCCGCACCGACTCGAAACTTACCGTGAACAACGCGATCACCAGCGACAGGCCCGATGCGGCGAGAAATACCCAGGCACTCATTTCCACTTTATAAGGGTAGTTTTCCAGCCACTTTTGCATGGCATAGTAGGCGGCCGGGAACGAGAGTACGAACGAAAGGGCGACGAGTTTGACAAAATCGGTGGATAACAATGCCACAATGCCCGCGATCGACGCGCCGAGCACTTTGCGGATGCCGATTTCCTTCGTGCGGCGTTCCGCTGCCAGCGTGGCGAGGCCGAACAGGCCGATGCAGGAAATGAAGATCGTCAGCACCGCGCCGAAAAGCATGATCTGCTTCCATTTCGCCTCCGATTCGTAGCTTTTGAGGTTCCCTTCTTCCACAAACTGGTAACTGTACGGCACCAGCGGGAAGAGCTTCCGGAACGTCTTGCCTATGTGCGCGAGGCCCGCCGATTCGGTACCGGGCTTAATGCGGATCAGTACTTTCCCGAATGTATTGCCGGGCTTCATTGTAAAAAGTTGCGGACGGATATTCGAGGTGAGCGACTGGAAATGATAGTCTTTCACCACACCCACCACAGTATACTTCTCGCCGGGGTTATACCAGAAGTCCACCACTTGTCCCAGCGGTTTCTTCCAGCCGGCCTTTTTGACAAATGTCTCATTCACCAATACTGCTTTGGTAGAATCGGAAGCAAGCGTTCCCGACAACGCTCTACCTTGCAACAATGGTATTTTCAGCACCGAAAGGTAATTGGCGCCAACCGTTTCGTAAGAGAATTCCATATCAGTCTCCCCATTCACCCTCGCCGTTGTCCCCCACTGGCCGCCGTTTTTAGGTGTTACGGCTTCGATAGATTGGTTTTTCAACAATTCCTCGGTCAGCAACTTTGCTTCCGGGCGGGTGAGGTTCTGTTTTTCAATGCTGATCAAGCCCCGATCGTCGTAACCGAGCTCCATATTGGTCAGGAAGTCGAACTGGGAGCGCATGGTCAGCGTGACGATGATCAGGAACGATGCCAATGCGAACTGAACCACGACCAATGTCTTTTGCAGGTAATTCCGGCCCGAAAAGTTGAACCGGCTGTAAAGCGTCTTCACCGGATCGTAGCCCGAGAGCACAACAGCCGGATAAAAACCAGCCAGCAATGCGGTAAGTATGAACAGTACGATATAGCCCGCGATCAGTTTCCAGTCGAACAGGTAGGAAAGCGCCAGGGCTTTATTGGCAAGATTATTAAATGTAGGTAAAACGGTTTCTACCAGCAAGATAGCCAGCACAAATGCCGCAAAACACAGCACAAACGACTCACCCAGGAACTGCGCCGCAAGCTGGTACCGGCCTCCGCCCACTACCTTTCGCACGCCGATTTCCTTGGCACGTTTCAGCGAACGCGCGACGGTCAGGTTCACAAAATTGATGCAGGCAATCAGCAGGATAAACAATGCAATACCCGAAAGCACATAGGAGAACAGAGGCTTACTTCCATTCACCAGACCATTTTCCGCACTCAGCTGTGGATCAAGGTGAATGGCTGTGAATGGTTGCAAACCGTAATACCGTTTGTTTTTGAGCCCGTACTTCTCCGCCACCGACTTCATCGCCTCGCGGGCGTCGGATTGGTAAATACGGTTCATGGTCGCAACGACGGCCCTGGTATTCGCGCCCGGAGTGAGCTTCACAAACGTATTCAGCGAGCTGTTGAACCACGCTTCTCCCTTCATTTGCGACTCAGAGACCGGCAACGGCTGTAAAAAATCGAATTGAATGGATGAGTTTTGCGGACATTTGGCCGCCACGCCCGTTACTACGAAAGGCTCGAAAGCCGCATTTTCATCAAATGAGTCTTTGAAAAGCATGGTCTTGCCCAATGCATTGACCGTACCGAAATGCTTTTTCGCCATCTCCTCCGAAATCACGACCGAGCGCGGCTGCGAGAGCGCCGTAAGCGGGTTGCCGCTGAGCAGCCGGAAGGAGAATATCCGGAAAAAATCACGGTCGGCCTGGTACACCTCCTGGCTTGCCACCTGATCACCCAGCTTCACATCGTTCCGGTGTTGTTGGTACCGCGTAAACGCCTCGATTTCGGGCGTGCTTGCCGAAAACTTCGGTCCGGGCAAGTAACCGGTAATGCCGCTGTTGTTTTCCAAAACACCCGCCGGACTCACGGATTTGAACGTGACCCTGTAAATGTTCGGGTTATTCTCATGAAAGCCGTCGTAGCTAACCTCGTCTTTGGTATAAAGCATGATCAGCATTGCCGCCGCCAGCCCAATGCTTAGCCCGGTAATGTTGATCACCGAATAGACCTTGCTCTGCGCAAGCGTCCTTAGTGCGATTTTCAGATAGTTCCTTAGCATGGTTTATTCCGACCTTAAAGATTTCACCGGATCCAGCAACGCGGCCCGTATTGCCTGGTAACTTACCGTGGCGAGCGTTACGAGCAACGCGCCACCGCCTGCGGCAGCGAAAATCCACCAGGGGATATCGGTCCGGTACTCATATTTTTTGAGCCAGCCGTTCAGGAAATACCAGGCTGTGGGTGTCGAGATCAGGAACGAGATAATGACCAGCACCACAAATTCGCGGGATAGCAATGCCCAGAGGTTCGACACGGAAGCCCCCAGCACTTTGCGTACGCCGATTTCCTTCGTCCGCTGCTCGGCGGTGAAAGAGGCCAGGCCGAAAAGCCCGAGGCAGCTGATAAAAATCGCCAGTACCGCAAACACGGTTGCCAACGTGGCAATACGTTCTTCCGCCGCGAATTTTCGGGCATATTCTTCGTCGGTAAATTTGTAGTCAAATGGCCCGCCGGGATTTGCTTCATGAAAAACCGCCGCCACTTTGGCCAGCGATTGCCTTAACGGAAGTCCTGGTTTGAGTTTGATGCTGATAAAATTCGCCCAGCCGTAATTGACCATAAACATCGTCTGGCGTACCGGACTGAATGGCGAGCCCATCACCATATCGCGGATCACGCCCACTACTTTATAAGGATTATCGCCCCATTTCACAGTTTGCCCTACAATATCCGACGGCTGTTTGAAGCCCATGTATTTCATCGCCGACTCGTTGATCACCATCGCCGACGAATCGGTGGAGAACTGACGGGAGAAATCGCGGCCGCCGATGAACTGCCAGCCGACCGTTTTGCCAAAATCGTGTGAGACGCCGATGGTACCGAAGTTGTCGTGCAAGGCTGGGTCCTTGCCCGGCCAGCTGAAACCTCCGTTGTTCGAGCCCAGGAATGTCGATGGGGACGAAGAAGTGGACATTTCCTCCACCGCACCGGTTTCCTGCAATGCCCCGCGGATCCTGTTGTACTGGCTGTACAACTCAGGCGTATTGATTTCGACGGTGATCAGCCCGTTCCGGTCGTAACCTACCGGCCGGTTTTTGGCATGCTGGATCTGTTTGTAAACAATGGCGGTACCGATAATGAGTGTCACCGAAACTGTAAACTGCAACACGACCAACACCTTACGCGGCATCGAAGCAAACCGCCCAGCATTGAATGTACCTTTCAAAACCTTCACCGGCTGAAACGACGACAGGTATAATGCCGGGTAACTGCCCGATAAAAGGCCCGTCAGGAAACAGAATGCAAAACCCGCCAGCCAGAAATAGCCATTATTCCACGGGAAGTCGATCCGTTTGTCCGCAATTTCGTTGAACGACGGCAACGCAAGCACCACGATGAGGATCGCGAAAATGAATGCCAGGAAAACCACCATGAACGATTCACTGAAAAACTGGTTGATCAGCTGCCCCCTGATCGAACCGATCGCTTTGCGGATACCTACCTCTTTGGCACGTTTTTCGGAGCGGGCGGTGCTGAGGTTCATAAAATTGATCGACGCGAGCAACAACACAAATGCCCCGATAATCGCGAAAAGCCACACGTAACGAATGCGCCCGTCCGCCTGGCCGGCATCGTCCCAGGTGCCGTACAAATGCCATTTCGACATAGGTAGCAGATAGTTCTGAGGTTTCAGGAACCTTGCTTCCGGCGTATGTTCTGCTTTAATGTTTTTGATTCTTTGGGTAACCCCTTCGAATGTCGTATTCGGGCGGATGAGTGTCAGCAGCTGCCAGGAATTGTTGTTCCACTGCTCCTTATCCCGCGCCTCGCGTACCCAATCCTGCGTGGCCACGTACAAGTCCCACGGTGCCACGAAAGTCAGGTCCCGGAACTCGGTATTGTAAGGCAAATCCTCGTAAACGCCCGTCACCTTCATATCGAACCGGTTGTCCAGCTTCACAATCTTGTCCATCGGGTTTTCCTTGCCAAACAATGCTTCCGCTACCGACTCGGAGATCAGGATGGAATTACGTTCTTTGAGGCCGTCGCGCGAGCCCCGGAGCATATTCAGTGTGAACATGTGCGGTGCGCCCGCGCTCATGTACGCGCCATTCTTGGTAAACTTGTTGTCTTTGTAAGCCAGTATATGCTCGTCCGTCCATGACGACTGGATCACATATTCGAAATCGTCCTGATGGTGTTCTTGCAGATATTGTCCCAGCGGATAAGAAGTGTGCTGACCGCCGTCGTACGTCTTGCCTTCGAAAACACCCCGCTCCACGACCTTGGCAATGCGGTCGTAATGAGCGTGGTAGCGGTCAAATGCAAATTCATCATAAACCCAAAGGCCGATCAGCATAGCCACGGCCATCCCCACAGCCAGCCCGCCGATATTAATAGCCGAATACCCCTTGCTTTTAACAAGGTTACGGAATGCGATTTTGAGATAGTTTTTAAACATGATTATTCTGATCTTAATGATTTAACCGGATTTACCACTGCCGCCTTCACCGCCTGGTACCCTACCGTTGCCAGCGTGATAAGCGCAAGGCTGGCGGCGGCGGCCAGGAATGTAACGGTGTCGAGGCTGATGCGGAATGCGAAATTGTCGAGCCATCGGTGCATTACCCAGCCTACCAGCGGGAACGCGATGAACAATGCGATAGCCAGGAGTTTGATAAAATCCATCGAAAGCATTACCACCACATTACTTACCGAAGCACCCACCACTTTGCGGATGCCGATTTCCTTCTGCCGCCGCTGAGCGGTGAATGCCGCCAGGCCGAAAAGCCCGAGGCAGGAAATAACGATCGCCAGCCCGGCGAAATACTGCGATAGCACGCCTACCCGCCGTTCCGCCGCGTATAGTGCTTTATAGTTTTCATCCAGGAACTGGTAGTCGAACACCAGCCCTTTGTGCCGGTCCTGGAACAGCTTTCGCAAGCGGGCGATCGTCTGCTCCTCGGCGCCGCGCTGGATTTTCACCATCACATTGGGCATGATGGGGTACATCTGGAAGAAACAAGGTTTCACAGGCTCGTACAGCGACTCGAAATTGAAATCCTTCACCACACCCACGATCTGCCGCTCCATTCCCCAGAACTTCACCGTCTTGCCCACGGGATCTTTCAAACCCATGCTTTTAATGGCCGACTCGTTGAATATGATTTCATTGCGGGCATTCTGGTTTTGGGAGAAAAACCGGCCTTCGCGCAGCGTCATGCCCGTAGTTTCCATGAAATTATACCCCACTTCAAGGTTCGAAAACTCGATATCCGTGCCGGCAGGCTTACCGGGCCATTCGAAACCCGAGATCGCGCCATGCTGACCCGTGAGGTTATGGTAATAACTTGACGCATTCACCACGCCGGGAATGTTTTTAACCTCTCCCAAAAATGCCTCCGCCGCTTTCAGTTTCAGCGAGTCCATTTCAAGGGGTATTTCAAAATGAATGATATGGTCGCGGTTGTAGCCCAGGTTACGGTTCTGTATAAACTGGATTTGCCGGTAAACGACGATCACCGAAACGATGAAAACCACCGACACCGCAAACTGGAACACCACCAATCCGCGCCGTACCAGTAGCTCTCCTGCGGTATTCCTCAGTTTTCCTTTCAAAACCGAAACCGGATCGAAACCCGTCAGGTAGAATGCCGGATAGCTGCCCGCCAGCAACCCCGTAACGAGCGTAATGAGCAAGGTGGCGGCTATCAGCATCGGATCGGGTGAAAGGGCGACCTGCTTGCCGGTAATGCTGTTGAATTCCGGCAAAATCAACACTACAATGCCTACCGCGACGAACAGCGATACAAAGGTGAGCATCAGAGATTCGCTCAGATGTTGCATAACCAGCGAGCTCCGTAATGCGCCCACTACTTTTTTAATGCCGACCTCCTTCATACGGCCCGTTGCTTTGGCCGTGGAAAGGTTCATGAAATTAATGCAGGCAATCACGAGAATAAACAACGCGATCACCGAAAACAACCTCACATACGTAATGCGCCCTCCCGCCTGCACACCGTTTTCGAACTGCCCGTGCAGGTATTTGTCCGAATAACGGATGGCAAAAAGCTGAAAGTCGTTGTCCTTGCTTTTGGATTGAAGGAAATGTTTGATTTTCTGGTTGAAAAGCGACAAATCGGCGCCACTTTTAAGGATTACAAATGTGTGAGGATCGCTGTTGCCCCAGTTTTCCATTCCCGGGCGCCGCGCCTTGAATTGTTCGAAATTGAAGAGGATATCGAACTGGTTGCTCGCATTACGCGGATTGCTTTTGAACACCCCGCCCACGCGATAAAGCCCGCTAAACTGCCCCTCGTCCCATTTAACAGTCTTTCCGACCACATTATCCTGTGTACCAAAAAGCTTTACAGCCATTTCTTCCGAAAGCGCGAGCGTATTCTTGTCGCCCGTCACCGCGCGGGCATCGCCCTGCGTGAACGGACAGGTAAATACATCGAAATAATCGCGGCTGACGAACTGCCCTCCGGCTTTCAGTTTGGTTTCCCCCACCGATACCACGCCTTTGTTCGAAAACCATTCCGCCGGCACCACCGTTGTCGCCAGCTCCACCTCGGGCATTTCTGCTTTCAATGCATCGGCCAGCAGGCCCGGCGTATGCGCGCCCGTCTTGATACCATCCTCATGGGGCTGGTTGACCATGATCTGGAACAACTGCGCGTCCTTCGCATTGTGTTTATCCACGTGCAATTCATCCACCACCCAAAGGTAGATCAGCAATGTACAAGCCAGCCCGGTAGAGAGTCCCAGCAGGTTCAACAGCGTAAACTGCCGATCCTTGATCAGGCTACGCCATGCGATTTTGAGATAGTTTTTTAGCATTGGTACTTGTTTTGACCATGGACGGACGACCATAGACCGTTGTTTTAATTAAATCATTCATTAACACCCATAGTCGATGGTCTATCGTCCATGGTCGGACCGAAGGCTCTATTCCGCCCGTAACGACTTCACCGGATCTGTCAATGCTGCTTTGATACTTTGAAAACCCACCGTCAGCAAAGCGATACCGGCCGCAAGGAAACCTGCCCAGGCGAAAATCCACCAGTGGATCTCGATGCGGTAAGCGAAGTCCTGCAACCAGCGGTGCATGAAATACCAGGCAACGGGACTTGCAATGACGATCGCGGCGAGTACCAGTTTCAAAAAATCCATCGACAGCATAGTAGTAATGCCGGCTACCGACGCACCGAGCACTTTGCGGACGCCGATTTCCTTCGTTCGCTGCTCAATGGCGAAAATGGCCAGCCCGAAAAGACCGAGGCACGACAGGCACACCGAAAGCAGCGCGAAAGCGGTCGTAAGGCGCGTCGCGAGTTCTTCACGCTGATAAAATCTGGCGATCTCCTCGTCGTAGAAACTGTATTCAAATACATTTTCAGGAAACTGCTTCTGCCATACCGCGCTGATCCGTGCGATCGTCGAGGCATTGACGCGGCTTAGCTTCACACCCGCCCAGCGGTAGCGCGACTGATCGGCAAAGACGATCGTCGGCTCGATACCGGTATAGAGATCTCCATTGTTAAAATCCGATAGTACACCCACAATGGTGCCCGTTTTGCCCGCGTCGCCCACGTGCAAGCGACGGTTCAATGCCGCTTCGGGTGATTTCAGGCCTAATGCGTTTACAAGTTTGCGGTTAATCAGCAGTTCATTGAGCGTATCCGAATGCGCAGGAATGCGACCGGCAACGAGTTTTAGTCCATATGTTTTCACAAAATGATCGTCCGCCGCTCTCGACCGCGCTACGAATTTCTCCCAATCGCGGTTTTCAAACTTGATCGTCCCGCCGCCGCTCATCTGTACCGACGGCGCGCTCCTGAAAAAAGTCAGGTCCGTTACCTCGGGCAGAGCCGATAGCTCGTTGCGCAATGCCGCGAGTTTGCTGGTTTCTGTTTCGGGCAAATTCAAATGCAGGATCAGGTCCTTATCCATTCCCAGGTCCTTGTTTTTCAGGAATTCCGATTGCAGGATGATCAGCGTCGATACCGCTATCAAGACGAATGAAATGCTGAATTGTGTCACGACCAGCCCCTTTCGTACCGAAAAAAAGCTGCGATTATTCTCCTTCAATAGCCCCTTAATGGCCTTCACCGGGTTAAAATGGGAGATAACAAATGCCGGATACACACCAGCCATTATTACTACGGACAGCAACAATGCAGCACAGAAAGCAGCAAGCAGTGGATCACTGAAAACCTCCACCCGCACATTCAGTCCCAGCCATTGGCTCAGCATCGGCGCAAAGAGCCAGGCAAGCACGAGGGAAATGGCGCCTGCGGCAAAGGTTAGCAAAGCAGTTTCCTGTATAAAAAGCCAGAAAACCTGCGCTTGCGAAACACCCAGCACTTTTCTTACCCCTACTTCCTTGCTGCGCTTGAACGCCTGCGCGGTCGAAAGATTGATAAAATTGAAGCAGGCGATGAGAATGAGCAATATGCCCACCGTCGCGAGCACGAGAATCGTGTTGTAATTGATCTTGCCGCCGTAGGCTACATTGAAATGAACATCCGACAAGTCCTGCAAATGGTAATGGAAAACCTTGCCGTCGGGACCGTAATATTTGTTGGCAAATGCTGGCATCTGCGCTTCGAATGCAGCTTTGTCGTCCGGCGAACGAAGGGTTATGTAAGTATCGCGTCCGCTGTCGATCCAGCCCCAGTCTTCGTAACCATATTCCGGGACAATCTTTTTTAAAGTAGGCAGCGAAACGAAAATATCCTGTTTGAAATCGGTTTGCTCGGAGTAATCGGCCACAATGCCGGCGATCACCAGGTTTTCGCGGTTATTGGCGCGGATTACCTTTCCCATTGCATTGCCGTTTCCGAAATACTTCCGGGCGTACCGCTCGGTTACCACGGCCTGGCTGGGCGCTGCCATGGCCGAAGCATTGCCGCTAATCCATTTATAATCAAATATTTTAAAGAAATCCACATTCGTAAAAACCAGGTGTTCCTTTTCCAGGAACTTGCGGGAAGCCCTACCGGCATCGACACGGATCGTCAGCTCCTTATGCGCCACATAAGCGGCGTCCCGGACATTGCTAAACTCCTTTTTCAATGTTTCATGTAAAACAAAAGCCGAGCCCCGCTCCTGCTCTACCGAGCCGTCTTCTAGGTGCAGATCCACGACCACGCGGTACGTCCTGTCGGCGAGGGCATGGTAGCTGTCTACGCCAAGGTGATACTTCACCAACTGGAATATCACAATCGCCCCCGCCATCCCCACGGCCAGGCCGATGAGATTGATAGCGGTGTAAACCTTATGCTTCGCCAGATTCCTCAGGGTTAATTTTAAATAGCTACCGTTCATTTTACAGTGTGTTTTGTTAGGTTAAATACTTGAATTAAACTCGCTTACTCACTTTTTAAACTTTGTACCGGGTCGATCCATGCTGCTTTAATGGCCTGATAACTCACCGTCGCGAGTGTGAGCACGAGAGCGCCCGCGCCTGCGAGGGCGAATATCCACCAGCTGATTTCGGTGCGGTACTGATAGTTTTGGAGCCACGCGCTCATCGAATACCAGGCCAGCGGCACTGCGATGAGACTGGCAACGGCCACCAGCGCGACAAAATCTTTGGAAAGCATACCCCATAATGCCGCAACGGAAGCGCCCAGCACTTTGCGGATGCCTATTTCTTTGGTACGCTGCTCGGCCGTAAAAGAGGCCAGCCCGAACAGGCCGAGGCAACTGATCACCACGGCCAACACGGCGAAGAAGCCCGCCAGCTTTCCGATCCGCTCTTCAGTTCTGAATTTGGCGTCGTACTCTACATCGGCAAACTTGTATTCGAACGGCGCTGCCGGCACCAGTTTCCTGAATACGTTTTCAATAGCGGGCAATGCCCTGGCCGAGCTGACATCGGGGTTCAGTTTGATATTGATCCAGTTGGGTGAACCGAACAGGAAGAAAACGGTCGGTTTCACTGGTGCAAACGGCGATTCCATCACCATATCCTTCACCACGCCGATGACCGTGAACGACTTGCGGATGTTATCGGTCATCCATTGACTTTTCCATGAAACGGTCATGCCTACCGGGTCGGCGACGCCGAGCAAACGTGCCGCCGATTCATTGATGACAAAGCCCGACGTATCGGAAGCGAGTTCTTTCGAGAAATTGCGCCCGTTCAAAAACTGCCAGCCGGCGGTTTTGGCATACTCGGGTGAAACTGTGAGCGTGGCGAAAGTTTCGACGAACCCTTCCGGCATCCCTTTCCAGCTGAAACCTTCGTTGGACGACCACACGCCGGTAACCGGGCTTTGCGATTCGGCCACTTCCTCGACCATGCCGGTATTCTTCAATTCGGTACGGATAATGTCCGTTTTTCCATAAAATTCATCGGTTTTCATGGGTACCATCATCAAACCATCGCGCGAGTAACCCACTGGCCGCTCTTTCGCGAATTTGATTTGCCGGTAAACAATGCTGGTGCAGATAATCAACGTGACGGAAATCGTGAATTGCAATACCACCAATACCTGCCGCGGCGTGTAGGCAAAGCGCCCGAAATGCGTCCTCAATGACGCGCCGGAGCCTTTCAATACTTTAACAGGCTGAAAAGATGTAAGATAAATGGCCGGATAACCACCCGCAAGTACGGCTGTAAGCAATACAAAACCTGCGCTGCCTATCCAGAAATAAAGGTTATCCCACGGTATCACCATTTGCTTCGCCGCCAGGTTGTTGAACCACGAAAGCGACAGGACCACCCCGATCAGCGCCAGCACAAACGATAGCAGCACAACCAGGAACGATTCACTGAAAAACTGCCCGATCAGCTGTATCCGCATCGAGCCGATCGCCTTGCGTACGCCTACCTCGCGCTCACGCTTCTCCGACCGCGCGGTGCTCAGGTTCACGAAATTGATACAAGCCAGCAGCAACACGAAAAAGCCGATCATACCCACCATCCAGACATATTTAACCGGTCCATCGCCTACTGCGCCATTCTTAAAATCGGAGTACAAATGCCAGTCTTGCATGGGATGCACCCACATTTCGGGACGGGTGGCTGCTTCCTCCTTCATATCGTCCATTTTCCCGATCGCATTCAGTTCGGAAAGGCGGATAGCGTGGCTGGCTGTTTTGAAATCGGTATGGTCTGCCAGTTCGGTATAGATCCAGATGGCATGGTTATCCCATTTCTTGTCCCGCATGTAGCGGTTTTTGTCCATGAAATAGTCCCACGAACCCATGAACTGGACCTCGGCGAACCTGGTATTTTGGGGAAAGTCCTCATAAATACCCGTTACTTTCATGTTCAGGTGGGTATCGATCATCACGAGCTTGTTCATTGCATCAGTATCACCGAAAAGCGCGCGGGCGGTTGATTGAGAGAGAATGATGCCCTGCTCGTCCGTCAATGCTGCCGTTGATCCTTTTATCATGCGGACCCCGAACATTTCGAGTGCTCCCGCCTCGATGAAATGACCATTGCGGGTCAGTTTGGTTTCTCCCGCCGAGAGAATGTTATCGCTAATCTGTGTCGAGGCCACAATGCGCTTGAAATTGCCGGCATAATGCGTTTTCAACTCTGCTACATATGGCACAGGCAACGAAAACGACGTTTTCTTTTCGCCATGCTCCACCCGGTTTTGCAGCACCTGTCCTATCCGGTCGTAGTTTTTGAAATACTGATTGAATGATAGTTCATCAAAAACCCAAAGGCCGATCAGCATAGCCACACCCATCCCGATCGCCAATCCGCCAATATTGATCGCCGAGTAACCCTTATTTTTCCAAAGGTTACGGAAGATGATTTTCAGGTAGTTTTTTAGCATGGCATTTTTGTTTAGGGCCATAGACCGCCGACCATGGACCATTATTTTTAGTTTATAAACCTCAAAAAACCATGGTCGGCGGTCCATCGTCCATGGTCAGGCCGAAGGCCTTATTCCGACCTCAACGATTTCACCGGATTAACCAGCGCCGCTTTGATACTCTGAAAACTGACCGTCAGCAAGGCTACGCTTACCGCCAGCACACCGGCCAGCAGGAATACCCACCATTCGATATTGACCTTGTACGCAAAATCCGACAGCCATTTGCTCATCCCATACCACGCCAGGGGCGAGGCGATGACGATGGCAATACCCACGAGTTTTACAAAATCTTTGGAAAGCAACGAGACAATGCTTAGCACCGAAGCCCCCAACACTTTGCGGACGCCTATTTCCTTGGTGCGCTGGATGGTCGTGAACGCGGCCAGCCCGAACAACCCGAGGCAAGCGATCACCACTGCGAGCCCGGCGAAAATTCCGAAGAGCTTCCCTACCCGTTGTTCCGATTCGTACATTTTGTTAAAGCGTTCGTTCAGGAAGGAATAGGCGAAAGGGTTGTCCGATGTCGCCTTCCAGGTCTTTTCCAATGTTTTGAGCAAGGCTGGAATGTCATTGGTTTTAATGCGAATGGCCAACTGGTACTGGTCGCCACCATAGAACATTACCAGCGGCGCAATGCGCTCATGCATCGAGCGGAAGTGAAAATCTTTGGTAATACCCACAATCGTATAAAACCGCTTGCTTTCCGGCGTACCGTTGCCGATGGTCCTGATGCGCTTTCCAATGGGATTTTTCCAGCCGAATTGTTTTGCGGCCGCCTCGTTGATCAGCACGGATGCGCTGTCGCCGCCGAAGGTTCTGGAAAAATTGCGACCTAATGCGAGACCGATGCCCAGGGTTTTCAGATAGTCCTCGTCGACCTGGTAAGTAGTGAAACGATAGGGCGTAATATTGTTTTCGGCATTTTCGGGCAGGAAGCCATCGGTGCCGTTGTTGGAATTTCCCGCAGGCAGAAAGCCCGCGAGGGTCACACTGCTGACCGCCGAAAGATTACCCAGCTGTTCCTTGAAAGACTTCGCCTTAACGCCCAGCAAGTGAGTATCATGGAGGATCAATACCTGCTCTTTATCAAAACCGACATTTTTATTCTGAATAAAACGCAACTGCTGGTAAACGACCATCGTGCCGATAATCATGACAATGGAAACGACAAACTGAATGGTCACCAGCGTGTTCCGGAGCCAGCCGCTTTTCACACCGGCCTGAATGCTCCCTTTCAGCACCGCCACCGGCCTGAATGCCGACAGGAAGAAGGCGGGGTAGCTCCCCGCGAGCAGGCCCACGATCACGCACCCGCCTAATGCATAAGCGATCATGCGGGCATTCAGAATGGATTGAAGGTCAAACTGCTTCCCGGCCAGATTGTTGAAGCCGGGCAATATCAGTACTACCAGCCCGAGTGCCACCAAAAGTGCGAAAAGCGTCACCAAAACCGATTCGGTGAGGAATTGGGCCATCAACTGCTGGCGCACCGAACCCATTACTTTCCGAACGCCCACTTCCTTCGCCCGCCCTGCCGAACCGGCGGTGGAGAGGTTCATGAAATTGATACAGGCAATGAGCAGAATGAATGCCGCAATGGCCGTGAATATGTAAATGTATTTGATATTGCTGTTGCCTTCCAGCTCGTTTTCGAGGTTGGAAGTAAGGTGAATGTCGGTTAATGGCTGCAAACCGAAACCAAACTTGTCGCCTTTGCGCAGGTATTCCTCATAACTCATGCCCAGAAATTCCTGGATTTCGGGGCCGATGTATTTCTTCACCACCTGCGGCATCTGAGCCGCAAGTTTTTCAACCGGATAGCCTTTCCGCAGCATTACATAAGTGTGCGCACCGCTCGACAGCCATTTGTCACCCAGCGTGACGGATTTCATCGACCCGAAAAAGTCGTAGTGAAAATGCGAATTGGAAGGTACATCCTCGCAAACGCCCGTCACACGAAACAAACCCATCGTGCCCATTTCGAGGCTCTTCCCAATCGGGTCCTGGCGTCCGAAGTATTTCAATGCCGTGGATTTTGTCAGCACGACTGTTTTCGGCTCTTTGAGGACACTATTGGCGTCGCCTTTTAGGAGTGGTATGGAGAAGAAATTGAAAAAGTTGGAGTCGGTAAAAATAACGCGCTCTTCCAAAAAGCGCCTTTCGCCGTTTTTAATGAGGAAAGTACCACTGGTATTGAGCCTCGTGTAGGCCTCCACGCCCGGATAATCGCGCATAAGTGCGGGGCCTGCGGGAGCGGACGCGCCCGCGATGTTGATGTCGTTACCGCCGATCCGACCGTGTAGGGTAACCCTGAAAATTCGGTCGGCCTGCTTGTTGAAGCGGTCGTAACTAAGCTCGTGCTGCACGAACAGAAGGATCAGCATGCATGTCGCCAATCCGATGGCCAGTCCGAAAATATTGATGGAAGCGAAAGCCTTCTTGTTCCAAAGGCTCCGCAGAGCGATTTTCAGATAACTGGATATCATAACTGCGCCGGTTACGGGGGTTGACGGATGGATTTCCCATTTCCTAGTCAAATTATGCACCAGCCAATCACAATATCACAATTACCTGAAAATCAATTTTTTATATATTAATAAAACAAATCATGGGTGTTCACTATCGGACACGCCCCGTTCGATTTGGAACGGGCGGCATTACCTGCCAGAAGGACTACTCGCTCCGCAAACTCTTCACCGGATTCATCACGGCGGCGCGAATGCTCTGGAAGCTCACCGTCGCAAACGCTATGACAATCGACAATACCGCCGCAATCGCGAAAATCCACCAGTAAATATCCGTGCGGTAAGCAAAGTTTTCCAGCCAGCGGTTCATTCCGAAATAGGCTACCGGCGACGCCACCACGAATGCGATGAGCACGAGTTTGAGGAAATCCCTGGAAAGCAGCCCAACAATGCTGGCAATGGACGCGCCCATAACCTTCCGCACGCCGATTTCTTTGGTGCGCTGCATGGTGCTGTACGAGGCCAGTCCGAGCAAACCCAGGCAGGAAATGAAGATCGCCAGGATGGCAAAGTTGAAAAACAGCTTTTCAAAACGCTCCTCGGCGCGGTATTGCCGGTCGAAGAATTCATCCATAAAATAATAGCTGAACGGCCTTGCAGGTACAAGTTCCTTCCATTTTCCTTCCACGGCCGCAACGGTTTCTTTTATACGGTTACCTTCGACCTTGACAGTAACCAGCTCGGTCCCGCCCGGTTCGATGCGCATGGTGAGCGGCTTGATGGTTTCCTGCAACGAACGGAAATGGAAGTCCTTGATCACGCCGACGATCTTGCCCTCACGCCCCCATTGTTTGAAACGGCGCCCGATCGCGTCTTGGGGTTGGGCATAACCCAGGAGCTTCACGGCGGCTTCGTTGATGACCATCGCCCGGGTGGTATCCGTACCGAATTCTTTCGAAAACGGCCGGCCCGCTGCCATTTTCAGTCCGAATTGCCCGATATAGTCAAAATCGACGAAATAGAGATCCAGATTGGCAACTTGCAGCTCTCCGCTTTTATTCTCGATTTCAGAATACGCGCCGCGGTTCGGGCCTCCCGGAACACTGGACGATGCAGCCGTAGATTTGACGCCCGCGAGCCCGCGCAGCGACTCCTTGAATGCCTCGCGTTTCGGATCGCCCTGGGTGTTGATCACCAGCATTTGGTCCTTGCTGAAACCCAGGTCGCGGTTACGCATGTAGTTCATCTGAATGTACACGATCATCGTGGCGATAATCAGCGCGATAGAAATGGCAAACTGGACCGTAACCAGCCCTTTTCGCAATAAAATACCTTTAAAACTGGTCGTAAAACGACCTTTCAGGACCGTCACCGGCTCGAACGACGATAGTACCAATGCAGGGTAAATACCGGCCAGGACGCCGATCAGCACTGCCGCCAATAGCAGGTATAACAAAAAAGAAGAATCGGCAAATATACCGGAAACGACCACTTTGCCTGCCAGGTTATTGAACAACGGTATTAATGCGGCCGAAAGCACGATTGAAAACAAGAATGCGATCAGGCAAAGCAATACCGACTCACTCACAAATTGCCTTGCCAATAACCCCTTGGCAGCGCCTACTACCTTCCGGATGCCCACTTCTTTGGCCCGCTCCGCCGACCGTGCCGTGGTAAGGTTCACAAAGTTGATGCAGGCGATCAGCAGAATGAAGGCCGCCACAACGGAGAATACATATACGTTACTCATGCTACCCTTCTCGGCCACATCGCGCTCAGAGTTCAAATGCACGTCCATCAGCGGTTCGAGAAAAAGTTTGTACGACATTTTTGACTCGCGCATTAGCTTGCCCGCGCGGCGCTCGAGGTAAGCCGGCAACTTCTTTTCCAAAGCTTTGCTATCCGCGCCCGGTTTCAGGAGCAGGTAAGTCGTCGCCCCGAAATTACCCCATTCGTCGTCGATATTACGGTTGAAACGTTGCGTCATGGTGGTCATCGAAACGAACATGTCGCCTTTGATCAGGGAGTTTTCGGGAATGTCTTTCATCACACCGGTGACCTTCGCCGGAAGGCCGTCGCCCGACAGCAGCAATGTCTGCCCGATCGGGTCAGCATCACCGAAATACTTTTTGGCCGCTTTTTCCGTAAAAACCAGGCTTAGCGGGTCTTTGAGGGCCGTTTTAGGATCACCCTTGACCAGTTTGAAATCAAAAACACGGAAAAAGGACGAATCGGCGAACACGGTGGCTTCTTCCTGAAACTTAACATCTCCTTTTCGTACGAGAAAACTGCCGCCATTAAGTCGCGCGTAAGCTTCGACCTCGGGAAAATCCTGCTTGATCGTCGGGCCGAATGCCCATGAAGTAATGCCCGCATGGATGGTTTCGGAAGGCGTGATCACGTCCGTCACCAGCCGGTAAATACGGTCCGATTTAGCGTGAAATGCATCGTAAGTCAGCTCGAAATTGACATACATCGAGATCAGCAAACAGGCCGACATCCCGACGGTGAGCCCCATAATGTTGATAAACGAAAATACCCTGTGCTTCCAAAGGTTCCGGAAGGCGATCTTAAAATAGTTTTTAAACATGGCTGTCAGGTGAAATATGGCTTACTAACTATTAATCATTCTTTAAAGAGGCGGCCGGGTTGACCATCGCCGCGTGAATGGCCTTGAAACCTACGGTGAGGAGTGTGATGAAAAGCATCATGCCAATCGTCGCGAAATGTACCCATAGCGGAACACTGATCCGGTACGCGAAATCCTCCAACCAGTGCGCCATAAAATACCAGGCTACGGGTATGGCTATCACACCTGAAACGAGGACCAGTATCACAAACTCCCTCGAAAGCATTCCGACAATGCCCGTCGCCGAAGCACCCAGCACCTTCCGGATACCAATTTCCTTCGTGCGGGTTTCGGTAGTAAAGGTAATAAGCCCGAAAAGCCCCATGCAAGCAATGAAAATGGCGAGCACCGTAAACGCCGAGAACATTCCCGACAGTCGTGTTTCGTTCTTGAAAGTTTCATTGAATGCATCGTCGAGGAAATAGTATTCGAAAGGCGTTTCGACGTCGTATTTTTTGAAAAGCTGCCCGATTGCCTTCACGTTGGCTGCAACGTCGGCACCCTTGTTGATCTTGATATACAAAATTCCCCGCGAGACGCCGGGCGAACGAAGCATGTTCGTCGTATCTCCGGCCACTGCCAGTGTCATCGCCTTAGGGCCATGCCGGACATCAGAAAAGTCGAAGTTTTTAAACACACCTTCCACATTGATACCTTCAAGCAGTTGCTGACCAACCGGATTTTCCTTCAAGCCCAGTTCGACGATAGCCTGCTCGTTTACCAGGGCGAAATGAAACCGCGGGCCTATCTCCGGGGTTTTCCACTCAATCCCCAATGTTTTCATAAAGTGGTCATCTACAATTAACTGAGCAACACCTACGTCCTTTTTGGTGTTTTTATTTGGCGCAAAAAACATATTGTATCCTTTAAACAAGCCGGCATTCGCGAATGTGGCGTTCGCAACTCCCGCCTGCTCCCGCACCGCATTTCGGAACGGAATGTAATTGGCGGCCATCGACGGCCCGATTGGAACACTTAACACCTGGTCCTTGTTCAGCCCGAGTTCTTTTCGTTGCATAAAAGCCAGCTGTTCTCGCACGATCAGGCTCCCGACGATCAGCGCCATGGAAACCGCGAACTGAAAAACGGTAAAAACACGTCTTACCCCTACCCCGCCGATGCTGCCCGTAAACCGACCTTTGATCACTTCCAGCGGCGCAAAGCCCGACAATACAAATGCCGGATAGCTACCCGCCACCAATGCGGTCAGGGCGAGTAAGCCTGCTAAAAAGGACAAGAAGAAAGGCGATATCACAAATGAAGTATCGATCCGCAAACCCAGCAGCGTGTAAAACGGCTGACTCAGGTAAAAAACCATCAACAATCCCAGGGCAAACGCCACTGCACACACCAGTGCCGATTCCATATAAAACTGACCACCCAAGCCCGCACGTGTAGCGCCTACGACCTTGCGCACGCCTACCTCACGTGCGCGCTGCGTCGCACGCGCAGTGGTGAGGCTCATGTAGTTGAAGAGGGCAAGCATGAGGATTGCGATCGCCGCCATGGCGAAGATCGGGATGAGTTTGCTATTTCCACTGTCGTTGAATGCACCGCCGAGGTGCATATCGTCGAGGCCTTCGAGTGTGTATTGAGGTTTAAGTCCGACCTGCCCTTCCTTCAATGCGTTAAGGCGGTTAATCCCTTTCGCCGCCAGTTCTTTTGACTCTCCGGCATTCAGGAGCAGGTACACATTAAAAATCCCGCCCCCATTATCCCAATTTTGACGGTTCGCGTCGCTCAACTTCGGGTATGTTTGGCTCGAAATAACAAAATCGAAATCCAGGGAAGAATTGGACGGCGGGTCCTGGGCAACACCTGTGATCTGGACGAGGTGCTTCCCTTCGTACATCAATGCCTTTCCGAGCACGTCGGTATGGCCGAAATACTTCACCGCCGCACGTTCCGAGACAACCATTGTAAACGGCTTCCGCAATGCCTCCGCAATGTTCCCTTTTTCCAGTGGAAAGTTGAATACGCTGAAAAATGACGGATCGGCAAACAGGATATTCTTTTCCAGGATCGCTTCCTCATCCCGGGCAGGTTTTGCCATAGCTGCGCTCCGGTATGAAGGTAAAATCCGGACGTAATCAGCCACCTGTGGCACCCCTTCGCCCAGCGCTGGTGCAAAACTGGCGGCAAAGGCATTCATATTAAACTCGTTATCCCCCATTTTCACCTTTCCCAGCACGCGATAGATATCCTTGTGCCTGTCGTGAAACCGGTCGTAACTATGCTCATGAACGACAAACATCAGTATGAGCGTAGAAACGCAAATTCCGGCAGCAAGCCCGAGGATGTTGATCAGCGAATACGTTTTGTGCCGGAACAGGCTGCGGACAGCGATTTTGAGGTAGTTTCTGAACATTGAGCTGTTAGTAAGGCTTCGGTTGCTGGTTGAATCAGTCGATCAACAAATCTATACCAAATTTTCAAAATACTCAATATCAGAGATTTACCTAAAATCGAGTGTCCAAAAGCGGACACCAACTAATTGATCATTTATATCAAACAAAAGTGTTCATTAGTAATAGACACTTTTGTTTGATAGTAAAATATAAACTTGTATTTTTGAATTGTTAAGGCAAAAAATGATACTGAAATCCACCATAGCGAGCGTCGCAGAGGCCCAAAAAGCCAATCTTTCCGTCCTGGAACTGGGGCTGGAAAGAACCGCCTTGGACAAGCTTCCGGATATCACCTCTCACGCGCTGATCGTTTCGGGCGTGAGACGGTGCGGTAAAAGCACATTGTTGCATCAATTGCTACGCGAAAAACATCCCGATGCCTTCTACCTGAACTTCGAAGACACCCGGTTATATGATTTCGAGCCTTCAGATTTCGTCCGCCTCGACAGTCTTGTAACTGAAATGGGGCAAACCGCGCTTTTTTTTGATGAAATCCAGATCGTCGACAGGTGGGAAACGTACGTCCGGCAGAAACTGGATGAAGGTTGCAGAATCGTGATCACAGGTTCCAACGCCTCGCTATTGAGCCGCGAGCTGGGCACCAAACTTACCGGTCGGCAAATCACCAAGGAGCTCTTTCCCTTTTCCTATTCCGAGTTTTGCGCATTCAGGGAAGTAGCGCCCGCTGCCGACGCAACCCGTGACTATATGGCCACCGGCGGTTTCCCCGAATATGTTAAATCAGGCCTGGAAGAAATCATGCATCATTTGTTCGAAGACATTTTGGTACGCGATATAGCGGTGCGCTACGGCGTGCGGGACGTGCGTACATTGCAGCGACTTGCATTGTACCTTGTTTCGAATGTGGGCAGGCTGATCACCGGTAACAGGCTGAAAACGATGTTTGAAGCAGGTTCTACCAGCACGATAATGGATTACCTTTCATATTTCGAGTATACTTACCTGTTCCATTTCGTGCCGAAATTCAGCTATTCGTTACGCAAGCAACTGATCAATCCCCGCAAAGTGTACGCAATCGATACAGGGGTAGTCAATGCCAATTCGGGGTCTTTTACAGATGATTTCGGGAGTGTATTCGAAAACCTGGTTTTCCTGCATTTGCGCAGAAAGTACAAGGAGATCTACTATTTCTCGGAAAAGAGCGAATGCGATTTCGTAGTGTCGGAAAAAGGCACCGTGCGGCAGGTGGTGCAGGTTTGCTATGATCTCAACCACGATAATATGGACCGTGAATTGAAAGGGCTTTTCGAAGCCATGAACCATTTCGAACTCAAAGAAGGAACGCTTGTCACGTTCAATCAGACCGATGAGGTTGAAAAGGATGGAATGAAAGCGCACATTGTCCCCGCCCACCAATATCTGGCCAATTAAAAAATGCCGGGCTTTCGCGCCCGGCATTTGCATTTAGTTCCCCCCATTCTGCACATCGTCGTTCCGGATGCCCCGCTTGTTCTTCTTAATACCGTCTTTCAGTTTTCCAAACTTGTAGTTCAGACTGAAATTGAAGGAGCGAAAATACTGCCAGCGATCGGTGAACTGGTCGAAGTCCGGGCCGAAGGTAACGTTATGATACCTTCTGAATTTTGTGAAAGGATTATTCACGGCAGCGGAGAGCGAGAGTTTATCCTTAATCACATCCTTGTTCACGCTGAACGACGTACTTTGAATCGAGTTCGTGGTGCCTTGCAGGTTCACGCCCGGGCCGTTCGCGTTGAAGTTCGCATTCACGCGCCAGTCCTTTGGCAGCTTATAGCCGGTCGAAACCGCTAATTGATACATTACCCCGCTGTTGGTGATCTCGATTCCATTCACAATACCGGTTACCTTACCATGCGCGATGCGGAGGTTGGCACTGATATTCCACTTTTTCGAGAATGGGTAATTTGCGTTCAGGTTACCACTGATGAGCCGGGCACGGCCGGTGTTGCCGTAAGACGTACGCGTCACTTGTGTTTCGGGATTATAGACCGCGATCGGGAAAATAAGGTCCTTGAAATGCGTATAGCCTACGCCAAAGTTGATATTACCCTTTTTCGCCTTATTGAAGCTCAACTGCAAGTCGTTCACATAGGCCGGCCGGAGATCGGGGTTACCCGTACGCTCATAGCTCGGGTTCGAACGGTCGACGAACGGATTGAGCTGCCAGATACCCGGACGCTGAATGCGCTGCGTGTATCCGAAGTTGATCCCCGCATTGTTTTTGAGCTTTCGGTTGATCGAAACCGATGGTATGAAGTTGAAATAGTTCTGCTTCACTTTTGAATCGGTAGAGATGAAATCGGCATCGATGATCGTCTGCTCCACGCGTGCACCCGCCTTCACGCCCCAGTTTTTGAAATTATATTGATACGTATTATAAGCACCGAAAACCTTCTGCGTATTGTTGTATTTGTTGCTCATAGCCGCGTCCGTGTCGTAAGAATCGGTCTCCGGATTATAAATGGCGTATTTGAAGTCGCTTTGATTATCGCGCATAATGCCTTTCAAACCGGCTTCAATATTCAGCTTTTTTACCGGATAGACCAGGTCCACCTGGAATGTCTGCTCCGAAAAGCTCTGGTCGTTGATCTGCCGGTAATCCGGGCGGTCGTAATTGATGCGGTCGGCGATGCGAAGGTTACCGGTTTGTTTGTTGTCGTAACCATAATAGCGGTACGAGAACGTCAGCAGGCGATTTTTATCGGCTTTGAAACCCTTCTGGTAGTTTACTGCCGCGTCGCGCCCGTTGCCGCGGTCGGAGTTATCGTTGGTCACATTATAACGTTCCAAAATTTCCTCGCCGGCATTCAGCAGCGACGATTGATAGCCATTGGCAGTGTTCCTTCCACCATTCACATTCAGTTGCGCGCTCAACAGGTTCAGTGTGTCCACTTCGTAGGTGATCTCGTAGCCGATGTAGCCGTTCTTGTTGTTGCTCCGGTTCCAGCCGCGCTGGTCGAGCTCCGTAGGATTGGTACCCGTAGTAGTACGATTGGAGATCGATTGGGTCGAAGGGTTTTTATATTGATTCAAACCCGCATTGACCGACATACCAATCTTCCCGAGCTGGGCCGAGAGCGAGCCACCGACTCCCGGTCCGCCCGTCGGGAAGCGTTCACTGACATTGAGGGTACCATTATACCCGTTGTCGATTTTTTTGTTGGTAATGATATTGATAATCCCCGCGAGGCCTTCCGCATCGTATTTAGCAGGCGGCGTAGTGATCACCTCGATACGCACGATGGACGACGCCGGCATACTGCGCAGCACATCCTTGTAACTCCGCTCGACCATGCTCGACGGCTTGCCGTTGATCAGAATCTTGAAATCGGTATTGCCTTTGAGGGAAATATTGTCCTCCGCGTCGAGCGACAGGTACGGCACCTTCCGCATCATTTCGAGCACGCTGTACACCTTGCTTTCGGGATCGGCTTCGAGGTCGTAACTGATCCTGTCTACCTCCTGCTTCACAATCGGTTTCAATGCCGTAACCGTCACTTCTTTGAGACCTACCGCCTGCTGACTGATCGTAATATTGCCCAGGTCGACATGCCGGCGCGTGCTGTCCGTCAAATCCACGTCGATCGTCTTGTTTTTATAACCTACCCCTACCAGCACCAGCGCATATTTCATCGGTTTCAGGTTTTGAAAAACGAATGAACCGTCGGCCTTCGAAAAGTCGGCTTTCACGGCCGTGCTTTTATCCTTCATCAGGTTAACGGTGATGAAATCCAGCGACTTGCCGGTAGCAGAGTCGGCTACAATGCCTTTGATACTCCCTCCCGCAGGAGCGACTTGCGCAAATGTGTCCTGGCAGCAAATCAATCCCGGGATGAGGATGGACATGAGTAATTGGAATAGTGTTTTCATGGAAAAAAATTTCATGGCTAATAAATTTTTCGAATGGGCATAGGAATTCTGGCAAGAGATTTTGGGCTCTTTCAGACAGTAGTTAATATATTAATTACTTAAATATAAATTTTAAATTAATATACTAATACAGACTAACCTAAATTTGATATTACAAATGTATTGGAAGGTACTTTGTGATGCAAGGTACTATGCCTGATTTTTCGCACTAAGTGATAAACGGCGGAATAATAAGGATGACCGGTAAGGCTTAATCGCTAGTCCACGGACTTAGACTGGTTCAGATATCTTTCAATCAGGAAATTCAGGATAAGGCTGATGCCTCCAAAGAGAAAGACCATGGACATATAGGCAATTCCGTCGTTGAAATCATAGGTATTATCGAGCCAATTGCCCATCAGCATACCGAGCGCAATGCCCACAAAAAGCATCCCGAATTTGAGCGTCGGATAATATGACTGGCTTCTATCGCTAAAAATAGAAGCGTCGGCCCCCTTCTCGATCAGGGCTATACGTTCGCGATGACGTGTCATCAGGTAAACGTACACGATCCCGAAAATGCCCATAAAAGCCGCTACTGCAATGAGAACACCGTTCATGACTAAAAGTTGGTTAAATTTCGAATGTTACCCATTGGACAGCGACGATGCATTGGAGGTTACAGTTTTTCTAAAAAAATTTTTGCAAAATAAAATTGCGGAAAATTGTAACCGGTGCGCCCGCGGTACTGTCATATGGACACGCGAGCCATGAAATGCATGAAAAACCAAGACGACCGGGTCCATATTGAAAACGTAAAGCAGGGCAACCTGGCCTCCTATACTTATCTGGTCGAAAAGTATAAAAACATGGCATTTACCATTGCGAAGAAAATCCTGCCCGATGCCCGGGATGCCGAGGACGCAGCGCAGGAAAGTTTCGTAAAGGCTTACATGCAAATCGGCAGCTTTGAAGGCAAATCCAAATTCTCTACCTGGCTTTACACGATCGTTTACCGGACGGCCGTTTCGAAATTGCAGCAACCGCGGCTCGCATTGCAAAGTATGGACGACGATTTTGAAGAAAATTACCATTATGCATACAGCCCGCCGCCTTTCGAAGCATTGCAGGCACGTGAGCGCGAGCAGTTTGTGAAGGATGCGATCAACCGTTTACCAAAGATCGAAGCGCTGGTGATCACATTGTATTATTTGGACGACAGTACGATCGAGGAGATCGAGCAGATTACCGGACTCACGAATAGCAATGTAAAAATCAAATTGTTCAGGGCCAGGAAAGTTTTGGGCAAAGAATTGCAGTTTTTGTTATAATGCAGGTATTATGGAGTCAGACGATAAACAGGAAGCGCATTTCAAAAAACTGATAGACGAAACCGGTGCGGACTCGCCTTCGGACGTGTTCACGCGGGTTGTTATGCAGAGTGTGCGCGAGGAAGCCGCATTTCGTGCCGTGGTGCAAACCAGTGCCGTCGATGTAACTTCCCCTGCGTTTGGCAAAGCGGTTATGGCGCAGATCATGGCCAACCAGCCAGTCGCCGCACCTAAACCGGTCATTTCAAGGCAGATATGGTACTGGATCGCAGCGGCCTGGGCGGCATTGATCGTCGCCTGCTTCTTCCTGCCCGGCAATGAGCCGCAATCCGCATTTTTCAGTGAGCTCAATGCGCGGATAATGTCTGCCCGGCTTTTCAGTCAGAAATTTGCCGTACCGCAGCCGATCACGCTTACGATCATCGGGCTATCCTCCCTGGTGATGCTCGACTATTTCCTTCGAAACAGGTTGGTTTTGTTCAATAAAACGGCCAGATCCTGAGACCTGGCCGTTCGTTTATGGCTATCTTTCCAATCGGTTATCCTCTGCGGTTGTAACGGTTATCGAAACGTTGCTGATAAGCGAACAAACGCTGGCGTTGTGCGGGTGTCAGCACGGCCAGGATTTCTTTTTGCTTCTCCTCTTCCAGTCTCTTCATGCCCTGATAGGTATGGTATCTCTGGTTTTTACCGGTCAGACGATCATATTTGTTTTCGATCTTTTTGATCTGGTTTTCCTGCTTGCGGCTCAGCTTCACGATCTCGTCCAGCTTATTGATTTTGAACTCTTCTCCGGCATTGTCGGCGCGGGCGTCGATCACGGCAGGGTTGGGTCTGTTATAGCGCTGAGCGAAAGTATTTCCGGCTGAGAAAGTAACGATTGCAGCGATGGCGAAAATGATCTTTTTCATGGTTTCCAGTATTTAAATTGTTTGTTTATGTCTTTTAGAGGCACTTTTCGCCCCCAAGTTTAACGCACTGGAAACACAATCTGCGAAATGTCACTACCAGTAGACGGCCACCCGCTTTTGATCGACGAACGGCTGCCGCAGGCTGGATAGAATTGCTATAACTTTCTTTTGTTTTTAAATTTGGAATAGGTCAAGCTATAAAAGAAATGTTAACTACAATTAAAGGAATTTATGAAGACGGTAAGGTGACGCTCATAGGAACGCCGCCTGTACATTCGCGTACGGAAGTCACAGTTACATTCCCCGAAAAAGTGGCAAGCCCGCTAAAAAAACGTCAGGCGGGAGCACTTAAGGGTAGAATTCACATGTCAGACGATTTCAACGAACCACTGGACGATTTGAAAGAATATATGTAGATGAAAGTATTACTGGACACACACTCTCTGATTTGGTTTCTTGAAGACAGCCCCAGACTCTCACCGAAGGCCAAATCTCTCATGGAAGATTTAAGCAATGACGTCTATATACATGCCATCAGTTGGTTTGAAATGTCAATCAAGGCGAAAATCGGAAAACTTTCGCTTGCGGACCCTATCGATATAGCTTTTACACAAGCTTCGAAAAACGGTATATTGACCATAGACATAAATGCACCCCAACTGAAAGCTTACCAAAGTCTACCATTCATCCAAGAACACCGCGATCCATTCGACCGTTTGATAATTGCAACAGCGATTCAAGAACACCTCAGCATTGTATCAAACGACCCGAAATTTGCACTGTATCCGGCAGCACAAGTCCTCTGGTAAAGAAAAACTCATTCGCTCCGCAACGACTTCACCGGATTCATCAATGCCGCCTTAATTGCCTGAAAACTTACGGTAAGCAGCGTGATCGCAACTGCCAGCAGCGCCGCCACGACGAAAACGACCCAGCTTAGCTGGATATGGTATTGGTATTTTTCCAGCCAGTCGTGCAGGAAATATAGCGCAATAGGCGACGCGATGACACAGGAAATGATGACCAGATATACAAATTCTTTGGAAAGCATCGCCCACATCTGCGCGACGCTGGCGCCCAGAGCCTTGCGAATGCCGATTTCCTTTGTGCGTTGCTCAGCGGTATAGGCTGCCAATCCAAACAGCCCCAGACAGGAAATAAATACCGCGAGCACCGCAAACACCCGCGCCAGCTTTCCTATCCGTTCCTCGGCCCTGAACTTGGCATCGTATTCTTCGTCGGCAAACTTGAATTCAAACGGCGAGTCGGGATCGTGCTTGCGGAAAACAGCTTCTACTTTCTTCAAAGCCTTGTCAACCGGCGCTCCCGGCGTGAGCTTGACGTTGATCAGGTTCGCCCAATCGTATTTCAGCATAAAAATGGTGGGTACCGCCGGTTCGTAGGGCGATTGCATCACCATATCCTTGATCACGCCTACGACGTGATGCGGTTTGCCATTGTAACGGATGGTTTTGCCGACAATATCTTTGAGGCCGGTGAGCTTGACGGCCGATTCGTTGAGAATGAATCCGGCGCTGTCTGTGGAGAAATCCCTGGAAAAATCGCGGCCGTCGATGATTTTCCAGCCGATGGTTTTCCCAAAATCGTGCGTACAGGCAATCGTGCCGAACAATGGCACGGAGCCCGGTTCCAATCCCTCCCATTCGAACCCGATCTGGTTGGAGTAAATGCCTGTGGTGGGACTCGACGATTCACTCATTTCGTACACGCTCCCGGTTTTCAGTAGGTCGTTGCGAATAGGATCGTATTTACCCCACAAATTGGGCGAGATATTGATTTGCAGAAGCCCCTGACGGTTGTAACCTACCGGCCGGTTTTTGGCATGCTGGATCTGCTGGAATACGATGATCGTACCGATAATGAGCGTAATGGAAACTGTAAACTGCACCACTACCATGACCTTACGCGGCACCCCCGAATATTTCCCGACTTTGAATGTACCCTTCAATACCGATAGCGGATTGAACGACGACAAATAGAACGCCGGATAGCTCCCCGCAACCAGTCCAGTGAACAACGCGAAGAAGATCAGCACCAGCCAGAATTGCCAGTAGAAAAACGGAAACTTCACATGCTTGCCTGCGAGGTCGTTGAATGCTGGTAGCGAAATGAGTACGATCAGGATCGCCAGTACCAGCGCGAACATCACCACCAGGAACGATTCGCTCAGAAACTGGAATACCAACTGGCTTTTCAGCGAGCCGATCGACTTGCGGATACCTACTTCCTTGGCCCGCTTCTCCGACCGCGCTGTACTCAGGTTCATGAAATTGATACAGGCCAAAAGCAATACAAACGTCCCGATAATGCCAAAAAGCCACACAAACTGAATGCGCCCGCCAATATTCCGTCCGTCCTTGAAATCGGAATAGAGGTGCCAGCGGCCCATGGGGTGAAGCATATATTGCGGCTTGTCGGTTTTAGAGAATGCGTGCGGCATTTCTACATCCCGGATTTTGCGCGAAACGGACGCGATCTCCGCATGATCGGCCACCTGCGCAAACCATTGGAAAGAGTGGTTACCCCACTGCGTTTGCGCGTCCTTCACCCAGCCCTCGGCTTGCAGATAGTCGTTCCACGGCAGGATCAGGTACAGCTCGTTGAAACTCGAATTGAACGGAATATCCTCATAAACGCCCGTCACTTTCACATCCTTCTTGATATCGAGTTTGAGGGTTTTGTTGAGAGGATCTTTATCACCGAACAGGGCCTTCGCCAGCGACTCGCAAATCACCACCGAGCCCGGGCTCTTCAATGCGCTGTAATCGCCACGGATCATTTTCAGGCCCAGCATTTCCGGAAACGACGGCTGCGCCCACATCCCCGATTTATTAATCTTCTTGTCGCCGTTGGCCAGCAAATGCCCGAAATTCCAGGAAGCCAGTGCGGTATATTTAAAATCCGCCGAATACTTGGTCGCCATTTCCGTTACCGACGGGATCGATACCGCGGTACCGGTTCCGGTTTGCCCGTTGAAGGTCTGGCTGATCCACGCCTGCACGACGCGATCGTAGTTTTTGTGGTATTTATTGTAGGATAATTCATCCCAAACCCACAGCCCGATCAGCATCGTGACGGCGATCCCTACCGCCAGTCCGACGATGTTGATCAGGGAGTAAACTTTGTTTTTAAGAAGATTTCGGAGCGAGATTGTCAGGTAATTCTTGATCATGGCCGGGTCAGATATGAACGTTTGGAATGCATTTCGCGAAAGATGTAAAAACCAGCCTGCTGGTTGCATCTGCAAGCATCTGATTATTCACTTCTTAATGCTTTCACCGGGTTCGTCATCGCAGCCTTGATACTCTGAAAGCTGACGGTGACAAGCGCTATCAGTACCGCAGCGAGGCCCGCCACTACGAAAAGCCACCAACTGATACTCACCTTATAGCTGAAATCCTGCAACCATTCATTCATGAAATACCATGCGATAGGCGATGCAATGACCAGCGCAATCACCACGAGTTTGATAAAATCGATGGAGAACAGCCCGAAAATGTTCATCGCCGACGCCCCGATGGCCTTACGGATACCCATTTCCTTCGTACGCGATTCGGCCATGAATGCTACGACACCGTAGAGGCCCAGGCAGCCAATGAAGATCGCGATGAAACTCAGGATTTTGAAGAGCGAGAAGAACTTGGCTTCCTTCTCGTAGAAGCTGTCGAGCGTCTGATCGTAGAAGCTGTATTTGAATAAAAAATCCGGAAAAGTGGTCGCCCAAAGCTTTTCAATTTTAGTGATTTGTTCCAGCCCGGCATTTTTATCCAGTTTTATACTTAATGTTCCATAATTATTACGCATGGTGGTCATTACGCACGGAATGATCTCCTGGTGCAAGGTATAGGTATTGAAGTTTTTCACCACACCAACCACCGGGAGTTTTACGTCACTTCCTCCGATTGCCAGCCTTTTACCAATAATGCCTTCCGGGTTTTTGAAGCCCAGCTTTCGGGCAAATGCTTCGTTTACCACATACTCTCGGATCGTGTCGGCAGACAAATACATTCTCCCCGCCGCCATTTTCAGCCCGTAAGTATTGAAATAGGCCGTATCGGCCGGACGCATTACCACCTCGAAATCCAGGAACTCCGCGTCGTTCTCGTATTTGAAACCCGTCTGCCAATTGCTTCTCGACATGGGTGTAAATGCGCTGTAAGCGACGGACTTCACGCCCGGTATCGCACGGACCTCGTCACGCAATGTTTCCAGCTTGCCTTCCGGTTGGTCGGGGATCGCGATCGTCACGATTTCGTCCTTTTCAAAACCCAGGTCGAGCGTGCTGAAATACTTCATCTGGCTGTAAGCGATCAATGTTCCGATGAGTATTACCTGCGAAATCGAGAATTGGAGCACGATCAGGCCTTTACGCAAATTGGATTGGCCGCTTCCGGCCGTGCGCATTTTTCCTTTCAATGCCAGGATCGGCTGGTAACCCGAAACGACCAGTGCCGGGTAAAAACCCGCCAGGAAAGTGGTAGCGACCGTCAATATCACACAGCACAACAGAACAGCCGGGTCCTGAAAAAACACGACGTCGCGCGTCTGAATATTGAGGACATTCGCAATGTAAGGCAACAGCAACTGCGCCGAAACCAATGCGAGAATTACCGAAAGCACTGTTATAATCCCGGTTTCAGAGAAATACTGGCGCAACAACTGCCCACGCGTGCTCCCCAGTACCTTGCGTACGCCCACCTCGCGCGAGCGGCGCAACGCCTGCGCGGTGGCGAGGTTCACAAAGTTCACACAGGCCGTGATCAGGATAAATATCCCGACCAGCGACATGGCCCAGATCATCCCCTTGCTGATCGAGCGGCTGGCATAGTTGCCGGTTTTGGTGGCAAAATGAATATCCATCAACGGTTGCAGGACGAATTTTACTTTCGCATCGTCCTTCGGCTCCCTGTATTTTTTGTTGAATGCCAATAATTGTTTCTCGAACTGCGCTTTGCTCACGTTTTCGGGCAGCATGAGATACACCTGGCCGCCTCCGTAGGTCGAAACCCAATCGTCCCAGTTGGTAAATGCGCCAAATTCCTTCAACGATGCAAAGGAAAGCATGGTCGTAAAAGGCAGGTTAGTCGTCGCCGGCGGATCGGCAACTATGCCCGTTACCACGAAATTCATCTGGTTTCTCACACGTATACTCTTTCCGATCGGATCGGCATTTCCGAAAAACCGCGAAGCCTGCCCTTCCGTGAGCACCACGGAACCCGGATTTTTCAGCGCTTGCGAAGGCGAGCCTTTCAGCCATTTATAATCGAACATCCGGAAATATTCCGGGCCGATGAATGCGATATTGTAGCCCGGATCTGAAAACTTCTTCTTTTCCGAGCCCTGTGTAACCGTGATCAACGTCTCCCGCAGACCATATGTACACGTAACCTGATCGCGAATCTCGGGATAATCGTTACGCAGCGCCGCCAGGGCCGGCAGCTGAATCCCGGCATTGAAACCCTTTTCCCCATCCTCGATGCTGTGGTTGAGGAGCCGGTAAATACGATCGGACTGCTTGTGATGGCTGTCAAAACTGAGTTCATACCGGACCGTAAAAAAGATCAGCAGGCAACACGCCAGGCTCATAGTAAGCCCGGTAACATTAATCAAGGTAAAATTCCAGTTACGGCGAAGGTTTCTGAACGAGGTTGTCAGATAGTTTTTGATCATGGCACCTTATTTTCTATTTTTGAATACAATCAAATGATATATGGCAATGTTGACGTCGGTTAGCGGAGTTTATGAAAACGGGAAAATCACATTGGATGAAATTCCCGCGATTCAAAAGAGATCGAAGATTGTCGTAACGTTCCTGGAAGAAATGGAAGAAGCGATCCACCCGAAGCGTCGACTTGGCAGCTTAAAAGGGAAGGTCGGAACTCCTGATAACTTTAATGATCCATTGGACGACTTAAACGACTATATGTTTTAATGAAATACCTCCTGGATACCCAAATCGCTATCTGGTCTCTGGAAGACCATCCACATCTAAAAGCACCAATCCGAAATATCCTCGAAAATCCACTGAATACATTATTCATTAGCCCGATCAGCTTGATTGAAATATCGATCAAATTGAAACTTGGCAAACTCCCTCAATTCACGGTTGGCATCTTAAACTGACAGCTACTCGCTCCGCAGCGACTTCACCGGGTTCATCAGCGCGGCCTTAATGCTTTGGAAACTCACGGTTGCCACGGCTACGAGCACCGCGGCCGCACCCACCCCAACAAACACCAGCGGGCTGATTTCAATGCGGTACGGATAGTTATCGAGCCATAGCTGCATGAAATACCAGGCTGCCGGCGTGGCGATCAGGATCGAGATGAGGACCAGTTTGACAAAATCCTTAGATAAAACGAACACCAGGCTCCCAATGCTCGCGCCGAGCACTTTGCGGACACCGATTTCCTTCGTGCGCTGCTCCATGACGATCAATGCGACGGCGAAGAGGCCGAGGCACGACAATATCACCGCGACCGCGGATGCCAGGCTGAAAATCTGTGAAAGCCGCTCCTCCTCTTTGTACCAGTTGTTCGTATTTTCATCCAAAAATGAGCCGATAAACTCCGATTCCGGCGTAATTTCTTTCCAAACGTTTTTCAACTTCTCCATCGAAGACGCCAGGCCTTGCGGCGTAACGCGCACGAAAATGTATCCGATTCCTTCGGTATGAGAAAGGTACATTGTAATCGGTTTTTTCTCGGATTTAGACGAATACAGGTTAAAATCAGGAACGACGCCGATGATCTGGTGCTTGATACCCGCCGTGTCGGTCTGGAAGAACTTGCCGACCGGGTCCTTTTCACCGATCGCTTTGGCCATGCTTTCCGTGATGATAACCCTTCCCATGGAGTCAGTCGGATAGGCCGGGTCAAACTCCCGCCCATCGATCAGTTTGATATGTAGTGTTTTGAGGTAATCATAACTAATGTGAAGCCAGTCGGTTTCCACTTCGCGTTCCTTGAATGTAAAACCAATGGAACTACGGGAACTGCTTCGGTCGGCGCCCACTCCCAGGTTCACGCCCGAGCCGGTGATACTCACGATATTCGGATCGTTGGCGAGGCTGTTACGCATTCTGCGCAGCGCCGTCTGTCCATTAACCTTGCTCCCTACCGGAATACTGATCACTTCTTCTTTCTGAAAACCCAGCGGTTGCTTACGAAGGTGATCGACCTGCTGCACCGCGATAATCGTGCAGCAAATAAGCAGGCTTGACAATGCAAACTGGGCGACAATCAATGAGTTGCGCAACAGGCCAGGCTTTTTGAGCGATACCTTTCCTTTTAACACCTCCACCGCATTGAACTTCGACATTTGCAATGCGGGGTAACCACCCGCAACGAGCGTAACAAACAAAAAGAGCCCGACCAGCAACGCAATCTTGTCCGGTTCGAAAATGTATTCCAGCGTCAGTTTGGACCTGAATGTTGCATTAAAAGCCGGTAACAACAGTATGGATAAGACCACGCCTGCCAGGAAGCCGAGAAAGCAAACAACCCCTGCTTCGCCCCAAATCTGGATAAAAAGCTGCTGCTTCAACGCACCGAGCGACTTACGCACGCCTACCTCACGTGCGCGGATAAACGAACGCGCGACGTTCAGGTTGATGAAGTTGATACAGGCGATCAGCAAAATGAAAATGCCGATACCCATCAATGCATAGATCAATGAGCCTTCCTTGCCTCCGGAAATCTCACGGTTAAAGTGAATATCTTCCAACTTTTGAAGGCGAAGCGCATACAGATCTCCTCGTTCATCCGGCTTGGCACCTTTCTTTTTAAGCTTGGCAATCGTTTCTCCGAAATATTTGGCTGTGAAAGGTTTCAGCTTCTTTTCAAATGCAAGCTTATCGACGCCGGGTTTCAGTTTCAGGAAAATGTTGTGAGAAAATGCATCCCACTGGTCCTTTTGCTGCTGATAACCATTCACATTCTCGCTGCGTATGAACGCGTCGAATTGCAAAGAGGAGTTTTCCGGAAAGTCCGCCAGGACACCGCCCACTACATATTCCTTCTTGTTTTCTTCCAATCCCAATCGAATGCGCTTGCCCATCGGATTTTCAGCTCCGAAAACGGCCTTGGCCATGTGCTCGGTGATCACGATACTGCTCAGGTCCTGCAAAGCGGTTTGCGCACTGCCTTGCTTGAATGGGAATGAGAAGATTTTGAAAAAATCCGGCTCTGTGAATTTGATATTCTTATCAAGGTATTTGCCCTTGTATTCTATCACATCCGACCCGTTGACGACCCGCGCAATGCCCTCAATATCGGGATATTCAGCCTTCAATGCGGGTGTGATCGGAAACGGCATCGAGGCGGAACGCCCCACACCCTCGGGATCATTGGAGAAGAGATAGGGCTCATAAATCCGGTCTTTATCGGCATGAAAGTCGTCGTAAGACAGCGCGAAATAGGCCGTCAGGAACAGAAAGACACTCACGCAAAAAGCAACCGAGAGCCCGAGGATATTGATAAAAGCGTAACCCTTGCTCTTCCAAAGGTTACGCAACGCGATTTTGATGTAGTTTCTGAACATGGCTTTTATGATTATGATCGGCGGTCATTCACTTTTCAACGATTTCACCGGATTCGTAACGGCCGCTTTGATAGCCTGGGTACTCACGGTGAGCAATGCGATAATCACCGCCAATGCACCTGCCCCGGCGAACATCCACCATTGCAGACTGATTTTATACGCAAAATCGTCGAGCCAGCGGTTCATAAGGTACCAGGTAAGCGGCGTGGCTATGAGGATGGAAACGATCACAAGTTTGACAAAGTCGCCCGATAGCAGCCCTACGATGTTCGTTACCGATGCCCCCAGCACTTTTCGTACACCTATTTCCTTGATACGCTGCTGGGCGGCAAATGCGGCCAGACCAAACAATCCGAGGCAGGAAATCAGGATGGAAATGATGGTAAATGCATTGACCAGCCTGGAAGTACGCGCGTCGGCCGCGTAATTTTTCTGAAAATCCTCATCCAGGAATGTGTAGGAAAAAGGTTCGTCCGGTACGAGTGATTTCCATTTGCTTTCAATAAATGGCAGCGCCGCAGCCGCGTCCCTGCCGTTGATATGGGCGATCATGTAGTTATAGCTCGGGTCCATATTCAGGAAGAAGGCATATGGTTCTATGACTTTGTGTAAATCCTGATAATGGAAGTCCTTCACAACACCGACCACCTCCACGGAGCCCGGTGTATCGCCGCCGTTATTGAACAGGAATTTCTGCCCAACCGCTTTGTCCAGCGGCACGTTAAATTTGCGAAGTGTGGCCTCGTTCACTACGATTTTATAGTTCGTATCCGCCGGGAATTCCTTCGAGAACATGCGGCCTGCGACCGGCTTGAAGCCCATCGTTTCCATGAAATCGGGGGCTACCCAGTTGGTTTTGATCAGATTGTCGTCATTTACTGTCTGACCAGGCAGGTATACCGACATATCGCTCGGATTGAGAATACCCGGGTAATAGCCCGTTCCCGATGCGGCGGTGATCCGGCTGTCCTGCAAAAGTTCGTTTTTCAATGCCGTGTAGGCCTGCCGTGACTCCTGGCTACGAAACGGGATCACGATCTGCTGGTCTTTCGTAAAGCCCAGCGGCTGATCTTTCATAAACCGGATCTGCCCCTGAATAACGATCGTCGCCACCACCAAACCGATCGAAATCACAAACTGGAACACCACCAACCCACGACGCAGCGTCGTAGCCGATACCGAGTTCACGAACCGGCCCTTGATCACATCCAGCGGATTAAATACCGACAAATAAAACGCCGGATAACTTCCGGCGAGCAAGCCCGTGATCAATGCCAGAAGTACAAACCCGCCGACGATTTTCGGTTGCAGGAGATCATTTACATCAAGGGATTTGTCGGCTAACTGGTTGAAGAATGGCAATAGCAACACCACAAGCGCCATCGCAATCGCGAGGCCAAGGAACGTCAGTACCATAGATTCGCCCAGGAACTGCCCGACCAGGCTACCCTTGCCCGCGCCCATGACTTTGCGCATGCCTACCTCGGCGGCCCGTTTCGCCGAACGTGCAGTCGCGAGGTTCATGAAATTAATGCAGGCAATCAGCAATGTAAATACCGCAATACACGCCAGCACGTACAAATAGGTCGAACTCGTAGTGGCCGACACAATGCGATCGATCTGACTGAAAAGGTGAATATCCCGAACGGCAAGCAATACGAGCGTTTTATCGTATCCCGCGATTTTGAGATCCTTCCGGGCATATTTGTCGATGAATGCAGGCAATTTCGCCTGAAACGCCGAAGCATCGGTACCCGGCCGGAGGCGCAGATAGTGATAGAACATATTGTTACTCGTGAAATCATGATCAGGCTGCCGGAGGTAATCGCCGATCCAGCCTACTTTGAATGACACGAAATAGTGCGCATCGATATGGGAACGGGCGGTTTCATCGCGGAATACGCCGGTTACTTTGAAATTGTCGTTGTGGCCTGTCTTTCCGCCCACTTTCACCGTGCGGTTCAATGCGGATTCGTTGCCGAACAACTTTCGGGCAAGGACGTCGGAAAGCACGATCGAATGCGGATCGGCCATTGCCGTACGCCGGTCGCCTTCCAGGAATTGGTAGGTAAAAACATCAAAAAACGTCGAATCGACGTGCGTGCCTTTGGGTTCGTAGAATGATAGCGGGTCTTTTCCGGGCTGCTCTATCGTCAGCAATGCCTTATCTTCGAGAAAATTCTGCCATAGACGCGTCACCTGCACCACTTCCGGATATTCGGCTTTCAGCGCGTACGCGTAAGGCGCCGGCGCACGGGGATTATCCATTTTCTCCCCATTCGGCTGCACATTCTCCGAGCGAACCAGATACAAATCATTGACATGCTCCTGATGCTTATCGAACGAAACCTCGCTCAGAATGTAAAGCAGCAGGAGCATGCAACAAGTCATCCCGACCGACAGGCCGAAGACATTAATAACGGAGAACATCTTATTTTTCAAGACATTTCTCCAAGCAATTTTCAGATAGTTTTTGATCATGGCTGGTCATGGATTGCATTCCGTGAGTTTTGGAATGAATAATTGTACCAGCGCATTCAACACTTAATCAAGTGACTCAAAATCAATTAATTAAATCATTCATAAACCAACAAGAGTGTCCGAAACTGGACACTCTTGTTCAATATTGTAAAGCGGGATTAGTTTAGTGGCAAGGGTCTTGATACACTACCAGTCCATTTGTTCCTCCTGCTATTCCGTCTTCAAGCTCTTTACCGGATTCAGCATCGCCGCGCGAATACTCTGATAACTTACCGTAAAGACCGCAATGGCAATGGCTAATACCGCCGCCCAGGCGAAATACGACCATGACATCGGCACGCGATAAGGGAAATCCTGCAACCACAGATTCGCGCCGTACCAGGCAATCGGCAATGCGATGATGATCGATATGACGACGAGTTTGACAAAATCCATCGAAAGCAGCGCGGTAATGCTCGCTACCGACGCGCCCAGCACCTTGCGGATGCCGATCTCCTTCACGCGTGTCTCGGCATTGAATGTCGCCAGACCGAACAAGCCGATGCAGGATACAAAAATCGATAATACCGCTGCGAGCGTGATCATCTGTTTCCATTTCGCTTCGGACTCGTACCGTCTCAGGTTCGCCTCGTCTTCGAATTTGTATTCAAAAGGCAGGTTTTTGATATGGGTTCTGAAAATCTTTTCGATCGCTTTGATCGTCGCCGGAGTGTCCTTACTGTCGAGTTTTGCGAAGATGGTACTGATGCGGTAATTCGGGTCCTGGGTCAATATCAATGGATTGATGGTGTCTTTCAACGAAGCATAATGATAATCGCGGATCACGCCGATGATCTTCATCTTTTTGTTCTTCCACTCAAAATTCACCTCCTGCCCGATCGGGTTTTTCAGTCCGGCGCGCTTCACGAATGCTTCGTTCACGACAATCGACTCTTCGGGATCCGTCGAGAAGCTTTTGGAGAAATTCCGGCCTTTGAGCACCGGGATTTGCAATGCAGGCAGGAACTCGTCGCTCACCCCAATGTAGCCAAAGCCGATCTCACGCCCCTCTACTTTCGCAATAGTACTATTATAATTACCATTGAATGCCGCCACCGATGCTATCCCGGCAGTATTCTTCAACTCATTCCGGACCACTTCCATTACCTCCCTATCCGGCCCTCCCCGACCCAGACTGAAACTCACCAGGCTCTTATCGTTATAACCCAGGTCTTTGTTTGTCAGGTACTTGAATTGAGAATAAATCACAATAGTTCCGATCACCAGGCACACCGACAATGCAAACTGGAAGATGACAAGCCCTTTCGTCAGGTAATTCTTACGGGTAAGCTTCGTGCGGTTGTAGAGCGTCTGCACCGGGCTAAAACCCGACAGTACGAGCGCAGGATATACACCTGCAACCAGTCCCGTCATGAAAAACAATGCGATATAACCCGATATCAGCCCGGTATCGAGCAAATACGAAAGCGAGAGTTGTTTATTAGCCAGGTCGTTGAAAACCGGCAACACGATTTGCGTAAGGGCGATAGCGAGCGCAAATGCCAGGAAGGAAAGCAAAAACGACTCACCCAGAAACTGGTATATCAGCTGTTTTCTCAGCCCGCCCACCACTTTCCGCACACCGATTTCCTTTGCCCGATTGAGCGAGCGCGCCACCGTGAGGTTTACGAAATTAATGCAGGCGATCAACAGGATAAAAATGGCGATACCTGACAGAATGTAGGAATAGATCGGGCTGCTGGCGTGGTCGAGACCATTGTGCAGGTCGCCGTCGGAGCTTTGCAAATGCATATCGAGGAAAGGCATCAGATCGAAGACAATCTGGTTCCGGATCTCGCGCCCTTCGCTGGCCTCCGCGGTTACCTTGCTCTTCGAAACCTGGTTCATCTTATTCACGACCGCATGATAATCAGCCTTTTCGTGTAACAATACAAAAGTATTCATGTAAAAACCCATCCATTCCTTGTCCGTCCAGCCTTTTGCCTCCTGGTATGCAAAAGGCAATACTGCATCAAACTGGACGGAAGAGTTTTGCGGGCAACGCTTCGCCACGCCGGATACGATAAACGGTTCAAACCCATCCCCGATTTTCAGTTGCATGGTCCGCCCTACCGCATTCTTTGTACCAAAATACTTTTCAGCCAGATCCTCGCTCAAGACGATGGAGTGAATATCCGACAACACCGTTTTGGGATCGCCGGAAAGCAGCGGCATGGAAAAAACCGAGAAAAAAGGCGCGTCTGCGAACAGAATATCCTCTTTCAAGACTTCATTCCCTTTTTTAACGACAAATGAATTGCTCTGCGCCCGTATTACCTCCCGGATCTCAGGAATATCCTGCTTGAAAGTGGGGCCGTGAATGGCGTTCGTACTTCCAAATGTACGGGTTTCGGTCTCTCCCTTGCTGGTAACCATTATCCGGTACAGCTGGTCCTTGTTTTTCTGAAAGCGATCGAAACTCACTTCGTCTTTCGTATACAAAACAATGAGCATGCAGCACGTGAGCCCCAGCGACAGGCCGGCAATATTGATCACCGAGAAAACCTTGTTCCTCGTGAGATTTCGGATGGCGATTTTGAAATAGTTTTTTAACATGGCTAGATGGCTGTTTATTCAGATTTCAACGATTTCACCGGATTCATCAGCGCGGCCTTGATCGCCTGGAAGCTTACCGTAAACAGGGCGATCAACAGCGCTGCCACACCTGCGACGGCGAAATACCACCATTCCATTTCGATCCGGAAGGCATATTTTTCCAGCCACCCGTTCAGGAAATACCAGGCGACGGGAAATGCGATGATCGCCGAAATGCCTACCAGTTTCAGGAAGTCGGCCGAGAGCATACCTACCAGATTGGAAATACTCGCTCCCAGCACCTTTCGAACGCCGATCTCCTTCGTCCGCTGTTCGGCTGTAAATGCCGCGAGGCCGAACAACCCCAGGCAGGAAATGAAAATGGCGAGGAATGCAAAGTAGTTGGAGAGCTTGCTCACGACCGTTTCGGCCTTGTAGAGGTTTCCGAACTCTTCGTCGGCAAAATGGTATTTGAAAGGTACACCGGAATTATATCGCCGGAAGACTTTTTCCAGGCTTTCGATGGCCTGTTTCGTCTTTCCAGCCTCTGCACGTACCAGCCCGGAGCCCCATGCTTCTTTTTTGGGTTGCAGATTGATAATCAAAGGTTCAATCGCCACATGCAGGGAACCGATGTGAAAGTCCTTCATCAAACCGATGATCTTGCCTTTCTTCCCCCACATCGTCAGTTCCTTTCCAACGGGATCTTTATACCCGATCTTCTTCGCAGCCGCCTCGTTCACCAGGTAATTCGAAGTATCCGTTCCGAACGAAGGACTGAAATCGCGACCGTCGAGGAGCTTGATGCCCATTGTCTCGATAAAATTGAAACCTACCGGGTTCACATTGAAAAGCAACTGCTTGGTCGTATCCTTCCCGGGCCAGCTTACACCCATGGTAGAGCTCCCGTACGCGAGCGGGCTCGCCTGCGACCGCGCGACCGACTTAATGCCCGGCTCCGCTTCAAGCGCCTGCTTGAATGCATCGAAATTGGTGCTCATGGTATTTTCAATGTCCGGAATATAAAGCAGGTTTTCCTGGCTGAAACCGAGGTTCTTATGCTGTATAAAATCTATCTGCCGGTAAATGACGATCATCGAAAGGATCAGCAGAATCGATAGCCCGAACTGGAACACCACCAGCCCCTGCCGGAAATAGGTAGCAGTCGGCTTGAACTTCAAAGCCCCTTTCAAAATGGTTACCGGGTTGAGCGACGACATGAATAGTGCGGGGTAGCTGCCGGCAATCAGGCCGGTGATTAATGTCAGCACCAGGAGCAGCAGCAGGAATGCCGGGTCCAGAAAATCGAGTGAAAGCTGCTTGTCGGTCAGCGAGTTGAAGCCCGGCAGCAATGCGAGTACAATCGCAATCGAAACCACCAGCGCAAGTAAAGTAATGAGGATAGATTCGCCCATAAATTGCGCGATCAGGCTCGTTTTATAAGCCCCGACAACTTTGCGCAATCCAACCTCCTTCGCACGCTTCACCGAGCGTGCAGTTGCGAGGTTCATGAAATTAATGCAGGCGATGATCAGAATAAATACTGCCACAATCGTAAACATCCGCACATACTCGATGCGTCCGCCGTTCTGCTTGCCCGCTTCCCAGTTCGAGTACAGATACGATTCTCCGTAATTGATCAGGAAAAGGTCTACGTTGCTGTCCTTGTTTTTGGTTTTGATATAACCCTTGATCTTTGCATTAACTTTATTGATATCGGCATTTTTAGCCAGCAACACTGCGCAGCGCGGACCATTGTTACCCCATTCCTTCGCCCAGGCAGCACCTTTAATCCACCGGTCGTAGCTCATCATGAAATCGAATTTCATAGAAGAATACCGCGGGATTTCTTCCAGCACGCCGGTGACCACGACGTCGTCCTTATTATCCACGCGCATGGCCTTTCCCATCGGGTCCTGGCCTTTGAAGTATTTATCGGCCAGTTTTTGGGAAATCACAATGCCGTCGGGGCGTTTCAGGGCCGTTCGCGCATCGCCGTGTTTGAGTTTGAACGAAAACATCGTCAGGAAATCCCCCTGTACATAGCGGCCCTTCTCATTATCAAACACATTACCTGCTTTCAAAACCGGTGATAGTTCCCAAAGTACCTGGCTGGCCTTTTCGATTTCCGGAATATCTTTCACAATATTCTCCGCCAAAATCCCGGGCGTAGCGGCAAACGTATTGATCTCCCCGGAATAGTGCTGGTTCTCCATCACCGAATAAAGCCGGGCATCGTTCTCGTGGAACCGGTCCATTTTGATCTCGTCCTGCACCCAAAGCATAATCAGCAAGCTGCAAGCCATCCCCAGCGCCAGCCCAAGAATGTTAATGGAGCTGAACATCTTGTTTTTCAACAAATTCCGCCAGGCGATTTTCAGATAATTTCTAAGCATACCGTTTGTTCATTGGTTGTGGAATAAATAGGATGTAGATAGTGTTATTGGATATATTTGATTGTCTGTAAACTCAAATGCTATGGAACTGGTCAGAAAAATTATTGTCCCGACGAGCACAACCTTCACTTTAACACTTCCCGAAGAAATGATTGGGAAGGAAATAGAAGTGGTCGCATCCGAAGTAAAAGCGCCGCGGGTGCTTACAGAGCTTGAAAAAGACCAAAGAATGCAAGCGATCAGGGCAATTTTTAAAGATTACCGCGTGGACCTGAGCAACTTCAAATTTAACCGCGACGAGGCTAACAATTATGACGACTAACTTTGCGCTGGAAACTAATGTTTTATTGTATCTGTATGATTCCAGCGATCAGGCAAAAAGACATGTCAGCGAAAGCATAATTGCATTAAACCCAATCATCAGCACGCAGGTTGTCTCGGAATTCATTAATGTGACAAAACGCCTAATGAAACTTCCCAAAAAGGAAGTATTATTTAAATGCAACCGCGTTTTCGATCGTTGTCAGATTGTCTCGGTTGATCAGGATATACTTGACCATTCGTATTACATTCTGAAAAAATATGATTTTCAGATCTTCGACAGCATTATTATATCTTCTACACTTGCGGCCGGTTGCAATACCCTCTATTCCGAAGATTTACAACACAATCAATTAATAGAAGGGAAACTTAATATTATCAATCCTTTCCTTCAACCACAATAATTACTCCGACTTCAACGACTTCACCGGGTTCATCAGCGCGGCTTTTACACTTTGAAAACTTACTGTGAGCAATGCAATGATGATGGCCAGCAATCCCGCGGCAGCGAACATCCACCAGGCGAGGTCGACGTGGTAGGCGAAATCGCTTAGCCAGTGGTTCATACCGAACCAGGCGATCGGGCTGCCGATTACAATGGCTATAAGGATTAGTTTGATAAATTCTTTCGAAAGCAATGCTACGATGTTCGTAACACTTGCGCCCAGTACTTTGCGCACGCCGATTTCCTTCGTGCGGCGCTCGGCGGTAAATGCCGACAGGCCGAACAATCCGAGGCAACCGATAATGATGGAAATCGTTGCGAAGGTGATGAATATCTGCCCAACGCGCTGCTCGCTGCGATAGACGTTGTCGAAATCCTGATCCATGAATTTGTAATTGAATGGCTGACCAGGTGCCATTTTCTTCCAAAGCGCCTCTACCTGCTCCACGGTACGCGGCGCATCACCGCCTTTCATACGGAATACTACCGAGCCGGAGCTTTTATAAAGGATCAGGCTCAATGCGCCTATGTTCCTTCTGAGCGATTCGAAATGGAAGTTTTTCACCACTCCGATGATGGTATAGTCGACTCGCTTCGTTAATGCGGCGTCTTCGTAACCGAATATCTTCTTACCGATCGGATCGGCGTATCCCAGCACTTTTGCTGCGGCCTCGTTGATGACAATGCCCGTAGAGTCGGAGGGAAATGTTTGATCAAAAGCACGTCCGCTCGCGATTTGAAGCTGCATTGTTTTTACAAAATCATAATCCACAGACCATTTCTGCATATTCAGGCCCTTGTCCTGCTGCATTTGGCCGACCGGGAAAAAGGTGTGATCGGTACGGGAAGAAGGTGTCGGCAGGAAGCTGGTAACCGTGGCACTTTCCACGTTCGGGAGTTGCAGAACCTGCTCTTTGAATGATTTTACCTGGTTATCCAATGCATAAGCATCGTTCACGATCAGCATTTGATCCTTATTGAACCCGAGCTTCTTGGTTTGAATGTAGTTGAGCTGACGATAAATAACGCCCGTTCCGACGATCAGCATTACCGAAATGACGAATTGGAATACTACCAATGCGTTGCGGAGGTAACCGCTCATTTTGCCTTCGAGCTGGATCGTGTTTTTCAGGACTTTCAATGGCTGGAAGGCCGAAAGGAAGAATGCGGGATAACTGCCGGCAAGCACACCAACTATCCCGCCGGTAAGCAGCATCACCGACCAGAACCACACGTTCGTGATCGGGAACTGGATTTGCTTGTTCGCCAGATTGTTGAATAGCGGTAATGCAAGGTAGGCGATCAGCATCGCGAGTACGAGCGAGAAAAAGCTCAGCATCACTGATTCGGTCAGGAACTGGCTTACCAAAGATGACCGCTCGGAACCCAATGCTTTGCGTACGCCCACTTCTTTCGCCCGGTTGGCCGAACGCGCCGTGGCGAGGTTCATGAAGTTGACGCAGGCGATGGCCAGCAGGAAAATAGCGACTACGCCGAAAATGTAGACATATTGGATATTTCCGTTTGCATTAATCTCCGCCGTGCGGTCCGAATGCAAATGGATATCCGCAAGCGGCATTAAGGTATAAACCAGGTAATTCCCCGACTTCCTGACTTCATCCAGCGTCGAGCCCAAAAAGGTTTTGATCCATTTGGAGGTATATTTCTGCAAAACAGTTTCAAAATTCTTCTCAAACTGCTTTGCGTTAATTCCTTCGCGGAACAGAATATACGTGTTGAAATTATGGCTACCCCACGCATTACTCCTGCTTTCCTCGGTCGAGCTCATGGAAAGGAGCATATTCACATCACGCATGTGCGATTGCGCGGGTATGTCCCGCATGACGCCGGTGACTGTATACGTAACGCTGTTGTCCACCATTAATGCCTTACCCATCGGATTGGCGTCGCCAAAGTATTTCCGGGCGTCCGTTTCCGAGATTACCACGGTTTGCGGATTGCGCAATGCCGTGTTCGGGTCGCCTTGCAGCAGGGGCACTGAGAAAACCTGGAAGAATGTCGAGTCGACGTAGAAAACGCGATCTTCTTTCAGGTTATCGGCCGCATCCGCCCGTCGTACAAGCTGGCTGCCGTTTTCACGCAACCGAACTACCTGTTCGATCTGCGGGTAATCCTTTTTTAAAGTAAATGCCAAAGGGTCCGGCGCCACGGCCAGCGCCATGTCGGCACCGCCGAAACGGATATCTGCATTGATCCGGAAAATACGGTCGGCGTTCGCGAAGGAGCGGTCGTAGCTGAGCTCGTCCACCACATACAACGTAATGAGCAGGCAACTCGCCAGCCCAAGGGACAAACCGAATATGTTCAGAAACGTGTAAAACTTGTGTTTACGCAGATTCCGCCAGGCAATTTTCAGATAGTTTTTCAGCATTACTTCAAGCTTTTACATCTCCATGCCATTTCCAGGCAGGCCCATTTCACGTTCAAAATTTTCGACGATCCGCTGCCGGTCTTTCTCCGATTTCTCTGCGGCATTCACGGTCTTTTCGTAGATATACTCGTCTCCGTCCTTCGTGAACCTGTATTTGATAAACATTTCACCGGTTTCGGAATTGTAGCGTACACTTCTGGAAAAATCCTTTGGAGCTTTTGAAGCAGGTTCCTTGATAAACCCTTTACCGGACGAGATCATCTCTGCATTCATTTCATTGGAGGAGAACGCCATCGTTTCCGGTTCATCGGCCGACGGTTCGGCAACCGCGGCGTCGGGTGCGGGCGCTATCCGTGGTTCCGGCCGCCTAGGTTTATGTTTCGGCTTCGGAGATGCTACGGCAACCGATTCATTACAGGGTGTCTTAGGAGCCGGCAGTTCGAGATTGCCCTCGGCGATGGAAGACAATACTTTATCGCGCAATGCCTCGCGGTCTTCCTGGCTCATTCCTTCCACATCGAAAGACTTATTGATGTCAACTTCTTTGCCGTCCAGCGTTCCGGATACTTTAATGGAGAGCTTTATACCATCATCATCGATGCTTCTGCTCAGGTAAGCCCTTTTCTGGGCAATGGCCAGCGTACTTACGCCGGCCAACAGGATGGTTAGGATTTTCTTCATGGTTAGATTTGGCATATTGTTCAAACTAGCTTTGGCGCTTGTCACCCGGCCAGGGTCCCCACACTGCATTCCAGGGAGCTGGTGCCCCCGCATCAAAGGTTCCTGCTATAAAGCCGCGCTAGTCGTCAATAGCCGGAGGATTTCTAAACATGTATTTTTTCAGTCACGATCTTGCCGTCGAACAGGTTCACTACGCGGTGTGCGAAACCTGCATCGTAAGGCGAGTGCGTTACCATCAGGATCGTCGTTCCGGCGCCGTTCAGCTGGCTGAGCAGGTTCATTACCTCTTCACCGTTCTTGGAATCGAGGTTACCCGTAGGTTCATCGGCCAGGATTGTCTTCGGAGTCGCTACCACGGCGCGGGCAATGGCGGTACGTTGCTGCTGACCACCCGATAGCTGCTGCGGGAAGTGGTTGCGGCGATGCATCATGTTCATGCGCGTCAGTGCTGCTTCCACTTTCTCCTTGCGTTCCGCCGGAGGCGTTTTCAGGTACAGCAATGGCAGCTCCACGTTCTCATAAACCGTCAGTTCGTCGATCAGGTTAAAGCTCTGGAACACGAAACCAATGTTACCCTTGCGGATCTGCGCACGCTGGCGTTCCGACATTTTTGCCACTTCCGTGCCGTAAAACTCGTACGACCCTTCGCTCGGGTTATCGAGCAGTCCCAGAATGTTCAGCAAGGTAGATTTCCCGCAACCGGATGGTCCCATGATGGCAACAAACTCGCCGTCCTTAATTTCCATGTCGATGCCGTTGAGGGCAGTTGTTTCTACTTCCTCGGTAGAAAACACCTTGTGCATGTTGTTGATCTTGATCATTTTTTTACGTGGCTTTCGGCTTTCAACGCGCGGCTGTCGGCTGGGTTTCGTGATAAATTCAGGTATTCGAAAAGTTGTATTGACGGCCGGCCGCGGACGGCCGACCGCCATTTTATTTAAAATTCTAGCACTTCATTGTCGCCGAAGTTCTCATACGAGCTGGTAATGACCTTCTCGCCCGGCTGCAAGCCTTCGAGGACTTCGAAATATTCGGGATTTTTACGACCTAATGTGATGTTGCGTTTCGCGGCACGTTTGCCGTCTTCGCCTACTACATACACCCAGTTTCCACCTGTTTCGGAGAAGAAGCCGCCCACCGGCAGCAATGTTGCCTGTGAAGGCTGGCCGAGTTGCAGACGGATCGGCGCGGACTGGCCTCTTTTTACCAATTCGGGGGCACCGTTGTCGAACTTCATATCCACTTCGAAACGTCCGCTCAAAATCTCCGGATATATTTTGATGATTTTCAACCCGTAATCTTTTCCGTTGAACTCCATCGAGCCGGCCAGCCCGACGAAAATCCGTGACAAATAGTGCTCATCCACGCTGACACGCATTTTGAAACCATTCAAATCGTCAATCTGCCCGATGTTCTGGCCCTGGCTGATGTTGGAACCAACTTCGATATTCATGGACGACAACAGACCCGATACCGGCGCCTTCACCACGAGGTTGTCAAGCGTCTGGCGCCACAGGCTCACGTTTTTCTGCGTGCTGGCCAATGTACCTTCCAACTGGTTAATCTGCATTTTGGCGTTTTCTTCCTGGTATTTTTGCGATTCGATCTCGATTTCGCGCTGTCTTACCAGCTTTTCGTAGTCACGTTTCGTTTTCAGGTAATCCGCTTCGGGAATCACTTTGTCTTTATAAAGCTTCACATTCCGATCATGCGCGTCTTTGGCCTGATCGAGCTGGAAATCCAGGTCGCTCAATGCTTTTTGGAGTGTAAACCGGGCTACTTTCAGGTTTTGTCGCGTGTTTTGAAGGTCGTTGACCAATCGGCTGGCCTCTGTTTCCGATTGGAGGAAGCTCAGTTTGAGGTTCTGGTTTTCGAGACGAAGCAGGACGTCGCCCTGTTTCACCATGTTACCACCTTCAATCAATTTTTCGGTCACATAACCACCTACGATCGCATCGAGCTGGATGGTTTTGAGCGGCTGAACCACCCCGGTTACGACGATGAATTCGTCGAATTTGCCTTTCTGAACGGTCGATATCGTCAGTTTGTCCTGTTCAACGTTCAGCTTGCTTCTTTTATCGGCAAAAAAGAACTGATAGATCAGGAACGCTGCCAGTAAAACGCTACCACCGATGATGCTGATGCGTTTGGTATTCCAGAATTTCTTGGGTTTTACTCGGTCCATTGTTGATCCTCCGGAAAATCCGTTACTGGTGCTAGTCGAGTTAGGTGTCTTAACTTCCATTATATGCTGGTGATTGAGTTCGCAGTTGTATTTGCCTTTATTAATCCAATCACTATGCCAAAGAAGACAATGCTATCTAATCATTTGAAAATCAACATTATTCAAATTCAGAACACCGTTAATATTGTTCGTTATCGGACAAGTTTGTTCGGGCGCGGACAAGGCCCCCAAGCCGTCTTTTTAAGGTAAAATAGTGACATTTTAGCTTGTTAGGAAATAATATTTCAAATTGCGTCCTTATCTTGACAAACAATTGCGTTAAGTCCCTATCCGGCAGTATTAACCCGCCTGCGCACCACAAGAAAGAACAGCCATGCTACTATCAGAAGCCAAGATCCTGATTATCGACGACGATGTTGACGTGCTCAGTGCCGCCAAACTTTTACTGAAACGGCACGCCAAAGCGGTCGACATTGAAAAGAACCCCCAAAAACTGCCATTCCTCGTCACTAACGGCGATTATAGCCTGATCCTGCTCGATATGAACTTCACCCGCGACGTGAACAGCGGGCGCGAAGGTTTCCATTGGCTCGATCGTATCCTGGACATCAACCCGGCCGCGAAAGTGATCATGATCACCGCGTACGGCGACATCGAAATGGCGATCCGCGCGATCAAAGCCGGTGCCATCGATTTTGTACTGAAACCCTGGGAAAACGACAAACTGCTGGCGACGATCAGCACGGCACTCGAAGGAGGTAAGGACAAAGTGCTGCCGGTAGCGGAAGAAAAGACCAAAGATGATGGCAAAAAGAACAATAAGGCCGTCGGAGATACCATCGTGGCCACCAGTGAAAGCATGCGGCAGGTACTCGTCACCGCCGAAAGGGTGGCTGCGACAGATGCCAATGTAATCATCCTGGGCGAAAACGGTACGGGTAAAACGCAGCTAGCCAGGCACGTGCATCAGCATTCCAAGCGTTCGGACAAGCCGTTCGTAGCCGTGGATCTGGGTGCGATCAGCGAGACCCTTTTCGAAAGCGAGCTGTTCGGCCACGTGAAAGGTGCATTCACGGATGCGAAGGAAGACCGCGCCGGCCGTTTCGAAGAAGCCAAGGGCGGCACCATTTTCCTGGACGAGATCGGTAACCTTACATTGCCATTGCAGGCCAAGCTGCTCACCGTCATCCAGGAGCGCAAAGTAACGCGCGTCGGCTCCAACAAACCCATTGCGCTCGACGTCCGCCTCATATGTGCGACGAATATGAATATCGAAAAAATGGTCAACGAAAAGACCTTCCGCCAGGATTTGCTCTACCGGATCAATACCATCGAACTCGAACTGCCGCCATTACGCGACAGGCCCGAGGATATCAGCGCACTGGCCGAATATTACCTCAAGCAATACGCCAAAAAGTATAACCGTCCCGTTAACGACATCAGCAATGCATTGGTTAAGAAAATGCAGCAGTACAACTGGCCGGGCAACATCCGCGAATTGCAGCATGCTGTGGAGCGCGCAGTGATCCTTTCGCAGGAAAAAACCTTGCAACCTGATGACCTTTTCCTCAAAAGTTCGGCCGGACAACCTGCTACCGCCACCGGGTTCGACCTCGAAGACATGGAAAAAACGATGATCATCAAAGCATTGAAACGCTTCAACGGAAACATCACCGACGCGGCCCGTGAGCTGGGACTCAGCCGCGCAGCACTTTACCGGAGGATGGAGAAATACGGCTTGTAAGCCATTTCAAACGGCACGGAAGTACAAACTTGGCATGTTTTTTGGGTTTAAATCAAATGTAAAGCTCAACTGCGTTCCAACTTTGTACTTCCGATGACGAAATCACTTCCCATATTCATCCTCGTTTTTTTCTCCCATTTTCTATTTGCCCAAACCGGCGGCATCAAACCGGTACCGCTCAAAGACGTTAAAACTACCGACGGTTTCTGGCACGATCGCGTCGAGCTGGCGCGCGGCGTAACGATCCCGCATGCATTGCATCAATGCGAGGAGTCGGGCCGGTTTGATAACTTCGCAGTAGCCGGTGGTTTGAAAAAAGGGGTATTTAAAGGGGCTCGATTCGACGATTCAGATGTCTTCAAAGTCGTTGAAGGTGCTTCTTATGTACTTCAAAATCAATATGATCCTAAACTGGATCACTACCTCGACTCGCTGATCACGCTCTTCGCCGCCGCGCAGGAGCCCGATGGTTATTTGTACACGATCAGAACCATTAACAAGGATACCACCGGTTCCTATGACTGGATCGCGGGACCTTACCGCTATTCCTTCGAGAACGGCAGCCATGAATTGTACAATGCAGGGCATTTGTACGAAGCGGCGGTAGCACATTACGAAGCGACGGGCAAAAAGAATTTGCTGAATGTCGCCATCAGGAATGCCGACCATTTGGTTAAAACCATTGGCCCTAAACCCGGACAAATGGTGGTGGTACCGGGTCATGAAGAGACAGAACTCGCATTGATCCGCCTCTACCGCGTTACCGGCAAAAAGGAATACCTCGATCTTTCCAAATTCTTCATCGACATGCGCGGCCGTTCCGACAAGCGCACGCTCTTCCTCGACGAGCACAAGCTCGGCCCCTCCTATTTTCAGGACCAGGTACCGTTCGTGCGCCAGCGCGAGGCGGTCGGGCACGCGGTACGCGCGCAGTACCTGTACACAGGCGTAGCCGATCTGCTCACCCTCCGCCCCGACTCAAAAGACGAGACCGCCGTACAAGCCATCTGGAACGACGCCACCTATAAAAAACAATATGTAACCGGCGGAATGGGCGCCCGGGAGGACGGCGAAGCATTCGACAAGCCTTACATTCTGCCCAACGATAATGCCTACGCCGAAACCTGCGCCGCTATCGCGAATATGCTTTGGAACCACAAAATGTACCTCCTCACCGGCGACGCGAAATACATGGATGTGTTCGAGCGCGTGCTTTACAATGGTTTCCTGGGCGGAATGGGTGTGAAAGGCAATACATTCTTTTATGTTAACCCAATGTCGTCTAATGGTACCAACGACTTCAACAAAGGCTCTGGTGCCGTGCGGCACGAATGGTTCGGTACCGCGTGTTGCCCTACCAATGTCTCGCGCTTTCTGCCTTCCATGCCTGCATACATGTATGCGACTCAAGGTAATGCATTAGTCATCAACCTATTCGGCGATACCAAAGCGAACGTTACGCTTCCAAACACCCCGGTCCAAATCACTCAGCAGACCCAATATCCCTGGCAGGGAAACATTCGCATTCAGGTAGATCCCGAAAAGAGCGGAGCTTTTCCGCTGCATATCCGCATTCCGGGCTGGGCGAACGGTCAGGCGATTCCGGGGGATTTGTATAGTTATGAAGACAAACTCGTAAAACCGGTGGGATTGACCGTCAATGGCAAAAAAATGGACCCAACCATTGAAAACGGCTATTTGAAATTGAACCGTACCTGGAAAAAAGGCGATGTGATCGAGCTCGTGGTCGATATGCCGGTACGCAGAGTGATCGCCAATGAAAACCTGAAATCCAACCAGGGGAAGGTTGCCATCGAACGCGGGCCGGTACTTTACTGCGCGGAAGGCCACGACAATGGCGGCAAGGCCCTCGCCATGAAAATCTCCGGCACGCAGGAATTCACCCCATCGTACCAGAAGGAAATGCTCGGCGGCATCAATGTCCTGAAATCCAAAGAACAAAACATCACATTAATCCCCTACTACGCCTGGGCCAACCGCGGCGCCAATGAAATGACGATTTGGTTTGACAGGGAGTGATGACGGCCGTCATTACTCCCGCCCCATATTCTTTTGAAACGCCTCCAAATCCTTCAATTCCCCATCCATAATGAGGTTCATATCGCTGCCGTCCAGGACCTCGTTTTCGGATTTGATTTTGCTTTTGAAATAGAATGTAAACGGCAGTTCCTTGCCTTTGCCGATCATCTGCGCACCGGCCTTTATCACTTTCCCAAGACTTACCGAAAGCGGGATTTCATAAATCTCCGTGCTTTTGGCTTTCACCCTGGTAATACCCGTGACAGCGCCTTCCGCGAAGCGTTTTTGTTTACCCAAATCCATAGCATACCGCGGGTCCCGGAATTGGAGTGAAAACGTGTTCAAGTTCGTAACCTCGATTTTCACTACAATATCCGACTCTTTCAGACCCAGCTTTTTGAAATCATAACCCGCCATTTTGACCTTCGGAAGCCGGTAAAGCGGCAAGCGCTTATCCATATCGAGCACAAGGGAATCTTTTCCCAGAAATGGTTTTTCAAAATGCAGGATGGTTTTAAAATGATAATCGGCGCTATCCTGGCCTTTGGCAGCCTCCTCGTCTCCTTCCACGCGCAGGTTGCGGATTTTCACTTTCGCAGGCAGCGTTAGCAAAGAGCTGTCGGCCGCTTTTACTTCCAGCGGTTGGTTATAATGGTCCTCAACAATCGTTTTGCCATTCATTTTTACCACATAATTGAGGCGCTTCAAATGCATCCCCACCGGAAGCGGATTATACAACAATGTTTTGAGCTCCATTTTAATGGTACTGTCCGTCACGTCGCTGATGTGTGCGATACTCATTTCCACGTGTGGTTTTAATCCCGTGACCGCATCGGGTTTGCTCTTTTTGAAAAAGTACCAGATGGCCACGGCGATGCCGAGTAGCAGGAGAATGATGATGACTGGTTTAAATGGTTTGCTTTTGCTCATGGTGTCAGTCGGTTGATATGCCCGTTGTTCAAAAAGCATTCCTACCCCTTTCCCACCCCTGCCACACGTATATGGGTAGGAATATCTTCAAGCACGGGGCTGAGATTTGCTGCAAACGGCATTATCGGATTGGTATGGGTTTTTAAAAAGGATCCCGCAATCGGATGGCGACCGCCATCACTTTCAACAAAACAACGACCATTAAAACTACATGATCATGAAAGCGACAAAAAGTAAAACAAGTCCCAAGAAAATTACCGAATCGGATAGCACTAAGCTGAAAGAATTATTTGTAGATGGTCTTAAAGACATTTATTGGGCTGAAAAGAATCTGGCAAAAGCGCTTACAAAAATGGCCAAGAATACCACTTCCGAAGAGTTAAAGGCTGCATTCGAACAACATACTACTGAAACCGAACAGCACGCAGCACGCGTGGAAGAAATCTTTGGCCTAATCGGCGAAAAAGCGCAAGCCAAAAAATGCGCGGCGATGGAAGGGCTCATCGAAGAAGCGAACGAAATCCTTGAAAGCACCGAAAAAGGCACGATGGTGCGCGACTGCGGATTGATTATGGCCGCCCAGAAAGTGGAACATTATGAAATCGCATCGTATGGTACACTGCGCAACATCGCGCGTACACTCGGGCATTCCAACGTCGCTGATCTATTGCAACAAACGCTTGACCAGGAAGGGGAAACCGACCATAAGCTCACCGAACTGGCAGAAGCCTACGTGAATGAGGAAGCAAGTGTAGAGTAAAGGCTTCTGCCTTTTATAAAAGCAGAGAGGCGATCGGGATTCCCGACCGCCTCTTTTGCATTCAATATATACATCTACACCAGATTCAATTTGCCATGATCCCCACCTTCCGGTGTGCTGCCCGTGATCACCGCTTTGAGCATCGAAAAGAATACGATCATTTTGGAAGATGTACTATCCCAATAGGCCGCTTCTTGTGTGGTAACCCTGAGAACCGCGAGATCCGGGTCGTCTTTTCCCCCCGGAAACCAGGCTTTCGTCATTACATTCCATAGTTCTTCCTTACGGTGTTCGCTCTCCACGATCGACGCCGTGCCCGATACGCTCAGGTAGGTATTGTTTTTAGGGTCCGAATAAATCAATGTCACCGGATCACCTCTGCGTGCGTCTCTCACTAATTCTGTGTGACGGCTTGTGAAGAACCACACATTACCTTCGACATCGATGTCCAGCGTCGTCATCGGCCTCGATACGATCTTGCCGTCTTCGATGGTCGTGTACATGCAGAACCGGATGTCCTCCGCAAGCGATTTTAGTTTCTTAACAGCCTGATTATCTTCAAAATCCTTTTCCATAACGGTCGTTTTTAGATTTGTTGAAATTTTCGTTCGAATCCAGATCTGTAAAACAACCGTTCCAAAGATTACCTGACGAGGCCACTGTTGGCGGATCTTTTCGCTCATTTACAACCGAACGCCCGCCACGCCTTGCATTAAAATTCCAGGCGGTAATTCAGGATAGGCAGCATGCCTGTCTGGGTGATCAACTTTACCCGGTCCTCTTTCTTGTTGTAATAGCGGTCGAACGCATTCAGCCTGTTGGTCACGTTCTGAATATCGAGTGAGATGGTCGAGGTGGTGCGCTTTTTATTTTTGGTGTAACTCACACGCAGGTCGCCACGGAAATAGGCGGGCAGTTGCTCCGAGTAGCTTCGCGACCAATCCCGTTCCGTGCGGCCTTTCTCTCTCGACTTTTCCAAATCGATCGGTGTAGTACGGTTACCGCCTGCTGCGAGGAGCTTGATGTTCGCTGCGAAAATATTGGTTTTGCTTTTACCGACGCGCCATTCCTTACCCGCGAGGAAGTTTTGCACATATTTACTATTGAAACGGCTGTCGCGCTCGATGCCATCGCGACCGGTGTATTTGGACTGGTACAATGAAGTCGTGCTCATGAGGTAAATACCGGCTGTCAGCGATTTCTCGACGGTCAGTTCCAAACCGTAACTGCGTCCTTTACCGTCACTCGTCAGCGAATCGCTCACGAAACCGCTGATCTCGTTCAGCTGCGAGTTGTGGAGCAAATAGGGCGTCGTGGTATTCGGCGGGCCGATAGGGATATTGTAATGGTGCTGGTAATAGGTCTCCGCAAGCACCCGCCAGCTCGCCGACGGCCTGAACTCATAGCCCGCCACCAAATGCGCCGATTTGGTGAGTTTGAGGTTTTTGTTGATCTGATCCGTCTTGTCATCCGACACCTTTACCTGGGCCATGTACATGGAAATGGATTCCGTTTTGCTGTGCAAACCTGCCCCGAAACTCACCGTCGAACGCGGCGCTACCGCCCAGCGCACACCCACACGCGGTTCGATCGAATATCGGTTGTTCAACGCCAGCAGCATGCCATGCAAACCTGCATTCAACGTAACGGTAGGCGTTAAACGCGACTTCCATTGCGCATATGCCTGAAACAGCTGGGTATTTCCTTTCCGGTCCACATTGATTTCATAGGGACCGTCTTCATTATCTTTGTCGTACAGGTTGAAATCCAGGTGATTGATGATCACGCCCAGACGCACTGTGTTGCGCGCATTCAGCTTGTAGTTATATAAAGAAGAGAGCCTAAGCGCTTGGTTTACAAATTTCTGCTGGTAGGTAGCATCGATATTTTTGTCATAAAAATCACCCGTCTGTGTTGTCGCAGAATAAGAAACGATGTTTTCCATATACGACTTGCTGTTGATATAGCGGAGGTAATTGACGCCTACCATCCCACGGTTCGACTTGAAAGTTTCCTTCCAATCGTCGTCGTCGACCTTGGACGTGCTGATGCCGCCCATTCCCCACACGCTCACCACCACCTTGTCGTCGTAAGGAATATATACTTTAAAAGCGCCATCCTGAAAATCAATCGAAGCATCGCCATTAAGATTAACGCCGATCTTGTTAAGAACCGACAACGTAGAATAGCGGTAATTAGCCAGATAAGAAGCGCCGCCTTTCGGACCAATGGGGCCTTCTGCTGCAAAGTCGAGCCCGAGAATACCGGCCTGCATCGCGTATTCACGTTTTTCATTATTCCCTTTTCTGAGTTTAAGGTCAAAAACACCGGATGTGGCATTACCGTATTCCGCGGGAAAGGCGCCGGTGAGAAAGTCGGAATTGCCGAGCACATTGGCGCTCAATGCGCTGATGCCCCCGCCGCTCGCCCCTTCCTGCGCGAAATGGTTCGGATTAGGGATTTCAACGCCCTCCATCCGCCATAGCATTCCTTTCGGACTATTACCCCTGATAATGAGCTGATTACTACCATCATCGGTCGCCGCTACGCCGGCAAACGACATCGCCATCCGCGCCGGGTCGTTTACCGATGCCGCGAAACGTTTGGTCTGGTCTACGGTAAAGGAGCGCCCGCTCACACTCACCATATCGTTCAAAGGCGCGCCATTCTCTTTCTGCGCCTTCACAACAACCTCATTCAGAGCACGGAACGACTCAGTCAGTTTGATATTCAATTCGACTTCCTTCCCCGAGCCGACATTGATCTCCTGCACGAATGCATCGTCATAACCTATGCTGGTGATTTTAAATGAATGGCGGCCGACAGGTACTTTCTCGATGCGGAAATTCCCCTCCGTATCGGTCACGCCTCCGATAATAGGCGTTACGGATGTCACGATCACATTCGCCCCGATCACAGGTTGCTGCGATTCGGTATCAATGATCCGTCCTTTGACGGTCTGGGCAGGCTGGGCAAAGGCCAGGGCGCTCACGGCCCCGGCCATTAAGGTCAAGATAAATTTTTTCATGGCTGGTTGTTTTGCAATTCTGACAACTCAGCCGGTGGGTACCCTAAAAGTTATTGGAAAAATTTTTGAACGGGGGATTTTTTGACCGCCGACCATGGACCGCCGGTCCTAAACCACCCATTCCTCCAACCGATACGCGCTATCCCAGAACATATATTCCAACCTCGACGCCGTCACATATGCCTCGATCATCTTTTTGCGCGTCGCTTCTGAGGCATTCTCGGCCAGCTGATCGCAAATATCCAGCGCCTTCTGTACGGAATGGGCGAAATCTTCTCCTGCGTAGGCATTGATCCAGTTTTGATAAGCATTCGGGCCTGTCTGGTTGGCGTAAATGTAGTCGCCGACTTGTTTGTAAATCCAGAAGCAGGGGAGCAATGCGGCCACTGTCACTTCGTAGGATTCGAATGCGCTGGTGGCCATCAGGTAATTGGTATAGGCAAAACAGCCCGGCGCTTTCCCCGATTGGGAATCGATCACGTATTCTTTGAAATAACCTAAATGCAAAGCCCGCTCTACGAGAATGGCGTTTTGAGCAAATTGGAGGAAATCGAGCAGTTCGTGGCTGTTACCGGCTTTGGTGCCGGCTACGGCCAATGCGCGGGCAAAATCGGCGAGGTAAAGGGAGTCCTGGTAAATATAGAATTTAAACTTTTCAAGCGGTAATGTACCCTCTTTCAGCTCCTGGTTGAATGGATGTTGTTGTATTTGTTCAAATATTGGCAGCGCTTCGGCCCAGAGCAGGTCGGTAAATTTCATGATATAATCTGCATGGAAAGTGGTGAAAATGAATGGTTCAGCGGCCCGGGCCCGTGACCCGTAACAACGTTCTTACCTTCGCGGATAGCGCCGGCGATGTATTCCTTGGCGAAAATGATCGACTCCGCCAGCGAATTGCCCTTGGCAAGGTAGGTAGCAATGGCCGACGACAATGTGCAGCCCGTACCATGGACATTCCGGCTATCGATATAATCCGATTCGAGGATCAGCGGCTCCTGCCCTCGCTGCGCCAGGACATCGTAAATCGTCGGCGCTACCAGGTGGCCTCCTTTCAGCAATACCGCTTTACAGCCTCTTTCAACCATCTCCGTCGCGGCACTCTTCATCGTCGCTGGGGTTCGGATCTGTCCACCGATGAGTATTTCTGCCTCGTCGAGATTGGGGGTAATGAGGTCGACGCGAGGGAAAAGTTCGTTCCAGAGCACCGACACCGTCTCATCCTGAATCAGTTTGGAACCGCTGGTAGATACCATCACCGGGTCAAAAACGACGAAAGACGGCTGGAAGCGATCGAGCGCCTCCGCGATTATATATGCTACTTCCGCAGTATTGACCATCCCGATTTTTACAGCATCAACCGTAATATCCTCGAAAACAGCCTCCAACTGTTCCTGCAAAAAAGCCGGCGGCACCGGGTGAATGGCCCGCACGCCCTGCGTATTCTGCGCAGTGAGCGCGGTGATGGCCGAAGTTCCGTAGGCTCCCAGCGCGGCGATCGTTTTGAGGTCGGCCTGAATGCCTGCGCCACCTCCGCTATCGGATCCGGCGATGGTTAATACAGTTGGATAACGGTTCATAGGAATGTGGTTGGTGGTGTTGGTTGGGTGTGGTTGGGTGTGGTCGGGTGTGGTCAGGTGTGGTCAGTTGTGGTCGGGTGTGGTCGGGTGCGGTCAGGTATAGTCAGGGGTTGTCAGGTATGGTCAGGTATGGTCAGGGGGTGTTGAGGGTTGGCCAAAGAATGGCGTTCTGAATGGTTTTTTTCAGCTCTCTTGCCGCTTCTCGGGGAGACGGGGCGCTGCAAATGGCCGATACGACGGCAATACCGTTCGCGCCGTTCAGCACGGCTTCGCGCGCATTGCCTGTGTGAAGCCCGCCAATGACGACCAGCGGATGCCGGCTTTCCTGCCGCGCCCATTGGAGCCCTTCGAGTTCCCAGGGTTGTTCGGTGTCTGTTTTGGTAGGTGTAGCAAAAAGCGGGCTCACGGCGAGGTACGACAGGTTCCAATGCTCCGCTTCGAGCAAATCGGATTGCTTTTCGGCCGATAGTCCAATGATTTTGCCCTCTCCAAGCAACCGATGGGCCGTTTGAAAAGGCATATCGCTCTGCCCGATATGCACGCCGTCCGCATCCACAGCTAATGCTACATCAACGCGGTCATTAATGATCAAAGGGACATTATAAGTTTCCAAAAGGTCCTTCAAGCGCTTGGCCCGATCGATGAATGCACGGGTCGAAAGCGACTTTTCCCGCAATTGCACCATCGTAACGCCTCCCTTCACCGCCTCTTCCACGACCCAGTAAAAGTCGCGGCCAAGGCATGCAGCTTCGTCGGTTACGAGATATAGTTCGAGATTTAACATTACATTTCTCTTTTTTAATGCCGTCAGGCATGTGATATAGGCAGCCAATTATGCCGCATCCAGTTCAAAAATGCCCTTGGGCATGCCGTCCCTCACGGGATTTTCAAACATACGGCAGCAATCTTCGTCTACCAATGTTCCTTCACTATTATTCAAATTTAACCTTGCTCAACTCGGCCAAATGCGCCGGGCTTACTTCTGCCAATTTATCTAAAAACGCGATCTGAAACGAACCGGGTAATTTCGTATTGCGGTAAGCCAGCTCCCCGCAAACCCCCATCGTAGCCGCCGCCGAAACCGCCGCTTCGAAGGGATCGCTGCAAATGGCCGCGAATGCGCCGGCGATAGCGGACGCCGAACAGCCCATACCCGTTACTTTCGTCATCAGCGGCACGCCATTGGATACCCAGCCTGTGCGGCTGCCCTGTACGATCACGTCTACCGCCCCGCTCACGCTCACCACCGAACCGAAGCGAGCGCTCAATGCGCGTGCGGCGCCGATACTATCCGTCGAATCTACGGTGCTGTCGACGCCTTTGGTTTGGATACTGGCTCCGGCCAATGCGAGTATTTCGGAACCGTTACCACGGATAATCGTCGGCGGGGCGGTTTCCAGGAGTTCGGTCAGCACTTTGTTGCGGTAGGGCGTCGCGCCCGCGCCTACGGGATCGAGAATGATCGGTTTGCCAAGTTCGGCCGCCTTCTTCATCGCCAGTTTCATCGCTTCCACCCAATGCGCCGAAAGCGTACCGATGTTGACTACCAGCGCACCAGCGATCGCCACCATATCCTCCACTTCCTCCACCGCATGTGCCATCACCGGCGACGCCCCCACTGCGAGCAATGCGTTGGCCGTGAAGTTCATCACAACGAAATTGGTAATATTTTGCACCAGCGGGGCCGAGGCACGCAGTTTTTCGAGGTTTGTTTCCAGTTGAATAGCCATCGTTACTTTTTTTGGGGAAAAGGAGGAAAGGGAATGGAAATGTAGCCCTTCCTCCCTTCGACATCACCGACGAATGTAGTAGTTTTGGGTGGTTATCAAAAATCCCCACACTCCCCTGATCATGATCAAAGCAGCAATTTTCGATATGGACGGCCTGCTCATCGACTCCGAACCAATGTGGACGGAAGCGGCGCGTTCTGTCATGCAAAAAGTCAATTTTGAAATCACCGAAGCACTTCGCTTACAGACTACCGGACTGTCCATCAAGCTGTTTCTTGATTTCTGCCACCAGATCCAGCCCTGGAACACACCCTCTTTCGAAGAGCTTGAAACTGAAATACTTGAAAAGGCACATCACGATATTCTGGCTAATGCCGAAGCCATGCCCGGTGCCATTACGCTGATCAGGGAATTGAAAAAACAGGGCCTGAAACTGGCGGTCGCCTCGGCCTCGCACATGGACCTCATTGAGGGGGTATTAAAAAGACTGGAAATTATTGACTATTTTGACACCTGGCATTCCGGCGAGTTGGAAAAGTACACCAAGCCCCACCCGGCGGTATACCTAACTACCGCTAAAAAACTCGGTGTTTTGCCCGAAGAATGCATTGCTTTCGAGGACTCGCACGCGGGGCTACGCTCCGCGCATGCAGCAGGTATGATCACGATTTCGGTACCTGCGGCGGAAGTTTTTGAAGATAAAAAGTTTGATATGGCACATTACAAGATCCCGTCGCTCGAACAATACATCCTGAGCGAAATGTCGGGTGTGCCGCAAAGTGTGATCGAAAACTAAACCTCGACCCTATTCCCGCTTACCCCGCATGATCGGACTCCGGCATTTCAGTATTATGATTATGATCAGGATAATAGTGATTGTCCTGAGTGTCATTGCCCTCGCCTGGCTGGCGTCCAAGCATACCAACGAAACGCTGGTGTACATCCTGGGTACCATTTTCATATTCGTACAGGGATCGCTGCTGTACCAGTATGTCACGAATGTGAACCGCAAACTGACCTATTTCCTCGAATCGGTACGCTATTCCGATTTCACGATCAATTTCCGCTCAGACAACAAAATGGGCCGGACGTTCAAGGAGCTTAACCAGCAGTTCAACGAAGTCTTGCACGCGTTCAGGCAGGCGCGCGCGGAGAAAGAGGCCAATTTACAATACCTCAACACCATTGTCCAGCACATCGGGACGGGCCTCATTACTTTCGATTCCAACGGGCAGGTCAACCTGATCAACAATGCGGCATTGCGCATGCTGGGCATCTACCGCCTGCACCAGCTCAGCGAGCTCAAAGAAAGGCACCCGCGCCTGTATGAGCTGCTTTCCGACCTCGATACCGGCGTCCGCGACCTGTACCGCACGCCTACCGACCAGCCGCTCGCATTGCAGGCAGCCGCCATTCAGCTGCGTGGGATGTGGGTTAAAATTGTGGTATTACAAAACATCCAGACCGAGTTGCAGCAACAGGAGATCGAATCCTGGCAAAACCTTACCCGCGTGCTGCGGCACGAGATCATGAATTCCATGACGCCTATCGTATCGCTCGTAGGCACCATGCGCCTGATCGTGAACGAGGATATCGAGAAGTCAACGAACGATCAGGAAGCTGTAAACGACTTAAAAGAAGCATTATCGACGCTCGAAAAGCGCAGCAAAGGCATGATGCAGTTCGTAAACGCCTACCGCGATTTCACGACGTTACCCAAGCCGGTTTTCGCCAGTCTGGAAGTTGCGGAGCTTTTGCAGGAGGTAGTACAGTTGCTTCAAACAGACCTGACTCAATCCGGTGTGCTCTGGAAATTGTCCGTAAAACCGGAATCGCTCACCGTCAAAGCCGACGCGAGCCAGATCCAGCAGGTATTGATCAACCTCATCAAAAATGCCGCCGAGGCATTCTCCCACCAGACCGATCGTCTCATTACCCTCACGGCCTACCAGATCGACGGGACCGTCATGATCGAAGTGGCCGACAACGGCGACGGTATCGAACCCGAGGCATTGGAGAACATTTTCATTCCTTTTTATACCACCAAAAAAACGGGCTCCGGTATCGGATTAAGCCTTTCTCGCCAGATTTTACAGCAACATAACGGGCAACTGAATGTCGAATCGCAGGTTGGGAAAGGGACGGTGTTTACGTTGGTGTTTTAGGACCTCCGGCCCGACCATCGTCTATGGTCAAAAAGCCCATTCCGTTGCAACCTTCCCCGCCACCATATTGTCCTGCAAAAAACCTAAATAACAACCCGATGAAAAAGTATGTATTCGTGCTTTTTGCTGCGATGGCGGTGGCCTGCAAAAGTACCGGTGTGGATAAGAAAGAGGATGGTATCAAATACAAGGAAACCGTTGTACTGAACGACATTCCAGTGGCTACGCTTACGTTTTTCGAGGTGGAAGACAGCCGTTGTCCGGAAGGCGTGACGTGTATCTGGGGTGGTCGGGCGGCGGTGGATCTGCTGCTTAGCGGGGTTACTACCGAGGGAGGCATTAAGGAACACGTCAAAATGTGCGTCGGTACCTGCGATGCATCAACGGGTTCGGATACATTGGAAAAGACATTTGCGGGACAGAAATACAGACTTGTCCTCAGTGCCGTCAATCCTTATCCCAAGTTCGGGGATTCGACCAGAACCAAAGAGAAATATTCGATCCAGCTGAAAATCGAGAGAAAATAGCCTTCTAACAGGCAATGCAGAAAAAGGGAGGCCCGACAGCTTCCCTATTTTTGTGCCAGTTTACTTTGCTTGTAACCGTAACTGAAATAGATCACCAGACCGATCGCCAGCCAGATCACGAAGATCAGCCAGTTGGAAGCGCCGAGTTCGGTCATGAGGTACAAATTCGTCAGGATTCCGGCCACGGGTAATGCGGAGAAATTATGCTGGTAGCTCAAAATCGAAAGCGTGCACCAGGTAATCCAAAAAATAATGGTCAGCAGCTTATGCTCCAAAATTTCGGTGAAACTGAGCATCCGCCATTCGAGAATTATACTTTGTCCGTAAGTAAGAATCCCCAGGATCGCCAGGAAGAACAATAGGCCTACCAGATATTTGCCATTGATATACGGCACCCGGAATTTGGAACGGGCCGAAATGCCTTTGTGATCGAGGTACAGCACGCCGCCGCACACGAGGATGAATGCAAAGAAAGTCCCGACGCTCGTCAGGTCGACGAAGAAATCCATTTTGAAAAATAATGCAGGAATACCGACCACAAAACCGGTTACAATCGTCGCGAAAGATGGTGTCTGGTATTTAGGATGGATTTTGGCAAAACGTTTCCAGAGCAGTCCGTCACGGCTCATAGTCATCCAGATCCTGGGCTGCCCCAATTGGTACACCAGCAATGCACTCGTGATCGCGATCACCGAGCTTACGGAAATAACGCCCGCCATAAAATCCAGGCCATTCTTTTGGAATACAAATGCCAGCGGATCGCTCACTTTCAGCTCCGTATAGTTCACCATCCCGGTGAGTACCAGCGTAATGAGAACATATAATACGGTACAAATAACGAGGCAATAGATCATCGCCTTCGGCATATCCTGCTGTGGATTGCGGCATTCCTCGGCAGTGGTGGAAATGGAGTCGAAACCGATAAATGCGAAGAACACCGCCGCCACGCCGCTCAAGACGCCTTTCACACCATTAGGCGCAAACGGGGACCAGTTTTCAGGTTTTACATAGAACGCGCCTGCGAGAATGACGAGCAATACGACCGCCACTTTGAGCACCACCATGATATTGCTGGCCGTCCTGGACTCGCGTATCCCGATGTACACCAATGCGGTTATGAGCAACGTCACCAAACCGGCAGGCAGATTGAGCAGGATATGAATATCTCCGATTGTCGGGGCAGATTCGTATGCCGCCGCGGCAAAACGTTCGTAATCAGACAACTGCGCCGCACCCGCGCTCTGCAATTTCAGAAAAGCTTCCCGCGCCGATTCGCCGTTGATCGTAAGCCAGCCCGGCAATGTAATGCCGAAACCTTTGAGCATGCTCACGAAGTATTCCGACCACGAAATGGCCACCACCATGTTGGAAACGGCATATTCGAGGATAAGCGCCCAGCCGATGATCCAAGCGAACAGCTCCCCGAATGCGACGTACGCATACGTGTACGCGCTACCGGACACGGGCACCGTGCTCGCAAACTGCGCGTATGAAAGGGCGGTGAACACACACGCGATGGCCGTGAAAACAAAGAGCAGCGATACCGCCGGACCACCATTGTAACTCGCCAGACCGATGGTACTGAATATCCCCGCGCCTACAATGGCCGCGATGCCCAGCGATACCAGGTCGCGTACTCCCAGCACTTTGGCTAGCCCTCCCTCGTCTCCTGCATGGGCGTCTTTCAGAATCTGGTCAACGGTTTTTTTTCGGAATAGCGGAGAATTCTGGCTCATGCAGGCGCGATTTATCAGGTATCAGTTTGTAATAAGCAGGGCTAAAAATAATGATATTCTAAAACGATCCCGGCATCCCCTGAAAATTTGTTCCTTTTATCCCAAAAAATCCGTAGAAAATTCTTCGATAGCGAAATCAAACAGGGAATGATTGCGTTATCGAACTAATCCCCGTTACTCCGTTCCACCAATCCGCCCATGAAAAAAATCACTACCTGCTTCATCAGCTTCATCCTGTCCATTCCATTCATTGCGGCCCAGGGCGTTAAATCCTATTCCACCGCCCAGGCACATTCGCACAATGATTACGAACGGGCGCGGCCTTTCGAGGATGCCTATGAGCAGCAGTTCGGATCGGTGGAGGCTGACGTTTTCCTTGTCAACGATACCCTTTTTGTTGCCCATAACCTGAAAGATATCCGCCCTGGCAGGACTTTCAGCGCACTGTACCTTCTTCCGATCCTTCAAAAAACAGAGCAGAACAGTGGCCGCATTTACGCGCAGGATAATGTTCCGATGCAATTGCTGATCGACCTCAAAACGGAAGGCGAGCCGACGCTGGCGGCGCTGATCAAGGTAATGGAACCGCATAAGGACCTCTTCGCGCCGACGGGCAGTGTCAAAGTCGTGGTAAGCGGCAATGTGCCCGATCCATCGCTTTTCGAGAAATATCCCAACTTCATCTATTTCGACGGCCGTCCCGAGAAAGTTTACACACCTGCGCAAATGGCGCACGTGGGGCTGATCAGCCAGGCATTCCAGCAGTATTCCAAATGGAACGGCGAGGGGCCTATTCTGGAAAAAGACAAAAAGAAGATCCAGAAGATGATCAACGACGTGCACGATCTTGGCAAAAAGGTGCGGATTTGGGCCACGCCCGACAATATCAATTCCTGGAAAACCATGATGGCCCTGGGCGTCGATTACCTCAACACCGACAAAGTACGCGAGCTTGGCGACTATCTTCGTACTGCACCAAGGTAGTTTTGCAAAACAAAATACGGCATAGGATAATTTATCAGTAGTATCAAATGGCTTTGGGAGAGTTATAGACTATATTGTACTGTCATCAATTAGTCAAAACTTTCCTTCATGTCTGCCGAACAAACCGCTGCGCTCAAAAAAGTCCTCAAACCGATCCACCTCTGGGCCATTGCCGTCGGGCTCGTGATTTCCGGCGAGTATTTCGGCTGGAATTACGGATGGGGCGTATCGGGCACCATCGGCTTCCTGATCGCGACGCTCGTGGTGACGGTCATGTACGTGACATTCATTTTCAGCTTTACCGAGCTTACTACCTCCATTCCGCAGGCGGGCGGGCCATTTTCCTATGCCTACCGCGCGTTCGGCTGGTGGGGCGGGCTCATTGCCGGCTATGCTACGCTGGTGGAGTTTCTGGTGACGCCTCCGGCCATTGCATTCGCGCTCGGGAGTTATACCCATTTCCTTTACCCGAACCTGCAAGTACTGGAAGTTGCATTCGCGTGCTACGCCATTTTTATTGTAATTAATTTATTGGGTATCAAAGAGTCGGCCACTTTTTCGCTGGTCGTCACACTGCTGGCGGTGGTGGAACTGCTGATTTACATTGGTATCGTCGCCCCGCATTTCTCCTACGACACGTTCGTTTCCGAACCGATGCCTTTCGGATGGGCCGGTGTATTTGCCGCATTGCCGTTCGCGATCTGGTTCTACCTCGCCATCGAGGGCGTGGCGATGGTAGCCGAAGAAGTGGAAGACCCGAAACGGACTATCTCGCTCGGCTACATTTACGGTATCCTGACATTGGTAGTGCTTGCGCTGGCGGTGATGGTATTCACCGGCGGTATCGCACCATGGAAAGAATTGAGTGACATCGACTATCCCTTACCGGCCGCATTAGGCATTGTACTCGGCCGCGACAGCGGGCTTACCCAGCTTTTCGCCAGCCTGGGCCTTTTTGGACTGATCGCTTCCTTTCACGGCACGGTGATTGGTTATTCCAGACAAATTTATGCCCTTGCACGTGAAGGTTACCTGCCTTCATTCCTGGGCAATGTAAACGCGCGTTTCCAGACGCCGCATTGGGCGCTCGTCGCGGGCGGTGTTGCAGGCTGCCTCGCATTATCGCTCGGCACTACCGATCAGGTGATTATCCTGGCCGCATTGGGTGCGGTGGTTATGTACATTATCAGTATGATCGCACTGTTTGCATTGAGAAGCAAGGAACCTGAGCTCGAAAGGCCGTTTACGGTACCTTTATTCCCCTGGTTTCCGGCCATCGCCCTGGTAATTTCGGGGCTATGCCTTATCGCGATCGTGTATTATAACTGGCTGCTAAGCCTCTGGTTTTTTGGCGGATTGGCGGTTATCGCCCTGTTTTTCGGGATCACCGGTCGCCACAAAAAGCTGGAAACGTTGCAACAATCAGAAGAAGAGCGTCACGCCTAATTTGGCAAAAAACGGTGTGCCGGGCGTGAAATGGATTTCTTCCACCGGCTCGGCTTCATCTTTCAAACGGCTTTTCGTCGCGAACTGGGTTTCCTTCCATTTGGTATTGAGCAAATTCTGCACCGAAAGGCCGACGCTGTACCTGCTTTTGGTGTAATTCAACTGCATATCCGTCACGAAATAGCCTTTCGCAACAATCGAATTGTCCTCGTTGGCTGGCCGGTTGGCAATGTAACGGTAGCGAAGCGAACCGTTCAAGCCATTGGGCATTTGCAGCGATAACCCACCCGCGGAGGTAAATACCGGTGCCAATGGCAGGTAGTTCATACCTTCCATTTCCCCGACAGCCCTGGGTTTCGCCGTATTGAAGTCGGCGTCGGCATAAAGCGTTTTGGTAAGCTGGTACCGAACCGACAAGTCGAGCCCCTGCCTGCGCGATTTCCCGCTCGGCTCCACCACGCCCGCGTCGCCCACGTACACGAACTCCTGCTGCATCCACAAATACCACGCAGCCGCATTAACCACCATTTTCGGGAACGGCTTGAAAATCACACCCAGGTCGGAGCCATATGCGCCGGGCAAAATCTGCTTACCACCTTGTGGTACTACCACGCGGGTATCGTTGGAATGAAAGCCTTTTCCCGTGTTCAGGTACAGTTGCACGTTGGGGTTAAATGTGTAGTAGAAATTGAGTTTGGGCGAAACAATGGCATCGCTGGCGTGCTGTTTAGTGACAGGCTGACTAAGCAGGTCCTCATATTGATCCCTGAAATAATCCACCCGAATACCGGCATTTACAGAAAACCGGTCGGTAAGGCGCACTACCTCGTCCAGATACACCGCCGCATTCAATTCATTGATATTCCCCAACTTGTAATGTTCAAGGGTTTCAGTCCGGTTTTTGGTGTGGGAAAGCTCGGTGCCGCGGGTGAGATCGTGCCGGTACTGGACGCCCAGCGTGGTTACCCAGTTGGTTTTCCCAATGAATGATTCTTTTGAAATACTACCATTATAACCGTACAGATTGCGCCGCTCTTTCTGCCGGATCTGGTCGCCGTTCAGGGAATCTTCGAGGAAAAATGTGAAGTTGGAATACAGTTCAAAATTGTAATTGCTGTAAAAAACCTGATTTTTGATCACAAAATTGCGGGGCGTGACAGTTACAAACTGCGCATTGAAATTGGTGCGGCTCGTTTCCCCGCCTTCCGTAGGATCAATGGAGCCATAAAAACCGATCAGCCCCGATTCGATGGCACGGTCCGGGACTTGGCCGGAGTGGTTCCATTTGCTCCAAAAAGTAGAGCCGGTCAATGTCAGGTTGGTATTGGGCGTAATGTGGCCGTGGTATTTACCCACCACATTCAACCGGTTGAAATTTTGCGGATTATCGAAATAGGAATTGGTGAATGAATACTCCGAAGCAATGTATGCCGACTGGTTCTTCTCCCTGCCTTTTTGCCCGAGCAGGTCAATGCCCGCCACGGCGCGGTACGTATCGAATTGCCCTGCTTCCAGCTTCACAAACGATTTTTCCAACGCATCCTTCGTCCGGAAATCGGCCCAGCCTGCGGTACTGAAATTTCCTTTATCAGTCGTGTACGTGCCTTTTTTAAAATCAACTCCCTTGACCAGCTCCGGTATCACGAAATGCAGGTCGGCGTAGCCCTGCCCGTGCGCGTGCGAGACCATATTGACCGGCATGCCATCGACTGTCAGCCGGATATCCGTCCCGTGATCGATATCGAAACCGCGCAGGAATATCTGCTCGGCCTTTCCGCCGCCAGCGTGCTGCCCGATAAACAGCCCCGGCACAATGCGCAGGATTTCCTGCGAGTTGGTGATCGGCCGCAGCTTGATGTCGAGACTGCTGATCAGTTGCTGGTCATGTGCGCGCCGGGTAGAAACGGTCACTTCGCTAAGTTCTACATTGGCACCGGCCAGTTCTGTTTTCAGGAAAGCTGTTTCGTCGGAGGCGACCGTCACCTCAACCACCTGCGCAGTGAAACTCACGTGCGAAAGCTCGATCTTGTACTTGGCCGGGACCAGGTCTTCGAAGCGGTATTGCCCGAGTTCATTGGTCACCGTGGCTTTACCGCTTCCGGAAAGCAGCACGGTCACATCTTTGAGCGGTAGCCGGGTCGACTGATCGTACACCACACCCGAAATACCTCCCAGGTGGGCAAATGCACGCAGGCCGACGATCAGAAAGCAAAAGAGGAGCGTAAATTTTTTCATGTAAAAACAGTCAATAGTGGTCGCGGTTCAGAGTACAAATCTAGGATTAGTTTTTTTGGCTTGTGCCAGCAAACGGCTTCCCTGCGCCTTATCGCCCGTAGCAACCGCAATGGCGCTTGCCACTTGAAGCAATTCAGGGTCACGGCTGCCGGTACTTAGCGCTACCTCGATATGCTGCTTGGCCTTGTCATTGTTTTTGCTTTTGAAATAGGCCGCCGCCAATGCATGGTTTACATCGATATTCTTCGGCCGTTTGGCATACTCCTTCAAACCGAAGGCAATAGCAGAGTCCAGCTGGCTTGTTTTCGTATACAATTTACAAAGTTCCAGGTCTACGGCATGTCCCGAGCGTGCGTCCTCGTCCAACATTTTTGCCACTTCCCGGTATTTAGCATTTGCTTTTTCTTTATTACCCTGCAATGCATAGATATCGGCCATTTCTTCATGAAAAGAAAATTCGGGCATTACCCTGGCAGCCTTGTCCAGATCGGCCAATGCCGCATCATATTGCTTCGCGGCCTTATGTACCTGTGCGAGCCCGCGTAATGCGAAGGCGTAGCTCGGGCGCATGGCGAGGATTTCTTTGTACTGGATTTTGGCCTGCTCCAACTGGCCGGTGGTTTCGTACAAATGTCCCAGCGTGTTTTTGGCCCAGCATTGCGGTTCCGACCCCGGCAACCCTGCTTCCACGGCCAGTTTCATAGCGGCAATGGCGCCTGGATAGTTGCCATAAATCTCACGCAAATAAGATGCCCGCGAATAGGCTTCCAAAGAAGGTTTCAGCGCCTGCATTTTGTCGGACATGGCTACTGCTTCATCATAATTACCCAGTTCCACATTCGCATCCACGAGCACGCCGTATACGTAGGCATTGCTCGGGTTGATCTTCCGGGCCTGTTCGGCCAGCTTTCGTGCCTCTGCAAACTGGTGCTGCGACATTTTCACAGAAGCCTTGAAAGTGGTAGCTTCGAAATTCTTCGGCTCGATCGCCAATACGTCATCGAGTATTTTCAACACCGCAGGATAATAGTAAGGGTGCTCGCCGGTAATGCGGGCTTCCGAAAGGTAAATGACGGCTACTTGAAGCCGCGGTTTGACGTCCGAAGGATTCTCGCTGATCTTCTGTCTCAACTCCTTTACTTTTTCCTTCGTCTTCGGCCATTCTGCGGCAGCTGCCAGTTCGCCCTGCCTTTCATATAATGCAGGAATTTCCGTCGAAACTCCCGCGGAGGAATTTGATTTCTCTACTGGTTTACCGCTTTCCTTTTTTTCACCACAACCCCAAACCGCCACCAGCAATGCTACAAATATCATTGAAAAGTAAGTTTTCATAAGGCTTTCGAATTAAATGCGGAAGGATTTAAATAGATGTGTTAAATGGTACGGAATAGTACGCCGCTGTCATGTCGAGCGAACCGGGTCGCCCGGTTCGCTCAGCCTGACAGTTTAGATTATCTTCTGAGAATTTTTACTGTATAACGGTCGTCGGCCGTCGTCACCCGCAGGTAGTAAATACCCGGCTGGCCATTCAGCTTCACAACCCGTCTTTCGTTCGCGATCGCTTTGCCGATATGCTGCTGACCGATCACCTGGCCTTTGCTGTTGGCCAGATCGAGGCGTACCGCTTTGCCGGCTGCGCCTCGGATTTCGATCACGACGTCCTCGCTGGTGCTTGGGTTACCCATTACCACCGCTTTGAGTGAAACAGCGGATTCATCCGATTCCGGCGCGGCCTGCCGCATATTGTTTTTTCCGCAATAAGCCCGGAAATCGAACTGCATAGTCACTTCCGACGAAGGATCGCCCACGTACCGCGCTTTCAGCCAGAGTACGCCGCTACTATTGTTATCCTTAAACAATTCCGGCTCTACCATTCTGCTCACGGAAGTGCCCCAGCCACCATTCACCACGCCTGCGGCCGAATACTCGACGGTATTGCCCGCCACGCCGCCGGTATGCCCGAACTGAAACCCGCCGGTAAGGCAATCGAAATTCTGGATCGTTACGGCCAATGGCTCCATTTCGCCTGGTTTAGGACCTTCGTAACTCGGTCCGCGGAATCCTGGCCATGGGTTTTGCAGGTACGGGAAGTTCCATTTCAGCGTGGTGTCGTTTTTGGTCACACCCGCATTGAACGACAGCACGTTAACCAGTTGCGGCGTCACGGGGCTGGTAGAGGTTCCCGGCACGAAATCGTCGTACCACAACCCTACTGCTGCCAATACCACACCGCCCACGGCTTGTAATTCAATGGTCGTTACATCGTCTTCGAGACGGCGGCCATTCGGGAAGCCGTCCATATTGGGAATCCATTGCAAATCCTTGTTACCATTGTAAGCCGGGTCCGTAAGACCTAGCGCCGCCGCCTGAACGAGCCCTAATGAGCTGAATTTAGGATCGTTACGAGGCGTTGCGGGAACAGCCATATTCAACCGGAGCCAGTCACCGAGGGTAGGCAGGAAGTTGTGGATAAATGGTTTACCTGCTGCCAGTGGGTTTCCTTCTTTGCCGGTCGCCAGTTGGTATGGAGGCAAATTCGGTACGCCGGTATAGAAGATAGGCAGGATATCCACCGCTCTCGGACTGGTCGCATCAGGTAGCAACACACTTCCGAATGCAGCTTCTGACAATGCCGTTCCATCCAGCGCCGGGTTGCCTTTCAAGCCATACAAACCCATTTTACCATTACGAAAATCGAACGAACCCAGTGATTTGCTTTGAATACGCAATGCAGAAAGGCCGGGAACTGCACCGCCAAACTGCGAGTCGTCCATATACAATGCCAATTCAGGATTGGTGAAGTATTTGGCAAACTGCAAATCATTGGCAGGGGAAGTCGCATTCCATTTGTCTTTCATGCCGATCGGGATCACAGCCTCGTTGGTGAGCGGCATGCCCAGGCGCGAAACCTGCACCCAATCGCCGTCGTAGCCCACGTCCGCACCGCTGTAAAGTGTCGTGATTTTTCTGCGGCTCGATGAAGCATACACGCCGATCACGTAGTCGGGATCGAGGATATTACTTGCTTCGGCCACGGTTTTGTGGCCTTTTTGCAAAGTAGCCACCGGCACCTCGATCACGATCGAATGGCAGTTGAACTTGGCCACACCATCGCGCGCACCCGATTTCCTGACATTACCGAGGTCGAAAATACCGCCCAGATCCACAAAGAAAGGGTCATCTACCGGCCCTGCGAAGATTTTCTCACCGGTACTGGCCGTCATAATGGCCTTGTCCACCAATGCATTATACTCCGAACCTAAGCCTACCGGCGTGCTGTTGATCGACCGCGGGCCGATATTCGGAGGCGGTACGATGCCGTTCGACACGATGGTCGAGAAACTGTGGCCGCCGTCGGTACTGCGTTCGCAGGTGTAGGTCGTTTTCAGGTTTTCCTTGCCAAGACGGATCAGGAAAAATGTGGACGGGTCCTCATTCATTTTCTTGAATGTAAACCGGTAAATAATGTCCGCCCCCGGCGTTCCCGCGTTGTTGTCGACGTGGATTTCGTAGCGGATATTTTCACCAAATGAATACCAGTTAGGGCCGCCCGCGGGGTGTTCGAAAGGAATGTAATTGGCGATCAGCACAATGTTTTCCTTGTTCACCGGGCTTTTGAATGCGTATACATCGGTATTGTCGGCAAGCGGGTCGGTCGAAATCAGCGGCGCTTCACGGTGCGAGGAAGCCATTGCCCGCGGAGCCCCTATACAAATGACCGCCAGTAGCCCGATCAGATAAAGAAGATTTTTCATAATGTTCTTGCTAAAAGTGTGGGATCAGAAACGGGCTTTTTCAGGATAATCATAACCTCTCCATGGATTCGCCAGGTATGGGAACGAGCCTTTCAATGCAGCGTCGTTTTTCGTAGGTCCGGCGGTGAAAGTCAACACGTTCAGCAATTGCTGTGAAACCGGTGCTTGCGGGGTGGCGTCGTCGTAGAACAAGCCTACCGCTGCCAGTACCACACCGGATACGGCTTGCAGTTCGATGGTCGTCACGTCGTCTTCCAGCCTGCGGCCGTTCGGGAAACCATCCATATTCGGAATCCATTGCAGGTCGGTATTGGCATTGTAGGCCGGGTCGGTGATGCCCAATACGGCTGCTTGCACCAAACCCAGGTGACTGAATTTCGGGTCGTTCCGCGGCGTTGCGGGTACCGCCATATTCAAGCGGAGCATATCGCCGAGCGTAGGCAGGAAGTTGTGGATAAACGGCTTTCCTTTCGCCAGCGGATTCGTGCCTTTGCCTGTCGCCAGTTGGTACGGGATCAGGTTTGGTACACCGGTGTAGAATATGGGCAGCAAATCCACCGCTCTCGGACTGGCATTATCAGGCAGCAGCAAGGTGCCGAATATCGCGTCGTCCAGTGCAGTGCCCGTCAATGCGGAAGAACCTTTCAACCCATACAAACCCGACCTTCCATTACGGAAATCAAATGCTCCCAGCGCATTGGCCTGAATACGAAGCGCGCTCAATGAAGGTACCGCCGCTCCGAACTTGGAATCATCCATATACAATGCCAGTTCCGGATTGGTGAAGTATTTGGCAAATTCAAGATCGTGGCCCGCATACGGGGTAACGGAGTTCCATTTGTCCTTCATACCCAGCGGGATCACCGCTTCGTTCGTCAGCGGCATGCCCAGGCGCGAAACCTGCACGTATTGACCGTCATAACCCACATCACCGCCATTGTATAGCGTTTTGATCATCTGGCGGCTCGCCGACGCCCACACACCGATCACATAATTTGGATCGAGGATGTTTGCAGCCTGACTGACGTTTTTACCATCCTTTTGGAGCAGGTTAACCGGGATTTTCAATGCGATGGTGTGTACGTTGAAGCGCGCCAGACCGTCTTTCGGCGCATTGGTACTGTTCCCTTCCGGCCGGAAATTGCCCGCATCGAATGCACCCGCGAGGTCTACAAAAAACGGATCGTCTACCGGTCCGCAGAACACCTTTTCACCGCTGGAAGCCGTAGCAATCGCATTTTCCACGAGCGAATTGTAGTCAGGCGCTTCCAGGCCCACCGTTTGTCCTTCGATGGACCGCGGTCCGATGTTGTTCGGAGGTACTACGCCATTGGCGATGATGGTCGTGAAAGTCATACCGCCATCGGTACTTTTCTCACATTTGTAAGTGGTTTTGAGATTTTGTTTGCCCAGCCTGATATTGAAGAAGGTGGTCGGGTCTTCGTTGGTACTTGAAAAGGTGAAGCGGTACGTGATGTCGTCACCGGGCGTCCCCGCCTGGTTTTTGATATGGATTTCATAACGAACATTCGGCCCGAAATTGAAGTAATTGGGGCCACCCTCAGGCGATTCGAACGGAATGTAGTTAGCGATGATCGTGATGGAATTGGGGTCATCGGGGCTTTTGAAAGCGTACAAATCCGTATTATCGGCGAGCGGATCATTGGAAATCAGCGGCGCTTCACGGTGGCTCGAAGCCAGACTGCTCAGCGCACAAGGCAGTAACAACAGGCACAGAAGGGCTCTCCTGAACCTGCAAGGATCCAACATAGAAACTTGCATGAGGTAAAAGTTTAAATACGGGAACGGGAATAAATGTGATCTTAAAGCATAAAAACATCGATGCAAATCCCGACCCCGCAACAGGGCCGAAATCCCGGGAAAAGCGAGCCGCTGCCGGAGAAGAAAGCCGACAGATTACAAGCAACTATTAACGAAGGGCAAAGACGGTGTTAACAACCATTCGGGCTTATATACGCCACTTACAGGGCAGCCGGATGTTCAAACGTTAAAAAAACTTGCAAGCATGGCAAACGAAGGAGTATAATTATGTAAATATTAAATTAAATAAATCAAACTAAAAACATTCAGCCCCTCCGGAACAGCCGAAGTAAAACTATTGCTACAAATCGGCAAGGCCTTGTGCAATAGCGTATTTTGGCTTTATTTTAACGCCAGATTAGTTTAATGCTATTCTTTGAAAGATAATTCGACGAGTTCTGTAAATCCCACTTTGCAATTAATTCGTATATTATCCTATTATTTGCATTCCGGTCGCATATCTGGCCGCGGTAGCTTCGAAACATAACCCATTCTACGTTCAATTTAAGACGGGCAAAGGCTGACTATTTATACCAAAGATGAATATTCTAATCGTTGAGGACGACTTTATCATTGCGAAACATCTCCAATTTTTGCTCAATGGTTTCGGTTACGACGCAAACGATATCGCGACCGACTATACGACAGCCACGGAACTTCTCCACAGCAAGGTTTTTCACCTGGCCGTGCTGGATATTAACCTCAATGGTTATCAAACCGGTATCGACCTTGCCCATTACATACGGGAAACCTGCAAGATCCCTTTTCTTTTCCTCTCGGCCCACGAAGATATTGCCGTTGTGAACGCGGCGTTGCAAGCTGCACCCCACGCATTTTTGCAGAAACCATTTCAGAAGATTACGGTATATACGGCCGTTAAGCTGGCGCTGAAAAACTACCGGCTGGCGGCATTGGCGGGTGAAACTACTTCGGAGGAAAAAGAAGATACGACGGTGATCAAGGACGCGCTGTTCATCAAGGAAAAGCATATGTTCACCAAGATTATGCTCACCGACATCCTCTACATTCGCAGCGACGACAACTACCTGGAACTGCATACGACCAAGAAGAAATATACGATCCGCGAGACATTGAAAAACATGCTTTCGCAGCTTCCTACCAACTACTTTTTTCGCGTACATAAGTCATTCATTATCAATCTGAACGCAATTACAGCGATCGACTACGTACACGTGATGATCAACGATATCGAGATCCCGATCACGAACGATAACCGGACAGAGCTCCTGAGCCGCATAAGAACATTCTCCTGATAACTTGTATTATCCTAAGGAAAAACGGTTACTTACGGTTTCCCCGGCTTCACCCCAGAAAAGCCACACTTCACCCCTTTGATTTGCTGAGGACTTATGTGCGAAGTAATTTTATAGCACGTAAACACCCTCTTCTATTATTACATATATACTTTACCCCGACAGAAGGCCTGGGCTTCAATAAATTTAAAGATTTTTCTGAGGTCCAGGCATCTGTTTCACACCAAAAAACGTAATTAGGTCGATTGAGTACTTTTGGCATGATACTGAGCATTATGCACACATTCGTTTCTCAAACGCACACCATATTTACCGTACCAAACCTAAACTAAATCGCTATCAGTTTTAATTAAATATCGTTGAGAATAATTGAACATCCCCGGGAATTTTCCCTGGGATGTTTTGTTTTAAGTTATTGATAGTCAAGTATTGGCAGGTGTTGTCAGGTATTGTCAGGGGTTGTCAGGATTATCAGATTGTCATTAACAGTCGCTTTTTGTCTGTTATTGTCAGGGGTAGATCAGGTATTTCTTCCGCGTTTCCTTGTACTGTCCCAGTCCGGGCTCCCAGCTCTTGCGGATCTCTTCTTCCGATGCGCCTGCGATGATCTGTTTTTTGAGATTTTCCGTTCCCGAAAGCTTGTCGAAGTTGCCCATTTGCTTACTTTGGCTCATGTCGAAAAACTTCTCCTTGTCGGGGTATGCCTTGTAGAGCTCTGTGAGCCATTTCAGATGGAGTTGGCCACTTTTGCGAATGTCTTTCAGGTCATATTTCCGCAAATCGAGGCCATAGCATTCCTTGTCCTGATGCAGCGGGGTTTCGCTCATGCCTTTGATGCTGTGTGGGGTAAATGAAAAATCGTACTTGCCTTTCAGCAGCGGTGCGCCAAGCACTGTAAAAGGCATATAGGTGCCACGGCCCTGGCTTAGAATGGTGCCTTCGAACATACAAATATGTGGGTAAAGCATCACCGATTGCTGAGTATTGAGGTTAGGGGAAGGCATTACTGGCAATACGTAAGGCGTGTCGTGCGTGTAGCTGGCCACTTTGATGATTTTCAGCTTGCATTGCATTTTGTTGGGCAGCCAGCCCTCGCCATTGATCATCCGGGCTAACTCAGCTATCGTGAGGCCATGCGAGATCGGTATTTTGTACATCCCGATCCCTGAATGCAGGTGGTCTTCCAGAATAGGGCCGTCTACGAGAAAGCCATTCGGATTAGGCCTGTCGAGGATGAGCATTTCCTTATTGTTCTCCGCGCATGCCTCCATCACGTGCCCGAGCGTATTGATGTACGTGTAAAAGCGCGCGCCTACGTCCTGGATGTCGAAGATCATCAGGTCAATCGCCGCCATTTGTTCTTTGGTGGGCTTTTTGAGCTTTCCATAGAGCGAAATGGCCGGGATTCCGGTTTTCGGATCGACGCTGTCGTTCACTTTGTCGCCGTTGCTGGCCGTACCGCGGAACCCGTGTTCCGGGCCGAAAATGGTGACGATATTCACGCCCAATGCTACCAGGCTGTCGACAATCGGTTTCGTGCCGATAATGGAAGTTTGGTTTACGACAATGCCTATCTTCTTTCCTTTCAGGTAATCCAGATATTGCGAAATCTGATCGGCGCCGGTGGTCGGGCCTTTGGCTTTTGTAAGATCTTCGGGCGCCGCGGAAAGCGAATCGGCGATGAACGGACTCTTCTGGGATGTGGAATTGACGCAGTTGCTACTGGTGGCTAATGCGGCGGCGATACTGAATGCTAAGGCTAAGGTTTTCATGGGATTTAGCTGTGGCTTTGATTTTAATGCCACGAAGACACGAATTAGCACGAATTCGTGGACATTCGTGTCTTTGTGGCAAACAAAATTTAAAACAACTTCATCTGCCCAGCTCGCATAAACTGCGAAGTATCCAGAGGTGGCAACTCACGACCCGCAAGATATTTCCGGCAGCAATGCTCGTGCAACTGCCGGATATGCTCCGCGAAGTTGCCTTCTCCTACCATCCGGATTCCAAAACGCGAATCGTTCACCACTCCCCCGTGGCATTCCTTGATCTGGTTCAAAACTTTGGCGGCCCGATCGGGAAAATGATGGTGAATCCATTCGTCAAATAAGGTCGAAATCGCCCCATTCAACCGCACGACCGTGTAATGCGACCATAAAGCTCCATTCTCCGCAATCGCCTGAATGAGCGAAGGTATTTCCTGGTCGTTGAGCCCCGGAATGATCGGCGCCGTCATGACGCCGGTCGGTATACCAGCCTCGCTGAGCGTTTTAAGCACCTGCAAACGCCTTTTACCCGTAACCGTCCGCGGCTCCAACGCACTTCGCAGTTCCTCATTTAATGAAGTAATTGACAGCGCAGCGTGCACGAGGTTCAGTTTGGCCATTTTTTCCAAAACATCGAGATCCCGAAGGATCAATGCGTTTTTGGTAAGAATGCTCACCGGATTGCGGTACCGCAGGCATATTTCCAGCAGTTGTCGGGTAAGCCGGTACTTCTTTTCGCCCGGCTGGTAACAATCGGTATTACCTGAAATATGAATCTGATGCGGCACCCATTTTTTGGAGTTGAAAAGTTTTTCCAGCAATTGCGGGGCATTCTTTTTCACCACAATTTTTGTTTCAAAATCCAATCCTGCCGAGAAGCCCCAATACTCGTGCGAATTGCGGGCGTAGCAGTAAATGCACCCATGCTCACACCCCCGGTAAGGATTGATCGAATGAAAATTGGGCAAATCAGGACTGTCCGAAACGCTCATCAGCGTCTTGGATTCCTCTTCGATGAATTGTGTTTTGGGATTTACCTCCGGATCTTCCCACTGCTGCCAGTCTTCGGAGGTGTACTCGATCTCGTGCTTGAAGAATTTGTTGGGCGTGTTGATAGCAGCCCCGCGCCCGCGTGCCCGGTTGTCCATTGTTTTTCAGTAAGTTGATGAAGTTATGAAGTATGCTAACGAAGGTGTGTGTTGTTGTGGGGCTGAGCGGACCCGGCCGCTCAGCCTCACATCTTACTTGATATACCGGAAGTCCTCCCCGCCTTTCAGCGACAGGAGTACATCGTACATTAGTTGTATTACATTCTGCACGTCCTCTTTGGAAACCATTTCCACGGTGGTGTGCATGTATTTCAATGGTAATGAGATCAATGCGGATGCGATACCTTCTGTCGAGTAGGCAAACGAATCCGTATCGGTACCCGTCGACCGGCTAACTGCCTGGCGCTGGAACGGAATGCTTTTCTCCTCGGCGACGCGGATCAGCAGGTCGCGTAAATTATTCTGCACCGCAGGGCCGTAGCAAATCACCGGGCCGCTGCCGCATTTCAGGTCGCCTTGCTCCTTTTTGTTGTACATAGGCGATTGCGTATCGTGCGTTACATCGGTACAGATTGCCAGATCGGGTTTCAGTCGACGGGAGATCATTTCCGCACCACGCAAACCAATTTCTTCCTGCACCGCATTTACCACATACAATGTAAAAGGCAGCTTCACATTGTTCTCGTGCAGCATACGCGCCACCTCCGCGATCATGTACCCGCCCATGCGATTGTCGAGTGCGCGGCCGAGGTAATACTTGTCGTTCAGCTCATCGAGGCCGTCGGCGAAAGTAACAACCGTACCCACGTGGATACCCATTTCGAGCACCTCGTCCTTTTTGGCCGCGCCCACATCGATGAAAAGCTCGTGCACTTTGGGCACCTGGTCTTTGGCGGTGTCGCGCACGTGGATCGCCGGCCAGCCGAAAACGCCTTTCACGACACCTTTGGCCGTATGCAGGTTCACGCGCATCGAAGGTGCGATGGCCGCGTCGGAACCGCCATTGCGCCGCACGTGGATGTAGCCATCCTCGGAAATGTAGTTCACAAACCACGAAATCTCGTCGGAATGCGCTTCAATCACCACTTTGTAATCCTGGCCCGGGCCGATAACGCCCACAGCCGTTCCGTACACGTCGATAATCTGTTCTTCAATATATGGCTTGATATAGTCGAGCCATATCTGCTGGCCGGTCGATTCGAAGCCGGTTGGCGAAGCATTGTTCAGGTACTTATAAAGGAACTCTGTGCTCTGATCTGACATACTTTTAATTTAAATAACGACTAAAACTGTGTTCTCAAAGGTACTTCCACCAGGCACAGAAACGCCGTTTCCGAAGATAACCGAGGTCGCGTTCGTGGGTGTAGGCTTCCTTTTCAAACGAAATATGAAGATAGGCTAAATAATGACTTCTGAATTGTACGAATCGGATTAAATATTCCACCAGATACCACACATAAAAGATAACCAGCCCGAGTTCAAGCTGTTGCTTCAAATGAATGCGTTCATGATTCAAAAAGTACCGGGAAGGCCCTTTTCGCTTCGATAATATGAATGGGAACAACGCCATTCCATCGACCCGGAGGGAGGGAACGGTAAGGAGGAAGCCTTTGAAACGCATAGTGGTGTTGGGACTGGTTTCAAAAAAGTTGGGTTGCGAAATGATGTCATTCCGCAACCCAACCCATTATATCAATAACCTGATTACTCGCCTGTGAAACGGCTGATATCCAGCACTTCGAACTCCATCATGCCGGCAGGAACCTTGATTTCCGTCGTTTCACCTACCTTTTTGCCCAGCAAACCTTTCCCGATCGGCGAACCTACCGAAATCTTGCCCGTTTTCAGGTCGGCCTCTTCTTCCGACACCAATGTATAGGTAACTTCCATTCCATTCTTACGGTTTTTGATCTTCACCTTCGAAAGTACTGAAACCTGAGAAGTATCCATCGTCGACTCGTCGATCACGCGTGCATTGGACAGGATTTCTTCCAGTTTGGCGATTTTCATTTCGTGCATACCCTGCGCGTCCTTGGCCGCGTCGTACTCTGCATTTTCACTTAAATCACCTTTATCCCGCGCTTCTGCAATTTGTCGTGCAATCTCCGTGCGGCCTTTGGTTTTCATCTCATTCAGCTCGTTCCTCAGCTTGTTGAGTCCATCTTCCGTATAGTATGAAATTTTAGCCATGACCTTTATTTTGTTTATAAGTCTTTTTGATTTTTGAAATTTTACATAAAAAAAAAGAACGGCTCAAAGACCGCTCTACAGAGTTAACGATACTCTCGTAGAAGGCTAGAAGACCTTTTCTTTTCGGTTGCTATATGATTTTGTGTTCACCATAATTTTCTGTTAAGAACGACAAAAATAACAATATTTGTGAATGGTAGCACCATTTTTATCCAAAAGCGCCATCTGATATGTCAAATCCGATGAGAATTATTTTTATGGGGACGCCCGAATTTGCAGTCCCAAGTTTACAAAGTCTGGTCGAAAGCAATTCTAATGTTGTGGCCGTCGTCACCGTTCCCGATAAGCCTGCGGGTCGTGGGCAAAAACAAACGGCTTCACCCGTCAAAATATACGCGGAATCGCAAGGCATCCCTGTATTGCAGCCTGAAAAACTAAAAAACCCGACCTTTCTCGAAGAACTGAAATCCTACAATGCGGATTTACAGGTGGTAGTCGCATTCCGGATGTTGCCCGAAGTGGTATGGAGCATGCCTTCGAAGGGAACGTTCAACCTGCACAGCTCCCTCCTGCCCCAATACCGCGGCGCGGCGCCCATCAACTGGGCCATCATCAACGGCGAAACCGAAACCGGCGTCACCACCTTTTTCATCGAAAAGGACATCGACACCGGCAAAATCATTTTCCAGGACAAAGAACCCATTTTCCCGGACGACAATGCGGGCACATTGTACGAGCGCCTCATGCGCAAGGGAGCAAACCTCGTCGTAAAAACCGTGCAAGCCATCGAAGCAGGCAGTTACCCGCAAGAGCCGCAATCCGAGCCTGCCGACATCAAATCCGCCCCAAAAATCTTCCGCGAAACTTGTGAAATCGACTGGAACTGTCCGACTGTTGAAATTCACAACTTTGTGCGAGGACTTTCGCCCTATCCTGCGGCCTGGACGACGCTGAATGGGCTTTCGTGCAAGGTATTTAAAACGCAAGTTGCTGACGATGAAAGCGACGCCCAGCCCGGCGAGTATCGTTCCGATGGCAAGTCCTACCTGCATTTCCGCACTGGCGACGGCTGGCTGGCAATTGAAGAATTGCAGATTGAGGGAAAAAAGCGGATGGCGGTCGGGGATTTTTTGCGGGGGTATAAATTGTAAGGCGTCCGCATTGTATTACACACTTTTACACACAACTATCTTATGGCCAATACCTACTCGCAGGTTCACCTGCATTTCATTTTTGCTCCGAAATACCGGCAGGCATTGATCGGTTTTCGATGTGACAACATTGACAAAGCAATGCATTGTTATTACATGCCCAACGGCATTGGTTGTTCACATTTCAACCCATCTTTGCAAAAACATTAATCACCTGCATGAAAATTTCAATCATCGTAGCCGCAGCCGAAAACGGCGCGATCGGGAAGGATAACCAGCTCCTCTGGCGACTGCCGGACGATCTGAAACGGTTTAAACAACTTACATTAGGCCACCCCATGATCATGGGACGGAAGACGTTCGAGTCGATCGGAAAACCGCTGCCTGGCAGGACATCCATTGTGATCACAAGAAGTGCTGATTTTGCTTTTGAGGGCGTGATAGTCGTGCATTCACTGGAAGAGGCCCTGAGAAAGGCACAAGAAATTGACGGCCAGGAAGCTTGCATTGTGGGCGGAGGGGAGATTTACAGGCAGTCACAAGCGATTGCGACACATATTTACCTGACGCGGGTGCATACCGAAATCGAAGGGGATACTTTTTTCGAAATCGGGGAGCCGGACGCATGGGTCGAGACGGAAAGAAACCTCCACGAGCCTGATGAGCGCCATATTTTCCGTTTTGAGTTTATTAATTATATTAAAAAATGAGTTCATAAATTATATTAAAAAAGCTGATAAATAAGTACTTTTGTGCCCTCGTAACCCATAGTGACTCAATGAAAGTACAAGAGTAGAATGCAAGTAGAAGTTGAAACCCTTACCATTGAACTAAGCACAGTACCATTCGATAATCGTCCGGTCTTCATCACTGGCAATTTCTGCAAGTGGCTTCCCGACCTGGAAGAATACCGTATGACCATGGTAAGTCCAGGCAATTACCGTTTTCAATTCCCCGAAGACCCGGAGCTGCCCGATATCATCGAATATAAATATACTCGCGGCGGCTGGAACCAGGTGGAACTGGATCGCGCCGGGAAGCCCTATGGCAACCGCATTATTAAAGCCGGCGAAACGCTCATCAAAGACAATGTGATCCGCTGGCAAACCGATATTTCGGCCAAAACAGACCTTTCACCCATTGTTGAAACGGTTTCGGAGGCATTTGAAATCACACAGTTCAGCCGTACCCGCCGCGTACGGGTGCTTCTTCCGCACGATTACTACGAAAACCCGGACCAGCGCTACCCGGTACTTTACATGACCGACGGCCAGAACCTGTTCGGTGAGGGCTCGGAATATGGTAACTGGGAAATAGACAAAAGCCTTGCTGCATTAGCCAAAGAGCATAAGGCCGGTGTGATCATCGTTGCTGTCGACCACGGCGAAGAAGACCGCGTTCAGGAGCTTTCACCGTACGACAATGCCAAGCTCGGCAAAGGATATGGCGCCAAATTCCTGCAATTTATCGCCGGACCGCTGAAAACGCATATCGATGCCAAATACCGCACCAAAACCGACCGGCTCAACACCGGTATCGGCGGAAGTTCCGTAGGCGGGTTACTCAGCATTTATGCAGCACTGATGTTCCCGCAGACATTCGGGAAGTTTATGGTATTCTCTCCGGCGTTGTGGATTTCAGAGAAAATCTACTTCGACACCGTGCATTTCTTCGAGCCGTTCGAAACGCGCATTTACCTTTACGCCGGCGGCAAAGAAGGCACGCACATGATCCCGAACGTCGCCAAACTGCAAGAAACATTGGAAACGCAAAGCTTCGGTTACAGCCGCGTAAAGATTAAATCCACTGTGGACGCCAAAGGCGAACACGCCGAAAAGCAGTGGAGTCAGGAGTTTCCCAAGGCTTTTGAGTGGTTGTTTTTTGAATAGCAAAAGAGGAAGTGTTTGAAACACTTCCTCTTTTGCTATTAGAGAATATATTGGCTCAAATCCCGGTTCTTCACCAGTGCGGATAGCCTTTCCTGCACCATTTCCGCAGTAATGCTGATATGCGCGCCGTCACCGATGACGTCGGGGATATCAAACATGAAGTCGTTGAGGAGCGAGCTCATGACGGTTTGGAGGCGGCGGGCACCGATGTTTTCTACTTCGCTATTGACTTCGAATGCAATGCGGGCAATTTCGCGTAATGCACCGTCTTCGAATTCCAGTTCGACGCCTTCGGATTCCAGCATGGCGGCGTACTGCTTCGTCAATGCATTTTTAGGTGCTTTCAGGATCTGGTAAAAATCACTTTCTGTGAGGCTGTTCAACTCTACACGGATCGGAAAGCGGCCTTGCAGCTCGGGAATGAGATCCGATGGCTTGGATACGTGGAATGCACCGGCGGCGATGAATAGAATATGGTCGGTCTGGATCACGCCGTGTTTGGTATTCACCGAACTCCCTTCTACGATCGGCAGCAAGTCGCGCTGCACGCCTTCGCGGCTCACGTCCGGACCGCTTCCGCCAGAACGGCTGGATGCCACTTTGTCGATCTCGTCGATAAATATGATGCCGAGGTTTTCCGCTTTTTGAATGGCTTCGAGCTTCACCTCGTCCATATCGATCAGTTTCGACGCTTCTTCGTCCAGCAGCAGCTTGCGGGCTTCCTCGACGGTCACCTTACGCTTTTTACCTCGGCGCGGCATCATATTGCCGATCATTTCCTGGATATTCATCATCGAAACGTCGTCCACAGCCCCTCCTATCATCCCTACATTAGGCATCTGGTTTTGCTGAATCTCTATTTCGATTTTACGGCTATCGAGCTCTCCGTTACGGATTTTCTCGCGGAAGCGCTCGCGGGTACGCTGGTTGAGTTCGGCATCGCTTTGCGGCATTTCGTCGGAACCGTTTTCAGTTACCGGCTTGGACGAGCCTGAGCCGTGAACCGGCGGGATCAATGCGTCGAGGATAATGTCCTCCACAGCCTGCTCCGCTTTGATCTTCACCTCTTCTTTTTTCTGCGTGCGCACCATAGCTACCGCCTGCTCCACGAGGTCACGGACCATGCTTTCGACGTCGCGGCCCACATAACCTACCTCCGTGAATTTAGAAGCTTCCACTTTCACGAACGGCGCGTCGGCGATTTTGGCCAGCCGGCGGGCGATTTCGGTTTTCCCGACGCCCGTTGCTCCTATCATTAATATATTGTTCGGGATAATTTCCCGCTGAATGTCCTCCGGACTGTTCATGCGCCTCCACCGGTTCCGCAATGCGATCGCCACATTGCGCTTCGCGTCATTTTGTCCGATGATATATTGGTCAAGCTCGAAAACGATCTGACGCGGTGTAAGGCGGTTAAGGTGTTCTGTCATGTTGATTACGATGAATTCAAAACTTAAAGTCAAAAAGAATTATGCCGGTACAAAATGGCAGAAAACCTGCCGTTGGTAAATCTTTGCGCCCATTACTTTTTGTTCTCTGCCCTTCGATTACTTTTGTCCCTGCATTTGTAATTCCGAAACAATATAAAAAAGAATTATCCCCAACATGAAAAAACTCCTGTCCTGCCTTTTTACCGTTATTGCCTCATTGAAATTATCCTACGGGCAAGGTACTGCCAATCTGGTCGACTATGTGAACCCACTGATGGGTACGCAGTCGAAATTCAGCTTATCTGCCGGTAACACTTACCCGGCCATTGCCCTGCCCTGGGGAATGAACTTCTGGATGCCTCAAACCGGCAAAATGGGCGACGGATGGGCTTATATGTACGACTCCGAGAAAATCCGCGGTTTTAAACAAACCCACCAACCGAGCCCATGGATCAACGACTACGGCCAGTTCGCGATCATGCCCATCACCGGCAAGCTGAAAATCGACGAGGAAAGCCGTGCCAGCTGGTTCTCGCACAAAGCCGAAACTGCCAAGCCACATTATTATAAGGTATACCTGGCGGATTATGACGTTACAACGGAAATAGCGCCCACCGAGCGTGCCGCGCAGTTCCGCATTACCTTCCCGAAAGCCGATACTTCCTATGTGCTTCTGGACGCGTTCGACAGGGGTTCTTATGTAAAAGTCCTGCCAAAAGAACGCAAGATCATCGGTTATACGACCAAAAACAGTGGCGGCGTACCGGCCAACTTCAAGAACTATTTTGTTTTGGTTTTTGATAAATCATTCACATTTTCCTCCGCGTTCCACGGCAAGACTCTGGCCAAAGACACGCTGGAACTGAGCGCCGCGCACGTAGGTGCAGTGGTTGGTTTTAAAACAAAAAGAGGTGAGCAGGTGGGCATCAAAGTGGCTTCATCTTTCATCAGCCCCGAACAAGCCGAATTGAACCTGCAACGCGAACTGGGCAACGACTCCTTCGACGCAACCAAAGCGAAAGGCGAACAGGCGTGGAACACCGAGCTTTCGCGTATCCAAGTAGAAGGCGACAATATCGACCAGATCCGGACATTCTACTCGTGTCTTTACCGCGTGCTGCTGTTCCCGCGCAAGTTTTATGAAATGGATAAGGCTAATAAAGTCGTGCATTACAGCCCTTACAACGGCGAGGTACGCCCGGGTTACATGTTCACCGACAATGGCTTCTGGGATACATTCCGTGCGGTATTCCCGTTCTTCACGCTGATGTACCCGACGCTGAACGCGCACATCATGGAAGGCCTTGCCAATGCATATGACGAAAGCGGCTTCCTACCCGAATGGGCCAGCCCCGGTCACCGCGACTGCATGATCGGTTCGAACTCAGCGTCGCTGATCGCCGATTCATATATCAAAGGTATCCGTGGTTACGATATCAATAAACTGTACGAAGCCATTCTGAAAAATACGCAGAATGCAGGCCCTGTAAGCTCGGTAGGCCGTTTCGGTCATGAATATTACAATGAGCTCGGCTATGTTCCTTACGATGTCAAAATCAATGAAAATGCGGCCCGCACGCTCGAATATGCCTATGCGGATTTCTGTATCGCACAATTGGCGAAAGAGTTGAAAAAACCTCAGACAGAAGTAGATCTGTACCTGAAAAGAAGCCAGAACTACAAAAACCTGTTCGACCCCGAAACGAAATGGATGCGTGGCAAGAATAAGGACGGCAAGTTCCAGTCGCCGTTCAATCCATTCAAATGGGGCGATGCATTCACGGAAGGTAACAGCATTCACTACACGTGGTCGGTGTTCCAGGACGTGAAAGGGCTGATCAACCTCGTGGGCGGACGCGAAGCATTCGTGCAAAAACTGGATACGGTATTTACATTGCCGCCGGTGTTCGACGACAGCTATTACGGCTTCCCGATCCACGAAATCCGTGAAATGCAGATTATGAACATGGGTAACTACGCGCACGGAAACCAGCCTATCCAGCACATGATTTACCTGTACAACTACGCAGGAGCGCCCGACAAGGCGCAATACTGGACGCGTCAGGTCATGAAGCGACTTTACCAGGCAACGCCGGACGGCTACTGTGGCGACGAAGACAATGGTCAGACGTCCGCATGGTACGTATTCTCTTCGCTGGGCTTCTACCCTGTCACGCCGGGCACGACACAATATGTAATCGGCTCACCGTTGTTCAAAAAAGCGACACTGACGATGGAAGACGGGAAGAAATTCACGATCGAAGCGCCTGCCAGCAGCGACAGTAACCTGTACATTCAGGGCGCGAAGCTGAATGGCAAGTCGTACGACAAGACTTACCTGGAACACGCGGATATTCAGAAAGGCGGTTCTGTTGAGTTTGATCTGACGGGTAAGCCTTCGAAAAGCTGGGGAACGAAACCGGAAGTGGTTCCTTTCTCGCTGACACGCTAGCGCAAAGTTCTTGCTTTGCGCGACCTCACCAAAAAACATCACCATGAAACTGTTACTCACATTAATTACCGCCGCGATCTTCTTTGCCGCGATCCCGCGCATGCAGGACGACGAGCTTGCCAAAAGCATCGAGCGCGGCAAAATGGTTTATTCCGAAAACTGCATTTCCTGCCACATGGGCACGGGCGAAGGCATTACGGCCACTTTCCCACCTCTCGCCAAATCGGATTACCTGATGAAAACCCCCGAGAATGCGATCCAGGCGATCAAATTCGGGCTGATCGGCAAGGTTACGGTAAATGGCGTGTCCTACGACAACATGATGCCCGAGCCCGGCCTGGCCAACGAGCAGATCGCCGACGTGATGAATTACATTATGAATTCCTGGGGTAACTCCTCGGAAAAGAAAATGATCACGGTGAAAATGGTGGAAGCTGTGAAAGCGGCGGAGGAAAAGTAAAGCCGGCTTTTGAAATTCGAATACGGCCGCATTGTCCCAATGGACGATGCGGCTTTTTTAGTGGCCAAAGTGGCTATGCGACAGGCTATTATTTACTATTTTAAATAAATCTAAATAAAAACCTTGCCTCCTAACGATTCCCGTCAGATATTTGCGGCACGTTAACTATTTAGTCCAATTTTAAATAAAATGAAAAAACTTTATATTTTCATCCTATTCTTGCTGGCTAGCGCCTCCGCATTTGCGCAAAACGGCAGAATATCAGGACAGATACTGAGCTCGGATGGACAACCGGCAGAGCAAGTTTCGGTCGGAATTAAAGGAACAGCCCGCGGTGCCATCTCGGACAATCAAGGAAAATTCACAATTGAAAGGATCAAACCAGGCACCCACACCTTGCTCGTGAGTTTCGTAGGATTGGCTACCCAGGAAAAAGAAGTGGAAGTGGCAGCCGGTGAAACGGTGAACGTTTCTTTCACGCTTTCCGAAAGCGCTAACGAGTTGCAGGAAGTAATCGTGAAAAGCGGTACTACCTATAAGTCGGACCAGTTTTCATCCAGTATGAAATTGCTCACACCGATCCTCGAAACTCCTCAGAACGTGCAGGTTGTTACGGCAAAAGTACTGGCCGATCAGCAGGTAATCAGCATGAGCGACGGTTTGATCCGCAACGTCAGCGGCGCCGTTCGTCTGGAACACTGGGGTGACATGTATGCCAACATCAGCATGCGCGGCTCCCAAATCCAGGCATTCCGCAATGGATTCAACGTAGTGAACTCCTATTGGGGACCATTGACTGAGGATATGAGCTTCGTCGACCACATCGAATTCGTAAAAGGCCCGGCCGGATTTATGCTTGCAAATGGCGACCCGAGCGGTTTGTATAATGTAGTGACCAAGAAACCGACCGGTCAGACAAAAGGGGAAGTGTCTTTTAATGTCGGCAGTTTTGGCCTCTATCGCGCCACCCTCGACCTCGACGGTAAACTGAGCAAAGACAGCAAGTTCCTGTACCGCCTCAATGTAGCGGCGCAGAACAAAGGTTCGTTCCGCGCTTATGAGTACAACAACCGTTACAGCATTGCCCCGGTAATTTCTTACCAGATCGACGAAAAAACCAAGCTGACGGCTGAATACACTTTGCAATACGCCAAAATGTCGAACGTGGGATCATTCTACGTGTTTTCACCTGATGGCTATGCCAGTTTGCCACGTGATTTCACAACAATGCCTCCCGGGCTCGCTCCTACCAAGATCAACGACCAGAGCGTTTTCGTGAACTTGCAGCATAATTTCAATGCCGACTGGAAACTGACGGCGCAGGTAGGATATTTCAACTACCGCCTGGACGGCAGCAGCATGTGGCCCAACGCCGTAAATCCCGATGGTACAATGATCCGCGGCGTAGGTCTGTGGGACGCGAAAAGCGAAATGACCCTCGGCCAGGTGTTTGTGAATGGTGATGTAAAAACCGGCGCCGTAAGACATCGCATTCTGGGTGGTATCGATATCGGTAGCAAACGTTACTTCGCCGACTGGTCGCAATCCTTCGCGTTGGATTCCACAGGAGCGGAATTTGACCCTAAAAACCCTTACTACGGCACGCCGGTAATGGGTTATCCGAAATTTGACCGCTCCCTGGACCTCGAATCGCGCGCTGCGGCCGGCGGCGGCTTGCAAAACCAGGACTACACCGGTCTTTACCTGCAAGATGAACTTGGCTTCCTCGATAACAAAATCCGCCTGACTTTGGCCGGTCGGTACACTTATGTAAAACAATCGGAATACGGCGGCCCGAACAACGAGGCGAAACACTTCACCCCGCGTGTGGGTTTGAGCATTTCGCTGACTAAAAACACCTCATTGTATGCATTGTACGATCAGGCATTCATCCCGCAATCGGGCCGTTTGGTCAGTGGTAAAGTGAAGCCGATAACCGGTAACAACACCGAGTTTGGTGTGAAACGCGACTGGGCGGAGGGACGCTGGAATACTACACTCGCATTTTACCGCATCTTGAAAAACAACGAGCTGACCGCCGACCCTAACAGCGGCCCCAACTCAGGTCTTAGCATTGTATTGGGACAGAAGCGGGCTCAGGGCGTAGAATTTGACCTTCGGGGTACGATCGTGAATGGCCTTAATTTGACTGCCAACTACGCTTACACCATTTCCGAAGTGACGAAAGTGGCCGAAGGTGTAACGGACGTGAAAGTGGGTGACCTGATCCCCGGCTACGCCAAACATACGACAAATGCCTGGCTGAGCTACAAAGTACAAAACGGTTCGCTGAAAGGCGCCGGTATTTCAGGAGGTTTCACCTACCTCGCGGGCCGCGCTACTACCAACTGGTCGACCTCCAACAGCAGCCTCAACCAGCCCGACTATTTCAAACTGGACGGTGGTGTATTCTGGGAGAAAAACAATATCCGCATCACAGCGAACGTATTCAACATTCTGGACAAATACCTTTACAGCGGCGGCTATTACGACTGGTTGAAATCGTACTACTGGCAGGCTGATCCTCCAAGAAATTACCGTTTGAGCGTTACATACAAGTTTTAGTAGATAGTTAGATCAATAGCAAAAAGGCTTCCCGATGGAAGCCTTTTTTGTGTTTAGACAAAATCACAATGCATTCAGACAGCGTGCGCCATCATCAGTTTTGCACCTTTGATAAATTTCTTCGCCAGGGCATCATACTGTTCATGGATCTCTTTTTGAGCGCCAAACTCCCGCCCTACCTGCGTAAATGCGGTGAGTTCCGAGAAACTTTTCACAATACCGAGCGCCTTCAATCCCATCATAGCCGCCCCTACTGCCCCGGTTTCGACGGTTTCATTCAGTTTAACCGTTTTCCCAAATACATCAGAAAGCATTTGCACCCAGGTAGCACTGCGAGCAAAGCCGCCATTGGCATATATTGTGTCTATTTCCTGCATTTCCATCAGTATTTTGCCAATGCTGTAAAGGTTCAGCAGAATACCTTCCATGACCGCCCGCGCGAAATGCGCGCGTGTATGCGTGATGTCGAGTCCGGAAAAGCCTCCGCGTACGGAAGAGCTCCACAGCGGCGCACGCTCGCCGAGCAGGTACGGATAGAAAAGCAAGCCCTCGGAGCCAGCCTTAATGCCCTCAGCCTCCTTGAAAACCGCATCGTACTCCTCCTTTGGAAAGAAGGTATTCATAAGCCATTCAAAAATGACGGCCCCGTTGTTCGACGGCCCTCCGACGATATAGGTCTTTTCATCGAGCACGTAACAGAAGGTCTGCATCAGCGGATCGGAGAATGGCTTGGCGGAGCAAATCCGTACTGCCGCGCTCGTACCGATTGTAACGGCCATGGAACCGGTCCTGATAGCGCCGCTGCCCAGGTTGGCCAGGCAGCCGTCGCTCGCGCCCATGATCAGCGGTATGCCTTCGGGCAGTTTCCCGGCATTGCCTTTCGGGAGCTTTACAATATGATAGGGAGATACCGCCGCAGGCAGCTTTTCCGCCTTCAAGCCTAATTTTTTCAATGTATATTCATCCCATTGCAACTCGCGGATGTTGAACATGCCGGTGGCGGAGGCAATGGAGTAATCGACCAGAAACTCGCCCGTGAGCCTGTATACGATATATTCTTTCACGCCCACGAATTTGCTCGTCTTGCGGTAAAGATCCGGCTCGTTTTTCCTCATCCACAACAACTTGCACACGGGCGTCATCGCATGGATGGGCGTTCCATTGTTGTTGTAGATCTTCTTGCCTACTTGCGATGCGCGCAGCTTGGTTGCGACATCGGCGCTGCGGTTATCGGCCCAGATAATGAGGTTGGTGAGTTGCTTGCCCTCCTTGTCGAGCGCCAGCACGCCGTGCATAGCGGCACTGAAACTGATCCCGACCGGATCGCCCTGGTCCTTTAACTTGGTGGTTACCTTTTTCAGCGTTTTGCAGGCGGCCTGAAAAATCTCTTCCGGATCCTGCTCGCTCCAATCGGCACGCGGGTGCTGCATTTCATAACTTTCACTATGCGAAGCAAGGATTGTCCCGGAAACGGTATCGAAAGCGACTGATTTGACGTTTGTTGTGCCGATATCACAACCGATAATATAGGGCATTGGCAATTGTTTTTGAGGCAAAACCCGCATTCCTGCGCAGGAGAACTACGGCCTGTGATTACTGAAACAAAAGTATGGATTTTGGGATTGATTTATTATTTTCGCACCATCGAAAGCTATTAATACATTCCGAATATGTCTGAAACATCACATACCGAGTCTTCTTCGCTGCCAACCTTTGCGTACATCGCGGCGTTTATCATCCTTTTCATTATCCTGGCAGTATTTGGCGACCTGTTCACATTCATCCTCGGAAGTATCGGTCTGGTTGTGACTTTCGCTGCATTTTACAAAGACAACAGCCACGACGATCATCATTGACAACCGGCCCGCGAGGGCATGATCATATTTAACGAACGGCCAGCTCAGGAAGGACATTGACTACTTCCCAATCGAGCTGGCCGTTCGCTTTGTTGACGGTCCAGCTTTCTTCCAGCACACAGGTATCTTCCAGGTCGCGGTATTCGGCGACAAGCTGCTCATTCCGCAGCACCAGCTTCACGAAGCCATTATAGCCTAGCACACGGCCCTTGATTTCCTTTCGGATACGTGTGTCATAATAATCCACTTTATACAATTCCCCCGCATCACACGGCCCGGTCTCCACCGGAAGCCCTCCGTGCCCGATACAGCGCCCGTAAGCCTGCGGCCCCTTGCCGTTCCGGTCGAACCGGTAGGCTACCATCCGGTGATCGTGGCCCCATATCCATACCACAGGCCTTTGCGCATCGCCCATGAGCTTTTGCAGCTGCTCGCCGGGCCGGGCATATTCCTCGCGGAACGCCGATATATAAGGATGGTGGCTTAAAAACATAATGCCGCGTGTATCGAGCGGGTCGCCCAGCTTTACTACATCGCGCAGCCAGGCCACCTGCTCTTTCCGTAAATGGCAATCCGGCGGCGAGAGGATCTCAAAAAACGGCCGCCCAACCGAAGTATAGCCGGTATCGATGCCGATAATGCGCCAATAATCGTTTTCAAGGCAGAAAAAACCGGCCTGCTGCGTCTTGCGCACGTCGCCTACCTGCGCGTACATGGCGGGAAGCAGGTGCTGGAAGAATGCATTGCCATTGGAATACATTTCATGGTTCCCTGAAAGCGCCAGGCTCCCGGAGGCACCATAATACCAGGAAGCGTAGGGCGCAGTAAAATTCTCCTCGACCTCTTTCGGTGTTCCCACAAAATAAATGTCCCCCATATGGACCGTGTAATCGGGCGCATGACGTGCCACCAGGTTGGCCACGGCATCGGACTCGGCCGTATCGCTCGCCCAATCGGAAAGCAATGCAATGCTGATCTCATCACGGGATGCGATGGAAGATTGCAACGGATAAATGCCGGTGTCGTCGTTTCGCGGGTACGCCTGATATGGGTGGCGCGCGCCAAAGCGGCTGCGCAAGTAATGCCACGCAAAGCCTATGAGATTGGTTTTGAAAAACTCAGAAATGACGTTGGTGACCGACGATGTCTGCTTCACCCGCTTTTCGTACAGTTCCAGCTGGGTTTTCGCGTGGTTCTCGGCTTCACTATGGCCGAGGTCGAGGTATTTTTGCGCGCGTTCTTCCGAAGTTCCGGGCATAGCGGTCCTTTGCGTAAATGGGTGTGGATGGTAAATAAAAGAATAACCGGGTTAACCTCAACGATCATAGCAGGATTTTCTTGAAAGTCAGCCACTATACAATGTCACCGATCAGCACATTACCATTAGTTAAATATTTGATTACCATGTTGACAATCGCGTTTCATACCGTTACCTTTCGCGAAAATAGATCAACCACCAAACACAAAAATCGAATGAAAAGAATCGCTATTATCTGTATGTTTTTACTCGCGGGCAAAGTTGCATCCGCACAAACCATGACTGCCAAATACGTTGCGGATTGGGAACGCGCCAAAACCTACACCAAGGAATACCTGGATGCTATGCCGGAAGACGGATATGCATTGAAACCTACCCCTGAGATCCGTTCGTTTGCAGCTCAAATGGACCACCTCGGCGACGCGAATTACGCGTTCATTTCGGCAGCATCCGGCAAAGCGAAGCCCGGCGAATCGCTCGAAAAACGCGCCGACCAATCGAAAGCTGCCGTAACCAAAGGAGTAATGGAAAGCTACGATTTCGTGATCGCCGCATTGAAAGGCATGACCGACGCCGACCTCGGCAAAGATGTGAAAGTGTTCGGAATGGATATGAAAGCCGGTACCGCATTTGAGAAAGCTTTCGAGCACCAGACTCACCACCGCGGCCAGACGACCCCTTACATCCGCATGAAGGGTGCGACGCCTCCGAAAGAGAAGTTATTCTAAAAACAAAACAGGGCCGGCTCATTCGAACCGGCCCTGTTTGCTATCAGCTTTGTCCCGACAGCTTGCTTTTCAGATTGTAGAGATTCAAAGCGAAAAAGCTGTAAAACTTCATAAAAAACGGCGGGATGATGAAATCGCGGATCACCTCTTTTTTCCGCTCCGGTGAAGGTTCGGCCATCGAAAGGTATTTCACGGCATATTTGACCCTCGGCCAGTAAGTTTCGCCATATTCCCTCGAAAACAGCATTTTATAATAGTAGGTCGCGATATTCTTCGTAAGGCGATCGTGGTATTTGTATTTCAGCTCCTTATCGATATTGGAATACATTTCGATGCGGTTGAAAAGAAAATCCTTTCCATAATGGTTATCCGCAAAGCTCGCGCCTCCTCTTTGCTTCCGGTACACCGACATCACTTCATCGATATATCCGATCGGCCCGCGGGTCGCGAGCATGATATTACGGGGAATATCGCCGCTGGTCGACAGGTTCGTCCATTCCGGGTCCGGGTTTTGGGCAAAATCCTCCGTCCGGAACATCAGGCTCGACGTCGCGATAAAGCAAAGCTCATCCTCCCCAATGAGGTCGTCGACCGTAAATTCCTTCTTGTTAATCCAGTTGACCAGGTGCGGCGGGGCTGCATTGTCATCGTAAATCACCCATGCATTGTGGAAAGAAGCCGAGTAATGCGGATTGGCGTCCATCATCTCGACCTGTTTTTGCAATTTGTCCGGAACCAGCAGATAATCGTCGCCGTCGAACTGAGCGATATATTCGCCCTTTGCCGCGGCAAAGGTGGCCAATGCATTAAACTTCCCATTCTGGCCCATGTTTTTCGGGTGTAACAAAAGCCTGATTTTATCGGGAAAACGCTGCTGGTATTCGGTTAATATCGCCCGGGTGTTGTCTTTGGAAAAATCATCTCCCACAATGATCTCGAAATCAAATGTAGTCTGCTGCATCAGAATCGAATCCAGCATTTTCGCTACAAATTTTTCGTGGTTGTAGGTGACTACACACACGCTCACTTTTATCATAGTCACTATTTCATTGAATAAGCGGAGTCGCTCGTCACAAATTTAGCTGAATTCTCCTCAAAATCTCCGCGCCGCTAGTTTACGGTTCCTTTATGGCGAACTTCCGGGCACATAACCGCATTGCCTCAAAATAAATTCGGAGGGAAATGAATCCGGCGGCACGATCGTTTAATTTTGGTATCGTTTTCCACAAATATCAGAAGAATGCTTGCTTCCCCCATTACCGACAAACGCCCGCTATTCCGCAAACCACAGATATTTAACCAATTTCCCGAACTGGTTGCCGCCGAAAGCACACGCCACGGCGGCGTAAGCACCGGGCACTACGCTTCGCTGAACCTCGGCGGTTCGCAGGATACCGCCGAAAATATCATGCAAAACAACCTGTTATTTTTCGGAGCACTGGGAATCCCTTTCGAAAACGTCGCCAAAGCGCACCAGGTGCATGGTACCGACATTGTAACCGTAACCGCGCCGGCCCGTTTCGAAGGTTTCGACGCATTGGTAACCAATGTGAGAGGCATTCAACTCGCGGTAACCGTCGCGGATTGCACCCCGATCCTCATTTATGACCCCGTGACAGGTGCAGTGGCGGCCATTCACGCGGGATGGCGCGGTACCGTAGGCGGGATTGTTGAAAAGACGGTAGCCACCATGCATACCAATTATGGCACCAGACCCGAAGATTGTTTTGGATATGTAGGCACATGCATCGACGAGTGCAGTTTTGAAGTAGGTGAGGATGTGGCACAGCATTTCATCCCGACCTATAAACGCCTGGACGCCAGTTCCGGCAAGTTTTTCGTGGACCTGAAAGCCTCCAACCGCGACCAGCTCATCCGCAGCGGCGTGAAGCCCGGTAATGTCGAAATATCCCCGTACTCTACTGTCGTGCACAATGACGATTACTTTTCGCACCGCGCCGAAAAGGGCCTGACCGGGCGCCTGCTCGTGACGATAGGCCGCACCAGCTGAGCCATATAACGACACGACCAGCAACGGCATACCGCTGCTGGTCGTATTAATGTGTTTTCTTCTAATTTATGCTTTCTCTGGTGCCGGTGCAGCCGCATCTGTTTTGGGAGCGGCAGGGGCTTTCTCGGCAGGCTTGGCAGGTGCCGCTTTCGGTGCGGCTGGCTTTGCAGCAGGTTTTGGAGCGCTCGCTTCTTTACCTACGGTCGGCTTCGCCGGAGTTGCCACAGGCGCTTTGGACGACGCCGCCGCTACCAGAGCCGCAACTTTTTCCTTCTTCTGCGCCTTAGTTTTCTTGCCTTCTTTCTTATCTTTTACTTTTTTCTCGGCGTTCTTGGCTTCCTTGGCTTTCTTTTTGAGGGTTTCCTTTTCAAACTTGGCTACTTTCTTTGCCAGTTTGGCGGCCGCTTTCTCAATCGATTTCTTTATTTTTTTCGAGCCGGCAGAAACTGCTTCAATCTTTCCGGTAAGCGTCTCAGCAATCTCTGTCGATAACTTCTTGGTAGCGGATTTCATAAATCTGATATTAAGAATTTCTTTAATGATACATGGAGCACAGCCCGAAACGGAGCTGTAACGCGTCAAAATTGCCGTCAGGCAATAACCTACAAATACCCATTATTAATTTATAAATCGCAAATTTTCCGTATTATTTTTATGTTATTTTTTTCTTTACAAAATCCCATAAGACGATTCCCGCCGACACCGATACGTTGAAAGAATGCTTCGTTCCGAACTGCGGAATTTCGAGGCAACCGTCGGATTCCGCAATCGCTTCGTCACTCACACCTTCCACCTCATTACCAAATACAAACGCATAAGGGACCTCCGGGTCGGGTTCGAAGTTTTGCAACAGCACACTCCCCTCGGCCTGCTCTACGCACCATACTTTGTAACCTTCCGATTTCAATATTTTAACGGCTTCTGCCGCACCAGGGCATTTCTCCCATGCTACCGACATTTCGGCCCCGAGGGCGCTGCGCGTGATCTCGCGGTGCGGGGGCGCCTGCGTGTAGCCGCAAAGCAGTATTTTCTCCGCCCGTAGCGCATCGGCCGTCCGGAAGAACGAACCGATGTTGTTCAGGCTCCTGATATTGTCCAGCACGATCACGAACGGAAACTTTTCCGATTCCTTAAACGCTTCGACCGACAGGCGGTCCATTTCATCTACACTCAGCTTGCGCATGAATTTTACTCGATTGATTTCATAAAAAAAGGTTTCTGCACCTCGTACAGAAACCTTTTCGGTATGGTAAGAACAAATTACTTGATCTTGGTGATCAGCTCTACGATGTTCTTAACGCCCAGCTTTTCGAAAATGCGGGCTTTGTAAGTACTTACGGTAGAGAGCTGCAAGTTCAGCTTTTCTGCAATTTTTGCGGTTCCAAGGCCCTCCTTCAAAAGGTTCATCACATCGGTTTCACGCGGCGACAGGCTCACGATCGGGTCCGGCATGTATTCCTTCGGATTGATGAGACGATTGATATTCATTTGCTGCATATCTTCGCTCATGTATTTCTTGTTGTTCAGAACGCTCATAACGGCGGTTTTGAACTCTTCTTCCGGCGCGTCTTTCGACAGATAACCGTCGGCTCCCGCTTGGAGGTACATCAAGCCGTAAAGTTGCTCGTCATAGCTCGAAAACATGAGGATCCTGATACCGGGCGACTTGGTACGAATGGTTTCCACCATCTTCGTAGTATTACCACCAGGAATATTAATATCCAGGATCAGGAGGTCATAAGCTTTGGTCTCGATTTCCTGAAGAATTTTATCAAAATCGTCAACGTCCGAAATGGTTGAATCCGGAATTAGTGATTTGAGGAGGTGTTTGGTACCGATTCTTACCACAGCGTGGTCTTCGGCGATCAGTATGTGTTTCATGGATGGGTTGGGTCCAATGGATGTAAAAAACTACTGGTGTCAAATTAATCCGGCCAATCAATTTCCAGCCTGATGATTGCCCTTAAACTGAAAATCCTGATTACCAACCAGTACAATTTTGTACATTCAGATTGAACTGATTTGATGAATTAACAAAAATAGTAATCAGCATTGTATTAAACATAAAAAATATCAAATTAGTATATCAATTATTTATCAAAATCCTTGATCTGAGCACATTTAACATACATCCTATAACTTTTGGGATCGATCAGTAATAATTTTACACACACTTCTCTACGCTCCTGGACCTATCACGACAGCCTCGTGGATGTATTTTCGATGCGGGAAGCACCATTTCCTTCTACCGTTCCCTGGCTGTTTTACCGCAGGGAACAACTGGCAATTCAGACTTCTGACCTAATTTATTCATTTATTCTTACTTCCAAAGGTTCCGGTGATATTTTGGCGGTATTTCACTGCGTACCAGGCCCTAATGGATGGATTTCACCGCCTTTGGCACCATTTGGAGGCATTATGCCGGTGGGAAATTGTCACTCACACCAACTCACTTTCCTCCTCGACTGCATCCGGGAATGGGTTGCCGACATGGGAGGAAATATGCTCACGGTTAAAACGGCGCCTTCCTGTTACGACCCACACGCATACGAAATTTGCCATCGTGCCTGCCTCTCAGCCGGTTTCTTACCCAATCATACCTATTCTAATCATTATATTCCTATTGCCAGCCAGTGTTTTGACCGGATTATTGAGCCAGCGGAGCGACGCAGGTTAGCCAAAGGCAAAGTAAGGGGGTTGCGAGTGACAATGTATCGTGGTATTTCCGACAAGCTGGCAGAAGGTTTTCTGCACCGGTGTTACAATGTACGAGGATACAAGTTCCCTGCTCCGCCGGATCAATTAGCCCGTTTTATAACCGCTTCCCCTGAAAATTACCTGGTTTTTACAAACTGGCTCGAAGATGAGCCGGTTGCAATGGCGATTATGGTGCGGGTAAGCGACGGTATTCTCTACCACTTTATGTCCGGGTATTTGCCCGAATATCGTGCATTGAGCCCCGCCCTAATGCTTTTTGAGGCTGCTTTTGAATATTGTCGGAAAGAAAAGATATCCGTTCTGGACCTGGGCATTTCTATCGATCACCTCGGCAACCCGAAGCCGTCGCTAAGTCGGTTTAAGGCCAACATTGGTGGGCTGGAATGCAAGAAGGTCGTTTACCAGGCCCAGTTCTGATTTATATTCCGGAACAATTGCCATCGCGGTAGAATACGCTCGAAGCGTGTGTCATCTATCCTGCGAATCAATGTATTTTTCTCTCAAAATATTCACAATGCGCTGCGCCGTATTTCCGTCCCAAAGCGGGGGAATTGTTTGCTTTTTGGAATCCCGTGCAAGTATTTTTCCAATGGTATCCCAAACCTTTTGTGCATTAAAATCGGGCAACAGATAATTGGTGCCGTACCCGACGGTTACCGGCCGCTCGGTGTTGTTTCTTAATGTAATGCAGTGAATCCCGAGAAAGGTAGTCTCTTCCTGCACGCCTCCGGAATCGGTGATAACGACGGTGGAATGCCGCATTAAACTTAAAAATTCAATGTATCCCTGCGGCGGGAGTATTTTTACATTCGTCCATTTCTGCAAATCCAACCCAAAGTCAGCCATGTTCCTAGCGGTACGCGGATGCACGACAAAAACGATCATCCATCGCATTGCGAGCATTTCCAACATCTCGGCAATCTTTCTCAATCCATCTTCATGATCCACATTACCCGGCCGATGCATAGTGATGAGCAAGTAGGGCTCACTGCCAATCCCCAATTGCCTGGAAAGAGACATGTCCTCGATCCGGTCGCGAAAACGCACCAGCGAATCGATCATCACATTACCCACCAGGTGAATGCGGCCCGGATCGATGTTTTCACGGAGCAAATTATCCATTCCCGCCTGCTCGGTTACAAATAGCTGGTCCGAGAGTGCATCGGTCAATATCCGGTTCATCTCCTCGGGCATCGTGCGGTCGCGGCTGCGCAGGCCCGCCTCTACGTGTACGAGCGGAATGCGCATCTGCGCGGCAACAAGCGCACACGCGAGCGTAGAGGTTACGTCACCTACGACCAACACCAAATCCGGCATTTCCACCCGCATCACCCTTTCAAATGCGCACATGATCTCGGCCGTCTGTACGGTAGGAGATCCCTGCCCGACGCCCAGAAAATGATCCGGATGCGGAATTCCGAGCTGTTCGAAAAAGACTCCGGACATCGCGAAGTCGTAATGCTGCCCGGTGTGGACGATCTGCGGGTGCATGTCGGGATATTGCATGAATGCGCGGTGCAACGGCGCGATTTTCACGAAGTTGGGCCTGGCGCCGGCCACTTGAAGGATCTTCATAATCGTGGTATGTGTTAGGGTATCTGGCGCTTTTTCTCGTACTTCGTCTCTCTAATCAAGTGGTGCCTCAATGGGGATTATTGTACGTCAGGGATTTAAGAGTTCCATTGTTTCTTATGTTGGTGTTGTCATCGGCATTTTCAATATCCTGATCCTTTACAACCAATACATGACCCAGGAACAGCTGGGTTTATACGCCTCCACCCTGCTTACCTTCCCGGTGATTTACATGTCGTTCTCATTGCTTGGGGTACCTTCGGTGGCTGTCAGGTTCCACAGCCGGTTCCAGGACGAGCATTCGCGAAGGCAGCTTTTTACATTTATCATTATTACACCACTGATAGGTCTCACGGCATTTGCGCTGTTATACCTGCTTTTCAAGCCATTATACCTTAAATTTTACCTCGACCACTCTCCGATGCTGGTCAAATACTATTATGTTTTCATTCCGCTGACAGTCGGAATGGTGTACCTGCTGGCGCTGGAATCCTATTCGCGGATCAACCTGCGCATTGCGGTGCCTTCGCTGATCCGGGAAGTCGGTCTCAGGCTTGCTAACAGCCTATTGGTGATCCTTTTCGGGTTTAAAGTCATCACTTTCGACACGATGGTCAATCTTACCGTGGTCAGCTACGCGGTGGCTATTGTGGCAATGCTCATTTATCTCCACGTTCAGAACCGGCTTTTTACATCGCTGGATTTCGGTTTTATCAAACATCCCGCGTTCAAGGAAATGTACCGGTACGGCCTCTGGGTACTGTTGGGCGGCGCGAGCGCGGCATTACTGCCTCATATCGAAAAAGTACTTTTACCCGCATTCGAAGGCGGTTTGGGCAACACGGCGATCTTCGACATCGCTTCCCGCATTGCATTGGTGATTTCCATTCCGAGAAATGCGATCGTGATGATCAGCGCACCGATTATCTCGGAGGCCTACGTCAAAAACGATATCCCGCATATTGATACCATCTACAAAAAATCGTCGCTCAACCTGTTCATCATCGGCTCCTTCCTTTTCCTGGGAATCTGGTGTAATATCGACGCCATTTTCAGCCTCATTCCAAAATCCGACATTTATTCCCAAGGCAAATGGGTGGTGCTGATGGTCGGGGTGTCACGCATTGCCGACATGATGACCGGCCTGAACACCGAAATCCTGACCAACTCTCGCTATTACCGTTACGACATTGTTTTCATGCTTTTTTTCACGGTATTGATCCTCGGGGCAAGCCAGTTTCTGATACCGCTTTACCGCTACAACGGTGCGGCGGCGGCGGCACTTTTTGCGACGGTTACCTACAATATTGTCAAGCTGTTTTTTATTAAAAATAAGATGGGGATCCAGCCTTTCTCTACCGGTACCCTGAAAGTTTTGTTACTGGCAGCGCTGGCTTATCTGGCGGCTTACTTTATCCCTGTCCCCAATAATCGTGAACTGATCCCGGTGCTGGCCGGCATGGCGATCCGGTCTGTAATAGTGACGGTCATTTTCGGGGGCGGCATTCTGCTCTGGCGGGTTTCGGAGGATATTTCTACCGGGTTCAGCCTGGGATGGGGCATGGTGAGATCGGCCGTTTTTAACAGAAAGTAAGTCAGGCCCGGCATGAAACCGGCGATTAGGCCCTGTAACCGGCCGCTGTCATATCAACTTTTGCTATCTTTGGCACAGCAATCATGGGCGCAACGGCCCCAATTTCCGGATTACCAATGTCTTTAAAACAAAAAATAGTCGCAGGACTTCTGAAAGAACCTTACAGCAAGTACCAACTGATCAGCTATGACCGTACCAAGCCTGTCAAACTGGTAGTAGGCGCGATGTATTCCCTTTTTAAAGGCTGGATTCATTCCGATATCGAGACATTGGACCTGCTGAAAAAGAGCGATTGGGAGAAATATTTCCCGGAAAACTCGATCGACAGGATACTAGCGGAACACGTCTGGGAGCATTTAACACCGGAACAAGGCCAGCTGGCATTTCAGAATTGCTACACATTCCTGAAACCGGGAGGCATACTGCGTGTAGCGGTTCCCGACGGCTTCAATCCGAGCGAGGAATATATCGACTATGTAAAACCGGGCGGAACCGGCAATGGCGCCGACGACCACAAGCTGCTGTACAATTACAAGCTGATGTCGGGTTTTCTCGAAAATGTGGGCTTCAAAGTAAACCTCCTCGAATATTTCGATGAAAACGGCCAGTTCCATCAATCACCGTGGAACCCCGAGGACGGTATGATCCGCCGCTCCGCCGACCACGACGAGCGCAACCGCGACGGGAAACTGGGCTACACTTCCCTGATCATCGACGCAATCAAAGGCTGAAATGGGCTTTTCCGGCACACTCGCACCCATCGTTTTGTTTTGTTATAACCGCCCCGCGCATTTGCGGCAAACGGTGGAAAGCCTGCGCCTGAACACGCTGGCACCGGAAAGCGAGCTTTTTGTGTATTCCGACGGCCCGAAAAATGAGGATGATCGTCAAAAGGTCCGGGAAGTCAGGAATTATCTTTCGACAGTAACCGGGTTTCGTGCTATTCACATAACGGAGGCCGAAAAGAATAAGGGGTTGGCCGCATCGGTGATCGAAGGGGTCAGTTTTGTTCTTTCCAAATATCCGAACGTAATCGTGCTCGAAGACGACATGCTGAGCGCCACTGATTTTCTCTCGTTCATGAACCAGGCGTTAGATGTATATGCAGAACGCACAGATATTTTTTCGGTAACCGGCTACACGCCGCCGGTTACCTTTCCTGAAAATTACCCGCACGACCTGTACCTCGTGCCACGCGCCAGTTCCTGGGGCTGGGGCACATGGGCGCACAAATGGGCGAAGGCCGACTGGCAGGTTAAGGGCTTTTCTACTTTGAAAAACGATGCGGACCATCGTGAAGCATTTAATAAAGGAGGTGACGACCTATGGCCCATGTTGGTCAAGCAGCAAAAAGGCGTGATCGACTCGTGGGCGATTCGCTGGACCTATTCGCAGTTTCAGAACAATGCTTACGGGCTCTACCCTGTGCATTCCAAAATCAAAAACATCGGAACGGACGGCAGTGGTACTAATTTTACATTTAAATCGGGCGAATACGGTCACGAAATGACCGAGGGCGGTGTGCAAATGCCTGCCGGGCTGATGCCTGATGAAAAAATGATCCGTGCATTCGGGGAGTATTACCGGCTGCCTTTCCTTTTAAAAATTAAAAACCGGGTCAAATACGGCATTTGACCCACCATTCATATGTACTGGCTTCGCTACCTGCTTAAAGAACCTTATCACGCGCTCAGCTCCGCGCGGAACCGTGAATTCATGGGGTTGTTGCTCAAATATGGCAACCGCGCCCGTTATAAGCTTACGGACGTGGCATTCGGCGGGTTTAAACTGGAAGTACCCGACACCATGTCATTCCTTTGGCAACATAAGGAAATCTTCGCGGACGAGTTCTATTATTTTGAAAGCAAAGAGACCCAACCGGTTATTTTCGACTGCGGCGCAAATATTGGAATGAGCGTTCTGTATTTTAAAAAGTTGTTCCCGAACGCGCGGGTACTTGCATTCGAAGCCGAACCGGCGATTGCGTCGCTGCTGCGCCAGAACCTGGAAGGCAACGGCGTGAAGGATGTTGAAATTATCGACAAGGCCGTCTGGGTTAACGAAGAAGGTATTTGGTTCGGTAGCGAATCTGCCGATTCTTCTTCCATTTATTCTACCGCCCGGAAACGTAAGATCGACTCTATTCGACTGAAAGATTTCCTGGCAAAAGAAACCCGAATCGATTTTCTGAAAATGGACATTGAAGGGGCGGAAATCGATGTGCTTCACGATTGCCGTAGCTCGCTCGCGCATGTGGAGAATCTTTTTGTAGAGTTCCATTCCTACATCGGCAATGCGCAGGCCCTGGCGGATGTGGTCAAAGTTTTTGAAGAAAACGGCTTCCGGTATTATGTAGATACCAACCAGCACCGGCTCCGGCCATTCGTTAACCGCCGCTACCGTGGCAACGATGTGATGGACCTGCAATTGAATATCTTCGGCTGGCGGGAATAGGCTGCTGTCAGAGTCGGGAATCGACCATATCCTGTGGCAATACCGATTTCAGATCGAATATCACCGAATCAGATCTGGTAAATTCTCCAAATTCCATCGTGCGGAACTCCTCGTGCGCCACGGCCAGCACCACAGCCTCGTAAGTAGCTCCGGGTTTGTCGAGCAATGCAATATTATACTCCGCCAACACCTGCTCGCCCGAAGCCCAGGGGTCGTATACTTCTACCTGCATTCCAAAATCGGTGAGCTCGCGGTACACGTCTATTACGCGCGTATTGCGGATGTCCGGGCAATTTTCCTTGAAGGTAATGCCCAGGATCAGAACGCGGCTTCCTTCTATCCTATGCCGTTTGCGAATCATAAGCTTTACGAGCTTATTGGCTACGAATACGCCCATCATATCATTTACCCTTCGGCCGGAGAGAATTACCTGCGGATAATATCCCAGCGATTCGGCCTTGTAAGCCAGGTAATACGGGTCGACGCCAATGCAATGCCCGCCGACGAGCCCCGGTTTGTATTTCAGGAAATTCCATTTCGTGGCGGCGGCTTCGAGCACTTCGGTAGTATCGATGTTCATCCGGTCGAAAATCAACGCCAGCTCATTCACAAACGAGATATTCACATCCCGCTGGGCATTTTCGATCGCCTTGGACGCTTCTGCAACTTTAATACTGGACGCCAAATGCGTACCCGCCTCAATTACCGACGCGTACAAATCGTTCACAAAGCGGGCCGTTTCGGGCGTAGAACCCGACGTCACTTTTCTGATTTTTGTGAAGGTATTGATTTTATCGCCCGGGTTAATGCGCTCAGGCGAGTAGCCGCAGAAGAACCCTTCGTTGAATTTCAACCCGCTTTCACGTTCCAGCACCGGCACGCAATCGTCTTCGGTACAACCCGGATAGACCGTCGATTCATAGATCACTACATCGCCCTTTTTCAGTATTTGCCCGATCATCGCGCTGGCTTTCAACAGGTACGTCAGATTGGGCTTTTTGTAATGATCAACCGGCGTAGGCACGGTTACGATAAACACATTGCATTCCTTCAATGCACCTTCGTCCCACGAAAATGTAAGGTTAGCAGCCTCCCGCAAATCCTGCCGCGAGATTTCCTTGGTCGTATCGTACGCATCTTTGAGCTCCTGAATGCGCCGTTTGTTGATATCGAAGCCAGTTACCGGATACTTCCTGCTAAAAGCCACGGCCAGCGGCAAACCGACATAACCAAGTCCGATAACGGCAATTCTGACATCTGATCCGGGTAACATGGAAGGTACTTAATTGAATGTTCGGGCATAAAACTAGGCATATTTCGTCCTACCAAAAAATTATCGACGAAAGCGTTACCAAAGTAAAAAATGAGCGTATTTGAATAAAGTGGTCACTCCAATATCGTCGCTCTTTATGGAATTAATGGTCATTCAAGGGAAGAATATGCTTTTCTAAGGTCACAAACTGTGACCTTAGAAAGAGGGAAAAAAGTCACTAATCACACTCACAGGCAAGAGTTTGACTCTTAGAACACAAATTGTGATCTTAAAGCGCAGTCATGATTGCCGTATTGATTTCAATGCGCGTAAGGATTCGGTGGGAAAATATGCACCTGAAAACCTTCCTGCTGCATGGCCTTCATAACCTGCTCCGAAGGCAGTTTTTTGAATATCACCGCGCACAAAATCTGCGAGGGCATCAATGAAGCTTTTACGAGAAAATCATGAAATGCGAGCTTCCGCTTGATCTTCCGGAATGCCGCAGACGAATCGTCGGCCTTTTCCTGTGCGTACGAGGGATGATAGTAGTTATTGTTGATACCCTTAAAGGCAACCGCCGGCAGCCCCATGCCATTCGCAAGCTTGTCCATTTCGCGCTCAGACAGTTTGAAAACGTAGTTCCCCACCGTTTCAAACGAATACCTGTTCTTCCAGTATTTCTGTAACGCTTTTGTGTCGAACCGGTCGAAAATATTCCTTAGTGCGAGCAGAAAAGGCATTTTGGAGACGGGGTCGTGTGGTTCTATCAGGATCACCGCCTCACGCGCCACGCGCACCATCTCGTACACGCCCAGGTACGGGCGCGGGAAGTGGTGGTAGGCCTCCTTGCAGAAAACGTAGTCGAAGCTATTGTCGGCAAATGTCAGACGCTCCACATTTTCGACCGCGTATTTTTCAATGAATCCTCTTTCTTTGGATAAAGGCAAAAAGGTGCCGGCAATATCGCTGGCGGTCGAATCCAATCCCTTTTTGAAAAAATAGCTGGCATCGAAACCGTAACCGTCCCCTACTGTCAACCACGACTTCTTTTCCTGCACGAATGGGTTTGTCAGTTCGAGCTGGCGCTTGTGGATCCAGTTATTAATGGTCAGATGCGCATTATCGTACTCCCACAATTCGATGGCCTTGTTTTTTGCCTCCTGTGTAGCATATTGCAATTCATACCATTCAGAATGCGCCTCGTGGCTTCGTTTTTCGCTCGACATGTTTCGGAGTTACAGATTTGGCGATAAAGATAGTTTCATCGGATAGAAAATTATTTAATGGCAGAACTATTAATTTTACCCGGGTGAAACAAATCTCCGGCCAAAACACGAATGAGCGATAGCGATCAAATGGTGCTTCAATTAAGTACTTTTCATTGGGAAGGTGGGGCCGGGGTCGCTGCGGCAAGGTTGCACCAGGCATTGCTGAATGCCGGGGTGGATTCGCATCTGATGGTTTCGGAAATCTCCCGACCGGGCCCGCAAACGACTGCCTGGGCGGATAATCCCTGGAAATCCAGAAAAGCCTGGGGGAATTTTGTACTGGAAAGGCTTAGTTTTCTTCCCTATGAAAAAGACAAGTCCGTCCGTTTCGCATTTTCTCCCGCCGCCGCCGGGGCAGACATTGCCGATCACCCGCTCGTAAAGCAAGCCAGTCTCATTCATTTGCATTGGATTAATTTCGGGTTTCTCTCCCTGAAATCGCTGGAAAAACTGTTCGCACTAGGCAAGCCGATCGTCTGGACATTGCATGATATGTGGACATTTACCGGCGGCTGCCATTACAACCGCGGATGCGAACGTTACCTGTCGCATTGCTGTTACTGCCCGTATCTCAAAAAGCCGGGCGAATATGATATTGCTTTTGCCCAATTCGAGCAAAAACAAAGGTTATATCAAGACAGGAATCTTACACTCATCTCTCCCAGCCGATGGTTGGATAATCTCGTTCAAAAAGCGGCGTTGACCAACGGCAGGCCGTCAAAAGCCATCCCGAACTGCATCGACACCGATTTTTTCAAGCCTGGCAACCGTGCCGAAGCCCGAAATGCATTCGGGCTCCCAGCTGATAAGAAATTGCTCCTCTTCGCAGGTGCGAACACACAGGACCCGCGCAAAGGCTTTACCTACTTTCAGGAAGCCATGCGACATCCCGATCTCGCCAATGCCGAAGTAATGATCCTCGGCAAAGGGAAACCTGAAAATTTTAAGGATATGCCGGTGAAAGCGCATTTTCTGGGTAAAATCTCGGATGCCGGCCAGATGGTGCAGGCCTATAATGCAGCCGATGCATTGATCGTCCCGTCGCTGGAAGACAACCTCCCGAATACCATCATGGAAGCTATGGCGTGCGGTACGCCGGCCGTGGGTTTCGAAACCGGGGGTATACCGGAAATGATCGGACATTTCGAAAACGGCTTTATCGCAACACCCAAATCCGCTTCTTCACTGTCCGAAGGTATTCAATGGGTATTAAGCCATAATACAGAAGGCGACGTTTCCGCCAATGCCCGTAAGAAAGTTTTACAATGCTATTCCGGGGAAGTGGTAGCCCGGCAATATTCCCAACTTTACGAATCCCTGCTTCATGGACAATAGCCCATTGCTGACAATCATCACCGTGACATTCCAGGCCGAAAAATACCTCGGCCGAACTTTAAGCAGTGTGGAAAAGGCTATTTCAAACGTAAAAAATGCCTCGCAACTGGAATACCTGATCATCGACGGCGGCTCCAACGATCAGACGCTCGCGATCGCAAATGGTTATAGCCACTTTATCTCCAAAATTCTGTCCGAAAAAGACAAAGGCCTTTACGACGCCATGAACAAGGGGTTACGACTGGCATCGGGGAAATATGTCTGGTTTTTGAATGCGGGTGATGAGGCTTACGACGATCAGACATTGCAAAACCTCCTGTCGTCGCTCGAAACCGGGGCCGCGGTATATTACAGCGACGCCATGATGGTCCGCGAAGATGGTACCGAAGTGGGCCTGCGCAGCCATTTCACGCCCCACACCCTGCCCGCAAACCTTCGCTGGCAAGATTTCGCGCTCGGCATGAAAGTGTGTCACCAGGCATTTATTGCACGAAAAGACATTGCTCCGCCTTATGAATACCAGAATCTCAGCGCCGACATCGAATGGGAGATCGAATGCCTGAAACGGGCCGAAAGCATACAATTTCTGCCGTTCGTACTATGCCGCTATCTTTTGGGCGGGCTGTCCGTCAAAAATCACCGTCGCTCGCTGACTGACCGCTACAAAGTGCTCAAAAAGCATTTCGGGTTGATTCCGACGCTATTCAACCACCTGCGCATCTTCTGGCGGGGATATTGGTTTGCCAAAAAGAATGGAAAATACTGGTAACAGCTACCCTACCTGCTACTCCCAGCTGATCCACGATTTAGCGTCCTTAGCGCTTACCATATCGTATGTCTCGTCCGATGTCTGGATCAGGTAAAAGCCGCTTGCATCGAATAAAAGGTTTCCCGACTTTTCTACGGCACTGCCCGCAGGTATTTCCCCAAACGCCCCGAATTCGGTGAATATTACGCGGCCGTCGGCAGTAAACGTGGGCTTTGCCGGAGCGTGTCCGTAATCCAGATAAATGCCGTTCTCGTCATAAAAAATTGGTGCAAACGCGTCGTACCTGCTGTTGAACGCGGGAGCGTACATGTAGAATCCGTATGACCGTCCCTGGCCGTCTTTCAAGTCATTCACCTTGAAAGCGTCGTCGACACCGTTCACGTGAAATCCATTCGCCGAGCGCCAGTCGCCGCCGGATTCAACAGGCGCCTGCCACCATCTTCTCGCCGCTGCCAGGTCGACGGATATAGGTTTGATCGCGCTCACTACTATCCCGCTTGCGCCTCCTCCGCTGACACCGAGCTGTGTTGAATTGGCGTTCCAGGTGATGTTTCCAAAACCGGTGATCGTTTGAGAACCGTTTACTAATGGAGATACGAACGCCACGCCGCTTGGCGTCATGTAATAATTCGTAGTGAAAGTTTTCGGCACATTTCCGTTCAACCAGGTCATTTTGATCGTTCTCGTATCCTGGCCGACCGTAATTTCATAGGTATTTGCACCGAGCGTAACGCGTTTGAAATAAGGAATGTATTTAGCGATATTGTTAAAAAGGAGCGCTTTCGCCAGATCACCGTTCGTATATGCAGTTGCCTGCGCCTGTGTCGCTTTTGTGAGTACCAGGCGGCTCTGGTTTTTGCGCCCGACAAACGCCATCCGATCCGCACTCAGGGAATCACCATAAATACTGAATTCAAAATCGGATTTGAGGCCTTCGCCCAGTACACCGCCGTTGACTTCTTCGTCGGGATCGGCCAGCACATGCAGGTAAGAATAAGTGTCAAATATCAATGAAGGCGTTTGCATGGCCTTCAACCGGTAACTGCTCTCCTTCGACTTGGCAGCTGAGGCATCCGAGAAATCGGAGTACATCGTTACCCGGTTTTTGTCATCGAATTTGAAATAGAACCCGTAACTACCGCCACCGCCGGGATAAATAACCGCATTCCAGCCATAAGGTGCTTCGACAAGCTGCTTTTCGTATGAAGCCAGTGCAGCATTCAGACGCACGTCCGCCGACTCCTCAAAAACCGTGTCGTCTTTGTTTTCGCATGAAAAGAAAACAGTGGTCAGCAACAGCAGATATAAAAATGATCTCTTCATCTGGCATTAAAAAAGTTTATTCATCGAAGTCCGCACCTTTTTCTGGAGACTGTAAAAATCAATTTTCCAGGTATTCTTATAATAGGCTACAATAATAGCCTCTTTTTGGCGCAATGCGGCCTGAGCCTGCGCCTTTGTTACGCCACTGGGGCTTGTTCCTTCCGGTATCGAGTTCACGATCTTGTCGAAGCCTGCCCTACCTTCCGTCAGCATCATCGCGATCATTTCCACAAAATCCTCGTCGAAGGCGGAAGAGCTGTAAGCCGTAATGAAACCGTCGCGGCGGGCATCGGCGTCACTCCAGTTGATCCAGTTACCTCCCTGGTAGTACGCTTTCGAAATGTTCTTGTAGTCTACCGGGTAAAGCACGGTCTGGTGGAGAATATGCCCGAATTCGTGATGGATCGTATGCAGGAACCAGTTCTTCACGAAAGACGAATCCCGTGCCGCGTCGTAACCATCCATTCCTTTAATCTTGAACAGGTTCACACCATACAAAATCACCTTCCGCCCGCCTTCCGCGGTTCCGAGCGTGACGGAACCCGATTCGACATTGTACTCATTGCTCCCCGAGAGAATGAAGAATTTGGGTGAATATTTATTGTAAAACACCCTTCCCGCTTCTTCCACGTAAGGATTTGTCCATGCCTTTTTAATAGTGCTGAGCAGCGGGATCACCTGCGCTTCGTCTGGCGGCACCAGGTTTTTGGTCAGGTTCCCGAATTCAAACTGGTCCCATTTGTATTTCGCCGAAATATTGTAGGGTACAACGAGACTGTCCTGAATCCATTTATCGACAGGCCCCTCTGCCCAAACGTCACCACCCAGACCCGGAATATCGTCTACCTCACCGATCCCGTCCTCCTTGCAAGAGGTTAAAGTCGCGCTGCACAGCAAACCTGTTACGACGTAGATTGTAAAATGTTTAAATATATTTTTCATAGTTGAATGGCTTTCTTATCTGGGATTTTGTGCAATACCTGAAAGCGCGGCTGTCTGCGGGATTTGCAATACCCTGCGGTTATCGCCGGCCGGAACGGAAATGACGGTACCCGATCGCGTAGTATGTGTCACCGGCACATTGTACCGTTGAAGGTCGAACCAACGCATTCCTTCCTGTACAAATTCAACGCGCTTAAAGGCCAATACCGTGTTCACAATGTTGTTTCTAAGGTTATTCGTCCCAAAATAGTTTTGCATACTCGCGGCCGTTACCTTATGCGTCGCTGCATCGTAGTTATCGACCCGTTTGCTTATGTAAGTATTTAGATCGGTAAGGCAAGCAGCCGTGTTATTGAGGTAAGCATTCGCCTCGATCCGGTTGAAAAGTACTTCCTCGACCGTAAAAGCCGGCAACATCACATAGGGAAGCCCGATTTCCGCATTGACAGATTCACGAACGAAATATTCCGTCAATTTGGGAATAAAGTAATTGTTGTCGCCCCGATAGTAGAGTGGGTACGCCCATCCGGCATTGCCTGCAATAATCCGTTCGCCATCTGAAATCTCCTGCCATTTGGGGTACGTCATGCCATACCTGTAATTGGCCACATACCGCCCGTAGTTCGACGATGTTTCGATAAGCAGCAAATTGGCACTCTGGTTTGCGCGCGAATAGAGCCTGAATAGCTCTTCCGGCGAAAGGCTTGAATAAACGGTGTTCCACGGTCGCAGGTTTTCCGCAAAATTATTGCTTGGAAATGCGGCATTCGTGAATTGCAGAACCTTTTGGTAGTCTTTTTTCACCAGGTAAAACCGACTTGCAAATGCATTGGCGGCTGCAATATTGAAATGATATTTCGGCACGGTGTATGTACCGTCGCTGATCAGCGGAAGCCCTTCCAGCAAATCCTTCTCGATCATCTGGTAGACACCGGCTACGGTGCCACGCTCGTACTGCTTGATCACGACATCTTCCGGCACAGTTACATAAGGAATACCCGGGCCACTGTTGGCTTGCTGTGGATCAAAAAACTGGCAGAAGTAGTTCACCAGCATGAAATGCGCATACGCTCGGGCCAGCAGCGCTTCGCCTTTTTGCGCATTGTATTTCTCGGGATCGGCAACTTTACCGATGATGTCCAACGCTTCATTCGCTACCGAAATAGCCCGATAGCATTCCGCCCAGTAGGAGTCGGGCGAGTCCTGCTCATCCACTGTTGCTTCCACCGCCTCGAAAAGGAACGAACCGCGGTTGGTTTTATCGTCCTGCCCCGTCCCCTTATCGGCCACATTATCACTCATCGCTTCTGAAAACACGATGTAACCAGCCTGTGGATAAGCAGTTGTAAGCAGCTGCGATACCTGCTTGGGTGTGTTGATAATCGCCCGGGTGCTGTCCGGCTCCTTGGACAGGAAGTCCTCGCAGCCCGCCAATGCCAGCAGAGGCAGGATTAGCATTATTTTTTTAAAATTCCTGATGGTATTCATATCTGAAAAATATATCATTCTCAAACCATTACCTGATTACAATGTGAGCTTTAACGCGACCGTGAACTGCTTCTGGATCGGCTGCGCTACACCACCCGAATTGAAAAACTCAGGATCCTGCCCTTTCAATTTTTTATCCGAATAAATCAGCCATGGGTTAATGGATGAAACCTGGACACTCGCAGCTTTAAAACCGTAACGCGAAATCACCTGCAAAGGCAATTTATAGGCTAACGACACCGACTTTAACCGCACAAAATCACCCTTGGCGACGCGCTCTGTCGAATAATTATAAATGTTGTAGGGATAAGTGCCCTGGAGATATAGCAACTCCAACTGATCCGAAACCGAGGGTTTGGCAGGAACCTTCTCTTCTCCCGACATCACCCAACGATCGAGAAACTCCTTGGGCATAGCATCCAGGTCACTGAATGCACTTTTATACAGCGGATTGAGACGGATTTTGTTTCCCGCCTGATAAGTAAAGAAGACGTTCAGCGAAAGGCCCTTATAGCTCAGCGTATTGTTGAAACCACCTGTGAACGGCGGATCGACCGGCCCTTCATATTTGAGATACTGAATATTCTGATCCTGCAAATACACATCCGAACTCACTTCTCCATTCTCGTTTACGAATATCGGAACACCCGTCTTGGGATTCAATGCATTATAGTCGATCGAATAAAGGCTGCGCACGGGCTTGCCCTGAATATTGGCACCTTCCGCTTTCACGAGATCGAAAATGCCCGGGCTGTTATCCACGTTCGTAATGAGCGTGTGTGAATACCCGAGGGTAATGCGCGAACGGAAATCCCAGTCACGATTTTTGAACAACACACCGTCGACGGAAAAGTCGGCGCCGTAAGACTCCATGTCCGCATAGTTCGCGATTTTATAAATCTGTCCCCCGATGCCTGACGTCTTGATCTGATCGATCAGATCGAAGCTGTTACGGAAGTAGCCGTCGAGCGTAAAATTGATACGGTTGGCAAACAAACCTACATCCAGACCGACGTTTCCACTGTAAAGTTTCTCCCAGGTTAACTCCGTGTTTTGCAATGAGGCAAGTTCAATGGCGGACTCCTTTTCGTCGGCGTAAGGACGGCGGGTGATAATGCTTTGCAGTAACACCGCCGCATTGGTAGCCGGACCTGTATCGGCAGAAAGCCCATAGCTCAACCGCAAGCGACCCATGCTCAACCATTTCAAGTTTTTGAAGAAATTCTCACGATCGAAGTTCCACGAGCCGGCGATCGTATAAGTAGGCAGCCAGCGCGCGATAGCTGATTTTCCAAAACGGTTGGAGCCGTCGTAACGGACGTAACCTGTCACGTTATATTTTCCATCCAAAGTGTAACCAAGACTTCCGTAGAATGCAGCAAAGCGTTCATAATCCATCTGCATTCCGTAATACTGAAAATTGGTTTCAATAGTCTGCTTCAAAATACGGTAATCTACGAAAGGTGTCCCACCCTGGTCGTACTGAAAACCATAGCCCGTATTGTTTGAATTCTGACGGTTGGTGAATTTCACTTCCTGGCCCACCAGCGCATTCACTTCATGGCGTTCCCCAAATTTCTGGTTGTAACGAATGTTGTTCCGGACATTGTAGAAAAGCATCTGATCCTCATTGCGATTATAAAAACCACCGCTTGGCAAGACTACCACAGGATTCGAATTCGGGTCGTCGGGATCAACGTAAAGGTATTTGTTAGCAGCCGCGATCGTGGCGTTGTCTGCTGCCCGGTAAGCATTCGCCATATTGCTGTGCTCCGTGATAATGTGCTCCCGGCCGGTCTGAATGTACCTCAATGCGCCCAGGAAGTCATAACTGATATTATCCGTGATTTTATAAGACAGATTCCCTTGCAACTTGATATCCGCTAATGTCAGATTAAGCCTGTTGTTAGCCAGCTCGGAGATAATATTGAAAGGCGCAAAATTCCTGCGGAAGAATTCGAGATTGCCGTTCTGATCGTAAGCGGTGAGCGTCCGGCTGGTGTTCAATGCATAACTGAACGGATTGATATCGAAATCGCGGTCAAACTTGCCCTCTACCGGGTTGCTTCTTCTGCTCAGAGAGCCCGGTGCTTGCTGCCTCCTTACCGATGCCAATGTGGTCAGGCCAATGCTCAGGCGGTCGGAAAGCTGATAAGTATTGTTGAAGTTAAGGGTATACCTTTTTACTTTATCGGCGATCGTCCAGCCGTTATCGTCCAGGTAACTCACCGACGCGTACGAGCTCGATTTCTCAGTTCCAAAAGAAACGCTGAGAGAATGTTCGTGGATGAAGTTCTGTTTGAAAAGTACGTCAAACCAATCGGTATTTGCTTTCGCGTAACCCAGCAAAAACTGCCGCCTCTTCTCCGGGTTATTCATTAAGTCGAAATTCCCCTGATCGTCACCGTTCTGGATCAGGTTGTACATTTTACCATAAACTCCGTAATCCGGCTTGGAAAGTATTCCTGAATTCAGATATCCGGTCCGCTCCAGATTCCCCAGCACCGACATTTGCTGCGCCGAGTTCATGATATTGAAATTGCGGTAGGAAGGCACCAATTGCGTGCTGAAATTACCGGAATAGGTAATTACGGGCTTACCGCTTTTCCCTTTTTTAGTAGTAATCACAATCACCCCGTTCATCGCACGCGCTCCGTACAATGCGGCAGCGGCGGCATCTTTCAATATATCGAAAGTCTCGATATCGTTCGGGTTGAGCCCCGCAACCGCCGACCCGAGCAAGGTGGTAGGGTCGCCGCTGGAAAGCTGGTCGTTGGAAATGTTCACAATGTCTTCCTGCACGACGCCGTCGATCACCCAAAGCGGCTTATTGGCACCATTCAACGAAGTTGCACCGCGGATACGGATCTTGGGCGCGGCCCCGAATGTCCCGGACACGTTCTGGATCGAAACTCCCGCCGCACGACCTTCGAGCATCCGGCTGACGTCGGGCAAGCCGTCGATTTTTACGTCATCGGTTTTGAGCGTTACCGCCGAGCCTGTGAATTTATCTTTATTAATCTGCTGAAAACCCGTCACAACCACGTCTTGCAAGCCCACGGCGTCTTCCACAAGCTCTATGCTCAGGCTACGTGCGGCTTTTACCTCCTTGGGTAAAAAGCCGATCATGGTAATCACAAGGATCGCATTGTCGCTGACGTCCTGTAATACAAACTCGCCTTTTTCATTGGTAACGGTTCCTTTCTGCAAGCCTTTCACGCGTACAGTCGACCCGATGAGCGGCTCGCCGGTGTTGCTTTTCACGACGCCTTTGACGTCGATATCGGCCGCAAATGCGAGAGAAGAAAACGGAGAAGTGAAAACGGACAGAAAGAAGACACCCAGGAACAACGCAATAAGCCGACTCAGGCCACTGATCCGATAGAAAAGATTCATATAAATAAGTATAAGTCTAACCCCAAATAACTGTCCGTCCGCCCGAGGCGGGTTTAAAAATTAATAGATTCAATAATACGTATTATCGCACGAAAAGCGAAAACATTCCACAATAGGCGGTGACAAAAATTAACGCCAACTAGTTGCACGAAAACAAAAGAATATACTTAATACGCAGAAAACCCCGATACCGTTGAATGGTGCAGTATGATTTTTAGCAAATTATCTTTCTAAAAACACTGCAAAATCATATTTTATTGTCCGGAGAACGCGATTTAAGCGGTTTCAGGAAACATCTTTTTTCTTTTCCGTCAAAACGGAAGTAATGCGGTTCAACTCATCGACCTTCGAAGCAAAATCGCCTTTCAGCATATCTCGGACCGCTTTGAGCTGTTCCATGGCGGTTTCGAGATTGTCGGGGAGTGCTTCGCTGAGGACTTCTTTGAGCCGCTTGGCTAATGTGGGGGACATTCCGTTCGTTGAAATGGCGACTTTGAGATTCCCTTTTCTGACAACGGAAGAGAGGTAGAAGTCGCAGATATCCGGCGTATCGGCCACGTTCGCGAGTACATGCCGGGCGCGGGCGGTTTCCCAGATCCGTTTGTTCTCCGGTTTATCGTTCGTAGCGACGATCACCAGGTCTTTTTCCAGCAGGTCGTAGTCCTCAAACCTCCGCACAATTAGATTTATTCGGGAATTGGCTGCGGCAATGTCCCTGATTTCTCCGCGGATTTCAGGCGCGACGAGCGTAACGCGTGCGAGCGGGGAATTGTCGAGAACGGCTGTAATTTTTTCCAAACCTACGTAGCCGCCGCCCACAATGAGCGTGTGCAGGTTTTCGAGTTTCAGGAATATCGGGAAGAGATTGTTCATTGATCAAATTTACTGAAATAACCGGTTCTAAACGACACCGCGAATGCCTTTATCACTATTCCAACATCACACTTTTTCTATCTGCTTCTTTCCCCGTACCTTTGCACCATGATCGCGATTACCAACCTCAGCTATTTCCTGGGCGACCGTGCATTGTACGACGGCGCCTCACTACATATCAAGCCAAAACAAAAGATCGGACTCATCGGACTGAACGGTACCGGTAAGTCTACCCTATTGCGCATGATCAACGGAGAGTTTCAGCCCGACGGCGGCTCGATCTCCAAAGCGGGCGACTGTACGATCGGCTTTCTGAACCAGGATTTGCTTTCGTACCAAACCGAGGATTCGATCCTTTCGGTAGCTATGCAAGCATTTGAAAGACAGAATGTTCTGCAAGTGCAAATGGACAAAATCCTGCATGACATGGAGCATGATTATACGGACGACCTGGTAGACAAGCTCGCCCGCGTGCAAGACGAATTCGAAGCATTGGACGGCTATTCCGTACAATCCAAGGCAGAGGCGATTCTGGAAGGCCTTGGCTTTTCGACGGCCGATCTGAACCTGCCCTTGCGCCAGTTCTCGGGAGGATGGCGGATGCGCGTAATGCTCGCGAAACTGCTTTTGCAAAAGCCTGCACTCCTAATGCTCGATGAGCCTACCAACCACTTGGACCTTCCGTCCATTCAATGGGTAGAAAAATATACGCAGAGTTACGAAGGAGCTGTGATCGTCGTTTCCCACGACCGCCAGTTCCTCGACAATACGATTGATACGACTGTGGAAGTTTCAGGCGGTAAACTCAACTATTACGCCGGAAATTATTCCTACTATTTGGAAGAAAAGGCGCTCCGCAACGATATCCAGCGCGGTGCTTACGAAAACCAGCAGGCCAAAATCCGCCAAACGGAGCGCTTTATCGAGCGTTTTAAAGCGAAAGCGACTAAGTCTCGCCAGGTGCAAAGCCGCGTGAAAGCGCTGGACAGAATGGATGTGGTGGATGAAGTTCTGGATGAGAATGCGAAAGTGCATTTCCGCTTCCAGTTCACCACGCAACCTGGCCGCCACGTCTTTCAGTTGGAGGATGCTTCGAAGGCTTACGGCGACAAAGTGATCCTCGACGCGACCAATATCAGCATGGAGCGTGGTGATAAGATCGCATTGATTGGTGCCAATGGTCGTGGTAAATCCACCGTCCTCCGCATTGTGGCCGGTACCGAGCCTATTGATGGGAAAAGGAGATTGGGACACAATGTATCGTTTACATTCTACGCCCAGCACCAGCTCGAATCCCTCAATGTGGCGCATAACCTCATTGAGGAGTTGAAATATGCCAACCCGACGAAAACCGAAACTGAATTACGGACCGTGTTGGGCTGCTTCCTTTTTACAGGGGATGATGTTTTTAAGAAGATCAAGGTGCTTTCCGGGGGTGAGAAATCGCGGGTTGCATTGGCAAAGGTATTGCTTTCGCAAGCCAACTTCCTGCTGCTCGATGAGCCCACCAACCACTTGGATATGCAGTCGGTCAATATCCTCATCCAGGCCTTGCAGCAATATGAAGGCAGCTACATCGTCGTTTCCCACGACCGCTATTTTGTAGAGAACATCGCGAACAAGATCTGGTATATTGAAGATCATCAGATCAAGGAATATCCGGGAACTTACGAGGAGTACGAAATTTGGGTGGAAGAGCGTGGATTGCAGTCGGCTGTGAGCGAAAAAGTACAGGTAAGCAGCGCCCCGCCGCAGAAGAATCAGCCGACGCCTGCCAATCAGAATAAAAACAATGGCAAGCCTCAATCGAACGAAGATGCTCAGAAGCTGAAAAAGGCCAGAAAGCAGATCGAGGAGCTGGAAGATACCATTAACAACCTGGAAGTAAGAAAAGCGGAGACCGAAGGCAAACTCGCTGATCCTGCGATTTACAATGACCCGGTTGCGTTAGCCGAGCTGAACCGGTTTTACGCGGATATCAAGCAGAAGCTGGAACAGAGCACGGAGGATTGGGAAAATCTGATGCTGGAAGTGGAGGAGCTTTCGGGGAAATAGTAAAAATGTTAAAGGGAGCTGGGTGGCTCCCTTTTTTTGTCAACCCAAATCTTCAATTTGCGCGTAGACGTCTGCCATTGTTAATGTTAGCCCGATATGGCTAATTTCAATACTGCCTTCCAGATCAGCCGCTTCCGACGCCAGGGTCCACTTACCATTGCTTCCTTTTCGGTACACCTCAGCCCGGATCTCCTGAGAATCGATCAGTACATATTCTGCGAGTGTCCGAAGGCTCCGGTACAGATGAAATTTCTTTCCCTGGTCATAACCTTCTGTGCTGGGTGAAAGTACCTCGATAATCACCGAAGGATTGAGCAATGTGTCAAATTCCTTATCCCGAAACTCCGGTTTATCGCAGACGATCAACAGATCGGGATAGGTATACAGCGTATTTTCCGGAATATGGACACGCATATCACGGGAAAAGCTTTGGCAGGACTTCCCTTTAAGGAAACCACCAATCTCAATCGACAAATTCTCCGTAATCCGGTTGTGATACCGGCTGGCTCCCGACATCGCAAAAATCTCCCCACGATAGTACTCGCTCTTGTACTCCGCGGCGCGTTCCAGTTCAAGATATTCCTGTTCCGTGTACATTTTGATCGCTACTGCTGTCATGGTTCTAATCAAAAATAGTTAATAATGTTCAAATCACCTTTTCCAAACTCTATGTACCTTACAGTAAAAAGTTACGTTTCCATTTAAAAATCCCGAGATGCGTTTAGTACTGCTGATAGCCCTTTTTCTCTTTTGCACACACGCTTACGCGCAGCCGCAAGGGCTTCGCCTGGAAGATTTTATTTATCAGGACAAAATCAAGACCGTGCTGTTGTACCCGGCCCTGGACGATCCTGAAAACCCTACCCGTCTGCTCACGCCCCCCATTACGCCGCTGGGTAATCCCGCGCCGCTGGTGCTGGAATTTGACGACATGACCGGCCAACCCGAGGGTTACCGCGCAAAAATCATCCATTGCAATGCCGATTGGACCAAATCCAATCTGAACGATATTGAATTCACCTACGAGTTCAATGAATATCCGATCAATACCTACGACCAGTCGTTCAGCACCAAGGTGCCTTACACGCATTACCGATTAGAGTTGCCCAAATTGAAGTTGCCAGGGAATTATGTAATCTATGTGTTTTCCGACCGAGACAGAAAACTAATGTGCAGCCGGCGCTTTATGCATTATCAACCGCGCGTGAACATCACTGCACAAGCCCGCTTTTCCCAGGGGATCGAGCAGCAGTTCTCGGACCAGCAGATCGATTTTTCGGTGGATTACAAAGGCTATCAGCTCAATGCACCGCAAACTGATTTGAAAGTGGTTATCCGCAAGAACTTCCGCTGGGACCAGGCCAAGACGAATTATAAACCGACCAACGTACGCCCGTTTGATCAGCTTCTTGAATACACCTTTTTCGATCTCGAAAACACTTTCCAGGGAGGAAATGAATTTCGTTACTTCGACAGTCGCTCGCTTACCGGTCGTGGTTACGGCGTAAATGAGATCGAGCGGACGGACGAGTTCACAAAGCTCTTTCTATTCCCCGACAAGTCGCGAGCGCATGTACCTTACATACAAATCGACGATTTTAACGGCCAATACATCGTTGATCAGCGTGAATCGGGTCGCGGAAGCGTCGAGGCCGATTACACGCCGGTGGTATTTACATTAAAAACAGAGGAGGAGCCCGGCGCCACATATTATGTAAATGGCGCTTTCAACCTTTGGCAACTGACTGACCGCAACAAAATGACTTACGATGCCACAGCACAGGCATACCAGGTCGAAATGATGATGAAACAGGGGGTTATCAACTATGACTACACCGTGGTTAAAGGCAATCAGAAGCCTGATGAGTCTTCTATTGAAGGAAATTTCGCCGCTACCGAGAACGACTACGATATATTGATCTACCACCGTCCGCCTGCCAGCCGTGCCGACCTGCTTGTCGGCTACCGCACTGTGGAATGGAACCGGCGGCGTTAACCACTTAACGTTATGAAATCATCAGCAGACAGCGTCTACCTCACCACTAACCTCTCAATCACCAACAACGAGAATTACATCGTCGATTGCCTGGTGGATCATGATGAAATGCCTGTCAATTTTGAGGCAAGCCACGTGATCAGTTTCTACATGCAAACCGACCTTTACCTGGTCCTATATTTCCCGCAGCTGGACGACCGAGGCTTTCAGATGTATATTGTTGAGGATTTCTCGAAGAATATAGACGATCTGGTGTTTCTGCGCGAAATGTTTATGCAGCTGATCAATGAAGGACACAATCCGGAGATTTTAAAGAAAGCGCATTACAAAGTCGATACCATTCTGCATATGGCCAAAACGCTTCGAGCAGTCATCCACAAGGACGCTCCGGACTATTATGAGGATTAATTAATAACACAAAGAGCGGCACGAGGCCGCTCTTTCTATATCTGAATGACGTTGGCAAGCACTACACGTTGAAACGGAAGTGCATAATGTCGCCGTCTGCAACCACGTATTCTTTTCCTTCCACAGCCATTTTACCAGCTTCTTTCACAGCAGGCTCTGTCTTATACTGCTCGTAATCGGCAATTTTAATCACCTCCGCACGGATAAAACCCTTTTCAAAGTCGCTGTGGATTACACCCGCGGCCTGCGGCGCCTTCCATCCTTTCACAATTGTCCATGCGCGTACTTCTTTTACACCGGCCGTGAAATAGGTAATGAGGTTCAAAAGCGCATAAGATGCTTTGATCAGCTTGCTCAAACCTGATTCCTCCAATCCGTATTCGCCGAGGAACATTTCATGCTCTTCCGGGTCTTCTATTTCCGATATCTGAGATTCGATGGCTGCGCAAAGTACGATTACGTCCGCTCCCTCGTGCTTTACGGCTTCGCGGAGCTTTTCAGAATACTCATTGCCCGTCAGCATCGAACCTTCATCCACGTTAGCCACATAAAGTACCGGCTTCGCTGTCAGCAATTGCAGGTCGCCGATAACGGATTCTTTCGTTTCCGCATCGATCTCAACGGCCCTGGCGTTTTTACCTTCTTCCAGCGTAGATTTATATTTTTTCAGCCATTCGAGTTCCGCTTTCGCTTTCGCATCGCCCGCGCGGGCACCTTTTTCCGTCTTCTGTATTTTCTTCTCGATCGATTCAAGGTCTTTCAACTGCAACTCCGCATCGATGATTTCTTTATCGAAAACAGGATCGACGCGGCCTTCCACGTGCACGACATTGTCGTCCGAGAAGCAGCGCACCACGTGTACGATCGCATCTACTTCACGGATATTGGCCAAAAATTTGTTACCCAACCCCGCTCCCTGGCTAGCGCCTTTCACGAGGCCCGCGATATCCACGAACTCGATGATCGTAGGGATCACTTTTTGAGGACTAACCAGCTTGGTAAGAGTATCCAGCCGCTCGTCAGGAACGGTCACAACGCCCACATTGGGCTCTATGGTGCAAAAAGGATAATTGGCAGCTTCGGCTTTGCCGGTAGAAATGGCATTAAAAAGGGTGGATTTCCCAACGTTCGGCAATCCGACAATCCCACATTGAAGACTCATATATGAATGGTAAGCAGTGAACGGCGGCCTCATACCTGCCTGGAAAGCAAAGCATGCCCGCCTGCTGAATAATAATTTTCGCAAAATTACTATTTAGCAGGTACAAAAACCAAAAGCCTTCGTAATCAATTGCGAAGGCTTCTACTTAATATCTGAATTTCTTAATCCCACTTAAGGTCCGACTCTCCTACTACGTCCACCTCGTCTCCTTTGGATTCGAATTGTGAGAAGTCAACCTCTGGCATCAGTTCTGTTTTCACATGATCCACCGCTTCTTTCAATGCCTCCACGAACTTGTCGAAGTCCTCCTTGTACAAAAACATCTTGTGTTTTTCATAGGTAAATCCGTCTCCCTGAGGGTGGCGACGGCTTTCTGTGATGGTAAGATAGTAATCGTTAGATCGCGTAGAGCGAACATCGAAGAAGTAAGTCCTTTTTCCCGCCCTGACCCTTTTGGAGTAGATTTGCTCTCTGTCTTCCACTATGTTTAGTTTTAAATAGGTTTCCAAACGCTAAAATATAAAGTTTATTGCTGCTTCCAAAAAAACCGGAACATATTAGCAATTTGTTGATAGAAGGTTACAAGCAAGCCGAGCAGCCGCACTCAAATTATGTGCAACTTTTGCTGGTTTGTTTAGATCTTTTTACTAGTTTTGAAATTCGTGGGTTTTAAAATTGATCTGAAATACCAAAGGAAGATATGAGATAAGGGACTTTTACCTTATTATGTTTCACCTAAATCCAGAAAAATGACTTATCGTCGGATTCTGATTCTCACCATGTTAGCGTTTGTCGCGCTGTTACCCGAAGCCATTGCACAGGTAAAACTCGGCAAAACGGAAACCGGAAACGCCTCTTACTACTCGGCGCGGTTCCACGGCAGGAAAACCTCATTCGGGGAAGTACATAAAAGCAGTGAGCTGCTGGCCGCCCATCGGAGCTATCCGCTCAATACCATGCTCGAGGTGACGAATCTGGACAACGACGAAAAAGTGATTGTGAGAGTCAACGATCGTGGCCCGTTTTCAAAGCACCGTGTGATTGACCTCAGTAAGGAAGCGGCCCGCCTGCTGGGCATTCTCGCCAAAGGTGTAGCCAATGTTTCCGTGCGGGTTGTAGGAATGGAAGGAATGGTGCTCTTGTCACCCAGTGAAGAAATCGACCCGAAATCGGGTAAAGTCATTTCCATGAGAAAGTAAGCCTTGATGCTAACATGAGTGTCCGCCAACTGGATCTGGCCAAAGTCAGAGAATTCGGAAACCTGGAATTTCTTGCAAAACAGTTGGTAGAAGGTTTCATCACCGGTCTTCACAAATCTCCTTTTCACGGCTTTTCAGTCGAATTTGCCGAACATCAGCTGTACAATACGGGGGAATCCACGCGTAATATCGACTGGAAGGTATTTGCCAAAACCGACCGGCTTTACGTCAAACGTTACGAAGAAGAAACCAACCTTCGCTGTCATATCCTGCTCGATGCGTCGTCTTCCATGTATTACCCGGAAGACAACTATGGCAAAATGACGTTCAGCGTCATGGCTGCCGCGAGCCTTACCTACTTATTGCAACGGCAAAAAGACGCCGTGAGCCTATGCACATTTGCGGAACAAATTGAAATACAGACCGCAGTGAAGTCCACACCTTCGCATGTGCACAAGATCATGCTCGAACTGGAACAACAGCTGCAAACCAACCGCCCCTTACTGAAAACCTCGGTAGCCGACGTCCTGCACCAGATCGCCGAAAAGATTCATAAGCGTTCGCTCGTGGTCATTTTCAGCGACATGTTCGACAATATCGAAGAAGCCGACAAGATTTTCTCCGCGTTACAGCATTTGCGGCATAATTTGCATGAGGTACTGCTCTTCCACGTCACCGACCGGAAAACGGAAGAGAATTTTGCATTCGAGAATCGTCCATACGAATTTGTCGACCTCGAAACGGGGGAAAAGATCAAAGTCCAGCCCGACCAGGTGCGCGAGTCGTACCAGCAGTTTGTAGGTGATTTTTATCAGAAGCTGAAACTGAAATGCGGGCAATACAAGATCGATTTCATCGAGGCGGATATTGCCAAAGGCTTCGATCCCGTACTGCTCGCTTACCTGGTGAAGCATTCTAAAATGCGTTAGACGCTTGAAATCAGCCTATTGATTCAGAAAGAGCGACATAAACAGCTCGTCCAGATGCGCAACGGGTATCACCTCGATTTTCCCCTTTTTCAAATCCAGTCCTTTACTGTTGTATTTTGAAATGTAAATCTTTTTGAAACCCAGCTTTTCCGACTCCGAAATTCTGCTATCAATGCGGTTTACGGCCCGTACTTCACCTCCTAAGCCTACTTCCGCCGCAAAGCATACCGATGGTGGAATGAATTTATCCTCATAAGAAGAAACCAGTGAGGCAATCACAGCCAGGTCAATCGCTGGATCTTCCACTTTCAAACCACCAGCCACATTCAAAAATACATCCTGGACGCCCAAACGGAAACCACCCCTCTTTTCGAGCACAGCCAGCAACATTTGCAGACGCTTTGCATCGAAGCCGGTACTGCTCCGTTGCGGCGTTCCATAGGTAGCTACGCTTACCAACGACTGTATTTCGACCAGCAACGGCCGGTTCCCCTCCATCATCGAACCGATCGCAACGCCGCTTACCGGTTCATCGCGCTGGGAGATGAGAATTTCCGAAGGATTACTCACCTGGCGGAGGCCGTTTCCCTGCATTTCATAGATACCAAGCTCGGAAGTACTTCCAAATCGGTTCTTCATCGTCCGGAGTATCCGGTAAGTATTGTGCCGGTCGCCTTCGAATTGCAGGACGGTATCCACCATATGTTCCAGCACTTTCGGGCCCGCAAGTGAGCCGTCTTTGGTAATATGACCTATTAAAAACACCGGAACACCCATTTCTTTGGCATACTTCATAAACTCCGCCGTGCATTCGCGCACCTGCGACACGCTACCCGCGCCCGACTCGATGTAGGTCGATTGCATGGTTTGAATGGAGTCGACAATCAGAACTTCGGGTTGGAAGTCTTCTATTTGCCTGAAAATATTCTGGGTTTGGGTATCGGTGAGGATAAAGCAATTGTCGCTTTTCGCCGCCATCCGTTCCGCGCGCATTTTAATTTGCGCCTCAGATTCCTCTCCCGAAACGTAAAGTACCTTTTTGTTGGAAAGCGTCAATGCGATTTGCAGCATCAGTGTCGACTTCCCTATTCCCGGCTCACCGCCGATAAGCACAAGCGAACCCGGCACGATACCTCCACCAAGTACGCGGTTCAGTTCCTCATCGAATGTGCGGATGCGTGGTTCATTTTCGTAGACAATTTCGGCAATTGCCCGCGGCCGGTTCGCCAGATTCACCGATTTCCACGACACCGCTGTTTTCTTGTCGTCCTTTTCTATAACCTCTTGTACGAATGTATTCCACTCCCCGCAGGACGGACATCTGCCGACCCATTTTGGCGAATTATACCCACATTCCTGACAAAAATATGCCGTCTTGGCTTTGGCCATACTCGAATAGTCTAATTTATATCCTGTTGGTGACTAACGTAATTCAGACGATATTAATCCAATATTTGCATGTTTCGGCCATAAAATCAAAAAAAATCTGGGATGGGTATAGTTTTTTGCAAATTGGCGTTATTAACCTGTTTTACTTAAAAAATCATATTATCCATGAACATCCTGACAAAAGTGGCCTGTGCCTGTTTGCTCTGCATTTTCGCATTCTCAAATGTGCAGGCCCAGAAAAAAGGTTTTGCGTTTGGTATCAAGGGAGGAGTGAATTTGTCGCGGCTTACCATGGGCGACGTTTTCACGACACGTTACGATGATCAGGGAAATCCGTATCTGGGGTATGACGGCAAAGAGGTTCGCGACAACCTAAAAGAGAGTTTCAACACAAGAACCGGTGCGGTAGGGGGTGTCTGGTTGCGCTTCGGCAAAACGTTGTTCATTCAGCCGGAGGTTTTGGTTTCTACAAAAGGCGGTTCGTTCAAAATAATCCAGAACGATCAGGAAATACCGGTTGAAAAAACTGTCAATATCAAATACAGTAATATCGACGTCCCATTGTTGATCGGTCTGAAAGGCGGTCCGTTCCGCATTCTCGCCGGGCCGGTGACATCCTTCCGCATCGGTGATAACCAGCGTTTGCGCGATGCATTTAGATATTACACTTCCGATTTGAACAACGCTATGTCCGAAGCTACGTTCGGTTACCAGCTCGGCGCCGGCCTGGATCTGGGGAATTTCAGTTTGGACGTAAGAAAAGAAGGGTCATTCACCAACCTGGCGTCGTTCCAGGTAAGTGGCCAGCAGGCAGCAGGCGGTTCCGTAAAGCAAAAAGTGACCTCCTGGCAAGTGACGCTGGGGTTGAAGCTTTTTTAATTTTGAATGAGTGAATTGGCCATAAACAAAACGAGCAGCCTTCGATCGAGCGATGGCTGCTGTTTTTATGAATAACCCACTAATTTAATTCACCAAAATGTCTTTTATGCGCTGATGCGGATGAGGTTCGAGTGGTCAAGAAGACCGGATACCTCTTTGATTTTTCTGCGCGATACGACTACTTCTTTGCCGCATGACAGTCTTAACATGCGATCGTCTTCCATACGCTCTACCACGTAATCGGCATTAACGAGGTATGATTTGTGAACGCGCAGGAATTTAGAGCTCAACTGCTCTGCAAGAGACTTCAACGTTTTCGAAACCAGGTATTTCTTACCGTTGTTCGTATATATGAATGTGTAGTTTCCTTCACCTTCAAGGAAGGTGATTACGTCGGGCGTCAAAAAGATCGTTCTTCCCATCGATTGGACCGAAATATAAGAACGACTGTCGTTGTATGATCTCTCTGACAGGTTGGGGCGAGTAAAGCTTGGAAAATTTTTCATGGTAACTACGCTAATATTGTTGTGATTTCTTGTTTCAAAATTAGCACATTGCGTAGTGTTCACGAAATACGTAAAAGTACGCACCCGTATTTAACTATTTGTAAATCATATATTTAACAAATAGATAATATATCAAATGACGTAAGCGAACTTAGTAAAATGCGTAATTTTACGTAGTCCCGAAAACATGGACTTTTCTAATAAACCAGCCCAATAGACGTAACTGCACCATTTCGCTTCCGCCTGCGAACTAACTTTCGTTATCTTTGCAGGAATTTCGGAGCCCTCCAAACGGGGCTCACGCCGCAGAAAACACGGCATAAATCACCAATAACAACAAGCTTTTATGATTACCGAGCGGGTAAAGGAGTTAGTTTCTGAAATCGAACAGGCAACCGTCAGCAATAAGGAGCAGCTGGAAGCTTTCAGGTTGAAATATATCAGTAAAAAAGGCGCGGTAACCGAGCTTTTTGATAACCTCAAAAATATCCCCCAGGAAGATCGTCGGGCTGTCGGACAAGAACTGAATACGCTGAAAAACCTGGCACAATCACGTTTTCAGGATTTTCAGACAGCACTGGAAAACTCGACAGACAGCAATCCTGAAATGCTGATCGACCTGACTTTGCCTGTAACCCCCAACTTGCAGGGAAGCCTTCACCCGCTAACTATCGTTCGCCGGAGGATCATCGAAATCTTCGAGCGCATGGGCTTCAATGTGTCTTACGGGCCGGAGATCGAAAAGGATTGGTATAATTTCAGTGCGTTGAACTTTGCCGATAACCACCCGGCGCGTGAAATGCAGGATACCTTCTTTATTTCCAAAAGTGAAGGCGATGTGAAAGACGACGTCCTTCTGCGTACGCACACATCCAACGTGCAGGTGCGCCTGATGGAGCGCCAGAAACCACCGATCCGGTCCATTATGCCCGGTCGTGTATTCCGAAATGAAGCGATCTCAGCCCGCGCGCATTGCGTTTTCCACCAGGTAGAAGGCCTTTATGTGGATAAGAATGTGAGTTTCAAAGATCTAAAAGATACGTTATATCATTTCGCGAAGGAGATGTTCGGCAAGGATTCCAAAATCCGCCTCCGCCCATCCTACTTCCCTTTTACGGAGCCCAGCGCTGAAATCGACGTTTCCTGCTTTATTTGTGGAGGGTCGGGCTGTAATGTTTGCAAACACACCGGCTGGGTGGAGATCGCCGGCTCCGGTATGGTGGACCCGAATGTATTGGAAAATTGCGGCATCGACAGCGAAGAGTATACCGGTTTTGCGTTCGGAATGGGCATCGAGCGGATTACGATGCTGCGGTACGGTATCAACGACCTCCGTTTGTTCACAGAAAATGACGTCAGGTTCCTGCGGCAATTCGAAGGCGCCTGATTTGAAATACTATAAAAAGTAAATGCCCTGAAATGTCATCATTTCAGGGCATTTACTTTTTAAACAAACCATCAAAACCGTGTTTCGAGATAATAAGGAAGCATTTTTTTCCATGCCCACCATTCGTGGGGAATATCGCTCCCCCATATATCCAGTTCGTGCGGCACATTCTTGGAGGCCAGGATCGAGGAGATATGCCTCGAATAATCCGGCACCTCGTACGCGCCCGAACCCGTGATGAAATGAATGTGGCGACTATCGCGGTACATCGACAAATGCCATTCCGCTTTCAGGTTCGGCAGGTAATGTACCGGCGAGTTGAAATACACATTATCGTCGTAATAACCGTCGGTATACACGCTCAGGTCGTAACAGCCACTCATTGCAATCACGCCGTGAATGTAATCGGGGTGTTTGAAAAACAAGTTGGCGGCATGCAATGCGCCGAAAGATGCACCCACGGCGATGATTTCGTTGGTAGGGCTGGTATCCTCCTTAATAAACGGTATCACCTCTTTAATCACGTAATCGTTGAAAGCCTGATGCCGCACGGCTTTGTCATAGCCGTGCATATGCGGGTTTAGCCAGCTTTCGGCATTAATGCTGTTGATGCAATAAACTTTCACCTTTCCGGAATAGATATAAGGCCCGATCGCGTCGATCAATCCATTCCGTTCGTATTCGAGGTAATCGGATGCCGCTGTCGGAATCAGCAGGAGGGCAACTCCATAATGTCCGTAAACGGCAACCTCCATTTCCTTGTTAAGCGCCGGACTGAACCATCCGGTTATATGGCGTTGCATTGTTGAATCATTTAAGTTACTGACTATTCATTTTCAGGCAGTTCAAACAAGGTTTATCAAAAAAACACATAAACCGTTATCATGAACAGACTGCCAGTAACTGTTAATGATAACTTAATACAATACCCAGGTGTCTTTTCCTCCGCCACCCTGCGACGAATTCACCACAAGCGATCCCTTACGCAACGCTACACGGGTAAGCCCGCCAGGGATCACGCTGATATCGTCACCATATAATATGTAAGGCCGGAGATCTACATGCCGCCCCTCGGCGTGTGCATCGACCATACAAGGCACCCTTGATAGTGAAATCGTTGGTTGGGCAATATAATTCCGCGGATTGTCCTTTATTTTTTGCCGGAAAAGTTCGTGTTCTTCTTCCGTCGCCTTCGGCCCGATGAGCATTCCATAACCGCCGGCCTCATTAGCTTCTTTTACAACCAATTGTGATATATTCTCAAGAACGTAATTCATATCGTCCTCTTCGCCGCAGATATAGGTCTTCACGTTTGGAATAATCGCCTCCTCGCCCAGGTAGTACTTGATAATGCGTGGTACATAAGCATACACTACCTTGTCGTCGGCCACGCCCGTTCCAGGCGCATTGGCCAACGCCACGCGTCCTTTTTTATACACTTCAAAAATACCTGGGATGCCGATCAACGAATCCTCACGGAATGATTCCGGGTCCATGAAAGTATCGTCGATCCGCCGGTAGATTACATCCACGATCTGCAAACCATTCGTCGTCCGCATTTTAACATACCCATCCGAAACTACGAGATCCCGTGCATCTACGAGTTCCACACCCATTTGCTGGGCGAGGTACGAATGCTCGAAATAGGCCGAGTTATAAATGCCGGGCGTCAGTACCGCTACTGTCGGGTTAGGGCGGTCGGCGAGATGTTGCAGCATTTGCAGCAGGCGCGTCGGGTAATCGGATACCGGCCTCACACCCGTGCGCGCGAGCACATCGGGGAAGATTTGCTTCGACAACTCCCTGTTTTCCAGCATATAAGAAACACCGGATGGGCAGCGCAGGTTGTCTTCGAGCACCATAAATGTGCCGTCATCACCCTTAATGAGGTCAGTACCCGTGATGTGGCACCAGATGCCTTTCGGCGGTTTCAGGCCTATGCAGGGTTTGAGAAAGCATTTACTCGATTCGATCAACTCGCGCGGCACTACGCCGTCATTCAATATATTCTGGTCATTGTAAACGTCGTCGATGAACATATTCAATGCCTTGATCCGCTGTTTCAAGCCTTTTTCAAGCCACTCCCACTCCGCATTCGACAGCACCCTCGGAATAATGTCGATCGGCATAATGCGCTCGGTACCTTCGCCTTCGGAATACACATTGAATGTAATACCCATCGATAACAGCGCTCGCTCGGTGGCTAGTTGCCGGTTCGTCAGATCTTCGTGTGTCAGGTTTTCAAATTTATTCTTTAAATGTTCATACCCCGGACGTATTTCACCCTCCGGGGTAAACATCTCATCGAAGAAATTTTCTATTTGATAATTAGAAAATGAAAAATTCATACAATTCAAAATTTGAATAAGTCAATACCGATAGTTCACAGAACAATATATGGTCAATGTATGAATTACCAAAACAAATACCAACAGCCATCGACAAGCAATCTCGGCTTTCCGTTCCCGGAAAAAGCCTAAACCACTGAGCGCGACAAGTTCCGCCGGGAGCAACCTTTTCTGCATCTCCTCCGTATTAAAATCGTGCCGCCAAACGTTATGGAATATTCTTTACCCAATCAGTAAACAATGTTGCAAGTCAGTGCCGTTAGCGTTTTCTTTGTAACCTGATAATTGTCGGCCACCCCTACCGAATCTCGTTCCCTATGCAAAAAAGCTGGTTATCCATATTAGGACTGGTCTGCGGATTAACCATCAACGTCCAAGCCCAGCATTTGCCGGGCACGGCCATGAGCAATTTTGCCGGAACGAATGCATTATACCACAATCCGGCTTTTGTGGCCGACAGCCGTTACAGCGTATATGTAAACCTCGTCGGCACGCAGTTTTATACAGCCAACAACCACGTCAAATACGAAGCGCCTTACTCATTCCTGAGCCTGATTACCAACACCGTACCGGATAAGTACCACAACGAACGGGGCATGCTGCTGTTCCCTCGCGCCTACCTGGGCGAGAAGTTGAACGGCAACAAAAAGTATATGAACGCCGGCGGCGATACGCGCCTGCCTTCTATTATGTTCAATATGTTCAAAGGGCGCATTGGTGTGGGAATTTCGTCGCGGGCACGCTATATCCTGAACATGACTCAGGTAACCGAGCCCATGGCGCGGTTGATTAGCAAGACGACGCAGTTTAAGGACATACAAGGTCAGGTTTATGAAAACCAGTCGGGCCAGCTGCACGTGAATGGTTTAGGCGAGATAGCGATTACGCTCGGCGGCACCGTTTTCGACAATGAGACCGATTACCTCAAAGTGGGTTTCACAGTCAAAAGGCTCATCGGCCTTTACAATGCTCACGCCATTATCGAGAATTCGTCCTACGACATCCAGCCCGACCCTGTCTGGGAAAATAAGCGGCAGTATATTAATGTAAATGAAATCAATGTGCGCTATGCGCTCACACGCGACGAAGGTTTCCAGAACGTCAAGCCATCTCCTGCCTGGCTCTTCGGCGGCGCGCCTCCCGGAAGCGGCTGGGGCTTCGACCTCGGGGCAGTTTACGAATACCGGCCCGATGTGCACAAAGCCACGTACCGCGAAAGAGGCGAACGCAAGCGCGACGCGTCTAAAAACAAATACCTGTACCGCATAGCCGTTTCACTGACAGACATTGGCCGTGTGCATTTCAACAACCCGGCCTACATCCTGCAACAGGAAACCCACACGACAAACAAGGAATTCCGTTACGACACATTCCAAAAACTGAAAGGTTCCGAAGGCATTTTCAATGCGATCAACTCGTCTCTGGATGGCGGGCAACCTATCGCGCCGAACTTCAAATCGATGCTACCGACGGCATTCCAGGCGAGTGTGGATTACAATGTAAAACCTAATGTGTATGTCAATGGTCTTTGGGTGCAAAACCTGATCCCGCAAGGCGCATTTGGCATGAAGGCTGAATCCTACATCGGCGTTACGCCGCGTTACGAACATAAATGGTACGAAATATCGGTACCGCTATCGCTCATGAACCGCTACCGCTCGCCGGCGATCGGGCTTGCAGGACGCATCGGTCCGCTCTGGCTTGGTACCGACCATCTTACCGGGTTATTAAATATCGGTAACCCACGATCATTCAACCTGTATTTCGGCATTTCCGGCGGGCTGTTCCGCAGACCACCCGAATCTCAGAACCAATGCTGGCCGCCACAGGATTCATGGCTTCGCCGCATTTTTTCTAAACGATAAATTTTCCTTCAACGTTATGACAGGATATGGTACGATTTTTCAGACCATTCCTAAAAAATAAATCCATGAGAGAAGTACAAAAATCCAGAGAAGAATGGCAGCAGGAGCTTACCGGCCAGCAATGCTTCGTTCTGTTTGATAAAGGCACCGAGCGGCCGTTTTCGCATCCTTATAATGACAATAAAGAAGAGGGCACCTACGTGTGTGCGGCGTGCGGGACGCCACTTTTCAGTTCGGAGGCAAAATACGATTCAGGTTCGGGATGGCCGAGCTTTTTTATGCCGGTAGCCAAAGACAATGTAGAAGAAATTGTTGACAAAACGCACGGCATGATCCGCACCGAAGTGGTTTGCCGGACCTGCGGCGGACATCTCGGGCACGTTTTCAACGACGGCCCCAAACCAACCGGACTTCGTTACTGCATGAACGGCGCTGCATTGAAATTTCACAAAGCTGAATAGAATAAATCTCAGAAAAAGCCGGATTGAATCATATCTATCCGGCTTTTCTTATCTTTGACACATTACGAACCAAAACGTTTGATGGAAGTTATCCGATCGTTTTTTACCACAATCAGAACGCTTTTCCGGTCAATCCGGACGCGACTCGCCACACTCATCAACAGGATTGCTTATAGAATTACCTCGCTTGTAACCGGCAAACCTAAGGCCGACGAGCTCTTTCACTCTTACCGGCAGAACAAAAAGTCGGTGCGCGGCTGGTGGGAGGACAGGGTGGATGTGAATTCGAGATATTACCGCCCTCTCGTAACACTCTGGAAAACGATGGTTTACGGGATTGTAGCATTTGCCCTCTATATTTTCTGTGTGGAAACCAATTTCCTCTGGCTGATGGGCAGCATGCCGAGCGTGGAAGATTTGCAAAACCCGAAAGTGGCGCAATCCTCGGAAATTTATACTGCCGACGGCATCATGATCGGCAAATTCTACACGGAGAACCGGACGCCCGTTCCTTACAAACAGATTTCTCCAAACCTTGTCAAAGCATTGATCGCTACCGAAGATGCCCGTTTCTACCGGCATTCGGGTATCGATTACAAGGCGATGGCCAGCGTGGCCTGGGGGATCGTCACCGGCGCTACGGATCGTGGCGGGGGTAGCACCATTACCCAGCAGCTAGCTAAAAAGCTTTTTAAAACCCGTAAATCGGGTGCACGTGGATTGCTAGGCTACGTTCCGGGCGTGAGTACTTTGATTTACAAGACCAAGGAATGGCTCACGGCCATTAAACTGGAAAGGAATTTTACTAAAGAGGAAATCCTGACCATGTATTTCAACACGGTCGATTATGGGAATAATACTTACGGCATCAACACAGCCGCCAAGTCGTATTTCAGCAAATCGCCAGACAGCCTGAACGTGCAGGAATCTGCGGTGCTTGTGGGTTTGCAAAAAGCGACCACGACTTACAACCCGATCCGCAATATGAAACGTTCGCTCGAACGCCGCAATGTGGTGATCGATCAGATGCGTAAATATGGTTACCTGAATGCCAAACAGGCCGATTCGATCAGCGCATTACCAATTGAGCTGAAAACCAAGTTCGAAACTCCGTACGATGGCAATGCCAATTATTTCAAGAATGCGGTGGTTGATTTTGTTAAAAAATGGGGGGACGAGAATGGCTATGACCTTTATACCGATGGCTTGAAAATCTACACCACCATCGACTCGCGCATGCAGGAAGACGCGGAAGAAGCCATGACCCAGAAAATGAAGCAGTTGCAACGCATTTTCGAAGATCACTGGCGTAACCAGAATCCCTGGCGCGACGAGGACGGCAACGAAATCACCGATTTCCTTCCTACTGTCGTGAGGCGGACCAGCAAATACAAGTCGCTTGCCGCTAAATTCCCGAACAATCCTGACAGCGTGACCTATTACCTCAATAAGAAGGACACCATGGCCGTCTATGATTGGAAAAACAGCGGAGAAATGAAGAAGTACTGGAGTTCCATGGATTCCCTCGATTACTACAAGCGTATTCTTCGTGCCGGTATGATGGCTATGAACCCGCAAACCGGGCAGATTAAGGCCTGGGTGGGTGGTTTAGATTACAACTATTTCAAATACGATGCAGTTAAGCAGGGCAAACGTCAGCCGGGCTCGACATTCAAGCCGTTCGTGTACACGACCGCGATTGACGACTCTTCATTTAACATGAACCCTTGCGACGAGATCGTGGACAAGCCGTTTGAGAAAACCTACGAGGAAGACGGTGAAGAGAAAATCTGGAAACCCCGAAACGCAACCGGATCTTACACATATGCCCCTATGACCCTCCGCCGGGCATTGGCACAGTCCATTAACTCGGTAACGGCAGAACTCACCGACCAGGTAGGCGCGGCAAATGTGGTTCGTTATGCCAAAAAAATGGGTATTACCACACCTTTGAAACCTGTTCCTTCGATCGGCCTGGGGCCATTCGACGTGTCGCTTTACGATATGGTGGCGGCTTATGGCGTTTTTGCAAACAATGGTACTTACACCCAGCCCATTCTCGTAACCAAGATCGAGGATAGCAATGGGAAGGTGATCGAAGAGTTCCAGCCGGAGCACCGTCAGGCGATCAGTGAAGAATCAGCGTTTTTGATGCTGCAAATGCTGCGTGCCGGCGTGGAAGAAGGAGGCGGCACTTCGGGAAGTATCCGGTGGAGGTTCAATGTAACGCTGAATGGTAACGAGCTGGGCGGCAAAACCGGAACCACTTCCAATAACTCCGACGGCTGGTTCATGTGCGTCACGCGCGACCTCGTTGTGGGCGCCTGGGTAGGTGGCGACGATCGCAGTATCCACTTCCGGACGACCAACCTCGGCGAAGGGGCCAAAACTGCATTGCCAATTGTAGGAGCATTCCTTGAAAAGGTTTATAAAGACAAATCCATAGAACCGGGCCCATTCCCGAAACCGAGCTTTAAAATAGCCAAAACATACAACTGCCCTACCCAATGGGCGCCGGCTGTAAGCGATTCGCTGGGAATAGAAGGCGACAGTACGCCGGCCAAACGGAATGAGGAAGACGATTTCCTGATCGGACCTCCACCGATACCTCTGGATACCGGGAAGAGAAACTAAAAAAATCCCTGGCATTGGAAAGTGTCAGGGATTTTTGTTGGATCATGTCAGGCTGTTTTTACATCGTCCCAATCTTATGCACCTCCTTGTACTGAATCCGGTAAAGATTCGCATATGCCCCATCCTTTTCCAGCAATTGCTCGTGGTTGCCTTCCTCCACGATCCTTCCTTTATCTACCACAATAATTTTATCCGCCTCCTGGATCGTCGATAACCGGTGCGCAATCACAATAGCCGTGCGGCCGTGCATCAGGTTTTCTATCGCATGCTGGATCAGTTCCTCCGTTTCGCTATCCACGGACGATGTTGCCTCATCGAGCACGATGATCTTCGGCTCGTGCACCATTGCGCGTACGAAGGAAATGAGCTGCCGCTGCCCTACCGAGAGCGTCGCGCCGCGTTCCATTACATTATAAGTATAGCCGCCGGGCAAGCGCTCGATAAAATCATGTACACCCACCAGTTTTGCGGCTTCTACAATCTTTTCGCGGGTAATACTCTCATCACCAAGCCGGATATTGTTTTCAATGGTATCTGAGAAAAGGAAAACATCCTGCAATACCACCCCGATGTGCTTGCGCAATGCATTCAGCTCATAATCATGCACTTCTACACCATCGACGTAGATATTTCCTTTATTAATCTCGTACAAACGCGTGAGCAGGTTGATAATCGACGATTTCCCGGCCCCGGTTGCGCCCACGAAGGCAATGGTCTCCCCTTCTTTTACTTTAAAATTAATATCCCTTAAAACGTATTCTTCATCATTATAAGCGAACCACACATGCTTGAATTCCACATTACCCTTAATCGATTCCGGCGCAAATGTGCCTTCATTGGAAGTATATTCATCGCTGTCTAGCAGTTTAAGAATGCGGTCGGTACTGACGATCCCCATTTGCAGTGTATTGAAACGGTCGGCGAGCTGGCGGATCGGACGGAAGAAAAGGTTGATAAACATCACAAACGCCGTAACCGTACCGAACGTGATCTCTGCCCCCAAAATTTGCTTCGAACCATACCAAACCACCAGACCAGTACCCGCCGCCGCGATCACGTCCGCCACCGGATAATAAACCGAGTAGTATAGAATAGACCGTATGTTCGCATTGCGGTGCACCTTGTTAATCTCTCTGAATTTCTTGAATTCAATGTCCTCGCTGCTGAAAATCTGCACGATCCCCATTCCGGTGATGTGTTCCTGCACGAATGCATTAAGATTGGAAACAGCCGCGCGCACTTCGTTGAACGAATCCTTGATCTTTTCCTTGAAAACATAAGTACAGAAAAGCATCAGCGGGATCATCGAAAGACTGATGATCGAGAGCTTCCAGTCGGTGTAGAACATCACGGCGATGATCAGTACCAGTTGCAGAATATCCCCGGCAATGGCTGCCATACCGTCGCTGAACACGTTGGACAGCGTTTCGACGTCCGAAATGGTACGGGTTACCAACCGGCCGATGGGGGTATTATCAAAGAATTTGAGCCTCAAACCGATAATCTTCTGGTAGAGCTGCACGCGGATATCGCGGATAATGTACTGCCCGAGCCAGCCCGACATATAGGTGTTCCAAAACTGGGCGATGCCCTGCAAAACCGTTACAACCAACATGACAACGAGCATTACCGTCAATTGCGAGTAGTCGCCATTGGCAATAGGTGTATCGATCGTGTACTTGATCAGCAGGGGCGTCAACGGCGCCAGTACCGCATTGAGCAATATGATGGCAATGAGCAGGTAAAACTGCTTCTGGTAAGGTCGAACGAATGTGTATAGACGCCTTAGGGTGGGAAGATCGAATATCTGGCCGCTTTTGGTTTCCTGGTTCACCGGGTAGCTATTAGGTAATACAGTGGTTGTCTTGGATCAACAATGCAAAGGTAGAAAATGTCACAGAGGGGATAAAAAATCTGCCAATCGGCACATATCTTTTTCAAATACACTACATTAACGTTTCAAAGCCTCGATATCGTCAAAATGGAGCTGTTTCTGAGTTTATGTCTGGGAATAGGGCTGAGCGCGAGCTGCGGTTTCAGGATATTCCTGCCCATGCTGGTCGCGAATGTCGCCGCTATGAACGGCTGGATCACGCCGGGTGAGCAATTCGGGTGGCTGAGCACCTGGACGGCATTCTTCGCATTGGGCACGGCAACATTGCTGGAAATAGCCGCCTATTACATTCCGTTCGTCGACAACCTGCTCGATACCGTTGCTACGCCCGCGGCCGTGGTTGCCGGAACATTGCTCACTACATCATTCATCGATATTGATAATCCAATGCTGCATTGGGGGTTAGGGCTCATCCTTGGCGGCGGTACAGCCGGATTGGTGCAGGCAGGTACGGGTATTTTGCGGTTGCTTTCGTCCAAGACAACGGCGGGTATCGGCAATCCTGTGGTTTCAACCGCTGAGAATGTGGCGTCGTTCGGGCTCTCAGGTCTTGCGGTATTTCTGCCTGTAATCGCCCTGGCACTGGTAGTTTTGCTGGCTGTGTGGCTTTTGAAACGATTAACGAATTTGAAAAAGTCTTGATGCATGGTTTTCGTGTCTGATGCAATCCCGGTCCATTCGCTTCCAAAAACACCCAGCCAGGTACCCGCATTAAAGATTTTCAGGTTTAAAAACAGTGCCGAGGTGCAAAAGGACGGGACTATCCAGTCCGGGACTATCCAGTCGGGGACCGTCCAGTCCGGGACTATCCAGTCGGGTCCCGTGTCCCTGCCCATTACCCCCCTCCCGACCGACGCGCCGCACCGGCACACCTATTACGAGATCCTGTTCATCGAAGAAGGGCAAGGTTTTCACGAAATCGACTTTCATTCTTATAATATCCAGGGTGCCGGACTGCATTTTCTGACGCCCGGCCAAGTGCATTTGCTTACGTTTTCAAGTTCTTTTCAAGGGTATATCGTCGCGTTTTCGGAGGACTTTTACACATTTTATAATCCGATGAACCCGTCGCTTTCGCAGCTGCCATTCTTCCAACCGGCGCGCAGGCAACCGATCATCACGCTGTCCGACGGCGACAAGCATTACTTCCACAATATCCTCGAAAACATGGTCACCGACCATTTGAATGCTGAAACAGACCAAACGCTCATCGGACGGTATTTGGGATTGCTATTACAAAAATGCGCCTTCCTGACCCAACACAATGCCCAGCCTGCCGAATCGTCTGCATTGAGCGTACCAGAACTAGCAGGGCGCTTTCAGGAACTGGTGGAGAAGAATTTCAGGCAAATGCATGAAGTGCAGCAATATGCCGCCCAGCTATCGGTTACACCCGATTATTTAAGTAAAATCATCAAAAAACACCTCGGTATCTCCTGCCAGGAATACATTCTCGACAAGCTGCTGCTTGAAGCCAAACGGCTCCTGGTATTCTCTAACCTAAGCAGCAAAGAAATCGCCTACCACATTCATATGGACGACCCCTCCTATTTCAGCCGTATCTTCAAAAAGAAAACCGGGCTTACTCCCGCCGAGTACCGCGAGCATGTTCGGAAAAGTACCATTTAATAGCAAATTTGTACCTTGCTATCGCTTTTTGCTGCAAATATCTTTGTATTATCCAAAATTAAAATGGCTAAATAATACTATTGATATAAGTTATGCAGATAAAAAACGAACTGACGGCCGCTTCACTTCAATCTAAAATCGACCGGTTCTGGGAGGTTTCCGGCGAGAAAATCAAGCTCATTAATAAAGAGTACGACAACTCGAAAGGAACCCCGGTTTTCACGGTAAATGGAAAGTATACCCTTCGCGGCTGGACGGAATGGACGCAGGGCTTTCAGTATGGGGCCGAAGTACTGCAATTCGACGCAACCCGTGACGAAAGTTACCTCGCGAGCGCCCGCAAGAACACTGTACAATCCATGGCTTCGCACGTGGGACATTTCGGCGTACACGATCATGGTTTCAACAATGTGAGTACTTACGGCAATCTCCTGCGCCTGATGAACGAAGGTGTTATCCCGGAAAACGAATGGGAGCGTAACTTCTATGAAATCGCTTTGAAAGTGTCGGGAGCGGTGCAGGCGCGTCGCTGGACTACCATTAAAAATGGCCAGGGCTTTATCCATTCCTTCAACGGGCCGCACTCTTTGTTTGTGGATACGATCCGCTCGGTACGTGCGCTGATTGTCTCGCATTTGCTCGGACATAGCTACATGGGCGAGAATGACCTGAAAACCAGTCTGCTCGAACGCGGAACGTTGCATTCCATTGCCACGGCCAATTATTCGGTTTACTACGGCGAAGGCCGCGACAGTTACGACCTTTGGGGCCGTACGGCGCATGAAAGCGTATTCAATACCAACGACGGAAATTACCGCTGCCCCAATTCACAGCAAGGCTTCTCGGGCTTCACCACCTGGACGCGCGGCCTCGCATGGGCGATGGTTGGGTTCGCCGAACAGCTCGAATCGTTGGCCAGCTTCTCCGACGAAGAACTGGCACCGCTAGGCGGCCGTGCCGAAATCGAACGCATTTACCTCAAAGCGGCACAAGCTACCAGTGATTTTTACATTGCCAATACGGCATCCGACGGTATTCCTTACTGGGATACCGGCGCTCCCCAAATACACAAACTCGGAGATTACACTTCCCGGGTTTCCGATCCTTACAACGAATTCGAACCGATTGACAGCTCGGCGGCGGCCATCGGCTCGCAAGGGCTGCTTCGTTTAGGCAAGTATTTGAATGACAAAGGACAAAGCGAAGCCGGGAATCGCTACTGGCAGGCCGGTCTCACAGCCGTGGATTCGCTTTTCGCGGAGCCTTACCTCTCGACTGATCCTACGCACCAGGGTTTAATCCTGCATTCGATCTACCACCGTCCGAATGGCTGGGACAATATCCCCGCCGGCCAGAAGATCCCATGCGGCGAATCGAGCATGTGGGGCGATTACCATGCGAGAGAAGTAGCCCTTTACCTGCACCGGATCAATAAGGGGCTGCCTTATTACTCCTATCTGGGTGCAGTGAAGTGACGTTACAGTCATCCTGAGCAGACGAGACCGCCCGGCGGCCCGGTCCGCACAGGATGACATACGGACAGCGCTCGTAGCTGACAGTAGCGACTCTTTTTTAAAAAAGTTATCAGAATCCATAACCATTTCTCCGAATTGGAAAACATAACACTCGACCGGTGCTGTATCCACACCATTACGACCAAACCCTGGGGGCTTTCGGAGGCGGTGGAAAACTATGCTGCTGCCGGTGTAAAAGGCATTAGCGTCTGGCAGAATGCCACGGAAGGGATCGGGCCGCACCGCGCGGGCGAGATTATCCGGGCTGCCGGGCTGGAAATCGTCTCTTACGTACGTGGCGGGTTTTTCCCGCATACCAGCAGCGCAGGACGCGCGCAGGCGATCGATCATAACCGCAAGCTCCTCGAAGAAGCCGCAGCTTTGGGAGCGCCGATGATCGTCCTGGTATGTGGTGCCTCTCCCGATCAGTCGCTGGAAACCTCCCGCGACCAGATTCGCGAAGGCATTGCAGCCATTCTCCCACTGGCTGAAAAACTGGGCGTAAAGCTGGCCATCGAGCCGTTGCACCCGATGTACGCCGCAGACCGTTCGGCCATTAATACCATGGCGCAAGCCAATGATATGGCTGAGTATTTCAAATCGCCGTTTGTAGGCGTAGCGGTGGATGTGTACCATTTGTGGTGGGACGGCGACCTCGAAAAGGAGATCGCACGCTGCGGTGCAAATGGCAACCTGCTTGCCTACCACGTCTGCGACTGGAAAGTGAATACCATCGATCTTTTAAATGACCGCGGCTTAATGGGTGAAGGATGTATTGATTTGAAGAAAATCAGAGGCTGGGTAGAAGCTACGGGTTTCGATGGCTTTTGCGAAGTAGAGATTTTCTCGAATATCCATTGGGCGAAGGACCAGCATTTGTTTTTAAATGAAATAACAGAAGCATTTCTCAAAACCGTATAACAACAATGACAACACATACCATTGGCATTATCATGAACGGCGTAACCGGCCGTATGGGTACCAACCAGCATTTGCTGCGTTCGATCAAAGCCATTATCGAGCAAGGCGGCGTGAAGATATCTTCCGACGAGGTGATCATGCCCGACCCGATCCTGGTAGGTCGCAATGAGTCGAAGCTGCAAGCACTTTGCAAGCAATCGGGCGTTCAGAAATACACTACCGACCTGGATTCGGTCATGTCCGATCCCCATTACCAGATCTATTTCGATGCGCAGGTAACCGGTCGTCGTGCGGCGGCGGTGAAGAAGGCCATACAGGCTGGAAAGCATATTTATTGTGAAAAACCAACCGGTACTACTACCGAGGAGGCATTGGAACTCTATGATCTTGCTACCAAAGCAGGTTTGAAAAACGGTGTAGTGCAGGATAAGCTGTGGTTGCCAGGTTTGGTCAAATTGAAAAGACTGATGGAAGCCGGCTTCTTCGGAAAAATCCTTTCGGTAAGAGGCGAATTTGGTTACTGGGTTTTCGAAGGAACCAGTATTCCGGCACAGCGCCCTTCATGGAACTACCGCAAGGAAGACGACGGCGGCATTATCGTGGATATGCTCTGTCACTGGCGATATGTGCTCGACAATCTTTTTGGCAATGTAAAAGCCGTTTCCTGCCTGGGCGCGACGCACATTCCCGAGCGCGTGGACGAGAATGGAAATACCTATAAATGTACCGCCGACGACGCCTGCTATGCGACATTTGAACTGGAAGGCGATGTAATCGCGCATTTCAATTCATCCTGGACAGTACGCGTACGCCGCGACGACCTGCTCACATTGCAAGTGGACGGAACGCACGGCTCGGCCGTTGCCGGTCTGCGCGACTGCTACGTTCAGCATTATGGCAACACGCCAAAGCCGGTTTGGAACCCCGACATCGCGCAACCGATCCCCTTCTTCGATGGCTGGTCGAAGGTGCCCGAGCAGGAGATTTATGACAATGCATTCAAGGCACAATGGGAGCTGTTCCTGAAACATATAGTAAAAGACACGCCTTTCCCGTGGGATTTGAAAGCAGGCGCCCGTGGCGTGCAACTCGCCGAAAAAGGTCTCGAAAGCTGGGAGAAACGCCAATGGGTTGACGTGCAGGATCTATGAAAAAGACGGCATTAATCACCGGCGGGAGTCGTGGCATCGGTTTTGGCATTGCCAAAGCCCTTGCCAAAGAAGGATATAACCTGGCCATCAACGGCGTACGCGACGAGGCGGGCGCCGCCGATGCGCTCAATGAATTGCGCGAGCTGGGTGCGGAAGTGGCCTATTGCCAGGGAAGCATTGCCAGCGCGGCTGATCGCGAGACTATTATCGAAAAAGCCTATTCCATTTTCGGGCAGATCAACCTGCTCGTCAACAATGCCGGCATAGCGCCGCGTGTAAGGCTCGATATTCTCGAAACGACCGTCGAGAACTACCAGGAAGTGATGACGACCAACCTCGAAGGCCCGTTCTTTTTCACCCAGGCCGTCGGCAAACGCATGGCGGCTGCGAAACAGGATAACCATGCATTTGAGGCGGCGATCATCTTCGTAACGTCTATTTCAGCCACCGTAGCGTCGATCAATCGCGGTGAATATTGTATTTCAAAAGCGGGGCTTGCAATGACCAACCTGCTTTTCGCGGTGAGAATGGCCGAGTACAACATTCCTGTTTACGAAATCCGTCCGGGTATTATTTCCACCGACATGACTTCCAAAGTACAGGAGAAATACGACAACCTCTTCCAGAGCGGCATTGCATTGCAACCGCGCTGGGGCACACCCGAAGACGTCGGCAAAGCCGTGGCATCGCTCACGAGAGGCGATTTCCCCTACTCCACCGGCCAGGTGATCGGCGTAGACGGCGGAATGCTGATTGACAGGCTCTAAACGACCTACTAAACATCCTAACCCTATGTCAACAACAACCAATACCCCACAACCATCACTGCTTTCGCAGTTGTTACAAATACCAGTAATAGTGGCTGCATTGGGCTACCTGGTCGATATGTACGACCTGTTTTTGTTCAGTGTGGTGCGGGTACCGAGTCTCAAAGCGTTGAACGTCGCCGACGATCAGCTGCTCAGCGAAGGCATCAGTTTATTGAATTACCAAATGGCGGGAATGCTGATCGGCGGCGTGTTGTGGGGAGTGATTGCGGATAAAAGGGGTCGGCTTTCGGTACTTTTCGGATCGATTATCATGTATTCACTGGCCAATATCGGCAACGGTTTTGTCACATCGCTTGATCAGTACGCGGTTCTTCGCTTTATTGCGGGCGTCGGGCTGGCCGGTGAGCTGGGTGCGGGCATTACGCTCGTTACGGAGGTGCTGCCCAAAGAAATACGCGGTTACGGTACCACCTTAGTGGCTACGCTTGGGGTTTTGGGTGCAATTTTAGCTTACTTCGTAGCCGATTTATTTGCGTGGCGCATATCCTATTTTGTAGGAGGTGGCATGGGTTTGTTGCTTTTGGTATTGCGTTTCAACGTTTTTGAATCGGGCATGTTCAAGCATGCCAAGGAGCGTTCGGTGGTCCGTGGTAACATTTTCATGATCCTGACCAACGGCAAACGCCTCGGCAAATACCTGATGGCGATCCTGGTAGGCTTGCCCATCTGGTTTGTAGTGGGCATTCTCATTACTTTTTCACCCGAATTCGGGGCTGCGAAAGGAATTGAGGGGATCAATGCAGGAAAAGCAGTAATGCTCGCTTTTTCAGGGCAGGTAGGCGGAGATATCGTCAGTGGGTTACTTAGCCAGTATATGCGGAGCAGGAAAAAAGTGATCAGGCTGTTTATCGTGCTGTCGCTTGCCATGGTGATCGGTTATTTACTTATTCCGATGCAGGATTTGTTCTCCTTCTACTTGCTTTGTACCTTGCTCGGATTCTGCAATGGTTACTGGACATTGTTCATTACCATTGCTGCCGAATTGTTCGGTACGAACCTCCGTGCTACGGTAGCAACGACGGTTCCCAATTTCGTGCGCGGCGCGACCATTCCGCTGGCGGCATTGTTTGTGAGTTTCAAACCTGACCTGGGCGTGATCCAGAGCGGGCTGGTAATAGGTATAGCAACGTCCGTAGTGGCATTACTGGCCTTATATTTCCTGGAAGAGACATTTACAAAGGATATGGACTTTGTAGAAAAAGAATAGTTTCGGTTTTAGTTTTAGTTAAAAGCGGCCCCCACAGATGGAGGGCCGTTTTTTTTAACAGTTTAACACTTTTCCAAGCAACACTCCCGCACAGACTTACGTCTCTTGGTTACATTTTTAAAAATAGCCATGAGATACCGTTTAATTGCTTATGCTGGGAATCAACCACTTGTCCCACCCGAAATTCCGCTCGTGTACTTTGATTCCCGACGTACACGCAGCCCGCTTTACCTTTGCAGCGTTCTTAAAATAGAACAAAACTTATAGCCATAAAAATAAAATAGTCATGAAAACATCAGTTAAAACCTTCATTTGCGCATTTGCGCTTGCAGCCGCTTCTTTCACTGCCTACGCAGGCGATAAAGAAGCCAAAAAAGCATCTTCTTTCGGTACCGGCATTTACGCCACCAAAACCGGTAAAATCAACGTCCTCGTAGACAAAGGCAGCACCGACAGCAAAACAACCCTGCTGCTCAAAGACGCCGAAGGAACCGTAGTATACCGCGAAACAATTTCGAAAGACAACAAAAAATTCGGCCGTACACTGAACCTCGACGCCATGGAACCCGGCAAATACAAGCTGGACATTATCAGCGGCAACGAAGTTCAAACCAAAACTTTCGAACTGGCCGATCAAAAGATCGAACGTATTCTGACAGTTAAGTAAGGTTCAAATACATAGTATCCGGGCGGCGCCTCCCCATTGCGGGAGACGCCGCTTTTTGTTGTGCCAAAAAATAATTTCCCTGTTACCTTTTTTAAAACCGACGTATCAATAGAAAGTCTAAAACCAAAAGTTCACTTTTTAGTAGAACTTTTATAAATTGTACTGTCGGCGAGCAATGGAAATCAAACGTAAAAGCATATTAAATAAACTAGTTGCTAAAAATCACGGGAATAAACGGTTAGAACAGGCTATCCACCAGCTAATCGCGGACCTGGAACAGATGTCGTTCGCTAGTAAGGGTGAACTTCTGGAAGTGAGGAAAGATGCCGACCGGGTCCACGGTAAAGATTTTTATTTCTTCGATCTGCATGTGCACAGGACATTGGTATTTGTTCAATTCAAAGAAAACCTTGCAACAATTATTTGGGCAGGAACCCATGCAGAATATGTAAGGACTTTCAAAAACAATACAAACACAATCGAAAAATGGCTCAGAGAAAGAGACTTGCTGAATTAGCCGAACCGGATATCAGGAGAATACTTGACGCAGGCCGGATCGACAACGAGCTGGACCTGGAAAGGGTAACCCTTGCGGAACGGCATTTAATGTTACAAGAGGAACAGCAACCCGAGTTACGCGAGATGCGACGGACACTAAGTAATTTGACCATCGATTACGAGAACAGATATTGGTCGGATAGTTCACGCGTTTCTGACGCCCAGGTCCAAGAGCACGACGCAGCCGAAATCCAGGCTGAACGAGAATACGTTTTCATTAGAGACCGGCGTAAACTGATTCTTGAAAAACTTCAAGCATTCTCTTTAAAACAAAAAGACCTCGCACTCCTATTAAACCACAGCAAATCCTATACTTCCGAACTGCTGAACGGGATCAGGCCGTTTTCGACTAATGATTTGAAATTGATTCATTTACTATTCGAAATCCCGCTTACAGACCTCATCATCACAATTCCCTCACAGGGTACATTAAGTCGGCTGGAAACGGCGATAGACAAAATTTCGTCCGCAAACCCAAAAGCCAAATTACTCCGCGAAACGCTCGCGAATCGTCCGGTAGCGAAGGGCTTTCTTTCTGAGGGCTGGGATGACGAAGATTTGGAGGAACAAAGTGAGCCGGACGAACGTATCGACGAACTCACACTTTCAAATAAATGAGTTACAAAATTGCAAGGAGATCAACGGCATAGTCCACTTTTTGCTTTTTGAATATTCAACTGAAAATCACTCATCTGTATGGACACCCGTCGAGATTTCCTTCAAAAACTATCCCTGGGCATCGGTGCAACAGCGCTAACCGACCTCCCCGTCTCTGCGCACGAGCTCTACGCCGGCCCAAAAGCCGACAAGCAATTGCGTGTAGCATTAATGGGATTGGGCGGTTACGCCGGTCGGGTGGCCGACGCGATGAAGGATTGCAAAATGGCAACGCTCGTCGGAGCGGTTTCGGGTACGCCTTCAAAACTCGAAACCTGGAAACAGAAATATAATATTCCGGAGAAAAATACCTATAACTACGAAACAGTCGCCAAAATAAAGGATAATCCGGACATTGATATTGTATACGTCACCACGCCGAATTCCCTGCACCACAAACACGTATTACAAATCGCTGCGGCCGGGAAGCACGTGATCTGCGAAAAACCCGTCGCCGACAATGCGCAGCAAACGAGGGAGATGATCGCCGCCTGCAAAAAAGCGGGCGTGCGGTTCTACATAGGCTACCGGATGCATTTCGAGCCGCACACGCGTGAGCTCATACGTATGCGCGAGGCGGGAGAGCTGGGTAAGATCATGCACGTAAACAATTATATGGGCTTCAAATCGGGTGACCCGAACCAATGGCGACTGAAAAAAGCCCTCGCAGGCGGCGGCGCGATGATGGACGTGGGTATTTACGCGCTCAACGGTGCGCGCTATGCAACCGGTGAAGAGCCGATCTGGGTTACGGCACAGGAAACGAAAACCGATCCGGTCAAATTTAAGGAGGTCGATGAAACCGTGATGTTCCAGCTTGGATTCCCGAGCGGCATAGTGGCCAGCTGTGGTACCACTTATGCATTCAATAATTACGAGCGGCTGTATGTGATCGGTGAAAAAGGATTTGTGGAACTGAGCCCCGCATTTGGGTACGGTCCTATCAAAGGCCGCTCGCATCTGGGCCCGATGAATCAGCCGGTGGTGACGCACCAGACGCTCCAAATGGACGGCATCGCCGATATTATCCTCAACAATAAACCTGATCCGAATGTAACCGGCGAAGAAGGTTTGAAGGATATGATCGTCGTGGATGCCGTTTATGAATCCATCCGCAAAGGCGGCGCGAAGATTATGCTGGCTGGAAAGTAAGTTATGCACAGACCCAACTTTCTTGTCATTTGCGGTAAAAACAAGCGCCGCAGCCGCACGGCAGAGTACATATTCAAAAACGACCAACGGTTCAATATCCGCTCGGCTGGATTAAGCCCTCAAAGCAATCGAAAGATTTCCGAGGGCGATCTGAATTGGGCGGATATTGCTTTGGTGATGGAAAATGACCACAAGTCCAAGATCCGTAAACTCTACGACCACCTCGACCTCCCACCCATTCAGGTACTCGACATTCCCGACGAATATGAGTTTATGGATGAAGAGTTGATTGAAATCCTTACCACCAAAATCAATACGCTGCTGGAATTACATTTTAACGCCTGATGAAACGCCTTCTTCCGATTTTCTCACATTACTAACCTTTCAATCCTTCGGGCAGTCGCATTTTAAGCAGTTATTCAAAGATTGCCATTTAGAAGGCAGCACCACCATTTACAACTACAAAAAGAAACTATGGACGATCAGCGACGGCGACGATTCCCGGAAGCTGACGCAACCGGCTTCGACCTTCAAAGTCATTAACCTGCTCATAGCATTGGAAACGGCACTTTAATAAAAAATTTTTACGACATCGTTGCGCAACCGATTAATTGCACATATATTTGCAATCGATCGATTGCGCAATTAATCAGAATAAAATGAGACGAGATGTTTTTCAGGCCATCGCCGATCCTACCAGGCGGGATATCATCGGCCTGATCGCGAAAAAACCGATGACGCCCAATGCGGTGGCCGAATCCTTCGGCGTGAGTCGCCAGGCCATTTCGAAGCATATCCAGATCCTGCTTGAATGCGGCCTGCTGGGGATCAATCCGCAAGGACGTGAACGCTATTACACGGTGCAGCCCAAAAAGCTGGCGGAGGTGGCCGACTGGATCGACCCGTTCCGCAAAATGTGGGAAGACCGGTTTGAGAAACTGGACGATATTATCAACACTTTAAAAAACGAACATCATGGCAACCAAAAATGAAACCAAAATCATTGTAGAACCAGGCAAGCAGGAGCTTTTCATCATCCGCGAATTCGAAGCGCCGCGCGACATTGTGTTCCGCGCATTCAGCGAAGAGGATTTACTCACACAATGGGCCGCCGGACCCAACGATATGACGGTGCATTATGAAAAATTCCAGCCATACGCAGGCGGCTCCTATCGTTTCATCAATACAATTCCCGGTAATCCGATGGAATTTGCATTCCACGGCGTATGCCACGAGCACACGGCACCGGAACGGATCATTCAGACCTTCGAATTTGAAGGCTTGCCCGAAAAGGGCCACGTGATATTGGAAACATCCCGCTTCGAGGACCTGCCCGACGGCCGGACACGCCTAACCGTTCAATCCGTTTTCCAATCCGTTGCAGACCGCGATGGTATGGTGCAATCGGGCATGGGGCGAGGGGTGACAGATTCATACGCGCGGCTGGACGCGCTTTTGGAAAAGGAAGTTGTATAGTTGTAAATTAGAAGCATTGCAAAAGGCAACCGACTCGTACAGTTGCCTTTTGTTCCATTTTAAGTTAACTTTACCTACCACACTATCTATAATGGAAAAAATCAGAGAACTGATTTTCTACAAACACTATTTCAAGACTTTCGTTGAAAGCCTGCCACTGGTTGCCCGAACTAAAATCGACCGTGTTCTTTTCTTGTTGACACATATTGAGCGCGTCCCGGAAAAATTTTTAAAGCATATCGAAGGACAGAAAGGCCTCTATGAATTGCGAATCAAAGCGGGAAGCAACATTTACAGGATATTTTGCTGCTTTGACAGAGGGAAAATCGTAATACTACTTAATGCGTTTCAAAAGAAAACACAAAAAACGCCACCGGCAGAAATTGCCACTGCAATAAAACTCATGAATGAATATTTCAATAATCGATAGCAATGGCTGAGAACAACGACATCACAACCGTCGAGGAATATTTTACCGAACGCTATGGCGAGCCTGGTAGCCCTTCGAGAATCGAATTTGAAATAAAAGCGAAAGCATTTCTGATAGGTGAAATGATCCGTGAAGAAAGAAGGCTTGCCAAAATAACCCAGGAGCAACTAGCTGACCGAATAGGAGCAAAAAAAAGCTTCATCTCAAGAATCGAAAATGGTCAGTCAGATATCCAGCTCTCCACACTTTATCGCCTTCTAGAACTCGGACTGGGAAAGAAACTGGAACTTGTAGTGACATAAACTTTCCTGAATCCGGCTGGCTCTACTAATTGTCAAACAGTATTCAATCCCCTATTACGACTTTAATACAAAAATCCGGCTCCAACGCAACACCGGACGCTGTTTCATTATGCAAAAATCCAAAATCATTATCCCGGCGCTGGCGGGCCTTGCCGCGCTGTTTACTCCTGTTTTACTATCCGCACAAATCATGGATTCGAAATCAATCGTCGCGCCCGGAGCGCAGGTAGAGAAGCTGGGCGATGGGTACAAATTCACCGAAGGGCCGGTTCCCGACAAGGACGGCAATGTGTTTTTCACCGATCAGCCCAACAACAAAATTATCCGCTGGGATGCCGAAACCGGCGCATTCAGTACGTTTTCCGACAAAGCAGGCCGTGCCAACGGCATGTATTTCGATAAAAAAGGGAATCTGGTAGCATGTTCGGATGAAGAAAATCAGGTCTGGTCATTCGATAAGAAAGGCAACCCGACGGTCCTCGTCAAAGACTACGAAGGCAAGCTGCTCAATGGCCCTAACGACCTCTGGATCGATCCAAAAGGCGGCATTTACCTCACCGATCCACTCTACAAACGCGATTACTGGAAACGCGATCCGGCTATGCAGCAGGATGGCCAGCACGTGTATTACCTTAGTCCCGACCGCAAAAAATTCATCCGCGTGGATGAAAAGCTGAAAAAACCCAACGGCATTATCGGCACCGCGGACGGCAAAAAGCTGTACGTAGCGGACATCGGCGATAGCAAAACGTATGTTTACGACATTCAAAAGGACGGCACATTGACTAACCGGCAACTATTCGCCTCCAAAGGCTCCGACGGGATGATCCTCGATGAAGAAGGCAATCTTTATATTACCGGCGACGGCGTGACGGTTTTCGATAAAACAGGCACTCAAATCGCGCATTTCCCCGTGCACAAGGGCTGGACGGCGAACGTATGTTTCGGTGGCAAAAACCGTGACATGCTTTTTATCACAGCCGAAACCACAGTGTACGGCTTAAAAATGAAGGTCAAAGGCGTCAGGTAGCCGGTGCGGCTTCTACGATGGCGGAGTTTCCCGGTTCCAGGGAAATTCCGCCATTCTTTTTGTACCCGGTGCAACGGTTTTGGTTTATATCTCGTCATGGTCAAATACAATTCCCCCATACTAGATTCTCACCCGACTCGTTACTCAAACTAACCCGCGATTTCGTCTATGCGTCTGACTTTTACGGCCTTTCTCTTTCTTTTCCACATTATTTCTTTTGCCCAAAACCGTGTTACGATCAGTGGTTTTGTGCGGGAAAAAGGGAGCCAGGAGTTGCTTCCCGGGGTGAATGTGTATATCGACAACACACCTCACGGCGCAGTGACGAATACCTACGGTTTTTACTCGCTCACATTGCCTGCGTCGGATTCCGCGACGGTTTCCTTCTCATTTGTAGGTTATGAAAAACAGCAGAAACGGGTGGCACTCCGGAAGAATACCGAACTGGACATCTTTCTTCCTGCCATTACGCAACTCGACGAAGTGGTCGTGTCCGCACGCAAGCAGGAGGATTATGTGAGCCGCACGGTGCAAATGAGCAAAGTAGAAATTCCCATCCAGCAATTGAAGAAAATACCCGCATTCTTTGGCGAAAAGGATGTATTGCGGGTATTGCAACTCATGCCGGGCGTGCAAAAAGGTACCGAAGGACAAACCGGCTTGTACGTGCGCGGTGGCGGGCCCGACCAGAATCTCATTATCCTCGACGACGCGGTGGTTTATAACGCCAACCATCTGTTCGGTTTCTTCTCGATCTTCAATTCCGATGCGCTCCGAAGCGTGGAGTTGACCAAAGGCGGATTTCCGGCGCGATACGGCGGCAGGTTGTCGTCGGTGCTGGAAATGAATATGAAGGAAGGCAGCAAGGAAAAACTGCATGGCGAGGGCGGAATAGGCCTTATTTCCTCGCGGTTAACGCTTGAAGGGCCTATTTCAAAGGGTAAATCCTCTTTCCTGATCTCTGGCCGGCGTACCTATATTGACTTTCTCGCGAAGCCGTTGATTGCCCGGGAGCAGCGGGGCGCAGATAGCCAGGTGAAGCCGGGTTATTATTTTTATGATCTGAATGCCAAGATGAACTACGACCTCGGGAGCAAGGACAAGCTATATATCAGCGGCTATTTCGGTCGCGACAAATTTCATGCTAATGAGAAAAGCAGCACATCCGAAACCCGCGCCGGCCTCGACTGGGGCAATGCAACGGCCACTGTGCGGTGGAATCATGTACTCAACCAGAAACTATTCGTCAATACCTCCTTCATTTTCAGCAATTTCAAATTCGGGGTTTCCAGTTATTCCAAAGAATTAAATAATGATGGTTCGCTGGACGACGAGTTCAGTCTCGACTACGATTCGCGCATCCGCGACCTGGGTGTGAAAACGGATTTTGATTTTTATCCTTCATCCAAACATGCCTTGAAGTTTGGAGGGCAGGCTACATTTCACAAATTTGTCCCTTCGGCGCTCGCCATCGCGGGGACATTTACAGATAACCCCATCGAGCGATCGGTAAAACCCGTTTATTCACTGGAAGCCGGGGTTTATATCGAAGATACCTGGCAGGCGCTGGATGCTCTGAAAGTAAATGCGGGGTTAAGGTTAAGTACTTTTCAGACGGAAGTTAAAACCTACGTTCGCCCCGAGCCGCGCATTTCAGCGGCTTTACGCCTCGCCGAAAACCTGTCGTTCAAGGCTTCGTATGCGCGCATGAACCAGTACGTGCATTTGCTTTCCAATACCGGCCTCGGCCTTCCTACCGATCTTTGGGTTCCTACTACGGCCAAGGTTGCACCCCAGCAGTCCGAACAAATAGCGGCTGGTTTTGCCAAAGATTTCGAGCGCCCGGCGCTCACGGTTACGCTCGAAGGTTATTATAAAAAGATGAACAACATCCTGAACTATAAAGAAGGGTCGTCGTTCCTGAGTATCAATGGCGAGAATGCGAACGAGCTGAGTTGGGAGGATAATGTGACCTCGGGCAAAGGTTGGTCGTACGGCGGTGAGTTTTTAATACAAAAGAAAACCGGGCGTTTCTCCGGCTGGATCGGTTATACATTGTCGTGGACCTATTGGAAATTTCCCGAGCTGAATTTCGGTAAAACATTTTTTCCACGCTACGACCGCCGCCACGACCTTTCGGTGGTAGGAATTTATGAACTAAGCAAAAGAATTACGCTCTCGGCGACCTGGGTCTACGGCACCGGCAATGCATTGACGCTCCCCGTGTCGAGCTACCGGGCAACGACGGACAACTTTGTAACACGCATTACTTCCGACGGCAAGCCTGCTATCAACTGGTTTGGCCCGAGAGTCAGCGAATATGGACAAAAAAACAGCTACCGTGCCGAGCCGTTCCACAGAATGGACATCGCCATTCAATTCCACAAAAAGAAAAAGCGGCATGAGCGTACCTGGGAGTTCGGTGTTTACAATGCGTACAACCGCCGAAATCCGTTCTTCTACAACATCGATGAAGAAATTGTCATACTCCCCAATGTAATGCCCGCCACGCCGGTACAGAAATACACGCTGAAACGCTACTCGCTGTTTCCGATACTGCCCTATTTCAGCTATAACTTTAAATTCTAAGAGCCGCCATGTTTATCAGAAATATCCTTTTCCTGTTCCTGACATTGCTTCTGGCGGCTTGTGAATCGCTTGTGACGGATGTTGATAACGGCGACCTCCCGCAAGTGGAATCGAAGCTGGTGGTGCAAAGCTTCATTTCCCCGCAATCTTCCCGCATTAATGTGGTCGTCTCAGAATCGATACCGCTTTTTGCCGAGCCCGATTTGAAAGGCGGCGTCATCCCGAATGCGATTGTCAGGCTATCCGACGGAGCCCGCGAAGCCGTGATCCCGTTCGACACCGCGAACCAGCTCTACTCCGCCGATAAAGCGGTACTCCCCATTTTACCCGGCAAAACCTATTTCCTTTCCGTAACCGATGGCGTACGGTCGGTAAGCGCAACCTGCACGGTTCCCGCGAGTGCCATAGTGCCGGAAAGCTATAAAATCGACACGTCCTATTCCGGCCAGGACACTTCACTGACGGTAAAGTTCAACTGGAAAGACATCGCGGGACAAACCAACTACTACCGCGTCCGTGCGTCGCTCGATTTGGAGTACAGTTTACCGGAAGAAATTTCCGGTACCGGCCAATTCACGGAAAAAAGGGTGCGAAACCGTTTTAATTTCAACTGGGACGACACCATCGGCCGGAACGATTTCCGCAATGACGTGAACCTGGACGGTAGCGAGTTCAACTCGCCTATCGGCCGGGTGAAGCTTCCCCATCCGCTGAGTTACAGCACCAGCAACGGCACGGTATATACTTCCTACCCCAAAAGCAAGATCGTATCCATCACCATGGAAGTGTTCAATACCGATGAGCATTACTTTAAATACCATCGCTCGGTGCAAACGCGGGGCGATTCGGATAACCCGTTTGTCGAGCCCTCGCTGATCTACACCAATATCGAGGGCGGCCTGGGGTGTTTCGGGTCCTATAACTCCGGGCAATTCATTTATCGTCCCAAATAATCCGGTTTATTTCCAATTCCCGTTCTACAACATCTGGCAAACTGAGGTCAAAGTACCTCAAAATGTATATCGCCGGATAAGCATTTTGCGGCGAAAAACGGCTGGTCAGCAAGGCATACTTTTTTCCCGGATGATGATCTAAATCGCTATCAGTTGTTCATTCAATCAGATCATCCATCTTAAAGATAAACACCATGGACTTGCAAGGAACAGACCAGGATAAGGTTAAGAAACCGCATCCTTCCAACAAAAACATGAGCGAGCCCGATACGCTCATCGAAACGCTTGAAGATTTGCAGGAGCAAGGCTATACTTACGATTTTAACCTCACGGCCCATGCCCTGGAAATACATAAAGACGACGGCATTTGCCTGACGTTGTCGCCCGAGGACTTCGATATTGTGCAGGTGTACCGCTTCGAAGGGATGACCAACCCCTCGGATATGTCGATTTTATACGCAATCGAATCGAAAGACGGGTTGAAAGGGACACTGGTGAGCAGCTACGGCGTGTATGCCGACGCGATGTCCAATGAAATGATCAAAAAACTGGACACACGCAGTTCGCTGATCGTCCATCATCCCGAAGACGACGATATGGCACATTAATTTGCCGGAAATTGATTAACCTTACGATAAATGTTGCTTTTACCTCCGGTGAAGCAACATTTTTTTCATCAAAGCTCTGAACCATGGAAATGATCGAACTGACCGAAGAAATCATCGAATCAGCCGAGCAACGGTCTGCCGGCCAACCCTACCCGCAACTTGTTAAGAACCTGAAAGCCATTGGGGTCGACAATTATGAAGTGAAGGTAAAAAACCGGAAGCGTACTTATACGTCCGTTAATGGCGACAAACTTATCGTACCGGGTGACCTGCCCGAATTCGAATGCGCAGAGGCATTTGAGCTTGAAGAGGTGAAAGCGGCCATCAAACGTACACAGGAAGGCCTCACCGACTACCCCACTTTCCTGCGCGAGATCGGTGCCGCGGGCATACACACGTACGTTGCCGATCTCACGGGCATGAAAGTGATTTACCAGGGCCCCAACTCTGAGTACGAATACGAGGAAATGATCCCGGAGGCCTAGAACGTTTGGAGCCTGCCACGCATGGTTTCGAGCAGGTCGTCGGTAAAATCAAGATGTGTTACAAATCTCACCAGCCCCTTGCCGAACGTCACGGCCAGAATGCCGGCTTCGGCAAGGCGGCTTACATAGTCTTTTTCGGAAATACCTTCATCCAGCCGGATAATCACGATATTAGTATCCACCGGAAAGACCTCCGCCACCTCTGCCCTTGCCGCAAATAGCTCCCCTATTGTCCGTGCGCGGCTGTGATCCTCTTTCAGCCGGTCGATGTGGTGATCGAGCGCGTAAATGCCCGCCGCCGCCAGGAAACCAGCCTGCCGCCAGCCGCCACCCATTACCTTTCGGAAACGGCGCGCTTCGCGGATCATTTCGCGGGTACCAAGCAGCAACGAGCCCACAGGGCAGCCAAGGCCTTTGGAAAGACAAATGCTGATGCTGTCGAACACCTGTCCATATTGCTCAGGCGTTTCACCCGTTTCGACCAATGCATTGAAAAGCCGGGCGCCGTCGAGGTGCAGGGGGATATTGCGTTCCCGGCAAACGTCGCGGATCGCTTCTATTTCTTTAAAATCGTAATAGCAACCGCCTCCCTTGTTCATCGTATTTTCGAGAGAAACAAGCCGGGTAACGGTCGAATGGACGTCGTTCTCAGGGCTGATGGCTTCGCTTACCTGCTGTGCTGTGAGCCTTCCGCGGTCTCCGTCGAGCAATTTTACGGACGAAAACGAATTGAGCATAATGCCCCCGCCTTCGTACAGGTAAATGTGCGAATGCTTGTCGCAGATTACGTCGCTTCCCGGGCGGGTGTGTGCGCGGATCGCCAGCTGGTTCGTCATGGTACCGGAAGGGCAAAAGAGCGCATCTTCCATTCCAAAAAGCCTGGCGGCCTTTTCCTGCAATGCATTCACGGTGGGGTCGTCGCCAAAAACGTCGTCCCCCACTTCCGCACTCCACATCGCTTCCTGCATTCCCCGGGTGGGCCTGGTAATGGTGTCGCTGCGGAGATCTATCTTCATTTCAAAAACATTCATCGGGTATTCGTTGCAATTTCGGGCCAAATTAATGCTTAAAGCTGATTTCCGGGCAGGCATTGCTTACTTTAAACGGGTATATTGCAGGCAAAATCAAGTAATATGGAATTCGAAGAATACCTTAAATCCAAAAAAATAGACGTGGGTGCCTTCAAAAAAGGCGATACGCTACGCTACCAGGAATGGAGCGGCCTTTTTGAAACCATGCATCCCGAAAGTTTTACAGCCCATAAGAAATTCCTGATCAACGAGATACGCCGGCGCTATCTTCTCAAAGAGGATTAACCCCGCATTTCCTCCATCAATTTCATCAATATCCCGACCGTCTTCTCGGTCTGCTCCTTGCTCGGAGTTGTGTCCCAGTTGCCTACGATGCCGTTGCTACCAATGTAAATGCCATCTTTACGGGCGATGAAGTTGGCTCCCTGCGTGTATAATTTGTAATTGATATCTCCCTGAGGAATCAGACACGAAAGCTGCCCGGAAACCGGTGTCAGTTCCTGGTCGTTGAAAACCGGCTTCGCGCCCAGCCCCATACAATTCACGACCACCTTTTCGGGTAATGCGTCGATATCTTCCAGTTTTTTGATCTCGTGTATTTTCACCTTCCCGCCGAACATCGTAAAATCCTGCAACTGGTGCCGCAGGTATGTCGGGATATTGAACATGATATTGGTCCGGCGCGTCACATATTCGGCTTTAAACGGATGTTCTTTCTTATCCAATCGCACGCGCTCCGGTAGCAGGCCTTCTATTTCAAAATCCTCCCCGCCGGCACCGGGCGAGTACACCGGCACCTGCTTGAAAACGCTGTATTCTTCCGCCCAGGTGGCGATATCATTCATACCCAACAGAAACTGAAACCGGCGGAACGAGAACCGTGTCGCGTCTTCCCATATAGCCTGAAATTCTGGTTTGGCGATCTTTTTATCACAAACCCGCGACGCCGGCGACCAAGTACCGGTGGCCAGATTGCTCGTCACATTCGGCGGTACGTCTTTCGTGTAAATGGTCACCTCGCAGCCGCTTTCCTGCAACAGCCGCGATGTGGCAATGCCTACCGTTCCGCAGCCCAATACCGCTATTTTTTTCTCGCCGGTCGCCAGTACGTTTTTGCGGGCAATATTTCCGGTACCCCACGACAGCGACCAGCCGCTGCCGCCATGGCCATAGTTGTGGACGATCGTCTTGCTGCCGAGCTGCTCCACATCCAGTCGCGGGCCTGAGGCGCGGAATGGCCGTAAACCGACCGTTTCCTTCACAATGCGGTCCATCGAAAGGCGTAGTTTGGGAATCTGGTGGTAACCCCGGCTGATGTGGAAATGCTTGTCGGGATACCTCAACTCGGTCCTCGGCGCACACGACGACGCAACGGCGCCTAATGCAAAACTGGCCGGAATGGCTTTTTCAAAGAAATTTCTGCGGTTCATTGGGTTGGGAGTGAATAGTAATGGAATTGTGGAATTTAGGCACCAACCGCTATGAATGCAAATTTTATATGGTAGTATTAAAAAATATCAAAACATTCTTTCCTGAAATACAATTTTTACCAACCGGCAATACCTATCAGTTTTTCGAAAGTGAAAATGGCATATCTGCCTTCTGCGTACCCCATTGCTTGTTGGGCTTGTCCCCCATTTGCAGTACCAACGAGCCGCCTTTCAGAAGCTCGCCGTGCGTAATGTAAGTACGGGTGAATGGCTTACCATTGAGCGTCGCCGACTGAATATAACGCGCATTGTCGGAAACGCCCCTGGCCTTCACGGTGAACTTGCGGTTCTTGCCCGTTTCAATGGAAATTTCCTCAAAAACAGGGCTGCCGAGTACATATTGGTCGGTACCCGGCGCCACGGGATAAAAGCCCATCATACTGAATGCCAGCCAGGCCGACATCTGTCCGCCGTCCTCGTTGCCACTCAACCCGCCCACGCTGGTATCATATTCGCTGCGGATGATCGTCCGCGTCCATTGTTGCGTTTTCCACGGCTGCCCGGCGAATGCGTACAGATAAGCAATCTGGTGATTGGGCTCATTTCCATGCCAGTAATACCCCTGATCGAACAATGTATCGAGCTTGGCACTGAAACCGGCCTTTCCTCCCATGATCTTTTGCAATCCGGCAACGTCCTGCGGTACAAACCAGGTATACTGCGCCGGTGAGCCTTCGGTGATGAAGCTGGTACGTTTCGCAAACGGATCGAAATGGCCGATCCAGCGGCCGTCTGCGTATCGTCCCCGTGCGTAACCTGTCGACGGGTCGATCACATTCCGGTAATTGAGCGCGCGGCTGCGCAGCTGGTCGGCATCTTCCTTCTTCCCTAAGTTATCCGCCAGCGTCGAAAGGCAAAAGTCATCATACGCGTATTCGAGCGTGCGCGATACCTGCTCGCGCTTGTGAAACGCCTGCCACACGCTGTCTTCCAGGGGCACATAGCCATACTGCAAATAGGATTTCAAAGCACGGCGCCCCTGTCCGGCTTCATAGCTTTTAGTATTGGTATTTACTTCGAATGCATTTTTACGAAGGAAATTATAGGCTGAATTCACATCAAAATTCCGGACATTCTTGGCGTAAGCATCCGCGATCACCGACAATGCGTGATCACCCACCATAGCGGCCGTGTAATGGTTCCAGCAGGGGAAAATCGGCATCCAGCCGCCCTGCTCGGCCTTTTTCACCAGTGATTGCATCATATCGCCCGCCCGTTTGGGTTCAAGTATGATGCCCAATGGCATGGCTGCGCGGAAGCTGTCCCACATGCTGAAATCGCAATAGTAATCGAAACCTTCTGCCTTTTGCATGGGGGTACCTCCTGCGAATGACGGATAGCTGCCGTCCACATCCGAGAAGAGCCTGGGCGAAAGTTTAGTCCGGTATAATGCGCTGTAAAAAAGTGCTTTGTCTTGCTCATCGCCGGCAACTTCTACCTTACCCAATGCTTCGTTCCAGGCATCGCGCGACAGTTTCCGTGCCGCCTCGAACGTCTTGCTGCCTAATTCTTTTTCAAGATTCGCCCTGGCGCCTTCGATGCTCGTGAAAGATGTGCCGATGCGCGCGGTAATCACCTGTTTTTCATCCCCAAACCCCACATATGCTCCGAGCTTTTCCCGGTTTCCTTTACCGGTCAGTATCCGGCCCATAGGCGTAATGGTATCGCCCAGCCACACGCCCGACTGCATGAATTTCTTATCAAACTTAATCACAAAATACCCGCTGATACCTGCCGGCTGCCCGGAACCCTGGTAAATGCGGTGGACCGGATTATAACCCACAATCTCGCCACGCTCACGCAATACTTCCACGAAACCCTCGCCTTCATCGCTGTTGGGTTCGATAATGATGAATGATTCCTCGCCACTGTCGAATCTGAACCGCATCATAGCCGTCCGTGCAAGGGCCGTTACCTCGGCATTGATCTGATGATCCTGCAACCACACACTGTAATGATCCGGCGTGCTCAGCTCTTTTTCATGACTGAATGTACTGGCCCTTTTCTCAGGATTGGTGATAAGCTCGCCGGAAAGCGGCATCACCGTCACCGAGCCGTAATCCTGCACGCAGGAGCCATTCAGCCAATGCGTACCGCGGAAGCCCTGGAACTTGTTGTCATTATAGTAAAATGGCGCAATGCATTTGGTTTCGGTGGCGCGCGTTTGCGGCGTCCATTGCGTCATGCCATTAGGGACGCCGACCGCGGGGATAGTTTGCCCTTTCAGCTCGCTGCCCGCCTCGCTGTGCGCTTTGGCACTTTCCGTCGCCGATGGCGCGGAACCGATCATCGTCGCCACATAGTCGACAGGTGTTTTTTGTGCATAGGATTGATTATCAACAAAAAACGTCGACAATAACAGGAAACTGACAGAGAGGAACGGTACGCGCATGGTTAGGCTTGTTATAAATTCAGGTCGGAAGATCGAAAAAATAATGGTATGTTAGGTCGATAGAATGTTGATATTCCACTGAAAAGGACGATTTAAATCCAAAAAACCCTATGAAAATCCATATCATCGACACCGGTTTTTTCAAGCTCGATGGCGGGGCCATGTTCGGCGTGGTGCCGAAAACACTCTGGAACAAACAAAACCCGGCCGACGAGAAAAACCTCTGCTCCTGGGCTATGCGATGCCTGCTGATCGAGGATGGTGAAAAACTGATATTGGTCGATACGGGCATGGGGAACAAACAGGACGATAAATTCTTTGGTCATTACGACCTCCACGGCGAAGCCACATTGCATTCATCCATTGCCGAAAAGGGTTTCAGCCCCGCGGACATTACCGACGTATTTCTCACGCACCTGCATTTCGATCACGTCGGCGGTGCCGCGCAATTCAGCCGCGACGGTTCCCGCCTCGAACCGACATTCGCGAATGCTACCTATTGGTCGAACGAAGCGCATTGGCAATGGGCTACCCATCCCAACCCACGCGAAAGGGCTTCTTTTTTAAAGGAAAATATCCTTCCCTTGCAGGAATCGGGGCAACTGCGGTTCATCGAAAACGGCCAATCGCCATTTGAAGGCATCAGCCTCCTCCACGTTGACGGCCATACCGAGCAAATGATGCTGCCCGTGATCCGATACAAAAGCCAGAAGATTATCTACTGCGCCGACCTTTTTCCTTCGTCGTACCACATCCCGATCCCGTGGATCATGAGCTACGACATGCGTCCATTGCAAACGATGGAAGAAAAACAAAGCGTCTTGCGCCAGGCGGTCGATGAGCAATGCATATTGCTTTTCGAGCATGATCCTGTGTATGAGGCTGCATTGGTGGAGAATACTGAGAAGGGAATCCGGGTTAGGGAGAAGGGGATGTTGCGGGATTTCCTGGTTGAGTAAATGCAGCTATTTCTATATATTTGGATATGCAAACGCAGGAAAACATATCATTCGATAAATTGATCAGCCTTATCAGAGGCCTATCGGACACTCAGCGTGCCCGGTTGAAAGTTGAAATTGACCGAATGGAAAATGAATCTCCCAACAACTCACTTGAAGATTTCCTGCTGTCAGCCCCAAAGTTCTCTGAAAATCAAGTTAAAACGATTGAAGAAACCAGAAAGGCAATTGACCAATGGCGAAAGAACTAGTGCTTGTTGACACCTCTATTCTAATCGATTTTCTCAGCAAATCTGACAAAGCGAACTCCCGGCTACTGAAACTGGTGAAGGATGAATTCACCTATTGTATTTCGGCGATAACGGAATTCGAAATTCACATCGGGGCTACCCCAAATCAATTTGATTATTGGGAGGATTTCTTGTTCAGAACGCAGATCCTGGCATTCGACAAAGAGATCGCCAGAACGGCTGTCGATATCAGCAAGGCACTCAAAAAGCAAAACAAATCAATCGGAATGGCAGATCTTTTTATCGCTGCCACAGCTATCCATTATAGCCTGCCGCTTGTTACATTGAATTTAAAGCATTTTGAAAGGGTCGATGAACTGCAACTCTTGTAACCCATGAAAACAGCACTAATCCTCTCAGGCGGGGGCGCTCGCGGGATTGCGCATGTGGGGGTCGCGCAGGCGCTGCGGGAACGCGGAGTTCGGGCGGATGTGATCAGTGCGACGAGTTCCGGGGCGTTTGTGGGAGCTTTGCTGGGCTATGGTTACGAGCCGACCGATATTCTCAAAATCATCCGCGATACCAGTTTTTATCCTTATCTAAGATTCGGTATCGGGGCGAACGGCTTGCTGCATATGCGGAAGATGGAAGACGTTTTTCGGAAATTCATTCCTCAAAATACTTTTGAATCACTCAAAACGCCGCTGATAGTGACTGCGACCGACATTGTTTCGGGAGAAGAAGTCCGTTTCCGTAGCGGAGAACTGGCATTACCGGTCCTGGCGTCCTGCTGCATTCCGGGGCTTTTCAGTCCGATGCATTACAACGGCCACGACCTGGTCGATGGAGGCGTTTTGAATAACCTGCCCGTCGAACCGGTGCTCGACGAGGCAGATTACATTATCGGGAGCCATTGCAATCCCTTCAATTTAGATAAACCTTTGAAACGGACGACGGAGATCGTTTACCGCAGCCTCATTCTGGCAATGCATACCAAAACCAGGGCGCGTTTCGCGAAATGCGACTTACTCATCGAACCGCCCGCATTGAGTCGTTTCAGCATTTTCGATTTCCGGAAAGCGGATCAGCTTTTTGAAACAGGATACACCTACACCAAAACGCTCCTGAACGAGCACAAAACCCTATTTCCCTGACGCAGCCACCGCTTTATTTCCGAGTGTGCTGATCACCCATTCCCCCACCTGCTGCCCCTGCTTCTGACCGTTTTCGATGGCGTCCATAAAGTGGATACCGCCGTAAAACCGCGACAATCCGGATTCCTCCGAAGCATGAAGGAACGATTTGAATGGGCGTGCTTTCAGATTAAAACGCTCCTCAACGGTGTCCGTATAAGCGAAGTTGTCTCCGAAGTAATGCGTGAGAATCACCGCCGCCGCCGTCGAAATCACCGAGTGTCCGCTTAAATATTCCGGGAACGGCGGGGTTTGCAGGAATGGCTTCCAGGTCGGGTCGATGTACTTCCGGATGGCGGTTTCGGGGCGGATGCGGTTGCTTCGGAATTTCTCGTCCCAGCAGGCCATAAAGCCGTCCATCAACCCGATCGCTACCGAGGTATTGATCAGCATGGTTTTACCAAAATCGGTCTTTGCTTTCCGGCAGGCAATGTCGGTAATGCCCATCCAGTGCGCACCCGGGGAGATTTTCTTCATTCCTACCAATAAATGCCCTTTGTTTTCCAACGCAAACGGGTTACAATCCCAGAATGCCGCGATTACGCGGTGCTCCTCCGCTTTGGTATCGTCGTAATTACGTTTCATGAGTTTATAAAACTCCGAATCCTTCGACTCCGAGAATGCAACCGGCGGCGCGGGTTTGAATTGCGATGCCGAATCGAGCGTGAATGGCCGCACGGTTTTGAAATAGGGCTCCACCGGCGGGAAATAACCCGGAGGGGTCGGGTACCAGGTTCCAAGGCCGCCGTGAGGCTCGTAGCGTGGGAAGTTGCTGATCTTGTTGTAACGGTCGCCTTTGGCATACTTCAAAATTTGCTTGCTCACCGCCAGCGCATACTCCTGCGAACCGGCGAGTACTTCATCGCTAAACCCGATTCTCTTGCAGGAATCGACCAGACTTTGCTGGTATTTTTTGAGTAGCAAACCACCGGAAGGCTGCATTTTCTTCGCGGTTTCGAGCATTGCCAATGCCGCGGCGAGCTGGTAGGAATACTCTCCTATCTTTGGCTTTTCGATTTCCGGGAAATCATTCAGCACGCCATGCATCGTCGGATAGGCCTTATCATTCGCGGCAACCACCTCGTAGCCGGCCAGACAAGCATAGGAATAGAACCGGGCCCCGAGTGGCGGATTGGTGACGTCGTGCACCATTACGTCCGTCATCTGCATCGTTACCTGGCCGATTACCGTCGGATCGATCTCTGTCTTCGATTCATTCTTTTTGCAGGCCGTCCACGTTACGGCCAGCAGTATTCCAAGTAGAAGGTTACTGAACTTTGCCAATTTGATATGCTTTTATTTCCTGTTGATTAATCCCGAATAGCAGTTTATTGCCGAGCGGCAGCACGCTGCGCACATCGCCTTTCAATCCAAAACCCGATTGATCCTGATGCACATATTCAAACTGCCCCTTACCATTGCCTTGCAAAAGAATACCGTAGTTGGCATCATACTTCCCAAACCGCAACCGCGCCTTACTCACATTCCCGCAAAGCAACAGATCCTTCTTGCCATCGCCATTGTAATCCATTGAAGTAATAGTGTAAACCGGCGATACCTGCACCTGCAATGGCAATGTCTTTTCGGCGAATTTGCCACTTGCGGCCCTTTCGAAATATGCTGTTTTTAAATAGGTAGCTTTCAGTTCCTTCGCTCCTTCGAGTTCTTCTTTCGTGAAAATTTCTTTCACACTCAGGTCCGCGTAGCTTTTGTAGTCCTGGTAACGGGTACGCATAATGCTCATCTGATCGAGCATTTCGTCGCGGGTTACGTACGGGTAGCTCTTTCCCTGGATATAGAAGCTCATAATCGGGTCGATAGAGCCGTTATCGTCGAAATCTTTGTAAACCATTTCCACCGGCTCGGCGTCGCTCGCTTTGCACTGGGTGTTGGTGCCCATATTACCGATCACGAGGTCGTCTTTACCATCGCCATTCAGGTCTTCGACAAGGATTTTGTTCCACCAGCCATTGTAAGGTTTGTCGAAATATTCGGTGGTTTTGTTTTCAAGCTTTCCATTGTTGTTGATGAAAACCGTAACCGGCATCCACTCTCCTACTACGATCAAATCGGCTTTTTTGTCCCCATTCAAATCTGTCCAGGCAGCGTCGGTGACAAGGCCGATACGTTCCAGTTCTTGGGACAATGCGGTAGTCTGATCGGTAAATTTCCCTTTCCCGTCATTGATCAAAACATAACTGCGCGGCGTCTCGGGATAGCGACCGGGAATTACCCGCCCGCCCACAAAAAGATCAGGTTTACCATCGCCATTGACATCCGCCGTGCGTACACAACCCGCACTCGTGAGCATTACGGGCAATGCGCCTGCGGCTTTGGTAAAATTGCCTTTGCCGTCATTGATATACAACCGGCTTTGCAGCAACGGGTCCTCGGGCATAAAGCTCGCATAACCGCCGCTGGCGACGAAAATATCCTGCGCACCGTCGCCGTTCGCATCGAAAAACAATGCGTCGGTGTCCTCACTTTGCTTGTCTGCTTCAAATGCAGGTACCGGTTTCAGGCTGAACGCCCCGCCCTTTTGCTGAATGTACAATCTGGCTACTTCCCCCGACGTACCGCCGATAAACACATCTTCCAAACCATCCCCATTCACATCGCCCTTTCTCATGCAGGGGTTGGAGAATGATATCGGGTTGATCAGCAGCGGCTGGCGCTTGAAATCGTTCAGTTTCACCGCCGGGCTCTTGAATGCTATCGGCGAAGCTACTGGTGTAAACAGCGGCGCAACGGCTTTGCCCGCCTTCCTGTTCTCCTTCGCATTGGTCTCGGAGATTGCCAGTATTGCATTGGTTTTGGGATTAACCACCTTTTCCTGCTTGCCACTCAGCCAGGTTACAACCAGCGAATCGACAGCAGCCTCTTTTCCCAATCCGAAATGCAACACCGGCGACACGCTTGACTGGTAGCCGCGGGTCGGCATTTGTTCGAGGTATTGCTGCTGGCCTTTCTGATAGATCGTCACTTTCGCGCCAAGGCCCAACGTATTCTGCCCCGCTCCGGTAAGTTTTATTTTGAGGTAGTTGTTTTTCAAATGCTTGTCACCGTCGTTCTGGTAAATGAATGCAGGCTTGTTGATATTGTTCACAACAAGGTCGAGGTCGCCGTCATTATCGAGGTCGGCGTAAGCGGCACCGCCGGAATTGGAGACATCACCTACGCCCCAGTTGTCGGCGACGTTCGTAAATGTGAGGTCCTTTTTATTTTGGAACAGGTAGTTCTTCATATTCGAAGACGGCATCTGGTACACGAGTTGCAGCACGTCCTCGCGTTTTACCTGTCCTTCAATGCGCTTCAAATGATCGCCCATGAATTTCACGAAATCCATATTCGTGAAATCGCGCAGGTTACCGTTGGTGATGAAAAGGTCTTTCCAGCCATCGTTGTCATAATCGGCGAACAGCGACGCCCAACTCCAGTCGGTATTTGAAACGCCCGAAAGCTGGCCAATTTCGGAGAATACCGGATGTTTGGTTCCCTTACCCAGGCCTTCATTCAGTTGCAGCATATTGCGCATATACTGGTGGTGAAAGCCCATTCTGACGTTAAAATCAAACAATTCGTAGTTATCGAGGCCGGTCAGCAGCTTCTGCCGACGGTTATCCTCGGGAAGCATATCAAGCGTAAAAATGTCAGGCAGGCCGTCGTTGTTGAAATCGGCAATGTCGTTACCCATCGACGAATGCGATGTGTGGCCAATACTGGCGTCGAGCACGTCGGTAAACGTGCCGTTGCCATTATTGATATAAAGAAAGTCCGGAACAGAGTAGTCGTTGGAAATGTACATATCCTGCCAACCGTCCTGATTGATATCGGCAATACCGATGCCCAGGCCGTAAGTCAGTTGCGAGCTGTGAATGCCCGCTTTTTTGGTAATGTCTGTAAAATGCGGTGTGCCGCTTTGCGGATCGTTGCGGAATAGTCTTACCCCGGTTACCGGGTCTTCTTTTTGGAGGAGGTTCGCCGTGCTGGCCTCGTCGAGAATCGGGAGCGCTTTCGGGTTATGGTTGAGCAGGAACATATCGAGGTCCCCGTCTTTATCGAAATCGAAAAATGCCGCTTGTGTGCTGTTGCTCATCACGCCCAGGCCGTATTGCTCGGCCATTTCTTCAAACTGCGGAATGCCCTGCGCATTATTGCCCTTGTTGATGAACAGCTGGTCTTTCAGGCTCTCGGGCGAAACCGCTCCGGAGTAGCAAACGTAAATATCAAGCTTACCATCCCCATTCACATCGGCCATTGTAACACCCGTCTTCCACGGACGCTCGCGCCCGCCTACCTGCGCAATGGCCGTAATGTCCTCAAACACCATCTTGCCCTTGTTCAGGTACAGCTTGTTGGGCACCATGTTGCCGGTGAAGTAAATATCGTCGAGTCCGTCGCCATTGAGGTCGCCTGCTGCCACGCCACCACCATTATAAAAGTATTCGTACATCAACACGTTGGTATTCAACCCTTCGGTCAATGTGTTGGTAAAATCTACTTTGGTTTGTTCGGGTGATAAAAGGGTGAAGAGCTTCGGGCCGTCGGGACCTTTCTTTTCTTCTTTGGAATCGGAGGATTTGTCACAACCGGAAAGTACCAGTCCAGCGATCAGAACAATGCTGCCTGCTTTCCAGGGCCATATTTGCTTCATGACAGGAATGAAGAGTTTTGAAGGAGTAAAAAAAAGAAACTATGCCTTGTACGCCAAGGCATAGTTTCTGTAAAATTAGTCAATAAAATATAACTATTTATCGTAACCCGGGTTTTGTACCAGTTTTGCGTTACGGTTCATTTCGTCGCGGCTGAACGGACGGAAGTACATCTTATCCACCCATGTACGGTTTTCATGCGATTTTTCTTCCACCGGAGTGTAAGTATAATCGTAAACCGTTGGATCATAATGATATGGCTCCTTCATTGACTTACCAGCTTTGAACTTACCGATCACGTTAATGTACTGCAACGGACGGCCCAATGTAGCCTGCGCGACCATCCAGCGACGTGCATCGTGGTAACGTTGCTCTTCGTAAGCCATTTCAATGCGTTTTTCATGACGGTATGCTTCTTTCAAAGCCGCACCCGACGCTTTCAACGCCGGCATACCCGCACGGAAACGGATCTTGTTCAGCCATTCCAATGCAATCGCGTCGTCGCCAACCTCGATGCTTGCCTCGATGTAGTTGAAGGCCAGCTCGGTCACACGGATAAATGGCCATGGAATGTTCTGACGGTCGGTGTTGTCGTACAACGATGGGTTCGGATCGATGAACTTACGCATGTAGTAACCGGTACGGCTACCGTTCCAGTCTTCGATAGAGCTGCTGCGGGTATCGAGTCCTTTGCGGTTGAATAATGTCCCTTTGTCATCCAGCAGGTCATAGGCGCCGGTCTGGATCTGGTTGGCAGGATCTTTCGCATCGGACGGACGTGGTTTCCAGGTAGCTCCGTCATACATCACGGTTGCATAGAAACGCGGGTCGCGGTTCACGTAAGGGTTCGCTTTGTGCGTAGGGTTAGTCCATGAGAATGCAGTTCCATCCATCATTTCGTAATCGTCCACAAGCGTACCGATCGGCGTGTTACCAGCCCAGTTGTGGTAGCCGTTCGGCCCGTTGTTCAATCCGGTCTGACGTGCACCTTCGCTCTGGCTTGGCGTGAAATAGCGTCCGAAAACGATATCGTTCGCCGAAGCGTCGAGCGTTTTGTCGGCAGAGGCACCAGCCATGGCGAGCGAAATGTAGTTAAGCTTGCCCTGTTCCGCCGTTACCGGGGCGGTCAGGTTCAGCTTGTAACCGGCACCGGCAGCATCGAGGGCCGCTTTGGCAGCAGCCTGTGCGGCTGTCCAGCGCGCCTTGCGATCACCAGAAGTGGAACCTAGGAATTCCGGGTTTGAGAATCCGGCCAGTACGGTGGATTTCGCTTTCATCGTAGGCACGTCGTGCAAATCACTCGCAGCATAAAGCAACACGCGTGATTTCAGCGCCAATGCAGCCGCTTTCGTAGCGCGACCTTTTGCAAGGCTTTTACCATCCAGCAACAATGCAGCGCTATCCGCATCGCTCACGATCTGCTTCACGCATTCATCCCAGGTATTACGGGGAACGGAGTAGTCTTCGTTCAGCGCGTATACTTTCTTGATGATCGGCACCGCACCGTAGTAGCGAATCAACTGCTGGTAATAATAGGCACGCAGGAAGTAGGCTTCTCCTTTCAGACGGGATTTCAACGCCTCGTCAGTGAAAGTTGCGGTTGCCAGGTTCGTCAGCGCGATGTTCGTCGCGCGGATACGGGTGTACATCGGTCCCCATCCGTAGGTGTCGTCCACCCATCCCAGGTTGGAAGGGCTCAAACTACCTTCGTTTACGGTGTTGATGTTACGGCCGGTGTGGGTAAATACCGCTTCGTCGGTCAGCGAGGCCAGCATTTGTTCGCTGAAACCACCCTGCTGCAATCCCTGGTAAATACCTGTCACAAAACCTTCTGCCAAAGCACCGTCTTTCCATGCTTCTTCGCTCGGGATTTCCGTTGGCGGCGTCACGTCCAGAAAATCGGTGTCGCACGACGCAAGCCCTCCGCCCAGCAAGGCAATTAGCAATAGACTTTTATATTTCAATTTCATATTTCTTAATCGTTAAAATGCTACACGTACGCCTGCGCTGAGAACTCTTGCTTGCGGATAGTATTGACCGCTCGTTGTAGTCGCCTCGGGGTCCCACACTTTGATCTTGTCGAAAGTAATGAAGTTCAAACCGTTCACGTAAACCCGGAAATTGCTCAGACCGAGTTTCGAGCCGATTTCCGCTGGCAGGTTATACCCGATTTCGACGTTTTTCAAACGCAGGTAGTTGTTGCTTTTCAGAAAGTAGTCGTTGATACCACCACCGCTACCGCCGGTGAAACCGCCACCGGAGCCGACATTTGTATAGTACCTGTTGTTACGGTTAGTCAAACGCGGGTAGTCGTTTGTTGGATTATCAATGGTCCAGCGGTGGTCGTAATCGTATTTCAGATAGTTACCGATGTCACCGGATTCTGTAAGACCTACGAGTTGCAAACCACCCATTGCTCCCTGGAACAACATCGCCAGGTCGAACTGTTTGTAGCCCAAATTGATCGACGCACCACCTGTAAACCACGGACGTTGCGTTTTATCGGAACGAACACGGTCATCCCCGCTGATTTTGCCATCATTATTGATATCCTTGAACTTCATATCACCTGGGCGAAGGTTCCCTGTGATCGGGCCGTAATCAAGTTTGTTCGCATCGATTTCCGACTGATCCCTGAAAACACCGTCGAATTTGTACATGAGGAACGAGTTGTATGGCATTCCTGTCGTATGCTGATAGGTGGGAGCACCTGGCGTTTCGTCCCAGAACGTGATCTTGTTTTTGGCGTAACCGCCGTTCACGCTTACAGAGTAAGTGAAATCGCCTGCATTGCCGTCGTAGCTCACTTTAAACTCCCATCCTTTGTTCACCAGCTTTCCAAGGTTTTGGGGCGGAAGACGGCCATCGATACCGACTGATGAAGGCGTAGAACCCGCTTTCGGGATCAGCGTTTTTGAACGGTTGTTTACGAAATAGTCAAATTCGAAAGACAGTTTGTCATTCAGCAAAGTACCTTCGATACCGAAGTTGGTGTTGTTTGCAACCTCCCAGGTAAAGCTTGGGTTAGCAATACGTGTTTCCAACAAGGTTCTTGCCACCTGATCGTTGATAATGTAGCTTCCGAAGCCCATTGTCGACAGGTATTGGTACTCAGCCAGCGTTTCTGTTCCGAGGAAGTATGGCTCCGCACCCATTTGTCCCCACGAAGCACGCAGTTTCACGTTGTTCACGAAGCGAGAAACACTGTTTTTCCAGAAATTCTCTTCCGAAATACGCCAGCCCGCCGATACCCCGGGGAAGAAACCGAAACGGCCTTCTTTAGGGAACACATACGAACCATCCACGCGCCACAGAAACTCGGCCAGATATTTTTCTTTGAAGTTGTAACCTGCACGGCCATAGTAGCTCAAACGTGCACGTTTATACAAATCGCCACGGTTGGTACCGGAGTTATCAATGTTTTGCTCGGCAGTACCACCGGCAAAAAGCTGGTCAACAACGGGTGAAATGTAGTAGCGGCGGAATGCGAAGAAACCGTCGGCATCTACTTTCTCGCGCTGGATACCGCCCATTACATTAAAGTTGTGTCCACCTACCGATTTTTCGTATGAAACCTGACCTGTTAGCTGAATAGACAATTCCTGTGCGGAAGTTTCTGTCAAACGCGGGTCTTTGAAAGTCGAACGTACGGTTCCCGTCAGGAACGGCGTGGTACCGTCAGCTTCGAAAGTCTTTTTGTCCCAGAAATAAAGCGTCCAGGGCGTTTCGAAGTTTTTCACGCGGCGCAGTTGCTTATCGAGCGCAGCCATTGCATTGACTTTCAACCCTGGCACACCTGGTATCTGGATTTCAAGACCGCCGTTGGTTTGGATATAGTCGCGTTTGTCGTTACTGTAACCCGTTGTGTTGGTAGTAATTACCGCAGGGTTCTGACCGTTTTCAATATCCGGGCCCGGACGTCCGTCTGGCCAGATCGCGATTTCAGTCGGTTTACCGCGCATCAACATACGGAAGATCGCACCCGCACTGTTACCTCCCGACGGGAAGTGACGGAACTCTTCACGCAATGTAACACCCAGGTTAGCAGTAATATATTTATTGATTTTAGTGTCCAGGTTGATACGCATATCGTACTGCTTGTAACCTGTTGCAGAATTGATATAGTAACCATCCTGATTGATGTGACCTAATGAAGCGAGGTATTTAATGGTTTCGCTACCACCTGTCAATTGCAGATTGTGACGTTGCTGAGGCGCCCATTTGCGGAGGACAGATCCGTACCAGTCGGTGTCGGGATAAAGCAACGGAGACGACTGGTCTCTGAATTTCTGCATATCCTCAGGTTTATAAACCGCATTCAGTACGTTTCCATTATCGATCCTTTTATAAGAACCGGTTGTATTGAAACCCTGCAATGCACCTTGCCACTCACCTACCGGAAGGTTGTCATAGATCTGCAACTCGTTACGGATCGTAGCATATTCAGCTGCATTCGACATTTCCGGGGTACGAGTAGGCTGCGAAATACCCAGGTTCATATCGTATGAAATCTGTGGCTTGCCCGTTTTACCGCGTTTGGTCGTTATGAGGATTACCCCGTTACCCGCGCGTGAACCGTAAATCGCCGCGGCCGCATCTTTCAGTACCGAAATACTTTCGATATCGGCAGGGTTGATACGGTCGAGACCACCGGAACGGTTAGGAACACCGTCCACAACGATCAGCGCGTTGCTGTTACCCAATGAGTTGGTACCGCGGATACGGATTGCCGAGCCGTCGTAGCCGGGCTCACCGCTGGATTGTACCGCCGAAATACCGGGCAGACGTCCGCCCAGCGTGTTGGATAAGTTGGCAGCAGGTGCTTTTTGTAATTCGGTACCTTTCACAGCGGTTACCGAGCCGGTCAGGGTTGCCTTTTTGGCCGTACCATAACCTACCACGACCACTTCTTCCAGTGCCTTGGTGTCAGCCATAAGGATTACATCGAGAATGCTTTTGCCGCCTACCGGGATTTCCTGCGTGAGATAACCGATAAATGAGAACACGAGTGTACCGTTTTTCTCGGCATTCACCGTGTAAAGCCCCTCGCCGTCTGTCACTGTACCCGCGGTGGTTCCCTTCACGACAACGCTCACCCCAGGCAGCGGTTGTCCCTGTTCATCTTTGATCTTACCCTTGATGGTATTCTGGGCGAATGCACCCAAGACCGTCACCAGGGCCAGGCAAAGAGAAAAAACACTTCGTGATACAGCACGAGGCGTCCATCCAGTAGAAAATCTCATAGATTAATAGTTAGATTAAGAATGTTGTAGTAAGATGTTTGCTTAACCGTATAAGCACGGAACGTAGAATCAGTCATCGATTTTCGTTTCGAAAATCCGCTGCTTCGGATCAGAAAAGTGTAGCCAGGAGAATTATTTACATAGTGTAATTTTAGTGATTAGGGTGAGTACTTTCATCGAACAGAGTTCAGGATTTCAAACAGTGTATATCGTACACAATCTTATACGGATACTCCTATTGATTGTAGAAGAAGTCCCATTGGCCGGTATATACTCGCTTGATTGTACAAAAAGATATTAATTTTTTTACAAAAAAAAGGTTTCCCGGTTAATGAATATGCATTCTTAAAAAATAACAATAAATAATAGTACGTATCATACATTTTTTATGATTTAGTAATATATAAGTTACAATAAATCACTCTTTTGTACAGAATTACCACCGAATTCCCATTTCTTGCTATATTCGTACAAAGCATTTCAGTTACAAATTCCCTATCCCATCGAATGAAGTTCCGTCTACTTTCCCTCTTGTTCATCAGCTTCGTATGCGGGTGTAAAAAGGAGTCTGCCCCCGAGGAGTATAATGCGAAGGCCGCCGATCCCAAGTTGTTCCATGAAACGGCCACGCATCTGACCGACGTGATTATTCATGATATTTTCAAACCACCGGTCGCAAGCCGCATTTACGGGTATTCCTTTCTGGCCGCCTACGAAGCGCTCGCGCCAGGCCACAAAGAATATCAATCTCTTGGAAATCAATTGGTTAAATTTAAAACACCACCCCAACCCGACTCTGCGTTAGCCTATTGTTTTCCGCTCGCGAGCGTGAAGGCATTTGCGACCGTGGGCAGGACGCTTACTTTCTCGGGCAATATGTGGGATGAGTATGAGAAGGGCCTTTTCAAAAAATATCAGGAAATGGGAATCCCGGAAGACGTATATGAACGCTCTATCGCATACGGCGATACGGTAGCCAAGCATATACTGGCATATTCGGCCAAGGACCACTACAAGGAAATACGCGGATACCGCTATACGGTGACCAATAAACCCGGCACATGGGTACCGACGCCTCCCGCGTACGCGGACGCGTGCGAACCTATGTGGAATACCGTTCGCACATTCGCGCTCGATTCGGTGACACAGTTCCGGTGCCCGCCGCCCGCACCTTACGACCTCGCCAAAAGCAGCAAGTTCATGCAGCTCGCGATGGAGGTTTACAACACGGGCAAATCGCTCACCGAAGACCAGAAGGCTACCGCCTACTTCTGGGACGACAATGCATTTGTAACCAATGTCGTTGGACACGCCATGTTTGCCAATAAAAAAATGACCCCCGCCGGTCACTGGATGGCGATCGTACGAACGGTAGCAAATGACCGAAAACTCGACCTGATGCAATCGGTTGAGGCATATACGTTGGGAGCGCTCTCCATTTACGACGCATTCATAGCCTGCTGGGATGAAAAGTACCGTACCGTTCGCATCCGCCCCGAAACGGTGATCAACAACAACTGGGACCCCAATTGGCGGCCTTTTCTCGAAACACCTGCATTCCCCGAATACGTAAGCGGCCACAGTTCCATTTCAGCAGCGTGCGGGGTTGTGCTAACGCATTTGGTGGGAGATAATGTAGCATTCACGGACACTACCGAGAAGAAATACGGGCATGGTGTGAAATCCTTCAAGTCTTTTGAAGAAGCTTATTGGGATGCGTCGATCAGCCGCGTTTATGGCGGTATCCACTACCGCGACGGCGTAGAGGAAGGAACGCATCTGGGCCAGAAAATAGGGGAAAATATATGGCAAAGGGCCGTGACACGCCGAAGCCGCAGTATTCTGGCGCAAAGCCCTAAGCCCTAGGCATGCACATGATCGGCATTGTAATGCAGCCCGATGTTCTCGCGTCGGGCCATTGCCATTTTAATGACAAGGTATGAAACCGAGATCATGTTCCTGAGCTCGCATATCGCCACCGACACTTTCGATTCGCGGTACAATTGCTCGTGCTCCTCGTGCAGGAGTTCGAGACGGTCGTAGGCGCGTTTCAAACGGCGGTCGGTACGCACGATACCCACGTAATTGGACATAATGCTGTTCAGTTCCCGCGTCATTTCGGTTACCAACACCTGTTCTTCCGGATGCGTAGTGCCCGAATCGTCCCACTCGGGGATATTCTGAGGGATCACCGCATCTTCAAAATTGGCCACCGTGCTTTCATAAGCGCGATGCCCGAAAACGACGGCTTCGAGCAAGGAATTGGACGCGAGACGGTTGGAACCATGTAACCCGGTGCAGGAACATTCCCCTACCGCATATAAAAATTCGATATTGGTCTTCCCCCACTCATTCACGCGCACGCCCCCGCACATGTAATGCTGCGCAGGCACGACGGGGATCATATCTTTTCGGACGTCGATACCCTGTTTCAGGCAGTATTCGGTAATGTTCGGGAAATGCTCGAGAAACTTCTCGTAGTCGCAATGCCGGACGTCGAGATAGACATGGTCGACACCGTTCTTCTTCATTTCGGAGTCGATGGCACGGGCAACAATGTCGCGCGGGGCGAGCGACAGGCGGCTGTCGTAGTTTTCCATAAAGGTACTTCCGTCCGCCCTTTTTAATATTCCTCCAAAACCACGCACCGCCTCCGAAATAAGGAACGAGGGCTTCTGGCCGGGCTGGTAAAAGCTCGTGGGATGGAACTGGATGAATTCCATATTGTCGCAAATGCCTTTGGCGCGGTACGCCATGGCAATACCGTCGCCGGTCGCGATGGTCGGGTTGGTCGTACTTTGGTAAATGTTGCCGATGCCGCCGGTAGCAAGCAATGTCGTTTTAGCCAAAAACTTCTCCACTTCCCCGGTACGGCGATTGAGCACGTACGAGCCGAAGCATTTGATATCCTCGCGGTAACGATAAACCGTTTCCCCCAAATGGTGCTGGGTGATGAGCTCCACCGCGTAGTAATGGGTAAAAATCTGGATGTTTTTGTGCCGGTTCACCTCTTCCAGCAATGCCCGCTCTATTTCTGCGCCGGTAATATCCTTGAAATGCAAAATACGGTGATCGGAATGGCCGCCTTCCTTTGCCAGGTCATAGTCCCCATCTTTTTCCTTATCAAAGCGCGTTCCATAGTCGATGAGCTCCTGAATGCGCTCGGGTGCCTCGCGCACGACGATTTCGACGATATTCTTTTTATTGACCTCATCCCCCGCGTCCATCGTGTCCTGAATATGCTTTTCAAACGAATCGGACTCCGCCCAGACGACCGCAATGCCGCCCTGCGCGTATTTGGTGTTGGTTTCATCGGCCTGAACCTTGGTGATCACGGCGATGGACACTTCCTGTTTCAATTCGTCAAAATGGCGGGCTATTTTGGCTGCGTAGCTTAGTCCGGCAATTCCCGAACCGATAATCAGAAAATCAAACTGGGGCATAATTTCAGGAATAGGGTTAAATCGGGTGTCAGATGCCTTTGCTTAGTTCCAGCATACGTGCTACGGACTCATAAGCTTTCAGGCGGATATCCTCGGGCACAAAAATCTCCGGCTGTTCGTAATACAGCGCATTATAGACCTTTTCGAGGGTATTCATTTTCATATACGGGCATTCGGAGCACGCACAGGTATTGTTATCGGAACCTGGGGCTGGAATAAGCTTCTTATCCGGCACCGATTGTTTCATTTTATGCAGGATACCGGCTTCGGTAGCTACGATAAACTTGTCGTGACTCGACTCTTTCACGAATTTCAGGAGACCTGTTGTAGAACTCACAAAATCCGCCTGTTTCAGAATATCTTCCTTGCATTCGGGATGGGCGATCAGCAATGCATCCGGGTTTTCCGCACGAAGCTGGGCCAGTTTCTCCCTTGAAATATCAATATGCACAATGCAGGCACCATCCCAAAGCACCATATCGCGACCGGTCTTATGTGCCACATAACGGCCCAGGTTCGCATCCGGCGCGAATATGATCTTCTGGTCTTTCGGCAGGCTTTCGACGATCTGTAATGCATTCGATGAAGTACAAACAATGTCGGTCAATGCCTTGATCTCCGCGGAGCAGTTGATATAGCTGATCACAATATGATCGGGATATTGCGCTTTGAATGCGGCAAACTTGTCGGCCGGGGCTGAATCCGCCAGCGAACAGCCTGCATTCAGGTCGGGGATCACTACCTTTTTACTGGGACTGAGAATTTTGGCCGTTTCGCCCATGAAGTGCACACCACAGAAAACGATCATGTCGGCATCGGTAGCGGCTGCCTGCTGCGAAAGGCCGAGGCTGTCGCCGATGTAGTCGGCCAGGTCCTGGATTTCCGCGTCCACGTAATAATGCGCGAGAATGACCGCATTCTTTTCTTTTTTCAGGCGGTTGATCTCCGCAACCAGATCGATATCTTCCGCGATCGCCTCCGTCACATATCCGTAGCGGTTAACCTGCGCTTCAATTGTAGTCATTATGGTGAATAATTGGCTTTTATTTAATACTAAAATCCATGCCGAATTTACGATATTAAACCAATGAAAAGCAAAGAAAGTGCGGCAGCCGCGCTAAAACAAAAGCCGCCGGGAACGGTCCCGACGGCTTTCTGATGCTTCGTATGAGTGAGTGTCCTACAACACCCACCGGAAAAATGCGTAAAGCGTACCCGACAGCAACATGGTTACGGGCAATGTCAAAACCCACGCAATCACGATGTTACGGATCGTACCGCCTTGCAGGTTTTTCACCCCTTTGCTGGCTACCATCGAGCCCGCGATACCGGATGAAAGTACGTGCGTGGTACTTACCGGAAGACCCAGGGAAGACGACACCCCTATCGTACTCGCCGCCACAAGCTCAGCCGAAGCGCCCTGTGCGTAAGTCAAATGCTGCTTTCCGATTTTTTCACCGATCGTTACCACGATCCGCTTCCAGCCTACCATTGTACCAAGGCCCAGTGAAAGTGAAATCATGAGAATTACCCAATCCGGCGCGTAGTCGGTGTACCTTCTGATCCCGTGTTCACCGCCCGATTGCTTTTTCAGGAATGCGAGGTCCGTAGCGTTAAGGTTGGCCTGACCATTATCAAGGATAGTTTTGATATTACGGCTTATCAGCAACAGGGAACGACGTGCTTCCATACGCTCTTCTTTCGGAAGGCGGTGCTCCGGCAGCGGATGATTGATCTGCGTTTGCAAATGCGTGAGCTCAGCTTTAATGGTATACAAATGCGCCCGATCTGAGATGGACAGACGTGTCGAATCGATCGTGTTCACTGCCTGTTCGATGCCCACCAGATCGGCCTTCATACCGATCGGATCTTTGGAATTATCCAATGCAAAATGGGCAGGAACAATACCGATCAGGATCAGCATCACAAGTCCTACACCCTTCTGTCCGTCGTTGGAGCCGTGGAAGAAGCTTACCAGTGTACAAGTAGTAATAAGGATGGCGCGGATCCAGATCGGCGGCGCTTCGTTTTTCTTGGGTTCGCTGAAAACGATCTCACGCAGCGGCTTGGACAACGATCTTCTCAGGATGAACATAATAATGATCGCGAGCGCAAAACCAAAGATCGGCGAGGTGAGAAGCGACATGAAGAGCTCTTGCGCTTTCGACCAGTTAACACCGGTACCTTGTGTATTTTCAGGCATTAATGTAAATGCAAGGCCCACGCCGAGGATAGAACCGATGAGCGTGTGCGAGCTGGAACTCGGCAAGCCGAAGTACCAGGTACCCAGGTTCCAGATAATCGCGCTGAAAAGCAATGCGAAGACCATCGCGGCGCTGTGATAGACGTTCTGATCGATCAGAAGCTCCACCGGCAGCAGGTTCACAATCCCCATTGCCACTGCGATCCCGCCAAAGAATACACCGCAAAAGTTCATAAAACCCGACCATATTACCGCCACATTCGGTTTCAGGGAGTTGGTATAAATAACCGTCGCTACCGCGTTGGCGGTATCGTGGAAACCATTAACAAATTCGAATGCGCAGGCCGCTAAAATACTAAACGCGAGGAGGATGAAAATGTCGGTTTCAAGACCAAACATAAAAGAAGTTGATAGGTTGAATTATTGACGCAAAACTACTTATAAACGCCCGACCCAATGTTAAGAAATTGTTAAGTCAGGTTAATCTCAGTTTGTTTCTTTGTTAGCCAGCTGCCCGCAAGCGGCGTCGATATCCTTGCCCCTGCTCCTCCTCACGTGCACCGAAACCCCTCTGTCTTCCAGGAAAGCGGCAAATTTATCCAGCCGGTCGGCTTCTGTATTTTTAAAATCAGCCTCGGCGATCGGGTTATATTCAATGATGTTCACCCGTGCCGGAACGCGCTTGCAAAACTCCCAGAGCTCCTTCGCATCCTGTAAAGTATCGTTGAAATTATTGAAGACAATATATTCGAAAGTAATGCGGTTGCCGGTTTTCTTATAAAAATAATTCAACGCTTCGGCGAGGTTATCCAGCGAGTTCGATTCGTTGATCGGCATGATCTGGTTACGCTTTTCGTCGTTGGCCGCGTGCAGCGACAATGCGAGCCTGAACCGAACTTCGTCATCCGCCAGCTTCTTGATCATCTTGGCAATACCCGCCGTGGAAACGGTTATGCGCTTGGGCGACATATTCAGCCCTTCCGGCGAAGTAATGTACTCAATGGATTGGAGCACGTTCGCGTAATTCAGCAACGGTTCCCCCATTCCCATATATACAATGTTGGTCAACGGCGCATTGAAGGTCTTTTCCGCTTGCTGTGCAATTGCCACCACCTGGTCGTAGATTTCTCCGGCTTCGAGGTTGCGCTTGCGGTCCATATAGCCCGTCGCGCAGAACTTGCACGTAAGCGAGCACCCTACCTGGCTGCTTACGCAGGCGGTCATGCGGTCGGCTGCGGGTATGAGCACGCCTTCCACGAGGTTTCCGTCAAAAAGTTTGAATGCGGATTTAATGGTACCGTCGTTGCTGTGCTGTTTTTTGGCAACATCGAGTGAGTGGATCACGAAATGCTCGTTCATCAACTGGCGTGTGGCCAGCGAAAGGTTGGTCATTTCGTCGAATGAATGGGCTGATTTTTTCCAGATCCATTCATATATCTGTTTTGCCCTGAAAGCCTTCTCCCCGTGTTCGGTCATCCAGGATTTGATCTGGTCGACATTCAATTTACGGATGTCTTGCTTTTGCTGTATCGTGGTCATTTTCTGCTATAATCTGTCAAACACGCAGGGCATTCAACTGTAATTTTCTGCAAAGGTACTGAATGTCAATGATGAAAGCTTAACCGAGTCGAAAATTCGAAAGTTCAATCTTCGAGGTAATCGCGTTTCCAGTCGCGGATAATGTCGGTGCCCTGGGGCATTAGCGACAAGCCTTTGGTGATCACCGTAGGCGCTACCGGCACTACAAGCGGGTAGAGATAAGTATCTTCCGTGCGGTGCGCGGGGATTTTCACGCCGATGGCATCTACCAGCCAGAAAAACACGCTGATCCCGAAAACCCACGTAAAAACACCGACCATCGCGCCGGCAAAACTATCGAAAGTACCCAAAATAGAGTACCGCAACGATCGCCGGATGGTGTAGCCGAATTGGTTGAGAAGGAAAATAGTAGGAAAGAAAATCGCGGAAAAACCCACATAAGGCAGGATTTTCCGTGCGACACCCTCGCTGAAATACGGCGTGAGGACCTCCATCCCCAGGCCCAGGAATTTGAAACCCAAAATCATGGCTACCACCATGCCCAGAATCCCGATGATCTCGATGAGCAGGCCCTTGCGGTAACCATGTAATGCGCCCCATAGCAGGGGAAGAAGGATGAGAACATCCAGTAATTTCATGCGAGCAATGCTTTCACCAACGTGGAAACGACGCGCCCGTCGGCCTGGCCGGCCAGCTCTTTGGTAGCCACGCCCATTACCTTGCCCATATCCGAAGGCCCCGCTGCACCTACGCGCGCGATGATCTCCTGCAATTTGGCTTTCACTTCGTCCTCGGTCAGTTGTTTAGGCAAAAACTGCTCGATTACCGCCAGTTCTGCTTCTTCCTTTTCCAAAAGATCGGCCCGGCCTTGCGTTTTGTATATATCAGCAGACTCGCGGCGTTGCTTCGCAGCTTTGGTAAGCAGTTTCAACTCGTCGTCGGCGCTGAGCTCTCCGCTGGCACCACCTTTGGTTTCTTCCAATAAAATCAACGACTTGATCGCGCGCAGTGCACGTAATGTATCCTGGTCTTTGGCACGCATCGCGTCCTTGATACCTGATTCTACCTGGGTTTTTAGTGACATCGTTACTTAATTTTGAATGATTGAATGAGTGAATGAGCGAATGAGTGAATGTCAGAATTTTGAATGTTGAATGTTGAATTTTGAATGAGTGAATGTTGAAAGTCCAGTCATTGTCATTCGGTCATTTGTTGTTTGTTTTATTGATTTAGGTCAAAATTTAGCTTCAAAAGTATTTTTAAGCACTCAAATGCTAAATTTGTAACAGACCGGCAAAGTTAGCAATTCACTTGAAAACTCAGTTTAATGCAACCCCATTCGGTTATTCAATCATTCAGTCATTCACCCATTCACTCATTCATTCATTCATTCATTCACTCATTAGCAAAGCCCCATTCAGTCATTCAATCACTCAGTCATTCAATCATTAAACTACCATGACCCGTCTAAGCGTCAACATCAACAAGATCGCCACCCTTCGCAATTCCCGTGGCGGTGACAATCCCAATGTATTGAAAGTAGCGCTGGACTGCGAGCGGTTCGGGGCGCAGGGCATTACAGTACACCCGCGGCCCGACGAGCGGCATATCCGCTACCAGGATGTGTACGACCTCCGTGAACTCGTGACGACGGAGTTCAATATCGAGGGTAACCCTTCGGAAAAGAAATTTGTGGAACTGGTTCTAGCCAACAAGCCCGACCAGGTAACCCTTGTTCCTGATGCATTAGGCGCCATCACTTCCAATGCAGGCTGGGATACCATCACGCACCGGGCACAGTTGACCGATCTTGTAGGTACATTCAAATCGGCCGGAATCCGGGTTTCTGTTTTTGTGGATCCCGATGAATATATGGTAGAAGGCGCGAAAATCTGCGGCGCCGACCGTGTGGAACTCTACACCGAGCCATTTGCAGCAGGCTACTTTGAAAACCGCCAGAAAGCGGTGCTACCATTTATCAAAGCCGCCGAAAAAGCCCGCGAAGTAGGCTTGGGCCTGAATGCCGGCCACGACCTCAGTCTCGATAACCTGCATTTCCTGAAACAAAGCATTCCCTGGCTCGATGAAGTCTCGATCGGCCACGCATTGATCTGCGATGCATTATATATAGGATTAGAAAATACGATCCAGATGTATTTAAGGGAGTTGGAGCTGTAATTTATGTAGCGTAGCGGATGGCGCGAAGCTCTTGCTTCGTGCCAATTATTCGCAGGCCTCCGGCCGGCATCGTATGGCACACATCGCACACGCCAGCCAGAGGCTGGCAAATAGCGTGGGGCTGACTAAAAAGCCCCGAATCGATTTGGCTGTAAATCGGCCGTTTTAGATTTTTCAGACTTCATAGAAGCCTGGTTTGATTAAAAGGGTCAAAAAGCCGCTCTTGGGAGTGCTTTTGACCCTTTTTTGCTTGTTATGCAGCTGCTTTTTGCTGTTTGAGGTGCAGTTTTCTCAGATTATGGGCCATGGCAACCAGGGTAAACTCGGCGGTTGCCTTTTGTAGACCTCTAAGATGGAAGCGGCGGAAGCCCATATTAGCTTTTATGTCACCAAAACAACTTTCTATTTCAATACTTCGTCGTTTCCGGAGCTGGAAGCCTTTTTGTGAATGAAGGTTTGTCCGGG
>NZ_FNYL01000005.1:0-369262 GCF_900109045.1 Dyadobacter sp. SG02
GTGGCTGTTGCACAACACTACTGCTTGATTTGAGCTTTGACTTGCCTTTCAAGATATCGATAGTAGAACCGCTCTTGCCAACCTAAAGTAGCATAGGTGGGAGTAAATGATCTCATCTATGCTTTTTTTCGTGGAATCGGTCGCGCTTGGCGACAGCCCGGCCTTGTATTTTAGCAATTTCTTCAAGTTGTAGGCGATGGCGGCCATAATCATACATTTATTTGCCTGCTCAATGCCTTTTGCATTTATTCTACCCATGCCAGTATAATTGATTAGTGAACCAATTACCGGCTCGACAGTGCTGGAACGAAGCTTTTTATAGGTCTTGGCTCTATCGCTGCTCATTCTTTGGTACATCTGATCGTACAATGGCTTATCAAGTGAGTGCTTGATCCTTCTCGTCCCCATATAGTTCAGACACGTACTTTTTATTGGGCAGTTCATACAGTCTGCTGGATTGGTTCGGTAAATCTTTCTCTGGAGCTTCCTGTTTTTAGCAAGTTTTTCATAGCATCTAAATGTGGCATGCACTCCCTTTTTGCAGGTATATCGGTCATTCCCAATATCATAAGTAAATCCCTCTTCTTGCCTGTCTTTTTTGTAACTGGCAGTATTGGGAATGTAACCTTCGATGTTATGCTCAGCCAGAGACCGCATAGCATCTCCACTGCTGTAACCAGTATCTGCTAGTATTTCGTTGACTTGAATATTATGCTCCTGCATATTCTCGACAATTTTTTCGAGTATTTTGGGAAGGCTGACATTGTCAGCAGCATTACCCGGAAAAGCACCGATATAGGTAATAAGATGGCTAGCTGTATCAACACTGACCTGGCTGCGATAATACAGGTTCATTGGCTTTCCCGGCTTCATTGTTATTCGCGCATCCGGATCCGAAGGGCTAACGTGGCTCTCATTTGATGCAGGAACCCTTTTAGTCCCAGTAGTTTTATCGTTGCAAATTGGCTTTTCCAGCGCTGCAACATCTTTATCAACGTTGTCAGCTAATTCCTGAACGTATACGTTGGCATCGGCCATGACCTGTTTTTCAACCATCTTACTGATAGAAGCATTTGCACGCACGAGTGCACTGTCAATAGCCTGACGTTTTCCGGAGATCAAACCATGGTCTACACATAGCTTCAACACCTGTTTAAACAATGTAATGAACTGGTCTTCTCCATAAAGTTTGCGCGTACGACTGAGCGTTGAGTGCCAGGGGAATTCTTCATCTAAGTCATATCCCAGGAAGAACAAAATATCCATCCGCATTCGCGACGTGCGTATTATCCGCCTATCACTGGTAAGATTTTCAAGATATCCCACTAGCATCAGTTTCATAAACACGACCGGATCGATACTCTTTTGGCCTTCACTTCCATAATAGTCAGCCGTGCTCTTGTATAAGAAACGAAGATCAAGTATTTGGCTTAACTGGCGGTAGAAATTATCAGCCGGGACATACTCTGAAAGCTGAAAGTTGATGAACAAACGTTCCTGTTGAATCTTTTTTCCTTGCATGTACTGAAGTTAACCAAAATCGAGGTTTTAGCCAACACCTCCCAACCCCTTAATCTGGGTTTTGCAACATAGAAATCCAAGTGGGTTTAATCCTCATGAGTTGTGCAACAGTCACTATAACGCGCGGGGACCGGATTGGCCATGAAATTTTCGCCCATCGGGAAGACATTGAAGTGCCCGATATCGTGCTGCAAATTTTCAGGTAGCCAGTTGAACTTGTATTGGTAGAATTCTTCGAGTGATTCCGGTTTTTCCATGAGGCAAAGTTACGAAAATCAAATAGAATGGACCATAGACCTTAGACCATAGACGGCGGTCGGCGGCCGGGGGCAGTTTTACCGCTCGATTAAATCCCGCATTCGCGGTTTGTAAAACAGTACTTTTCTCTAAATTAGGTTTTTAAACAATACCATTCACCCGAAACCAATCACACACAGTATTCATCTTCTATACACATTCTTTCAATGAAATCTTTCAGTCCACTGCTTACCGAGCACTTTGAAAACGGCACGCTGGTTTGTCCCCTCTGCCTGTCCCCCTTAAAAATCGTTGACGAAAGCATCTACTGCACCAATACGACGTGCGCGCATTCGACCTCTGAAATTCCTCTGATACAGAGAAAAATACCCATACTCGTCAATTTCGACGAAACCATCCTGAGCAAAGACGCATTGCTCGCCACAGGAGGCGAGAGCCTTATCCCACGCAGCGGCAACAAATACGACGCGATCAAGAAGATTTTCTGGGGAGGCGACAGCAAAACCAGGCGGAATCTTGCAAAATTCCTGGAAACGCTCCCGAAATACCCGGACAAAAAAGCGACTGTACTCATCATTGGCGGAGGCGCCGTGGGGAACGGCGCGGCAGGAATGTACGATGCCAAAGACATCGATGTGCTCTCTTTCGACATTTACGCCTCTTCCAATACCGATTTCATTGCCGATGGCCACTCACTACCCATCGCCGACAACAGCATCGATGGCATCTGGATCCAGGCCGTACTTGAACACGTCATGTACCCGCACCGCGTGGTAGCCGAGATCCACCGCGTGCTCAAACCTGGCGGTATCGTGTATGCGGAAACGCCCTTTCAGCAACACGTACACGAAGGCCCGTACGACTTCACCCGCTTCACCGAAAGCGGTCACCGGTTGCTTTTCAAAGATTTCAGATTAGTCGATTCCGGTTTCCTGACCGGCATTGGTGCAGTACTGCTCTGGAACGTGCGCTACGCGGCTTGGGGCCTTACACGGAGCAAAAAAGCGGCTATCGTAATTGCCATGGCATTCGGGTGGGTCCGGTTTTTCGATCACCTCGTACCCGATTCATTTAATGTAGATACTGCAAGCGGGGTGTATTTCCTGGGACGGAAGGATTTGGACTACAAATTCAGCGACAAGGATATTGTTACGCATTATAAGGGATTTCAGCGGAAGTGAAGTTTTGACCACTGACGGCCGACCGCCGATTGCATGGGAATGAAATGGGCCATGGATCATCGACGATGACCCATGGTCTTTTAGTTTATCATTACCGCTTTCCAGCCTCCGCCAGTTCAGCTTCGTCCAGCGCCCTGATTTCTTCGAACAATGCTTTGATTTCGTTGATTACGTCCCACATTTCTTTTTTCATTGCATTCCAAAAAGGTTGCATTGCTGCTCTATCTTCGTCAGAAACCGAATTATACCATTTATAAAACTCAGATTTAATGGCCGGTATCTCTGAAATATCGGCTGCAATTGTTCGCGACCGATACTCTTGAAGGTGACGTCTTAGTTCTGCTTTCATGTGCGCTAATTAAAAGGTATTATATCATACTTAACATTTCTCTCAATTTTATCGCTTCCTTGCTGTACGTCTCAAATTCAGCATCGCTCAACTCATTGGCCGAGGTCACCAAAGCATTGTCAAGGTATTTCAAACGTGTGATGATCTGCTCAGAGAGTTTTTCCCGTCTCGTTTTCCTCTTCATATTTTATAGTGTGTAAAACCTAAAATTAACGTTTCCCGACAGAAAGATCAACCGGAAAACGCTAATTATCAGTATCAACGATCCTCCGGCTGATCGAGCGGCGGTTGGCGGTCAATATCATTTCCGCGCCTCGGCGAGTTGTTTCTCCTTTAAGGTTTTCAGTTCGTCTAGCGCGTCCTTCACTTCCTTAATCATTTCCCATGCCTCTTTTTTAACGTCGGCCCAAAACGGTGCCATTTCGGCTCTATCCTGATCTGAAACCGAGTAGTACCAGTCAGAAAAAGCCGCCCTTATTATTGGAATTTCAGATTCCTCCGCAGTAATCAGCTTCGATTTGTATTCATTTAGTGTCTTTCTAATATAAGCTTTCATACTGATTGCAGAAAAAAAGTTACAACATCTTTAACACCTCTTTGTCGACCACCATTGGACCAGTGGCTGATCAATCGGTGATCGGCCGGAGGCAGTCAACATCATTTCCGGGCCTCGGCGAGTTCTTCCTCTTTTAGGGCTTTGAGCTCCTCTATCAAACCCTTGATTTCCTCGATCACTTCCCGTGCTTCTTTTTTAACTTCATCCCAAAAAGGCGCCATTTCTGCCCGATCCTCGTCCGAAACCGAATTGTACCACTCGAAAAATGTAGATTTGATCTCCGGGATCTCAGTACTATCAGCCGCCCTGATTTGCGCCATGTACGCGTCAACCCGATTCCTAAATTCTGCTCTCATATGCTTTAAGATAAACTCCGCAACATTTTTAACATATCTCTCATCTTCACCTCTTCTGCGCGGATTTCTTCGAATTTGGCATCACTTATTTCCGTCGACGGCGCGGACATCACATTTTCGAGGTAGTCTAATCGGTTCCGGAGTCTTTCAGCCAATTCCGCCTGTCGACTTTTTAGTCTCATGTCATAGTGTGTAAACCTAAAATTAACGTTTCCCGACAGAAAGGTCAACCGGAAAACGCTAATTCTCAGTACCAATGATCCTGCGGTTGATCGAGCAGTTGCGGGCCGGCGGAGGTCAAAGTTTCTCCCGGTTCCGATCCGTCAAATACGCCAGACCCAGCACAATTGCCTGCAAAACCACGAACGAACCCAGCAATGCGGGAATGGAATCTTCCGGCGGCGGGCCGAACGTATTGAAGATTTCGGCGATGACGAAGAAAGCGATCAGGGAAATGAGGCCCCACCTCCCCTTACCATTGATGGCGCGGGTGTTTTTAATGTAAATCCAGACGCCGACGATGAATATAATCGCTTCCGTTAAAACCGTCAGCGGCAGCGAGTTCCACATGCCCATTCCGAATTTCTCATTGCCAAAAGGCGTCAGTGGAAGGTCGGGAACATGGACGACGAGGTCGAGGAACCAGTGGCTCAGTACAGCCAGGCCGACGATAATCGCACTGCGCATATCTTTTTGGAATAACCCATAAATACCTCCGCACACAAGCGCCCACACGACGCCCATGACGAGGCTGTGCGTATAAGGGTAATGCACGAATTCAAATGGGGTGACCTCGGTAAAGCCGGGGCGAATATTTACCTTTTCCACGTCCAGCAGAAGCAGGAACGGCCAGAGAATGTCCACAAACTCGACGGCGACGAAGAGCGTCAGGAGCGAAACTTTGGGAGCGACTTTCTTGGCCCCGAATGCTAAACCATAATGACCTAAAAACATAATACAAGTGGTTGATTAATGACCCTGCAAAGGTATTTGGGCTATTTTCGAACGCACTTGACCTAGATCAAGAAATCAGCTGAGCTGCTTCCGGCGAATGCGGCTGATGGTTTCGGGGGTCATACCGAGCATGGAGGCGATGTATTGCAACGGTACCTGCGTGAAAATGTCACGGTGGCTTTCGAAAAGCAGGTTGTAGCGCTGCTCGGCGGTCATGGAAAGAAAGGAAAACACGCGGTCTTCGAGCGTGGTGAAGCAATGCGCGATGAAGAGCTTCTCGGTGACAGGCCACTTGGGAATGTAATCGCCGAGCCGGTCATAGTCGTTTTTTTCGATGGTATAAACCGCTGTATCGGTGAGCGCCTGAATGTTCCAGCGGGCGGGACTGGCGAACACCAGGCTGGCCAGATCGGTTACGAAATAGCCTTGCGTACAGATCCACTGGGTTACTTCCCTATCTTCCAAATCCACATAAATCCGCAGCAAGCCCGACTGAATGAAGCTGAGCTTATTACAATGTTTCCCTGTTTTGAGATAAAAATCGCCCTTTTTCAGTATTTCGGGTTTGAAAAAGGAAGCGACTTTGACCAGGTCGGTTTGATCGAAGTCAAAATAAGTTTGCAGGTAGTTTTCAAGGTCTGTCATAATGCGCTGAAATCGGTCGTAAATGTAACAAAGAACCAGCGCCGCACACGGCCATTATCGTACAAAAGTGTCCGAATGCGAACGGGGGACTGAGCTATCAGAAATTTAAATTACTGTAATACAATAAATTACCGTTTTGGCATATATTTTATACAATGTACTATGTAATACAATGTACCGTCTATTAGCCATGAAAATTGCATTTTTGAACCACTCTCAGTTTGCCCTATTCCTATGTTGAAGAACTATTTTAAAATCGCCTGGCGGAATCTGGTCCGTAACCGCGTTTTCTCGGCCATCAATATCGCCGGGTTAGCAATCGGTCTCGCCTCCTGCATGCTGATCAGCCTGTATGTGATCGATGAACTGCGTTTCGACCGTTTTCACGAAAAGTCCGACCGCATTGTGCGCGTTACATTCAAAGGCACGATGCAGGGCGGGATCATCAATGAATCGCACGCGATGCCGCCTACCGCAGCCGCATTGAAAGCCGAGTACCCCGAGGTGCTGGAATCCACGAGGCTCCGGCATAGTGGAAAGCCGCTCGTTATGCTGAATAACCAGCTGTACAATGATGAAAAGCTGGCTTTCGTCGATTCCAATTTCTTCTCGGTTTTCACATTTCCATTCATCGCGGGAAACGCTAAAACCGCTCTCCTGGAACCGAACACCATTGTTTTGTCGGAAACTACCGCACGGAAATACTTCGGCAAAACGGATGTTGTAGGTAAAATCGTGACTTTCAAGGACTGGGATAAGGCCCTGCGCGTAACCGGTGTGATGAAGGATATGCCGTCCAATTCGCATTTGCGGTTCGATCTGCTGGGTTCGATGGTCACGCTGGACGAATCCAGATCGACTTCCTGGCTGACGTCCGAGTTCTTTACGTACCTGCTTTTGCCGAAAGGTTACGATTATAAAAAGCTGGAAGCGAAACTGCCGGCGACGATTGATAAATACATCAGTCCGCAGCTGAAACAATCGATGGGCGTAACCATTGCCGAATTCCGCAAGCAGGGCAACAACCTCGAATTCCGCCTGCAACCATTGACTGACATCCATTTGCATTCCGATTTTGAATATGACCTCGATGTGAACGGCGATATTACCTACGTCTACATTTTTGGCGCGGTGGCCGTGATGATGCTCCTCATTGCGTGTATCAACTTCATGAACCTCTCGACCGCAGGCTCGTCCAAACGCGCACGTGAGGTAGGCGTACGCAAGGTAATGGGTTCCGAAAAAAGCGAGCTCGTCGGCCAGTTTCTCACAGAATCCATTCTGCTGACATCCCTCGCATTGGTACTGGCCATTTTATTAAGTATCGTCGCATTGCCTGTTTTCAATGACTTGTCGGGTAAAAATTTGTCTTTGCAATGGGATGCAGTTCCGGGACTGATTCCGGCTGTTATCGGTTTCGCGCTCTTCGTAGGAATATTTGCAGGCAGCTATCCGGCATTCTTCCTGTCGTCTTTCAAGCCCATCACCGTGCTGAAAGGCGGATCGTCCGTCATCAAGCTCTCCTCTTCCGGCAAAAGCTTCAACTTACGCAGTGGACTGGTTGTATTTCAATTCTTTATGTCGATCATCCTGATTGTCGGTACAACAGTTGTTTTCCAGCAATTGCAGTTTATCCGTAACAAAAAACTGGGTTACAATAAGGACCAGGTGATTGTGGTACCGGTGTGGTCGCTGGGCAAAAACATGGAAACATTCCGCGAGGGCCTGATCCGCGACTCACGCGTTGCGAACATAAGCCTATCGGGATATGTACCGGCCGGACCTTCCGACAATAACAATTTCACAGTCAATCCGGACGGCAAAACCGACCGTATGGTCAAAACACTACGCTACGAGGTCGATTACAATTACCTCCCCACGCTGGGTATGGAAATGGCCCGGGGCCGTAATTTTTCGAAAGAGTACGGGATGGACTCCACTGCTATTATCATCAACGAGACCGCCGTCAAGATCTTCGGCTGGACACCGGAGAATGCTATGGACAGGCTCATTACACGCAACGACAATGAGGGAAGAAAGGCGACCTACCATGTTATCGGCATTGTAAAGGACTTCCATTTCCGTTCCATGCACGAGCGGATCGGGCCGTTGGTGATGACATTGAACAATGGCTGGGGATGGATGATGGTCAAAACCCGCAGCGCGGAAGTGTCAGGACTGGTGGCTTCCATGAAGAAAAACTGGGACGGTTTCCACCCCGATATGCCGTTCAGCTACACTTTCCTCGACGAGCGTTTCAACGAAACTTACAAGGCAGAGCAAAAAACCGGCCAGATCCTTGGCACGTTTGCCGGGCTGACGATCTTCGTAGCATGCCTGGGTTTGTTCGGACTGGCGACGTTCACGGCTGAGCAGCGTACCAAGGAAATAGGCGTGCGGAAGGTTCTCGGCGCGTCGGTGGCGGGCATTATCACATTACTTTCGAAAGATTTCCTGAAACTGGTGATTATCGCATTGCTCATCGCGACACCCGCAGCGTGGTGGCTGATGGACCGCTGGTTGCAGGAATTTGCCTACAAAATCGACGTTACCTGGTGGATGTTCGCGCTGGCTGGTGCATTGTCAGTACTCGTGGCATTGTGTACGATATCTTACCAATCTGTCAAAGCCGCATTGATGAACCCCGTCGAATCCCTTCGCTCGGAATAGCCGATGGATCGAAATAAACTATTTGACTCACAAATAGTTATTATTTTCGAACCCGGGTCGTATGCCTTTTGGCAGTCGGCCCGGGTTTTCTGTTTTAATCCAAACCATCGATCTGAATGGAAGCTACGATCCGCTGCAAAATCACCCGCCATACCCATGTTTTTCAACCGGGCAATATCGTCGAAGTGAGGCGGCGTATTTTGGAAAAATCTGAAAATCAGCCGGTATCCGGGTATTTCGTACCGGATATTGGCGATGGTACGCCAGGCATTATCCCGCTGGACACCGCCGAACCGCTCGCGGACGTTCCCGCGCCTGAGGAAACGTATTACGGCAAATGCGTGCTTACGAGCGTTTCGAACTTCTGGCAAAATTCCGCGGACAATCAAGTCATTTCGCCAAACGGCACGGTGGAGCCTGAAAAAGTGCGGGTTATCCACTATCCCGACTGCCAGCAGCTTGTATTCCACATGCCCCGATACGCCTGGGACGCAGGTACATTCCGCCTTACCAACACCTGCTCACAGGAAGTAATCGAAGAAAAGCCCGTGCGCGAGCGCCTGAACGGAGGCACCATGATTTTAACCAACACACTACCATACCCGCCCGGCTTCTACACCATCGAAGCCAACTGGCCAGACGGCTGGACGCACCGCATTCAGTTTATCAAATTCACCGAAGGTTTCCCAAAAGCGCCGTTTGAAAACGCGCCCGGGAACTTCCGCCGCGCCATCCGAAACGAAGAGGTGCATTTACTCCATGAACCCGAACCGGAAATTGTCGAAGGCGTAACCGCTAATGGCACCCCGATACCGGACACTTCCTTCCGCCGCGACGACGACCGGGAATACACATCCCCCGCATGCAGCCTGCGCATGGTGCAGGACAGCAACGACCACCGTCTGTTCGACTACACCGGCCGGGAAATCCCAACTGGAATCGATGTCGAAAAGTTTAAAAAAGAGCTTATGAGCCGCTTTTTTCCCACATTGGAATACACACAGGACGGCCGCGGAGGCAGTATTTATTACAAGGAAGGCGATATCAAAATCGAGTTCGGCTGGGAATTCGGGGGCTTTAATACCGTCGTGATTATTTTTATTCCTGAGCCAAAATACTGGGAAGCGCACACCGGCACACCCCTGTCACGGCGCGACGAAATCCTGAAATTCCTGTGCGACCAGGTCATCCACGATCAGGCACGCGGCTGCAAAGCCGTAATGTATGACGATGCGATCAGTATTGTCCGCTAGCGTTGCTGGAATGGTTATTGATGCAAAATCCGCCATCATCAAAACTATGACCATTATGGCACAGAATTCAGAAACGATCGAAACGCTAAATGACCTGATCCTGATCAACAACGACCGGATCGCAGGGTACGAAAAGGCCGAAGCAGAAGCCGGCGAGCTCGAAAATGATTTACGGGCGATGTTTTCAAACCTCGCGGAAGAAAGCCGCGCGAATGTACTTGATTTGAAATCGCACGTAACACGCCTGGGCGGCGAACCGGCAACAGGTACCATGCTCTCGGGCAAATTGTACCGAATATGGATGGATATCCGGGCCACATTCACGTCCGACAACCGCCGCGCCGTCCTCGACAACGCCGAAGCGGGTGAAGACGCCGCCAAAAAGGCCTACGAAGAAGCATTGAAATCCGACGGCCTCCCCGCCGACGTGCGGCAACTGATCCTCAGCCAGTTCACCGCCATCCAGTCCGCCCACGACACCATCAAAACCGACCGCGACCGGCAAAGGGACGTTTCGAAATACCCGCTGACGACTTAGCAAGGCCCCGAAAGGGGCTTTTTTATTTCACAGACAATCAGCCATTTAAAACTTTTTTCAACTTTTTCCCTAAATTCCTGTAACCTTTCCCGTTCCCCGGAGTTACCACATCAAAATCACGAAAACAAAAGCGCGAAGCCTTGAACACCTTAACCGACAACTCGCTGATGCTCCGGGTCAAAACCGGGGACCTGGATAAGATGGGCTTGCTCTTCGAACGGTACAACCGGCCGCTTTTCGGATTTTTTTACCACATGACGCACAAAGCCGACCTCAGCGAAGATCTCGTCCAGAATGTGTTTTACAGAATGCTCAAATACCGGCATACGTTTGCCGGCGACGGAGAATTCAGGACGTGGATGTACCACCTGGCAAGGAACGTGCTCAACGATTCGGTGAAGCAGAACAGGTCGTTCAACTTTTACGATGTGAACGAGGTCGCCGACCGGATCGAAGGCGGAATGCTGGCGGACGAAAGCCTTGAAAAACAGCAGGACAACGATTTCCTGCACGAAGCGATGGGCGCATTGAGCCCCGAATACCGGGAGGTGCTGATTTTAAGCAGGTTCCAGGAAATGAAATACGACGAGATCGCCAAAGTACTGAATATCAATGAAGGAACGGTGAAAGTACGGGTCCACAGGGCATTGGGGGAATTGAAGAAAAAGTTTTTTACAAATGAAAGACGATAAGGAAATGAACTGTGAATATACCAAAGGCAAATTGACCGAGTGGCTCAACAATAATCTCGAAAAGGCGGAGCAAATGGAGGTCAACCGGCACCTGGCTGAATGCATGAGCTGCCAGGAAGAGTTCGTCGCCGATAAGCAGATCTGGGACGGCATGGCCAAAATCAGGGTACCTGAGCCGAAAGAAGCTATGCGCACCAATTTTTACACCATGCTGGACGAATTCAAGGAAGCGGAAAAGGCGGCGGCGCGGTTCTCTTTCCAGAGCATGATGGAAAGTATCCGGGAGTTTGTATTACCGCAATGGACCGTTCAGGTCGGATTTAGCCTGCTCCTGGTAGGATTGGGATGGGTGATCGGCAACCGGACGAGCCGCAGTAAGGTAGACGCCACCGCCTACCAGCAACGGATCGAGACGCTGGCGAGCCAGGTACAGGACATGAAAAGCACGATGATGCTTTCGCTGCTCGATAACCCATCGGCCACTGAGCGGCTCCGGGCGGTGGGGTACACTAGCGAGATCACGCACGCCGACGATCGTGTCTTAGAGGCGCTGTTTGCCACCTTAAACAACGATCCTAACGTAAATGTGCGGCTCGTTACGCTCGAAGCGCTCACGCAATATGCGGGTGACGCATCCGTACGGGAAGGACTCGTAAAATCCCTCGCATTGCAGGATTCGCCGATGGTGCAGGTGGCACTGGCCGATGTGATGGTCAAATTGCAGGAAAAACGCTCGGTCAAAGCATTGAAAACGCTGCTGCAAAAAGAAGACCTGAACGACCTCGTCAAAGTCAAAATCGAACAGACAATCAAAGACCTTTCATAAATCTAAATCAACTATTAGCCATGAAGTATTTTGCAATCCCCCTGCTGGCGGGAGCAGTGCTCTGCTGTACCCAGGCCCCGGCCCAGAAGCTCGAACACAAAGAGCACATCAGCAAGGAATTTACGATCAGCGCCGGCCAGGCCGCCAAAAATGTGCTGGCGATTTACAACATCAACGGGTTTATCAAAGTAGAAGGCTACAATGGCGATAAAGTCGTACTGGAAATCGACAAGAAGGTCAGGGCCAAAACGCAGGTCGACCTCGACGAAGGCAAAGCCGAATTCAAACTCGAAATCGAGCAGGATGCCGACAGCATCATCGCCTACATCGCCAACCCGTTCGACTCACGGCCCAACCGCAGCAGAAATAACTGGGACGGACCGAGGATCAAATACGATTTCGAATTGGATTTTACCGTGAAAGTCCCCTACTCGCTCAATCTGCACGTATCGACGGTGAACGGCGGCGATATCAACGTGAACGACGTGACCGGCTCGCTGGGCATTCGCAATGTGAACGGCGCCATCAAAGTCGTGAATGCCAAAGGAAAGGCAGATATGCATACGATCAATGGCAATGTGGAAGTGAATTATACCTCCTTACCTCCCGGCGAATCCGATTTCAAAACACTCAACGGCGACGTCAAGATCAGCTATCCGGCCGCATTGTCCGTCGACTGTCAGTTCAAAACATTCAACGGCGATTTTTTCACCGATTTCCCCAATGTAGAACGGCTTCCGGTGAGGGTCGTCAAGAATGCGGAAAACCGCGACAACAAAACGGTTTACAAGCTGAGTACCGAAACATTTATCCGTGTCGGCAGCGGTGGCCCTACGTACAAATTCGAAACATTCAATGGCAATATTTATCTTAAAAAACAATCATAACAAAATGAAAACCCCGCGCATTTTTGCCCTCGCAGCGTTCACAGCATTTACCGCCATTTCGGCACCATTGCTAGCCCAGGGCGATTTAAAGGAACAACTTACGATCCCGCTGAGCGATCCCGGCAAACCCGGTACGCTGAAAGTACACCTGATCCGCGGCTCCATCCGTGTGACGGGCTATACAGGCAACCAGGTCGTGATCGACGCAACTACGAGACAGTCCGAGCGATCGGAAAAGCCAAAGGAAAACGCCGAAGGCATGAAACGCATTTCCAAAAACGGTGCCATCGACATTCAGGCTACCGAGGAAAACAATGTGGTGAATGTGAGTTCAAAGCTTTTCAATTCACACATGGAACTGAATATCAAAGTACCTGCGAAGTTCTCGCTGAACGTCGGAACGATCAATGAAGGCGACGTATTGGTGGAAAACGTGGACGGCGTGCTGGAAATCACCAATGTGAACGGCGACATCCGGCTGACGAACATTTCAGGCTCGGCTGTGGCCAATACGGTGAATGGTTTGTTGAAAGTGAATTTCAAATCGGTCGATACCAAATCCCCGATGGCCTTCTCTACCCTGAACGGAAATGTGGACGTGACACTCCCGCCAACCGCGAAATTCGATCTCAAACTCAAATCCGACCAGGGCGATATTTACAGCGACTTCGATGTGGACGTCGACAAGACCGTACAGCCAGCAACCAAGACAGCCAAAGACGGCATGTACAAGGTCAGCATCGAAGACTGGGTGAAAGGCAAAGTCAACGGCGGCGGCAGCGAGATCATGATGAAGAATATGAACGGAAATATTTACGTCAGGAAAGCGAAATAACACACCCCAACCCTTGGCCCACGCCTCTGGCAGATCGTCTGTCAGAGGCGTTTTTTATGGGGTTACATTAAAATCTTTGCGGTGAGAGCGCCGCTATTCAATCGTCGCGCCGAGCTCCGAAAGCATTTTCTGCAGATCGTCGAGCTTCCGCGTCTTCACGGACGCCATAATCTGCTCTGTCGTGGCTTCGGCCGTGGCGATCGCTTCGAGGTAAATCTTCTTCCCGGCATTAGCCAGCTTCACATACGACACCCGCGCATCACGGCTGTTCGCCTCCCTTTTGACATACCCCAATTTCTCCAACGGCGACAGCATCCGCGTAATGCCCGACGCCGTCAAACCCACCTTTTCCGCGACGTCGGTACGCCGCAATTTCTCATCCGGCGCATTCGCCAGCTGGTGTAAAATCATGAATTCATTCAGGCTGATCCCCTGATTTTGAAGCCTCGCATCGAAGCGTTTCGCGGTGATCGTCTGGATAATAGTCAGGTTTAAAAACAGTTTCAGTTCCGGTGAAATGGTTGACATAAATTTGAAATGTATTTGATTTATAGTTGATATATATTTGATTAATCAAGTATTATGCAAATATAAATCATTGTTAAACGCTTGAAAAACAATTCAATGAAATAAATTTGAAGAAATACATATCTAATTGAATTTCAGCGTAGCGGGCAGGCACATCGCTTGACATTAAGCTTTGTTGTCGCGTACCTACGGCACGCCGGGAACGCGCCGGACTAAACCTGACCAATATACCTCCACAAAAAAAGCCCGCGACACAAATGCCGCGGGCCCGAATTCTGATAAAGACTGGTTTAATTAGCTCTTGCCAACTGTACTTCCAGGCGAATGTCTACATTGCGATCGTTGCCATTGTAGCGCGAGTTATACCCGCCGGTACCAATGCCTACGCCCATACCGCCGCCCATTCCGATTCCACCTCCAAGGCCGATACCGATGCGCGGGCTGAAACCCGAATTGGACGACGATTGCCCGTCGACCTTAATGCTCATTCCCATCATCCCCGTCTCGCGTGCATTCACGTTCATGAGCGCGAACGGGATCGCGATTTGCTCCGTGAGTTCGCCGTCGCGGTCCATGGCAATGTGCGATTTAATGCTGCCATCGGGGCGAACGAGGTCGATTAGATGCTGGCCGTCGCGGTCCTTCCAAACGGCTTCCTTGTTGTATGAATCCAGGAGCAATCCGAGACCGAGGCTGTTAGGCAAATCGGTTTCGACGCGGCGCAGCGCCTTGCGATCTTCCTTCATCACAACCGGGAAAGTAAGTGCATAACCTTCTTTCTTCTGTCCTTCGGGGCTGAAAGCGATTTTCAAGCCGCTGCTCAATATGTTCTGGATCGTGTTGGGATCTTTCGTTTTGAGCGTGATGTACACGTACTGGTCGTCGTTGATGATCCCGTATCTGAGGCGCGACCGCTGGTCCTGCTGGTCGGGTTTGATTTCATCTACATAGGAGAACGGCGCATTCCATTTAGATGAATAAGGCATCGTTTTGGAAGAACTGCAACCGCCGAGGGCTATTAACAGCAGCAATGACCAACTGTTTCTGATCGTTTTCATTTGTTGTTTTATCAATTAGAATTACTCTTTCTACAACGTAATCCGGCAATTAATCATTACGAAAAGTTCCGGTAAATCGTTGCACTCTAAACCTCTGACACGTTTGCCGGCGCTATGGTTGAAAGCAGCAAGTCTATTTTCTGATGCAATTTCTCCGGTTCGAACGGCTTCGAAAGCGTATCGTTCATACCCGCTTCCAGCGCCTGCGCCACCTCTTCGGGAAGCACGGTGGCCGATAGTGAAAGGATCGGCGTGGTAATATGCAGCTCCTCGCGCGCCATGCGGGCCGCCTGGAAACCGTCCATTTCAGGCATGCGCGTGTCCATGATGATCAGGTCGAAAAAGTCTTCGCGCAATTGGTCTACGGCCTCTTTTCCATTGCCTACGATCACTGCATTGAGCTGCCAGGCTTTGAGGTATTTTTTCAAAAGCAATGCGTTGATCGGGTTGTCTTCGGCTACCAGCACTTTTTTGCCGTCGAAAGATGGTAAGTTCTGGAATGAAACGACCGGCTTGGTGTCGCCTGCCTTTTCGTTGGCATCCTGAACGATTAATGTAAAAAAGAACTGGCTTCCCTGGCGGGAACGGCTGTTTACTTCCAGCTCGCTGCCCATGAGCCGCACAAGCTTCTGAGAAATGGTTAGCCCGAGGCCGGTACCGCCGTATTGATGCGATGTATTCTCGGACGCCTGCCCGTATTCTGAAAAGATATTTGTCAATTGGTCCTCCGACATTCCTATACCGCTATCTTCCACCGCGAACCGTATCCGGTGCCCGGCCGACGTTTCTGCCAGATGTTCCATTTTCAAGGCCACATTGCCGGTTTCGGTAAACTTCAATGCATTGCCGACCAGGTTCAGCAAAATCTGGTTCAGGCGCATGCCGTCCACCGTCACGCATTCGGGAATCTTGTCGCCGATTTCGAGCCGCAGTTCGAGCTTTTTTTCGTCGGCTTTAAATTGCATTAAATCAATAATCTGCTTACCCAGCACCCGGAGGTCAGTAGACGTCGGGATGATCGAAAACTTGCCTTCGTCGATCTTGGATATATCGAGGATATCGTTCAGGATATTCAGCAACGACCCTGACGACTGCCGGAGCATATTCACCAGTTCATTTTGCCCGTCGGTAAGCTCCGTTGCCGCCAGCAGGTTCCCAAGCCCGATAATGCCGTTAAGTGGCGTCCTGATCTCATGGCTCATATTCGCCAGGAATGATTCCTTCGTTTTCCGGGCTTTTTCCGCCTGCGTTTGCGCGTCGATCAGCGCCAGCTCATGCGCTTTTCGCTTCTCCACATCGTGCAGGTTCACGAATAGCAGCCTGTTTTTATACATAATCCGGAGTTCCAGCCAAACCGGCTGCCGCAGCCGGCCGTAGAACTGGTCTTCCACCACAATGGTCTCCCCGCCTACAAAACTGCGCTTAACGAGCACTTCGCGCAGGCCGGATTTCAATGGATCGACCAGCAGATCGAGCACCGAAGTTTTGATCAGCGATGTGGCCGAAACGCCCAGGATCGTCTCAACGGACGGATTGATCGACAATATCGACCCTGTATCAGGCTCCACGGTAGCAATAATGTCCGGGGAGTTCAGCACAATCGTCGCGTAGTTTTCGAGCAGCTTGTTCTTCTCGCGTATTTCACGCTGGCTGCGCGCGAGTTTGATCAGCGAGTCGACCTTCGCATTGGTAATATAAGGATCGAGCGGCTTGTAGAGGTAATCGATCGCGCCCGTTTTGAGGCCGCGCACGGCATAGGTGGTTTCCTTTGAAATAGCCGTCACGAAAACGATCAGTATCTCGCGGGTCTTCGGGTTGGAAAAAAGGGTCTCGGCAAACTCAAAACCGTCCATTCCGGGCATTTGAACGTCCACCAGTGCCACGGCGATCTCGTTTTCCCAGACAATGCGCAGCGCCTCGTTGGGCGAGGTCGTGGCGTAAATTTCAATGTCGTCGCGGTTCAGGATTGCTTTGAGTGAGATCAGGTTTTCCTCCCTGTCGTCCAGCAGCAAAATCTTTGTATTCTCCATGGGTTATCGTTGAGTAGCTATTGAAGGATGTCGTTGATAATCGAAAAAAGGCTCCCATCGATCATTACCTGATGCTTTTCATAGGTCAGAAGGGCCTGCTCAGGCATTCGCGGCGATTCAGCTTCGGCCGGGTTCTGGACGTACGTCGGGAAGCCTTTTTCGGCCAATGCTTTCATTCCAAAAGCGCCGTCTGCACTGGAACCGGAAAAGAGCATAGCCGCTTTCACGGGGATGCCCGAAACGGCGGCAGATAAGAAAGTGGCATCAATGGAAGGCCGTGAAAAGAAGTCCTTATCGGTACAATCGTAGTAGAACCGCCGGTCGGGGCCTATCAGCAGGTGATAATCGGGGTAAGCGAAATAAATGGAATTAGCTTCGATCGGATCCAGATGATATGGCTCGCTCATAGCTACATTGGTCTTGTTTTTAAATAATTGGGGCAAAACGGCGGTACTGGATTTGCCACGGTGCAACACGAAAATCAACGCGAAGGACAACGGGTTTCGGACCAGCCGGAGCATTTCTTCAAAGATCGCAAAGCTGCCCGACGACCCGCCGACCAGCACCAAACTGAGTGAACCATTGTCCTTTGCCATGCTCATCTGATCTTCTGATAAATGTTCAACGTGCTATCGATCACTTTGAAGTTTTCTTCCAGACCCGAGTAGCGCAGTGTTTCGCGCTTGCCGAGGCAAAGAAAACCCAACATACTGAGACTGTCATACAAAAGCCTGAATACTTTTTGCCGGAGTTCGAGGGTGAAATAGATCATCACGTTCCGGCAACTGATAAACTGAAACTCGTTGAACACCCCGTCGCCCGTCAGGTCGTGCATCGAAAAGACGATATTGCGCCGCAACTCCGGCAGCATCACCGCCTTGTTGTAAGCCACATGGTAGTAATCCGACAGCGAGTGCCTGCCGCCAGCCGCCAGATAATTCTCCGAGTACGTACGCACATTCCCGAGCGTGAACACACCCTCGCGCGCGGCTGTGAGCGCCTTGTTACTCAGGTCCGTAGCGTATATGAGCGAGCGACTGAGAAAACCCGCCTCTTTGAGGAAAATGGCCATCGAATAGGCCTCTTCACCCGTGGCGCACCCGGCCACCCAGAAACGCAGCGTCGGGTACGATTCGAGGTAGGTAAACACTTCCGCTTTTACTTTCATAAAGAAATCCGCATCGCGGAACATCTCCGAATAGTTGACCGTCAGCTCCTGGATCAGCCCGTATACCACGCTCCCACCGGGTTCAATATGTGCAAGCAGTTGCGGGAAGTCCATTTTGTGGGTAGTCAAATACCTGCTTGCCCGGCGCAGGAGCGACGGCCTCGCATAACCCGAAAAATCGAACCCCGATATCTCCCTGATCCGCACAATGAGCATTTCCAGCTCGGGGTATTCCATCAGCACCATAACTACGCGGCTTGTAACCAGACCTTGATCAGCGAAAGCAGCTTGTCAACGTCCACAGGTTTTGAAATGTAATCGTTCGCACCGGCTTCGAGGCATTGCTCGCGGTCGCCCTGCATGGCCTTCGCGGTAACGGCTATGATAGGGATATTCGCCCACCTGGGCACCTGCCTGATCCGCCGCGTGGCTTCAATACCGTCCATTTCGGGCATCATCACATCCATTAATATCAGTTCGATTTCCGGATTATCTTCCAGTTTGTTAATAGCCTCCTTACCATTTGTAGCGATTTCAATGCTGAAACCGGCGTCTTCCAGCACAGCGCTCAATGCGAAAATGTTACGCATATCGTCGTCTGCTAGCAGCAATTTCTTTCCTGTAAAAAGTTGCTGGGCATTCACCACCGCGTTGCTGAACGACTCCTTCGGCGCTTCCGGCTCCTGCGTTTTCGGCTGGATCTTTTTGAGGAAAAGCTTCACCTCGTCGAGCAGGCGTTCGTTGGATTTCTTTGTTTTGATCACCACCGGGTGTGAATACTTCATAACCCGCCCCAGGTCGGCTTGTGTGAGGTCCTCGGCGGTATTCACCACCACGGGCAGTTCGTTCCAATCCGGGTTTTCTTTGATTTTATCCAGAAGATCCAACCCGTTCATATCTGCGAGTCTTACATCGAGGATAATGCCGTCCACCCGGTCCGATCCGAGGATCGCGAGCGCTTCGGCGGCTGAATAGGCATAGAGCACGAAAATATTGTTGCTTACCAGGAAATCGCCCAGGTACTTGCTCTGGAATGCATCGTCTTCGATCAGCAGAATGCGCTGCTGTTCGAGGTCCTTCCCTTCGAGTTTCAATGCGGTGAAAATCTGCTGCGCCGAGCGCTCGTCCACCGGTTTTTGCATAAAACCGATCGCGCCGTTTTTGACCATTTCCTCGTCGAAATAATCGCCCGACGAGACCGTATGCACGGGAATCAGGCGCGTACGCGTATCACTTTTCAATTCCTTCAAAACCGCTTCGCCCGGCATATCCGGTAAATGCATATCGAGAATGATAGCGGTAGGATTAAATGTACCTACCAGCTCCAAAGCCTGACGGCCATTAGCCGCTATTTGTACTTCAAAACCACTTCCCTGCGCTTTGGCAGCCATATCCGTCGCAAAAATGTGATCGTCTTCGATCAGCAGCAGACGGCGCGCCTTGCCGTTTTCAGGCGTATGCGGCCTGACCTCGGGTTGCTGCGGCTTAGCCGGTTCCGCCGCAATTTCGTGCTGATTAACAGCAGATTGTTCGTCCGACTCTGTCAGATAAGGGATTTTCAATGTAAATACCGAACCTTCTCCCGGAACACTTTTCAATGAAATCGACCCGTGGAAAAGGCCCGCCAGTTCGCGGCTGATCGACAACCCGAGGCCCGTGCCGCCATATTTGCGGCTTGTCGAACCATCGGCCTGCTGGAATGCCTCGAAAATCGATGCCTGTTTATCCAGTGGTATGCCAATGCCGGTATCGGCTACCTCGAAATGCAGCCGGCCTTCTTCTTTGGAAATCAATAGTGAAACCTTGCCGGGCGCGGACGTGAATTTGACCGCATTGGAAATCAGGTTGCGCAGGATTTGTAATAGACGCGTATGGTCTGTAAAAAGCGTTGCGGGACACGATTCCGTCTTTTCGACCTGCAAAACAAGGCCCTTATTCTCGGCGACTTTCTGGAAAGTGCTTTTTACCTCCACCAGCACCGATTCTGTACTGATATTTTCGTGTATCAGCTCGATCTTCCCGGCTTCCACTTTGGCGAGGTCGAGAATATCGTTGATCAACGTCAGCAGGTCGTTTCCGGAATTGTAGATCACCGAAGCGTACCGTTGCTCCTCGTCGTTCAATCTTGCCCCCTTGTTTTCCCCCAGAATACGTGATAAAATCAATATACTGTTCAGCGGCGTGCGCAGTTCGTGGCTCATATTGGCCAGGAACTCGCTCTTGAAGCGCCCGCTCCGTTCGAGCTCGTCGGCCTTGATCTGGATCTGATCGCGCGCTTCCTCGATCGTACTTTTCTGTTCTTCGAGCATGAATGCCTTTTCTTCCAGCTCGGTATTGATCTGTTTCAATTCCTCCTGCTGGACGCGCAACTCTTCTTCCGAAACCTGCAAAAGAGCGCTTTGTCGCGTCAGCTCCTCATTAGTAACCCGCAGTTCCTCCTGCTGGCTTTCAAGTTCCTCCGCCTGCAATTGCGTTTTTTCGAGCAATTCATTGGCAATCTCGCGCGCCCGAGCGGCCATAATCGCTACCGCGACGTTGTCCGAAACCATGTCAAGCAGTTTGATCACCTTCGTACCCGGATCTGTCAGGTATCCGATTTCGAGAAGCCCGGCAACCGATCCGTCGAAACTGATATTTTTGATCAAAACCACTCCCGGGGCGGAGTGACCGGTGGCTGTTTTCACTTGCAAATAGCCTTCTGCAACGTCCATCCGCTTGATATTCCCGTTATCTGCCGCAAACTGTCCGAGTAACCCATGGCCGAACGAGATGAACGACGGCGCCGACTCCAATGTCGAAAGGCCGTTCACAGCCGAGCGTTCCAGCACGTCGCCCGAGCGCGTTACGAGATACATGGCCGACACCTGGGAATCTGTCACGTCTGCAAACTTGTTCAGCAAACGCTCGGAAAGCTGCGTCAGAGTAGGTTCGCCGCGAACGGCGCTGGAAACCTGTATAGCCGCATTCAATATCCAGTTTTTCTCCTGGTCTTCCAATGCAAGCTTTTCCAATTGCCTGTTAGCCTCCTGCATGGCACGCTCGCCGGCTCGTTGTGCGAGGTAGGTCCTGCGGATGAAGTAATACAACAGCAGTATCACGAGGAAAAACAGCGTCGAACCGACTACAATATACTGTTTGGCGTGTGTCGAGCTGGTCGAAGCAAGCTGTTCGCGTTCGGTCAGCAGCCCCTCCTCCACGTTTTCGATACGGCGGAAGGCGAATTCAATTTTGGAAGAAACATCCTTTCCTTGCAAAACAATGCGTTGGATACTATCGATATTGTATTTGCCAACTTTCAATATTTCGTATTGGCGGTTCATGAGGCCTACCCGTGCTTCGAGAAGATCGGATAGCGAATCCACCCTCGCACTCTGCGTTTTATTGTCCCTCACCAGCTTTCGTAATGCCTCGACGTCCTTCCAGATGTCGGTGGAAGCTTGCAGATAGCTCGTTTCAAACGCTCCGTTACCGGTGATCGCGAAGCCCCGGACATTCGCTTCGGCGGCCAGCAAGCGGTTTTTTACGGAGGTCGAAACACGCATAACCTCCCGCGTGTGGTCTACCCAGCCGGCGTTTTCCTGCTGGATAAGGATCGCATTGTAGGAAACGTAGCCCACCGCGAGTACCAAAAGAATTGAAAATGAGATTCCCAGTAAAACCTGGCGCTGAAAAGTAAGTTTCATAAACGCTGAATAGCACGTAGAATTAGTACTAAATTCTATTTTTGAGTATTAATTGGAAAAGTAATGCATTTTGACCGTATTTCGGCCCTTTTTGATGGCTTTTTAACTGCATTCAAATCCAAGTACTACCAAATATTACTACTATTCTACCCACTCGGTCAGTTCGTCTTCCAGGGTGATCAACACCCCGCGCGACTGTTTCCCGCTCTCTGTGAATGTCTTGATCAATTTTTTCAAATGCCTGCGTGGCTCGTCCGCGCTGTTGCCGCCCACAAACGACATGAAAATGTATTCCCCGCCCGGCCGCTGAACGACCCGGTCTATATGCAGCATTTTCCCGCCGGGAACCAGTAGTTCCTTATTGATCTGAATGTGATTTTCGTCCTGGTAAAGCACTTGCAACGACGGGTCTTGCAGTAATGAAATAGTCAGCTTTTCGATCTCACGGGTTTCCTTGCGGGTAAAAATGCCCTCGCCTACGAGCTTTTCCAATGCTTCGGGAAGGCCGGAAATCGTTTTCAGTCTCGTCAGCAGGTATCGCATTTTTTGCAGGCGATCGTGCCGTGGCTCGAATGTCTGCACGTCGAAAATGCGGTCGGCCATTCGGCGCAATCTGAGCGACTCGGTGCGGTCGTTGCTCAATATGCTTTTCAAAACAAAAGGGCTCGTACCCGCGCTCACATGTGCGTGCCTGAGCCCGGTCGCAGATGCTTCCGAAATCACGTATCTGGAAATAGCTTCGTCCCACGCGGGCGTAAAACCTTCCCGGTTCAGGTAATCCCGCAGCCAGTGGTTGATCTGCTGCCCCGATTCCCACCTGCGTTCGCGCTTCGCGAGTACGTACAGGCGCTGCACGGGCCGTGTAAACGCGACGTACAGCAAATTCAGGTTCTCGATCAGCACCCTCATCCGTTCATCGCGGTACTGCTCGCCTACCACCGTGTTTTCAAGCTCCTTGACGACGGAAACCATCGAGCTCCGCAGTTTGGGATGGGTATAATGGGGTTTATCTTGAAGCTTAATTTCCTCATATTCAACCTCATCCATATCTACCCAAAGCCGGTCGAGACGTGCATTGGGCGTCACTTTCCATTGCGCGTACGGGATGATTACGACGGGATATTCCAACCCTTTCGATTTGTGAATGGTAGTAATGCGAATGGCGTCGGTACCCTCGGGCACCGTGATCGAAAATTTGTATTTAGCCGACTCCCAATAGTTCAGAAAATCGCCAAGGTGATTGCTTTTCCGGTTACCAAATTCGAGCACCACATCCAGGAACCGGAACAGGTACTCGCTTTCCAGCTGCTGCTTGAAAAGCCCGAATTGCTGCATCAGCAACTCTGTGAGCTCGAATACCGAAACCTGCCGCATTTTGAACGAGGTAATGGTAATGTCCCATTTCCGGAAATATTCGAGGAAACTGTCGAGCCCGCGCTCCTCGCAAAGCACCCTGATTTCCTCGTATTCGTGCGGCGCCGGGTTCTGCCGGCGGATCACCTGGTGGAACAGATAGGCGGCCTCGTACCGGGCCAGCCGGTGGTCCGAACTATGCAGCACCTTCATAAACGAGATGACGAAATGCACCGAACGCGAATAGGCCAGCGACAATGCATCGTCCGAAATGAGCGGAAACCCGGCTTCTTTCAAAGTGTTGGCCAATGTCGTGGCCTCTTTTTTCTTTCGGCACAAAATGGCTACGTCGCGCCAGTGGTAACCTTCCGCCCGAAGCGCATGTACCAGTTCCAGCGCCCGCCGGGATATGGCGTCCGAAGACGATTCCTCGGCGCCATCTTCCGTGGCCTCATTCATTTCCAGAAACTCGATTTCCACATGGCCGCCCTCGCTCACGCCCTCGGGTATTTCCTGACTGAAATGCTCGTCGTACACCTCGCGGATCAGCGGGTATTCATCGCCCAGCGAGTCGGCGATGAAGCCGAAGAACTGGTTATTGAACTCCGTAACTTCCCGGAAGCTGCGCCGGTTGGTTTTGAGGTGATTGATATGCAGGTAGTTATCCAATGCAAACAACCGCTCGTCGTTGAACGGGCTGCTTCCGAGAATGCTGCCCAGCCGCATGACCTGGTTCTGCGCCAGATGCAATATCAAATCCATATCCCCGCCCCTGAACCGGTAAATCGACTGCTTCGCATCGCCCACGATCAGGTTAAAGAATCCGCTGGATAATGCATTCTCGATCAGCGGCAGCAGGTTCGCGAACTGCAATTTGGAAGTATCCTGAAATTCGTCGACCAGAATGTGATTGTATTTTTCCCCTAACCTTTCAAAAATGAACGGTACCGGCTCGCGCGCCACAATGTCGACGATCTTCCGGTTGAAATCCGAAATATGGACCTGGTTGTTTTGTTTCAGCAATGCATCGAACTCCTTCCGGATTTCCCCCAGGAGCGACAGGTTGTAAATATGTCTGTCAAGCTGGCTATACAATGTAATTTTTCCGGTTTCAGAAGACCGGATGTTTTCAATCTGGTGAAAATAGTTTTCCAGGTCGGTGCGGAGGCGTTCTATTTCATCGCGGATCGGAGCGGGTGTTTTGGCACCGTACCACACGCCTTCACCGATGGTTTTATAAACGTAGGAATTGGGCTCCATCCAGAGCTTTTTGCCCTCGGCACGGTCGCGAAAATAGCCGTAAATGCCCCTCCCGCTCTGGTGAAAGTCTTTTTCACTTAAATAGGTGGATTGGATCAGTTCAAATGCATTTTTCGCGTCTTTGGTCATCATTTCCTCCCGCCCGCGTACGAAGTCGCGCATTTGCTTGCGTACGACGATCCAGTCCTCCATTTTGACGTCTTCCACGCGCTTCATTTGCATATAACTTTGCTCGCTCAGCAAAGTCCCCGCCGTGTCGCGGATCTGCATCGGCAATGCGCCCCAGTTTTTGCCTTCCTCGGCATTCTCGCGGTAATATTTCTCGACAATATCGGTGAGTACTTCTTCGCCTTCCTGCCCAATTCGCGCCAATAGCCGGTCCACAGCGTCGTCGAGCAGGTCGCTATCGAGCTGTGTTTCAAATACGAATGGAATGCCGAGTTCGTCTGTAAAACTGCTGATCAGCCGCTGCGTGAACTTGTCGATCGTCATCACAGAAAAGTCGGAATACCGGTGCAGGATTTGCCCGAAAACCATTTGCGCGCGCGCGGCAATCAATTGGCAGGCACCTGCGAAAAGCTCCGCATCATGTTCCGTATCCGGGTACATTTCGATCACCACGTCCCGCATCATCGGGTGCGGTTTCGCATCGTTTTCGGTATATGCCGAGAATGTGCGTAGCATCAGGAGAATGCGGTCCTTCATTTCGTTGGCAGCCGCATTGGTGAACGTCACAGCCAGAATATGCCTGAAATACAACTCCGAATTGGAATGCAGGGCCAGTTTGAGGTATTCTTTGGTAAGGGTATAAGTTTTCCCCGAGCCTGCCGATGAACTGTAAACTTTAAACACTTTGCGCTGATGTATGGGTGAAGCGAATGCGAACCGTAAGTCAAATTAAATAAAAAAAGCAGGCTAATGCCTGCTTTTCGTATGCTTTTGAAGGAGGTATCCCTTAAAGATTGAAGCGGAGACCCGCGGAGATATTGGGACTCAGGAAGAACGGCTTTCTCAACAGTTCTACATACGTCCCCCCTTCCAGGAACACGGAAATCCGATTATCGGGAATGTAATACTCAAAACCTCCCAGCGCTGAGCCGCCCAGGGTAAGGTTCTTTTCGTAATCGCCGTTCAGCCGTTTCGGGTATGCTCTGCGGTTGTTGATCTGCCCGCCGATACCGTAATACACGTGCACAGCCTCCGAGTTGAACAATGGCGTGTGCCACAAATAATGCATTTGGAGCGAAATACCGGTGTTTTTGTAAATCCCGTTGTCGCCGCGGTACTTGCGGTCGTTGCCGAGGACTCCGCCAAAAGTACCGATGGTAACGTCGATGGCGTGGATGTTGTTGAAGTACTTCCGGATGTTGACGCCGGTGGGTTCACCGAGTTTGAAACCTACCGCCCAGTTGTCGTATTGGGCGTGTGCCATTCCGAAGCTTAGTGCGCAAATAAGAGTTAAGGCTAATTTCTTCATAGTTAATTAAATCGGGGAAATGTTCCTGGAACGCTGAAACACCAGCTACACAATAACGTTCTGAGGCTGGAATTTCTTTAAAGATTCGATCAAAACTTCATTTTCTTCTTTTGTACCAACGGTAATGCGCAGGCAACCATCGCACAGATGTACACGTGAACGGTCGCGCACGATGATCGTCTCGCGGATCAGGTAGTCCATCACGCCTTTCGCGTCTTCGAACTGCACAAGCAGGAAGTTAGCGTCCGTAGGATGGATTTTCACGACGATCGGCAGGCTTCGCAACTGGTCCGTCAGTACGTCGCGCTGTTCGAGAATATCGGCTACCATTTTATCCTTCTTCTCAATGCCGTTCAAACCTTCGAGCAACGCCTGTTGTGCGGGTAAGCTGATATTATAGGGAGGTTTAATCTTGTTCAGAATGCGGATCAGTTCGGGTGAAGCAAAACACATGCCCACCCGGATGCCCGCAAGGCCCCAGGCTTTGGAGAACGTCTGCAATACCACGAGATTAGGATATTTGTCCAGATGCTGTATCCAGGAAGGCTCATCCGTAAAATCAATATAAGCCTCATCCACAACCACCAGCCCGCTGAAATTTTCCAGAATGGCCTGGATAGCGTCGGCCTGCATCACGTTGCCGGTCGGGTTATTCGGCGAGCAGATCCAGATGATCTTCGTCGAAGGCGTTACCGCATTCAAAACTGCTTCCGTATCGATATGGTAATCGTTGGTAAGCGAAACCTTGTCGATGATCACATTATGGATCGAGGCGCTTACTTCGTACATTCCATAGGTAGGCGGCAGAATAATCACGTGGTCCTGCCCGGGGGTACACGTGGCGCGCGTGAGCAAGTCGATCGGCTCGTCGCTGCCGTTTCCCAGGAAAATACGGTCGGGACTCACCTGCTTGATCGGGCTCAGTTTCTGCTTGATTTCCGCCTGGTAAGGATCGGGGTAACGGTTATAGCTTTCGCCCGTCACCGAACCGTAAGGGTTTTCGTTCGCATCCAGAAAAATGCCCACATGCCCCGTGTATTCGTCTCTTGCGGATGAATACGGCGCCAGCGTGAGAATGTGCGGGCGAAGGATTTGGTTTAAATCGAAGGTATTACTCATACTCTGAAAAAATTACGGCGGTGGCCGTTGTGTGGATTCTAAATCTTTTTGAAGAGCCTCTTGTCGAAACTCAGCGGAGCTATGTCGGTAATGCGGAGGGAAAGAACGTCCGGATGCATCGGATTCACGAGGTAATTCTGCTCGGCCTGGACCACCACCGATGGTACCCGGAGCAGGAGGCTATTGCCCGCTTTCAGCCACGAATCACCCACGCCTTTGCTCCATTGCTCGTCTTCGAACCATTCGGGCACCAGATTGGGCGCGGTTACGCTTGCGACACTGTCGGGAAGTTCCAGGGAAACGATCACGTAGTTGGGAGGCGTCACCGTCTTATGCCAGTGAACGAGTACTTCGAGCATCGCCAGCGAGCGATGCGAAGATGTGTAAAGCATAGCGTTTCGGGGGGAGTTCCATCGTCCTCCATTATAAAAAGCCCCTATTCCACTCAAATCCTCCTGATATTCCGATCTTGTTATCCTGAATAGCTCCATTAAGCGAAAATACCGTGTTCCATGCGCCCTAATTCGGTCTTGACCAGCTCAATACCCGCATGGGTCCGTAAAAAGCTGATCGGTTTCTCACTACCCAGCGCAGGTACCTCGTTGTTCAGCCAATCGAGGAAATATTCTTTACCCAAAGCCCGGTTCCCTACGGAGAACAGATCGGCGAGGGCGATCAGATGATCGGAAACTACATTGCTAAGCAGGTCAATATCATTGTAACGCTGCAAGTTCCTGGAAGTAACAGGCAACAGCGCTATCACATCTTTAATATCCATTCCGATAGAATCAGCAAGGTGCTGAATAGAGGCTTTCGGAATGCCGTTTTCGGCCAGGTAAGCCAGGTCGAAGTCATTTTTCACAGCATGTTTGAGGGTTTCATACCCTCCCAAACGTTCGTTAACCATGTATGCTGTCATCTTTCCGTAATTTTAAGGCCGTTGAAATTTGTCCTCTAATTTAGGACAAATTTCCCGGGTTTAAAATTTTTCACAAAAGATTTTTCAATCGTATGCTCACGGCATTCTTATGGGCATCGAGAGATTCGGCTGCGGCCATGGCTTCTACGGTCGGGCCGATATTACGTATCCCCTCCTCTGTAATGTGCTGAACAGTGATTTTCTTAACGAAACTATCGACGGAAACCCCGCTGTAAGCCCGTGCGTAGCCATTGGTAGGCAACGTATGGTTGGTACCCGAGGCATAATCCCCGCAGGATTCGGGCGTGTAGTTACCCAGGAATATCGAACCCGCGTTGTAAATCTTCCCGGCCACTTCTTCCGCATTCGCAATGCTGAGGATCAAATGCTCGGCCGCATATTGGTTGAGTATTTCGATGGCCTCTTCTTCATTTTCGACGAGGATCGCTTTGCTGTTCGCCATGGCCTGCGCCGCCAGCTCTTTGCGAGGAAGCGCTTCCAGCTGCTCCGCCAATGCGATATTGACGGAAGCAAGCAATTTTTTGCTGGTTGAAACGAGTAAAACCTGGCTGTCTGCACCGTGCTCTGCCTGTGAAAGCAAATCCGCGGCTACAAAGCAAGGCAATGCCGTGTCATCCGCAAAAATCGCCACTTCCGAAGGTCCGGCAGGCATGTCGATCGCCACACCTTCCTTACTAATGAGCATTTTAGCCGTGGTAACATATTGGTTACCAGGGCCAAATATCTTGTAAACCTTGGGAACGCTTTCCGTGCCGTAAGCCATCGCAGCAATCGCCTGCGCGCCGCCAATGCGGAATGCTTTGGTAACACCCACGAGTTTGGCGGCATACAGAATAGCCGGGTGATCGGACGGCGTGCAAAGCACAACTTCTTTACAACCAGCAATTTGAGCGGGAATACCCAGCATTAATACCGTACTGAACAATGGAGCCGAGCCACCGGGAATGTAAATCCCGACCTTCTCGATCCCCACGCTTTTGCGCCAGCAGGTAACACCGGGCATGGTTTCCACTTTTTCAGGCGCCTGCAGTTGGCCTTTGTGGAATTTGTAGATATTATCATAAGCCTGACCGATCGCCGCCTTCAGTGCATCGTCCAGCTTGTCGCCTGCTTCCGCAATGTCTTTTTCAGAGAATGCGAGGTCGGTCAGTTCAATTTTGTCAAATTTCAGGGCAAGCGCTTTGATACCCTCGTCGCCTTCATTTTTCACTTGTTCGAGCACGGGCAATACCCGCGCTTCGATATCCTTGGCTTCCAGAACGGGCCGTGCCAGCAATGCGGGCCATTGTTCCCTTTCCGGAAATGGAATGATATTCATAATGTCAGAATCAAAAACCCGGCTTTCCGGAGCATTTAAACAATCATTTTTTCGATCGGGATCACCAGAATCCCCTCCGCACCGGCCTGGCGGATCTTTTCGATATTCTCCCAGAACTCGTTCTCGTTGATCACCGAATGCAGCGAGCACCAGCCTTCCGTCGCCAATGGCAGGATCGTCGGGGAACGCATGCCGGGCAGGAATTTGGTGATATTCTCCACCGCATCCACCGGGCAGTTGAGCAAAATGTATTTGTTGTTCTTCGCCACCTGCACCGATTTGATACGGAACAAAAGCTGGTCCAGCAGGTCTTGCTGCACAGGCGACAGGTGCTTGCTGGCGATCATCACCGCCTCCGAGCGGAAAATGGTTTCCACTTCTTTCAACCCGTTGCTCAGCAATGTACTGCCTGAACTCACGATATCGCAAACGGCATCGGCCAGGCCAATGCTCGGCGCGATTTCCACAGATCCGCTGATTTCGTGGATATCAGCCGTAACATGATGAGATTTAAGATATTGTTCCAGTAAACGCGGGTAAGTAGTCGCAATGCTCTTGCCTTGCAGGTCCTGTACGCCATGGTACTCAGCCTCGCGCAATACGCCGATCGACAGGCGGCATTTCGAGAAACCCAGCTTGTGAACGGTATCCACATCTTTGGAAGATTCTTCTGAAACGTTCTCCCCTACGATTCCCAGATGCGCCACGCCGTCTTCCACATAACCGGGAATATCGTCGTCGCGGAGGAAAAGGATTTCGGCAGGAAAGTTCGTAGCGTCGGTTTTGAGCTTACCCGCGCCGTTATCGAAACGGATGCCGCATTCCTTGATCAGTTTAAGAGAATCTTCACTAAGCCTGCCCGATTTCTGGATGGCAATTCTTAAAATATTATCATTCATAAAGTTATAGGTTGCTCTCGCAGCCGTTTGTCGGTATTGAATTAGGGTTATTGGTCTTCCCGGTTAAGCAAAGTTATGATATCTTCCGTTTTCAGTTTCTGCTGCTCGCCGGTTTTCATGTTTTTCAAAGTCAGCAAACCCGACTGCATTTCATCTGAACCGATTAAAATAACAAATGGAATGCTCTTACGGTCTGCATAGTCCAGCTGCTTTTTCAGCTTGACCGAATCCGGGTAAATTTCCGAATTAATGCCGGCCTTCCTGAACTTCGGCAAGATCGACAGGCCATAAGTAAATGCCTCCTCATCGAAATTCGAGATCATTACTTTGGTGGTCGTTTTCTGGCTTTCGGGGAAGAGGTTCAGTTCTTCCATTACATCGTAAATACGGTCGACACCGAGTGAAATACCGACGCCCGAAATACCCGGCACACCGAACGTGCCGGTGAGGTTATCATAGCGCCCGCCGCCCGAAATGCTGCCGATCTGTACATTATTAGCCTTCACTTCGAAGATCGCACCCGTATAATACGAGAGCCCGCGTGCGAGCGTGACGTCGAATTCAATCTTCGCATTTTCCAATCCCAGGACCTTCACCATCGCCCACACCTCTTCCAGTTCCTCGATACCTTTCAATGCAACCTCCGATTCGGCCAGCCAGCTTTTCAGCTCGGTAAACGGATCTTCATCCGCCGAAAGACTAAAAATTGGTTCCAGTTTACCGATACTATCAGAAGCGAAACCGCGTTCGAGGAGTTCCTCAACGACCTTCTCTTTCCCTATTTTATCCAATTTATCAATCGCCACGCAAAGCGGCCCTTCCATCCCGTGCGCCCCGATGATGTCGGCGATCCCGGTCAGGATTTTACGATTGTTGATCTTGACTGTGAAGTCATTGATGCCCAATGCAGGCAGGATATCATGCAAAAGCATCACGATTTCCGCTTCGCAAAGCAGTGAATCGGTGCCTACTACGTCTGCGTCGCATTGGTAAAACTCGCGGTAACGGCCTTTCTGTGGACGGTCGGCACGCCAAACCGGCTGGATCTGGTAGCGTTTGAAAGGCATGGCCAACGTACCACGGTTCATCACTACGTAACGCGCGAAAGGTACAGTAAGGTCGTAGCGAAGACCTTTTTCGGAAATTTTGGTCGTTAATGGCTTGGAACCTGCCTGCCAGTCGGCGTCGGTAAGCTTGCCACTGAAATCGCCCGAGTTCAGGATTTTGAATAAAAGCTGGTCGCCCTCTTCTCCATATTTACCCATCAGAACCGACAGGTTTTCAAATGCCGGGGTTTCTAATGGCAAAAAGCCGTATCGTTGAAAAGAGCGCCGGATGGTGTCGAAAATGAAAGTACGCTTTGCCATTTGCTCCGGACCAAAGTCACGGGTTCCGCGGGCAAGAGATGGTTTACTCATTATTATAATGCTGTGAAATTGGGCCTCGAATGGCCTATGAAACCGTAAAGTTAGGGCAGCTTGTGCAATATTTATGACTATTGCGTGCAATATTTACGCGAAAATGCTTAATTTTGCGGCTCTTTCACAAAACAAACTTTTACAATGGGAGTTACGGAATTAAAACGTAAAGGTCGCAGAAACAAAGCAGTTGCAAACAACCGCACTGCCAAAATCAAAAACCTTCTACGCAAACCAGAAGTGCGCAATGTTGACGTTGAGGCTATCAAGGCTCAATTCGAAGCAAATAAAAAATAATCGAGCCTCTTCGGAATGTTATTCAACTAGTCCTGTCAATCTGTTTTGGTAGGGCTTTTTGCTTTTTTACCGGATTTATGTTTTCCGGGGGCAGCTTTCAGATTGACCTTCCGCAGCAACTGGCGCATACTACGGCGCGTTTCGCGGCGGACATCGAGCAGGATGCGGAAACGCAGGGCTTCACCGAACATGATCAGGCCTCCATTGATTAATGCGAGGCTGTAAAGGCCCAACACGACCCACACCTGCGTAGGCTCGCCGATACGACGCTGGTGCGCCGCTTCGCTGAGCACGGTAAGACCGAAACTGAACAACAACAGGCCTAATGGAGCGAGAATCATCCATTTCGTGCGTGTCGACATTCTTTTTATCAGTCGCTTACCAGGTGGTTTCGGGTCAATCGAGGGGATCATTTATTCAGGCTATTCGATGTTATGATCCTAAAATTATTAATTTTTAGTTAATTGGTTTAATGAAATCCATCATTAGTTTAGTTCTGCGTTACATTCCGCGTCCCTATCTCCAACTTGTCGGACACTGGGCAGCGCGGGGACTCAGCATCTTCTATATCGGCAACAAAGTGGAATGCCCGGTGTGCAACAGCAAATACCGCAAGTTCCTACCCTATGGCCGCAACACGTCGAGCCGCGAGAATGCGCTGTGTCCCAGCTGCCTTTCGCTCGAACGCCACCGTCTGATGGCGCTGTACATGAAGCGCAAAACCAATTTCTATACCGCTAAACTTAAAGTACTGCACGTAGCACCGGAGTACTGCTTCATCGACCGCTTCGAGCAGATGAAAAACCTGGACTATATCACTGCCGATATCGAATCTCCCCTCGCGAAGGTAAAAATGGACATCCACCAGATCCCATTTGAAGACAATACCTTCGACGTCGCCTTCTGCAACCACGTGATGGAGCACGTAGACGACTATATTCTCGCCATGAGCGAACTGCACCGTGTGCTGAAACCAGGCGGATGGGCATTGATCCAATCCCCGCAGGACATGAAATATGAAGTAACCTACGAAGACCCGACGATTACCGATCCAAAAGAACGCGAAATCCATTTCCTCCAAAACGATCACCTGCGCCTATTCGGCCGCAACTATGGTCGGGAACTGGAAAAAGGCGGTTTCAAAGTAACCGAGGACCGTTTTGTAATGGATGAACTGAGCCCAGCCGAGGTGAAAAAATACTCGTTGCCTGGGGAAGAGATTGTTTATTTCTGTCAGAAATAACAGTATTTGATAGCAACGAAAAGAGGCAGTTTCGCGAGAAGCTGCCTCTTTTTTATGGTTCAAGTAAAATCACGAAGGATACTCAATGGCCGCTCCCGTTTCCCGGTGCGACTTGTTTTCCCAAAGCCGCTTCCACCCTTCCTGGACAAAGCCTATCCCGTAGCCGAAAAGCTGCGTAAATGCCGCTCCAATGCTCAGAAATGCAACCTCTATGCTCTTCGTTTTGCGGAACGCATCGATGAACAACAATGCCACATAAATGCCCAGAAACCACAATCCTAGGTAAAAGAATGGCTTGAAAATGAAATACCACAGCGGAATGCTGCAAACCCCAAGCGTGAACAGTAGCGGGAATGTATGCACGAGTTTCAGCTCGTCGGGATAGTAGCGGGCGATGTTGATGCGTGCGCGGCCGAAGAATTTCAGCTGCCTGAAAAAAGCCCCGAACTGCGTGCGGCGCTTGTGATAAATGAATGCCTCGGGGATCAATGCGGATTTGAACCCAAGCCGCAATGCCCCAATGCTGAACAGGATGTCTTCGCCCATCCGGCTCGTCAGAAACCCTCCCGTCCGCTCCCACACCTTGCGCGAGAGGCCCATGTTGAAGCTCCGCGGGTGGAACGTACCGCCCATATTACTCTTTTTCCCTCTGATACCGCCTGTTGTGAATACCGAGGTCATCGAGTAGCTGATGGCCTTCTGAATGGGTGTAAATGAAGGATGGTCCGTATCCGGCCCGCCATATAGGTCTACGTAATCCGTATTCAACCGGTTTTCGACGATTGAGAGGTAGTTCGGCTCTATTAATGCATCCGAATCCAGCAGTATGAAGTAATCTCCCGCAGCCCGCTCGAAACCGTGGTTGCGGGCAAAGCCCTGGCCACCGTTTTCCTTGTAATGGTAGTGAATGTCGAGTTTATCAGAGAATGATTTCACCACTTCATCGGCTTTGATTTTCGAGCCGTCTTCTACGATTACTACTTCAAAGTTTCGGTAGGTCTGCTGCGCAAGGCACGCCAGCAGCTCTTCCAACTCGTCGGGGCGGTTGTAGACGGGGATGATGATGGAATAGCGGCGGGTACTCATTACCTCGTAATTTCAATCAGCGCCTCTTCATTCGCCGCAATAATCCGCTCCAAATGCGCGTCGGTGAGGGCTGTCGACAGGAACATCGCTTCGAATTGGCTGGGGCCCATGTAAATACCTCTGTTCAACATGGCGTGGAAATACTTACCGAAAAGCGGCAGGTCCGAAGCTTTGGCCGATGGGAAATCTGTCACCGCGTTCGGCGTGAAGAACAGCGTATACATGGAACCGATGTGGTTCAAAGTGTATTTCAAACCTAATTTCTCCATCGAATTTCTGAAACCGTTCGCGAGCTTATTACCTGCATTTTCGAGCTGGGTATACACTTCGGGATGCTCATTCAAGTAGGTAAGCATCGTGTAACCCGCTGCCATTGCAATAGGGTTACCGGATAGCGTGCCCGCCTGGTACACCGGCCCGGCCGGCGAGACGTAATTCATGATCTCGGCCTTCCCACCATAGGCCCCAACGGGCATTCCTCCGCCTATTATTTTTCCTAACGTTGTTAGATCAGGCGTAATTCCGAATCTTTCCTGCGCCCCGCCCTTCGAAAGACGGAAGCCGGTCATCACTTCATCGAGAATCAATACAATACCTTCTTCATCACAAATGCGGCGTAATCCTTGCAAAAAGCCCTCTTTCGGAAGCACGCACCCCATATTGCCCACCACCGGTTCGAGGATCAGGGCGGCGATCTGACCTTTGTTGGCATCTACCAGTTGCTGCACGGCATCCAGGTCGTTGTAAGGGGCCGTTAAGGTGTCGTTCGCGACGCCTTTTGTTACGCCCGGACTGTCCGGCGTACCGAATGTCACAGCGCCGCTGCCGGCTGCGATCAGGAAACTGTCGCCGTGGCCGTGGTAGCACCCTTCGAACTTGATGATTTTGTCGCGCCCCGTGTACCCGCGTGCTACCCGTATGGCCGACATCGTTGCTTCCGTTCCTGAGTTTACCATTCTCACTTTATCGATCGACGGTACCATGGAAACGATCAGTTCCGCCATTTCCACCTCCCTGCGCGTAGGCGCGCCGAAAGAGAATGAATGCTGGATAGCGTCGGAAACGGCTTTCTGAATCAGCTCATGTCCGTGCCCCAGGATCATCGGCCCCCAGGAATTGATCAGTTCGATGTATTCGTTACCGTCCTCGTCATAGATGTACGGACCTTTGGCAGACTTGATAAACAATGGAGTACCACCTACCGCGCGGAATGCGCGTACGGGCGAGTTTACGCCGCCGGGAATATAATTTTGTGCTTTTTCGAAAAGTTGCTGGCTCGTGGAAGTATTCATTCTGTTTGTAAAAGTTGGTATTACCTGTCCACCGGCACCCATTTGGAGCCGCTATATTTCAGGACAGGCGTAATCTGGTTTTCATTCGATTTGGTATAGTCAAAACCCGAAAGCAGGTATTCCTCGCTGCCGAATTTCCGCGATTGCAGACCGGAAGGTAACTTATCCTTGTATTTGGAAAGCATCCGCCCAAAGAATAGCAACTGGTCGTATCCCTGGTAGGAATACACTGAAGGAAAAGTGCTGGTTTTGTTGTAATAATTCTTCTGAAACTGGCGGATGGTTTCTTTCTCGCGGTCCACATAATCCGCGTCGATCAGTGTTAACCGTGCTCCGTAGCGCGACAATCGGGATTGTTGCGCGTTGAAGCTTGTTGAAGTAGCCACAACCGGTAATGCATTCAATTTATGACCGTTCAGGACTTCGATCAGGTTTCCACCCGATTCCCCGTCCGATGAAAACAATGCGATATGCGCCGGTTTGTTGGTTTCAATTAACGTCACTTTACCTTCCAGCGACTCACGGTCTGACTGGATTCGGGCAATGGAGGCTACCTTCCCTCCTTTTGCCTTCCATTCGGTGGCATAAGAAGCCGCCATAGCAGAGTCCTTCGACGTATTTCCGTAATAAATCACAGTACTCAGTCCCGGCGAAAGGCTACGCATCCATTGCGCGGCTTTCTGGGTTTGGTAGGTAATGGACGGATGTCCCAGGTAAATATTCCCCGATTTCAGTAAGCCGACATCGGTCGAGAGCGGGTTGAGCATGATCGCATTGCTTCCCGAAACAAAATCAGCCGCCACATCGAAAGTACCGGCATACAATGGCCCGATAACCATGTCCGATAACTGGAAATTTTTGTTATCCGAAATGACCTGCATGCTCTTTGCATCGTTGCTAACATCGTAAGCCCACAGGTTAACAGTGATACCTTCCATTTGGAGCTGTTCTTTCGCCACCGTCAGGCCCAGGTAGTAGTCGTACGCAAACTGGTTCGAACGGCGTTTGGAAGTCCCGAACTCATCCAGGCGGAATGGCAGCAATACGGCCACGTCCAGGTAGCCTTTCGTCCATTGCGTATCCGACTTCGGGGCGCTGCGTTTTGGTGCTTCCTCTACCTTTTCACTTTTGCGGAATTTGAATTGCTTGTCGAGCTGCTCGGCATAAGCCAGGTCACCTTGCGCGGGCGTGCGGGCCGCTTGAATGGATTGATAGACCATCAATGCAATGTCACGGTCGGAAGGATATTGCTTTTGCAGGTCTTTCAGTTTCAGGAAATCCTTGATTTCTCCCAGATGATGCTGTTTCAATGCCTGCACATCTTTGTTCAGGGAAGATTCTTTAATGCGCGCAAGCTGGTCGAGGCCGTCGTTGATCTGGCCGTTGGCGAGGCTTACCGCGCCCAGCAGGTAATACACATCATTGATTTTATTCCAACCCGGATACCGGCTTTGCAGTTGGAGCAGCATGGGTTTGGCGTCCTTGTAGCGTTTCAGCTGGTAGGCGCTCAATGCATAGTAGTAATGCGCATAAGGCGAATAGGCCGTTTTCGCATTTACGCTCGTCATGGGATAGAACTTGTCCATCGCCACGGCGTATTTACCTTGTTTGTAATCTGCCAGGGCTGACCGGTACCTGCTTTCCGTCTGGGCATTAGCCTGCCCGAACGACGGCTGGAACAACCCGATATGGACTGTCAAAATCAAAAAAAAGATAACTTTCATCAGGATTTCGGGGTCAAGAGTGTGCTGGTCGTTTGCGTACAAAAAACCTGCCTAAAATGGGAAAAAAACGGGCAATATCCCAACTGGAACATTGCCCTTTATTATTACGATCTAAAAAACCTTTTATTTCTTTTTAGTCTTTTTCTCTAATTCAGCCTGTTTCTTTTTCGCCTCTTCCGCAGCCTGCAACGACTTTTCAAGATACTTCTGGAATTTGTTCTGCTTCTTCTCGCCGGTAGCGTTTTTCTTGCGGTTTTCTTCAAGGATGTTTTTGATTTTATCCTCATTTACAAAACGCTTGATCAAAAGCTGCTGGGCGATGGTTACGACGTTTGAAACAAAATAATAGAACGTCAAACCGGCCGGGAACGAGTTCAGGATGAACATGAACATGAGCGGCATCACGTAACCCAGCGCCTTCATATTCACCGGTCCGGGCTGTGTAGGTGTATTCTGGTTGTTGTAGTAGGCATAACCAATGCTGGAAGCCGTCATCAGGATCGTGAACAAGCTGATGTGGTTACCGATACCGAAAGGCACATTAAACGGCAGCTTGAAGAACGAGTCGTACGTCGAAAGGTCGCTAGCCCAGAGGAACGATTGCTGGCGCAGCTCGATCAGGTTCGGAAACAGGAAGAAGAGCGAGAACAGGATCGGCATCGTCGCGAGTACCGGCACGCACCCACTGAGCGGGCTCACGCCTACCTGCTGGTAAAGCTTCATTTGCTCCTGCTGCTGCTTCGCTACATCGTCTTTGTTAGCCTCGCGGATCTGTTCGAGCTCCGGCCCGAGGATACGCATTTTCGCCATGCTGATGTACGATTTGTAAGTCAGCGGCGTCAGCAATGTTTTTACAAACAATACCAAAAGAATGATCAGCAAGCCGTAGTTGCTCACAAATCCTTCGATCAGGTTGAAAAGCGGGACGAGGAAAAATTTGTTGATCGGTTTCAGGAATGCATAACCGAGGTATACGTTCTGATCGAAGTTCTCCGCTTTTACTTTGTCGACAATGTGGTATTCGTTAGGTCCGAGGTAAAACTGGAAGTTGGCCTCCCCTTTTTGCACAGCCGCCGCGGGGATACCGGCGAAAATGTTCATATTTTTCACGATCACCGAATCTTCCACATTTACGTTGGCACGCATGGTCACGTTTGTCAGCGGCGTTTTTTCCGCGATCAAACCAGCCAGGAAGTATTTGTGCTTAATCGTAAACCATTTAACCGGGTCGGCCGTTTTCTCTTCTTCATTCGAAGTAGGGCTGGTAGGAAGGCTTTTCAGCGCGTCCGTGTAGTAGTTAACGGTAACCACTTCACGGTTTTTCTTCATATCGTTTTCCAGTTGCAGCAGGTCGTTATCCCAATGGAATTCTACCGACTTGTTGGCCGGCAATGCGCCGCTGGCTTTGATACCGTAATCGATTACATAACCGGAACCGCGTACCAGGTAAGTCTGCTCGACGGTCTGGTTGTTTTTGAGCGTAGTCCGGTAAGTGATCACCGCCGAATCCTTCTCAGCCAGCGTACGGTCCTGTGCGTCGGTCGTGAAAGTCTGGTTTGTCAGTCTCACATCGCCGGTTTGCGTCGGCAGATCGATCTGGAAATTGTTGTGGTTTTCGGCAATCAGGTAAAGTGGTTTCTGATCGTAGGTTTTGTAGTTTTTCAACATCACCTCTTTCATTACCCCACCCTTGTTGGTAAAAACAACGCGGGCGTCCTTCGTTTCAATCACCAGGTCCTTTTGAGGAACGGCAGTGGAATCAACTGATTGTGAGGATTTTTGGGTGGTATCCGAAGTGACAGACGCAGGCTTGGCAGCTTCTTTCTTCACCTCCGCTACCGGGGTAGGTTCCACTGGCTTCGGAACCAGTACCTGGTAGCCTATCAGCATCAGCATGATCAAGACCAGGCCGATTACAAAATTTTTATCCATTATTTACTTTAAATTATTGAAATAACATACCGCTTGTAAGGCGGCAAAGGTAACAAGTTTTTTCGCTTAACAGGCCTTAAAATGTGATCAGTGGGAAACCGGGTTCAAGGTTTCTACCGATCTTTTTTGCAATGAATAGGTCAGTGCGGCAGCCACGAAATTCACGAAGATCGGGTGCGGGTTCATCACCGTGCTTTTTAGCTCGGGGTGGAACTGTACACCGATATAGAACGGGTGCGAAGGCATTTCTACCATCTCCACCAGGTTGTTGTCGGGGTTAATACCCGTGGCAACCAGTCCTTTTTCATCGAATTCTTTCAAATACTTATTGTTGAATTCGTAGCGGTGGCGGTGGCGTTCGCTGATATTGGTCTTGCCGTAGATTTTATGGGCCAATGTGTCCTTCTTAATGCGGCACGGGTAAGCGCCCAGACGCATGGTACCTCCCTTGTTGGAAACATCTTTCTGATCTTTCATCAGGTGGATCACCGGGTGGTCGGTCGTGGCATCCATTTCAACCGAATGCGCATTCTGCCAGCCTATCACGTTGCGGGCGTACTCGATCACGGCCATTTGCATACCAAGGCAGATCCCGAAGAACGGAATGTTGTTTTCGCGAACGTATTGGATCGCGGCGATCTTGCCTTCGATACCGCGCTCGCCGAAGCCCGGAGCTACCAGTACCCCGTCGAGGTTTTCCAGTTTCTCCACCGCATTCTCCGCAGTAAGGCTTTCTGAATGGATCCATTCGATATTCACCTTGCATTCGTTGGCCGCACCCGCGTGGATAAACGATTCGACGATCGACTTGTACGCGTCGTGCAGCTCTACATATTTACCAACCAGACCAATGCGAACCGAATCGACCGGGTTTTTCAATCTGGAAAGGAATGTCTTCCATGAATCGAGGTCCACGTCCTTGTCATTATAAATGTCGAGCATATATAATGCACGCTGGTCGAGGCGCTCTTTGAGCATCAGCAAAGGCACGGCGTAAATGGTGTCCGCATCCATCGCCTCGATCACCGAATTCACCTGCACGTTACAGAACAATGCAATTTTCTTGCGGATATCGTACGGCAGCGGGTGTTCCGAACGGCACACGAGAATATCCGGCTGGATACCCGATTCCTGCAACATTCTCACTGAGTGCTGCGTCGGTTTCGTTTTCAGCTCGCCTGCGGAGTTCAGGTAAGGGATGAGTGTAAGGTGAATAACCAGCGTATCCTGGTGGTCCATTTCGAATTTCACCTGACGAACCGCTTCCAGGAACGGCAGGGACTCGATATCCCCTACACAACCACCAATTTCCGTAATCACAATATCGTAATCGCCGGTTTGTCCCAGCAACAGCATATTTCTTTTCAGCTCGTCGGTAATGTGCGGAACCACCTGTACGGTCTTTCCAAGGAAGTCGCCGCGACGCTCGGCGGTAATAACGTTGTGGTAGATACGCCCGGTAGTGACGTTGTTTGCCTGTGAAGTGCGAACGTTCAGAAAACGCTCATAATGGCCCAGATCGAGATCGGTTTCGGCTCCATCGTCCGTAACGTAGCATTCTCCGTGCTCGTAGGGATTCATGGTACCCGGATCGATATTCAGATACGGATCAAATTTCTGGATCGTGACTGAGAGACCTCTCGCTTGTAGTAGTTTAGCTAGTGATGAGGCAATGATTCCCTTGCCAAGTGAAGATGTAACACCGCCCGTAACGAAAATGTACTTAGCGGTCTTTCGTGCTTTGGAAGCCATAAGACTTTGCTGTTTTTCTATGATTACGGGATACAAAGATACAGGATTATTAGAAGAATCTAAGCGGGGCCTGTTTAAATATTTAGCTGGAAAACAGTAATACCCTGGAAGTCTGACGGGTTAACAAATATAATTTTTTCTTGCCTAATGAGCTGGAATCGCAGTTTTTGAGCCAAAGTACATCACTTGGGAACTTCATAAAATGGGTAAAATTCCATTTAAAAAAAGGGCATTGAAAAATTTATATTTTCAAATATCATCTGATAATTGCCTTCCGGTTGTCAATTACTTTGTGTGACATATAAAATAAGGTTGCTGCCGGCTTTTCCAGAATTTAAATTTCTATTTTGCAATTATTCCAAACCTTCGTAACCTTATTTAAAATGATCAGAAAGCTACTCATCCTTCCTGCATTGCTATTTTGCGGGGCGACCGCCTGGGCGCAGCCCGCGACCGATCCGAAAAAACCACTCAACATTATCGTCTTCGGCGCCCACCCCGACGACTGCGACCTCGGTGCCGGCGGCATTGCCTCTATTTACTCCTCAATGGGGCATAAGGTCAAGTTTGTTTCACTAACAAATGGCGACAAAGGCCACCAGGATATCGGCGGCGGAGAATTGGCTAATCGCCGGTACAAAGAAGCACAGGAAGCTGCACGCCGCTGGGGAATCCAATACGACATTCTCGACAACCACGACGGCGAGCTTTTCCCTACCGTTGAAAATCGCCTGGCCGTGATCCGTAAAATCCGCGAATGGAATGCGGACGTCGTAATTTCACCCCGCACAAACGATTACCACCCCGATCACCGCAATACTGGCGTGGTCGTGCAGGATGCGGCATACCTCGTCATCGTGCCGAATATCCTTAGCAGTGTGCCTCCATTAACCAAGAACCCCGTTTTCCTCTATTTCCGCGACCGTTTTCAAAGACCGAACCCATTCCGCCCCGATATTGCGATCGATATCACCGAAACGCTTGCTAAAAAAGTGGACGGACTGGACGCACACGTTTCCCAATTTTATGAGTGGCTACCTTGGACAAATGGCGATCTTGCTAACGTTCCCAAAGACGTCACCGAACGTAAAAAATGGTTGCTCGCCTCGATGGAACGACGGTCTTCGGTAAACCCCGAGATCAAGGCTTCGCTCGACAAATGGTACGGTACAGAGAAGGCGGAGAAGGTGAAATATGTAGAAGTTTTCGAGATCACGGAGTATGGAAAGCAACCCTCCGCAGAAGAGGTGAAGAGGCTGTTTCCGATGTTGCCGAAATAAATGAGTGAATGTGCGAATGAGTGAATGAGTGAATAGTTTCAGTTTAAAAACATTCACTCATTGACTCATTCACTCATTAGAACTTTTCCGGGAAGTCATCCAAGTAACAAGTAACCGATATTCACAAAATTGTTGACTCTTACTACGATAACCTGTCCTTGAAGCTCTCGTATCCATACGATCGAATTAGCTGAAAACTTTGGTCAACTTTCCATATCCCTATGGAAGGTAAATTAACACCGTTAAATGTTGTAGTCTTCACCATGGTGTAGTGTATCATATCCTCGAATATGATTTTATCGCCAATTTCGAGCGGCTTATCGAACGAGTAATCGCCCATGTAGTCGCCTGCCAGACAGGTCATTCCTCCTAATCTATAAGTAGGTTTTCCGGCCACCGGTTCCTGGTGCGCGCCCCGAATGGCGGGCTTGTAAGGCATCTCCAGAGTGTCGGGCATATGGGCTGCAAACGAGGTGTCCAGGATCGCCACGTCGATACCCTGGCTGTCGAGCACATCGAGCACCGTGGTATACAATACGCCGGTACGCCAGGCGATGGCTGAACCCGGTTCGAGTATCACTTCCAGATTGTACTTTTCCTGTATAGTACTAACTAATTTTATTAGCTTACTAATATCATATCCTTCCCTTGTCATCAGGTGACCGCCGCCCATGTTGAGCCACTTCGCCTGATGCAGCAAATCACCGAATCTTTCCTCCAATGCGGCGAGCGTGCGCTCCAAGGTGTCGCTGCCATTTTCGCAGAGCGTATGAAAGTGAATGCCGTCGATCCCTGCGGGAAGCTCGTCGGGCAGCTTGTCGCGTGTGACGCCCAGGCGCGAGCCCGGTACGCACGGGTTATACATGTCCGTGGCCACCTCCGAGTACTGCGGGTTCACGCGGATACCGCATGAGAGCGTCTTGCCGGGGTTAGCCGCTTTGTAAGCCTCTACCCTGCCCTGGAACCGCTCCCATTGACTCAGCGAATTGAAGGTAATGTGGCTGCTGCGCTGCATGATCTCCTCAAACTCGTTGTCGAGATACGCAGGCATGTACGTATGCGACTGGTACCCCATGAAATCGTTAATCAGCTTCACCTCGTTCAGCGAACTGGCTGTGGCGCCGGAGAGATATTCCTTCACGATCGGGAAGGCACTGTACATGGAAAAACCTTTCAATGCGAGGATAATCTGGCAGCCTGCCGCCTTTTGGACCGAGTCGATCAGTTCGAGGTTTTTGCGGAGCAGCTCCTCTTCCAGGACGAAACACGGAGACGGAATTTCTTTAAAATCGATAGCCATTTGCTATAAATGAGTGTTTGAAGAATCTTCTTGCATGCAATGATTGCATAATTTTGTACACAAAACTATAAGTTTGAGTTTCCAAATCATGACCATTTTTCACACAGCCCCGCAAGCCTGCCTATGTCCTTCCTTGTTTTAGATATCGAAATGACCGGGCCGGAGCCTGGCTGGAACGAGATTATCCAGATCGGCGCCGAGTTTTTTGACGACAACTGGCGCTCGCTCGGTACTTATCTGCAAAATGTGTATCCCGAGAACGAGGAGGCATTTTCGGTCAAGTCCGAAGAGGTACACGGCCTGTCGCTGGACGACCTGGAAGACGCCCCGATGATCTACGACGTACTTCCCGAATTCGAGAAATGGATCAAAAAACTGAACGTCGGCAAACCCGGCCTCGCCAATGTGGTCATTTGCGGCCAGAGCGTGATCAACGATATCAACTTTCTGCGTTTTGCCTACCGCAACGAAAAAATGAAATGGGGCTTCTCCAACAAGCAGCTCGATCTCCACACCGTCTCCTACTTGTTTTTCCAAATACTCGAAAAAAACGGCAAGCAGGTACCGCGCTCGCTGAGCCTGGGCTCCGTGGCAAGCTATTTTGGGTTCGAACGGGAGGAAGAGACGCACAATGCGCTGGAAGACGCCCGCCTCACCGCCAAATGCTTTAAGGAATTTTTTAAACTCATCGACCAGGTCAAACTTGTATGATCGACTATAACCCCAAAGAGTGGTTCCGTTATATTTTCTATTTCCAGAAGGCCGACACCGTCCGGAAGCTTGCGCCGATGATCCTTATCATGGCAGCCTATTCCAGCATTGTCGCCTACATTATTATAATCCATCTCAAAATCACGGAGAACAACGACCTGAAAAATATCTCCCTGATGCACTCTTTGCTGGGTTTTGTGATCTCGATGCTGCTCGTGTTCCGGACCAACACGGCCTACGACCGCTGGTGGGAAGGCCGCAAGCAATGGGGCTCGCTTGTGAACGGAAGCCGCAATCTTGCGTTAAAACTGGCTGCGCTGATTGGCCCGGAGCATGCCGCCGAGCGTGAATTTTTCACCAGGATGATCCCGAACTACGCATATGCATTGAAAAACCATTTGCGCAATACCTACATTTCCGGGGAGTTCGAGGACGCTGCGCTTTACCAGAAATCCTCGCTGATCACGACCGATCACATTCCCAATCAAATCGCCGCTGCATTGTTCGCCAAAGTGATAGAACTCCAAAGAAAGGGCGCATTGCTGCCGGAGCATACCATTCTATTGAACCACGAGCTCGAAGGGTTTACGAATATCTGCGGTGCCTGCGAACGGATCAAGAATACACCTATCCCGCTCTCTTACAGCTCGTTTATCAAGAAATTCATCTTTATTTACTGCCTCACACTGCCGATCGGGTACGTGTTCAGCCTGCATTTTCTCGTCATTCCGTTCGTGATGTTCGTGTTCTATATCCTCGCCAGTCTGGAAGTGATCGCCGAGGAAATCGAGGACCCGTTTGGCGACGACAGCAACGACCTGCCGATGGAGCGCATTTGCAAGGGTATTCACACGACTACGCGGGCATTGCTTAATTAGCCCCTGAAATCCGGGAATGATTAGAAAATAATTAGAAACTCATTAAAATCTAAAATTTTTCCGGGATTTTCACAGGATGTCATTTCACGTGATTTCTGCTTTATACTTCACTTTTTAGTCAAAGTCAGTTTCCAACGAATCCTGATTTGAACGATCGGTTCATTTTTACTTAACATTGGCCTGATATGGGCCCCTCTTTCTGCCAAAACATCAATTTCAGGAGTTATTAGAGCATTTGGGAATGCTTCTTTCTGTTGTTAATTTTCATTCAACCCCTCCTTAGAAGGGCCCATTAGTGAGAATAAACGAATACCAACATGAAAAAAGCCACTTTTTTAATCGCCATATTAATTGCCGGATTATTCACCGTCGCAGCCAACGCGCAGTCGATCGTAGATCCGGGCATTTCGATTTATAACTATAAGCATCCAAACAAGGCGGCCCAGGCAAAAGCTGCCGGTAAGGACCAGAACACGATACGCGTCGTGAATATGCGGACCGTCGAACGCTTCGGCAAGTACCAGACCAAATACGTCAGCACTACGCCCAAATATGCTCCGCGCCCGGCTACCCTCGTGGTCACGCGCGAATACAAGCCGGAAGGAGTGGAAATCAATCCGCTTACCTCACCGAGAAACTACAAAACCCCCACTATCAGTGTGACCAAAGACACGGCGCAAATGGCTGAATATTATAATGCCCCGGATAAGGTTTATCCGACGCGAGATTAACCATTGTATAATTGCGGAAAACGCCGGCTTCAATAAGGTCGGCGCTTTTTTTGCTCCAAAATTGATCCTAATATTTATCAAAATGTTCAAATTAAGGCAATTAGGAATTTTTTATGCTTTTTTTGTCTGTTTTGAACGTCCGTTTTTCGTCCCTTTAAAAAACTAAATTCTTTCCGATCAGAATGCTAACGCGTTGAAAAATAATTGGGTGCATGATTGAATTTTATAATTCAATGTTTGAAATGGATAGGTATTGTAAAAAAGCTTGCGGGTAATTTTGAAACAAATCCTAATAACCTGTTTCTTAATTAACCTTATCATGAATCCTAAACCATTCATTTTTGCAGCGCTGCTCGCATGCGCCGCGAGCTTATGTAATGCGGCCTCGTCGCAGCCCGTCCGTGTCTCCGACCCGGGCATTTCGACCCACAATTATAAACATCCCAACAAAGCGGCGGCGGCGCCCAAGGCCAGGCTGGTTGTCGAATCGTCAAACCCGGCGCTTGCCGCCCGCTTTGCTACATTGAACGTCGGTCGGCCCGAAGCCGACCCGACGCCCAAATACGCGCCGCGCGAAGTGCGGTTCGTCGTCTTCACGCGCCAGCGCACGCAACGGAACGTACTCAACCCGCTCGTCTCCGCCCGCAACTACAAAACCGGTAATGGTGTACATGCAATCAAGCCCGTTCAGGAACCGGAATGGATCTGCGGTACGATGTAATTATAACACATGCTACCCATTGCCCGGCCGGTGCCCTGCGCACCGGCTTTTCCCGTTTGAAAGTGGTTTAACCGGGAAAATTTATGACGATACCAAGCGTCTCTCCTATTTAATTAATTTTTAACCCACTGGCTTTGTAGCCAATATTTGAATTTCATAATTTCAGCTCATGATACCGAATGAGACCGTAGCACATTTTTACCAGACGCACCCCGCTGCGAAAGGGCTAAAAGGTCCGGACAAAACGACCGGGGATGAAGGTCATTTCAATGTATTTTCCCGCGTATTCTGCAACAAGTACACTTCCTACGCCAGAAGGGATTTCTACAAAATTTCGCTGATCCTCGGAAAAGGGAAAATTACCTACGGCAACCAGGAAATCGAGATCAACCGGAATGCGCTGGTTTTCTTCAATCGTAACGTGCCCTATTCGTGGCAGGCGATGTCGGAAGAGCAGTCGGGCTACTTTTGTTTGTTTACCGACCAGTTCCTGAGCACGATCAACCGCTCGGCGACGGTTTCGAACTGCCCGATCCTGCGCAGCGATTCCATTCCGGTGTATTTTATCAATGAAGAACAGCAGGAATACCTGCTCAGTATTTTTGGTAAAATGCAGGCCGACATCGAGTCGAGCTACGTGCATAAGTACGACCTCATGCGCAATTATGTGAACGTGCTCGCACACGAGGCCATGAAAATGCAGCCTTCGGAACTGAGCGACGTACATGTGAACGGCTCCGCCAAGCTTTCCTCGCAATTCCAGGAGCTCCTCGAACGCCAGTTCCCGATCGAGTCTCCCGAGCACAAGCTCAAACTTAAAACCGCGAAAGACTACGCCATCAGGCTCAACGTACATGTGAATCACCTCAACCGGGCGTTGAAGGAAATCACCGGAAAAACTACCACCGAACACATTATCGACCGGGTGCTGGCGCAGTCCAAAGTAATGCTCCGGCATTCCAACTGGAGCGTCGCCGAGATCGCATTCTGCCTGGGTTTCGAATACCCTGCCTATTTCAACAACCTTTTCAAGAAGCAAATCGGCATTACCCCGAAATCATACCGCGTACACGAACGCTAGGGATGTTTGAATTTTATAAGATATTGTTTGAAAGTAATAAACATTGCCACCGGCCGTCGGATTACCTTTGCGAAGCAATTCGACGGGCCTGTCGGACCACCGCGGTGGCGGACCATCGCTGTGGCGGACCATCGCTGTATAAGCCAATCCTTTGACCCACACACTCGCCCCGGTTCAGTTGCCATATAATTCTGAATGCAAATGACATCGAAGAAGTATTTCCCCTCCCTGTTTCTGACCCTCTCGCTGGTCGGAGCCGGTGAAAAACTGAGTGCCCAAACACTTACATTACAACAGGCCGTAGAAACGGCCGTCTCCAACTACGGAAGCATCAAGGCCAAGAACAACTACCTCAGCGCCTCCAAGGCCACGGTCCTTCAAAGCAAGAAAGAATACCTTCCCAACCTCAACCTCTCGGCCCAGCAGGATTACGGTACGGTCAACGGCCAGAACGGCCCGCTGTACGGCCTCGGGCTATCGGTAGCGTCTTCGGGCTTGCCGTTGCCACAGCAAAACTGGAATTCCGCGTTCGGGGCGCTGTACCTGACGAACGTCAACTGGGATTTCTTCGCATTCGGCCGCGCACGTGAGCGTATCAACGTCGCACAGCAAGCCGTAAACCGCGACCAGGCCGATCTCGAACAGGAACAGTTCCAGCATAGCGTGCGCGTAGCCGCCGCTTACCTGAACCTGCTCGCCGCCCAGCGGCTCATCCGCTCGTGGGAAAACAACCTCGAACGCGCCAATGCACTGAAAACCGTCGTCGTTACCCGCGCCAAAAACGGGCTGATCCCTGGCGTAGATTCGTCGCTGGCCAATGCGGAAGTCTCCAATGCGAAGATCAGCATTACCCAGGCGAGGGATTTCGAGCAGGAGCAGGCCAATAACCTGGCCAGGCTCATGGGCATTACCGACCAGCGCTTCCAGCTCGATACAATGCTCCTCGCCCGCATGCCGCGCACCATGGCCGATTCCCTGAACAAAAAGGAGAATCACCCGCTGTTGAAGTTTTATGCCAACCGCATTGCCGTCAGCGAGCAGCAGGCCAAGTACTTCCATACGCTCGGAATGCCGACGTTCTCGCTTTTCGGTGTGTTTCAGGGACGCGGCGCAGGATTTTCATCCAGCTATGCGAGCGACCAGACGGCCTATACCCATAATTATTTCGAGGGTATCAAACCCGTGAGGTATAACTATCTGCTCGGTATCGGCGCCACCTGGAATATGACCAGCATTCTGCGCACACGCCAGCAGGTGATGTCGCAGAAGTTTGTTTCCAATGCATTGAAAGAAGAATACGACCTGGCCGATCAACAACTGAAAAACCAGCTCATTCTCTCCGAAACGAAGATCGGCAATGCCATTGCCAATTACCGTGAGGCGCCCGTGCAGGTACAATCGGCTTCCGACGCCTATTTGCAGAAAAGTGTTTTATATAAAAACGGCCTCAGCAACATCGTGGACATGACGCAAGCGCTCTATATCCTGAACCGCGCCGAAACAAGCCGCGACATCGCCGCAACCAATATCTGGCAGGCGGTATTGCTCAAAGCAGCTGCCAGTGGCGACATCGGTACGTTTCTGAATCAGTAGTTCTGTTAGCAACGTGAGGTTGAAAATGGTCAAGAGTTGTCAGTTATAGTCAAGAGTTGTCAGTTATAGTCAGGAATTGTCAGTTATAGTCAGGAATTGTCAAGTATGGTCATTTGTGGTCAGGTATTGTCAACGGTTTTCCATTTCTCCCCCATTACATTCCACAAATGACCATACATGGCAACAAATGACCATACTTGACAAAACTTGACCATACTTGACTACACTTGACAACACTTGACAACATCTGACCAAACCTGACAATATCGCTCATCAATAAAATAGTACCGTTACAATTTACTTTTTCGTACCATGGATTTAATACGTTTTGCATTACGTAAACCGATCACCATCATGGTGTTGGTGGCCGGTTTATTCTTTTTCGGTATCGATGCGGTGCGGAAGATCAAGGTCGATATTTTCCCGAAACTGGATTTGCCGGTGATGTACATCGCGCACCCGTTCGGGGGCTACACGCCCGACCAGATGGAGACTTTCTTCGCCAAGCAATATATCAACATTCTGTTGTACGTAAACGGTATCAAAAGCATTGAAACGAAGAACATTCAGGGCCTTACGCTCATGAAAGTGAACTTCTACCCCGGTACCAACATGGCGCAGGCCTCGGCGGAACTCAGTGCATTCACTAACCGGGCACAGGCCATTTTCCCGCCGGGCTCCAACCCGCCGTTCATTATCCGTTTCGATGCTTCGACATTGCCGGTAGGCCAGCTCGTTCTAAGCTCCGAAAAACGCAGCAACAACGAACTGCTCGACCTCGCGAACGTGTACGTACGCTCGACATTCACCTCGATCCCGGGTCTGGTTTCGGCGCCCCCGTTTGGTGGTAACATCCGTACCGTCGTGATCAAGGCCGATCCCGAGCTGCTCCGCGCGCATAACCTTACGCCCGACCAACTGGTGGAAGCGCTGCGCGTGAATAACCAGACCGCCCCGTCGGGTAACGTGCGCATTGGTGATAAAAACTACATTACCCCTACCAACACGACCATTCACACGGTGAAGGAGTTTGAAAACATTCCGTTGTTTAAAGGCGGCGTGCAGAACCTGTACCTCCGCGACGTGGCGACGGTGGAAGACGGTGCCGACGTTGCATCCGGCTACGGGCTCGTGAATGGCAAGCGCTCGGTGTACCTGAGTATTGCCAAAAGCGCCGACGCCTCGACCTGGGAAGTGGTTCAAAACCTGAAAAAGGCTATTCCGCGCATTCAGAGTACATTGCCGGAGGATGTGAAAGTGAGCTACGAATTCGACCAGTCGACCTATGTAATGAACTCGGTAATGAGTTTGCTTACGGAAGGTGCCATCGGCGCCATCCTGACCGGATTAATGGTACTCCTTTTCCTCGGCGACCCACGCGGCGCATTGATCGTGATCCTGACCATCCCGACGTCCATTATCGCTGGTGTTTTGTTCCTGAACCTGTTCGGTCAGACAATCAACATTATGACATTGAGTGGATTAGCACTCGCGATCGGTATCCTTGTCGATGAAAGTACGGTGACGATCGAGAATATCCACCAGCATTTTGATATGGGTAAACCGAAGGCCCTCGCCATTTGGGATGCCTGTAAAGAAATCGCATTCCCCAAGTTGCTGATCCTCTTCTGTATCCTGGCCGTATTCGCCCCCGCATTCACGATGGGCGGTATTCCGGGCTCGTTGTTCCTGCCGCTTGCATTGGCGATCGGTTTCAGTATGATCGTTTCCTACTTCCTGGCGCAGACGTTCGTGCCGGTTATGGCGAACTGGATCATGAAAGTGAAGCACCACCACAAAGCCGACGGCTCGCCGATGACCGACGCGGAAGAATTTGCGGCATCCGGGCTCAGCAGAGACCCCGACGCGCAAAAAGAGGCGCTGGTCCATCGCGTCGACGCCGACAGAAATGGCAAAATCAGCGCATTCGAGCGTATCCGGGCGCGATTTATGCGCTTCATCAACCGCGTAATGCCTTTCCGGAAACCGATAGTGGCCGCATACCTGATCATTACTACGGCACTAGCAGCACTTTTGTTAACCAATATTGGAAAGGATGTTTTGCCCAAAGTAAACGGCAGCCAGTTCCAGGTGCGCCTGCGTGCCCCCGAGGGTACGCGTATGGAGCGCACCGAGGAGAAAACGCTCAAAACGATCGACATTATCAAGAAAATCGTGGGTCCTCAGAACGTTTCGGTGACATCGGCTTACGTAGGCCAGCACCCTGCATTGTTTTCGGTAAACCCTATTTACCTTTTCATGGCGGGTCCGCAGGAAGCGGTATTGCAGGTGGGTTTGCATGAAGAATTCCACACCAACCTGGACGAGTTGAAAGAGAAAATACGCACGGAGGTAAAGCAGGCCATCCCGGACTTGACGATGTCTTTCGAACCCATTGAATTGACCGACAAAATTCTCAGCCAGGGCTCTCCCACGCCTATCGAGGTGCGGATGTCGGGACGGAGCAAGAAACTGAACGAAGAGTATGCACAGAAGGTGATTGCTAAATTGAAGGAAATCAGCTATTTACGCGATATTCAATTGGGTCAGTCCAACAAATACCCTGCGATCAAAATTGAAGTCGACCGGATGCGGGCGGCGCAACTGGGTGTGGATATGAATGATGTTTCAAGATCGCTCATTGCTTCGACTTCTTCATCGCGTTATACAGACAAGAATATCTGGGTCGACGAAAAAGGTGGTTTCAGCTACTCCGTGCAGGTGCAAATCCCGGAAAGCAAAATGAACAGCGTTCAGGAAATGACTGAAATTCCCCTGCTTAGAAACAACAACCGCCCGGTATTGGGCGACATAGCCACCATTACGCCCGATACGACTTACGGCGAGAACGACAACCTCGGTGCTATGCCCGTGCTTTCGGTAACGGCCAATTTGAACAATACCGACCTCGGTGTGGCACAAGCCGACGTGAGAAAGGCATTAGCGTCCCTCGGCGAGCTGCCACGCGGGCTTACCGTCGAGCTGGTGGGACTGAGCCAGACATTGACCGACACCCTGGACAGCCTTCAAAATGGTCTGGTGGTGGCCATTATCGTGATATTCCTAATGCTTGCGGCCAACTTCCAGTCGTTTAAAGTATCGGCAATCGTACTGGCGACCGTACCGGCGGTAATCCTCGGCTCGCTCGCATTGCTGATGGTAACCGGCTCCACACTGAACCTTCAAAGCTATATGGGCATTATCATGTCCGTGGGGGTATCGATTTCGAATGCCGTCCTTTTGATTACCAATGCCGAACAGTTGCGCAAGCACAGCGGCAATGCCATTGAAGCGGCCAAAGAATCGGCCGGGCTCCGCCTCCGCCCTATCGTGATGACCGCCGTTGCGATGGTGGTAGGTATGATCCCGATGGCGAGCGGGCTCGGTGAAGCGGGCGACCAGTCGTCGCCACTGGGCCGTGCGGTAATCGGCGGGCTGATCGCCTCCACATTCGCGGCATTGTTCATCCTCCCGCTGGTATTCGCGTGGGGACAGGGCAAGGCTTCGACGCAGAGCGTTTCCCTCGATCCGGAGGATGAAGAAAGCAAGTTTTATGTACCAATGACTCGTTAATCACAACACCGAACCTATCCGACTATGAGACATATTCATCAAATCGCCATGACCGTACTCGTTGCAGGCGCAGCGACGGTCCTGCAAAGCTGCGGTTCGTCACGGGCCGAGGAAGAAGAGCACAAAAAAGCCGCGGCGGAAGCAGGTGTGGAAGCGCACGCCGTGGATGCATTCCCGCTTAAAAAAGAGCAACTCGTATCGAATATCCAGATCCCCGGCGAGCTGATCGCTTTCCAACAGGTGGATATTTATGCCAAAGTGAGCAGTTTTGTCAAAAAACTCCACGTAGATGTGGGTACCGAAGTGCGTGAGGGCCAGCTGCTGGCCACTATGGAAGCACCTGAAATCACTTCCCAGCTCGTTACCAGCGAATCACGTCTGAAATCGTTTGAAGCCATTTATCAGGCCAGCAAAGCCAACTACGACCGTCTGCTCGAAACCAGTAAAACGCCCGGTACCGTTTCTCAGAACGACCTGGATGTGGCACTGGCCAAGCAACGATCCAACCTCGCCCAGCTCGACGCCGCCCGCTCGGCCAGCCGTGAAATCACCGATACGCGCAATTACCTCGAAATACGGGCACCATTCAGCGGCGTTATCTCCGCGCGTAATGTGAGTACGGGTGCGTACGTGGGACCGTCGGGCAAAGGATCGGAGTTTCCGCTCTTTACATTGGTGGAGCAGCGTAAGTTGCGTCTGGTCGTGAGTGTGCCGGAGCAATATACCAGTTACCTCCGAAACCAGAGCCAGGTTACCTTCAAGGTGAAATCGCTTCCGAACCAGGAATTCCCTGCCAAAGTAACCCGCCTCGCCGGCGCGCTCGATACCCGTTTACGTTCGCAACGCACGGAAATGGATGTGGTTAACACTGATAAAAAACTTTTACCCGGTATGATTGCCGAAGTTTCGATCCCGTTATCGGGCGATGCGAACACATTTGCCGTTCCTAGGACCGCCGTACTCAACTCGACGCAAGGAACTTACGTGATCAAGGTCGTGGATAAGCGGGCGGTGTGGGTACCGGTGAAAACGGGCAGCAGCAGCACGGAGAAAACCGAGATTTTTGGTGATGTGAAAGAAGGCGATGTGCTGGTGAAAGTCGCTAATGAAGAAATCCGCGACAATTCGGATTTGAAAAATGTGAAGCAGGACGCTATTTAAACCTGTCAGCGGAGGGCTGTTTTGCCCTCGTTCAATACAATTCTTAGTTTAAAACCTGCAAGATCGGTCTTTACCTCACGGCAAAGGCCGTTTTTGTAGGAATAAACCCCTTCTTTCCCATCGGGCAACGTTACGCCGTACCGGCCCTCAGAAAGCTTCCGGATGTTGCACATCTTGCCGTACCGTTCGGAATAGACTTCCGTAATATTGATAGGCTCCTTATAATACAGGCTGGTAATGGTGCTGCTGATTGGTTTGTTCACCGATACACTCGGCTTATCTTCTGCATCCTCGCCTGAGAAAAGCACTTCATAAAGCGTTTTGGAACTGGTTTTGGTGAGTGTTTTCTCTTTGAGATCGCCATTGACGTGATGAGCGCAGGTAGCGGAAACGAGTTTACCCTGCACATAATTGGTCTGTGTCGAGTATGACCCTTTGTAAAACATCACCTTGAAATCCGACTCGATACGGTGGGTTTCCGTGTCATCGTTTCCTTTCTCATCGAACACCTTCAAAGACCCGATGGTACGGCCCGCTACGATCACATCGTAGACATTCTGCGCCCTGGCCGCCGAAACAGCGAGCGTTAATAACCCCATCATTACAAATTCCAGTACACGCATCTTACCTTTTGTTTTGGTTCGCAATAGTGTGCAATCCCTTAATAACTGCATTAATTCTGTTCCTATTGCCTTCGATAAAGATTATCAAGTCATTAACTTAACTGATTGCGTGGGAAGCATGATAACCGTTCGGGAAGAAGGGGGGATTAAATGCCACAGCAATTAGTGAACGGGCAATAATCCCCCATTTTGACCTAAAAACGTCCGAATTTCAGCGTAAGGTTGTAAGAAATATTACTGAGATCGCTGTCGGTAAGACCATTACCTTTTGCGTTAAATGCCTTTCGGTAGGAAACGCCCGGACTGAACCGCATCCATTTCAGCAGGTTAAATTCCACCTGCACGCCCGGCTCCATGACGAAGAAGAATTTCGCATCGTCATCATCGTAGCGGTCATCCCAATCGTCCCAGTCGTCGAAATCGCGGCGGTCGTATTGCAATGTGAAGCCGGTACCGGTAAGCAAATTGGCCGTGAAATGCACCTTGCGTGTCGATGCGAATACATACTCGGTCATCAGGCCGACCTGACCGTACTGGTAAGTCATTTTACGGGCAGGGAAATTCTGCTCCAACGCTGGTACCGGAATGTAGTTGGTCGTAGCCGAAGCACCTATCCCCAGCAAAAACCGCTGATTAATGAACCAGCCACCGTACAGCTCGGCCATATTCGCATAGTCCCCATTGATTTTGGTGAATTTATTGGAGATCGCCGCGTATCCGCCCGAGCGGTAAATGCCCCGGCTTTGAAACAATGTCTGGTTATCCTGCGCAAAGGTGCTTACAGTAGCCCCCAGCACAAAAATGAAGATGAATGATAAAATAGTCCTTTTCATGATCGCTAAGTTGTTTCTTTCGAGACAACCGGCCCCTTCGATCCCCCTATTCCACCCTAATTTTTTTCCAAAACATTACTTCGCCAGCGAGAAATCGAGCTGCTGGATCAATGCCGGGTTTTCGGGCGACAGCGTGAAAAATACTTTGATATTTCCCGAAACGCATTTCAGTGTAAATGTCCCTCTCAGCTGATTTTCAGCCACCATTTCGGTCGAACCAGTGATGTTACCCACCTTGGCGAGCAATGCTTCCAGCTCCTTGCGGCGATGCGATACGGAGCGGTCGTGGAAGAAATTCTCTGCAAAAATACCGCTTCGCTCGGCGTTCTGCCAGGTTGGGAGCAGTTTTACGAGTTGGTCTTTCCGTTGTTTCAAAATATTCGAAACGGCCACAGGTAACGGTTTAAGGTCCGCCAATGCGATTACCGTGTCCAGTACGGCCGTATTGATCGCAGCCATTCCCGCGTACGTGCGGTTCGCGTGCGCGATGATGCCGATGCCATATTCGGGTAAAATCTGCCATTGACTACCGAAACCGGGCAGGCCTCCCGTGTGCCCGATGCCTGTCCTGCCCTCGCAATCCCTGCTCCACCGCAGGCCGTAACCATATGCAGAAACCATCGCGCACGGGCGCCCGGACGGGTATTTGTATGTGGCATTCAGGCTGCTGAAATTCCACGGCATTTGCATCTCCCGTACATCGCTGCGCAGCACCGGACCCGCTTCCACGCCGGAAGATGGCGGCCAGGCCGATAAATGGAATGCAACATATTTACTGAAATCATCGATCGACGTAATGAGCCCGCCCATGGCGCCGTAGGTACCGTCATGTTCCAGTTCCTCTTCCTTCCAAACGTCGTCTTCGTACCGGTAGCCATGCACCAGCAGGCTTTTCGGCGCTTCGGTGTACTCCCAGATGGTGCTGGTCATGCCCAAAGGTTTGAAAATAACCTCATTAATGTACTGCTGATACGGTTTACCGGAGACATTGCTGATGATCTTACCCAGCATGGCGAAGCCCAGATTGCTATATTCATAAGTCACTCCCGGCACATTGGAGAAGGAAATACCTTTGGAAATCAATGCAATCAGTTCTTCGTCCTTCGTATCGAGCTGACGGTCGCCCCAGGGATTGTCTTCCGGGAAACCAGCCATGTGCGTGAGCAAATGCCGGATGGTAATCGCGGGCGCATCTTTGGTAAGCGACGGCAGGCTTTTCATTTCGGGAATATAGAGATAGGCCGGGTCATCGAGTTTCAGTTTTCCCTCCTTACGCAGCGCGAGAATGCCCATTGCGGTAACACTTTTTGACATGGACGCAATGCGGAAAAGCGATTTCGGACCCGCTTTCGTCGAGGTCGCGATTTCGGTAAAGCCTTGCCCGCCCGAAAGCAGCAGTTTACCATCCACTACCAGTCCGAATGCCAGGCCGGGAAAATGGTTCTTTTCCCCATAATCATGATACAGTTTTTCGATAACCGGCAATGTCGCCCGGATTTTGTCGAGCCATTCCGTAGAAGCGGTTTGTGACCAGGTTTGAAGTGCAAGTAAACTAAGGAGTGATGTAAAAATGGCTCGCATCAGGCTATGATCGGGTTGGTTAGGTGATTTGTGAAGTTAAAAAACTGTAACCGTTTCGCCTACTATTTTGCCTGCAACTGCTCTGCCGTGCGCCGTTAAATCACTTAAATGCGACGATTCTTAGTTTTGTACAACACATACTTTTTAATTTAATTTAAAAAATACAATTTCTATGAATCAAATCAGCCTCACGTACGTTAATTTTGCAGTAGTAGAAATTGAAAACTGCTGATAGTGCAATTTCTGAGCGCCTTACCTTAAAATCGAAAAAATAAAAAAAATTATATAAAGATATTACCAGTCACACATCATGAATTATTCAATCTTTGCTCCTTCCGATTCAAGACGATATTTAAGATGGGCCGTTGCGGCCTTCTTCTTCGTGCAAGGGCTGAGCTTCGCCGCCTGGGCAAGCCGGATCCCGGATATTAAAAACATGTTGCACCTGACCGAAGGTGGTCTGGGTACCGTGCTTCTTGCGCTTCCGTTAGGTTTAATGGCTAGCCTGCCCATTTCCGGCTGGATGGTAACGCATTACGGCAGCAAAAAAATGGTGCTGATCGGCGCGATTCTCTATGCTATTACATTGACATTCATTGGTTTCGTCACCCGCACTGAGCAGCTTGTGATCGCTTTGTTCGCATTTGGGCTGTGGGGTAACCTCACCAACATCGCGGTAAATACCCAGGCCGTAGCAGTAGAACAGGTTTACGGGAAGTCCATTATGGCCTCATTTCACGGTTTGTGGAGCCTCGCGGGCTTCGTGAGCGCGATGATCGGCTCGCTGTTCATTTCGGTGCACGTTCCTCCGCATATCCATTTTCTCGTGATAGCATTGATCGCCTTTGCCATCATTTTCACGGCCTACAAACACACAATGCCGGATACGGAAAAAGAAGCAGGCGAAGAGCAGCCCATGTTCGTAAAGCCCGACCGTGACCTGCTTATACTGGGCCTGATCGGGTTCTGTGCGATGGTCTGCGAAGGCGCCATGTTCGATTGGAGCGGCGTTTACTTCCAGGAAGCGGTGCATGTGCCTGCTTCGATGACAACCCTTGGTTATGTGGCCTTTATGGGTACCATGACGGGCGGACGTTTCGCCGGCGACTGGTTGGCCAACCGCCTCGGACGTCGTAAAATGTTGCAACTGAGCGGCACTTTGATGGGTACCGGCCTGGCGATTGCGGTCGTTTTCCCGACACTGATCACTGCTACAATCGGTTTTCTGCTGGTAGGTTTCGGTGTATCGTCGGTTGTTCCGCTCGTTTACAGCGCCACCGGACGTTCGAAAACCATGTCGGCAGGCATGGCACTGGCGGCGGTCTCTTCTATCAGCTTCATCGGCTTCCTGATCGGCCCGCCGTTGATCGGTATCGTGGCGCAATTTGCCAACCTTCGCTGGTCGTTCGCGATCGTGGGTGTGCTGGCGACGCTGACCGCTTACTTGTCAACAAAGGCCCGTTTGATCGACTAAGACCTACTGGTATATATTTTTCACTCCCGGAAGAGGATAGCGGCAACGTTATCCTCTTTTTCGTTTGTAAAGCTCAAAACCTATGAAAAAACTCAGCCTGGGCATTGGCCTTCTGCTCCTGTCGCTCACCGCGGTAAACGCGCAAAACGACACGCTGCGGCCGCTGGATATGAATTTGGAAGCGTATACCTACCCTTTTCCCGTCAAATATCTGGAATTCGAATCACAGGGCGAAAAGCTTCGCATGGCGTACATGGACGTGCGCCCCGCGCGCGCGAACGGACGGGCGGTCATGCTCCTGCACGGGAAAAATTTCAACGGTGCCTACTGGGAAGAAACCGCCAAAGCGCTGTCCGGAAAAGGATTCCGTGTGATCATTCCCGATCAGATCGGCTTCGGGAAGTCGACCAAACCCCTGCATTACCAGTATTCATTTCATGATCTGGCTGCCAATACCAAAAAGATCCTTGATAAGCTCGGCATTACGAAAGTAGCTGTCCTTGGGCATTCGATGGGCGGAATGCTGGCTACCCGCTTTACATTGATGTACCCGGAAACGGTCGAAAAATTCATTCTTGAAAACCCGATAGGTCTTGAAGATTATAAGGTGAAAGTGCCGTTCCAGCCGGTGGATAAATGGTACATGAGCGAGTTGAAAAGCGATTTCAATTCTATTAAAAACTACCAGCTGAATAGTTACTATGATGGCAAATGGAAGGATGCTTATAATAAATGGGCAAACTTGCTGGCTGGCTGGACGCTTGGAAAAGACTACCCGAGAGTGGCCTGGAACAGCGCATTGACGTACGACATGATCTATACACAGCCCGTATGTTACGAATTCGGGCAAATTAAGGCCCCTACGCTGCTCATCATCGGCCAGCGCGACCGGAGTGCCGTCGGCAAGAACCTGGCGCCTGAGAATCTGCGAAAAACACTCGGAAACTACCCGGAACTCGGTAAGCAAACCAAGGCGAAGATCCCGAATAGTGAATTAGTGGAGCTGGATAATATCGGTCATTTGCCGCATATCGAGGATTTCAACCGATTTATTACGCCGTTGATTCTGTTTTTGGAGAAGCATTAATAGATAGTTTACAATTATTAATAATGTAAATTACAAATATAAATTACATTACTAAATGCCGTACCTACCGCGAACAGTGCGGCATTTTTCGTCCGCAGGCAGGCAGGCGACGATTACACCGGTCAGTGCGTTTCGAGTCAGAATGAAACGTAACGTTCTGCCGCCCCATCGCTGCCGTTACATGCCTGACGGCATTTCCCTCACTCACCGGAGGCTACGGACGCTACCAAGGTTACGTCGCTATGCGATTGGGTCATCACAATCCAATGCTCTTAGGTACGTAACATTGATAGCAAAGGCAATGAACGCATGAAGGATGTCAATGTCGTCAGGCGTGTAACAGCAAGCGCCCCACCTCGTGCGAAGGCAAATTAATCACCCCAAAAACTGGCTGACATAGTTACGGCTGGTGAGAATGGCGCTTTTAACATCTGTAATATTGCCTTCATAAGCCTTATCTTCTACTTCGATTACGACGGGACCACGGTAGCGTACGTCTGTCAATGCCGCGAAGAAACCTCGCCAGTTTACATCTCCGAGACCCGGAAGCTTGGGAGAATGGTATTCCAGCGGGTTTGCCAGAATACCCACATTGTTCAATTCATTTTTATAAACTTTCGCATCTTTCAAATGAACGTGATGCAAACGTGATTTATAATTATAAATTGGCAGTAACTCGTCCATCATCTGCCATATCATGTGCGACGGATCGTAATTCAGGCCGAACAGTGGATCGGGAATGATTTCGAACATCCGGTCCCAAACCGCGGGGCTGATCGCGAGGTTCTTACCTCCCGGCCATTCGTCGTCGGTAAAGAACATGGGGCAGTTTTCGATGCCTATTTTCACATTGTTTTCCCCGGCCACCTTCACGATCGCCGGCCATACATCGGCGAATTGTGCCAGGTTGTCCTTAATGCTTTTGGAAGGATCGCGGCCTATGAATGTTGTTACGACAGGGATACCGAGCTTCGCCGCCCCGCGGATCACCTGCTTGATGTGTTCTATATAATACTCGGAGCGGTTCGGATCGGGGTCGAGCGGATTGGGATAGTAGCCCAATGCCGAAATGAAGACGCCCGCTTCTTTCAGCGTGTGTTTGATCGACGAGATCTTCTGGTCGGTAAGGTCATTGACATCGATATGTGTCACGCCCGCGTACCGGCGGCTGTCGGCGTTATCTGCCGGCCAACACATCATCTCTACACATGAAAAGCCATTATTCCCGGCAAATTGAACGACGTGTTCAAAGCTGAAATCGGCCAGGATTGCACTGTTAAAACCTAATTTGAGCATAAGGATTTAGTTTTTTGGCAAACATCCGCAAAAAACGACCGGGTTTCAAGGATTAGGGGAAATTCCCATCCAAAATTTCAGAGGCTTCATCAACACAGGGCACCGCCGGTAAATATCGGCCCCTATGAAATCCTGCGAATTTTAGTAATATTGATCCGACAAAAACAATGAACCTAAACACTTTATCACTTATGGCAGATTCCGAACCGGGTATTGGTAAAAAGATACTCAACTTTTTTATCAAGGATGCCGACGAAACGGCCCCACAGGGGCAAGCTCAGAAGCCGGCAACCGCAAATCCCGCTCCCGAACCGTCCAAATCAGCACCAGCGTCCGCCACGGTTACGAATGCAGCAGGCACAGGCCAGATCGACAAGAAGTTTACGGAGCATTTCGTCAATCTACTCGAAAAAGCCAATCTGCCCGGCCCCGACTATTTCGAATACAAACAGGCACTGCAAAGTATGGAAGGGCTCGGTTTGGGCGAAGAAAAGCAGTTTCAGGCGGCCTGGGCGAGCTTTAAGGCCATGGGTGGCGCAAAAGATACCGCCGTTCTGAAAACTTCCGCCGATCAGTATCTGGGAATCCTGGGCAAAGACCGCGATTCGTTCCTGAAAGACGTCGAAAAGGCGATTAAAGAGCGTGTGGGCGCGTTGCAGGACGAGCACAAGAAGCTGGAAGACACCAATGCGGCCTATGCGCAGCAAATCATTGACTTACAAAAGAAAATCGACGATAATAAGAACCGTCTGGGCCAGATTTCCGGCGAAGTTTCGGAACAAACGGCCAAGATCAATACCAATAAGGACAGCTTTGAGGTGACCTATGTAAGTTTTGTAGACCAGATCCAATCCGATCTGGCGAAAATCAATCAATATCTTCAATAAACCTGACAACTAAATCACAATGGCAACACCAGATTTCACCCAAATCGGCGGCTCGCAGGAGGACAACTCCAAAAAGTCCTATTGGAGCCGACCGGAAGGCATTACTTCGCTCCTCTTTATGGGAGGCGTAGGGGCCGTAGCCCTCTATTTCTGGAATAAAATCGCGGCTTTCCTGATCGAAGTGACCCAGAACACCTTGTACCTCGGCTTCCTGATGGCCGTACTCGCGCTCGTGATATTCCTGTTGACGAGCAAAGATGTCCGTACGGCAGCGTTCTTCCTCTTCAAATCACTGATGCGCAGCATTACCGGGCTGATCATCAAACTGGACCCGATCGCAATCATGAAGATTTATGTCGACGACCTGAAAGAGAAGCGTGAGAAAATGCAGGGACAGATCAACACGCTGGCCGGCCAATTGGTGAAGCTGAATAAGAATATCAACGAAAACAACGAGCGTATCAAGCAGAAATTCGCGGAAGCCAACAAGGCAAGCACAATGCTCGACCGCCCGGGTATGAAGGAAACGGCTTCGCTTGCGACGATTGAAGGTGCTGGTTTGCAGGAAATGAACGAGAAATTGCTCCCCTTGCAACGGAATATGAAGACTGTGCTGGAATTTATGGAAAAAGTAAACAAGAGCGCGGATTACATTATTAAAGAAACCGAGATTAAAGTTAAACTCAAAGAGGCTGAGTATAGAATTGTAAAGGAAAGCTCCAATGCATTGCGTACGGCAATCAGCATTTTCAAGGGTAATCCCGATAAGAAGTTTTACTTCGATGAGTCGATGGAATACATTCAGGACGATATGAGCCAGAAACTGGGCGAGATGAAACGTGCGATGGATTTGTCGCTGGACTTTATCAATGGTGTGGATGTGCAGAATGGTTTGCTATCGGACAAAGGCCAGGCCATGCTGGAAGCTTACAACTCGGGCCAGTTTAAACTGATCCAGCTGGATTCGCCGCAGCCTGTCACCCGTTCGATCGATACGCCGAAAGATTCGAGCTACAAAGGCTTACTGGATTGATAATTCTTCATTTATTCGCTTCATATTTTCCAATTTACATATCATAACACATGAAAAGACTAACAGTTGCCGGCCGGTTGATCATCACCGCGCTCATTTTGGGGGCCATTTTCGTAGGGTACAAATACCTCGGCGGGCAGAAAGCTTTGAACCAAATGGCCGAAGATCAGGCACAAAGCCCTCAGACAGAAGCCACGACCGACACCACGGAAAGCACCGCGTCTGATCCAGGCACTTCATCAAGCAGCGAAGCCACTACCTCGGGCGAGGGCGCATTCACGTACACATCACCCGCGCCTGTGGACGGGAAATTGAAGGGTGTGGTAGAACTCGGCGCCAGCGGTTTCAATTCATTTATCATCACAGTCGACAAGGAAAAACGCTGGAAACTGGAAAAATCGGAGTTCGGAAACAGCCTCGTAACGGAGAATATGGCTACGGACGAGGACGTACGCATTGGTCTGAAAAAGTATATCGGTAGCATGCTCGACTATGGCGTCGGTAACAAAGACATCCATTTCGTGGTAAGCTCCGGCGCCGCGAAAGCCGACGTAACTACCAAAATTACCCGCGTTTTGAAGTCGCTGGGTTATGTAGTAAACCAGGTAACGGCAGAACAGGAAGGCCAGCTGGCATTGAAATCCGTGCTACCAACCGAATATGCTGATAAGGCGTTTGTTGTGGACATTGGCTCAGGTAATACTAAAATCTCCTGGATTGCCGGTGGCAAGATCTCCGCGCTGGAATCCTACGGGGCGAAATACTTCCAGGACGGCACGGACGACTCGAAAGTGTATCAGGAAGTAAGCGCCAAAGCGAAGCAAGTGCCTGCCAGCCTGCGTAATACCTGCTTTATCATCGGTGGTGTGCCTTTCGAAATGGCGAAAGAAGTACGCAAAGGCAAGGAACGCTACACCACTTTGAGCGCTCCCCTGGCCTACTCCAAATTGACCAATGCCAAATCCAAAGCGGGTGTTAACATTTATAAAGCCGTAACCGACGCCACAGGCTGCCAGCAATTCGTATTCGACTGGGATGCTAATTTTACGATCGGGTTTTTGTTGGGGCTTTGATTATCATAAAATAAGAATATACAGAATGTCATGGTGAGCGCACGGGGCCGCCCGGCGCACACCATGACATGACGCATTATCTCCCCTTCCCCCGTTCCCCTAAACTAAAAATGACGCTACAACAATTCTTCGACTCCGTTTCATCCAATCCCTGGCCGGCAGTAGTTTACTTTTTGATATTGCCATTTGCGGCTTGGGTGGTGGGTATGGCGGCGGACGGGAGCCGGGATATTAAATTCTGGAGTATCGTTTACGCCATTCTCGTTTATGCGGTTTGCATTCCCGGCATTTTCGCGGTTACCCTCAACATTTACCTTTTCCTTTTCGAACGCCAGAGTATTTGGAAAGCCGACGTCGTTTTGCAGTATTTGCCTGTCATTTCCATGGCCGTTACCCTGATGTTGATCAAAAGCAAAATCCCATTCTCCCTCATTCCCGGTTTTGGGAAAATTTCAGGATTTCTTACCTTAATAGCCGCGCTCATCGGCGTGATGTGGTTTTTCGACAGAATCCACTTAGTAGCATTCACTTACGTTCCCTTTTCGGTCATTCTAATCGGTTTTGTACTCACTTTGCTAGCCATCAGGTTTGCATGGAGCAAATTGTTCTGAACAACGGCACGTATATTCAAATCTCCGTCAGCGACGAGCAGAAACTTTTCGCCCGTGAACTGGTCAACCATTCGATAATCCATCACCACATTTCGAACATTTGGGATAAGCATGCCGACCGCCTCGCGCAAACGCGCATGATGCGGTTTACGGGTACGCTCGGGGAGATCGTCTTCGCCGACTGTTATCATCTGCCCCGCCCCGCCCGCTCCTTTGGCGCCACCGACGGCCAGGACTGGGGCCAGGATTTCCTCATCCGCTCCGACACCGGAGATTTCGCCGTCGACATCAAGTCCATGAAACGCCGGTCCGGCATTCTCGCTGGTGACTACGTTCTGAACATCCCTTCCTCCCAGCTCCACAAACCCGGCTCCAAGACCTCGCATTACTTCTGCATTTCCTTCCACCAGTCCGAAACCGAAGGTACTATTGCCTCCCTGCTCGGGTTTATAGATAAGCAGGCATTGGAAAATGGCGAAACCGGAATGCTATATCGCGCAGGCACGAAGCGCACCCGCGCCGACGGAACTGTATTTTGCTTCAATGAACCGACTTACGAAGTGCTGTTTTCAGACATTGCACCGCCGGTAGTAACTAATTCGCTCCGCAGGATAAAGGGATTCAAGTTGTGTGAATTGAAATGAGTATGTTTTGTGCGTAAATTTGATTTAACATTCATCAACTGTTTGCGCTAACTTATGAAAACGTCGAGCGAAACGAAGAGCAAGCTGACATTGAGCGTCAGTAAGTCCAACTTGGAAAACGCCAGAAAATTTGCCGAACAACACGGCACCTCCCTCTCCTTTCTGGTAGACAGTTATCTAAGCAATTTCCAGCCAAAAGCACAGAAGACTAAGCCCCCTTATAGCATCAACGAGATGTTTGGTTTCCTGAAAGACAGCCCCATGAGCAATATGACCGACCGGGAAATCAGGGATATGATGATAAAGGATAAGTATGGTCTATGAGGTTGTTTATAGATACCAATGTTGTGCTCGACCATGCCTTTTCGCGTACGACAGGACAACCTTATGAAGCAAAATACATACTTTCGTGGGCAGATCAGCAGCGCGTGCCTATGTTTGTGTCTATCGGAAGCATATACACTTTTGCTTACATGATGCACAAAAATGGCATCCGAAGCAGTGAACTTACCAAAAGATTGTTGTCGTATCTGCACATATTTCAGGTGGCGGAACACGACCTGGGAAGCCTCCGGAGCGCCCTCGTCCGCAACTTTCGAGATGTAGAGGACGCATTTCAATATCAGTGTGCATTGAAAAACAACTGCGATTATCTTATCACGAATAATCTGCGCGATTATCGAGCTCAAAATGAAGAGAATATGATAATAATGTCCCCCCTTCATTTTATAACTGATAAGCTCAAAAAGCAAAAAGGCATCGACTTCTAAATGGCTTCACAAACCCGCACGTATGCGCGCAAAAAATTGCTGGGCCAGGTTTATACGCCGCTTCATATTGTCGACAAGATATTGCGGCATTGCGGCTTTTATGAAGCCGCTATAACCGAAAAGCGAATGCTGGATCCGGCTTGCGGTGACGGGCGTTTTCTGGTTCCGATGGCGGAGTTTATCATTCGGAACACGCCTTCAGAGCAAATTGCAGACAAATTGCAACAGTTACATGGCTGGGATGTCGATCCGAAAGCATTGCAGCAATGCCGTGAGAACCTCGACGCGCTCGTTGGGCCGCTTGGCATCTCTGTCAACTGGAATTTGCGCAAATGCGATGCTTTGAAACAATGGCGATCCAAAGAAAAGTTTGACCTGATCGTCGGGAATCCGCCTTACATCCGCATTCAGCATTTGCCTGAAATACAGCGGAAATACATTCAGAAGCATTACTCATTTTGCAGCACGGGTTCCACCGATGCATTTATTGCTTTTTTTCAGCTCGCGACCAGGCTACTCACAAACGATGGCGTATGCGGGATGATTACGCCCAACTCCTACCTCGTTTCGGAGTCCGGCGGACCGTTGCGGAAGTATTTTTTTAAGAATCAGAATTTAAAGCACATCACTAATTACCGTGATATAGCAGTTTTTGGCGCGGCCTCGACGTATCCGGCGATTACGGTGTTCGGCGGGCTCCGCACGAATGCTTTCCATTTCGAGCAATGCATTAACAACCGTTTTGAATACGAGGGACGCGATATTCCACATTTAGAATTGAAAAGCGATATGCCCTGGCAGCTTTCGGTCAATGAGCAGACTGAGCACGAAGGCCGGCGGCTGGGTGACATTTGTAAAATCTCCGTCGGGCTGACGACGCTTGCGGATGGCTGCTATTTATTCAATATCATCAGCGAAAAGAATGGCTTGGTCTATGCCAAAAACAAGAATGGCTTTTTCACACACCTGGAAAAGGATTTGCTCAAACCCATTATCAAAGGCTCTAAACTGAAAGCTGCGGACGACGCGGTTACGGAATATATTTTGTTTCCCTACCAAAAGAACGAGTCTGATAAACAGCGTATTATTCCGGAGGAAACGCTCAAAACTGAATTTCCTCAAACATATTCCTACCTGCTTAAAGTAAAATCGGAACTGGATCGTCGTGATAATGGGAAGCCTAATGCAGTGGCTTGGTATGCATTCGGGCGGGCACAGGGGCTGGACAATGCATTCGGCAAGAAGATCATTTTCTCTCCTATGAACCGCGAGCCCAATTTCATTTTGTACGAAAATCCGGACGTAACGGTTTATTCAGGTTATTTTATTAAATACGATGGTGATTATCAAACGCTTCTGGAACAGCTCAATTCGCAACGAATGGCCGATTTTGTGGCTATTGCAGGTCGGGATTTCCAAGGCGGGTACAAAGGCTATAACAAAAAGGTGATCGAGAATTTTATTGTCACCAATCACTCCTGAACTATGGATATTACTACCGCTATCGACCGATTAACCTGGCTTTGTCAGCACATTCCCGCGCTGATCGAGGCTATTCCCGTTGCAGAACTGGAAAGTAAGCCTGCACCCGAAAAATGGAGCAAAAAAGAGATTCTCGGCCACTTAATCGACAGCGCGGCGAACAACCATCAGCGTTTTATCAGGATCCAGTCCGAACACGAGCCCGTGATTTTTTATAACCAGGACGATTGGGTCGGACTGAGCCGGTACAACGATATCGCCGCGGAACAGCTGGTTGCGACCTGGAAACACTATAATCTTCACCTGGCAGCCATTGCGAAAGCGATTGCACCTGAAAACCTGTCGCGGAGCGGCGTAGGCAGGGATGGTCAGCCACACACGCTGAAATGGTACTTTGACGATTATGTCGACCATATGGAGCACCATCTGAGACAAATTGTAGCTTATTAACCGAAGGTTTTGCGAATTTATAAACCAAATAATCTATAAATAAACGAACGTTCATTTATATTTGCATCGTAGAAAATGACCTGTTACATTGAGACTCAGAGACGCGAACAAAGAGGCCCTGATCCGGGAAAAAGCCATTGAACTAATTGTAAACCACGGTTTCGACGGGCTAAGCATGCATAAACTTGCCAAAGCCGCAGGCGTATCGGTTGCTACTATTTACATTTATTTCAAAGACCGTGAAGACCTGATCCAGCAAGTTTACACCGACGAATCGCGCAAAATGACGGAAGCGACATTGCTGAACTTTGACCCGGACGCGCATTTCGACGAAGGTTTGAAGCGGCAGTGGATCAACCGCATGAATTATTGCCTCGAAAATCCGTACAGCATGACGTTCATGGAGCAGGTGAAGCATTCGCCGCTCGTGGAGCGTTCGACGGTGGATACGCGGTTTTTGCAGGCAATGCAGCGGTTTGTGCATAATGCCATCGACCGGAAGGAAATTATGCCATTGCCGGTAGAAATATACTGGTCCATCGCATTCGCCCCGCTTTACCAGCTTGTGAAGTTCCATATCGCAGGCAAAAGCATGCCCGGCCGCCCTCCTTTTGTTTTCGATGAAGAGAAAATCAACCTGACACTCGGATTGGTATTAAAAGCCTTAAAACCTTAACAAAAAGCTGAAACCGGTCCGCATCCTAATTTGTTTGCCATGAACGACCATAGAATTACCGAGGCGTTTGTGCTGGTTTTCAAAACCAACATCAACAACCCAAGACAAGTCAAATTGATCGCCAATACGCTGGATAATTGCCCCGACATCCTGAAATGGAACGTCGACCTGGGGGATATCGACAAGGTGTTGCGCATCGAGGCCACACACGCGAAATGCGGGCCCCTGATCGAGCTGGTCACCCGCGCGGGGTACGCATGCGAAGAATTAACAGACTAAAAATTTACAAAATCAAACTCTATGTCCGAATCCAAACCCACTTTTACCGGCTATGAAAAGTTTATCATAGCCCTTTTAGCCACTTTGCAGTTTACAGTTGTGCTCGATTTCATGGTGCTATCACCCCTGGGGTACATCCTGCTCGACAAATTATCCATTACCACCAGCCAATTCGGGCTCGTCGTGTCCGCCTATGCATTCAGCGCGGGCGGTTCCGGCCTTCTTACCGCCGGATTTGCCGACAAATTCGACCGTAAGAAGCTGCTGCTTTTCTTTTATGTAGGCTTCCTCGTCGGCACATTGTTCTGCGGCATCGCCCCTACTTACCATTTGTTGCTGGCGGCCCGGGTGTTCACGGGCATCTTCGGCGGGGTCATCGGCTCGATCAGCTTCGCCATTATCACCGATCTTTTTGAAATCGATGTTCGCGGGCGGGTGATGGGATTTGTACAAATGGCATTTGCGAGCAGCCAGGTTTTGGGTATCCCAATTGGGTTGTACCTCGCGAATAAGTTCAACTGGCACGCGCCGTTCCTGATGATCGTTGGACTCGGGTTGATCGTCGGCGTGCTGATCGTAACCCAAATGAAACCGATCGATGCGCATTTGAAGAACCCGCGGAAAGGCAATGCATTCCAGCACCTGGCCAAAACACTCGCCCGTCCCGATTACCTCCAGGGCTTCGCGGCCACTGCGCTCCTTGCCACCGGCGGGTTTATGCTCATGCCATTCGGTACCGCTTTCGGCGTGCACAACCTGGGCATTGCGGAAGCCTCGCTCCCGACGTTGTATATGGTAACCGGTATCTCGATGCTCGTGTTCAGCCCGATGATCGGAAAGCTGAGTGACAAAACCGGGAAGTACAAAGTCTTCCTGATGGGCTCGACCGTGACCTGCATCATGACCCTCATCTATTGCAACCTCAGCGTAACACCGCTCTGGATTATCATCGGTTTGAACGTCCTGCTTTTTGTCGGCATCACCGGCCGGATGATCTCCGCATCGGCGCTCATGACCGCCGTTCCCGACCCGGCGGACCGCGGCGCTTACATGGGCATCAACTCGTCGATCCAGCAAATCGCCGGCGGGCTCGCTTCGCTGCTTGCCGGATTCATTGTCTCCGAAACGAGCACAGGCTTCATTGAAAACTACCCGTTGCTGGGCGACGTCGTTGTGTTCGCGGTGATCGTAACTGCATTGCTGATGTACCGTATTCATAAGTATGTAGCTGTGAAATTGGCGGCAGTAGCGCCTGCTAACGCTCCCAATCCGGCGGTCTGATACTTTTTGGGTCAATCATTTTGTCACGCTGGGCGCGGTCGAAGCGCGGTATTGTACCGCGCTTCGACCGCGCTCAGCGTGACAAATGCATTAAGGGACGTTACTAATATTTCATTTACATTGATTATCAAATCATTATAAAATAATTACAAAAAAATTCTTTTAATACTTTTTATTCATTTAAAATGATTGATACATTTACCACGACAAAAACTTTTACGACTTTCTATTTATAAGGATTAGGGTTAAAAATATTTTACGTTTATTTACGTATCTGACGTGAAATAAACTATTAACTTTTTATACTTATAATACTTTTAAATGAAAATCATCAGTATTGTCAACAACAAAGGTGGTGTGGGAAAGACTACATCTGCCCAGAGTATTGCTGCCGGTCTCAGCAAATTTGCCAATGCACGTGTACTGGTAATTGACCTGGATGCACAGGCCAGTCTTACCAAAAGTTTCGGCATTCACCATGCGGGACTTAAAAAAGACAGCGGCTCGTTCATCACCGGCGAATACGAATTTGATGAGATCGTCAAACGAGTTGGAGACATTGATGTTTTGCCCGGATCAGCCGAAATGATCCACCGGGAAGACACGATCAAGTCGGCGCCCGTTTTTCCTTTCAACCTGAAAATTGCGTTGGAAAAAGTGAAGGACCGCTACGACTTCGTGATCATCGACTGCCCTCCCGCCCTCTACGGAAACACGAGGCTGGCATTGGTTTCTTGCCACCAGTATTATGTCCCGTTGCAGGCGGAGTTTTTGAGCTACGAGGGTTTACGGAACTTCCTGGTGTACTCGGCGGAGATCAAGAAGATCAGCCCCAGCACCAATCTCGGCGGCGTGTTCGCAACGCGCTACAACCCGAAGATCCGGAAGAAGATCAGCCACGAACTGATCATGGCGACCAGGGAGCAACTGGGTGAGGTTTTTATGGAAGCGTACATCCGCGATAACATCGCATTGTCGGAAGCGCAGGCCAGCGGAACAACGATCTTTGAGTATGCACCACATAGCAACGGAGCAGAAGATTATTATAAGTTAACAAAAGAAATACTGGAACGAATAAATAACTGACACGTATGGCAAAGGAAAGGAAGTTTGATTTTGCGCCACTACCGCTACCCGAAGTACAGGAAGATGAACCCGTCATTGCGATCACCCCGGCTCCTGCCGATGTCACTGACGGCGCACCCACCAAGGTTACCTTCGATTGTGATTTTGTGCTGATGGAAAATATGAAGGATTACGGTTACTGGGAAGGACTCACGCAAAAAGACATCATCATCGAATCCTTAAAGCTGTATTTCCAGGACAAAGAAATCCGTCCCCGCCCCGATAAGATACGCAACCGCACCAAAGTCGGCCGCAAGCCGAAATCGGCACTGGTATAAAAAACGAAAGTCTCCTGTGAGGGAGACTTTTTGTTTTCTATACATGCATAAGAAAATGCTTCACTATTGAACGGCGATCTTCCCGGAAACCTCCCTACCCCCATTTGTAAACCGGTACAAATACATCCCCGCCGCCACATTCAGCTTGATTTCCGTATGTTTCTCAAAAATCCGCGATAGCATTTCCCGTCCCGCCTGGTCGTACAGTTTAATATTGGATTTACCTCCCAAACCGGTTTCCACAGAAATGTAATCCCGCGCAGGGTTGGGCGAGACAGTTAACAGAACAGTCGGATCGTTCGGTACGGAAAGGATCGGATCGACTTTCACTTCCGTCTGAACCGTTTTGGAACAGCCGTTTACATCTGTCACTTCAACTTCGTAAAGTCCCGCCTGTTCGGGCTTCGCGTCGTTCAGGATAACATGTGCCCGTGCAGATGCAAAAAACATGGGTCCCCGCCACAAATAGGTGACACCTCCGGTCGCGGTAAGTTCGATGGCCTGCCCCTCGGTGTATGGGCCGCCGTTCGTGGCGGTGGCGTTTGGCAAGGGCATTGCTTTGACAATCGCCTCCGCTTTTCTGGTCGGCGAACCTTGTAAGTCACATGTTGCCGAATAGGTGGCCGTTTGCCCGGGTTTTACTGTGATGGACTTGCCGTTTTCGCCGGTAGACCAACTTGGCACTACCGGACAACCAAATGCGGTGAGCACTACCTCGCCGCCCGCACACACGGAATCTGCCGACGAGGCGATTCTGAATTCGACAGGAGCAGACGATTTAAGTGACCATGTTATCTCGCGCGTCCGATTCGCGCGGGCTTCATTACGGCGACTGTCCTTGGTGCTGTCGAAAACCGATACCGTGAGTGAGGCCGAATCCGGCACCTCGTTACTTTTGAGAATGACCTCCTCCCCCGAAAAAGGCAGTAGTCTCCCATTCAGGCGCCATTGTACCTGCAGGGTGTATGGGTCAGGATTTAACAGTTTCAGTTTGAATGTATTGTTATGGGCCACATCCACTCTCCCACCAGTCTCAGGTTCAAATTTTTCGATCGGGTTGACAAGTTCCAACAGCCTTTCGACAGTAGCCTCGCTGCAAACAGCGCAAAACTCCTGGTTCAGATATTCCATCAGGCAAGTTCCATTGGCGGGCTTGTGCCATTTTGCCGCGTCACCGTCAGAACCATGCTTATAAATGCCGATCGGTGGGTTGTTTAGCCAGTTTTTCCATCTCACTGTCGTCGGATCACTGTTGGTCGTCATATTAGCAGCTTCCATACCATAGCTCGAACCCGCCCAGTACTCGTCGCTCAAATGCCCAAACGTGTGCCCGATCTCGTGCACACCAATCGTGTTCGCATCCTTATGCAAGGTATGCACGGCAATCTGCCCGCCGGAACCTCCGTAATAATCGGTATTGGCAAGCACCACGACCAGGTCGTAAGTTGGAAATTGCGTGGTCATCAGGCCGTAAAGGACATCTAACTTGGTAACCTCCACCAACCGGTGTATCTGATGCCCGAAAGAAGTACCAAAAAAGGTATCCTTGTTACCAACCGGCTGGTCTTTGTAAGCGTCCGGCGCGTCGCCAGGATTGGTTACACCGCTCTCTTTGGACGGCGTACGAATGGCGAAAAAGTTGAAATAGTTGCGATACCTTTTATAAGGATTATAGGCAAGGAAGAAATCGGCAAACTTTTTCGCTTCGGCGGCAAACTTCGGCATTTGCCCCTCCGTAAATCCATCGCCCAGGATCACGACATTGATCCGGTTATCCAGCGGCCCTGTTTTGTAAAGTGTGTCAACCTGATATTGCTGACCAAAACTGGCCGCAGTAATGCAAATGGCGTATAATGTGGTTAAAATTCTTTTCATGGCTAATTAAAACTGAGCGTATAAATTTTCACGGAACCGCTTTCAGGTGTGACACTAAAAAGCTCTAAACGGTTGAGTCCGGGATACATCGGCATGCGGATGAATAGCGTACCCTCGTTCGCACGGATTTCCTCACGCCTCATATGGCCCGAAGGATCACTCACCTCAGCCGAATGGTAAAGCGGATGCTCAAATAGCATTTCACGCTCCACAGTACTCGTGTTATAAAGTGGTATGGCTTTTATGTGGGTCGGGAAATGTACGGGGCGATGGAGGTCCTTCATCTTTCCGTTGCCGACATTCGCGCTCGCAAGTTCGACGCGCTCATTGCCGCCCGGCTTGCCGGTAATGCGGAAGTTCAGGAAGAGAATGTGGTCGGGAGATCGTGTATCGTAATTGGGGAGTTCACTGACCGTCAGCACAGAGCGCCCGGACCGGCAACCGAGCATCAGCAAGCCGGCGAGCGCAATGGCGACCGAGGGAAATAAACGTAGCATGTGTGATTCAAAAAAAGCTGTACGAGAGTCAATGTACAGCTTTATTAACGAATTTCACAGCACCTGCATCACTTCCTCCATTTCGCGGATAGCTATCAAAATATCCTTTTTTTCCGTTCGATAATTTACAAACGCAGCTCGTATAGATGATTCGCCCGATAACAAAGTAGGCGTCATGAAAACTTTTCCACGGCGGTTCAATTTTTCCAGAAAAACAGCCATTCTTTCAGGTCCGGTTTTCAGACGAAAGCAAACTACATTCAGACGGACGGGCGCGAGTAATTCAAAATGTTCGCTGGATTGGATGTAATTCCCGAACTCCTGCGCGCGGTCTATGCTATGCTGCACGATCGATTCAAAACCGTTCCGGCCATACGCCGTCAGACTGAACCAGGCAGGTAATGCGCGGAACCGGCGCGAGTTTTCAGGAAGGAAATTGAGGTAGGAAAAATTCTCGGACGGGTCCCCGAGATAGGGTGCGTTGGAATTCTGAAAAGTGCTCACCTGCAAGCGGCTATGTTCCTTCCGAACCAGTGAAACCGCGCTGTCGTAAGGCACGTTCATCCATTTATGACAATCGATGGTAATGCTGTCGGCATGCTCCCAACCTTCGAGCAAATGCCGCTGGGATGGTACACAAGCCGCAAATCCGCCGAATGCAGCGTCGATATGCAACCAGAAACGGTACTTTCGTTTCAGCGCTACGATGGCCTGAATGTCGTCGAAGTCGACGGTATTCACAGTTCCTGCGCTGCAATTCACGATTACCGGTCTACCCTGATTATCAATGAGTTTTTGCTCAAAATCAGCCAGATCCATGGCCTCTCTCCCTGCCAACGTCTGAATGCGTAACACATTCTTACTGCCTATCCCCAGCATGGCCAGCGACTTGATAACCGAAGAGTGCGGCGTAGCGGCCATTACCACCAGATCGTCAGACACGCCCTCCCGCGAAATATCACGACCCGATTGATCACCGGCCCATTGCCTGGCTACGGCGAGCCCCGTGAAATTCGACATCGTAGCGCCCGTTACGAAGCCGCCGTTAAAGTCCTCCGGCAAATACAGGAGTTGGCACAGCAACCTGATCGTTTCCTTTTCGACGATCGCCGAAACGTCTCCCGCGCCTTGTGTGGATTGCGTATTCTGATCGTAAACCGCTGTGAGCCAATCACCGGCAATCGCGGCGGGTGTAGCCCCACCCGTCACGAAGCCCCAATACCGGGGCCCAGGGCTGGCTACCATTAGTTTTTCATAATGTTTCCGGAAAACTTCCAGGCTGCCCACCGCACCGATCCCTGTATCGGCCAGATCCTGGGAAGCCGCAGACTGATCCGAAACATAGGTCGGCACTTCACCGAGGTTATTCAGAAAATTCAAACTGGTACTTTTAACCCGATCCAATATCGATTCCAGGTTATTCAATTCATTTTCAAACAATTCAAACATAAACTATCCATGATAATGCGCCTTCACTAAACTGATTTTTCCGGACTCGTCGAGCTCCATCATTTCCGCCGCCATCCGGTTAGCGACGCTTTTGTAATATATAACCACCGAATCTGCCCCCGTAAGCACCTGCTGCAATCCGAAATGCAGGTCCGTATAAATACCGAGCGCCTTTCCGAAATACTTTTCAAGCTCTTCCTTGCTGGTAATCACGCCTTCCGCATTCATTTCCAGTTTGATAATATAGGGAGAGTAGAACCGGATATCTTTGGAATACATCGCCATGATAGCCGCAAGGTCATGGCTATTCCACGCTGCAATCCATTGTCTGGCAAAGGATTGCGCTACTTCTTCTGTCAAAAGCATATCAGTTATTGTTGTGCCGCCAGAACCTGCGTAATCCAGCGGCGGTGATAGTTAATGTGTCCTAAATGCCACGAAAGATGCGCCAGCAAATGCGTGAGGATCAGCCGAACGGATTGGTCGGGAAACATATCCAGGACAGTCCGGGGATATTCATTGTCCATTTCCGGCTCGGCAAGTTTTTCCAGCGTATCGACCACAATCTCATGCAACCGGTCGATCTCGGCGAGCATCTGGATTCGCGTGAATGTCCTTTTATTGAACTCGGCATCGCGGTCGCGCTCGTATGTATGACCGCCCAGCGTAAGGCCTACATATGTGCGTAAATTCCCGATCAAATGCTGACATAAATTACCGCCCGGATTGATCGTGCCCGGAAGCTGCACCCATAATGCACTTTCCGAATGGTATTGTTCGATTTCCTTGCGGAGCTTTTTGAGATCCCGGCTGAACAATGTGACGAATACCTCGCTATTCATGACTGTTTATCAAGGTTAGTGAACTTTTACGCTTTTGAAGCTGATAGCCCCGGTTGACCAGAAAAACCCCGCCCAGCGTCACGGTGAATGCGAGCACGGTCAGCCACGTAATCTTTTCATCCAATATAAAAAAGCCTAATACCAACGCTACCAGCGGATTAATGTACGCATAAATCGACACCAATCCAGCCGGCAACCTGGACATGGCAAACAGATACGAAGCATAGGCGAGAATAGAGCCGAAAAAGATCAGGTAAAGCAGTGCCATCAGCGACTGTGGTTGCATTGCAGGCAAATGCGTCCAATCCTCGTTGAAAGCACTCAGCACAAAGAGCCCCACCCCGCCGGCCATCATCTGGATCGCCGCATTGAAAAACGAATCTGTTCTGCCCGTAAAACTTTTGGTATACAACCCACCCAGGCACCACGACACGCACGAGGCCAATGTCACGCAGATCCCCAGGAACGAGTTTCGGTCCGCCAGGTAATCGAGGTTATCCCTGAAGACGAGCATTACACCCGCCAATCCCAGCACCATACCGGCGGCCACGTGCGCATTGATACGCTCTTCCTTCCGCGCCAGCATGTTGATCATAATAGTAAAAAGCGGCACCGTGGCATACAGCAACGCCGCCAGACCGCTTGGAATGAACTGTACGCACCAACCCACCAACCCGGTACCGAACGTGATCATACACCAGCCCGGAACCAGTTGCAAACCAATATCGGCCAATGTCCACGGAAACGACCTGTTCCGGAGAACCAGGAAACCCAGCAATAATGCGCCCGCCACTACATTCCTGAAACCCATGAAGAAAAGGGCCGGAAAACCCGCCACGCCTATGCGCGCCGCCAGGTAGGTGGTACCCCAAAAGAAACACACCATGATTAATGCGAAATATGCCGTCAGATTGCTTTTCATAACCGTTTTACATTGAACGCCACAAAATTCCTGTCATTAAATTTAATAAAACAGATTCACTTTTGTTATTTTGAGGCATAACAGATTAGAAATTTTAAATAACATGATCGAAGAGCATATCCGGGAAGATTTTCTTTACTCACAAATCGCCGACCGGCTCGCGGTGCAGATCGAAAAAGGCATTCTGAAAGCCGGCGACAAACTGATATCGTTGCGGGCGCTAAGCAAAGAACAGGGCATCAGCCTCAGCACGGCGTTCAAGGCTTATGTGGAACTGGAAAACAAAGGCATTATCGAAGCGCGGCCTAAATCGGGCTATTTTGTGCGTTTTTCACCGCTTAATGCACCCGAAAGAGTACAAATCCCTTCACCTGGCCCGCTGATCGAAAAGGCGAATGTCGACGAAATGATCCGAACGGTGTATAAAACGATGACGCACGAGCGGATCGTCCGGTTATCGGTGGCCGCACCTTCCGCCGAGCTGATCCCGGAAGCCAAGCTGAACAAAGCGATGATCGAGGCGCTCAGGAAAAGTCCGCACAGTTGTACCCAATATGAGGAAGTGCAAGGAAATGCCGCATTGCGGAAACAGATCGCCAAATACGCTTTCAACTGGAAGGGAAATGTGAGCGAGGACGAGGTCATTACCACGCAAGGCTGCATGGAAGCACTGATTTTTTGCCTGAAAGCCGTTACCGAGCCCGGCGACACCGTCGCGATCGAGAACCCGATCTATTTCGGAATTTTCAATATCATGAAGAGTCTCGGACTGAAAATCCTCGAAATCCCGTGTCACCCCGACGAAGGTGCCGATCTCGAATACCTGGAAAATGCGCTCGAAACCACTCCCGTGAAAGCGGTGCTGTTTGTACCGAATTTTTCCAACCCTACCGGCGCGCTGATGCCGGATCACCGGAAGAAAAAGCTGGTAGAAATGCTGGCTGCACGGAAAATTCCGCTGATCGAGGATGATATTTATGGTGAAATGTATTTCGGCAAAACCAGGCCCGGTACCTGTAAAAGTTACGATAAAAACGGCCTGGTCATGCTCTGCGGGTCGGTTTCCAAGACGCTGGCGCCGGGTTACCGGGTGGGCTGGTGCCTTCCCGGAAAGTTCAGGGACAAAGTACTGAGCCACAAGATCACGCACACCGTTTCATCGGCTACACCAACCCAGGCGGCCGTAGCGAACTTCTTCGAAACCGGTCGTTACGACCTACATATGAGGCATTTACGGAAAGCACTTCACACACAATGCCTGCGCTATGTGCAGGCGATCAGCGACTACTTCCCTCCCGACACCCGGCTAGTCAGGCCGCAAGGTGGCTATGTGCTGTGGGTCGAGCTGAACAAGCATGTCAATGCATTCGAGCTCTTCGAGAGCGCCATTCAGGAACGCATCAGCATCGCGCCCGGCCAGATTTTCAGTACCGACGCCCGGTTCAGCAACTACATCCGCATCAGTTTCGGCGCACCTTACAATGCGGTGATCGACGCGGGTTTGAGGAAGTTGGGGGAGTTGGTAAGAGGGCAATGCTTGTGAAGATTTACAGTCCAAGTGCCTGACCGAGAGTTTACAAACACACGCAACGATATTGCAATTACCTGATTTTCAGGACCTGTAACCCTGTTGCATGGCTTTGTAACCTACCTTTGTAATGATCCTGCGGCGCGTTGGCCGGAATGCCGGACAGGTATCTGTTTTGAATTTGATTAATCGCATTATGAAACTCGACGAAAATACCTCCACACATACACATGACGATTGCTGTTCGGCCAAAACCGATACGCACAGCAAACACAACGACCACAGTCACGACCATGATCATGACCACGATCATGGAGACCATAGCCACGGATCGGCTGACGCGGGTATTCTCAAAAGCCGCTGGATGCTGTGGCTGAGCTTGACAATCCTTGCTGTGTTCCTTGTTTTGACCTACGTTCTGAAAATCGAGCTTCCGCGCACCGTCGAAATTGGTCTGATGCTGGTCGCGTATGTGCTGGCGGGGAATAAAACCGTGGCACTCGCATTACGTAAAGCCAGCCGCGGCGATTTTTTCAATGAATTCACGCTGATGACAATCGCCACTTTCGGCGCTTTTTATATCGGCGAGTTCAGCGAGGGCGTTGCGGTGATGATTTTTTACGAAATCGGCGAGCTGTTTCAGGACATTGCCGTGAGCCGGTCCAAACGGTCCATCAAGGCACTGCTCGATATCCGCCCGGATACGGTGACGGTTTTACGCGACGACAAAGCACTCCAGGTCACGCCGGACGCTGTTCGGATTGGTGAGAAAATATTGGTAAAAGCCGGTGAAAAAGTGGCGCTGGACGGCGAGATGCTATCCGCCTCAGGTACTTTCAACACCGCCGCATTGACTGGTGAACCGAAGCCGCAGATCATCGAAAGAGGCGAGAAAGCACTCGCGGGCATGATCGCGATCGACAAGTCGGTCGAAATTGAGGTTCAGGCGCTTTTCAGAGATTCAAAACTTTCGCGAATACTGGAAATGGTACAGGAGGCAAGCGCCCGCAAGGCCCCTACCCAACTGCTGATCAGCCGTCTCGCACGCATATACACGCCCGCGGTCTTTTTGCTCGCGTTGCTCATTATCGTCATTCCCGCACTTTTTGTAGCCGATTACAATTTTGATCAATGGCTCTACCGCGGCATGGTGTTCCTCGTGATCGCGTGTCCGTGCGCACTGACGATCTCCATTCCGCTCGGTTATTTCGGCGGCATTGGCCTGGCTTCGAGGAATGGCATTTTGGTCAAAGGCGCTAATTTTCTGGATGTTATCACCAAAATCGATACGGTTGTCTCGGACAAGACGGGTACACTGACGAAAGGGGTATTCCAGGTTCAGAAAATTGAGTCAAACATAGCGAAAACAGATTTTATCCGTATCGCCGCTTCATTGGAAAGCTATTCGACACACCCGGTCGCCAAGGCGGTGGTAGCGTCGGTTGGGGATATTGCATTAAACAAACCAACTGACGTCGAGGAAATCGCCGGGCATGGTTTGAAAGGAAAGGTCGATGGCAGGGATGTGCTGGCAGGCAATTCCAAACTACTTGATAAGCACTCGGTTACCTACCCCGCCGAACTGGCTTCCCTGGTCGAAACACTCGTAATGGTCGCGATCGATAACAACTACGCGGGCTATTTCCTGATCGCCGATGAAATCAAAGACGACGCTGCGCAAGCCGTCGGTGAATTGAAAAGCCTCGGCATTTCGACCATTATGCTGTCGGGTGATAAGGAGGCTGTCGTCAAAAAAGTGGCCGGGGAGCTTGGTATTGCCCAAAGTTACGGTGGATTGTTACCCGAAGACAAAGTCAGGATCGTGCAGGAGTTGAAAGACCAGGGTCGACGCATTGCATTTGTTGGCGATGGTGTGAACGACGCGCCGGTGATCGCCCTCGCGGACACGGGGATAGCCATGGGCGCGCTCGGCTCCGATGCTACCATCGAAACTGCCGATATTGTGATCCAGAACGATCAGCCCTCCCGCATTGCCGCGGCGGTACGGATCGGAAAAATCACCAAATCCGTTGTATACCAGAACATTTCCCTTGCCATGGGGGTTAAAGTCGCCGTCATGGCACTCGGCGCGGGCGGCGTTGCCACACTTTGGGAAGCCGTGTTTGCCGACGTCGGCGTAGCGCTCCTCGCCATTTTGAATGCCTACCGTATTCAAGGGAGGAAAATTTAAGTTGATCCGGGCACGGTAAACACTGCCATCCGGCCGACGCCGAACGAGAAGAGCTAAACGCACGAGCCAATAAACAGGTACCACCGACATCCAAAACCACCGGATAAGGAAAAACGGAGCCAGCATCGACGGTTTCGACACAAGTACCTTAGCCTCCACGCCATTGGATGAAGGAAAATAAGCACGTGGCAGGTACAGCAGTACTGAACCTGCCACGTGTTTAAACACAGACTTCCCCACGCAAACGAATCATCGGATGCGAAAACCAATCCACTTTCTTCGATAGTATCAGTGTACAGACGAGCTGCAATAGCCCCGGCTACTCAGTGAAACCTACCGAAAAATAATTGGTCAAACGACGGAAACAGGAGTAATACCTGCTACCTTTTCCAGGGCAACGGTGACCCTTTCGATGCGGTCTACGTTGCCGCGACTGCTGTCTGAAACTGCCTGTGCAACTGAGGTTAAGAAGTCCCCGCCTAATTTGGTGTTGAAAAACGGGTCGTTAGCAGCGAGCACTACGCGCCAGTTTTTACCTACAATGCTACGGGACTTGATGAACCTGCTTAACAGGCGCTCCTTGATGGTCAGGCCACCAAATTCGGAGACTCTTGCTTGGAGCTCGATCATGTTACTGTAAAGCGTGTGTGGAAAAATTGTAATTTGCGCTTTACAAATCCTGTAAAGCAAAGAATATTCAAAAGTACAGAATTAATAGACAATAGTCAAGTAATTTTATATTAATCTTATAAGTAATGTCAATTGTTGGCGAAAGAATAAGGAAATGCCGCGAATTGGCGGGTTGGAACCAGCATAAGCTGGCCAAGGCTTTGAAAAAATCCGGCAAAGCCGTGATATCAAACTGGGAAAACGGAAGGAACGATCCGTCGCTGGCCGAGCTCAGGATGATGGCCGAACTCTTCGATACCACGGTAGCCCAGCTGGTGGGCGAAGTACCGATGTTTGAAGAACCCCGCGAACAGTATATTATGATCAAAAAGGACGACCTCATCGATCTCCAGCGCAAGGCGCTCGAACTCGAAGCGGACCGGATCAGCCAGCTCAGAGAGCAGCTGGAACAAGCACAGAAAATGGAAGAACCCGGCGATGAACCTGCATCATAATGCCAGGTTCCGCTGGAACAACGTCCGGAACCCCAACGCACAAATGCAGCTCGTGACGATCAGCAGGGTCCATAATGCGCTGTAACCCCAATGCCCGGCCACATAAGCACCTATAACCGGACCAATGATTTGTGCGACAGCCTGAGACACCGAGTACGCCGCGGAGTATTTACCCCGGTTCAGATCACTCGCGCGGTTCATCACGAACGTGCTCAGGTAAGGAAAGGCCAGCATTTCGCCCGTTGTAAACAGCACGACGGTCGCCACGGCAAGGATTATCGGCAAAACATCCGGCACGACAAGCGCCAGAAATGCCATCGCACTGAAAAGTGGGCCTGATACCATGTAAAAATAATCAGGTTTGCGATTGGCCAGGCTCTGCACAAGCACCATTTCGAAGAGCGCGATGATCAGCCCGTTCATGCCGAGCACAATCCCAATGGTAGACTCCCCGATCCCCATTTCTTCCTTCCAGTATACGGGCACCAGCCTGAAAAGCACTACAAAACACAACATATATAATGTAACCAGTACGAGGAAGCGGACAAAGAACGCATCTCTCCAGGGTGAAGCTGTGCTCACGGCGGCCTCGGCGGGGAAGTCGCTTTTTGTAACGGGCTTTCTTTTAGGCAACAGCAGCACGATCATCAAACCGGCCAGCACATACACTATACCGTCAACCCAGAACAACAGGTGGTAATTGATCGCCGCCAGCAACCCACCCACCCCGGTACCGAACCCGAAGCCGATATTCGTCGCCAGTCGGTTGAGCGCGTATGAGCGTATGAGGCGTTCAGGCGAAGAATAGGCCGCGATGGCCGTCTGGTTGGCGGGTTTGAATGCCTCCACAAAAAAGCTAAGGACGACGATCAGCGCGCAAAGCATGGCAAAATCGGTAACAAAGCTGAAAAGGACGAAGAATATCCCGCTTAACACGAGACTCCCGATCTGCACGGGCTGAAAACCCAGCTTGTCGGTGAGATAGCCGCCTGCCATGGCACCCAGCACGGACCCGACACCAAACAACGTAATGATAAGCCCCGCGTCCTCGATGCTCCGGTGCAGGCTTTGGGTAATGTACATACTCATAAACGGTACGGCCATATACCCACAGCGGTTTACCAAAATCACAAGGCTCAGCAACCAGGTTTCCCTGCTGAGCCCCGTGAAAGATGCCTTGTAAGCATCAATAACTTTCCTGATCATAGTAAATTCCTGATAATCTTTACGCTCTCTTCCAGTTCTCCCGGATCAGAAGAAGCGAATCCGAGGCGTATATAGTTCCTGAATGGGGATGGATATCCTGCAACTTTTCCATTCGAGAAGTACAAATCTCTCTGCGCCGCCCTTTCGGAGAGCCTTGAAATGTCTATTTTCGGGTCGAAACGTGCCCATACCGCCATTCCGCCGTCAGGAATATCGAAGCTGATGTGATCCGGCAACTCATTTTTTAAAAGCTCGCAGAACAAATCCCGGCGCTGCTTGTACACCCGAACCGATTTTCGCAAATGCCGTTGAATGACGCCGGTTTGAAACAGCTCGGCAATCGCATTTTCAAGCATCGTGTCGCCTTGCCGATCGACAATGCGCCGCAGCGAGGCCAGGTGCGCGATTACATCTTCCGGACCTACGAGGTAACCGATCCGGAATGCGGGCGAGATCGTTTTGGTGAACGAGCCGCAATAAAGCACCATTCCGGCCTGATCGGCGCCGAAAAGCGGAAGGAGCGGTTTGCTGAGATAGTGAAAATCGTAATCATAATCATCCTCAAAAATTACAAAACCATATTTTTCAGCGAGTTGCAGCAGCTTGATCCGACGATCGGGGCGCAATGCGACGGTTGTAGGATATTGATGGTGGGAAGTCACGTACACCATTCTGACCCGCTTTTTCAAACATATTTCTTCGACGGCATCGATATCCATACCATGCTCATCCACAGGCACATGACTCACATTCGCCCCCGCCTGCACAAAGTTCATCGAAGCCCCGAACCAGCCCGGCGAATCAGTTATCACACAATCGCCAGGCTTCACCAGGCTCGTCACGGCCAGGTACATTCCCATAATCATGCCCCTCACAATCAGTATATTGGCTGGCGAAGTTTTAAGCCCGCGAGTTTCGTTCAAATGCGCCGATAGCTCCTGCCTCAGCCACGCGGTGCCGCAGGTCTCGCCGTAGCCGAGCCGCGTATAGGCATTGCCATGCAGCAACTGGCTTCGGTACGCGCGCGACAGGTCTTCAAGCGGCGCGAGCCTGGGATCGGGAAAGCCGTCGTCCAGGTGAAGCCGGAAGCCTGCCTTCAAGACTGCCCTGTCGAGATGAGCAGGTTTTTCAAACTGAAAACCCGCTTTTTTTAGCGGGTCCCGGTCTGGCGCTACCGCCACCGGCACCGGAATAGGCCGAAGGTCGGGCAGGTTCCGGGCGACGAATGTGCCGTTACCGGTCTGACTTTCCAGCCAACCTTGCGCCAGCAGCTCGTCATACGCCTGCACGACCGTCCGCCGATGTACTTTCAGGATAGCAGACAACTGCCTGGTACTCAATAACCGATAACCGGATTGCAATGTACCGTTTTTAATCAGCGACATCAGTTGGTTGGCGATTTGAAGGTATACCGGCTGCTTACCGCCTTTTTCAGGGGTGATCAGCGTAGACAGCACGTTCATCATAATTGGACCACCACTATTTGAAATATTGGATTAAAGAGATAGGCCAATTAAAGCATAATTTTGACGAAAAACAAAGCAGATGAACACACCACCACCCTATCTCGTACCCAGCCGCTCAGCGAAGCGCGCGCATTATGATCACGAAACGATCTGTACTATCCTCGACGAGGCACTGTTTTGCACTATTAGCTATGCAGTGGACAACAAGCCGTTCTCCATTCCGACGGCTTTTGTCCGCTATGAAGACAAAATTTACATTCACGGCTCGGTGGGTAGTCATTTTATCAGGGAAATCGAGAAGGGAATCCCGGTTTGCATCTCGGTAATGCTTACCGATTCACTCGTTGTGGCGAAATCGGCATTCAGCCATTCGGTCAATTACCGGTCGGTGATTATTTTTTCCCAAGCGGAGAAAATAGAAGATATTGAAACGAAACGGGCTGCATTTGAATGGCTTACCAATAAAATCGTACCCAACAGCTGGGATTACCTGCGCCCGATGACCGATAGCGAGGTCAGAAAAACCACCGCACTGGCCTTCTCATTTGATGAAGCGTCGGCTAAAATGCGTCACGGAATGCCCAAGGACGAGCCGGAGGACTTGGAATTGCCCATCTGGTCGGGACTTATTCCCTTGCAAACATTGCGGGGCAAGCCTATCGCCGACGAAACGAGTCAAAATATTCCACTTCCTCAACATTTAAGTTAACCGCATGCAACCTTGATACCGGTTCGAGCATCTTTCGGGCAAATTCACCTGCAATATCACACCCAAATGTTGCACTTCATGTCAGGAAAGGAAATATTCGACCGGTATCAACTGGCGGCTTTGAAAAACGGACTGGGTTCCCACGAGTTCAATTACGGGAACATTTTGTACCAGGCGCTGCGGATCGAGGGTGAAGAAAAGGTCTTTCAATTGCTTGAATTGGCTGAAAATACCGGTAAACGCATTGCCCTGGCCTACTCCGCGCTCAATACCGAAAACGGCGACGAACCCAATCTCGTGATCCTCGTCTGACCCCGCTATCACAACCATTCACACCTTTCATTCAACAAACCACTAAGTTCCTTTTTGATTTACGGAGATCGGTACCGAATTTTGGCATCATCAATTGAGTGCCAAGCGCTGATTTAGCAAACAATATGGAATTCCTGGTCGTCATCGCCTTTTTCGGCTACATCTACTACCTGCGCAACTACGCCGACCTCCGCACACCCAGCGAAAAGGAAGCAGCGGCACTCTCGGAAGGGATTAAGCTTTACGAAAACGAGCAAACCGACGACGCCTTCGCCTATTTCGATTCCAGGATCAGGCAAAAACCCAAATCCTGCATTGCCTATCTTTACAGGGGCCTTTGCCAGAAAAGGCGTGGAAATTTCGAAGCTGCAAAAGCCGATATGCAATCTGGCCTCAGTTACGACGATCAGGTTTACACGCTCCATCTCGAACTCGGGAAGCTGTACCTCGAACAAAACCAACCTGAAACGGCCCTGGCATCGCTCAATAAAGCCGTTGCGCTTTCAGAAGAAACCAGCGCTGCGCCTTACCAGTGGCGTGCAAAAGCATTTTCGCAACTTGGCCGCGAAACCGAGGCAATGCGGGACGTTCATCATGAAAACGAATTAAGCCAACTTCTAAAAACCGGCCCTATGGCATCCTCCGCATCCAAAATACCATTTTTTGATAAGCGATTGGCTATCAACATGGTAATAATTATCCTAACCAGCGCATTATTGGTGTACGTCGTCAAAAACGCTGAAAGCATTCACCTGCCCTACCTCGTTGCCGTCTTTGCGGCCATTTGCATTGGCTTTGTCGAACCTTACAAGGGCTGGCTGCTGGCCATCATGCAATGTGTTCTTTTGCTGGCCGGCTACTTCCTGTTCACTACACGCCCGGACGACCAGGCGAGGCAGGAGCTGGAAAATTTCAGCCTGTACGGCTCCATGATCCTGACTTTCGCCGCCAGTTTTCTCGGAGGATTTCTGAAACGGGCTTTGAATATGAAGTAGCAGGCCGGCACAACGAATGTACCGGCCCGTCATTCGCGGCGGCATTACTTGCGGATCGAAATCCGTTTGGAAATCATTGACCCGTCCCAGCAGGTTATCACCAGCGAATAAAGTCCGCGCTTCAAATGCGACACATCGACGGTACCATTTTGTTTTTCCCTCAATGAAATCGCGTGGCCGGAGCGCGTCCAGGCCACGATCGTTGCAACCTCCATCCTTGCCATCCCGCTGATGCGCACTTCGTCTGTGGCAGGATTAGGATGTAGAATGACCTCGCGCTTCAAATCTTCTTTTTTCTTCATATCTGAATTCCGTCTGGATGCTGAACGCGCTCGGATAAAAGCGCATTACGAATGTGTGCAATTTGAAAATAGCACCCACCCAATTCAAATACGTTGTCCGACCGGTTAGCAAACAATGACCAAACGGCAGTAATAAAAAAAAGCGCAGCCCGAACGAGCGGGCCGCGCATGCGTAAAAGTCACGTGTTATTATCTTACTTTGCCAGGACCATCAGTGAAAACCCACCCAAGGCTTTTACCGCAAGCTCGGGATTGACAGTATATAGTACCTTTCGGAATGAATTGACCACCTTCCCATTGAAGTTGTGCCTGCCATAGTTCAATTCCAGTTCTGAAAGCGTGTAAAACCAGTCGACCACTTCCAGGCCGCAGTCTTTCAAGGTATTGATCGCCATTTCGCGGGTAAAATGATGAATGTGGCCCACGGAATGCCGCAACTTCATCAAGTGGCCGGTAAATGCGGCCAGCGCAGAAAAATCGAGTGGAATATGGAAAATCTTGTATTCGGCATGTCGGGAGCTTTTCCGGATAAACTCGAAATAGTCTTCCACGTGCTCAAATACATCGATCATCAGCAGGAGATCGAACTTTTCCGTTGTTTGCAACAGATCATCATTGAAGAATTTCAAACGATCTTTTTCCCGCGGCTTACAGAATTCATAGGCGTCCGGCGAAATATCGTAACCGTAAAGCTTCACGGCCTTGTCCTCCCAACGTTCATAAAGCTGGTTGAGGATTTCCCCTGCGCCGCAACCGATCTCTACGATGGATTTGGGATGCAGGTTATTCTTTTTCAGCATTTTGATCACCTGAGTGGCTTTCCAGGGCGAGTCTTCGATATGCCAGCTGGGATTGGCGCTCAGATAATCAGATGAAGCACTTACATAATCCATAGTCCTGTGTGAGTTGTTTATCGAGTAATATATAGTTCGTTCAAAGAAAAGCAAAGTAATTCACAGATTGAAATTACCCTCCTCAAATGTGTAAAATGACTGGCTCAGTTATTGCAAGGTAAATTTAAAAACAATAATCACTATGAGCACCTTGGAAAGGCAAGAACTGGAAGATAAAATACTGGCGAAAAGGCAGCAAATCGATTTCGAGCGAACGAACCTTGAAGAAACCGTCGCTTTCTCGGCGGAAAACCGCGAGAACCCGGAAGTGATGGAAGAAATGAAGAATTTCGACGACCCCGCACAAAACGTCGTCGAAAGTGCGGAAATGCGGGCGCTGAAAGCGGCCGAAGGCGAGCTGGAAGAATTGCTCCGGCAACTTGAAGCGTTGCGGGAGTAAATAAGGTTAGTCCAGAGACAGCACGGGAACGGATACTTCCACGGCAGTCGAGTCGGACTCCTTGCCATTCACCTTCCCGATTCCGAAATCGGCGCGGTTAACTTTAAACTTTCCATAAAATGAATGCTGGTCGCCAGAGCTCCTGAATGCAAAAGGAATCGCTAAATTCTTTTTAATCCCTTTCAGTTCCAGTTCACCATGCACGACAAACCCGGTATCCGTCCGGCTTACCGACTGGGAAACGAAAAGAATGCGCGGGTACTTTTCCGCATCGAACCACTTGTCGCTTCGGGCGTGTTTGTTTTTAAGTTCGATGCCCGTATCGATCGAAGCGACATCTACCAAAACCTCGAACCTGGATTCCTCGGGGTGTGCGGGATCAAAACGGATATTCCCTTCCATTTTCCTGAAAGATCCATGCGCATATTTGCCGTCGAACCGGATCTGATATCCTTCCGCGATTTTCCAGCCTGTGATCACAGAAAATGCAAATGCACTCAATATCAATAAACTGATCACTGTTAAATACTTTCTCATTGTGAATTTTAACATATTCAGGCCAACACACGCCTGGTTTTGATGGCAGAAGGATTAACCCCGCGGTATTTTTTGAATGCAATGGAAAAATGCTGCGCGTGCTCATACCCGAGCAGGTCCGAAACCTCCTCCACGGACCGTGAGGCGTCAAGCAGCAGTTGCTCGGCATAGTCCATCCGCATTTTGCGGAGATAGCCGAAAACGGTGGTACCGAACAGTTCCTTAAACCCTTTTTTTACTTTAAACTCATTCAAAAGGCAAATCCTCGACAACTCTGCCAGCGAAAATTCTTCCAAAAAGTGCGTGTCCAGGAAGTATTTCAACTGGTGAAGTTTGTCCGCATCGGCTGCTGAAATGGTGTCAACCCGCTCCGGCCCGCGGAACTGCTCGATTTGCAAAGCCAGCAATTCCAGCACTTTTGACTGAACGATCAGATTCCTCGTCGCCCCTGTCTGCGTGCATTGTTTCACTTCGCGGATCAGGCTTTGCATGAATGGCGTGGTATCCGCCGTGCCGGTAATGCCTGAAAATGGCCTGTTATGAAGCAGATTTTTCTGAACACGTTCGCTCCAATGGTCGTCGCAGCCAATGATGTCCGCAAAAAAGGCCTTATCCAGGCTGATATGGAACATTTCGAGCGATTCGCGGGCTGCCACCCGGTTGGTATCGCCGCCTTCGGGCGAAAAGACGAGATTGTGTTTGCCGGCGCGCATGTTCAGCTCGTGCGAAAGCCCCTCGAATGTGGTATCGAGCCTTCCGGCCATATGAAAATTAATGTTAATAGTGTCAACCGGCGTGCTATCGTGAAGGACCACATCCTGCTCGTGCGACGTCCAATGCAGGTTCATTACGTGCATATGCGGGAACAGCAGACTTTTGAATTTCATCGCGCCCGCTTTGGGATGATAGCGCGTCAGAAATTCACCAGGATTGTTCGTACGCACACCCGGAATAACCGATTGCGGATTAGGTACAGGGTTGAAATCGAGAATGTCGGCCGGGTGGATGAGTACAGCTGCCATAGGACGGAACAGGTTTAACACATCGCGAAAATACAGCCTCCCAACCCTCCCGCGTGCTTCCTAGTGAGTGAACGGCCCAATTAATCGACGAAATCCGTTTGTCGTAGGTTTTAATCCGTTTGACGTAGGCTAATGCAAATCCAGGCCCTGCATTTTTGCCAAAAACTTCAAAGCCATGATCAGAAAAATCTTGAAATGGACAGGCATTGTCCTGGCCGGAATTCTTCTCGCAGCCGTTTGCACCTACACTTACATGTCGGTTTCCATGAAAAGGCGCATGAATAAGTCCTATGTTTTCGAAAAAGAAAGCATTGAAATCCCGTCGGATAGTGCGACAATTGCCCGGGGTAAGCACCTGGTGGCCATCAAAGGCTGCCAGGATTGCCATGGTAACCAGCTGGAAGGCAAAATCATGAGCGACGACGGTGCCATAGGTCGGCTCGTTGCCGGTAACCTCACACACGGAAAAGGCGGGTTACCAAGTAGTTATGAAGTACCGGACTGGCTTGCGGCAATGCGGCACGGTGTTGATCAGGACGGCAAACCGCTTCTTTTTATGCCTTCGCATGAAACGACATTGCTTTCGCAGCAGGATATGGCCACGCTCATTGCCTACTGCCGCCAGATTCCGCAAGTGGACAATGTACTTCCCGCCAATGATCTCGGCCCGGTTGCCATCATCATGAGTTATCTTGACAAAATGCCGCTATTATCGGTAGAGAAAATCGATCACGACAAACCCATGATTGCGCGGGCCGATTCGACGGAGGGTGCCGCGCAAGGGAAATACCTGGCCGTATCGTGCTCTGGCTGTCATCGCGAAAACTTCAAGGGTGGGGAGCCACTTGCACCCGGATTTCCACCGGTGCCGGACATTACTCGGGCGGGCCACGTCGGTAAATGGAGCAAAGCACAGTTCATCGCGACACTGACCTCGGGAAAGACACCCGAAGGCCATGTGCTTAAAAATGAAGATATGCCTTGGAAAATGACTGCCCAGTACACACGTGGCGAGCTTTCTTCACTTTACGACTACCTGCGATCCATTCAATAAACGAACGGGCCGGATTTTGATGTCCGGCCCGCTGCTTGTATCATTCCTCGCCTGTCGCGATTGGCCGTTCCGTACGCGACCATTCGCTCCACGAGCCCACGTACAGGCTCGCTCCGTGCAGGCCTGCCTCCGCGAGCGCGAGCAACGTGTGGCACGCCGTCACGCCCGATCCGCAATGCACGATCACCTTGCGCGGGTCCTTATCGGCCAATGCTTCCTTGTATTTGGCGGCCAGGTCGGCAGGCGGCATAAATTCGCCTTTTTCATCCATATTCGAGGTATAAGGGATATTCACAGCCCCCGGAATATGCCCGGCCACGAGGTCGATCGGCTCGCTTTCTCCCAGGTACCGGTAATGCTCGCGCACGTCGATCACCATCGATTCCGGATCGGCCGCAGCCAGCGCCACGTCGTCGGCATCCACCAGCGGCATTTGCCATCCACGAATCGGATATTCTTCCAAATCGTGCAGCAAAGCCGTTTTTTGGGTTAAATCGATTCCAGCTTCGACGATCGCATCCAGCCCGCCGCTCACTACATATACTTTCTCATGACCGGCGGCTTTGAGCATCCACCAGAAACGCGCGGCTGCATTGGCGCCTTTTTTATCATCATATACAACCACCGTCGAAGCAGGACTGATGCCCAGAATGCCTAAAAACCGTCCGAAATCATCCGGTTCAGGCAACGGGTGCCGCCCGCCGACAGACGGATCGCCGGTTTTCTCCGACAAATCGGTTTCGAGGTCTACAAACTGTGCATTTGCGAGATGCGCCTGGTTGTACCGTTCCAGGGCATCCGTCCCTCCCCGTGCATCGATCACAATGGGGTCTTCATTTTCCAGAATGGTTTTAAGCTGGTCTGTCGTAATGATATTCATGTCCGGGTCTTTTGAAAAAACTTTGGTAAATAACGTTACTTTTCCTGAAATGTAGCGTCTAAATGGTCGATGTTGAACTGTTTTGCACGCTATAAATATTGTGCTGTAAGTTTTTCCCAATCTCAGCAACCTATTGGGAAAGATTTGATTTTTTATGGAGAAAATTTTTCTTGAAACGATCGGGGCGCATCAGCGGATCATTTTTAAGGTGAGCAGGATGTACCGCAATACGCCGGAAGATCAGCAGGACCTTTTTCAGGAAATCGTCTACCAGCTATGGCGCGCTTTCCCGGGCTTCCGGCAGGAGTCGAAGATCACGACCTGGATCTACCGCATTGCCCTCAATACCGCGATGGCCTCCTACCGAAAGCGCCGACCTTCAATCTCCCTCTCCGAGCATCCGCCCGACCTCGCCGATGCCAATGAAACGACTTCCGAACGCGAAGAATGGCTTTTCCGCGCGCTGCGCACCCTGAGCGAACCGGAACGGGCCCTGATTTCCCTTTATCTGGAAGACTATTCCTACGCTGAAATCGCCTCGGTGACAGGCATTTCGGAAAACTATGTGGGCGTAAAGCTCAACCGCATTAAGGAAAAACTCAAATTACTTTTAACTCCCAAAAAATGATGAATATCGATGATTTGAAATCCGACTGGCGCCGTGCCGGCGATGGATCGCTTTCTGAAAAGGAGCTGGCCATGATGACGCGCGTTCGCAACCATCCTTCGCTCCGCAAATTGCGGTTCAAGTTCATGACGGAAATGGTGGCTCTCACCGCCTTCCTTCTTTTGTATTATGATGGCTTCGATGGAGCCGGGAAACCTTTATTGCTCAATATATTGCTGGTTATAAGCATTGTGCTCTATATTTTTAATAATGCATTGGGATATTTCCAATTACAAAATCCGTCGGTAAGCGGGAATATGAGAGAGGCACTGGCCAAACAGGCCCGTTCGTTGAAGCGGTTAGCCGTATTTTCATTAACGTCGTCGGTGGTGTATGCGATCGCTCTCATGGTCTTCTTTACTTACCAAACGGCTTTCACACAGCGCAAATACATCATTTTGAGCGCATTAATTCTCTTAACCTTCCTGCTGTTCTATTACTCGTGGATCAGCTGGCAAAGAAAAATAGTGCATTTCCGACAACTGGAAGCAGATTTTTGACATTTTGCAGGAATAACGATCCATGCCATGATTTGCCAGGAATTTACAGAAGGTGACATTGCCTACCTTCCCGCCCTCGAACCCGAGGGCTGGGGCGATATCCGCCCCCGGTTCGAATACTTTTTAAGATCCGAATGCTGCAAGCCCATTAAAATTGAGGAAAACGGCCAACCCGTTGCGGTCGGCACCTCCATTTTTCATGCCGATACCGTATGGCTCGCGTGCATCATTACGCACGCGGAACACCGGAAAAAGGGCCTCGGAGCTGCTATTACGAGACATTTGATCGAAAACGTCGACCGGAACCGCTACCCGACCATTTACCTCGACGCAACCGAATTCGGCTACCCGGTATATTTGAAACAAGGTTTTGAGGTGGAAGGCCAGTATGCGCATTTAAGAAGGGAGGACAACGTTCCGGAACTTACCCATTCCGCCAACATCCAGCCATTTACCGAAAATTTCCGCGAAGCGGCCTACGCACTCGACCGCATGGTATCCGGCGAAGACAGGCGCGGCGTTATGGCCGAATTCCTGGCGGACGCAATCGTGTATTTGGGCTCGAAAGGAGATTTGCAGGGCGTTTACCTGCCCTCATGGAGCGACGGGCCCATCATCGCGGCCAACGATGAAGCGGGGTTCGCATTGATCAGATTACGCGCGCAGGTGCGGCCGGTGGCAATCCTGCCGCTGAGTAATACCGAAGGTTTGAAATACCTCCAAGAAATTGGGTATAATATGTACCGGACGTCCCGACGCATGATCCTCGGGCCGAGCAGGGTATGGCAGCCGGAGCGGCTCCACAACCGCATCAGCGGTGCATTGGGGTGATCAGCGCAGTACCAGTTCGCTGATTTTCGAGAATTCGGTGTGCGGCGCCATGGCTTTTACGATCCCCTTGCGGTCAACCAATATGAAATAGGGCGTCTCGCTGATCTTGTAGCGGTGATTGAAACCGTACGATTCCGGAACGGGAATGAAACCGCAATTCCGTTTCGGAATCGCTTCCAGGCATTCCTCCTCTGTATTAAGGGTGGTACCAAGTGAAATTATCTCGATCCCCTTCCTTTTACTCTCATCTATAAAGGCTGAAATCACCTTGGTGCTTGCTAAGGTGTACAGTGGCTTTTCGTAGCGCACCCAGAAGCCCAGCAGAATGTATTTGCCCCTCAGCCTCTCGGAATCATATTCCCGCCCGTCGAGCCCGCGCATGACGAACGGCGCGATGGGCTCTCCTACTTCCGGCATCAGGTCGGGATTGTTCATGACCGAGCCATCCTGCTGAATGTACAATTGGCTTTTTTTAATGATTTCAAAGGATGAAGCCTTGCCGTATTTATCGAATATAGGCTGGGTTTTGTATTGGCCCGGGCTTCGTTTGAGCATGTTGTCGTAGGTCTCGTAACTGATCCGCTTGCCGGTGGCGTGATCGATAATGGGCGAGTCGCGCGTCATAACGATCTGCTGGCTCACCTTGCCATTGTACCTTACCACTTTTGGTTCGTCGGACTGGCAAAATGCTGATAATCTGGCAAATCCGACAATCGCCAGCAAACAAACGGAAAATTTACTCAAACGGCTCACCAACATTCTGCCTCGAAAGATTGTATTAGTATCAAATATTTGGTATTTTCATGCACAAATAATAATCCGGCATGACCTCTTAATAACTGGTTAAAGCCGTTCAATATTTTAGGCAAATTTAACTAATTGCAAATTCTGATATGTACGAGCGGATCCGGGAGAAGTTGGGGATTCTGGCCGATGCTGCGAAATACGATGTGTCATGCTCGTCGAGCGGCAGCAACCGGAAAAATGAGAACAAGGGGATCGGGGACGCGGAGGGAACGGGCATCTGCCACACGTACACCGAAGACGGCCGGTGTGTGTCGCTATTGAAGATTCTGCTGACCAACCATTGCATTTTCGACTGCGCATTCTGTGTTTCGAGGCGTAGCAACGATGTTAAGCGGGCGGCATTCACTGTCGAGGAGGTGGTGGAACTAACGATGAACTTCTACCGGCGCAACTACATCGAGGGGCTTTTTCTGAGTTCGGGCATATTCAAAGATGCGGATTATACGATGGAACGACTCGTTCGCATTGTGAAAAAGCTCAGGCACGAGGAGCGCTTCAATGGGTATATCCATTTAAAAACGATCCCCGGCGCAAGCGACGAGTTGCTTCGCGAGGCGGGCATGTACGCGGACCGCATGAGCATTAACCTCGAAATGCCGACGGAAACCGGCCTGAAACTACTGGCGCCCGAAAAGTCGCACGCGGAAGTGAAAAAGCCTTTGAAATACATTCAGAACAGCATTACCCAGTTTGAAAGCGAGAAGGCGCTGATCAAAAGCGTGCCCAGATTCGTACCGGCCGGGCAGAGCACGCAGATTGTCGTCGGGGCCACGCCGGAGTCGGACAAGGAGATATTGTATACTGCCAATGCATTTTATCAGAATTTTTCGCTGAAACGGGTTTACTATTCCGGCTACATTCCGATCAGTAATGATGCGCGGTTGCCGGTCATCGGCTCGCAGCCGCCTTTGATCCGCGAAAACCGGCTGTACCAGGCCGATTGGCTCATGCGTTTCTACGGATTTAAAGTGCAGGAAATCCTCAACGACATTCATCCGAACCTGGAAGCGGACGTCGATCCGAAGCTCAGCTGGGCATTGCGCAACCTCGACCAGTTTCCCGTCGACATCAACACGGCCGATTATCACATGATCCTGCGCGTGCCTGGCATTGGCGTAAGCTCCGCATTGAAAATCGTTCAGGCGCGCAAGTTTAACAGGCTGTATGAAAGCCATTTGCGCAGATTAGGCATTGCATTCCGCAAAGCGCGACATTTCATCAGGTATGCAGACAGCCCAATCCAGCTCAAAGAATACGAAGCCGGCCATATCAAGGGGCTGATTCTTGCCGAAAGCAAAAGCAAATACGTCTCGAACCCGAACAACCAACTGTCGCTTTTCTGATGGAGCTCTATATTTTCGACGGATCGCTGGAAGGATTGCTGACGGCCGTTTTCGAGTGCTATAAGCGGAAATCGCCGGTTGTAAAACTCGTGACCGAATTGCGTTACGTCCCGGATGTCTTCGATTCGGGTTACCGGGTCGTTTCCGATCGCGAGAAGGGTAAGCGGGTCTGGAAAGGTCTTTGTAAAAAACTCGGGAAAGAATGGCAGCTGCGGTTTTACAAGGCATTTCTTTCCGAACAGCCGGAGGTTTTCCAGCATTTACTGAACTTCGCCCGCTACATCATCGACCAGCCGCCAGGCGCTTCCGAAAACTTCGCGCATCCCGACGTGCTGGCTATTTCCCAGACCGCACAGAAGGTCCATCGCGAAAAGCACCGGATGGAAGCATTTGTGCGGTTCCAGAAAACGGCGGACGACATTTACTACGCCCACATCGAACCCGATTTCGATGTACTCCCTCTCCTGCCCGAGCATTTCCAGAATCGTTACGCCGACCAGCGCTGGATTATTTATGATTTAAAAAGAAAATACGGGCTCTATTACGATCTCGAAAAAACGGACGAAATCGAGCTCGATGCCGCACCGCAAATGTCAATCATCAATGCGCTTCCTTCCGATCTGCTCGATGAGAAAGAGCGGTTGTACACGTTGCTATGGCAGGATTATTTCAAAAGTACCAACATTCAGGCGCGCAAGAACACGCGCCTGCACGTGAGGCACGTACCGCGTCGCTATTGGAAATACCTTTCGGAGAAGCAGGGATAGATTTTAATAATTTTCAATATTTTTTTAGTGCACGTCGCCACGGTTTTGTCAACGCGTGGTGTCTTCTGGAAATGTAGACATTCGGAGTTTGAATTGTCTTTTCCAACGATCGTTGGAATGTCCTATTCATCCACATTTTCCAGCATGCTATGAAAACTTGTACGTTCGTTATTTGCTTTTTGCTCTCAGCGATTGCCTCCTTTGCTACTGCTCCCGCGAGCGGTAAAGCCGCTAACCCTGTGCCGTTTACCGTTTGTCTGGAAGCCGAAAACAGCAATGGCGACGGCCCCCTTTCCTCGGACCCGAATGCTTCCAATGGCGTGACCCGCGGCGGGCAGAATGGTCCGGAGTATTTTGTAGAATATGTGACTAATGTTCCTTCTACGGTAAGATACAAGGTAACCCTCCGGTATTATGCTGAACGGAACTCGCTAGTGAATGTGTCCGTCAATGGCGGGAAGCCCTTCCAGGTGGAACTCCCCGCCTCGCATTCCTGGAATATCGTGTCTACGGAACATACCTTCGAAGTGAATCTGATCGGGAGTACCAACCGCATCCGCATTCAGGAACTTCCGGGCTACGATGTGAGGCAGGATAAGGTATGCTGGACCGAAATCCCCGGAACCGAATGGCCGATTTCCTGCGATTTCTCGGTGAATCCCTGGGCAGTGGGCAACCCTGCAAGCTACTTGCCCGGCCAGACGGTAACGCTTGATTCCCGGTGCTCCGGTGCCGATTGCGACGCCGCCTCGCAGGCATGGATCGGCGACGATATCATTATTCCAGGCCCCGTGGCCTCGTTCCCTGCTCCGTCAACACCAGGCGACTACATCTATCGCTTGATCGCTACCAGGTATGGTTGTGCGAAAGACACTACCGTAAATGTGACGATCCGCGTACAAAACGCGTCGGCCGAATGCGATTTCCAGATTGCACCTACCTCTGCCGCGAGCACTTACGAGGTCGGGGCAACCATCGGTTTCAGCGCTAATTGCTCGGGTGGCGACTGCGACGAGGTTCAGTTCATATGGTCCGGAAACGGCATTTTGCGGGAAGGTCGCAACATTGGTGTCGAAGCTCCTGCCACGCCGGGTACTTACATTTACGATCTTATGGCGACAAAACCCGGATGCGGCGGCAAAACCGCATCTGTGACGGTGCAAGTTATAATCCCGCCGGGTTGCGATTATGATGTATCCGCGGCGGTATCCAATGCGACACCGGCCTGCTCCGAGCCCATTACGCTTAGTTCGCAATGCACAGGGCCGGATTGCGCCGGCATCACATACGGCTGGTCCGGCGGGGGACTTAATGTATCGGGCTCGTCCGTCACTGTGCCTGCACCGTCGGTAAGTGGCACTTACAACTATTTTGTTTTTGCCAACAAAGAAGGCTGCCGCGGCAAGTCCTCGGGCGTGGTTGTCACGGTTAGCTGCGAGTCAAACCCCACAGAGCCGTTCAGCGCGTGTGTGGAAGCCGAAAATTCGAATAGTGACGGAGAAGTCACCGACGATCCCAATGCATCGAACGGCAAGACACGCGGCACGCAGAATGGCCCGAGTTATTTCGTAGAATATCAAGTCAATGGTGTGAAGGTAACGGGATTGCATCAGGTAACGCTGCGCTATTACTCCACGCAGCCTACCGGCATTACGATCAGCGTCAACGGTGAAGAAACCGCGCCGCTGACCGGCCTGGCCGCGTCGGGTTCGTGGAATATTGTATGGGCTGAGAAAACCTACAATTTCAACTTGAAGGAAGGCAATAATAAAATCCGCATCTGGAGTGGATTTGGTTACCCGGTTATCCGTCAGGACAAAATTTGTGTGACCGGCCCCGGCGGAACGGGAAATCCGCCATCGTGTGACTTCAATATCACTACGGGTGTCTCCACGACTACTCCCGCATGTTCGACAACCGTATCCGCCGGCGCCGGTTGTTCCGGTTTCGATTGCCAGTCGGTATCGTATCAATGGAGCGGAAACGGTACAAATTCATCATTCAGTTATGCCACCATCCTTCCTCCGCGCGCCAACGGTACTTATACCTACACTTTGACTGCTTCTAAAAACGGCTGCGCATCGGTGGTCAAAACGATCGATATCACCGTTAATGGCTGTGAACCGTCCGGGCCATTCAGCGCATGTGCGGAAGCAGAGTGGTCGGGCAGCAACGGCCCTACCAGCAGCGACCCGAACGCATCGAACGGACAAACAAGAGGGGCGCAAAATAACTATGATTATTATGTCGACTATTATATCGCCGACGTACCTGCGGCGGGCGTCTATCCCGTGACTTTGCGTTACTACGCCGAAGCGAATGCGCAGGTAAGCGTGTCGGTTAACGGGAACGCTGCGATTGGGTCCGCACAGCTACCTGCCAGCAACAGCTGGAACATTGTAGCCCGCGAAGAAATCATCAACGTACCATTGTCCGCAGGTAACAACACCATCCGCATTCAGGGATTGCCGGGCGCCGCATGCCGCCAGGACAAAATTTGTGTTGGAAACATCCTGAGCAATGCCCGGATGGCCGTACCGGAGCTTAATGCGCTTCAAAATGATACGCCGCTGCTCCAAGCTTATCCTAACCCTGCACCCGGCGAGTTCAAAGCGAGCTTCCATTTGAAAACCGGTGAAGCGGCTACCATCCGCGTGACGGACGTTCAGGGCAAAGTCTGGCATACCCGCAATGTCAGCGGAAAAGGCCCGCACGAAGAGCGCATAACCCTCGGCAATGCACCGGCAGGCATTTACCTCCTCCAAGTGAAGAAGCCGGATTCGGTGGAAACGAAAAAGATTTTACTCACGCATTAAATGCAAAAAGCGGTTGCCTGTTCCCGGGCAACCGCTTTTCTTATTTCCATTTGCTTCCCAACCAGGACTTTCGGAACGCCTGCATCGCTTCCGAAACCGTCTTTCCTGCCTCCTCGTAAGTCATTACCTGCAAGCGCGGGTTTTCGATCAGTTCCAGCATAGCCGTCTTCTGCTCATCGCGGTGCTTGTATTCCACGGCAATCTGATCTCCGGGTTTATGATTTTTAAGAATTGAAACCAGTTCGTCGTTTTTCGATACCAACTTTCCATCCAATTTCTGGATTTCGTCGTCGATGTCCAGCCCGGCCTTATAAAGCGGGCTTCCGATAATGGTATTTGAAGTGATCGTCAAGCCGGGACCTTCTTTATACCGGATATCGCCGATCCAGGCTTGTCCTTCAAACTGTTTTTTCAACAACAATCCCGCATTGGCCAGCAGCGGCGTGTAATCAAGTGGCTCATGCCCGTTGATGTATTTGGTAAAAAACTGCTGTGCAAAAACCTTGTCCTTCGTATAAGTGGCCAAAACAGTTTCAAGATCCGCCACATTGTAAGCTACTTCCGGTTTCCCGTGTTTTGCCCAAACGGCTTTCATAAAATCGTCGAGATTCAATCCTTTACTCCGCAATTGAAGGTCCAATGCGAGCGCTATCGACGCGCCGTAAGGGTAATAGGAAGTATAAATATTGGGATAATTGGTTTTGTCGATGGCCACGCCCGCATCGACGAAAACCGCATTGGTACTGGCCTGCACGGGCGAAATGCGTTTGGTACCGGCTGTATTCTCTTTGGTATTAACCAGGGAAGTCAAGGTCCTGCAATACTCTTCCAGCGGATCGAACCCCGCCCTTTCGAGGATCAGATCACCATAGTATTGGGTAAAACCTTCGGCAAACCAGAGCTCGAAACTCATATTGCTCTTTTCAAAATTGAAAGGTTCGAGCGTTTTAGGACGAATGCGCTCGACATTCCAGGTGTGGAAAAACTCATGGGAAAATACGCCCAGCAGGTTGTCGGAACCGTCGAATGCGACCGGCAGGGTTATCATCGTGCTGTTCCGGTGCTCCATACCATCGCCTCTGACATAGGGATTGATGCTCGCAAGGAAGGTGTAGCTGCCGTTGTCGAATGCGGGAAACTCGCCGAAAACCATCCGCGCCTCTTCCGTAATGCGTTTCACCTTGCCGGCAAATGCGGTGGCGAGCGAATCGCTGCCTTTCGCTTCCAATGCCAATCTGAACTGCGACGGCCTGTTGTCGGCATTAGGAACCGTCCATTCTTTAATCGTCAGTTGCCCGATTTTCGTGGGTGAATCCATGAAGTATTGCAAATCCGGCGCTGTGAAGACGTTGGCGTCGCTGGTGGTTTTGAGCTGGGTAGCAATCGTCCATTGGTTCGGCTTGGGCAGGTTAAATGCAACCGTGATCGGCGCTTTTTCCAGCTCTTTTACCCACATGAATGTCGCGGGCATATTCAGATGCACGCTACTGGCGTCGATGCCGGCGTAGGTACCGTCGGCATGGTTGGCATATAAAGTGTATTCGACCTTCACGAATCCATTGATACCGGAGATTTTGTAAACATCACCATCCACGCGCTGCACAGGAACCGGCTTGCCCGATTTGTCAAAAGCCACCACGTCATAGATATTCTTCCCGTACTCGTGCGTAGCGTACCTGCCCGGAGAAGAGCGCGACATTCTGAAATGCAGCTCTTTTTGAGGTGCATCAGCAACGCTCAACGCAATGCGGGCCTCGTGGTGGACGATATTAGGAAAGGATACATCGTAGCGGATCGTTTGCGCAAACGCGTACGAGCACATCATGGGCGTGGCGAGCAAAGCGGCCAGTTTTTTCATGGATTGATGAAATGATTTTGAAGTGACAAGCCGCCAATTTAACCGAATAACCGAACATTTGAAGCCACCATACCGCTACTAACCCGATTATTGCTTAATTTTTCCGGTTCAAATCCCATTAAAACTCAAAATAGTATCGACCGTCCATGAAGAAACGCTTACTACCCCTGGCCCTGACCCTCGCTATCACCTCGCAATACGCTTACAGCCAAACGAAAGCTCTTTTCAACGGCAAGGACCTCAAAGGCTGGCACATCGACGTGCCGGAAATGGACAAAGACCCGAAGGCGATCAACCCGTTTCTCGTACGCAATGGCCTGCTCGTAAGCCTGGGTACGCCCGGCGGACACCTGATCACGGACGCGCAGCACGAGAATTTCCGCTTTACATTCCAGTATCGTTTTGCAGGCAAACCGGGCAATTGCGGCGCGCTGGTATTCGTTTCCAAGCCGCGCGATTTGTATGAAATGTTTCCCAAATCCATTGAAGTACAGCTCATGAACCAGAACGCCGGTGATTTCTGGTGCATTCAGGAGGACATTACCGTACCCGACATGGAAAAGCGTCGCGGGCCCAAGGAAAAATGGGGCGTCAACGGCGACAAGCTCCGCCGCATTCCCAACCTCACTGACGGCACCGAAAAGCCGCTGGGCGAATGGAATTCGATGGTGATAGAATGTGTTAAGAATTCAATCAAAGTATGGCTCAACGGTGTACTCGTCAACTACGGCTATGACGCGACGGCTTCCAAAGGCCAGATAGCATTGCAGTCCGAAGGCTCCGAAGTTGAGTTCAAAGATGTTAAACTGACGCCGATTAAAGCGCTTTCCAAGTAATGAACCTTAAATCAAACCGCCTGGTCAGGAATATTGCCATTATCGTGGTGCTGGTCGCCAATATCGGCTGCGATCAGATATCGAAAAGCGTGGTCCGGGAAAATGTGGGCTTTTACCAAACTATCCACGTGATCAAGGATTACGTGACCATTACCTATGTCGAAAACACCGGCGCGTTCCTCAGCATCGGCAGCTCGCTACCCGACTCCGTCAAAATTTTTGTGTTGTCCGTCATCCCGCTGATCGCGCTGCTTTTCGGCATTATTTATTTACTCACCAAAAAGAATCTGACCTGGCTGAGTGCCCTCGCGCTGAGTTTTGCGATCGGCGGCGGCATCGGCAACATTTACGACCGCCTAGTCCACGGTTCGGTAACCGACTTCATGCACATTAATTTCGGGCTATTCCAAACGGGCATATTCAATATGGCTGACGTTTCGATCATGACTGGGATGTTTATCTTCCTGTACCAGTCATACAGCCGGCAAAAATCACGGTTTCCGGGGCTTTGAGGTAATGTTGTAGCAACGTATTGATCATTGACGATGGTATTTAACGCCCGCATTGTCGTTACATGCCTGGCTGCATTTCCAAACACGGGTAATCATTTATTTTGCCACCAATGTTACATCGTTACCGCGATTTGGCGTAGAAGTGTGCATAAGGTTCACAACATTGGTACAATTTCCGCCATCCACCAAACCGCACCCCGCCAAGCGCCAGCGGCGCGCAATACTTGTAGAGTTTGCGCATTTTCAAAACCAGATATATCGGAAGTGCCGTCATGCACGCAACGTTGGTAGCATTCAATCGCATCCATTGCCCGGAAAAATGCCGTCAGGCATGTAACAGCGTCGTGAACGCAGGAGGCCCCGCCGGGGCCAAGCATCTGGGCAAAATCTGGTTTGCGACAAACCGGATGCCCCTCCGGAGCCCTCGAACCGGACCGCATTGGAATAGCCATCAGCGGGAGCATTGTTATCCCGTTGCAGCACGACGCACATAATGCCATGAAAATCGCGTTTCCAATTCGCTTACCAAAACCGCACCCCGCCAAGCGCCAGCGGCACGCAATACTTGTAGAGTTTGCGCATTTTTAAAACCATAGACATCGGAAGTGCCGTCAGGCACGCAACATTGGCAGTATTCAACCGCATCCATTGCCCGGAAAAATGCCGTCAGGCATGTAACAGCGTCGTGAACGCAGGAGGCCCCGCCGGGGCCAAACATACGGGGAAAATCGGGTTTGCTACAAACAGTGTACCCCTCCGAGTCCTCGAACCGGACCGCATTGGAATAGCCATCAGCGGGAGCATTGTTATCCCCTTTCCGCACGACGCATATAATGCCCATGAAAATCGCGTTTCCAATTCGTCAACCAAACCGCACCCCGCCAAGCGCCAGCGGCGCGCAATACTTGTAGTTTGCGCATTTTCAAAACCATATACATCGGAAGTGCCGTCAGGCACGCAACGTTGGTAGCATTCAATCGCATCCATTGCCCGGAAAAATGCCGTCAGGCATGTAACAGCGTCGTGAACGCAGGAGGCCCCGCCGGGGCCAAGCATCTGGGCAAAATCTGGTTTGCGACAAACCGGATGCCCCTCCGGAGCCCTCGAACCGGACCGCATTGGAATAGCCATCAGCGGGAGCATTGTTATCCCCTTTCCGCACGACGCACATAATGCCCATGAAAATCCCGTTTCCAATTCGTCAACCAAAACCGCACCCCGCTAAGCGCCAGCGGCGCGCAATACTTGTAGAATTGCGCATTTTCAAAACCATATAACATCGGAAGTGCCGTCAGGCACGCAACATTAGCAGTATTCAATCGCATCCATTGCCCGTTAAAATGCCGTCAGGCATGTAACAACGTCGTAAACGCAGGAGGCCCCGCCGAGGCCAAACATACGGGCAAAATCGGGTTTGCTACAAACAGTGAGCCCCTTCGGGGCCCTCGAACCGGACCGCATTGGAATAGCCATCAGCGGGGGCATTGTCCCCTTGCGGCACGACGCATATAATTCCATGAAAATCGCGTTTCCAATTCGCTAACCAAACCGCACCCCGCCAAGCGCCAGCGGCGCGCAATACTTGTAGAGCTTGCGCATTTTCAAAACCATATACATCGGAAATGCCGTCAGGCACGCAACATTAGCAGTATTCAACCGCATCCATTGCCCGTTAAAATGCCGTCAGGCATGTAACAACGTCTTGAACGCAGGAGGCCCCGCCGGGGCCAAACATACGGGGAAAATCGGGTTTGCTACAAACAGTGAGCCCCTCCGGGGCCCTCGAACCGGACCGCATTGGAGTAGCCATTAGCGTGGGCCTTGTCCCCTTGCGGCACGACGCACATAATGCCATGAAAATCGAGTTTCCAATTCGTCAACCAAACCGCACCCCGCCAAGCGCCAGCGGCGCGCAATACTTGTAGAATTGCGCATTTTCAAAACCATATACATCGGAAGTGCCGACACGCACGCAACATTGGTGGTATCCAACCGCATCCATTGCCCGGAAAAATGCCGTCAGGCATGTAACAACGTCGTGAACGCAGGAGGCCCCGCCGAGGTCGGCAAATCCGGAGAATTCACTGTGCTGCAAACCGGATGACCCTCCGGCCGACGAAATCGCAAACCGGCCACATCAATACACTTGGTTAAGAACCCCGAAAAGCAAAAATGGCTCCCGAGTAATCAGGAGCCATTCTTACATTTTGGAATAACAATGTGCTTACGCAGCGCCAACCGACTTACGAATGATATTCAACGCAGAGCCTGCCTTGAACCATTCGATCTGCTGGGCATTGTAGGTATGGTTTACAGGGAATTCCTCGTTGGTACCGTCGTTGTGGTGCAACACGATCGTGAGAGGTTGTCCTTCTGCAAATGTTTCCAGACCAAGGATATCGATCGTATCGTCCTCCTGGATTTTGTCGTAATCCGCAGTATTCACGAATGTAAGCGCCAGCATACCTTGCTTTTTCAGGTTGGTTTCGTGGATACGGGCGAATGATTTGGTCAAAATCGCGCGTACGCCCAGGAAACGCGGCTCCATGGCCGCGTGCTCGCGTGAGGAGCCTTCCCCGTAGTTTTCATCACCTACCACGATCGTACCGATCCCGTGCGCTTTGTAGTCACGTTGAACCGCCGGTACTTCGGAGTATTGGTTGGTAAGCTGGTTTTTAATGGTGTTGGTCTTCTCGTTGTAAAAATTGACCGCACCGATCAGCATGTTATTCGAGATATTGTCGAGGTGTCCCCGGTATTTCAACCACGGGCCTGCCATTGAAATGTGGTCGGTGGTGCATTTTCCTTTTGCTTTGATGAGCAGTTTCAAACCCACCAAATCCGTCCCTTCCCACTCAGGGAATGGTGCGAGGAGTTGCAGACGATCGGACGTCGGGCTTACCAACACCTGAACTCCGCTACCGTCCTCGGCAGGGGCCTGGAAACCGGCATCTTCTACCGCGAAACCTTTGGTCGGCAATTCGAGGCCGCTTGGTTCGTCGAGCAATACTTCAACGCCGTCGGTATTCACCAGTTTGTCGACACGCGGGTCGAATGTAAGGCGTCCGGCAATGGCCATGGCGGTTACAATCTCCGGAGAAGCCACGAAAGAGTGCGTGTTGGGGTTACCGTCGGCACGTTTCGAGAAGTTACGGTTGAATGAGGTGATAATGGAATTTTTCTCTCCCTTTTCAGCACCGTGGCGCGCCCATTGACCGATACAAGGTCCACAAGCATTCGCGAGCACTACCCCGCCAATTTGCTCGAAAGTATCGAGGAAGCCGTCGCGTTCTACCGTGTAGCGCACCTGTTCCGAACCTGGCGTGATGGTATATTCGGAGGTAACCTGCAATTTTTTATCAACAGCCTGTTTGGCAAGAGAGGCCGCTCGGCTCACGTCTTCATAGGAAGAATTGGTGCATGAACCGATCAGACCGACCGAAAGAACTTCCGGCCATCCGTTCTCCCTTACTGCCGTAGCGAATTTGGAAAGCGGCCATGCCAGATCCGGTGTGAATGGTCCGTTGATATGTGGTTCTAGGGTAGAAAGGTCAAGTTCCAGCAACTGATCGTAGTACGTCGCGGGATCTGCATAAACTTCATCGTCCGACCGAAGATACTGCTTAACGGCATCCGCCGCATCGGCAACATCCGCCCGCTCCGTTGCTCTCAGGTAAGCGGCGCTCTTGTCGTCGTAAGCGAAAATCGAAGTCGTAGCGCCAATTTCAGCGCCCATATTACAAATGGTACCTTTACCCGTTGCAGAAAGGCTTTCAGCGCCTTCGCCAAAATATTCAACCACATAGCCGGTTCCTCCTTTTACAGTAAGCTGTCCCGCAACCCAAAGGATCACGTCCTTCGCGGCAGTCCATCCGCTCAGTTTGCCGGTCAGCTTCACACCGATCAAACGGGGCATTTTCAGCTCCCAGGCAAGGCCGGACATTACATCGGAAGCATCCGCGCCACCAACACCGATCGCGATCATACCCAACCCGCCCGCGTTAGGCGTGTGCGAGTCGGTACCGATCATCATACCGCCGGGAAATGCATAGTTTTCGAGCACCACCTGGTGAATGATCCCCGCACCGGCACGCCAGAAGCCGAGGCCATATTTATTGGACACCGACGAAAGGAAATCGTATACTTCTTTATTCTTATCTACGGCATTTTTCAAATCCTGCGCAGCACCCACTTCGGCCTGAATCAGGTGATCGCAGTGTACGGTAGACGGCACCGCTACTTTCGGGCGACCGGCCTGCATGAATTGCAAAAGCGCCATTTGCGCCGTCGCATCCTGCATGGCTACGCGGTCGGGGGCGAAGTCTACGTAAGTCTTACCACGTTCAAAACTCTGGGTGGGGGTTCCTTCCCAGAGGTGGGAGTATAAAATTTTCTCTGCGAGGGTCAAAGGCCGCCCAACAACCTTGCGGGCGGCTTTTACTCTTTCTTCCATTCGGGCATAAACACCCTTGATCATATCTAAGTCAAACGCCATATCTCTCAAATTAATGATTACACATTTATACTTATCAACAACTGTACCACCGGTGACTATCTGCTGAGCGTCTTGATGGGCGGCGCGAACTTGGTCAGGTCTATGCCTACCACCGCAGCTTTGTATTCATCCACACTAGGAATGCGACCCAGGATGGCCGACAGCACAACCACCGGAGTAGATGCGAGCAACGACTCCCCTTTTTTACGTTCCGAATCTTCCACTACCCTCCCCTGGAAAAGACGCGTTGAAGTAGCCAGAACGGTATCGCCTTTGGCAGCCTTTTCCTGGTTACCCATGCAGAGGTTACAGCCCGGGCGTTCGAGGTACATCATGTTTTCGTATTCTGTACGTGCCGCTACTTTCGGAGCATTGTCGTCGAATTCGAAACCGGAGTACTTCTGCAATACATCCCAGTCACCTTCGCTTTTTAGCTCTTCGATAATGTTATAGGTAGGTGCTGCCACCACAAGCGGTGCATGGAATTCCACCTTTCCCTTTTGCTCTTCCAGGTTTTTAAGCATTTGAGAAACAATCTTCAAATCGCCTTTGTGGACCATACAAGAACCTACAAATCCAAGATCTACCTTTTTATCGTCGCCGTAGAAAGAGATCGGGCGGATCGTATCGTGGGTATATCTTTTGGAAACGTCTTTGTTGTTAACGTCCGGGTCGGCGATCATTGGCTCTACGATCACGTCGAGGTCGATGACCACTTCCGCATAGTATTTTGCATTCGCATCCGGAGTCAAAGCCGGTTTTTCACCCGACTTAATCTCGGCGATACGCTTATCCGCTTTGTTGATCAAGCCTTGAAGAACCTGTTTGTGGTTGTCCATACCTTTGTCGATCATGATCTGGATGCGGTTTTTCGCGATTTCCAGTGATTCGATCAGCGTATCGTCCTCGGAAATATTAATGGAAGCCTTAGCCTTCATTTCCGCGGTCCAGTCGGTAAAAGTAAATGCCTGGTCGGCAGGAAGCGTTCCGATATGGACCTCGATAATGCGGCCCTGGAATACGTTCTCTCCGCCAAACTGTTGCAGCATCTGCGCCTGGGTAGCATGAACCACGTCACGGAAATCCATATGCTCCTTCATGTCGCCCTTGAAAGTCACTTTCACGGATTCAGGGATCGGCATGGATGCTTCACCGGTCGCCAAGGCCAGGGCAACGGTTCCTGAGTCGGCACCGAATGCGACGCCTTTGGACATCCTTGTGTGCGAGTCCCCACCGATGATGATCGCCCATTCGTCGATGGTGATGTCGTTTAGCACCTTATGGATTACGTCGGTCATCGAGTGGTATTCGCCTTTCGGGTCACGGGCGGTGATCAAACCGAAGTCGTTCATGAACTTCATCAGTTTCGGAATGTTGGCCTGTGCCTTTTTATCCCAAACCGAAGCCGTGTGGCAACCCGACTGGTACGCACCGTCGACGATCGGCGAAATGACCGTCGCGGCCATCGATTCCAGTTCCTGAGCCGTCATAAGCCCTGTCGTATCCTGTGAACCGACGATATTAACTTCTACACGAACATCCGAACCCGCGTGCAACACTTTGCCCGGCGTGGTTCCGACCGCGTTTCTGTTGAAGATTTTTTCTACTGCCGTCAGGCCTTGACCTTCATTGGAAATCTCTTTGGAAGGCGCAAATACAGGCGTAGGTTCGATACCGAGGATTTTCGCAGCAACTGTCTGGATTTTTTTACCAAATACAATCGCGTAGGAACCGCCGGCTCTGATAAATTCCTTTTTCTGCGGCGTAAGGGCTTTCGAAATGTCGATCAGCTCCTTTTCACCATTATAAAGTTTCTTTGTTTGGGTATTAATGGTCAAAACAGTGCCCGTCGCAACAGAGTAAACTTCCTCCAAAATAGGGTCTCCGTTTTCGTTACGAACGATAGTGCCGTTTTCATCCACCTTTTTAACCCAGTTTTTCAGGTCGATACCGATACCGCCGGTAACGTCAACCGTGGTAAGGAAAATCGGGGAAATACCATTGGTACCGCCTACGATCGGCGCAATATTCACGAACGGAACGTATGGGCTTGCCTGCTTGCCGGTCCAAAGCGCCACGTTGTTCACGCCCGACATCCGGGATGATCCCACGCCCATCGTACCCTTTTCTGCAATGAGCATTACGCTCTTGCCGGGATGTTCTTCCTGCAACAGCCTGATTTCCTGCTGTGCTTTTGGAGTAATCATACAAAGACCATGCAATTCACGGTCCGACCGCGAATGCGCCTGGTTGCCCGGAGAGAGCAAGTCCGTCGAGATATCCCCCTCACCGGCGATAAAAGTCACTATTTGGATTTCTTCCGGTACTTCGGGTAGTTTGGTGAAGAACTCGGCCTTGGCATAGCTTTCAAGAATCTCTATGGCGATTTCATTACCGCTTTTGAATGCTTCTTTCAGACGGTCCGTGTCCGCATCATAAAGGTAAACCTGTGTTTTAAGAACCTCCGCAGCTTGTTTTGCGATAGCGGCATCTTCGCCCAGGGCGAGATCCAGCAATACACCAATGGAAGGGCCGCCTTTCATGTGCGACAGCAGCTCAAATGCGAATGCGGGGGTTATTTCTTCTACTACGAATTCTCCCAGAATGATCTCTTTTAAAAACCTGGCTTTCACACCGGCAGCACTCGTCGTTCCTGGTAAAGTGTTGTAAATAAAAAATTTAAGAGAGTCTTCCCTGTGCTCGTTGCCGGAATCTTTAATCTGTGCAATGATTTCTCCCAACAATTCGGCACCATCAATCGGCTTCGGGTGAAGCCCCTGGGTTTTTCTTTCTTCAATCTCGTTAATGTAGTCCTGATAGATATTCATGATGAAATCTTTTCGATGTTAAAGGCAATATCTGTTGTCAATAAAACGGGCGAAAGTACGAAATTACGGAATATACGGAGGTACTTCGGCCGATTTTCGCTACTATTTAAAACCAGTATATTCTAGTCGTTCATTAAGATAACCGCCTCAAAATTTTTTTTGTTCTGACAACCTGTATATTGAGGAAATAATTTGAAACACCCCCTACGGGAGGTTCAATGGCACGCTCCGTTTTTCGTTCACCTTTTATTTACGCTTTGATTTTTTCTCGGATTGTGCCCTATATTTGGACATTCAAAGTGCTAGCAGGTCCCTTAAATCGAAAGTTATGTCAAAAAATCTGGTGATCGTTGAGTCACCGGCGAAGGCCAAAACCATTGAAAGTTACCTAGGGCAGGATTTCACTGTCAAGTCCAGCTTCGGACATGTGCGTGACCTCCCGGAACACGATATGGGTGTTGATGTTGAGCATGATTTCCAACCCTCTTACGAAATCTCCTCCGATAAAGTCAAAGTCATTTCAGAGCTCAAAAAACTGGCAAAAGATGCCGAAGTATGGCTCGCAACCGATGATGACCGCGAGGGAGAAGCTATTTCCTGGCATTTGAAGGAGGCCCTGGGCCTGCCCGACAATACCAAGCGGATCGTATTTCGTGAGATTACCAAAACCGCTCTTCAGAATGCTATCGCCAAACCGCGGACCATCGATGCAGACCTGGTAGACGCCCAGCAGGCACGCCGTATCCTCGACCGCCTCGTGGGTTACGAACTTTCGCCGGTGCTTTGGAAAAAGATCCGGATCGGCAAATCGAACCTTTCGGCCGGCCGGGTACAATCGGTAGCCGTACGTATTATTGTAGAGCGGGAACGGGAAATCGACGCGTTCAGGTCGAAGAGCAGCTTTAAAGTAACAGCGCATTTCGATTTAGGTAATGGAAAGGTATTGAATGCCGAACTGGCCAAAAACTTCCCTACCGAACAGGAGGCTTACCAGTTTCTGGAAAAATGTATCGGGGCACAGTTCTCGATCCGTAATCTTGAAGTAAAACCTGCTAAAAAAACGCCAGCACCGCCATTTACAACTTCTACATTACAACAGGAAGCATCCCGCAAGCTCAGCTTTTCGGTCGCGCAGACAATGACCGTCGCGCAACGCCTGTACGAAGCCGGTAAGATTTCCTACATGCGTACCGACTCCACCAACCTGTCGGAAGAAGCGCTGGATAAGTCAAAGCAGCAGATCACGAAAGAATATGGGGACGAATATTATAACCGCCGTATATTCAAAACCAAGTCCGAATCGGCGCAAGAGGCCCACGAAGCGATCCGTCCTACCGATTTCTCTACGCTGGTAGGCAGCAGCGACCGCAACGAGCAACGCTTGTACGAACTGATCTGGAAACGGGCCATAGCCTCGCAAATGTCGGACGCGCAATTGGAGCGTACCACGGCAACGATCGGCATTTCGACCACTTCGGAAGAGCTGGTAGCACAGGGTGAAGTGATCAAATTCGAAGGGTTCCTGAAAGTTTACCTCGAATCCAGCGACGATGAAGGAGACGAAGAACAAAAAGGAATGCTACCTCCGCTCAATATCGGTCAGATCCTGAAACTGGCGGATATGAAAGCGACAGAAAGATTTACCCGTAACCCGCCCCGCTATACGGAGGCGAGCCTGGTGAAGAAACTGGAAGAAATGGGGATCGGACGCCCGTCTACCTACGCGCCGACGATCTCGACGATCCTGAAACGGGAATACATTGTCAAGGAAGACCGTCAGGGTTTTGAAAGGGAATTCAAAGAAATGACCCTGGCCAACGAGCAGATCAAGAGCAAGGTAAATAAAGAAGTATACGGTTCGGAAAAGTCTAAACTCTTCCCTACCAGCACCGGAATGGTGGTGAACGACTTTTTGGTAAGCCATTTCCAGGACATTGTCGACTACTCGTTCACGGCGAATGTAGAAAAAGATTTTGACCACATTGCCGAAGGCCAGCTCGGCTGGCAGCAGATGATCAAAGACTTTTATACGCCATTCCAAAAGAAAGTAGCCGAAGCACGCGAAGAAGCAATCGATAAAAGCCTTACTTCCCGCGACCTGGGTGAAGACCCGGCAACGGGCAAAAAGGTATCTGTGAGAATCGGTAAATATGGGCCTTATGTGCAGATCGGCGATGTGGAAGATGAAGAAAAACCCCGTTTCGCGAGCTTGCAGAAGGGGCAGCTGATGGAAACCATTACGTTGGATGAAGCATTCGAGCTGTTCAAACTGCCGCGTCAGGTGGGTTTCTTCGAAGAAAAGGATATGGTGGTGAACGTCGGCAAATTCGGTCCTTATGTGAAGCACGACGGCAAATATTATTCGCTGGCAAAGACAGACGATCCGATGGCTGTTACCGAGGACCGGCTCGTCGAAATTATCGAAGAAAAGCGTTTGCAGGATTCCAACCGCACCATTAAAGAATTTGCGGAAGATCCGGAAGCGAAGGTGTTGAATGGCCGGTACGGACCTTACATTGCTTTTGGAAAGAAAAATGTAAAGATCCCGAAAGGCACCGAACCTGCCTCGCTGACCTACGAACAAGTATTGAAGCTGGCCGCCGAAACGCCGGATAAGCCTGCGGGGCGGGGTGCTAAGAAGCCTGCCGCCGCGAAGGCGACAACGGCGAAAGCGCCGGCTGCGAAGAAGCCGGCAGCCAAGAAGGCAGCAAAAAAATAACCGCCACGCATTTCATCGTGGCATTGAAAAATAAATGTCCACGATAAACACGAAGAAGCCCATGAAAAAACTGGTTGTACTTTCCGGAGCAGGGATCAGCGCTGAGAGCGGGATCAGTACTTTTAGAGATAACAATGGGCTTTGGGATAATTTCCGCATCGAGGACGTGGCTACGCCCGAAGCATGGGTTCGTAACCAGGAGCTGGTGCTGGATTTTTACAACCAGCGCCGGAAACAAGCGGCGGATGTAAAGCCTAATGCGGCACATTACGCGCTGGCCGAGCTGGAAAAGCATTTCGACGTGACGATCGTGACGCAGAATGTCGATAACCTGCATGAAATCGCCGGCTCCACGAAAGTGATCCATTTGCACGGGGAGCTATTCAAATCGCGGAGTACCAAAGACCCGAAGCTGGTTTATGAAATGACTGGCTGGGAATTGAAAACGGGCGACTTGTGCGAGCTGGGCAGCCAGTTGCGGCCGCATATCGTGTGGTTTGGCGAAGAAGTGCCGATGATGGAAGTGGCGGTGGACGTGACCGAGCAGGCGGATATGTTCCTCGTGATCGGGACGTCGCTCGCGGTTTACCCGGCTGCCGGACTGGTGCATTATGTCCCCATCGGCAAGCGCATTTACATTGTAGACCCGGCCAAACCGGACATTACATTGAAATCGAATATGATTTTCATTCAGGAAAAAGCAACCACCGGAATGCAAACTTTGATCAAGAAATATTTACTACCTGAATAATAATGCAACTACTCGACGGGAAAGCTATTTCTTCCCAAATAAAATCTGAAATCAAGGCCGAGGTTGAACAATGGGTCGCAGGCGGTGGCAAAAAGCCACATCTGGCCGCGATACTCGTGGGTCAGGACGGTGCCAGCGAAACTTACGTGGCGTCCAAAATCCGGAGCTGTGAGGAAATCGGGTTTACCTCTACCCTGCTCCGCTTCGAAGCCGACATTACCGAAGCCCAGCTCCTGGAAGCCGTAGAATCGCTGAACAACGATCCCGATGTGGACGGTTTTATCGTTCAGTTGCCGCTGCCGAAGCATATCTCCGAAAACACGGTGATGGAAGCGGTGAACCCCGCAAAAGATGTGGACGGCTTCCACCCGATCAACGTGGGCAGAATGTGCAAAGGTTTGCCTGCTTACATTTCCGCAACGCCGTTCGGTATCCTCGAAATGCTGATCCGTGCGGGAATCGAAACCAGTGGCAAGCATTGCGTGGTAATCGGCCGGAGTCAGATCGTAGGTTTGCCGATGAGCATTCTCATGCAACGCAACACCTACCCGGGCAACGCTACCGTGACGATCACGCACAGCAAAACGCAAAACCTGAAAGAAATCTGCCAGTCGGCCGATATCCTGATCGTCGCATTGGGTCGGCCGGAATTCGTGAAGGCGGATTACGTGAAAGAAGGTGCGGTAGTTGTCGACGTGGGTATTACCCGCGTGGCGGATGCTACCAAGAAGAGTGGCTTCTCCATCAAAGGCGACGTCGATTTTAACGACGTGGCGCCTAAGGCGAGCTTCATTACCCCGGTTCCGGGTGGTGTGGGATTGATGACCATTTGCGGTCTTCTTACCAATACATTCAAAGCTGCCAAGAAAGAGATTTATAAATAGTGACGGCCGACCGTTTACTACCGACGGCCGATCGTTTAATTAGGATATAATCCGTTTCCATAAAAGCCGGATCGACAGGAGTGTGCAAATCCTGATGATCCGGCTTTTTTATGTTAAAAAATTAAAAAAACAGGTAAGAATGTTGCTCAATTCGTTTTTTACTAAAAGATTTGTCTAATTAGCAGGCAGTTTGAACGGATCGGTTGTACTATGAGCATCGTCAGCAACAACATCAAGTATCTCAGAAGGCTCAACGGCCTTACGCAGGAACAGTTTGCCCGTAAGATCGCGATCAAGAGGTCGTTACTGGGCGCTTACGAGGAGGCCCGGGCCAATCCGAACCTTACTAATCTCAAAAACATGGCGGCCGCATTCGGCGTTAGTGTTGACAATTTGCTAAAAAACGACCTGCGACGGCTAAGGGAAACACCCGAAATGTCGCTCCCGCTGACAACTTCGCGGCAAATGACCGTCTCGCACTCGGGTATGCCGCAGCCCACGCCTACCCGCACGCCCGGGTACACGGAGCCGCAGCCATTGTCCAAAATCATCGAAACATACCAGCAACCCGAGCAGCCGCTCAGGCAGGTATCCCGGCAGATCAGTTTAAAACCGGTTAGTGGCGAAACACACCAGCCGACATCGCATTACAATCCATCGGGTGCGCCTCAGCAAGAGGTATTTCAGCAACCCGCTACCCGGCAACCGGCCGCGCCGCAACATCCGGCACCGCAACCCGTAGCGCCCCACCAGGCAACACCTCAGCCGGTGGCATCTCAACCGACAACTGGCATACCCACATTTAACAACCAGTTTCAAAACCCGCAATTCAATGCGGCCGTCGAGCAGCCTGCGCAGCACTTCCCTACCATTCAATGGGTAGCGCGTAACAAGCAGGCCGAATACATTGCCAATTTCCAGAATCCCGGTTACCTGAACAGTCTACCGTTGTTCCAGTTGCCGAACCTGCCGTCAGGATATTACCGTGCATTTGAAAGCGGTGAAGATTTTACCTATCCGGGATCTATTCTCGTAGGCACATTCATCCGAAACTGGTACGATATCAAGGATGGAATGCAGTACGTTTTTCTCCTGAGAAACCACGGCCTGATTTACCGTACCGTATTCAACCAGGTGAAAACGGTGGGGATTCTGCTGCTGACTTCTGATAATGCGGAGATCGCAGAGCTCGAAATTCCCTTGCAGGATGTGCTGGAAGTGTGGGAAGTGAAGGCATTCGTGAGCGTACAAATGCCAGTGCCGCAGCCTTCATTGGAAAGGGTGGCCCAGCTCGTCGACGAATTGCAGATGGAGCTGAGCCAGTACCGTCAGTAAATTACTTTGAAAGGGTATTGAACAAGGCCTCGATTTTGGCAAGGTCTTTACTTTTGTTCGTAGTTTCGAGCACCGCGACACCTATCTGATACCATAAGCCATCGCCCGCCGTAATGTATTTGCCTTTTTTCGAAGGTTTACTTTCCGATGCATTGTCGGGCACGAATTCAGCTTTGTAAATCGTATCCATTATTTTTTGCAACTGATTCCAGTCCAGCTTGCGGGCAACACCGGCATTCTTGCTTAATGTAAATTCCTTTTTCCCGAAAGACGCTTTCAGGTCGATGGTCGTTTTTCCCTCATTATCGATGTCGACATAAGTCAGTTCGAAAGGTTTTTCGCGGCCGGCAGTTTCGAAAATCGCCTGCATCATTTCCTGCAAAAAGTACGACCAGCGCTCCTTATCTACCGGGTAAATGGTCACGCGCTTGTCATCTTCATCGAGCTCGATTTCGATGAAGTCTTCGAATTCGCTTTCCTCGCGCTTGCGAATGATTTTAGAACTGACAAAAATTCCCTCAAACTCGCTGATCCAAACCGCCGGCAAAGCACCCTTCCATTTGTAATCGTCGTCTTTGGAAAAACCTTCGTCATAGATTTCGTCGTCAGTCAGTCCTACGCGGTCGTTATAAACAATGTCGAAATCCACACGCAGGTCCTCAGCGGATTGAATGTCCAGTTTCAGGGTGTAAAAGTGGGCAAACGGCGCCGGAACCACCGGAGCTGTCTGATAGCGAACAATATACTGACCGGGTATTTGAAGATTTTTATCCATTCGGAAAATTTAAAAGCTGTTGAAATGTAGCGCGTTTATCGATCTTGTCGGTGGCAGTTTTGACAAACGCTTTTGCAAAGTAAATATGTTTCGGGTTCTCATAGGCCGAAACACGGCTTCTAATTTCTGCCGCGAGCTTCTCCGCCCCTTCTTGATGCAATGCATTTTCAACCACCAGCACCAGTTTTTGACCCAGTTTTTCATCCGCTTCCCACCAGCAGAAAAATGCATTTAAAATACCCAATTCATGAAAAACCGATGCAATGCGTTGATCGGCCTGATCCAGCACAATTTTCACCCCTCCCGAATTGATCACATTATCCGCCCGGCCGATCCATTTGAATGCATTTCCCTGGATTTCTACTAAATCATTTGTCTGGACCTTTTGATGATCAGTAACCGCTCCCGAAACAAACAGGCATCCACGCTCATCCGTACCAAATTCAATACCCGGCAAAAACATATACGAGTCGCTCGCTGCGGACCCGTTCAGTGCTTTCAAGGCCACGTGCGAAACAGTTTCCGTCATACCATAGCTTTGGAAAACCGGCACATTCAACGCTTTGATCCGTTCTGCTAATGCCAGATTAACGGGCGCACCGCCAAGCAGTATTTTACCCAACCTGCTAACCTGGTTATCCGTAGCGGAATTTTCCAGCATGGCCTGTAACTGCATCGGTACCATCGATACGAAATCGAAATCGACAGCATCCAGGCTGCTAATGGGATTGGAAGTCGGCTCGGTAATGGTCAGCTCCCAGTTCAGTTCCAGTCCGCGTACGAGCATCATCAGGCCTGCAATGTAGCCTACGTTCAGGCATACGAGGGCGCGCGTGCCGCCCCCGAGCGAGAGCGCCTTTCCCGTCATGGCCGCGCTCGCTTCGAGCTGCCTGCGTGTGATGCTAACGGGCTTGGGCATGCCCGTGGAGCCGGAGGTATGCAGCACAAATTCGCGGGTACCTTCCAGCCACTTTCCCATAAAGTCGTAAGCCTGTGCGAAATAGGGATTTCGCGGCCTTTTCTGCGTTTGCCAGTGCGTTTTGCCCGTTGTCCAGATCATACCTGTAATTTATGCGAATTCAATGCTTCCGGTGGAGAATAACCGTTTCTAATGCGGTGGAAAGTTATTCATTTGTTTTTGAACGTAACCCAAACAATGAGTAATTTCGCGCATTAGGGCAATGCACTGCATTGCATTTATTTCAATTTTACCTATCCGATTTATGTCCAATACAGTTCAATGGGAAACCATTAAAGAATACGAAGAAATTCTCTTTACACTTCACGAAGGAATTGCCAAAATCAGCATCAACCGCCCGCACAAGCATAACGCATTCACACCGCTTACGGTAACCGAAATGATCGACGCGATGCACATCTGCCGCGAAGACACCCGGATCGACGTCATTATCCTCACTGGCGAAGGTGGCAATGCATTCTGCTCAGGCGGCGACCAGTCGGTACGCGGCCACGGGGGCTACATCGGCGACGACCATGTGCCACGCCTGAACGTGCTCGACCTGCAAAAAATGATCCGTTCCATTCCAAAGGCCGTTATCGCGATGGTTGCCGGCTGGGCGATCGGCGGCGGCCACGTGCTGCACGTGATCTGCGACATTACCATCGCTGCGGATAATGCACGTTTCGGACAAACCGGCCCGAAAGTCGGCAGCTTCGACGGCGGCTTCGGCGCTTCCTACCTCGCCCGTGTGGTGGGCCAGAAAAAAGCGCGTGAAATATGGTTCCTATGCGACCAATACGATGCGGACGAAGCATTGCAGATGGGCCTCGTGAACAAAGTAGTTCCATTGGAGCAACTGGAACCCGTTACATTGGAATGGGCGAAAAAGATCCAGGAAAAAAGCCCGCTGTCGATCCGTATGCTCAAAAGCGCATTCAATGCCGAACTCGACGGACAGGCCGGTATCCAGGAGCTCGCGGGCAATGCCACGCTGCTTTATTACCTCAGCGAAGAAGCGAAGGAAGGCCAGCGCTCGTTTTTGGAAAAAAGAAAGCCGGATTTCAGCAAATTCCCGAAATTCCCTTGATTTAGTCCAGAAAGATTAACATTTTAACTATTACCATTACAAAAATTCACGAATGAACCATTGGCTTGTAAAATCAGAACCATTTAAATACTCCTGGGACCACCTCGTTGCCGAGGGTGAAGGGATGTGGGACGGCGTCCGTAACTACGCCGCACGCAACAACCTGATGGCAATGAAAGTAGGCGACCCCGTGCTGTTTTACCACAGCAACGAGGGCAAGGAGGTCGTTGGGCTGGCCAAGGTTTCAAAGGAACATTACCCGGACCCCACTACCGACGAACCGGGATGGGTGGTGGTGAACCTCGTTCCCGTTGAGAAATTTCCCGGTACCGTTACGCTTGCGCAGATCAAGAAGGATGAGCTCCTGAAACAAATGGATCTCGTTCGTTTGTCGAGACTGTCCGTCGTTCCGGTCAAACGCGAAGAATTCGACCATATCGTTGCCCTGGCACATGACAAAAAATAAGCGATCCGTTTTTCGGCTGGTCTTACCGTTACTCTTCCTGGGCGTCTTCGGCACGCCGGTATTCGCCCAGGGAGTGAAACGGATTGAACTTCCTTTGCCCGGTAACACTGCCTATCAGGCTGTGCCGCTTGGCAAACAGGGCGTACTGCTCATTTCCAAGCCCGACAAAGGCACGTTCAATGTCCAGAAATTCGATACGAACCTCGAACGGGTGTGGTCCATCGACGGCCCGATCGAATCGAACCTCGATTACATCGCTTCCTCCTACGACGGGCAGGCCGTTTTCCTGCTTTTCAGCAAATACCGGAGCTCTTTGTACCAGATTGTAAAGGTAAATGTCGGCCCGGGTTTCGTAGAGACTTTTACCATTAATACCGTCGACCGTTTCGAGATCACCGATTTCAAGACGCTTGGTTATTCCGTTTTCATGGCCGGAATGGTGCGTAACGAGCCGGTTTTGATCCACACCCAGCTTACTACCCAGCAAACCAGGGTGTTACCTTCGGCCATTAAAGGATCTAACGCTATTCAGACCGTCGAAGTGGACACGGCGCAGCATTTGGTGAATGTATGTTTCGCGGTTAAAAAAGGCCGCCAGACCAAGATCGTGGCGCGCTCCTATGAAGAAACCGGCGAGTTATATACGCAGGTAAGCGTCGAGCCGGAAGATGATTTCTCGTTACTCAGCGGTCGTTTGCAAGTCCTGAATGATTCTGTTCGCATTGTGATCGGTACTTATGGCTACCGGAATATGCAAAGCAGCACGGTAGCGGCTTCGCAGGGTTTGTATATCAGCAAAATCGTTGGTGACGAGACCGTTTTCACCAAATACCACAGTTTCACCGATTTCAAAAACTTCTTCAACTTCCTCAGCGACCGCCAGCAGGAGAAAATGGAGAAGCGTATCCGTAAGAAAAAGGAAAGCGGCGACGACCTGAAACTGAACTACCGCCTTTTAGTACATGATATTGTCCCCAAAACCAACAATTTCCTTCTCGTAGCGGAGGTCTTTTACCCCGAATACCGCTATCAGAACCCGAGCATGATGGGCGGTTTCGGTTACGGGTACGGCGGCTATGGTTATCCATTCGGGATGGGGCTTTACAATCCGTACCTCTGGAACCCGATGTATGGTGGCCGCGGCTACAACTCGCAGGTGTTCGACGGCTTCACGTACACGCACGCGGTCGTGGCCGACGTGGACCAGAACGGTAACCTGCTTTGGGACAACAGCATTAGTTTCGACAATGTAAAAAGCATGGAATTGAAGGAAAAGATTAAGGTACAATCCTTTACAAACGGAAATTCCAAACTGATTTACAGTCACAACGGCGCCATTCGCAGCAAGATCATCAAAGGCGACCAGGTGATCGACAGCGACCGTGTGATCCCGAACGATACCTACGTCGAAGGCGACAAAGTCCGGAAAACCAGCACCGACGATATCGACTACTGGTACGACAACTTCTACCTCGCCTGGGGCGAACAACGCATTGTGAACGCCGCGGGCGACCCGAACACGCGGGGACGGCGGAATGTGTTTTATTTGAACAAGATTTCTTATTGACCATGGATAGCAGACCATCGACCATGGTACGCTACACCAGAATGCAGCCATGGTCGATGATCTATTGTCCATGGTCAAAAATTTAAACCAACACCACCTTGATACTACTTTCACCAGACCAACATACCGACTACCAACTGATCGATAGCGGCGGATTTGAGAAGCTCGAAAAATTCGGCCCTTACATTCTTTCGCGCCCCGAGCCACAGGCCATCTGGGACAAATCGCTTTCGGAGGCCGAATGGGACAAGCGCTCGAATGCGGTTTTCAAAAAGGATAAGAATTCGCAGGAAAAGGGCCAATGGATCACCAAGGGCGATATGCCCGATAAATGGGTATTCCAATACCGGACCAAGGAACTGCATTTGCGTACCAAGCTCGCATTGTCGTCCTTCAAACACGTGGGTGTGTTCCCCGAGCAGGCTACCAACTGGGATTTCATCGCGCGGACTTTGAAACAAATGCCCGAGGAAAAGCCGTCGGTACTGAACCTCTTTGCCTATACCGGCATTGCCTCGCTGGCAGCCAAAGCCGTCGGCGCGGATGTCACACACGTCGATTCGGTGAAACAGGTGATCAGCTGGTCGCGCGAGAATATGGACCTCAGCGGGCTGAGCAATATCCGCTGGGTGGTTGAAGATGCATTGAAATTCGTGCAGCGCGAGGTTCGTCGCGGTAACAAATACAATGGCCTCATTCTCGATCCTCCCGCATACGGACGCGGGCCTGACGGTGAGAAGTGGCTTTTGGAAGAGAGTTTGAATGAACTGCTGAGGCTGTGTGCACTGTTATTAAAGGAGAAAAACTTCTTTTTCATCATTAACCTGTACTCGCTTGGTTTCTCGGCGTTGATCGTCGAAAACCTGATCAAGGCGCATTTCGGAACGGAGATCAAACACGAGTTCGGCGAACTCTTCATCCCCGATTCGTTTGGCAAAAAGCTGCCGCTGGGCGTATTTTCGCGTTTTTCAGACCAGAATGTTTAGAGGCGAATGAAGTCTGACAATCTGAAATATTTACCATTTGCATTACTCATCGCGCTCGGTGGGCTTGAACAGTCGTGCCAGAGCGACGCACGCACGTCCACGCGCATCCCGCCCGTGATCAAAAAAGGCAAGGCACAATGGCAGAACGACGCCCTGCTGTCGCTCACCGACCTGATTAACCGGGGAATCGATTCGGACCTGAATTATTTCAAAAGGGCCCGCATTTACTTTGAGCGCGAGCAATACGCGCAGGCGCTGGACGACATTAACGAATCTATTTACGAGCAGGATAACGTAAGCGAATATTTCCTCCTGCGCGGCAAGATCAACCGCGAGCTCGGTAAGATCGACAATGCGCTGGAAGATGCGCAACGTGCGGAAGCATTGCAGCAGAGCAGCCCCGAGCTATACATATTGATTGCGGATATTCTGCAAGCCAAAAACCGTTTCGGCGAAGCGGCAGGGTACCTCAACCAGGCATTGAAAATGGCCCCTTACGACGGGTCGGCCTATTACGTGAAAGGAATGTTGCAGGCAAAGCAGGGCGATTCGCTGGCTAGTTTATCGAGCCTTAACTATGCGATGAACGTGAATCCGAGGCTGCTGCGCGCCTACGAGCAGGGTACGATGATCAATCTCAAACTGAAAAATACGGCCGAGGCGCTCGCTATTAACGAAAGAGCGCTGCAACGTTTTCCCGAGCGCGCGAGCCTGTTTTTCGGAAGAGGAGAAATCCTGAATGCATTGGCCCAGCCGGATACTGCATTGATCTTCTACCAAAAAGCGGTAGCGATCCAGCCGGATTACGACGAAGCGCTCAACCAGCTCGCGACGGTCGCCATGCAGCTCCGCGCCTACCCGCAGGCGATCCCGGCCTTGAAAACGCTTTTGAGAAAGAAACCGCAATCAAAGGAAATCAACAATATGCTGGGTTATGCCTACGAAAAAAGCGGCGAACTGGACCTGGCCAAAACCTATTACGAGACGTCCCTGACGATCGCCCCGGGCGACCAGGATGCACGTTACGGCATGTTCCGCATCCGGAAAATCGAGTCGGAAGGGCTCTACCCCTCCTACTATCCTGAGGAAAATACCAACCAGGGATACAAATTACTCGATACGGCGCGGGTTAAAATTAATATTATCCAACCGCGTGGTACTACAAATATCCGCGTGGACTCATCGCGCAAAGCTAAAATTGAATAGCTTTGTGTTTTGCGGCTTGCCGCATTGCCATTGAACCATAGTCACAGAATTATTTTTTTGAATGAAAGACGAGTCTCAAGTAAAAATTACCCTGCCCGATGGTAGCGAACGTTTTTACCCAAAAGGGGTAACCGCTCTCGAAATCGCGCTCAGTATCAGTGAAGGGCTTGCACGAAATGTGATAGCTGCCAAAGTCAATAATGAAGTCTGGGACCCTACGCGCCAGATCACGGAGGACTCCCTGGTAAAACTGCTGACGTGGAACGACGAAGACGGTAAAGCTACGTTCTGGCACTCTTCGGCCCACTTGCTGGCCGAAGCATTGGAAGCGCTGTATCCGGGAATCAAATTCGGAACGGGGCCTTCGATCGAAAAGGGCTTTTACTATGATGTGGACTTGGGCGGACAGACCATTTCGCAGGAAGATTTCCCGAAAATCGAAGCGAAAATGCTGGAACTGGCGCGCCAGAAAAACGAATATATCCGCAAGCCGATCAGCAAAGCCGAAGCTTTGGAATACTTTACCCAAAAAGGCGACGAGTACAAGCTGGAACTGATCGACGGGCTGGAAGACGGCTCCATTACGTTATATGAGCAAGGCGGGTTTACCGACCTCTGCCGCGGGCCGCATATCCCGAATACCGGTTTCATCAAAGCCGCCAAACTAACCAATATCGCAGGCGCATACTGGCGTAACAAGCAGGAAAACAAGATGTTGACCCGCATTTACGGCATTACCTTTCCAAAACAGAAAGAGCTGGAAGAGTACGTAACCCTGATGGAGGAAGCTAAAAAACGTGACCACCGCCGCCTTGGCAAGGAGTTGGAGCTTTTTGCATTCTCGGAAAAGGTAGGACAAGGTTTGCCGCTTTGGTTGCCGAAAGGTGCCATGCTGCGCGAGCGCTTGCAGGCGTTCCTGAGCAAGGCGCAGTCGCGCGCGGGTTACACACCCGTGGTAACGCCCAATATTGGTAGCAAAGAGCTGTACGTTACTTCGGGACACTGGGAAAAATATGGCAAGGATTCTTTCCAACCCATTAAAACCCCTAACCCGGGCGAAGAGTACCTGCTGAAACCGATGAACTGCCCGCACCACTGCGAGATTTACAAGACTTCTCCCCGCTCCTACAAGGATTTGCCGCTGCGGTTCTCGGAGTTTGGAACAGTATACCGGTACGAGCAAAGTGGCGAGCTACACGGTTTGACCCGTGTACGCGGGTTCACGCAGGACGATGCCCATATTTTCTGCCGCCCCGACCAGGTGAAAGAAGAGTTTATCCGTGTGATCGATCTCGTATTGTATGTATTCAAATCTCTTGGATTTGACGATTACAGTGCCCAGGTGTCACTTCGCGATCCTAACGATAAAGTGAAGTACATCGGGAAAGACGAGGATTGGGAAAAGGCGGAGAATGCGATCGTGGAAGCAGCCGCTGAACGTGGTCTTAAAACCGTGACCGAACTCGGAGAAGCCGCATTCTACGGCCCGAAGCTCGACTTCATGGTACGTGACGCATTGGGCCGCAAATGGCAGCTTGGTACGATCCAGGTCGACTACCAGATGCCGAAGCGTTTCGGTCTGGAATACACCGGTTCCGACAACCAGAAGCATCAACCCGTGATGATCCACCGTGCGCCGTTTGGTTCAATGGAGCGTTTTATCGCGATTCTGATCGAAAACACCGCAGGCCAGTTCCCGTTGTGGCTCTCGCCGGACCAGATCGCCATTCTGCCGATCTCGGAGAAATTCGCTGATTATGCGGAGGATGTGTTCTTCCAGTTGCAGGATCATGACATTCGCGGGTTTGTAGACCACCGCGATGAAAAGATCGGACGGAAAATCCGGGATGCGGAAGTTACCAAAGTGCCGTTCATGCTCATCGTGGGCGAGAAGGAAGCGGCAGAAGGAAAGCTGTCGGTACGCCGCAAAGGTGAGGGCGATTTAGGAAGTATGACGATCGAGGAGTTCGCCGCATTTTTCAAAAAGGAAGCCGCCATTGCTTGATGTTTTTGTAAGATTTTAGTATTATTCCAGCAATAAGGCACTATTTTTGTGGAGCTAGTGTTAATTTTTTCGATTTCCACCAAAAACAAAAAAACACCAATACGAATTATATGGCATTAAGACCCCCTAGTGGACGGATGAGGATTCCCGAAGAACCTTACAAAATTAACGAACGAATTACAGCAAAAGAAGTACGATTGGTCGGCGAAAATATCGAGCCGGGCATCGTCGATATCAATACCGCCCGAGCTTTGGCAAAGGCACAAGGGCTTGACCTAGTGGAGATTGCACCAACAGCGGTTCCACCAGTCTGCAAAGTGGTTGACTACTCGAAGTTCAAATACGAGCAGAAAAAGAAACAAAAGGAGATCAAGGCGAAAGCGCAGAAAGTGGTTATCAAGGAAATCCGTTTCGGCCCGAACACGGACGACCACGACTTCGATTTCAAATTGAAGCATGCGACCAACTTTCTGAAAGAAGGTTCGAAAGTGAAAGCATACGTGCATTTTGTAGGGCGTACGATCGTCTTCAAAGAACGCGGTGTGAACCTTTTGAAGAAATTTTCCGAAGCATTGTCTGAATACGGCAAGCTGGAAATGGAACCTAAGCTGGAAGGAAAACGGATGACGATCATCCTCGCTCCCGCACCTGCAAAAGGCGCTAAATAATACGCTTATTCGCAAAGCATATCGATAGAAAATCGTGTTTTCGGCGTCTTGTCGGGGACACGATTTTTATTTTGTAGAGATTATGGCTAATTTTGCGGGCTGTTTTATATTTTATCAACTATTAGTTTTTTGAATCATGCCTAAAATGAAAACCAACTCTGGGGCTAAAAAGCGTTTCGCGCTGACTGGCACCGGAAAAATCAAACGTAAGCACGCTTTCCACAGCCACATCCTGACCAAAAAATCGAACAAGCGCAAGCGTGGTTTGGTTAAGACTGGTCTGATCGATGTGTCTAACGAGAAGCAAGTATTGGCAATGCTTCGGAAATAATCCGTAAAAAGCCAATTCAGAAATTAAATTCTGGTTTTTTGTTCAACCCGATAGAAGGCATTAAAGTCTCAGCAGAGCGCCGATTATCAAAAACAGTTAAATTATGCCACGTTCAGTAAATCACGTTGCGTCACGTGCAAGACGTAAAAAAGTTTTAAAACTCGCGAAAGGCTATTTCGGCCGTCGCAAAAATGTATGGACCGTTGCCAAGAACGCCGTTGAGCGCGGTTTGGCTTACGCATACGAAGGCCGTAAACAGAAGAAACGTAATTTCCGCGCATTGTGGATTCAGCGTATCAACGCAGGAACCCGTCAGCACGGATTGTCTTATTCTGCTTTCATCGGCAAACTTAATGCAAAAGGCATCGAGCTAAACAGGAAAGTGCTAGCGGATCTCGCGATGAACCATCCTGACGCATTCAAAGCGATCGTTGATCAAGTAAAATAAAACAGCATCCCGCCTCTCCGGCGGGATTTTTTTTGCATAAAATTTGGATATTGCAGGCGACAATCAACTTATCGTACCTCAAAACCAAATAGAAATGCTCGAACAACTCTTCGACCTCGTACAACAAAATTCTCAACAAGCTGTCGTTCAAAATCCCGCTGTGCCCAACGAGCACAACGAGGAAGTGATAAACACATTAACGAGCTCCATCACCGGTGGCTTGCAGGAGCAGGTACAAAGCGGCAACATTGGCGGGCTGATGAGCCTTTTCGGCGGTGAGAGCGGTACCTCGGCCGCATCGTTGCTCAACAATCCAATCGTCGCATCCATCGCGACCAATGCAATCGGCGCCATCGTTCAGAAATTCGGGTTGAACAGCCAGGTGGCCGGAAGCATTGTAAACTCGGTGTTACCGGGAGTACTTGGCGCGGTAATCGGTCAGTTGAACGGCGGAGGCGGTGCTGGCGGTGCAGGTAATGGAGCTGGTGGCTTCGATCTCGGATCACTCATTCAAATGGGCGGTGGCCTGTTCGGCGGTGGTAACGAGCAACAAGGCGGCAAACCGGCTTCCGGTGGTATCGACCTTGGCGGAATGCTGGGCGGCCTCTTTGGCGGAAAGTAATTGCAAAGAATAACAGCAGATTAAAGTAAGGGCTTTGAAACGATAGTACATTTGCACAAAATGATGTACTATCGTAAAAGCCCTTTTTCCTTTTAATAACTCACCTTACCCATGGACTCAAGAAGAGAATTTATCCGGAAAGCCACCATGCTCACAGGAGCGGCCGGATTGTTCAGCACCCTACCCGCTTCCATTCAGAAAGCACTGGCCATCAATCCGCCCAAGGGCACGACCTGGAAAGATGCCGAGCATGTGGTCATACTCATGCAGGAAAACCGCTCGTTCGATCATTCCTACGGAACGCTCCGTGGTGTGCGCGGTTTCAACGATCCGCGGGCCATCACCCTGCCGAACAATAACCTCGTCTGGCTGCAAACCAACGCATTCGGCGAAACCTACGCGCCATTCCGGTTGAATATCAAGGAATCCAAAGCGACCTGGATGGGCTCTCTTCCGCATTCGTGGCCCAACCAGGTGGACGCACGCAACGACGGGAAGTACGATAAGTGGCTCATTGCCAAGCAGCCAGGCAACAAGGATTACGCCAAAATGCCTTTAACCCAAGGCTTTTACAACCGCGAGGATATTCCTTTCTATTATGCAATGGCGGATGCGTTCACGGTTTGCGATCAGAATTTTTGCTCCTCGCTCACCGGCACGACGCCTAACCGGCTTTACCTATGGACGGGCAACGTCCGTGAAAACACCGATCCCAACAAGCATTACGCAAACATTCGCAATGAGAACGTGACCGACGACCGCGAGGCGTCCTGGACGACATTCCCGGAACGTTTGGAGGACAACGGCATTTCGTGGCGGATTTACCAGAATGAGCTGAGTATCAATACAGGTTTCACTGGTGAGGAAGATGCATGGCTTGCCAATTTCACCGACAACCCGATTGAATGGTTCACCCAGTACAATATTCGTTATCACACGGGATATCAGCGTTATTTAAAGGAACGTCAGCAAATGCTGCCCGGCGAGATCGAGGCGGCGCAGGCGAAGTTGAAAGACCTTTCGGGCAAGGAAGCCGCTGATCTTGAAAAAGTATTAAAAGAGAAACGTGCTTTGCTGAAACTGGCAAATGAAGAACTGATCCGTTGGAGCCCTGAAAAGTTTGAACAATTGTCCCAACGCCAGAAGAATATTCACAACAAGGCATTCACCGTCAACAAGAATGATCCGGACTATCGGAAGATCACCACGGTAAAATACCACGACGGCGATATCGAACACGAGGCCAAGGCGCCGATGGGCGACACGCTTCATCAATTCCGTTCCGATGTAAAAACCGGCGCATTACCGACCGTATCCTGGCTGGTTGCGCCTGAAAACTTCTCCGACCACCCGGGCGCGCCGTGGTATGGTGCGTGGTATGTTTCGGAGGTAATCGATATACTGACAGCGGACCCCGAGGTTTGGAAAAAGACGATTTTCATTCTCTGTTACGATGAAAACGACGGCTATTTCGATCACGTGCCGCCATATGTGGTGCCGAACCCTTACAAGGAAGACACCGGCGCCGTTTCCGCGGGCATCGATTGCAAGACGGAATTCGTGACGTTGGAGCAGGATATGCAAAAGAAAAAGAAAGAGGAATGCCGCGAAAGCCCGATCGGCCTGGGTTACCGGGTGCCGCTGATCGTAGCTTCACCATGGAACCGGGGCGGTAATGTATGTTCGGAGGTATTTGACCATACTTCCATTTTACAGTTCCTTGAAAAATTTGTGAGCCTGAAATCGGGCAAACAGGTGAAGGAAACGAATATCACCGAATGGCGGCGGACCATTTGCGGCGACCTTACCTCGACCTTCACGCCTTACGACGGCCAGGAAATCAAGCTGCCTACCTTCCTGGAAAGGGAAGAATTCATGGAAAGCATTTTCAACGCGAAGTTTAAAAAACTTCCGAATGGTTATAAGGCATTATCCAAAGGCGAGATCGAAGAGGTGAACAGTAACCCGCTTACCTCCCCTATTTTGCCTAACCAGGAAAAAGGAACTCGCCCTGCATGTGCCATCCCGTATGAATTATATGCTGACGGCGCGTTTAACTCTGCCAAAAATGCATTTGAAATTAAGCTGGAAGCCAGAAATGGCATATTTCACGACAAATCTGCCGGTTCGCCATTTATCGTGTATGCCCCGGGAAAATACAAAAACGAAAATGTGAAAGTCTGGAATTATGCGGTGAAAGCAGGAGATGCGTTAACCGGCTCCTTCCAACTCGCCGATTTCGAAAATCAGCATTATCATTTAAAGGTGTACGGCCCGAATGGCTTCTTGCGCGAATACAATGGCAACAAAGAGACCGGCCTTTTGAAAGTAGAATGTGCCTACCAGCTCGACCGCAGCAAAAAACCGACTGGTCATATAGAATTGAGAATCAGCAACCTGCATCCCAGCCAAAAAGCAGTTTTGAAGATCACCGACAATGCTTATGGTGCTGCTGTTCAAAGCATTACACTTGAAAAAGCCCCTGCCGGTTCTAAATCGAACAAGACTATCGTGCTTAACCTCGCGAAAAGCTTCAATTGGTACGATTTCACGGTCGCGATCGAGGGCTCTGAAAATGCATTCTCCCGGTTTGCGGGCCACGTCGAAACCGGCGCTGCGAGCCAGAGCGACCCTTACATGGGCCAGATGATGAGCTGATACCTGCTCCCAGTGTCAGGCCGATATTTGGCCTGACACTTTGTCATTCCTGTTTTATAGGAAAGTTGCTGGTACGGGGTTTTTAATAGAACTCCCAGTGACCGGCCGAAAAGACCGGTCCGAAGTCCAGAATCAAATCATACTTAACTTATAAAATAGAAAAATGGGAAAAATTATTGGCATAGACTTAGGAACAACGAACTCCTGCGTGGCTGTCATGGAGGGTAACGAGCCGGTTGTAATAGCCAACAGCGAAGGTGCCCGCACTACCCCTTCCGTAGTTGCTTTCATGGATAATGGTGAACGCAAAATCGGAGCACCGGCCAAACGTCAGGCGATTACGAATCCCAAGCATACTATTAGCTCCATCAAACGTTTCATGGGTAAAAAATACGATGACACAACGTCTGAAATGAAGACCGTTGCGTACAGCGTAGAAAAAGGCCCCAACAATACCCCGCGCATTCCTATCGGTGACCGCCTTTACACACCACAGGAAGTTTCTGCATTCATTCTTCAAAAAATGAGACAAACTGCGGAAGACTATCTGGGTCAGGAAGTTACCGAAGCGGTGATCACCGTTCCTGCCTATTTTAACGATGCGGAACGTCAGGCTACCAAAGAAGCTGGGCAGATTGCCGGTCTGGATGTAAAACGGATCATCAACGAACCTACTGCTGCCGCCCTGGCTTACGGCCTCGACAAACAGCACAAGGATATGAAAATTGCCGTGTTCGACTTGGGTGGTGGTACTTTCGACGTATCCATCCTTGAACTGGGCGACGGTGTATTCGAAGTAAAATCTACCGACGGTGATACCCACCTGGGTGGTGACGACTTCGACCAGGTGATTATCAACTGGTTGGCCGACGAATTCGTGAAAGACGAAGGCGTAGACCTGAGAAAAGATCCTATGGCATTGCAGCGTTTGAAAGAAGCTGCCGAAAAAGCGAAAGTTGAATTGTCGAGCTCCGCTCAGACTGAAATCAACCTGCCATATATCTTCCCGGTGGACGGTATTCCAAAACACCTGGTTCGCACTTTGACCCGTGCGAAATTCGAGCAACTCGCTGATTCTCTGTTCCAACGTATGATGGAGCCTTGCAAGAGAGCGATGAAAAACGCGAACTATTCGAACAGCGACATCGATGAAGTGATCCTCGTAGGTGGCTCGACGCGTATCCCTCGCGTACAGGAAGAAGTTGAGAAATTCTTTGGTAAAAAACCTTCGAAAAACGTTAACCCTGACGAAGCTGTGGCCGTAGGTGCTGCAATCCAGGGTGGTGTACTCACCGGCGAAGTGAAAGACGTACTTCTTTTGGACGTTATTCCTTTGTCTCTCGGTATCGAAACATTGGGTGGTGTGTTCACCAAGCTGATCGAAGCGAACACTACTATTCCTTCGAAGAAAACTGAAACATTCTCGACTGCTGCTGATAATCAACCTTCTGTGGAAATCCACGTGTTGCAAGGCGAGCGTCCGCAGGCCTCGAACAACCGTACACTCGGTCGTTTCCACCTGGCAGACATCCCACCGGCACAACGCGGAGTACCTCAGATCGAAGTGACATTCGACGTGGATGCGAACGGTATCCTGCACGTTTCCGCGAAAGACAAAGGAACCGGCAAAGAGCAGAAGATCCGTATCGAAGCTTCCAGCGGTTTGACCGACGAGGAAATCACCAGAATGCGTGAAGAAGCGAAAGCTAACGAAGCTGCTGACAAAGCGGAACGTGAGAAAATCGAAAAAATCAACGGAGCTGACAGCCTGATCTTCTCGACTGAAAAACAGTTGAAAGAATATGGTGACAAACTTTCTGACAGCAACAAATCGAGCATCGAAGCTGCATTGGCAGAACTGAAAACGGCTCACCAGTCTCAGGATATTACAGCTATCGACGCTGCATCGGAGAAACTGAATGCCGCATGGCAGGCTTCCGCTCAGGAAATGTATGCGCAAGGTGGCGAAGGTCAACCAGGTGCAGGTGACCCAACCGGAAATCCTGGTGCGGGCGCTGGCAACAACGGTTCGACTGACGATGTGACGGACGTCAATTTCGAAGAAGTGAAATAAGAATGAGATTAGAAAAAATCCCCGTCCGTTAAACAGATGGGGATTTTTTTTACACGCAGTGTTACATTTTGGGGTGACATAGCGTATATAAAAATAGAAAATCAGCCGTTAAATCACTGGCACTGATTTTTTCAAATCAAAACAAATCTTCATCAATCTAATCAAACCACTCAAAAATTTATCTCCTATGGACGCAAGAATCGCATTACCAGAATTAATGTACTTATCTCCCACTACCCGCGAAAAAGCGGTGGCCGTCGCTCAGGAACTTTTAAGATCAACAAACATTTCCCCACGTGAGGCGGTTTCCAAGGCAATTCTGATTGCGAAAAATTGGGCGGTCAAAAATATCAACCGCCGCGTTTGGAAAAAATTAAAAGCTGTTGAAAAAGAAATGATATGATCGAACTGAAATTCAAAGGTCAGGTCGTCATCGTTACGGGATCCAGTTCCGGGATCGGTAAAGCGTGTGCATTGCATTTCGGTAACAACGGCGCGCATGTGGTTGTGAATTATAGTTCCAATGCAGCCGCCGGCCAGGAAGTAGTCGACGAAATCAAGGCCAATGGCGGAAGCGCCATTCTGGTCAAAGCCGACGTGAGTAAGGAGGATGAAGTGAAGGCACTTTTTGCCGAAACGGTCAACCAGTTCGGACGTGTCGATGTACTTGTCAGCAATGCGGGTTTGCAAAAAGATTCGTCGTTTCTGGAAATGACGTTGGAGCAGTGGCAAAAGGTAATCGACGTCAACCTGACGGGACAGTTCCTCGCCTGTCGTGAAGCAGCGAGGCAGTTTATCGCTCAGCAACAGTCAGTTAACGAGCCGAATCACAGCGAACTGGCGATCGGCAAAATCATACTGATGAGTTCCGTGCATGATGTGATTCCCTGGGCGGGGCATGTCAACTACGCTGCCTCGAAAGGCGGGATCATGATGTTCATGAAATCCATATCGCAGGAGCTTGCGCCACACAAAATCCGCGTAAACTCGGTAAGCCCCGGCGCAATCAAAACGCCCATCAATAAGGAAGTATGGTCGGACCCGCAGAAATACCAGGACCTGCTGCACCTGATTCCGTACAAAAGAATTGGAACTGCGCAAGATGTTGCGAAGGCGGTCGCCTGGCTCGCATCGGATGATTCCGATTATGTAAATGGTGAGACATTATATATCGATGGCGGCATGACGCTGTACCCCGAGTTTGCCGACAATGGATAGTCAAGTGTAGTCAGGATTTGTCATTATTGGTCAAGTGTGGTCAGGGATAGTCAAGTGTAGTCAGGATTTGTCATTTTTGGTCAAGTGCGGTCAGGGATTGTCATTAGGCCAATAAAAAACGTCAGGCGGTTATGCCTGACGTTTTTTTGTAAGCTGGCTATTGAATAATCGGTAACCATTCCATCAATCAACCAACCATTCCTGACCAAACTTGACCACACCTGACTACGCTTGACAACACCTGACCAAACTTGACCACACCTGACAACACCTGACCAAACTTGACCACACCTGACCATCACTGCGTCACAAACTCCCCGCGCTCAACCGACCAGTCGTTACCGAAGAATCCGGACATTTTCACCTCTTTGATCCCGTTCTTCAACATATCCGCTGAGAATATCATCAAATCGGGAAAACCACTGCCGCCGCTGAAATACTGATTGGCATTAGCTGCCTGAAAACCGGCCTTGCCCGTTCCCGAAATGACGGTTACCGATGCAGTCTTGCTATCCGACCTTGGGTAAATAAAATAGGCGGCCAGATCGTTGCCTGCAAACTCCTTCCCTCCTACATCGATCTTCCCGCTCGTGACGGTTACCGGACAGTCTTTCAACACCTTATCCCAGGCAAGGTTCGTGTTTTTGTTACCATAGAGGATTACACCCCTGTCTTTAAACTGCTGTGGATCAAAGTCTTTATCCGAAACAATATCCACCGCACCGTTACCGCGGTAGTACCACGATTCGGCGTCGAACGTCGCCTTTTCAAATGCCCAGGCTTTTTCTTCGGCGCTACCGCCCGTCGCGTACACATACACCATACGGTTTCTGAATGCATCTTTCAATGTGCCGCTCCGGTCCGGGTTCTTCTCAGTAGCCGCAGGCGCCGTCGCCAGTTTCCAATCGCCATCGTTTTTCAGATAAATGGTTTCATTTCCCTTCACCGCATACTCAACCTGCGGTTTCCCGTCCAGCACAATCTTCAATTTTGAACCAGCCGCAAAGGCCGCGAGATCCAGTAAAAGTAATGCCACATTCTCGGTGGTACCCTCTATTTTCAAATCCTTTTTGCTACTGACAAGCTGGATACGGCTGTACTTCAATGCATTAACCTGCTGATGCACGCCTACCCAGCGCATGCGGGAGGAAACACCGGGGTTCGCCGTTTTGAAATCGATAGAAGTGACGGTAGTATCCTTCGGAATAGAATGCCAGCTAAAAAAGTTAAAGATCGGCGGCCAGTCTACACTGATATCACCATACCAATGCTCCCCGCCAATGTGTTCGTAATAGCTGAAATCACGGTGGAATTTTCCGAGAATGTCGCGCATCTGGCGCGCGTACGTAACGGGTACAGTCCTGTCCGCGTCCCCGTGCGCGACGTACACGCCCAGGCTTTTGTAATTGGATGTGAGTGCCAGAACATTACTTGGATTACTGGCTCTCAGCAACATAGCTTCAACCGGCGACCCCGCACTATCCGGAATTACGCCGTCGTGGGAACCATACGCGGCCAGTGTCGGGTACCCGGCCGATGGCGCGATCGCCGCCCATTTTTCGGGATAAGTTGCACCCAGGAACCAGGTACCGTGCCCGCCCATCGAATGACCGGTCAAATATATACGCGATGGATCCGGATTGAATTGCTTCTTCGCGATACCCAGTACCTCCAATGCATCCATCCTGCCCCAATCCTCCCAGTTGAAGCCACGCGGACGGCGGTTTGTAGGCGCTACCAACACACCCCAATCTTTCGGCTTATAAGCACGTGCCTGGCTAATCGCCTGAACCTCTGCACCATGCACCGAGAAAAAGAGCGCCGGTTGGGCATCCGGGCCGCCTTTAATTTGCGGCGAAACGGCAAAGTACTGCACGCTGCCGTCCAGCTCGCTCACAAATGTGCGGCTGTATTGCTTCCCCGCCTCTACCGACTGGATCGCGATTTTCGACTGATCGGTAACCCTGCCGCCTTGTAGCAGGCTGAGCGAAACCTCGTTTTTCCCCACACCAGTTACGCCGCTGCCGTCAATAAGCACGCCTACTTTGCGCAATGTCATAGCAGGAACCGAAGGCAGTTTGGTAACAATACCCTTTCCGGCCACAGTGGTTTTCATTTCCAGACCGGTCAATGCCTTTTTGGTCATGTTTGAAACAACTACGCCCGTCCAGAGCGAGTCGTTTTTGAAACCTGGAACTACATCGGAAATCGTAAGATCCTCTGTATTAATGGAAACCGACTTTTCGGGAAAAGTCAGATTGGCGGTAATGCCGCCGAACCGACCGAACCGCGCTACTCTTGCGTAAATTTCGTTCTTCCCTTTTTTCAGAATAACCGGCAAATGCATCCAGCCATACCGGTACATATCTCCGCCGCGCGGCACGCCATTCAGGAAAATCATGTCCTGCCCTGTAATTGTCAGAATGGCCGTTTGCTCTTTTTTAGATTCATAGGTTAAATACACATAACCGTTCGAAAAAGAGTCGCCGCGAAAACGGTGTGTCGAATCAGCCTGTACTTTCTTCCATTTCACTTCTCCCGCTTTGGGATCGGTCAATAAAATACTTCCTTCTTGCGGTTTGAGCGTACCTTTGTAAAGTTGGTAAGCCAGCTGGTCGGTGTACAAAGCTTCCCGTCCATACTGGTGACACGGCCCGACGGCCAGCCCGTCCTCAAAATGGTAAACAGACTGCGCCTGGTTTTGAGAAAAAACAAATAGTAATGAGAGTGTCGCAAAAATCCTTTTCATCGAAAGAGGTTTAGTGATTTGATAAAAACTAAACTTAATAAAAAATATTAATAATAATGGCCATAATTTTTAATTAACTCATGATTAACCAGAAATGTGCTTAAATGTGGCTCAAATAGCCCATTTTTAACGATCACGCAATCAGAATTAAAAAAATCAAACGTAACTTTCGGTGTACAAACTCACAACTATGACCTCAAAATTTTCACAATCGACAATTCAATTTATTGCTCAACGTCAATGGCTTATCTGGTTATGGAGTTTTCTAATCTTGGTTGCGTGCACTTGGCCGGGCAAAGATCTGCCTGCGGCACCCGTCTTAGGTTTTGATAAAATTGTCCACTCGGGACTCTTTACGGTATGGGCGATTCTCGCGCTGATTATTTACCCTGAAAAAAGCCGCTTCGTGGTAGGACTTGGGATGGCTTACGGGCTGGGGCTGGAATTTTACCAGCAGCTTCTGCCTTTTGACCGCACTTTTGACTGGTGGGACGCCGTGGCAGATGCTGCTGGTGTATTAATCGGTTATCTTTTTACAAAACTGGTGCTGAAAAACTAACGCCAGCGTTTGTATTGGTTGATCAAACCGTTGGTCGAACTGTCGTGGTTGGTAACCGGCCAGTCATTTTGCAACTCGGGGTAAATTTTGTTAGCAAGCTGCTTGCCGAGTTCAACACCCCATTGGTCGAAACTGTAAATGTTCCAGATGATCCCTTGCACGAAAATCTTGTGTTCGTACATCGCGATCAGGCTGCCCAGCACTTTCGGGGTGATCTTCTTTACGAGGATCGAGTTGGTAGGGCGGTTACCCGAGAAAACTTTGAATGGCGCGATCTGCCCGATCTCCGCATCGCTCTTTCCGGCTGCTTTCAATTCGGCGCGCACTTCCTCGTCGGTCTTACCATTCATCAACGCTTCGGTTTGTGCGAAGAAATTGGATAGCAACATTTTGTGGTGCTCGCCCAGGGGATTGTGGCTAACAGCCGGAGCGATAAAATCGCAAGGGATCAGTTTGGTTCCCTGGTGGATCAACTGGTAAAATGCGTGCTGGCCATTGGTACCCGGCTCGCCCCAGATCACCGGACCAGTTTGGTAACCTACCGCCTTGCCGTCGCGACCTGTGCTCTTTCCGTTACTTTCCATATCACCTTGCTGGAAGTAAGCCGCGAAACGGTGCATGTATTGGTCGTAAGGAAGGATCGCCTGCGTTTGCGCGTCGAAGAAATCGTTGTACCAGATCCCGATCAATGCGAGGATCACCGGAATATTGCGTTCCAGCTTGGTTGTACGGAAATGCTTGTCCATCTCGTGTGCGCCCGCGAGCAGTTGTTCGAAATTCTGGAAACCTACGTAGCATGCAATCGACAAACCGATTGCCGACCACAGCGAGTAACGGCCTCCTACCCAATCCCAGAACCCAAACATGTTTTCGGGATCGATACCAAATTTCTCAACTTCCGAACGGTTGGTCGAAATCGCGACGAAATGCTTTTTAACATGCCCTTCATCCGAAGCTTTTTCCAGGAACCAGCTGCGCGCGCTGTGCGCATTCGCCATTGTTTCCTGGGTAGTGAAAGTTTTCGAAGCGATCATGAACAACGTCGTTTCCGGGTTCAGCGACTTCACGGTTTCAGCAATATGCGTACCGTCCACGTTCGAGACGAAATGCACATTCAATCCATTCTTCGCGTAGGCTTTCAACGCCTCGGTCACCATTACGGGGCCCAGGTCGCTACCGCCGATACCGATATTTACGATGTCGGTGATTTCCTTTCCGGTATAACCTTTCCACGCACCCGATCTTACCCGTGTCGAAAAATCTTTCATTTTCGCGAGTACCTCGTTCACATCGGGCATGACATCCTTGCCATCCACGAGCACGGGCTCATTGGAACGGTTCCGCAATGCAGTATGCAAAACGGCACGTCCTTCGGTCGCATTGATCTTCGCGCCAGTGAACATCGCCTCGATCGCCTCTGCCAGACCAGCCTCTTCGGCGAGCTGGACCAGGTACGAGCGCGTACGGGAGGTAATGCGGTTTTTGGAATAATCCAGTAATATATCCCCGAAACGGATAGAGAACTTCTTATGGCGGTCGGTGTCTTCTTCGAAAAGGGTCTTTAAATGCTTTTGCGAAATGGTTTTGTGATGCGTTTTCAGCTTTTTATAAGCCGCCAACTGATCAAAGGGGACGTTTGATAGCATTGTTTCAGGCGTTATGGTAAAAAATCAAACCTTGGTCATGCAAAAATAGGGTTTTACGGCACTTAATGCGCGTTTTTCGCATTAACTCGCCTGGCAAACTCCCCGGAAATACCCCACCGACTCGGCGATCCCGGCCAGTGGTTCCTTCATATCTTTCTCATATTCAAGGCTGCACGACCCGGTGTATTTCACTTTACGGAGCATTTTTACAAATGCAGGAATATCAATAATTCCTCGTCCCAATTCGCAGGTCTTGCCATCCTTCGTCGCGGCCGTCACATTTTTGAGGTGAATGTCAAAAATGCGTTTGCTGTATTTACCCAGATCCGCCACCGAGTCCTGGTTGTCGCGGCGGTTGTGGCCCATATCAAAACAGAGCCCCACGCGCGGGTCGAGGTCCTTCACGTGATTGTATACCGAAGTCGCATTGGGATACAACTTATCCTCCGGCCCGTGGTTATGGATCGCGTAGCGGATATTGTACTCCTTCACTTTTTGCTCCACATATTTCAGGTCGTCGTGATTCGGAATACCGACAATCAGGTCCACCCCTACCCGTTTGGCATAATCGAATGCATTGTCGATCTCCTGGTGAGTTTTGGTATAAATCGGGCCGACCGCGTAACCAGTCACGCCCGCGTCTTTCAACTTCTGGTGAAATGCAGTGATCTGCTCGGCGGTACTATTGTAGGGCAAATGGAAATCCTTGATACACAAATAATGAACATCTGTCTTCTTCATCATTTCGAGCGCCTCGTCGAGTTTGAAATGCACAAAACTGTAACCGGCCATACCAAGCTTGAAAGTATCCTCCTTTTTAGCCGTGGCTGCATTGCTTTGCTCCGGAAGCGAAATGAAGCTGCCGGCCATCAGTCCGGCGATGCCTTTCTTGACAAATGTTCTTCTCGAATTCATTCTGTTTATATTAAATTAAATACTGTACAGGTAAAAGACGAAGAGTCGCGGATTTACCACCTATCCACTCAAATCTTAAGTTTTATCCCAACGCGGTTAATGGCGCCCGTGAGCAATATCACGAGCAACGAGAAACAGGCGGACTTTACAAGTCCGATCCATCCCGTGCGCAGGTACATCGGCAGGCTGATACCCGCCAGCGTAATGATGGCATACCATATATAAGGAATAAGGTAGCAGGTGAGTGTGGCGGTTCCGGCGGGTTTGATCACGTTCGCCCAGCTTTTGATCTTTTTTAAATCGACCAGCCAGAACAGGAACGCAAAAGCCAAAAAGCTGATCCCCGAACAGACGCCTACCCAGGCAGGTGTGGCCCTGATTTTTGAAATACCCCAAAACGGCCGGGTACCAAAACCATACACAAGGGATAGCACTCCCAAAACAATCAGTATCGCGAGAAAAGTACTTCCAATCGCGTTACGGCCCGCATTGTTCCTATAAATGACCGAAGCCACGACGCCCCCCATCACAAAAGCAGGCATGGACCCGCTGCCGACAATCCATACGTACTTTTTTACCGGGTCGAGAAAACCGAGCATACCGGCGAACGCGGCGAGGTTGAAGAGTACAAAAAACAGCCAGCCCGCAATCGCCCACGTGAGGCGGTCGCGCGTGGGCAGGTACGCGAGCGCGCCCAGCAGGTACGACCAGCCGATCAGCCCCAGGATACCATACCAATGCGTCTCCATCCACGACGGATTCTCCACATCGCCACCTTTGTAAATCACGGCCAGCCCCACGAGTAACAGATAACCCGCAACTTTCAAAGCTGTGTAAAGTCCTTTCTTTTCAGGGTTATCGGGGTAAACATTCCAGATCAGCAAAAAGGCGATCACCATCCCGATTTCCCAGACATATTTACTCACAATCATCGCTTCGCCCGCGATGTTTTCATAGTTTACAATGAATACGCCCATGAGCAACAATGCGAACGTTCGCTCGGCGATATGCCTGATAATCAATGCATCAGAATCGCCTTTCTTCTTGCGGTTGGCAATGGCGAAGGGAATCGAAAGGCCGACGATAAACAGAAAACCGGGAAATACGACGTCCGAAAGACCCATGGCATCTTCCGCTGCTTTACTGTGCTTCAACCAGTCGGGAACGTCTTCGAGCGTCCACAGGTCGTTCACAAAAATCATTAAAAACATGGTGACCGCCCTGAATACGTCGATCGAATCCAGGCGGAGCGAGGGGGAATAAGGGGGCATCATCAAAATGTTTGGTTTAGGAAGACCTAATATAGTGCTTTTTCCCCTTCTGATCGCAGAGAATGTACGTATGCACATTTGTCTTCTTTTATTCCCTGCATTACCTATTTTTGATTTTCGAATCAGAGAACATTATTTTTTTAATGCAATATAACCGCGAACAGATCCTTCAACTTGCACCCGACGACGCTTCCGCAAAAGCAGGCCGGCAGCTGGCTACCCCGGGGAAATGGATGGTCAGGGCTGCTAACGAGCTGGCTATCTGGGGAGAATGCCAGGGCAGCGGCAGGAATCCTTATCAGACCGCCATCGATTTGACCAATATTGCATTCAAATGCAACTGTCCCAGCAGGAAGTTTCCGTGCAAGCACGGTTTGGGGTTGTTTTTACTATATGCCGAAGATCAGGGAACATTTCACGTAACCCAGGAAATGCCTGCTTACGTTTCAGAATGGCTTTCCAAACGACAAGCCCGCGAAACAACGCAGGAAACCAAAGAGGAAAAACCGGTGGACGAAACCGCCCGCGCCAAACGCGTGGAATCGCGGGAGAAGAAGGTGGCTGGCGGCATGGAAGAATTGCGCGCCTGGCTGAGCGACGTCATACGCGCAGGCATCGCACAGGTACCTCAGCAGGCGTACCAGTTTCACAACAACATTACCGCCCGGATGGTCGACGCCCAGGCAGGCGGACTGGCCGGTCAACTCCGGCAGATCAATCAGATCAACTTTTTCAACGAAGGATGGCAAAAGCAGCTTTTGAAAAGATTATCAGCACTTTACATCATCTCGGAGGGTTATACTAATCGCGATAGCCTTCCGGCTGCGACTGCCCGCGACATTGCAACGCTGATTGGCTGGACGATTCCGAAAGAGGAAGTTTTACAAACCGAACCCGTTACGGATCACTGGATCGTGCTGTCGGTGACGATGTCGGACGAGGGCAATGTGACTACGGAACGGATATGGCTGTACGGTCTCGGAAGCAGTCGCTTCGCATTGCTATTGAATTTTTACGCCGGAAATCAACCCTACCAAACGATGCTTGTACCGGGCATTCAAATAGACGCCGATATCGTGTACTACCCCGCCTCCGTGCCAATGCGTGCGATGATACGACAACAACGCCCTGTGACAGGCCATCCGGGACAAATTGACATACCCGATTCATTTTCAACCATATACAAAAACATTTCAGGTACATTAAGCCAAAACCCGTTTACAGAACAGATACCATTTATGATCGAAGGCATCAGGGCGACTTTCGCGAACGATCGATGGTTTGTGACTGACCTTGAAGGGCTGAGCGTTCCCATAGCGAATCCCGAAGACGAATGCTGGAATATGCTCGCGTTTTCCGGTGGGCGCCGGTTTTCAGCCTTTGGCGTTTGCGAGCAGGGCCAGTTCGATTTACATTTCATATCGGCAAACCGGCAAGGTATTTTCCTCAAATCATGAATACAGAAATATTGAAGGCCGCATTGCTGGGCACCGACAGGCATATGCCGGACATATCGAAGGAGGCGCCGGAAATTTATACCAGAATAAATGCCTTGCCGACCAGCAAAGAGGATCGTTTCCTTAAAATGGCGTTTACTTCTATCATTTATGAAGAAGCGGGTACTAAACCGGTTACCATAGATGCCCATTTACCCGAATGCCCCGCCGAATCGCGGACGGTTGTTACCGGCCAGCTCGCTGCGTTGTTGCAATCGGCGATGAAGGACCAGAACGATGTATTGTTCGGATTTCTCGTATTCAGGATTGTACAACGGAACGAAGTGGTTCAGCCACAACTGGTTCCTGCCTTGCTCAACAAGGCGCTTGAAAGAAAGAACGACAAGGAGCAGTTACTGGGTATTTGTGGTATGACGGGCCAATGGCTTTGCGACCTGAATCCGCAATGGAAGGTGTTGCGGGATGGCACGCGGGATGAGGAAAATGTGTGGGAAACAGGCTCGACCGAAAGCAGGAAGACATTCTTAACCGCATTGCGCAAAACTGATCCGAATGCGGCCATTGCGTTGCTGGAAGGCACATTGAGCCAGGAAAATGCCAATAACCGGCTGGCATTTCTGCAACTGTTGAACGATGGGCTTTCGCTCTCAGACGAGCCGTTTCTTCAAAAGCTCCTGACCGACAAGAGTCAGAAAGTGCGGGAAACTGTTGTTGGAATGCTTCGGCAGATCCAGGGCTCGGCGGTGAACCGTAGCCATTTCGAATGGCTCCTCCGGATGATCGGGGTGCAGGAGGAACGGCATTTACTGGTAACGAAGAAAAAGAAGCTGGTCATTTCCGATGCCGTAATGCCCGATGAAAGTATTTTCAAAACCGGTGTGGAGAGAGTCAGTACCGAAAAAGGTGTTCAGGACCATGTGTTTATCGCCGGGCAATTACTATCGGCGATAGACCCGGCCGCGCTTTCCGAAAGCATGGAACTTACTGATCAACAATCAATTGGATTGTTCCTCGAACATCCCGCCGCCAAAGCATTGCTACCATTCCTCACGTCCGCGGCGGTGCAGTTCCGGAACAAAGCCTGGGCGCTGGCGTTACTGCACCGGGGCGACGCCAGGGACATCGGCCTACTGAACGCGCTGACGCCTGTCGAGCGCTTGCCATTCTATCTGCAATTCCTGAACGGTAATGCCTCGAACCTGTTTGCCTACTTGCTGGACGATGCTTACTCGCCATTGCCTATCCGACTGGCGGAACAGTTGCTTGACCACCTGTCGAAATTCCCTTACCATATTACACAACCTGTTTACCAACGGCTTGCATTGCAACTACCGGCAGGCATCATGCCCGTTCTGAAAAAATACGCGGAAGACCCGCGTCAGGATTACCAGTTGAGATATTTCAAAAACCAGATGTCCGAAATGATGCGCCTGGTAGAACTCAAAAAAAACATAGCTTAAAGTATGTCACAAAACATTTTACGGCAGGCGGCCGAAGTGCAGTTTGCACAGGAAATCGAGGAATTAAAAAAACAGGACAAGCACGCGCGGCCGGAGAACTGGCTGCTCTCACCACACGCAGTGGTTACCTACCTGATGGGCGGACAGCTCGATAATGGATTTACCGTATCTCCTAAATACATCGGCAACCGCCGGCTCATGGAAATTGCCGTAGCAACGCTCACGACCGACCGGGCATTGCTACTGTACGGCTTGCCCGGAACGGCCAAATCATGGGTTTCAGAGCATATCAGCGCGGCTATTTCCGGCGATTCCGGTCTGGTGATCCAGGGAACGGCGGGCACGGGCGAGGATTCCGTGCGCTACGGATGGAACTACGCGCAATTGCTTTCCGCCGGGCCTGTCCCCGAGGCGATTGTGGAAACACCGGTAATGCGTGGGATGAAAGAAGGCAAAATTGTGCGCGTGGAGGAACTGACCCGCATCGGCTCGGATGTGCAAGACAGCCTTATCACGATTCTTTCGGAAAAAATGTTGCCCATTCCGGAGCTGAATACCAAGGTAATGGCGGTCCGCGGTTTCAATATCATCGCAACGGCCAACAACCGCGACAAGGGCGTCAACGACCTTTCGAGTGCATTGAAGCGGCGGTTCAATACGGTTATCCTGCCGGTGCCGGAGACGATCGAAGAAGAAGTGGAAATTGTACAGCAGCGCGTCGCGAGTTTTAGCAAATCCATTGACCTGCCTATCGAAAAACCGATTCTGGAAGAGATTAACCGAATTGTTACTGTCTTCCGGGAGTTGCGGAACGGGGTTTCTGCGGATGGTAAGACAAAACTAAAATCCCCTTCGGGCTCGTTGAGCACCGCGGAAGCTATTTCGGTGATGAACAGCGGGTTATCGCTGGCATATCATTTCGGAGACGCCAGCCTCAAAGCCGACGACCTGGCCAGCGGTCTGATCGGGGCCATTATCAAGGACCCCGTGCAGGACAAAATCGTTTTCCAGGAATACATGGAAACCGTTCTGAAACAACGCGACGGTTGGAAAGATGTTTACAGGGCTTGCAGGGAAATTATCTGACCGCTATTCTATGTCCGTTCATCTTTTAGGGATCAGGCATCACGGCCCCGGCTCGTCACGGCACGTATTGAATGCATTGGCGGAAATACAGCCGGATGTAATCCTGATCGAAGGTCCGCCCGAGGGCGAAACGATGTTGTCGTGGACGACGCACGCAGATATGCAGCCGCCGGTTGCATTGCTGGCGTACGTGCCAGACAATCCGCAACAAGCTGTATTTTACCCATTTACCATTCACAGTCCGGAATGGAATGCTATTCGGTATGGATTAGAGAACCGGATTCCCGTCCGTTTCATCGATATGCCGCTTGCGCACGGCTTTGCCATGGAAGGGAAAGAAACCAGGCAGCCGGGCGAAGCATCGGCGTTCGCTGAGCAAGTCCGGAAAAACCCGATCTCCTACCTGGCCGAAATCGCGGGGTTTGACGATCCGGAAGAATGGTGGGAGCATCGTTTCGAGATCGCGCAGCAACCTTATGAAGTTTTCGAGGCGATTGCCGAAAGTATGAGCGCGTTGCGGCAAGCGTTACCACAAAGGAGCGACCATCGAGAAGACATTCGGGAGGCGTTTATGCGAAAATCTATTCGCGTTGCGCAAAAAGAGCGTTTTGAGCGCATCGCAGTCGTGTGCGGCGCGTGGCATGTACCGGCACTCATGCATTTACCCAACGCGAAGGAAGACGACGCGCTTTTAAAAAATCTTCCGAAAACCAAAGTGGAAAGCACCTGGATTCCCTGGACAAACGACCGGATGGCATTTGAAAGCGGTTACGGAGCGGGCGTGGAATCGCCGGGCTGGTATATGCACCACTGGCAGCACCCCGACGACCATGGTACGCTCTGGCTTTCGCATACCGCGCACGTCTTCCGCGAGAACCGCGTGGATATTTCTTCGGCGCACATCATCGAGGCCGTACGACTGGCGGGTGCATTGGCGGGGTTGCGGGAACTGCCGCGCCCGGGATTGAAAGAGCTAAATGAAGCTACAATCGCCGTCATGTGTATGGGCGAGCCCGTGCTCATGAAAGTCATTTACCGCGAGCTGATCGTCGGAAAGGCATTCGGGCAAATTCCGGAAGGCACCCCACAGGTACCGCTCCAACGCGACCTCGATATGCTCGCCAGGCGGTTCAGGATGAAGATTATACCGGAAGAAAAAGCCTTAAAACTGGATTTGCGGGAGGAAAATGATTTGCAAAAAAGCATTTTACTGCACCGCCTGCAATTGCTCGGCATTGACTGGGGTACCATGGAAACCGTGAGTGGAAAAGGCACATTCAAAGAAGAATGGACGCTGAGATGGTACCCCGAACTGACGATCAAGCTCCTGGAAAAAGCCCCCTGGGGCAACACCATCGGGGAAGCCGCCACCAAATACCTCGAAAACAGCGCGAAGAAATGCACGCGGCTGGACGAGATCACACCGCTGGTACAAAATGCAATTCCCGCCGATCTGCCAATCGCGCTCGGCGTGGTGATGCGGAAAATGGACGAGCTGGCGGCCAGTACCTCCGATATTGCGATGTTGATGGACGCATTCACGCCGCTTGCACAGGTCAGCCGGTACGGTAATGTGCGGAAAACGGACCGGGAGAGCATCGACCTCATCATGACCACCATTTTCTACCGGATCGTTGCGGGCTTGCCTGCGGGCTGCACCGGTATCGACGACGAACAGGCGGTGGCGACGACCGACAAGATCAGAGAGGTTAACCAGGCGATCCGGATGCTCGAAAGGAAGGAACTAACAGAGAGTTGGACCGCGGCGCTCGAAACCATATTCCACTCCGACCGCACCGCACCCTTGATTCAGGGATATTGCTGCAAGGCATTGTACGACAGCCGATTGCTCGATATGGACGGTACATTCAGCGCATTTTCAAAAGCATTATCATTTAATAATGAGCCATCGGCCTCGGCCCACTGGCTGGAAGGTTTCCTGAAAGACGCAGCCACGGTACTGATCCTGGACGACGTGATCTGGGCGGTGGTGAATAACTGGCTGCAATCGCTGGACGACGAGATGTTTTTGCAAGTGGTACCCCTGCTCCGGCGCACTTTCTCCAATTTCAGTAATGTAGAAAAAAGAAAAATCGCCGGACGGGCAAAACAGGGTAAGTCGGACGCATTAATCCCTCAAACAATTGATATAGACCACCAGAGAGCTTCACAGGTATTGCCGGTACTGGAACTGCTTATGGGTTTTTAATACAAATGCAATGGATGATAATACGGTAAAAAGATGGCGGCTCGTGCTGGGTAAGGAAACGCAGGACGAACTTGAATACACGCTCACCAAAGAGGAGGCCGGGATAGACCGTACCCTGGAAGCACTTTACAACTCAGAGAAAAAAGGTGGGCTCGGTGCCTCCTCTCCCAATGTATCGCGCTGGCTTGGCGACATCCGGGAGTATTTCCCGACGTCGATTGTGAAGGTTATGCAACAGGATGCATTGAAGCGACTGAAACTGACTTCCATGCTCACCGAGCCCGAAATGCTCGAAACCATTGTACCGGATATCCAGCTCGTCGCCAATCTGATGACGCTGGGCAAACTTATTCCTGAAAAAACAAAGGCTACGGCCCGTGAAGTGATCCGCAAGGTGGTGGACCAATTGATACAAAAACTGGCTGGTCCGACACAACAGGCCATTACGGGCAGCCTCAACCGCGCGGCGCGCAACAGACGCCCGCGTCACAACGAGATCAACTGGCACGAAACGATCCGCAAGAATCTGAAACATTACCAGCCGGATTACCAGACGATTATTCCCGAAGTAAGGATCGGCTACGGAAGAAAACGAAAAGCATTAAAAGACGTCGTGTTATGTATCGACCAAAGTGGATCAATGGGAACGTCGGTGATTTACTCCGGCATTTTCGGATCGGTCATGACCTCTATGCCCGCGGTTACGACCAAAATGGTTGTGTTCGATACGTCCGTAGCCGACCTCACGGAAGAGCTCAAAGATCCGGTCGACCTGCTTTTCGGTGTGCAGCTGGGGGGCGGTACCGATATTCACAAGGCGCTTAGCTATTGCCAGCAGCTCGTCACCCGCCCGCTCGACACGGTACTGGTACTCATCAGCGACTTATATGAAGGCGGTAATGAAATCGAAATGCGCAAAAAAGTAGCGCAACTGGTCGATACAGGCGTTCAGGTAATCACCTTACTGGCGCTTAACGACGAGGGTGCTCCCTTTTACGATCACAAAAATGCCGAGTTCTTTGCCAGCCTTGGAATTCCCGTTTTCGCCTGCACACCCGATCAATTCCCCGACCTGATGGCAACGGCATTAAACAAACAGGACATCGCGACCTGGGCGGCTGCTAACGATATCAAAATATGAATTGGGAGGGAAGGGAGAATGGCGTGTACAGACAGTAACCGTTTCCCTTTCCTCCTATTCATCAAATTCATCCAAATAAGATCCCTCCTCAGTCTTGGTCGATTGCGCCACCGCCTCATTGATGTCCCGCATTTCGGCGGCAGTGAGGTTTCTCCACTTTCCGACCGGCAAGTCATCCAATGCTACATTCATAATCCGGACGCGTTTCAGCTTCGTCACATTGTAGCCCAGATACTCGCACATCCGGCGGATCTGGCGGTTGAGACCTTGTGTGAGAATGATCGTGAACACAAAAGGGCCATCTTTCCGTACAAAGCATTTTTTTGTAATAATCCCTAATATGGGCACGCCCGATGCCATTTTCTGGATAAAATCTGGGGTAATGGGTTTGTTTACCGTTACCACATATTCCTTTTCGTGATTATTCCCCGCCCGCAGGATCTTGTTCACGATATCCCCGTCACTCGTGAGGAATATCAACCCTTCCGAAGGCTTGTCGAGTCGGCCGATGGGGAAAATGCGTTCCTTATGGCGAATGTAATCGATGATATTGCCCTTGATATGCCGCTCGGTGGTGCAGGTAATGCCTACCGGCTTGTTGAATGCGATGTAAACGCCTGCCTTTTTTACTTTAAGCGGCTTGCCATCCACGCGTACGTCGTCGCCGTCGGTTGCTTTGTCTCCCAAAACTGCCTTCCGGCCATTGAGGGTCACGCGGCCTTGCTCCACGAGCTTGTCGGCCTCGCGCCGCGAACAAAACCCGGTTTCACTGATAAACTTATTGATCCTGACTGGCTCCAATGCTTTCTATGCTTTTTCCAATGCTTATTTGGCTTACTAAGCGGCAAATTACTTCAAATCGCAAAAAAATCGTGGTTACATATAAAGATTCGCGTGTTTTTGCCCTTTACCTCTTCAATGCTCATTATATCCGAACACAAAATAGAACAAATTGCCGGTCTATGAAAAATCGCCTTTTACTAAGTCAAATCTTCTTCTGGATAACCATTCTTGCCCTGCATGCGCAGCCCGCGCGCAGGCCCGTGGAGGTGATCGTCACCGCCGACCGCGACGACTGGACCTACAAACCCGGGGATAAAGTACAATTCATCATCAGTGTGTTGCGCAATGGCAACCCGGTCAAAAACGCACAGGTTCGCTATGAAATCGGTTTGGAAAAACTCGAACCGACGATTAAGGAAACCAAAACCGCCGCCGATGGAACATTGAAAATAGACGGTGGCACGCTCAAAACGCCGGGTTTCCTCCGGTGCATTGCCTGGGCGACTGTCGACGGCGTGGAGTTCCGCGGCCTTGCTACCGCCGGTTTCGAGCCTTTGAAAATACAGCCGACCGTGGCAAACCCCGAAGATTTTGACACATTCTGGGCCAATGCAAAGAAAGAACTGGCCTCGGTACCGATGGATGCTAAAATGACTTTGCTACCCGACCGCTGCACCGAAAAGACGAATGTTTACCACCTGAGTTTGCAAAATAACCGTCCGGGCGTGCGCGTGTACGGCATTTTAAGTGTACCTAAAAAAGAAGGAAAATATCCCGCACTCCTGCGCGTGCCCGGTGCGGGCGTACGTGCCTATTATGGCGATGTGGTGACTGCCGACAAGGACATTATCACCCTTGAAATCGGTATCCACGGCATTCCGGTCATTATGGACCCGTCCGTTTACCTTGATATGGGCCAGGGCGTACTGAATGGCTATCCCGCTTATAATCTGGATGATAAAGATAAATTCTACTACAAACGCGTATATCTCGGTTGCGTACGCGCGAACGACTTCCTGACAAGCCTGCCTCAATACGACGGCACCAATCTGGCCGTCACCGGCGGAAGCCAGGGCGGCGCATTGTCGATCATTACCGCAGGTCTCGACCCGCGCGTGAAATGGCTCGGCGCATTCTATCCCGCATTGAGCGACGTAACAGGCTACCTGCACGGCCGCGCAGGCGGATGGCCGCATTATTTTGATAAAAACGGCGTCAAAACCAATAATACCAAGGAAAAACTGAATACCGTTTCCTATTACGATGTGGTCAACTTCGCGCGGCGTGTGAAGGCTCCGGGGCTTTATATGTGGGGTTTCAACGACGAAACCTGTCCTCCAACTTCCATGTACGCAGCCTATAATGTGACCACAGCGCCGAAAGAGCTGAAATTGTACCTCGACACCGGCCACTGGACCTATTCCGACGAGCGCGACTTGATGAACAACTGGCTCGTCGACAAACTGAAAGGCAAGTAATCTCACCAAAACCGGAACATACATTTATGGATCGCAGAACATTTATTGAAAAGTCGGCGCTTGCGGGTGCGGCATTCTCCTCGCTTCCGCTGCTGACGGCGTTGAAACGGGCGGCGCCGTACCGCACCGCCCTCATTGGCGCGGGCTGGTGGGGTACGAATATCCTTCGGTGCGCTATTCAGGCAGGAGAATCGAAGCTGGTCGCACTATGCGACGTGGACCAGAACCAGCTGAAAATCTGCTCCGAAGTTTTCTCCAAACTGACCCCGGACAAGCCGAAACTTTACAAGGATTACCGCGAGATGCTGGCTAAGGAAAAGCCGGAAATCGTGATCGTGGCCACGCCCGACCACTGGCATGCATTATGTTGCATTGCGGCGATCGAGTCCGGTGCACACGTTTATGTTGAAAAACCCATTTCGCATACCATTAAAGAAGGCCGCGCGATGGTGAATGCCACGCGCAAGCACGGACGTATCGTACAGGTAGGTACGCACAGGCGCGTGTCCCCGCACAACGTATCGGGTATGGAGTTCCTGAAATCGGGGAAGGCGGGAAAAATCGGTATGGCGCGGGCATTTGTGCATTATGGCGGCGGTCCCGGCCAGAAAACGCCGGATGCGGAACCGCCGCAGGGCCTCGACTGGGATTTCTACTGCGGCCCGGCACCGTTGGTGCCTTACAATAAGACCATCCATCCGAAAGGCTTCCGGAACTACCTCAATTTCGCCAACGGCACTTTGGGCGACTGGGGCATTCACTGGCTCGACCAGGTGTTATGGTGGTCGGAGCAGAAATACCCGAAGAAAATTTACTCCACCGGCGGCCGCGCGATCCGCCAGGACAATACCGACGCACCGGATCACCAGGTGGCAGTCTACGATTTCGACGGTTTTACACTGGAATGGGAGCACCGCAATTTCGCAGCTAACAATGCCGAAAAAACGCATCCCAACCAGGCGGTAGGCGTCTATTTCTACGGCACCGAAGGCACATTCCACATGGGCTGGCTCGACGGCTGGACATTCTACCCGACCAACCCAAACAAGCCGGTGGTTCATCAGGACGCGCAGCTCAACAAGCCCGACGACCAAAACATCCAGCAGCTCTGGGCCAATTTCCTGGAATCCATTAAAAGCAACAAACCGCCGATCTGCGAAATAGAAGTGGGACAGCGTTCCACGAATGTGGCGCTGTTGGGGATGCTTTCCTACAAACTGGGAAGGAGCATTGTGTGGGATGGCGAGAAAGAAATCATTCCCGGAGACGAAGAGGCTAACAAGTTACTGAGCCGGAACTACCGCGGGGAGTGGAAATATCCGCAGGCGTAAAGCGGGTCGGATATTGTCAGGTGTAGTCAGGGTTGGTCAGGTGTGGTCAGGTATTGTCAAATGTTGTCAGGCATTGTAAGATCGTTATTTCAAAACATTACAATGACTACACAAACTATCAATGACAACACCTGACCACCTGACAACTAATCGATCTTAACAACTTCCGCAGGGATGTTATACTGATCCACTGCCTCGCGTGCGAACCGTACGTGCCCGCGGGGGGCCATCAGGTACAATTTGGCGCCCTTCATGCCCGCCAGCTCGCTTAGCAGCTTCCATTTGGAGATGTGGCCGCGCATCTGGTCGGTTTTAATGCAAACCTCCAGATAATGCCGGTTAAACATATTTACCCCGGTCACATCGGGTGTAAAACGGGTGTTGTCAGCCGCCCTTTCGTAAGATTTAGGCGTTTCGTACCCTTCCATATTGGCCTGGATTTCCTTGAACCCGTGCGACTGTGCCCACTTTACTACAAGCGGGATGAATGCTTCCTTTTCCATAATATCATGAATAATTTTCTGCTCTTACCGGCAGTTCCTACAATACAAATCTTGACCGAGCAGAGGGGATACGATAGGAGCGATATTCCCGGTGGTGCAGAATCTTTGTTAAAGATAGCCCATTTTCCGCAAAACCCCAAATCAGCGACCGACGAGGTCAGTCTTCCTGTTCGTCCTTAAAATTGTTATAGGCCGAGAGCAATTCGCGGTGTGCTTTGCCATTCTTCTGAATCTGTGCCAGTTCCACGCCTCTCTGATAAATTTCCTCAGCCTTTTCTATTTTTTCCATCGCAGCAAAAAATGCGCCAGCGTGGTAATAAGTCGGCAGGTAATCGGGATGTTTTTCGAGCAGGAGGTCGAAAAAGCGCCCGGCCTCTGTCGGCTCCGATTTGGAATACTCGATGGCGAGCGCATAGGCATTGAACGGATCGGCCGGGTCCTCTTCGTAAAAAGCGAGTAAATTGGCGAGTAGGGAGTTATTCATCGATATTATTATGCTTGCATACTGTTTACTTTTCCGTTAATTTGCCCGGACAAAGTTATTCTCATCAAACGTAAAGAAAAGTAACCATACCATTATGAAAATACTCGTTTGTATAACTAATGTCCCCGATACAACCGCCAAGATAAGCTTCACCGACAACGACACCAAGCTGAACAAAAACGGTGTCCAGTTCATCATCGGCCCTTACGACGACTACGCGCTCGCCCGTGGCGTGGAGATCAAAGAGCAAAACGGCGGCAGCCTCACCGTCCTGCACGTAGGCGAAGCCGACGCCGAGCCACAGATCCGCAAAGCGCTCGCGATCGGTGCCGACGACGCCATCCGCGTGAATGCCGATCCCCAGGATTCCTATTTCGTGGCAGCGCAAATTGCGCACATTGCCAGCCAAAACAGCTACGACCTCATCCTGATGGGCCGCGAGTCCATCGACTACAACAGCGGCGTGGTGCACGGGCTGGTGGGTGAAATGCTCGGCATCCCCTCCTACTCACCAGTAATGAAGCTCGATCTGGAAGGAAACAATGCGACGATCACCCGCGAGATCGATGGCGGCAAGGAAGTGCTCAAAGCGCATTTACCATTGGTTTTAGGCTGCCAGGAACCGATCGCGGAATGGAAAATACCCAATATGCGCGGCATTATGACGGCGCGTACCAAGCCGTTGAATGTAGTAGAGCCGGTTTCTGTCGACGATATGACCGTTCCGCAGACCTACAAACTGCCCGCTCCGAAAGGCGCCTGCAAGATGATTCCCGCCAGCGAAGCGGAAACGCTCATCAAACTATTGCAGACCGAGGCAAAGGTCCTTTAACACGCGGCTTATTTTTCTCATTTAAACGAAAACGATCATGTCTATCCTTATATATGTAGAACTCGATAACGGTTCGATCAAGAAAACTTCGCTGGAAGCGGTAGCTTACGGTGCAAAAGTAGCATCCCAAACGGGCGGTCAGGCCGTGGTCCTCGCATTGGGCAAAGCCGACAATGCGGAACTCGAAAAAGCCGGACAATACGGCGCGGTCAAAGTACTTCATGCAGCCGATGCCAAACTGGACCATGAAAACAGTCTTGCGTACGCGGACGCGCTCGTGCAAGCGGCCACACAGGAAGGCAGCAAAATCATCATCCTTTCCAAATCCGGCCTGGGTGATGCGATGGCCGCCCGGGCAGCCGCTAAACTGAAAGCCGGGATCGTTTCCGGTGTGACGGCATTGCCCGAAACCGACGGCGGTTTTAAAGTAACACGTGCCATTTTCACCGGCAAGGCATTCGCGACGACGGAAATCAAATCCGACATTAAGGTGCTGGTGATCCGCAAAAACGCCATTGAAATAGACGAAGCAGCTTTAAGCAGCGCCAATGCAACGGTGGAGGCATTCCAGCCTGCATTGCGTGAGAGCGATTTTACGGCCAGCGTCGTGAGCGTCGACAAAGCGGATTCCGAATTGTCGCTTGCCGAAGCGGGGATCATCGTTTCAGGCGGTCGCGGCATGAAGGGCCCCGAACACTGGCAGCCGCTGATCGACCTTGCCAGGGCATTGGGCGCCGCCACCGGTTGTTCCAAACCGGTTTCCGACCTCGACTGGCGCCCGCATCACGAGCATATCGGGCAGACGGGCATTAAAGTAGCTCCGAACCTGTACATTGCCTGTGGCATTTCGGGTGCAATCCAGCATCTGGCGGGCGTAAACGGCTCCAAATGCATTGTCGTGATCAACAAAGACCCGGAAGCACCGTTCTTCAAAGCGGCCGATTACGGCATCGTGGGAGATGTTTTTGAAATCCTGCCCAAACTGACAGAAGCTGCAAAAAGCCTTAAATAGTGGTTTGAAGGCTATTTTTTCAAATTACTTGAAAGACTACTTCTTAAAAAAAGAGCTTAAAATCAGTTGATTACCTTAATTTAATTTTAGCCCCGGCAACGCCCGCCGAATCTTAACCCTTACAGCATTTTTTTATGCAGTAAGGGTTATTTATTTTTGCACCTTTGATCCGCCAATGGCGCTTTTCAAACAGGAACACTTTAAAGGGTTTACTTGTTAATCCGTTGAAAATCAAGAATCAGCCCGAAAGACCATTCACCACGACTGTTAACCATTTGCGCATTTAATTTAAACGTGAAAAAAATCAAGTTAGAAATTCTGGGGCTTTCACCAAGCCAATCCCAAGCCGGTTCGTTTGCATTGGTACTTGGAGAAGAACTCGGCAACCGCAGGCTGCCTATCATTATTGGCGTATTCGAAGCTCAGGCGATTGCAGTCCAGATTGAAAACATAGTACCCAACCGCCCGATGACGCACGACCTGTTCAAGTCGTTCGCCGACGGTATGAATTATACATTGAAGGAAATCGTCATTTCCGACCTCAAAGAAGGCATTTTCTACGCCAAAATCGTTTGTACCGATAATCTCCGTGAAGTAGAGATCGACGCCCGCCCTTCGGACGCGATCGCGATCGGCTTGCGGTTCGACATTCCTATTTATACCTACGAAACTATTTTGTCGGAAGCAGGCATCGTTTCCAGCTCCGTAACCGAGGAAGAAGATGAGGACGAGGACGCTGTTCGTGAAACAATCCGCCCTTCCGGTTCCAAAGATTCGCTCCGCGACCTTACCTTCGACGAGTTGCAACGTATGCTCGACGACGCCCTGTCAAAAGAGGATTACGAGAAGGCAGCGAAGATCCGCGACGAAATGGGAAGAAGGAACTAAAAGCGCCTTTATAGTTAAAAATAGTTAAGGATTGTCCCCAAAAGGGCTGTTTTGAAATTTTAATCCTTATTTTTGCCCGGGTCGTATTCCAGAAAACCGAACCAACGACGAGCGAAATCCTACGCTGTATGCCTAAAAAAAAGAAGATCGGGAGTTACCCCAACGCAATGATCGTCATGAGCCTCACGGCTGCATTGTTTCTGATCGGCTTTTGCGGGCTCCTGGTGATCCAATCCAAAAAGCTGGTTTCCATTATCCGGCAGAACATCGAGGTCCGGGTGTTCATTAACAAAGAAGTTTCCAAAGCCGGGCAGGACTCGATACTCAATATCATTCAGGCGAGACCTTTTGTATTGAAATCCGCTGAAACAAAGGCTATTACATTTGTTTCAAAAGAGGAGGCCGCCAAGGAATTCATCGAAGGCACCAAGGAGGATTTTGCTACTTTCCTCGGCGAAAACCCTTTGCGCGACAGCTATCGCGTAAAGATCCAGGAAGATTATTTCGAAGAAGCCAAGCTCGCACAGATCAAGAAAGAGCTGGACCAGGTGAAAGGCGTATACGAAGTGGTTTACCAGGAAGACCTGGCCGACAATATCAACCGCAACGTGACCAAAATCTACATCGTACTGGCGAGCTTCGCGTTGATCATGTTGATTATCATTGTGTTGCTGGTCAATAATACCATCAAGCTTGCCATTTACTCGCAGCGCTTCCTGATCCGCAGTATGCAACTCGTAGGCGCTACCAATGGCTTTATCCAGAAGCCTTACGTGATGCGCGGGGCCATTCAGGGTCTTATTGGCGGTGTTGTCGCCGCCCTGTTGCTGATCGGCTTGCAACAACTCGCGATCCGCAATGTAGAAGGATTGGCTATGTTGCAGGAATACGACAAAATCGTAATCCTCATTGCTTCCGTGCTGGGCCTTGGCGTGGCAATCGGTGTAGCGAGCACTTACCAGTCACTGGCGCGTTACCTGCGCATGGCGCTCGACGATCTGTACTGATCCGCCGGCGCACCCATGACACCTCTTATCAGACATTCAAGAACAGTAACCGATAAATAAACGTTATGAGTACTTCAAAAAATGAACTTCCATTTTCATCATCCAACTACGTGATGATGCTGGTCGGTATCGCGGTAATCCTCGCAGGCTTCCTGATCATGACTTTCGATGGCGAAGAGTTTGGTTTCGGCTTTCTGGGCCTTACCCTCGGCCCCCTCATCACCATTACGGGCTTCATCATCGAGTTCTGGGCGATCCTCCGTAAACCCGCTAATTCATGAGTATCTGGCAGGCCATCATTTTAGCAATTGTTGAAGGAATTACCGAGTTTTTGCCCATCTCATCTACCGGGCACATGATCATAGCCTCCTCGTTCATGGGGATCAGCCATCTGGAATTTACCAAAATGTTCACGGTCAATATCCAGTTCGGGGCTATACTTTCCGTACTCGTTCTTTACTGGAAGCGCTTTTTCCAGACTACCGATTTCTATTTCAAACTTTTCGTGGCATTTCTGCCGGCAGCCGTGATCGGCTTCCTGCTGAACGATTTCATAGACACATTGCTCGAAAACGTGTGGGTAGTAGCCATTTCGTTGCTCCTTGGAGGTTTTGTACTGATTTTCATCGACCGCATTGCGAACGATACCCGCGAAAAGGAAATTACATTTCCTACCGCATTGAAAATCGGCTTTTTCCAATGTATCGCGATGATCCCCGGCGTTTCGCGCTCGGCTTCGACGATCATCGGCGGGATGCTCAACGGCTTGTCGAGAAAGCAGGCTGCCGAATTTTCGTTCTTCCTCGCCGTGCCTACCATGGCCGCTGCGGGAGGTTACAAGCTTTTAAAAACTTACGATACCATTCAAAAGGAAGATATCCAGACTTTGCTGATCGGTAACGCCGTCGCCTTCGTCGTGGCAATGCTGGCGATCAAGTTCTTCATCAGCTTCCTCACGAAATACGGTTTCAAAGTTTTCGGTTATTACCGCATTATCCTCGGCCTGATCCTGCTAGGTTTGCTGGCGTCGGGCTATCAGCTGGATGTTGTTTAAATGGCCTTTGGCCGACGATAGACCATTGACCATTATGATATGCTATGGTCCATGGTCTATCGTCCATTAATAATTCAGAGCCGTGGTCCATCTTCCATGGTCGGCCGAAGGCCCCCAAACTCCCCCCAATTTGAACCAACAAGAAAACATACCCGACGAAGGCGAGGTGATCCTGATCGACAAGCCCTTGACGTGGACTTCATTTGACGTGGCCAACAAGCTCAAAAGGGCTTGCAAATTCAAGAAAATAGGCCATGCCGGTACGCTGGACCCGCTTGCCACCGGCTTGCTGATCCTCTGTACCGGTAAAAAAACCAAGCAGATCGACAGTTTCCAGGCGCAGGAGAAAGAGTACACTGGCACATTGGTATTGGGCAAAACAACGCCTTCCATTGATCTGGAAAGCGATTTTGACGCTGAATACCCGACTGACCATATTACACCGGAAATACTCGAAAGCGCACGGCAGCAGCTTACCGGAAATATCGAACAAGTTCCGCCACTTTTCTCCGCCATCAAAATCGACGGCGTGCGTGCGTACAAGCTCGCGCGGCGCGGCGAGGAAGCCGAGATCAAGAAGCGGGCGGTGGAGATCAAACTGTTTGAAATAGACGCGACCCACTTTCCTTCCATTGATTTTAGGATCATTTGCTCAAAAGGTACTTATATTCGCAGTATGGTTCGCGATTTCGGCGAGCTGGCGGGCAGTGGCGCTTACATGAGCAAGCTGTGCAGGACCAGGATCGGTGATTTCGAACTGAAAGATGCGTGGGAGCTGACAGCTTTCATTCATCAGAAACGAGTAGCGTTGAATTTGGAAGTTGACGAATGAACATTTATCATAGCCTGGATTCCTTTCAAAAACTGGAATATGGCGTCGTAACCAGCGGCACTTTCGACGGGGTGCACCTGGGACATCAAAAAATACTAACCCGCCTGAAAGAAATCACCGCGCAATCCGGTGGTGAATCGGTGGTACTCACTTTCTGGCCGCACCCCCGCACCGTGGTGTCGGAGGATAGCCAGGACCTGCAACTGCTTTCCACGATCGAGGAGAAAATAGAGCTGTTTTCGAAGCTCGGTATCCAGCATCTGGCGATCGTCCCCTTCACCCGCTCGTTCTCCGAACTCACTTCCGACGAGTTTATCAAACAGATCCTGGTGGAAAAAATCGGTACCAAAAAGCTGGTGATCGGCTACGACCACCGCTTTGGCCGCAACCGCGAGGGTAGTTTCGAGTTTTTGCAAAAAAACTGCTCTGAATACGGTTTTGAAGTGGAAGAAATTCCCAGAGAAGATATCGAACACACGGCCATCAGCTCGTCGCGCATCCGTAAAGCATTGATTACCGGCCACATCCACGAAGCCAACGAGCTGCTGGGCCGCTCCTATTCGCTTTCGGGAACTGTGGTAAAAGGGAAACAACTGGGCCGGACGATCGGCTTCCCGACGGCCAACCTGTACGTCCACGAGCCCTACAAGCTGATCCCCATGAACGGCGTGTATGTGATCAATGCCATTTACCAGGACGAGGTATTCCGGGGAATGCTCAATATCGGCGTACGCCCTACCGTGGACGGCACCGTGCGGACAATCGAAGCGAACCTATTCGACTTTGACAAAGAAATTTACGGCGAAGATCTCAAATTGGAATTGCTTCATTATCTTCGCCCCGAACAGAAATTCAACGGGCTGGATATGCTCGTGAAACAGATCGGAATCGACAAGGAAAACACCCTTGCCTGGTTCGCCTGACCTACCCCGAACTCTTTTACCTACTCATACAGTTTGCTTTTGCGTAAAGCGTGCCCTACCCGGCACGCTTTTATTATGCCTATACGTAAAATCGGGACCAAACATGCTTTCTGTAACGTGTTCCGACAGCCAATCCTTTTCCTATATGAAACATTACGACGCTATTGTAATCGGTGCAGGCCAGGCAGGCACGCCGCTTTGCCGCAAACTGGCCGAATCAGGGCTTAAAACTGCATTAATAGAAAAAAGATGGGTCGGCGGGACCTGCGTGAACGACGGCTGCTCGCCTACCAAAGCCATGGTAGCGTCCGCAAAAGCGGCATGGTCGGCTCGGCACAACGAAACGCTGGGCGTGCACGTCGGCGGCATTACCGTCGATCTCGATGAAATCCTCCACCGCAAAAGCAGCATTGTACAGCTAATGCGCGGCAACTCCGAAAAGCGTATCCGCGACACCGCCGGGCTCGACCTTATTTATGGTACGGCAAGATTCAGCGGGCAAAAGGAGATTACAGTTTCATTAAAGGATGGCGGAACCGAAACACTGACCGCAGACAAGTTTTTCCTCAACACCGGCCTGCAACCTGTTATTCCGGACATTGAAGGCATTCAAAGCATTCCCTATCTCACTTCGACCACCATTATGGAACTGTCGGAGATTCCCGAGCATTTGCTCATTCTGGGCAGCGGGTACATCGCGCTGGAATTCGGGCAAATGTTTGCGCGGTTTGGCAGCAAAGTAACGCTCATCGAACCTGCCGAGCGGATTTTAAAGAAAGAGGACGAGGATATAGCCGGCGAAATCGTGAAAATCCTGGCGCAGGAAGACATTGAAATACTGACAAATACCAAAGCCGTCCGGTTCTCGCAAAGCGGCCATATCATCGGAGTGGCGCTCCAAACCGGGGATATTAAAAGTCAGCGCTCGTGTACGCACGTGCTCGTAGCCGCAGGAAGGAAGCCTCAACTGAAAGAATTTGGCCTTGAAATAGCGGGTATCGAAACGGATGCAAAGGGCTACATTAAGGTCAATGCACAGCTTGAAACCTCGGTGGAAGGCATTTACGCATTAGGCGACATCAAAGGCGGCCCGGCATTTACACACGTTTCCTACGACGATTACCGGTTGATCATTCAGCATGTTGTGGAGAAAAAACCAATCAGTACGGCCGACCGGCTCATCCCCTATTGCATGTTCATCGATCCGCAGCTCGGCCGGGTGGGCATGACCGAACAGGAGGCCCGGGAAAAAGGGCTCGATATTAAAGTAGCGGTACTGAAAAACGACAGCGTGGCACGTGCCATCGAAACAGGCGACGAGCGGGGCATGATGAAAGCCATTGTAGATGCCCAAACAGGCCAGATCCTCGGAGCGGCGGTACTGGCCGAGCAGGGCGGCGAGATCGTTACGATCCTGCAAATGGCCATGATGGGCGGCGTTACTTATGATCGCATCCTGAACGGTGTGTTTGCGCACCCGACCTATGCCGAATCGCTGAACAACCTGTTCATGACGCTCGAAGCGTGAGGTAGCGTCGCTTTTTCACACCATAATGGATCGTTTTGCCGCTTAATTATGTACAGAAGGAATACGCATTTGCTTTTTGCGGACCTGAACCACGTACCCGTCAACAAACATCATGATCATTGCCGACCACATCAGCAAGCATTTTAATGGTATCGAGGCAGTTAAAGATGTTTCCTTCCAGGTCGGTGAAGGCGAAACGATGGTGCTGCTGGGTACGAGCGGTTGCGGCAAAACCACCACGCTCAAAATGCTCAACCGGCTGATAGAAGCAACTTCCGGCCGGATTGAAATTTCAGGCAGGAATATCTCGGAAGAAAAACCGGAAATACTCAGGCGGTCGATCGGCTATGTTTCCCAAAACAATGGCCTTTTCCCGCATTTCACGGTGGCTGAAAACATCGCGGTGGTGCCGAAGCTGCTCGGCTGGCAACCCGGCGACATTCAAAATCACACGGGCCGCTGGCTCGAACAGCTGAAACTTCCCGCGCATTTCAAAAGCAAATATCCCGACGAACTGAGCGGAGGCCAGCAGCAGCGCGTCGCCATTGCCCGCGCGCTCATCGCCAATCCGCCCATTTTACTCCTCGACGAACCTTTCGGCGCGCTCGATCCCGTGACGCGCGCCAGCGTACGGAAAGACTTTGCCGAGCTACCCGTGCTGCGGGAGACTACCATCGTGCTCGTCACCCACGACGTGCACGAAGCGCTTCAAATGGGCGACCATATTTGCCTGATGGACAAAGGCAGCATTGTGCAGCAGGGCAAGCCGGGCGATCTGCTGCTTAGGCCTGTGAATGAGTTCGTGCACGCCTTTTTCGGCCAGCAACTCGAAGATATTTCCCGCATTTACGAACGTATCAGAACGGAAAGATAATGGAAGAGCAGCAAAGCTTGTGGGCATTCATGACGCAGCAATCGGGAAAGCTGTGGAGCCAGACCGTGGCCCACATCGGCCTTACCTGCATCTCGCTGCTGATCGCCATTGCCGTCGGGCTTCCGCTGGGCATCTGGATCGCGCGCCGAAAAAAGGCCGCCTGGCTGGTACTCGGCATCGCGGGCGTACTACAAACCATTCCCAGCATTGCATTGCTGGGTTTTATGATCCCGCTGCTGGGGATTGGCGCATTGCCCGCGATTACCGCGCTGTTCCTGTATGCATTGCTCCCCATTATCCGCAATACTTACACAGGCATTACGGGCGTCGACCCGGCCATAACCGAATCCGCGCGCGGAATGGGTATGAGCGCGTGGCAAATACTGACGGGCGTAGAGCTGCCGCTGGCCATGCCGGTGATCCTGGCCGGAATCCGTACCGCGACGGTCATTAATGTGGGTGTGGCTACCCTGGCCGCTTATATTGCCGCGGGTGGTCTGGGCGAGTTTATTTTCGGGGGAATTGCATTGAACAATACCCAGATGATCCTGGCCGGGGCTATTCCGGCTGCATTGCTGGCTGTGTTGCTCGACTTTTTGCTCTCTCTACTCCAAAAAACAGGTTTGAAAAGAATGCGCAAAATCTCGGTCGTGTTGCCGGTTTTGCTGCTTTTGCTATCCTCATTTTACCTCATACCCTATACTAAAGGCAATATCCTCGCCGGTTTCACGCCGGAATTCATGGGCCGGGAAGATGGTTACCTGGGTCTGAAATCGATATACGGGCTCGATATTCCGACTGTCGTGATCAGTGACGCGGTAATGTATAAGGCCGCATTTGAAGAAAAGCTCGACGTCATCAGCGGGTACAGTACCGATGGCCGGCTGAAAGCATTCGACCTGGTAACATTGACCGATGACCAGCATATTTTCCCGCCTTATTACGCCGCCCCGGTCGTGAGGAGCGAAATCCTCATACAATACCCTGAATTACAACCTGTTTTGGAAAAATTATCGGGTTATATCAATGATTCGGTGATGACCGAGCTGAACTACCGGGTCGATTACCTCAAACAGGCGCCCGAGCGTGTGGCACATGATTTTCTGGTATCCAAAAATCTCTATCAATCGCCCCGTAGCGGAAACAAAGGCACCATACGCCTGGGTTCGAAGATTTTCGCCGAGCAATACATTCTTGTTCAAATGTATAAAGAGCTGATCGAAGGAAATACAGAGCTGAAAGCCATGACCAAAACCGGCCTCGGCGGAACCAAAATCTGTTTCGACGCATTAACCAATGCCGAAATCGATATGTATCCCGAGTACACGGGCACGGGCCTGCTGGCGATCCTCAAACCCGGCCGCGCACAGCTGAAAAGCCTCGGCGGCGACCGGGAAAAGGTTTATGTGTATGTCAAAAATGAATTTTTAAAACAATACAAGCTGCAATGGCTGCGGCCTATCGGCTTCAATAACGCCTATGCGCTGATGATGCGTCGTGCGCAGGCACAATCCTTGAATATCCAATCCATCACCGACCTGAAAAATTATGCAACTAATGGAAACCACCGGCATTAGGGAAGCATTTCAAAATGTCAGAAAACACTCGGAAAACATCTGCGAACCACTTGAAACGGAAGATTACGTACCCCAACCGGTCGCATTCGTGAGCCCGCCCAAGTGGCACCTGGCACATTCCACCTGGTTTTTTGAAACATTCATCCTCAAACCCAATGTCCCGGGTTATCGCGTTTACGATCCCGATTTCAACTATTTGTTCAACAGCTATTACAACAACGTGGGCGAGCGCACGCTCCGCACCGACCGCGGCAACGTCACGCGCCCGACCACAAAAGCGGTATATGCCTACCGCCGGTATGTAGACGAGCAAATGGACGCATTGCTCGAAGAGCTCGCCGATCCGGAAATCCTGGCATTGGTAGAACTCGGACTGCACCACGAGCAGCAGCATCAGGAGCTTCTGGTGACCGACATCAAATACATTCTCGGGCATAACCCGCTCTTCCCCGTGTACCGCGAAGGCCAGAATATGGTCAACGGCCGAAATACCGAAACCGGCTTTTTAACCATCCCCGAAGGTATCTACGACATCGGGCATCAGGGCGAAGGATTTTGTTTTGACAATGAGCTGGGCAGACATAAGGTCTATCTGCATGAATTCGAAATCGCCAAAGGGCTCGTAACCAACGGCGAATACATCGGGTTCATGGAAGCGGGCGGTTACGAAGATTTCAACCTCTGGCTGGATGAAGGCTGGTCATGGGTAAATCAAAACCACATTTCAGCCCCGATGTACTGGCACTTGATCGACGGCGAATGGCATTATTTTACATTGAATGGCCTGCAAAAAGTGGATCCCGAGGCAATTCTGAGTCATATCAGCTTTTTCGAAGCAGCTGCATTTGCCCAATGGAAAGGCATGCGCCTGCCGACGGAATTCGAATGGGAGGTCGCCTCCGCCAACCTCGACTGGGGCCAGCGCTGGGAATGGACCAATAGTGCTTACCTGCCCTACCCGGGGTTTTCGAAAGCTCCCGGAGCCGTGGGCGAGTATAATGGTAAGTTCATGGTCAACCAGATGGTGCTGCGCGGCGCATCGGTAGCGACCTCACCCGGACATGCACGCAAAACTTACCGCAACTTCTTTCACACACACGAGCGCTGGCAATACACGGGCATCCGGCTTGCGCGATAATTTATTGGTTATGACAGATTTACAAACATTTGCCAAAGACATCCACCGGGGATTGTCCGCACCACAGAAGCACATTTCGAGCAAATACTTTTACGACGACATCGGCAGCGGGATTTTTCAGGACATCATGAAAATGCCGGAGTACTACCCCACCCCCTGTGAATTCGAAATTTTGTCGCTCCAAGGGGAGAATATCCTCCGGAAATTGCAATTCGACGGACCGTTCCAGATCGTGGAATTTGGCGCGGGGGATGGTATCAAAACCCGTCAGTTACTGAAAAAGCTGGTCGAGCGGCAGGTCGATTTTACTTACGTACCCATTGATATTTCCTCCAAAGCCATCGAGGAGCTCACGACCAATATGCATGCCCATTTGCCGGGTTTGAAGATCAGCCCGATGATCGGCAACTATTTCACGATGATGGAGGAGCTGGCCGCGTCGGGCGTTCCGAGCCTTTTGCTTTTTCTCGGTGGCAATATCGGCAACTACGAAGCACACGAGGTCACCAGCCTCCTCGCCGATTTCCGCAAATGCATGAACCCCGGCGATTACCTGCTAACAGGCTTCGACCTGCAAAAGAACCCGGCGACGGTACGCTGCGCGTACGACGACCCGAAAGGCATTACGAAAGCATTCAATATCAATTTATTACACAGGATCAACAGAGAGCTGGGCGGAAGCTTCAAAACCAACCAGTTCGACTTCTACTCTCACTACAACCCTGTCAATGGCGAAGTAAGGAGCTATCTGGTGAGTCTCGTCCCGCAAAAAGTGCACGTAAGCCAGACCGACAAATGCTACGATTTCGACCGGAACGAGCTGATCTGGACGGAGCTTTCGAAGAAATATACCTTAACTGAGATCGAAGAAGTGGCTGCGGCGAACGGCTTCCGCGTCGTGGAGCATTTCCAGGATTGCAAGGCTTACTTTACCGATAGCCTCTGGACATTATAAAAACGGCCGGGACAAATCCATATCCCGGCCGCTTCTTTCGCATAATACCTTACTAATTACTCGATACGAACTTGTTAAACCGGCTTTCCTTGCCGTCCGCCGTTTTTTCCTGGTACAGAAATTCCAGCTTGCTTTCGTCGAACTTCTGGAAAAATTCGTCCCAGCTGATTTCCTGCAACGAATCCCCTCCGCTATAACCAGGAAAGTCAATGCGCAGAATACCTACTTCATCCTTTTTCTTGCCCGTGCTCTTCACCATCGAAGGCACGCCGCCACGCTTCTCTACCCACGCGCGGATCGTGTCGTGATCACGCGTCGAAGTATTGGATTTGGAGCTGCCGGCCGACTTTTTGGTACCGGTTGTTTTATTCGCAGTCGTTTTCGAATCAGCTGCCTTTGAAGCACTAGCTTTCGAAGCAGCCGGTTTCGGCGCACTGGTTTTCGATGCTGTTGTCTTCGAAGCCGTTGTTTTTGTAGTGCTTTTGGTCGTAGCCTTCGCGGCCGTACTTTTTGCAGACGCTCCCTTTTCGGTATCAGCCTTCGTTTTTGAAGTGGCTTCCTTAGTATTGCCTTTTGTCGTAGTAGCCATGGTTTTCAGTTGTTTGATTTGAACCCCAACGACTTCAAAAAGCGTGCCGGGCACCGAGTGCCGGGCACGCTAATCTTCCAAAACCCTGATCGCCCCTTTCAGCCTGAAACCACAAACCCGCATGCCGGCCTTCTCCAACGTGGCCTGGGAAATGCGGTTGCCGATATTGCAACGTGCTGCGGGCACCCGCCCCATTTTGTACGCCATACGTTTCAGCTCCTGCACGATGTACGTCGCATAACCCTTCTCGCGGTACGTTTCCCGCGTTTGCATGTAAATGTCGGCGTAAGGAATGTTGTAATTGAGCATTAAGCCGCCGCTGGCCACGATCTCGCCATTCACATCGACCACATATTCGCTGTCGTCGCCGTTCATCGGGTCGTGCTCTGAGCGTTTGCGGAAAATTGCGCCCGGCATTTCGAACGCAGTCTGAAAATCGTCTTCGAACAGAATGGCTTCCGCGAACGAGTTTTCGCAGAAACGGTACAGCATGGTGGTCAGGAAAATATCATTACTCTGGCTCTCGATCCAGGTCGGTTTGCAGGCCCTTTGAAATTCCTCGAAAACAATGCTGGCATGTTTGCGGTACGGCGGCAGCAGGTAAAACTCGAAGATCGTATCCCGGTCCTGCCGGCGGTCGGTCCCCCAAACGGAACCATAACCGATACGGACATTATCGACCCGGAACAGCCAGGTATCGGCCCAGCCATAATCGTGGCACTTGTTGCAGACAAACTGGAAGTGGTTTTCATGCAGGAACATCGTGCGCAAATCCCTGATCCCATCCAGTCCGATTTTGGAAATACTGACTCGCATAGTGTGGGGGTAATCGGGTAATAAGGTAGTGTAATCGTGTGAAAAAAACTAGTTGCGTTGCAGGAAAAACGAAGACTCAGCCGGCTTTTTTGTACGGGCAATGTGGCCGAAAACACGTCAGCTAGGCAGCAGCGGTGCATTTTTGCTCATCCGCCATCGTTATTCACTCTATCCAAAACCGGCATGAAGCCTTTAATTCAGACTGTTATCCTGGCTGTACTCATTATCTCCAGATGCGGAGCACAGGGTAGCGTCAACTCAAAACTCTGGTACAAACAACCTGCAAAACAATGGGAAGAAGCATTGCCGATCGGAAACGGCGCATTGGCGGCTATGATTTTCGGCGGCGTTGAAACCGAGCAGATCCAGTTTAACGAGGAAACCCTATGGACCGGCCAACCAAGAAGTTACGCACATAAGGGCGCATCCGCTTACCTGGACGAGATCCGGCGGCTTCTGAACGAGGGCAAACAAAAAGAAGCGGAAAAACTGGCCAACGAGCAATTTATGAGCCAGCCGTTACGGCAAATGGCTTATCAGGCTTTCGGTGATGTGTATGTAGACTTTCCGGGGCACGGGCAACATACTGCGTACGTGCGTGAACTCGACCTCCGGGGCGCCACTGTAAAAAGCAGCTACCAATCCGGCGGCGTGCATTATACACGCGAAGCATTTGCGAGCTATCCCGCGAAAGCGGTTTATTATCGTATTAACAGCTCGCAAAAAGGCAAACTGGATTTCTCGGTGCGTATGGACGCCATTCACTCGAAAAGGGAAGTGAAGGTCGGAGAAAAACAGATTGAACTGGAAGTTTATGTCGATAAAGGCGCGCTGCAAGGTATTGCCAGGCTAAAAGTTATCACGGATGGAGAGGTAAAACAAGCCGATGGGAAACTGCTGATTTCAAAAGCCACGAATGCGACCCTGGTACTTGCCGCCGCTACCAACTACATCGATTACAAAAACGTAAGCGGCGATCCTGCTGCAAAAACAGCCGAAATTCTCCGAAACGCTCCCGTATTTGAAAAAGCATTCGCCGCGCATTCGGCGGATTATCAAAAGCTTTACAGCCGGTTTGCATTGGATCTTCCAGCCAGCAAAGCCTCCGCGCTCCCTACCGACGAGCGCCTCAGTCAGTTCAAGAAAAATCCGGACGATCCGGCATTACTTGCATTGTATGTACAATTTGCGCGCTACCTGCTCATCGCGAGCAGCCGCCCGGGAACGCATCCGGCCAATTTGCAGGGTAAATGGAACCACAAGCTCAATCCGTCATGGGATAGCAAATACACCGTGAATATCAATACGGAAATGAACTACTGGCCGGTGGAAATGACTAACCTCGGCGAATGCCACGAGCCGCTGTTTCAAATGGTCAGGGAAGTTTCTGAAACCGGTGCGGAAGTAGCGAAGGAGCATTACAATGCGAAAGGCTGGGTACTGCACCATAATACCGACGTCTGGCGCGGCGCGGCACCTATTAATGGGGCGAATCACGGCATTTGGGTAACGGGCGGCGCATGGCTGAGCCTGCATTTGTGGGAGCATTACCGGTTTACGCAGGACAAAGCATTCCTGCAAAACGCCGCCTACCCGCTTATGAAAGGCGCAGCGGAATTCTTCCTCGATTTTCTCGTGAAGGACCCTAAAACAGGCCTGCTGATTAGCAGCCCCTCTAACTCCCCTGAAAACGGCGGATTAGTGGCTGGGCCGACGATGGACCACCAGATCATCCGCGCATTGTTCAAAGCCTGCATCGAAACAGCCGGTATTTTGAAAACAGACGCCGCATTTGCCCAAAAGCTGGCCGAAACCGCAACCCAAATCGCTCCGAACCGCATTGGCCGCTACGGGCAGTTGCAGGAATGGATGACCGACATCGACGACACCACCAGTCATCACCGCCACGTTTCGCACCTGTGGGGCGTGTACCCGGGCGAGGAAATCACACCGGCAGGCACGCCTGAGTTGCTTAAAGCCGCGATGAAATCCCTCAATTACCGGGGCGATGACGGTACGGGATGGAGTCTGGCCTGGAAAATCAACTACTGGGCGAGGTTCCTCGACGGCGAACATGCCTACACGATGATCCGCAAGCTGTTCAACCCGGTTTACGACGCCGGGCAGAAAATGAGCGGCGGGGGTTCTTACCCCAACCTGTTCGACGCACACCCGCCGTTCCAGATCGACGGCAACTTTGGCGGTGCCGCTGGTATCCTCGAAACATTGGTACAAAGCCATCTGGGCGACATCAATCTCCTGCCTGCATTACCCAAAGCTTTGCCCGACGGACATGTTACGGGACTATGCACGCGTGGAGGTTTTGAATTGGATATGCATTGGAAAAAAGGCAAACTCGAAGAGTTGACCGTCCGCTCGAAAGCCGGTAACCCATGCAAGCTGCGCTATGGCGACAAAGTGGTATCGGTGAACACAACGAAAGGCAAAACCTATCGTTTCGGACCTGATTTGAAGATTTTGAAATAAAAATCACCTTTTTTCAGAAGTACGAAAATGCTGCTGACATACTGCTGTCACTCGGCGATGTTTAGTTTGTAATGTAATCAAACAATAAACTAAAAAAACCTTTGACATGGAAACTAACAACACCGAGCAGGAAATGGCAACCACTACAACGAACGTTATCTCAGCCGAAGCTTTGCTGGATCATTGGCAAGGCCACCGCAGGCTCAGCCGCAAGGTTATTGAGGCATTCCCTGAGGATCAGTTTTATACTTTTTCGATCGGCGGCATGCGTACTTACGCCCAGCTCACCATGGAGATGATCGGCCTGGCCGCTCCTGGTATCCGCGGCGTGGTGTTCGGCGACTGGACATTCAGCGAGCCCGTACTCGACTATTCAACACCCGCACCGGCTACGAAAGCGGAGGTACTCCACCTCTGGGACCTTGTGACCGAGTACATCGATACCCTCTGGCCGCAGATTCAGCCGCAGCGTTTCCAGGAACGGGAAGCAGCATTCGGCATGTACGAAAACACGATCGTAGGCACGATCCAGTACCTGATCGACAATGAAATCCACCACCGGGCACAGGGCTACGTGTACCTGCGCGCGCTGGGCGTAGAGCCGCCGGCTTTCTGGGACCGTTACTAATAACTGATAATACACGCCCCATTTCCCTTTTCCCGGCTATGCTTGCGCCAACCGGGGCCGAAAGGAGAAATGGGGCTTCGATTTTCATGGAATGGTTTTAGTACCTACCTTAGCAGGATTGAAACACATGACTATGAGAACTATGCCGCACATAAAATCCAAAGTATTGACAGTAGCCGCGACTGCGGGTCTGCTGTTTGTATTAAACCAGGCCGATGCGCAGGTACGCCAGCCCGCGCCAACCGGACAAGTCCCGAAAGCCTATTCCGGCGCGCAATCGGCCCCTGCCGCTTCATACAAGCCAAAACCTACCGGCCAGATAGCGCCGGAAGCGCCGGGACAACTTGGTACCATCGTGCAGCCCGCGCCGGCCGCAGCTCCCGTTCAAAAAGTATCCGATGTACAGGATCTGGGTTTCGAAGTCAATACCCGGCCGGTTAACCAGCAGGGTATGGTGCCTAAAGTAACCACATCGCAAGACCCGAGAACGATGCCGGAACGCTACCAGCCACAGGTGATCGGTCAGCCATCGGCCACTGCCTCGGGAGAGGTTCAGGTACAAACGCAGCAGGTACCCGTCGCGCCCACCGCAGGATCGCCTGCGACAGGTACAGGTGCGTATGCACCGGCAACGCAAGTATCTCCTAATCAATCCAACGCAACGAACGGTCAGGCTGTACCACAACAAGGGCAGGCTAATACACAGTCGGCGACACCACAAACCACGCCATCGGGCACTACCAGGCCCGCGGTTCAACGCGTGGCTCCGAGATAACACAGGCCCCGGTTCTTCCGGGGCTTTTCTTTTTTTAAGTACGCTCCTCCCTGCCAGAACTTCGTTTGGCACAATCACACCCTTAAATTGTCCTATACCCACCCCGGAAAACTGTGGGGAGGGCCGTATTTTTGTATCAACACTTCGCAAGCCGGTGATTATCCGACTGTTCGACTGTCCGGCGATCCGGCGATCCGGCGGTCCGGCGGTCCGGCGTCCGGTCATTAAGCCATATCGTTATGAAAACCTTTTATGCGGTTTTAGCCAACTCGCTGGCGGCCGCGCTTACCAACACGTTTGTCTGGTTTGCCGTCACATTCTGGGTCTACCTCGAAACCAAATCGGTACTCGCCACTTCGGTCATGGCCGGGGTTTACCTGGCAACGGTGGCGGTTTCGGGCTTTTTTCTAGGCTCCATCGTCGACCGGTACCGGAAAAAGACCTCGATGATGCTCGCCGCGAGCATTACGCTGGTGCTCTACATCATCGCCCTGATCATTTACATCACTACACCGGAAGCTGCTTTTAAAAGCGATTCGAGCGTCAGCCTGTGGTTGTTTATCACGCTTTGCCTTTTCGGGGCCATTACGGGGAACATACGGACGATTGCATTATCGACGGTGGTTACCATTCTGATCGAAGAGGAAAACCGCGACAAAGCCAATGGAATGGTGGGTACTGCCAACGGCGTGTCGTTCCTGGTCGCTTCGATCTTTAGCGGGCTCGTGATCGGGTACCTGGGCGTATTGTGGATGATGGTACTCGCAGTGGGGCTGAGCGTGCTGGTGATCCTGCATTTGCTGACGGTCTCCATTCCTGAAAAAGAAATCGTTCATACTGAATCGAATAGACAAAAGGTCGACATCCGTGGCACCATTGCCGCAGTGGGTATGGTACCGGGTCTTTTCGGATTGATTTTCTTTAACACCTTCAACAACTTCCTCGGCGGTGTATTTATGTCCCTCATGGACGCCTACGGCCTCTCGCTCGTGTCCGTGCAGGCGTGGGGCATTCTCTGGGGCGTATTAAGCCTCGGATTTATCGTCGGCGGGTTGGTGGTAGCGAAGCGGGGTTTGGGGAAAATGCCTTTGAAAACCTTGTTTACGGCCAATATCGTGATGTGGATAATCTGCATGATCTTCCCGATCCAGTCGTCCATTGTTTTGCTGGGCATCGGAATGTTCGTGTACCTCTGCCTGATCCCGGTGGTGGAAGCGACGGAGCAGACGATCCTTCAAAAGGTAATACCGCCGGAAAGGCAGGGACGCGTATTCGGGTTTGCCCAAAGCATCGAGCAGGCGGCGTCTCCCATCACAGCATTCATGATCGGGCCGATTGCCAAGTTTGTATTCATCCCCTTCATGACCACCGGCGCGGGCGTGCGGCTGATCGGTTCGTGGTTCGGGACTGGTACGGCGCGTGGCCTGGCACTTTTATTTATTGTGACGGGCATTGTCGGGCTCATTGTCACGCTGATTGCCATGCAGTCGGCGGCGTACCGGAAATTGTCGCTCGTTTATCAAAAACCAGCGCCCGAATATGATACCGGCGAAGTCCCTGTCAGAGAGGACGCTTAGATTTTATATTTTTCAATCAACAACTAATCAACACAGCTATGTTTGGACAAACCAAAGCATTCAGCGGGTATTCGGTAGATAACTTGCAGAAAGCGAGACAGTTTTACGGCGAAACACTCGGTATCGAAGTTTCGCAAAAAGAGGAAATGCCGGTGCTTCATTTGCACATTTACGGAGGGTATGAGGTGATTTTGTATGAAAAACCAAACCACGAGCCGGCGACATTTACCGTGCTTAATTTTCCCGTAAAAAACATCGAAGAAACCGTTAAAGCACTCAAATCCAAAGGTGTGCAATTCGAAAGCTACGACTGGCCGGGGTTTAAGACCGACCCGGACAATATCATGCGCGGAAACGGCCCGACCATCGCCTGGTTCACCGATCCGGCCGGCAATATCCTGTCGGTCATTGAAACTGAAAACTAATGATCCTTAACCTTCAACTGAAAACATGGAAAATGTAAAAAGCACCAGAATGCAGGGCATTATCGCTATGTATGATCTACAAACGCCTTTTTTTGAGTTTGTAACGGAGAAAATCCCGCACGAAGACACGCAAAAGCGGCTGGATACCAAGGCCAATAACATCGGCTGGCTCGCAGGAGCGCTCGTGGAGCAACGCTTCGACCTCGCGCGTAACCTGGGCTACGACGGGTATCAGCAAGCCAACGAGCTTTTCAAGGAGTACAAGGGAATTCAGGATGGCGTGGAATATCCGCAAATTTCGTCCTATCAGGAGGATTGGAACAAAATATCGCCGATCCTGAAAGAATCCCTGAGCAAGCTCAGCGACGAAGAGCTGGAACGGCGCATCGATATGGGTCCTGAGTTTTCGATGTCGCTGTATGAGCTGATCACGTTCACGATCTATCGCGAAGCGAATATCATCGGACAAATCGCCCTTTGGCGGCGGTTACTAGGCCATCCGGGTATGCGGTATATGTAAAAACAGGCGGAATTGTGCTTTCTTGCGGGCCAAATAGTGATCAGCATTTTATGAAAATGTACCAGCAAGGCATTCAGCTTAAAGCAAGAAGCCGCGGTTTCCACCTCATTACCGGAGAAATTCTGCATGCATTACCATCGATCAGCGAAATCAAGGCCGGGATGTGCCAGGTATTCATCCAGCACACCTCGGCTTCGCTGACGATCAACGAGAACGCCGATCCGACGGTGCGTATCGATTTTGAAATGTATTTCAATAAATCGGTCCCGGAAAACGATCCCGACTACCGCCACGACTATGAGGGCTCTGACGACATGCCGGCGCATTTGAAAGCCTCGCTGCTCGGCAGTTCGGTGATGATCCCTGTGCGGAACGGCCGGCTCGCACTCGGCACCTGGCAGGGCATTTATCTCTGCGAGCACCGCGATTACGGCGGACCACGGAACCTCGTGGTCACAGCATGGGGTATTTAAATATTGGTTAGCGACAGGCTGAACTTCATTCCGTTCCCGGCATTAGGCTGCGCTGAAATCTGGCAGGAGATGGCCCTCGCGAGGTCGCGGATCAGATGCAATCCCAGGCCTGACTTGATACCCATCGCGGCATGGTCGTCGTACAAAGCATTCAATTGTTCTTCCGAAGCGCCGGGTCCATTATCGGTGACCGACAATACGACTTGGCTGCCTTCCGCCCGCGCGGCCCAGTGGATTTGTGGATTATTGGTCGTTTTTAATGCCTTCACCGCGTTATGGGTAAGATTCTGCATGATCGTACGCAGGTAATCCTCGTCCGTCACGACCGCCAGGCCGTCCGCATTCTCGAATGTAAATGCAATGTGCTCGGTCCCTGAAAAAAACTTTCGTATATATTCAAAAAGGTCGTCGACGGCAATGCGCCGGGCCTGTGGCCTGAACTGCTGCATCTGGCTTTTGCTCCACAGCAGCATCGATTCCATGGTTTCGAGCAGCGACTCCGCCGAGTCGGTCAAACGTTTCTGATGCATTTCAGCCGCCGCGCCACTCATCAGGTCGGGGGCCTCTTTTTGCAAATGCAGGAAATTGACCAGGTTGGCCACCGGGCTGCGCAGGTCATGGCTCAATATGGCAAAAAAACGCGCCTTCACCTGGTTGGCTTCGTCGAGCTCGTTGTTCAAATGCAGCAGTTGGACATTGGTACGCTTCCGCAGGCGGCTTTGGCGGTAGAGCAGCCCTCCTATCGCTGCAAGTACCAGGACACCACCTGTCAGTAGCCATTGTTGCCTTTTTCGCGCTTCCAGTTCGAGGGTATTGATCCGGATCTGTTTGTCGCGCAATGCGATTTCCCGCTCCCCTTCCAGCCCGGCGATCTTGTTCTTTTCTTCCTGCGAATAAAGCGAATCCTCGACCTGTTTATAGGTCCTGAAATTATAATAGGCATTCCGGAAATCGCCGCTTTGCTCCTGCACCTCCGCCAAGGTGCCTGTGAAATGCGATTTATAGCTGATATCACCATTTTCTTCACTGACTTTAATGGCCTTCCGCAGGTAGCGCTCCGCCTCTTTCAGCAACCAGGATTTATCGGAAATGCCTTCGGGAAGAAAATTACTTTTGTACATTTCCAGGTATGTACTTCCGATATTACCCAGGTTATTGGCAGCCTCGATATGGGCCGGATTTACTTCGTTCCAGAGCTTCTCAGATTTGCGGGCATAAATCAGCTTTGTATTGTAATTGTGCTTTTCCAATACTGCCAGGCTTCCGTACGCCTTTGCAAGCCCTTCCACATTACCCGCACGCTCGTGCATGAGTACCGCTTTTCCAAAATACGTGCGGGATGTGGCCGTATCCTTCATTTGGTAATAAATGCTCCCAAGCGAATTCAGCGAGTTGCCTACTTCCCTCGAAGTATTGTAAATGTCCGACTTTTCGAGTTGCTCCCGCAGTTTTAATGCCCTGGTACTGTAAAGCAATGCTTTCGGGTAATTTTTCTGAATAAGGTAAATAGACCCGACATTGTCATTCGCATTGGCCATCAGGTATTTATCTCCCTGTTTTTCTGCTTCTTTTAGTCCCAGCAAATAATAGCGAATGGCCTCTGGATAGTTGGATGCGATATTTGCCTGTGCCACTCCGATATTATTATAAGTAGTGGCCATATTAAAAGTATCTCCCATATGACGAAACACCTCTAATGCGCGCTGGTTGTAATACATGCAGGAATCTACATTACCCATATCGCTGAATGCACGTGCCATCGCCAGGTTGAAAACGCCGATCCCCCTTTCCCACCGCATCGCCTGCACATGCGCGAGCCCACGCCTTGCATAGGCGATGGCACTTTTTGTATCGATGAAAAAGTACTCCTCCGCGATCCGTTTGTAGAGTCGCCCCTTCAATGTGTCGTTTTTCGCCTTCGGCAGTTCCGCGACCAGCGAATCGATCAGCGCCTGCCCCTCTTTCTGGCCATTTGCATAAAAAGAGGTCAATAGCAAAGCCAGAATGACGGTCAGAATGCGCATGGGAGCTATTTGAGGTTAGTCAACGAATGCTTGAAACTCCGGCCTACCGGTAATGTGTAGCTGCCGATATGTACTTCCTGAGGCGTAATTTTCTCGATATAATGCCGCTGTACCGCGTAACTGCGATGAATGCGGAGGAATGACTGGAACGCCTTTTCCAGCAAAAGGTTCCCGATGGACGACAATACACTGTACTTCCTGGTCGTCGTTACGATGCGGGTATAATCCTTCAACGCTTCGAGGTATACGATATCGTGCAGGTTCAGTTTAATTTGCTGATGACCGTCCTTGATAAATACCGTGCTGTCGCTTCCGAGGCTGTATTCGAAGAGTTCGGCCTTGCGTTTCATGTCAAAATAGTGTTGTACCCGTTGCATGGAATGCTCAAAACGCGCTGCTTTGATGGGTTTTACCAAAAAATCAAATGCTTCGAGCTCGAAACTTTCGGCGGCGTAATCGGGATAGGCGGTGATGAAAATGCAAACGGGGACCTGCATCATGCCCGCGCGGAATTCGAGGCCGCTCACGTCGGGCATATCGATATCGCTGAGTAATACATCTACCTCCATTTGCTGCATTGCCGCCGAGGCTTCCGTAGCAGAAGAGAATATGCCCGCGATTTCCAGAAAAGGGTATTTGCGCGCATACATGAGCGTCGTGAGCCGGTCGATTTCGTCGTCGTCAACGATCACACAGCGATAAACCGGGGCATCGGGCATAGTGGGAGAAGCGAAATTTTTGTTTACCAAATTTAAAAGACTTTGTCAGAAAAGCAGGTTTACTACTGCCTGTTTTAGTTACTGGTCTATTTAAAATGTCGCTCGTCGAACGCCCATTGCAGCCGCTGCCGCCGTCCGGTACATTTGAACACGTATCGGTTTCAAATCCAATTCTATGAAAAAGCTCCTTATATTCCTGTTAATCAGCGTCATACTCAGCTGTTCCGATTCTTCGAAAGATGCGCCTGCCCCGGGAGGCACCGACAAAGACCCCGACCCCACCACGGTTACACCACCCGGAAAAGGATCGCCCGGCGTAGTGGGTACTGCGGGCATCAAATCATGGGACGACCTCCCGGCTTCCGAAAAAGACAAAATCAAGGGATGGAACACGATTTTCATGCACCAGTCAGTCGGTACAGATCTCGAAGACGGCTCCTCGGCGAATGGATTCCGGTTCGAATATTTCGATCTGAATGAAAAACCGGACAAAGGCCTGAGCGGCAATGTGTTCAGCGCATCGAATGGTATGCCGTTGGAAAAAATCGCGGAGTTTAAAAGAAACGCATTGGCACACAAAGACATCTTCAAAATCGCCATCTTCAAATTCGGATATGCCGATATCCGCGACGACGATAGGGAGGCCGTCCAGACTACCTATAAACAGATGATCGACGACCTTCGCGCGCAGCTTCCGGGTTTGCGGTTTGTTCATATAACCCCGCCGCTGGTTTACATCGCAACCAGAGACGAAGGGAATGAGGCCAAAATGAAAACGGGCCAATGGATGAAAACCACATTTGCAGACAAGGACGTCGTGTTCGATCTTCAATCCGTTGAATCCAACGACGGCGCCTGCAAGCTGGGCAATGTATGGCGGATTTGTGACGAATATCGCTCCACGGCATCCTGCCCGAGCAAAAGCCAGGGCGTGGATGCGCCGGAAGGTCAGGGCCATTTGTGCGAAGCGGCAGCTGCCAAAGTCAGTAAGGCATTTTTAATGAGCATTTACAGTGCCGGGAAATAAATAGTGCCCGCAGAATGCTCAACGCCATTGTCTTACTGTGTCGGAGCTTGGCCCGGAGTTTATCAACACGCTGTCACACAATGCGATTTGCTTTAAAAACGAATCCTTATCGGGCGCCGTCAGCACATTTTCTCCTGAGAGGTATTGATAGCTGGTTAGCTGATCCAGGCAGGAAATAACCATTTGTTTTTCTGCATTTCCCGAAAAACTGGCGTCGCATTGTAACGCGTACCGAAGCATATCCGTATCGAGAATGCCCGTCCTGAATTCGCCCTGATGCCCCTGCGAACGGTTCATTTCATCAAAATTATTGATAAGTGATACCGGGTAATTTTCGGCGGACATCCAACCATTGCCATGGCGGGTCTGGTAGGCTCTTGTGAGGTAATAGACCGTTGCGGCAGCTTGCTGATCGTTCCGGCGAAGCATTTCAAAGGCATTTCTGCTGGTGGTATTGGAACGTGTGACATTGGGAAATATACCGAAATCCATATCCAGCAAAATCCCCTGACCGCCTTCGAAAATATGGTTTTCAAAACCCATTTGGAACAATTGGCTCTCTGTAAGCAGGCGGATACTGTCGCGGGCCGCCTCCACGTCACGCAGAAAATGATCTACCCGCATAATTTCCAGTTCGAGTGCTTCCAGACAGCTTTCCAGTCCCCGCGCCTTGAATTTGGTCCTGTAATAGTCGCGTACCGCTTCCAGTTTTCGGTGAAAGACGGCGGGAAAGAAAAGGTCCTGTGCATAAAGCTTGGACGGGCCCTGGTTTCGCTCGATAGTCGCGCCGAACCCCACACCCACGGTACCGTGCGCGAGGTTGGCCCGGTCGTTTACGTTATAGAACTTATCAAATGGCGTTGTGACCATCGCCAGCGGGTCCACAAACAGCACGGGGCTCGTTCCTGACCGCTGCAATGCGCTCAACTCCCTGACAATGCCCGTGGGATCGATCGTACAGAAACGGGAGAAAAATGTGGGAACCTGCCTGAAAGAGCCTGCGCCGAAGTTCGAAAAAACATGAAGATGGCCATCGGCATGCATAACCGTGTGCCCGCACTGGTGACCGCCATTAAACCTGATCACGACGGGATAAGCCAGCCTGGCGGAAAGGTAGTCTGTGAAAACCCCCTTTCCTTCATCGCCATAGCCCATGCCTAATACAATATGAGTTTCCCCCATCTACAATGCGATAATGCCGGAAATACCGTGGTCGCGGCGGACGAGCGAATCTTTAACTGCCACCAATGCATTCGAAACCGATTGCCTTGTTTTACTGTCGAAACCACTCATCGCAATGTCGGCATTTACCCCTTTCACCAGCGCGATCGTTGTAGCAATGAGTTCGGCGATGTTGTTCTGGTCTTCGAGCACTAGAAAACGCTCGCCCAGCAATGTCTTCCATTGTGAAAACACAAAGTGATCATTGTGGTAACTGGCTTCGTTGGCGTGGATATGGAAAACGAAGTACGACCGGCATGCTTCATTCAGCAACGACGGCGCGGTGAGATTTTCCTTTCCCCGGTACCCGCATTTGGCCTCCATCAGGTCCGCTGCCATGACATCGTGAAATCCCTCGTCGCCAATCGTAAAAAGGAACCCTTTTTCCTGCCTTTTCTCGAAAGAATCTATGGACGTATGCCGCGCAGCGAAGTACCAGGCCAGCGGATAGCTTTCGCGGTTTTGCCCTCCCCCGCCCCGCTCGATGAAAATTTTAGAGAGGCATGCGTCGAGTTCCACCGTACCTGATTCAAACTGGCCGACCTGCAAGGGGTAATCGTCCGAAATGTGATCGCCGACGGCCATGAACATGATTTGCGGATCGAGAATACCATTGCTTATTAATGTGTTCATCAAAGCACCCAGTTTATTTTTGATCAGGTTCTCAGGAATCGAGCCCATAGAACCGGTAACATCCAGCGCCACGATGATCGGCACGGAGTCGGGATGCAAATGCGAGTCCCTCGACTCCCGGACGTCGACACCTTCCGGGGAAAGGTCCGGGTGGATCACGCCGAGTTTGTTTTGCGTAAAGTTGTCGTCGATCGATTGCGTCCTACGCATCCGGCTTACGCTGTCGTAAGCATCATCACTCCAAGATGAGTAGCCCATTATTTCAGATATTTAAGTGTATGAATTGAGATGGAAAGTTTTTGTCGAGCATTTCGCGGTACTTTTCGTAGCATGCGAGGGAATCGTCGTCGGAGCTCAGAAGGAAATCGACAAACTCCCGGTGATGTGTTTTACGCAAGGCGGTACCCAGTCCAGAGCGGTCGCCGAGCAGGTACGCGCCCAGGCGTTTCACCATTTCGAGGTCCGCATTTTCAGCTGCTTTTTTGTCCCTCAGCAATTGGCCCGGGTACCAGTGCCGGTAAGCGGCCGATATGGTCTGTACACGGCCACCCAATTCGGACGTGTGATAGAAACCCGCCACGACAATCCCATGCGTTTCGGGCACCAGCATTACCTGCGCGGGCGTAAGGCCCAGGTGCGTGCGTCCCGTGTGCCTGTGAAGCAGCATACAGAATTCCAGCAGCCTCGATACGACCCAATTGACATGATCCTGCGGTAATGTCAGGTTAACCAGTGGTATTGCTCTCTGGGAAAGCAAAAAACTGTCATCCGAATCCCAGCTATACGGCATATACCTTTTCAAATGTTCGGTAGCGCCGACGGCAATTTCCAGCTGATTCCGCCTCGCCTGCGCTACGGCCTGCTTGTCTCCCTGAAAGAGTACCCAGTGATCGTTGGTCAGGAAGCTGCCCGAATCGTCGGTAAAAGTGGTCCCGCTCGTAAAATGCCGGAACATTTCGAGCAAGCGGTTCGTGGCGTCCTGGGCTCGCGGGTGTTTACATTTATCGGGATGAACGGTTTTCAACATTTCCCGGTAGGTCATCGCCGTTCCCTCGGCCAATGCACGGTAATGAGTGGCCTGCAAGACCTGGGTGATCATTGCGCTGTCGTCTGTCATTGTTGGTTCCTCTGATTTAAAGAATGCCCGTAAATAGCTGAGAAAGGCAAGGTATCAGAAGAAAATGCGCCAAGCGTCTGCGGATGAGCATGCGAATGGTATGGGTTAGCGATCGGTGCAATGTGGGCGTTACAAAATGGTTGGGCGTAGCAAACCGTTGGAAGCAAAGCGTTGGGCGTAGTCTCGGACTACGTCCGAGCGCCAAGCGGTCTCCGACCGCAACAACAAAAAGTCCCCCAACCACAACAACAAAAAGCCTAAACAAACGCTACATCTATTAACCCTCCCAGCCCCGCGTAACACCCCGCGCTGGAATACAAATACTCCTCCGGCCTTTCCACCCACCCGGCCCGGACCGGGTTCATATGAATGTAATCCAGTTTTTGCTTGATAAATTTGTTTGAGAACAACTCAACAGGATGATTCTCATGCGTCCAGAATTGATGAAAACTATTCCTCACATTTCTCCTCGCAGCAAATTCAAACCTTTTCAACATCCAGTCCCGGCGACTTTCCGGCTCATTCTGAATCGTTTCAATGATCGTTCGACCGGTAAACTTTTTGAATTCTCTAACAACCTCCGAGAGGTTACCTTTACTGGCGCGCCAGATCACGTGTACGTGGTTGGTCATAACCACGTAGGCATAAATTTCAAGGCCCATTCTCTTTTGACAGAATTTCATGCTGTCCATTAAAATGTCGCGGTAAATTTTTCTGGAAAACGTGTCGACCCAATCGATGACCTGAAAGGTCATGTAGTGCGCGGCGTCTTGGTCTGCGATTTTGTAGGCTTGGCTCATGGTTTCGTTTTCCTATTGATACGCTGAGTTTGTCATTTGGTAACAGGTTGTGCGGTCGGAGACCGCATGGCGCTCGGACGTAGTCTGAGACTACGCCCAACATTGTGACTACATCCACCAGTTTGCTATGCTCAACCTTTTAGTATGCCCAACTTCGTTGCCCGGTATTGAGCTCCGCATAGCCCCGCTTCCGGCGATCCGTCTGGTCATTCACTTATTCAAATTTTTCATTCACTCATTCGAAATTCACTCATTCACTCATTCCCTTCTTTCCTCCTTCCCCTGCCCCCCTTTGTCACAATCCCCCCCTGATAATGTCGCAAATCGCAACTGTATTTCTTGACTGAACCCGCTTAGTTTGTATCATCGGAATAATGACAAACCTGGCGCCAAAAAGCACCTTCAAAATGGATCGAAACGCATGGTAGAGGTATTCAAAACAGACGTAGAGAAACAAAGCCAGGCAAGATTGCTGGTCGATTTGATTTGCCTTGCATTCACTGGTTACCAGGCCAGTTTCGACCTCGAAGATTGCGATAAGGTATTGCGGATCAGCTGCGAAAGCGCGGGGATATGCAACGCCAGCGTGATCGGATTATTGGAAAGCTTCGGATATGCGGCGGCCGTCTTGCAAGATCTTTACTCCGAAAATACGTATACCACGGTCAATTCAAATCCTATCCATTCTATAACCATTTAAACTACATCAACTATGAAAAAGACAAAAATTATCTTCTGGGTAGTCACGGGCCTGCTGGCCGCCATGCTGGGCATCGGTGCCGTGTACGACGCTATTTCCGCACCTGAGGCAGTGGAGCATGTGACGCGGATCGGGTATCCGGCTTATATTGTCCCTTTCCTGGGCGTGGCCAAAATCCTGGGTATCATTGCGATCCTCGTTCCCGGTTACCCGAGAATAAAAGAATGGGCTTATGCGGGTATCTTCTACGATCTGTTCGGCGCATTCTATTCACACATCGCATTCGGCGACGGCCCTGACATGTGGGTAGGTTTCATCATCGGATTTGTACTAATCGCCGTCTCTTATATCTATTACCACAAGTTGCAGCGGCAAACATTTGCTACCGTTTAGTGCTCCGCGTTACATGCATGATTCAATGCTCATCCCTTTATCTAAACATTTCTAGAAATGAAGATTCTTAAAAAAATCCTGTTCGTCATCGTGGGCATCATCGTGCTTGCGCTGGTTGTTGCGCTTTTCGTAAGCAAAGAATACAGCGTCAGACGGGAGATCACCATCGATAAACCCAGCCACGAAGTTTACGGGTATGTCAAATTCATCAAAAACCAGGAGCATTATAACAAATGGGTGATGATGGACCCGAACATGAAAAAAGAATATAAAGGCACCGACGGCACCGTGGGTTTCGTGTACGCCTGGGATAGTCAAAAGGACGATGTCGGGAAGGGTGAGGAAGAAATTAAGATGCTCGACGAAAACAGGAAGATCAATCTCGAAGTACGGTTTATAAAACCTTTTGAAGGCATTGCCGTGACTGAAATGACTACCGAAGCTATTTCACCTACGCAAACAAGGGTTTCGTGGGGCATGAGCGGCGAAAGCGCCTACCCTATGAACCTGATGAACACCGTTATGGACGGCATGTTGGGCGCCGATCTCCAGGAAAGCCTTCAAACACTGAAAGGTATCCTGGAAAAATAAGCACGCATTTTATTCATTCATCAATACTAAATACCAATAAAGCCATGTCGACTAACCCATCAACGACCGAAACTAAAACAGCGGAAACTGTGGACCGGAATCAACTCTTGCAGGAGCTCGACCAAACCGAGCAGGATTTTTACACGACACTCGCATCGCTCACGCCCGAGCAGGTGAATACGGTGCCTTTCGAAGGAAGCTGGACCGCCGGGCAAGTCACCGAACACATTCTGATGGCCGAATCCGGCATTCCCGAGACCGTTCTCGGCTCCACCGAGGAAACGGAGCGCCCGGTAAGCCAATACGTGCCCGTCATCGAATCCATTTTCCTTGACTTCACGGCCAAATACCAGTCGCCGGAATTCATTATCCCGTCGGACGGCCCTCACGACCAGCATCAATTGCTCGAAGCGTTCAAGGCAGAACGAGCGGCTATCCGCGACATTGCCGCTAACGAAGACCTCACGCTTACCTGCACCGATTTCGAATTCCCGCAGATTGCCAACCTCACCCGCTGGGAATGGTTGCAATTTGTGCTCTGCCATTCGAAAAGGCATACGCGCCAGTTGCAGAATATTTCCGAAAAAGTTAGCAACCGGAGCGACAGCTGATAGCGCAAAGATTGATAACTTGCGGACTCATTTTTACTACCCAGTGCTATGTTCCGTAAGTTATCATTCTTGTTATTATTAATAGTCGGCATGTCCAATGGCTATGCCCAGGTTGCCGCCACTGCCAAAAAAATTGCCCCGTTTCAGATCAGGCTGGTGAATGGCCAGCAATACACGTCGTCGCAACTCGCGGCCGGACCGGTGGTGCTCATCTATTTTTCCCCGGATTGCGAACATTGCCAGAGCTTTACCAAAGACCTCCTGAAAAATTCAAGCGTAGTAGCTAACAAACAGGTGGTCATGGTCACTTTCCAGGCGATGGACATGCTGAAACCCTTCGTTAGCCAGTACAGCCTCGGCAGCTATCCCAATTTCAAGGTCGGAACGGAGGGCACGTCCTACCTGGTGCAGCGCTATTATCAGATCCGCTCGTTTCCTTACATTGCCATTTACGACAAAAAGGGCAACCTCGTAAGAACGTTTGAAGGTGAACAGCCACACTCGGAAATCTTTAAAGCTTTGAAGCAGATTTAAAGTTTGTTTCAACCGGCAAACATCGCCTCATAATGTGCCGAGGGCGCCAGAATGCCGCCGCTTTCCACATAAAACGACTTGTCCGTCAGATAAACGCCCTTTTGCGTTTTCGTCCAGCTTCCATTCGGCATCGGGTGAAAAGTCACGAGCTTGTCCCAGTTCTTGTAATATTGATGGCCGTTCGTTTCCTGCAAGCCTACCGACATTCCGGGGAAAGGCTGCAAACGGGCGGCCACATTTTTGTTCCAATCGACCAGGATGGGGTTTACGGTGAGATCGGCGCAGAAGCATGGCACCTTCTTTTCGTAAGCCAATTGCGTGATTTTCATGGTCATACTCAACGTCTTAGCAATCGCTTTCACCGCAATAGCCGAATATCCGAGTTCAATGCGGTGCGCGGCGTCCTCGACGGTGTGCGCGCTTTCGTCCGCGGCCACGCGCACACCCAGGTCACCCACAAAAGCCTCGTTACTTTCCTCGAACGGCTCCTCGATCACCGCAATCTGATCGAATGCACCGATCTTTTTGGCATGGTCGAGAAAGCGCAGGAGCGTTTCCTTCTTCTCGTACCGGCCATTCGCGTCGAAATAATAAGGAATCTTCCCGTTTTGGGTATAGGGTGTTTCATAATGCCCGATCGCTCTGTGCACGGCCGTCAGGAAAGCGATGTCTTTTTCGATCATTTCCTGTTGCGTTCCGGCCGCACCGGTTTTGAGTTTTAATATAAAATATCCTTCATCAGCGGCTTGCTTAATGCGCTCGGGAGAAGTACCGACAGCGAACGACGGAATGCTCGCCACCTTCTCGTGCCGGTAGGAAAGTCCGGGCCGGTAAGCGGCAGGTACCATTTCATCGAACTGCTTCATGCCGTTCTCCTGCGCGTAGAGCAACCACGCGGCGTTATCCACGCACACGAGTGCATTCAGCGCGAACGTTTTCCTTAATTCCGCATTGCCGGTGATTTTTTTGCCATATGCGAGCACTTCCGGAAGCATATCGTCAAGCAACTGCACCGGGTCGTTGAACGACGTTCCTTTGATCATTTGCAAAGCCCGTTCGCTCATTGCGTACATCAATGCATTTCCCGCACTTTCGGAATGTGCCGCAAAAACCTTCGAATCCGACCATAACACGCCCTGCGTGCCGAGGCCCACTTTACGGATGCCCGAATCGGATTCCAGCATCGCAATGGCCTGCCAGCTGTCGGTGATGGCGCTGCCTTTGAAACGGTACGGGTTCAGCGGCTCCCGCTCGAAGTTGGCGCTGACATTTTTGATGGTGATCTTTTTCACGGCTGGCTGCGGAAACGGGTTCAGGATGTTGTTTTCAGGCGCAAATATACCGGCGGCCGCCAGCATACCCGCGCGACGGGCGAATTCGCGGCGGGAGAAATGTTCAGGTTTTCCGGAAATCATGATTTAGGAATGTGTTTCAAATGGTCAGACTTCATAACACGCCACTACCCTGACCCAATATCTGAATTTTATCCAGTTTTAGTAAATCAAAATACCAAATACAAAACAAAATCAGCCGGTTTCCAGGGAGACCGGCTGATCGGTAATACACTATGAGAATCTAACAAAAATTTACCGGCGGCTCATTGGTACCCCGGGTTCTGCTTCAAGGTCGCCTTGCCATTCACGGTGCTGATATCGATCTGCGTTTGCGGAATAGGGTAATACTCGTTCTTGTCTGGAGTGAATTTCAGGCCCGTTACCTCTGTTACTTTCGTCACTTCGTAGGCATAATAGGCATTCAGAAAACTGTTGGCCAGGCCCCAGCGCACAAGGTCGAAGAACCGGTGGCCCTGCATAGCCAGCTCGATCTTCCGTTCGAAATAGATCGCTTTCAAGGCGTATTCCTTCCCTCCCGCCTTGAAACTACCCTCAGGATAAAGTTTGATCAGGTAATTGGCGGCCGGCGTGGTCGAAAAACCCAGTTCCGGCTTGGTATCATCCTTGTATTTGTACAAAAAGCCTTTCGGATTGGCCGCGCGCGTGCGGATACGGTTCACATACGCCTGCGCGACGTCCAGGTTACCCAGCTGCGCTTCGGCTTCGGCGGCCAGCAGCAGCACGTCGGCGAAACTGATCACATTGTAATTGATCGCTGAGCCCGGCGCCCAGGCGGTACCGTCGTAATAGAGGCTTTTAGTCGCATTCCAGTAAATGTTTTTCAAGTTGACATATGGCCCGGTCGCCACTGAATTGCGTATCCAGTTATTTCCCGGCATCAATCCCCAGTCTTTAAACGGAATACCCCGTCTGCCCGCCGTCCAGTCGAGCCGCGGATCGAGCGTGCCCGCGTCGGGTGTAAACGGCTGGCTCGACAATATGCCGATATCCGCCTTCACCTCGTGCTTATTGTAATCGTCGAGGTAAGGCAAGCCGGTCGCCGGATTGGTGCGGAAAGAATTCACGAGGTCGATCGACGGCAGAAAGTTGCCGCAGCAGCCAAACGGGCTGTTGATCGGGAAGTTCAGCATACTACCCTGATTGGCCGTAGCGATCGTGCCATTACCCACATTCGCCGCCATATCGATCGAAAACAATGCTTCGGGGCTTTCCAATTCTTTCTCAGGGCGATGGTTATCTTCAAATTCAGGGTTTAAATCCACTTTTTTACCCCTACTGGTAATGCCGCCATTGATCACCAGATCGAAATTGGTCTTGGCTTCCGGGTATTTCTTTTGGTATAAATAAACCTTGCCCAGGTAGGCCTGTACCGTCGTTTTGTTGATCCGGCCCGCTTCCGGCTGCGTAGCGGTTACATTCTCTGCCGCATATTTGAAATCGTCTTCGATCTGCGGCCAGATATCTTTGTCATTCGGCTGTTTGAAATCCGTCGTGTTTTCGTCGATCCACGGCACCATATTGTACATCCGTTTCAATTCGAAATAGTAATGCCCCCGCAGGAATCGGGCCTGGCCAATGATATTTTTCAATTCGGCGTCACTCAGCTCCTTCGTTTTTGCCGCCACGCGTAAAACCGCGTTGCAACGGCTCACGCCCGCATAGCTGGCCTTCCAGCGCTCGTTCAGGAACTCGTTGATCGGCTCGACGCTCGTCGAGAGCGGCATCGCATGCGACTCGCCGCCGTACCCGCTCCCGTAAATCGCATTGTCGGGCCCCACAGCCCAGGCGGTGCCGCCATTGATATTCGCGCCGTAATTTCCCTGCCCGTCAAGCGCCGCATAAGCGCCGATCAGCAACGAGTTGACGCCGTCTTTGGTCGCCAGCAGATCTTCGCCTAATGCGCCCTGTGGTGTATAATCAAGAAATTCTTCTTTACAGGATTGCAGCGACAGGCTGGCCGCCAGACAAGTCAGCAGTATTGTTTTAAATGCTTTCATATGGGTTCTGAAAAAAATTAGAAACTAACCTGAATTCCGCCAAGAAACTGACGATCATTGGGATACATTCCCTTGTCCACGCCAAAACTCGTCGCCGAGCCGCCTATTTCAGGGTCCAGCCCGATGTATTTGGTAATGGTAAACACATTGGCCGCCTGCACGTAAACGCGAAGGTTCGATACATTGATTTTGGAGAGCATCTTCGCGGGGAGATTGTAGCCCAGTTGGATATTTTTGAGCCGCAGATAAGAGCCATCCTCTACGTAATAGGATGTAGGTGAGGTGTTTGTGGCCACGCTCGCCTTGGTTTCCTGGATCGGTAAAGTCGCATTTTTGTTTTCCGGCGTCCATGAATCGTACAATGCACGCTTGCTTTTCGCCTGCACAAACGAAGCGTAGAAATCGGTCGTGTACCGCAGTTGGTTCCAGATATCCGCCCCCTGCACGCCGTAGAAGAATGCGCTGAAATCGAATTGTTTATAGGTCAATCCGATGTTCAGCCCGTAGTTGAAATCAGGGTTCGGGTTTCCGAGAAAAGTCCGGTCGTCTGCGGTGATAATGCCGTCGCCATTGACGTCCTTAAAGCGGAAACGGCCCAATGCCTGCTCGGCCTGGTACACCTTGGCAGGATCACCGCTGACTTGCCGGGCCTGCTCGTTGGCTTGTTCCAGCTCTTCGTTGGTATTCCAGAAACCGGTAATCTGGTAGCCATAAAACGATCCGATCGGGTGGCCTACTTCATTGCGCACATAGTTAACGCCGTTCAATGCGCGACCGGTGGAGAAGAAATAATTCGTGTTGTCGGTCACGCGGGTAACCTTGTTTCTGTACGAGGTAAATGTGGCGCCAAGGTCCAGTCGCAGGTCGGGTGCCAGGATTTTGTGAAAATTAGCGGACAGGTCGATACCGCGGTTGGTGGTACCCGCGATATTTACAAATGGTACCGTACCAGGCCCCTGCGTCCCCGGAACGGCCGGATTGTAGAGCAAATCCCTGATATCCTTCCTGAAATAATCGATGGAAACGTCGACCATCCCGTTCAGGAACGTCGCGTCGATACCGATATTCGCATTGATATTCCGCTCCCATTTCGCATCCGGGTTACCGATCTGGCCCACCTGGAAGCCCGGCTGGTTGGAATTGTTCGTCCGCCCGATGTCGTAATAGGAAGCGGCCTTGTCCATAATGAATGTATAATACCCATTGTTTGCATTGACATTCAACTGATTACCCATCACACCCCAGCTTCCGCGCACTTTCAGATCGGCCAGCCATTTGATCCCCTGCATAAAACCTTCCTCGGACAGCCGCCAACCCGCACTTACCGACGGGAACCAGCCATATTGGTATTTCACAAACTTCGAAGAACCATCGCGGCGCAATGTCCCGCTGAGCAGGTATTTACCTTTGAATGCATAATCAACCCGCCCGAATTGCGAATTCAGCGACTCGAAGCTCCGGCCACTGTAATTGCTCTGAATGCCCGAACCGGTTGATAATGTCGTATAATTGGGGTCAAACGTGTAGTAATCCCGCGTGGTACCGCCCAGGTTTTCGAAATAGGACTTGTAAGCCTCATTACCCAATACCACGGTAATGTCGTGCATGCTGCCTATCATTCTCTTGTAGGTCAATGTATTGGTCCACGTCCAAGCATAACCGCTCGAAGAACCCTGCGAGAATGCGTTGTACTTGGTATTCTCGTTGTTTTCGAAAGTCGGGTACACGAACGAGCGGGAGGTGCCCGAATACATTTCGCCCCCGAAATTTGTCCTGAATGTCAGTCCGTTAAGCACATCCACCTCGGCAAACATATTGCCAAATAGCCGGTTCCCGAGCGTACGGTTGTCCTTTAAACGCTCCAATGTGCCTACCGGGTTATTCCCATTGTAACCAGTCCCGAAAATACCCGCGTAATTGCCCACAATGTCCCGTACCGGAAAGATCGGCGACATTTGGGACGCTGTTTGAACAATATTCAGGTCAGCCAGTTCGGTCTGCTGGGGGTTACTGGTGATCGTGTAGGTCAAATTTTCACCGATGCGAATGTGCTTATTGACATTGAAAAGCGTATTTGCCCGGAGATTGTAGCGTTTCAGGTAAGTCGAAAGCATGGTACCTTGCTGGTTGAGGTAATTGAGCGAGATCATGTAATTACCCTTATCCGTGCCGCCGCTGACGGACAGGTTGTGGCTCGTATTCACGGCAGGCTTGAAAACTTCGTGGTACCAGTCGGTACCCGCCTTATTGGCGCGGATTATGCGGTAAAACTTGTTGTAATCGTCGTCGGATTTGTAGTTTGGATTGATGTAATATTTGGATGGGTCTACCGCCGGATCACCCTCCATTTTCCCGAGCGGGTAAATGTAATCCGGGATCACAGGTTCGGGCCCTGAACCATAGATCGGATCGTTGATCGGCAGTCCGGAGTTTTTGTTCGCGATCCAGCGCAATTTGGCCTCCTCCGCCGGACTCAGCAAATCCCACACATTCCCGGATTTCGGTACCTGCACGCCGTACCAGGCATCATATTGCACCGAAACCTTGCCCGTACCTTTTTTCGTGGTTATGATAATCACCCCGTTCGAAGCCCGCGAACCATAAATCGACGCCGCGCCGGCATCTTTCAGCACCTGAATGGACGCGATGTCGTTGGGATTCAGGTTGGTACTGTTCTGCGTCGGCACACCGTCGACCACATACAACGGGGTGTTGTTGCCGAATGTGTTGATCCCTCGTATGCGTACCTGCGGCTCCGCCCCCGGCTGCCCGGAGGAAATGACGGTAACGCCCGAAGCCTGCCCCTGCAAGAGCCCGGAAACGAGGCCGCTGGGCTGTTTGGTAATGTTCTTCACATCCACCACCGACACCGCACCGGTAATATCCTTTTTCTTCTGCGTAGCGTAGGCCGTCACCACCACTTCGCTGAGGATTTTCGTGTCGGGCAACAGCCGGACATCGATCTCCGAACGGGAACCAACTGCTATTTCCTGCGACAAATAGCCTATAAACGAGAAGGTTAACGTACCATTCTCCGGAACGACCAGGCTGAAATTCCCTTCCGGATCGGTGGTAGTGCCGACGGACGTTCCTTTCACGATCACGTTCACGCCCACAAGCGGCTCATTCTTGTCGGAAGTCACTTTGCCTTTCACTTGCGCATCCGCATACAAAGTGTGCGTGACGGTCGGTTCCGCGTGTAACGAAGCCGCTGCCACAACCGTCTGACAGCCCGCGAACGCCGCCAAAGCGAAACACAGCGCCCGTTTTCCTGGTGAGTAGTTTTTTAAATTCATAAATAAACAGAAGGTTTTCGGTCTCCGCTTGCGGCTGGAAACCCCGGTTTGAAAAATGATAAGGACTAGGCGATGTATGATTGGACTCTGCCGGGAAAAGCCCCAGCAATCAATTGTGTCAATCACACACTTTGATGTTAAGATGAAATAATATTTAACTATCTGTTGCTAAAACAGTTAAAAAATTTCCGCAAACCTTTCCGCAATCCTTTGCAGAAACCGGCCTGCATTCATCGTGCATGCATTTTGGGTAGGATTAGCCAAAAGGAACCCGAACTCCCGGCTGAACAGATATATAACTTTTTGAATATTTTCTTTAAAACATACCTTTCTGAAAACAAAAATGCCAGGCTTGCAAAACCTGGCATTCAACCTATTGCTCGAAATTGGGCTTGGTATTGTACTGATCCGATTGCAGCCCCCGTAGCTTGACTTTCAGGATCACGCCGTCGGGCGTCAGCGTCGAATGGTACACCTCGTCGCCGTTCCAGATTCTCCGTCGTTTCCAGGTTCCGTTCTCGAACGTACCTTCCTCCATGTAAATCAGCTCCGAGGCCGAAAAACCCGAGCCCAGCCGCGGACGGAACTGGAATTTCGTATCGAAACCGATCAGGTAAAACTCATCCGGCGCCGTTTCTCCGACCAATACACGGCCACTGGGTTCCTTGTTGGTTTTATAGGAAGGAAAACCAAAGGTGAGGAGCAGATCATAGTTTGAAAAATGCAACAGCTTCTCTCCCAGCCCATCTTCCTCGACGGCTGCCTTTAATTTACCGGTGCCTTGTAAGGATGTAATCAGCGGGATGGCGGGCGTCAGCAGCCGGTAATTGGCCGCAATGGGGGAGAATTTTTCATCCAGTTTCGTTTTGTCGCGCTGGTCGTGCGGATCGCCATGGAACGGATCGACGCCGTACGGCGCGACGCCAATGGTGTTATAATCACCTATTGCATAAAAGTGAAACCGGGCAAACAGCATTCCTTTGCCTGTTTCCGGCACGAACAACGCATTATCCGGCCGCGCGTATTTCTCGCACAAATCCCTGAACTGCACGTAATTCCGGTTATAAATATCGACCGCCAGCAAATCGATATCCGGCCCCGCTGCTTTGTAAACGTCGATCATATTCGACGTAGGCCCACCGCTCGGATGCTCGCCCGCCCGCTCGAAACGGTTCTCCCGCAGCCACGCGTTGACGTACATGGGAAGCGGGTATTGTTTTTTACCTTCGGCCGTAATGTAATTGATGTATTGCGCCATATAATAAGCCGAAAACGTCTCCGGCGCATCAAAACCGAACACCTGGGACCAGGTACCGGCCTTCTTTTTCAATGCGGAGACCAGCTTGGCCGGAACCTGGCTATTGAACAGCTTCGTCGCCTCGGGTGAATAATCCCTGTCCGTCCCCAGCGATCCCGGCTCATTCTCAACCTGCATCATAATGACCGTCCGGTGTGCCTCGTCTATCTGCCGGATATGTGCCATTACGGCGGAGAATGCTTTCGCATCGGCATTGCGGTTGCTTTCGGAGATAGTCGCTTGTACCTGGATCGGCTGTCCACCCGCATTGCGCATTCGCGGGTACTCCTTCGTGTTTTCCTTCATCCACACCGGAATGTACTGCGAGCTGCCGTTCTTGAACGAAGCAAACCACAGTAACACCAGCCGGATATGCTCCCGCCGGGCATCCAGGATTAGCTTATCAAGGTCTGCGAAATCGTATTTCCCCTGCTCCTTTTCGATATTCTCCCAATAAATCGGAACTTCGAGGGTATTGCAGCCCAGCTCCTTCAATTGCGGCCACGTTTTATCCAGAATATCCGGCCACCCGCTGGAATTCCACATCTGCGCGCCGAGTATCAGGTATGGTTTTCCATCCACCATCAGCGTATGGCGGCCATTTTTAGAAACCAGCGCCGGAATCGGCGTGGACGTATTTTGTGCGAAGGCGGGTAACTGGGAAAAGCTGATCAGAAAGCCCGCAAAGAGGCCTCGGAGGTATCGTTTTGTCATATTCAGGTTTAGAAGATTGAAAACTGAATATGCCGCAATATTTAACCCACTGCAAACAAATAACTTAAAAAATTTCCGCAATGCGTTTCGCAAAGGTTTGCGGGAATGCATTGCGGAAAAATAGAACTTCTCGGCGGTTACTCGGTAAAGCTCATCGCCATTAGCGTATCAATCGGTTCGATTTCCCTGTCGGGACATACAATCTGCTGACGAATCATCTGAATTGTAAAAACCTTCGTCCTCATTTTGTAAGACACTGTTTCAAAAAGGACGTCAAACAAGAAATCGATCGCATACCAAAGCGAACGCCCGTTCGCCCACACAGCCTCCACCTGAACGATATAAGAAGTAGAAGAATCGCCGGGATAGGCTTCTTCGAGTGTGATATTATCCAGTGGCCTTCCCAACTCCGCGCAACGCACGCTGAATGGCTTCAAAGCTTTTATCAATTCTGCTCTATCCATGCTAGTATTCCGTTATGGTTTGACAATAAGTTCAGCAAATTTCTCATATCCTCTTCCTCGACGTGCCCGCACGGCATGTATCTTGCCTTTTCATTCCAGGCATCGAAAAGCAACCCGTTTGCTTTGGCAAGCGCCGGATGCAGCGCCTTTCCCTCCTCAAATTTGTTTTTCAACCCACTAAAAATAAGCAAGTTAATCAGATTATGCGTTTTAACCGCGCTCCGAATATCCCTGATTCCTGGCAATGAATGCGTAGCAGCCTCATCGAAGAGATTGGGAATCCCGAATCGCTCGGAGATTTTCGCTTTCAGTGTTAGCTCAGCGCTGTAACCAGCAAGGTAAAAGGCGCCATCGAACATTCGCTCGTTGTAAAGGACGACCGCCTCTTTAAGTCTTTGCCTCGCGATTGCCCTTATGGATTGAGGGTTGATCATAGTGTTGTGGTACAGTGTTCTCCCACAAACGAACAAAACTTTCCCGAGAAAGTAAAGAGGTAAGTGAAAATATAACCACAGTTATAATGCTGGTTATCTTTTACTTACAAGAATAAAATCCGCTTGCAAACTTAATTCGAATCACAATGCATTCACCTCATTTTCCAAAAACCGCGCGACAAACGCATCGTCAATTAAATCCGGATAGGCCTCAATAACCCGGGTTATTTCATCATACTGTCCGGGCGATAAAGTCTCTTCCGGGTTCAGGGTCCAGATGCCGTCCAGCAGGCCCTGGCGGCGGAGGACTTCGTGTACGCCGGTAATGCAGCCGTGGAATGCGTGGGCGGGATCGAAAATCGCGGCGTTCATGTCGGTGACGGCAATATTCGTACTGAGCATCGAAGCACTATCGGCATAACCGGTTGCCAACGTGTGCTTGACGGCAGCGAGTAGTTCCACGGCTTTCGCGGTCCAGACGGCCCAGTGCCCGAGCAGGCCGCCCACAAAACGCTTTTCAATGGTTTTACCTTCTATTTCAAAACGATAAGGCGTCAGAAGATCGGCCACGATATTGTCGTCGTTGCCCGTGTACAGTGCGATCTCGTCACGGCGTTGCGAATGCGCTACGGCGCGAACTACGTCCAATGTCTGGTAGCGGTTGAATGCAGCCACTTTAATGGCGCATACATTCGGTATTTCCGCAAATTGCTGCCAGAAATCGTAGCTGTAAACCCGTCCTCCGATGGCCGACTGTAAATAAAACCCGAATACCGGAATCACTTCCGCAACCTTTTTCACATGTATGATGATCTCCGACTCCGGCTGCGTTTTGAATGCCGCCATACTGACAAGTCCCAGGTCATAACCATATTTCACGGCGATTTCAGCCTCTTTCAAAGCCTGCTCCGTCAACCCGCAAATGCCCGCGACCTTGATGAATGGCCGCTGCAATGCGGCGCGATCGATTTCTTCCGCCGCGATAGCGAGTACCTTCTCAAACAAATTGACCTCCGGATCGCGGATCTCAAACTGCGTCGTATGCACGCCGATCGCCACTCCCCCGGCCCCGCTGGCCATATAATAGCGCGTTAACCCGCGCTGCTTCTGTTCATCGAGCTGCAACTCGCGCGTTAGCGCCAGCGGATGCGCCGGAATCACCGTCCCTTCAAACAGCAGCTTTTTTATATTCTCTTTTAACATATTTAAATTAACTACTTAAATATCAAACTATTATAAAATAAACACCTGACCCCATGGCCCCGTCAAAACTCCCCCTTCCGCTCCTGAAAGTGCGTCGGCTTGTTAATCGTCTTCCCGCCTTCCAGCAGCCATTGCGCAGTGATACCAATCATTTGCTTCAACGTCGTGCGCGGATACCCAAACAAACGGAACGATTCTGCCGCATTGCTCAGCAGCGCCGTAGGCTGCTCCTCGCCGGTAAACTGCGGTTCGATATTGAATATACGTCCGAACTCTTTCGCGAGCCAGCGCAGCGAAACCGTCTCGGGGCCGGTAATGTTCAGGATTTTCGAAGGCGCATCGCAATGCAGCAGCGACCGGATCGCCATTTCGTTGGCGTCGCCCTGCCAGATTACATTTACGTGCCCCATTGTTACGTCGAGCGGTTTGCCGTTCAGCACCGATTTCGCCACTTCCAGCAATACGCCGTATTTAAAATCAATCGCGTAATTCAACCGGTAAAGCAGGATCGGTGTGCCGTAAACCGACGAAAAGTACTGGAACATGCGCTCGCGCCCCAGGCACGATTGCCCGTACTCCCCTATCGGATCGGCGCGCATTTCCTCCGTCGCCCCGCCCGAGCCCACAGGCGTGAACGGGTACACATTACCCGTTGAATAAACCACAATGCGCGATTTACGGAACTTCTCTGCCACGCGCCCGGGCAGATAGGTGTTCATCGCCCAGGTATAAGGCTCGTTATTCGAAGTCCCGAATTTCTGACCGGCCAGGTACAACACATTTTCGACCTCCGGAAGGCCTTGCAACTGATTGTCATCCAGCACATTCGCCACTATCGTCTCGATACCCTCCGCATTCAGTTCGTCTGTCAGTCCTTCTTCGCTGAACCTCGACACGGCGATTACGCGTTTGTCGAGCCCGGCGCGTTGGATCGCCTGCATGGTAAGCCTGGCAATGCTCGGACCGATTTTTCCACCCGCTCCCAGGATCATAATGTCGCCATCGATGCGCTTGATATCCCCGATCAGCGCGTCGGACGGGCTAAGCCACTGTTCCTCAAAAGATTTGCTACCGTTCATTTTATTTAAAAAGCGGATTGTTGAAAAATAATTCTTTGACATTGACCAGTGCCAGGGCGAAAATGATCAGCAACCCCAGCCCCGCGAAAATTTTGACGAAAGGCTTGTTGACTTTGTCGCCCATGACACCCGCGTCGTTAGCCACCAGGTACATAACCGTACCGATAAACGGCACGACGAAGATGGTCACGCTTTGCGCGAAAACGATCAGTTCGAGCGGCAGTTTTCCGAAGCGGATCGCTACGAACGCCCCGATCACCATCACGAGCGCCACCAGGTAACGAACCTGTTTGGAAGAAAAATTACTACCCAAACCCAATGCATCGCCTAATAATGTGCCGCCCACCGACGCATTGCCGATCACGGAAGAGAATGCGGCACCAAAAAGACCGATCAGGAAAACAGCCGACGCATTGCTCCCAAAAAGGGGTTCAAGTGCCTTGGCCATGTCGGACGCCGAATTGACGGCGATCCCCTTCGGTTTCAGGATCGCCGCCGCACAAACGATAACGATCAGGCACATCACGCCCAGCAGGACAATACCCGTACTGCTGTCGTTACGCCCATTGCGAACGGCAGGATTGATCCGGATGCGTTCCTGAATCAGATAGGATTGGTACAATGCACCCACAATAGAGAAGCAGGACGCCGTAAAGGCTATAATCAACCCGAGCGAACCATCGGGCACCCTCGGCGTCACGAGCCCCTCCGACATCTCCACGACACCCGGTTTCGCCCAGAAAAGCGTTGTGATGAACGAAAGCAACATCAGGACAATCAGGAAAATCATTGTTTTTTCAAGGACCGGATAAAAGCTCCTGAAAAATAGCAGGCCGATCGCGAACAAATTGAAGAACAATATCCACGGCACCGGCGAAGTATGGAACAGCTCCCCCGCCGCAATGCCCACTCCCACCGAATTGCCCGCCTGAAACGAGGAAGCAACCAGAAATACCCCGATACCCATGGCGACGGCCGCCCCTTTGCCCCATTTCTGCCGGACGGTCGCCAGCAGCGACTGCTCGGTAGCGACGCCGATCCGCGTCGCCATACCGGTAAAAATCGCCATAAAGAAGATGGCCACCACCACCAGCCATAGCAGAGAATAGCCGTAAATAGCGCCCATTTTCGAGGTAATCGTCATCTTGCTGGGCCCGAATACCAGCGCGGCCGTGATCATGCCGGGTCCAAGCGACCCAAGCCATTTGAGAAATTTCTCTTTAAAGTTTTCCAAGGTAAAAGGGTTTGGGTTTGAGTGAAATATGAATAATGATGGAATTACGGGCACGTGCCCGTAAAGGTAGAAAAGAATTTTTAAAATCTATTTTCATGGAAATTAATTCTGGTAAAACTCGTAATTCTCCTTCGTCACAATATCGATGGGCATATAATTCTGCTTCGTGACGGGCGCATTGACGACGAGCGTCTGGTAAAGTGCCATCATACCCCGGTATCCCTGGTCGTCGGGGCGGTGGCAGATCAGGAAATCGATCACATTGTCTTCGAGGTAATCCACATTCTCTTTCACAAAATCGTACCCGATCAGCGAAACGTGCGTCCGGTGGCTGTTTTTCAGGAACGACGCCACCGTGTGAACGCGCGAATTGGTTACAAATGCGGCCCCGATATCCTTATTCAAATGGAACACATAAGTAAGGTGCCGCGCCACCGATTGATAATCCGTCTCACGGATATCGATGCGGACAATTTCATTCGGCTGGTTATTGTCATTGAAATAAGCCCTGAACCCATCCTCGATTTCCAGGTAATTGAAATTATCGATCTCTTTCGAAATGTTGATAATCAATACCTTTTTCTCCGGTTCGAGGCGGTAGGTAAGCAGTTTCGCGCCCACGTACCCGCTCTTGCGCAGGTGCGGGCCTATGTACGAGAGGCTATGCAGGCCGGGAATATCCGAATCGATAAAAACGTAGGGAATTTTGCGCCGCGAGCATTCCGCAGCGAATTTCCGGGTTTCCTCAATGAACGAAGGTGAAACCAGGATACCGTGGAAACCACCCTCCAAAACGTGCCCGATCTGCGTGGCGAACGAGTCCTTATCATTCAAATCGAACAAAAAAACCTGCACTTGCACGCCATACTGCTTCATTTCAGACTCCGCACGACGTATGCCGTTCAGCGGCGCCGACCAGAAATCCGTTTCCTCCGACACGTCGGGCAGCAATGCGGCGAGGTTGATGATCTTCCGCGATGCCAGCCTGCTCGCAAGGATATTGGGCTGGTAATCCATTTCCTTGATGATCGCATTGATCCTCGCCTTGGTCTTCTCCGAAACACCCGTCCGGTTATGCAGCACCCGATCGACGGTAGCCGTGGAGACATTGGCGCGTCTGGCGATTTCCTTCACGCCGAACAATTCGTTCTCTTTTTCCATTCAAAGGTTCGTTCGAAGAGATAAATATAGGCGTTGCCCTGCCATTCCTGCAAGAAAATGACCGCGCACACCATCACCCGTTGGGCTTTAAAGGTGATTATCAGGGGCATTTACCGTCAGACATGCCAGGGAAACGCTGGTCAAATGCCCAACAACCGCTTCAACCGGACGTAAAACCCGGTATCGCGAAACGTGAATTGTTTATGTAAAATATAATTGCTTAAAAAGCTGGCCCCCATGGCCATAACCTGGGAAAAGAGCTTGTTCAAATTCACTTCTTTCACTGAAAACGGAATCAGAAAAGTAAATGTACCAAGCCATTGATTGGAAATATCATACAAAATAGCAGAGCCGTAAACGGTGATCAGACAAGACCAAACCGAAACCATTATAAACTTCACAATTTGTCGCCTGCTCTGCGTTGTATTCCGGGCATTGAATGCAAAAAGTCTTGTCAGAAAATACCCGACCACAAATGAAAACCAGTAACCCGCAAACAGCGCCGACTTATAGGAAATGGGAAACCATTCCTGTAAAATTGTAGCAACCAGCAAATTGGAAACGGCACCAGTAGCGGCCACGACGAAATAAGCAATAAGATCGCGGCGGTTGAAAAGCTGATCGGGCATAAGATAGGTTTCTGAATGCCAATATAGGAAGCCAGCTCTACAATATGCTGGAAAGTGAGCTCAGGAGGCTGAAAATAGCCAACATCCTCGTCAACATTTCATCTGAAAATGTGGCCAGTCTAAACTTTCATAAAACAATAGGATATAAAGAATGCGGGAATTTCGAAAAGATCGGTTACAAGAATGGCAGGTATTTTGATCTGATTTGGCTGCAAAAAACGCTAAATTGATTACGAATTTAACCTGACCCAAATCCTATGTCCAAACCCGCCATCAACTGTATCGCCCCCTGTTTCATCGTCAAAGATGTTCCGGCGGCATTGGCTTTTTACCGCGATTTCCTGGGGTTTGAAATCACCTACCAGGGGCCGAGCGAAGACGACATTTTCTTCGGGATTGTAGAGCGCGGCGCGGCGATGATCATGATGAAAGCAGTCGGCGTGGAACCGGTCCCAAACCATACCCGAGATGTAAAACAGGGCATTATGCGCTGGGATGCCTATATGTACGTCCCCGATCCCGACGCGCTCGCGGCCGAGTTCGCGTCGCGGAACGTGGATTTCTTTCTTCCGCTGGGCAACAATGACGATAATTTGCGCGGGTTTGAGGTGAAGGATGCGGATGGATATTTGCTGTATTTCGGACGGCCTAACACTGCTAACGGCTAGGTGCGGGCGGCCTCACTTGCCTGCCTTAATTCTGTTCAACTTAGTCTTCAGCAACAACCTCTTCCCGGCATCCAGATAATCCAGAAATAATTTCCCTTCAATGTGATCGTACTCATGCTGGATCATCCGCGCGGTCATGCCTGAGAAGACGCGCGTATGTTCCCGAAATTGAGCGTCGGAATACCGAATGGTGATGGACCATGGCCGGGAAATGCGTAACGAAACGCCCGGTATGCTCAAACACCCCTCCTCGTCCTTCCATGTGCGTTCGGATTTTTGAATCATCAGCGGGTTTACAAATGCTTCCCTAATTCCCTGATCCCCTTCAAAATAAATTTTCCGATCCGCCTCTTCCATTTGCAAATAAGTAGGGATACTATCGACAATGAAAAGCCGAATCGAATGATTTACCTGCGGCGCGGCCAGGCCGCAACCGTTGGCGTCATACATGGTTTCCCACATATCCGCAATCAGATTTTGAAAGCCCGGAGCCGCTAAGTCGGCCCAGGTATTGTGTCGGCGCAAAATGGGTGCGCCGAATTTGACAATGGATAATATCATAACTGTTTTTTCGCACAAAGTTCCTGGCGTTAAATCCATTTACTTAGTAAAAATTAGACACCCATTCTTATGCTCTCCTAATCAGGCAATGGCTAACTTTGCAGCCTATGCCGATCAGTCTTTTTGAACATATAATAATGAGGCCGGACTCAATGCCCTTGGGCAGGCAAGTGGAGCTACCGGAGGGACTCCGTGAAATTCTGCTTGAATGTTTCGCAGTACGCGCAACCGCATTTCCGCAGGCCGGCCTGGCGTTCAGCGACGGCATTCCAACGGCTGTAATGCTCGGCACTTCTTATGGCGAGGCTACTTTTCGCTCGCGTGGGCAGGTGTACACGATTGCATACGCATGGTTGAGCGGGCAGTATCTCGAAAATGTTCAATTTGAAGTTGCCAATCCCGGAGAGGAATTGCTGATAATCAGGTTCAATCCTTTTTATTTCAATCACATTTCCGCGATACCGACCCACAAACTTCGTAATCGGTTGATCTGGAGTTTCCAGGAAGTTTTTGGTAAGACTTTGATGAGAATGCTGACCGATCCGGACATTTGCGGGAATCCATTAAAAAAATTGGAGGTATTGGAATATATTTTACAACAAAGGCCCACGAATATCACCGTCAACTATTTGCTGCAAGAAGCCATTCAAAATATTATTTGCCAAAAAGGAAACGTGCAGATCGACGGGCTGGCGAAAACGCTCAACGTAAGCTACAAATGGCTGGAACGCAATTTTTTACAATTTACGGGTGTATCTCCGAAAGAATTTGCCCGACAACAACGGTTCCTCCATACCTACTTCGATCTGGTGAACGGACCGGACAAGGACTTGCCTGAAATCGCCTTCGAAAATGCTTTTTACGATCAAAACCACTTTTCTAAGGAATTCAAAAAGTTCGCTGGTTGTTCCCCGGGATGGTTCCGCAAACATTACACCCGTGCAAGAAAATAAAACCATTCGTCTTGAAATAGCAATAAACACGTCCGCAACGAATGTTTGGGCCGCGCTCACCGAACCCGGGCTGATCGCTCAATGGATGCTCGATACGCCCGTAGAGATCCTGACGGACTGGCGCGAGGGTGGGAAGCGTCTCGAAAGGGGCGATTTACATGGGTTACCATTTGAAAACAAAGGAAAAATCACCCGGTTCGACCCTCCCGAAACATTGGAATACACGCATTGGAGCACGCTTTCTATTCTTCCCGATACACCCGGAAATTATTCCATTGCACGCTTCAACCTGCAAGAGTCTCAAAATGAGACACTTTTAGTACTTACTATTGAAAATCTGCTAACCTTCGAGATTTTCAAGCACCTGGAATTTTACTGGAAAACAGCACTGCATTTGCTGAAAGAAGTCGCCGAATCGCGATAACGATTGCCTCGGAAGCGATTTGTTTGCATTTTAGGAGCCGAAAACTACTCACTCCAATCACTCAATAGCTCCTTATGTACGTCAACCGCTACCTTTCCCCCATTATCGTCTACTACTATTCCTGGCGGATGGTCCTGTTTTCGATCGCTACTGGCTCCATCGCCATTTTTGTGTACGACTACCTCGACTGGAAATGGGTGGCGATACCGTGGCTCCCGGTGTCGCTCGTCGGTACGGCTACCGCGTTTTTTGTCGGTTTTAAGAACAACCAGTCGTACGACCGCAGCTGGGAGGCGCGCAAAGTGTGGGGCGCCATTACCAACCATAGCCGCTCGTTCAGCGCGGCGGTGCGTTCGTTCACCACCTGCTCACCCGACTCCGATAATATTTCGGCCGCCAAAGAGAACCGGATCATCATATACAGGCACATTGCGTGGCTGTACGCGCTGAAAAACACGATGGTCCAACGCACCAACTGGGAGCACAAAGACCGCGCGAGCGAGCGGCAGCGCAAAGCATTCCGTCGCTCACAAGTGCCCTGCGACGTAGAAATTGCGAAACACCTGCCGGAAGCAGACCTCGAATCGATCAAACACAAAAAGAACCAGGCGACTCAAATCCTCGACCTGCAATCGCAACACATTCGCGACCTGCGCCGCGCCGGCTCGCTGGATACCTACCAGCACGTGGCGTTGCAGGACCTTATCTCCAAGCTTTACGACGAGCAAGGCAAGAGCGAAAGGATCAAAAACACGCCTTTCCCCCGCCAGTACGCGACGACTTCGACGCTTTTCATATTCGTTTTCATGACATTGCTGCCCTTTGGCTTGCTGCCCCAGTTTGTCGACCTGGGCGAGAAATACATGTTCCTGCTGATCCCGTTCAACATGATCGTCTCCTGGGTTTTCATGTTTATGGAATACGTGGGCGATATCAGCGAAAACCCGTTCGAGGGGCTGCTCAACGACACGCCGATCAGCACCATTATCCGCAATATTGAAATAGACCTCAAAGAAATGATCGACGATACGGACGTGCCCGAGAAGTTTTCAAGCTATTCCGGGACATTGTTTTAATCGTAAAATCAATCGGTCCGAAGGCTCTTTACGGGGTTCATCAATGCCGCTTTGAGGCTCTGGAAGCTCACCGTCAGCAATGTAATGACCAATGCGCCGACGCCCGTCCATACGAATACCGACCAGGGAAGCCCGGTATGGTATTCGTATTTTTGTAACCAGGATGTGAGAATGTAATAAGCCACCGGCGACGCGATGATCATCGCCACGATCACCAGCAACGCAAAATCCCGCGATAGCAACGTCCAAACGTTCCATACCGAGGCCCCCAGCACTTTCCTGACGCCGATTTCGCGCGTGCGTTGCGCGGCTACGAACGACGCCAACCCGAACAGGCCCAGGCAGGAAATGAATACCGCCAGCACCGTAAAGAACCCCGCCAGTTTCCCGATACGCTCTTCGGCGCGAAACTTGGCATCATACTCCTGATCCAGAAAACGGTAGTCGAACGGAACCGCCGGGGCATATTTGCGAAATACCGTTTCCACTTTCGCGAGCGCGTCTGGCGCACTCATGCCCGGGCGCAGACGCATCGTAACCACCCGCGCGGGCCAGGGGGCAATGTAATAAATGGCATGCTGCACCGGCTCGTACGGCGATTCCATCACCATTCCTTCTACCACGCCCACCACTTGCAATGGCTGGTCGCCCCATTTCACGGTCTCGCCCACGGGATTTTCCAGACCCATGAACTTTACTGCCTCTTCATTCAGTATCACCGCAAGTTTGTCCGTGGAGTACTGCCGTGAGAAGTCCCTCCCCTGCTTGACTTTCCAGCCGACGGTCTTGCCGAATTCTTCCGTAACACCGAAAGTCACAAACGGCTGGTCACGGTTCATATCCTTTCCGCGCCAGGTAAAACCGGTTTCATTGTTCCGTTTCTCGGTAAGCGGCGTGGTCGTTTTGGTCACTTCCACGATGGCGCCGGTTTCCAGCAGCTCGTTGCGGATCGATTCGAAATGATTGTTGATATCGAGCGTAGGCATGTCGATCATCACCAGTCCGGTGCGATCGTAACCCACGGGACGGTCTTTGGTATAACTGATTTGCTTGAAAACCATTACCGTACCGATGATCAGGGTTACCGAGACTGTAAATTGGATCACTACCAGCACTTGCCGTGGAATATATGCCAACCGTCCCGCGCGAAAAGTGCCTTTAAGCACATTCACGGCCTTGAAAGACGACAGGTAAAAAGCCGGATAGCTTCCTGCCAGGAAGCCCGTGAACACACAAAATGCCAGCGCCAATGCCCAGAACACAGCGTTGGCCCACAGAATAGCTATTTTTTTATCAGCCATATTATTAAAATACGGCATCGCCAGCTGGGCCAGCCCGATCGCGATCACGAAACCGATAAAAACGACGAGAAACGACTCACTGAAAAACTGCCCGATCAGTTGTCCGCGCAGCGAACCTACCGCCTTCCGCACGCCCACCTCACGTGCGCGCTTCTCCGAGCGGGCGGTGCTGAGATTCATAAAATTAATGCAGGCCAGGATTAACACGAATGCGCCTACGATCCCGAACAGCCACACATATTGAATGCGCCCTCCCACATTGAAACCGTCTTTCCAGTTGGAATACAAATGCCATTGGTCCATCGGATGCAGGAAAGCCAATGCTTTGGTATCACGGTCGGTTCCGGTGAGCTTGTTGAGCCTTGCCGGGCCGATAGCCGACGAAGCCGCGTTCAGGTCAGCCTGGTCGCCGAGTTGTACAAAAACTTCGGTGAAATTGTTGTTCCACTGGTCCTGGTTCTTTTTCCCGTATGGCACGCGTGTGATGAACAATTCCCATGGCGCGATGAACGCGGTGTTCGCGAAGGCCGTGTTATAGGGCAAATCGCGGTACACGCCGGTTACCTTTACTGCCAGTTCGTTATCGATTTTAACGATCTGGTTAAGCGCATTGCGACCTCCGAACAAGGTCTTCGCCGTGGATTCGGACAGCAGTACCGAAGCCGGATCAGAGAGTCCGGCCCTGGTACCGCTAATCATGTCGAGCGACAACATTTCAGCTATTCCCGGCTCCATAAAGCGACCAGGGTTGTTGAATTTCAAGTCTTTATATGCCAAAATATGCTTTTCCTCCGTCGTACTGCTCACAATATGCCGGAAATATCCTCCATACGAAAGCCTCAGTTCCTTTCCCATGGGCGCGGGCACCTCGTTATGCGTAAAAATAATGCCTCCGAGATTTTGGGTTTGCATTACCCGCGCGATACGCGTGTGATTTTGGAATGATCGGTTGAAAGAAAGCTCGTCGTAAAGCCACAGGCCGATCAGCATCGCCACAGCCATGCCGCTCGCAAGGCCGGTGATGTTGATGAACGAGTACATTTTGTTTTTGGCGAGGTTCCGCCGGGCGACTTTGAAATAGTTGCTGATCATGGTCATACTGAGATTGGAAGATCGGGAATATGGTTCGGTCCTGCGGCGACGCCGCACAAATGGCGGTAATACCGAAAACACATTGAGCACATAGCGCAACGTAGCCTGGAAACGCCCGCTTCTGGCGTACCAGTAATCGTAAAGCTCGTCGAGGTCCCCACCGACTTCCTCGCGGGTGTCTTCGGGGTGCAGCCATTGGAACAGCCGCTGCGCCCAGCGTGGTGGTATCGGGTGATTTTTCATGACGGCCTGCTCATTACCGGCCCTGTTTCCGCAAATTCTCCGGGATACGCTCTTTGCATAGGATGGGCGGGGTTATTTGTTTACATTTTATCGTACAAATGTCGAGCCAATTTTAGCACCCTTAGTTAATTTATTCAAAATCAAATATTTAAATAAAGTATCTAAAAAAACTGGCTGTTCATTTGCGGACATTCCGGATTTCGGCCGGACAATGAAAGGACGGAATTACATGCCAAAACGAGGGAGAATTCGTGACACGGAAGCCGTATGTCGCCATTTCCGCGCTCACGTTTATTTGCAGAACCGCGCGAAATGTTGCGATATTGCCATTCTTTAATTTCTCGACGTTCGATAATGATGAAAATATTAATAGCCGACGACCATTCGCTGGTGCGGTATGGGCTTAGATTAGCACTTCACAACTATTTCAAGGACAGTCAGATCGACGAAAGCTGGGACGGGGCGTCGGTCAAGGCTCAGTTTGCCATGCATGCCTACGACCTGTTGCTCCTCGACCTGAATATGCCTGAGACGGATTCGACGATCCTGCTGCAATGGATCAGGGAATATCATACCGACACGAAGGTGCTTGTCGTATCGATGAATGACGAAAGCATTTTCGGGAAGCGGTCGCTGCAACAGGGCGCGCACGGTTACCTTGAAAAAGATTCTTCGCCGGAAGAACTTATGAAGGCGGTAACGACCATCATGAACGGCAAACGCTATGCGAGCCCTAATCTGGCCAATATCCTGATCAACGACACGCTGAGGGGCAGCTCGGGCAATCCTTTCGACCAGCTTACGGCCAGGGAGTTCCAGGTGGCCATTTACCTAGCCAAAGACTATTCCGTCACGCAGATCAGCGAAATACTGCAAGTCCAGTATACATCCGTCAATACCTTCAAGCGCAGGATCTTCAAGAAGCTCAATGTCGAGAACAAAAGTGCGTTAGTCAGGCTGGCAGATGCTTATAACCTCGGCTAGATCCAGTTTTGTCGTAAACGGGCTGTGACACACCAGACCGCCGATGCTCACCGACGTGCCTGCACCTTTCGTGCTTTTGATGGCCATCGTGAAGCCGAGCGTGTGCGCAAAGTCGGCGATCAGCTGGTACCCCAGGCGGCTATTCGGCTCTACCGGTGCATTCACCACCGGGTTGGACAGCCGCCGGCGGATCTTTTGGAGGTCTCCGGACAGCATGCCGCTACCGTTGTCCGAAACGGTAAGCATAGGGCCGTTTTCATTCTGGCTGAAAATAAGACGCACTTCGCCCCCGCGCGTATGCTTGTTGGCGTTGTCGATCAGGTTACGCAGGATGGCTTTGAGGATATCGCGGTTGGTATACACAAAGACGTCGTCCGGGCATTCCACCACGAGCGTATTCTTGTTGAGCTGCACCATATCCTCGAAAAACTGTTGCAACTCGCCTGCCAGCTCGTTGAATGAAAACGAGTGTTGCGCAGGCTGGAAATTTTCGTGCTGCGAGCGCGCCCACAGGTTGACCTCCTTCACGAATGCATGAATATTGCCCGTCGCCTTTTTGATCTCCTCGGTACCCGCTTTCACTTCGGGAAGCTGGTTGTTGGCCGCGAAACGCGATACGTGATCGGAAAGCACATTCAGGAAATGCAGGGGCGATTGAAGATCGTGGGCGATCATCATCGTAATCTTCTGTTTGAGCCCATTGCTGTATTCGAGCTTGCGCGACAGGTCTTCCACCTGTTGTTCAAGCGCTCTTTTGGCAAGGTCGAGGCGGAAATAGCGATCCCGCACCCACAGAAAGAAAGCCAGCAGCGACACCACTGTCAGAACCATGACACAGATCCATTGCAAGATCATAACTCACCACCGGGTTTGTTTTGGGGTATTTCAATGAAATTAGTATCGTGAAGGGTGCTTTGTAATGTTACACAAAGAAATCGCTTTTGTAGTAAATATTGGTACAAAAGGATAATATTTTTAACAGAATTTCTACAAAATCATTAAAAATGAAAAATAAATTCTACTTAAAACACAGGATTAATGCAAAAAATAAACAATCCCGCAGCAATGCTACGGGACTGTATTACATGCAACTGCCGGGTTCCGCCCGTCCTTTCCACTAATCTATTCTACAAATCTTATACGTTTACATTCCTCCACGGTGACGCTCGCCGAGCTGGCTTTCCAGTTGCCCACCTGCTCTCCGCCTTTGTAGCGTTTTCCCGACACCGCGTAGGTGCCCACCGGGAGCATCAGGCTCACCACCGCCGTGCTGCCTGCCGCATTGCATTCCGGCCTGATAGCGGCCGTTTCGGAAATCGAACCCATCACCTTACCGTCGATAATGACGTCGATACGGTCGTATTTTTCAGGGGTGTAATTGGTGTAAAAAAGCAGGTTCCCCTGTGGTACCGGCTCTTTATCGTCTTTACAGGAGAAGACAAGAAGCAAAAGCATGGCGAAAACGTAGCTGCCTAAACGGGTGTTGTTCACTGAATTTTTCATGGCTAATACGGATATATGATTGGGATTGATTTGACTTGCAGCGCCGCCTACTCTGGCTGACTGACACGACAAAATTATATTTCGCTCCCGCCGCTTCACCGCGTTGTTGAGTGGTCTGCATTTTTATTGAGCCAATCGACCAAAACCAAAAATGCCCTGCAAAAAACAGGGCATTTAGCTCAAAAACAGATTTACAACTCACTGATTATTAATCGAATAATTAAAACCGTTAACTAAAATTCAACTGATTAACCGGTCAAAAACGCGCGAACATTTCCATAAACTCCTGCCGCCTCGAACGCGAAATACTGATCGCTACATCGTTGTCCATCACGACATAGCCGCCTTCGCCGCGTACAAATTTCTTGATCCGGTTGAGATTGATGAGAAACGAGTTATGTACCCGGTAAAAATCGGGGCCGCTCAGCGCCTCGTCGATGTCCTTCAACACTTTCGACACTACCACCTTTTTGCCGTTGGCGAGCACCACGCTCGTGTAGTTGCTTTCGGCTTCGCAATAGAGAATATCCTGTGTAGGCACGAAAATCATCCCGTCGCCGGTTGTGAGCGCGATACGCTGCGGGGTGTTTTTGACCTGGCGCATGCTCTGAAACAGCAGATCGATCTGTTCGCGCGAGGGAACATTCCGCTTTTCGTCCACCCGCCTGATCGTTTCGATCAGATCTTCGGGGTCGATCGGTTTCAGCAGGTAATTCAATGCACTGTATTTAAATGCCTTGATGGCAAACTGGTCGTAAGCTGTCGTGAAAACCACATCGAAATGCAGTTTGTCAAACTTTTCGAGCATATCGAAGCCGTTCATACGGGGCATTTCGATATCGAGGAAAACCAGTTCCGGCCGGTGCTCGCGGATCGCCTCGATCCCCTTTTCCGCCGAACTGCACATGGCCTCCACCGACACCGACGGCGCGTAGGTTTTCAGCAGCCATTCCAGCATTTCGAGACAATTGTTCTCGTCATCGATGATAACACATTTGATCATATCTTTTCTTTTTTCAGATTTTCCTTCATTCCATATCTTCACACCGGAATCACCACCACGACCCGGGTACCGGCGGCCACGCGGTTATCGTCTTCCAGGTCCACGATCTCGACGCTCGCATTGGTTTGCGCATACTGGTTCAGCACGGCAATGCGGTCTTCGGTCAGCTTCATTCCGAGCGATTTCTTGCCGGTTGCCGATTTGCTCCGGAACTCCGCGGCTTTCTCCCGCCCTACCCCATTATCTTCGATCACGCATTCCAGCGTGTTCTCGTCCAGCATCCGTATCCGCACCCACAGGCTACCCTTGCCTTCCTTATGCAGCAAGCCATGCCAGATCGCATTCTCGACATAAGGCTGGATGATCAGCGACGGCACACCGATCGAATCGGTATGGACGTCCTCGTCGACGATCATGTGGTAGTCAAACTTGTTGTCGAAGCGGATGCGCTCCATTTCAATGTACAACCTCAATGCCTCCAACTCGTTCGATAACAGCACTTTCTTACTGTTGGAATTATCGAGTATCAGGCGGATCAGCTTCGCGAAACGCGTCAGGTAAAGCGACGCCGTCGCATTATCGCTCTTGACAATGTACCGGTTAATAGAGTTGAGGCAGTTGAAGATGAAATGCGGGTTCATCTGAGCCCGTAACGCACGCATTTCGAGGTCTGCCATGTGCTCGCGCAACTCGGTTTGCCGCCTGATCACCTTTACGCGCCGTTTGAAAAGCCAGTAAGCCAGCGCCGTTACCATGGCCACGATCGTTACGATAAACCACCACGTCTGCCACCAGGGCTGCAAGATGACAAAAGAGAGCGGCGTCGCCGTTTCCGACCAGGCGACGCCATCCAGGCTGGCCGCGACCGAAAACACATATTGCCCGGGAGGCAGCGACGAAAACCTGACGCGGCTGTTGCGTGCATTATCTACCCAGCTATCATCCAGGCCCGTGAGCCGGTAGCGGTACATCAGTTTCTCCGGGTTGCGGAAATAGGGCGTCAAATACTGGATCTCTACGGAATTTTGCGTCCAGTTCAAGGTGAGCGGCTTCTGGTTCTCGGTGAGCAGCGAATCGTCCTGGTTCACCCGCACGTTGGCGATGAGCACATTCAGCTTTTCTTCGCGGTGTTTGAGCAGGTTGGGGTCAAAGTAGTTTAACCCGTTCAGCCCGCCCACGTACAAGCGACCATCGGACGCTTCCAGTAATGCATTCGTATTAAAAGGTTTGTTTTGAATATTATCCCTGAAATCGAACCATTGCAGCTTGCTGGTGTTCCGGTTGAGCAGGTACAGGCCGTCGTCCGCCCCGATCCAGATCCGGCCGGCCTGATCCCGGTGAATCGTCGAAATGCGTTGATTGGCCAATTCCGGGAAGATCTTCTTCTTTTTCAACACATTACCTCTTCTAACCACCTCATAAAGACCCACCGAACCGCACCAGGCCGTGGAATCGTTTTGCATCAAAACAGCTCCTACCAGCTTCCCGGGCGCGAAATCGCTGTCGGCAGCCACATTCCCGAACCCGGGACTAGCCACAAGCAGTCCATCGTAAGTACCCATCCAGTAATTGCCCCGCGCATCGCGCACTGCCGTCTGGATCAATTTCTCAAATCCTTCCACCGGCATTTCGGTAATGCGGTATAAGCCTGCCTCCACTTTGTAGCAACCGAGCTCACCCGTAATCAGGAAATGGCCGCCCGGTATGGAAACGAGCGTGCCGATCGTCTCATTCATCAACTTTTTCCGCAGCGCTTCGCCTGCCTCACCGGCCGGGTAACGCATGCCCGTGAATGTCCTGCGAAGCGGGTCGAGGATTTGGGGCAAATCGCCACTCGGAACAACCAGCAGATTTTTCCCGTCAAAAGCGAGGCCCCTCACCTCGCGCGCCTGCACCGATTCCCACGCCGCCGGCCTCACTGCACTCATTTTCCCGGTACGGATATCGAGCACGGCAACACCCCGCACGGTGCCTAGCCATATATTGCCCAGGCCGTCCTCGGCAATGGATTTAATGCTGTTACTAAGATTCGGGTCAGCCCCCGGGAAGCCGTTGAGCCAGCCGATCGTGTGCGCCTGCGGCCTGAAAAACAATACCCCGTCCTGGCCCAGTATCCATTGCGTGCCGTCATGATCATGAAAATCCGCATAATTTTCATCGTTAGGCAGCACCTTGCCCGAATCGAAAAGGATGGCACGGCTGAATATCCGGCTTTTATTATCGTACAGATAGCAGCCCTTGGTCGTATTCACCAGTTTGCGACCGGCACCGAGCGGTGTAATGCTGATCAGTTCGGCCAGCGGAATGCCCTTAGGGTTTTGCACGCTTGCGGGCGCTATACGCGTGACCGAACCCGTAGCAAAATTGATTTCGAATGTCTGCAAAAGGTTGTTACTCGCCCAGGCCACGTCCTCGCTCACGGGCACCACCGAACGCACGTCGGCAAGCGGCACCTGCCGGACCCGATTATTTTTAGTATCAAAACAAAATAAGGTTTTGATGTCCGCCAGATACAACTGATAACCCCTCCGGCTGAAAATGCGCCGGTAATAGTAATGGTCGGACAATCCGGGCAATCCCTGGAAACGGAATGAATCGGTGCGCGGGTCGTAGCGGTACAGCCCGCGGCCTGCATTGGCCCAGATTTGGTTGTCGGGCGTCACCTGCAACCGGGCCAGCTTGTTGAGGGGCGCCATGGCAGGGCCTGTGGTCGGTACCTTGCGGAGCGAGCGGTCGCCGATCCGGTACTTCCGTATCCCGCTGTCCGATGTCGTCCAGATCGTACCGGAGCTGTCGGAAGCGATATCGAGCAGGTTTTCGCCCTCCGTTTCGATCCTGCGCACATCCTGCCCGTCGAAACGCTGGATATGCCTGGGCGAAAGAATCCACAGGAAACCATAACGGTCGCGGACGATCCTCGACGCATTGGCGGTCTGGATGCCGTTTTTGTCGCCCAACAGCTGGACATTAAAACCCGGCAGCTGCCCGTAGCAACCGAAGCGTGCTGCCAGCAGCATTAGTAGACTCACACAGATACGTTTCACAAAATCCACCTGATTCGGACGGGACAAAAGTTATTTCGACTGATGCAAGTTTTACAATTTAAAACACGAATGGAAAAACCGTTCAGTAAGTTGCCGCTTTTCTTAGTCAGCGGAAGGATTCGGGCAATGGTTTCACTTTTCGCCCATCGTGCCGATCCCTTCATCCATCCCCTATATTCCGGCCTTTGTCATATTTTCCTTTCAGGCCTGCGTGCGCGCACCCATTTTTGTCGGGTCATTTACTAAAACCATGAAAATGCTAAGAATTCTCCTCATTGTTTCCATCCTCGCCAGCTCACTCCTGTCACCGGCATTTGCCCAGTTTCCCGCAGCAGGAAGCAGCCAACCGAAAGCCCTGCCGGGTACCGCCGGCGACCAAAGCCCGAAGGGATCAGCCAAGATAAGCGGTTCCGTTGTAGATTCAGCATCTTCGAAAGCCATTGAATTTGTGAGTGTTGCATTGTACGACAAGGTCAACAACAAGGCTGTGGACGGAACGGTAGCCGATGAAAAAGGGAAGTTCGCATTAACCAAACTTGCCGCCGGCGACTATAAAGTACTTATTTCCTTCATTGGTTATGCCAATAAAACGATCGACAACATCAAGCTCGGCAAAGGCCAGGATGTGGATCTCGGTACGATCAGCCTCGGCTCTAATACCAAAACCCTCAACGAAGTGACCGTAACCGGCCAGGCCGCATTGATCGAAGAAAAGGTGGACAGGCTGGTGTATAATGCGGAAAAGGACATTACCGCGAAAGGCGGCGACGCTACCGATATATTGCGCAAGGTACCATTGCTTACCGTCGACCTCGACGGCAACGTATCACTCCGCGGCAGCCAGAATATCCGCGTTTTGATCAATAACAAGCCCAGTACCATCATCGCCAACAGCGTGGCCGACGCATTGAAGCAAATCCCGGCCGATCAGATCAAGTCGGTGGAAGTGATTACCAGTCCTTCGGCGAAATACGACGCGGAAGGCTCGGGCGGTATTATCAATATTATTACCAAAAAGAACTCGCTCCAAGGCCTTAACCTGAACATCGATGCAGGTGTCGGCAACCGCGGCTCGATGCTCGCATTGAACGGCGGTTACCGCAAAGGCAAAGCCGGTTTTACGATCGGCGGGTTCGGACGCGGCATGTATAACACGGTTACCAAAACCACATTGGAACAAACCAGTACCGTAGAAGGCATTACCACCACCACGCAGCAGACAGGCGATGGTTCAAGCCACGGTTTGTTCGGAAACTATAACCTTGGCTTCGACTACGACATTGCCAAAAATCAGAGCCTCACGGCCGGTGTGAAATATGGTGTGCGAAACTTCTCCAACCAGCAGGATCTGGCGACACGCCTGATGAAAACCGGTACTACGGATGCCACTTCTGCACGCAACGTGGCGGCCGACAACCTTTCAGGAACCGTGGACGTGAACGTCGATTACCTGCATACATTCAAACCGCAGCAGGAATGGAGCGTGTCGACCCTGTACAGCCGCAACGACCTGACCAACGATTTCGACGCCGATATTTTCGAGGAAAAACAACTGACTTCGCGCCAGCGTAACCTCAACAAGAGCATTAACCAGGAATTCACGTTTCAATCGGATTACCAGACACCTATCAAGAAAAACCAAATGCTGGAGTTCGGTGGAAAAGGCATTTTCCGGGAGGTTACAAGTAAATACAGCTTCCTGATCGCCGAACCAACCGGAGATTACCGCCCCGAAACGGACCAGCCGGCCGGTGACCTGACTTACCATCAGAATATCGCGGCAGCCTACTCTTCCTATACCTATACCACTAAAAAACGGTATACGATCAAAGGAGGTTTGCGGTACGAACACACGTTCATCGACGCGAGTACCAACGAAGGCGTTGTGGGTGTCGGTAACTACGGTGTGCTGGTACCGAGCGTGAACGCTTCGAAGACATTCAAAGGAACAACGGTGAAACTGGGCTACAACCGCCGTATCCAACGTCCGGGCTTGCAACAACTCAACCCGAACTTCAACTCGGCCAACCCACAGAACATCACCATCGGTAACCCCGAACTCCGCCCTGAACTGACCAACAACTACGAGCTGGGCCTGAGCAAGAATATCAAGAAAACGTACGTGAATGCGACATTCTTCGGCCGTTTCACCAACAATGCGATCTCGCAGGTACGCCAGCCCTCGGATACCCTCGCGGGAGCGATCGTGACCACCTATGAGAACATCGGTAAGCAGCACGCATTTGGCGCCAACATTTTCGCCAATATCGCTGCCACTTCCAAAATCAACTTCGGGGTTTTCGCGAACGTGTTTTATACCCAGCTTACCGGCCAGACAATCGGCCAGAATGGTCTTTCGCAGGAAATCGATAACGACGGCGTGAACGTGAGCGGCGGTATTTTTTCCCAGGCAACCTTCGGAAATGGCTGGGGCGCGCAGGCTTTCGGGTTTATGCAGGGCCAGCAGATCCAGTTGCAGGGCAAGCAGGGCGGCTTCGGCTTTTACACGATCGGCGTGAAGAAGGAATTTGCCAACAAAAAGGCCAGCCTTGGCCTCGCCGCTGAAAACTTCCTGAGCAAAAGGTTTAAAATGCATACCGAATTGACTTCCTTGCAGTTCAACCAGGTAAATGACGTATATCTTTACAATCGCGGCTTCCGCCTCACATTTACCTACAAAATCGGTAAAATGACAATGGAACAGCCGAAAAGAAAGGCCAAATCGGTGAACAACGACGACGTGAAAAGCGATGGCGGCGGACAACAAGGAGGTGGTGGCGGCCAGGGCGGCGGCGGAAACACGCCCCGCTAGACGTAACTTTCCTCATGCAGCGATAGATCGAAAAACTTACACAAGCCTGTTTAAACTCAAATTCAAACTCCGGTATGAAAACAAACAAACTAATCTGGACAATGGCGGTGGCGCTCGTCTCCGCTGCCTCTTACGCGCAGACTGTGGATGAAATCGTAGATAAACACGTGGCCGCCCTCGGCGGGCTCGACAAGATCAAGGCCATCAACACGGTGGTCACCGATCGTTCGCTGGCCGTACAAGGCATGGAAATACCGAATAAAACGACGCTCGTCGTAGGCAAATCCGTTCGCAACGAATCGACTGTGATGGGCAATACGATGGTGCAGGTCGTGGATAACGGCCAGGGCTGGATGATCCGCCCGACCATGATGGGCGGTACCGGCGAGCCGGAGGACATGCCCGCCGACCAATTGAAACAACAACTGAGCTCGCTTGACCCATTCGGGGGGCTCGTGAGTTATAAAGAAAAAGGCAATAAAGTAGAACTCGTAGGGAAAGAACAGGTCGATAAAAAGGATGTTTTCCACCTGAAACTCACCACGAGCGATGGCCAGGTGATCGACGAGTTCGTCGATGCAGCCACCTATCTCGTCACGAAGGTGAAAGTATCGATGAATGGCAATGAAGGCGAAATCGACCTTTCCGACTACAAGGAAGTAGACGGTGTGAAATTTGCCAATACAATGGAAATCAGCAACGCGCAAATGGGCACGATGTCGTTCATTACGAACAAGATAACGGTAAACACACCGGTAGATCCGGCGATATTCAAGAAGCCGACGAAGTAGCGCCTGCGGCGCTGACCGTGGTCAACTTCCCGATCCGCACCATACCCGATAGCGCTGCTCACCTGAACAGCGCTATTTTTTTGGACAATTCGATCGGGTCTTTTACTTCCATTTTGTCGTAAATGCGCCGCTTGTAAGTGCTGATCGTGTTTTCTTTAAGGTTCATGATCGCGGCGATCTCCTTCGTCCATTTCCCTTCCGTCATGAGTTGCATTACGCGGCGCTCGCGGGGCGAGAGCGTGACGATCGGGTTACTGCCTGTGGTGCGGCCGCTGACGTCGGTAAAGCTGGACAGAAAGATCTGCTGAACGTCGTAACTCACATAACGGCCGTGGTCGAGGATGGCCTGCACGGCAACGAGGAACTCGTCCTGCGGCGCCTGTTTGGAAATGAAACCATCCGCGCCCGCTTGGAGGTACGGCAGTGCATATACCTTCTCATCGAATGCTGAATGGATCAGGATCGGAAGACCGGCCTGCTTTTCGCGCATCATTTTCATCATCCTTACGTTCTCGCCGCCCGGAATGTCGATATCCAGTACGGCCAGGTCGAAACGCTCGTTTTCCAGGATTGCCAGGGCTCCCTGGAAGGATTCGGCATGACTTACAACGGCCCGGGGATAAAATTCGGCAAATACCATTTTAAGCCCCAGCAGGATGAGCGGGTGGTCCTCAATACATAGAAATTTCATAGAAGTGCTAACCGATATAGACAGGGTTTGATATTATTTCATACAATATTAGGAATATTATCAGAAAGGAGATTCTTACCGTTTTGTAGAAATATATCGATATTCCGACGGCAGCGCTTTTGCAAAACCGCTTAGCTCAGCATCGTCACCTTCTCGATCAGCTTAATCAGGCTATTTACCTGCATCTTTTTAAGTATGCGCATCTTGTGCGTTCCGACGGTGGTCTTGTTGATATTGAGAATGGTCGCGATCTCTCCCGTCGATTTACCGGCTATCAGGTGGTTCATTACCTGGCGCTCCCTTTCCGATATACTCATGAGTGGATTCACGTACCGCAGCGACCGGCTGATCTGGCTTTCCTGGATGATCTGCTGCTGCAACGCTGTGCTGGCATACTTACCCATCACCATCATGGCGCGGATCGCCTCGTCGAACTGCGCCGACGAGGCCAGTTTGGACAAAAAGCCGTCGGCACCCGCCTTCATATAGGGCAAACCATAAATGCCTTCTTCGAGGTCGGTGATGACCAGGATGGCCGTCCCGGGATACAATGCTTTCATGCGTTCCACCGCCCCCGCCCCGGCTTTGCCTTTGATGTCGATGTCCAGAATGACCAGTTCGTAAATATTGCGGCTCGCGAGGTCATAAGCCCTCTCGACTGACGAAGCGTTGTCCACCGTCGTGACGGGATTGATCTCGCCGATCTTCTGCTTTAATCCCAGCACGGTTAGCGGTTCGTCCTCGATAATGAGTATATTCATAAAATGGCTGATTGGCGGACAGCAGCAGGGCAATCCGCGCCCTGTCACAACTGTCATAACTCTGCTTATTTCGAATATGGAAGTAGTTCGAAATTCAAAGATGTAAATTTAAGAATAAATATTACACATTTGTCGCTACATGTAAATGTAGAAATTTCTCTAACATATCTCAAACAAACTCTATTCAAATCTTCTGTCCGCGAGAATGCCGATGAACCACAGGGCGTTAAACTGCGCCCAAAATGGCCTGAAAACCCCTTTCCCGTGCTTCTTACAGAAGAAATTTTGCACCGACAGATAAAACTTTTTTTGCCGAAGCGGTTAATTAACTGTAAACTTGTACAGACCGCTGAATAAGTTTTACATTAAATAATAGGAGTTTTACTCAATATTTACTGCATTTATTTGATAGCCATTGAATGACAAAAGGTTATATACGGTCGGAAACTGAATACAAGTCCTCCTTAAAAAAATGAAAAAAATCTTACTGGTTGAAGACCATGCGATTGTCAGGCTCGCCACCCGGTTCTTGATTCTTGATTTGCTGAACCCGGTGGTCGTTCATGAAGCTGGCTCTTTCAGTGAGACGCTCGCCCAACTGACCAATAACCAGATCGACCTGGTTGTGCTCGATATCAATATTCCCGACGGCGAAGGTTTCAACATGATCCCGAAAATCCGGGAAATACAGCCCAAAGTTTTGATCATGATCTTTTCGAGCCTCGAAGAAGAGATTTACGCACTACATTATATCAAAGCGGGCGCGAACGGCTTCCTCTCGAAAAATGCTTCCCAGGAGGAGATCAAAAAAGCAATATTGTCCATGCTGGAAGTCGGCAACTACATCAGCACGGCCGTTCAGCAGCAACTACTCCGCAATACCCTCGAAAACAAACCCAACGGCGAAAACCCGCTAGAACATCTGTCGCAGCGGGAACTGGAAGTAATGGACATGCTGATCGAAGGTTATTGGACAAAGGAAATCGCGATCAAGCTCAACCTCACCGAAAGCTCGGTAAGCACCTACAAGGCGCGCATTTTCGAAAAACTGAAAGTATCGACGCTGATCGAAATGTTCAAGAAAGTCCAGTTCTACAAAAGTCAAAATCCTGGCATTTAATGGGTTATCAAGTTTCAATTAATTTTTTAGTTGAAATATTTGACATAACTACGAAAGATTCGTAGACTTACGAAAAAATCGTAGCTATGGAAAAATTGACCATTCAGGAGCAGGACGCCATGCTGGCCATCTGGAAAACCGGCGAAGGAAGCGTAAAATCATTCATGGAGGCCATGGCGCCTCCCGTCCCACCCTATACGACAGTCGCTTCGACTATCAAAAACCTCGAAAAGAAAGGGTACCTAAGCAGCCGGATGATCGGCAACGCCTATTTGTATGCGCCGGCCATCAGCGAGGAGGCTTACAAGCAAAAGTTCATGGGAAGTGTGGTGAAGGATTATTTCGAAAATTCCTACAAGGAGCTCGTGAGCTTTTTCGCGCAGAAGAACAAGATTTCAGCCGACGATCTGAGGGAGATCATCGGCCTGATCGAAGGAAAGAAGTAATTCATCCAAACTATTCCAGCTATGTCGGCATTCCCGGATTACCTGCTCAAACTGTCGGTCAGCCTCGGCGTGATCGCCCTTTTTTACCACCTGGTACTGCGTAAGCTAACATTTCACGACAGCAACCGGCATTTCCTGCGGTTTTACTCGATGCTTTGCTTCCTGATACCGCTCATCAACATCAATCATTATATCGCTCCCGAGCCCACGCCCGCACGTACGTTCGTACAAAGCGTGCCTGCCATTACCCGCATCGCCGCGCCTGAATATCCGGGCTTCCCTCCGGGTTTTCCGGGCAAGCCAACGGAAGCTTCCGAACCATGGATACCAACCTTTGCCGAATGGATTTTCTACCTCTGGCTCGCGGGCGCGGCGCTCATGACATTGCGCTTGCTTGGACACGTCCGCTCGTATTTGCGCATACGTTCGCAATCGCGCCTTGTTTCGCATGACGACGGCGTTAAAATCTTCCATTTCGACCTCGAAATGAGCCCCTTCTCATTCGGCAAGGCTATATTTTACAACCCCCACCTGCATAAGCCCGACGAGTTGCAGGATATGATCCTGCATGAATACATTCACGTGCAGCAGTGGCATACATTGGATGTGATCTGGTCGGAGATATTGTGCATTATCAACTGGTTTAACCCTTTCGCCTGGCTCATCCGCAGCGCCATCCGCCAGAACCTGGAATACATTGCCGATCAGAAAGTATTGGAAAACCACCCGGACACAAAAGCCTATCAGTATTTGCTCCTGAAAGCGGCCGTCGGCCCCGAGTTTTCGCTGGTGAATCAGTTTGGTTATCACTCTTTAAAACAAAGATTTGTGATGATGAACAAAAATGCGAGTCCGCGGGTATTGCTGGCGTGTTTCCTGTTCATTCTGCCGCTGCTGACCGTGACACTGGCGGCATTCCGGTGGGACGTGCCGGGAAAGGGAAAAAAGGTGATCAATTTCTATCGTACGCCGGTGGAGGTAAGTAAAAGGAAACCGAAGAATCTCCTGCATATGGCCGGGCTCCTGCTCGACGAAACCGGGAAGCCTATTGCGGGTTTGCCACTGGAAGTCAAACACGACGACATTTACATCAAAACTATCAAAACAGACAAGGACGGTTTTTACTTTGCTGAATTGCCTGTCAAGCCCGAAAAAGGCATTACCCACAGGTATTCCATCGGATTTGAGGACCCTGAGCATTTCCTGAGTTTCCACACCGGCGAGGAATATCACGGCGGATTCGACTTTGGAGAAAGCTTCATGTATTATTTTATTCGTAAGCGGGCAATCCCGGAATTGCTAAACCACTCGTACTCAATCGATTCAAAGTCTTTTTACGACAGATACGATCCGTCGGAAACCCGGGAAGAGCTCAAAGCCTATCTGTTCGCAAATCTCGCACCGCATCAAAAGGAAATGGATCTGAGGGTGAGTTATATCAATACGCATCGATGGTCAAAAGATGTAATCACTTTGTACAAAGGCGGGTATTTCGACCGGAAAAAACAGCTGGTAGGCTATGAAGGCGAGTTGACGCTCTTTCTCGACGGCAAGCGAGCAACGCCGCGCGAAATCAACGAAGCATTCAAAAACTATCCGTATTTCCTTAACGAAAGTCAGGAAAAGAGGAACTGGGGACCGGGCAACTTCTGTACCGAAATAACTTACCTCACCTTCCCAATTTACCGCGACGCGCCACCAGCCGCATTAATAAAAGGTAATGTGCAGATGATCGATGCAAAATCCTTTGACCCGGCCCGCTTGAAAAACGAGCCCTACCTACTCGATGGCTTCCGGCAGGTTTACGGCGCCAGCAGCAACCTGATCCCCGAAAAGCAGGAAGTCAAAAGGGTAATGCTCCTCAAAGGCCAGCTCGCTAGATATTACGATCCTTCGCTTAGAGAAATCTGGTGGATCGAGACCCGGCCGGTCAATGAAGTTTTCGAACGGCCGGATTTCGCTGCCAAATAACAATGCCTGCTGATCAGCACAATGCGGACTCGCGGCATTGCTCGCGTACCTGCCGTGTATGCGAAAGCGTGAGGCTGGGCTTGATCAGCTCTTTGAAAAAAGGTACCACGGGTTCTCCCGCTGCCATCAATTTCGGCCAGTCGGGTGAGGCAATGGCTGCGCGGCCGATCGATACCAGGTCGGCCGCATTGCTGTTCAGCAACGTCCCGGCTAATGCCACATCATGCATTCCGCCGTTCGCTATCACGGGCGATTTCAGAATGCTTTTGGCGATGCTGTTGGAAGAAGTACCGTCGGGGTACCGGCATTCCCGTTCCCAGCGACCACCTTCGGCTGCGATATGCACATAATCCGGATCGATTTCGGCCAATACCTCAAAAATTCGCCGCGCGGTATCCGCTCCGCCCGGCCAGCGGTACGCGAGGTCGTTGACCTTGCTTTCAGAAACCCTGATACCGACGATAAAACCGTCCGGCAATGCCGTTTTCACGGCTTGATAAACTTCCATTAAAAACCGCAGCCGGTTCCGCTCGTCGCCGCCGTATTCGTCAGTTCGAAGATTGGTATGCGGCGTAATAAACTGGTCGAACAGGTAACCATTGGCTGCGTGCAGCTCCACCCCATCGAACCCCGCCTCGTACGCCAGCAATGCGGCATTGACGTAGCCGCTTTTCACATGCTCAAAATCCTCCGCCTCCATTGCGCGCGGCATTGGAAACGCACTGGCCGGTACGGAACTATCCGTCGAACGCAAACCGATCGGCTGTACCGCGGAAGGCGCGATCGTTTCCTCACTGCGCTCGGACAATGCACCGCCATGCATCAATTGATTTATAATAAGTGCATGATGACGATGAACGGCGGTCACCACACGCTTCCAGCCATTCATTTGTTCCCCATTGGCAATGCCCGGCTGGTGGTGATTGGTTTTACTGAAAAGCGCGTCGGTGTAGGTGCCTTCGGTGATAATCATTCCAAAGCCGCCCGCTGCGAATGCTTCATAATAATCGGTCATCTCCTGCGTAGGTACACCCGCAGCCGTCGCGCTCACACGCGTCATAGGCGCCACCACGAGGCGGTTCGCCAGTTTTCTCCCCCGTATTTCCGTGGCGTCAAATATCGTTTTGCTGATCGTTTCCATACTTTGTTTTTTGCTTACAAAAGTACCGGGACGGTCAGGGACGGGGCGTATAAGTATTTTAATAAAAGGGCTTAAAGTTGTTTAACATTAGTAATGATCTCACAACGGTGGCCGCGACAACTGCTTCCGTATCTGGCTCAGAAACACCGGGGTAATGCCTAAATAGGACGCGATATACCGTTGGGGCATGCGCTGTTCCAGGGTGGGATATTTGGTGATGAGCGCTTCGTACCGTTCGGCGCCGGTCATGGAAATGGCGTTCAGGATGCGTTGGTCCTGGGCGATGCCGCTCTTTTGTTCGAGAATGCGCCAGAAACGTTCGAATGCGGGAATGTCTTTGTAGAGCTGTTCGAGGTCGTTCTTTTCTATTTGTAATAAAACCGACGCTTCGAGCGCCACGATGTTCCGTGTGGCAGGAACCTGTAAATGGAAACTGGTGGAATCGCTGATCCACCAGTCTTCCATCGCGAAATGCAGGGTATGCTCGTTCCCCTTCCCGTCCACAAAAAATGAACGGAGAAATCCTTTACAGACATAGCTTTCGTACTGGCACACGTCGCCCTGCTGGACGAGGTATTGCCGCGCAAGCAGCTTCCTGACTTTCAGAAGAGAAACAAAATGGGCCTGTTCCGCCGCCGTGAGCTCGATGCGGCGCAGGACATGGTCGAGGATCATCCTTTGCAATGCAGGGTCTTTTTCCAATGGATTTCGCGAACTGGTGTCGCGGCAAATATTGGAAACTAATCGATCCGATCCTACCGGTACGATCCGAAACTAGCTCAGCGTGCCGCCGTCGATGGTGATCACCGAACCGGTGGTGTAGCTGTTGGTCGGGCTGGCCAGGAATGCGACCGCATCGGCAATGTGCTCCGGACGGCCGTATTTCGGGATCGCCATCATGCCCCGCTGGAAATCGGAGTACTGCGAATCTGCCGGGTTCATGTCGGTATCCACCGGGCCGGGCTGGATCAGGTTTACCGTGATGTCTTTCGGCCCAAGGTCGCGGGAAAGCCCTCTTGTAAAACCCGATAATGCGGATTTGCTCGCCGAATACAATGTCGCCTGCGGTACCGCGGAGCGATCGGCCATACAGCTGCCGATGGTAATGATACGTCCGCCATTCTCCATTTTGCGCGAAGCCGTCAGACATGCCTCGAAAACGGATTTTACATTCACATTCATGACGTAATCGTATTCCGACACCGTGTGCTCTTCAAATGCCTTGCCGCCGATAAACACACCGGCGCTGTTTACAAGGATGTCCAGCTTCCCGTAATGCCCGATCGTCTGGTCTATCGCCGCCGAAACCGCGCCTTCCTTACTATTGTCGGATTGAATCGCTACGGCATTCAGTCCTTCCTGCGCGAGCTCGCTCACGAGCGCGTCCGCCTGATCTTTGCTGTTGACGTAAGTAAAAGTCACTTTCGCCCCTTCGGCTGCCAGCCTTTTCACAATGGCTGCCCCTATACCCCGGCTACCGCCTGTTACGAATGCGACTTTGTCTTTCAGATTTTGCATGATGATAAATTGGTTTTTGATTTCATTGCAAAATTACCCCGCTACTCATAATTTTACAGGTACTAACATAATTATCAAGTACTAACATAAATGTAAGTTATGCGAAAACAGAGCTCCACGAACCTTGAAAACGAAATAATGATCAATGGAAATTGTGACATGGCTTACACCCTGGACCTGATCGGCGGCCGCTGGAAGCCCTCGATCCTCTGGCGCCTGGCTTACGGCGCCATGCGGTACAGCGATCTCCGCCGCAGCCTTCCGGCCGTATCCGAGCGCATCCTGATCCTCCAATTACGAGAAATGGAAAGCGACGGGCTCATCAGCCGCAAAGTGTACCCCGAAGTGCCGCCGCGGGTTGAATACCAGCTTACGGACCTCGGCAAAAGCCTCGAACCGGTGATCAACATCCTCACCGACTGGGGCGCCGAAAACCGCCCGGGTTCCGAAAAAAGAAAGGTGCGTTGCCCGATATTAACAATTAAATAACACGCATTTACAGCGTATACCCGACACAAGTTCAAACCTTCGTGCGTACATCGGTTTTGGCAGGCATCATATTGGCCCTGTTGCCGCATCCCCGAAATACGCAACGTTATGAACAACCGTGACCCGTTTTTGCACCGTTATTTCCCCTGGCTATTGCTGGCCGGTATTTTGCTCAACATCCCCGGCCTCTGGCTCGATATCATCGAACCCGACGGCGCGCTTTACGCCACCATCGCCAAGCACATTGTGTTGCACAATGATTGGGTAAATCTCTATGGGGACGGCCACGACTGGCTCGACAAGCCGCATTTCCCCTTCTGGATGGCCGCGATCAGCTATAAGGTATTCGGGATCACGGGTTTTGCCTATAAGTTGCCCGCATTTCTTTTCTGGCTGTTAAGCCTGCGATATACTTTTCTCATTGCGAGGGATTTATACAATGAAGACGTGGCCAAAATAGCGGTACTGATCTACACGGTCGCCCTGCACAGTACATTGGCTAACTTCGACGTGCGTGCCGAACCTTACCTCACGGCCTGCATTACCGGCTCGGCCTGGCATATGTTGCGCGTACATGCACGGGCACATTGGTCGCATATTGTATGGGCCGCATTGTTTGCCGCCTGCGCTATCATGACGAAAGGCGTTTTCGTGCTCATAACCCTCGGCGGCGGATGGGTCATTTACTGGCTCATTACGAAGCAGTTCCGCGAGTTCGTCAACTACCGCTGGTGGCTGGTACTGGTATTATGCTTCGTATTCATCCTGCCGGAACTTTACAGCTTGTACGTACAATTCGATCTGCATCCCGAGAAAGTGGTATTCGGCCGCACGAACGTCTCCGGGCTGCGGTTCTTTTTCTGGGACAGCCAGTTCGGCCGGTTTTTCAACACGGGGCCTATTAAAGGGAGTGGCAATGTTACTTTCTTCCTGCATACGACATTATGGGCGTTCCTGCCGTGGTCCGTGGGACTGGTGGGCGGCATCATATACCTGCTCCGCTTCGAGAAAAACCGCGACGCGATCCGCTGGGTAATTTATGGCAGCACGCTGGTAACTTTCCTCTTATTTTCATTATCCAAATTCCAGCTCCCGCATTACCTCGTCATCGAATTCCCCTATTTCTCGATGATCACCGCCTACTTCTTTACCGAGCTGGCCAGGCGGTCGAAACTGAACCATTTCGTTACGATCCAAACCGTGTTGCTCGTCGTCGCGCTGGTGTTCATTTCCGGCTTGCTTTACATTACCCGTATCGAAAACGGCATTATCGCGGCGGTCATCGCGCTGGGGATTGTTTTTGCGACGAGCATTATCCATTACCGCAACGCCATGCAGCAGCTCCTTTTCAAAGGATATGCGATGGCCGCGATCCTGTATATCTTCCTGTTCCAGTTCTTTTACCCTTTTTTACTACAATATCAATCGGGTATGCAGGCCGCAAGGGTCATATCTGCAAAGAACAGCCACTTGCCCGTGGCGGCCTATGGCTCGTTCTCTTACAGCTTCGAATTCTATTCTCCGGGAGAAGTCAAACTGATCAAAAGCGGCAAATATCTCGACGATTTCATCGACACCGCGCCCTGTTACCTGTACACCACTGCCGCCATCGCCGACAGCCTCATCCGCTCGGGCGTCGACGCGGAAGTGCAGGCTTCGCCCCAGCATTTCCACGTCACGAAATTGAAATATGGTTTTTTGGATGAAAAAAAACGCAGCGCCGTCGTAGAACCGCGTTACCTCCTTTACATCCGCGACGACAACACGCTCTAAAAAACAAGCCCCCAAAAGACCAATGGTCCCGGGGGCTCACACTACCTCTGCGTATAAAGTTTCGCGCTATTTTCCAGATTGGCAGGGTCCGGAAAATCCGGCATCCCAATCACGTAGCGATGCAACATCGGTAGCAACACGATGGCCGACGAACATGCCTGACGGCATTTGGCCGTTCTCATGAATATCGCAGATCCCGCGCTTCGTACATTATGGAACTGTCACCGTCTTGATCGTCGTATAGTTGTACTTTTTATAAGTATCATTCACCCGCACGCCGACGCGCACGTAGTAAGTGGTACTGTATTTCATAGGCACGGACGACGAAATGGTGATGTCCTGCCCTTCTTTATCCACCGTTACCGGCACCACCGCTCCTACTGCGGTATTGTCCCAGTTATTATTCCCCACATATTGATTGGTTGAAATAAACAGCTGGTAATCGAGCGGATTGGGCTTTGTGAGGCCTTCCGGCGCGGCATTGCTGGTGAATTTGAAGCTTACCGAAAGCTTCTTGTCGGCATTGATCACCGGCTCGGCCGCCCATTCCACATTCAGAAAAGGTATTACCGTAAAATCCTGTTTCGTAGCGCCTTTGATGTCGAGCACCTTCTCGGCTACCGGGTAGAACGGGCCTTCGACCGGCGTTACTTTATAGTTGCCCGGGAAGAGTTTGTTATTGATAAAAGATCCGTCCTGTTTCAGGTTGAGGAAAAGCGGCAGCGGTGTATTGCTCCAACTCAATTCCTCCATTTTGAGCCGCGCGCTGGAAGCACCCTGTTCGAGCTGGATTCCCGCGCCGCTTGCGTCCACCAGTCGGCCTTCGAATGTCGAATCCGGCGCATCCACGTCGTCGATTTTGCAGGCGCAAAGCATTAGTGGAATTATTAAAATATACAAAAGACTTTTCATTGTTAGATTCATTTTCAGTGATCAATATTGCTCATTCTGAACCAGTTTCGGGTTTGCGATCAGCTCGGCGCCCGGAATGGCTTCGTAATAGTTTTTGGTGGCGACGGTAAAACGCGAACTTCTTTCCTCGAAACGGCAGTCGAAAATGTATTTGCCCCGGACGTAATCGCTGCTCTCGGCAATGGCGCCTTTCGCGAACAGGAACGGGTTGCATTTGCGCCAGATACGCGCATTCACTTCGGCATCTGCCGTGCGCCAGCGGAGCATATCCCACCAGAGCTTGTTCTCGAACGCCAGCTCCTTCCTGCGCTCGATGCGCACGAGCTGCAACCCCCGTGTAGGTGCGAGTACGTACGCGCCTACACCCGTACCCGGTGCGAGCGGCTGCGCGGACGAAAGTTCTGCCGCCGTTTTAAGCAACACAGCGCCTGCACGGTTACGAACCTGGTTGATATTTTCGAATGCGTCGTTCAGCAATGCTGTACCATCCACCTCGGTAACCCCGTTCTGATGCAGTTCCAATGCAGCCTCGGCACGGTTCAGGAGCACTTCGGCATACCGCATTTCAATCCACGACTGGTTCGAGCGGTGCAATGCAGTGGCCGACGGAGCGAGGTTCGGCATCAGCCATTTGCGGCCATGGAAGCCGGTAATAGTGGCATTGTTGGCGGAAGTAGGCCCGTCCAGCCCGCTCGGGTTGATCGACTGGCCATTCGAGAGCACAATGGGCGTCTGGTTGTTCCAGGTACCCGATTGCTTTACATTGGAATTATAAAACGCATTGGAATTGTAACCGCTAGTCATGTCTTCCGGGATAAACTTCGGAATAGGCACCGTTGGATCGACAGTTTCAACCAACGTACCCCGGCGCAGGTCGGTGCGGACACCTTTGATCGGCTGACCCGGCAGCAGTACCGTTCCACGCAGACGCGGTTCGCAGTTCTCGAAAAGTTGTTCCACGTAATCGTACACGATGTAGTTGCCTTTGTCATCGGTCGTTTTCAGCTGACCTTTGGCATTCTTGGGCAAGCCATCGAAAAGCTCCACGTAATCGAGCGTCGGGTTGAAGCGGTCGCCGTAGGTGGAAGTCATGTGCGGCGGCGCATACACGGCGTCGAAGCTGTGCACGGATTCGGGGTACGAATAACCTTTGGCGAAAATGGTTTCAGGGCTGCTGGTGTCGAGGAAAAGGTCGGCGTAGTTATCGGCGGTTGAGATTTTATCGCTTGCCGACCATTTTTTCATATATAAAGAATACTTTCCCTCGATCGACTTCGCCGCCTGAAATGCCGCTTTGAAATAGTCGTTAGCCTTTTCTTTTGGAATACCACAAATCATTACCCCGTCTTTTATAAACGGATTGGCATAACGTGCAATGGAACCGGCCGTGAGCGCCACCCGCGATTTGAATGCGGCCGCGATGTTCTTGTTCACCCTGCCCGACTGCTCGCTCGCTTCCGGCATGTTCGCGATCACGAAATCGAGGTCGGCGAGGATGAAATCGTAAATCTCCTGCTCGCTGCTGCGCGGGATTTGCAGCGATTCGAGCGTGGTACCATCCAGCGACTGCACATCCTGCGTGATAGGCACGCCGCCATAGCGCTTCGCCAATGCGAAATAGGTGAATGCACGGACGAAACGCGCCTCCGCGATCCATTTATCGACCTTCGGCTGGGTGAGCGACGGCGTATATTTCGGCAGTTCGCGGATCAGGTAATTCGCATTGCGGATCACCTGGTAGCCGCTTTTCCAGTAACCCCGCGCCGGGTTCACGAAGCCGCCATTATTCCGGTTTGCATTTTCGCCGGTATTCAGCGCCGGGGTCGCGATGTTGTTCCAGGTATCAAACCCTTCGGTTCCTTCCTGTGCGCTGTATTTGAAATCCTCGATCGGCATCCGGCTGTACAATGCGGCCATGTAGGCCTGCATACCGGCGTCGGTGAATGCATCCTTGTCCTGTACGACGTTGATCGGTGGAATATCGAGTTCGTTACATGCATACGTGCCGCCCAGCAGCATCAGCGCGAGGGCATATTTTATATTTTTAATTTGAAATACCATTCTGAATCTGATTTAAAAACTGATACTTGCGCCCACATTGATCGTCCGGTTGATCGGGTACATATACCCGTACAACTCCGAAGGGTGCTCCGGATCGAGCCCTTTCACCTTTGTGAATGTGTGGAGGTTATAGCCGTTCACATACACGCGCAGCCCCTGCACGCCTACCCTTTTCAGCAAATCCTTCGGCAACGAATAGCCGATCTCGGCACTTTTCAGACGCAGGTAAGCGCCATTCTGAATGTTACGGGCCGAGTTTTCGTCGGCCGTGGTGCCGGTGTAGGCATAGTAACCTTTTGTCCATTGGGTTGAAGGATTGTAAGGGTCGGCCGTCGGGTCGTTGGGATGCCAGCGATCCATGAAGAATTCCAATGCATTACCATCCCAGGCCAGCGGTTCGCGCAGCTGTTCGCCGTAAGCGACATATGAAAGCGCCGCGCCCTGGAAGAGGATATTGAAGTCAAATCCCTTGTAATCGATAGAGCCTGAGAAACCGAAATTCATGAGCGGGTGGTTCTTTTTCGCATCGCCGCCGACGGTGGTGGTGCTGGCCGGGTTAATGGTGGTCGCAATCGGATGACGGTCCATGTCGTCGATCGTACCGTCGCCGTTCCAGTCTTCGTAGATGTAGTCACCCGGTAATGTGGCACGGCCTACGAATGCGTTGTGTTGGGCGATCTGCTCATAGGATTGGAACTGGCCTTCGTAACCCCAGCCAAACCATACGTCGTTGTAACGGTTGCTGCGGTTGTTCCGCCAGTCGTCGTAGGAGTTACCGGACCGGCCTCTTTCGATGTAAATGTTGCGGGTACGGGTGAGCGAAAGGTTACCCGACACATTGTATCGAATCTCATTGATTCGCTTGCGGTGGGAAACTGAAATTTCGAAACCGCTTGTCTGATCGCTGTTCAGGTTTTCCTGCGGCATCGTCGCGCCGAATGTACCGGGGAGCGACATGAGGCGGTTTGCCAGCAAACCGGTGCGGTTACGACGGAAAATATCGAAGGTAACCTCCACCAAACCATTCCAGAAACCTGCGTCCAGGCCCGCATTGGCAGTTTTCACGGTATACCAGGTAATATTGGGGTTCGGCGAATTGCGGAAGCCCAGCGAATTCACAAACGACCCGCCGAACATGTACCCGCCGGCCAGCGCCTGGCTGTTGCCATTGAACGGATAGTCATAACCCGACACAAACTGGTAGGAAGAAGCACCATCATCCCCCATTGTTCCATAAGAACCGCGGATTTTCAGGTTATCCAGGAAACGGAAGGCTGCATTGTTTTTGATAAAACCTTCCTCGGACAATCGCCAGCCAGCCGAAACCGCCGGGAAGAAACCCCACTGCTTGCCGGGAGGGAATTTGGACGAACCATCGTAGCGGAAGCTGAAATCGGCGATGTATTTGCCCTTGAAATCGTAGTTCAAACGCCCTACCAGCCCTTTGTTCGCATTCTTCCAGATGTTGTTGATATTGCTGTTCCCGACCTGATTTTGCGCTTTTCCGGCAAAAAGATACTCCATCGGAATCCCCAGCTCGCGGCTCGCGAAGAAGTTGTCGCTGCTGCGGGTGCTTTCTTCATAAAGTACCAATGCGCCCACATTGTGCGTCTCCTTGAAAGAGCGGTTATAGTTCAATGAAACCTGCATCAAAGTGGACGGCAGCATATTGTAAGTCTTGGTCAGCTGGTCGGGCAGGTTGTTCGCGAACGGCGCATAGGTGTCGCTGGACGCATTGTAATCGTACAAATTGTAAGACTTTTTATAATTGGTGTTGGAGTTGATCCGCGTGTCGTAGCTGAACATCCCTTTCGCCATCAACCCTTCTACCTGCGGCACCGTGTATTCGAGCTGAAACTGGCTTTGGAGCCATTTGTTATTGTCCTGCTGGTAACCCGAAATATCGGCGGTCGTCAATGCAACCGGGTGCCCGGCGGCCATTTTGAAAAGGTAATCGGGATTATTGTTGGCATAATTGGTCTCGTTCGGCTGTGCGCGCCAGAGCGGCCCGTATATTTCGTGCATACCGCCCGCCTGCTGGTTGTTTTTGGTATCGATAATACCGCTCAGTTTCAGCGAGGCACGCAACTGCTTCGTAATCTGCGCATTAATATTCGACCGCAGGTTGTATTTATCATAATTGAGATCCTTGCTTTTCCAGAAACCTTCCTGGTACATATAACCCATATTGATAAAATAATCGATCTTGCCGTCAGCAGTACCGCCGCTCGCGCTGAGGTTATGCTGTTGCTGGGGTGCGCGTTTCTGCATCACGAGATCGTACCAATCCGTGCTTTGCAGCTTCCCTTCACGATATGGGGCAAAATCCGATTCGGAATAGCGGATCGTCGGACTGTTCACATTGTGCATGCTCTTCTCGTTCATGAGCGTGTAGCGTTCGATCGCGCCCACGGGTTTCGGCAAACCCAATGCAGTCTGGCTGCCGTAATACATCGAATACTCGATCTTCGCCCGTCCGCTCGCGCCGCGTTTGGTCGTCACGAGCACCACGCCATTGGCCGCACGCACGCCGTAAATGGCCGCCGCGGCGTCTTTCAGAATGGAAATGCTTTCGATTTCATTCGGGTCGATGCGGGAGATATTGTCGCGCGGCACGCCGTCTATCACGATCAGCGGATTACCAAAGCCCCGGATATCGAACTGGTTGGAGTTGAAATCACCCGGCTCCGACGATTTCTGCACCACCCGCAGGCCCGGCAGCTTGCCCGTGAGCATATTCTGCACGTTCTGGTTTTTGGTAGTGACGATCTCCTGGCTGTTCACGGAAACGACGGCTCCCGTCAGCGTCACTTTCTTCTGGGTACCATACCCTACCACCACTACTTCGTCGAGGTTCTTGTTGTCTTCGGCCAGGGTAATGTTAATGGTCGTCTGGCTACCCACCGCGACTTCCTGTTTGGCATAACCTACAAATGAAAAGACCAACACATCAGCCGCCGACCCGATCTGGATTGAAAACTTGCCATTCACATCGGTGGTCGTGCCCGTGGCGGTACCTTTCACGAGCACATTCACGCCCGGGATACCCTCGCCTTTTTCATCTTTAACTGTTCCTGAAACATCGGTGGCGGCGGGTGGCCGGTTAGCAGCGGGCGGGTCCCCGGCTGGTCGGCTGCCACTCCCGAGCGCATACGCAGGTGGGTTGAAATGGCACAGCAATGCCATGCTCATCGCCCATAAGGGGATGGATAGAGTTTTGTTCATAATTGTTTTTTTGAAAGAAAAAGTTACACGGAGGTAATTGTAAATCCGGGTGCTAAGTAACGTGCAGGGCGTTAACGCAGACTTAATTTGGACTTAATTGCCGCTTTTTAGCCGACATTTTTTCCCATTTATTCTTTATTAAGTCATAGTTAATCTAAAATTATAGGTGCCCGTCTAGTTTTGGACCAATCCGCCAGCCACTCCCGGCACCGTGGGCTTTTACTCAAATCTTTTCACCTTAATCCAAAACTGAATGAAGACCAACTGTTTACTGTTGCTCCTGTTACTGGCGGCGACCCTGCCCTCGCTTGCGCAGGTGACGCCCGTCGACGACTGCGAATCGCTTACCGGCTGGGGCGGTGGCGGCAATGCGCTGAGCCTCGACAGCGATGCGCCCGTGCAGGGCACCTATTCGATCAAATCCGAAGGCGGCAATACCGAACGCCTCCGCCGGACATTCACCACGCCGATCAACACCGGCATCGGCCCCACGGAGTTGAATATCGCCTACCTGCAATTCTCGCTCTACGTTTCGGACGTTACGAAGTTCAGCGCCTCGGGCGGGCAGTTCGAAATTACCAGTTCGGGCAACCCGGATACCGACGAGTACAACTGGGGCACGGCGAGTGTGAACCTCCGCAATGGCTGGAACAACGTGGTACTTCGCCTGAGCGCGGCGGGCAAGCAGGGTAACCCGAACCTGGCGGCCATTAATTTTTTCAGGTATTACAAGCCTATTAATGCGGGTGAATCGGTGATTATCAAGATCGATAATGTCCGTTTTACAAAAGGCTATGAAGGCAGCGTGCTCAGCGGTGCGCACATTTTCAGCGCGGCCGACGATGCTACCGGCTGGTCGGGGAGCGACGCGCCGGGCACCGATACGGGCAACAAGATCCTCGGCAGCGCGTCCATCGTTAAAACCGGCTCGGGTACCAACTGGTTTACATTCAATCCCGCGCCATTCAATACTACTGTGACGGAAGCCGATGGTATCGTGAAATTCTGGCTTTTCGTTTCGGATGCGTCCCAAATGAACGGTAGCGGAAGCATTGTGTTCTCGTCTTCGGGCCAGGCGGGGACGGACGAATATCGCTGGAACCTGGCCAACCAGAAAATACAAAATGGATGGAACCACGTGATCCTGCATTTGCCGGGTGCCGTAAAAACAGGTAATCCGAATTTGTCCGCCATTAATTTCTTCCAGATCAGCCAGCCGCTAAGCGCGTCTATTACCGCCCGGGTCGACGAGATCGAGTTTTACGAACCTGCCGACGTTGCCACGCCCGTCCCATCGGCCAACACATTGAACGGCAAGGTGATGTTCGGTTATCAGGGCTGGTTCGGACTTCCGACGGACGGCAGCCCTACCCACAACTGGTGGCTGCACTGGTTCGGCGGCGCGCCCGACCATGCCAATGCAACCGTGGATATGTGGCCTTACCTGGGCGATTACCCTTCCAGTGAGCTCGTGGCGACGAATATGGTGTATAGCAACGGCTCGCCCGCGAAGCTGTTTTCGAGCTACAATTACAATACCGTCGACCAGCATTTCAAATGGATGCGCGAGCATGAAGTCGACGGCGTTTTCCAGCAGCGGTTTCTCCAAAACTTCCGCACAGGCGATTCGCGCGTACCACGGCATTTCGAAAAAGTGATTGAAAACGTGCAGACCGCCAGCCTGAAATACGGTCGCGTGTATGCGATCATGTACGACCTCTCGGGCGCGGACGCGACATCTACCGAGGCCGTGATCGCCGACTGGAAGCGCCTCGTGGACGAAATGGGCGTCACTTCCGAAAGCAATTACCTCTGGCACAAGGGCCGTCCGCTGGTAGCATTGTGGGGCCTCGGCCTGGCTTCCAGCCCCGACGCCACCGCGGAACGTTCCGACAAGCTCGTGAAATGGTTCCGCGACGGCGATCCTACCGACCCGACCGACGATCCCAAATACCGTGCGACCATCATGGGCGGCCTCAACAATAACTGGCGCACACATACCGCAGAATGGCTCGCGGTATACGACCAGCTCGATGTGATCAGCCCGTGGTCGGTGGGACGGTACAGCAACGAAAGCGGCGCCAATGCATTCGCGATCAACTCCGTGCGGCCGGATATGGCGTATTTGCAGCCTAAAAACATCGATTACATGCCGGTTATCTTCCCGGGTTTTTCCTGGTTTAACCTGCAAACCGTTCGGAACAACCCGTCGGCGGCCATTAAAAACTCCATTCCGCGCAATGGCGGCAGCTTTTTGTGGCAACAGTCCCAGAATGTGATCAACGAAGGCGCGAATATGATTTACCTGGCGATGTTCGACGAAGTGGACGAGGCGACTTCTTTCTTCAAAATGGAGAAATTCGCCGACCACACCCCGAAAGGCGGCGATACCTGGTTCCTCTCGCTCGACGCCGACGGTTTCGACCTTACGCCCGACTGGTACATGGGCATTGCCGGTTATACCAAAAAAGTACTCGCAGGAAAAGCGACAAACAGCCTGTCGGTTCCGCTATTCCCGAATGCGCTGAGTACCACGGCCGGTCAGCCGTTACCCGTTACACTGGTGAGCTTCGCCGCCCACACCGAGCAGAATAATGCATTGCTAACCTGGCGCACCTCACAGGAAACCAACAGCTCGCATTTTGAAATACAGCGGAGTGCCGACGCCAAATCATTTATCACTATTGGAAAAATCAATTCACACCAAAATTCCAATGCGAACAACGACTACCGGTATACGGACACCAACCTGCCCGCGGGGCGTTTCTATTACCGTTTGAAAATGGTCGACCTACCGTCGGATGGGCACTCTGCGAACGGCGCTTTTGCTTACAGCAGCATTGCAACAGTGGAAATCGAAAGATCGATCGCTGTGAACGTATTTCCAAACCCGGCGGCGAATGTGCTTGCTATCCAGTCCGATGCGCGCATTTTGCAGGTGGATATCGTAAATTCCGCGGGAAGGAAGATGCATTCATCCACGCCCGGCAAGCCGAGTTTTGAGTTGAATATTGCCACCTGGCCTTCTGGGATTTATGTTGTGAAGGTCGACGGCGTCGAACGAAAAATCGTAAAACCTTAAATCCAGTTCGGCATATTACTTGAAACAGCGCCCCGGTCGGAAACGGCCGGGGCGCATATTTTTACGGCCCCGGCACGCGCGACCTTATATTATTTCAAGTTTTTTTTAACTTTTGTAAATTATTACTACTGACTGCGTATACCTGAACCGGGCCGATGAAATTGCCTTTTTTCCTCCTGACATTCCTTTTTGTTATTCCCATTACCGCCGACAACCCGGCAAATGCCCAATCGTACGGCCTGCGCTTTGCGAGCTACGAGGCCTTGCAGGACCACCGGACCACGCTGGACCTAACGCCGGCGAAGCCCGTTTGCATTTCGGAAAGCCTCGAATTCGCATTCGATCTTTCCTTTGTACCCAAACAAAAAACCTATTTCGGCTATATTTTCAGGCTGATCGGCGACGATAAAAACAATATCGACCTCATTTATGACAATGGAATCGCCGCGGCCAATGGTCGTTTCCGGGTCATTGCGGGCGATAAACTCTCCGGAATCGCTTTCAATATTTCCGATCAGGCGCTTTTTGCCGGCTGGAACAAATTCCTCGTCAAACTGGACGCGAAAAGCCGGAAATTGAGCATTACCGCAGGCGGTAAGACCTACACGCACACATTGGATATTGCGCCCGGTGGGTGCTACCAGCTGCTTTTCGGGGCCAACCAGCACAAGTCCTTCCAAACGACGGACGTACCGCCGATGAACCTGGCCAATATTCAGCTTTCGCAGGATGGCAAGCCCGCCGGGCTCTGGCCGCTGGACGAGCATTCGGGGGAAACGGCACATAACCAGAAAGGCAAAGTAACTGCGGTAACCAAAAATCCGGTTTGGATCGAAAAACTGCATGAGGCATGGCAACCGCGCAAACGAATGGTTACCAGCGGTTTTGCCTGCTCGGCCCTGGATCAGAAGCGCGAAATGCTCTACCTCATCGGCGAGGACAGCCTCCATACCTACTCGGTCGCGAGCCAGGTAACCGTTTCGTATCCTTATCAATCGGGCAGGCTGCATTTAGCGAAAGGTAATCAGGCTTTCGTAGATACGGTTTCGGGCAACCTGTATACTTACAATGCTGACCAGCAACGCATTGCACGCTTCAATTTTGCCAGCCGGAAATGGGACAACAACTTTATTTTCCCTATTCCCGAAAGCTCTACGGAATACTGGCATTCCAACAAGTTTTATTCCGCCGCCGATTCCTCTCTTTACATTTTCGGAGGCTATGGGCATTTGACTTACAAAAACAAGGTGCATCGCTACCATTTGCCTACCGGCCGATGGGCAGTCGATAGTACAGCGGCCATAGCGGGCATTTACACACCCCGATACCTGGCCGCAGGCGGTGTGGGGCCGCGTGGTATGTACGTACTCGGTGGTTACGGCAGCCTTACGGGCCAGCAAATCCTCAACCCCAGAAACTGGAACGATTTGCTGCGTTTCGATCCCAAAACAAGAACCTGGAAGAAAGTATACGACACCGGTACGGACCTTGCCCAGCTGAATTTTGCCAACTCGCTGGTTTTCCCGGACGGTTACTTCTATGCATTGAGTTTTCCTAAAAACCGCTACAATTCCGAGTTGCAACTCGTACGCGGCTCGCTCGATAAACCGGAATTCAAGGCGATGGCGACCCCGATCCCCTACTCTTTTCACGATACGCATTCCTTCGCCGATCTTTTCTATTGCCCCGACAGCAAGCAGCTGGTAGCATTCACCATGACTCGCGCCGAAGACGATAAGCAGACGGTCATGCAAGTTTATACATTGCTCTCGCCCGTACGCGAGGCGCATGCAGAGGTGGCAACCGCCGAAAGCGAGCCGTTGCCAGTCTGGCCGTTTGTAGCAGGTGGCACCGGCTTACTAATGGGTGCGGCATGGCTGTATTTTCGCCGACGGGGCATGGAGACGACCGCTTCCCAACCGCAGGGCGAGCCGGCGCCGGAAGCGCATCCGGCCCTGGCGCCACTACGCAAAAGTACCAGCCAGGCGCCGCCGCAGGAGAAAAACAGCATTTCCCTTTTTGGAGATTTACAGCTTGTCGATAACAGCGGAACCGACATTACCCAGGCGCTGACGCCGTTGATCAAGGAGCTTTTCCTCGTCATTTTACTGTACACCATCCGCTGGAAAAGGGGTATTAATTCGGATAAACTGAGGGAATTGTTATGGTCGGATAAAACGGCGGAGAGTGCGCGGAACAACCGGTCGGTGAACCTTACGAAACTGAAAGCGATCCTTACCAAAATGCCGCATTGCCAGATCGTGATGAATGCCGGGCATTGGAAGCTGGATTTCGACGAAAACGAAGTACACGTCGATTACCTCGATTTCATGAATATCACTTCTTCCAAAATCATAGACAGGCCGATGATCGAGGCGCTGATCGGCATTACCAACAAAGGAAGTTTTTTATCCAATCTGGAATTCGAATGGCTCGACCCTTTCAAATCGGAGATTTCGAATATCGTGGTCAATACCTTCCTGAATTACGCGGGGAGCATTTCAGTATCCGACGATCCTGAATTTGTGATCCGACTGGCCGGCAACATTTCGTATTTCGACCCGGCCAATGAAGAAGCGATGATCCTTAAATGCAAGTCGTTCGCGTTGCTCGGCAAGCATTCACTCGCCAAAAGTACGTTTGAGAGCTTTACGCGCGAGTACAACAACATTTACGGGGAGGAATTCCGCCGGGAACTGGCGGATATCCTCAAATCGGAAGTGTAGACCTTATTTTTTAGTATACCGCAATCCCACGGAAAGCCCGATCTGGTACGGTTGTATTTTAAAAGGGTTATCGGGATTGCGTAGTTTCGATAGGCTGTATTCAAAATACGGCCCGACGGTCATCGCCACATTGTTACCCGCAAAAAGCTCTTTGCCAAAACCTGCATTCAACCAAACCAGGTTCCTTTTTGAAGTGAGATCGCGGCTGTATTCCGCACCGACATCCCCGTAATAGTCACGCAGGAAATGCGAGCGGCGTACCACATGCTTTTTCACAGCCATTCCGACCAATCGAACCGTGCTGTTCTCTTCCTGCGGGATGCCTTTCCGAACGACCTGGTAGTTCCCGGTGAGGTCCGGCCCCACGGTAAATTCACTGGTAGCGATCTCGTAACGGTACGACTGCTTGAACTGGCCATAGTTGAGCGACAGCTGGAAACCTTTACGTTCTACACCGGCCGAGAACTTGTATCCGACCGTTGCCGCCGAGATCTTGGCAGGTAATACGAAATTCTGGTAAACGACACCATTGCCCGGCCTCACGGTCAGGATCTGGAATGTGCGCAAAGGTGTAAGCCCCGCGATAAAGGTCCAATGCTCTTTGAAAAGATATTCGTAACGTTTTTGGGGTTCGCCGGGCGTGATGAGGCTGTCGGGCTGCCAGTTATAATGTGGAAGGGCCATTGGCCTGTGATCCAGCACCCCGATGTCTTGATCGGCCAACGTGGGCCCTTCCAGTTCCTTGATATTGTTTTCTGCGCTGTCGGGTACTGCACTCCCGAAGTCCATTTTCTCCAATTCCGAGTCCAGAAATGCCCTGTCGGCCGGAGACATCTGGTCATCACTGATCCAGAGCGAACCAAAAGAGGACGGGTTCGACCGGATCATTTCGATCAACTTCACAACGTCCGCTCGCTTATACCTATACGGCTGCACAACCGCGCGGGTTGCGCGTACGGTACGCGCAGGCACGACTTCCGGGCTATCATGACGGGGAGCGGCTGCCGGAGAACGTTTCGGTGCTATCAAATCCGCATTGCCTGTATTTTCCGCATTACCCGTATTCCCGACATTACCGGCATTCACTGCATTACCGAGGTTTTCAGCATTAACCACATCGCCTTCCCGCGCCACGAATGGTCGGGCCGCGATCGGCCGGGCCACGACTGGTCGGGTCACGACTGACTGGGCCACGACAGCCCGGGCCGCGATCGGCCGGGCCGCGACAGGCCGGGCCGCGATCGGCCGGGCCGCGGGCGGCTGACCTTCTTCCTGCACTTCGGAACCAGGCTTAGCCGCCATAGCCTCTGAAAAAGCTTGCGTAGCCTGGCGCACGTTGGTTACCATGTCTTTTTTCTGCTGCAACGAGTACGATACAATGTACACGGCGGCCGTCAGCGTGATGAGCAGCAACAGCGCCGCAACGAGGCCCGTTTGCACCATGCTGGTCCCTCCGCCAAGCCCTTTGAAGATTTTTTCCCTCAGGTTCGGGTCGGGTAGCCTTTCAAAATTATCGAATCGTTCCCGGAGAGCTTTACGCAACTCCTCGTCGATTTGCTCGTCAGAAGATTTCATATTGCGTAATTCCTTTTTCCTGTAACTTCCTCATTAATAAATTCCTTCCTCTTAAAAATTGCGAACGGGAAGTGCTGTCGGAGATCGAAAGCATTTCGCCGATTTCGCTGTGGGTATAACCGTCTATCAAATGCAGGTTGATGATCATCCGGTATCCGTCCGGCAGTGTATTGATCACATTCAGCAGTACGTTCATGTCTATCTGCGTGATAATCTTTCCGTAATCCCCCGAATCGATTTCCCGCTGAAAATCTTCGAGGTTCGAGTGGAGCTGCTGTTCCTTGGTAGTCCGGTGATAATAATTGATCGCTGTCCTGATCACCACCGATTTCACCCACGCATCGATCACCTCCACATTCCGTAATTCATTGATATTCTTAAAAACCTTGATAAACCCGTCCTGAAAAATGTCCTCCGCTTCCGCTTTGGTTTTCGCATAGCGCAGGCAAAGCCCCAGCAACCTGGATTTGTACCGTTCGTAGAATGCCGTTTGTGCCCTGGGATCGCCGGCCTGGCAGGCCCGAACCAGATCGGCAAGCGAACTGTATTTTTTATTGCGGAAAAAGGTCATTCAGAGGGGATATGAAGTGTATCGTTGAAATAATTATTTCCCGTTCATCGCAATATCGTGGTATTGTAAGTCATGCTCACAAAATTTCCACCCTGATCGAAAACCAACTGGCAATTTTCATTCGTCCCCTGCAAAGTCATTCCATAGCCAGTCCCGATCGGGTCCGAAAACTTATATCCTTCCAATATTTTCATCGAAGCAAATGCCGGTGAACTCTTTACAAAGTTCTGTATTTTTTCAGGGTATTCATCAATATTGTAATAAAATGCTTCGGCCCTGTAAATCGTATTGATCAGATTGCCCGACGCATCGAAAGTAAAATCGTAACTCGTACTCGATGCGGTAAGGGCATTTACTTTATATTCTTTTTCATTTTTTTCATTAACCGAAATCCTGGCAGTAGCAAACCGCAGCTTTTCCCGTTCCAGAAAACTGCCCGCACGAGCAGGTAAGGCACTCAAATCATCTTTTCCGATAATATAGGCAAACTTGAAATAAGGTTCCAACTGCACAGCATATTTAGAGAAGTCATTGACTGGAACATGCTCCACCCACGTCAGCAGATAATCGCGACTATTCCATATATACCTGGCAAAGAACACTTTGGGATTAACCACCCTGGGTTCCGACTCCTTAAAGGTATCAACCTCCCCGCCACTCACGCTCCTTACGGGCAGTGACTGTTTCAATGAATCGGGCAGCCCGCCATGCATGCGGTACACGCTCAATATTTTTTTGGTATTTAAAGCTGCGTAAAAAGGATTGCCGTTCAATTTATAATAAACTTCATAAAGCTTATCCTTTTCTATGGCTTGAAAAGTGGCATCGGTAGCATCCGGATAGGCACTCGACATTACCTTGATAATGGATTCCGGTAATGTTTCCTGCGGGGCCGCCTGTTGATCTTTATAATTGCTGCATCCATTCAGAAAAAGGACCAAAACAATTAAAAGCAGCAATTTGTCAGTAAACGTTTTTTCATTCATAGCATCAAATCATTGATCGCCGGGGTGCCAGTTATGTATTTAATATAAGGATACTCCAAGTTTGTGGTCCGCATCCCGGTATTCGACATCGGTGATCCAGGCTGCCCGCATGATAAAAGCGTAAGTTATTTTGCCATCCGCCGTTTTTTCCTCTGCCACAATCCTGATCCGCTCTGCACTCGCGGCCCTGCGCGCTTCCTCGACGCCCCTGTACAACGGAGCAGGTTCGCTGGCCACGTAGCCGGTGTCCGGCCGCCAGTCGGTGCCCGACAGCGCCGCCGCAAGCGACTGGATACTTTCCGGCAAAGGGAGTTTCATCATTTTGCGGTCGTTGTCCCACATCCATTCGCCACTTTCCTTCGTGGATTTCAGCATGACGGTGCATTTAAACTCACCAAAAGGGACATTGCCATACGCGCCGGTCATTTGCGATTCGGTGACGGTACCTTTGCCAAAATACCCCCGCCCGAATTGCACCGCTACGAACGGTATCACGTCGTTCAGAAAATGGCTGTTCAGCAACGTGGGTTTTTCCCTGACGTTCACCGTGGCTATCTGATCTTCGTCCTGACGGGTTATTTCCTCGATGCGCCAATACCTCTCCTGTACGATCATTCTGCCCAGAAACTCGGCCTTGGTAAGGCCCTGACCAGACACCGGCTTCATTTCGTTATCCGTACCACAGGATAACAATGCAAGCGTAACAAACAGAAGACTGTTCATCAAGCACATCCCGAATTGCCGTTCGCGACCGGCTTTTCCATGCTTCATTACCATCTGAGATTCAATTTATTTGCCCTGTCGACGGGGCTCTTTTTAGAAATCAAGCAGGAAGACACGCAGGCTAACAAAACCGCTGCACCGGGCGAAAAAAAATTCTAACCCATGCCGGGCAGTTTGAGGCCGGAGCCTTTCAGGGCCTCCATCAGTTTCTCCTGTATCTCCATTTTAGTATCTACGAAACCGTGCGCATCGAGCCACACATTCACCATTACTTTGTAGCCATCCGGCTCGATAGATGATATTCCGATGCGCCTTGCGGGGACTTTAAGGGCACTTTGGGCATGATCGAGGACACTGTTGACGATGTTTTTAACCTCCGTGAAATCGATGGCGTTACTGAATTTCATCTCCACATCGAGCCGCCTGTTGCCCGAACCACTGATGTTGATGATGACCTCGTTCGATAGCTTGCTGTTGGGGATCACCACCATGCGGTTGTCGTAAGTTTTGACTACCGTATAAAAGATCTTGATCGCCTCCACGGTACCCTCCTGCCCTTGCGCCACGATGTTATCGCCGACGTGAAAAGGTTTGAGGATCAGGATAAGTACCCCACTTGCGAAGTTCTGCAAAGTCCCCGACAATGCCAAACCCGCCGCAACGCCGATGGCACCGATTAACGCCGCAAAAACGGTCATTTGGATGCCTACGATCTGCATTACCGACACGATAAGCAGTACCCGCAGCGTGGTCACGGCCAGGCTGAGGAGGAAGGGCGTGAGCGACGGGTCGATGTCGCGCTTGTACATGTGTGCATTGAGCCAGCGCGAGAGCAGGCGGATGAGCCAGAAGCCCGCTATCAATATGCCTATACCTAACAGAACGGAAGGCCCGGTTTCCAATATCCATGTGTAAGCCTTGTTATAAAATTGCTGAATTTTCATGATTTAAATGCATTGCTGAAATACCCGCCTCGCGAAAAAAATCTGTTCCAAAGCCCGCTGGCATATTTTTTGATCCTCTTTTTCCCATTTAGTTAAGGAAAAAACCCAACAGACATGGAAATCCATCATCAACAACAAGCAAAAATCATCGGCGAGGAGCTGGCCACCCATCGCAGCCGCAACCGCGCCAGATACATCGTGTATGCAGTACTTGCCGCCATCGCCGTGGGTATAAGCTTCTACTTCTATTCACCCAAGCCGGTGAACAAGGCTGCCAACCAGAATATGTCGCTTTTCCTGCAAAACACGATCAGCGACATCGATCTGAAACTTAAAAACGGTGACAACAACACCGACCTCGCGACACGGCTTTCGTGGCACAAGTCGAACACGGCATTATACAACGAGGCAAAGGATAATTCCGACAAAAAGATCGTGCAGCAACGCGAGGTCTTGAAAAAGAAAATGGTGCAAGTACAGCAGCGCGACTTCCCCGAATTGCGCACCGCTTATGTGGAATCCAAGAAGGAAGCGCTCGACGAGCAGCACGTAGCAATCGGCCTTACCGGCGACCATCAGGATGTGCTGACATTCGAAGGCCAGATGTTCCAGCCGGAACAGGTCCGGAAAGATTTCATGAAGAATATTTACGGGATCGCAAGCGACCTGCGGTTTAAGAAAATAGTATACAAATGGTCCGACAACCCCGACGGGCATCACAATTACGAGATTAAATCGAAGGGGGACTCGGAGATTTGACCGCTCCGCCAAACTCATTCCGGTAGATCCTCACCAGCAGCAGCAGGAGGCTGATCAGCAGCGGGCCGAAGATAAAACCCCAGAAACCGAACAGTCTCAGGCCTGCGATCAGGCCGAGAATGGTGATGACCGGATGCACATTGCCGACTTTCTGTAAAAATGAAATGCGCGCCACGTAGTCGATGTTTCCGATGATCGTTACGCTGTACGCGGCCAGACCGATCGCTTTCCCACTTTCACCTTTTGAAAACAGGAAGATCACCAGCGGGAGCCAGATCATCGCCGTACCGATCACCGGGAAGAATGCACACAAACCGGTGATCAGGCCGAGCAACACGAAATCGTCGATCCCGACGATCCAGTAACCCAGCAATGCCACCAGCCCCTGGATGAGCGAAATGAGCGGTATGCCCAGCGCATTCGCGCGGACCATGCCGCAGGTTTCATCGGCCAGGGATTGGATGTTCTTATGTTTCAGGGGAATGTAGTGTTCCAGCGTTTTTTCCATCAACCGGCCGTTTTTGAACATAAAAAAGGCCAGGAAAAGGATCATCAGCAGGTTACCGAGCATGGTCGCAGAGCTGTTGAGAATTCCGGGGATGAAACTCGTGGCCTTTTTGCGGATATCGGTCGTAGCTTCTTTGGTAAGGAGGTCCTGGCCGGTCCATTCGCGGAGCTGGGCGGAAATCGCATCGATCACCTGATTGACTTGCTCAGGATTTTCTACAATCGCTTCTACCTTTTGAAAGATCATTTGCAATGCGAAATAAACCGGCGCTACAATGCAGGCCATGAACAGCACCATGAAAAGAATAGCGGTGAGGCCTTTTTTCCACTTGCGCTGTTCGGTGAGGTGGAAGTAATACCTCCGGCATAATATGTAAAGTGTGAGCGCCCCGAGAAAGCCGGGGAAGAAAATGTAAAGTTGCTTGAAAACGATGAGTGCCAATGCCGTGACAATCAGCAGAAAGGCTACCTGGCGAATGCGGTTGTTGAAGTCCGGGACCATGCAATATTGATATTTGATCAATATACGTAATGCAATTATCGTACCACTCGCCAAAAGGCAAAAGAAAAGCGCAGGACATCCAGACATCCTGCGCTTTTCCGTATATTCTGGACGGCTTATGCCGCCGATTGATCATCTACCTCTGCCTCCGGCGCATTTTTCTTCACGGATTCAATCCCGTTGTCCCGGCTTGCTACGCTTTCGTACATTTCGCTGCTTCCGATCGATTGCCCGTTGGTAGCTTTCAAAAGGAAATAGAATTTGTCATTTTTCGAAGTAAGGCGTTCGAAACGGGCATCGTCCTGCGAATTCTTTTTTACCGACTCGATACCGTTTTCACAAGCTGCTTTGGTCGTATAACCTTCGCTTGCGAGGATTACCTGGCCGTTTCCGGCTTTCAGGTTAAATTGAAATTCTCCGTTGGCCCTTTTTGTAATTACGAATTTTCCCATGTTTGAAAAGATTGGATTAGGCTTTCAAAGTACGACTATCTTTTCTTAATGCAAACCTATACGTTATCGAAATTGCGCTATACGTCTCGCAGGCCCGCACGGATCGTCCGGGCGACCCGCTCGCGGTAAGGCGCGCTCACGGGCAGGATATGCGTCCCGATCTCGATCGTTTGCCCGGAAAATGCCGTCACCCGGTCGATCGCGACGATCAGCGACCGGTGAATCCTCATAAAGCCCTTCCCGGCGAAATGCGTTTCGATCGACGACATGCCCTGGTAGATCGTGATCTCCTTTTCTGCGGTCCTGATCTTCGCAAAATTCCGCACGCCTTCGATATAAATCACCTCCTGAAGAAATACTTTCACCACCGACTTGCCCGAGAAAAGAAAAATGAACGGACCGCGGTCTGCCGCTTTCCGCTTGCCTCTTGTCCGGGAGCTCCGTTTCACTGCCGGTATGGCCGCAAAGCACCTTTCGATATGTTCGAGAAAATCTTCGAACGCTACGGGCTTCACCAGGCAGCCAAGGATATAGTCGTCATCGCCCGGCACCCATTTCCTTTTCTTGTTGGACAGTAAAATGACCCTCGGCCGGCAAGGCAACATCCGCAGGAAAGCCTCTCCCGTCACTTTTGGAAGCAGGATGTCCAGGAAAAGGAGGTCGATCTTGTTCCGCTGCAAGTACATCAGCCCGTCGATGGCGTGATAGAAAGTCCCTACATGTTCCAGCTTGTCCAGCTCGCCAATGTAGGATTCGAGCACGCTCGCGGTGTGCGGCTCGTCGTCGATAATCAAGCATTTGATTCTACTCATAGAAGTAATCCGGTGAATGATATATTTCGAGAGACCGGTTAAGTAATGAGAAGAACGATTTGAGTAGGATAGCGCTCAATTTCCAAATAATTCGGGAAAACTCCAACGGCTTCGAGGCCGTACCATATGGGTTAAAAAGGAAAGAATATTCCGGTATTTGTCCTGATTATACCGGCTGATAATTTATCTTGCGCCTTTGGCCTTATTTCCGCCACAGTTATCTAGTTCTGCATTATCAGTATGATTCTATTTTTACGTCTGAGATTTGTAACCAGCGTATTATCAGCATTCTTCATTACCCTTTTTTCCTGCAAACCAGCATCCGCCCAGGTAAACCTCGAAAACGGTCTCGTAGGCTGCTACCCTTTCTCCGGTAACGCCGGCGACCTGAGCGAAAAACAAAACCACGGCCGCGTAAATGGCGCCACTCTTGCCGAAGACCGGTTCGGCACCCCCAATTCCGCTTATAGCTTTGACGGAATCGACGACTATATTGAAATAGACCCGGCCGATCTTCAGGGAAATGCATTTTCCTATTCGCTATGGGTTTACCCGCGGGTTGCGCCCGGCGAGAATCAGGCCTTCTTCATGATTTCGGTGGGAAGCACACATGGCGACCAGCATATGATGCTCGCATGGAACTATGCCCGGAATGTTATGAATGGCTTCGGACATAGCAGTTATATGGGCTATGATTACAATGTCAGATGCATGACCGGACAAATCCCGGCTTTATCGAAATGGTACCACCTGGTACTGGTCAAAGATGCGGGCACCTACTATTTCTATATCAATGGGAAACGGATTTGTACAAATTCAACCGACGGCTCGTCCGCGTACTATGGCATGGGTACTGTGCATGCGACGATCGGTTCGCGAAACAACTTCGGAGGAGGTATCGACGCAACGATAGACGACGTCCATTTGTATGACAGGCCACTTACCTCCGATGAAGTGCAGGCCTTGTACGCAGGCTCCGTGGATATCCCTGCCGGCTCCGCCCGCATCGCCTCGGAAGACAATCCCTGCGCCGGTGCGGACGTATCCTTTACGGCCGAAGCCGACGGCGCTCCCGCAGTTTATAACTGGAAAGTAAATGGTATCTCACAAGCATCCGGCCCCGACCCGCATTTTACCTTCAAATGGCCCGAACAGCCTGGCAGTTATCAATCGAAGGTAACCGTGGATATTGCCTATGAAAATTCATGCTTTCCGACAAAACCGGTTTCGGCTGAAAAAACGGTCATGATCAAAAATTGCCAGCCGCCCGTCGACCACGGGCGACTGATTATTCCTATGGCATTCACACCGAACCGCGATGGTAAAAACGATAACTGGCAATTCTTCAATGCCGAATCACTGCCGCAACTTAGCGTAACGGTTTACAATCGGTGGGGCGAGATAATTTTCCATTCCAACGACTATCAAACCCCGTGGGAAGGTACGTACCAGAACGAAGTAGTCGCGGCGGGCTCCTATCCTTACAAAGTTCAGTTAGAAGGCAAGCTGATCCGGCAAGGGGTTGTGACGGTGTTGCATTAGCGTACCTGCGATCAGATGCTTTTCAGATAAACCCTCAATGCACGCATTTCCGTGTCTGAAAATGCGGCGGTCATCTGCCAGGGCATAGGCGCTTTCAGTTCGGTACCGTCGGGACGCTTCCCGGTGCGAAGCGTCTGGAAAAACTGTTCGTCGGTCCAGTGCGCGCTTGGGCCGGAAGACGAGATGTTAGGCGTTCCGCCATCTCCCGGCGTACCCTTCATGTCGGGCTTATGGCAACCTGTGCAGATTTGTGACACATATTTCCCAAAATCGGCGGTAACTCCTTCGCGGATCGCTAATGGAGGTGCCAAGGTGTGATCGATCTTTTCGGCCTCGAACAGTTCCAGTTCTCCGAGGTCGGCGAGAATGGTTGCGCCGACGCCAATCTCGCTCGGCGGAACTTCGCGGTCTACCGAAGGCGCCTGCGCGCAATAAGCGATCACCGCTTTCAAATCTGTTTCGCTAAGTTGATTAAAACCGGCCGAGGGCATGTAGATAAGCGGTGTACCGTTCCGTTGCAAGCCGTGGCGGATTGCCCGCACCCAGTCTTCGGTATCGAAATCCCGGGGTACCCCGCCCTTTCCTTTGGTCAGGTTCCGGCCTGTCAGCCGACCAATTCCTTTTTGTTCGAAAAGGACTTTACCACCCAGATCTTTGCCGTGACAATCGGTACAGCCTTTGACGGTCACCAGGCGCTTACCCATGGCAATGGTGGCGGAATCGGTTGGAATGTCGAGTTTGACGGGCTTTACCGCATACACTTTGTTTTTGCGGCTGCCTATCGTAATGTAGGCCTTGGTGTAATAACCGATGGCAAGCAGGAGCACGACCAGCAGCGCACGGCCGGTCCATTTCAGGATTTTCTTTAACATGGCTTTTGAAAATAACAGTTGAAAAAACTGCCGGCAATGCCGACGTTGCAAAAATGCCCCGTCGGCCAGCTATTTCCATTGTCAAATCCCCTGAAACGTCATATTAGCTGCATGAATTGCAAAAAGCTATTTACCAAGCCACTTTTTGAAGTCCATCGCCTTTTCGCGACTGATAATCACCTCACTTTCAGGAACGGGCGCGAGCGAGAGTTTGATTTTGTTGTTGAAATACGGGTTAATCTGCTGTACACAATGCACGCTGATGATAAACTGTCGGTTCGCGCGGAAAAAGCAGTCCGGGTCGAGCATCTTTTCGAGCTCGTCGAGGGTATAATCAACCGGGTATTTCTGGTTATTCTTCGATTTAAAAAGGCTTGTACCCTCTTCCGAATAGAAATAGGCGATATCGCTCACTTCCACAGGCACCCATTGTTGTACGTGTTTAACCAGAAACCTTTTGCGGTATTCCACCGGCTGCATCTGCTGCCGGAGCTGTTTCACGAGCGAATCGATCGCGTCGCGGTCGACGTTAGCGGCATTTTTGGACGCTTCGCTATCGGCACCTTTCGTAAGGCGGTTGTATTTTGCCAGGCTGGCTTCCAGTTCCTGCCGTTTGATCGGTTTAAGCAGGTAATCGATACTATTGACTTTGAATGCGCGGAGTGCGTACTCATCATAAGACGTAGTGAATATCACCGGCGATTCCACTTTCACCTGGTCGAAAATCTCGAAACTCTGTCCGTCGGCAAGTTCGATATCCATCAGGATCAGGTCCGGAACGTCATTTTCTTTCAAAAAATCCACCGATTCCTGCACGCTCGCGGCCTTTCCCACGATTTCTATATTGCCGTCAATTTCAGTCAGTAGTTTGGAAAGCTTGCGAACGGCCAGGTCCTCGTCTTCAATCAATAATACCTTCATAAATCGGTTTTGCTGTTCATGTTTTAAGGTCAAAAGTTAGGTCAAGATAACCAATTCCCGAAACCCGCGGGAAACGGAAACGCATAAACGCATGATCAAACGGTATTTGCGGGCAATGAAACGGCAGGGCCCGCTACCCGCCCGGCAAACAAGTCATTAGGCCGATTCCAGCAGCGGCAAACTCACCGAAAAAGTCTGCGGATTTTCGTCGATATGGATCTCTCCCTGTCCCAGCAGGCTGTATTTCGTGGCGATATTGGCCAGGCCAATGCGGCTGGAAGGGATTTTGACCGAGCGTCTTTGCAGGTTGTTCGATACTACGAGCCTTCCTTCGGCAGTGGTATTGAGGCGAATGTACAGCGGCTGCTGCGGCATGATCACATTGTGCTTCACCACGTTTTCCATCAGCAACTGCAATGTAAGCGGCGGCAACATATGGCCCCGGTAAGCCGGATCGATTTCCTCCTCCAACTGCAAATTGCTCCCATACCGCGTGCTGAGCAGGTGAAAATAGGAACTTGCAAAATTCAGCTCGGATTCCAGCGTCGTGAGTTCCGACTCGTTGCTCCGCAGCAGATACCGGTACACATTACTCATTTCATCGATAAACTGCGTGGCGAGTTCGGCATCTTCCTCGATCAGCGAAGAGAGCGAGTTGAGGCAATTGAACAGGAAATGCGGGTTGATCTGCTGCTTTAAACTTTCGAACTGGCTTTGCAGGTTGGCCTTGCGCAGCTTCTCGGTTTCGACCAGTTTTTGCTGCCACAGCTCGAACGCGTACACGCCTTCGTGTATGCACGTAACCACGATGTTCATGAGCGCACCCAACCCCAGCGCCCATTCGAAGCTCGTAAGGTCGTAGACATAGCCCCGAAAACCTGCTGCTTTGTAGAAGAAAAACAGTCCGCTGATAATGGTTACATTGCACACAATATGCGCCGGGATCATGAGCAGCATCCGTTTGGGCGTTTGTTTGAAATGCGAATACTGCTTGCGGAACCAGAAACCGATGCGGGCATGGACCAGCTGATAGGCAAGCCCGAAAACGACCGTAGACACAATCGTCGCCTTCGCGAAAACCGAGATATCCGAGAAATAAATATTACCCACCAACAGGTAATTCATCAGGAGAATGTACGCCGGCAGGAGCGCGAGGGCGATCCAGATGTCCTGTTTGGTGTAGGTAACCAGCAGCTTCATATCGTTTCGAACTGGTTGCGTGGTGCTCCTACGGGTATTCTGACGGTGAATGTCTCCCCGTCGTCGAAAAGCATGGGCTCTTCCAGGTTCAGGTCACGAAAGCGGGTGATCAGCGTTTCCAGGCCTTCTCGGGCCGCATTTACCTGCTTCGGCTGGATAGAGTTACGGACTTCGAGCTGCCTGCCCTGCGTCGTGATCGACAGTTTCAGCGGTTTTTGTTTCATCACCACATTGTTCCGGATCGCATTGTCGACCAGCGTCTGCAATGTGAGCATCGGTACCTGGCAATTGGCGCAGCTGTCGTCGATATTCATTTCCACCTGGATCGCCGAACCGTAGCGGGTGCTCGTCAGGAAAAGATAGGAATGGATAAACTCGCTTTCGTTTTTAAGCGACGCCAGCCCGTTTTCGCTGGTATGGAGCAAATAGCGGTAAACGCTCGAAAGTTCGTCGAGGAACGCCCCGGCCTGCACACGATCTTCTTCGACAAGCGCAGAGAGGGAGTTGAGGCTATTGAACAAAAAATGCGGGTTAACCTGGTTTTTGAGGTTGTCAAACTGGTTTTGCAATGCCTTTTTCTTAATCGCTTCCTCTTCCTGCAATGCAATGCCATATTGGCTCAGCGAGTAGATCAGCTCATAAATGGCACCCACCGCGAAGAGCGTCACCACGCAGAGGGTAATGTAAATGCTGTATTCTTTCAATGTAAAAACCTCCCAGTCCCAGCGTGCGAAATACATGAGCAGGAAAAAGAATGCCTGGCTGAGCACTTCAATCACCAGGTAACCGGAAAAAGTCCCGAGAATGCGCTGCCGGGTTTGCATAATATCAGGGTACCGTGCGCGCCACTTCTCACTCCATAGCGCCATCAATTGCCAGGTAATGAGGGTGCATCCGAGCCATGCCAGCGTGATGGTGAGGCTCTTCCAGTTGCTTCCGATAAATTTCTGAACAAGAAAAAGGTTCAGCAAAAATGTCCACACCAGGATCACGAGCGGACGGAACCATTTCCATTGCGAAGGATTTTTCAATTGGATACCGGCAGATTAGAGAGGAACGCGATTAATATTCCAAATATATGTTATATTTATAATCGCCGGAAGTTCCATACGCCCAATCACGTAAATCCCGGCTTACTGCGCATTCTTACGCTTTGCTACACCACAAACAACTGAAAGGCGGCCTGCCCCGGGCCGGCAAGATTTTCTTGTTTCATTTTAACTCCTTTTCAGATGGAAGCAAACAGTGCCTCAAAAACAATCCCCCATTTCAAGGGCAGGGTTATTACACCCGGTGATGCTGACTACGAAACCGCCAGAAAAGTCCACAATGGCATGGTGGACAAAAGCCCCGAATTCATTGTACGTTGTGCAGACGAGACAGATGTCGTCAAAGCCATTCAGTTTGCGCGCGAAAACGATCTGCTGGTTGCCGTACGCGGCGGCGGCCACAATGGCGCCGGCCTCGGCGTATGTGACCGAGGGTTAGTCATTGATTTAGCTGCCATGCGGGACGTGAGCGTCGATCCCGAAGCCAAAACGATCCGTGCGCAAGGCGGGTGCCTGCTGGGCGACCTGGACAAAGCCGGCCACCCGCACGGGCTGGCCGTGCCCACGGGTATCAATGCCACCACGGGCATCGGAGGGCTTACCCTTGGAGGAGGTTTGGGGCATTTGACGCGCTTCGGCGGGCTGACCATCGATAACCTGCTCGAAGCGGATGTGGTACTGGCTGATGGCAGACTGGTCAAAGCATCGCCCACCGAAAACGAGGACTTGTTTTGGGCTATCCGCGGCGGTGGGGGCAATTTCGGCGTGGTTACCTCCTTTCTTTTCCGGGCGCATAGCGTGCACACCGTCTATGGCGGACCGATGTTCTGGCACATGGACGACGCCAAGGCCATGATGGAATGGTACCAGGATTTTATCAAGCAGGCACCGGACAGCGTCAGTGGTTTCTTCAATTTCCACAAAATTCCTCCTGCCCCCATATTTCCCGAGCAATACCATCTTCACCTGATGTGCGGCATTGTCTGGTGCTGCGTCGACGAGGACGAAGCAGCGGAAGTCTTTGAATTGGTACGCAAATTCCGCACGCCGCTGATCGACGCCGTGGGGCCACTGCCCATTCCGGCGTTGCAAACCATGTTCGACGATCTTTTCGTGCCCGGCCTGCAATGGTATTGGAAAGGTGATTTTGTGAAACACCTGACCTCCGAAGTCATCGATGTGCATATCAAGCACGCCCAGAGAATCCCCACCTTCTTCTCGGGCATGCACCTCTACCCCATCAATGGCGCCGCCGGCAGGGTCCCGAACGACGCTACCGCCTGGAACTACCGCGATGCCACCTGGTCGATGGTGATCGCCGGTGTTTCGCCTGATCCTGCGGAAAAAGAACTGGTTACCACTTTCGCCCGCGATTACTGGCAGGAACTTCACCCCCACGGAGCTGGCGGGGCCTATATCAATTTCATGATGGAAGAAGGCGCCGACCGCGTGAAGGCAACGTACGGAAGTAACTATGAAAAGCTCGTAAGGATAAAAACCAAATACGACCCGGATAATGTGTTCTGCGTAAATCAGAATATCAAACCGGCGTAATGTAACTGTCAGCCTGAGCGGCCTGGTCCGCTCAGGCTGACAATCTTTTAAAACAACACCCCTTCATCATCCGATTTCGCCGGAGGCGTGTACACATCCTCGGAAACCTGGGTCGAGTCGGTGGCGCATTCGCCGGTGTAGCCTTCGGGGCGTGGGAACGGGCCTTTCCGGTATTGAACGAGGGTTTGGTCGTTGTAAACCTTTTGCATGAACGCGCCCCATGCGGGCATGGCTACGCGCCCGCCCTGCCCGAGCGCGAGGCTCCGGTAGTGAATGCTGCGGTCCTCACCACCTACCCACACACCTGCAACGAGGTTGTGCGTCATACCCATAAACCAGCCGTCGGAATGGTTTTGTGAAGTACCGGTTTTGGCTGCGATTTCATTGCCATCTGTAACGCCGTATTGCCGCAATCGACCGGCGGTACCTCCCGGATCTTCCACGGCGCCGCGCATGAGGTATAGCATATTGTAGGCCATATTCTCGCTGAGCTCCTGGCTTTGCTGTTCGTGAAACTCGGCCAGCAGCTTGCCGTGGCGGTCTTCGATACGCAGGATCGTCATGGGCATTACTTTGTACCCGCCATTGGCAAACGACGAATAGGCCGATACCATTTCGTAGATCGACACGTCGCCCGTCCCGAGACAAAGCGCCGGAGTGGCGGGCAAGTCGCTGGTAATACCCAGCTTATGCGCGTAATCGACCACGGTGTTGGCTTTCACCATTTTCATGATATTCGCCGTCACCGAGTTCACCGATTTCCCCAATGCCTGCCGGAGCGACAGCGGCTGCTCGGAATAGACGCCATTGGAGTTTTTGGGCGTATAATCTTCGTTCACATCGTCGATACCTGCCTGGAAAGTCACGGGTGAATCCATGATCTTCTCGCAAGGGGTAATGAAGTTTTTGTCCAAACCTGCCGTGTAAACAAACGGCTTGAACGTCGAGCCGGGCTGTCTTTTGCCCTGCTTCACGTGGTCGTACTGGAAATATTTGAAGTTGATCCCTCCTACCCACGCCTTCACGTGCCCGTTACGAGGGTCCATGGCCATCATGCCCGCACGCAGGAAGCGTTTGTAGTATTTGATGGAATCGATGGGGCTCATGGTCACTTCTTTTTCGCCGTCCCACGAGAATACCTTCATTTTATAGGGCCTGTTCATCACTTTCCAGGCTTCCTCCTCGCCCAGTTTGCTTTTCAAAACATTGAAATACGGCAGACGACGCACGGCCGTATTGATGAAACCTGGAATTTCCTTCCCGTTCTCGTCGATCCACGGGTTCCGGCCTTTCCAGTGCGCATTGAAAGTCTTCTGCTGTTCGCTCATGTGACGCGTAAGCGCCTCTTCCATGTACTCCTGCATGCGAGAGTCGATGGTCGTGTAAATGCGCAAGCCGCTCGTGTAGAGGTTCAGGTCCGTGCCGTTTTCTTCGTTGTACAGTTTCACCCAGGCCTTCATGTACCCGCGCATCGACTCCTGAAAGTACGGTGCCGGGCCATTGGCATGCGTTTCCATCGCAAAATGCAACCCCAAAGGTTTCTCTTTCAGCTGGTTAAAATCGTCCTCCGTGATATCGTTATACTTCGCCATTTGCGCCAGCACCGTATTACGGCGGTTAAGGGCATTTTGCGGGAACCGCATCGGGTTATAAATCGTCGGATTTTGCAACATCCCTACCAGCAATGCTGACTGCGGAATATCCAGGTCACGCACGTCGGTATCGAAATACGTTTTGGAAGCGACCTTTATACCATACGCGTTGTTCCCGAACGATACCGTGTTCAGGTACATTTGCATGATTTCCTGCTTGGTATATTTCCGTTCGAGGATGATTGAAAGAATCCACTCCTTGGTTTTGGCGATCACGATCCGCACGCCGGGGATCTTGCTTAAACTGCCTTCAAACTCTTCCGAACGCGTATTGAACAGGTTTTTCGCAACCTGTTGTGTTAGGGTACTACCGCCTCCCGAACTCGAATTGCCCGTCAAAATACCCTTCACCACGCGCAAAAGGCTGCGCGGGTCGATGCCCGAATGGCTGATGAAGCGGGTATCCTCCGTAGCCAGCAATGCATTGATAAGGTTAGGCGAAATTTCGGAGATTTCAGCTGGTGAGCGGTTCTCGATGAGGTATTTGCCGATCGACTTACCATCTTGCGAAATCAGCTCGGAAGCGATCTCGCTTTTAGGGTTTTCCAATGCTTTCAGATCGGGCATCCCGCCGAAAAGCCAGAAAAAATTGTAGTTGACGGCAGCAATATAAAATATCAGCAGGGCCACCCCAATGCCGAAGGCACGCCAGAGTAAAAGAATGCGACGCCGGTATTTCCCGGGTTTGAATTGAATCATGTATTTTCCAGAGTAACGTCCAATAAACCGACCAAATAAACGAATTTGATCCACAAATCAGCTATTAGAACGTGAATGGGGCTGTATTTGCTATTTTTTGGAGGAAAATATCCGAACTATTTTGTTGTTGCGTCCCGACGGGACTTCACTACAACCGTGAACTCGTTTGCTACAAATATTGCGTGCCTAACGGCACTGTGTCTTTGCGTCCATAGCCGGGGCTTATCTGAATCGCGTGTCATATCGGTAGCACGTTGATAGTCAACGGTAATGCCGTAGGCATGTAACAACAAAACCGTTCAGTTACCTAAGCAATGCCCGGTTGCCCCGAAAATTCAATCCGCTTCTTATATTCGTTCGGGGTGAAACCGGTTTCCTTTTTAAACAATCTCGAAAAGTAAGGCGGGTTTTCGAATCCCAGCAGATAGGCCGTTTCAGCGACGGTTTTGTCCGTGCTCAACAGCATATTTTTAGCTTCCGAAACGAGGAAAATGTGGATCAGCTCGATGGCCGTTTTGCCAGTTTCCTGTTTAAGCAGGTCGCTCAGGTAACGTGGCGAGGTATTGAGCAGATCGGCCATCAGTTTGACGGACGGCAGTCCTTTTTCCTGGAAATTGCCATCTTCGAAATAGGTCGCGAGGCTTGCGTTGAAACGCGAAACCGTGGTGCCGGAAAGCTGTGTTCGGTTGATGAACTGACGTTTGTAAAAGCGCTGCGAATATTTCAGCATCGAATCCAGGTGCGTGAGCATGATGTCGCGGCTGTACTCGTCGGTGTTATTGAAATATTCGCTTTGAATGCGGGTGAAAAGGTCCCAGATAATCTGCTCCTCGCGTTCCGACAAATGCAACGCCTCATTCGCTTCATAATCGAAGAAACCATATTTGCGGATTTCCGCATGCAGCGGATGGCCGTTCAGGAAATCCTCGTGCACGTAAAGCATAAATCCCTTCTCTTCCAGCTCCACATTATTGATTTCAATTACCTGTCGCGGCTTGGAAAAAATCATCGAGCCATTTTCGTGGTCGTATTTCGTACGGCCGTAGAGGATATGCCCGGCCCTGATCTTTTTGAATGCGATCATGTAAAAATCCGTCGTAAACTCCCGGCGGCCCAGCGTACAGCTTTTCAGGTCGTCGCAGGTGAACATGCTGATCATCGGATGCTCCGGCGCCGGCATATTACTGGCGCGATGCAACTCACTGATGGTTTTGTAATGATCCATGGTTTTGAAAACGGTTAAGTTGTCAGCCTGAGCGGACCGGGCCGCTCAGGCTGACAACAAACTAATCAAATTTATCTAAAATCAAGCAGTAACCTGAGTACCGTGCGCAGCGTCAGCAACTTCTTTCCACTCTTCCCATGTCGCAATGCGGTTGGCGTATACCTGGTTCAACCAAGGGAACCCAACTTTACCAAGGAAAATTCGCAATGGCGGGTTTTCTTCGTCGACCACTTTCAGGATCGCGTCGGGAGTCGCCTGCGGATCGCCGATGGTGTCGGGGGTTAAGCCTGCGTAAAGCGCTTCCTTCACGCCGTCGTACAATGGGTTAGGTTCGGTGTGGATGGCCGAAGCGCCGCCCCAGTCGGTCGAGAAGCCGTTGGGTTCTACGATCGTTACGTTAATGCCGAAGTCTTTCACTTCCGAAGCCAGCGTTTCGCTCAGCCCTTCAACAGCCCATTTGGAAGCATTGTAAAGGCCCAGTACCGGCAGTGTAGCCACGCCCAGCACGCTGGAAACCTGGATAATATGGCCGCCGCCTTGTGCCCGCATCACGGGAATGGCAGCTTGTGTAACCCATAGCAAGCCGAAAACGTTGGTTTCGATCTGGTCGCGGGCTTCTTTTTCACTGGTTTCTTCGATCGCGCCGAACAAGCCGTAACCTGCATTGTTGATCACGACGTCTACGCGACCGAAATGTTTGCTGGTTTGCTCTATGGCGGCAAAACTTGCCGCGCGGTCGTTCACGTCCAGTTGAATAGTCAAAAGGGTGTCGGGATATTGCACTGCGAGGTCTTTCAGCGTTTCAGTGTTGCGGGCGGTAGCCGCTACTTTGTCCCCTCTTTTCAAAAAAGCTTCTGCCCATATACGGCCGAATCCCTTGGAAGCGCCGGTGATAAAAATTGTTTTTGACATGATTGACAATTGTTTTGGTGTTTTGATGCTACAAATTTACCGGGTCGCTCCCGCCGGCGACTTATACAAAAATCCGGAAATGCGATACAGTTTTACGTAGTTCCGTTCAAGCGGTTTCCAGGTCCGCGGGAACCGTTAGCACCTCATCGCGGTTGCGGGATTAATGACTATTCAAACCTTTTTTCCGACGCCGGAGCTCAGCCCGTTTATCAAATCCTACAAGGTGATCGAAACGCCTGCGGAGGTGGTGAACCATGTGCTGCCCGAAACATCGCCGGTGATGGTGTTCAGGCTTAGCGGGCAGGTTTGTGTCAATTACAACGGCGGTATCAGTGCGCTTGAACCGATTACTGTTTCAGGTTTGCGGAAGTCGGGGCGGGCAATGCAGTACGAGTCGGGTACTATTAATATTCTGGCCACATTCCGGGAGGGCGGCATTGCGCCGTTCGTCCGCGAACCGCTGCATGAGCTGAGCGATACGAATATTCCCATGGATAGTCTCGACGGTTTTCAGCATACCGGCCTGCTGGAAGAGCAACTGGCGGAGCAGCCCTCGCACGAAGCGCGCATTGCATTGATCGAACGCTTTCTGCTCGATCGGCTGAGCGGTAAGGCGCCCGATCATATGGTATTGGCGGCCATTCAAAAGATTCACGGGGCAGGCGGGCAAATGCGGATCAAAGAATTGGCCGCGTCGCTCAATGTTAGTCAGGATGCATTTGAAAAGCGTTTCAGGCGGGTGGCAGGACTTTCTGCCAAGCAATTCTCTTATATTGTTAAAATGAAGTCGGTAGTGGCAAATGGCCGGGCCGGCAGGACGCTGGCCCAAATAGCGCTGGACGCCGGTTATTTCGATCAGCCGCATTTCAATAAGGACTTCAAACTCTTCACCGGCGTCACTCCTACCGAGTTCTTCAAGTCTCCGGTGCTCTGGTAAATCAATGATTTTTTACAAGAATGGCGGGCAGCTGCTTTGGAATTTTGTATCAACCAAAACCAAAAGCTGTTTTTACATTCTATTCAAAAATCATGGAACCACAACCAGACAACCAGATCGCATTCATCAGCAAATACCTGATTCCCGCGGCCTCCAAAGCCCCCTTTCTCGAACGTCAGCAAATAGCGGCGGCATTCATTCGTAAGCTGGATGGCCTCATCAGCAGCCACGCGTACGAGCGCGTGACCGAAACCGGCGATACCGAATACATTACCATCGCCACCTGGGTCAGTGAAGAGTCGGTGGGCAATGCCAGGGAGGCGGTGAATGCCGAAAACCAGCGGACCGGGTTCAACCGTGCCGAAATGCTGCAAAAGCTCAATATCAAAATGGAACCGGGGCTATTCCGCGAAGATCGGGGCTGATTACCAGGTGACATGGTGATCGAATTTGCGAGTGCGTCCCGGCTACCGTGCGGGGGCGCACTTTTTTCAAACGGTGTGTCGTATATTTAGGCTTCCATTGCCAGCCATAGCACCATGAAAAACGAAGTACTCGACGTCTCCGGAATGAGGGCACTGCCCCTCGACCTTGACTCCGCCGTTTCTTTTATGCCTTACATCCGCTTTCTCGAACAGCGTGTGGCCGAAGAGAAGACGTTGAAATCCACGTTTTACAAGAATATACTCACCTATTTCCACGAGCACCAGCTGCCCGAGGGAGATATACCGCTCGATGAAGCGCACCGCTACTGCGATTTTCTCGAATACATTTACAGCAGCCTTTCGGCCCCGCTCGCATCGGAGCATAAGCTCGCCTGGGGTATGTGCCAGCCATTGTACCCGCATATTTTCTACGGTACCGACCTCCTTTTCGAAATGCTGAATATGAAGCCGGCCGAGACGCAGTTTGAACTTCAAAAAAGTCCGGAAGATTACCAGCGCGAGCGACTGCATTTGATTTACACATTGATCCTGCAAAGGCTTTACAATTTCCAGGTGCCGGTGAAAATACAGCAGTACCATGCCTGGACCGACACCCAAACGGGGTTGTACCGCTACTACGAAGTGCTCGTGAGCCCCGAATTCGTGGAAGTGACGGCCAAAGGAGATTTGCCGGAGCTCAATTTCGTGGAAATATATGCGCATTTCAGCGAGAAAGACGGGCATTTGCAGCTGCAAAAGGTGCTGCCGCTCCATATGTTCCGGTTCCGGGGCTTTGCGGTGATCACGGTGTCGGACGTGACGGCCAGAATGGCGGTTGAAAATATCAAAAAGGTACAGTTCAACCGGGTGCCGGGCGATAGTCCGAACCGCTACCAGCGCATTATCCAATCGTTGAAAACCCTCGTGCAGAACAACCGCATCGAGTTCGACCTGTTCCCGATCGTACGTGTGAATGGGCAGGCGGTGTACGGGTACGGGCAGACGGGTACGGGTGTGCTTTTTCAGATCTGGGGCGAAAACCGGCTCACGCCCGAAGAATTCCGGCGGCAGGCAGAGGGCTATGCGGCTAATCCCAACTCGTTCTTTTCTCCGGACATTCAGGGGGAGGATGAACAGCAGATAGGCTGGCTGGCACCGTTCCGCAACCTCAATGTGCGCTCCCTGGCATTGGTACCACTGTTTTACGAACAGAAAATGGTGGGCGTGCTTTGCATGCATACCTGGGAAGACGAACGTTTCGACGAAAAGAAAATGGCTTCACTTGAAATGGCATTCGCGCCGGTGGCTCAGCTGCTCAACATTTATATAGAGGAATTCAACCTGCAACTGGAAGGCATTATTAAGGAGAAATTCACCTCCATACAGCCCGCCGTGCAATGGAAATTCAACGAAGCGGCCTGGCATTACCTGCACCGCAGGAAGAAAGGCCTGCCCGAAGTGAACGAAAACATCGCGTTTTTCGACGTGTATCCCCTGTATGGCGCGATCGATATCCGGAATTCTACCAATGAACGTAACACATCCATCCGCGCCGACCTTGGCCATTACCTGAATTTACTGGACGAACTATTGAACGCGCTGGCGGCATTCGATCGTTCTTCGCTCATGCAGGAACTGCGGTTCCATTGTAGCAAGTGGCAGCAGGTCGTCACGCAGGGTGAGCTGAACAGCACTTCGGAGAACAATCTGAATACCTTCCTGAATGAGGATGCCCGCCAGTACCTCATGCATTTATCGCAGCAGGACGCGCGCACTACGCCGCTGATCGACGAATACATTGGCATTACCCACCCCGTACAGGGCGAGGTACACCGGCACCGGCAGGAGCTAGACCGCTCCATGGAGTTGATTAATGAGGCGGTGAACCGGTATTTTGAAGACCAGAAAGATACGCTGCAGGATTCGTACCCCTGCTACTTCGAGAAGTTCAGGACCGACGGGATTGAATACGATATTTATATCGGCCAATCCATTGCGCCGGACAAGCCATTTAACCATTTCCACCTCAAAAACCTCCGGTTGTGGCAACTGTCGTCCATGATCGAAGTGGCGAAACTTACCCGCGGACTGCTGGGAGAAATGCCGAAGGAGCTGCATACCACCCAACTGATTTTTGTCCATAACCACATGATCGACATCAGTTTCCGCAACGATGAGCGGAAGTTTGACGTGGAAGGCGCCTACAATATCCGCTACCAGATGATCAAGAAGCGCATAGACAAGGTACGGATCAAGAATTCGCAGGAGCGCCTCACGCAGCCCGACAAGATCGCCCTCATTTACCTGCACCACCGCGACATCGAGGATTACCTGCCTTTCATTCATTATTTGCAGGAAACCAAAGCGCTCGAACAGGCTACCGAAGAGCTCGAACTGGAAGATTTGCAGGGGCTGAGCGGGCTTCGCGCGCTGCGGTTGGGAATTGTGTATCAAATAGTAAATTAAATACTCCCGCCGATAACCGGCATCCGTTTTTTTTGTAGAAATATTTCTTCAAGGATCATATCACGCGTGTACAATGCGTGATTAAGGTTGTGTATAGCTTTGATTGTTCCCCGGCGAACCTCCTCTTTCATACCGCACCGGGAATGCCAATCAATACATACATAACGATCTGTTAAACATGAAGAAACTTTCTACCTGGCTGATAGTCCTATGCCTCCTCACCGCTTTACGCGCGCAAGCGCAGCCGCCCGCGTTCACCTGTGACGGCAATTCGCCCTTCTACATGATCCAGGGATCGCCGTCGGCGCTGTACTCCTACGACCCACGGACCAGTACCGCCACGCTGATCAAAGACCAGATCATCTCCGGTGTTACCAATACCGCGCTGAGCGCGCTCGGATACAATGTCCACGACAATTACCTGTGGGCGCACCGGTCGGGGACCAACGAAATCGTCCGGATCGGCAGCGATGGTACTTATGATTCATTTGCCATTTCCGGTCTGCCCGCGGCGACCTATGTAGCCGGCGATGTGACTCCGAGTGGTGTAATGTATTTGTATAACACCGCCACAGGGGATATCGAGCGCGTAGACCTCACTCCGACGCCTCCGGCAACTACTCCGCAACGCCTGTCGGTGTTGTCATCCGTTGTCAGCGCCGTGCAGGACGTTGCCTTTAACCCGGTCGATAACCAGCTTTATTCGATCATTGCGGGCAACCTTTACCGCTACGCCCCGGCAAACGGTACAAGGGTGCTGGTGGGCGCCGTAGCTGGCCTGACGGGCGATGCCGGTTCGAATGTATTCTTCGACGCGGCGGGCAATATGTACGCCTCCGGCACGGAAGCTACCTACAAAATCACCGGTGTCGCCAGCAATACCGACAAAGTAGCAACGGTATATTCGTCCGGCAACAGCACCATCACCGCTCCTGCCGACGGCGCCGGCTGCCGCGGTGCATTGCCTGCCATTACCGACCAGGTGCCGTTTACCTGCGAACCGGGCGTATCCTATGTGCTCAATAGTTTCAACCTGTTCCAGCTCGATATGACCTCGGGTACCACGTCGCTCGTGAAAAGGCTCGTGGTAGGTGACGGGAATAACCTGAATGCGATGGGTTACAATACGGTCGATAATTACATCTGGGGAACGGTGATCAGCAACACCAACCAGATCGCCCGCGTGGGTGCCGACGGCTCTACGCAGACTTTTGCCACTACCCTGCCCGACGACGCCACCGCATTTACCGGCGATGTGGGTTCCGACGGTTTCCTGTATTTGCATTACTCCGGCTTTATGCGGAAAGTAAACCTCAACGCGGGGCCTAATTTCCTGCAGGTAACCTCGTTCTCCTCGCCCGCGTCGGGTAACGACTGGGGTTTCAACCCGGTTGACGGCCAGCTGTATTCCGTGATTGACAATACACTATACTCACACAACCCGATCAACGGTACGCGGACCACCCGCGGTGTCGTGTCCGGATTGCCAGTCGGGAACTACGGGGCGATTTTCTTTGACGCAAACGGTACTTTGTACGCCGGTAACAACGACAACCAGAACGTTTACAAAATCCTGAACCCCGACGGCGCCACATTATCGGCGACATTGTTCCGTAACCTGGACCTGGCGAGCATCAACGACGGCGCGCGCTGCCCGTCCGCGCTCATCGACTCCCCCGCCCCACTCACTTGCGAGGACGGTATGTCGTACATCATCAGCGCCACCAACCTGTACCGCCTCGATATTTCCACGGGAGAAAACACGCTCGTATCGACCATTAATGTAGGTTCGGGCAAAATGGTGAATGCATTCGGGTACAATGTGGTCGATAACTACCTGTGGGGCAAGGTTTACAGCAACAGTAACCGTGTGGTACGACTTGGCGCGGACGGTTCGGCACAGACTTACGCCGTTCCCGCATTACCTTCCGACCAAACCAGCTTTACCGGCGACGTCGGTACAGACGGCTTCATGTACCTCTATTATGCATCCGGCACGATGAAGAAGGTCAACCTGAATGCTGGGCCGAACTTTCTCCAGGTAACCTCCTTCCCTGCCTCGCAGGCCGGAAACGACTGGGCCTATAACTCCGCCGACGGCCAGCTTTACTCGGTTATTGGCAACACATTATACAAGCATAACAGCGCCAATGGCGTTCGCACCAGCCTCGGAACGGTTACCAATCTGCCCTCCGGCAACTACGGCGCCGTTTTCTTCGATGCATTGGGTAATATGTATGTGGGCAACAACGACAACCAGACGATGTACAAAATCCCCGATCCGTTCACACAAGCGCCCGTGGCGACGCCATTCAAAAAGCTGGATTTGTCGAGCATCAACGACGGCGCACGCTGCCCCAATTCGGCGGTCGGCCCGGGTGCGCTGGACGACGATGTAAATACAACCTGTTCGGCGATCGACGTTAACGTGCTTTCCAACGATCAGCCGGGCAGCAGTCCGCTCGTGGCATCCACGGTACGCCTCATCACACCGGGAACGCTCGTGCTCGTGACCACACTGGATGTTGCCGGTGGCAAATTCGAAGTGAACACCGCTACCGGGGTTGTCAGATTCACGCCATTCAATGGTTTCAACGGCGTGGCATCGGTACGCTACACGGTGGAAGACGAAAATGGCCTTGCCACGGATGCGACGATCAATGTAACCACGGCATGCCCGATGCCTGTCACGCTCGTGTCGTTCGAGGCGAAAGCCGAGGGACAAACCGCCTTGCTCAACTGGGCAACGACCATGGAAACGAATAGCGACCGTTTCGAGATCGAGCGCAGCCAGAATGGCCGCAGCTGGGTTAAAATCGGGACCAAACGTTCAAGAGGCGAAAGTTCGGTGCTGGTGCGGTACGATTTTACCGACGCTAATCCGGCCGCCGGCGAAAACCTGTACCGTTTGAAAATGATCGATTTTGACGGCACATTCGCATATAGCAGCCTGCAAAGCCTCACATTCGGCGAGGGCAACCTTGTACCGGTGTATCCCAATCCGGCCAATGCGTTCATTACATTTAAAAACGCCGCGCAAATTCGCGAAGTGAGCGTACGTAACCTCTCGGGCGCACACGTACTCGGCACGCGTAAGCTGGAAGGCGGATCGCTCGATGTCAGCGGCCTGGAAGCCGGTTTGTACCTGATCATTGTGACAAATACCGACGGCTCCGTAACCACCAGCAAAATTGCGGTCAAACATTAAACGACCATTTGGTATTCAAAAGCCTCCGGATCGCTCCGGAGGCTTTTTTTGTGCCCGAAAGTGACGCAGGAATGCTTTTCAGTTAGAATTTAAGTTTAAATATTATTTGGACTTATTATAAATAAATTATATTTGCAGCTCGCATTTTACTACTCATTTTCTCAAATCATGTTTAAAAAACAACTTCTTATCGCCGCTTTCCTGCTTTGCTGCTCGGCGCAACTCTTTGCTCATGCCCTCTGGATCCAGACTGCCCCGAAAGGCAAAGCCGGTCAGAAACAGGACGTTAAAATCATTTATGCGGAGCCCGGCGACAAGCCTGAAAAGTTGGGCGAATGGTATTCCGACGTGAAGGATTTTGAGCTCTGGCTTACCGCTCCCGACCAGAAACGCACCAAACTGGCCACGGTTGCAGGTGAAGATCATTTTACGGCAGAGTTCACACCCGACCAGCAGGGCGTATACACGCTATCGGTAGGCCACACGTCGAAAGACCTGGGTGGGACTACGGTTTATCAGTTCAATGCCAGCGCATTAGTAACTGTCGGCAAGGCCGATGCGGGCAACAATCCGGGCGCGAATGCCAACGAACTGAACGTTTTTGCAGACCCTGCGAAAGCTTATAAAGTAAACAGTGCCCTCAACCTGCGCGGACTCTTCAAGAATAATGGGAACGAAAAGCTTTACGTGACGGTGGCTTCGCCATCGGGATGGAGCAAACAAATCAGTACCGACGAAAAAGGATTGGCCGAATTCGTTCCGCTTTGGCCGGGTACCTATTACATCGAGGCATCGAAAAGCTGGAAAGAAACCGGAAACCTGAACGGAAAAGAATACAAAGCATTCTGGCGTAGCGCTACTTTGCTCGTAGAAGTTGGAAAATAGTCTTTCAAAGCGTTATTCATTTGCATGTCCCTGTACGAACAAATCAGTGCCTATTGCATCCGTCACAAAATTAGGCTGGCCGAAAAGCGGGTGATCGTGGCCGATCAATTGCTGGTGGCGAACGAATTTACAGATGGTGATAAATTATGGCGCGACATGCGCAGTCGCGGGATTAAAATCAGTCCTGCGACTGTTTACGAATCGCTCAACTGGCTGGTGGTTGCCGGCTTTGCGGAGCGGCGTTTCGCGACCGACAGCCGTAAAAATCTGTTCGGAATACCGGAGCTTGTCCGGAATGCATTGAACAACTGACGCGTGAATTCCTGTTTACCAGTACTTAACAAGAAAGGGTCCGTTTTGCGGACCCTTTCTTGTATTATTAAGCAACCACTGCATTCTTCGGCTTCCGGCCTCTGGGCTTGCCCGTGTACGCCGGCTTGGGTTCTTCTGTTCCCAAAGTGAGTTCAAAACCGACAACGCCTTCTTCATAATTGAAAAGGGTTACCTCAAAAATATACTTCGTACTTTCAAAATCCACACCGCCTTTACGAAGAATCAGTTCCAGTGGGATAGAATATCCACGGCCGCTTCTGGTAAGGACAAATGTTCCGTTTTCATCCGAGCTCGGGATCAGATAAAGATGTTTCAAGGTTCTTTTTCCTTGCTGTGCTCCAATTTTAAATCGGGCTGTTTCAGGTTCGATACCTAATTCTTCCAAAGTTTTTGGAGGAAGAACAAGCTTGCCCGAAGAGGAAACATAACCGGTAGGCTTTGGTTGCTCCTGGGGTTTTTTCGTTACCGAAACATTATCCTCGGGAGAAAAGAATTTAATTGCTCTTGCTTTCATAAATAAATTACGGGTTGCTGGTGGATTATTACTTTCGCAAAAGTAATGAAGTTAACATTTTATTAAAATACTTTCCATAATAAATAATGGGCTAAAACTCGTGAAAAAAAATTACGGTGTTAATACCCGTGGTGCCATTTTTATTAAACGTTTTTCCCGCCCGGATTTCGAAATCAATTTTAAATAAAACCTAACCCGCCACCGTTTTTAACACCCGTTCAATTGCCGTCTATTTCCAATATGTGATCGGATCTTGAAGTGCCGGCTTCCTACCGGCCCCGCGCTAATGCGGTGCAAATAATCAGGGTTTTCCCTTCCTATTGAAAATCCACTTTGAGAATAAATATGTCTCATACGGTTACAAAATTAGATTTGCAATTAGCAATCCCTGCCGGCTTAACCGGTTATACGTCCCCATTTGATTGGGTAAAAAAAAACGATTATTCCGGTATTTGTACCGATCGTAAGAAATAACGACACGGCCGATTCATCGACCGTAGAAGTAGTTGGGCGGAGACAATTTCACCTAAGATTTAAGTTATATTAATTATATCTCCCTAAAAAATCGAATGCGTCCGGACGGGCAGAGAGAAAACTAACTCTCCATCAATGATTAATACGAAAATAATTGGAGCGTGGGATTAACCGGTTTTCATTTTTACGTATCGGTTACAATAAGTACTTAAACAGTTACTTGTAGCAATTATTATTACACGGTTCAAATGCCTTAGCTACGATTTTTAGTCTTTCTAAACTTTCGTCGGGCGCATTAATCGCGTACATTGCAATTGCCCAACCCCAATCACAGTCGATGAAAAAACTGCTACTCCTCCATTTTCTGTCGCTTTTATTCACCTGTGTTCGTGCACAGGCTACGCGTGAGATTTCCTCGCCCGACGGCACCATACGGCTCGTGGCTTATATGAATGACCAGCTCCGGTACAGTGTCTATTTCAAAAACCGGCTGATCCTCTCGCCGTCGGAAATCGACATGGCGCTCAGCGATGGCAAGAAACTTTCGAATGGGCTTTCCAGGCCGCAATTCGCGGAAAGGAGTGTTAACGAAACTATTATTTCGCCGGTACCCGAGAAGCGCATCCGCATTCCCGACCGCTACAAGGAACTCAAAATCACCCTGCGCAATGGATTCGCCGTCATTTTCAGGGTGTACGATGATGGGGTTGCCTATCGCATTGCCACTTTGCTCCCCGGCGACATGACCGTTCGCTCCGAAACGGCAGCATTCCGTTTTCCGGCCAACCATCCGGTGTATTTCCCGGAAGTGGCCCCGCCGTCGAACATGGACATTTACCATACGAGCTTCGAAGAACCGTACACGATCAAGCCGCTGGAACACATTCATTCGAAGAATCTGCTCTTCTCCCCGGTGCTCGTTGCACCGAAAGATTCGCCTAAAATCGGCATTACCGAATCGGACCTCGAAGACTATCCCGGCATGTTCCTCAGCGGCAATGCGGAAAAGGCGCTGTTCGGACATTTCGCCCCCTACCCGGCCGAAGAAACGGAAACGAAAGAGCTCTACTCCACGCGCTACGTGTCCAAACGGGCCGATTTTCTCGCAAAAACCAAAGGGACGCGGGCATTTCCGTGGCGGGTGCTGATCATCGCGCCGGAGGACAAGGACTTACCCGGTAACGACCTGGTTTACAGGCTCGCGAGCCCGTCGCGCGTGGCGGATATATCATGGGTGAGGCCCGGCAAGGCAACGGACGAGTGGATCATTACTTCCAATATTTTCAATGTGCCTTTCAAAAGCGGCATCAATACCGCCACCTACAAATACTACATCGATTTTGCCAAACGATTTGGTTTCGAACGCATTATGATGGACGCCGGTTGGAGCGACAACAATGATCTGTTCAAAATCAACCCGGACATCGATATGGACGAAATCATGGCCTATGCCAAAAGCAAAGGCGTGGGCGTGAGTATGTGGACGCTCGCGCTTACCCTCGACAAGCAGCTCGAACCGGCCCTGGAACAGTTCAGCAAATGGGGCGTGGACTTCATAATGACCGATTTCATCAACCGCGACGACCAGAAAGCGGTGCAGTTCTTTTACAAAATAGCGGAAGCCTGCGCCCGGCATAAGATCATGCTCATGTTTCACGGGGCATTCAAACCCGCCGGATTCAACCGCACGTTCCCGCACGCGATCGCACGCGAGGCGGTGCTGGGATCGGAATACAATATGTGGAGCGCCAAAGCGACGCCGGAGCATAATGTGCTGCTCGCATTCATCCGCATGCTCGGCGGCCCGCTCGATTACGAGCCGGGAATGCTCAACAACGCGACACCCAAAGGCTTCCACGCGATGCCCGAGAACGTGATGTCGCTTACTACACGGACGCAGCAACTGGCCATGTTCCTCGTATATGAAAGCCCGATCCAGTTTTTCGCCGGTAATCCCTCGCAGGGCATGAACGAACCTGCATTCATGGAGCTGCTCGGCAGTATACCGACCGTCTGGGACACGACCCGCATCCTCGACGCGCGTCTGGGCGATTATGTCGTCACAGCCCGAAAAAAGGGCACCGAATGGTACATCGGTGCATTGAATGACTCGACAGCCCGAGAACTCGCCATTCCACTGGATTTCCTCCCCGCGGGCAATTACCAGGCTACCATCTGTGAGGACGGGGTCAACGCCGATCGCTACCCCGCCGATTACCGCCTTTCCGAAGCGCTGCTCACCCCAGGAGATAATTTGAAAATCCGTATGGCACCGGGCGGCGGGTATTTGGTACGGCTACGGCGGCAGTGAGCGGTTATCTACTATTTCTGTTGCTGATCTACAATATTTGGCAAAACTGACGGGATGCGGTTGCTTTGTTTTGTCGGCAGTGCCTTGTCCTGCCGTACACACATTTATAGCACCAATCATGTAGTATGTAATGCATAGTACCTAACATTACATAGCTTTGTAAAAAACATTAGCCATGAACACTTTTGAAGAAGATCAATTACCATTTCCCGGGCGCTGGCTAGGCGGTATTTCGCTTATGCTGGCGCCCGTTTTGCTGCTCGCGGGCGAGTTGTTGAAATTCCGGTTCGATTTTTTCTTTCCGGAGCAACTGAGGGCGTATCAGAGCCATCCTACATTGATGTTCACCGCTTATAGCCTGTTCCTGGCCGGTAATATGCTGCTCTGGCCGGCCATTATCACTCTCGCAAACCTCATCGGGCGCACAAAGCCTGTGTGGGCGGTATGGGGCGGCAGTCTGGTACTATTCGGGCTTTTTGCGCGGACTTTCCATTCGGGGATCAACCACCTGGCATTCCAGCTCGTCAATATCCTGACCCTGCCGAAAGCCACGGAAGTGGTAGCGCAATCGTACGGTGCATTTCACATCGTTTCGACGCTTTCCGGCGCTATCTTGTTCGGCTGGGCAGTGTTGGCGGTGGGAGCCTGGATTTCGGGCACATTGCGGCCGTTTCAGGTCGTGGCACTGGCCATGATGTCTGCGCTGATGATCGGGGTGTTGAAGGGCGGAACCGTAATGTCGGTGATCGCTACGGCTTGCCTTTGCATTGCGCTCCTGCCCCTGGGCGTACGGGTACTCGCACACGGAAGCATGCCGCCCGCGAGACTGTTCTGGGGCTGGCTGATATTTTCTTCGGCTGTAATCGGCTTATTTTTCTTCCTCGGACAGGCGGGATGATATGGATGCGTAAACAGGCTTTGCCTTCACGGAAACGCTCGTCTTCCGGGGCAGAGCCACTCCATTCCCACTCTTTTCTCCCTGTTTTCCCTTTCCCCCTTTTTTCCTGCGTCCCCACCAGATCACAAAACCGGTAATGGGCAGACTGGCGCAGATGAGCCCCGCAAAGAAAGTGAGTATCTTGCTCGGCAAACCCGCCCAGGCGCCTACGTGCAGGTCGAAATTCATGGCGTAGGCTTTCTCTCCATTGGTCAGTTCTACGAAAGAACGCGAACGCAGTTTCGTGCCGCTAAACTGGTCGTATTGACCCTGAATACGGTCGTAGCGGTTGCTTCCGGTCAGATAAGTGGTCGCATTGATGGGCAATTTGCCAGCCACCGGGAAGTTGATCAGGTAGCCATATGCATTGGGTTGGTCGGCTCGCAAGGTGGCAAATACGCGATCGACGGCCTTCACGTCCCTGCTCTGCGTCGTATCGGAGAAAACGGCAGGTACATCGGCCAGCTTTCCGCCGTCGGCGACTGTTTTAACCCCTTTTTCAAACCAGTCGAACGCCCATACCAGCCCGGTAACCGCGCTCATGAACAAGAGTGCGCACGCATAGAAGCCCAGCACATTGTGCAGGTCGTAGTTCACGCGTTTCAATTTGGCATTCCATTTGATTTTGAAGCTCTTATCCGTGCCCGACTTATTCCATTTGGTCGGCCACCAAAGTACCAGCCCGGAAATAAGGATCAATACAAAGGCCAGTACCGAGTAACTGACCACCGTATGGCCAATCTTTTCGCCAAACAACATCCGCATGTGCAACCCGAGCACGAGCGTAAAAAACTCGTTTCTCGAATCTTCGAGTTTCACTACCTCGCCGGTGTACGGGTTCACGTACGACCGCATGTAATATTTGTAGTAATCCCAATGCGAAAAACCCTCCTTATCCACCTTCAAAGCCCTGAAAATGTACGTCCGGTCGGGTTGAGAGGATATTTCAACCCGCGTAACGGGCCGCTTTTCTCCTACCGCTTTTTGTGCGGCGGCCTGCAATTGGCTCAACGGCAGTTTGGGTTTATTTTCAGGTTGAATAAAAAGACGATCCTGGTAAACCAACGGTTTGATCTCATCTGTAAACACGTAAGTGGCGCCGGTGAGACCGATGACGATGATCACAATCCCGGACGCCAGCCCCAGCCAGAGGTGTAACGTTCCGATAAGCTTGCCAAGGGCTGTCTTTTTCTGAGACATGAATCAGTTTGGGTTTGATAGCCGCCAAAAAGGCGCTTGATTTGCTCAAAAACGTATCTGAACGCTTTTGCAGCAAAGAAAAACCCTATTTAGTTTAATTACAAATTATTAAACCGCGCAATGCTGATTATTTTCATTCAAAATAAAAATAGGGAATTGCCGGCTACCGGAAACTAGCTGGCAAAACCGTATTGCCCACCGCTTTCCTATTTCTTTTAATTTTGCACGCTGTTCAGCCCATTACCCGACGCCAAACCATGAAGCCCGCCTTTTTTTCAAAGTATGAATGGTGGTACCATCTCGCGATGATGCCCGTCTGCTTCGCGCTGGGCAACTACTATTTGCTGGGCGAACAATACTTTCTGCATTTGCCCACGTTCCTTGTTGCCACGGCACTCGCGTCGGTGCTCTATTGGTTTTCGGTGGTTATACTGACGGTCGTGATCCGCAAAACCGCAGGCAGTTCGGCAGAGGGGCACATTACCCGACAGATGCTGAAAATGCTCTGGAAACTGGCGGCGGCTACGATCGTACTGATGCTGTTCGACAGCTGGATGTACAGCCTCGTGCCCGGTCTCGATGTGGATTTCAGCTGGTCGAAAATCGGGCCGATGGTGCTGGTGGGGTTGCTATGCGACGCATTCATTTGTGCATTGCTCGGTTTGTTCTACGCATTGCAGCAATGGAAAAACGATCAGGCCGACGACGAGAAACTGGCCCGGCAGTCGCTGGAAGTGGAGTTCGATGCATTGAAAGGCCAGGTTAATCCGCATTTTTTATTCAATAGTCTCAATACCCTTTCCTCGCTCATTGGCCCCGATCCCGAACAGGCCGAGGATTTTGTGGAAGACCTTGCGCGCATTTACCGGTATATGCTGCAAGGCGGCCGCACCGAACTGGTACCGCTCCAATCCGAGCTCAGTTTCCTGGAAGTGTACGTACGATTGCTGAAAGTGCGTTACCACGATGCGCTCGTCGTGCACCTCCCCGATCGCTGCCCGCCCGAGCTGACGATCCCGCCGCTGATGTTGCAGATACTGGTCGACAATGCGGTGCAGTACAATGTATTATCGGCCACCCGCCCGCTTATCGTAACGATCGCCCTTACCGACGACCGGGCCATCCGGGTTACCAACAATGTTCAAATGCGCCACCGCACCCTCGGCGCTACCGGAACGGGCCTGCGGGGACTTTCGGCCAAGCTGCTCACATTTACTCCCCGGAAATTGACCATTCAGGAAAACAACGATATTTTCTCCGTGACCATCCCGCTCCTGCCCGACGCAATGCCCGCCCAGGTTCCAGTGCAATGACAATTCATGCCAATAAAAATACAGTTGGTGCAACTTCGGCGCTTGCCGTTTCGCACATTACCCTAATTTTGGAAATAGTCGCAATGAAATTGCCGCTGCCCGCACGGAACACGCGGCTGCCTAACCATGAAGAAAAGAGCATTATTTGAAAAACTTCCGGACAAAATCCCTTCGGCAAGCACGCCCGCTTACGCCGTAGCTGCGTTGGTGTTCCTGCTGTTTTTCAATTATATAACAGTCGGCGTACATGCATTCGGCGACCTGATCCTTTTCCTGGGAGCGACCTTGCTGAATGCCGTCATTCTCGCGAGCGCCTGTTACGCACAATCGCGCGTGACTCGCTACATTACAACGCATTATGGCGAGTTACAGAAAACGCTTATCCGTGTCGCGTTGACCATTTCCGCGCTTGCTTTGGTATCCGGCTGTTTCGTACTGCTGACGGCCTGGGTTTATATCGATCAAAGGCTCTTCGGCTCCACACTGACCGTTCATACATTGGTGATTGTTTATGTTGTAAATCTGTCGGCTATTGTGCTGTTTACCGGCCTTTGGGAGACATTCGACGCGCTGGCGCGCTGGCGGCAGCACGAGATCAACACCGAACGCTTGATGAAAGAGAATGTCAATGGCCAGCTCGAAAGCCTGAAAGCGCAGGTCAGCCCGCATTTTTTATTCAATACATTAAACTCCCTTTCCGCGTTGATCGGTGAAGACCCGGAGAAAGCCGAACAGTTTGTGGACGAAATGGCGCGCGTGTACCGGTACCTTTTGCAAACGAACCATTCGTCGGTTGATCAGGGCGATTTCGGGCAGTTAACGACGTTAAAAAAAGAATTGTCGTTCATAGAATCATACGGACACCTGTTGAAAACGCGTTACGGCGACGGTATGAAGCTATACATTCATGTGGAAGAAAGCTTCCTGGACAGCCGCATTCCGCCGTTGACATTGCAACTATTGGTTGAAAACGCAGTGAAACACAATGTGATACGAGCCAGCAGGCCGCTCACGATTTTTATATTAAGTACAGTGGACGGGCAACTGATGGTACGCAATAATTTGCAGAAGAAAAACCTGACCGCCGGTGCCGAGAACATCGAATCCACCCACGTAGGGCTGATCAATATCATCACCAAATACCAGCTTTTGAGCGAGTACCGCCCGGGCCTGCCCGAGCCGTTGATCGAAAGTAACCACGAGTTTTTTACAGTAACCTTACCATTGATTTCCTGAAAAGCATGAATGCGCTTATCGTTGAAGATGAAGATTTGTCGGTCCGCCGCCTCAAAAAAATGATCGGAGAAGTAGCACCGTCGCTGCAAATTGCAGGTGTCACCGACAGTATCGAGCAAACGGTCGAATGGGTACTTGAAAACCGCGCCGCCGGTAAAGCCGACCCGGACCTGATTTTCCTCGATATTGAATTATCCGATGGCCAGAGCTTCGAAATCTTCAACCGTATCGAAGTGTCGAGCGCGATCATCTTCACTACTTCCTACGACGAATACGCATTGCAGGCATTCAAACACAACAGCATCGATTACCTCCTGAAACCGGTGCACCGCGACGACCTCCAACGGGCATTGCAGAAATACGAAAAAATGAAGGTGCAACCTGCGGGTGACCAATCCCTGGCCGGTATCCGGAAATTGCTCGAAGATTTCAAAAAAGCATCTTCGGTCGAGTATCGCCAACGTTTTTTAGTGAAGCAAGGGCAAAAAATGCTTTCGATAGAAGTCAGCGAGATCGCCTACTTCTTCACCGACGACCGATACAGCTTTTTCATGACCGATTCGAACCAGAAAATGCTCGTTGACTACACCCTCGACGAACTCGCCGAGTCCCTCGATCCAGCGCGGTTTTTCAGGATCAACCGCGGCATGATGGTCACCCACCGCTCAGTCGGCAAAATCGACCCCTATTTCGGCAACCGCCTCGCACTTACATTGCGCCCCGCGCATAACAAAGAAGCGCTCGTGAGCAGGGAAAAAGTAGGCGATTTTAAGGTTTGGATGGGTAAATAGGTCAAATTTTCAGCACTAGCCGGTCTTCCAGCGCTGCGTTCACACCTGCCTCCACGCGTCGCTCGTGCGGGAGCGTGTAGAATTCCACCGTAATCGTAATGCCGCCCGAAGTCCTTTCGAGAAGCACTTTCAGGAAGCCATGTTTGGTATCGCAGCTGTGTTCGAGGTTGATTCCTTCAAACTCGGGCAAATTGCTGTCGAAGCGGTAATCGTTCGTGTAAGCCACCGGGTGGAGCTCGTCGTAACCGCCGCTACCGGCCACTATAAATGGCAACACGCGCCCATTGTGGCCATAATGCCGGCCGAAACGCTGATAATTATGTACGTGGCCGCTGAAAACGATATCGGGATAAATGCCGGTTTCTTCAAAAACGCCTTCCAGCAACTCGATCATCGGCATACTCGACCCGTGGTTAATATCGGCCGAATAGGGCGAATGGTGCAGGCAAAGGATCACGGCTTTTTCTGGACGTTCGCTATCGGCCCTTTTGAGCTCGTTGATCAGCCATTTTCGCTGCTCGTCGGTCACCGCCCCAAATTTTGTCACATTGGAATACAAGCCGATCATATTCGCGAGCGGCGTGAGGAGCGTCCAGTACACATTGGGCTGCACCATACTTTTGCGCGCCGCATTACCGCTGAAAGAAACCGTACGGCGTTCGGTATCACAAAAAACAGCCTTGAATGCGTCCAGGCTGTTGTAACGCACGGGGCTGTCGGGGTTAATGTCGCTATCGTGGTTGCCCGGTATCGCGAAAATCGGGCCGGGATATTTTTGGTAGGGTTCAAAAAACTGCCGTTGGTATTGGCTCGCTTCGCCGTGGTTGTACACCACATCGCCCAGGTGAAAGAGAAACTGCGGCTCGTAGCCGGTTTTCTCGGCTGCTTCAAACTGCTTCACCATCTCTCCCACGACCAGTTTCTGAAAATCCGGCGTTCGAATGCTCCCCGTATCGCCCACCATATGGAATGCGAGCTTGTGCTGATCCGGCACCGGATCAATGGCTTCGAGGTCTAAATGATAAGGATATTTCCCGGACGGTTCCGGAGCAGGCAGGTACTTGAAGCTATCGTCGGGAACGTCTCTTTTGAAAACGGGTTTGGAGAATTTCTTGAAAAAATCTGATTTCATTACGGTTGGCTGCCATTTATCAGCCTTTTGGTATCTTACTGATGGCAAGCTAGCAAAAAAGGAGCTTGGAACTGTAAAATTTGCATTAATTAGACTGTGCGTGTCGCAATGCTTGCAGCTCTTGGACTATCATTTTGATATCAAAATACATAGTTCTGAAATTACATGTTGGTGGTGTTGCTTCGAAGGGATCAACAAATTTGAAGCCGAACCTCGCATAATATCCGGCAATATCATAACCTGTATCGGCATCGTAAAGGGCATCGACTGTTACAAAACGCGCTCCTACTCGGTTGACCAAATTCGTTGTTACATAGTCCAAAGCCCACTCCAATAGCCTGCGCCCGGCTCCTTTCGCCCGCTTGTCGGCGGCAAGCCATCCTATTTTTATCGCCGGAAAGGTGTTATATCCTACCCCTTCATCTTTAAGCAGCGGATAATCGGTTGTCAACTTGTCTGCCATCAATGTGATATAACCGGCGATTTTATTTTCATGCTCGATAACCCAGCATTTGCTGGTGAGGGATTTGCATTCAAGTCGGATCTTCCTTCCTTTAATATAGGTAGCAAAGTCATTTCTGACGCATTTAAAACCCTGACCTAGTTCCTCTAAGTCAGGGTTCATTTCTACCACGTTAAAAGTGGAAAAGTCTACTCCTTCAAATCTTGTCTCCGGCATCGGTTTCTCTCTTAACAATCTGTTCAGCAATTCTTTTTGCAGTGGCGATGCCCTGTTCATTTGCGATATAGCCGCCTGACTTTACAGCTTTCACCAACGCTTTTGCTTCTTTTCCCACCACTGGTTTCGATATTGTGTTACCTGTGTACTTCATCGTGACAGCGTTTGTTATTGAATATTCAAAAATAAGACATTCAACACCAAAAACATTCACCCGAAAAACGCATACTTACCAAACTCCCGGCATAAATGAATAAACGGTAACAATCCCTTACAACCTGACCTCATGATCGCTAATCCGCGTCGGGAACCTCGATGTTACGTTTTCCGCGGCCGCGGGGGCGTAAATGGTGCTGCGGCCTTCGAGGGTCATTTTACCGGTGGTGTCGAGTGTTACGAATGCGTAGAGTGGGTCTTTGTAGTAGTAGGCCCCGCCTTTGGTGTAGACGTACGTGGCGCTGTTAACGATGAAATAATGGACGCCGTTGCGCTGGCCGTAGCGGTCGTCGTGGTCGTGGCCCATGAATACCGTCACTACTTTTGCCGCGCTTCCGCTTTGGGATGCTTTGAAATTTACCTCATCGAAAATTTTCAAAATTTCGTCCGCATTGCCGATTTCATCATAAAAATCAGTCAGGTAAACGGGCTGGTGCATGAATACGACCACCGGGAACCGGGCTTGAAGCAGGTCGGTTCGCAGCCAGTCGAGCTGTTCCTGGTCGGTGAAGCTGCGCTTGGGCGACGGGAGTTTGCCCCAGTTGGAAGTGTCGTAATGCGTGAGGCGGCCGTCGTCTTCTTTCAGGAAGTTGCGGTCCATGATCACGAAATGGAAGCCGCCCTGATCAAACGAATAATACCGCTTCGGCATACCCCAAAATTCCATGATGGTTTCCTTGCTGCAATAGTCCATATCGTGGTTGCCGAGCACATGGTATTTCGGGCCTTTAAAACGGTTCCATTGCGCCATAATGCCTTCGGAGCGGGTATGCCGACAAAAGTCACCGCATTGAATGATAAAGTCCGGGTTCGTTTTAACTACATCATCCATAAACCCGCCCAGCCTCCTCACTTCCTCCTGCCCGAATTGCAAATGATGCAGGTCGGTAATCATGCCGAAACGGATCTTCTGTGCACGGCCGGCACCCGTGGCGGGGATCGAATACGAGTTCTGGTAAATAGCGACGCTTCCCGCCGCTACCCCCAGATTTTTGAAAAAATCTCTTCGCTGCATTATTTAAAAACAGTTTTAACCGGTTCGCCTATGGGATGGTTTGCCGTGAATTTGAATCCCATTAACTGCGCAACCGTCTGCGCGAACTGGTCCTGATACAGCTGCGACTGGCTTTTCATTTCGCCGCTTGCCGGAGTGTCCGGGCCGATGATCGCCATCCAGGTTTCGTTGGAGCCGGGTGCGGAGGTACCGTGGCTGGTCCAGCGGTCGCCGAGGCCGCGACCGTGATCGGGGTAAACGATAATGGTCGTTTTGTCTTTGTAAAACGGATCGGCCTGCATGTATGTCCAGAGGCTCTCGACCATCGCGTCCACGTAATGCGCACCGTCGAGGAAGGAGTCGTACTGGCCGTGGTGACCGAATTCGTCCATATCCGCGAAGTCGATATGCACCACGCGCGGGTGGTTCGCCTCTATGTATGATCGCGTGAGCGCGTACGTATGGGCGTCGAATCGGACGGTTTTTCCAAAATATTCGGGCAGGTAATTTTGCAGCTCGTTGGCCAGTTTCTGGGCTTCGGTAAGTTTACCCGCCTTCACTTTTTCACCGGGAATGTTGACGAGCATGCCGTTACGGTCGCGGTTGAGAATGCGCGAAAGCGCGTCCCAGGAAGCGAACGTCACCACTTTACCTTCGAACCCCTTTTGTTTGTTGAAGAATTCGAGCACATTCTCGTTCGGGTTGTTGGGGTAATCGTTGCTGTTGATTTTCTCGTCGTAATAGCCGCAAAGCGTTTCGCTCCGGCCGGGGTAGGAAAACCAGTATTTGTTCCGCACATTCATCAGGTTGCCCAAATCGCGGTTACCATAAAGTTGCCCCTGTTTAACAATAGTATTCCAAAAGAACGGCATCAGCTTGTTGCGGCGTTCGGCGACGGTTTTGCCCCAGTATTTCGTGCTCATCGCTGCCGAGTCCTGCTGGCGGTATTTTTTGGTATAAAACAAAACCGAATCCGCGCCGCGGAAGATTTCCTGCCAGCGACAGCCGTCGACGGAGATCATGACTACATTTTGGGTTTTGGTTTGGGCCACTGCCACAATGCTCAGAGCGGTGGATAAGGCCGCCAGTATCGAGGTAAGTACAAAGGTTTTCATGATGTTAAGGTTAAGAGCCGGAAAAGTAAAAAGCTCCCGGAGCATTACCCCGGGAGAACGAAAAATCTATTTAATCAACCACATTACGCCATTCTGCGTGTCCGCACCATTAAACTGCGTTTTAAGCGAGGCCTTTACATTCACCTCGTTCGTCGTGTATTCCGCGGTCGGATAGGCCCAGCGGACGGGGATCTGGTTGTTATTCGCATTGGATAGCCCGATGTCGAATGCCGGAATGCCCGTGCGACGGTAGTTGTAGAATGCCTGGCGACCCGAGTTTTCAAAGAATGCCATATACTTCTGTTCGAGTATTTTCTGCAAACCTTTTTCGGTATTGCCCGGATAAGGGTTAGCAGCAAGGAACTTGTCGATTTCCGTTTGGCCGATGTTGTAAAACTTCATCGACTCCGTAACACCCTTGTTGTAATAATCTGCTCCATTGCCCGTGAGCCAGCCACGGTTAATGGCCTCCGCAATGCTGAAATTGACCTCATGCGCACCGAGCTGAATCGCAGGCACGCCGGCGGCCGACGCTTCCCAATAATCGAAATTGATCATCGAAAGTAACCCTTTTCCTGCATCTTCCAGCAATGTCGATTGCAGGTCGCCGGTTTTCCCGCCGCCGTAGCGCAGGTATTGGTCGGCATTACCCTTCAATGCATCGGCGGGCAATGCAACCACGAGTAGCCGTGGATCGCGGGTGGCTTTGGCGATATTTACAAAAGTGGCGCCCAGGGTGTTGCGCTTATCGTTTTTCACCACAACCCCATTGCTCGGCCAAAGCGGGTAAGTGTTGACGGTGTTGTAAACCACCTGGAAATTGTCCGCATTCGTCGTAATGAGCGGGTATTTGGCAGGATCGTTCACAATCGCCGCGAACTGCTGTTTTACGTTCAGGTCGGGCGTGTCGTCGGCACGTTTGCTAAGGCTGATCAGCACGCGCAGGCGGTACGAGTTGATGAGCTTCTGCCATTTCACGAGGTCGCCGCCGTAGAGGTAATCGCCCGAAATCGCCGGTTTTTTCGCGATCAATGCAGGCATTTCTGCATTGGCTTCGTCCAACCATTTCAAAACCTGGATGTAAATGTCCTTCTGGCTGTCATATTTAGGCTTGAAAACCTCGTCGCTTACGCCTTTGATCGCCTCCGACATCGGCACGTCGCCGAACATTTCGGTAGCGCGGCTGTAAAAATACGCTTTGAAAAACTTCGCGAGCGTAAGGTAATGCGTGCCTACGTCGCCGGTTTTGGCCGCTTCGATTTCCATCCGGCTCACATTGCGGAGCGAGTTGTAGTAAGTGTCGTACGAACCGGTAGTCCAGCCGTAGGCCTGACCGTCGTAATAGGCCTCATTCTGCGTCATGAACTGGTTATGACGGTGGTCCGTGCTCCAAGGCGCGTCCCATGCGTTGGTGAGAATGCCCGTGAGGATGAGGTCCGCGGACGGGTTGGTGATCGCGCCGGGGTCCTTTTGCAGGGTGTCGATGTCCTGGCAGCTTCCCAGGCCGAGCGCCAGCGATAATATCATGTATCTGATCTTTTTCATTGGTAATTCCGGTTAGAAAGTCACATTCAAATTGGCCCCGAAACTCTTCACAGACGGCGTCTGGAAGCTCGTGATCGTGCCTGTAAACTGGTCGAGGTCGATGTTTTTGGTATATTTTCCCGTAAAATACAGCAGGTTACGTCCCACGAGCGAGAGGCTGGCGGCTGATGCGAAACGGGTTTTCGAAAGCAGTTTCGCGGGGAAATTGTAGGTTAGCACAACTTCGCGGAGCTTTACGTAAGTGCGGTTCTTGGCAGCGATGTAATTCGATTGATAGTAGTTCGTCGCCCATGCCTGCCAAAGTACCGGCACGTCGTTCGCCGCAAATTCGCGGGTATCCGAGATCACATTACCATCCTGATCGGTATTCAGCTGGCCTTTTACGATGCGTTTTCCGGTGGTCATTACCGAGCCTTTATAATCCGAGTTATCCCGGTTCTGCCAGTCTTTCAGGCGGTATTCATTCGCCGATTCCGGTGCCGTTCCGCTACCGAACTGCTTGGTATACATATAGTTATTAACCTTTCCACCAAAGCGCCCATCCACCTGGAAGCTCAACGTGAACGACTTGTGCGTGAAGGTGTTATTGATTCCCGCGGTGAAGTTGTTGTCGTAATAGCCGATCCTGGAATTGTACGGATTGTAAGCCGGCATCCCGTTGGAGCCTACGATAATGCTGCCGGTTTCGTCGCGCTGGAAATCCTTGATATAATAGGCATCCGCCCGTTCGCCGACGTGGATATTGCCGTCGCGCTGCTGCACGCCGTCGATCTTGTCGAGCCATTTGTGGTTCACCGACCAGTTGGCCGACACGTTCCAGGTGAGGTTCGCATTTTTCACAGCCGTTCCGTCGATTCCCAGCTCGATTCCCTTGCGTACATACGTGAACGCATTGCGCTGCACGCCCGACACACCCGAGGTCACGGACGTAGGCACGCTCACGATGCCAGGCCCTTCGACATTGCGGAACACCGCCGCGTCAAAGCCTAACCGGTTGTGCAGGAAACGCATTTCCAAACCAAGTTCGAGTGTTTTCACACGCGCCGCTTCGAGATTATCACTGTAAAGTGTGCCCGTGTAGCTCACGCCGGTGTAGGAGTTGTTCCAGGGTGCGGAGCTCGTGTAGGTCGGGAGCAGTTTGTAAATGTCGTATTGGAAGTTCTCATCCACAAAATCGCTCGCTACGTTGGCGTAAGAACCGCGCAGCTTCGCGAACGAGACAGCCTGCGGCAAATCGATCACCTCCGAAAGCACTGCGCTCAACGAAGCAGAGGGATAGAAATAGGTATTGTTCTTCTTCGGCATCGTGCTCGAACGGTCGACCCGGCCGGTAAGGCTCAGGAAGAGGAAATCTTTGTAATCCATATCCACAAAACCGTACACACTTCCTACCCAGCGTTTTGCATAGTCGTTGGTCGAAGTGGAAGGCTGTACCGAGTTCGAAAGATCGTATACACCCGGCACGAGCAGCCCTTTGGTGGTCTTACCCGTAAGCGACGTCACTTTGACCGAACGGAGGTTACCGTAAAGCGAGGCATTCAATCCGAAATCGGGGCCGAAACGGTTTTCGTACTTCAATGAACTTTCGGTGTTGTTTTCAAAGAATGTATCATACGTTTCGGAATAGCCGCCCGCCTGGTTCGGGAAGCCAAAGTTGTACAGGTTAGACGAGATCGGGGCGCGCGTGCTGCGGTTGCGGTTCCAGGTACTCACATTGGTGCGGGCATTGAAGGTCAGCTTGTCGCTGATCTTGTAATTCATCTGCGCGAAGCCGTAAACATCGTTTTTGTAATAGGTTTTCAATGCTTCGTAGGCGGTCATCCACGGGTTATCGTAAATGGTATATTCGCGGTTGAACTGCTGTGCGCCTTCCTTGCCCGGCTGCCAATAGTTGCGCAGATCGTTCACATCGTAATCCACACCGCCCCACACGGTAAATATGTAGATCGGGCTTGCAGGGCCGTAATCGAGCGTCGGGTAGTTGGGCGAGTACTGACGGTTGTAGTTGATACTCGCGTCGAAACGCATTTTTTTACCCGCATTGATCCCTCCCGAAATGTTCACATTGGTGCCGCCGAGCTTGGTATTCGGCATCTGGCCGCGCTGGAATGTCTGCGAAAGCGAGAGGCGGAAATCGCCGAAATCGTTTTTGCTGGAAATGGCCAGGTTATTGGTGCTCAGCAAGCCGTTGCGGAGGAAGTTGGTGAGGTTGTTCTTGCCTCTCGCGAGCCACGGAATGGGCACCAGTTCGCCGGTTTGCGGGTCTTTGGGACTATTGTACTGGGTAATGGGCTGCCCTTCGAAACGCGGGCCCCAGATATTGTAGTCGTTGTCGTTGATCCCGCCGCCGCGACCGTCCTTGAATGCATATTCATAATCGCTGCCGGGGCCATATTCCGACTGATATTTTGGGATTGCATTAAAACCCGTTTGCAATTGCGTACTGGAATTGAAATCGACTGTGAAGCCTTTTTTCGAGCCGCTGCCCTTTTTGGTGGTGATGATAATCGCCCCGTTCTGGCCGCGGTTACCGTACAATGCCGCCGCACTCGCGCCTTTCAGTACCGAATAGGTCTCGATATCATCCGGGCTGAGGTTCCACGAATCGGTGTTCATCGGTACGCCGTCTACCACATACAACACCCTGTCCCGGCCGCGCAGCGTCACCTGCGGGCTCGAAAGCAAATCGGGGCTCTGTGCGATCGTGAGGCCCGCTACTTTACCCGTCAGCGAGCTGATCGCATTCGGTTCCCGCGCTTTCACCATGGTAGCACCTTTCACCTCCGACACCGCATATCCGACGGCCTTCTTCTCCTTTTTGATACCCAACGCCGTGACTACCACCTCGTTGAGCTGCCGCTGATCGGCTGTCAATGCAACATTAATCACCGTCCTGTTCCCCACGGCCATTTCCTGCGAGAGGAAGCCGAGAAAGGAAAATACCAGTGTATCTTTCTCACTATCAACCCTCAGAACATAGTTACCCGTCGCATCGGTAACCGTCCCGCGCGAGCTGCCTTTGATGAGGATATTCACACCCACGAGCCCTTCCTTTCCGGCGCCTTCGGTTACTTTCCCGCTGATAGTACGTTCATTCTCGGCCGCATTAAATGTCGAACGTACAAGTTTATACGTATGTGCGTTGGCAAAGGCTTTTCCCCGCATAGCCGCGGTTACATCGGCATGCGCTTCACCGGGGAGCATTGCCGAGAGCCCCAGGCACAGCGAGAGCGCAACAGACCAGCACCCTCCGGGGCGCTTCCGTTCTAAAAACGTAATGTTTTTTTTCATAAGTGATTGTTAATTAGCTGGTATTTCAAGGTCAATACGGTTCCATCGAAAGGCGGAAAGGCCTTTTTTGCAAATGTGCGCGGGGCAGTACTAGCTGACGGCTGACGTCCGAAGCGGCGAGGTATCAGATCCTTGCTGCGTTGTTCAAGAATAAAGGTTTGCTGTTATTTCATGTACAGTCAGGCTTGTGAACAAATACTAAACAATCTTAGATTAGCACTAACTTCAAAACATTCTGCGGCTGAAACCTAAAAGTAAAGTATAATTAAACAATCCAAAAGGATTTTGCAATATTTATCTCAAAATTTTGCCAAATGTGCTCGACCACATCTTTGAAGGTTTACAAATACTCTATATTTCAGCCTTACGATACAAAGATATTTGCAAGCCACCAGAAACAATTTATCTTAATGTTAATTAATATTTAACTTTTAGAGCCCGCCGCAAGACTTCTTGACATATCGGACTGCGCCGTGCACGGCAGCGACGACCATTGTTAAGTATTTGAGAACAAATCAAAACTTTTCATTCCCCTAATAATGACTTAACACCGACGGGGCATCTTTGCGGCACATATGAAGATACTCCGCATAATACTGCTCGCGTTTTCCTCCTGGGTAATCTGGCTGCTGGTGTCCCAGTTCTTCTTCTGCCCCCGCTACCAGTTCAACGCCCCTATTCCATTCGAGGGGGCCGCTCTTTACAACCCCTACGACTCGATCGCCAAAACTGCATGGGTCAAATGCAACTTTCACGCCCATTCGCACGCATGGGAAGGCGTTACGAATGGTCACGGAACGGCAGCCGACATTCATAATGCTTATAAAGCATTGCATTACGGCGTGCATTGCGTGTCAAACTATCACCACATTGACACTACCCATTCTACCAGCGCCAATTATCTGTCGGCTTATGAGCACGGTTATAATATCCGAAAAACGCACCAGCTCGTATTGGGAAGCAACGAAGTGCAATGGCTGGATTACCTTTTTCCGCAAACAACCCATAACAAACAGCACGTACTCAGCCACCTCAACGGCCCTAATAATGTGGTAATACTCAACCATCCTGCCCTAAAAAACGGTTATACGGCCGAAGACCTCGCCGAGCTCACGCATTACGACTGCATGGAAGTACTGAACCCGTCGGTTACCTCCACCGCACAATGGGATGCCGCATTATCAGCCGGTAAGCGGGTATTTATCGTAGGCGACGACGATATTCATGACGTGATCTCCAAAAAGCGGCTCGGTACGAGGTGTACGTTTGTGAATGTCCGAAACAACTCGGCCCGCGAGGTAATCCGCGCATTGAAAACCGGGCAAAGTTATGGGGTGATCATCGGCGAAAACCAAAGGCACGATTCCATCCCGCAGCTGATAAGTCTTTCGGTACGAAACGATACCATTACCGCCCTCATGACGCACATCGCCAGCGAAGTGACCCTAACCGGTCAGAACGGCAAAGTACTCGCCCTGGCACGCCACACGGACCGGATCAGCCACCGCATTACGCCCGAAGAACGTTACGCGCGGGCGACGTTCAAGTATGCGAATGGGACGGAGATATTCTTGAACCCGGTTTTCTTCACGCCCCAAAACGGGTATCAGCCGATGCCCGTTTATGAGGATTTCAATGAGACGATGTTTTTTCGGAGCATAGGCACGTGCATCCTGGGCGTGTGGCTGCTGCTGGTGGTACGTTTGATAACCGGCCAACGGCCGCAGCGCTACGGCCGACGCAGACTCTCATGGTGATAGAACATCTCCAAAAACACCCCGTAACCGTGCTGGTGGTCGTTTTTACGATCATCCGCCTCCTCATCGCCAACCTGATCAACCTCGGCAACGACGAGGTGTATTACTTCACCTACGCCGTCCTGCCCGACTGGAATCATTTCGATCACCCGCCGCTGGTCGGGATTTTCATCCGCCTTTTTACATTCAACCTGCATTGTAATGCCGAGGTGTTCGTGCGCATGCCGGGCATTGTCGCGGCGGCCATCAATACCTGGCTCATAGCGCGGCTGGGAGCCTCCATCAAAAACCGGAACACGGGTCTCATCGCTGCCATACTTTACAACTCTTCTGTTTACACCAGCATTCTTTCCGGCATTTTCATCCTGCCCGACTCCGTACAGCTCACCTTCTGGCTGGCCGCATTATACACAATGCTGCATTGCATCAAAGCCACAGCGCTGACCGACATTCGCCGGTATCTGCTGCTTACCGGACTTTTTATCGGCCTTGCAACGATGAGCAAAGTGCATGGTGTATTTCTATGGTTCGGCTTTCTGGGATTTATCGTTTCCGATCGCCGCGGGCTGCTCAAAAGTCCTTATTTATACCTGGCTATCGGCCTTACCGTGTTACTGGCCTCTCCGATATTGTTCTGGAATATCGGCAACGACTTCATTACCTGGCGGTTTCACAGCGAACGCGTGACGGTGAGCGACAGCGGCATGAATATCAAATCCTTTTTCAGGACAACCATCGGGCAGGTTTTGTATGCCAATCCATTCCAGATTGTCCTATTTATACTAACCGGCAAAACAATAGCGCGGAGACTTTCCATTCACACTGCCACGGCCGTCGACGCTACCTCAGCGGCATTGTTGTTATGGTGCAGCTTGCCCATTATCGTCTGTACCACGCTCATTTCGCTTTTTCGTGACACCCTGCCGCATTGGAGCGGACCCGGTTTCCTGGGGCTCATGTTACTAGGGGCAGCCTGGACCGACCAATTTATTTCCCCAAACCGCCATAACCTCCCCAAAAAGCTGCTCTTAGCTTCCGCAGGACTGATCTTGTTCGTTTTCACGGCCGGGCCGCTCCTTATCCGCTGCTACCCCGGCACCATGAGTTCCAAACCCTCCCCCCATACGGGCGCGGGCGACGCTACCTTGGACATTACCGGCTGGGAACAATTGCTACCCGCATTCGAGAAGCTGCGCAACGACGACATCGCCGCCGGCAAAATGGCGCCGGATGCGCCGATGGTCGTGCATAAATGGTTTCCGGGCTCGCATATTTACTACCACGTCGCTTACCCGCTCGGGATGCGCACGGTGGGCGTCGGGAAGCTGGAAGATCTTCACCAGTTTGCCTGGCTGAACCGGATTTACGGCCAGGTCGCGGCCGGTTCGGACGCCTGGTACATTTCCCCATCCAACAATTTCAGCGATCCTGCGGAGCTATATGAAGGACAATTCGAACGGTTTGAAAAGGCCGGAACCATAACGCAGCGGCGCAACGGGAAGATCGCAAGGTACTGGTTTGTATACCGGCTCAGGAATGCGCGGCAATGACTGCGAACTACCCTACTGCCTTTTCAACAACACATCGCCCTGATAACTGCCACCTTCGAATGTCTCTTTGATGTTCACGTCTAAATGCTTGCCTGCGAGCTCGGCTTTGATTTCGACATCCGAGGATTGAAGAATGCCGTCGATCGTCGATTCTATCTTCTGCTTTACCTGGAATTTGTTGGGTTCAGTCAATTCAATGTTGTCGAAAATCACCTTCCTGGGCGGTATTGAATCGATGAAATCCTGCCAGTCCTCTCCTTCAATAAGTGTCTCCTCGTCGTGTGTCAGCCTAATCTTTTTCTCGGATAGTTTATCAATTGTCCAACGAACCGTGATCGTCACGATAATCTTGTCAATCATCTCCTGAGAATTCGTCGTCTGATAAACGCCAACAAGGTCACGGGTTAGATCAGGAGCGGGATCGTTGTCCTTTTTGCAGGAGAACACAAAGAACAAAACCAGGAGGAGTAAATATCGCGCCATAAGAGGTAAGGTTGTAAATACCATAATCTTAGCACAATTCAATCAAATGTCAAAATAGTTTTTATTTACCGATCTAATACTTTGCAAAGCCGCGACTATCCGCCGTCAGCAAATAACTTTCGTCCAAATTTTCTTCTCCCATACAACCATTTCCGCATCTTGCGGCCTCTTTGATACGAATACGCTAAAAATCCCCGCATGACTTCGGAAGCCGATTTAATCACTGGTTGCCTTTTAAATGACCGCATTGCCCAGCGACAGCTGTACGACCGCTACAAAAAAGCGATGTACACCCTCGCTTACCGCATTACCGGTGATTTCGACGATGCCAACGATGTATTGCAGGACGCGTTTCTGGAAGTATTCAAACATTTGAACCAGTTCCGGGGCGAGTCGACACTCGGTGCGTGGGTCAAACAGATCGTGGTCAGAAAATCGACGAAGAAGAAACGGGTGGTGATATGGCAGAATGTGGACGATTATGTGGGCGAAGGGATCGACTGGGGCGAATCGGAGATCAATGCGGCGCATCTTGAAACGGCGATCTTATCATTGCCGGACGGTTTCCGGACCATTTTTGTACTGGCCGAAGTCGAGGGCTACACGCACCGGGAAATCGCGGTGATGCTCAATATTTCGGAAGGTACTTCGAAATCACAATTATTTCATGCCAAAAGAAAGCTCCGCGCGATGCTTTCGGCGAACTGACACCGATTCCAATGGAAAAGAATCATACAAACCTGCAAAATGCGATCCGCCGCTTCCCCGCCTACGAACCGGGCAACGAGGTTTGGAATACTATCAACGAAAACCTGCTGGCGCAACCGCTGCGCGAGGCGCTTTCCGAAATGCCTGATTACGAGCCCGACAATAAGCTCTGGGAACTGATCGACCGGAAAAATGTGCGGCATCGGCGCTGGAAATGGGGTTACGCGGCAGCCATTCTTGCATTGGCAGCAGGCATTTCCTGGATGATACTACCCCGCGGCCCGCAACGCATTGCCTACTCGCAGGAAGCCGTCGACGAGCGCCTGCAAATGGACGGCGAGGTGAAGACCGACCAGCAGTACCGCGTCCTGAAAACCTATTGTGAAACGGAGACGCTGGTATGCAACAGCACCGAGTACCGGTCGTTGCAGCAGGAATACGAACGGTTGAGCTCGGCGTCGGACCTGCTGGCGCAGGCGATCGGCGATTACAACACCGAGCCGGAGCTGCTGAGGCAGTTTAATGAAATTGAAAGACAAAAAACGGACATTCTGAATGCAATGGCCAAAATGATTTAAGCACCAGAACAATGAAAATGTACCTTAAAAATATCCGAAAACTACCGTTGCTCGCACTGCTTGCGTGGGCGCTCGGGGATCTGCCCGCGTACGCGCAGGGGAAATTGCAGGTGGCCACGAAAAGGATCGAAAAGACGGTGAGTGCGCCGACCGTGCGCACGCTGTACATCAGCGCCGAAAAGGCCGATATCGAGATTGTGACCTGGGACAATGCCGATATTACGGTGATCATGGAGCTTTCTGCCCGCCACCCCGACCGCGCCACGGCTACGCAGGACCTTTCCAAATTGCAGTATATCGCCGACCGTAACGGCAAGGACTATTTCCTGCGCAATTATATTGTATTGAAAGATGGTGAAAGCAAGCCCGTTTCGAACCTGAAAGCGCGCTATACGATCCATTTGCCCCCATCCTGCGCCGTGGATCTCAAAAATTCGTTCGGCACGATCACCCTGCGCGGGCTTACCAACCAACTGAACCTCAAAGCGGATTTCTGTACAACAAACCTGACTGGATTGAGCGGTAAAGGGGCCCTCCAAACGACATTCGGTGTGCTTTCCGGCACCGAACTGGCGGGTACCTTTACTTTTTCAAGCGACCATACCAACGTCCGTCTCGAACAGATCGCCGGGGCGATCCGCATCGACGCCTCATATGGTAACGTCGAAATTTTCCCTACCGTGGGCCTCACCAGCCTGGGAATCCATTCCAAAAAGGCCGAAGTAACGCTTCTGGCAAAGAACTGGCAGCATTTCGATTACACCATCAATGGCGCGTATGCCACCATGAAACTTCCCAACGGTTTCAAATGGAAGCGCAATACGGCCGATTTTAAAGAAGCATTTTTTTCCCGCAACCAGCTCGCCAGCGTCGACATCAACGCCGAGTTCGGAAGGGTTACGATTAAATAAAACGGGTGCTTAACTATTAGTCATGAAAGTAAAATAACCCTCCTCATTCCTCAGCTCACTCAACTCAACCAAAACCTCAACATACCGACGCCTCTTTGACAGCACATTTACATTAATTCATCCTAATCCCGATTGTAAATCAATGCAAAAAGGCGTACTGATGCTCCTGCTGCTTTGTGCCATTTCTGCGGCCAAAGCGCAGGATACCGTGAGCATATCATATTCCGAAGAGAGCGACACGCTGATCAAACAGCGCTTTCTGGACCGATATGAGAATGTATTTATGACAAAAGTCCCGACGCGGCACATGTTCAAAATCGGGCTGTCGCAGTATTACCAGGCGATTGCATTTCCGCTACGGGACGATAAAATACTGAATAATACCTCGTTGCAGCTGGGCTATGAATTCAAGTTTTTGCCAGCATTTTCGATAGCATTAGCGGGCCACATGCCATTTTTCGATTTACATTTCCCAGTGAAAGAACTCGTCTCCTACACGGTCATGGATGCACAGCTGAGGTGGTTTGTCGGAATGCGAAAGCGTATAAAGAAAGGCCTGAGCGCGAATAATTTTAGCGGGAATTATGTCGCCGTGTTCTATAATCTGCCTGGCACTGCTGACAACTACAATCCTAAAATAGGTTTAAAATTCGGCATTCAGCGGCGGTTTTTGAATCACGGATTCATGGATTTCAGCATTGCCGTGCACCAGAGCAGCTATGACGGCGGCCCGTCCTTTTCGTCGCAGGCGAGTCTTGGTTTTGCATTAGGCGACTGGAAGCGGGTCGACAAGGCCCCTTTGTGTGATATCCTGCTTTGCGACGCGCAGGTCAGGAACCAGTGGAAGGTTCGTCTGCCCGAAGTGACGGTCGGCTATTACCTCAACAGGCTGAAAGCCGGCGTCGCATTTGAACAACGACTGGGCGCGTGGCCACTGACACTTAATTTTCAACTCGATGCGGCCATGAACAATGGTTTCAACCTGATAAGGTATGAAAATATGAGCTGGGGTTATTTTCGCAAATACATGCAGGTATATTCCAGGGAGAAAATCGTCTCATTCTCCGTTCAACCGAGATATTATGTTTTCACAAAAAAACAGCAGCTGAAAGGTAGAAGCACAAATGGCATGTCGGGCGCATATGCAGGATTGAATATGCAATACTACTATTACAAGGGCAAACACAGCGACATTCAACCAGATGATCTGCGCAGAGAAGACAATATTGTGAATGTAGGTCCGCTGGTTGGCTTTCAGCTACGGCTATTCAACCATGGCTATTTCGATTGCAACACCTCTTACAATTTTCAGGATTATTTAAAAAGTACTGAAACGGATTTCGGATTCCGCACGAATATCACGCTGGGTCTGGCTTTCTAGGCACTACAACTCACTATAATTAAGAATTATGACACGCACTACAAAAAAGCGGGTTGGCATCGCTTTGTCCATTGTCATCACACTCATATTTCTTTTTCAACGGAATATGGAAGACTCGCGCATGCAAGGCATTTGGGAACAAAAGTACCATCTCATCCGAATGCAAATCGGCTGGCGACTAATGCAACTACGACACGAGTATAGCACCCGGCAAATTCCTGTTTCGCAGAATACCATGCTCGAAGTAAAAAGTTTGTGGGAAGACCGCGACGTCCTTTTTCATGTTTTGAAGCATCGAAAAACCGCGTTTTCCGCTGATAGCCTAAATAAATTGGAACGCCTCATTGACCGGCAAACACAGTTAGCCACAGTCCTCCGCGAAATCGAACGCATTGAAAAAATCAACGATACAGACTAGCCATGAAAAACAAGAAAAACCTGCTCAAACTAGTGCACAATGCAAAGCAATACCTGACAATCCTGACTTTCCTGACCATTTTTATTTCCTGCGACCAGTTCGAATTCAGCCCCAACCAGTCGTTCGACCATTCCAGCCCCTCAAACCTGAACGCCCAAAACCTTGCCCGGCTCCGGCAGAACGCGGAAGACGATACCGTTACCATTGTCTTCGCGGGCGATACGCAGCGGTGGTATGACGAGCAGGAGCGATTTGTGAAGAAAGTCAATAGCCTCGAAAACGTCGATCTGGTGCTGCTGGCAGGCGACATTTCCGATTTTGGGATATTGCAGGAGTTCAAATGGGTTCAAAAACGGCTCTCCGCATTGCGCGCACCTTACTTCGGGATCATCGGTAATCATGATATGGTGGCCAACGGCAGGCAGATATTCCGGCAGATGTTCGGGCCTTTGAATTACTCATTTGTGTATGGCGCCATCAAGTTCGTCGCCCACAATACCAACGGGCTGGAAGCGCCCGGCGAGCCGATTCCCGACGTCGGCTGGCTAGCACGCGAATTGCAGAATTCCGAGGGCGCCGATTACATCGTTACCGTTTCGCACGTGCCGCCCTTCAATGCCCAGGAGTTTGGTACCGAATCGGTAAAACCGTACACCAACCTGCTGCAAAACACCCCGAATCTGCTGCTCTCCCTGCACGGGCATGTACACCAGCACCAGGATTTCTATCCGTTTGGCGACAAGGTGCATTACATGACCAGTTTTTCTTTCGAACAAAGCGCATTTGTACTCCTCCAAATTTCCAAAGGCAAGGTCCTGAAATCCATCATCTACTACTGACATGAAACGAATGCTCCTGCTGGCGGCGCTTCTCTTAACGGGAGCAGCCAGCACTTCCTATGCCCAATTCGTGCGAAAACTTGCCCCTGATTTTGCACAAATCCAATATGCAGGCAGCAATGGCTGGATGGGCCTCGGGGCCGGTTACGAATTTTTCAACCGGCATTTGCGGACCCATTTTCAGTACGGATATGTCCCCCCATCGAAGGGCGGACCGTTACATTTATTCTCCGGTGCAGTTTTTTACCAGCCGGCACGCATTAGGGCGGGCAGTCACTTGCAAGTCAACCCGTTGGATATTGGGTTTAAAGGCAGTTACCAATTCGGTAACGATTACTTTTTCAAACTTCCCTCCCGCTATCCGCCCAACTACTACTGGTGGAAACCCGCATTCCGCCTGCATTTGGCAACAGAATCTTCATTGACCTACAAATTGACTGCAAATAAAGGTATCCGGACACTGAGCGCCTATCTTGAATTCAATACCAACGATCTGTACCTGGTCAGTTACGTTTTGAATGCGGGGTCGTTGCGGATCGGCGAAGTGGTGAAGGCGGGAGTCGGGATTCGGGTGGGGTTTTAGGCAGGTAGAGATAGCGGTTCTGTGCTTTATGTATGCATTGGCCCGTATACGCGCGGCTGCTAACCTGCGAACTTATGAATATCCTTAAAACCCCGTCGGCCCTTATTAAAGCGCTCTTCGTCACAGTGCTTGCCTTTTGTTTCGTTCCCTCGACCACTCGCGCTCAGACGAAAATCATCCCATTGTGGGAAAACGGCGTGCCGGGGTTCGAAAACAGGCGCAATGAGCCCGAATCGGCGAAGGATTACTGGGTCAAAAACATTCATAGCCCATCGCTCCAAGTGTTCGCCCCGCCCGCGGGTAAGGCAAACGGGACCGCGGTGGTTGTCTGTCCGGGCGGTGGCTTCCGGCTGCTGGTCTATAATGCCGAAGGTGTGCAACCGGCTGAATACCTGGCCAAACTGGGCATTACCGTTTTTGTTTTGAAATATCGCCTGCCGCGCGAAGAAGGCTCACCCTACTCGCTCGACAAGCACCCGCGCGAGGACGCATTACGGGCGATCAGGCAGGTACGCAACCGTGCGAAAGAATATGGTATCGATCCTGGTCGCGTCGGAATGCTGGGCTTCTCCGCTGGCGGCGAGGTGGTGGCATCGGTCGCTTACGTGTCCGGTAAGGGCGATCCCGGCGCTAAAGACCCTATCGACCGCCTCGATGGAAAACCCGACTTTCAAATGCTGATCTACCCTGGTCCGCTGGGCATCCCTGAAACCGTCCCTGCCGACGCCCCGCCGGCATTCCTGCTCGCCGCCAACGACGATCCGTGCTGCGGCGTTACCACAGCCAGCCTGCTCGTCAAGTACCGCGAAGCGAAACGCCCGGTAGAAGCGCACCTTTACACCAAAGGCGACCACGGTTTCAACATGGGCGACCGCTCGCCGCTGCAAAGCATCAAATCCTGGCCCCAGCGCATGGCCGACTGGCTCGGGGATAATGGGTATTTGAAATGATTTGTGCCAGATAAATCCAGGTTTGCAGTGCCGATCTGTACCATCTTTACAATCGAAAACGGGAAGATCACGCAGGATTTCACCTATTACGATAATTTTAGTGAGTAATTCCGATTAGCACCTGACCATCAAAACTCCCGTTCCTGGTAAGCTAGCCCCTTCCCTTTCTCGCAATAATCCTTCAAACTGAGCAGAAACATAGCCCAGTTGTAATTGCACCATTGGTAAAACTCGGTCAGTTCGCGCCAGTTGAAATGCTTCAAAACAATGGCCGTAACGCCGTTTTTCCTCTCAAAAAGCTCGAATGACACACCAGTACCGATCCATTCAGGGTCGGAATGCGTGCAGAGCCATTCGATGCGTTTGTTTTCGGTGAGTTCTACGATTTGCATCAGGACGCGGTCGTCGTCACCGAAGCCGAAGTCGCTGATGGCGCCGACTTCGTTTTCGACAGTTAAATCTGTCGTCCAAATGCTGCCGAGGCCTTTCCGGGTCGTCAGTGCTTCGTATACTGTGGCTATTGGGGCTTTAATGTAGTTGATGTGCTCGATCTTTTCCATATGTCGCTATTGAGTTGATCGGCAAATCTAGCGACGGTTTGAATGCCCGGTGTTGGGGAAACGCGACATTCGAGGGGTTGTTCCGGCCAAGTCCGCGTTAATCTTGTTGTTACATGCCTGACGGCATTTCCGATTTCAGCCGACCGCAACCCCGCCCCGCAAATACTCCGCCGTCAGCGAATCCTTCGATTTCAGCAAATCGGCCGGGGTGCCTTCGAACAATACCTGGCCGCCTTTGTGGCCGCCTTCCGGACCGAGGTCGATGATCCAGTCCGCGTGTTTCATTACTTCGGTATTATGTTCGATGACGATCACGGAGTTGCCCTGGTCGACGAGGTGGTCGATGATTTCGAGCAAATGGCCGGTATCGGACATATGCAGCCCGGTCGTAGGTTCGTCCATCACGTAAATTGTACCGTTTTTGTGCAGCTCGCCAGCAAGTTTGATACGCTGGCATTCTCCGCCCGACAATGTGCTCAGGGGCTGCCCGAGCGTGAGGTAGTTGAGCCCTACCTGATTCATCGCCGTCAATTTGTGGATGATGTCTTTGGTTTTAAAAAACGCGAGTGCTTCTTCCACGGGCATATCCAGCACGTCCTTGATTGATTTACCATTGACTTTGTATTCCAGCACTTCCGGTTTGAAACGCTTGCCTTCGCAGGTTTCGCAAACCGTTTTCACCGGTTCCAGAAATGCCAGGTCGGTAAATATAAATCCAAGCCCCTGGCATTCAGGACATGCCCCATCGGAGTTAAAACTGAACAGCGACGCGCTTACCTTGTTAGTTTTGCCAAAAAGCTTGCGGATATCGTCCATTATGCCGGTATAAGTCGCCGGGTTGGACCGAATGGATGCTCCTACCGCCGACTGATCGATCACGATGGCCTCGGGATGCTGCGAGAGGAACACGCCGTTGATCAGCGAACTCTTGCCCGAGCCCGCCACGCCGGTCACAACCGTAAAAACGCCGGTAGGAATGTCAACCGACACATTTTTGAGGTTATGCCGTTTGGCATTTTTAACTTTTAATATCCCTGTTGGCTGCCGGAACGTGGATTTGACCTTTAAATCACGATTGATAAACTTTCCGGTGAGCGTGGGGGCTTGCAGGAGTCCCTGGTAATCGCCCGAATAAACCACTTCCCCACCTCCACTACCGGCTTTTGGTCCCACGTCCACCACATAGTCGGCGACGCGGATTACATCCGGATCGTGCTCGACGACGAGGATCGTATTGCCCTTGTCACGCAGTTTTTGAAGTAATTCGTTCAATCTGTGCACGTCGCGGGGGTGCAGGCCTATACTCGGTTCGTCGAAAATGTAGGTAATGTCGATGAGGCTGCTGTTCAAATGCTTCACCATTTTGATCCGCTGCGATTCACCGCCGGACAATGTGCCGGTTTCGCGGTCCAGGCTAAGGTAACCGAGGCCAATGTCGACCAAATGCTCCAACCGCTCGGAGAGCGTATCGATCATCGGTTTGGAAATCGGATCGTGGATTTCGCGGATGATTTTGACCAGTTCCGAAACCTCCATTGCCGACATTTCCGCAATATTCAAACCACCAATGCGGCAGGCGAGCGCCTTCGCATTCAGGCGCGCGCCTTTGCACGCGGGGCAATCGCCCATTTTAAGAAAGCGTTCTACTTTTTTAACGGTCTTTTCGGAAATCTCGCTGCTGTCCTTTTGAATATACAAACGGTTGAACTTATCGACCAACCCCTCGTACTTCGTATCGAACGTCATACCATTGTAGTTGGATTCGTACGTACCCTTTCCGTAAAGCAAAGTGTGCATTTCGGCATCCGAATAGTCGTCGAGCTTTTTATCATTATCCAACATACCAGAAAACGTGTAGGCTTTCCAATACCACGTTCCCACCGCAAAAACGGGAAAGAGGATCGCCCCTTCGTTGAGCGATTTGGAGGTATCCAGAAATTTTTCCAGATCGATTTCCACCTTTTTGCCTAAACCATTACACTCCGGGCACATACCGGCCGGGTCGTTGAAGGAGAATGCATTGGAAAAACCCGCATGCGGCTGCCCTAATCTTGAAAAAAGCAGCCTGAGTACTGCCGAAATATCGGTAATGGTCCCCATTGTCGACCGCGAATTACCTCCGAGGCGCTTCTGATCGATGACAATGGAAGTGGAAAGGTTTTCGATCGCGTCGGCCTCCGGCTGGCTGATGCGCGGCAGGCGGTTGCGGATAAACATGCTGAAAGTCTCGTTCAGCTGGCGCTGCGCCTCGGCGCCGATCGTGTCAAAAACAATGGAAGATTTTCCCGAACCTGAAACCCCCGTAAAAATGGTGATTTTGCGCTTGGGAATGTCGAGTGAAACATTTTTGAGATTATTTTCCCTTGCACCGCGGATGCGGATGTATTCCTGCTGATTCATGGCTTTGAGGTTTGATGAAATGTAATGAGTGAATTTTGAATGAGTGAATGAGTGAATGAGTGAATGAGTGAATTTTGAATGAGTGAATGGTGAATGAGTGAATGACTGAATAGTTTTAGTAGCATCGTTGATCGGTGAATATCTGTTGAATATTACTTCGATCAAAATTCACCAATTAAAATTATTCACACATTCACTCATTCACTCATTCACTCATTCAATCATTCAATCATTCAATCATTCAATCATTCACTCATTCAAAATCCACTCACCCCCCCGCGGCGGAAAAAATCCACTGCACCGCGTAACGGTCTGTGAGAGTGGCCCATTGGCCTTTGAGGATGCCGGGTGAGAGCGGCGCGGTTACTTCGCCTTCTTTCGCCAGTTTCTGGAATACCGATTTCAGCTGGCCCGGCGCGGTAATGCTGATCCACAGCGAAATACTGTTGCCCGAGGCTACCCCTTCCTCGCCACCCAGGTCGGATGCAAACAGCCGGACGTGCTCCGACACCAGGCTCGCATGCAATACCAACCGCCTGATTTCCAGCGGAAACTGCTTCCCGTCGGGCGTATCGCCCAGGTACGTGAATTGCAGCTCGCCCCCGAAGCAGGATTGGTAAAAATGCATCGCCTCTTTGCAATTGCCGTTGAATGTAAGGAAGGGGTAAATCGCCATTGGGTAATTTATTGATTATAAGCGCGATCCATTTCGGCAATATCGAGCTTTTGCATGCCCATCACTGCCTGGAACATCTGTCCCGCACGCTTCGGGTCGCCGCTGGATAACCGCTCGTTCAGCATGGCGGGTACGATTTGCCACGACAGCCCGAACTTGTCTTTCAGCCAGCCGCATTGGCTTTCTTCGCCACCGTCGGCGATGAGCGAATTCCAGTAATAGTCGATTTCTTCCTGGTCTTTGCAGGAAACAAAAAACGAGACGGCCTCCGTGAACTTGAACATCGGCCCGGCGTCGAACAGATGCAACGTCAGTCCGTTGATCTCGATGACGCCCATCATCACCTGGTCGGCAGGCATATGGCTGTCTTCCGGCCATTTTTTAAGCAATTTGATCTGCGAATTCGGGAAAATACGGGTGTACAGGTTCATCGCTTCCTCAGCGCCGCCATTGTACCATAGAAACGGGGTAATGTTTTGTGTGGTTGATAATTCGCTCATTGTTTCGATTGTTGAAGGTGAATGGTTTGGATAAAAATGGTTTTTAGTTTGCCGATGATCGACATTACAAATTTGGCAGGTTATCTAAAAATAAACAGGGTGTAAAAACGCCTAACCAAAGGGGTAAAAATGCCAAGTGAATATTTTTCTATATTTACGGTTCTAAATCCAACATCGTTATGAAACATATCTCGGTATATGTCCCCCAATGCTCCTACATCGAAGCGGTTTCGCCTGCTTACCGGCTCTTCAACACGGCCAACGACTTCCTGAGGGCGTCGGGCAAAGAGCCTAAATTCAATGTGGAATTCGTCGGGCTGAGCCACGATATCAAGGCGCAGGACGGCGAATACACGATCCGCATCAACAAGTTGCTCAGCGAAGTCAACAAAACCGACCTCGTCATCATCCCCGCATTATGCGGTAACCTGCGCGAATCCGTCGAACTCGACCGCCCGGCCATTCCCTGGATGCTTGAAATGCGGGAAAGAGGTTCGGAAATCGCATCACTTTGCCTCGGTGCATTCCTGCTGGGCGCTACCGGCCTGCTCGACGGCAAAAAATGCTCAACACACTGGGCTTATTACGAGGAATTTAAAGAAATATACCCTCAAATCGAAGTCGTAGACGGCACCATTATCACCGACGAGGGCAAAGTATATTCCAGCGGAGGAGCCAATTCGATCTGGAACCTTTTGATTTACATTCTCGAAAAATACACCAGCCGCGATATAGCCATCCTGGCGGCCAAATACTTCGCCATCGACATCGACCGCGACAACCAGCGCGCATTCACGATTTTCAAAGGCCAGAAAAACCACAACGACGACGGCATCCTCGCCGCACAGGATTACATTGAAAAGAACTACACCGAAAAACTGACGATCATAGAGCTGGCCGACATTGCGAGCGTGAGCCGCCGGAGCTTCGAACGGCGCTTCAAAAATGCCACGAACAACACCATCAACGAGTACGTGCGCCGCGTGCGGGTGGAAGCGGCCAAGCGGAGCTTTGAAGTATCGCGCAAGAACGTGACGGAGGTCATGTACGACGTGGGTTATACCGACACCAAGGCATTCAGGGACGTATTCAAAAAGGTAACCGGCCTGACGCCCATCGAATATCGGAACAAATACAGCAAAGAGAATTAAGAGCGGCTACCAGCCGCTTTTTTTATTGAATGGTATTGTGCTAATCAATTGTTTTTCAAACGAAAACACTGATTTACCGGTAGCTCATTTTATTTGCGTCCTCCCTCCCAAATGCGCAATTTTGCACCACATTTTACAAATCGAACCAATTTATAGTCATGTCAAAATCTATTTTGATCGTCGTGCTCGCATGCATGATCGGTTCCGCGCACGCGAATTCCATCCTACCAGCTATGACCAGTAAAATCGCCTACACCGAAACCGTCGACTGCGGCAGCGTTTCCCTCATCGACATTTTCAGACGCGCCCGCTTGTGGGTAAGCCAGTCGGCGCCGGACAACAAGACGCTCGTCGACGACAAGGAAACCGGCGACCTCGTTACGCAAGGGCACATTACCATCACCATTCCGCGGTCCGAAAACAATGCGGGCGGTGTTTACAAATTCGGCTACGTGCTTTCGGTAGAATGCGCCAACCGCAAGTACCGCGCATCGCTGGCGAATGTGGAATACCGGGACGGAAGTGGCCGCACGGTGCCTCTGGAAACGTTCATCCAGAAAACCGACAACAAAGCCGCTGCTACCGAGCTCGATGCCAAACTCAAAGCATTACTCGCCGATTTGCAGTCGAACGTGAAGGATTACAAGCCGTTCTGACAATGAACACCGGTCGCATTACAACGTTTCTCCTCGGCCCCGAACTTTGCTGGCTGCTGACGTACGGCCTGGCGCTGCTCCTGGTGGCGCCCAACCAGCCTCCTACCGAGGCGGGCAACGTCCGGTTGGAAAGTCTGGCCTGGTACGTGCTCCTGGCGGCAATCGTTCTTTCGTTTCTGCCGCTCTACTGGTCGCAAAGCGGCTTCGGCTGGTGGATGCTGCGTATAGGCATCGCCGGTTTGATCGGTATCACCTCCGTCGCCACCGCATTTTGCGCCGCTATCGATTATAACGACTCCCGGAATTCGGGCGTGGGCACGCTATGGATCATGCTGGTGACTTTCGGGGTGATCTTCTTGTTTCTGGGCATGATCGGCGCCGGTCTTCTCATCAAATTCAGGACCTACGCATTGCCTGTGGTGAAATGGGCCGGTATCGGGCTGGGCGTTTTGGCGGTGCTCTGGATGCTGATCAACCTCATTGCAAAGGCGAAGTAGACAATTCTAATCATTACTATCCTCTATTATGATCGACGAAGTACCTTCTCCCAAAAATACCTACACCGTACGTTTCGGCGCCTATGAAGTGCGTATGAGCCATTGGATTACCGAACCGGGCATTTACCGTGTTTCCAACAACCAGTTGCTATTCGATATGCCTTCCACCTGGAGCTGCGACGAAGCCAAATGGATCGACGACACCACGGTCGAACTCAAAACAAGGCTCTACCCCGGCCGAGAATACTGCGATCTTCGCCTTGACATGAAGGCCGAAACCGGTACGGCGGTAAGAGGCACCTATCCGTTCGCGAATTCCATGAATACGCCTCCCAAGCAGTTCGAAGGCAGTTTGCAGGAAATTTACCGCTGGCTTTAATGCTCCGAAACGATGGACGCTAACAAAGGAATACCGGGTTTTGAACTATTCATGCTGCTATTTTTCACCGTCGGGGCCGTTTTTGCGATCATCTCGTTTTCAATCTACCGCAACAGCCGCAACCTGATCGAAAATGGTGTCGAAACCAAAGGCATTGTCATCGACCTGCACCGGTTAAAGCCCCGGGAATACCCGCTTGCACCGTCTATCAGGTATTTCAAAAAGGATGGTACCGAGCACATTTTTCACAGTTCGGAAGCGCGCAACCCGCCCGAATACCAGATCGGCGAAGAAGTGACATTGTATTACGATCCGAACGACCCAAACAATGTGCATTTAAAGGGCAACTTCTTTTTCGTGTATGTGTTTGCGGGAATGGGCGCGGTGTTCTGGCTGTTTTCCATCTGGTACGTAGGCTCGGCCATAAAAGCGATATTTCACTGGCTTTTCGGCTGACCTAATGCCAGGAGGATTGTATCAAAAAGGCAAAATTAAGCCAAAAGCGGCTTCACCACCTTGCCATGCACATCGGTAAGGCGGTAGCGGCGCCCCTGGTGCTTGAACACCAGCTGCTCGTGGTCGATGCCCATCAAATGCATGACCGTTGCCTGAAAATCATGCACATGCACCGGATCTTTGATGATATTATACCCGAAATCATCGGTCTGACCGTACACAAATCCCTTCTTCACACCCGCTCCGGCCATCCATATCGAGAAGCTGCGCGGATGGTGGTCACGACCGTAGTTATCGCGGGTCAGTTTACCCTGTGAATAGGCCCCGCGACCAAATTCTCCGCCCCAAACCACTAACGTTTCGTCCAGCAAGCCGCGCTGTTTCAAATCGTTGATCAATGCGGCCGAAGCCTGATCCACGCTCTTGGCCATGATTTTAATGTCGTTCGGCAGGTTACCGTGCTGGTCCCAGCCCTGATGGTACAGCTGCACAAATTTCACGTCTTTTTCGATCAGCTTCCGGGCCAGGACGCAGTTGGCCGCAAATGTGCCGGGCTTGCGCGAATCCTCGCCGTACATATCGAAAATATAATCGGGCTCCTTGGAAATATCCATCGTTTCGGGAACCGCCGTCTGCATCCGGTAAGCCATTTCGTACTGCGCCATCCGGTAGTTGATCTCCGGATCGAGCAGTTTTTCGAACTGGCCCTGTTGCAATTTCGCGAGCGAGTTCAGCATACGCCTGCGACTGGTGCGATCGATTCCTTCGGGGTTATTGAGGTAAAAAACCGGGTCCGGGCCCGAGCGGAACACCACGCCCTGGTGAATGGACGGCAAAAAACCATTACTCCAAAGTTTGGCGTACAATGGCTGGTCGCCCCCGCGGCCTTTGGAAAGCAACACCACGAACGAAGGCATGTTCTGGTTATCGGAACCCAGCCCGTAGCTCACCCACGAGCCCCAGGAAGGCCGCCCGCCCTGCTGGCTGCCGGTCTGGAAGAACGTCACGGCGGGATCGTGGTTAATAGCCTCGGTGAACATGGAGCGGATAAACGTGACGTCGTTCACAATGCCCGAAGTATAGGGCATCAATTCGCTGATCATCATATCATTATCGCCATACTGCTGGAATTTGTATTTCGAAGCGGCCAATGGGAAGCTGCTCTGTCCCGCCGTCATACCGGTCAGGCGTTGCCCTTTCCGCACCGATTCGGGGAGGTCTTTGCCCCACATTTGTTCCAGTTTCGGCTTATAATCAAACAGTTCCAGCTGCGACGGCGCGCCGCTTTGGAACAGGTAGATCACGCGTTTGGCTTTGGGCGCGAAATGCGGGTGCCCGATCGGCAACCCGGCGGCTTCCGCCCCTTTTTCGGCCACTTTTTTGGCCACCGAATTATCCGCACTCAAAAGCGATGCCATCGCTGCCGCACCGAGGCCAAGGCTTGTTTTCGAGAGGAAATTACGCCTGCTCAATTGCTCGTGGACATGGTTTTCAAGTTCTCTGTAAAGGCTCATTGCTTTGATTGTTATCGCTTGATCAAAAATTCGTCAAAATTCATTACCGTGCTCGCCACGATGGTACCGGCCGCCAATTGTGCCGGATTCAGGGTTTTATCGAGCGGGTATTCTCCCACGGCCAGGATCGACTTCATCCGTTTTGGATTGTGGCTGAAATCCTTCAATTCCTCGTCGTACAGCTCTTTCAATACCATTTTCTCTTTCGGATCGGGCAATCGGCTCGTCAATGCGGTGAACGCGTAGTCGATCTGCTCGTCGATGGTCTGACCATTTTTAAGCATATGTTGTGCCAGCACGCGCGACGCTTCCACAAACTGCGGGTCGTTCATGACCACCAATGCCTGCAATGGCGTACTGGTTTTCTGCCGTTTGGTAATACAGAAGTGCCGTTCGGCAGCGTCGAAATTGAGCATCATCGGCGGTGGCGAGCTGCGTTTCCAGATCGTGTAAAGGCTCCGGCGGTACAGCGAATCGCCGTGCTGTTGCTTGTAAGTCACCTCGTTACGCGTCGCGAGCGCTTCCCACAGGCCCGCGGGCTGGTACGGGTAGGCGCTCTTGCCCCCTACCCTGCGCGTGAGCAACCCGCTGGATGCCAATGCATTGTCGCGAATCTGTTCGGCGCTCATGCGGTAGCTCGGGCCGCGCGCGTAAAGCCGGTTGTCCGGATCGAGATCTTTCACGGCCGGTTCGATTTTGGAAGACTGCCGATAGGTAGCCGAAGTCACGATCAGCTTTTGAATCGCTTTCACATTCCAGCCCGATTCCCGGAAACTGGCAGCCAGGTAGTCGAGCAGCTCGGGATGGGTTGGCAGCTCGCCTTGGTTACCGTAGTCGTCGCTCGAAATCACGATCCCTTTGCCGAAATACATCATCCAGAAACGGTTCACGGTCACGCGGGTAAACAACGGGTGGTCTTTGTCCAGCAGCCATTTAGCCAGGCCAAGACGGTTTCGTGGATATTCTTTGGGTATTTTAAAGAATGCATCGGGTGTATCCGTGGACACCGGCTTGCCTGGTGCGTCGTAGGCTCCGCGGTTGAGGATGAATGTCTTACGCGGATATTTGCGCTCTTTCATCACCATCACATCGATCTGCTTGTCCATGATCTCGGTCTCCTCGCCGATCAATGCGCGGCTTGCTGCCAGTTCCTTTTTGTACCCGGCATCGATATTGGTAAGGTAATATTCTTTTAATGAAGCAAGTTGTACCGGTTTCAGTTGTGCCGACGGCGTTTTCAATGCAGCCAGCAATTCATCTTTTAAAGTAAACAACCCCTGCATTTCCAGCGGACTGATCGCCCTGGTGTAAATCCGGAACTCGTCCACCTCGAAATTCTTCGTCCGCTGGTCCGACAACCGGCCGATATTCAGCTTGTCGACGTACCAGTTCGTTTTATTTTTCCCAAACAAAATACTCTCCGTCAAATGGTCATTATACACGGTAATCTTCACCGGCTGACCGTTTACAAACAGTTTCAGGCCCGCCGCTTTGCTCAACCCGTCGTAGGTAAAGCCCAGCTGCGTCCATTTGTTCATCGGAAACTTGTCGACGGTTTGTATTTCAATGGCATTCTCCGGCCACACGTGACTGATCGTCAACCGGATGCGGCCATCTTTTTCGCGGAACACATTCCAGCCGCGGTACCCGTTCATCACCCCGTTGGATTTGTGCAGCAACGAGCCGCTCACCGCCGGATCATGCAAATTGAGCCATATGCTAATGCTGAAAGGCTGGTTACGCTCGAAGAATGCGAAGTTATCGCCGAAACTCACCGCATTTTCCCCGAAAATATACCGCGCCTTACCGATGCGGCCATTGCGCGAAGCCACATTGGAAAGGCTGTCGTCGCCCTCCGCTTTGGCCTTATGCTTCGGATTGGCGAGGTTCGTAAACTCCTTACCGGTAGGCTCGTCGAACGTGAAATGGCCCAATAAATCGGTTTTCTCAGGTACTAATGCCTTTTCCGGCGCGGTACGGGCGGTGGCGAGCCATTGCTGGAAGCCCGTTTCGTACGCAGCCGCATTCGCAGTCATAGCCGAACGCTCCTTCGCAAGATTCGCATGAATGTATTTCAATTGCGCATCGGCCTCCGGCGTGGGCAATGTGATAGCCGGGCTCGCCTCGCCATTGTACGGGATCTGGCCGTTTTCATCATTGTTATTAAAAAACGCATACAATGAATAGTAATCCTTGTGACTGATCGGGTCATACTTGTGGTCGTGGCAGCGCGCGCACTCGACGGTAAGGCCGAGAAATGTCTTGCCAAATGTATCCACACGATCGGAAACATAGGCGCTGCGGTACTCCTCGGGAATAATACCGCCTTCCTGGCTCTGCTGGTGCATCCGGTTGAATGCCGTAGCGACCATCATATCGCGGGTCGGGTTGGGCAGCATATCGCCGGCAAGCTGCCAGGTCACGAACTGGTCGTAAGGCTGGTTTTTGTTGAATGAGCTGATCACCCAATCGCGGAACGGCCAGGCGGTGCGCAGGCCGTCGTCCTGGTACCCATGCGTATCCGCGTAACGCGCTGCGTCCAGCCAGGGCACAGCCATATGCTCGCCATAATGCGGGGAGGCCAGCAGTCGGTCAACTACTTTTTCATACGCATTCGGGGATTTATCGTTTAGAAATGCTTTCACCTCTTCCGGTGTTGGCGGCAGACCGGTCAGGTCGAGGGAAACGCGGCGCAGCAAAGTGGTTTTGCTGGCTTCCGGTGAAGGTTTTACGTTCTTGTCTTCCAGTTTTTTAAGGATAAACCGGTCGATATCGTTGCGTACCCACGCCTCATTCTTCAATTTTGGCAATGCAGGCTTCTCTACTTTCGTAAACGCCCAATGCGGCTTGTATTCGGCGCCTTCCTCTACCCAGCGGATCAGAATAGCCTTTTCGCGGGCTGTTAGCGACAAATGCGACTCCGGCGTAGGCATCACAATGTCCGGATCGGCCGACAGAATGCGGTGCACGAGCTCGCTGCTTCCCGGTTTGCCGGGTTTAATGGCCTTCAAACCACTTTCAGCTTCTTTTTTATAAGCCACTTCGGCCATATCGAGGCGCAAATTGGCTTTTTGATGGTTGGCGTCCGGCCCGTGGCAGGCAAAGCAGCGGTCCGAAAGAATCGGCTTCACGTCATAGGTATAGTCCACCGGAGCAACCAGGGTGTTCATTTCAGCGGCCACATCGTCCGGGAGATCGATCTTTTTGTCGCAGGACATTAAGAAAAATCCGGCAGCAGCGACCAGCAGGCAATATTTAAGCAGGGAATTCAACATCATCTAAAAACATTATTACAAGCAAACAGCTTACAACAGACAACAACGAAAAAGCATGAAGGAATCCAATTCTCCATCCCCTTAATCCAAATTTAATCAATTTGCCGTCGACTTCAGTCGACGGCAAGGGGATTCTTGTTAGTAGCCTGGGTTTTGGGTTAATGTGGCTTTGCCATTTTTTGTGCTGTAAACAATCGCCTGCTGGGGGATTGGATAGTACTGGTGCCGCTCCTCGAATTTGGCCCCGCTGTAATAGGTGCGCAGGTTCTTTTCCTTTTCGAGATAAGTGTTCAGGACTTGCATAGCAATTCCCCAACGAACCAGGTCGAAGAACCGGTGCCCTTCCATCGCGAATTCCAGCCGCGTTTCGAACCTTACGGCTTCGCGCGCGGCGGCGGCGTCTTTCCAAGGCTCATTGTAAAGCCCCACTACGTAATTGGCGGCAGCCTTACCAGCATCCGTTTTTACAAAACCATCTGGATTAGCGGCTCGTTTACGGATCATATTGACATATTCCCGCGCTTTTTCGAAGTTGCCCAGTTCTACTTCGCATTCGGCCAGCCACAGCAGCACATGATCGTAGCGGATGAGCCGGTAATTATTGGTGCTCAGGCGCGGATTGCCCGTTTTGCCGGATTCCGCTTTGCTTACAATCTGCTTTTTGGAAGAATACGGCCCCGCATATGACTGATCACGGATCCAGAACCGACCGGGATGCACACCCCAATCGATGTAAGGAATGCCGCGGCGACCGAGCGTCCAGTCCAGGCGGGCATCGAGGCGGCCCGTGTAAGGCTCGAATGGTGCGGAAGAAAGCAAACCTTCGTCATTCTTGACATTCTGCTCATTGAATGTCTTGATCAGCGGTAAGCCCTTTTCATCCGTTTTATAAGCATTCACGAGGTTCTGCGATGCCTGGAAAAACCCGCAGCAGCCACCCGGGCCATTCGGGTACATATAGGTAAGCTCGTCGCCCGCGTTCCCGCCCGAGCCGTCGGCAGCCGTTACGGTGTATTGTACTTCAAAAACAGATTCGGCATTATTTCGGGTCTCGGCGGCGAAATTATCGTGGAAACGCTCCATCAGCTTGTACTTTCCGCTGTTGACCACTTGCAGCAATGCCTCTTTTGCAGCCGTCAGGTGCTGCGCATTCGGCTGGCCTTTCGGGAAACCCTGGAACATATGGCATTTCCCGAGGTAGGCGTAAGCCGCATTTTTAGTAGGCCTGCCGGGGTCGGTTTGCGAAACCGGCAGATTTTCAGCCGCAAACCTGAAATCCGCCTCGATTTTAGGCCAGGCGTCTTCGGTATTGGGCAGCAGCACGCTTTCCGGGTTTTCCGGGTCCCAGGTCTGCTCGTCGAGGTATGAAATATTGCCCCACATTTTCTTTGCTTCGAAATGGTAATGCCCGCGCAGAAACCTGGCCTCGGCGGTAATCTGCATTTTCCGGGCATCCGACAGGCCCTGCACTTTCGGTAGCGATTTCAAAACGTCGTTCGTGCGCGCGATGCCGTCGTATAGCGTGCGCCATTTACCATAAATATGGGTATTGGTCGAAAGCCACACGTAGCGTTCCAGGAACGTTTGCTCGGGCTGGTCGCCGGCGTCGGAACCTTTATAGGCGTCGTCGGAAACGACACTGCCGAAAATCCAGTTGGAAACCGCACCGTGCCACGAGGTAACGCCGCTGGTACCAATGCCGTCGAGCAATGCATATGCGCCCACGAGCGCGCCCTCGATGCCCGAGGTAGTGAGGATAATATCAGGACTGTACTGCCCCTGGGGCCGCTTTTCGAGGAAATCGTCGCCGCAGGAGGTTGCAATGAGCAGTAATACCGGTATGAATATCTTTTTCATGGGTTCGATTTTAAAAGCCGAGACTGATACCTACGATGAATGATTTGGGTGTCGGATAAACTCCTTCGTCGACGCCGATCTGGCGGTCGGAGCCGCTGTTGAAATTGCGGAGGTTGATTTCTGGGTCCAGACCGGTGTATTTCGTGAAAGTCAGCAGGTTTTGTCCCTGAATGTAAATCCGCAAATGGTCGGCGCCGATTTTGGACAAAACCGATTTTGGCAGGGTGTAGCCGAGCTGGATATTCTTGAAACGCAGGTAAGAACCTTTCTCCACGAAGTAGGTCGAAGGCTCGCCGCTCTGGGCGTCGTTGGCATCGAGAATAGGCAGTTTCGCATTTGGATTATCGGGCCGCCACGAATCGTAGAGCATTCTTTTGGAACGGTTTCCCTGGAAAACCTCGAAGTCGGTCCAGTAGCGCACGTGGTTGAAAATGTCGTTCCCCTGCACGCCTTGCGCGAAAATTGCGAGATCGAATCCCTTGTAGCCCACATTTACATTGAGGCCGTAGGTAAAATCCGGGTGCGGGTTACCGATGTAAGTCTGGTCCTGTGCATTGATCACGCCGTCGCCATTCACGTCGCGATACTTGAATTTACCCACACCTTGCGTACGCTTCCCGTCGATATAAATGTTCGAATCGTAGTAGCCGGGGAATTTCGCGTGATTTTGTACTTCTTCCTCATTCTGCATGATGCCGTCGATGATGTAACCGTAGAACGAGGAGATCGGCCGCCCCGCAATCGAGCGCGTCACCGCCGGTGTGCGCAGCGAGAAGCCGGGCAGGAAGTCGTCGGGGTTTTGCGGATCGAGGGCGATGATTTTGTTGCGGTAAGTCGAGAAGTTGACACCGACGCTGTAAGTCAGTTGCCCGTCCAATGCGTTATCCTGGTAGTTCAAAGCCAGGTCTACGCCGCGGTTTTGCATGGAAGCGATATTCTGGGAGGGAATCGCGGCGTCGCCGAGCCGTGGATCGTAGGCTTTGGTATACAACAAATCCTTCGTCTGCCGGTCGAACACATCCAGGCTCAGATCGAATTTGCCTTTGAACAAATTGGCGTCGATACCCACATTGACTGTCGTCGTTGTCTCCCATTTGGCATTAGGATTACCGAAACGGGCGAGGTCGAAGCCCTGCGTGTAGCCGATCGGACTGCTGCCGAGGCCGTAACCGCTGCTGTTCGGATTGCTTTGGTAGGTAGAGAATGCATTAAAATCCCCGATTTCCTGGTTACCGGTCTGCCCCCAGCCTGCGCGTATCTTCAAATCACTCACAAAATCGACGCCCGACATGAAGCTTTCCTTCGAAATACGCCAGCCTACGCTTGCCGCCGGGAATGTGGCGTAACGCGATGCCGCCTGGAACCGCGAGGACGCATCCCGGCGCACGGTCGCTTGAAGCAGGTATTTGTCGTCGAAAGCATAATCCACCCGCCCGAAATACGAGAACAGCGACCAGGACGACGATGCGTAACCGCTGTTGGTAGCCGTAGCCGGGTTACCGGCGTCAATGTACCGCAAATCGATGTTGTTGGAAAAGAAACCCTGCCGGTAGGCATTCACGAAATCACCGAAGGAATCAATGGATTCGAGGCCGACGAATGCATTCAAATGGTGCGCCTCGCCGAATGTTTTGTCATAAGTAAGGGTGTTGGTCCAGGTCCAGGAATAGCCGTAGCCGCGGTTTTCGCTCAGGCTGTTCACATTGGTCCCGTGCGCGAGCTCTATTTCGACCGGCGTGTAATATTTCCCGGCGGAAGCCGTCAGGTCGAGCCCGAAACTGGTTTTGGCTGTCAGGTTTTTGAGAATATCAAACTCCGCATAAGCATTACCGAACAAGCGAAGGTCTTTATATCCATTATCCTTGTTACGTACCAGCTGACCCACCGGGTTGTTCGCATTACCGAGGTTGCTACCGAGCGTCCCTGCGAAATTGCCGCCAATGTCGTACACCGGAATGATCGGCTGTGCGCGATAGGTGTTCGAAACCTGGCTCGTTTCGCTGTTATTGCCGTAGTTACCTTGCCGTTTTCCATAAGCCACCTGCAAGTTCTCTCCAATTCGCAGCTTCTTTTTAATGGTAAACTCCGTATTCGCCCTTACGGAATAGCGTTTGTAGCCATTGTAAAGCAAAATACCCGTCTGGTTGAAATAATTGGCCGAAAACGAATACCGGCTCACCTCCGATCCGCCCGAAACGCCCAGTTGGTAATTCTGAATGGGCGCGTCGTCGAAAACTTCGCGCATCCAGTCGGTACCTTGCTTGTTGGCTTTGGTAATGGAGAATTTGGTTTTGCCAAACTGCGGGTCGGTATAGCGGTCGTAGCTGTAATTGGCTGGATTTACCCGTGGGTCCCCTTCGGAGGCACCATCGGGAATGATGTAATCCGGGATCACCGGCGTAGGCCCATTACCATATTGCGAATGCTCGGGATTACCGGTTGTCGGGTTCACCACATTGGCATTCTTCTTGCTCCGCCAGAGGTATTCGCCATACTCCTGTGTATTGAGCAAATCCATCGTTTTGGCCAGCTTCTGCACGCCGTAATAGGCATCGAATGTCAGCTTCGGTGCACCGGATTTGCCTCTTTTCGTCGTAATGATCACCACCCCGTTCGCCGCCCGCGAACCGTAAATGGAGGCCGAAGACGCATCCTTCAATATCTGGATCGACTCAATATCGTTCTGGTTGATCGTATTGAGGTTACCTTTGGTAGGCACGCCGTCGATAATGTAGAGCGGGTCGTTGTTCCCGAGCGTACCATACCCGCGTACACGTACGGCCACACCCCCACCGGGCGTATTATCCGTACCTACGGTCACGCCCGCGGCGCGCCCCTGCAACTGCTGCGCGAGGTTGGTAGCGGGCACCGAAAGCAGCTTTTCCGCATCGATCACGCTCACCGAGCCGGTAATATCCCTCCGCGACTGCGTGGTGTAACCCGTCACCACCACCTCACTCAATGCCTTGATGTCCGGATCGAGGGCGATGTTGATCACGGAGCGGTTCGCCACCGCAATTTCCTGCGAAACATAACCTACAAAACTGAATACCAGAACAGCTTTGTCGTCGGGTACCACGAGCTCGAAACTGCCGTCGCCACCGGTAATGGCGCCCTGCTGCGTACCTTTCACGACCACGCTCACACCCGGTAGCGGCTCCTTGTTATCCGAGCCTGTCACTTTCCCTTTTACAGGAATATCGACCTGGTGCAAATACGGCAATGGCACAGGTTCGAGCAGTTTGGGTGAATCGGAAAACGATTCGTCGGGCTTGCGGATCAGGATAATGTAATTGCCTGACACAGAATAGTGGATTTGTAATGGACTAAGGAGCTCCTTCAATACTTTGCTCAGCTTCTGGTTCGAAGCTTCCACGGTTACTTTCTGGTTGGAAATCAGGGATGGAATGTACGAAAACTTGACTTTAGCATTCTTTTCAAGCGTCGTCAGCACCTGTTTCAGGTCCTGCTGCCTGGCTTGAAGCGTGACCTCCCGGTTCAGGATTTCCTGTGCCACGCCGTCGTTGGCGAGAGCCAGGCTCTGAAAGAAGAGTGACACCAGAAATGGTATGCATGTAACTTTCATCGCAGCTACCAAATATTTAAATGGTAAACTATTTTTTTTCATACTTTTACGATGGTTTTTGGGTGTTCACAAACGACAAAGGCCTTCCTCTCTCCCTTTTCGGGAGCTTTAAGTTTCGCTTAAATTCAGGGGAATTTTCAAAGCCGGAAACGCTGGACCCGTTCCCGGCTTTTTGCTTTTTATAACTGGTGTTTAATCATGCAGTAAGGTTTAGGGGTTCAGGAATAGGTAATGCTATCGGCAGCCTTCGCTGGAAATGACCACCTGCCCGTCGCTGACACGGTAAGCGGCCCCGAGGGTCTGCGTAATAATGTCTAGTTTGGTAAAAAAAGGCTCGTTACTGAGCTCCACGCGAAGCGAGCATTTTTCCATCACCGCCGCGTCATACACGATCGGAATGCCATACACTTTTTCCAAAGCATAAAATACCTTGCTCACAGGCTGATTTTCAAATACAAACCCGGCTTCCGCATCGGGCTTGATGAGTTCGAGCGGCATGTTGGTAATGGATTTCGAAATCACATTGTCCTTCACGGAGAATATCGCCTGCTGGTTGGGCGTCAAAAGCAGCTCGGTATTGCGGTCCGTCGGATTTTCGATGTCTTTCAAAGGCAGTACCGATACCCTTCCGCTTCTTACGAGCACTTCCACGTTCGTATCGGTCGCTTTAACCAAAAAACTGGTGCCCAACACACGGGTCACCAGGCCATTGGCGTACACAAAAAAAGGATTTTGCGGGTCTTTGGTCACGTCGAAAAACGCCTCACCCGACAGGAACACCTCGCGTTTCTTATTGTGGACAAAGTTTTGAGAATAGGTAATGCGCGCACCAGGACTCAGCCGCACCTCGCTGCTGTCCGGCAACCGAAGCCGCATTTCCTTTTCCAGGTTGTTGACTAGTTCCTGCGTTTTCGAATCCGGCCGAATAGCCGCCGGATAATTCGCACGGCCCGATCGGGTCGTATCCCTGTCGGCAGCAAAATAGAACCATGTCAACCCTGACACTAAGGCCGCAGCCGCGGCGGCTACCGAGAGATATTTTGTTATAGCAAAACGTCGTTCAGTCACTTCCGTATGCGCCTGGGTGGTATGCAAAATGCGTTGTACCTGATCTTCCAGCTGCTGGTCGGTCACGATGGCCGAATGCTCCTGCCAGGTGAGTACCAGCTCCCGGGCCTGTTGCATGATCACTTTTTTATCCGGATAGAGGCGTACGATCTCTTCCCAAAGTCCTTCGGTGGCATCGGCTTCGCCAGCTACCCAACGGCGGAAACTGTCGTCTTGCAGGAAGTCTTCCAGATCGTAATCTTTATAGTATTTCATAACAAAACACCATTTGGTGTGTTTACAGGGAGGATAATCGGTAAATGCTCCAATCATCATCGAAAAAAGTAAACTATTTTTCCGACGCCGAACTAAAAGCATTCAAAGCATTGATATTCAATAAAATAAAATCATGAAAAGCGAAGGCAAAATCGTATGCCACTTGTCCCGGAAAAGCCGCAAAGCCTGCGAGAGCAGATTTGCAACGGCTGGTCGTGAAATGTCGAGCACTTCGGCGATCTGCTCGTGCGAGAGGTTTTCGAAGAATTTGAGGTGAATGATTTCACGCTGGCGGGGCGTCAGCGAATGCAGTACCGTCCCGATTTGCAGCTTACGGCGCTCATCGGTTTCGGTGGAGATCAGCCGGGTTTCGATATCATCCTCGGCATCCCGGTTTTCATGCCAGCTTTCAAACGGCGTAAGCGCGTGCGTCCGTTCGATCTCTTTCAGCAGCCGGTTGCGAAGGCTTTTCAGCAGATAAGGCCTGATTTTGTCGGTGTCGGCCAGAAATCGCCTGCGGTCCCAGAGAGAGGCGAAAAGGTCGTGAATGCAGTCGTTCAGCGTATCGCGGTCGTGGATAAAGCGGGAGCCGTATTCGAACAGCGCACGAAACTCACGCCGGATCATGTCTTCAAAAACGGCCGCGTCGCCATTTTTGAACTTCTTCCAACGTTCCAGGTCCTGCTCCATCGGTCAGCCAGTGTACAAAATGAGTGCTACGAATGATCGAATTTCTTTATTAAGTAAAATTTTACCCGGAATTACTGCAAAAAAGAAAAATCCTCCGAACAAGGAGGATTTGAATGTATAGACAAAGTTGTTTTTACCGTACGATAACCAGCTTTTGCCCGGTACTTTTCGGCGCCGTTTCACTGGTAGCGATGAGGTAAGTCCCGTTTTCAAGCCCTGCCAACCCGATTTGCCCTCCGGACACCCGGGTCTTTAACCTCAACCGACAGGTAGTGGTCGGAATACATTTCATACAAGCCATCCGTCGCCTTCAAGGCTTTTTGTAACCTTTCGCCGCATCATCCACCACCAGCACCCAATCGTGGCCGTAGCCCGAGGTAGGCGGTACAAATTTGTTTACCGATTTATTGTCAAATTTCCCGGCGTCCCGCACCTTGCCGTTGCGCGGATCGTACCAGAATGCTTCCAGGTTTTCGCCGGAAATTTTGCCGGGGTTCACAGAGAATGGTTTGCCCGATGCCGTGTACACAAAAAGGTAATCCTTCCCGCGCGTCGCTTGTACGCGATCCGGCGCGGACAATGCATTTTCGACGACAATGGATTGGTCAGGAACACGGTCGGTGATCGGGCGGGACTCTATCAGTTTCCTTACATACTTCATCTCCAATGCGCCGGGCAAATCGAGGGCCTGTTGCCAGAATATATGCGGGCCATTCACGGCCTCGCGGTTGGGCGAGTACATTTGCCAGATGTCGTGGCACCCGTACGTATGCCCGAATGCGCCCGCGAACAAATCCAGGTAGGCCGATTTACGGACATCGTAGGCGCTTGAAGTACCGTTTTCCTTCACATTGAAACATACCGGGTGATCTTCGTAAATAGGTTCCGCGTCGAGTACGGGCTTCACGAGCGTGCGGTTGTACGAGCGCTGGATGTTATCGTAAACGGGTGAATCGCGGCAATGGCCGGTCTGGAACATATTGAAATCGAACCACTCGTCTTCGTGGAACCACTCGCTCGACCCCTCCTTGTTCGGCTGCGGATGGTAGGTCATCAATGCCTTGTCGTGGCCTCCTACCCCTTCGGCAATGCCGGTGGCCATGGAACGCCAGATTTCCACGTCGCGGCTGTCCTTGCGCGGCTGACGGTCGCCGCCGAGCACCCAAATGACATTCGGTTTGGCCTTGTAGCGGTTACCGAGCCATTTTCCGTAGGCTTTCGCGTTGCTTTCATTGAAAATTTCAGGACCCTTGCCCCAGGTATTTTTAAAAACCTTGTCGCCCCAGGTAGGTAGAAAGGCGATGGTCAGGCCATAAGTTGCGGCTTTGTCGATAATGTAGTCGACGTGTTTGAAGTAGTTTTCATTCGGCTGCGTAGGGTCATTATTCACCAGCGGTTTCTCTCCATAAGGGTTAGGCTCTCCCAAACCGTCGAACTCGGCCAGCGCTACGGCCTGGATAACGGTAAAACCTTGTTCGGCTCGTTTTTGGAGGTAATAATCGGCATCGGAGCGGTCGAGACGGTGAAAAAGCTCCCAGGCCGTATCGCCAAGCCAGAAGAAAGGTTTGCCTTCTTTAAGTAAAAAGCGTTTGTTTTCGCTTACCGTATAGTGTTGTGCGCGTACACCTGCGAGCGAACAGCAGAGGACTGCCAGAATGAGGAGCCAGTTAGGTTTCATGGAAAATGCCGGATTAGCTAAGTATGATCAATGCATAAAGCAGGGAGCGATCGATTCTTAACATCCAGTACCTGAATAATCTAACAAAAAAATGAGTGACACGCCGCTATCGAAACGCATGACAGCCAGGACGCCCGGATAAAAATTTTTACTAGCCCTTAAATAATTGCAATCATCTCACTTTCAACGGATTAATCTAATTAATTATACATATTTTACAAGATTATACGTAGAATAATTATGACCGTTAAGTAATTTATTTCATCGAAATGGTGATATATCACTAATATTGAAGTACTATTTTTACATAACCTAAACCAGACGTACCTCCCTATGAAAATAACTTCTACATCTCCCGTTGTTACCCTTACAATTTTACGGGTATCTTCTTAGCAGGATATACACATTCCCGTCCCATACTGCTCATCAACACCCGATTCTGACTGCACTTCATCGATACTGCCGGTAACCGGCAGAGCAGCGTCAATACTTTATATTATCCATCAATTAAACCATTTCTTTTATGGCAGAACCGTTTCTTTCTGAGATCCGAATGGCCAGCTTCAACTTTGCACCAAAAGGTTGGGCTTTGGCAAACGGGCAATTCCTCCCTATCAATCAGAATCAGGCTTTGTTCGCACTCCTGGGTACCACCTTCGGAGGAAACGGGCAAACCACCTTCGCCTTGCCTAATTTCCAGGGACGCGTTCCTATTCACGTCGGTAACGGGTTTTTGCTCGGACAAAACGGCGGACAGGAGAGTCACACACTCAGCATCGGGGAATTACCTCAGCACACCCACGTTGTGCAGGCACTCGACACGGGTAACGCCGATTCCAACGTCAGCACTCCCGCCAACAACTGGTTTTCCAACTCCAAACCGTCCAATCTGTATTCCGACCAGATCAACCGCAATCTGATCCCGATCAATCCGCAAGCAGTGACGCCGGTCGGAGGAAGCCAGGCCCACACCAACATGCAGCCGTTCCTCGTCATCACCTTCATTGTGGCGCTTCAGGGTATTTTCCCGAGTCCTAACTAATTAACCCGCTTATTTCATTTATCACGTAAAAAAAGAAAAGACATGGCACAACCCTATGTAGGAGAAATAAGAATGTTTGCGGGGAACTTTGCGCCCGCAGGTTGGGAGTTCTGCTCGGGACAATTATTACCCATTTCCGAAAATGAAGTGCTTTTTCAATTGATCGGAACCACTTACGGTGGTGACGGTGAGTCTACATTTGCGCTTCCTAACTTACAAAGCCGCGTACCGGTTCACCAGGGTGGCAATTATCAGGTGGGGGAAGCTGCGGGAGTAGAAGAAGTTACTTTGACGACCAACCAAATCCCGAACCACACCCACGGATTTATGGTTTCGACGGACATCGGCAACGTGCCTAACCCGGCCAATGCCGTAGTTGCTACGTCCACCAAGGCAAAAATATTCTTTTCAGATCCTCCATCGACCTCGATGGCGCCCAATATGGTAACGGTGTTAGGTGGCAGCCAACCACATACTAACATACAACCGTTCCTCTGCATAAACTTTATCATATCACTTTTCGGAGTATTCCCATCTCAGACCTAGGTCTCGCTCCTGCTGAGTATATGTAAAATTTTAAACCCAAAGAAAGATCATGGATCCATTTGTTGCTGAGATAAGAATCTTCCCTTTCAATTTTGCCCCGAAGGGCTGGGCCTGGTGCAATGGCCAATTATTGCCTATTTCACAAAATACCGCGCTGTTTTCGCTGCTGGGCACTACCTATGGAGGAGACGGAAAATCGACCTTCGCGCTACCAGACCTTCAGGGTTCGGTACCAATGCACCCGGGCCAGGGCCCGGGACTATCGCTCCGCGACCTCGGAGAGGCCAGCGGCAGCGAAACAGTCACTTTGCTTGAGTCGGAAATACCTTTGCATAACCACACAATCCGTGGCGTACAGGATAGTGCCGAAACCTCGACACCGAGTGGTACGGCCCTGGTTTCCATTTCCCAGGAAGGTAGCGTATACCTGCCGGGAAACCCCAATGTAAACATGGCGATCACAACGCTCTCTATGACGGGTGGAAATCTGCCTCATAATAACATGCAGCCTTATTTAACCTGCTATTTTAACATTGCAATGCAAGGGGTTTTCCCGCCGCGTCATTAATAAAGTACCCTGAATCACTTGTTTACATTTTTTTGATTACCATGAAATTCACGCTTTCCAATACGAACCTTTCATTGAGACCCATTACATCCCGGGATCTGCCCATGCTTGAAAAGATTTACTCGAGTACGCGCGACAGCGAAATGGAAAGGCTTACGAACTGGACAGATTTGATGAAATATGAGTTTCTGTCGAGCCAGTTTAATGCACAGCATGAATACTATCAAAAAAATTATACAGGTGCCGATTTCTGGGTAATAGAATCAAAGAACAAAACTATCGGGAGGCTATACCTTCACGAAAACTTCCAGGGCAAGGGTATGCGGATTATTGACATTACCATACTTCCGGAATACCGGAACAATGGTTTGGGACAGGGTATTTTCAGGGACCTCATGAACAGGGCCGCCGGACTCGCGCGGCCGCTGACCATACATGTGGAAACTTTCAATCCTGCCAAAAATCTGTATACCCGCCTTGGATTCAAGACAATCAGTGAAACCAATGGAGTTTATCATTTAATGGAATGGAAGCATACGACCTAAGCAAAATTACCATCGACGATTTCAGCAAGTACCTTAATCAGACGCTGGACGTGCGTTTTACAGATGCACAAACAACACCGGCGGTCTTGACCAGAGTTACAGCGCTTAACAGCTACACACCCATTGAGCGCGGCCCTTTCTCAGTGGAATTACAAACCACCGGGGACCACACGCACCGACCACAGGGCATCTACCAAATCCTACATCCGGACATCAAAGAGCTTGATCTTTTCTTGGTACCAATTGGTCCGGATGCTAGCGGCATGAGGTATGAGGCCGTGTTTTCATAAAAGCATAATACTTTACAAATGAACAACTTATGATAATGAAAAAAAGAAAAATACATACATCAATAAAACTAGGATCATGAAAAATCTTTACTTGTATCTCACGGGAATTGCCTTGCTGGCATCGGGGGCCGAAATGGTCAGCCGATTTGCCGGGGATACCCTCCAAAATCATGAATGGGTTACCCAAAAGGACAAACAAATCCTTGCCGTAGCGCCTTCTACCGAAAAAATACCTTATGCCCGCGTACGTAAAACCCAGAAGGGAACGCGGATGATGTTAATACCGAGTATAACCGCCACAAACACCTACGTCATATCCAACGACACCGGCCTGAGCGGAGGCTCGGCGGGGGATGAGCTTACCTATACCGTGACAATTACGAATGGCGGTACCGATGCAAACGGAGTGTCATTCACGGAAACGCTCGACCCCAACACCACGCTCGTACCAGGCTCTGTTACAGCCAGTCCGATCGCCGTAAACGACTCTTATAATACGATTGGAAACGTCGGGCTGGACATTCCTGCCGGAAGCGGCTTGCTGAGTAACGACATCAGTCCTGCGGGTACCGCCCTCACCATTACAGGATCCACCACGATCACAACCGCCCAAGGGGGAACCGTGACGGTTAACGCCTCGAACGGCGCGTTCGTCTACGATGCTCCTGCCGGTTATACCGGAAACGACACATTCAACTACACGATTACCAACAACTCCGGTGCGACATCCACTGCCACCGCTACCATTGTTGCCACCGGAGCCATATGGTTTATAAACGACAATGCGCCTGGCGGCGGTACCGGAACGCTTTCCAAGCCATTCAACACGATTTCACAATTTCAGCTGATCAACGACAACGGAAACCTGCACGCAAAAACGGGGCATACGATCTTCCTTTATTCAGGAGCTTACAGCGGCAGCTTCACACTGCTTAGCAACCAAAAACTGATCGGAGAAGGATCTGGTAGCGACCTGCTTACGATCGGTCCGTTTGCTCAACCAAGCGGTACGAACCTACTACCAGTCCTCGGCGGAACAAGACCTGACATTACTTCTTCCGCGAATGCCATAACAGTAAACACCGGCAATACCATTCGAGGGCTTAACGTCGGCAACACTACCAACTCAAAAATCAACGGCTCGTTTACCAACAGTAGTCTGTTCATCCGCGAGGCCGCTCTGACGGGTAGCGGAAGGGCTCTTTCCATATCAGGTGCTACATTGGATGCGGAATTCTCCGAGGTATCGTCAACATCCACGTCGGGAGGTGCTGCCGTAACGGTTGCATTAACGACCGGCGGAACGCTCAAAATCGCTACGGGTAGTATTAACGCTACCAACAACGGAGCCATCGCGATCTCCGGCACCTCGCTTGCATTGACCGCCTCATTTGTATCGGTATCAAGTTCAGGGACAGCGAAAGGGATCGCCATTTCGGGTACTACCGGAACTTTCCAAATCACCGGAACAGGTACCACCGGCGGATCGGGCGGTACAATCCAGAACATCTCTGCACGCGGTATCGAACTGTCGGGAGTAGCGGGTGTTACCATTAAAAACATGAACCTGAACAATGCGAACACCGCAGAAGGAACACTTCCCGCGTCGCAAGTGAATACAGGCGCCAACGCCGCTATTTACGCGCTTAATGTCAATGGCCTTACTCTGGACAGGGTTGTCATCAGCGGCACGATTGTACAGGAAGGAATCAACATGAACGGCGTGAAGGACTTCACGTTTACAAATGGATCGGTTGCCAGCTCAGGCAGTGTGGGTGATCCTGTCCAGGCCAGCCAGGAAGGATGTATTTACGCCATCAACACGTCTGGGACCTGCAAAATCAGCTCTGTTACATTTACTTACGGAGCCGGCAGGGCGGTGTATTTCGATAACACAAACACCAACCTGGACCAACTTTCGGTTATTAGTTCCAGCTTTTCCGCCTCTAATGCCGGTTTGCAAATGTATGCCCGCGGAACTTCGAAAATGAAACTCCGTGTCACCAATTCTACATTCACCAACTGCGGAACTTCCGGTGTGGAAGCTTACTCCACCGACACCGGAGAGCTCCAAGCCGACGTTTTGACCAATAATATTACACAAAGCTCGGTTGGAACCGCGGTTGACATTGGCGCTGCCGGTAACTCAACCGCTAAATTCAATGTAAACGGCAACACCGCTTCTACACGCAACGGTCCGGGGCTTAACTTTTATGGAACAGGCAACGGGTATCTCGAGGGCAATGTCAACGGCAACAACTTAACCAAGGTTGCGCAGGCGGGATCAGGGATACGCGTAAGTACCAACGACGCGGGCAGCCATGCAACTGTTAACATCGAGAATAATGTGCTGAACCCATGGTCTGACGGAGCCGGTATCGTTGTCGAATCCGTTTCCTCAACCGGTGCGCTCACCAACGCGATCATCAACAACAATACCTTGCCTATGACCGGCGCAGCGACTGCTTTGTACGGTATCGACGTGGTGGCGACGAGCGCTATTCCGAATACGGCGAAAATCTGTGCAAAAGTTACGAATAACAAAGTGACGCCCAACACAACCCCAAGCTTCAACGGCTACTCCGCGCGGTTTAGGGCGGGCGTAAACACTACTCCTCCGACCGTCGCACAGATTTTAATGCAGGGAACCGGGTCAACCACCGAACAGGTCTGGATTGCAGGAGGTAACACGCCTACTACCCCCAGTGCTCCCGCTCCTGCGGTTACAAATCAGAGTGGCGCCGGTACATTTACGTTTGGCCCAGGTGTAACCTGCGCGTCCGCGAGCGTGCCGTTACTGCCTACCCTGCGCATGAGCGCCGAAGAGCCGGAAGTAGCAAGAATCGCTGCCGAACAGGATTCGACGGAGGGGGCAACAGAAGAGCAGACGGCACAGGCAGCAACAATCGTTGAAGAAGCTGTTGAACCTGCTAAACAGGAAGCTCCGGCGGTAACTGCAAGCCCTGCACGTACAGAAGCAACCCAGGCAGGCGAAACGATCAACGTCAATGGCACCGGCAGCGGTTTCAATATTCCTGCGGGTAAAAACGTGGTCATCAAGTTCAAAGCGACCATTAATAACAATATCCCGACATCAGTTTGTCAGGTATCGACACAAGGAACCGTAACCGGTACCAATTTCTCCCCTGTGCTGACCGACGATCCGAACACCGCAGGCAGCAGCAACCCGACCGTTACGCCGGTTACGTCGGTTCCGGTAATCACTTTCTGCCCGGGCAACCAGACTGTCTCGCCCGACGCGGGAACCTGTACGTCGACACAAACTTTCACGGCGACAGCGGACGGATGCCCTGCCCCTACCATTACTTACAGCGTGGGCGGCAATCCGATCACATTCCCGTATGCATTCCCTGCCGGAAACACCACCGTGCTCGTGACGGCTTCGAACGGCATCGGAACTGCTCCTACCTGCTCGTTCACCGTGACGGTAACCCCTACCCCGGCACCTCCGATCACCGACCAGCCTGATGCTGCAACTATCTGCGCAGGTTCCGGAACGTCGTTCACGGTGGCGACTTCGCAAACGGGCGTAACTTACCAATGGCAGAAAAAACCATTCGGCGGCTCATTCTCGAATATTACGACAGGTACCAACCCGACTGCGGACGACGCAACGCTGACGCTGAGCAATGTACCGGCTTCCGATAACCTTTCGGAATACCGCTGTATCATTACAAACCCTTGTAACAACACTACTTCCGACGCGGCAGTGCTGACTGTGAACCAGATCACCGGTTCGAGCGTCGCCGGGACTACTACCGTGAACCAGGGGGCATCTGCGCCAAACGTTACGTTCGGTGCTACCGGCGGTACATTGCCGTACACGTTCACTTACAAGATCAACAATGGATCGAACCAGACCGTGAGCACAACGGGTGTCAACACGACCGCTAACGTAAGCCAGCCTACCACTACCGTAGGCGTGTTCACGTACGAGCTCGTGAGTGTGACGGACGCGCAGAACTGTACGCTGACGCCGCCTTCGGCCCAGACAGCCACTGTAACCGTAGCGAATAACCTCACCGCGACGATTTCGGGCAGCACCACTGCTTGCGAAAACGAGACTGAACCTGTGATTACGTTTACAGCAGTGAATGGTATCGCGCCGTTTACATTTACCTACAAAATCAATGGTGGAACCGATCAGCAGGTAACGACTACCGGCGCCAACACGACGGCGACGGTGAATGTACCAACCTCTGCGACGGGTACATTCGTTTACTCGCTCACCAACGTAAGCGGTGCCGGAGGTGCTACAACGCCGATAGCCGGGCAGACTGCGACGGTGAATGTCAACGTCAAACCGACCATCGCCCTGACCGGCGCAGAATACCAATGCGACTTCGTGGCGGACCCGCAAACGTACACGGTATTCTTCACGGCTACCCCGGGCGCGGTCATCACCACCGATAAGGGAACGGTTAACGGAAGCACGGTAACAGGCATCCCAAGTAAAGAGACGGCGCTTATCGTAGCCACGCTGAATGGTTGTTCCGACACGCTTACAGCTTTCAAAGACTGCTCGATGCCGGTAACCCTGATCGATTTCAGCGGTGCAAAAGTTGAAAATACGATTGCATTGAAATGGAATACTGCGGAAGAAACCAACAGCGACCATTTCGATGTACAGCGCAGCGCCGATGGCAAAAGCTGGGCAACGATCGGGGCTCAGAAATCGCGGGGCGAAAGTTTCGCCGAGGTGAATTACGGTTTTGTTGACAAAAAACCTGCTTCCGGCGATAACTACTACCGCCTGAAAATGGTAGATGCCGATCAGACTTTCGCTTACAGCAAGATTATCAAAGTCGGTTTCGACAATGCAGCATTGCTATCCGAGTTCTATCCAAACCCGGTTTCCGACATCCTCAACCTGAAAAGTACGGATTGGAGCCAGGTGAAATCGGTGGAACTGCATAGCCTGACCGGACTTTCCGTTTACAGATCGGGTAAGGCCATTGCGAAAACCATCGATGTGAAGAACCTGCCGGTAGGCATGTATATTCTGACGATCACGCATAAGAACGGTGAAGTTGTTAACCGGAAAGTGCTGATCAACCGATAATTACGACACCAATGCGTTATTAAAGTGTTGTTTAGGTTTAACTGTATCAGGCGGGGAGTTTCTCTCCGCCTGATTTTTTTATATAACCGCCTGTTTCTTTTGATTCGCAGGTGATTCGTATAAATTTGAGTTTTACACTTCCAGATGACATCCTTGAAAATGCAGCAGAAACGGGAGATTGCGATCCATATCGGTATATGGGTGATTATCCTTCTCCTGCCCTACTTTGTCTCGTCCGCCGGCGAAGGATACCGGATCGGTGGTTTACCGGCCGCTTACTTTATGCTTGCAGGGATAGTCCATGCGGGGATCTTCTATTTCAATGCATTTTATCTCTATCCCAAACTTGCCCATGGCTGGCGCTGGTGGCTGTATATCCCCTGCTCTATGGCGTTGGTAGTGGCTTCATTTCCCCTCAAATACCAGCTCGTCGCCCAATGGTTTCCGGAGGTCGTGCTCAGAAACTCGGCCGGGTTGATATTCGGCCCGTCCATATTGGTATTCGCCGCGAGCCTGGTTTACCGGCGGGTCAGTGACGGAATCCGGAAGGAAAGGGCGCGGAAAGAATATGAGGTGCAGCAGGTAGCCGCCGAGCTGAAATTCCTGCGGTCGCAGATAAACCCGCATTTCCTCTTCAATGTACTTACAAGCATGGTGGCACTGGCCCGCCAAAAGTCCGACCTGCTGGAAGATGCGTTACTCCGGCTATCGGACCTTATGCGTTACATGACGTACGAATCGCAAGCCACCCGGGTAACCTTGAAGCAGGAAGCGGAGTATCTCAAAAATTACATCGAATTGCAAAAACTGCGCTTTTCAGACTCGGTTCGCATTGACGTTCAAATCCGGTTAGATGATGAAACCGCCGGCCTGCTCATCGAACCGATGCTGCTGATACCTTTCGTCGAGAATGCATTTAAATATGGTGCGACAGGGCTTGAAGACCCCTTTGTGAATGTCCGCCTTGAAGCGGCCGGCGGCAAACTCACATTATCCGTTGAAAACACTTACGATCCGGACCCGTTTAATGACAAGGACGGCAATTCGGGCATCGGACTCGACAATGTGAGGACACGCCTCAGACTGATCTATCCCGGAAATCACAGCCTTGTTGTCGGCGATGAAGGCACCGTATTCCGGGTCATATTCAAGCTTAATTTAATATGATGCGATGCCTGGCCGTTGATGACGAAAAACTGGTGCTCGACCTCCTCGTCGATAATATCCGGCAAGTGCCCTATCTGACACTCGTGAAAACGGCGCGGAATGCGATGGAAGCCATTGAAATACTGCAAAACGAGCCTGTCGACCTCCTTTTTCTGGATATTCAAATGCCGCGTCTCAGTGGTTTGCAATTCCTGAAAACCCTCCCCGACCCGCCGCTGGTGATCCTCATTACCGCATATGATAAATATGCATTGGAAGGTTTTGAGCTGAACGTGGTCGATTACCTGCTCAAACCGGTGAGTATGGAGCGTTTTCTGAAAGCCTGCAACCGTGCCTATGACTTGTTTCAACTCAAACAAAAAACGCCCGAACTCATTGCTCCGGCGGCAATACCCGATTTCTTCGTGAACGTCGAATATTCGTTGGTGAAAATAGTAGCGGCAGATGTGGCCTGGATCGAGGGATTGAAAGATTATGTCAAAATCCATCTTTCGTCGGCTGCAAAGCCCATTATCACCCGCATGACTTTCAAAGCATTGGAAGAAAAATTACCGGAACCGGCATTCGTCCGTACCCATAAATCCTATCTGGTAGCTGCGCAAAAAATTACTGCCGTCAAGCGTGATTTTGTCCTGATCGGCGACGTCGAAATTCCCGTCAGCGAGCATTACAAGGACCATCTCCGCAAAATCCTGCACATTTCGCCCGAATAGTCGTCGCAGGATTTTACCGTTTCGTCGCAGGCGTTAGCCGCCTTGTCTACTCTTCCTGAAACGTATTGGAGCATGTCATAGCTTTGGTCAAAAAACAAACAAAGCCATGATTTCCAATGCATTTACATTTAAACTCATCCTGACGGCAGCCGGCTTGTTGCTTGCGCTCGCCGTCCGGGCGCAGACGCAGATCGGCGGCGAAGTAACCGGCCCGTTGGGCGAGCCCGTTCCCGGCGCGCATATCCGCATCAAAGGCTCCCAATCCGGTACAGTAGCCGACTCGCTCGGCAATTTCTCCTTCGTGCCTGCGTTGCGCGGCCACCAGATCCTCGTCGTCTCGTCGCTCGGTTTCAAAACGCATCAGCAAGCCATCACCATCGCCGACAGTGCGCTAACGCTTTCCATTACCCTGGACGCAGCCGCTAATACCCTCGACGCGGTGACTGTGAGCGCCGGCAGCTTCGAAGCCAGCGATAAAGCCAAAGGCGCTTCCCTTACGCCCATCGACGCCTACACGGTAGCAGGCAATGGCGGCGACATTTCCAATGCGCTACGCTCGCTCCCGGGCGCGCAGCAGGTGGGCGAGCGCGAGGGACTGTTCGTGCGCGGAGGGACCAGTGAGGAAACCCGCATGTTCGTTGACGGTACGCTCATGAAAAACCCGAACTACGCTTCCGTACCGGGTATTATGCAGCCGGCCCGCATTAACCTGTTCCTTTTCAAAGGGGTATTGTTCAACACGGGCGGCTACTCGGCATTGTACGGACAGGCCATGAGCAGCGCATTGATCCTCGAAAGTATTGATCTGCCCGAAAAAAGCTCAGCCAGTTTCAGCCTGTTCCCTTCGAACCTCGGGGCGGGTTTCCAGCATTTATCCAAATCCGGGCGGAGCAGCTACGGCGGCGGGATCGCATACAGCAACCAAAGTTTGTACAACAAAGTGGTGCCGCAGCGCCCCGATTACTATCACGGGCCGGAATACACCAGCGCCAATGCGAACTTCCGCCTTAAAACCGGGAAAACGGGCATGCTCAAAGCATATGTAGCCTTCGCCGAAAGCAACATCGGCATGCGCAACCCCGATACCGACAGCGCCTCCCTCCGCTCCGATTTCAGGCTGAAAAACCCGAATATCTACGGAACAGTAAGCTACCGGACAGACCTGGGGCCCGACTGGCGGCTGGACGCGGGCATTGCGTACACCTTTGACAAGAATACGGTCCGCAATCGCCTGCTCAGTGAAAATAGCGAGCCCATTGCCATACCCCATGCCCCGTTTTCAGCCAGGAACAGCGACATTACTCTCCGTTCGCATTTCGCCCAGGGTCGGGCGGTACTTACCCGCAACTTCGCGCAGAACCAGGCTTTACGTTTTGGCGCAGAGACATTCTATTTCAAAGACGTTCAGGACTTCAATGGCATGGCAACCCCGCTCCGCGACCAGCTTTCGGCTCTATTTATCGAGAGCGACCTGCACATCGGCGAGCATATTGCGTTCCGTCCGGGGTTGCGGGCCGAATATTCGAGCCTTCTGCGAAAAGCCGTCGCAGCCCCGCGTGCGAGCCTGGGCTACCGGCTTGGAACGGGCAGTCAGTTAAACCTGGCGTATGGTATTTTTTACCAAAAGCCTGAAAACCGGTATCTGTTCCAAAACCTGCAACACGGATTTTCGCGGGCGGAGCATTATGTGCTCAACTATTCGAAAAAGGCCAACAACCGGTTTTTCAGGACGGAGATTTATTACAAAAAATATCGCGACCTGGTGAAAACCTACCCGGACGTCGGCCTCGGGGGCGATGGGTATGCACAGGGATTCGAGCTTTTCTGGCGCGATAAAAAGACCATCCGTAACCTCGATTACTGGCTGACCTACACTTACCTGGATACGAAACGCAATTACCTCGATTATCCCGAAAAGATCAGGCCGTCGTTCACCAGTCCCCATACCTTTACCATTGCGGTAAAGCGGTTTTTCCAGGAAATCAGCACGAATGTCAATGTTTCGTATTCCTACGCTGCCGGCCGGCCGTATTACGACATCCGTTCAGGCGCCGACGCCGGTACCCGTATTTACGATTCCGGCACCACCCGCCCCTACAACGTGCTGAACCTGCACGTTTCGAAAATGATGCGCTTTTTCAAAAAATCGAAATTCAGGGATTATTCGGGCTTCGCATTCGGCGCCAACAATGTACTGGGCACGAAACAGGTATTCGGATACACCTACGCTTACAACGGCCAGTTCAGAACGCCCATTACCCTCCCCGCCACGCGCTTCTATTTCCTCGGCATCTTCATGAGCCTCGGCATCGACCGCACCGAAGACCTGCTCGATCAGAACTGAAAGTGCAAAACCACCCAGACCAATTCAATCAATCATTCAGTCATTCAATCATTCAATCATTCAATCATCATGAAACACCTCATCACCACCATCCTGCTCATTTGCACCGTAGCATTCACATTTGCGCAAAACGGCGATTACACCGCTCAGTTAGAAGCCTCCGTGAAGAAACTCGACCAGGCCAAATCCGTCGGCGATTTCCAGCTCCTTGAAAAAACGTTTGTACAACTTGGTAATGCCCAAAAAACCGAATGGCTACCCTATTACTATGCCGCTTTTTGTAATGCCAAAACAGGATTTCTCCTGCAAGACGACGGTGAAAAAATCGAACCTTACAGCATCCGGGGCGAGGCTCAGATCAAGAAAAGCGAGTCGCTCGCAAAGGGTGACGGCAAGGTTCTGGCGGAAATTTATGTCGTTCAGGCGATGATCTACCGCACCAAAGTTTTCATCAGCCCTATGACTATGGGCAGGCAATTCGGGCCGCTTTCCGACCAGTTTTTAAAGAAAGCGCAAAAGCTTGACGCCGAAAACCCGCGGGCCATTTACCTCGAAGCCTGGACGAAGTACTATACGCCCAAATTATGGGGTGGCGACAAGGACCTGGCCAAAGAGCTCGCCGGAAAAGCCATTCAGAAACTCGGTAACGCGGCATTCGGCGTCGTGCCGCATTGGGGCAAAGCGGAGAGCGAAGCGCTGCTCCGATAACCGCCACTCACCAGCTGATTACACTTCATCATTGTTTCACTTAAATTTCCAAGACCATGTTTTTCGGATTATTGATTTTCGCACGCATTCTATTTGTGGCCTGTATGGTTTTCATCATCGGCTACATTTACGGTCCGTTCTCCCAACGCCGCGGCCTCACCATCGCCGCACGTATCGCAGCTATTGCGGTCATCTTCGCATTTATCCTGATGAACATCTTTGCATTTCGTGCGGGGCCCTTCCGCGGAGGGCCGCCTCGCCACCACGCACATTGGGAGCATTGCGACGACCATCCCGCGAAGGCGGATACAAAACCATAGCGAATTCTATTTGCCACCCAACGCCCTGCCTCCCCGCAGGGCGTTTTTTATTGCCCCACCCCAAAAATCCCCAATATTTTACCGGGATAATGTAAAAATCACCCTGATTAAGCGCCCCATTAATGGTTTGTTAACCATTTCTTAATTAGCCCCCGATTACTTTGACCCCACGGTTCGGCCGACCGATTTCATGCATTTAAACGAACAGGAACTTAACCCTACGGTATGAACAAACAACTTCTATCAAAACCCTTATGCAGGCAATATGTCCGGACGACGCTCTGGCGCGTATGCACTGCATTATGCCTGATGGTGCTCGTGCAAGCGGGCGCGCTGGCGCAATCGGCCGCGGATGAAACGCTCATCAGCGGTGAAATTAAAGACGAGAAAAGCAGCGCCATTCCCGGCGCGAGCATTGTGCTGCAAGGCACCACGAAAGGTACCACTACTGATGCCAATGGAAAATTTTCGCTTTCCGTTCCTAAGTCGGGATCGGTGATTATCGTGAGTTTTTTAGGTTATAAAAGGCAGGAAATTGCTGTCGGTAACCGCACGAACTTTAATGTACAACTCGAACCGAGCACGGATGAATTGCAGGAGGTGGTCGTGGTGGGTTATGGTACGCAACGCAAGCAAACGCTCACCGGCGCTATTTCGAATATTGTTTCCGAACAGATCAAAACCACGACGCACACGAGCTTGGCCCAAAGCCTTCAAGGTAAGGTGGCCGGTGTGCAGATCCGCCAGAACTCGGGCGAGCCGGGCTCGTTCAGCACGAGTATCAATATACGCGGCTTTGGCGAGCCTTTGTACGTGGTCGACGGTGTGGCGCGGGACGGCGGTTATGAGTTCCAGAAGATCAACCCGGACGATATCGAGAGCATTTCGGTGCTGAAAGACGCTTCGGCTGCCATTTTCGGTATCCGCGCAGGGAATGGCGTGGTGATCGTAACGACCAAAAAGGGTAAGCAGGGAAAGCCGCAGTTTAGCTACAATATGGTATACGGCCGCCAGAGCCCTACCGATGTGCCCAAAATGACGAGCGCGTTGCAATGGGCCGAAATGCGGAACGACGCGGCGAAGAACCTGGGCGAGAACCCGGTGTATTCACCCGAGGAAATCGAGAAATTCCGCAGCGGTGCGCCGGGTTACCAGGGTACCGATTGGTACAAGGAAACGTTGAATAAATCGGCAAGCCAGCAGCAGCATTTCATTTCCGCATCCGGCGGCGAGGGCGTGGTGAGCTACTTCACGAGTTTTGGTTACCAGAAGGAAAACGGTTTGCTCAAAAGCGGCGATATGGGTTACCAGAAATACACCTTCCGCTCCAATATTGGTATCGATTTAACCAAAAACCTGAAAGCGGACCTGATCCTCTCGGGGCTATTCGATAAGCGGGAGCAGCCGGGCGATAACTTCTTTAACATCTATAAAGGAACCCGCATTGCATTGCCTACGGAGCGCCCTTATGCCAACGACAACCCGAAATACCCCGCATTGCTCAGCGGCGGCTATAACCCGGTAGCGCTGGCCGACAGGGGCCTGACCGGCTACTCGCAGGAGGTGAACAAGTTCTTCCAATCGACCTTCGCATTGACCTACACTGTCCCATTCGTACCGGGACTGCGCATTAAGGGCTTGGTGGCTTACGACAGCAACAACTATCGCGCCAAGTCGGTCTCGAAGGCTTACAACCTCTATACTTACGACGCCGCGACCGACAAATACACCGCCCACGCTCAGCGTAACCCGTCGCGGATCGGCAACAATTTCACGGACAACAACCGCATTACCTTCCAGGGCCAGCTATTTTACAATACCGTCATCGCGAAGAACCATAACCTGGGCGCGACATTGGTATATGAGCAACAGGAATCGCACAACCGCTGGGCGGGGCTTGGCCGTGAATACGCATTCTTCACCAACGACCAGATCGACCAGGCGGGGCTGAACAACCAGACTACCAGCGGTTCGGAATCGGAATATGCGAGCCAGTCGTACGTGGGCCGGTTAAATTATGATTTCAAAGAAAAGTATTTGCTGGAAGTCGCTGCGCGGTACGATGGTTCATACCGTTACCACCCCGACCGCCGCTGGGGCTTGTTCCCGGTAGTATCGGCCGGCTGGCGGATTTCGGAGGAGAACTTTATCAAAAGCATTCCATTCATTTCAAATCTGAAACTGAGAGGTTCGTACGGACTCGTGGGTGCCGACGCGGGCGCGCCGTTCCAATACGTGCCCGGCTTCTCGCTCACAGGTGGCGGTGGGTATGAGTTTACCAACGGCAACTATACCACCGGCGCGGCTTCCCCGGCGATCGTAAATGAGAAACTGACGTGGTTCAAGTCGAATATCCAGGATATCGGTATCGACCTCGGTCTTTGGGATAACAAAATCGATTTGACCTTTGACATTTACCAGCGCGACCGCAAAGGCCTGCTCGCACGCAGGAACGTTTCGCTGCCCAATACATTCGGCGGTACCTTGCCCGAAGAAAACCTGAACAGCGACCGTGTACGCGGGATCGAATTCTCGGCCGCCTACAATGGCCAGATCCGCGATTTCAAATATGGTATTTCGGGTAACTTCAACTTCGCGCGCACGCAAAACCGCTACGTGGAGCGCGGCGAGTTCCTCAGCAGCACGGACAAATGGCGCGGCGGCGCTACCAACCGGTGGAACGACGTGGTATGGGCCTACCAGCTCGAAGGCCAGTTCCAGAGCAAGGACGAGGTCATTTACGCACCGATCCAGAATGGCGACCTCGGCAATACCCGCGAGCTCCCCGGCGATTTCAGATACAAGGATGTGGACGGAAACGGCATTATCGATGGTAACGACGCCATTCCGCTGTTTTTCGGCGGCGATCCTAAAATGTATTATGGTCTTACTTTGAATGCTTCGTGGAAAGGCTTCGATTTCACGGCATTGTTCCAGGGCTCGGGCAAGTACAGCGTGCGTTTCCGCGAGGTGTATGCCGAAGTGTTCGCATTCCGCGGCAATACGCCCGAGTACTTCTACGACAGATGGCACCAGTCGCCCGACGGCCAGTGGATCCCCGGCGAATGGCCTGCTTCCCGCTTCAACTACAATGTGGGCGCGATGTACGCCGAAAGTGGCGCATGGCGGAAAGATGCCTCCTACCTGCGTTTCAAGAGCGCGCAGCTGGGTTACACCTTCAACCTCCCATGGCTGAAAAAGATCGGTATCAACGATGTCCGCGTGTATGGCAATGCGCATAACATCTTCACCTGGGCCGATTCGTTCGTGAAACCTTTCGATCCTGAAAAAGTAGAAGGATTGTTCGGTGCGGGGCTTACCTACCCGGTTACACGGAGCTACAACTTCGGGATCAATGTCAAATTCTAATATTAATTGATAATGAGCTATTTAAAAAAGACCCTAACGCTATTGTTGGTGCTCGTGGCGATGAGCTGCGGCGATGTGCTCGACAAACAGCCGCTCGATAAATTGCAGGGTGAGAACCTGTTCTCTAACCCCGAAGGCGTGAAATTGTACATGGCGAACCTGTATTACCAGCTGCCGATCGAAGATTTCACATTCTTCCGCCAGGGCTTCAACTGGAACACCGGCGATCCGAACAATGGCGGTTTCGCACCGGCGATGTCGACCGACGAGGCCGTGCATACCGAATTCGGTGATTTTATCGGAGATGGTGACTTCCAGTGGTGGGACCAGGGCTACAAATTGATCCGGGACGTGAATATCCTGATCGACATTATCCCTACCCTCGACGTTACTGACGATGAACGCAAGGCGCTGATCGGCGAAAGCGCATTCATCCGCGCATATGCCTATTTCGCATTGGTGAAACGTTACGGCGGCGTGCCTTTGATCACTTCCGTGCAGAAGTATGAAGGCGACGTGGAAGCATTGAAAGTACCACGCAGCACGGAGAAAGAAACCTGGGATTTTGTATTGAAAGAAACCGATACTGCGATTGCCAACCTCGGCGATTCATGGCCCGGCGGTGAGCGCCGCGCGACCAAATGGGTGGCTTATGCCCTGAAATCCCGCGCCGCATTGCACGCCGCTTCATTGGCCAAATATGCCGACCGCGCTCCTATTTCGGGAACGGCGGTAGACCAGAAACTGGTAGGACTGGACAAAGCGGCCGCAGCGGAGTTTTACAAAGCGGCAGCCGATGCTTCGGAAGCGATTATCAGTTCGGGTAAATTTAATCTTTACAAACCCTCGCCGGCCACACCCGAGGAAGCCGCCAACAACTACCGGTTGCTTTTCGAAGACCCTAACAATGCCCCGGAAGAGGTGATTTTCATCAAAGGTTATGCCAGACCGGGCTCCGGCACGGGCCACAATTACGGTATATGGTTCCAGCCGAACCAAACTGCCAATGGCTGGCCACACCCGGGCCGCATGAACCCGACGCTCGAACTGATGGACGTGTACGAAAGCTACGACAAGCCGGGCGAAAGCGCGCCGCTCGCCACCTCGGCAGCTGCCAACGACGCTACCGATTATACCGGTTTCAACGCATCCAAACAATACAAAAGGTTTGATACTGAAAACGATATCTTCAAAGGAAAGGACGCGCGCATGTGGGCGACGATGATCCTGCCCGGCACGAGCTGGAAAGGACAGAAGATCGTGATACAGGCCGGTTTCATCAAACCCGACGGCTCGTCGCAGATCATGGGCGGCGACCCGTTCACCCATGGTGGTAAAACCTATTACACCTACGGCTCGGCCGACCGTACCCAATACTCCGGCTTCGATACGTGGGGCGGCAACAATACCCGCACCGGCGTGAGCTTCAAGAAGTTTTTGAATGAGGGATTGAATATCGCACCGGGCTGGAACCAATGCGTGACCGATTTCGCCGATTTCCGCTATGCCGAAATCCTGCTGAACTACGCCGAAGCGATTGCCGAAAGCGGTACCGGCGACAAAGTGAAAGGCGCGAAAGCATTGAACGACATTCGTCGCCGCGCTGGCCACAAGACCGAAATCCCGCTGTCTATCAACAATGTGATCCGCGAGAGAAGGGTCGAGCTGGCATTCGAGAACAAGCGTTTGTGGGACCTGATCCGCCGTCGCGAATACCACACGTTGTTCAACAACACGATGCGCCACGCGATACTCCCGATCCTCGACCTGCGCGTTACGCCTGCGAAATACATTTTCGTGCGCGTCAATGTGCCCCGCAGCAACCCGTCCACATTCGATTACCGCCAGTATTACCGTTCGATCCCCGGCATCGGAGCAAACGGTCTGGTTCAAAACCCGCAGTATTAAAATCATGAAAAAACTAACCATTCATATTTCCGCCCTGCTGCTGCTATTTGGCGCAGCGGCATGCAGCATCGACAATTACCCTGCCCCTGATTCGCAGCTGTACGGCACATTTCTTGACGCCGAAACCAGCGAGCCGGTGGAGCAGGACATTATCCGCGGCAGCACCATCGAGTTCATCGAGCACGGTTACGCTTCGCAAACCAAGCAGACGATGATCATCAAGAACGATGGCTCCTACCGCAACAACCTGATTTTCGCGAACACGTATACGATCACACCCGTACGCGGGAATTTCGTTCCGATGGCCGCCCAAGAGGTGACGGTCAAGGGCGAAACGAAGCTGGATTTCAAGGTGCAGCCTTATATTCGCGTAAAAGAGGCCAGCATTGAAAAAGTGGGGACGAAAATCGTTGCCAAATTCAAATTGCAGCAAACGGTGCTGAACAATGTAAGGAAGATCGGCTTGTACGCGCACCCGGAACCGTCCGTGGGCGAGCCTATGCGCGTCGCGCTCGCGGAGCAGGAGATCAACGGTGCGATCGATCCGAACAAAGTGTACCAGTTGGAAATCGATATTCCCTCGAATAGCAACGTATTGAAAACAGGCAATCAGTATTTCTTCCGCGCCGGGGCCATTATCGATGCACCGGAGTCGAAGTTCAATTATGCGAAGGCAGTCAGGATCGCATTGTAAAATCAGCGGCGCCCGGAGAGTTCAAATTCCGGGCGCTTTTTTATTTAAAATTCAATTTCATGAAATTATTTAAACTCCTGTTCTGCCTCTCAATCGTCTCGTTCAGCTGCAAAGGCGGCGATGAAAACCCAAAAGCAGAAGATCCCAAGCCTGTCGAAGAAGTAAAATACGACGAATCGCATTCCCTTTTTAAGAGTTACAAAGGCCTCGTGATGGCCGGTTACCAGGGCTGGTTTACGGCCGATGGCGATGGCGCGGGCCGCGGCTGGCACCATTACCAGAAAGCAGGGAAATTCGAGCCGGGCTTCGCTTCCGTTGATTTCTGGCCGGATGTTACCGATTATCCCAAAACCTATAATACCGCATTCAAATATGCCAATGGCGAGCCTGCGAAAGTATACAGCCCCTACGATGAAGAAAGCGTGGACCTGCATTTCAAATGGATGAAGGAGCACGGGATCGACGGCGTATATATGCAAAGGTTTGTTTCGGAAGTGAAAGGCGAGAGCGGCAAACGGCACTTCAACAAAGTGCTCGCCAATGCATTGAAAGCTTCCAAAAAGTACGGCCGGGCGATCAGCATCATGTACGATCTCAGCGGTTCTACCTCGGCGGATATGGATTTCATCGCCAAGGATTGGGAGGAGCTCCAACAACTGTTCAAACTCTTCGACGGACAGGAAAATCCAACCTACCTCCGCCACAATGGTCGCCCATTGCTGGCGATCTGGGGCGTGGGCTTCAACGACGGCCGCAAGTACACCATCGCCGACATTCAGAAGCTCCTGGAAAAGGTAAAAGGCCCTACGAAAAAGGCTTCGATCCTGCTCGGCGTGCCCTACTACTGGCGCGAACTAGGCCGCGACACCGAGAATTCGCCGTTGCTGCATACAGTCATCAAGCAAGCGGACATCGTTATGCCATGGGCCGTCGGCCGCTACAATGCCTCCACCTATCTGACGGTCGCAGGCCCGAACCTCCCTGCCGACGTTGCGTGGTGTAAAACCAACAAAATCGACTACGCTCCGCTCGTTTTTCCCGGTTTCAGCTGGGGTAACCTCAAAAACGACAAGTCGCTCTACAACCAGATCCCGCGCAACAAGGGCGAGTTCCTCTGGCAGCAAATCGCCGGCGCCAAAATGTCCGGCGCCGAGGCCCTTTACGTCGCCATGTTCGATGAAGTAGACGAAGGCACGGCCATTTTCAAAACGCGGAAAGAAGGCGATACGCCGCTGAATGCGGACGGGAAATTTGTAGGGATCGAAGCGGACCTGCCTTCTGATTATTACCTGTGGCTGGTAGGGCAAGGGGCCGAATGGTTTCATGGAAAAAGTGGTTACGGGGTTGCGAAACCGGTGCGTAAGTGATTGATACACAGTCTCGAATTTGTGCAAGCGGCGCTTGCACAAATTGCCGCTTTTTGTAATCATTCATAAGTTATAAATGCATTGAACCTTCTGCTAATTAATGCCGGCAGTTTAAACAATTCATGCATTAATTACGATAATGCGAATGGTATTACCACTAAATTGTGGCTTCACCCTCGCATTATTTCTATGACACACGACAACTTGCCCGTTGACTATGGTGACTTCCTGGACCGCATCAAATCGGAAATCCGGCTGGCCAGATTTAAGGTAAACCTGGCAGCTAATTCGGCGTTGCTGCAAGTGTACTGGCAAATCGGAAATTGGATTCTGAACCAGCAGAACCGTTCGGAATGGGGTGCCAAAGTAATCGATAAGCTATCGCAAGATCTGAGAAAGGAATTTCCCGACATGCAAGGTCTGTCGGCCAGAAACCTCAAATACATGCGGCAATTTGCCGCTATTTATCCCGACCCTGAATTTGTGCAAGCGACGCTTGCACAAATTCCCTGGTACCACCACATTACCTTATTGAATAAGGTAAAAAGTCATGAAGAAAGGCTCTTTTACGTAAAAGAGGCCTACAAAAACGGATGGTCTCGGGACGTGATGGTTGCCCAGATCGACTCCCGGTATTTCAAGCGCAAAGGAAAAGCCATTTCAAATTTTAGCTCTGCATTACCATCACCACAGTCGGATCTGGTACAACAGATCACGAAAGACCCCTACATCTTTGACTTCCTGAATTTGACGGACTTATGCCAGGAAAAGGAGCTGGAAGATGCATTGACTGACCATGTCATGAAGTTCTTGCTGGAACTCGGTGCCGGGTTTGCATTTGTTGGGAAACAGGTACATATCGAGGTAGGTGATCAGGATTTCTATATCGACTTACTCTTTTACCACGTGAAGCTGCATTGCTATGTGGTTGTAGAGCTCAAAAAGGGGAAATTCATGCCGGAATATGCCGGTAAACTTAATTTCTATCTTTCGGTAGTAGATGATAAACTGAAATCTGAGGGCGATCAGCCGAGTATCGGTTTGTTGATTTGTCAGGATAAAAACGGTGTGATCGCCGAATATGCGCTGCGCGATCTTAGCAAACCGATTGGAATTTCGCAGTACGAACTGATCGAAGCGATTCCTAAGAATCTAAAAGCCTCCCTGCCATCAATTCTGGAAATCAAAAAGGAGATTGGACATTCAAAGCGTGCATCAAACAAACAACCCAAGTGAGTCCGCGATGTTCTAACCCCATTTCGTCATTTTTCATTATGTTTAAACAAAATAGAGGCCTTTGGCCGGTTTGTTAAAACAAAATATATGAAAATTACACTTTCCCTGATCATTTCTTTCCTTTTGACAGGAGCGCAGATGCTGTGCTTCGCGGATGGAGAAAAAAAATCCAAAGCCCTTCCCCGCATTGCGATCGCCGGGCTCGGCATTGAATCGAGCACGTTTTCGCCGGCACGGACGGAAGAACCGGCCTTCAAGGCCAAAACCGGCGAGCAGATCTTCACCTCCTACCCTTTCATGGCTGCGGATTCAAACTTGCGGAAGCGGGCGGAATGGTTGCCGGCCCTGGTTGGAAAATCGCTGCCTGGCGGGATGGTGACGCGCGCCGCCTACGAGTCGCTGGTGAAGCAGACGCTCGAACTTTTGAAGAAAAATGGTCCGTACGACGGACTCTATTTCGATATTCACGGCGCTATGAGCGTAGAAGGGCTGGATGATCCCGAAGGCGACCTCATCACGCGCATCCGCGAGGTGATTGGCAAAAAAGTCCTTATTTCTACCTGTATGGACTTGCACGGCAATGTGTCGTGGCGACTCGCACAGCATACCGATCTCATTACCTGCTACCGGATGGCTCCGCACGAAGATGCCATGCAATCCAAGCGCCGGGCCGTTGCCAATCTCCTTTCGCGGCTCGAAAGCGGGAAAGGCAAACCTGCTTACAAAGCCTGGATTCCGGTGCCGATCCTGCTTCCCGGAGAAAAAACGAGTACCCGCATCGAGCCCGGAAAATCACTTTATGCGAAGGTAGCGCCTGCTTCCGTGCAGCCGGGTGTGATCGATGCGGCCATGTGGGTGGGCTATGCCTGGGCCGATGAGCCGCGTAACCACGCTGTGGTAATGGTCACCGGCGATGATAAAGCCCAGGTAACCAAAAACGCGGAAATGCTCGCCAAAAGCTTCTGGGACGTGCGTAAGGAATTCGATTTTGTAGCTCCTACCGACGATCTCAAAACCGCATTAAACAAGGCGCTCGCAAGTGATAAACATCCATTCTTTATCAGCGACTCGGGTGATAACCCAACTGCCGGCGGCGCGGGCGATGTTACCTGGACGATCACCGAAATCCTGAAACGTCCGGAATTTAAGGCCGAAAACGGCCCGTCGCTCATCTACGCGTCCATTCCCGGTCCGGAACTGGTGGAAGCTGCGGTGAAAGCGGGTGTAGGAGGTAAAATCGATGCATATGCGGGTGCGAAGGTGGATGCGCGCTTTGCGCCGCCCGTGCATTTGGTCGGAACGGTGGAAGCTATCTACCAGGGTGACGTGAATGCCGAAACCGAGGTGGTAGTGAAAGTGGGAAGTGTGCGCGTGATCGTTACCAAAAAACGCAAACCTTATCATAAGGAGGCCGATTTCACCAGACTGGGCCTGAACCCGCGCAAATCGGACATAGTAGTTGTAAAAATCGGCTATCTGGAACCGGAGCTTTATAACATGCGCGCCGACTGGATCTTGTCGCTCACCCCCGGTGGCGTAGATCAGGATTTGGAGCGATTGCCATACAAACGCATTAAACGCCCGATGTTCCCGCTGGACAAGGATATGAAGGAGCCTGATTTGAAGGCGAAGCTGGTACCGTCGTCCGACAAGTAGTAGTTCCCTGAAAAAGCAAAAAGCGGCGTTTCACCAATGGAACGCCGCTTTTGCTTTTAATTCTTCCACATAAAAATTTAATAGATTACCACTCCGCCAATGCAAATGCAACGGCCGCATCCGAATGGAGTCGCGTCGTATCGAAAACGGGCACCGACACATCTTCCTGACTGATAATCATCGGAATTTCCGTACAGCCCAGAATAATTCCCTCTGCGCCGTCACGGATCAGTTCGTCGATGATAGCAAGGTATTCCTTCTTGGTTTCTTCAAGAATGATTCCCTTTCCCAGTTCGTCGCGCAAGGTGTTTTGGATAAAATCACGGCTTCCCTGGCTGGCGGGAACGAGCGGTTCAATGCCGAGGCTTACCAGTTTGTCTTTATAAAAATCCATTTCCATGGTAAACTTCGTACCGAGTAATCCAACTTTCCGAAGCCCCTTTTCGTGGATTGCTGACGCGGTGGCTGTTACAATGTGGATGATCGGGAGATTAATTTCAGCTTCCAAACGGTCGGCCACGGCGTGCGCGGTGTTGGCGCAAAGTACAATACCTTCGGCGCCCGCTTTTTCGAGGTTCCGGCACGCATCCAGCAGAATCCGGAAAGTGTCGTCCCATTTACCGGCTGTGTTGTTACTTACAAATGCATTGAAATTCACCGAATAGATCATGCATTCGGCATAATTCAGCCCGCCTAATTTCGCATTAATGCCTTCGTTGATAAAACGGTAATAGTCGACGGTCGAGACCCAGCTCATACCGCCTACGAGGCCTAATTTTTTCATTTTTTTATGGTGTAGATAGAAATAAATACTCAGGCATTATCATGGCCCGAAACACGTCCGGTCAACCAGAGGAGGAATAATGCGTTGAAAATCAGCGTGAAGGGAATAACAGAAAGGTTTTTGAAAAACAATATGATCACCCATTCCGAAGACTGTTCGGCGATGATGTTGTTGACTTTGAGTTTGTAATAAAGGCAGGTCTGATAGGCGGTGTAGTCGATCAGCAAGTTGATCACCCAGGCAATCAGCAGGTAAATCACAAAACTTGCGAGCAACGACCGCCATTCGGACCTCAGACGGACGACTGCTTTTTGCCAGTTTTCTTTCCAGGCTTTGCCGCTTGTAAGCATAAGTTTTATCCTAAAATAGCCTTTCCTCAAATGCGTGAGCCCCAATGCATATACGAAAAGTAACATCCGGGCCGACTCGATAACCACCTCCATGACGATGTGCAGGCCGGGAGAAATCGGCCCAAACGCGCCGAGCTGTACTATCCGGCCAATGGCGGCAATAAGGCCGAGACCAAGTACGATGAGGTAATGGCTGCGGAAAAATAAGAGCGTCTCACGAAGCCACGCGAGGTTTTGAGTGATTCTGATGTTTGCTTTCATGGCGTTTATAGTTTTTGGTAAATTAAAAAATGCCCGCCGAAAAAGCACTTACTTGTACGCCATTTTCAGCTTTTGAGAGAATCCGGTAAATATGTTGTCGATCAATACCGTGTAAATGCCCTTGGGTTTTCCATCCATATTTACTTTCCAATCACCGTTCGAAGCAATATTCTGGCTATCAACCAGCAAGCCGGAAGCATTGTAGATCCGCACATTATCGCCCTTAGCAAGGTGTCTGATCGCGACCTGGCCGCCTCCCGGATTGGGAAAAATGAAGGATTTACCGCGTTCGTCCATGCTGCCGCTTACGACTGAACTGTATTGAAAAGTGCCGTCCCCACCGACTGTCGCGTGGTCGATCATTTTAAGACGATAATAGCTGGTATCTTGCAATGGCTCGCCATCCGTGAATACGTAGTCGCTCCCCGGCCCCTTGCCTGGCACAGTTCCGAGCGTCTGGAAAGTGCGTCCATCGCCGCTGCGCTCTACTTCAAAATGCGAGAAGTTACTTTCCTGCGTGGTCTTCCATTGTATCAGGAATTGGCTGTCAGCCAGGGTAAGTTTGATAAAAAGCAATTTCACCGGAAGCGGGTCGCCCGGGTTGGTGATCTTCGATAATGTGCCATTCAAAAACGACAACGTATACAATTCACCGGACTGGTCCTCTCCAAAAGAGATCAGAGAAGCGTTAGCAAGCCCGGCGTCAGGCGTTGTAACGCCCAGCGGATCGATGTACCCTATTTTTCCTGTCGCATAATCGCCAAAAAAGTAATGACCTTTCATCGACGGGTATCGCGACCCACGGTACACAAAGCCACCCATGACCGAGGCGTCCTTACCGCCGTTATTCGTAAAACCGGGGTAAGTAAGTTTTGGAGCAATGTAGGTTGTCCCCTGTGCGCAATGCGACTGGTTGTACGTTTGCGTGCCTTCGAGACAGTTCCAGCCAAAGTTCGACGCCGGCCCGCCAAACGGGTAAGATAAATAATTGATCTCTTCCCAGCCATCCTGACCGTTATCGCCGATCCACAGGTCGCCGGTTTGGCGGTCGAAGCCGAAGCGCCAGGGGTTTCTCAGCCCAAGCGCAAATATCTTGCTCAGCGGATTATCGCCGGGCACCGGCGCGTTTGTATCGAGCCGCAGCAGCTTTCCGAACAGCTTGCCCATGTTTTGGGAATTATTGTTCGGATCGCCCGCCACGCCCCGGGAGCCGGGGCCATTGTCGCCCGTTGAAATGTACAAATAACCGTCTTTGCCAAATGCCATGTCGCCTCCGCGATGGCCGCCGAGAACGTCTTCGTAGGGTATTGTGAGGATTTTCACTTCCGAATTCGCATCCGCCAGATCCGCATTGCCCGCCTGTCGCGAGAAGCGCGAAACCTGGACTTCCGTTTTGCTCTTGACTACGTACAGGACATAGAAAAAGCCCGACGTCTGGTAGTCGGGCGGAAATGCGATGCTAAAAATACCTGCCCAATCGGGGTCGTTGATTTTCGAACCGATATCCAGAAAAGGTTGTGACAGGACTGCATTGTTTTTAACAATTTTGATCTTCCCGCCAATCTCCGCTACGAAAAGACGGCCGTCGGACGCGTTCGTGACTTTGACGGGCCTTGTAAAACCGGAAACGACCGGTTCGATAGCGAGTTGAAGCTGCCCAAAGGCATGTTGGAAAGCAATCGTCAGCAATAGGAGGAGGTAAAAGAGATATCTCATGAATTCGGGTTAGAGGCAGATTGTAAATATAAAGAACTCTTTCCCAAACCCTTGCGATCACCGCTTCGATTTCATCGCCTTCACCGTTTTCATGTCACCTGACGTGAATTTTTTATATTCCGGGCTATCACACGCATATAGCGCGATTTTTCCTTCCTGATCGTTGTGAACACCCCAACCGTAGCGCTTGGTCAAAGGCGAGGCACGCATACAGGCCTGTCCTTTTGAAAAAAATTGCTTCCGGGCCTCTTCCAATTCGCTCTCCGTCAGGTCTTTCCGTTCGGCAAAAACCTGAAACAGCACATCGTCGGACGTGAATTTGTAGGGGTTTTTGCTAATCATTTCGTACTCGATGGCGGCCACAGTTTTAGCATCGCCCTTGATCGGCGGCACTTCCCCGCCCGCAGCCGGACAATCGTCGGCCACTTCGATGAAGGTGTTTTCGTAGTTGGTGGTATGGACTTTCATAAGGGATTATTTTGGCGCAAAATAATGGCGCTGTTGACAACAGTATGTCAGCAGACAAGCGGTTCAGCAAAAAAACTTTGCCCGACGGTCACATCGCCATTTCCTCAGCCACCGGCAAATTGCTCCGCTTCATATCCCTGTAAGCCCATTCAGCCATCGCATTGATCACCGATTCCAGCTCACGGCCGGCGTCTGTAAGGGTGTAGGTAACGTAGGGCGGCACCACCGGTTTAGCCTCACGAATGAGCAGGGCGTCGTTTTCGAGCTGTTTTAAATGCTGGATCAGCATCTTTTCGGTGATATGCGGCATCGCCTTTTTTATCTCGCTATACCGCTTGCTACCTCCCAAAAGATGATACAGAATAATCGGTTTCCAGTGCCCGCCGATCTTATTCATCACATAGGTGACCGGGCATTCCTGCATTACAATCTCGCGGTTTGCATTGTAAGTCGAGCTTTCTTTGATTTTAGTCATACATACTCTCGGGTAAGTACTTGTCAAAAAGTAAGTACAAATATAGCTTTGTCCCATCAAAAAACAAATCAAAAAAACGACATGAAATACATCATCACAGGGTCACTCGGCAATATCAGCCTGCCCGTTACACAAAACCTCATAGAAGCTGGCCATCAAGTAGTTGTGATCAGCAGCAATGCAAGCAAAAAGGCGCAGATTAATAGTCTCGGCGCAGAGGCGGCCATCGGTTCCGTGCAAGACGAAGCATTCCTTGAATCAGCGTTTCAAGGCGGCGACGTAGCTTATCTCATGATCCCCGGCGACTTTTCGCTCACCGATTATGCCGCATTTCAGCTCGAAGTGGCCGATAAATACCTGCGAGCCATTCAGTCGGCCGGGATCACGCGCATTGTACTCCTGAGCAGCATAGGCGCACACCTGCGTAAGGGCGCGGGACCGATCGATGCATTGGGTTATATGGAGGAAAAACTGGCGGAAATTCCGGGTTTGCAAGTCAAAATCCTTCGTCCGTCCTACTTCTTCAATAACCTGTATGCACAAATCGGCCTGATCAAAAACGCGGGCATTGCGGGCAGTAACTTCGGCGGTACGGAAGAGAAACTGGTCCTTACCGACACCGACGATATTGCAAAAGTCGCGACGGAGGAGTTTCTGGCGCCATTCACCGAGGCACAAACCATTACCTACATTTCCAGCGACGAACGCCATCCGTCCGAAATCGCGGCGGTGCTCGGCGCGGCAGTCGGCAAAGAGGGAACGCCCTGGGTCACATTCTCCGACGAGGACGCCTACAACGGCATGCTCCAAGCCGGCCTGAACGAAAGCTTCGCCGGCCTCTACCGCGACATGGGACAAGCGTTGCAGAACGGCACGATGCAGGAAGATTACTGGAAAAATGGCGGGGGTGTGAAGGGGGATTTTAAGCTGGAAGACTTCGCGAAAAGGTTTGCGGGGGCGTATGCGCAGTAGTACAAATAACCAGGATCGACAAATCGCCGGTCCTGGTTACTTTCCATCAAAACGTCGCCTCCATCAGAATTCTTTTAAAAGCATAAAACACGGGTTTTTTCGGGAAATGTTCCCCTAGTAAATCCTTGTAATCGTCCAGAAAAGCCTTTTTCAAAGGCTCCGGTAACCGTTCCAGGTAAGGCAGCAGCGCGGTGCCTGACACCCAGGTCACCAATGCGTCGATATCGTTTAAGATCAACGGATACACTTTTTCGAAAACCTGCATCGATTTACAGCCGCATTCGAAGAGGATTTCCGCATAACGGTCGATGCTGAGTACGTTCGATGCCCGGTTCCACCCCTGATATGCATCGGCATATGGCGATTTTTCTGCCAGTTCGGCGAGCAGCCGATTGGTTATATTATGCGGTTGATCGGGCATTTGCACGAGCAACTGGCCGCCGGGCCTGACACGCGAAACGATCGTGAGGAACAGATTTTCATGATCAGGGACCCATTGTAATGCTGCATTAGAAAAGACGACATCCCATTGCTGGTCTTTTTTCAATTTTTCCTCGATGGGAATGCATTCAAATCGCAGAGTACTTCCACCTGCCTGAACCGATTTCCCAAGCATTTCCGCAGACGAATCCACTCCGAGAACATTTGAATTCGGCAATTTTTCGGCGATTTTGGCGGTGAGTTCGCCTGTACCGCACCCCAGATCGATCACTTCGAGCCCGGACCGCGCTTTCAAAAGCGTAAGCAGATCGTAAAACGGCGCCGAGCGTTCCGTTTTAAATTGATTGTATACGTCCGGATTCCAGGCCATTCGCTATGATTTTGCAGTTACTCAGAAACAATTTTACCTTGTAATTATAACACTGGATGTTAGATTTACAAGGTAAAATTGAATCAAAAAGACCGTTTACACTATTTCGTCGCGGCGCTTCATTTCCAGCTCCGTCGGCTCTTCCAATGCAAAAGATCCTGTTTTAATCTCTCCGTCGGGCACGTAGGTCGTGATGATGACGCCCGTGCCGGAAATGGCGTGTTTGGTTAATTTGAGATTGGACGGCAATGTTCCGTCCGCGAATAGCTTTTTGCCGTGACCGATCACCAGCGGGAAGATCCAGATGTTCATTTCGTCGATCAGGTTGTGGCGCAGGAGCGTCTGGATGAAATCGGCGCTGCCGTGTACCTGTAAATCGATGCCGTCGGCGGCTTTGAGGGCTTTGACCTGCGCTACGGTGTCGCCATTAAGCAGCACGGTATTTTGCCAGGTCGCTTCTTTCAGCGTTTGCGTTGCTACGTATTTGTTGCATGCATTGAATTGCTCAGCCGTCGGGTCGTTTTCGATGAATGGCCAGTGTGCTGCGAAAATATCGTACGTTTTGCGGCCCAGCAACAGGTCGTACGGCTTGCTCATCCCCTCGCCCATTACCTGGCCCATCACATCGTCCCAGTAGTGAAACGACCATCCGCCGAACTCGAAACCGCCTGCGCGGTCTTCCTCGGGCCCGCCCGGCGCCTGGATTACGCCGTCTAATGTTACGAAGGTGTTGGTGATGATCTTTCTCATGAGTTCCGAAAAGTTGATGGTTGAATAGTCTTTGATTTTGTAATACAAAGTTAGAGGGACGCCCGCATTCGAAACGGGTGTCGAAACGTCTTTCAAAAGGGTCATTTGCGACAAGTTTCGGCTTATTATCAGTAACTAACCGGTTTTTACGGTTTTACTAAACAATGTGATCACCAGTTACACCGCCCGCAATATGACCGCCGCAAAAAACGCCCGCCTGTCTTTAAGACAATACCTGACTCCCCTGACATTTCTGACATTTCTAACTTCCCTGACGTTACCGACCACGCCCGCCACCGCCCAGAACACCGACGGCCAGTTTGCCGAAGCGGAAATCGTTATGAAAAAGGCCAACGGCTTCCGGGGAATCTGGTACATGAACCAGCCTTCGAACGATGAATATGTGTACAAATACAGCGGCGGACTGGCAGTTTACCCGGCCAATCACCGCCCATTTGCCATTTACGCGAGACAGGTAGACAAGACCTTCTTCTGCTTTGGCGGTACGGACGACGCCAATTCGACTTTAATGCATAATGTCTCCTACTACGATCACAGAACCGGCAAAGTAGCCAACCCGCTGACGATTTTGGATAAGAAAACGACCGATGCTCACGACAATCCGGTGATTTCGATTGACGATAAGGGCTATATATGGATTTTCTCCACATCGCATGGCATTACCCGGCCTTCGTACATTCACAAGAGCAAAAAGCCTTATGATATCAGCGATTTTGAAATGATAAAGGCAACAGAAATCGTCGACGGTAAGCCGCAACCATTTACCAACTTCTCCTATTTCCAGGTCTATCCGGTTAAAGGGAAAGGTTTCATCGCGCTTTTTACCAAATACAACAAAGCCGGGCAGCGCGTGATCGGGTACAACACGACAGCGGATGGTGTGCATTGGAACGAATGGAAAGTGCTGGCGCATATCGAAGAAGGGCACTACCAGATCAGTACGGAGCGAAACGGGAAGGTCGGCGTGGCATTTGACTACCATCCCAAAGGAAAGGGACTTAACTATCGAACCAACCTGCATTACCTCGAAACATCGGATTTTGGGAAAACCTGGCAGAATATCGCAGGCGAAATGGCGCAACTGCCATTAACCAGTCCTCAAAACCTCGCTACCGTGCACGACTATGCGAGCGAAAAAAGGAACTGCTACTTACTCGACATTACTTTCGACCAGCAAAACAAACCCGCCATCCTCGTCATCGCCAGCAAAGGCTACGAAGCCGGTCCGGCCAACGGCCCGCGCGAATGGACACTGTACCGGCCCGACAAGCAGGGCTGGCAACATCACATTGTAACAACTTCCGATAACAATTACGATATGGGCTCCATTTACCATGTTTCCAGAAACAGCTGGCGGGTGATCGGGCCAAGCGTGGACGGTCCACAAGCCTACAATCCGGGCGGAGAAGTAGCGATGTGGCGGAGCGACGACGGTGGGGAGCAATGGGCCCTGGAAAGGCAGCTTACCCGGAACAGCCCGACGAACCACTCGTACGTACGCAAGCCTGTGCACGCGCAAGACGGATTCTACGCGGTCTGGGCGGATGGCCACGGCCGGAAACCGTCCGATTCATTCATTTATTTTTCCAATGCCAATGGCGACGTATACAGATTGCCGAGACATGGGAATGCACCTATGCTGATACCTCAACCCATGAAATGAGCGGGCAAAAAAAATTGCCGGTCTTTCAACCGGCAATCCTAATTTATATAGCGATTATGTGATTATTGTTGCTTACGTTTCTTAACACTGTGGTCGACGATCGCCCCGGTACCAGCACCTACACCGGCACCGATTACCGTACCAATCAATGCACCTTCAACCCTTTTTTTGTTGATGATGGCGCCAGTGATCGCACCCGTACCCGCCCCTACGACCGCTCCTTTTGCAGTATGGCTCCATTTCTTTTTAGCAGGGGCCGCTGCGGCCACCGCAGGTGCGCTGGAAACGGCCTGAGTGTGGTTTGTTGCCTCATTTTTCTCGATTTCTTCCCACTTTTCCGCCTCTTTACGCTGGGCTTGCAGGGCATTCATCGAATCTATAATGGCCTGTTTTTCCATTGCTACACGCATGGAATCGATGGTTTTTTGTTGTGATTTCAAGAGTGCTTCCTGCTTGTCTGACTGCGTGTTACAAGCTACCATAACAGAGGCGGCGAATAACATCGAAATAACAGCTTTCATCTTTGGTGTTTTGGATGGTTATACCTTATGTGAAGCCAAAATTGTGCCAGACATGCCATTCCGAGCAGGTAATTCAGGCATTCCCGCATTAGCCTACCGATAAATAACAAACGGTTGAGTAGATCAGGGATACTCACTAACTTGTAGAACTACCTTGATTCTTAGACAACCACCTCCATGGAAGGGATTATCAACGACAACCTCGATCAGCAATCGCAGCGACCCGGTCCGAATGGTCCGCGGCCTTTTTTTACAAAAGGAACCAAAGTGAATATCACTCGCGCCGAGCACGACGGTCGCGCATTGTGGCACATTACCAGCGACGGCACGAAAGTGATCGGCAATAAAGTGGAGCTGGATGCCTATTCGGGCCTCTCGGCTGCTGATAAATCGCATTTCTTCATCTGTTACCGGCAACACAAAGCAGGAATCCCGGTCATAGATATGGCCGATGCGCCCAACAAGCTTTTCTTCGCAAATCTGCCCCCCTCGCCCAACCTCCAATTCCGGGTTACCGAGCTATTTCCCGAAGTATGGGCTACCGGGGTAACGCAGGCAGTGAGCAAGTTACCGGAGTCGCGGAAACATGTTTTTGTTTACATACACGGGTTCGACTGGGAGCCGGGCCTCAAACTGGAACTTGTGCCCCAGTTTGTACAAAGCTATCTGACCCACCCCGAAAACAGCGTGGCGAATGTGCTTTACTTCGGCTGGCCGTCGTATGGCTGGCGCAAAAAGGCCGACGACCGCTCGATCAGCTACGGCGAGGAGTTCACTCGGAATGGTTTGTTTGAATACTTTGAAGTGCTCTCACGAAAGCTGAAAGAAGCAGGCAAAACGCTGAACCTGGTCGTGCATTCATTCGGCCACCAGTTGCTGAACGGCATGATCAACCCCGGCGACGGCCATTCCATTCCGACAGGTATTTTCGAGAACATTTTCCTCATGGCGCCCGACGTAACGCACCTGGCCGTGCAGCAGGGCGGCGTACAGCTGCGGAATATGCGCAGGAAATTCAAAGGCCCGCATTTTCATTACAATTATACGCCGCTGAAACAGCTTGGCAAACATGTACACATTTACTACGACCCCAGCGACTACCTGCTGTATGTGAGTTCCAAACAGTTTAACCTCAATGAAAACACCGCCAATTTCGATCCCCGCCCCGACGCCGAAGGCCTTACGACCGACTTCCGCAACCTGGGCTCTTACGGCGACGAAATCTTCAAAAAAGACCCAAGCCTGAAACTCGAAGAAGGTTTCAATTTTTATAACGTGCTGGATATCATCAAACAGGACCCCGGCCCGCAGGCAGATCCACTTTATTACGGCTTCATCGACAACGACGATGCCGCCATGGCCCGAGCCCGCGAAGGGGATTACAATGGCATCAAACTACTAAAAACATTCTGGGACAGGCAATTTTTGATGAACCATCACGCCTACCTGTTCAGTTGCAGGCCCGTGGTGGCGCATGTGTTGCAGCGCCTTACGGGCGTGCCTGTGCAGCCGCGTGTGCCTGAGGAGGAAGCGCCTATTGTGTAAGACCATCTGCATTCAGGGCGCTTGCGTGACAGCGCCCTGAATGCATTTTGCCAGGGGAATGCGGTGGGATTTCCAACCAAATTTCGTACGTTCTGGTCTTCAAACTACCTCACATTCCCACTTAATGCTATGAAGACTTTTATACCGATTCTCGCAATTTTTGCGGTACTGGCTTGCAAAAAGGACCAGCCTACCCCGATGGCTTTCGATGATTTCTCGTTTGTAGCACCGTCCAGCTGGAAGAAATTCGAAGCACAAGGCTACGACTCCAAAGTAGGCGGCATTACCAACGGAAGAGACACGCTCCGGTACGACATGGGCATGTACTCCTACTCATTCACGAACGAAACCGCCGCTACCCATCACCGCACGGAATTGATGCAGAACGGCTACAAAACACTCACGGTGTGGCCCAAAAAGACCGGGCAAGGCCTGATGGGCATTTACATCAAAGTCGATGATTTCCGGAAACTCAGCATTTATGGCCGGAGCAAGGACGAGGATGTGGTTTTGGAGATTCTCGCTTCGGTGAAGATACTTTGAAAGGTTTTCAAGCCATTATGACTTTATCGCTGATTGGTGGACACCCAAACCTCCGGCCCTGGATCCTTGCCTGATGTCACCTCGATCAGTGACAGCAAATATCCATTTTCAGGCTCGCCGCTTTGCTTCACCATTTGACGAAACGCCGCCTCGCCCGCCGGGAAAAGTGCCGTGAGGTCCAGCTTCCATGCGCCGCTTTCTTTATGAAACTCAAATGCGAGCGGCGTTTTCTGCCCACGCACCAAAAGTTCTCCCGAAGCAAAATTCCCATTCACTTTCACGGCTCCCACCTCATTGTTCATCACAGAACTCTTCCCTACCATACCCATTTTAATGGCCGTTACCAGCAACTGCTTGCCGTTTGTGGTCATGATCTCCTCTTTCGAAATGCGGTGGCGAATGATCAGGATCATCAGTTTGTCCATCAAAGTAGACTTATCGACCTGCAACGAATCCGCTGTTTTCACCTTTTCCAGAATACTGCCATAGTAGGCTATCGTCTTTGTATCAACCTGTTCGACAGCCTCCTCGCCTTTATCATTCAGGATGGCAGATTTGTAATCGTCAAATGTCTTCTTGACTTGCTTTTCCTCGGTTTGCTGCGCGACGGTCAGCATTGGTATCAGGAGCAGGAGTAAAAAGGTAATTCGAAAAAAATGCTTCATTGGTATTATTCAGAGTTAAAAATAGGGCGCGAAGATAGACGGATTGCGATAAAAAGTGACTTTTTGGAAAAACCAGTTAAGCTCCTTCAAGCACCTGTTTTAAATGCAAATTCCTCTTCTGTAAGAATTTTCTCATATAACTCTCCAAATACAACTTATCAAAAAGCGCACCTAAAATACCAAACGGTGTCTCGTATTGAAATAGATCTGTCATTATCGTCAAGCCATTTTCCTCGGCAAAATGATGTTCATGACGCATGCTTTTGAAAGCGCCTTTCAGCATTTTGTCTTCAAAAAATGTCGGTTCGATCATTCGACTAATTTCCACGGTGAGCCGCTGCCTTATACCGAGATGTCGGGCCTCCCAGGTGACGATATCGCCCGCTTCGAATAACCCGGTCATTCTCCCGGCAATCACTTTCTCATTTGTACCTATTGCTGATGACAAATGCGCATCTACGCTCCGTGCGGCGTCAAAACATGCATTTATAGGAGCGCGGATCGACGTAGTTAAATAGATAGTCGCCATTCTTATTTCAAATGCTTTAATTCCTTCCCGTCCCAGACACCTTTGTAGGTCTCATTAAGTCCTTTAATTTCAATACGAAAACTCCGATCGGCGTCTTTGTACTCCGATGTGATCACATTGTCGCTCTCATCCAGAAACTCGTTGCCATAATGAAATGGTAATTCCTCGCTCACGAAACGGGTTTTGATCCCGCCATTTTGCAGGTCGAAAACGGCGATGTGGAAATGTTCGGGATAGCCTTTGTCGGCATACACATCGTAGCCCATGTCTTGCGCGGCCACCATTAAAAGCTGCTTGTGATATACCAGCGGATAGCGAAAATAGACAAAATTGTGCGGCCGGAAATCGGTATAGTAGCGCTTTCCGTCAATCAGTAAAGCATAACACATATCAAAAGAATAGTCTTCGCCATTAGCACTTTTCTGGACATAAACCTGATTGTAAAAAATGGTATCAACCACAGCCATAGACGGGCCGGTCAGCTTGCCCGCTACATTGGTTAAGTCTTTCAAATTCTTTGATTTAAAAAGTAAAATACCGCCCGACTGCGGATATAGGAGCGATAAATTCGGATCAGGCTTTTGCATGAAAGTCTGCGGCGGAATTTCCGTTTTCACTTCCGCCAGCGCCTTCGCATTCGTACTTGCGGGCGTGTAAAAGCCATTTTGGATATTAAAATTAAATGGCGCTACAACAAACTCCTGGGCCAGGGCTCCGTTTCCGCTGTTACAAACTATCAGTATGGAAGTGATACAAAATACTAGCCGGCAGATCCCGGGCGCCACTTTAACATATTGCGTCATTGTAGTAAACGATTATGCTGCAAGCTAATCAGATCTTTTCAACCGGGACAAAAAATAATAGCCGATTTGTAACCGTCGAATGTCTTGTTAACTTTGAGCCAATCGGTTTGCTACACTTTTTGAAACCTAGACCTTTTTTCTCCGCATGAAATATCTGTACGCTTTGCTTTTTACAGCGCTTTTTTGGAGCTGCAATAATCCTCCTGAAATAGAAGCCGAGCCGGTTCTGACATTAGTCACCTATCCGAATCCAAGTCGAGAATTAATCAGGATTTATGTAAAAAATGACATTCAGGCTCAATTTACGCTGCAAATTTTCGACCCTGAGGGAGAAGTCGTTTACGAAGGCAGTGTACCCGAAGGAGACCCAACCAACGACTTTGTAATCTCGGTCACAGATTTTGGAACGGGTGCATTTCACGCAGTACTTCGCATGAACGGGTCGGTTTACACTAAAAAATTCATGGTATTATGAAAGCGCGAATGATGATTTGGGCGTCGGCATTGCTCCTCGCCTTCCACGCAAATGCGCAGCAGGCTTCAACCGAATGGTTTTTGAATGCCAATATCAATATATATGTTCCCGGCGGCGGGTCTCAAAAATCCGTTTATCCTGTTCTCGGATATAACAAGGAAACTAGTCCCAAATTTCTGCTGGGAGGGGTTGGTACCGGCGGTTTCCTGCTCCGGCAGCTTTCCTCCGATTTCCAGCTGAAAGCGCACGGCTATCTGTCCAAAGTGTCTTATTGGGATGATCCGATAGAATTAAAAAGTGCAGTGGGAGAAAATATTGGTGTATTTCAGGCGGGTGGTTCCGATTATCTGGCGGGCCTGAACGGTCTAATTCACTATCATTTGGCCGACCAGCTTTCCTTAGGCGCGGGAATTGGCGCGCAGTTCCTCCTCGCATCATTCTCCCGAACCCCGGCCATCTATGGTTATGGCGAACCAACAGAAAAGTCGTTCATTTCCAACCACCATTACAAAACTATTCATCCGGTCATTCCTGTCGAACTATCGTACCGCTTTCCCAGGATGGTGATCAATCTCCGTTATGACATCGGACCGTTTAACCGGCTACGCGGCGAGCTGGCGAAAGCGAAAACCGAAAAATATGGCGTACTGTCCCTCGAAATGGGTTTCAAATTGAACTGATAACGGCCAACTACCGCCGCAAACTGGTATTTTATAGTTCGAAGAGCCCGATTTGGTTGAACATTTAACATGGGAAAGTTGTAAAAGAGCAGCAGAACCCTAAATTTGATCAACTAAAAATGAAACACATGATGAAAACTACGTTCACACTTTTACTCCTGTTCACGGTCTCGCTTTGCTGGGCCCAACTTCCCAAACCTGACGATATTCCGACCTCCAATGGTCCGCTCAAAATCCAGCCGCTCAACCACGCCACGCTCGCATTGACCTGGAACGGCAAAACCATTTACGCAGACCCTTACCAGGGCGACAAAACCTTCAAAGGCATCGCCAAACCCGACCTGATCGTGATCACAGACATCCACGGCGACCATTTCGACCCGGCCTCGCTCGACGCCCTCGATCTGGCGAACACAATCATCGTCGCCCCACAAGCCGTAGTCGATAAAATGTCCGACGCATTGAAAGCCAAAACCACCGTCCTCGCCAACGGCCAGACCACAGAAAAGCTCGGCATTAGCATCACCGCCGTCCCAATGTACAACCTCCCCGAAACCGCAGATTCACGCCACACCAAAGGTCGCGGTAACGGCTATGTCCTCAAATTGGGCGGCAAATCGGTTTACCTCAGCGGCGACACATCGGGCATTCCGGAAATCAAAGCGCTGAAAAACATCGATGTGGCGTTTGTTTGCATGAATTTGCCTTACACAATGGATATTAACGAGGCTGCCACTACTGTTTTGGCATTCAAACCGAAGGTGGTTTATCCTTATCACTACCGTGGCCAGAATGGTTTTAGCGATACCGAGGCGTTTAAGAAATTGGTGAATGAGAAGGATAACAAGATTGATGTGCGGGTTAGGGATTGGTATACGGTGAAATAAGTTGCCTTTCGATAATCCAAAAAAATCCCTTCGATCTCCGGAGGGATTTTTTTGTGGGCGATGTTACCAATTTACGCCTCCACGAGTGAAGTTAGCGCCGTACACACTGCGCATCCTGTGAGCAAAAAGGCGCAGAGCGCCGCAATATTTGTAGCAATGCCGTCAGGCATGAAATATAGGTAGCAGATCAAAGGAATAACGATAATCAATGCCCCCGGGGCATGAAACAACCACGCAAGAGACAAGCATCGCAGGTTTCTGTTGTTGCATCCCTGCCGGGATTACCGATTATCTATTCCTTTGATCTTCCTACCAAAATTACATCGCTACGCGATTTGGCGTAATTGCCCGGCAAATGCGATACCGTGTCAGGCTGCAATTCCGATGGCAAATCAGTCGAATACATGGGGGCTCGGAGCCGAAGGCGGTCTACTCTTCCGGATTCAACGTAATCTCCAATTTATTCCCAAAACACCGCACCGTCACTTCGTCGCCGCATTCAAAACCTGCTTCATGCAGCCATTTGCCGCAGAGCCTGATCTCGGGCATCACAGCGTACTTGTACCATGCGCGCGGGACGTATTTTCGGTAGACGGTTAGCTGCCGCTGGGTGGGGTTGGAAGATTTTTTTTCGTGTGTCATAGTTTGTAATGTTTACAAGGCAATATTAACACAGAAAACGCTGGAAACGAAAACTCCAAATCAAACAACTGACTGTAAAACAATCTATTATGAATACAGAATGTGATGTAATCTGCTAATTAATTTACATAATATGCTAAATAATTATAGTTTTGTGTAAAGCTCCTCGATGTAAAAAATAATCCATTTTGGGATATTTTTTTTTATCTAAACACTTTAATATGCCACTTTGCCGCAAAGTAACTGTCTTAATATGATCAGCATCCCAAAAGAGTAGAGCACGGGGCATCCTGCCTTAACAACATTAAAATACCTTCCTCAAACTTCATGGCAGACAAGGCATATATCACACCTATCGTTTTTAAATGGGCCCGCGAATCCGCGAAAATGACAGCGGAAACAGCAGCAATAAAGGTCAATGTTCCGGCAGAAAGATTGTTGGAATGGGAGGCAGGAGCAAGCCAACCAACAATCAAACAGGCCCAAACTTTGGCAAAAGCTTACAAAAGGCCATTCGCATTATTCTTTCTCCCCGACATTCCACGGGACTTTCAACCACTGCAAGACTTCCGCCGAAGCGATTCGAAATCACTAAGCACCGGTTCCGTTTTCATGATTCGCGAAATTCAGCAGAAACAAGCCTGGATCAGCGAGACTAACAGAGAAAATAGCGAAGCAAAATTTCCTTTTGTCGGTCGCTTTACCATCAAAGATAATCCTGCGGACGTCGCGCAAGACATTCTGAACACGCTTTCCATTTCTCCGGGCAAATACGTCACTGGAAATCCGATAAAGGAATGGATCGACAAAGCAGAAGCGAAAGGAATTTTCATTTCGAGAACCAGCTTTATAAACTCGCATCTGACCTTAGATAGTGATGAACTGCAAGGATTTGCCATCGCCGATCCTCATGCGCCTTTTGTTTTCATCAATTCCGAAGATTGGGCCGCACCTCAGCTATTTACGCTTGTTCACGAGCTAGCCCACATTTGGATTGCGGCTACGGGAATCTCCGCCGATGTTGAACCAGGTTTCCAGAAGGCCGACGAATTACATCCGGTCGAATTATTCTGTAACGAAGTAGCAGCGAATGCATTGATTCCTAGCCGATTGTTAACAAACCTAGGCAGCCACGTCTTTCAATCTGCGTCGCAAGTTTTCAGTGTCGCAAAAACATTCGGCGTAAGTTCATTTGCGCTGCTCGTTCGAGCATTGAATTTGAACCTGATCTCGCTTGTTCATTACAAGAGTTTGAAAATGGCAGCAGACGCAGAATTCAAGGCCTTTCTTATCAAGCAAGAAGCAAAAAGAGCCAAACAAAAAGAGAGCGATAGCGGGCCAAGCTACTATCTATTACAAATTCAGAAAAACAGCCGATTATTTACTCAAACCGTTCTGGACGCTTTTCGTGGCGGCAGCCTTGAACCAACTCAGGCAAGTTCGCTACTCAACGTGAAAATCAATCACTTTCACAACTTAGAAGCCCAGTTACATAAATGAGTAATGCAACCAAAAAGTTCTGCCTGGACGCCAATGTGCTGATCCAGGCTTGGAACTTCTATTATTCGCCGAAGTTTTGCCCGAGCTATTGGGATGTCCTAAATGAACTTGGAGGTGCGGGGAGAATTTTTATTCCGGAGGCTGTCTATGAAGAAATTATTCGCACCGACGACGACCTATGCAAATGGCTCAAACAAAGTAGGATTGAAATCAAAAATGTGGATGAAAAGGTGGTTCATTGTCTTCACGCGATTTGGGCTGCAAATCCGATTCATATTTCACTTGTGGACAACGTGAAAGGTAGATCACTGGCTGATCCTTGGGTTATTGCTCATGCAATGCGCGAAGGTGCCACGGTCGTGACCAAGGAGGAAAAAATTACAGCTTCAAATACAAGTAAAGTTAAAATTCCCAATGTTTGTGATAACATGAGCGTTCCTTGGATAAATGATTTTAAATTGGTTGAGGAAATCGGCATGACGTCTTTCTGCAAGGCGTCGCGAATGAGTCGAACCTAAATCTTCACGACAACTAACGTATAACTAGAAAAAATAAATTACTAAATTTTGAACTTCTTACAGCAAAATAATGCAAAACCTTTTTTAAGATGGGCGGGGGGCAAGAGCTGGCTTACGAGACATCTTTATAATATTAAAATTAGTGATTATAGCACTTATCATGAGCCATTTTTAGGTGGAGGGGCTGCATTCTTTTACTTTAATCCCGGTCGCTCCTATTTGTCCGATATGAACTCTGACCTAATCAACACATATATCGCAATTAGAGACGAAGCAAAATATGTAATAGAAGTACTCGAAACATATGTAAATACAGAAACATTCTATTATGAGATAAGGTCAAAGTCGTTCGACAGTTACATTGAGAAAGCCGCGCGATTTATTTTCCTAAATCAAACTTCCTTCAATGGAATATATCGTGTAAACTTGAAAGGAATCTATAATGTCCCTTTTGGGTTTAGAAAAAAAAGATTTCTAGAAAAACATGCAATTCTCAGCGCCCAAAGAGCGCTTCAAAGCGCTGAAATATTTCATTCAGATTTCTTTGATACGCTTGCCAACGTTAATGAAAATGATTTGGTTTTTCTCGATCCGCCGTATACAGTATCGCATAATGAGAACGGTTTCATAAAATATAACGAAAAGTTGTTTTCCTACGATGATCAACTTAGACTTCAAGAAATGATCAAGCAGATACGAGCAAAAGGAGCCTTTTATATTTTAACAAACGCAGCACACCCAACAGTAGAGGAAATTTTTGCCAGCGAAGATAGGATGCTTAGGTTCAATCGAGCAAGCCTAATTGGGGGATTAAAGGCTGGGCGAGGCCATACAAGTGAATTAATATTTACTAACACAAACTTATGACGAGGGAATTCAGAGACTACTTCCTATCAAACCTCATAGAGGATAGTGAAATCCACAAGGAGCTAAGAATTAGGAAACTAGACACCTACAAGGAAAGTCACCCTAACAACTCTTCTTTATTGAAAGAGAGAGAAAGAGATGGATGGGAAACTGATGTTATACTGAAAACAAAGACCAAAATTTCGAAGGCAAAACCTAATGACGTCTACTTCGAAGATAAGGTTTGGGCGCTCTTTGCTCTCCTCGGATTTAAAAGCATTAATAAGGATCAGCATATTGAGATACCTTACGACAAGCGCGATGAGAGCCTAACAAATCGCCTAAATGTATTTGCAAAAGATGACGAATCGATCATTTTAATTGAATGCATATCGGCTCGTGAAAATTCTGTTGTAGACTTAGGAGAGTACCTCAATCGGCTGAAAACGGCGAAAGGAGGGACAATAAATACGATCCATTCCCTCTTCCCAGGCACTAAACCTAAGATTAAGTTCATTCTGGCTACCAGAAACATTGGCATATCTGAGATAGACTTAGAATCCTTAAATTCCCTTGGTTGTATTCACTTCTCTGAGGAAGTAATTGATTATTATTACCAGCTAGTCAATCAAATCGGGGATGCCTCAAGATACCAACTTCTTGGCGCCTTGTTTGAAGGCCAAGAAATACCTGATCTTGACAATCTCATACCGGCCATTGAAGGAAAGATGGGTGGTCACACATATTATTCGTTCTCAATCGAACCAGAGAAGCTTTTAAAAATTGGCTATATATTGCATAGAAACAAGGCACATGAAAATATGATGCCAACTTATCAGCGCTTAATAAAAAAGTCAAGACTTAAAGACATTCAGACCTTTATTGACGACGAAAAGGGGTACTTTCCGAATTCTATGATAATCAACATAGTAACCGACAAAAAAAGGCCTTTGCGGTTTGATCGGAGTAGTAATCAACCAACAGAATCTATATCAAAGATTGGCATTTTGCATCTTCCGAAGAAGTACAAGTCTGCATTTATAATTGATGGTCAACACAGGCTATATGGTTATGCAAATTCAAAGTATAAGTCTTCCAATACTATTCCGGTTGTAGCTTTAATAAATCTAGAAAGATCTGAACAAATAAAGCTATTCATGCAAATAAATGAGAATCAGAAACCTGTCTCAAAGGATCTTCGAAATACATTAGATGCTGATCTTTTATGGGATTCCGACAGCTATGTTGATCAGATAAGAGCACTAAAATCGAGAATAGCTATTAGTCTCGGTGAAAATAGGTTGTCGCCACTGTATGATAAGATATCGATTGGAGAAGACAAAAAGCTCATTTCTACGCAACAAATCGGAATTAGTTTATCGAAGAGTGACTTTCTAGGAAAGGTCAAAGCTAGGGAAATCGAAAGGAGGGGCACATTTTTCAATGGAAATTTACAGCAAGCATTTGACAATCTGGTCGAATATCTCACAAGCTGTTTCACTTATTTGAAGGAAGGGGTTGGCACCACATGGAACCAAGAGGGTAACATTATTTTAATGAACAAGGGATTCTATGGAATATTAATGATACTAAATGATATCGTAAATCACCTCTATAAAGAAAAGCTTGCTACTGACTACACTCCTGTGAAGAAACTTTACCAGTTATCAGTCTCATACCTAGACACGCTAGTCAATTTCTTCAATACAATTAGTGAAACGAAAGTTTCGGAACTCAAAACCGCGTATGGTACATCGGGTGATGTCAAATACTGGCGAACCTTACAAATATCATTAAAAGATCAGTATCCTGAGATACATTACGAAGGATTGGAAGATTATTTAAAAAAGGAGGAGAAGGAAAATAACGAGTTGGCTTTTAAACTTATTCGTGAAATTGAAAGCATATACTTAAAAAAGGCCATAAGGGAGAAACTTGAAGACGAATTTGGCAAGTCATGGTTTAAAAAGGGCGTGCCCGAAAAAATATATTTAGAAGCCAATGCATTAGCAGCTGCAAAAAATCGAGAAATTGAGGATGAGGAACAAGAAAAGCACCCTTGGGATCAACTTCATCTCATTCAATATCGTGAAGTAATTTTAAAAAATTGGCAAAAACTCTTTGAAGACATATATACCAGACCAACAGAAAAGAAAATATCAGGCGGGAAAGAGGCAAAAACTAAATGGCTTTTAGATCTAAATAGGTTGCGAAATGAAAACTCCCATACATATTATGTCACTAATGATGAACTATCTTTTATCGAAGAAATTCGTGACTGGTTGGCTGGGGTACTTTAGAGCGAATCTTTCTAGGCCACAATTTCTTTTTCACGACCACCTATAAACGTTATGAAACTTAATATATGTCTGATAAGTGTAGCTTATAGTTACACTTATCAGACGAGAGCGTTTCTTTTGATTAGTCACAACTTACAGTATCACCTTCCCACTCCCACAGCCCGCTCAACCTCCTTCACAAACCCCTCCAAAACCCCACTCACTCTTAAAATCCCCTCCTCAGCCTCCTTCCAGTTCTTCTGCTCAATCGCCTCCCTAATCATCGGCAAAGTCTTCACCCCATACCCCGTATAAAAACCCGGCGCATAAATCTGATGCCGATACCAGGGCCGGCGGGGCAACCCATCCGCATGGATCAGCTTCCTTTCAGTTTTATATAAAATCTCATTCAACTCCTTCAACTTATCCGCAGGAAGCAAAGCCAGTTTTGCAGAAGCCGAGGCGTAGGCTTTGGCGCTTTGTTCCAATGCCACCAATGCATTATCCAACGGCGCGAAGTTGAGGTAGGGGGCTACCGACATCGGGGTTGGCTTCACGAAGGGGTCTTTCGGGTCGGCGGCGGCTTCGAAACGGCCTTCGGCGAGGGTTTTGTTGTGGTCTTCGGCTTTCGTGCGGGCGGCTTCGAGCTCCTTTTTTACCTCGGAAGCATAAACCTGCACCGTGTTGGCGAAGTTGCTGAAATCGAATGGCAACACATCCGCGTTGGCGAAACGGAGTACGGAGCGGCCCATGGTTTTGGCGAGCGCTACGCCATACACAAATTCACCGTCCTTGAAGCGGGTGTAATGGTCGTACGAATCGAAAATGGAATGGTAATCGCCGCCGGCATCTTCGCCGCCATAGCCGATGTTGAGCGAGGCGATGCCGAGGTGCTGGATAAACGGCGTATAGTCGGAACCGGAACCGAGTGCGCCAATGCGAAGGTCGGCACGGGCGCGGGCCTCCTGTTTGGCGGTCGGACTGCCGTTCAGGATCGTGCGCGAGCGCAGGCGGTCGATCACACTCGTGCCTTTCTCGGGATCGGTGACGTCGCGGCCCACCTGGTTCACAAATTTTTCGAGCGTATGCGACCCGCCTGCGCCCAGGTATCCGCGGCCACTACCGTCGGAATTGAGGTAAACAACCGCTTTTTCCTTTAATATGGACTGGTATTTTTCCACCCATTCCGTCGAGCCCAGCAAACCCGGCTCCTCGCCGTCCCACCAGCAATAGACGATGGTACGCTTCGGTTTCCAGCCCGTTTTCACCAGTTCGCCCAATGCCCGCGCCTCTTCGAGCTCGGCCACGGCCCCGCTCACGGGATCGGCCGCGCCAAACACCCAGGCGTCGTGGTGGTTACCGCGGATCACCCATTGATCGGGAAACTCGCTGCCTTTCAGCGTCGCGATCACATTGTAGCAGGGCACGATATCGAAATTGAATTCCAGTTTCAAATGCACCTTCGCCGGCCCCGGACCGACGTGGTAAGTTATCGGCAACGCGCCCCGCCACGTAGCAGGCGCCACCTGACCGCCCAATGCTTTGAGCAAGGGCAAGGCATCGCCATACGAAATCGGCAGCACGGGGATCTTCATCATCGCAGGCGCCTCTTCCACCGACAGGCGCTTATGCTCAGCATCGGCCACAAAACCGTTCGTCAGCGGATCACCCGGCGCGAGCGGCAAATCCACCACCGACCCACGCTGCACCCCCGACTCATTTTTAAATGCCCCTTTGGGATATACGTCGCCCTGGAAATAGCCATCTTCCTTCGGATCGGAATAAATAATGCAGCCAATCGCTCCATGCTCGTAAGCCACTTTGGGTTTGATACCACGCCACGACCCGCCATATTTCGCGATCACGATCTTGCCCTTCACATCCACGCCGAGCCTGGCGAGCTCCTCATAATCATCGGGCACGCCGTAATTGACAAACACGAGCTCGGCCGTCACATCGCCATTGGCCGAAAAGGCATGGTAAGGCGGCAAGACGTCCTTCGTCTGCGCGGAAGTTCCGTCTTCTTTTAATGGTTTTTCAGTTAATGCGGCTTTGAATTTAGTCGGCTCGGTAAGTTCAAGAATCCGTACTTTGGGCGTCGGAAAAAGCACATGAACCGTATCGAGCCGTGCCTCAAAACCCCAGGAAACGAGCTTATCACGCAAGAAAAGGGCATTATTGAGGCCATATGTCGAGCCAAGCTGATGCGGATAGGCTGTCATCCGCTTCATCCAGTCGCGGAGGTTGTTGGCTTGGAGGTGTTTGTCGAAAGTTGCTTCGAGGTCCAGTTCCTTCCTCGCCGCCTCCGTCCCAAAGCCCATGAGTTGCTGGGCTTCCGATGGCACTGCGGCGAGGGTTGAGAATAATACCGGAATGAATGTCTTTTTGAAAAGGTGTCGCATGGGAACGGAGTGAAAAGGTTTTTTGATAGGGCTAAATATAGTAAACGAACGGAAACAATGCGGGACAATACCGGATAATATGCCACTACATGCAAATGCCGTAAAAATGCCGCTATCATTCCCGCTCCCAAATCGGTAAATTTGTTCAAAACAACTTCAATATGAGCAAGCTAAACATCTCTGAACAAATCAAAACGCTCCGACGGGCGAAGGGGCTCTCGCAGGAAAGTCTGGCCGAAAATGCCCGCATTAACCTGCGCACATTGCAACGCATCGAAGCCGGCGACACCATCCCGCGCGGCGAAACGCTCCGGCTGCTCGCCCAGGCGCTCGACGTACCCGTGGAAAGCCTCACCCCGACCCTGGCCGAAGACACCACACTCCTCAAAATCCTGAACATATCCGCACTGGGCTTTTGGCTCGTGCCGTTCGGCAATGTCCTGATTCCACTCGGCTTATGGCTCTACAACCGCCACCGCGTCGCCGGCGTGATGGAACTTGGCAAGCGGATCCTGAACTTCCAGATCACCTGGTCGATCATTGTCTACGGCCTCGCCATTGCCATGATCTTCTCGGTCTTCGCGGGCCGTTTTATCCTGAACCCGCTGCTGGTTGTGTGTTTCCTGTTCCTGCTATCGTTCCTGAACACCGTCTTCATTCTCATCAACCACTTCAAAATCGTGCGTGGCGAGGGAGATTCTTATGGGATGGGGTTGAAGATTATCTCCTGATTTTCAGCCAACAGAATGAAGTCACGCGATTGTTGTTTCCTCCCAATATACCTTGGGAGTTAAAATCCGCGTACCATTGTACTCCGAAAACGTAAAGTCATTTGTATTTCCAGTGACTATAAAATCGGCCTGACACTCCGAAGCCAATTCCAGTATCTTATTATCATCTTGATCAGCAATAAGATTAATCTTCGTTGTGGGATAATATTTTACGCCTCTTCTATCGATATCTGCCAAAAGCCCCTCGGCTCGTATGAAGAAGTCCGGGAACCTACTAAACTTTGGTCGCGACAGAACTTCATAGTACTCTGCCAGTAATTCGTCGGAGATACAAAGTTGAATTCTCTCCTCGATGAAGAGATCACGGACAATTAGATAGGGGTAACTTCTTTGAATAAGTGCTGATACAAAGACATTTGTATCAATGATTACTTTTTGCATGTGTGCGTACAGCTTTCACCTCCTCGGTGATTTCATCCATCGTCATATCCGACAGACCCAATTTTTCTGCTAACTCAACAGACCTTTCGAGATTTTGGCGTATCAGATCTCTGCTGACCAAATTGAAAAGCTCCGAAAAAGTGAGGCTTTCGTCTTTCAAGCCTAGTCGTTTGTACTCATTTTCTGAAATTGAAACATTCAATGTCCTCATAGCCTTTCTGTTTACCCGAATATAAGGAAATTTTAGGCAAGATCGTTCATCGCAGCATGTGCGGCCTTCTTCAAAAATGCAACACCACCAACGCCACAATCGCCGGTAACGCCTGCACGTAAAATATCTTCTTGCTAGCCGTCACAGCCCCGTAAATCCCCGCGACGATTATGCATGTGAGAAAGAAAATCTGAATATGAAACCGCCAGTGATGCTCCTCAATAAACAGCGACCAGATCAGGCCCGCGGCAAGAAAGCCGTTATAAAGGCCTTGGTTAGCAGCAAGCGTTTTGGTTGGTTTGAAGAGTTCGGGGGCAAGTGAGCCTTTGAAGGTCTCCTTGCCTTTGGTTTCCCAGGCAAACATTTCGATGTAGAGAATGTAAAGGTGTTCCAACGCGACGAGGGCGACTAGGATGGTTCCGAGTGTTTGCATAGGTTTAGTGTCTGATATATTTCGTCATCAATGTTATGGGAGTTGAAAAGATCTTCAACTTGGAGACTGCAGGTCGCAACTTGCTTCCGGCCAGATTTGTAAATGGAAAAGGAATTAACACGATATCTCCTTTAACCATTGTATATTTCTTTCAAATCTTTCACAGAATAAATCTCCTCATCCTCTTTCAGGAAATCAAATGCGGCGCTGGTTTCAACAAGTGTTTGTATCCCCTCGATCAGCTGCTGCTCCTCATGACGCTTGCGGACGAAATCGGCGAAATCGGAAATCTCCTCCGCCTTGTCTACCGGAAGCTGATTAATGGCCTCTAAAGTCCGTTCAATGATTGCTTGCTTCGTCATGGTTTCACAGTTTATGTATCCAAATATAGCAATTTCCTTTATCTTGCCATCTTCAATCGCATTCACTTCTATTCACCAATTATTGATGAAAAAGCACATCCTTTCTTGCCTATTCCTGCTCACATGCATATGCACACACGCGCAAACGGAAGACAAAAGCTTCAAAAGCGACGACCTTGAAGTTCAAAAGATTAGCGACCACGCCTATTCACACCTTACCTACCTCCAAACCGAAAGCTTCGGAAAAGTCCCATGCAACGGCCTGATTGTTTTCGATGGCGGCGAAGCGGTGATTTTCGATACACCGGTAGACGACGCTACTTCGGAAAAGGTGATCCGGTGGGTGGAGGATAGTTTGAAATGCAAGGTAAAAGCAGTCATCGCAACGCATTTTCATGAGGATTGCGTGGGCGGTTTAAAGGCGTTTCACAAGCACAGAATCCCATCATACGCTAGGAATGAGACAATTGCATTCGACAAGGAGCGAAAATTTCCCGTTCCCCAAAAAGGCTTTGACGATCGGCTCGACCTGAAAGTTGGCAAAAAGAAAGTGCTAGCCGCATTTTACGGTGAAGGCCATACGCGGGACAATATCATCGGCTATTTCCCCGACGAAAAGGTCATGTTCGGCGGCTGCCTGATCAAGGAAGTGGATGCGACAAAAGGCAACCTCGCGGATGCGAACGAGCAAGCCTGGCCCGCGACGGTGACGAAAATCAAAGCGCAATATCCGGATGTGAAAGTAGTCATACCCGGCCACGGGAAAATCGGTGACACCGCATTACTTGACTACACAATAAAACTGTTTTCTCAAAAATAGACCGCAGCGCGGTTCCCTGTTTGTAGCAACCGGGTTGAATTAAAACGGTTTCAGCTCCGTAGGAGCTTCCTTTGCCAGCGCATAAGGAAGCTCCTACGGAGCTGAAACATTATTTGGCACCACATGGGCTACAAACAGGTGCCACGCTGTGGCCTGTTGTGCGGCCTTTTAGTTAGCGGTCTTGCCTATTTCAAACCTTTTCCTGTTGCTGCCCAGTAAATACCACCATAAAGGTGATCCAGGAACGACTGATCTGAGTAAACCAGACCAATGTGACCCAGCCCGGTATAAAATGCGCGGCCGCCGTCGTAGTTGTGGTACCAGGCCATTGGGTGGTCGCCCATGCCTGTGCCCTGGTTGGTTTTAGGATCGTAGGTCTTTTCGTCGATCGTGATCAGAACTTTCAGGTCGTCGGCGTTCAATGGCTTTTTGTATTCATACCATTCGTCGGTCCATAGCAGGCGTTTGGGAAAACGTTCCAGGCCGGGAAAATTACTATCCTTTACGTCCAGGAAAGCGGTTTGTTGCGCAGGGTGGGTTTTGAAATAGGCGCCTACCAACTTGCCATACCATGGCCAGTCGTATTCCGTATCAGCCGCGGCGTGGATGCCTACCCAGCCTTTTCCACTCTTGATGAACTTTTCAAGTGCCGCCTGTTGAGTATCGTTCAGGATATCGCCGGTCGTATTCAGGAAAATCACTACCGAATAGTTAGCCAGACTTTTGTCATTGAAAACGTCGGCATTCTCCTGCCAATCGACCGAGAAATTATGCCTCGACGCCAGGTTTCTGATCCCTGTCACGCCTTCGTGAATAGAAACATGGTGAAAACCAGCAGTTTTAGTAAAAAGCAACGCCTTGAACTGCTGTGCATGCGCTGTAACCGCGCTTCCGATCACAAGAGCCAGGGCCAGTAATTTTTTGAGCATGATTGTAATTTGGGAATAGATGGAAATAGTATTTAAAACAAGTGAGGTGGGAAATTTACTGCTTGGGTGTGCTCCGATCGATCAATTCTAGAAGTAAATGCCCGCTCTAACGCCATTGTCTGTGCTAACATTAAAGTGAGTCGAATTTTAATATTACGTAATACCGAAAGATTAAAAAAGGCACCGAAGGATAAATGGCGGTTAAGAGCTGGTTGACATTCTATGTTAAATTTATAAATTTGTCAACCATCAAATATGCAAATGCTATGAATCCGCTTTTTGGTACCCGATTCAAATCTGCAAGGCTACGAACAGGTCTATCGTTGCAGGATCTCGCCGTTCGGCTGGAAAACAAAATAACCAGACAGGCCTTACACCGCTATGAAAAAGGAGAAGTAACGCCCAACAGCGAGATGATAGGACTTCTGTGTGAAATCATGGGGGTGCGGCCAGATTATTTTTTCCGGGATACCCGGATCGAATTGGGAGCGTTGGAGTACCGCAAGTTGCAAAACTTGTCGGCACGGGACGAAAATCGGATCATCGAGCAAGCTCGTGAATATCTATCCCGATACCTGGAATTGGAGGAGATTTTGGGGTTGGAAAACCATTTTGTAAATCCGTTGAAAGATTTTGGCGTTGTAGCCTCCTTTGAAGATGTGTGCAGAGCTGCAGGCAGGGTGCGGGAACAATGGGGCCTTGGGAACAGCGCGGTAGTGAATATCGCTGGATTCCTTGAAGATATGCATATAAAAGTGGTAGAGATCGACATTGACACCCATTTTAATGGGATGCAGACCTGGGTGAATGACAGCCTTCCTGTGGTTGCATACAACAAAAATCTGCGTGGCAAGCCGGATCGTATCCGCTTTACTTTGCTACATGAATTGGGGCATTTGCTCTTGCAATTTGGGGATATCAATGAAAAGCAGAAGGAAATCCTTTGTCACCAATTTGCAGCGGCTGCTTTAATGCCTGAGACCGTTTTGAAAGAAAAATTGGGAGCGCACCGAAACAGGCTATCCATGCAGGAGTTGGGGGCACTTAAAAAGCAGTACGGGATATCAATGCAGGCAATCGTGCGGCGTGCTGTTGAATGCAAAATTGTCAGCGAGCATTTTGCCCGGCAATTTTTCAAAATGATTGAAGACATGGGCTGGAAAAGCCGGGAGCCGGTCGCCTACGAAGGCGTGGAACGCTCCTTTCGTTTTGACCAACTTCTTTTCAGAGCTATTGCCGAAGAGCAGATATCATTGTCCAAAGCAGCGGCATTGAAAAATATGAGATTAGCCGAGTTCCATGAATTATGCATGACTGTGGCATGACAATCGCTGTCACAGATGCATGCATTTTTATTGAGCTCCATGATCTCGGGTTAACTGAACAATTTTTCGAGCTGCCATGTGAAATGCATACTACTGTTGATGTTGTTAATGAGGTCCTTAGTGAGCAGGCTGCCATTTTACATGGATTTGAACGACGTTCTAAATTGACTATTCATTCCATCGTGGAAGATGAACGTAGGGAAATCCTGTCTTTAACTTTTCCAAAAGCACTGTCGGAAAATGATAAGACTGTATTATTTACGGCTCGAAAACTGGGCGCAATTGTGTTAAGCAGTGACAGAGCGGTACGTAATTATGCGAAACGGCTCGGTATCGAATATCATGGTATCCTTTGGATTCTGGATCAATTGGTAGAATCGGAGATAATCTGTGCACTGGATGCGGTAACCAAGATTGAGTGGCTAATAACGAAGAATCTTTTTTACCAAAACAATATCGAGTTGATCGCTGAAATGAGAAAAAGAATCAAGGCTTGGAAAACGTAAAAATGGCCGGTGCACGTTTGAGAGCATCGGCCATGTAAAGCAAATTTAAAGAACTTCCTACCTCCCCACCTTCAACCGCGTCTGTGCTCCGCCACTCACATCCTTCAATTCCACTTTCAACCCACCACCCGGCACCACACTGCGGTCGATCACGAGCGTAATAGGCTGAATGCCCTGGTTGAGGTCGGCGGTGATAGTGCCGTCGTTCACTTTCAATGATTTTGCACCGCTGTAAGCTGTGATGCCGTTGGTGCTGCTTAAAGCGAAGGTTACAGGCCCTTTGGTTAATGCTTCGATTTCGAAACCGACCACGCTATATGATTTGCCCGCGTTGTTCTTGATTTCAACCAGCTCATCTATCGGCAGTTCACCGGAGACTTTACTGTAAACCGGAACGCCACTTACCCTGCCTTTGCCCGCTGATGTCGCACTTCCCGGTGTGAATTTGGAAGCCAATTCTTTGCTCAAACTGATATTCTCCCACCTGCGCACGTAACGCGTCGCGGGCACGCGGAAGTCGCCCGGTTCGCCGAGTTTGGTCAGGAATGCGACCAGGTTTACGAATTGGTCGCGGTCGAGGCTGGCGGTGAGGCCCGGAGGCATCAGCGAGCCTGGTACTTTTTCCATGACCTGCACCTGGCTCTTGGCAATGGAAACTTCCTTGCCCGTCACATCGCGGATCACGATTTCGTTGGCACCGTCGGAAGCCAGGTAACCCAGTAATTCGGAGCCGTCCTTCTTCACGACGCGTTTCAGGTCATAACCTTCTTTAATAGACGCACTCGGGTAAATGATCGATTTAATGATGGTTTCCGCAGGTGAGCTCGTTCCAAGGCTGCTCAAATCCGGCCCAATCAGACCACCCGCACCGCCAATCGCATGGCAGGTCGTACAGCTTGACTCGGCTTTGCGGAAAATCAGCTCTCCTTTCGCTGCATCGCCTTTTTCGCGCGCGAGCTTGGCGAGGCCTTCAATCGTTTTGTCATCCAGATCCTGTGGCATTTTCGGTGCAGGCATTGCGCCACCGGAATCTTCCAGCGCCTTTTTCAATGCCGCGATTTCGTCGATAAGTTGACGTGTCCAGCCGGCACGCTGCTGCACAAGTACGCGGCCGCGCTTCGCAAATGCTTCCGGGATTTTCTTCGCGGCGATGGCGTCGGCCAGTGCCGCGGCGCCCGAGTTGGAAGGAATGAATGCGAGGAAGAGCTCTGAAACATCCGTATCCGCAGGCAGGGAGCGCATGAGTTCAGCACTCACCCGCGCACCTTCTTTTTCGTCCAGACCAGCCAGTTGCGAAGCCGCGATGATGCGTACTTCCGGCGTGTTTTTCGGGCCGGTCAGCTCGGTTACTAGTTGCAGGGCCTTCGGTTTGTCGATGGCACCCAATGCACCGAGTGCGGCTTTTTTGGTAGCCGGGTTGCCACTCTGGATAAGACTGGTTAACCGGTCGTTCAATGATGATATTTTCCAAAGGCCGATCAGGCGAATGGCGCTGAGGCTGACAGCTTCATCGTCGTTGCCGATCAGCGAAGCAATGCGCTCGGTATTTTTGTTTGGGATAACCTTGCGCTGGCTACCTGCTTCTTCCAATGCCGCGAGTTGTGCGGCGGCGTTTTTGTTGTTAGGCTGAACTGCGAGGTCGAGGAGCATATTCAGGTCGGCAGGCTGACCGAGCCGGGCGATCGATGCGAGGACATCTTTCTGATACTCTTCCGGCACCTGGCCTTTTTGGTATAAACCCGTCAGCAATGCCGCAGCATCTGCGCTGGTGGCCGATTTCAATGCATAGGCCGTCTTTTTCGCGTCGCCAAGCAGATTAGCGTCCGTTTTCAGCTTCGATACCCACACCGGTTCCAGCTCGCGAACCGTTTGCCATAATGCAAAGTCCAGGAATTCGTCCATCTGCGCATCCAGCACGGTCAAGGCAGTTTTCGCTGCTTCCGGCGTCTTCGTCCTACGTAATGCGATTACCGCTTCGAGGCGTACCTGCGGATGTGCGTCGCCTACCGCTTTCGCGAGCAATGCAGGCGTGTTGGAAACTTTCGGGTACCAAAGCGCCAATGCACGCAACGCCGCCGCACGCACGTTGTGGCTTTTCGCATTGAGCAAATTGAGCAGTACCGGCTCATTGACGGTTTCCAGTGTTTGGTATAACCATAATGCTTCCAGCAGGTTATGCTCGTATTTCACATCATTCTTATCCAAACCGGCAACCCATTTTTCCAACGCCGGCAACACTTCCTTCGTGCCACGGGCTTTCAATACCTGTTTCGCTTGCAGGCGGGTCCAGTCTTCGGGCAATTTTAATGATTCGAGCAATTCGGTAACGGTCGCTTTGGCTAGCTGTGGCTTTTTCACCAGCGGGCGGTTTTTAGCAACGATCCGCCAGATGCGGCCGTGCTGCTGGTCGCGGCGGGGATCGTGAAAATCCACTTCGCCGTGCTGGATGATGGGGTTATACCAGTCGGCGACGTAAATGGCGCCATCCGGTCCTACATTGATATCCACCGGACGGAAAGCCACATTATCGGACCACATGAGATCGTCGGTTTGTTTGGAAACGTAGCCACTCCCCTGTTCTTCCAGTTTGAAACTATTGATGCGGTTGGCGCGGAAGTCGTTGGTGATCATGCGGCCCTGCCATGCATCCGGCAAATGCCCGCCTGAAACGACGTCCAGACCACTATGCTTTGGCTGACCGGGGTTCAGGCCGCGTAAAAGACGTGCAGCGCCAGGCGCGGTTACGAATGTAGCACCTGGAAATGCGTAGTTAATACCCTCACCACCAGCACCATCAGTTAAAAACGACTGACCCCAGCGGTCGAACTGCAAGCCCCATGGGTTCACAAGCCCGCGTGCGTACACATCCATATCCAGGTTGCGCGTGTTGAGCTGCCAAACGCCGCCGCCTTCCAGCCGTTTGATTCCGAATGGTGTTTCTACGTGGCTGTAAATGTAGATCGACTGGTTGAAATACATCCGCCCCTCGGGTCCCCAGCGGAAAGTGTGGATCAAATGGTGCGTATCGCCGGTTCCAAAACCGCTCAGGATTCGGCGTTTTTTGTCTGCCTTTCCGTCGCCATCGGTATCCGCGAAATGCAGGATTTCCGTCGAGTTGGCCACGTAACAGCCCCCGTCGCCCGGTAGGATTCCGGTTGGCTGTATCAATCCTTCGGCGAAAACGGTCGATTTATCGGCCTTTCCGTCGCCGTCTGTGTCTTCCAGAACAAATATCTTATCGTTCGCCGATTCACCGGTTTTCAAATGCGGGTACACCGTGCTGCTCACCACCCAAAGGCGACCTTCGGTATCCCAGTTCATCTGGATCGGCTTTGCGACCATCGGGTCGGCGGCGAACAGTGTTACTTCGAAGCCTTCGGCTAGTTTAAAGGATTTCAGCTCCTTTTCAACGTCAGGGTCGAGGTTAAATGGATGCTGCTCGGGCTCTGTCGAGGAGGTCAGCAGCATCATGGGAAGGAACAATGCTCCGTATAATAATTTTTTCATATCTAACATTACAATTATTGCGGTGCGCTGCACCTGGATTGTTTTTTGAATCGACCATTGCTACAATTATTCTGGTGCTCTGCACCATTCGATTATGCA
>NZ_FNYL01000005.1:369549-595339 GCF_900109045.1 Dyadobacter sp. SG02
CACCTGGATTGTTTTGAATCGACCATTGCTACAATTATTCCGGTGCTCTGCACCATCCGATTATGTAAGGTGCAGAGCACCAGAATAATTGTAGAAAAAGAGATTTCCGGCCTATTTTGTGGTGCGGCGCACCGTAAGAAACGGCACACGTTATAAGGTTTTTTCAATGGGCCCGTTGCATTCAGCATGGCGGGATGCGTCTCCATCATTCCAGTTTCCTCAATTCATATACCACCTCTTTCAGCTCGCTGTTGAGGATAATTTGTCCTTCGAGCCACTTAATGAGGATATTCTGCTCTTCAAGCCCCTGCACATGGCGTCCCTGCTCGTACTTGCGGAAACCGATGATGTAGGTCTGGTTCAACGGCCGGTACTGGAAGAAATGCAGCTCGTTTTTACGAATTATCATCTCCCTGATCCGCGCCGATTGTTCAAACTGAGGGCCTTGTTTGATCTCCACGCCCTTCTCCCATTCCTTCGCCGAAGCGGTAACCACCTGCTCGTTGGCGGATGTGAGCGTGTAGTATCCTTTTTTCAACCCGATGATCCTGATCACATTGGCATCGCTCCCTACCCAGCTGCTGGCCTGTGGGAACGGCAGCGGCAGGTATTTGTCGGCAGCCACGAAGCGCGCGATCACATTATTATCCTTGCTGTCGGTGAGGATTTTGACATTCGAAGAATATGGTGTCGGCTTGGCAATGGTGATCGTCGAAGTTTCCCGCTCGCTGGGCAGGCCTAATGCCTTTTCCAGCACATCGGCGAGGTAGTAGTAGCCGGTTTCGTTCAAATGGACGGTATTTTCGATGATATCGGCCTTTTTGCTTGTATTCAATATCGAAGTATAAATATCGATAAACTGCTTGCCGCGCTGGGAAGCCACATCGGAAATCGCTTTGGAATACAATTCAAGATCCGCATTGCGGGCATCGATATGCTGTGAAGTATCGGACGAAACGACCGGTATCGTCGAGAGCAGTACCGCCCTCGCACCCAACGACTCTATTTTGTCGATCAGTTTATTCAAACCCTCCTTGAAATGCGACACGCCCGCCTGGCCTTCCTGCGCCTCCACGCCCCCGTACGCAAGGAACACGATGGTCGGGGCCGCTTTGGTGATGTCTTCCATCAAATGCTCGTAAGGTGTCGGCGGATTAGTGTAAGTGCTGCGCGCCTCGCCCCAGACGTTGTCGCCTGTCCAGCCGAGGTTGCGAAATGTAATTCCCTTGTCGGCAAAACGGGTGGTCAGGGCCAGTTCGAGGTAACCGTACTGGAATTCGTTTTCAAAAATGGAATTTCCCAGGAACACCACCCGGTCGCCGTCTTTCAGCAAATTCGGACTTTTGTTCTGGGCGAGGGTTGGTCGACAGACGAGGGTTAGTAATAACAGAAAAATACAAACCGGGAGCCCCGGTAGTCTGGAATTGCTCATTTACTTTGAGTTAAGTGTTTGGCAGAGTACTTTATTAGCATACAAAGACCCAAAGCCGCCGAACTTAACCGTCCCGCCACCCAAAAATCCCGCGTCAGACCTCCTCCGGGATCGGTTGCGCGACCTTCGGGGCCGGGATGACGACAATCGTGATGACCGTGGCCAGTACCAGCGCCACAGCCATCAATGTGTAAGAGGCATTGAAATTCCCCGTTTCGCTATTGAGATACCCCACCAGGTAAGACCCTGCAAACGAACCCAAAGCGCCCAGACTATTGATCAGCCCGATGGCCCCGCCGATCACATTTTTAGGCAAAATCTCCGCGATCGCCGCAAAAAATGGTCCGTAAGGCGTGTACAACGCGCCGCCCGCGACCACAAGCAATGCATAGGCGAGCCAGAATTGCTCCGTCCCGATCCACACCGCCGCATAAAGGCACACGGCAGCTACAAGCAGAAACGGCCAGACAAACACCTTCCGGTTGCCGGTTTTATCCGAAAAATAGGACGCCGCCAGCATCCCTACCACCGCAAACACATAAGGTACGGCAGACAGCCAGCCCGTCGTGACCATATTCATATTCGGCGCTGCCTTGATGATCGATGGCAACCACATTACAAAGCCGTAAACCCCGACGCTCCACAACAGGTATTGCAGGCAAAGCAGGATCACTTTGGTCGATTTGAATGCCTCCGCGTAATTCTTGACCGGCTTGATGCCCGCCTGCTCGGCTTTCAGCTTCTCCTCCACCGCAATTTTTTCTTCTTCCGTGAGCCATTTGGCTTGCATAGGCCGCTCGTCGATGAGCTTCCACCAGATAAACGCCCATAAAATGCCGGGCACGCCCTGAATAATGAACATCCACCGCCAGCCCATCGAATCGATCAGGTAACCCGATAGTACCGACATCCAGAGCACGGTAACCGGGTTGCCCAATATTAAAAACGTATTCGCACGAGAGCGTTCTTCCTTGGTAAACCATTGGCTCAGAAGAATGAGCATCGCCGGCATGACCGCACTTTCGACCACGCCGAGCATGAAACGGATGACGATCAGTGCTGTGGCGTTATTGACCATTCCGGTAGCCGCCGCGAGCCCGCCCCAGAGGATCAACGAAATGAATATCAGCTTCTTGGCCGTTCGCGTGGCCGCATAATGCGCACCGGGAATCTGGAAAAAGAAATACCCCAGAAAGAACAGCGAGCTCAGCAGCGTCGAGGTATTCGGGTCGATTTTAAGGTCGTCGGCCATGCCCCCCGCAACGGCGAACCCGAAATTGGCGCGATCGAGATAGGCAAGGCTGTATGTGACAAAAACGACAGGGATAATCCGGTACCAGCGTACCTGTGCGAGTTGCGGCTTCATGCAGGATTTAGGAAATGATATGCATTAAAAACGCAAATCCCCGACGGTTCTACCATCGGGGATTTCAAATGTTATCGTTACGTTGGGGTTTTGCTTGTCGTCGTTCTACAAATATTGCGTGCCTAGCGGCACTTTTTCGATACCACACAAAAGTACCAAAATCGCGTAGCGATGTAACATTGGTAGCAGGTTCGGATACACAGCCTTCTGAAATGCCGTCAGGCATGCAACAACAAAGAAGCAGCGCCGCCACAAATGCGCTACCTGCTAAAAAGCTTGTAACCAAGGACGAGTGATGCTTTGGTTCTTTTCACATCGATATTGACATACGACGCAAACACACTACGCGGTAAACCATACCGAATCTCGGCACCCCACCTACCTTTGGAAATACCAACGCCTAATGCAAGGCCCGTTCGCGAACGCATTTCCATGTCGCGCTCACGACGACTGGCTGACGACTGCCAACTCGCCAGGTGGAATACAGCCAGCCCATTTACAAATAACCTGGTGTTGTTTGAAAGGAAAAAATAATGGCGAACACCCACCGGCAACTCGACCGCCCAATGGTCGGCATTGAGTTTAAGTCCGAGCAGATCGAGCGGAGTTTTGTAGTTTTGAAGTGTCGGTTCTGCAAGCAACCCCCATTTATTTTTGTTGAATGGCAAAATATACTCCGCTTCCAGACCCAAACGCCCCGAAAAGCTGTTGCGTTTGCTATCCCCATCCGCGAAACGCGTATAGCGCTCGGCTTTCATCATTGCCAGTTCGGCCCCGGGGGTAAGTCTTAGATTGAATGTCTCCCGCGAGACGTCCTTCTTGCTGATTTGAACACCCGGATCGACGCAGCGATTATAGCGATTGAAGCACCGCTCCATATCCGTTTCTGTGTAATTCAAACGGGCTACCCAATTGCCCGGAATGTCCTTGCATTGCAACCCGTTGAGTAATTCCTGACGAAAGCCTAAATTGGAAGCAATATTTCCGTCATTATCGAGATAGCGCTTGTATACCAATGGCGTTATTCGCCCGCCATTTACCTGATAGTAGAACCGTGTAATTCCCGACCAGCGGTACACGTACAATGTAGCAGGGCCGGCAACAAGTGTTTTTAAAAATATTAACTTTTCAACCCAATCCGGTGCCCGCTGAGATGATAAGAGATTAAGTATCACCGGAGACTGATCCACATTGACACGTTCGCGAATATATACCGGTCCATTCTCCGTACCAAATTCCCTGACGTCATCAACACTTGCTTCGCCGAATTCCTCTTTTGAAATCAATTTGTATTTAAAGGATGTGGGATTGCTAACCCAATCGGAATCACGGATGTAGCATTCCGTCCGCTTGCCTTCATTATCAATAAAGTAGCCCTTTTCAAAGCGAATTTGGCCATATGCAGGCCCTAAAAACAACAAACTCAACAAGAAACTGAACAGGTAGTTTTTGGACATAAACACGGATAAGGAAACGTTAAGGAGAAATTGGGTTACAATATATCAAAAAGAAATGCAACTATCTCCAAAACACCCTTTACTCCTTTTGAAACTGCCGGTAGAAAATCCCCGCTTCTCCCAAAGCTTCCTTGCAAATGCTCAACACCCGTTCTACCGGTTCGGCAATGTCTTCCGGGCGGATCGTTTCGCTTTCCAGGACGTCCAGCGGCTCGTCGAGTAAGGTATTCAGACCCATGATCGAAATGGTAGTCTTGATCCCGTGCGCAATGCGGCGGATTTCACCCGGGTCGCGCTTCCCGGTTGCGGCCGACAGTGCTTCCAGTTCCCGGGGCATCAGGTGGAGGAACTGCTCGGTGACCAGCTTTTCATATACGGCATCGCCATTGCTGATCCCCCGCATGTAGTCGAGGTCTATTACTCTGAAAGCATTCGCCACCGAGCCGTTAGCCGGAATGTTTTTAGTGAAATGGGTCAGTATTCTGTCCAGCTCGCTTTCCCTCACCGGTTTGGCGATGTGATCGTCCATACCGAGGCGGATGCATTTTTCCTTCTCGCCTTCCATGGCATGGGCCGTCATGGCAATCACGGGAATAGCCAGTTTCAGTTCCTCGCGTATGATGCGCGTGGCCGTGTAGCCATCCATTCCCGGCATTTGAATATCCATAAAAACGAGGTCGAACGGCTGATGACGAAGTATTTCAATTGCCTCGTGACCATTTGCGGCAACGCGGCTTACAATCCTCCGCTCTTCCAGCAGCCGCATCATAAGTCCCTGATTAATGATATGATCCTCGACGATCAGTACCCGCAGCCCCGGCCTTTGCGGGTGCACGTCATCCATGCGCGCATCCGTGGGAAGCGAGTCGCCCACGACCGCGATCCGGTAGGGAATTGTCACTTTTACAGACGTACCCATGCCCGGCTCGCTCGATAAACTGATGTGCCCGTCCTGCAAATGCACGAGGTCGCGGACAATGGACAAACCCAACCCGGTGCCGCCAAAATGCCGGGTAGTGGAGTCCTCCGCCTGCCGGAACCGCTCAAAAATCGTTTCCAGCCGTTCGTTTTCAATGCCTATACCGGTGTCCGTAACTTCGAAGGTCAGTTGCACCCGGTCGCCGTCGCCGCCATTCCTATTGACCCGGAGATTTACCTCGCCTTTTTCCGTGAATTTGAATGCATTGCTTACCAGATTGACGAGGATTTGCGTCAGCCTGGTCGGATCGCCGGTGATCGTTTCGGGAATTGCCGGGTCGAAGGTTACGACGAGCGGCACCTGCTTTTCCGCCGAGCGGTGGTGAAACATCGTCGCTACCGAATGTACCAATGCTTCGGGCCCGAACGGCACCTGCTCGATCCGCATCATGCCGGATTCTATTTTGGATAAATCGAGAATATCGTTCACGATCGCCAGCAGCGTTTCGCCTGACTGCTGTACTGTGCTGATATGCAGGCGGGTATCCGGGTCCAGTTTTTTCTTTTGGAGGAGATTGGTATAACCTAAAATCGCGTTCAATGGCGTGCGGATCTCGTGGCTCATATTCGCCAGGAAGTTTTCTTTCACGAGCACGGCTTCTTTCAGCTTCCGTTCACTGACATTAAGCTTGCCGATCAGCTCCGCCTGTTTCTTCATGCGCCCTATGATGATCGCGAAAACGGCCGTGAGCAACGCCAATACCCCGACCGTCAGGTATAAATTCCAGCGCAAAACCCGCTGCCCGCTTTGGTCTACCACATCCATTTTCCTCGTCAGTGTGGCACGGCTGGTACTATCGGCCTGATGCGAAAGCCCGCTGCTCATGCGGTATTCGTCGAGCAGGTTTTCATTGGCCGTGATCAGCTCTTCCAGGTTTCGCCGCGTCATGTACTGCACCGCCACCAGTGCGAGCACAGCGGCCACAAAGCCAATGGTAATATAAATGACGAGCGTGCGGACTCTCATGGATTCAGCTTTTCAAAATCACAACACATTCAACCGGCGGTTCAACGCCGCGCGGTAGGTATCGGCGACGGGCACCATTTTCCGGTTAATAATAAGCGTGCCACCCTCGATCGTATCGATTTTACCCACCTGGATGATGAACGACCTGTGCACGCGCAGGAATTTCGATTCGGGGAGCTTGGCTTCGACGTCCTTCAAGGAGGTATGCACGGAGTAAAATTTTTCCAGGGTATACAGTTTGACATAATCCCCCATGGCCTCCGCATACAATATATCACCGATTTTCAGCCGCCGGACAATATTCGAATCCCTGATAAACAAGAAACTATCGTCCTCCATCCGTACCTCCTGTTTTTTACTCCTGAATATTTCCCGGGCCTTTTCGATGGCTTGCAGGAAACGGGCGGGCGTGACGGGTTTGGTGATATAGTCGGCTACATTGAGTTCGAATGCTTCGGCGGCGTATTCTTTTTTGGAGGTAGTAAATATGATCACCGGGTTTTTACCGACCAGCGTTTTCACCAGCTCGATGCCCGTCATCCCTTCCATTTCAATGTCGAGCAGCAGCAGATCCACCTGCTCGTCCATGATCCGGCGGTAAGCGTCCATCGCGTTATCGCATTCACCCAGGAGGACCAGCTCTTTGTCGTGCTTCACTAGTTGCTTCAATGTGGTGCGGGCAATGATGTTGTCGTCGATCACCAGGCAATTCATAATTAACGGTGCTGTTTAGGTTGGAGGAATGCGAAAACCAATGTAGCGAAAAGAAATCACAAAGACACTTCTGCCCTTTTCACCGACAGTTTCTGCCCATCTGCCCACGCGCTGTTTCCCAGGTCGGCGGCACCCGGTAGTTTTGGATCATTCAAACGATCAATCACCAAAAAACATAGCATTACAATGAAAACTTTCATCACATCCGCTATCATCGCCGCATTGGCCATCACAGGAGCTCAGGCACAGACACTTGCCAAAGACACCAAAAAAGAACACCGCGCCGAAAAACACGCCGAAGCCCGCAACGACGTAAGTTCCCGCTCCAAAGACAGCTTCTACGCCGATTTCGGCCAGGTACCTGACGCCAAATGGGTAAGAGGCCCTCAATTCGACGAAGTGACATTTACCAAAGACGGCCAAAAACAGACGGCTTTTTACGACAGCCACTTCATGCTGGTAGGCACCACCGCCGACAAAAAATTCGCAGATATACCTGCCAAAGCACAAAACGAGATCCAGAAACAATTTAAAAACTATGCGATTGGCGCTGTGGTCGAGTACAAAGACAACGAAAACAACAATACCAACATGCTTCTGTACGGCACCCAGTTCGAAGATGCCGACCACTATTTCGTAACTGTTTCGAAAGGAAAAGAAGCCGATGTATTAATGGTCAAAGCCGACGGCCAGGTGTCATTTTTCAGCACCCTGAGGTAGCATGGCGCGAAGCTCTCGCTTCGCGCCCCTTATTTGCAGGCCCCCGGCCGGTGCAGGCGCGAAGGTTGCCTTCGTGCTTCTTATTTGCAGGCCTCCGGCCGGTCTATACCGCAAAACGAAATTGCAGTAACGACCGGCCGAAGGCCTGCGAATAAGGGGTACAAAGCCGGAGCTTTGTACCAACGTCAGCGCCGCTTTTTGGCTTCAACCTGCTGCTCTACAAACGAGAGCAGTTCGTTAAGATTAAACCGCGAAGTATTGTTTGCAGCCGCATACCGCACATAGGGCAATGCTTCCGCCGGCTCGTCCATTTTGAGTAGTATTACAAAAAGCATCCGTGCGCGTTCGAAGCTTTTTTCCGTTCTGAATGCTTTTGAAAAATAATTGACCGCCTGCCTGTTCAAACCCATTGCAATGCTCAACTTGCCTGCATTATCAAGATACACCGGGTTTAGCGGGTCATCCAGCGCCAGCGCCTCGGCGACCCGGAGCATTCGGGTGGTATCTTTGGCAGCGGCATAATGCCGTTGCAGCCGCGACATGGCATCCCGCCAGGAAATTTGCTTCACCACCAATGCACCCGCCAGTTTTTCCTCTTCCGTTTTCTCCCGCTTTTCCTCCGCAGGCATCGGAATGTTGAACGGCCAGCCTTCTTTGAGGATCATCATTTCATATTCCCCTTTCAAAGAATCGACGAGGGTAATGGGCATTTGTTTTTTCAGTATTTCAAAAGGCATTTCAACACGCGATGCGGGAAGAAGTCCTGCTTTTCTAAGGGATTGGTAAAATGCTTCGGAAAGCAATGCGTAACCTTGCAAATTGGGATGCACGTGTTCCAATAATGTCTCCTTCCCCAGAATGCGGCCTGTGGAGTGCTTTTCAAAAAGGTCGCGGGCGTCTACGAGCGTCACGCCCTTATGAGCGTGTGCGACGTCTTTAATAATGGTGTTCAATGCCTCCGGTGCACGGAAACGCAATGCGTCCAGCTCTTTGGCAAGAACGAGTTCCTTTTTCGCGCCTGCGTAATCAGCTTCCTGATACAGTTTAATACCCGACTGATAATGCATATCTGCCGAATTGCCCTGCTTGTCGGGTATGCTGATAAAGGGTTTCAGGTCCTTTTCATTGCTTACGAGATTACTCATGAAAAGTGGAATCCCTTTGGCGCTGGTTAACGCAGCCAATTCGTCCATATTAACCCGGAACTGATCGAGCCCCGCACGGTAATCGTCCGAACCGAATGCGATCTGCTGGTCGGCGGCCATCCGTTTCATCAGATTTTCGCGCAAATCCACTTTTTCTCCCGAAAGCATCTCTGAGAACTTGTCGGTTACCGACGCGATAAGTTGCGTAAGTCTCAAACCACGCAGATTCATTAGCAGCCGCGCCAGGGTTCGGCTATGTCCGATACCTTTGGTGGCGGCGACGCCCATCGCGCCGTAATATTCGTTATGCCCGGTGTAGACGAGCACGGCATCCGGCTCATAATCGAGCATGGCTTTGCCAAAATCGAGCACGGTGTAAGAATTTACAGCGGTAAGCGCGAGGTTAATGATCTCGAAATCACGTTCGGGATAGGTCTGCGCAAGCCTGTATTGCAGCCACCGATGGAAGGAGCCGTTGTTCATGTAGGGATAGCCGATAGTCGTCGATTCGCCCAGAACGAATATGCGAAAGGTGTTCGGTGCTTTCCGGGCCATAAACGGTTCCGCATTCCCGTAGGTAGCATTTTTCTGGTTGGCAAAATAGCGCTTCGAAGCGTGCTGGTTCAATATCAGATAGCCCTTCCGGCCGGGGTCTTCTGTAAAAACTGCTAAATCATGGCCGTAGCCAAACAAACGCAATGCCCCTTCCAGCACCAGCAGTACCAGAAAGGGCATTAACAATACAATCAACTTAAAAAGAGATTCGCGTTTCATTAATTGTTACATGTCTACGGCCGGATACTCGTGCCGTCAAATTTACGAACCTGCCAGTTGGATTTGCTTGTGATCGGGTATTTGGCCGCTTCTTTTTCATCTATATCTACGCCCAGCCCCGGCACCTCGTTCACCGACATGTACCCGTCCTTCATCGTAGGGCACCCTTTGAAAATCGCCTGCGTCTTTTCGTTGAAGCTTACGGCTTCCTGGATACCGAAGTTCCAGACGGCCAGGTCGATGTGCGCGTGTGCCGCGTGGCCTACCGGCGAAACGTCGCCCGGGCCGTGCCAGGCCGTTTTGACATTGAACCACTCGCCCAGCCGCGCCACTTTCATGGCAGGTGTAATGCCGCCGATCTGCGACACATGGCAGCGGATGTAGTCGAACCATTGATTAGCCATCGGGTCACGGAACTCGTTCACGTTGTTGAACAGCTCTCCCATAGCGATCGGCACGGTGGTACTTTGCCGCAACTGACGGAACCAGCCCATGTTTTCGGGTGAAAACGGGTCTTCGATGAAGAATGGCCGGTATTCCTCCAATGCGCGGATCATATTAATGGCATCCATCGGCTGGACGCGCTCGTGGATGTCGTGCAGAAGCTCGATCTCCTCGCCGCAGCGCTTGCGTACAGCTTCAAAAAGCTTCGGTACCGATTTCAGATAGGCCCTTTCGTTCATATAATTGTCGGTAGCGCCGCCAAAACCGGCTGCTTTGAAATCCGGCTTTTGCTCGGTGGCACCCACAGCGCCGTAGCCGCCCTGCTGAATGCGGATGTATTTAAAACCGCGGTCCATAATGCGCTGGACGTCGTCGGCAACGGCCTCGGGCGTATTGCCGTTGGCGTGGGTGTAACACGGTATCGCGAAACGGGCCTTGCCGCCCAGCAACTGGTACACCGGCATACCGGCGCGCTTGCCTTTGATGTCCCACAGCGCCTCGTCGAGCCCGCTCAATGCATTGTTCAGCACGGGACCATTTCGCCAATACGAGCTCACGTAGGTGGAATGCCACATGTCTTCGATATTGTCGACGTCCCTTCCGACGCAGAATTCATTGAGATAGGTATCGATTGCGGTCACCACGGCAAGGGCGCGTTGAGTGAAAGTCGCGCAACCCAGTCCGTAAAGGCCGGGCTCGGTCGTTTCCACTTTCACGACGATCAGGTTGGAACCCTGTGGCGCGGTAGCAATCGCTTTCACGCTCTTTATTTTCAACGGCGCCATGCCTTTCGCGTAGGCGGGTTGCGTGTAATGCTCACGCCCGGCGTATGCGCGGTCGGCGGAACCCAAAAGGCCGAGCAATCCGGCGGCCGATCCGGCTCCCAGCATTTTCAATGCGTCACGACGATTTTGGCCCGGTTCGGAGGTATGATTGTTCATAAAAGTTTGGATTAGGAATGATTGGTTACTTTGATTTGGTCAGGGAATGTTAAGGGGTTAGGAATAGTCATTTGTGGTCAGGAATAGTCATTGGTTGTCAGGAATGGTCATTTGTGGTCGACCATCACGGCAGTGCGAAAGCAATGTACTTTCCTCCCGGTTTATGCCCGTTTTTAGCACCGCCCGCGGCGATCACCACATATTGTTTGCCATTCACCATGTAGGTAGCCGGGGTCGCGAAGCCGCCTGCGGGTAGTTGGTATTCCCAAACGGTTTTACCTGTTTTGCGGTCGAAAGCGCGGATTTTCTCGTCCTTGGTGCCTGCGATGAATACCAGCCCGCCCGCTGTCACAATCGGGCCGCCGTAGTTTTCGGTACCGGTAATGGGGACGCCCTTTTTGGCGAGCTCGGGAAATTCGCCGAGCGGCACGCGCCAGAGGTATTCGCCGGTGTTCAGGTCGATAGCATTGAGCGTGCCCCAGGGCGGTTTAATGGCGGGGTAGCCGTCCGGGTCGAAGAAGCGCGTCCAGCCGTTGTTGATGTAGGGCGGAATATAAGGGAATGCTGATTTCGCTTCTGTTGGCGCTTCGCTGGCGCTGTGGTTTTCGGATACCGGTGCTTTGGCTTCCGGGTTTGTCAGGAATGCAACCAGTTCGTAGCGCTCCTGGTCGGAAATATGCTGGAATGACGGCATCCTTCCGCGCCCGCTTTTGATGATGTTCGCAATTTCGTCCTTCGGCATCCGGTTCCCGACTTGCACCAGGCTCGGGTACTCCTGCCCGCTTCCCTGGCGATCGGCGCGGTGGCAGGCAGCGCAGTTCCGCATGTACACCGCCTGACCGGGTGATGCGGCAGCCTGCTTTGTGCCGCCTCTTCCGTTGTAGTCCATCATTTTCAGGTCCCATACCATTTCGTTGGCATTCTGGTACAAAATGCCTTCCGGATCGGCCGCATTACCGCCCCATTCCGCACCGCCGCCGATGCCCAGGTACAGGCTTCCCTCCTTGCTGGGCGGCATATACTTGTTACCGGAGCGGGTCTGGCTGAATTTTTCCTTCACAAATGCGTGGGCCTCGGGTGTGCGATCGGTAATTTCACTTTCTGTAAAATTCTGCCGCGAAAATGGCGCCGGTTTGGTCGGAAAAGGTTGAGTGGGCCAGGGCTGCTCGCCGGGTAAGTGATAATCTGTTAATGCGGGACGTTCTTTTACGGGGAACAATGGTTTGCCCGTGTCACGGTCGAGGAGGAAAAGGAGGCCGTCTTTGGTAGCCTGGGCCACGGCGTCGATTTTGCGTGGCTTGCCGTTACTGCCTTTGTGCGTTACTGTCAGCAGGTTGGGCTGGCAGGAAATATCCCTGTCCCAAAGGTCGTGGTGCACGGTTTGATAGTACCAGTTCATCTTGCCGGTCTCCGCATTCAGCGATATCACGCAGTTGGCATACAGATTCTTTCCTTCGCGGTCGGCGCCGTAAAAATCCACCGAAGGCGAGCCGGTACCGAAGTACACGGCACCGCGCTTTTCGTCGAGTACCATACCGGCCCAGTTATTGGCCCCGCCAATGCGTTTCCAGGCATTTTCAGGCCAGGTGTCGTGGCCGGGTTCTCCGGGCTCGGGCACTGTATGAAAGGTCCATTTGAGCTTTCCCGTGCGTATGTCGAATGCACGTATGTGCCCGGGCGCGGCGTCCCCGTACTCGGATACACGCGAGCCTATCACGAGGATATCCTTGTAAATCACGCCGGGCGATGTCGCGTCCACCGATAGCTTATCGTTTTCCCGTCCGGGCCGGCCGGTCACACCTTCGCTCAGATCCACTTTTCCGGCGTCGCCAAAGCCTTGCACGAGTTTTCCAGTGGCGGCATCGACGGCACAAAGGTGGTTCCCGGCGGTGTAAAGGATTCTTTTATCCCCGCCGTCTTCCCAAAACATCACACCCCTGTTGGCATGAAAACGCGGCGTGCCGCCTGTGAACGGGTCGAAGCGCCAGAGCTCCTCGCCCGTGTCGGCTTTTAATGCAAACAGGCTCAGATGCGGCGTGGTACCGTACAAAATGCCGTTCACGATGATCGGCTGGCATTGGATTTCCATCGGTCTCCTCGGTGCTGCAATGCCGGCCGGTAATTTTGCCGCGTCGTATTCCCAGGCAACTTTCAGCTGGCTTACATTGCCGGGATTGATCTGCGTTAAAGGCGAATAGCGGTTCCCCGCCTTGTTGCCGCCGTAGGCGAGCCAGTCGGCATTGCGGTCGTCGGGTTGCAGCTCAACGAATGCTACCAATGCTGTTAGCATCGCCGAAATCGACAATATCCGCAAAAATCGCCCCGTCGGACCGACGTTTTTGTGTTGGTTCGCATGCATGGAATGTAATATTGGATGTGCAAATATTGCGGTATGTATAAATATCGCGGTATCAACGATCTACAAATATTGCGGTGCTCTGCACCTTTACGTGCAGGATGTAAAGCGACGGTGCAATCTTTCTACAAATATTGCGGTGCTCTGCACCTTTGCTTGGGGCGTAGAGCACCGTGATATTTGTTAATAGCCTGGGTTTTGGCGCATGTTTACGTTGGCGGTGATCTCGTTGATCGGGATCGGCTGGGCGTAATCCGTGGGTGACCATTCGATGGCCCCGCCGCGGATGCGCTGGTAATAGGCCGCTTCCTTATCGCCTATCTGCCAGCGGCGGACGTCGAGCCACCAATGCCCTTCGCCGAAAAGCTCGGCCCAGCGTTCGTATTTGAGCGGGTCGTTTTTCAGGACGGCGTCGCTCGCCTTCGTCAGGTCGGTGAGGCTTTTGTAATCGACGGCCGAGGGCGTGTTCACGGGCAGGCCGTACGCACGGCGTTTCACCTTGTTGATGTATTCCAATGCGCCTGCATTATCACCCGAATGGCTCAGCGTTTCGGCATATAGCAGGTAAACGTCAGCCAACCTCAGCCACGGGATATTGGCGCCGCTCGACATGTTGATCTCCGCTTCGGTACCCGTCGGGTTGGTGAATTTGCGGAAGCTCCAAGCCTCCATATCCAACTCGGTAATGTCGAGGTAATGCGAGATCGGACGTTTTTTGCCGCTGACAATCATCGAGTCCACGTACGGCTGGTAACAAGCTACCCACAGGCGCGGATCGACCGTCTGCTTTTTCTTCGCTTCGAGGGATCGGGCAATATAGGCGGGATCTACGTTCGAGATATTGGCACTCGTGCTGCCGGGTTTGAAATAATGCCCTTCGTTGAACCCGAACCGTGCAATGTTTTTGGCATGCGGGAACACATTGGACCATGCCGATGCCGCCTGGCCTCCATTGTCGCCCACATATGTAGGCGCGATCACCATACCAATGCTGGAACCCATCGATTGGTCGTCGCCCCCGCGGGCGGTCATGTCCACATTCAGGTTCAGTTCAAAAAGCGATTCGGAGGTAAATTCATTCTTACCATTGAACATATCCTTATACACATCGAACGACACGAGCGATTTGCCGCTGTTGGTCACCACATCGCCGAGGTAGGTTTTGGCATTGGCCCAATCGGCCTGGTAGGCGTAAATTTTACCTAAAAACCCCTTCACCGCCCAGCCCGAAACCTTGTACTTGTCGGTGGCACCGGTCCAGTTGACACCATTCAGCAACCCTTCCGCCGTTTTGAGATCGCCAATGATGAAATCCCAGGTTTCTTTCACGGTGCTGCGGGCTACCTGCGTCTCGTCGAGGCTGGCAGCGACTTCCGTGAGGATCGGCACGCCCAGTTTACCGCCTTCCGTACCTGCATTGAAGCCCTCGCCCCAGGTGGTTACCAGGTAAAAGTAGTACCACGCGCGGAGGAATAACGCCTGGCCTTTGATCTGATCGATGGCCTTGCTGTCATTCGGGGATTTCTGGCGTACCGCTTCCAGACTGGCCAGCAGGGTATTTGTCCGCTGCACGCCGCGCCACAGCTCGCGCCAGTTGTCGTACAGGAAGCTGTCGTTCGGCTGGGAGTTGTTCTGCCCGAGCTGGATCCACGTAGGCGTCCCCTGCCAGCTCAGGTCGGTGGTGTGGTCCCACAGCCAGGAATTCTTGGCCAGCATGGTGTGCCCGTAGAGGCCGTTGGCGTGCTGCGTCGCGTAGGCGCCGGTCAGCAGCTGTTCCAGGTCGGCTACGGTCTGCGGGTATTGCGCGGGCGTGAGCGCGCCGGGGTTATCGACGTTTACAAAATCGTCGCTGCATGAGGCCATGGCAGTCAGCATGACGAGCATCAGCAGTTTGTGAAATATTTTCATTGCCTTGATTCGCGTTTTGGTCAATTAAAAATTCAGGTCGATACCCATGGACAGCAGGCGTGTGCGCGGATAGGAATAGATCGTATCCAGTCCGCGGGCCGTCGTTCCGTTCCGGCCGAGTATTTCCGGGTCCAGACCGGAATATTTGGTGAAAGTCAGCAGATTCTGTGCCTGAAAATAAATGCGCAGGCCCGTCATTTTCCACTGTTTCACCAGGTTAGCCGGCAATGCGTAGCCTACTTGCAGGTTGCGGAGTTTCAGGAACGAGCCATTCTCTACCACAAAGGACGAAATGCGGGTATAGTTCGAGTTCGGGTCGCGCAGGTAGTTGCCCGACGCATCCGTAGTACCCACGCGCGGCTGGTCGGTCAGGCCGTTGCCATTGAAGAACGAGGTATTGAAAATGTCGCCCGTGGTGTTGTAATCTCCTACAAAGAACTGGGTGTAGTATTTGTTTCCATTAAATACATCAACCCCCTGAACACCCTGGAACATCGCCTGTACGTCGATACCCTTCCAGCCGACGTTGAGCGAAAAGCCGTAGGTCATTTTCGGCCATGGGTTGCCGATAAACGTTTTGTCGTCAATCGTAATGCGGCCGTCGCCATTGATATCCCTGAATTTCAGGTCACCAGCGCCGGTTCCGGCATTCTGGTAAAATACGGATGTCGAGCCGGCCGCTTCCTGTGCTTTCTGGTTGAGGGCCTGTACATCGGTATTATTCTGAAAAATACCGTCGACGATGTAGCCATAAAACTGCGCCAAAGGCTTGCCCGCCTGGGTACGGCTCACGCTGCTTTCGAGGTAATCACCTGCCGCCCCGTCGTTGATCGGGTTGTTGTTCGTTCCGCTCAGCTGCTTCACGAGGTTGCGGTTGAATGCCGCATTGGCACTCACCGAGTAGGTAAAATCCTTCACTTTGCCGCGATAGTCCACCGCCAGTTCAAGCCCTTTGTTACTCATCTGACCGATATTGGTATACACACTCGATCCATAGAAGCCTGCGGAAACCGGAACCGGAACCTGGTAAATCATATCCTGCGTCTGGCGGCTGTACCAGTCGGCCGTGATATTCAATGCATTTTTGAACAAGCCGAGGTCGAGGCCGATGTCGGTTTGGTTCACCTGTTCCCATTTGATGTTCTGATTGGGCAGCTGGGCGGTCAATGCGTAACCTTTGGAGCGCGTGCCATCGGGCAAGCCCAGGATATTGGTACCGCCGGTTCCGCCGTAGGAAGCCTGATAGGTGTATTGCAGAATACTCGAAGTGCTACCCAGCTTGCCGTAGCTCGCGCGGAGTTTCAGGTTGGATATCTGGTGCACATTATCGCGGATAAACGCCTCCTCGCTCATTTTCCAGCCTACTGAAAATGAAGGGAATACCCCCCATTTGTTGGCTGGACCGAAGCGGTCGGAACCATCCCGGCGAACGTTGGCCGTGAACAGGTATTTATCGGCGAATGTATAGTTGATCCGCCCGAACTGCGAGAGCAACCGCGTTTGCGGGAACTCGCCGCCGCTGGCCCGGTAAGTGCTCGGGTTAGTGGTCATACCGAGGTTGTAGGTGATCACCTGGAAGCCCTGCGCTTCGCCATGCAGGTTGCTCAGGTTCGACTGGTAGGCTTCGTAACCCGCCATCGCTTTAATTTCGTGACGCCCAAAAGTCTTCGCATAGGTGAGCACGAAGTTACCGGTGAAATTGCGGGTATTGTTCTGGTCACGGCTCAGGAACGCATTCACGTTTTTGAGGGTACCAAAATCATAGGCCTCCGTGAATTTATAGTTGTTCACCGCATAAATCGAAGCGCCGAATGTGGAGCGGAAGTTCAAACCTTTGATGATCTCCCAATCGAGGTACACATTGCCTTCCAGCGCGTACTGATTGTTTTTGGCATGGTTAATGAGCTCATTGCCTACCAGGTTCGGGCCTGTGAAGAAAGTACCGGTTTTCGCCCAGCCGCCGACAGGATTGGTAGGGTCATACACCGGGATTACCGGGGCCGAACGGAACGGGAATGTACTGGTTTGCACCGGGTTGTTGCGGGTACTCCATCCGTAGAGCGTCTCCCCTACTTTCAGACGGTTGTTGATCTTGAAATCCGCATTGGAACGGATGCCGTAGCGTTCGAACCAGTTGTCGATCATCGTACCGCCTTCACGCTGGTAGTTAGCCGAGAGGTAGTAATTGGTTTTAGGCGTAGCGCCCGAGAGCGATAACGAATAGCTCTGATCGCTGCCGTTCTGGTAAACCTGGTCTGCCCAGTCATTGTCCGGCAATGTGGCCGGATCGCCCCAGCCGCTGACGTTCACACCGGATGCCGCCTTGGCCTTCACGTAGTCGGGCGTGTTCAGCATTGTATAGAGATTACGTGGCTGGCGCACGCCGTAGTAGGCATTGAAATTGATATTCATCTTGTCCGAACCCTGTGTACCGCGTTTGGTAGTGACGAGCACTACCCCTCCCGCAGCCTGCGCGCCGTAAATGGCCGCGGCACTCGCATCTTTCAATATTTCTATGGACTCGACGTCCTGCAAGTTGAAGTTGTTGCCGGCGGACATCCGGATACCATCGACGATGTACAACGGCGCCATACCCCCGATCGACCCTACACCGCGGATCACGATGTCGGACGAGGCACCCGGCGAACCGTCGGTGCGGGTTACCTGGACGCCCGCCGCACGTCCCTGCAATGCCTCGTTCACGCTGCGTACGGGCAAGCTTTTGATGTCTTCCGCTTTCACGGACGACACGGAACCCGTCAGGTCGGAACGCTTTTGCGTGCCGTAACCTACTACTACCACCTCTTCCAATGCCTTGTTGTCGACTTTCAGGGTGACGTCGATCTGGCTGCGGCGGCCTACTATCACTTCCTGCGACATAAATCCGACAAACGAGAATGTCAGCACCGCGTCGGCGTCGGTGATATCGATGTTGAAAACGCCCTGCTCGTTGGTGGAAGTACCGCGCTGGGTGCCTTTCTGAATCACGTTCACACCCGCGAGCGGCTCGCCTTTTTCGTCGCTCACCTTACCCGTGACGCTGATATCGAAGATCGTTTGCAGGTTGACCTTCTTTCGCATCAGTTCCGTCATTTTTTCCTTCAAAACCACATCGGACGTGAAAGAATAAGGTTCTTTCAGGCTCGCCTCTTCCTTCGGTTTGCGGACCGGTTCGCGCTTTTTCTTCACGATGATCGTCTTGTCGACGATATTATAGGTCAATGGCTGCCCGGCAAAGCAGGCGTCCAATACCTCTTTTAAAGGTGCGTTCGTCACATTGATATTGACCTTTTCGGCCTGATCCAGCATTTCGAGATCGCAAATGAAGAGGTAGCCCGTTTGTTTCCTGACGGTCCTGAGCACTTCCAGTAAAGTTGCGTCCTTCTTTTTGATCGATACCTGCTGGGCGAACGAATCTTCGGCCAGCACCTGCAACGTACCAATCAGGAATATCAACACGGTTAATTTCATCGTCAGGAGGACTTTGCCAAAGTCGGTTCGGTGTTTTACGGCGTAAGCTTCCCACAGAGAACGCATTAGTATATACGCTTTCCACAGGACAGTTTTGCCCTTGTATACAAATTTCATAGTTTTGTATGCCTGGTTAAAAGTGAATGTATCGTTGTCCAATGATATCAGGACTGATCAGGCGGGCCGGGTGCGGTCGCAACGCATCCGGTCTTTTTCCTCATCATCCTTTCCGGTAAGCTGCTCAGGAAGAGTTCAGGAGGCTCATGTCAAGGGTAGTTTTAAGTTGAAGGTATTTCAATCTGTATTTTTCACGGTAATTTTCCTGTCGTCGATCCGGAACTGTATACCGCCCGTCATTTCGAGCATTTTCAACACTTCCGACACATTGTTTTTGCGCGAGATCGTCCCGGCAAACGACTTTCGTTCCACACTCCCCTCATATTTTACATCCAGGTCGTACCAGCGTGAAATCTGCCGCATGATTTCCCGGATATTCCCGTTGAACTCGAACCGCCCTTCCTTCCAGGCCACCACGCTCTCGGTATCAACCGTTTTAATGGCAATGTCCCGCACGGCTTCACCCGTCGTCACGCGCGCCTGCTGGCCGGGCGAGAGCACTTTGGTCACTTCGTCCTTTTTCACGCGCACGGAACCTTCCAATAATGTAGTCTGCATAGTAGGTTCGTCGCCGTAGGAGCTGATATTGAAATGTGTACCCAAAACGGTGATTTCCATATCCTTACCTTTCGCATTCTTATCCACCACCTGCACCAGGAACGGCCTGGTTTTGTCGGGTTCTATTTCAAAATACACCTCGCCGGTCATTTCAACATCCCGCCTGTCGCCTTTGAATGCGGTAGGATATTTCAAACTCGATCCGGCATTGAGCCAGGCGCGGGAGCCATCCGGCAACACTATTTTATATTGCCCGCCCAACGGTGTCCTGAGCACATTGTAGGCCACAGTTACATCATTTCCTGCATTTTTGCCATAAATCACTTCTCCTTTCGACTTATCGATCGTCGTTCCGGGTTGTACCGAAAGGTTCCCTTCGGTGATCGTATTCAAATCGTACGTCCGGCCGTTGGCCAGGGTAAGGCTTGCTTTATTGCCTCCCGCAGGCACATCGTCCCCGTACACACTATGCATGATTGCCACCTGCGGCACAGGCTTCGCCCGGTTAACCCATCGATAACCGCCGTACGCGATTAACAGCACCACCGAGGCCGCCACGAGCCTGAATAGCCACATCGGGCGGTTGGCGCCTATCTCCGGCTCACTGGCGCTGAGCTCCTGCTCAGTGTCCCGTGCAGTAGCTGAGAATATCGAGCTCAGAATATCCTCAGCCGTTTCATCGGACAGCGTATGCTTCGTCCCGTCGCTTCGGATAAACTGATCGATCAGGCCGTTGATCTGCTCGCGGTTATCGTCCGAAAGCAGCAAGGCCATCAGCTCTTCCCGTTCTTCGTCGGTTATTTTTTTTTCACAATACCGGAAAAACAAGTCGTCCAGTCGTCGGTTTTGCATGGGTAGTCAGGATTACGGACGGCTTATACCGACCTTCACCTGTAAAGACTTCCGCCGGAAGATTTCGGGGGACAATGCGACAAAAAAAAGTTTAAAAATTAATTTACCAGGAAAAACAGCAACCAGGAAATGGAAATTTCGAGCTTCAATTTGCTGTACGCGCGGATGTGGCGCAATGCACGTGCGAGGTGGGTTTTAACGGTTTCAGAAGAAATACGGAGCTTTTTCGCGATTTCGTCGCGCTTCAATTCCTGCTCCTTGCTCATGAGATAAACCTGCTTTTGTTGCGCCGGTAAAAGCTCCACCGCCTGGTGTACGATTTCCTCGATTTCGAGGTCGAGAATACGATTGTAAGTGGTGTTTTCAGCGACCGGAAGTTCGAGTTGGAGGTCATCGACGAGTTGCTGCTGCCGCGCCATTCTTTTGAGGGCGGAAAACACGTGGTTACGCGTCATGATGAAGAGGTAATCCTCGAAACCGGCTATTTCAAGCAGGTTTTCTCTTTTTACCCATAATTTCAAAAACACATCCTGAACCACTTCTTCGGCCAGAAAACTGGAATGGGTGAGCCGGAATGCGGCGGAATAGACTTTATCACGGTACCAGTGAAACAGGGTGGCAAATGCCTTTTCGCTGCCTGCCGCAATAGCTGTCAGCAACTCCGCTTCATTATGTAACGCGTCTATCTTCAATGGAATACATGGCGATTTCTACAAATGTAAAAATCAAAACGCATCAAATAGGAAAATATGGTTATTAAATGTTTTTAAAAAGAGAAAATGGGAAAGAAGGAGGAAAGGGGAAAAAGTTGCGCGTAGTCTCTTTTCACCTGCCCCTTCCTCCCCTTCCACCCTATTTCAAAATCTTCTTCATCTTCTGATAAATCTCCGTATTCTCATACACCCCTCTGAAATCCAGCGAATGCGGGCCGTAGGCGAATACCGGCACCATAATGCCGGTGTGGTCGCCGGTACTGAACTGGCCGTCGACGTAGCCGGTTTTCAGGTTGCCGTCCAGGAGCGTGAGGCCGCCGGTTTCGTGGTCGGCCGTGACGATGACGAGCGTTTCGCCATTGGAATCGGCGAAGCGAAGGGCCTCTCCTACCAGTTTGTCAAAATCGAGCATTTCGGTCACTACGTACGGTACGATGTTCGCGTGGCCGCCGTAATCCACCTGCGCGCCCTCGGCCATCATGAAAAAGCCTTTCGGGTTCGATTGCAGCGATTGCAGTGTTTTGTGAAACGAATCTTTCAGGAAATCGCCGCGCCCTTTCTGCATCGATACCACATGCTTGTCGTCCAGCAACACGAACGGGGCTTTCATACCGGCCAGTTCATTCCAGTTATCCGACACCTGGAAGCCGCGTGCTTTCAGCGAATCGACGGTTTTGGTTTTGGCGAAATGGCTGTAACCGCCGCCGATCAGCACGTCGACCGGCTCTTTGAGGTAATCCGTCGCGATCTCGTCCATCTGGCTCCGCTCGGGGCGGTGTGCGTAAAAGCAGGCCGGCGTCGCATCGGTAATGTCACCCGCGGAGATCAATGCCGATTTTCTGCCCGTCGCTTTTACCTGACGGATAATGGACGGCACCGCCACGAGGTTGGAGTCCACCCCAATGGCCCGGTTGCGGGTTTTATGGCCGGTACCGAAAGCGGTGGCACCCGCGGCGGAATCGGTAATGTAGTTATCGGAAGACGCCGTTTTCGAGAAACCGATATTGAGGAATTTGCCCAGGTTCAGCTCACCACGGTTCGCCGTGAGGCCCGAATGAATTTGTGCCAAACCCATCCCGTCGCCGATCAGCAGGATAATGTTCTTCACCTTGCCCAGGCCGTCGTTGTTTTTGTAGGTGGGTTGATAGGGTTTGTAAAACTCGTTGTTTTTGTATTCCGCGTTCTTGCGGCCACTGAGAAATGTACCCAACTCGGCCACATGATCTGTATTGATGTAATCCGCCCCAAGGTTCATCAGCACTTTCCAGGCATTGATGTTATCCGGACTGGCCCAAAAACGGAACGGCTTGCCCATCGCATGAGCCTGCGTGATGGCATCCACCAGCGCCTTGCGGTCTTTCTCGACCGGAATACCCTTTCCGTTCCATTGCGAATACTTGTGAAAATCCTGGCTGATCATGCCGAGGCGGGTGGCCTGCGCGGACGTGTAGGTGGTACCCGGACGACCATCGAAGAAAATATAGGCCGGATATTGCTCAAATTCAGCCGGCGGGGGTGTATTGCCGCTCAACACCACTTTCACGGAGCCTTTCGGGGCGAGCAGCGCCTCGTGCGGCGCGAGCGCTTTGACCAATGCGGGCAAAGTAGTTTTGTAAGTGGTTTTCAAATCCACCAGCAGGGTCATTATGCGGCTTTTATCCTTAAATATGGTGCCCTGGTTTTGGGTTATCTGCTTGATGATCTGCTGCAAATACAATTTCTCGAAAGTGCGGTCGGCGCTGATATCTTTGGAATCGTGCGCCACGAAAAGCGTGTCGTTTCGGAAATGCACATCGGCCTCCACCGAGCCGAACTGGTGCTGGTAAGCGAGCTTGAACGGCGCCGCCTGCATGTAATCGTTATGCGAATGCGCGCGCGACAATGGATTTTCAGTGCTCTGCTGCGCGGAAACCGCCCAGGGCAAAAGGGCAAAAAGGGGAATTGTGAATCGGGAAAAAGCTTTCATGAATGGTTATCCCGGCGGTTTGAACATCTGGTTGGAACCGGGAATGGCCGCAAATATCCATTGAAATGACATTCGCCGCGCCGCAAATACCATTTTCATAACAATTATTTAAAACCGGCGGATGGCCGCGCACGGTACACACGTCCGCCGGAAGGCCGGGCGAGATGCTGTCCTTCTGAAAAATAATGTATTGTTAACAATTTGGAATTACCCTGACCATATGCCGCTGGTAGTTTTGGGCATACCAACCGGCACATTATGTGGGCGACTTCACTTCTTGACAAAAACAGGTTATTCCAATCCTTTTCCTGGCTTTTTATCCTCTTCTTCCTCTCCGAAGCCACCCCCGCCACCCGCGAACACATCCGGCAAGCCGGCCACTACCAGCCCCCGTTGCCCCCCGACTCGCTTTCCGCAGGCAGCTTTTCCGTGATCACCTACAATATCGCCGGCCTTCCCCAATTTATTTGCAGCGCCGTTACCCCGAGGAAAGAAAGCATTTCCGCCATCGGCCGCCTCCTCAACCGCTTCGACATCGCCCATGTGCAGGAAGATTTCAATTACAATCAATATCTCTACCACACCGGCAACACCCATCCATTCCGGACGCCTACCAAAGGGGCCGTCATGACCGGCGACGGCCTCAATACCCTCTCCAAATTCCCGGTAAAATACCTCCGTCGCATCGCCTGGACGGACTGCACCGGCGCCGATTGTTTTACGCCCAAAGGTTTCACCTATACACGCATTGAAATTGCCCCCAACCATTTCATCGACTTTTACAACGTGCACGCCAACGCGTACAACCACCCGCGTGCAACCCTCGCTCGGCGCCGGAATATGGAACAGCTATCGTCCTACATCCGCCTGCATTCGACCGGTAATGCGGTGATCGTGATGGGCGATCTGAATGGCCGTTACAGTTTTGGAGAGGATAATGTGAATTGGTTGTTGAAAGAGAATGGGTTGAGTGATACCTGGGTACGTTTACATTGCGACGGTATTATCCCCAAAGCAAAAGACGGCCTGCCTCCAAGCGATATTCTTTCCATTAACGATTCTACCGAAACAATCGATAAAATACTGTTTCGCAGCAACGAATCCATCCAATTGGAACCTTTTGAACATGTTTTGGAAAAACAATCATTTTACAATAGCAACGGCCTGCCGCTTTCGGATCACCACCCGGTCTCGGCGCGGTTTAAATATAAATTATTGGAACCGATGATTACGTTTAACCCTTGAAATAGAAACAATACTACAAAAAAAACATATATTTTAATATTCATTTTCTTTCCCAAAAGCATAGAAATATATCATCAATATTTTTCTTTGAATCGTTTGTAATTCTCCGCATTTACCTTCTATATTGCCGCACCATTAAGCATCTCTGATTTTACTTCACCTTTTTTCATTTCCGTCAAATTCACGCGTGAACAATTTTTCGCGGACGGATTTTTCATGCCATTCCGACATTAAGGTGGTGCCCGAAAAACCTGTAACAGAGTAGGGAAAACAGACAATTCATTTACAATGAAAAAATCAGTACAATCGTCGCTGATGGCGGCTGCCCTTTTGTTATCGGCTACCTCTCTTTCAGTCAATGCGCAATCCGTTTCGCAGGATACTGCGCGTAACTTGCGTACGCAAAGTTTTACGGGAACTGTTACTTATGACGGCTCGGGTGCAGGAACGAGCGGAAGCGACGCGGCTTATTTCGGAACAGGTTCGGGGGCCGTTTCCACCGGTGTCGCAAATGCATTCTTTGGCGCGTACACAGGTCAGAATAACAGCACGGCAGGGCGACTTACATTCATTGGTTTTAAAGCAGGAAATGCGAATACAACCGGAGAATATAACACGTTCGTAGGCTCCTCGGCCGGCTTTTCCAATACCACAGGCCGCATGAATATATTCCTCGGAGGCAGCACTGGTTACTATAATGTTTCAGGCAGGCTCAATACGTTTGTTGGGTATGCTACTGGCTTCAACAATACCACCGGTGAATCCAATACCTTCTTTGGAAGCAATGCAGGCTTCAATAATACAACTGGCCAAAGAAATACCTATCTGGGACAAACCGCTGGGAACAACAGCCTGACGGGTAACGGCAACATATTCGTCGGATATAAGGCTGGTTATAAAGAGCTCGGAAGTGACAAGCTCTACATTGCTAATTCCGATACAATTAATCCATTAATACATGGCGATTTCGCGGCCAAACAACTGGTATTCAATGGCAAAGTTGGCGTGAGCACTTCTACTTTTCCGACTACGGTTGGTGGAGCCGATGTGAGCAGCTACAAATTATTTGTAAAAGGTGGTATTCTGACAGAAGAGGTACGTATCAGAACCAGTTGGGCTGATTACGTTTTCAAACCCGAATATCAGTTAAAAGACTTGGCGTCGGTTGAGAAATACATCAAGGAAAACGGTCACTTGCCCAATGTGCCTTCTGAAAAGACAGTTCAAAACGAAGGTCTGAGCCTTGGAGAAATTGCAAAAATTCAACAGGAAAAAATCGAGGAACTTACATTATATCTCATTGATCTAAAAAAGATATCGGAAAAGCAACAGGCAGAAATCGATCAATTGAAAAGAGACCTTAACAAGTAATTAACCTGCGACAATATGAAAAAATGGACATATGCGCTATTGATTCTTTTTATCGGGCAGGTTTGTTATGCTCAAACCCATGAGGAAAAAGAAAAAATAAAGAAAGCGACAAATGCAAAGGAGCTAGACGCAATCAGCGAAAAGTTTTTAAAAGAGCGGCGCCAGATGCTCAACAAATTGCGGAGTTCGGGAAAAATCAAGAATTCCGGCAACCCGAAGGAAGATGAGCGGAATATTATGGACGTGGACAGCGTGGGAAACCCTATATACTTCTCTCCCCTTGACTCCGATGGCACCCTTGCCATCAAGGCTAATAGTATGTACACCGGCGGCTCACTAGGACTTTCTGTTCATGGAGAAGGTATGACTGCCGGTATGTGGGACGAAGGATCGGTGCGGACTACACATATTGCACTGGAAAACAGAGCAATCAACCTCGAAACCTGGGCTTTATCCGGACATTCTACTGCTGTTGCAGGTCAAATCGCCGCTACCGATGCTTACAGCCCAACGGCGTCGTTTGGGAAAGCGGTAGGTATTGCTATGAAGGCGAACGTAAGGGCATACCAATGGACCGATGACGTAACCGAGCTAACCCAAGAGGTAAAAAATGGCCTCCTAGTCTCCAATCATTCCTATCCGGCGACTTACGGCAGCTTATATTCACAGACATCCGCATATTTCGACAATATAGTCTATCATGGCCCCTACTTCACCTGTGTACGGGCAGCCGGAAATATTAATGACCCGACAGGAACGCATCAGCTTTCGTACGCAGCGACCGGAAAAAACACCCTGGTAGTAGGAAGCATCGCTCCACTGACTAATTACACAAACCCGGCCGACGTGGTGAGGGCGTCGGCGTCTAGCAAGGGGCCTACGGACGACGGCAGAATCAAACCTGATATCGTCGCCAACGGATGGCGGGTCGCTGTTATAAATTCCAGCAGCGACAACGGTTTTCTTACCGGAGGTACAGGAGCATCAGGGACTTCGTACGCGTCCCCTCAGGTTGCTGGTGCTGTGCTTCTTTTGCAGCAGCATTACAACAACCTTAACGCCAATTTTATGCGAGGAGCTACCGTAAAAGGTTTGATGCTTCATACCGCCAACGAGGCAGGTCTTTATGACGGGCCCGACATTACATTTGGATGGGGTTTGCTCAATGTGGAACGAGCGGCGACAGTAATCAGTAATAATGGTGGCAAGTCAGCCATTTTGCAAGATTCTCTTCTTAACGGGACTACCTTTTCAAGAGACCTGGTTGCATCGGGGACAGAACCGCTCGTCGCTACAATTTGCTGGACGGATACGGCCGGGACGCCTGAAATCTACAACAACATCACAACGATCAAGTTAGTGAACGACCTGGATTTACGGTTATCTGACGCGGGCAATACCTATTTCCCATGGAAACTGGACAGCACCAATTACGACAACCCTGCCCTGAAAGGTGACAACATTCGTGATAATGTGGAGAAGGTCGAGATCAAAAATCCTGTTCCCGGCCAGACTTACACGCTCACCGTTTCTCATAAAAGCACGCTTTACAAAAACGGCCAGCACTTTTCGGTAATTATTTCGGGTTTGGAAGAATGCGTGGCCAACAGGACAATCCTTTCAAGCGTCAATTATCCATCTCTCGATCAGCAACAAGCATCAGCTTCTATTACCGCGAGAAACGTTGTTAGCACCGGCGCTCAGGCCATCTACCACGCAGCCGACGAAGTGATGCTGAAAGACGGGTTCACAGGTTTGGCCGGTTCGGAAGTACGTGCTTACCTGGAAGGCTGCACCAACGATTATAACGCCCGCACAGCCGCAATCGAGCGCGCGGTGGTCACGTATCCAACAGCGCCATCGTCAGTCGAAAAAGCCGAACTCCCCGAAAACGCCGTCTACCCCAACCCGGGCAACGGCCTCTTCCGCGTAAGGCTCGATGGCATTGCTTCGGGTAAGGTGGAAGTCGTGGCCGGTGATGGAAAGGCCGTTTTCGGCAAATCTTTCAAGGATCAGCCTGAAATGGAAGTGGATATAAAAAATTCGACACCGGGAATTTACATTCTCCGTGTGGTGTCCGAACAGAAAGTACTGACCAGGAAAATTGTTAAAAAATAGAATATTGTTGTGGTAATGAAAAAAATGGGCGCTGGAATTCAGCGCCCGTTTTTTATTGCCTACGATTGAACCAGCACCGGAAAATTCTCCACAGTCTCGTGAATGCTCCTTCGGAACTGAAACGGCGTCAGGCCGGTAAATTCTTTGAAATTGCGGATGAAATGCGACTGATCCGCATATTCCTGCTCGAAGGCGATATCGGAAAGTTTGTCGTAGGATTGGCTCCGCAGCTGATTGAGCGAGGCCTGAAAGCGGCATATGCGTGCAAAAAGCATCGGCGACAGGCCGATTCCTTCCTGAAAACGCCTTTCCAGCGTGCGTTCCGATATTTGAAGCTCGAAACGCAGGTCTTTCATCGAAATACCTCCCTGCGACTGGATGATCCGCTGCAATGCGTAACGCGTGGCCGATTGCAATGCGCGGTCGTTGCGGCAAATCTGCTCCCAAAGGCATTCGGAAAGAATATTGGCTTTTGTTTCCACATCGGCGGCGCTTTCCAGCCGCTCCATGAGCCGCGTGCCGTTGAGTAAGAGGTCCAGGTCGAGGCAGTCGTCGGTCAGTTCGTTGGAATCGATGCCGAAAATGGATTTCAATGCATGCGGGTAGAAATACACCCCGATAGTGCTGAAAGTGGCCGGCGAAACGATGCGGGTGTGCGTGGTCGACTGCCCGTAAAGGAAAACCGACGCCAGTTGTTTTCCTTCCTGAAACGATGCGCCCGCCGATTGCTGGAAAATGATACCCGGAGAACCGTCGGCAATGGTGACGAAATGGACCTGCTCGTCGGGCCGGCCCGAGCTTTCGAGCGCCCAGTAGTACTTCACGTAGTCCTGCAAATGCGGCGGCGGCTGGATCTGATGGTATTTCATGGCTATTGAGTTGTAAGGCAAGTTACCGATTTTTTCAAAACAATTCCCTCAGATATTCCTGAACACCAAGCGGTTTCCGCCCCAGGAACCCTTCCAGCGAGTGATGTGTCTTCTCAAACTCCCCGGCCCGGATGCTGTCGGCCATGCTCGCATAAAAACCGGCTTCTTCTTCGCCCAGTCCGTAGCCGAGCAGTCCTTTGCGGTAATCTTCCGGAGAAATGTCCATATGTGCGGCCTCCTGATACCCTGCAAGATCCTTCAATGTCAATGCGATGTCCGCAAAGCTGAATGTTTCCGCCCCGGTAATATCGTAGGTAGCATTGCCGAATGCGGGCCCGGTGAGCACGTTGGACAGCGCCTCGGCGATATCCTTCCGCGAGGCAAAGCTCACGCGCCCGCTGCCCGACGGGTAGGCGATCCGGCCATCGCCCATGGCTTCGCCGATGAACAGCGGGATCGTTTCGTGATACATGCTGTTGCGGAAAAAGACGTAACGCATCCCGCTCTGACGGATCAGCGCCTCCGTGTTCCGGCAAATGTGCGCTGCATGGAAATGCGCCGATTCGTGTGGGAAAAGCGTGCTGGTATATGCAACTTCCTCTACCCCGCATTTTACCGCCGCATGCACCACGCGCGTTTCCTGCGCCATTGCACGCACGCCCGTGGCCGAAGCGGAGATCTGCAACAGCCTGTGTACGCCCGCCAATGCCTTCTCCAAAGATTCCTGATCTTCATAATCCGCCGTGCGGATATGTATGCCCGTGCCCGCATATTCGCTGAGCTTGCCCGCGTCGCGCACAATCGCGACGATGTTTTCAGGCAATGTCTTCTTCATTAAAAATGAAAGGGTGGCTTTCCCAAGGTTTCCGTTTGCTCCTGTAATGGCTATCATTGTTTTGTTTGTTTTAGTTTAAAGCAAAACTAGAACCCGTCCGTCCCTCAAAATAGAACAAAACCGACACGCCCGATTTTTCGGCCGGAAACCTTGATTTCCCGCAATCATCCTTAGATTTGAGGTTATGGAGAATTACAGTATCGTCATATTTATCATGACTATAATGATCGGCCTGTCGGCCGTGGCCGACAGCGTCAGGATACCCTACCCTGTTTTACTCATCACCGCCGGGATCGCTATCGGTTTCATTCCCACTTTACCCGTGATCGAGCTTAACCCGGAAGTCGTGTTCCTGATATTCCTCCCGCCGCTGCTCTACGACGCTGCATTCAACATCAATTTCCAGGATTTCAGGATCAATATTAATACCATCAGCAGCCTTGCCATTTCACTGGTGTTCATCACCGCATCCGGCATTGCGGCCGTGGCTTACTACCTCATTCCCGGCATGACTTGGCCGCTGGCGTTCGTGCTGGGCTCCATATTATCAGCCACCGACGCCGTGGCCGCCATGAGCATTACCAAAGGGCTCGGCCTTTCCTCCAAAACCAATACCATTCTGGAAGGCGAAAGCCTTGTAAACGACGCTTCCGCGCTGGTTGCTTACCGGTTTTCTGTGGCCGCCGTTACAGGTTCCGCATTTATATTCTGGCAGGCTTCCGCCGAATTTGCGGTACTGCTGCTCGGTGGCGCCATCGTCGGGCTGGTGATGGGGCGCATTCTGGGTTTCATTATCATGCGGATTCACAGCAATGCGCAGGCGACCATCGGTATGATGCTCCTGATGCCGTTCGTAGCCTATCGGGTAGCGGAAGAGCTCGAAGTGTCCGGCGTGATCGCCGTCGTCATCCTCGGCCTGGGTATTGCGGATTTCAGTAAAAAAATCTTCCCCGACCGACTCAAACAGCAATCCAAAACCATCTGGGAGATCATCATCTTCCTGCTCAACGGACTCATATTCATATTAATAGGCCTGCAATTCCCGTATGTGATCAAAAACATACGCAGCGACCAGCTCCTTCCCTATATCGGTTATGCATTGATTATCACCATTATAGCCCTTATACTACGCATGGTACGGGTTTTCTGGCAAAGGGCCAACCTTCAAAAAGGCTTCGAAAGCGGTCGCGGGAGGATCAGCGAAAACGCATTGCTCGATTTCAAAAACAGTCTCATCATCAGCTGGTCGGGTATGCGCGGCATCGTCTCGCTCGCCATCGCCATTGGTCTCCCCACGCACCTGCACGACGGCACGCCCTTCCCCCTGCGCGACGCGATCATCTTCATTTCCGTTGCCGTGGTGCTGTTTACCCTGATCGGGCAGGGATTGACGCTGCCGTGGATTGTGAAGCGGTTGCAATAGCCGCTATTCCAGCTGAAAATTAATGGGCAAGTTATATTTGGAGCAATCTTTACGCCGTCCCGCTCATGTCACCAAGATAGACCAAAATTTTTCTCATCTCCCCCACTTTTCTTAACCTAGGTTAATGTATCCCTCCCACCGCTCGCCTAGTTTTGTCATATCAAAATCAAGCACAGCAAAACAAAAAGTCAATCTCAAAAACCTTTTAAGATCATGGAAACTCTGAATATTATCGACCCCGCCAACGACCCTGCTATTTTTGAAGATGTCAAAACTTTCCTGAATGCTCTGAACTCCGGAGGCGGTACCCCGCTGGAACAATTGTCGCCCGCAGATGCGCGTAACGTGCTCGTAGGAGCGCAGAACTCGGTAGAAGTGGATTTATCGGGCATCGAGACCAGCGAGAAAACCATTACAGAGGACGGCCTTACCGTTAAACTCGATATCGTAAAACCGGCAGAAGCAACCGAAAAACTGCCGGTGTTCATCTTCATCCACGGCGGCGGCTGGGTACTCGGAGATTTCCCGACCCACAAACGGCTTGTTCGTGACCTCGTCGTGTATTCCGGCGCGGCAGCGGTTTTTGTGAATTACACACCGTCGCCGGAGGCACAATACCCGGTGGCGATCAATGAAATATATGCAGCAACCAAATGGGTGGCCGCGCATGGCGACGAAATCAATGTCGACGGCAGCAGGCTGGCAGTAGTGGGTAACAGCGTAGGGGGTAATATGACTGCGGCAACAGCGCTGAAAGCCAAAGACAACAATGGCCCGGCAATCAAATTGCAGGTGCTGCTCTGGCCGGTTACCGACGCTAATTTCGAAACCGGTTCGTACAACCAGTTCGCCGACGGCCGTTTCCTGACCAAAAACATGATGAAATGGTTCTGGGACAATTATACTACCAATCCCGAAGATAGAAAACACCGCTACGCCTCCCCATTACAAGCTACCACCGAGCAATTGCAGGGCCTGCCTCCTGCCCTCGTACAAACTGCCGAAAATGACGTTCTCCGCGACGAAGGCGAAGCATATGCCCGCAAATTGGAAGCAGCCGGTGTTAAAACCACATTGACCAGACACCAGGGCCTCATCCACGATTACGGTTTGCTGAACCCACTCGCAAATGTGCCCGCAGTGCAAGGTGCGCTCCTTCAAGCAGGTGCAGCCATCCGCGAGGCGCTCAAATAGATTTTAGAGAATACTACTACACGGAGACGGGTTATGCGAAAGTGTAACCCATCTTTTACTTTCCCCACTTCTATTTATCAGATTATCAATCAATTATAAATATTTCATAAAAAAATAAAAGAATAACATGAAATATATAGCCCGTTTTCTGTGTCTGGATTTTAGTAAGCGGTTAAATTGCCGTGCCCAAATCCTTACAGTGACTCTATGACGCAAAGACAAATAGGGGCGATCGCCGTTTTTTCAGGCTATCTGCTTCTGGCTATCACAGTTTACCGGTGGCAGCTTTTCACACACTTCGTTTGGACCATCCTGCTATTTAAAGCGCTGGTACCTATTGCATTTGTCCTCTTTTGCTGGTCTGTTACCCGCTTGCTGAAACTGCCGTTCTGGACGGCGCTGCTTATCCCGCTGCTCGCTGAACTGGCCTCCTGGTTTTACATACGTCACACGATCACCGTCAATCAGGATACCGACCGGCATGAGGTAGGAGTGCTGGAAAGGTGGATCAACTACCGCGATGTGATCCAGTTCAACCGCCATTTCGCCAGCTACTCGCCCGACCTCGGTTACGTGCTCCGGCCCGGCAGCGAAGGGGTGCATTCGAGCCTGGAATATAGTAATACATTTAAAATCAACAGTTTCGGCCTGCGCGACGACGAGGGTTCTCTCGATAACCCGCAACTGGTTTTCCTGGGCGACTCGTTCACTATGGGCTGGGGCGTGGACGAAAACCAGACCTATGCAGACCTTGCCGGCCGGAAATTGGGCGTCAAATCCCTCAATGCAGGGATTTCGTCCTATGGTACCTATCGGGAAATGCTGCTTTTTTCCAAAATAAAAAGGGACTCTTTAAAGCTGGTGGTGCTGCAATACTGCGACAACGACCTCGAAGAAAACGAAGCCCGCAACGAGCCGCAGAACCGGCCGCAACACCTCACCCGGCAATCATTCGAGAACACGGCGATTTTCAACCGGATCAATGAAACCTATTATCCGATGCGCTACACCTATTTCTTTGTCCGGGAGAAGGACCTGCTGAAACGGATATGGATGAGCCCCGTACAGGTGTTCAGCGAAATCGGTGGCGCATTGTCCTCGTGGATTAAAGGGCGCCGACTGGACGTCGTGACGCCGCCGGACATTAAAACACCGGCGGAAACGAGACTACACACGGAGTATTTCTTCAAATCGCTCGCCAAAATCCGAAAGTTTTACAAAGGCAATATCGTGGTGTTGCAACTCGACGGCCGCTACACCCGCCCCGAAATGATCCGCGCATTCGAAGCGGAAGCGAAACGGACGGGCGACGGGCATTTGTTTTTCCTCCATACCGACGAACTACTCCAGGTGCAGGATTATTACCCCATCGACGGACATATCAAGGCGTCGGGCCACGCTAAGGTGTCCGACGCCCTGGTCAAAATGATCGGCGAGCGGCAGTTGCTTACGCGCTGATCCGCTGCGTGCGCTCGCCGAAAATACCGATGATTTCCTTTGTTTTACGACGGCTCACGACCGCCTCGTTACCGCACCGCATTTTGAGGGCGCGCCCGTCTTCCGCACAGCCGATCACGTAATCGGCATTCACGAGAAATGACTTGTGCACGCGTACGAAGTTGCTGTCGAGCTTGCAGGCCAGCCATTTAAGCGTTTTGCAGATCAGGTATTTCCTTCCCGCACAGGTGTATACGTAAGTGTAGTTCCCATCGCCTTCAAGAAATGTAATCTGTTCGGCACCGATTGTAATGGTTCGGCCCATAAAGTGTACCGAAATGTGCGCAGGTTTGGCATTAACCTGGTCCGCGGGCGGATCAAAAGGAGTAAAAGTATTCATAAAAGGGATAGTGCTAATCGTTGGATGGATGGGCCGAAAAAAGTGACAGATGGCGGGAACCTAGCGTACGTTCACGTTGAAGCTCCCGTCCGTCAGTGTGCGTTTGAGTGTGCCCGTCGCATCTACGGCGGTCAGGCTGAAAGTCCCCTGGATATTGCTGTCGGTTCTCTTCGTGATCGTAATTGTTCCGCTGCCTCCGTTGATCGTCGAGAAATCCTGCTTGTTGAATGTCATCACAGCGAAATTCACATTATTGATGGGGAATGTCCCTTCCTTAACAGTGTTGGGCAATGCAATGGCCACGACATCGTTCGTCTTGCTATCGAGTCCGTAAATCGCGTAATACTGATCGTTGGCAGGGAAACTGGCCAATGCATAGGAAAAATCCGGGGCGTATTCTTTGCCATCCACCTTTACCTTGAAACCCGCCGCGCCGGTTGCCGGATCGGGGTTTACGTCGTCGCTTTTTTTGCTGCAACCGGTGAGGATAGTAATGCTGAAAACAGACAGGATGGCGAGTACTTTAAAAGCTTTCATGAAATTGATTTAGTTAAAAAATGTGTAGTAGTCGTTTGACAATTCAAAACTACAAAGTGTCGAATGGCCTATGTAACCTACTACACATCAGGCGGGTTTGAGTTTAAACCCGGCGAAGGCCGACCTAAATCCGGTATCGCTTTGCCGGTATCTGGCAGGAAATGGCTATGTTAGGGCTGCACAAAAACAGCCTTCAATCATCGCATTACCTTTATGGAGCTGATTCTTTACCTGAAACAACACATGATATTGTCGCCGGAAATGGAAGCTCAGGTGCAGGAGGCCTTCAAAAGGGAAGAGCTACCAAAAGGGCACCGGCTCCTGGCGCCCGGCAACTTTTCCCAGAAAGTGTTTTACGTCGAAAAGGGCGTCGTGCGCACCTATTATATGAAGGACGGCAAGGACATTACCCATTCATTTATCCTCGAAGGGGCTTTCTTCATATCGATTGAAAGCGCGTTTTTCAATACCCCCTCGCCCTATGGTGCCGAAATCCTGGAACCAGGCATTATCCGCACCATTCCCTACCAGGACCTCGAAAAGTTCATCGATGACTTCCAGCCATTGCAGAAGCTGAGCCGCCTGGTCATGATCAACGCGGTGAAGACATTCTCGGACAAATTGTACTCCATCCAGTTTCAATCGGCGCAGGAGCGGTATAATTCCATGCTCGAAAAATTTCCCGACATCATGCTCCGCGTGCCGCTCGGGCATATCGCTTCCTACCTGGGCATCACGCAGGAAACGCTGAGTCGGATCAGGGCGGGAAAAGTTTGACAATTTTTCGATCTTGGGTTACTTTTTGATATAGATCAAAAGCTTTGCCATCAATCGGGGCCAATTTTGCCCCGGGATATTAAACCTAACGGTCGTCCAATCTATGAAAAGCAATCCTATCTATCTCATGTTCACGATGGCAACGCTCGTGGGCTGCAACAAAGCGGCCGATCAGGCCAAATCCGTCGAAAAGCCGCTCCCGGTCGTAACCCGGCAGGCGCAACATATCACCGCCAACAACCAGATCTCCGTCAGCGGCAACATCGAAGGCAACAAAACCGTGCGCCTCGGTTTTATGGTTGGCGGAAAGATCAACTACATCGCCGCCGCCGAGGGCCAGTTGGTAAAGCAAGGCCAGCTGCTATCCAGCCTCGACCCCGGCAATTACAGCATTGCCAGGGAAATAGCCGGCGTGCAAGTAGCTCAGGTACAGGACGAATACGACCGCCTGAAAGTTATGCACGACCGCCGCAGCCTGAGTGAAAGCGATTTTGCCAAAGTTGGTTTCGGCTTGCAACAGGCACGTGCACAGGAAAAGCTGCATGCCAAAAACCTTTCCGATACGAAGCTTTTTGCCCCTATCAGCGGGGTAATGCTCAAAAAAATGGCTGAGGTCGGCGAAATCGTCGGCGTAGGCACGCCGCTGTTCGTGGTATCCGACATACGGACGGTGAAAGTGAATGCGTATATCCCCGAAAGTGAATTGCACAATATCAAACTCGGGCAGGAAGCGAAAGTACTCGTTTCGTCGCTGAGCGAGACGTTTACGGGCAAAGTAATCGAGGTCGGTTCCGCCGCGGATGCCGCTTCACGGGCATTTACCATCAAAATAGCCCTCAACAATCCCAAGCTGCTCATTCGCCCCGGCATGATCGCCGAGGTAACGCTGGCGTCCAACCAGTCCAAAAAAGCATTGGTACTGCCAACCGAGGCCGTTTTGCATGACCTCGACAACCAGAGCTACGTGTTCGTGGCCGATGCCGACCGCAAAATCGCATTAAAACGAAAAGTCAGCCTGGGCCAGCTCACCGACAACCAGATCGAGATTACTTCGGGGATTACTGAAAACGACCGCGTGGTAACCGGCGGGCAGCACAAGCTCACCGACGGCACCGCCATTTCCATCACCCAATAAGCTGCGTTATGAACTTTGTCAAATCATCCCTGAAATATCCGCAGGTGACGCTGTCGGTATTGCTGCTGGTGTTTGCGGTAGGCGTTTATTCGCTGCTGAACATGCCCCGGCGCGAGGACCCGAAGATCACCGTCCGCCAGGGCCTGGTACTCGCCTATTTCCCCGGCGCCAATTCCGCCCAGGTGGAAGACCAGGTTACCAAGAAGCTGGAACAATATCTTTTTCAATTCGAAGAAATCCGTAAGGACAAAACTTACTCCACGTCGCAGGACGGCATGGTGGTCGTGAATGTGGAACTCGGCGAAAATGTCAAGAATCCCGATGTATTTTGGAGCAAGCTGCGCCACCAGTTACTGGTAGCCCGGCAGGTTGATTTCCCCAAAGGCGTCCGCGGCCCGATCGTCAACTCGGATTTTGGCGATACCGAGGCATTGGTAATCGGTATTGAAAGCAACAAGGCCACTTATGCCCAGCTCAAAGACTATACCCAGAAGCTGGAAGACGTGCTCCGGACGGTGAAATCAGTTTCCAAAATCAAACGCATCGGCGAGCAGAAAGAGCAGATCACGGTCACTTCAAGTTCTGAGAGACTTTCTCAATATAATGTCAAACTGTCGTCCGTAGTGCAGGTTTTGCAATCGCAGAATGTGATTAGTCCGACAGGAGATATCAAAACCGCAACGAGCCAGACGCCACTGTACACATCGGGTTATTACAGTACCGAAAATGAAATCGCCAACCAGATCGTAGGCGCGTCGAAAACGGGCGAGCTGATCAGGCTGGGCGACATTGCGCAGGTGAACCGCGAATATGCGGAACCGACGAGCAAAACGACGGTTAACGGCAACAATGCGATGATGCTTGCCATCCAGATGCAGGAAGGGAACAACATCGTGAAGTTCGGCGAGGAAGTGAACGCCAAGCTGGCCGAAGTTGAAAAATTGCTGCCCGCGGACGTGACGCTGACGACCATTGTGAACCAGCCCAAACTGGTGGATGAAAACATTACGCACTTCATCCGCGAATTTTTCCTGGCCATATTCTCGGTCGTGATCGTCGTGATCCTGCTCCTGCCGATCCGCATTGCCGCCGTGGCCGCGATGGCCATCCCGATGACGATCGCCGTTACTTTTGCATTGCTGAACGCATTTGGTATCGAACTGCACCAGGTATCGCTCGCGGCCCTGATCGTCGTGCTGGGAATGGTCGTGGACGACGCCATCGTGATCGCCGACAACTACGTGGAGCTGCTCGACGAGGGCATAGATCGCTGGACAGCCGCCTGGCGCAGCGCCACCGACCTCGTGATCCCGGTTTTGGCGGCCACCGTCACCATTATCGCCTCGTTCATGCCGATGGTCATCCTGACCGGCTCCGTAGGCGAATTCATCCACGCATTACCCGTAACCGTGGCCATCGCATTGGCAGCCTCGTTCATCGTAGCGATGATCCTGACGCCACTACTTTGCTATACTTTCATCAAAAAAGGCCTTCACGACCACAGCGCCGGGGAAACCGACAAAAAGAAACGCATTACCCTGCTCGACCGCATGCAAAACGGCTATAACGCCGCGCTGGAATGGTGCGTAAGACATTCGGCACTGACGATCGGCGTCAGCTTGCTTACCGTCGTACTTTCCCTATTTGTTTATCAGGGAATCAAACAAAAATTCTTCCCTTCCGCGGAACGCAACCAGTTTGTGATTGAACTATGGATGCCCACCGGCACCAAGCTCGACCAAACCAGCCAGGCCATCCTGAAAGCGGAAAAACTCGTGAAAGGCGACCCGCGCGTGACCTCGTACGCAACGTTCACGGGCACGAGCGCCCCAAGATTTTACTATAACTTCTCCCCCGAAGTACCGGTCACAAACTACGCCCAGATCCTGATCAACACCACCGACGACAAAACCGCCGAGGAATTCGCGCACGAGCTCGAAGGCAAAGTAGCCGCATTGATCCCCGAAGGCTCGCCGCAGGTGAAACTGATGCAACAGGGCTCTCCTTACAAATCGCCGGTGGAGGTACGCATTGTGGGCGACGATGTTGCCCGCCTCAAAGCAATCGGCTTACAGGTGCAGGATATTCTCAAAAATGCAAAAGGCAGCGCGATGGTCCGTCCCGATTTCCGCGAGGACTATTACGGCATCAGCATCCAGCTCAAAGACGAGGCCAACAAGCTAGGCTTCACCACGGGCAGCATTTCGCAAATGGTGTACACGGGCTTCAACGGCGCACCCGTTTCGACGATGTACGAAGGCAATAACCCGCTCGATATCGTTTTCCGCCTCGACGCGCGCAACCGCCAGTCGTCCGACAACCTGGAAAATATTTACCTGGCCTCGCCCGTCACCGACGCCAACGTGCCGCTGCGTCAGATCGCCGACCTGAAACCGCAATGGCAAACCGGCAAGATCATGCACCGCAACGGCGTGCGAACGCTCACGATCCTGAGCGAAACCGAAGATGGCGTACTCCCTGCCGACCTTGTGAAAGAAGTAAAAGCCAAAATCGCCGATATCCCATTACCTGCCGGCTACCGCATCGAATACGGCGGCGAGCAGTTCAACAAGAATGAGACATTCAGTCAGATGATGGTGGTCCTGGCGATCAGCCTGGTACTGATATTCTTCATCCTGCTGTTCCAGTTCCGCAGCCTAAAAGAAGCGGCGCTGGTGATGCTCACGATCCCGCTCAGCCTTTTTGGTGCATTAATAGGCCTTTATATCACGCATAACAACTTCGGTTTCACCGCATTTGTGGGATTGATCAGTCTCTCGGGCATCGTGGTACGGAATGCGATCATCCTGGTCGACCATACCAACGAGCTGCTCGGCCACGGGATGGACATTCGCACGGCAGCCATCGAATCGGGCAAGCGACGCCTGCGCCCGATATTCCTTACCGCGATGGCCGCGGCGATCGGCGTGCTTCCCATGATCCTTTCCGGCTCTCCGATGTGGAGCCCGCTCGCGAGCGTGATCGCCGTCGGGGTAATATGGTCGATGGTGATGGCGCTGCTCACGGTACCGGTACTGTACATCGCGATGATCAAACCGCATGATAAAAAAGACCTGATGGTAACACCTGTTGCAGAACACCATGAAAACTAAGCAGATACTTCCCATACTCACACTTTGCGCGATGGCGATTGCATCCGCACCCACGTACGCGCAGCAGGCGCAGCCACTCACGCTCGAACAGGCGGTGGAGATGGCTTTACAGAACAACCATCTGCTGAACGTTCGTAAGTTGCAGGTAGCCGAAAAGGAAGCCAAGGTAGCCGAAGACGCGATCAAGCGCTACCCGGTCGCGTCGGTAAGCTCGTCGTACCAATACAACGCGAACCTCGGCCAACTGGTGATCGAGCAGGGCTCCTTCGGCGCATTACCGCTTGTCGGGACCACGATTGCATTGCCGAACGAGGAGAAGACCTTTCCTTTGGGCAAACACCATAATTTCAATGCGGGAGTGACGCTCTACCAGCCCATTACACAATTGGGAAAGATCAAAACCGGGATTGAAGTTGCTAAAACGGACGCTGAGCTGGCCCGCCACGAGCAATCGAGGGCGGCGTTACAGATCAGGCAGGCGATCGAGAAGTTGTATTATGGTTTGCTGATCACCCAGAAGCAGCAGGACGAGGCAAATGCGAAGATCAGGCTCGCGCAAATGCGCCTCTACGACGTGGAAAGCGCATTGCTTTCAGGCAAAACTATTGATGTGAATAAAGCCGGCCTACAAGCGAATATTGCCGACGAGGAACAAAACCTCTTGAAGCTCCGCATTCAAACCGAAGATTATACCGCGGATCTGAAACAGCTGACCGGTATTGAAGCAGATAGTGTAACGCTGGCAACGGTGGCGAGCACAGCCGGCACGGCAGCGACCGTCGCCCCGGGCACATTGGACAGCTATTTAACCAATGCCGCAACGGCCAACAACGATATTAAAATCGCCAGTCTGACGGAAATCAAAACCCAGAAAGCCATCCGTGCAGCCGAACAAAGCAACCTGCCCGACATTGGTCTGGTAGCGGGCTATTCCTACCAGACCGGCAACCTGCTTTTCCCGAACAACAACCCATTCGTGGGTGCGCAGTTCAAATGGAATATACAGGACCTCGTTGCGAACAAGCAAGTGATCCGCCAGCGGCAATTCCTAAGCCAGCAAGCGCGCGAAAATCTCGTTAATACCCAAAATCAGGTCAAAAACGACATTTCAAAAACGCACCGGAAACTTACACAAGCCACTGCATTGATCGCCGTCGCTGAGAAAGCCGTGAAATACCGCAGCGAAGAGCTCAAAGTACAAACCGACAAGCAGGCATTCGGCCTGAACCTCGAAGCGGACATCCTCAACACGCGCTCCCTGCTGGCGAAAGCCGAGGCCGATTTGCTCGCTGCGCAATTGAATTACCGGTTGGCGTATTCGGATTTGCAGCGGTTGGCATCGCCCTGAATGAAGACCGGATGATACGGGTGTGCAGGCCGCAATTATTTATGCATCAATCATACATTCAAATGAATATTAAGGCTTAATTTGTAACCGGCACGCCACATCATTAAACTATCTTCATAGGCATGAAACAAATACTACTCGCCGCCTCGACCGCATTACTCTTGCTGTTTTCCTGTAAAAATGATGAAACCTCCCAGCCGGTACCCCAAGACACGAACTGGTATGTACTCCGCTCGCCCGACAGCCGCGATATCAGGGCCGTGCATGGTAATATCGACGACAGGCTGGTGATCACCACCGGCTTTAAAATTTACACGACCGACAATAAGGGAAAGACCTGGGAAACATCCGATTACAATGGCAATGTGGGCCTTGTTGCGTTCATGGTAAAGGAAGATACGCTTTTCGCGATGGAAGGGAAACGCAGTTCCGCCACCGCCATCGGTGATTCGTTTGGCACCCAGCCATATTGGTTTAGCCTCAACAAAGGACTTAACTGGAAACCGATGCGCGGTCGTCCGGGACTGGATGAATGGCAGGTACCGATCAACTATGCATATTCGGGCAACGGGATCAAGTTCAGCATCGCTATGGAACAAACACCCGAAGGCTATCTCAATACAAAGGGGGTTGTGTCGGAAAGCGGCAGTAAAATTTCCTTTCCCGCCCGTCACCAGCTAATAAATGTACATTTCGATGGAAAATCCCGGTTGTATGTTTCCGGCTCGGCCCCGATTTGCGGAGAAGGCGAGAACTTCAAGTATTGTGATGATCCGAACGGCTCCGTTTACATTTCCAGAAAGCCGGTTTTGTTTTAGGTAAAACCGTTAATCAATACAAAAAACGGCCATCGCAAATCATATCGCGATGGCCGTTTTAGTTTTTGAACCAATCCCTTACTCAATTTTCGTCAGCGGCGGCACATTCCGGTTGGCCCCATCATAACCGACATTCTGATTAATCACACCTTTCGTATTCGCCGTAATCACCAGCGAGGGAATAGGCCAGAGCGCGTGAAATGGCGCTATATTTGCCGTATTGCCGAGCAGCTGGATTTTCTTCTCGTAGGTATTGTTGTACCGCATCACCCGGTCGAAATAGAAATTCTTTTCACTGAAATTGGTAAGGCTGTAACCATTCAGCCCGGCTTTGGCCATGATGTACGAAATGCGGACGAGCTCCGAATGCCGCGGTTCTTCCGCGAACAACTCCCGCGCACGCTCGTGCAGGATGAAGTCGATAGACACCTCGCCGGCGGTAATGGGCAATGCTTTCGCGCGCTGGCGGACCTTATTGATATCGTCGGCGGCTAATGCGAGCTGGTTTTTCCAGAAGTAGGCCTCTGCACGCAGCAGGTAGGTTTCGGCAAGGCGGAAGATGTACCAGTCGCCGTTGCCGCCCATCGGCGTGGCTTTGGGGTCGTCCTGCGGGTTGTACATGATGTAATGCGGCATCGCATACACGTGCTTGAACGTATCAACCTGCGCCGCGAGAAATTTGGTATTGATCACCTTCCCGAAATCGACGGAGGCCGGGTTGTTGTATTTCAATTCATGAATGTCCACCCAGTTGATATCGGCCCGCCGCAAATCGGTGGTATTCCGCCAGTTGGCGCCCTTGTAAGACCAGATATCGTACTGATAATACCCTGTAAGCCTGATATTTGCATTGCCACGACCCAGCGAATCGTACATCGGCCCGCTCGCCACCATGCCTGGCTTGCCCTGGCTGTCGAGCACCTGCGGCTGGAACCACTGGCAGTTGTAAAGCCGCATTGTATATAAACCCGCAGAACGCGCGGCCGGCGGCGCCTCGTAACGGTCTATGGCTGCGAGAATGGTCTCCGTGTTTTGGGCAATGCTGAAATTCTTGGCGCGGTGCAAATCCCAGATCAGGTTTCGGTAGCCTTTCGTAGCGTCGACGCCGAATCGCTGCGTCATCAACGCATACGGGCCGTTAATGACCTTGTTGGCAGCTTCGATAGCCTTGTCATATTCGAGATTGGCAAGGTAGATTTTGGTCAGCAAATGGTTTGCCGCGCCTTTGGTAATCACGCCCGACTTGGCGGTTACCGGCAGCCATTCGGCCGCAAATTCTACATCCGTTTTGATCTTTTCGAGGATCGTCCAGCGGCTGTGTGTCTGGAAATCGAGCTTCGCTTCCTGTATTTCACCGCCCAGGAACGGCACGTCGCCGTAAGAATTTACGAGGCGGTAATACCAGTAAGCCCGGTGCCAGAGCGCCTCGGCGAGTATCGCATTCCTTTCCTGATCTGACTGCCATTTAATTTCATCAATCCTGCTGATGAGCACATTACAGTTTTTAATAGAAGAGTAAATCACCGTAAACATCGCCAGGAAGCGGTAATACTGGTCGGTATTGGGCGTCAAATTGTAAAAATCCAGCTGCGACCAGGGCGACGCCAGGTCGGATGCCGCGAACTCCATTGTCAGGTTCGGCATCGTGCCGGTACTCTCGTTTTTGAGGTCTTTGCGCATGGTAATGAGCAGCGCCTCCATGCCCGCCTTATCCACAAACACATTCTCGGGACTGAAAAACGACAACGGCTCCGGTTTCAGCCAATCCTTGTCGCAGGCCGATTGGCTGAGCAGCAAAACAAATAATATGAGGTATTTGAAAATCTTCATAATGCTAAGATTAATGCCAGTTTACAATGAGAGATTAAGGCCGACGGTGAAGTTTTTGGGCATCGGAATATTGTTTCCGTCGCTATCCCATGCTTCCGGGTCCCAGCCCGGCCATTTGGTGAATGTGAGCAGGTTACGCGCCGAAGCAAACACCCTTACACTATTCACTTTCAACTTCTTGGAAAGATCCGAAGGCAATGCGTAGCCGACATTCACATCCTGTACGCGCAGGAACGACAGCTTTTTGTAAACCTTGATCCCGCCGCCGAAAACATTGGTATTGGTATTCAGCCTCGCATACTCGTTGGTCGGATTCTCCGGCGTCCAGTAGGGAAAATCGTTGGTATTCCGGCGGTCGTAGGTGTCGGAGCCGCCCGTACGCAAGCCCTCCGCGAACGGTGCGATATGCCCCAGCTCGCTTCTCAGGAAGACGCTGGCCGTGAAATTCTTGAAAAACGTAAACTCATTGCGCAAACCAATGCGGAACCGGGGTTGGCGGTAGCCGATAAACTGCTTATCCAGCAACGCCTCGTACTTGCCGTTTCCGTCCACATCGTCGGCTTTGAAATCGCCGGGCTGCAATTTGTAAACGGCGGCCGCGTCTTTTTCAGCAGTCTGCCAGATGCCCGTCACATTGTAGTTCCAGACCCGGTCGATGGCCTGGCCGGGGAACCATTCGTTGGAATAATCGGGCAACTCGGTGCGCACGGTTTTGCCATCCACGGTCTCTTCCTTATAATCCCCGAATAACCGTTTGATTTTGTTTCGGTTAAAAGAAAATACCAGCCCGCTGCGCCAGGAGAAATTAGGCCGTTCGGTGTTGATGGTGTTAATAGTCATTTCAAACCCTTTGTTCCCCAATAGTCCCAGGTTGGTAGTAATGTCCTTGAAACCGGTGATTTCGGGCAAAAGGCGTTTCATGAGCAGGTCGGTGGTGGTCATGTCGTAATACTCCACGCTGAGGTCGATACGGTTTTTGAGCAGGCTCAGGTCCATCCCGAGGTTGATCGACTTTGTTTTTTCCCAAACCAGGTTCGGGTTCGCGAGCGAGGTGTTATAAACGCCTACCTGCACGTTGCTGCCGTCGTAATACATGGCCGAAAGCAACTGTGCCAGCGCCGAATAGGCCCCGATATCGCGGTTCCCATTCACACCCCATGATAAACGGAGCTTCATCTGGCTCACGAAATCGATGTGAAAGAACTTTTCTTCCGAAATCTTCCAGGCCACCGCAGCCGCCGGAAACACCGCCCTTGGCTGTTTGGTACCGAATGCCGAGAAGCCGTCGCGGCGGACGGACGCCGTGATCAGGTATTTGTCGAACAGGGTGTAATTGAGCCGCGCCATGGCCGCATCGCCGGTGATCTGCGTATCGTTCGTCTCCATCGCCGGGCTGGTACCGTACTGCATCCCGTGGAAGCCCAGGTTCTCATTCGGTACAAAACCCTGGTTCGCGATTTTGGAATACCAGCCCCTGTTACGCTCGGCGCTGTAAAGTAATGTCACATCCAAATGGTGGACGCCGAACTGCTTGTTCCAATGCAGGAGGTTGTCGAGAATGTACTCGTACGTGGACGCATCCGCACGCGTGCTATACCCGCCCGAGCGCGTGGAGCCGCCGTCGAGGGTATTGGACGACCAGAAATTATAGTCCTTCGAAGCCTCGTACCGCGGTTGGAAGGATATTTTGTAATCAAATCCAAAAGGCAGCTTGATCTTTCCATAAAGCGAAGCAAACAGCGTATTCACCTTTTTCATCCTTTCCTGACCATAATAGTTGATCAGCGGATTGGCCACTGCAAAGCTGTTGGGATACCACATCGCACTTCCATCCGCTTCGAACATAGAACCGTAAGGGCTCATGATGAACATTTGCGGGAGGTTGGCGGGAACGGTACTTTCGTCGCGGTCGGCAAACTGGCTGTTCACGCCCACATTCAGCCAATCGGTCACCTTGAAATCCACATTGAGCCGTGAGCGGATAGTAGAAAATTTGTCGCCACGCAATATGCCTTCGTTGTTCTGATAACCCAGCGACCAGTAATAGGTCACATTTTGCGAACCGCCGCCGATGCTCACGTCGTAATTTTGCCGCAAACCGGTGCGGATCACCTCTTTGTACCAATCCACGGTTTTCCCGGCCAGGTAATTTTCGGTTTCAATCGGAAAAAAACGGAGGCGGCTCAGCCATTCCTGGGTATTGTCGGCCTGAGGATTGTTGCTTGCGGTGCGCCACTGTTCGAGCGAAACACCTGCCGGTAGCGTACCCGGATTGTCGTAGTAAAAAGAAGGGCGATCCGGATTGGTCGCGCGAAGTAAATCGCGGCGGAAGGTCAGGTAGCCGTCTTTGTCAAATGGTTTGAAATCGTTGGTCGTTTGCGCGGTACCCACATTGGCCGAGACGTTGATGACGGGCTTACCGGTCGCGCCTTTCTTAGTGGTAATCAAAATCACCCCTCCTGCGGCCCTTGCCCCAAAAACGGCGGCTGAACTGGCGTCTTTGAGAATATCCATGGTTTCGATATCGGCCGGGTTAATATCAGAAATGTTGCCATTAAAGATCACCCCGTCCATGACCACCATCGGGCTCGAATTGGCCGTAAGCGACTTCGGTCCCCGGATCTGCAACGAGCTCCCGCCTGCCGCCGAGGTGGACTGGTTAGCGTTGAAACCCGCCACGGTGCCCGTCAGCATATCGGTGAGCTGGGTCATCGGCTGGTTTTTGAATGTCTTCGAATCGATCCGGATCACCGCGCCGGTGAGGTCGCTCTTTTTCATCGTGCCATAGCCGACCACCACCAGTTCGTCGAGCGCATTCGTACTCGGTTGCAGGGCGATTTCGATCACCGTCTGGTTACCGACCGCCATTTCTTTCATCTGATAACCTACATAGCTGAATGTCAGCACATCCGAAGTGGCCGCCTGCACGGCGTACCGGCCATCGGCATCGGTGGTAGTGCCCCGCTGGGTGCCTTTCACGACGACGGTCACGCCGGGCAGGCCCTGTTTGTTCAAACTATCGGTAATCACGCCGGTAACATCCCTCAGGTTTTGCCCGTGGAGCCACAAGGGGCTGAGACATGCAAAAAAGACAAGAATACGGGCCCATGGATGGGTGGGTAGTTTTACATGCATAAGATTATGGTTAGGAATTGAAAAATGGGTTTTCCCGAGGGTAGCAAGCCAAAATCCGGACATAACAAACCGTTCCTCGCAATGCGACTGCGAAGGTATTTATGATGCGTTTCCAGCATCTGGCAGTATTTAATTTTGGCTTATAACAATGTTACAAGGAATTTAATAGGTATCCATGCGATTGGGCAGAAATAGTACCGATAACGTTCTCGGAGCGACGGGGGGCGGCTGCTGACGGCCCACCCCCTCGGCCGTCAGCGGTCGGCGGTCATCACCAAGTACCGTCCAAACCCCGCCGACGCCGTATCGGCAACGGTGCCATCTGCCTTTCGGTAAATCAGATACGCCTCCATTTCCGGGTGGGCGCGGAGTATTTCAAACGCCCCGCCGACGCCTGCGGCGAGGAGCGCGTTGTCGAACCCGTCGGCGGTGATCGCTTCGGGGGCCACTACTGTTGCGCTGATGATCTCGCGCTGCACGGGGTAACCTGTTTTAGGGTCGATAATGTGGGAGAGCCGTCTCCCACCCGATTCCCGGAACTTGCGGTAACTGCCCGAGGTAGTAACGGCCCCGTCGCCGATGCTGATGACCTCTCGGATCGACGGCGCGTCGAATTCTGTGGCCGAGGGTGTTTCGATCCCGATCTTCATCGGCTCGTTACCAGGAAGTTTCCGGCCTTTGGTACGGATCTCCCCTCCTATTTCGACCATATAGTTCACGATCCCAAACGCTTCGAGGAAAGTCGCGACCACATCCACCGAGTATCCCTGTGCGATGCCGTTCACGTCTATTTGAACGCAGCCGTTTGTTTTCGAAAGCCTGCGGCCGGAGACCTGCAACTTGTCGGAACCCACGCATTCGAGCAGTTGGTTAATGGAGGCGCTGTCGGGCATTGCGTCGGCCTGTTTAGCTCCAAATCCCCAAGCGCGTACGAGCGGATACACGGTAATGTCGGACAGGCCGCCGGTTTCGCGGTAAATCCGCATGGATTTACCGACGACATACGCCAGATGTTCGTCCATTTCAATGCCTTCCGGTGATGCATTGAACCGGCTGATCAGCGAATTGGGCTGATAGATCGAAAGCGATGCGTCGAGGCTTTTGAAAATGCTGTCGATCTGAGGCTTGGTGACCGATTCTTGTCCGGCATAATAAGTGATGGCATAAGTAGTACCCTGCGCCTGACCGGTGATCCGGTAGGTACCAGGCATTACCGCGGGGCGCAATGCACTCAATATAAAGCACATTGTGCCCAATGCCGACGCTACCCATTGCCACCGCGGTTTCATCAGGCCGAGTATTCAGGTTTCCAGTATTGTACTTTCTCGGTATCGGCCGCAGCATTGCCCATGTGAATGGCGATGGAGCCGTCCCGACCGGTCTCTACATTTGAAATAGGCTCTTTTTTATTCCGAACGCATTCCGCAAAATCTTTCAATGCGAATACGGTCGGTTCGAGCTCCGCCTCGCCGGGCTTGCCGAATTTTACTTCCACACCCTTGCCCTGCGTCGTTACGGCAATGGTGGCGCCTGTAACGCCATCCACGGTGCCTTTGGCATTGTTGGTGATTTCAGGATAGATCAATGCCTTGTCGCGCAGGATTTCGACCGTTGCCTTGTCTCCGAGAATGCGGATGCTGTAACCATTATACGCATTGGAAAGTACCGAGGTCACACTCGCTTTGACGCCGTTGGGATAGTCATATACGGTGCGGATGTTGTCGTAGGTATCCCGACCGTCCTTCCAGTAATTGATACCGCCCAGGCCGACCACTTTGACGGGGCGGCTGTCGGTGAGGTAGTTGACGACATCGATCTCATGGGCGCAAAGCTCCGAGAGCGGGCCGCCGCAATATTCGCGGTACATGCGCCAGTTGATCGCCCGTTCCATTTTCGGGTCTTTCACCGGGAAGCGCCAGTTCGAATTGCGGTTGTATTGGCATTCGAAATGGGTGATCTTGCCCAGCCAGTTTTCCTTCATAATCTCCTTCACTCGGTGATAGAGGCCATAATAGCGGTATTGATAACCGATCTGAAACACCAGCCCCGATGCCTTCACCTTTTTCACGAGGTCAATGGCCTGCGGAATGTCGTAGGTCATCGATTTTTCGAGGTAAATGTGCTTGCGAGCCTGCAATGCGGCTACCGCCATCGGATAATGCAGGTAAAGCGGCGTGGCGATCACGACGGCGTCGATGGATTGATCGTCGAGCAACTTGCGGTAATCGGTGTAGCCCTTGGCGTTTGGGGCAGCCAGGCTCAGGCCTTTTTGCAGGTTTTCGGGGATAATGTCGCAGCAGGCAACGAGCTCATAATCGGGCATTTCGCGGATGAGCGTGGCCAGGCCCGCGCCGCGCGAGCCGGTGCCGATCATACCTAGGCGGATTTTGTCGGCGGGGCGAACGGGCCTTCCAAATGCGGGCGTAAAAGCGGTGGATAGCCCGGCTCCTGCTATCGCGGCGAGGCCGGTGGCGATGAAATCTCTTCTGGTTGGGGATGGGGTCATGGGTGGGAATGGTCAGGTATGGTTGGATGTTGTCAGGTATGGTCAGGAATAGTCGGGTATAGTCAGATGTTGTCAGGTGTGGTCAGGAATAGTCGGGTATGGTCAGGAATAGTTGGGTATGGTTGGTATTGTTATGGTTGTCGCGTGAGGTTTGGGTTATGTTTGGTTTAAGAACAAGATTACGGGCACGTGCCCGTAAATGTAAGTATTTTTTAATCAGATCGAAATGAAATGGGGAGAGAAAAAAATCGGGCATAAAAAAGTCCCGGCATTTTCGTGCCGGGACTGGACCGGTGAGCGGGTCAGGGCTTTACGAAACGGAGCCCTGCCGAAATCCCCACGCGGTACGGCTGATAGTAGAACGGGTTTGCGATGCCTTTGACCTTCACCGGGCTGAACTCGGCAAATGGCCCGATACTGAATGCCGTGCGGCGGGTGACGGCGAATTGCTTCCCTAGCCCCAGGCTGATCCACCCAAGGCTCTGACTGCTGTTCAGATCATGCGAATATTCCGCCCCGAAAGCGGCGAAGAACCGGCTGACCGGCGAATGTCCCCAACGTACCTGCTTGGAAACGCCGATACCGAGCGTCGAAAATTTGCGGTTTTCCTCCATCCTGTCCCCCTGACGGATGGTATGGTATTGCCCTTTGTCGTCGGGCGTGACGAGGTAATTGTTGTTGGCGACCTCGTAAGAATAGGTTTGCCGGAAACTGCTGAAATGCAATTGCAACTGAATCCCTTTCCGCTCCACGCCACCGCTGAGCTTGTAGCCAACCGAACTGGCCGTAAACAACGACGGGAAACTGAAATTCTGGAAGTCGTTTGCTGCCGACGACGGTACCGTCAATATCTGGTACGAATGCAATGCCGACGCATTGAAAAGCCAGGCAACGCGCGCCGGGTTAGTCACGATCACTTTCGCAGGCTTGTACGCAGGTGCAACCACGCCGCGCAAATGCAACGGAATTGGTGCTTCCGTCAAAGGTATTGCCGCCAGTTCTTTCAATGGGATCACATGCGTAGCCGAATCCATTGATACAGGCACGTCCCGGGCCGACGCCGCGTCCAAGTGTTCTGAGATATTATCTGAACCCCTGGAAACATTAACCGAAGCTAGCTGCATAGCATCACCATTGCTGCCCTTACCTGCCCCTATCGCCGTTGTCGGGTCCGCATTCACGGATGGTAATCCCGCATACCGGCTTACAGTGGCGCCCGGGACGTTGCCGGCATGCGACTGATGCACTTGCGCCGCCGGTTTGTTACCCAGGTCTTCCACAAAAACACTTTTAACCAATTTTTCCGACCGCGAAACCGGTATTTTCCATATGGTTTTGCGTGACAGCGATTGGGCCGAATGCGCCACCGCTTTCGGAAGGGTATTCGATTCTTTGGTCGGCTCGGCATTGCCCGGCGAACTTGACGTAGCCTTGTTGGGTACATGCGCGACCGACTTTTCTGAAATGCCCGAGGGCGCGTTGCTATCACCGCTGTAACGGCTGAGCAATACGCCGGAGACCGAGAAGAGCAGGATGAGCGCGCCGGTAAACCACCAGTACCTTCCTGTGCGTGCGGGCTTTACGCGTGCACGTATGCGTTCGAGCGCGGCCGGGTTGGGCTGTTCTTCATAGTCATCAAACTTGCGTTTGAGGACGTCGCGCAGCGCTTCGTTTAATTTGTCCTCAGAAGTTTTCATGATGTACTATTCCTTTTAGTTCTAATTTTTTCATCAGCAGGTTACGTCCTCTCATGAACTGCGACCGGGCCGTGGCGTCGGACATGGACAGCATTTCACCAATTTCGGTGTGTGTATAGCCGTCGATCAGGTGCAGGTTGATCACCGTCCTGTATTTATCGGGTAATTCGTTGATCAGGTCCACCAGGTCGCGTACGTTCATCTGGTCGATCATTCGCACGTAATCGTCCGACTCCACCTGCCATTCCACGCCGTCGAGCGGACTTTGAAGCTCCTGCTGCCGGGTGGTACGGTTGTAATAGTTGATCGCCGTCCGGATCACCGTCACTTTTACCCAGCTGTCCGCAGCCTCGGGTTCCTTCAAGTCGTTGATATTGTTGAAAATCTTTACAAATGCGTCCTGAAAAATATCGTCGGCCTCGGCGACGGTGCGCGCGTAACGGCGGCAAATACCGGTCATTTTGGCCTTATATCGCTCGTAAAATACGGTCTGCGCCCTCGGGTCCTGTTTCTGGCAGGCTTTCACGAGGCTGGCGAGGCTGTCGTATTTGCTGGAACGAAAGAATTTCATGAGGGAACGTTGGGTTCAGGAAAGAAACTTAAACCTGGAAGTAACTTAAACTTAATTAATTCCTATTTTTTAATATAATAACACCGTGTATTTTTTATTGAGCACATTGAAATCTTTATCGAAATACAATTCACACCTCGAATTGCCGCCAACACCCACGACGACGTAATAGCTGTCGAGCCCGTTTATATTGCTCCTTAGCTTTCTTTCATATTGATAACCAGCGAGTTCGGGAGTATTATCGAGGTACTGTTTGATTTCGGCCGGAACCGGTTCCAGGTTCGACGACGACACGGGCGCCCCCGGCTGCGTGAACAAGTTACTCATCCAGCGCAGTTTGCCTCTCTCGTCGAAAAGCAGGGATAACTGGTCGTACATCCCGCCCTCGTTTAGTTTACCCATGACGTAGTAAAGCTTGGAACCATCGAGTCTCACCCAGGTATAACCCATTACAAAAGTCGCTTTGGGAAATGTTTTGATAGTGTCCTTCACGAACGCGGGCAGCTCCGCGACGTCGTACGTTGCAATCCGGTACAACGACTGGTCAAATGCGGCCGAGCTGTTGGTATTGGGGTAAACACCCGCCCATTCAAACGAATAGTTGCCACCTTTATAATTGTAAATCAGCTTGTTATTGGCAGTCGTTGCGAAATAGGCCCTGCTGTAAGCCGATAACGTCCCGTCGCCAAAGACGGTCTTTTGCAACGACTGCTGCAATGTGGCGGGAACGCCGTCGGGCACTACCTTGAAGGTTTCCCACATTTTGCCAAAATCCACCAGCGAAGAATATTGCGCCGCTTCCGAGGTCAGCTTCACTTCCCATACCTTATCTTCCAGTATGGGCTTAAAAACCAGGTCTTCTCCATTCGGGAACTTCGCTTTTACTACGTTCACAACGGTCACCGGAATCTCCGTTCCCGGACCCACCGGGCGCAGGTCTTTCAGGTCGTTACAACCTGTAAACGCGAGCGCCGCGATGAATATCAATGCAAGGGCTTTCATAATTCGATTTAATAACTATCAATCAATCAAGGATATACAAAATACTTGGCGCTCACTTGCTGTCCCGGTTCGCGGTAGTATTGGTACATGGGTTTCATGGTAATTTTATAGGTGACTTTGCCCAGTTTCGGGTCGTCGTCGTCATAAATGAACCGCATAGCCGGCTTGACTTTCGCGGTTTTTGCCTGTTCCGCCGACATTTTCACATTGAAGCTTGCGGGATCGAGGTAACCTTTTTTGCCGGGGACGATCATCGGGAAATAGCTCGTAGTCGCACGCGTTTCCACGCCCAGCGTGCCCCGTTCTTCGTCCCATTTCAAAATCATTTGTGTCGGCAGGAAGATGCGAATATTCAGACTGAATGTCAATGCGTTGCCGGGTATCTCAGTATTAGGGATCTTGCTTCCGCCGCCGTGGAACATGATTTCCCCATTGCCTTTTTCAATGTAAAAGTGCAGGAATGCGGCATTGGCATACAGTGGAAGCAGCGTATCTTCCTTGAACATATCCACCGAATCCTTTCCGGCAAACCGCCAGGCGTCGGTAATGTAAAACGAGCTTCTTGCGAGCCAGGAGGAAACCGTGTCGCGATCGAGGCGGACGGGCTCCGGCTTGGGATCGGGCCTATCCTTATCTTTGCTGCATCCAAACTGGGCGACTCCGGCCATCGACAGTAATGCAAACAACACCAAATTTTTCATAACACATTCAATTTCAAAACACAACAAAGTCCGTAAATGCTTGCTGGTTCGGTTTGCGGAAATATTCGTACATCGGATCGATGAGCGGGAATCTGCCTTTTGCGGTTCCGCTATCAGAGACACGGATGCGCGTTTCAAGCGTGGCGGCCGCCTGTGTTTTTTTTCAGTTTTAAACAAAAAAGCATTGCAACCGGGCCTTTCAGACCTGAATTACAATGCTTTAAAATCAAAGAGAGGCATTCTATTTTTCGGGAAAGTAAACCCGCACATCGGGGTGCATGGTATAAAACCGCCATTGCTGGCCGTCGAACACCGGGAAACCGCTGGAAGCGTCGTCGCCCGCGATAGGATTACCTTCGTATTTCTTCCAATGGATCAGGTCTTTGGAAACGGCCACGTTCATCGTCCATTCACGCCAGTCTTTGAATGCCGAGGCGTGGTAATAGCCGTAGTAGCGACCTTTGTAATGAATGATTTTATTGAATGCGACGGCAAACGCGTCGTACTTTTCCGGTCCGGCATTCAGTACCGGTTCGTCCTGCACGTTGGTCCAGATTTTGAGGTCCGTGCTGGTTGCCAGCCAAACGGCGGCGTCGTTGCGTTCATAAAAGAGGTACCAAATGCCTTTTTCTTTCCAGACCGCCGGTGTGCCGTAGGGCCCTTTGCTGAGAGGGGTGCCATTTTTCAGGCGAATATCAATAGCGCCCTTGTCTTTCCAGTGAATGCGGTCGGTAGAAGTGAGCAAATGCGCGATGTCGTCCTTGCTTTCGGCGAACATGTAATAGGTATTCCCTTCCTTTAACACACACATATCCTCCACCCATAATGTCGTATGGATGGGGTTTTTCGCATGACGCGTCCATTTCAGTCCGTCGTCGGAAGTGGCCAGGCCGAGGTATTTCATACTGTCGCCGGAGGCTTTGGTGTAGCCGGTGTACCACATGTAATATCGGTTGTCCTCGCGCAATATGTACCCGCGCTCGCGGATTTTCTCGTCCCAGGTTTTCGGGTCGCCCGTACCTTTGAAGAGCGGGTTACCGGGATGGGCTTTGAATTTGACGATTTCGGCGGGGAATTCATCGGTAACCTGCTCCGGAAAACGTTCGATGATCCGGTTGGTTTTTCCTTTTTGTTTAATCAAATCAAATGCATCGTACAATTCTCCCGTAGCAGTGTAGGTGTCAAATGAAAGCTTTCCGCCTTCGACATTTACTACATGAAAAAGCTGGGTATAGATGGCCGAGCGGTCCATCCAGGCGGCGCGGTCGACGTTCGAATCGGTCATTTTCGGGCCGCTGACGGACACGACGTACATCGTCCCTGATTGTGCGCCTTTTTCAGCCATCGGGATATTGGCCATGCCTCGCGCGTAGGTATGATCGTGACCTTGCAATACCAGGTCGACTTTATACTGATCGAACAAAGGCTTGAATGTCTCGCGCATGCGCTTGTTGTCGCGCGTGGTTTTGGGGGAGAAAATCGGGTGATGGAAAGTTATGACCGTCCAGCGGTTGGGATTGTTTTTCAAAATGCCTTCCAGCCACTCCTTCTGTACCTGCGTCCATTGCTCCGAAACATCTACCTGATCCGAGTTTAACGAAACGAACCTTACACCCTGAACATCTGCATAATAGCACGTTTCTTCGAGACCTTTCGGGCCGTTTTCCGGCAATGTAAACTGCGGTCGCCAGAATACGGAAGTGGTATTAATGCCCTCCGGCGTTTCAAAATGATCGTGGTTGCCGGGCGTCGGAAATGCGGGGATCATGGAATGGATGAAACCGCCCCCGCGAAACCAGTCGCCCCATTCGACATCCCGGTTCGCCTTGTTGATCAGGTCACCCGCGTAGATGGCCAGCCGGGCGTCGGGCGCCTTCGCATACGCCTCACGTGCCACGCGCGACCATAGCGAGGAGATATTCACCTGCACATCGCCATAGTAGATAAACGAAAGCTTCTGCTCGCTCGTCCCGGCGGTGGTGAAATGGATCCATTCGCTCCAACCCTGCTCCCCGCCTACCCGGTACGCATATTTGGTGCCGGGTTGGAGGTTTTCGAAGATGACGGAATGGTAATGGGCCGCAGGCGTATCCTCCCAAACCAGCTTTTCAGTACGCGCCGTATATTTTTTGGCCTTTGAAACGAAGCGCGGGTCGGCCTCTGCGACGGCAATCTCAGCAAAACTCTCCTGTACCGTTTCGGAAGTACGCCAATTGACTGCCATCGAAGTCGACGGATCGGCCGTCACGTTGAGCACAATGCGATCGGGCGTAGTCGTCGGGACGTAGAGATCGGCATTCTGCGCCGAAACAGCCAATGCCCATACGGCCAATGTGCCCGTTGCTACAATTTTTGAAATACTGTTTTTAAAATGCATACTAAAAAACGGCCCAAGCCGGACGATTACCAGGGCGCCGAATAGGCCCTTCTTAAACCAAATACGAGCAATTTCATGATTAAGGCTATCGTATGGAAGAAACAACCCAAATACTAGCGTTCCCATTCAAACCGCGCTTTGATCTGCATCCGGTCGCCCACACCGATGTTGGAAATCCAGACGTCCGCACCGTCTGCCGGAATTCGTTTTAAGTTACCCGCCGGTTTTAATGCATGATCGGAAACCGATTTGAGCACGCCGATCGGTTCAAACTGTGCGTCGAGCAAAGTCACGCCGGTGTACAGGGGCGCGAAGGGAAGATTGGTATCTGTCACCAGTGAATCGGCCGAATTGTGAACGGTATGCACTTTCCCGACGAGCAGATCGTCTTTCGTTTCAAGGGTCAGGACGTTTGCCGCAATGGTCGCCAAGTGGACCGGGTGTTCGGTTTTGCGGAGTGCATTGGTGAAATGCGCAATCGTCCCCGGTTCAATCCTTCCGGCTATTTTACCCTCCAATGCAATGGTCATGCGGCGATTTTTCGCATCCACATGGGTAACAATACCCGATATTGCGCGGGCACGAAATATTCTGTCCCTGACTTTCAGATAACTGCCATCGCTGAAAAATACCCGTTCGGTCGCGCCGCCCCGGCCAAAAGTTACCACGGCAGCATGCGCATCGGTTTCGATCTGGTATCCGGCAATGGCTTTTACAATGTTGGTAGTGTCGCTCATGACCACATCCGTCGCATCGGGCCGGAGTACTTCCACCGCGGCGCCGTGGCTTACCGGCAGTTTACGCAATGCATTGATTAAGGGTTTGTCCCCTGAAAACGGCTCCATCACACCGATGAACGTGCTTTTAAGGGGCTTATCACTGATAGATTTCCGTCTGGTAATGAGGTATTTCAAAAGGTAGTTTTTTGCCCGCGGCTTGTTCCAGGCGTCGGCCATCATGATTTCTTGTCCTGATTGCGGCAGAATATGGATTTTAACCTTTGCATGCTCGTCCGAAACGTGGGCGAAGGTTAACGCAGTTCTATCTCCATTCAATTCCTGAACATTGAAAAGATATTGATAACCAGAGCCTTTGTAATTCCAGTAACTGCCCTGGTAACCCTTGTCCCCATTTTGGCATCATCATAAATATCCCCGAATGCTACCTCCGGCCCCGCGAGGGTTCCGGGCTGTTTTTCACTCCATCGCCCCGCTGCGGCAAGCTTGCCAGGCGGGCCATGCAATGCATAATCGTGCTGGCGGCCGCCCGCTACCCGGAAAAAGTCGACTACGTAACTGCGCGAGCTATCTACATCGACCATCGTCAGGTTCCTGCGGTAGGCAGTCGTTTGCGGATAGGTAGCGGAGGAAGCGTCCATCGATCGCGCGAATTTTCCACCGGCAAAATCGTGCAGTCTGCCGGGCACATTATTAACCTGCCTTTGTGCATCCACCACCACCGTATTATGCGCGACCGAATTGAACGACCAGGTGTAAACTTCCTTTACATATTCATTCATCGCGTCGGGGTAACCGAGGTCGGGGATCATTTTCTGGCCGTTCGCAAACAGCTCGAAATTGAGAAAGTCCCAATGGTAATGCGTGCCTTTGAAACCGTAATTGAACGTTAATGCAACCGCATCGGACCGGTTATTGAGAAAACCCATTCCATAACCCGCCAGCAAATGCGACGGGCGTGCGGCCAATGCCCTGCCGTTCGGTAACGGGCGTAGATCCGGCAGCACATCGCGGAAAAGCGATTCGAATGTCGAAAACGATCGCTCCCCGGTTTTGCCCACGGCACCCAGCCAGGTAAGATAGCGCGGATCAGGGTAGGACCCGTAGCCAACCTGGTACACGTCAGGGTCCTGCCCTACCAGCGTACCGAGCACCGAGCCGCTGTCGCCGATACCGGGCGTAATTTTCCCGGTTACCACCATTTCCAACGGGCTGTTGATCAGCGCCCGCAACCGTGGCTCACCAAAAAGATCGGTACCGCCCGTGCGCAGCATATCCGTAAAGCGTGTGATTTTCTGGACTGTCAGCAAGTTATAATCAGGCGCTTCGAGCGGTTGCCCGTCGCGGAAGATCATATTATACAATGCATATCTCAAACCCGACTGCACGCGGCTCTCGCCGGGCTCTTCCACCAGCATGTGCAGGTATTTTTCGGTGCCCATATGCTGCCTTGCAAGCAGAATGTACAGCAACGCGATCTGGTGCATGCCGTAGTTTCCCTGGATTTTGCGCTGCATGTAGGCATCCACGGCGTCTTCCAGCACATTCGCCTCGATGAAAGCACGTATTTGTTCCCCGGTTTTGCCTGTCGCTTTTTGCAGCCCGGCGTCGCCGTCAATGCTGTCCCAAATGGCGTCGTATGCTTCCGCAGCATTCTGGATCAGGCTCGTTTCCCAGATCAGGTTCAGGATTTTTCCATTGTAGATGTGGCCTTTCATCTTTTCCATCAGCCCGTACCGCGACTGGTTGGCGTGGTCCATCGACGGATATACTTCGCCCAGCCGGTACAGCATTACCGCCGCCTTGTGTGCGTAGCGCTTGTCGCCCGTGAGCAGGTACGCATGCGCGAGATCGGTGAATGCGGGCTCGATATGGCCTTTCCACATCCACTGATTGGCATAGGCCACAAACCAGTACCGTTCGCCATCCGGCGCGATCCAGCCCCAGCCGTCGTCGGCATACGCTTTGTCGAGGCCCGTTTTGTCCTTAAATCCACCTTTATAAAAAGCCAGGTAATCGTTTGAAGGAAAAACCTGCCCGTCGATCGGCGATTTCACCTGCAACGGATGGTCGGGATCGACGATCCAGGGATAAAAACCACCGACTTTGAACACGGTATCCCCGTGCACCGGGCTACCTTTCGGGTTCAGGTCGAAGGCGCGCGGCACGCGGGCATCGGGCATTAGCGCGATAATGGCGGAATCGGGGCGGGCAAGCCATGGGTCGGCAGCTTTCAATATCTTGTCCCGCACCTTGCGCGCCTCTTCGTATCGGACCAGGTTCGCACGCGCTTTTATCATATCCGCCTCGCGGTAGATCATCCGGGCCGTTTTAAGCGGAAACTGCGGTTGCCGCTCGGGAACATGTACAAACGGTGGAATGATCAGGCCGTCGCCAGGCGAGTTTACAGTCTGCCCCGGCAGCTGCAAAGGTGCCGCCAATAGCAAAAGACAGATATGCGTCAGAATTATCTTCACCAGAGATTCTGTTAAGGTTGTTGTTTTTGTAAACCAAAATACTGAATTTTTGTAAACTTTTTTACCTTGAAATATTCTTTTTCTAATCAGTTATTTGATAGATTTGCTTGTAGCTCAATCACTTTCTATCTTGATTAACATTCGGGCACGTACACGAGCCTGTTTTCCTAAACCTTGTATTGCCATGATGCAGCTGAAAACATTCGCAGTAGCCACGCTGACACTACTTTCCGTTCACACCATCGCCCAAAAACGGTACACCGAAGCCCTTTCACCGACCGAATCGGCCGCGACTTTCCAACTCCGTGAAGAATTCAGTATCGAACCGTTCGTTACCGAGCCGGATGTGCTCTCGCCGGTCGACCTCCTATTCGATGCGTCGGGCAATGCATTTGTCGTGGAAATGGGCGATTACCCTTACGACGCCCAACCGGGCCGTTTCAAAGGCCGCATTCGACTGCTGAAAGACACGAACGGCGACGGCAAGATCGATAAATCGTACGTTTTTGCGGACGGCCTGCCTAGCGCTACGAGCATCCTGCCTCACAAAGACGGCCTTATCGTGTGCGCCGCGCCCGACATTCTGCTCCTGCGCGATACCAACGGTGATTTCAAGGCCGATACCCGAGAAGTGCTCTTCACGGGCTTTTTTGCCAAAAATTCCGAAGCACAGATCACCAGCATGCGCTACGGGGTCGACAACTGGATTTACGCCAACAACAGCGGCCAAGCCGGGATGATCACCTCCCCGCTCCGGCCCGACATGCCGCCATTGAATGTAGCCGGGGGCAATTTCAGGTTCAGGCTGGACAAGAAATTGTTCGAAGTGGAGTCCGGCAACGGGCAATTCGGGCTGGCGATGGACGAATGGGGCCACCGGTTTTATACCCAAAACACCTTGCACATTCAGCAGTCGCCGATCGCGTGGCGGTACCTGCACCGGCATAACTACCTGCCGTCGTTCCGCTCCGACGTCAATATCTCCGACCACGAGCTGGAAATGTATCAGAAATCGGCCACGCCGTACTGGCGCCAGCAGCGCTCCGACCGCCGCCAGGCCAAATACGATTCATTGAAATCCGGGTTCACGGAATACGCCCGCGACCATTTCACCGGCGCTTCCGGCGGTACTTTTTACGGTGGCGATGGTTTCCCAAAGGCATTTCAGGGCTCGATTTTTACCGGCGAGGTGGCCGGTAACCTCATCCACCGCGACGTAGTTTCCCATACAAACGGCTCCCCCGCATTCACGGCCAGCCGTGATGCCGGGGAAAAGGACCGCGAGTTCCTCGCGTCCACCGACCCGTGGTTCCGCCCGGCAAACCTCACTTTGGGTCCGGATGGTTACCTGTATGTAGTCGATATGTACCGGCAGCACATCGAAACGCCCGTTTCAATCCCGGAAGACCTCAAAAAGGATATGGATTTCACCCGTGGTGAGCAATACGGCCGCATTTGGCGCATTTTTCCAAAGGACAGCGAGAAGCGCCAGGCTACCCTCCCCGACCTCCGTTCCAAAACGCCCGCTGAGCTTGTGGCGCTGCTTGAACACCCCAATCAATGGTGGCGGCTGAATGCACAACGCATACTGGTTGAAAAACAGGACAAGTCGGTCGTTGCTGTATTGCAACAAATAGCCAATACACATGCAGATGCCAGAACGCGCCTGCATGCGATCTACACACTCGAAGCATTCGACGGGCTGAACGAGGCGATCGTCAAAAAAGCGTTATACGACTCCCACGCAGGTGTGCGCGAACATGCGGTGATCCTGGCCGAAAAGTATCCGGCATTTTTACCCGAGGTGATCCGATTGATGGACGATACTGCACCGCAAGTTGCTTACCAGGCTACACTCAGCGCCGGACAATTCACTGGAAAAGACGTCCTCGCTGCATTAGCCGGGGCAACGGAAAAACAGTCGGAGAATGCGTCGTGGCGGCTGGCGGTACTGAGCTCCGTCGGGGGCTCGTCGCCTGAAATCGTGCCTCTACTGGCAAGCCGGGGCAGTTTTTTCAATGCTGCGACTCCGGGAAAGTTGAAATTCATCGAGGATTTTGGCTACGTATCAGGTAACCGGAATGGCAAGGATGATATTGCTTCGCTATTGGAAGTGTTGAATGCCCCTGCCGTCTCCGCTGACCCACAATGGACAGTGGCGGCGCTCACGGGACTTTCAAAGGGTATTAAAAAGTCAACCCACAAAAAAGAATCGGAAAAAACGGTTTCCAAAAGTTTGCAAAAATTGGAAAGCCACAGCTCTGATACTGTAAAAAAGCAGGTAGCCGAACTGAAAAAAGCATTAAATATCAACTAATACACCTAATCCCGACCATTCACGAGAACAATATGAACCAACTTGCCAACCGCAGAATTTTCCTGCGCCAATGCCTGGCCTGGGGCGCAACCGGCGGCACGATGTGGCTACTTGCCTGCGCCGGGTCCAAAAAACCGCCCGTCGCCAAAGCCGCCACTCCGGCCACCGACCCGTGCAGCGACCTCACCGGCGTAGACCCTACCGACGTGCAAAAGCGCAAATCATTGGGTTACACCAACCAATCTCCCCTGCCCGACAGCCAATGCGACAACTGTAAATTATGGATTCCGATTAAAGAAGGTAAAGAATGCGGCGGCTGCCTGCTTTTTACCGGGCCGGTGAATCCGGAGGGACATTGTACTTACTGGGCGCCGCAAGTTTAAATCATGGGTCAAATGCTTGAAAAGCGGTTAAATCGTCGGGATTTTTTGCGAACCAATGCCGTTCTGGGAGTTGGAGCGGCGGTTTTGCCGGGGGTGGTCAGGGGTGGTCGGGAAGTAGTCAGGGGTGGTCAGGAAGTAGTCAGGAGTGGTCAGGAAGTGGTCAGAGATGGTCAGGAGGGGGATTTGGATATTAACCGGCTTTACTTTGACGGTTTCACGCGCATCGGGCCCCGGAAGTATAAGCACCCGGCGGAAAAATGGCGGCTGGATGATTTGCTGAAAGACATGGACCAGTGTTCGATCTCGGCGGCGTTGGTGGCCTACACGCAATCGGTCAATTACGATCTGATGTATTCCAACCTGGAACTGAGCCGGATGATCAGGCCTTATCCGCATTTGTTCCCGATCTGGAATGTGATGCCGCACCAGACGGGCGAATTTCCGGAACCTGCCGAATTGGGTAAACTGATGACAGAAAATAATGTCAGGGCTGTCAGCATTCATCCCAAAACCAATGCATGGGATTGGAAAGCGAGGCATTGCGCGCCATCATTCGCCCATTTAGGCAAAAACAAAATACTCACTATTACTACCGCCAGCGAGCTCGGTGCCTGGGACGATGTGGAGGAATTCCTGAACCGCCATCCTACCCTTCCGTTGCTGCTCACGGGTGCCGTCTGGAACGAGCAGCGGTACGTATTGCCACTCGTGCAGCAGTACAAGAACCTGCACATCAGTTTCGATAACTTTCAGATCAACGAGGGGCTCGAATACCTGCACCGCATCGGATGCGTGGATCAGCTGATTTTTGCTTCCAATAGCCCCACCATGTCGGCAGGCGCGCACCGGACGTACATTGATTATGCCGCCATCCCGGACCCCGACCGTGCCAAAATTGCGGGTGGCAACCTGATGCGATTGTTAAAAATCACTTCAAAACCCACAGTACGCGAGAACAAAAACGAGGACATCGTCATGCGTGCGGTACGCGCGGGCTCGCCCCTGCCCGTACCCGTGATCGACATGCATATGCATATGCTGCACGAGGGACTGAATAGCGGCGGCTGGACTTACCGCATGGAAAATGGCGGTCCGAAAGGCATTTTCGCGATGGCCAGGCGGCTGGGCTACCAGGGCGGCGGCATTATGAGCTGGAATGGTGTGGTAAGCCAGAATGCGATTGCCGGTAACCCTTGCACCGCCGAGGCGCTCGATGTGGCTCCAAAAGGTTACTGGGGATTGGCGACTTTCGATCCGAGCCATTATAGCCAGGAGGAACTACGTAAAATGATCGCGGAAGTATATGCCGACAAGCGGTTCATCGGCATGAAACCTTACCAGTTTTACGGCTTCGAATACCATGATCCGGTGTATGATGTGTGGTGGGAATATGGTAATCAAAACAAATTTTACGGTTTGATCCACAACTCGCGCTCCGATTTGTTGGATGTGGAAACGCTTGCCGGGAAATATCCCGACGTCCGCTGGGTGATCGCACACGCCGGCGGCAGCTATAAAATGGCTGATATGGCGATCGCGGCCATGAAAAAGTACCCGAATGTATTCGCCGAAATCACCCTCACGCCCGTTCCGCTCGGGGTGATCGAATACCTCGTGGCCGGTGCCGGCGAAAACCGCATACTTTACGGCTCCGACCTCCCCATGCGCGATCCGCGCCAGCAACTCGGATGGCTGGTATTCTCGACGTTGCCTTTGGAAATTAAAAAGAAAATACTGGCCGAAAATGCCATGCAAGTCATCAAGCCTTGCCTTGACCGGCTGCCGGAACATAGTAGGCCCTCATTGATCTCAAAATAGAACCACAGACTATGTGTAGCGCAAAAAACTTGTCGCGAAGGGAATTTCTGGCAGGTACCGGGGCATTGCTGCTCGGTAACGCCATCGGCGCAGCGGCTGAGCCTATCATCGATATTCATCAGCACGTGCATTATGCCGCACGACCGGACGATGTGCTCGTAGCGCACCAGCGTGCCATGGGCATCACGCACACCATCCTGCTACCCGCCGGTACGCCGGCGTTCGGAACTTCTACCCATCAGGGAAAAACCAACGGCCTGCAAGCCCAATGTGCAGGTAATGAGGCTTGTTATAATATCGCAAAGCAATATCCGGGCGAATTTACATTCGGGTCCAATGAAGTCCCTGATCTGCCCGACGCCGTGCAGGAAATCGAAAAGTACCTGAAAATGGGCGCGCGTGTGATCGGCGAGTTGAAATTCGGGGTGGATTGCGATTCGAAGGAAATGCAGCAGGTTTATCAACTGGCCGAGGAGCACAATGTGCCCGTGTTGATGCATTGGCAGTTCCAGATGTTCAACTACAATTTCGAGCGCTTCCCTAAAATGCTCGAAAAATATCCGAAAGTGAATTTCATCGGTCACGCACAAACCTGGTGGGCGAATATCGATAAAAACCATTCGGACCAAAGCATTTTATACCCCAAAAACAAAGTTATGCCCGGCGGCCTCACCGATCGCCTGCTGAGCGACTACCCGAATATGTTCGGCGATATGTCCGCCGGTTCCGGCTTGCTATCCATGACGCGTGACGAAGACCACGCCCGCGCATTTCTGGCTCGCCATCAGGACAAACTTCTCTACGGCAGCGATTGCGACGACCACATCGGTTCGGGAGAAAAATGCCAGGGCGCGCAAACCATCGCCGAGATCCGTAAACTGGCCGGATCGAAGGAAATCGAGCGGAAAATACTTTATGGTAATGCTAAAAAGCTATTTAAAATATAACGAAAAAGCCCTCCTGAATAAACAGAAGGGCTTTTCATCAAGCTGATATTACATTAAACACCCAGGCTCCAACCTTCACGATAGTTGCGTCTTACCCACTGGTTGACCTCATCGAAGTTTGTCACCTTCATGTTTTGATAATCCCAAAGCATTTTCAGGTTCGATCCCGGATAGTCGAAACCGTTTCCGGTTGCACGTGGTTTCGGCATATCCGCGCCACGGATCGCGAGGTTCGCCATCAGGATCGCCTCCGTCAACGGGCCTGCTTTTTCGAATGGCGAGCTCAGCTCCATTTTGCCGTAACCGGCGATACATCCCTCGACCCATTGCGCATAGTGGCCATCGGCCGAACCAGGCACACGGGCAAACTTCTGCTTCACTTTCACCTCCTCCATGCGCGAGAGCGGCAAAAGGCGCGGATTGGCCGCATATTCGCTGGCCATCATCTTACCTTTGGTACCCACGAAAAGGATACCGCTGTTACCATCGCCGAACAACTCGTTAGGACCTAATTCTTCCGGACGTTCCGGCTTGATACCGCCGTCCATCCAGTGCATCGTAACGTTTCCTTTTGTTTTCTTCGTTTTCGGGAAAGTAAGGGTCGCGTGGCTCGATGGCGGGCAGCTGTCGGGAAAAATCCCTCTTTTGCCAAACGCCGTAAACACACTTCCTACGCTCGCCTGCATATCCAATGCGTATTTCAGGTCGAGAATGCGGAATGGCGCCTCCATCAGGTGGCAACCGAGGTCGCCTAGTGCGCCTGTACCGTAATCCCACCATCCGCGCCAGCTTCCCGGGATCAGGTTGTCTACATATTCTTTGTAAGGCGCGGTACCGAGCCACAAGTTCCAGTCGAGTTCTTTCGGAACGGCCGGTTTATCGGTCGGCCAGGGAATACCTTGCGGCCAGATCGGGCGGTTGGTCCAGATGTAAACCGTGTGTACGTTACCAATAATGCCCGCGTCGTGCCATTCGTGCAATTGGCGGACACCGTCGCCCGACGACCCCTGGTTACCCATTTGGGTTACCACCTTGTATTTGGCGGCCGCTTCGGTGAGCATCCGCGCTTCATAAATATCGTGCGTCATGGGCTTCTGCACGTACACGTGCTTACCCAGTTGCATAGCTGCCATCGCTACCACCGCGTGCGTGTGATCGGGGGTCGAAACGGAAACAGCGTCGAAATTTTTGGATTCTTTTTCAAACATTTCCCGCCAGTCTTTGTAGTACTTGGCTTGTGGAAAGTTTTTAACGGAGGTGGCTGCACGTCTGTCGTCCACATCGCACAGGTAGCCGATATTGGCCTTACCGCTTTTGAAGAAATTGGCAATGTCGGAAGTTCCCTTTCCGCCCGCGCCTACCGCTGCTACGGTAATCTTATCGCTGGGTGCCACATAACCTTTGCCCAGCACGTGGCGGGGAACGATCATCAGGCCTGCTGCGGTACCTGCGGCCGCTTTAATGAAATCCCTCCGCGAAGAAGAAGGCTGCTCTTGAACGGTATTCTTTTTTTCCATGTACGTGATTTTTTGATTTAGGAAATGGATATACAGATTACAGGTACTTCACCTCAATTTACTACTCGTCTAAGCACTTTTTTTCAAGTATTTACTCTGAATATTCCAATTATGGCTGCAAATCACCCTCCCTGACCCAATGAATGCATCAAAAAACCGCTGCTTTTTCATTAACTTTTACAAATCTTAAAACACCCCTTCCTATGAAAACAAATTTCCAATTTCGCACCGCTCGGCTCAGCCCGCTACTCGCAGCCTGCACACTGCTCTTGCTATCTTTCACATTCCGTTCGGACGTAGGGAAGGGAAAGCTGGTTTACAAAACGGGCAGCAAGGAATTTGATATGAATATTAAATCGGCGTACTTCATCACCGGGCCGGACGGCTTCGATAGCGGCAAGAAGATCCGCCGCCTGCTATTCACAACCGCCGCGCTGGATGACAAAATCAAGGCGTGCGGCCCTATGAATTGTGTTGATCAATATATCGAAGGCTTGCAGGTAGACCTCGATGCCGCGCCGAGACTGCTCTACTGGATCAGCCTGAACAACCAGTTGGTACAATATTCCGGCACCGCGCAAAACGAATTTCTGACACTAACCACCGACAGCCCCGATCATCTGGCCGGCACTTTGAAATTCGACCAGTCGGCCTCCGGCGGCCCGGTGGTGGATGTTACATTTGATGCGAAGCTCGTGAAGACGTTTACGAAGGCACGGTAGCGGGTATCAATCTAGACTTTCGAGCCTTTTGTCCAGCAGCGTATCACGGTAGCGCTTCATTTGAAACTTTATCTCCGCGAGCCTTTCGGAAGTTGTCTCATGGCATTGGATTTCAGTTTCAAGCTCCCGGACGTATTTCTTGACCTTCCATTCCGTGATAGTCAGTGACACCCAGCGTACCCCTTCCCGCAAGACTAAATTCTTGGTAACAACGAAACTGTGATAAGCAAAATAGGCCATCGTCCCAACAAGCACCAGCAATATCTCTTTCGTTCGCCCATTGGGAAACTCCGAGATGACCGCACTTAGCAGCGTGGTAATTGCCGCAATGGCCTTGCTTTTCGGATAAGTTGGCTGAGGCTTCGCGCGCCCCGCCATTATTCAAGAATATCTAAAATTTCCTGCGCCAAGCCATCCCTGTGATGCCTCCCCAGCGTGACCGACTTGCCTGTTTTAGGATTGGTCAGGACAAAGTCCCCGTAAATCGCATTATAAACAAATCGAACCGAGCGGTACACGAAGCGTCCCAATTGAAAAACTACCCAGGCGCCGGAGGCAATGAGAATGAGGTCCGAAAGTAAGTCTGCTATTTCCATATGTAAGTGTGGTTAAAGTGATGAAACGCCCGAAAGTATTATTTGCCTCCCGATAAACAAAATTCCAATACCCCTCAATTTTTGATGCTTTATCCTGCGGCTTCTGTCGTGCGAAACTGCTTCCGATACGCGGCCGGCGTCATGCCGCCGAATTTGCGGAATTGCCTGAAAAAGAAGGGCGGACTTTCATACCCGCAGGCAAAACTGATCTCGGCGACCTGCATATCGGTTTCAATCAGCATCTTGGACGCGATATTAATGCGGTACTCGTTGAGAAAGGTAAAAAGCGGCTTTTGCATGGTCCGGCTGAAAAACCGCGAAAACGATTCCTCACTCATATATACGAGACCCGCAAGGGTAGTCAGCGTAATGCGTTCCGCGTAATGTTCCCTGATGTAATTGTAGACCGTGTTAATCCTTTGGTTATCCTCGTAATTGAGCGGATAGGCAAATCCCTGCTCGCACAGAAAATGGATATTTTTCACTGATGCCAGCAGTTCGAGTACTTCCAGAAACTTCATCAGCCGGGGAAATGGCTGCATTTCAAGCATTTCGGCCAGGATAGGGGTTACCATCCCCGACACCTCCTGGCTGAAACGTATCCCCTGCCCGGCCAATTGCAAAAGTCGTTTCACCGATTTAAACTCTTCCACATCCTGCCAGCCAGTCCCCATAAAATCTCCGGGCCATTGCGCAACGATAGAGCTCGCCGGGCCCTGGCTGTCGGGCGTATTTTTCCAGCAATGCGGGAGATTCGGGCCGAGCAATACCAGATCGCCCGCCTCGAAACTTTCCATACTATTGCCCACATAACGAATTCCCTCGCTTTGGAGAATGACAGTCAGCTCATACTCCGGGTGGTAATGCCACGGGGCATCGAATTCCGCCACCTCATAGCCAAATATGCGAAACGAGGAATCGGGTAGCGGCTGAAATGCTTCGAATTGTGCTTTCATGAGCTCATAAGCGGTATTTGTACCCTATTTAGCAACTATTACAAATCAATATCCCAATATTAATACAAAATAAGTTAGTTATTGATCAAAATCAGCAACCTGCCAAGAAGATGACATCCCGCATATTTGCATAACTAAAACTAATCCCGAACAAGAAATCATGGAAGTAGCGACGCGGGACCTTTCCCAATATCATGAGTTGATATCCGACCTGTTCAAACAGCCTGCCAGCCGGGAGGAGTGGGAACAATACCGTCTTAGCGACGATCAAGTGGCATTTTTCCACGAAAACGGCTACCTCTCCAACGTCAAGTTGCTGGAAGACTGGCAGGTGGATGTGTTGAATGAGGAACTTGTCGCTGCTACTGACCCATCCAACCCCGGTCACCATTTGTATTACGAATTCCATTCCAACGAATCGGTCGATCCAAACGCGGTACTTTTGCACGCACTCGGTGCATGGCGCGTGACGGAAGGATTTCACGACGTGCTTTGGAATCCGGCTTTCGTCATGGCTGCCAGCCAGTTGTTCGGCGAAAAGGCCGTGCGGTTCTGGCACGATCAGCTTTTCTGCAAGCCCGCGCGGCATGGCGGCGTGGTGGCCTGGCATCAGGATTATTCGTACTGGACGCGCTCGGTGCCCATGCAACACCTTACTTGCTGGACGGGCCTCGACGACTCGATGATCGAAAATGGCTGCCTTTATTATGTGCCCAAAAGCCACCGATGGGGCCTGCTCGACAAGCCCGAACTCGCCGGTGACATGGAAGGACTGATGCAATACCTGACCGACGAGCAAAAGGCCGAATTCAAACCGGTCCCGATTGAAATGAAACGCGGCTATGGCACATTCCACCATCCATTGATGGTTCATGGTTCCTATGAAAACCGCTCGGAGCGCTCACGACGTGCATTTGTAATCAATGTTTTCGCGGACGGCACAATGTCCGATACCAATACCACACTGCTCGACGGCGTGCCCGTCATTCCGAAAGGAGAAAAATTAAAAGGGCAGTTTTTTCCGCTGCTTTTCGACGCATAACGCTACTATTCCTAAATCCAAATTCATTAATGCACACACTCTAAAAGGGCTGCCCGTTCCGATGGGCAGCCTTTCCCATTGTTAGCGCCGTGCCAGATAACGGAAGAAGAATTTATCGGGATCGCCCAGCTGCTGCCAGACAATGTAATTAGGCCCAAAGTCACGGATTTCGGGAGGTGTTTCAAACGATATGCGGTAGTTTTTCGCACTGTAAACCAGCTCTTCAATCGGAGTCAAAGCACCGGCTCCGAAAATGAGTACAGAGAAAAATGCGCCTCTTTTGTTATTTCCAACGAGCCAGATAATTTGCTTAATCATAAAAACAGACAATACAAACAGCGGAGGCATTGAGAGTTTTATACACCAATCATTCCATCTTCCCAGTATAAATATGGGGATAATTAATAATAGTGTAAATAAAAGTAGTACTGTCCCGTGTTTAAGTATTTTATTATTCGACAAAACAAATATCGATGATACTATTCCAAACTCAACCAACACAAATATACTGTACTGAATCCAGTACCTGTCGATCACATTCGGCGCATAGAACATTCTGAATGAAAAGTCATTGGAAACAATAAATGCAGCCAAGAGTATGCATATGAAGCAAGCCGAGGTATTTATTAAACTCAATTCCAGCCAATCTTTCCAATAGTGTTTAGCCATCGCAAAAAGAAAAGGAAGCAAACCAATGAGGCATAGAGGCGACCATAGCAACATCGATACGACTGCTAACGGAAAAATTCGCATAATAAGCGGATTGATTTGTCTTCGGTTCAGAATAATGCCGATTATCAACCAGGTTGGTAAACAATGGTGCGGCGACCAAAACAGATTCCTTGTGTGTGAAAAATAATGCAACGGGCTTAGCCACATCTCGGACCGGTCGGCTGTGAAGCGGAACAGGCTGTTCCAGACATAATCCATACCGCCAAACAGACTAATTCCCATAAAAACCATCAGGGTGACCACATACCCCCGCCCTTGTACATACGTGCGTACGAGCATGAGCGCGAGCACCGTACCCACCCAGGAATAGGCGAAAAGAGCCAAATTAGCGGCTTTCCAGCCTAACAGCTTGCCCACAACCGCTGCGGGAAGGTAGTAGGCAAAATAATAGACATATGCCTTATCCGAAAGCGCCCCAAATTCACTTCCAAAGTATCCCGACCTGAAATACAATGGCCATGAGCCGGTTACAAGGTGCCACAGCAACGAACTTCGTATGCCCGAATCGAAATTACGATAGCCAATTCCGCCAATGCTGGAAAAAGACAGCCATATGAGTGCCAGGGCGCTCATTAACGCCAAGTGCCCGCGCCAGGCATGCCATTCCTGTAACAGATCCCTGTCTTTAATTTTATGATCAGCAGGCAAAAGTGCATCACGGAAAAATCGATAACATGCATAGCAAACCAACCCGGTGATCGCCAGCGAAATTTCAGTTCTTACAAATCCATATATAAAAATAATCACCGGTAAAAGGAGATAACAAAAGGATATGATAGTCAATAAGTTGACAAGAATATAGCAAGAATATACATACTTCGTTTGAACTCCGGAAGATGCCTCGGGTTTTGCTTTTTTAAATTCAATTGTTTTCACGAAAGAAAGCATACCAGCTTTCTCCACATTAGATAATGGAAGGGCTTTCATATAGTTTTAAAATAAAACGGCATAGAAATTCCCGCACGGATCGAAAAATCATTCGATCCCGAAGGTTGATTCATCATAAAATATTGGCAGCAGGTTATCCGAACGAGATAATGGGGGCGCGCCAGGCGATAACGATGATATTTATACGAAAAGCGCTTTTCGTACCAGAACAGTCGTTTTTATTACTCACAAAAATAGGGACACCCGATTTGAGTGTCCCCGTTGCCAAAATTCATTATTTTTTATTCTTAATGTTTTAAATGTCCATTGCCATTGCCGGATCGCTAATGCCGTGCTTGCCCGTTTCGATCCTCCCGGCCATGCGGCGCTGGTATGCGGGATTTGATTTTAGCTCGGCAGTCAGGTCATACCAGTCACCCTGATTACCGCACGGCCATTCCCTCGCGATTTTCTTACCAGCGGGCACATCGATGCGCAATGGTTTCGACTTATCATAGCTATTCATCACCGTCATTTCCGCGACCGCCTTGCCTGGATTTTGAATTTCCAAATGCACAATGCCTTTGCGATAATCATAAGCAACCTTTATTTCCGGCTCCCCACCCATGCTGGCGCCCGAAAAACGCTGAAAATAGCCATTGGGACCAAACACTTCCAAAGCGTATTTGTCCGATCCGGATGCCGGCACCCACTCGTCCGAAAGCGATTTCCCGGCCTCCACCGTGTAGCGCCTCGGGATACGGCCGAGGTGATGGAGGTCGTATACATGAAACACGGCCCCGACAGTACCTTTGTTTTCAAAAAACAGCTCGATTTTATTAAAAACAACCTTCGCATGCGTATGCAGGCGATACGGCAGCGCGCGTGAATAGCGCGTGCCTTTTTCCTGAAACAACGGCCCGGGCGATTCCGGCGCTGTGGCTTTGGGGAGCAACCTGGATGCCTCTTCGATGCTGGCGTAATTGGCGGTGTCAGGCAATGGTGGAAACACGGGGTCGTTGGGCGTCAGGAAATCAAACGCCGAAATCAGGTCGCTGCTTACCGAACGGTGCCAGGGACTGATCGCAGGAATGGTGATATTGAACCGCTTTTCTAGAAATTGCCCCACGGACGTATGGTCTGCAACTTCGGAATTGACCCATCCTCCCTTACTCCAAGGCGAAATAATGTACATCGGCACGCGCGGCCCCATTCCCCAGGGGCGGATATTACCGGTGATTGTATCGCGCTTGTCCTGGTAAACGCGTGTCCGCACCGGCCCACCTTTTTTCATACTGGCCTCATGAAAAGGGTTGGGAAATTCGGACGTGCCCTTATCGTTATGAAAATACATGCCTGCGAGGTCGATCGTGGATTTACCGGCCAGCGACCCATCCGAATTGTAGGAAGGTACCGCCGGCGCGGGAATGTGGTCGAAAAGGCCGTCGTTTTCATCAAAAGTGAGGAAGAAAACGGTTTTGCTCCAAACCTCGGGATTAGCGGTGATCGCCGTCAGCACCTGGTGGGTAAAATCGCCTCCACGGTTCGGGCTCGACGGGCCGCTCGGGTGCTCCGAATTGCTTTGCGACGGCAACACCCAGCTTACCTGCGGCAGCGTATTGTTTTTAACATGCTCCGTGAGGTCTTTGATCGACCAGTGCTTCATCCCGTTTTCATAAACCGGCGAACCGGGCTTCGCATTCCGGAAACTTTCGAATGCCAGACAGCCGTGCATTGCGCCTGTCCAGTTGTCGTTCGGGTCCTGGTAAATGCGCCAGCTGACGCCCGCTTTTTGCAAAACATCGGGGATCGTGTCCCATTTAAATGCATTACCCCGATAGGTATAGCCGGGGTCCGGCATTTTCCCCTCCACCCAGCAACGCAGATTCACAGGCTCGGAATCCGCGTCGGTACAATTGATTCCCGCAGCCCGTTTTTCCGGGTCGAAGTTCGAACCCGACCAGAAAATGATACGGTTCGGGTCGGTACCGGTGGCAATGGAGCAATGATAAGCGTCGCATATTGTAAACGACTCCGCGAGGGCATATTGAAACGGGATTTCCTCCCGCGTGTAGTAGGCCATCGAATAAGGCGTCTTGAACATTGGCCAGAATCCGTATTTCCCCTGATTCCACGCGGCCTGCGTGTCGGGGAAATCGTGTGGCGTACCATTCACTAGCGCCGCATTCACCGTCTTTTTATCTGCCCGGTAAGGCGAATATTCCCGCTTGCCATCCGACTGTACAAATGCGCGCTTGCCGCTTTCAAGCGGGATCGGGAAGCGATCTCCAAAGCCTCTCACGCCACGCATCGCCCCGAAATAATGGTCAAACGATCGGTTCTCCTGCATCAGGATCACCACATGCTGCACGTCCCGGATCGTTTTGGTAGGACTGTACGCTTTCACGGCCAGGGCTTTCCGGATCAATGGTGGCAGTAAATTCAACGCGGCGCCCGCGGCTCCCGCAGACATTTTAAGAAACTTCCGACGATCTATTTCAGACATTTTGCTAAATCTACTTTTAATCAAAAGGCTGAACAGAGCTGCATTTAACCAGTTGCAGCTGTTTCACTCCTCAATTTCATATTCCGTTAATCTTACAAATCCGACCGTAAAAGAATTGATACTCCCGCAAGCGTTACCAAACCCCTGTGACGACGTCTAAATGAAGATTAAAAACTGGTAAAATGTTTACCAAATCCGTAAACTTTTTGTATCTTCATGGGGTATTACTTAGAGGACATTCTGACCGGCGAGAAGCTGCCGGCGGTCATCGGCAGGCTTTCATCAGAAGAGATTGCACTGCTTGACAGTAGTAACAGATTCGATTTTGAATGGAAGCGGCAGCTTCAATTTGAAATATACGGGCTTCGCCGGGAACACATGGAAGAAGTTATCGGCCTGGTTTCATTGGAATCTCAACCTAAAAACCTGGCCATCGAAATCAAACTGATCGCTAATGCGAGGGAACATTTGGGTTCCAAAAAACGATATGACCGAATTGCCGGAAATTTGATTGCGTTTGTCTGCAAAAAATCTTTCGATCTGAATTTCGATGGTTACGTTTATCTTAAACCAAAAACTTCGATCATATTCCACTACCGTCAAAAGTATGGTTTTAGTGATGCAGGCAATTGCCTCTTTTTAGACACTTACAATTCAAGAAACATAATCAACGAATATCATGAGGCATTTAACGAAGAAAGACCGGCAGACGATTGAGAGGTTGTTTAAGGACTATACAATAGAAGAAATTGCGGACGCGTTCATGATTCCGCGCGAACCCCTTTCTCCGGAAGAGGAAGAAAAAGGCATGCAAGAATTCCGCGCGATGCGCCAACGGGAAATTGCAAACCGGACGCCGGAGCAGTGGATAGAAGCCAAAACACTCCAAATCAAATACCAGATTCTGAATTACATTGAGGACAGCGACCCCAAAGCGCATTGGGACTTCCAATATTTTCTGAACGAATACATCCGCGCGCAGAACAAAAAGGACAAAGAGTTCGCCGCTGATGTCGATGTGAAGCCTTATGTGCTCAGCCAATACCTGAATGGCCACCGTACGCCGCCGAAAGAGTTCCTGGTCCGGCTGGAACTGCATTCGAACGGGCTGATACCTGCGTCGTGGTGGCTCAGGTCGCTGCAAAAATCAAAGGAGGTTGAGCTGGCTGAGGATACGGCCATCCGGGAGCAGGAAAGCAAGCATGTCAAAAATAAAATCGAACTTGCGCTTTAAAACGATCACTTCGAATGAACTTACGCGCATTTTCTTTTGGTTGCCTGCTGGCTGGCGCCCTTAACTGTCTTCTCTTTACTGCAAATGCCGCCGATACGCTGCGCGTCGAAGGCGGAAAGATCTCCGGTACCGCGAGTACCGATGGCCGCATCAGCATTTACAAGGGCATCCCGTTTGCCGCGCCCCCGGTTGGGGAGTTGCGTTGGAAGGCGCCGCAGCCTGTGAAAAAATGGAGCGGCGTACTCGCCTGTGACAAGTTCGGAGCCAGTCCGGTGCAGGGAGAACCCGTACCTTTCAGTATGTGGAGCGCCGAGTTTCTGATCCCGAAAACGCCCATTAGCGAGGATTGCCTTTACCTGAATGTCTGGACTGAAAAACAGGGCAAATCAACTGCGAAAAAGCCGGTAGTGGTCTGGATTTATGGCGGTGGTTTTGTGAGCGGTGGCGCGGGATGCGCGATTTACGATGGCGAAGCGACAGCTAAAAAGGGTGTCGTTTTTGTAAGTATCAATTACCGTGTGGGGGCATTCGGCTTTTTCGCGCATCCGGAGCTGACGAAAGAATCGGGCAAAAATGCCTCCGGGAACTACGGGTTGATGGACCAGATAGCCGCATTGAAATGGGTTAAAAAGAATATCGCGCAATTTGGGGGCGACCCTGATAATGTGACTATTGCAGGCCAGTCGGCTGGTTCCATGAGCGTGAATTGCCTCGTCGTGAGCCCGCTTGCGAAAGGTCTTTTCAATAAAGCGATCGCGGAAAGCGGTGCCGGTTTTGGAAGAAATTATCCCACCCTGAAACAAGCGGAAGATGCCGGCTTGAAGGCTGGCGAAAAGCTGAATGCAACTTCCCTCGCAGCATTGCGCAGACTACCTGCGGAGGAAATTTTGAAGAACATTACCACTTACCGCGGACCGATTACAGACGGACAGGTACTTCCCGAACCCGTTTCGGCCATTTACAAGGCTGGAAAACAGAACCCCGTCGTGCTCCTTACCGGCTGGAACCAGAACGAAAATGCAGTAGCCACGCCGAAAAGCGCGGCGGACTTTCAGGCACAATACAACCAGCAATACGGCCCGATCGCCCAGACCTTCTTTCAACACTACCCAGCCCAAACAGACGCCGAGGCCGCACATTCGCAAAACGAACTGGCCCGCGATAACAGCTTTGGCATGCAGAACTACTCGTGGGCGCTTGCACAGTCACAGCAAAACAAAGGCGCATACCTTTACCGGTTTACGCGAAAACTACCCGCGACGGGCATTTACGCACAGTATGGCGCATTTCACACAGGCGAGGTCGCGTACGCGTATGATAACCTCCGCTTCATCGACCGTTCATTACGCCCGCTGAATGCCACGGACGATCAGATCGCGAACATTATGTCGGCTTATTGGGTGAATTTCATCAAAACCGGCAATCCTAATGGTACCGGTTTGCCGGAATGGCCCGCATTTAATGCAAATGCACCGCAAATGATATTGCTGGGCGACGAAATCAAAGCGGCACCGCTGGCCGAACAGCCTGCATTGGATTTTCTGATCGAGCAGGCCGCCAAACGGTAGAATTAGCGGGAAGCCGGCTTAAAGCGATTGTAACCAGTCAACCCAAACCGGCTTCCTATGCGCATCGACAGAAAGACATTCCTGCAAAACCTCTCCATCGCCGCCACGGCAGCGTTTCTCCCCGATTTCACACAGGCCCATCCGCTTTTTTGGAAAAAACCGAAAATGCAGCTCGGCTTTGTAACCTATCTATGGGGAAAGGACTGGGATGTGCCTACGCTGATCAAAAACCTTTCGGATACGCACATTACAGGTGTAGAGTTGCGTGTGGAGCATGCGCACAAGGTGATGCCCGACCTTACGACCGATCAGCGCAAGCAGGTAAAGAAGCAATTTGCCGATAGCCCGGTAAAGATCGTGGGCCTGGGTACCAACCAGCAATATGATTATCCCGACCAGGACAAATTGAAGGCGTCGATCGAGCGTACCAAAGAATTCATCCGCCTGAGCGCGGACGTAGGCGGTACGGGCGTGAAAGTGAAACCCAATGCATTGCACAAGGAAGTTCCTACTGAAAAAACATTGGAGCAAATCGGCCTCGCATTGCGTGGACTGGCAGGTTATGCGGCCGATTTCGGCCAGCAACTGCGGTTGGAAGTCCACGGCGAAGAAACGCAGGAACTACCGAACATCCGCAAAATCATGGATTACGCCGATCACCGCAATGCCAAAATATGCTGGAATTGCAACAAGCAAGACCTAAACGGTCAAGGCTTTCAATCCAATTTCGACCTGGTCAAGAAGTATTTTGGCGACACCTGCCACGTCCGTGAGCTCGACCGTACCGATTATCCCTACCCGGAGCTGATCGATAACCTGGCCAAAATGGATTACAAAGGCTGGGTACTGCTGGAATGCCACACCAATCCCGACGACAAAATCGCCGCACTGACGCAGCAGCGCGGGGTTTTCGACAAAATGATGGCCAAATATTGATTACCAGCGAACCGCTTTAAACTTCCAGCCGGGCACTTTTTTCTGCATCTCAATTTCATCGTCGCGTTTTTTAAGACCGCAGGCAATGTAATTCTGATGCAGTTTTTTCAATGCCTCACGATCTAGCTCCACCCCCAGTCCGGGGCCCATGGGCACTGCCACGCTGCCTTCCTCGAACTGAATGCGCCCGCCGACGATCACCTCGTCGCTTTGCCAGGGATAGTGCGTATCCAGCGCGTAGGGCACATCAGGCAATGCGGCGCCGAGGTGCACCATCGCCGCCAACGAAATGCCCAGGTGGCTGTTGGAATGCATGGAAAGGCCGCGACCAAACGTCTGGCAAATGCCGGAAAGCGTCATCGAAGCCTGCAAACCTCCCCAGAAATGGTGGTCGCTAAGGATAATGTCTTCTGAATGCAGTTCGATACTCCGCGGAATGTCTCCAAAGGAAGTGGTGCACATATTGGTCGCCAGCGGAATACCCAGCTCCTTGCGCACTTTCGCCATATTCTCCTGGCCGCGTACCGGATCTTCCAGGTATTCAAGAATGCCTTTCAGCTCGCGCCCGTAGCGGATCGCCGTTTCTACCTCCCAGATCGCATTCGGGTCGACGCGCAACGGTACATTCGGACCGAATGCCTTGTGCAGTGCCAGCATAGAATCGACTTCAATGCGCGGTTCAAATACCCCACCCTTTAATTTAATCGACTGAAAACCAAACTCCTTACACATCGCCCGCGCTTGTTCGACAATGCTTTCGGGGGCCAGCGCCGCGGCCTGGCGGGCAGCCGCCCAACCAGTGGCTTCCGGATCGGTACCGAATTCCAGCGGGCCGCCTGCGCCTTCATATTTATAAAACAAATAAGCCGAAAACGGCACCCGGTCCCGCATTTTACCGCCTAGCAAATCCACGACCGGCCGCCCGGTAATCTTGCCGATAATATCCAGACAAGCCACTTCCACCGAACTGAAAATATGCACGAGCTTCCGCTGGTCCCAAGGCGCATCCCCCCGCGCCGCCGCCGATTCTGTACCGAAATGGTCGGCAAGCACCTGCCGGATCACATTCAGATTGAACGGATCGCGACCGATGAGTAATGCCCTGGCCTCTTCGAGTGCAGCATCAATATCGCTGTTGCCCGGTATTTCACTAATGCCGGAAATGCGATCGTCCGTCACGATTTCAACAACCGTCCGAAGCGCATAAGGCGCATGTAATCCCGCCGCATTCAGCAACGGAGGATCAATAATGGCAATGGGAGTAATGTGGATTTCGCTAATGCGGGACATGAATTTTGAATGATTGAATGATTGAATGACTGAATGATTGAATGACTTACGCCCCCGCCTCGTCTGCCGCTTGGATGAGCCCCTTAACATACCCATAACTGAATGCAAACGCCTCATTCGTGGAGCCGGGTGCTTCGTGGTGGGGGACGTGGTCGGGCATGACCATGCCGTCGAAACCGACATCGCGCAGCGCGCGCACGCATTGCAGGAAGTTCATGTCGCCATTGTCGGGGTATACTTCCTGGAAGTTGTTCCAGCCGCCTTTGATATTGCGTAAATGGATGTTAAAGATCTGTTTGCGGTCGCCCACCCATTTGATAATCGGCAAAATCTCGGTTTTCGGGTCTTTAAGGCCTTCCGCGATGGAGCCGATGCAGAAATTGAAACCATGCCACGGGCTGTCATACAGCTGCGCGAACCGCTTGATGCCGGCAAACACATCCGGGCTGTTCCAGCGCGTAATGCCCCGGTAGCCAACAGGTGTCGGCGGATCGGCGATATGGTTACCAAGCTTCACCTTGTACTCTTTCGCAACGGGTAGACAGCGATCGAGCAGGTAGGTAATGCGCTCGAACATCATGTCGATCGTAACGTCGCCCGCGATCGTTTTCGGGTCGTTACGTTTCAACGCCTCCTCGTAATTCCAGGTGCTGTACGTCGCATTGCCACGTTTCGGATCGGTGGTTCTGCCTGTCCGGAGCACGGGAAGGATGGTGGTATTGTAATTCAAAAGCGGCACGCCGGTTTTACCCGCGACCATGATCATTTGCTGTAACTGTTCTATTTCCCGATCGCGCTGGGGGCTTTTTCCGAGCATTACATTCGGAAAAATGGCTTTGTCGATCCCGGACGAGGCCAGTGGCCAATGGTATGCATCGAGACTGATGCCGTATTTCTCACAAGCCTCGCGCTTGCGCATCGAATCGTCGAGGTCCCAGCCCTTGCCTTCGATGATTTTCGGCGCGCCCCCATCGATATTGTAAACGCCGTGGCGCGCCTTGAATTCGAGGTTTTCGACCGTGGTACCGCCTGATTGGCAGCCTACTTTCATCAAAACTTTCTTCGGTTCGGATTTTGCGGCGGACGCCATTGCTTCATGCTCGCCCAGTACCGCCGCCCCTACCGAGCCGGTGGCGAGCACCTTCACAAACTGATGTCTTTTCATGATTATGAATCGGTTAAGATGTAAAAATCAAAAACTGTTAATCTTTCAATGCGAGGAACAGCGCGCTGTGATCGAGCTCGCCGTTGCCTTGCAACATGGCGGCTTCCATTTGCCTGGCCACGGTTTCGGTGCCCGGCAGGGTGAGTTTCAGCTCGCCACCGGTTTTGAGGGCAATGTTGATGTCTTTCTGATGTAGTTTAATCTTGAAGCCGGGCTTGAAGTTCTGATCGATCATCCGCTGGCCGTGCAGGTCGAGAATGCGGCTTTGGGCAAAACCTCCTAGCAGTACTTCCCGCATTTTGGCCAAATCCACACCCGCTTTTTGGGCCAATGTAAATGCCTCGGCCACAGCCTGGATCGTCTGCCCGACGATCATTTGATTGCAAGCCTTGGTGGTCTGCCCCGCGCCCGGCTCGCCGATATGTACGATATTTTTGCCCATGGCCTGAAACACCGGCAACGCCCGTGCAAATGCCGCCGCATTACCGCCCACCATGATCGACAACGTCGCGCCCTCCGCTCCTACCTGTCCGCCCGAAACCGGCGCGTCCAGTGCTTCCACCCCTTTTTCCTGCATGATTTCAAAGAGTTTCCGGGCCACAAGCGGTGCTATCGTGGACATATCAATGAATAAACTTCCCGCGCGAATGCCCGCCAGGACGCCACTATTCACTACTTCTTCCACCTGCGGCGAATCGGGGAGCATGGTAATGATCACGTCGCTTCCGGCAGCCAATGCCGCGGCATCCGGCCATACCCCGGCACCTGCGTCCTTCAATACGCCCGACGCCTGACTGCTTGCGAGTACGCCCACGGGAAAGCCCGCTTTCAGGAGATTGAGCGCCATCGGCTTGCCCATGATACCCAATCCTATAAACCCTATTTTCTCCATATTCAACTAACTATCTGTTTTGTAACTCATTAAACCAAAGGAAATATCCGCGCGGCGATCATCAGTACCACCAGGCCTACGCATCCCATCACGACCAGCATGGGCGAAAAGGTTTTTAATGCTTCCCGCTCGGTGAGGTTACTGATCTTGACGATGATCCAGAAACCGGCGTCGTTCATCCACGGCACCAGCTTGGAGCCGCAACCGATCGCGAGGCCTAGGTATAATGGATGGTATTCCAAATGGGCGCTGGTAGCCATTCCCGACAAAATGCCGGAAGCTGTAATAAGCGCCACCGTGGCCGATCCCTGCGCCGTACGCACGACTGCGCTGATGACGAATGCGAGCGGAATGAGCGTCATCTGGTAATCGGCGGTGAGTGCGGCAATGCGCGAACTGATGCCGGTTTGCTGCAAAATCCCGCCGAAAGCGCCGCCAGACGCGGTAATGAGAATAATGCCTCCGCCACTCATTAGCGCGGCTTGTACGAACGCAGAAATACCTTCTTTGCTACCTTTCCTGGTAACAGCCAGCAGCACCAGGGCAATCAGTCCGCCACCCACCAGCGCGATGTTTTTGTCCCCTATCAATGCCACAAAATCAACCAGGAAATGCGCTACCGACGATTCAGGCACGAACGCACCGGATTTGATCATCGATTTCAGGATGTTATCCAAACAAATGAATACCAGCGGAAATGTGACCGGCAACAGCGAAAACCACAGCGGCGGCAATTCCCTATCGTCTTTCTCGGCGAGCGAACGGATGTCGGCCAGGCGCGCGTCGAGCGAATCGCGGAGCTCTACCGGCCATTTGGCATTGGCCCATTTGGCGAACAGAAAACCCGCCGTGATCGTAACCAGGCCCAGCAATGTCCCACCGGCCATCATCATTCCGATCGGGATATTCATTTCACCAATCAGGAACAGAGGCCCCGGCGCAGGTGGGACGAACGAATTGGCCATCGCCGCACCGCCCGTAATGGCGAGTACCAGCAACAGGTAGTTCTTGCCAATGCGCATACTCACCGCCTTCGCGAGCGGGATCATTAAAAAGATCACGATGTCAAAAAACACCGGCACACCCAGAAAAAAGCTGCTCACCAGGAATGCGAACGGCGCATTGTTGACGCCCGTCACCGCCAGCATCGAGCGTACAATGCGCTCCGCCGCGCCGCTCTCGAGCATGGCCTTGCCGATAATGGCTGCCATGGCGATGAGAATGCCGATTTTGCCGCAGGTGCTGCCAAATTCCGTCGCAATGCGCTCGCCTATGCTCTTTTTTGCCAATGCCGCCGCGGCTTCGGGCGAGGAGCCTTTCGCGATCGCAAATGCCTCGACGGAAGCCGCGGGCGTGAGCAACGCTACCACGAATGCTGCCAGGATAAGCGCCAAAAACGGGTGCAGTTGCAGGAAAATGATGCCTCCCACCACGATGATCACGCCGATGAGCAGAATGAAAAGCGGGTCGCTGAATAGAACGGTCATTAAAGTCATGAAGAATCAGGTTTAGGATGGACGGAGTTCGTTCAGCTTTTTGGCCATGGTGCGGGCGCCTTCGGCCACGAAGGTGGCGTCGGAGCCGCAGGCAATGAACCGGATGCCCAGCTCGTGATAGGCCTGGTATTCATTGGTATTAAAAAACAGGATACCCACTGCCTTGCCTGCTTTTCGTGCGGCTTCGCATGTTGCACGAACGGCGTCCCGGAACACGGGGTGGTCGAACTGCCCGAAAATGCCGAGTTCCATCGAAAGGTCGGCCGGACCGATGAACAATACATCAACCCCATCCGTATTCGCGACCGCATCGAGGTGGTTGAGTACTTCCACAGTTTCGATCTGCGCGATGCCGAGAATATTGGCCCGGCTGTTGTCATAATATTCCTGAAAATGCTGCCCGAAACCTGTCGCACGCACCATTTTGGCCACGCCCCTCCCGCCGAATGGCGGATAATGCAAGCCCTGCACGAGCTTCTGTGCGCCTTCCGGGTTCTGGATTTTGGGGCACATCACCCCCTCGGCACCCATATCGAGTACGCGGTGAATGCGCTGGCTTTCCGAACTCTCCACGCGTACGATCGCGGCCGTGGGCGTGTGTTCGAGCGCCTGCAACTGGTAGAGCACATCCTTTTCGGAGCCCGCCCCGTGTTCCAGGTCGATGAGCACCCAATCGAAACCGGCCAGTCCAACGATTTCCGCCGTGAGGGAACTGCCGGTATTGAGCCAGCAGCCGTGCAGGGTTTCCCCGTTTTGCAGTCTTTTTTTCAGGTTTTTCATTCAAAAATCGGTTGATACAATGCTATTTCTTGTCCCACCACACCCGCGTATCGAGCAGGTCGGGACCTTGTACGGCGATCGCCTTCTGGACGTTGTCGTGGTTCACGTTCAGTTCGGCGTCCGTGTAGGTCAGTCGTCGGATAAATGGTTCTGTTTTCAGGTCGCTGCCCGGATAGGGATTAGGTTTTAAAACCGGGAAACCACTGCGGCGGAAGTTCGCGAATGCTTCCGGGCCGATCAGGAATGACGCTACCCAGTATTGCGTGTTGATCTCTTCCAACTCCTTACCCGCGTGTAACGGGTGCGCGGCCACGTACGCATTAATCGCCGCGTCGCCGATGGCAGTGCTCGCGCCGTACATCGCGAATTGCTGCATATGGGCCTTGATTCCCTCGGCATACAAGGCCGCAGCGTCGCCGTTCGTCCACTTGCGGACCACCGCTTCGGCCAGCAATAACCGGGTTTGTGCATAAGTGACGAGGAAGCTCGGCGCCGTCAATGCGGCCATCCGCGTCCGGTCAAGCTGACTGTAATCCCACAGGCTCGCCAGTTTCTTAGCGGCCACGTCGGCGCTGATGGTCGTATTGTCGTACCCCTGCGGCATGCCTATCTGCACCGCAACCGACCGGTTGGCCTTCGCCTCCACCTGATCCGCCCCGCTTTGCGCGCCTACGTAGCGGACGGCGATGGACGCTAGGCGGGGATCGTTGTTGGTCGACAAGTAAGTTACAAATTCATCGTCCAGGTAATAGAATGCCGACTGTCCGCCATTCAGCGAACTGCCTACCGGGTTCGTAAAGCTGGCCGTGTGCCGGATCACCGCATTGTCCTGGTTCGATTGTATTACCCCTCCCGCCACGGCTTTGGCCACATATTCCGCAGCCTTCGTCGGGTTGATTTTCGAGAGCCGCATAGCCGCGCGCAGCATTAACGAGTTACCCAGTTTCTTCCATTTCAAAACATCCCCACCATACAATACATCGCTCGAAACCGCCGCTTTGGCAGCATCCAATGCATTCGAAGCAGCGTCCAGCTCGGTGAGGATATCGTTGTAAATGGCCTCCTGATTGTCGTAGGCAGGCGTAGTGTTGCCGGTGAGAAAGCCCGAGCCTGCCTCGGCGTAGGGAATGTTGCCGTAGGTATCGCTCAGTACCATAAATGCGTAGGCTTTCCAGATCCGCGCCATGTTGTACAGATTCGAACGGCTGGCATCGTCCTTCGTTTTCGCGACCACATCTGCCAGTTCTTTGATAATGGTCCGATAGTAGGTATTCCAGTTACCCGACGTCACACCGCGGTTATCCTGGTTAAAATTCGCCGCCGACCCCTGCCCGCTGAACGGGGTGATCATTTGCTTCACGATCGTCGTTTCGTAACTGAGGTTGCCGTACACCGGCGCGCTGTTCACGATGGTGGTATTGAGCTGATAGGCAGGGTTTACGGCCGTGAGCGCAATAGGGTTGATGTTCATTTCATCAAAACCGCTGTCGCAGGCTTGCATGGCCATGATGCAAATGCCGCTGATCAATATTTGTATCGCCTTTTTCATAGTCAGTGGCTTAGAATTTCAGGTTAAGATTGAAACCGGTGCTGCGGGTAATAGGTAACCCGGTGGCTTCGAGGCCGATCAGGTTGTCGGACGGAAAACCGAACTGATCGGGATGGATCGTCGGCACCCACTTTTTGAGGACCGCCACGTTGTTCGAGACAATGCTCAGCCGCGCGCCTTTGATGAACGGGATGTTTTTAGGCAAAAACCGGGCAAAATCGTAACCAAACGTGATCTGCCGCAATTGCCACAAACCCGCATTGTACACAAACTGCTCCGCGATATTCTGCGACCTGACCGTCTCATAATAGGCCTGTACCACCGATTTCGTCTGGTTCACCTCACCATTCGGGTTCACGCCATCGCCGATAATGAAGCCTTCGGCACGTCCCGGCAATGTCTCTTTCAGTAGCCCGTGCCGCCACGCATTGTGGTTGGTGCCCGAGATCATCTTATGTCCCAGTTTGAAATCGACCAGTACCGAAGCGGAGAAGTTTTTGTAATTAAAACTGTTGGTAATACCGCCTACCCACTTTGGCAAAGCGCTCCCGAATGCGATCTGCGTGGGTGTGCGCAACGGGCGACCGTTTCCGGCATCGAAAACCTGCCTGCCCTGGTCGTCCCGGAGATAACCGAAGCCGTACAATTGGCCCATTGATTTGCCCACCACCTGCCGGAGTTCACCGGTAAAGTCGCCGGTACCGACGGTGATCATCGCGTCGCTCACATTGTTGCCGAGGTCGAGGGTTTTCGTCACATTGTAAGCTGCATTGAAATTCAGGTTCCAAACGAAGTTTTTGGCCTGGTACGGCGTCACGTTCACCATCGTTTCGAGCCCGCGGTTGCGCCCTTTGCCTACGTTGATCAGCTGCGTAAGGTACCCGGAGGCGTCGGAAGTCTGCGCTTGAAGGATCTGGTCGGACGAGAGTTTGTCGTAATAGGTAAAATCGAGTCCCAGCCTGTTTTCAAACAACTTTAACTCCAAACCCACTTCTTTTTCCGAAACCCGCATGGGCCGGAGGTCCGCATTCGGCACCGTCGAGCCATTGATCGTCGCCAGCGGCTGGCCAGCGCCGTTCGGGTTCGGGAATTGCTGGGGATTGATGTTGTAAAACAGATTGTTAGCGTAGGGCTGCACGTCGGTGTCGCTTCCCACCTCGGCGTAAGCTACGCGCACTTTGCCAAACGAAATCCACGAAGGCAGCGAAGCCGTGAATGCCTGTGAGAACACGAAGCTGGCGGTTACCGAGGGATAAACAATGCTCCGGTTCGCCGGCGAAAGTGTTGAAAACCAGTCGTTGCGAATGGTACCGTTCAGGAAAAGGAAGTCATTGTAAGAGATTTCCGCGGCACCATAAATTGAGTTTACCTGCCGTTTCGAAAATTCATATGTCGCATCCTTCTGGCGGCCGTTTCCGATCGTGTACAGGTCGCGGACGTAGAAATCCTGCACAAATACATTATGCCGGCTCAGTTTGCGGTACATCTGGTTGCCTCCCGCATTGATATTCAAGCCAATGCGGCCGAAAGTTTTATTAGCCGAGATCAAAAAATCGGTATTCAGCTCGCGGACCGAGCGGGTGTCCTGCACGTATTGCCCGTTCACAAAACCTTGTGGAGCCGCCGCCTGGCGCTGGCTGCCGGTGGGCAGGTTGTAATCCTGCTCCCGCGAATAGTAATCCTGCCCCACCCGCACCTGCGCGTAAAGCCAGTCCGTGAAGCTGTACCGCACCGAAAGGTTACCGAAAACCCGGTCTTTCTCCACGTTTTCAAACCGTTTCAATGCGAAATAGGGATTGGTACGGTTGGTAAAACGCGACCACACATACTCATTGCCGTTCTCGTCGGTCTGGTATTTTTCGAGCAGATCGAGCGGCATGGAGTTGGCCATATTGTAAAGCACCACCGGGCTGTAATCCTGCTCGGCGATGTTGGGCGGGTTTTTACGGTCTTCGTTGGAATAGTTGATATTACCCGAAATGGTCAGTTTTTTAGCCATGGTCTGGGTAAAACCGAGGTTCACCGTCTTGCGGTGGTAACCCGAGCCCGGAAGGATCGTCTTGTTGTCGAGGTTGGAAAGCGAGAGGCTGAAACCACCGAATTCCCCGCCGGAAGACACGGTAATGGTGTTGGTAAATGTGCTCCCTTTGCGGTAATAATCGGTGATCTGATGCCGCTGGGGCACATAAGGGACTTCCACGCCATCGAACAGCACCTGCGTCATGCCCGGTTCGAACTTCTCGCCGAAGCTCCACTGGCCCGATGTCGGGTTGGGCGTGGTCGGCCGCTTGCCGTTTTCGCCCTGACCATATTCGTATTGATAGTCGGTATAATCGAGCGGCGTTTCAGTGGTGAAATTCGAGTTAAACTCAATGCCGATACCAATGCCTGCCCCACGTGTTTTCGTCGTAATCATAATCACCCCGTCTTTCGCACGTGAACCATACAATGCCGAAGCCGCAGCGCCTTTCAGCACGGTCATCGATTCGATGTTATCGGGATTAATGCTACTCAGACCGTCGCCGCTGTCGGACGTTCGGTTGGAGCCCTTGTCGGCCGCATCGCCGCGGGCGCCGAAGTTGGAATTATCGATCGGCACACCATTCACCACAATCAGCGGCGAGTTATTGCCTCCGAAAGAAGATTGCCCCCGAATACGGATCTTGCTCGTTCCCGCCGGTCCGGAACCCAGCGAGGTGATATTCACGCCCGCCATTTTGCCCTGCAATGCATTCATGAAATTGGCCGTCCGGTTCACCGTCATTTCCTCGGTAGGCACGCTGGCGGTGGCATACCCGAGACTTTTAGCCGCCTTTTTGATACCTAATGCGGTTACCACCACCTCTTCAAGCGCCTTGCTCTCGGGCACGAGCGATACCACGAGGCTGGTCTGGTTTCCCAAAATCACTTCTTTGGATTGATACCCGACAAAACTGAACAGCAATGCACCGTCGCCTTCCTGTATATCGATTTGAAAGGCGCCTTCGGCATTGGTGGTCGTTCCCCGCTGCGTGCCCTTCACAATGATATTTACACCGGGCAATGCGACGCCCTTCTCATCGGTTACCTTGCCGGAGAGGTTCTTTTTGGGTGATAGTTGAAGCGAGTTGCTCTCGGGCAGCAGAAAACCATTGTCGGCACCGGGCAATTCGCCTGCGGATAATATGATTTTTCTGCCGGATAGTTCATATTTGATTTTCAAAGGTTTAAGCAATTTCAAAAGCACTTCTTCCAAAGTCGTGTTTACGGCTTTGATCGTCACTTTCCTGGACGCTTCGAGGACATTGGAACTGTACACAAACTGCACGTCCGTCTCCTTTTCGATATGCGCCAGCACCCGTTTGATTTCACGGTTCTCCGCCTGGACTGTCAAACGACGGTTCAGGTATTCCTGCGCAGTGCTCGTGTGCGCATACGCTACGCCCGCGAGCAACGCCATGACCAAACTCTGTGTGATCGAAAACCTCATAAGTTTCAGCCAGAATTTTCTGGTAATGCGTTTTTTCATACTTTTGAACAGGGTTTAAAAGGGTTCTTTTAACCGGGAACTTGCAGATTCCGAGCGTGTAACTTTGGCGAGTGGCCGCTCGTAATCCGACCTTGATGGCAGTGTTCCGCACTGCCATTTTTCATTTACTGCAACCCTGGCCGCTGACGACGATCTGTCCGTCGACGATCTCGTAACCGGCTGAAACGGTTTTGCAGAGAATGCTCAGTTTGTCATACATGCTTTCGTTAGAGAAAGCCACCGTTATTTTGCAGGTCCAAAAGCTGTCGGCGTCGAATTGGACGGGGATGCCGTACGATTTTTCGATATCCCTCAATATGACCGGCAGCGGTACTTCATCGTATTTCAAAATGTTTTCGACAGATACATCCGGCAGTTTTTCAGGGTTTTCGACCACCGTTTTCGAAAGCTGGTTGGCACTTTTTTCAAAAACCGCCGCCTGATTGGCCGTGATAATGAGACCCTTGATTTCCGTTTCCGAAGGCTTATCGACATACACCGACACCTTGCCCGTCTGCACCTGCACGGTAATGTTCCGGTCGTCGTCGAAAGCGCTCACCACGAAGCGGGTACCGAGCACTTTGGTGACTACCTTGCCGGTGTGCACCATGAACGTCTGCCCCTGCCTTTTCACCGAAAAAAGCGCCTCGCCGGTCAGGTACACGATCCGCGCCCCGTCTTCAAATTCCGAGGGATACCTCAAACTGCTTTGCGGGCTGAGTGTTACCTCGGACCCATCCGGCAAATTGATTTTCAATGGCTTATCGCTATCATTTTGCGTCGTCACCAGGTTAGGCGGGCTCGTGCCGGTCGCCGCTATACCCGGCTCTGTTTCATTGTTCTGATAATAATAATACCAGCCTATGCCGGCACCCAAAACGAGCATTGCAGCGGCTGCTATCAACCACCTCTTCCAGAAAACGCCGCGGCCATTGTCCTCTTCGTCATCATCCGAAAAACCGATTTCCAAATGCGCTTCCCCACCGCCCAGCTTTTCGATAAATCGCTCTACCTCAGCGCGAATCTCCTTTTCGGGCAGCCATTCTTCCGCCACATTCGCCGCGCGGATTAAATGCTCGGCTTGCCGGAATGCGTCCTGCCGGTCGGGGTATTTTTCCAGGAAAGAAAGCCAGAACATTTCCTGTGTGCCCTGGCCCTGCACCCACTTCCGGAAGCTGTCATCTTCCAGAAAGTCTTCAACGGTATACGATTCGTAAGACTTCATTCCGGTTTTAGTTCTGTTACGTTATACACTATACGCATTTGATTACCCAGCCCTGTCAGCTCAGGTGGTAATGCTTCCGCAGGCTTCCCAGCGATTTTTGCAGGAGATTGTAAACAGATTGTCTGCTCAGGTTCATGACTTCGGCGATCTGCTCGAAGCTCAGGCTCTGATAAAAGCGTAAGTAAATCAGCTCCTTCTGCCTCTCCGACAGGCTGTTGAGCACGCCTTCGAGCTTTCGCACCTGGTATACTTCATGTTCTTCGTCGATCAGCCGGAGGTCGGAAGAGAATTCCACCGAAAAAGAATATTCGTCCGAAAGCATCGACTGGTGTGTGACATGCTTTTTCGACAATTCACGTAAAATCCGCGTTTTGAGCGCCACGAGCAGGTAGGAACGTACATTGGAAACCGGCGCGGCGGCATTATCCACTACCGACTGCTGTGTTTTCCAGAGGTTCACGAACATATCCTGAATGCAATCCTTCACAAATTCACGCTCGCCGTGCAGCCGCAGGCCCCAGTGGAACAGGTCGGAATAATAGCCCTGCATGATGTTCGCCAGGGCGTACATGTCGCCCGAGCGGTAGTCGTTCCAAAGTTTCTGAGCTTCATCAGGAGTAATGCGTGGTCTCATCTCGTGGTAGCTGTCACTTTTTCTAGATGAGACTCATTTTTGAAATATATACCCCACTATTTTCATCTTTTTTATTAAAATAATACAGAATGTTTTTAGAAATGCTTGACACTACCTGATGCAACCGTGTTGACAAGCGACCATTATCTCCGTAAATTGTGAGTAGCTCCTATATAAATGAGCCGAAACTATGAGAAAACTTACCTCGACGAATTACTACAATCAGACGTTCCTTGAAGAGAAATGTACATTGAACGAACTGATTAACCTGCTTAGCAAACGGTGGCTAACCGAAGTGATGTTCAGCATTGAAGAAGGCAACAACCGTTTTTCTACGCTGAAAGAAGACCTTAAACACATTAGCGACAACATCTTAGCCGATCGCCTGAAATTGCTTGAACAGCACAAACTGATCATCCGTAACGACAATTTCCGCGAGGTACCGAGCCGCGTCGAATACACGCTGTCAGACACTGGCGCGAAGCTCTCCGAGCTCCTCGATGGCCTCTGCCATTTCTCGGAAACTGAAATGGAATTCCCCGAATAACAACTTGCTTAAAGACCGTCCGCCCGGTCTTTAACAATTGTTAACAGTACTTCGGAAATTGTTAGTGCTCAATCCGTGGCCCTCGCCGTCCACTAAACAGTCTGTGCCTTCCACACATCCGATTATGAAACGCGTCTGAAATATTGGTATATTCTAAAATATCGCGCATGCTATTCCTCAACTGATAGAGCGTGTTCAAGTCGACTTATTTAAGCAATCCGACCATGATAGATTTCAAAAAAACAGACGAGAGGGACCTTGTACTCGTCGACAGAAAGCTGACTGATAAGGAAGAAAAAGAATTCAGCGCCTTTCTCAAATCGCGAAAACTATCTTCCCAAAAAGACGCTGCCGTAAAAACCGCGCATTAATAACTCGCTCCAATCAAATCCCGCAGCACCACCGACGCGCAGGTTGCGCCGAAAGTGGCCGGTAAATAGGGCATTGTACCGTAGGCCGACTTTTTGTAGTTGCTACCGTCCGTCAGGATCAGCGATTCGCGGATTTGCTCTTCGGTTGAGAATACGGCCTTGATCCCTTTGTAGATTCCCTCCTTTTTGAGGTTTTTCCTCACCTGCTGCGCGAACGGGCAGTTGTAGGTCTTCGAAATATCGACCACTTTCAATTGCGTCGGGTCCATTTTCCCGCCCGCGCCCATTGAGCTCACGATGCGGATGTTGCGCTTGTATGCCTGCGTGAGGAACGTGAGTTTTGGCGTGACGCTGTCGATCGCATCCACAATGTAGTCGTAATTGGACGTATCCAGGATTTGCTCCACGGCGTCGGGCGTTACGAAGCTTTTCATGACATGCAAAGTAAGCTCGGGATTGATGGCTTTGAGACGCTCGGCCATGATATCTGCTTTGCTTTGGCCGTGATTGGTGGCCAGTGCGGGCAGCTGCCGGTTGCGGTTGGTCGGGTCGACCACGTCGCCGTCCACGATGGTCATGGTCCCTACTCCGCTGCGACATATAAATTCGGCTGCAAAGGAGCCTACGCCACCCAAACCGATCACCAGTACATGCGCCTGGCTGAGTTTCACCAGGTTATCTCTTCCAACCAACAATTCCGTCCTGGAAAGCCAGGAAAAATCCTCCATCATTGTTTAAATACTTTGCCAAAATTCGATTCGAGCTGCAAAACAATCTCTTTTTCGGGAATATTCCGCAGCCGTGCGGCGGTTTTGTAGATTTCGCGGATGTCTGTGGGGCTGTCGTCGGTTTCGAGGAACAATTGCTCTAACGGAACGGCTCTGAAAGTATCTAAAATGGCCGCATTAGGATGTAGCAATGTTTTTCCAAAAGAAAGGAAATAGCCTGCTTCGATCACCGGCCGGATCAGCGAAAGGCGGTTATTGACGCCGTGGAAAATCACAGGAACGCTTGTCTCCCTCAAAAATGCCAGACATTCCTGAAACGCCTTCACACAATGGATCACCAGCGGCTTTCGCAGCTCCTCCGCCAGTGCGATCTGCCATTCGAATGCGCGGCATTGGGTATCCCAGTCCGTAGCCGTGAGCTTGTCAAGGCCGCACTCACCAATCGCAATCACCTGTGGTTGAACAGCATACCTGCTCAGCTTTTCAAAATCATCGGCAAGTGTTTCAGGACGGATGTACCACGGATGCAGCCCGGCGCTTACATATCGGCTGCCGGTAGACTCTCCGAAATGGCTGTGGCGGTTTTCGATAGCAAGTATGCTCGGGTTGCCTGGCGACGGTTCGCCGGGCGACACGTCGCCGACCGGGACATGGGTATGGACGTCCAAAAACATATCAGACCGTTCATTCAAACGGGTTAACCGCGTACATCAGATTCCTCGCCGATATTTCATGGGACTCGATATGCGTCTTGCCTTTGTAGTTCCGCACCCGTAGGTTGTCTTTTCCTTGATAAACAAATGAGAGCATAGCCACCGGCTGGCCGATATTGAACATTTTGGAGCCTTTTTCGGTGTAGGCTTCTGCAAGTTCTTTTAACAGAACGGCATCGGGAAATTCGAGGCATTTCAACGTAAATCCGTCTATATCACCGTCCCAGTTCAGGTACAGCAAATGGCGCTGGCCGGGGGCTATTTCAAAGTAAAAGTTATACCGCGGCTGGCCGTCGAATGCCGGCGAAAGCAGCAGTTCTTTCGATTCAGGATAATAGGTTCTGATCTCGTCGCGTAAGTAATCGAGTGAATTCATGCTGGTACGTGGGTGGTGTCTATCGATTCGTGTATAAACAAATATATCCAGCCAGCGGTAAAATTTCAAGGATCAGCCAGGAAACAGTTTGATGACGTGCTTAAACGTTTTACCGAGCGGCAATACCTTTCCGTTGAGCAGCCGGATCGTATTGCCTTCGATATAATGCACAAACTTTTTATTCAATATAAAAGACTTGTGTATCCGGATGAACGCCTCGCCCGGCAGCTGCTCTTCAAAACTTCCCAGGGTGCGTTGCGTCAGCAGGAACTGGTCGCGGCCCCACACTTTTACGTAATTACCCAGGCTTTCAAGGTAGTACACCTCGTCGAGCTGCATCTGGACCAGCTTTTTGTCGGATTTGATATACAATGGCTCCGGCTCGTGCGGAGGCGCGGCCGGCGCAGGTGCGGCTACCACCTGCCTGCGCAAGGTATGCTGCTCCAATGCGCGGTTGGCGGCTTTCAGGAACCGGTCGAAACGGAACGGTTTCAGCAGGTAATCGACCACTTCGAGCTCGAAACTTTCCAGCGCGTGCTCTTCGTATGCGGACGTGATCACGACGAGCGGGCGCTGGTCGAGCGTACGCAGGAAATCCAGCCCGCTGAGCTTCGGCATACGGATATCCAGAAAAATGAGGTCTACCGCGTGGTGGTTCAGAAACGCGAATGCTTCCGTGGCGAGGTAGCATTGTCCGGCATTTTCCAGGAAAGGAATATCTTCCAGGTACCTCAAGATTATATCATGCGCCAACGGCTCGTCGTCGACAATCAGGCAGCGTAATTTCATAGCAGATCGATTTCCAGGCCGGCAACAAACACTCCGTCCCCGGCGCTGGTCGTTATCCGGTGCTTTGCGGGATAGAGCAATGCCAGCCGTTTTCGCAAATTAGTCAATCCGATGCCGGTATGCGCATCCGGTGCAGGTTCGAATGAATTTTCGCAGGTAAAACGCAGGGAATGCCGGTCGGCTTTGAGGCTAATGCTCAGGAATGCATCACCTTCCGCATTTTCCACCCCGTGCTTGAATGCATTCTCGACAAACACGATCAGCAGCAGCGGCGCGATCAGGATCGTACCATCCCCGATTTCTTCTTCAAATTGCAAGTCCAGGTTCCTTTTCGACCTGATCTTTTGCAATTGAAGGTAATCTCGTAGGTATTTAACCTCATCTTCAATCTTCACAAGCGGTTCTTTGGCTTTGTAAATTACATACCGCATGAGTTCCGAAAGCTGCAAAATGCTCTCAGGCGTCTGCTCGGAGCGTTGGAGGCTCAATGCGTAAAGGTTATTGAGGGTATTGAAAAAGAAATGCGGGTTCAGCTGCTGTTTCAGGAGGTCGAGTTCCGCCTGAGATTTCTCGTGTTTCAACGATGTGATCAGGCTGTTCTGCTTCGCCCATTGGATTGCCAGCAATACCGGAAGGCTGATCGCGAGCACCAATATGACCCCGAATGCATTCTCCGACACGAAAGGGTTGGTAGAAAATACATCGCCAAGCACCTTGCTTAGCGGCAAATTCGCAAGCAACTGCCCCCAGAATGGATAAAAAATACCGATAAGTGCCGCCGAACAAAGTACATAGTACAATATACCCTGCTCTTTCAGAATGCGCGGGACGAGCCAGCGGCTGTTGATATAAAAGAAAAAGTACCCGGCGAGGTACATGATCAGTAATTGAAGGGAATAGCTTAAAAATGTGGGAAAGCGAGTCACGATTTTGAAAATATGTATTTCAAAACCAATCAGTAACTGCTTGCCCGAATGGTACAACGGATTGCCGAGGCTCGACACCGCCATCGCACCCAGCAGCAATGCAAGCCCGGTGATGCTCACCAATACGGCCCTTTCCAGGCTCAGTTTCCGCACCCATTTTACCTGGTACAAACGTCCGAAATACTGGCTTTCCACCACCAGCACGCATTCCAGCGCCGCAATACTAAGCCCGCCGGCGAAAACCACCGGCCAGATCGGCCGACCCGGGCTTAGAAGTGCCGCCGAGAGCATTAACAGAAGCGGCAAATATCCCAAAAAGCACCCAAACCAGGCCATGCGGTTGCGTCTCGCGAAACGCCCCTCCCCGCTTCCCTCGCGCACCCACGTGACCGCGAGCACAGGCGACCATAACCCTGCCAAAGCGAGCAGAGAATGAAAATAGGCCTCCCAATAGTCGTCCCGGCCGATCGTAAACCCGACCGAAATCCAGCAGAACAGCCCCACATAAAGCCAGGTGTCTTTCCGGCGCGTCAATGCACCTATTACGCTTTCCATTGCCAACATCCTGCAAAGAAACCGGACGGCGAGCTTGCTGTCAAAAATTAATGACGACCGTCGCGATTTTGGTGATATTGGTAAAAAACACACAAATCGGGCGGACGAACGCTTTCGTCACACACCTGGCTACCTTGTTCATTATTAATTGAATACGGTGCCCGTGACATTCATATTTGAAGCCGGAACTTCAAAAGCCATGTCATGCAACGATTGAAAATTGAAAACCTCTCCAAAACCTACCCCGCCGGCGTCCGTGCCCTGGACGACGTGTCGCTCGAAATACCGAACGGCATGTTCGGGTTACTCGGCCCCAACGGCGCGGGTAAATCGACATTCATGCGCATCCTCGCCACGCTTACCCCAGCCGACAGCGGGCTGGTGATTTTCGACGGCCAGAATATCGCACGCGATACCACCTGGCTACGCAGCAGGCTTGGTTACCTGCCACAGGATTTCGGGGTATATCCGGGCGTTTCCGCTGAACATTTGCTAGACCACCTGGCCGTATTGAAGGGTTTGACTCACAAATCCGACCGGCGCGAACAAGTTGCGGCCCTGTTGCAGCGGACCAACCTCTACCAGTACCGCAGGCAGGCCGTAAGCACCTTTTCAGGCGGAATGCGCCAGCGGTTCGGGATTGCGCAGGCGTTGCTCGGCAACCCTCAACTGGTGATCGTCGACGAGCCTACGGCCGGCCTCGATCCCTCGGAGCGCAACCGGTTTCACGACCTGCTGAACGAAATCGGGGAACAGATCGTGGTGATACTCTCAACGCATATCGTCGACGACGTGCACGACCTTTGCCCACAAATGGCCGTACTGGCCGGCGGAAGGGTAATCCTCGAAGGCAAGCCCGAAATCCTTACGCATTCGCTGAAAGGACAGCTTTGGCGCAAAACCGTGACTCCGGCAGAGCTTACCGAATTGCAAGCCGCCGTCCGTGTCATTTCCACACGCAGGGTCGCGGGACGCATTCAGGTACACGTGTATGAGGGCGAGCGCCCCGGGGAAGGTTTCGAGGCATTCGATCCGGGACTGGAAGATGTCTATTTCGCCACGCTCGCGGGCATGGGGAGAAAGGAGGAGTTAACATGCTAGCCGCCGCACTCCGTTTCGAAATGGGTTACCATTTCCGGCAGATCACCTTTCGCGTTGCCGCGTTGCTCTTCCTGATACTGGGCATCATCATGCCGTTCGGTAACTTCGGTGGCGATGAAATACACCGGAATGCACCGCATGTGACCAATTTCATCATTTGTCTGCTGTCGCTGTTTACCATCTTTGTGAGCACGCTCGCCTGCGCGGCGGTGGTCCTGCGCGATTCGCAGCATCGCATGGAAGCGCTGATCTTCACGACCAGTATGGGCCGCCTGCCCTATTTCACGGTCCGGTTGACGGGACTCTTAACTACTGTTTTCGCGATCATTTGCCTCGCCACATTGGGTACTATGATGGTAACCTTTATGGCCCCGGCAGATCGACTCGGGCCTTTTCATTGGTCGTATTACCTGGCGCCATTACTGACGTTTGGCCTGCCGGGCGTCGTGTTTTGTTGCAGTATCGTGTATGCGACGGCGCTGCTCACGGGCAATGCACGACTGGTTTACACCGCCGGTGTTTTAATCTTCATTATCTATTTCACGGCCTCAATTCTGGGTAATTCACCGGTCATGGCCGGGTCTGTTCCATCGCCGGGCGGCCCGGGCTGGTTTTCAGTGCTGATCGACCCGTTCGGTCTGACGGCGTTTTTCGGAGAAACCATGAACTGGCCCCCATTGCGGCGCAATCAGGAGCTATTTCCGCTAACCCCGATGTTCATCGCCAACCGTCTGCTCTGGACCGCCATTTCCTTCGCATTGCTGGGGCTCGCTTACAGCCGGTTCAAATTCAGGGTTTTACTGGAAAAAGAAAATAAGACGAGCCGCGCGCAGCAAGCTGAGATGGCAAACGCTATCCCCTATCGCGTAATCGGCCATCGCATTCACGGGCAAAGCTATTACCGACTGGCATTCTGGCGCATACTCAGACTCGAAACAAGAACGCTTTTCGGGCCGGTCATAACGACCCTGATTTTTGCATTGTGGGTGTTTTTCAATGCCGTCGAATTGTTCGAAAACCTTTCCAACGGCCCTTATGGCGTACGAAGCTATGCTACGAGCGGAATCCTTACCGAGCAGCTCACGGCCGTCCGCCCCGCATTGCTGCTGATCATTTTTTATGCTTCCGAATTGATTCACCGGGAGAAAACAACGGGAATGCAGCCGCTGATTTTCTCCACACCGCTTTCGATGACGGTTTTTGCCACGGCCAAGTGCGTTGCATTGATCAGCTGGATAGCGGCGCTCATCACCGTTCATATTGCAGTCGGAGTAGCTGTACAATGGTTTTCGGGTTTTGCAACTTTTGAATGGAATGCCTATTTCTCGCTCTACTATTACGCGGGCCTGCCCCTCGTGCTGTATGCAGGCCTGATCCTGTTCGTCCAGACTGCCGTGCGCAACAAATACCTCGGAATGCTCGTCAGCGGGCTCGCGGTCGGACTTGTGATTTTTGGTCGAAAATTCGGGCTGGAAAGCTGCCTCGCACGCTTTGCCACCGCCCCGCGCCTTCGTTATTCGGACTTCCACGGATTTAGTCACAGCGGCGGTTCGTTTGGCTGGTATATGCTCTACTGGACGCTGATCGCGCTGTCGCTTGCGGCCGCCGCCACACGCTTGTGGCCGGGTAATGCGCGGGAGCGCCGCCGCGCCCCTATACGTGAGGGCCACCCGCATGCATGGCGGGCGGGCGCATTCATCGGGATTTGTCTCCTTCTGGCGATCGGAACGGGCTTTTACATACAATACCAAACAGGCCATTCCGCGCAAAACCGCACCGGGGCGGCCGATGCGGAATGGCAAGCGCGGTACGAACGCAAATACAAACCGCTCGAAAGCCAGCCGCAACCGGTTGTCACGGCTGTCGACCTGCATACCGACCTTTTCCCGGACGACCACTACTACACCGTGAAGGGCTCTATGAAAGTTAAAAACAACTCCGAAAAGCCCATTACCCGGCTGTATATCGGTATCGACCCGGACATCGAAATGCTGAAACTCAATCCCCAACACGCGTTGCCGGAATCCGTAGACAAAACCTTTGGGCAGCATTGGTACCGCCCCGACAAACCGCTTGCCCCCGGCCAGGAAATGACCATCCATTTCGCGCTCCGCGCCGACCGATCTGCATTTAAAACCTTCAACAGCGAGAATGCGGTGGTCAAGAACGGCACTTACATCGAATTGGAAAAATACCTGCCGCATTTCGGGTACCGGTCGGCCTACGAAATCGAAGACCCGGAGCAGCGGCGACAAAATGGCTTGCCCGCACGTAAGAGCCTAATTTCGACCGACCGTCAATATCATTTCATTCAATTTCAAAACACGATTTCCACCGAAGCCGGGCAGCAGGCAGTTACTGTGGGCACGTTGGTCAAAAGCTGGAAGCAGGCAGGACGCACCTATTTTCATTACCGGTCCAAAGAACCGATTCCGTACATGTTCGCATTAAGCTCCGCCCGCTACGCCGTAAAAACGGAACATTATAAGGGCACGACGTTCCGCATTTACCACCATCCTGAACATTCGCAGAATGTGCCGGTGATTCTGCTGGCCATGAAAGATGCCACCGATTACGGCAATGCAAACTTCGGCGCTTACCCACGCCGCGAGCTCACGCTGGCCGAAATCCCGCATTATCCCGGCTCCGCGACTGCCTATCCCGGCCTGATTTTCAGCCAGGAACGGGCCAATTTTCGCAGCAATTTCAGCGACGGCACGGGTTTCAATTTCACCTACGCCACCACCGCGCACGAAACCGCGCACCAGTGGTGGGCGGGACAGGTAGCGGCACCCGCAGGGCTCGGCGACGCATTACTGACGGAATCCCTCGCCAAATACACCGAGGCGGTAGTGACCGAAAAACGGCTTGGTAAAATGTACCTGCGTCCGTATCATGTGAAGGATTCCCAGCTTTATTTCGCCTACCGCAGCGCTTTCGGCGAAAAGGAACGACCGCTTTGGCAAACCACTGAACAACCTTTTGTCCACTATCAAAAAGGCGGATTGGCGCTATTTCGCCTCAAAGAAGTCCTCGGGGAAACCCGCTTGAACCAAGCATTGCGGGAGCTGGTCACGAAACATGGTTACCCACTACAAAAACCGGATGCCGACGACCTGATGGACGCATTGAAACATGGAGCGAATGCGGCGCAGGTACAACTGATCGACGACCTTTTCAAGAAGGTGATTGTGTTTGATAATGCTATTAAAATACTATCAAACAAACAATTACCTAACAATAAGCAGTTACTGACCGTTGAAATCGATGTACGCAAAACAGACGAAACATCCGGAAAACCTGTGCTGCTGCAACCGGGCGACGACATCGACATTGCGGTTTATAACCAGGACATCATGCCGTATACAGGGCTCCAAAAACCCATTTATCTGCAACGGCACCATTTTTCGAAAAGCCGGTCGGTGATCCGCATTGTGGTGCCGCGAGGGCCGGTGACGGTCATGCTCGATCCGTTGTCTTACATGCTCGATGTGAGCGATCGGAATAATGTCGCGGTATTAAAGTGAAGCCGGGCGGAACTTTGGAAAGTGGATTCGTCTTTTCCATTTATTACCGCTCGCATTCGCATGGAACTCGCATTTGAACAGGATATTAAGGACTCTTTTCGCGTCAGTCATTTCACGCAAAACGAAAGATTTACATCCATACCTGAACGCCTTACGTATCATCGGATCCTGTTTGCGGCAGCCGGGTCCGGTGTGATCGAGATCGACGATGTACGGTTCGAACTGACCGGAAAAACGCTGTTCCTGCTTTCAAAAGGGCAGTTATTAAGATTCCCCGAAACGACCGTATTGACCGGCTATGAGCTCAGTTTCGGCGATTGTTTCTGGGAAAAAGCGCCCGGCAGCGCCAGCAACTGCAAGGCCGTACTATTCAACAATGCAGCTGAAAATCAGCGGCTGGATGTAAACGAGGCTTCATTCACGGAATTAAGCTTTTTGTTTCAAACACTGCATCATGAGTTTGAAAAGAAAGACTATGTGAACAAAATCGACGCGCTGGCGGCCTATTTGAAAATCATGATGATCAAGATCGCGAATATCAATGCGGAGGCGGGCGCAGGATTTGACAATCACGAAAAACAGCTCTACCGAAGCTTTATCGAGCTCGTCAGCCGGAAATACCGCGAAATGCATGAAGTAGCCGAATATGCGCAGGCGCTGAATATTCCGGCGAGGCGGCTTTCGGACATATGCAGGCGTTGCGCGGGCAAGGGAGCGAAGGAGCTCATCAATGGACAGATCGTCGCGGAGGCCAAGCGGTCGTTGCAGTTTTCGTCGCAGCCGGTAAAGGAAATCGCCTACTACCTGCATTTCAGCACGCCCGAGCAGTTCAGCCATTTTTTCAAGAAGAATGCATTCATGTCTCCCCAGGATTACCGCACGCGCTTCGTCAATTTTGGCAGGTGATCCGCAGAATCTGACATTCCCCGGCGTGGGGCACAGACCTAATTTTGTAAAAACAAAAACACAAAACTATGTCTGTCAACGCATTGCAAACCATCGCGGGCATCCGCATACCCGATAGCAAGCTGGCCAACGACGCCACCGACCTGCTCCTCGAACACGGTACCGAGTTTATTTACAACCATTCATTGCGGGTATTCCTGTTCGCCTCGCTGAACGGTAACCGGGAAAAACACGAGTACGACCCCGAACTGCTCTACATCAGCGCCGTTTTCCACGACCTGGGCCTCACCCCGCATTACAGCAGCCCCGACAAGCGTTTCGAAGTGGACGGCGCCAATGCCGCCCGCAATTTCCTGAAAAGCAACGGATTACCCAAAGAATCGATGCAGCTCGTATGGGACGCCATCGCATTGCACACCACCATCGGCGTAGCCGAATACAAGGAGCCGGAGGTAGCATTACTGTATTCCGGCGTGGGGCTCGATGTGATGGGCGAAGGCTACGAACATCTCAGCACCGCCGACCGCGAGGCGATCATTTCCGCATTTCCGCGTAACAATTTCAAAAACAGGATCATACCTACATTCTTCTCAGGTTTTGCGCACAAAACGGATACCACATTCGGCAATATCAAAGCCGACGTATGCGCCTACATGATCCCGAATTTCGAGCGCAAGAACTTCTGCGACTGCATTTTACATTCGCCTTGGAGCGAATAGGTAGTTGGGCACTTCTTCCACGATCGTTTCAAAGAGCTTTTTCGCGCTGGTATGCTTCAATACCGGCGCGATCTGGCCGCCCCAGAACATGATCAGGTCGTATTGCTGCTTTTCGGTGGCGGCTTTACGGAGTGGGACGATAAACTGGTTTTGCAAGGGGAAAGGCAGCAGTTCGTCGTTATGGCCGGCAATCGTTTCGGTATAACGGCTGCGAATGCCCCGGCCCAGGCGGCCCGTCGATACTTTGGTCAATGTCGTGTAACGTGCGGCGTCGGAATGCAGAAGATTCCGGTGGTAGGCGCTCGCGCCGGATTCTTCGGTCGCCAGGAACGCGGTACCGATCTGAACACCTTCCGCGCCGAGCGTCAATGCGGCTGCTACACCCCGGGCGTCGGCAATACCACCGGCGGCTACCACGGGCGTTTTCACCTTGTCGCGAATTTGTTGCACGAGTACGAATGTGCCCGTGAGCGAAGCTTCGGCCGGTTCCAGGAACGACGGGCGATGGCCGCCGGCTTCGAAACCCGAGGCGATAATGACATCCACACCCGCATTGTCCAATGCAATGGCCTCGTCGAGCGTGGTCGCATTGCTAATCAGTTTAATGCCTTTTTTACGAAAATCTTCCAGGATCGTTTGCGACGGTACACCGAAAATGAAGCTGAAAACAGGCGGTTTGGCGGCCAGCAATGCTTCGACCTGATTTTCAAAACGCGATGGATAAGCTTTCGGTTTGGTCGGCAGCGGCGCGCCCAGCTCGTCGAAAAAGGGTTTTACGAGCGCGGCGGCCCTTGCGAATTGCTCGTCGGAAACTTCCCCGGCGGGAAAATCGCTGTCGGAGATCCAGAGGTTAATGTTATAGGGTTTGTCGGTAGCTTGTTTCAGTTCTTTGTCCAATGCGACGATTTCGTCGGGCGTGAGCATGTAAGCACCGTAGCCGCCCATCCCGCCGAGGTTAGAAACCGTCGAAACGAGTTTGACAGACGACAGATTGCCCCCGAAAGGGCCTTGCAATATCGGATATTCGATTCCCAGCGTGCCGGAAACACGGTTTTGGTTCCACATAATCCAGGTTCGCGGGCGGTAAGTGAAACCCGCTGCGCAAATTAAGCAGAGAAAATGATCGGTTTTGCGTGATCTATGTCACATTTTGCATTACCGCGAGGCGTGGTAAAGCCGGCTCACGGTCTCGCGCGATACGCCCAGGTACGAAGCGATGAGGTGCTTCGGCACGAGTTGGAAAAGCATCGGATATTGGGTCAGCAGGTCTTCATAACGCTGTTTGGTGTCGTTGGTCATAAACGAAAGCAGCCGTTTCTGCAAAGCCGCGAAGCCCCTGTTTGTACGCCAGCGGAAGAAATGCCCTATTGCTTCGACTTCGTGGCACATTCTTTCCCGGTCGTCCGCCGAAATCGATAGTACCTCCGCCTGGGATACGCAATCCACCATGACGGCCGCCTTGCAATGGTTATACAAAGCCATGTAATCCGACGCCCACCACGTGGGCATTGCGAATTGCAGGATGGTCATTTTGAGCTCGTCGTTCAGGAAATAGGTTTTCAGACAGCCGCTCAGCACAAAATACTCGCGCGTTACCGCATCTCCCTCGCGGATGATTGTCTGCCCTTTCCGGAATGATTCGCGTTTAAAGCAACTATAAAACCCGTCGAACTGCGCATCGGTCAGCTCGACGGATTTGGTTAAATGTTCTTTCAGGATTTGACGGGCGTCCATTGCGGATGTGTTTCAGTCCTGAAATATAAATGTTTGCCTGAAATTATAGGTTATCGGTAATCGAGCCAGGCTGTTGCTTTGCACGCTTTATCGGTTTTGAAACGAACCCACCGGGCGGAGAAGTTTTGCGGAAATGCGAATGAAACGGTCTGTCCCGGCTTCACTATGAATGACTTATAAGTCATCCAGGGGCCATTACCGATCGGATCGACTTCGAGCGTAAAAGTCACGGCCTCCTTCGCATCGTGCGAAAGTTTCAGGCTTTTTTGATCGTAAAAACCGATCAGATAAGGGTCCGAACTCTGGCCCGCATTCACCTGTGTGTCTTTCCAAGGGCCGCCATGCCCGGTCGGTTTGCCGAGTTTCCATAGATCGTCAATCCCGCCAGCCCATACCGCCGCTTTTTTGTCCCCCGAAACAATGATATGCTCGCTGTTCTGCATGGCTTTCGGGTCGATACCGGTCATCACCAGCAAGCCGCGGTAGGATGCATAATCGTGAATGCGCAGGTTGTGCGAAGAAACGGGGCGGATTTTGGCATAACCATCGGCATTCTCAGCCGGTAACTCGTAAAATGTGCCGTGGCAATTGAAAAGGTCGCGCTCCGTAGCCACCTCGCGGCAAATGCGCAGCGAAGCCTGGTTGGTGAGGCCGGTGAATGCGTTATTACCCAGCGGTAACCGCCACCGGCGGCCCTTATCGTCCACCACCAGCACCGACGATGCCTCCACGGTTACGACCTGTTTAGGAATAGCGAACTTTGTTTGGATAAATGCATGCATTTTAGTGTCCTCCCGGCGGGTGAGCTGCATATTACCGTCAAGTTCGTAATAACCTGCGTCTCCGGGCTTCGTTCCGTTGAAATCCGTCGCCGCCAGACCCAGCACCCGCCTGTTTTCGCCCAGCCCGTACAGTAACCCGCCGTGGCTGGCAGTCGCGCCCGCATTGCTCAGCCCTTTGAAAATCACATCCGGCGCACCCGCGCGGCGGTCATCCGAAGTGTAAGTAAAATGAACCGTCGCCTTCGTGGCCTTGTCGGGCCTTACCCGAACCCATTCGCCGGCGTCGGCATTGCTGAATGCCGCATTCGAAGCCATTTTAGCACCGACTTTCAAGGTTTTCAGCACCGTCCATTCTCCATTACCCTTCTTATCCACTTCCAATACAAAACCCGTTTCAGTATCGCCCTCGTTGCGTATCCACACCGCGCGGTGCGCCCATCCGGCAAAAAGGAACGGCTCGGAGGTTTGTCCGGCTTTCACAGGCTCATTCAGCCACACCGAGCCTTCCGCCGAGTTGGGTCCCAGCTGGTCGGGCAGGTTAAGAGGAGTAAACCAAAGATTGGAATTGGATTGTCCGGGACCTTCTATTCCGCCCTTGGCCTTGCGTTTGTTCAAAAATTCGCGCTGGGCGGAATCGTCGCAGCCGAAAACAAGCTGCCCGTTCCAGCGGGTGAAATCTCCGATTACTTTCAGATAGGCCGAGCGCGGGCGGATACCGGCGCTGTTCTGCGAGTTGAACTGCCCCGGAAATTTCCAGAACATGCCGTGCATCGTCATCAGGTAATCGGGCTGCTGTGTGGTACCTACGTCGCGGATACGCGGCCATTCGGTATTCCAGCCGTGTGCGCCGTCGTAGGCGTGGCTGGCTTTCGGCAGGCGGTAAAATGTCCATTTACCATGATCGCGTACACCGAGCAACACCGATTTATGGTCCCAGCCGGTAGCCCAAATCGGGTCCGTAACAGGGTTCCGGTTGCCCTCGATGCCCCCAGGCCCGGTTACTTCCACAAACTGGTTGCGGCGGACCACCTTCCAGTTCTTCCCGTCCCATTCCGACAGCGACCCCGATTCTATATCGAACTGTATTTCAGCCTTTTTACCAGGCTCTCCGTTGTTGGAATACACCGCTACGCCTTGCCCCGAATAGAAGCCCTTCCCGTGCGTGCCCGGGAGCAAGCCCTTGGTTTGGTAAGTCGCTTTGTTCGTTTCCTTGTCGCGGTCGACGTTGCCGTCTTCATACAGCATTCTGGGAGCAAGCGTTTTTACATCCACTTCATAAAACCCCTCTTCCATTGTGCCGTAGAGGATTTTCCCGGCAGGATCGGTGAGGTGTCGGGCATTGCCGGTATGGCGGCCGGGCATTGCCGCGCCCGCTGCCCCCTTGTAGGGAATCGTGCGCACTTCGCCTTTGCTGTTGATGGCATACGGGCCGATAAAAAGCTGGTTGCTTTCGCGGTGGATCATCCGGTTGGCGGGCGTACCGCCGATGCTCTCGGGCCGGACAGTCTGTTTCAGGTCGGGGCCGATCTCGTACAGCTTGTCCGAAGAGCCAAACGGCAGGTGTGGGCCGTAAGTAATTGCCCAAAGCTTCCCGGCCCAGGGCACCACCGCCCCGGTACCGCATTCACCTTCATTGTTATACATGGCTAAATGGGGATAAATACCGCTGTATGAAGGCTGTTTGGGCTTTTGCGCAAACGTCGGCTGCGCGATACACATCACGTAACCGGCCATCAGCGCCCACACTCGATTTCTTTTCATCGTAAGACTCATAGGTTTGAAAATCAACAGGAAAATTTAAGATTAATATCCGGCATTCTGGGTGATATTCGGGTTGACACGCCGCTCTACGGCCGGGATCGGCCAGAGGTACTGCCGGGATTTGTCGAAACTGCGCTGGGAGAGCACTTTTACATCGGTACCAAAGGCGGTATAATCGGCCAGGCCGTCGTCATCGAGCGGCGTCACACCGGGGAAGGGCCATTTGGCGCGGCTCTGCGCTGCCGGATCGGGCAAGCCTATTACCGGCGTCGACAATGCCTTTTCTGCCAGTTTCCACCGGATCAGGTCCATATAACGCAGCCCCTCGCGCGGGAACTCTACGCGACGTTCGCTGCGCAGCACTTTACGTAATGCGGCCGCATTGGTACCGGTAATGGCAGGGTAAGCATTGGTTTGCTCCACGCGCACCCCGTAAGCCCGCGCCCGAATCTGGTTAACAGCGTTCAAAACACTTTCATCGATCTCTCCAAGCTCCATTTTGGCCTCTGCGTACGTCAGGAGCATTTCGGCGTAACGAATGACGATCGCGTCGTTGTCCTCTACCAACCGGTCGGGCCAGGTCTGGTCGATGCCTTTTTTCCAAAGCAGGCCCGTGAAGCTCGCAAATGCGGCCACGGCACGGGTGTCTTTATTGGGTACCCGGCGGTTTTCCTTTGAACTGAACACTGTTAGGGAATCCGGGTGCGGCATGTAATTGTAGCCGAGCCATTGGGTGTTAAACTCGACGATGGTCGCCGTCAGCCGCGGGTCACGGTTTTTGAAAGGCGCTTTCGGATCGTACAAGGGCGACTCGTCGATCGGCTTCCCGTCCGTGCACTCGTAGGCGTCCATGATGTCGCGCGTGGGCAGTTGCGCACCGAACCCGCCCGCATTACGCGAGATATTGTCCTGCACATAACCCGCCCCATTGAAAACCTGTTGCTTTTCATCGCGCGGCACGCTGATAATGATCTCCTTGCTCGTTTCTCCCGCTTTTAAAAACAATTGCGAATAGCTGCCGTGCAATGCATATGCGCCCAGGTCGATCACCGCTTTGGAAGCATCGCGGGCGATCTCCCATTTGCCGGCATACAACGCAATACGCGCCTTGATCGCCAGCGCGGCACCTTTGGTCAGCCGTTTGGTTTCGGAAGCGCCGTAGGAAACCGGCAGGTTGGCAACGGCAAAATCGAGCTCGTCGAAAACGAATTGCAGGATTTCAGCCTGGTTCTTCCGGGCAACGCCGTAGGATTCTTCCAGCGCCACCGGTTCGGTGAGCAGCGGCACGTCGCCGAAATGCGTGATCAGCCGTGAATACTGGTAGGCGCGTATCAGCCGCATTTCCGCTTCGAGGCGGAGCATTACCTCTGCCGGCGTGTTTGCGGCGGCGCGCTCTTTGTTGGCAATGAACGAATTGACCCGGGCGATGGCTTTGTAGGAATTGAGCCAGAACGTTTGCACATTGGCATCGTCGGCATTCATCGTGCCACCGATCACGGCATTGGTCAGTTGCCCGCGGTGCCATTCGTTGTCACTGAACAGTTCGTTGTCGTTGCCCCAGAATGCAAGCCGGTACAAATCATTCACGGCGAGTTCGAGCTCTGTCTGGTTGGAATAAAATGTGCCGGTGGAAGCTTCCGAGAGCGGACTGAGGTCCAGGGTATGGCAGCCCGTCGCACCGGCGAGAAGCAGCAGGAATATCGTCTTTTTCATATGTTTTAAGTCAAAAAAGGGTTTCTAAAACCGGATGGTGGCGCCGGCCATGAAGGTGGCTACGATCGGGTACGAATAGCTGCCCGATTCCGGGTCGAGGTATTTGGGAAACTTGCTGAGCGAGAAAACGTCGTTGGCCGAGAGGTAGAGCCGCAACGACTGTACGCCGGTCTTTTTCAGCATATCCTGTTTCAGGGTATAGCCCATCGTGATATTTTTCAACCGGAAATAGGCGCCGCTCATCAGCCAGTAATCCGAAAGCGCGTAGTTGGCGGCATTGGATGTGCGCGAAAGCCTTGGATAGGTCGCATTCAGGTTCTGATCGGGCGTATTATTGTTACTCCAAAACTTACCCACCATTTCCGCGGGCATGTTACCGAATGCCTCCGCGAACGGCTGCGTTACCTCGGAGCTCAGACGCGCCAGCTTTTTTGCTACTCCCTGGAATGTCAGACCAATATCAAAACCCTCGTAATCGGCCCGCAGGTTTCCGCCATACAGGTAGCGCGGCAATGCGCCCCCGAGCAACACCTTATCGTCGGTCGTGATCTTGCCGTCCTGGTTCACATCGACGTAACGGACATCCCCGGGCTTGGTAGTCACATTCAGTGCCGGCGCTCCCTTGATTTCGTCCACCGTTTGAAATAACCCGTTTGAAATATACCCGAACCACTCGTTATACTGGCTGCCGTTGCGGACGATCTGGTCGCCGCGGAACTCGGTGCCCTTCAAATCCCCTACCGTCGATTTGGCATCGGACAGGTTGGCAGAAACGGAGTAATTGAGCTTGTTAATGCGGTCGCGCCAGCCGAGTTCGAGCTCCCAGCCTTTTACATTCAGCGTTCCGGCATTCTGGTTGGGTTTGTCATAACCCAGGTAAAGCGGGATATCGAGCGGCAGAAGGATATTGGTGGTGGTCTTTTTGTAATAGTCGGCTGCCAGCGTGAGACGATCGTTCAGGAACGAGGCATCCAGGCCGATGTCTGCCGTCCGGCTGGTTTCCCAGCTGATATTCTCCACCGCATAAACCTGCTGCGCACCGCCGGTGAGCGGTACCACGCCGCCATTCTGGTAAAACAATGCCGTGGAGAAATCGATGGTAGCCATGTAGGGATAATAGGCCGGGTTACCGTCCTTGTCGAGCAGGCGCTCATTACCCGCCTCGCCCCAGGAGCCGCGGAGTTTCAGGAACGACAGCCAGTGCGTGCTTTTGAGAAACTGCTCCTCCGAAATCGTCCAGCCAGCCGAAACGGACGGATAAACGGCCTTCCGGTACTGCGATGCAAACCGCGACGACAAGTCGGACCGGAGGTTTCCCTGGACAAAATATTTGCTTTTGAAATTGTATTGCAACCGCCCGAAGAATGAATGCAAGCCCGATTCATTGGCGCTGCCGTTGTTGTCGCGCAGCTCGGTGGAGCCGGAATTGAGGTAAGGGAAGCCCGTCAATGCAAACCCGCTCCGCGACGCGCCCAGCGATTCCTGCGAACGGTAGTTTTCCTCAAAACCCGCCAGAATATCGATCGAATGCATCGAATTGAACTCCCTCGCATAGTTCACCAGCACCTGTCCGTTCATCGTCACCCCTTCCGACCGGCCTTCATTCAGCACCGTCCGCGCCTGGTTCATTACGGTGCCTATGGTACCGTCGGGATTCGTGAATCGTATCTGCTTCGAGAAGTATTTGGTTTTATCAAAATCAAATACAGGCGCTACCAATGCGGTGAACGTGAGGCCGTTTACCGGCTTGTAATTAAACTGCATGCGGCCACCCAGCTGGTTGTACAACTGCCTCGTAAAGCCACCCTCACGGAGCTGCGCCAGCGGGTTCCGGCCGTCCTTACCCACGGCCAGCCTGCCGTTTTCATACACATCATCATAGATCGGCGGCATTACCCGGGCTTCGTAAATCGGGTTAAAAGTACTGTTCGGCAGTTCGTTGGCATTACCCTTGTTGGTAGTCCTTTTGTAAAAGACATCCAGGTTCACGCTGATCTTGTCGTTCACCTGCATATCATTATTGACCCGGAACAGGTAGCGGTCGTACGAACGGTTATCATAGAACGCACCGGAACTCGCGTACCCGAGCGATGCTTTTGTCTTGATTTTCCCGGTTCCCATTGTAAATACAAGGTCGTGGCGCTGGCGCGGCGCGCTCTTGCGTGTGAGGATGGCCTTTTGCCAATCGGTATTCGGGAAACGGTCGGGGCTCACGCGGTTGCTGTCCAGGTAGGAAGCAATGTAGGCGTCCGCAAACGGCCCCGCGGTGGCGCCGTCGTTGACGGCCTGCTCGTTGAAATACCGCATGTAATCCTGCACGCCCACATATGCGGGTGTAGCAGTGGCACGTTGCACGCCGTATTCATAGGTGTATTCCAGGCTCCCCTGCCCGCTTTTGGCCCGTTTTGTCGTGACCAGAATGACGCCCGCCGCACCCCGCGAGCCATAGATCGCCGCCGAGGCCGCGTCTTTCAGCACGGTAATGTTCTCCACGTCGCCGGGATTCACATTATCGATGCTCGCCACCGGCACGCCATCGACGATCACCAGCGGGCTGTTGGTACCGATGGTGGTAATGCCCCGGATAAGAATGCTCGACCCGGAACCCGGCGCGCCGCTGCTGCGGGTAACCGAAACACCCGCTACGCTACCCTGCAGGGCGTCCGACACCTGTAACGTCTGCCTTCCGCCCACGTCGCGCGCGCCGATCGACGAAATAGCGCCGGTGAGGTCCTTCTTCTTCTGGGTTCCGTAGCCTACCACCACTACCTCCGATAATGCATTATCGCTCTGTCTGAGGGTGACGTTCAACTTCGTCTGCGCACCGGGGGTAATGTCCTGGCTTTGGTAGCCTACAAATGAGAATGTCAGGGTAGCGGCCTCGCCATCGGGTAGCACAAGTGTGTAATCGCCATTTACGTCCGTCACCGTTCCGCGCTGGGTGCCTTTGATGACAATGCTCACGCCGGGGAGGTCCTTCGCGCCTTCGTCGGTTACTTTGCCGGTAAGTTGCCGCACCTGTGCCAGCAACGGTCCCATGGAGGCAAACAACAAGGCGCAGCCAAGTAGAATTTTTTGTCGCATATTTTTTTCCAATATTTAGGGTTTCATGCCTGCCGGGAACCCGGAGGGCGCACATCAAAAATTTGAGTGAGCAAATATAAAATTGGACAATACGAGGATTTTCAAATGCGCTTAGCCAGTTCGCTATCCAAAATTATGGACAACCTAAAAAGCTGACATACAGAAGTTTATTGTATGATTTCTATGGAGAATGGACAAGACAAGGCGAGTGCATTAGACCTCCTCGATCACTGTTGTCAACTCGTGGCCGACACTTACGGCAAGCCCGACAGTCCGGAATGGACAAACAGCGATTTCATCAGGCTCAGCAGCATCCTTTATAAAAAGACGCACGTGCAGATCAGCCCGAATACGTTGAAACGGATTTTCGGGAAAATTAAAACCGACGCGCGGTATTATCCTCAGAAAGCCACGCGTGATGCATTGGCACAATATGTCGGGTTTGCGGATTGGGACAGATTTGCGGACGCGCAGGCAAGGCAGCCCGTGAAAATACCTCAAAGGCCGGATGTTCAGCCCGTAATCCCTCCGCAGCCGGAAGCATTGGCCGTTCCAGCCCCAACGCCCAGGCGCAAATCGCTCAGGCGTGCGGCATTGATTGCTTCCATTGCATTGATCATCATGAGCTTCACCATCTGGCGCGGATTGGTGATTTTGCGGGACCAACAAGCGGACGTTACCCTGTTTTGCAAGAATCCAGAAGGCGAAAACCCGCATTCGGCTGTCTTCGTGCTGCGGACTTCCGGCAGCATTTCAGAGCTGGCCAGTGAATACGTCATTGAATATGGTGACAGCAAGAAAACGCATCTGAACGGAAAAGACAGCGTTTACTCGCATTACTACGAAGTGCCGGGGCGCTATTTTGCGGTACTAAAAAAGGCTGGTGTTCCGCTGGATACCGTACCTGTTTTCCTTCGCACCAGCAACTGGACAGCCACCGCGAATATGATGTACGATACCACGCGCGTATACCCGATCGAGACTCCCGGCTTGTTTTCCAACGGATACAACAGCATTAGTGCCAGAGAAATAGCGCGTGCGGGCGTCGATACCAACCGGACGTTTTTCGTAGATTTTATCAATACTCATATCAGCGGCATCGACGGCGACAATTTCGAGCTGCTCGTTAACGTCAAAGCCTCGCCACCTCGCCCGGGCGTGCGCTGCTCACAGGTACGCCTGACCGTATATGGGGATTCGTCCAATCACATGGTCGATATTATGAAACCGGGCTGTGTGCATTGGAGTAAATTGCAATTTTCGGAGTTAAAAAAAGACGGCCGCTCCGAAGGGCCTGACTTCCTCGGCGCCGACTTGACCGCCGGCGGCACCATCACAATGAAGGTCGTAAACCGCCGTGCGACATTGCTCATTAACGGCCGGGAAGCTTATAAAAACACTTATCAGAAAGCATTACGGCACATTTACGGGCTCGACATCATGTTTGCCGGGATAGGAACCGTGCGATCCGTGCAGTTAAAGGATTTGAAAACCGGAAAACAGTTTTCGGGGAATTTTTAGCGGGTCGAGTTATGCATTAGGGGACTGCTGCGGCCCCCAAATGGTTGCATGACGATTGCAATCTACGATAACTCAGCAGCTTCCTGCTTCCTCGCTCGTTTCCTGTTCTTTCTCCAATAACTAAGCGCTATTACCATGCCTATCGCCAGCAGTACAAACGGCCAGACCGCAACAAGTACGATTGTGAATGCGCGGAGGTTCCCCACTCCTTCCTGAAATGCATTGACAAGTTCGCGGAAGTACGGGTTGGACTTTCCGATGGGTTTAAAAAAGACGATACGCAACGTCGAATATTTAATATCGCCGTTCAGCTGCCGGAATTGCGCTTCGGCGGCCTCGATGTCAGTGCGGATTTCACCGAGCTCCCTCTCGATTTCCAGGATGTCCTTCACGGTGTTGGCCTTGACGAGTAATGCCCGATAGCGGTTTTCTATCTCCTTCTTCGTTTTCAACCTGGATTCGGCATCCACATATTGGGCGGTTACATCTTCATTGGAAATAGATTTTTGCCGGAAATTAGTCACGCCCTTGGTCACGGAGGTCAAAAAAGCGTCGAAACGATTGGCTGGGACGTGCACAATTATGATATAGCTGACAGCGTCAATAACGCGCTCTTCGGCATCTTTGCTCACATAAGCCCTATTAGCTTCCACAGACGCCATTATCGTTTTTCGTGTCGCGTCGGGATCGTCTGTGTCAAACTCAATGTTCCCCGTCTTGATGAACTTCTTGTCGGCAACAATTCCACCTTCCGATGCCTCCGTTTGCTCTCCCTCCTGGGGCGAAGGTTTGACGACGGCAATTAGTTCACTGGTTTTATGCTCTTCCTGCTTTACAGGCATAGCATCTACTGCGTACGCCATTGATTCATACTCGCTTTTCGGCCCGCTACACCCTGCGACCGCCAGCCACATGATCGAAATGGAGATAAGTCGTTTCATAGCTATTGTTATATTTAATTTTCTTAAATATATATATTTGCGACTAGTTAAATGCAATAGGGTTTTCTATAAATATTCAAATGAAAAAGCATAACAAAAAAAACGATGAACAACCGGCTCGAAGGGATGAACGCCAGGTGGTACTCACGAGCCTCATTCTCTTTATCATATCTACAATCATCAGACATTTTGGTCCCGGCGGGGCCTAGCGGATTTCCCGTTAATCATTATCTTTGCACCCAATATGTCAAGGTCTGAAACTACATATCGCCCATCTGCTGACATTGCAGCCTGACGCCGGTCTTCTGAATTAATCGCTCTTCGGGACCCGCGACTATCCCCTGCTTTGATCATTTTTTCTCCCCGCTATGCGCGCGGACAGGCGATGTGCTGCCCATAGCTCAGACTTTACCACAATGACATCTTTGACATCATACGGGTGGAATACCCATTTTGAACAACATTTTCATACTTACCAGGCACAAGGACTCGAAGCGGGACGCGTTACCGCCATCGAAGGCTTTCGCCACAAGCTTATTACCGCCAGCGGGAACACCGATGCCTTGCTTTCGGGCGCGTTGATGAACGGGGCAGAAAACTGCGACCTGCCCAAAGTCGGCGATTGGGTAGCATTCAAAACTTATGATAATGAGGGCATTATCATCTCCTTGTTAAAGCGGATCAACGAGCTCAGCCGCAAACTGCCCGGCCGGGCGACCGAGAAGCAGGTGATCGCGACCAATATCGATACCGCATTCATCGTGCAGGGCCTCGACCGTGACTTTAACGCCATGCGTTTGCAACGTTACATGGTACAGATCATGCAATGCAATATTCGACCGGTGGTGCTGTTGAACAAGCAGGACCTCGTGACCGACCCGGAACGTTACCGGCAGGAAGTGATCGCATTAGGTTACGACTGCCCCGTACTGTTGCTGAGTGCGACCGGCCATAAAGGTTTGCAAAATTGGGCGGCGGAACATTTGCTGCCCGGCAACACGTATGTCCTCATCGGCTCGTCGGGCGTCGGGAAAAGCACGCTGGTGAATGCATTGCTGGGTTACCGGTTGCGGGAAGAAGGCACGGTGAGCGATTTCAATAACAAGGGCAGGCATACAACCGTTTCGAGGAACCTGATCATGCTGCCGTCGGGAGCAATGCTGATCGACTCGCCGGGGATGCGCGAGTTTGGCGTTACGCTGGAAGCCGACGAACAAGGCTTGAACTATCACCCATTGCTGGCGGCGCTTTCAGTCGAATGCCGGTTCCACGATTGTACGCACCAGCACGAGCCCGGGTGCGCGGTGGTCGCGGCCGTGCGCGAGGGCGGGCTTCCGCGCGAAGTTTACGAGAGTTACCTCAAAATCAGTCGTGAACAAGCGCATTACCAGACCGATTCCCTCGAAAAGAAACGTGTTGAGCGGCAGTTTGGCAAAATGGCGAAGCAGGTAGTGCAATACCGGAAGCAGCGGAAGTATTGAGGTAAAAAGAAAAAGAGGAACACGCCGCCCCTCTCTTTACTCAAACTACAATGAAATCATGTCCGGAGACCGGACTCCACTAAAAGGTTTCGCAGCGCAGTCTCTAATGACTTTTGACGGCGCTACCGAGTGAACGGTAACTGCAAAAAGTAAAAGCCCCGGTAGTTTACGCTGCCGGGGCTCAACTATTACTTTAATAACCTGGGCTCTGAACGAGGCCCATTGCATGGGTGACGTTCGTGAACGTACCGTCGGGATTGTTATGATAAAGTACCGGCTGCCCGTGGAATTCCGGCGGGTTGCCTGGTAATTTTCTACCGGTGACTTGCAGATACTTACCGGAAATGCAATACATTAGGAATCCACATCATTCAACCCCACCAAACCATGACCACCACCGAACTGCTCGTCCACCAGAACGCCAACTCCTACGGCTGGACCAACAAGCTCATCGAAAACATCCCGCTCGAAAAATGGGAGATCATCCCCGACACCGTTGAATCCAGCATCAGCTGGCAGGTAGGACACCTGATCATCAGCCATTATTTTCATACCGTCATGGTTATCCGCGGGCATCAAATGGATATTTTGCGGCAACTCCCGATCAAAGAATACAGCGACTATTTCACCGTCGCCCGCGCCGAACAATCCATCGGCAGATTCTCACCCGAAAAACTATTCGCAGATTTAAAAATCATGCAGCAAAAATCGCTGGAAATCCTTGCGACGGTAACCCTGGAAGAGCTCGAAAACCCATTAGAACCTACCCCTACCCCACATCCCGTGGCCACCAACAAGTTCGAAGCCATCGACTGGAACGTGAAGCATACCATGTACCACTGTGGTCAGATCGGGGTTTTGCGGAGGATTGTGAGCGAAAGGTTTGATTTTGGGTTGCGGGTGGGGTGAGCGACTGCCCATATCAGCAACACCTTATGGAAGGCAAATTAGAGGCGATGCAGTTGTCCAAAAATCCGAACAATCGTCGCGAGTGAGAAAAACATTAGGGCTGTAAATAGTGCGCCTCGACCATAACATGTATAGAAAAGTGCTGTCTTCCCTATATACATTTTTAGGACATGTATAGAAAATTGCACTTTTCTGTACATGTCCACTCTTCATGCAACGCCGCAGTCCTCATACTGAAATACCCAGGCGCGTAACCTATTTGTTTGCCGAAGACCTGTAAATACTCCGACTCGGAAAAGCCCAGATGGTAGCTGATTTCGCACTTGGCTCCCAGACTGAGACGCCCGTTAATCATTTGACTGATGGCTGTGTAGAGGTTAGTGGTCTTTTTTGTAGCTGCACACCATGACTCCTTTTGAAAAATGAATTGAAATTCATTAGGGTCAACTCACGGTGATATAATCATCTTGTTCTGTCTATGGAGTAAATGACTGGTTCCAATTTGCTATATTGTGCAATAACTCACGGAATGAAACAAATTCGCATAACAGACCACTTTCTATTCTTCGTAAATAATTACGGAGTGGATGAGCGATCAATCTTCGATACTTTCGATACTCCGGATAAAGAACAGAGAATTTCACAGACGCGAACGTTGTTCTATAAATATTTTCCTGATAGGCGTTTGCACCATTTGCTGATATGCGTAAAAAAAATCAATACAGAAAACAGGCTTTCGTTTGCTTTCTGGCTTCCTGAGCAAACTTTATGTATTGATATGCCCTTAGAAGCTACGCTCGCTGTATTTTGCCAAACATTTGGGTTTACCATCGATTTACAAGATGTTAGTGCTAAGTACATAGAAAGTGTTGAGCTAAATGATGTATCGGTCGACGATATAGGCAAGCTCATTCGCATTGATGCTTGGGAAGACACGCCCATTTTTCGACACTATATTGCTTCCGCGACATGGAGCAAAATCACTTTAACTCACATCTTTGCTATCAATCAGTATCAATATCAATGTTGGTATGGAAATATTGAAGTTCTAACAATAGACATCCATAGTGAATGGCGCACCTATGTAAACAATATAATTGAAAATCTGAATCCAATTGAAAAGACTAAACTTGAAATAATCACAGCAAAGAAAAACCCCCTATGGGATGTTGTATCACTTGGCCAAACAGAACCGATGCGCGAAACATTCGTAACGTTTCCTAAGTTGTACAAAAATGAACTAAACGCGATAATTGACAGCTTGCAAAGAGGCGGTAATGTGTTTGTATCGCCCAAAATCAATACAGGTTGCATATTTTGTGGAAACAAGTCAAAAAGCCAAGAGCACATTCTACCAACATGGTTCCGAAATTATTTTCCCGAGTATTCTTTCGATAGCATTACCCACCATATACCCCTCGAAAAACCTATTAGTTCTTACGAATACGGACTAAGCAAGGGTAAAGAAAGATCTTATGGGATTACGACGTACGATGTCTGCGTAAAGTGTAACAATGAATGGATGTCTGAACTGGAAAATGATGTAAAGAACATCATTACTCGTAATTCGAATGATTTAAAATATTCTCATGAACTGGCATTAACTCCGATCAACCGCCAGATGTTGAGCAGATGGTTGATATGTAAAGTTTTACTTTTAGCTATGAGAGTTCGGTTATTACCCCCTTTAACTCAAAAAGCAACTACTGATTTAAGAAAAGGAAAAATAGGCGACGGCTTTCTAGTCGAAATTCATGGTACTCAACATTTCGGCCTAAATTATCAACTGTCAGTCCAATCCCCATCGGTCAACATCAACAAAAAGAACGACGGGTCCATTGCACAGCTACAAGCGAACCTCTTCGTGGCTGTCATACACATAGGGTTTGTCTTTTATCGCATTTCACATTGGGCGCATGAAAACAAATATCCTAGAACGAACGTCTGGCCAAATACTTTTTCAATCCATCCAGTTTATTCTCAACTATCCACAACCAAAGCCGCGAATTTAGGTCTCGATAACATTGATTCGAATAGCGAACTACAATTGTTTCTCAGATCTCTTGAAGTTGCCAATGAGGCATAAGGTCAAAAACAATCCGATCTCAAAAGCTCAAATTTCATTCGGACGAAACAGTTGAGAAAGTTCTTAAATGAGCGGAATGGCAGCGAAGAACAGACAGCAGACACGAAAACGAAAAAACGCTGATTGCGGGTTCAGCGTTAAAGACCTTTGTAGGTTCCCTGCTGGCAGGGAATGATGGTAAGATACAAAATAATGATGAAAAACAAGTCTATCAGTCACGCTTCATACAACACCGCCATCCGACTCCTAAACTCTTCCGGGCTGTACCCCGTCTGCTTCCCGAAAAACCTTGTGAAGTAGGCTGGCTCCGAAAAGCCAAGCTCGTAGCTGATTTCCTTGATCGGTTTCCGTACGTAGCCGATTTCGCGTTTGGCTTCGAGAATGAGGCGCTCGTTGAGCATCTGGCTGATGGTTTTACCAAATGATTCTCGGGTGAGCTCGTTGAGGCGTTTGGCGCTGAGGGAAAGCTCGTTGGCGTAAAAATCCGCTTTGCGTTGGCGACGGTAGTTGTTTTCGATGGATTCCAGCAATATTTGCAACCTCGGGTCCCGGGGCGTGGTTTCCCCTGTTTCTTTCTGCAAATCAATGCATTGCAGGAACCAACTTCGAAGGTACGATTCGAGGATGGCCGGACGCTTTTCGTTTTCGTTTTCGATTCGGATCAGGTCCGTTAGTGTTCGCACGACCAGCAAATGGCAGTCGGGTATGGTAACGGAGAAATTGGTGGAGCATTTGAAGAGTTTGAAAATGTCGTTGCCGATCAACCGTTCGAAAAAATCTTTGGAAATAGCCATCAGGAAGCCGCATTTGTCACGCTGATCCATGCTGTGCACCTGGTCGGGCAGCAGGAGGAAAACCTGGTTGGACGCGATGGGGTATTTATTGAAGTCGATGTAATGTGCCTGTCCGGGCTTAACGTCGGTGAACCATAGCAGTTCGTAAAAATCGTGGCGGTGAATGCCGTTGAAGAAATGCTCGTCGCCGTCTTCGATGGTGGCCATCGCAAAAAAGGCATCGCCCAGGTCGTGCAGGGGGAATTGCGTGCGCTGCTGCTCGTGGTGCTGTTCCTCTATCGTCTTGCTAACTGTGTAATCCATATCCCTTTCCCTCTGCTTAATGCGCTTCGCAGCCTCAAATATCGGCAACGGGCGCAGTTCCTGCAAAACACAAATCCCCGCCCGCGTCCGACGATCGGAGCCCGGCGGGGTTTGTAGTACTTCTAAAACCCAAACTATTTGACCTTAACAATGGCGGTAATTGCCCCACCTTCGACTTTGAGTCCTTGCTTGGCTACCGCAGTGGCGATATCCACTGTGTAAACCCAGCTCCCGGCCTCGGTGTTGATACCTACAAAGACGCTCTTTTTGTCATCGCTGACAGTATTGTTGTTATAAGAAGCCGACGACGACGCGAAAGCTTCCGGCGCACCGGTTACCCATGTAAATGTCTGATTGTAAGCGTCGGCAATGGCCAATTTCTTGTTTCCGGACGCCTTGCCCAGGTCTCCGTACATATAAAGCAGAAACTTGCCGCTGCCCAGGTAGGTCTGGTTGGCGATTTTGTAGCCGCCCGATTTTTCCTGCACATTAAAGAAATAGCTCTTGTCGAACTCCGTGGTACCCTTTTTAATGCGGACGAATGCCGAAGGTTTCGTAGTCGTAGCCACACCGCTGTTGGTCGCCGAGGCCGGTGAGAAACCGTACACATCGCCGTTTTCATCCACCGACAAACCGTTGTTGAAATACGAGCCGATGAAGCTGGTACGGTTGTCTTTGATCACTTTGTCGAGCGTCATGGCCGGGTAATTGAATACGGCGATCCAGCTGCTGTCCGGGTTGGCGGTACCGAATACGTCCGGCGCGGCGCCTTTGATGCTCATGTAGGGAGCAAAAATTTTGTCGCCCACCTGCGTCGCCCACGTGAAGTGCGCGCGCTCGCCGTTGCCCGCGAGTTTCACGATGTTCACCTGACCTTCGCCTACGATTTTGGATTGATCTGCATTAATGCGGAACCACGACGCGCTTTCGTTACCGCTTCTCGGTACCTTGATGGTGAGGATATCATCTCCCGCCGGTGCAAAAACCTGAACAGTTTCGCTCTGGAAATCAGAGGTTTTCACCAGACCGCCTTTTTCATCCAATGCATAAGTCGTAACGGCGCCGGGGTTTCCCTGACCGTACAACAGGCTGAAAAACTTGCCCTTATGGGTCAGGTAATAGCGGTAAGAACCATCCTGCTCGATGCCCTGCCCTACCGTACTGATCGTTCCCGCTGAGAGATCGCCGGTCGTAAGGAGGTAATCGGCAACGCCTTGTGAGCCGATCGGCGCCGAAGCCACCACGTAGCGTGACTGCGTGCCGGTACCCGGTTCCGGGGTCGGATTGTTGTTGTCGTCATCACTGCTGCAAGCGCCCAACGCCATGCCCATACCTGCTACGAAAAACCATTTCAAATATGACTTTTTCATTTTCTGATTTTGATTGGATTATTGAATTGTGAAAGATTATTTACTGATGAAATAGCGTAATTTGACATAGAAACCACGACTTGGCTTCTGCAAGCTGAAATTATCGAACAGCTTCGCGTCGAGCAGGTTTTTGCATTCCAGCGAGACGTTGTACCGGCCATCGGCCATGGCGTATACCACATTCACGTCGTGACTCAGCTGCTCCGGGATGTCGAGTTTGTCGGCGCCGAGGCTGGGCCAATACAGGTAGTAGGCATGCACATAAAGCAGGTTATAGCCGAGCGTGAGCGTGTTACCTTTCTTACCAAGGTCTTTGAAGAAAACCGCCGCGTCGGCATTACCGAAAAGGAACGGCATGTTAGGGATACGATCGCGGTACAGCGGACTTTCAGTGGTATAACCTTCTTCGAAACGCGTGTTGTTGCGGAGATTTTGGTAGGTAAGGTTCGCACCCGCCGTGAAAAGCTGGCGGTACGAATAACGGACTTCCCCGTCGATACCGAAATTGGTAACATCCGCCAGGTTGTCCATTACCTGTTTGGTCTGGTTGGCATTCAGGCGGGGACGTATAAAGCCCTGCGCGTCGCGGTAGAGCACATTCGCATCCACGCTGAAACGGTGCACGCGGTTGACCGCCCCATTGTAGCTGAAACCGAGGTTATAGTTGTAGCTCGTCTCGGGATCGAGGTCTATATTACCTTCCAGATTCAGAAGGTCACCGAACAGCTCATCGGTTTCCGGCAAGCGATAACTTTTTTCAAATGAACCTTTTAACTGAAAATTCTTGAAAAGAAAATAAGTGGAGGCAATACCGTAGCCCAGCTTCTCAAAACTGTTTTTCTGGACTAAAAACGCCTCGTCGCCCCAGTTGCCCGTCGGGTTGTAGGAAACTGAAAATTTGTTGTTCTGGGAAAAATGTTTGAGAAAAAGCGAGGTATTCCAACGCTCATTGTAATCGAATTTGTAACCCAATCCCAGTACATTCTTCTTGTTCACGCGCGGCTGTTCGTATTTGGCCGATTCAGGGAAAAGCTCGTCCTCGCCCTTGCGGTTGAATGTGTTCAATACATTGTTAATGGTAATCGAATGCCGCGGATCGATCTGATAGGTCACATTCGCCGTTGCCAGACCGTTGTTGTTCCGGAATTTATACAGCGACCTTTCCCGCTCGCTACCTTTTCCTTCGTATTGTTTGAATTGCTGGAACCAGTTGTAGCGACGGTATACCGTGTCCACATTCTGCTCCTGGCCGAGGTTATAGTTGGCGGAAATATTGACATTCAGCCCTTTCACAAACAAATCCTTCTTCTGGTATTTCAAACTCGGCATCACAATGTTACCCTTCCGGTGCCACTGCCCGAACACGCTCACCATCCGCGCGCCGGTCTGGATTTCGGCTTTGTTCTTACCCAAAGTAACGCCTAGTAAAAGCCTGTCGGCGAACTTCTTGCCTACCACACCCACATTCGCGATCACGGTTTCATTGTGATAGGTGTCGTGAAACCGGCGCAAACGCTGGTTGCGGAAATACTCGCCGGTATTCACGTCGGCGACATCGACGGTAATCCAGTAATTATTGTCCGAATAATTCTGAAATGCATTCAGTTGTGCCGTAAAGCCGTTTTTGGCCGTGTAACCCGCATTGATCGTCGTGCGGTGCGTGTTGAACGAGCCGTAAGAATAAGAGGCATCGAGGTAACTGTTCTGGCGGGTATTCGTCACGATATTCACCGCGCCACCCAATGCATCCGAGCCGAGCCAGATCGGTACCACGCCCTTGTAAACCTCCACCCGCTCGGCGAGGTTAATGGGGATATTGTTCAATTGAAAGGAGGAGCCGAAATTATCCATCGGTACGCCGTCGAGGAAGAACTTCACCTGGCGTCCTGTGAACCCGTTCAGTGAGAAGTTCATGTTCGAGCCCACGCCGCCGCTCTCCCGTACACGCACCCCCGACACACGGTCGAGTGCGTGGGAAAGGTCGAGCGTGGAGTTTTGGAGCTTTTTGGCGTCGATGGCCGTCACGTTGTACGCCTGGCGATTAATCTCCTTCGTCTCCGTCCGGCCGATCACCGAAACCGATTCGAGCTCGCGCGTTTCGGAAACCAGTTTGGCATTATGTTTAAAATGCTCGCCGGCTTTGAGCGTAATGTCTTTGGTCTGCGTTTGGTAGCCCATGAAGGACACCAGCATCTTGTAGGAACCCGGACGGACATGTTCGAGCGTGTACTTTCCGTCGGCGCCGGTGAAAGTACCGTGCGAAGTCCCTTTCAGGCTCACGGAAGCACCGGGGAGCGTCTCGCCGTCTTCCGACCTGACGTGCCCGGTGAGGGTAACATCCGCCTGCTGGGCAAAGGCGACGAACGACAAGGCACAAAGGAGCCCTGTATGCAGAATTTTACTAATTTGCATTGCTTTAAATGTTTCAGCGTTTTAAGTAATGCGCTTCGGCGCGCCAAACCGGCGGGGTACCAGCCCTCCGGTTTTTTACTTTGAATAGATATCTCGGGGAATGTCAGATAGCGGTCAATTCATAGGTATTCATTTTTGAGGGTGATTTTAGATTATAGTAGCGTAAGGACGACCAAACCGCACTGTACTTTTCGAACAACTTGTTGGTCTATTTTTATTAATAAATAGACTCATTCTAAATAATAGCGCAAAAGTAGCCAGCTGGCGACAGTTATGCTTATACAATTTGCCGGTTCAGCTGGACAATCTGAACATCGGCCGATATTGCACGCAACGCCGGTTCGATTTAAATCGTAATAGCTGCCTGCATAACCAACCAAAAAGTAATCCACAGGAGGCACATATAGCAAGGCAGCCGTATCCCGGTCTAAAACAGGATACGGCTGCCACAGTTATTATTCCAATTAGTATTTCAAACTTTTCAAATAGGCGATCGACTGAGGCACCTGCCTGGCGTAGCTCGGGCTTTCGTCCTCGATATAGTAATGTTTTAGTCCCGCCTTCCGTGCAGCTTTCAGGACAGCCGGAATATCGATTTGCCCCGTACCTAATGCGACATCGTTCTCGACCGGGGTGCCGCCCGACAAATTGCCGGTTATGCCCTTTTTCAAATCTTTCATATGCATGAGTTTGAAACGGTCGGGATACTTGTTGATCAGCGCGGCCGGGTCCTGGCCGGGGAAGAACGTCCAGAGCATGTCGAGCTCGAAGCTCACGTATTTCGGATCGGTTTTCTGGATAATATAATCCATGAGCGTGCCGTCGCCGTGCTTTTCAAACTCGTAGCCGTGGTTATGGTAGCAGAATGTCAGCCCGAATTCGTCTTTCAGTTGCTTGCCGATCTTGTTGAAATCCGCCACGGTCTTCTCGGCCATTTCGAGTGTAAAAGGCCCTTTGTGCGGCACCCACGCCACGCGCACGTAACTCGCGCCCAATGCTTTCGCATTATTTCCTACTTCCTGGGTCTTGTTCAAAGCGTCCTCATACCCCACCCCGAACGACGAGCATTTGATCCCGCGTTCATCGAGCAATTTGCGTAGCTCCGGCGCCGTCTTACCGAAAAGGCTGGAAAACTCCATGTCGGTAATTTTCAGCGCTTTGATCGTATCCAACGTGGCAGCCGCATCCTTGGAAAGGCTCGACCGGAACGTGTACGAAACCATTCCCGGCTGATCGGGAAAAAGCGGTTTGCCTTTCTGGGCCGAAGCTGAATATCCGCAAGCCAGTGCCGCGAGGAGCGTTAAATGTTTGATTTTCATGAAAAAGAATGGTGAGGTTTTGGATTCAATGGGATGGGATCTTTTGATTTTATTATGATGATATGTTGATGACGAAAAACCGGGATGTTCACCCCATTGCCGACAAATATTGCGGGTGTTCGTCTGCACGAAACACGCTGGATGGAAAATTACTTGTTCCGTTCGAAGAGCGCATTGGCGTACCTTCTGCCCAATTCCCGCGCGGATGCGGTGTCGAAATGCGTATCGTCGCCTTTGTGCGTCAGGCCTGATGCCGAAGCGAGGGAAACCAGCTTGTTGTTTTTGGCATAATCGGTTATTACTGCGTTAATGAACGCGGCATCCGGATTTTTCGCTACATAAAAATCGCCCAGCGTTCCCACCACCAGCGGTACGTTTTCCGTGTGCGTATCCCGGCGAAGGCGTTTAAAAAAGTCAGCCAGTTTTGCCGCATAGGCGTCTTTCTTTTCAGGTGAGCTGTCCGATTCGCCCTGATGCCAGATAATGCCTTTGATGGTCCCTCGTTTCTGCGCCTCTTTCACGCGGGCGAGCATTTCATCGTAGGCATAAATGCCGGTTTGCTCATGCCGGACGCCGGGTTGCCAGTCGTCGATACCGCTGCCGCCGACGGCACACGGAATGAGTCCGATGGGTCTGCCGGGATGTTTTTTGAGGATTTCCTGCGCGAAGGTCAGTCCGGGGCCTACCCCTACTACGGCTGGTTTGTCCTGGTGCAGCGGATCGGCCGCCATTTTCCATTCATTCTGACGGTTGATCGTCCACATTTTCGGAGAATCCGGCGTAGACGCCGCATCCGTCGCACCCCGACCGGCCATATTCGACTGACCGATCAGCAGGTATAAGTCCATTTGATTCGGCGCCGTTTGCGCCAAAGCGACGGTTGTTCCCAGAAGCATACCCAGGAATAGGCTCAATCCTTTAAAGTTCATATTCATCGTTAACACACATTTTGAAATAATCGCATTTTAAGCAAAAGCAAGGCCCCGCAAATATTTATCCATTAATTTGGCGCGATAAATCAAATACCCATGCGCAAAAGCTTCATCCAAACCAAACCCCACCTCACGCTCCTCCTGGCCTGCCCCATCATCGCCGTCATTGCCTGGATACGGCGCAGCTATGCCGTCGATGTGCAGTTGTACGATACCTATTATGTACTGAGGATTGATTTGATAGCCGAGCTCCTGATCACCATTACACTGATTACCAGCCTATTATACTGGATCACACGAAACCGCACCGGCTTTCCGCAACTGACGGTCGCACACGTGCTCGGCACGATCGGTATCGCGATTTACATCACCAGCACGATGGGTTACCCGCCCAATAACGCCGTCGATACCTGGACCACATTTTCGCCGCAACAGTATAAAGAATGGGAAGATATGCGGGTTCGCTTTATGGGAGCGGTCGTTACGTTCGGAGCATTTCAGCTACTGCTCGTCGCAAACCTGATCGTGAAGGGAGTTAAGGGTTTCCGACCACAGACGCCCGACCGCTGACTGCCGAACAAGTGTCATTTGTTGTCAGGTTTGGTCAGGGGTTGTCATTTGTGGTCATTTGTTGTCATTTATAGTCATTTGTTGTCATTTGTAGTAAGGTATTGTCAACAGAAGTCAATTGTCGCCTGATGTTCTTTTTGATTTGGAAGTAAATGCAGTTGATATGTAACATAGGCAGAAAACACATTTGCCCGATTGCGTTAAAATGCCGTCAGGCATGTAACAACAGCGCATTGTTGTTACATGCCTGACGGCATTTCTCGAAACACATCATTCATATTACTACCAATGTTTCATCGCGACGCGATTTGGGCTACTCCTGACCGCTCCTGACTACGCCTGACCATACATGACCACTCCTGACTACTCCTGACCATACATGACCACCCCTGACTACTCCTGACTACTCCTGACCATACATGACCACACATGACCACACATGACCACACATGACCACACATGACCACTCCTGACCACACATGACCACTCATGACCACACATGACAACTTTCAGCGTTCAGCCGTCACTACCGATTTAACCGATCCAGGTATTTCAACGCGTGATCCACATCGGGCACGTTTTTGTCCCAGTTTCCTTCGCGTTCGATGTAGACGTAGCCGTCGAAACGCTGGCGTTTGAGTTCGGTGATGATGGCCGGGTAGTTGATCACGCCCGTGCCGACCATAACATCGTTGGCTTTGAGGTTTCCGGCAGCGTCGAGGTCTTTGATGTGCAGACAGATAATCTTCCCTTGCAGGGTTTGAAGGCATTTCACGGGATCGAGGCCGCTGCGGACCCAGTGGCCGATGTCGGCGCAGGCGCGGAAATGCGGGCGGCCTTGCATCGCCATCACCACGGAATCGGGATGCCAGAAATAGCTTGATCCTTTCGCATGTTCGTGAATCGCTACTTTGACTTTATAATGCTCCGCCAGCTTTTCGATCGCATCCCAATGCTGTTTTTGCGGTTCGGCATTCAGGAATTCGAGGTTCATTTTTTGGGCAAATTCGAAATTGGCTTTCCAATCTTCTTCGCTCTTGCCGTCGGCATAGACCGACTTCATTTTCAATCCCCGTTTATCGAGCATTCCTTTCATTTTCTTTATCTCGTCGTCCGAAAGCCTGGGAATAGCGTGGCCATCGAAAGCGTCGCCAAGTTTATGAAAGAAGAAACCTTCGACATACAATGCATTGATACTGTCGGCTTTATCGAGCGCTTGCTCAAAGGAAAAGCGGTTGAATGAATACAATGCAACGCCGGGTTTCCACTTCAAACTATCTCCCGGGCCAGCCGTACGGAAGTTGTAAAACAATGCGGAAGCAGCAATGGACACGACGCTCAGCAAAAGCAGTAACTTATTCTTTTTCATATCATTAAATATTTCAAATTAACTTTTCCGGCGTAATCGGCAACTCCCTCACCCGCTTGCCGGTTGCATGGAAAACCGCATTGGCAATGGCCCCGGCGACACCTACAATGGCGATTTCGCCCAGGCCTTTGGAACCGATCGGGTTGGCCTGCATATCGGGTTTGTCGATGTAATATACTTCAATCGGCGGAACATCGGCATTCACCGGGATGTGGTAACCTGCAAAATCTGTGGTGACATATCGGCCGAAACGGTGGTCCATCGCCGAATGCTCCATCAGCGCCATGCCTATTCCGCCCACAATACCGCCGATCGACTGGCTGCGGGCCGTTTTATAGTTAATAATCGCCCCCACATCCGCGCACGTAACCACTCGCGTAACGCGCACCTCGCACGTGAGCGGGTCAACCTCCACCTCCACGAAATGGCAGCCAAACGAATACATCGAATACTGGTCCCGCTCTGCCCCGGATTTCGACTCTTCCGTCACTTCCAGTTCATTCAAATGATGGTGTTTCAAAATATCCGCGTAACTAATCCCCTCCTTATCGTCACCAGAACCCAAAACCTGACCGTTCCTGACTACTCCCGACCATTCCTGACCAGTTCCACGCGGCATTTCCCGCGCCAACCCGATCAATTTGCCTTTCAACGCCTCGCAAGCCGCATGCACCGCCGAACCCACGCTGGGGATCGTAGACGAGCCATTCTGGCCCGGCGCATCGGGCAGAGCCGAATGACCTAATTCGAAGCGGATTTTTTTGGCATTTAAACCCAGTACTTTGGAAACAATGCGCATCATGGCCGTGCCGGTGCCGGGGCCAATATCCATTGTCGCACTTTGCACGGTTACCGAACCATCGGCGTGCATCACCGCCCGCGCTTTGGAGGGATGCCGGTGGAAACCGTACAGGCTCGACGCCATACCGTAACCCAGCAACATGCCGTTCCGCTTCACCGACCGGGGCTCGCGCAGCCTGTTTTTCCAGCCGATCTTTTCGGCCCCCAGCTCATAGCATTCCCGAAGCGACTTCGCCGACCACGGCAGGTTCCGTTCCGGGTCACTTTCCGCGTAGTTTTTAAGCCGGAATTCCAGCGGGTCCATTTTCAATGCATAGGCCAGCTCGTCCATGGCCGATTCCAATGCAAACGTCCCCGTGGCATCACCCGGCCCGCGCATCCACGTGGGCGTACCCACGTCGAGCGGGAGCAGGCGGTAGCGCGTGGCCACGTGCGGGCTTGCGTACAGCGCGCGGGATGCGAGCACGGTACGCTCCAGATGTTCCTCGTACATCGAGGTTTGGCCCGTTCCTTCATGGATAATGCCTGCGAGCCGCCCGTCTTTCCCGGCACCGATACTGATTTTCTGTTTGTTATAAGGCCTGTAACCGACGGAAGTAAACATCTGCTCCCGTCCCAGCACCAGTTTCACAGGCCGCTTCAATTGCTTTGCCGCCATGACCGCCGCCATGGTATGCGGCCACACGCGGATACCCGACCCGAATGCACCTCCAATGTACGTTGCCACGACCTGCACATTCTCCCGGGGCACCTTGAACGCCTGCGCCAGTTGCCCCTGCGCGGATTTTACGCCCTGGTTTTTATCATAGACAGTCAGCTTGTCCTCCGCTTCCCATATGGCGATGATCGCGTGCGGTTCGAGCGGTTGGTGGTGCTGGGTGGGAATAGTGTATTCGGCTTCGATTTTAACGTCCGCATTGGCTAGCGCACCAGCATCGCCGCGCTCATAATCCTGAAAAGGCGAGTTTTTCGAACGCTGGACGTTCTGTGCAATGCCTGATTGATGAATGTTCTTTTCAAAATGCGTTTGATGGGTTTCCTTCTGGTACGTCACACGCACGAGCGACGCGGCGTGCACTGCCTGCTCGCGCGTACCTGCGACCACCATGGCCACGGGCTGTCCGTCGAAGTAGATCAGCGGGTCATAGAACACGCGGAATGCCGTGCCCACCGGCATGCGCTCGGCAGGTTGCTTTTTGGGCGGCCAGCCTGGGACGGTAATCGCATTGAGGTGGCTGATCACCGCCAACACGCCCGGCACGGCCTCCGCCTCGCGCGATTCGATGGTAGTAATGCTGCCTTTGGCAATGGTACTCGTCACCAATACGGCATGTACAAGCTCCGGAACAGCGTACTCGGCCGAGTAGGTCGCCCTGCCGGTCACTTTTACGGCCCCGTCGACGCGACTGAGCGAGGTATCCGATGGGTTCTCCAACGTTTGTCTTTTCATAGTCCGATCAGGAAATGCCCGCCGCGGTTTTCAGCGCCGCGACGATCGCATTGGACGTTAGTTTGATTTTGAATGCATTCTGTTCCGTAGCCTTGGCACTCTCCATTTCATGCTCCGCCACCTCCCTGAACAACTTTTCAGAAGGCACCTGTCCCCTCAGCATGAGGTCGATAGCCCAGTAACGCCACGGCTTGTGCGCCACGCCCCCGAGTGCCATCCGGGCATCCCAAATCCGGCCGCCGTCCATTTGCAGCGCCGCCGCCACCGACACCAATGCAAAGGCATAGGAAGCGCGGTCGCGCACTTTCAGGTAGTGGCTGTGTTTGGCAAATGCATTATCCAGCACCTCAATGGCCGTCACGAGCTCGCCGGGGCCGAGGTTGGTATCCAGCTCGGGCTGCTGGGTGGACAGGCGAAGAAAGTCTTTCATTTGTATCCTCCGCTCCCCGTCCCGGCCATTGACCACCACTACCGTATCCACGGCAGTGAGCGCCACGCACATATCACTGGGGTGAACGGCCAGGCACGACGACTTTTCGATCCCGCCGAAGCCGTTTCCGGCAAAAAAGATCGCGTGTGTTCTGTTAATGCCCCCTTCCGCCCCGCAACCGGTACCCGGCTTGCGCTTGTTACAAGGCAATGCAAGGTCGTAAAAGTAGCTGCAACGTGTCCGCTGCAACAGGTTACCTCCTATCGTGGCCATATTGCGCAACTGCCCCGACGCGCCCGCGAGTAATGCCTGTGCGAGCAGCGGCTGGCGGGTTACAACGGCCTTATGTATGGCTACATCGCTGTTGAGGGCCAATGCGCCGATCCGTAGGCGGTCGTACCGGTGTTCAATTTTCTTTAAGGGAAGATGGTTGATATCGATCAGTTTCGTAGGCGACGCGATACCCCGCTTCATGAGGTCGATGAGGTTGGTACCGCCTGCGATGTACCGCGCTCCGGGGTCGTCGGCTGCCATGCCAATGGCTTCCGCGACGGTTTTGGGACGGAGGTATGGAAATGGTTTCATACTTTCGAGCCCTCCTTTTTTACTTCGAGAATAGCATCCACGATATTCGGATAGGCCCCGCAACGGCACAGGTTGCCGCTCATATATTCCCGCACCTCCTCCGCCGAGCCCGCATGCCCCTCGCGTATACACGCAACGCCCGACATCACCTGCCCCGGCGTGCAGTACCCGCATTGAAAACCATCGTGTTTGATAAACGCTTCCTGCAAGGGATGCAACTTTTCACCTTCCGACAGCCCTTCGATCGTCGTGACCTTCGCGCCGTGCTGCATGACCGCGAAAGTGAGGCACGATAATGTCCTCCGGCCATCGATATGCACGGTACAAGCCCCGCATTGCCCGAAATCACACCCTTTTTTAGTTCCTGTCAGCCCGAGGTTTTCACGAAGCAAATCCAGCAAGGTCATGCGCGGATCGATGGAAATCCGTCTGCGTTTTCCATTGATCGTGAGCGACAATCTGACCTTTACCGCATTGCCTGTCGGCGCATCTTCCAATGCCTGGGCCGTTTGCAGAAAGTCTGCCGGCGCCATGGAAAGTCCGGCTATGAACATGGATTGTTTCAGGAAAAAGCGGCGGTCTTCGTCGGGCGCGTCTGGCGGAATAGCGTCGTGATCGGTGTCCATGGTCGGTTAGTTCGGTGAATATGTTTCAAAAAGGGAGGTTAAGGTGTAATTTACCGGATTTCGCCAAAAATGCCGTCAGGCATGCAACAACAATGCTTTGCTGTTACATGCCTGACGGCATTTTCCGGGATGTGTTATGCAACGTGATTGCTACCGATGTTACATCGCTACGCGATTGGCTGACGCCTATATCATTTAAAATCGGCTGCATTCCATGTCTTTGACTTGCCTGCGACGATTTCGGCGTTGACCGTTTTACTTCCGTATTTCAAAACCCGTTTCTGTGCATTAGGGGAAACCAGCGTCACGGATTTCAATTTTCCATTCTCCCAAATTTCGTCGACTGTCACATTACCGCGTGCTTTCAAACCTTTTACCGAACCGGTGGCCCAGGCGTCGGGTAATGCGGGCAACAATTCGATGACACCGGTTTGGGATTGGAGGAGCATTTCGGCTACACCGGCGGTGGAGCCCATGTTGCCGTCGAGCTGGAATGGCGGGTGGGCGCAGAGGAGGTTGGCGTACGAACCGCCGCCGTCGGCCATGTTGGTACCCTGGTCGGCTACGGGGCGGAGCACGCTTTTGAACAGTTTGTGCGCACGGTTACCATCCTGCAAGCGTGCCCAGAAGTTGACTTTCCAGGCCAGCGACCAACCGGTACCATCGTCACCGCGGGCATTGAGGCTCACGCGTGCGGCTTCGGCTTCGGCCGGGGTTTTGGTAAGGGAAATCTGCTTGCCCGGGTGCAACGCGTACAAGTGCGACACGTGACGGTGGTGGCTGGTGGAATCGTCGACATCCTCGCGCCATTCCTGCAACTGTTTCCAGCGGCCGATCTGCAAAGGCAATATCTTGTCGCGGGTAGCGCGGGCTTTCTGGGCGAAATCGGCGTCGATACCCAGCAAGGCCGCGGCTTCGGCGGTGTTGTTGAGCACGTCCCAGGCCATTTCATGGTCCATGGTAGCGCCGGTTGAAATGCCACCATGTTCCGGCGAGTACGATGGCGAGGAAACGAGGTGCCCTTTGCCATCATTGGTCAGGTAATCTATCCAGAACTCCGACGCCTCTTTCATGACCGGATAGGCCGTATTTTTCAGGAATGCCTTATCATTGGTAAATGCATAATGCTCCCACAAATGTTGGCAAAGCCATGCCGCACCACCGGGGAAAAAGCCCCACGGGAAATCCCAGCCCGGCGAAGTATAGCCATAAGCGTTCAGCATCGTGTTCACGATCCATCCTTTCGCATTAAAGAACTCCTTCGCCGCCAGACGGCCCGGTTCTACAATCGATTGCGTGAAATCTATCAGCGGCAAATGGCATTCCGAAAGGTTGGTCGCCTCGGCGGGCCAGTAGAGCATTTGTACATTGATATTCGTATGGTAGTCGTTCGCCCACGGCGGATTGGTGCTGTCGTTCCATTTGCCCTGCAAGCTCATAGGCATCGTGCCCGGGCGCGTCGAGGAAATCATCAGGTAGCGACCATATTGGAAATAAAGTTCTTCCAGACGGGTATCGGCCTGGCCCGCCGAGTATGCCTTCTGGCGCTGATCGGTGGGAATGGCTGGTGCGGTCGCATTGCCCAATGTCAGCGCGACGCGGTCGAACAGGCTGTGGTAATCCTTTTGTTGCTCGGCGAGCAATGCAGCGTATCCTTTCCCGGCGACTTTCGCCATGGTTGCGGCATTGACTTTCTTGAAGTCATTACCCTTATAATCAGGGAATTTCATCACATAATCCGTAGCGACAGTGTGGATCAGCACAATGGATTTGGCACCGGTCACCGTGAGTATGCCATTGCTGAACGTGGTTTTACCGTCGCTATCGATGCGGTAAACGGTTTCAAAAGCCTGGTGGTTGTCTTTCAAATGCCCGCCAAATGTGTATTGATTTTTGGTAAACTGCTCATAATCTTTGGCATGCGGCGTTTCAAAACGAATGGAATAGGTTTCCGGGGTCGAAGAAGTGAGCCTGTACACCATCACTTTGGAAGGATAATTGCCGAAATAGGCCCTTTCGAAATGCGTCCCGCCTGCATCATAGCTTACTTTGCCCAATGCATCCGAGATATTCAGCTCGCGGCGGTAGTTCTGCGCAGCGCCTTTGGAAGGCATTTTAATAAAAAGGTCGCCCACGGTTTGCTGCGCACCGAAATCGGAGGAAGGTGTATTTTCCCTTTTTTCATGGATAACGCCGGTCAGCTCCTTGTTGGCGAGCGCGTGCGCTTCCTTCATTTTGCCGGCGGCGAGGAGCTCGCGTACCTGCGGCAGATGTTTGTAGGCCTCTTTTTTTAAACCAAAATTATATTCTGCAATCGCTCCTTTGCCACCTGCCCAGAGGCTGCCTTCCGAAAACTGGATACGTTCTTCATCCGTTCCACCAAAAAACATGGCGCCCACGTGGCCATTACCGATCGGCAATGCCTGGGTCATCCATTCTTTGGCCGGCTGGTCGTACCAAAGCGATAAAGGAGCAGGTTTCGGTTGAGGATTCGGCTGCGCTTGCAGCGGACTGAATGCGGTGACAGAACAAATGAGTAGTCCGAGAAATCTTTTCATCACTGGGGTTTTGGCAAATAATGGTAAAATTAGAAGCCGTTTTTGAATTAAAAAATGGACATTCCGACAATCCAGGATCGCTATTCGATTGTCAGCTTCGGCGAACCGCTGGCTTTTATGCCGCTTTTCGGCATGTTTTCCAACCGTATATTCCTGCCCAGCACCTCCCCTTCCAGCTTCAACCCGGAAACCTCCACACCCGAGCAGCCATTGAACCACAGCATATTGTGGTTTTCCGACTGCGGGCGAAGTGCCGTCGTTCGGATAATCCTGTTGTTGCCAAAAAGCAATCCCTGCGTACTCTTGGCGTAAAGCACGGGGTAGTCAAAAGTTTTAAATGTATTTCCTTCAATCCGGATATTGAAATGGACGGGCTTTTTGATATCGGCCACCTTATTGGACGGGTTAATGGCGATTACCGCATTGCCAGGCCCACCTGCGTAAGCGCAATCGATAAACTCGTTGTTGCGGATCGTGACGTCCCGCACCGGGCCCGATTCATACCAGCCCTCCGCATCCGCCTCGATCAGCACGGCGCTCATACCGGTACGCAAAAAGGTATTGTTCTCGATCACGGCCTTGCGCGGGGTGGTGAGCAGCACGCCACGGGTGCGGGTGCGCGCAAAATGGTTACCGCGGATAAGCACCTCGGGCGTCCAGGTCATATTCTCGACGCAGTCGTGCGCTTCCAGCGCCGCCGGAACCGGTTTTTCAAAGGTTAACAGCACTTCCCGGTCATTCAACCGGTCCACTGTTTTGACCACCCCGTTCGCAAACCGCTCCATGGAAGCCGAATGCACAAATGCCACCGTATCCTGCGGGAAGAATGCATTGAAACCATAGCTCTGGCCATGCATAAACCTTACTTTGAGCGTATGAGCATCCGGCCTGCCGACGATGCGCAGGTTGGTCCCATGCACATTGATCGGGTCGTCGTGTGCGCCCGAGAACCGGCAATCCTCGACGGTAACCTTCCCCCGGCAGCCCGAAAAGTGCATAAAATCGGCCGATGAGGCGATAATACGGCCCGTTTCCGGTCGAGGCGCGCAGGTGACGCGCCGCATGGTGATGTTTTCGGAATACTGGCTCACAATCCCCAGGCCGTGCATATAATGCATACCCACGTCTTCGAGCGTCACATTTTTGCTTTCGCGGATATGCACGCCTACCTGGTCGCGGATGATGTCGCGGACGGTGAGAAGGTTTCCGGATTTGGGTGTCAGATTGGTTTTCAAGCGCACCCTCCCAGGGTATATTTCCGTTGCCTGTGCATTCGCATAGGGCTTCCAGTCGACGTAATGCATGGTTTTCAAAGTTGTATCCAATTCCACAGCATGGAAATGCGTCGATTTCCAGCCTTCTCCAAACCATTCCAGTTTGCCATCGCGGATTGCGTAGCGTGCGTCACGGTGAATATCAAGCTCCACCTCTCCGCCGGAAACCTTCGCATACCGCATTTCGGACATCGTCGGCCGTTCGAAATCGACGTGGATATTTTGCAGCTTCACATTTTCGCAATGTTCCAGCACGATCGTCGTCATTTTCCCGTGAAAGACAAACAACGCGCCGTTACCGTCGACCGTCAGGTTCCTGGCATTGCGGAAAAGCATCCCGATCGTACGGATTTTGAGTGAATCCTCCTCTTCGGTCGAAGTATTTGAAATGAAATACTTTGCACGAATTGCGCCGTCCGGCCAGAAATCGTACCGGCCTTTCGGGAAAGTCAGGTTGGTCTTCCCGCTCCGGACCGCGTCGTCGATCACTTTTTGAATGCGGGCAGTGACGTTTTCGTAGGTGTCGGGGTGAATGCCCGCGTCGGCCACGGAGACGGTCTGGGCATGAGAATGGCTGAATAATAAGAATGCGCAGAATAGCGCGGCGTAAAGGCGGTAAGGGAATGGCATTGAAGCGTGGTCAGGAATGGTCAGGGGTTGTTAGCGGCATGCAAATTAGGGCAAAATCGGGGATTTTGGGTTTGGTAAATGGTAAAATGTGTGACTGTTTTGGTTGTTGCGGGTTGTTGCGGTCAGAGACCGCGTGACGCTCGGACGTAGTCTGAGGCTACGCCCAACTTGCGGAGGTAAATCGCGTAGCGATGTAATATTGGTAGCACCCCAACGGAATGATGTATTTTAAAAATGCCGTCAGGCATGTAACAACAATGCGCTGTTGTTACATGCTTGACGGCATTTTTGACGCGATCAGGCGATTCTTTTTGCTACCAATATTACATGCCTGAGGCATTTCTCGCCCTTCAATAAAAATGACCAGGCGTGACCAAACCTGACTACTTCTGACTACACCTGACCAATCTTCACAACCTGATTAACACCTTAATACCGGTGTGGAAAATACGTATTCACCACCCTACCATCCGCAAATAGTTCCAGCATCGCGAAACCCGGCGGCGTCTCCTGGTAGTAATACGGCGCGACGGATTCGGCGTCGCCTTTGCCCCACCAGAAACCGCTCATCGCGCCGTTGCAGCAGTACTGAACGCCGTTGTATTCGGTATGGTCCTGCAAATGCTGGTGCCCGCTGAGGCAGATGCGCACCTTGTCGCGGTGCTTATAGAACAGGTTTTTCAGCTTTTTGTAATCGGAATGCCCTCCCCCGCCCGCGAGCATGGGCGTAGCGCCCAGGATCGGGTAATGCGACATCAGCAACACGAACGTACCCGGCGCTAGTTTCGCGAGATCGGCTTCCAGCCATTGGTACTGCTCCTCGTCGAGCGAAACATGCTCGTTGTTGCCGTCGAGGATCACGAAATGCCAGTTCTTTTGGGTAAAACTGTAATAGCGGCCCGGTGTTCTGAGCCTTTTGACCACATAATTCTTACCATACATTTCATCTTCTTTCGAAGGCGCCGCCCACCAGGGATCGTGGTTGCCGATGCAGCTGTGGATTTCGTAGTCTTTCAGGCTGGCCGTGCATTCGTCCCATAACTTCCAGTAACCCAGCATGGTTTCGCGGGTAACATCCTTATAATCTGCGGCATGGATGGAGTCGCCGCCATTCAGGAAGAAATCGGGCTTATGTTTCAAAACATCGGCCAGGCATTGTTTGAAACGGTTGGGCGCGTCGTCGCCTTCGCGGATGTGCACGTCGGTAATATGTGCGATTTTCAGTACCGGCTTATCGGCAACAAGCCCGGCATTGGTCGCCGGGCCTGTCATCGAAGCAGCCGTGAGCAATCCGGTATTCCGGATCCAGGAACGTCTGTTCATTGTATTTGTATTCAAATTTTAAATTAATTCCACCCAAAAACCTGCTTCAAGTTGGGGTTCAGCAGCATTTCTTTCTGAGGGATAGGTCGGTAATAATATTTCGGGTCTTCGAATTTGCGGACGGCCGTTTCGGTTACCATGGTGCCACCGGCATTGCCGTTTTTGAGGTACACAGTCACGTCGTCGCCGATGGCGCCTGCACGGTAATAGATCAACACGACACCGAGGCTGTTCTTTTCCTTGTTCTTTTCGTCAGGTATCGTTTTGGATTTATCGATCAGGATAATGTCCTCCACGCCGTCACCGGTAAGATCATATTTGCCCAAACCGGGGAAATAGGCGCCTTCCGGAATGGCCGTCAGCAACTTACCCGCCTGCCAGCGCATGACGTCGTTAAACCGCTGGTTTTCGAATGCAAACTCCACTCTCCGCTCACGACGGATTTCGAAGATCACACCACGATTGGCTCCGGTCACGTTCGGGTATTTTTGCGCCATGGAGGGATCGGGACTGGCATTTGCCGCGGTGAGCGTCAAATCGGGCATACCCACCCGCTTCCGCAGCAGGTTCACCGTTTTATCAAGATCATCCTGAGTAAGCGTTCCCAGTTCCGCCTTGGCTTCGGCATTGGTCAGAAGAACCTCCGCATAACGGTATACCGGCACATCCACGCTGTACATGGTCGCGTTGTCGGTTGAATTAACATAACCCTTCAATTGATGATAACCCGTAAAGTTCTTGTTCAGGCGCAGAATATAAGGCGTGGGGTCACCGGCGCGTACCCAACCCGGATACACGAGCGTCTGCGCGAGACGAGGGTCGCGGTTCTGAAATTCTTTCACAAAACCAAACTGCTGATAACCCTGAACGTCCGTAAAACGCGAGCCGTCCTTCATCAGGTACGTTTGCACGAGGTCACGCGAGGGTGCCTGCTCGTAGTCGCCAAATACCGTGCTGTTCACATTCTGGCCACGGTCTTTGGACTGATCAAACGCATTGAACAGAATCATTTCCGTATTGCCTGTCAGATCCGTGCTGTTGAACAACGCCGCGTAATCCGCATTCGGTTTACCCGTGTTGTAGATTTTAAATCCGCCGGAAGTCATGATCTCCGCCGATACAGTTACCGCGGTTTCAAGAAATTTGTTGGCAGTCGCCTGCAAATTGAGCTCGGGATGATATTTGCGATAGGTTCCTTCATAGAGGGCAGTACGGGCATACTGCGCCATGATAGCCCATCTGTCGGGCGTCCCGGTCGACACAGGCGAATTTTCCAATTGTGCTTTACCCAATTTTACATTGGCCGCAGCATAGGCCAGATCAGCCATCACGCTATCCATCACCACAGCCCTTGAATCCTGCGTTTTGTACAACTCCGCGTCACCCGGGTTAATTGTTTTGGAAAACCAGGGCACATCGGAAAAACGTGCGACTTTATCGAGGTAAAACCTAGCACGGTAGTAACGTGCCAGACCTGCGTAATGCGCTTTCAGGTCGGCCGCGGCAACGGCCTTCCCGTAGTTATCGAGGAAATAATTAATATTCCGCAAACGACTCCAATCCCAGCCGCCGGTAATAGTTTGGGAGCTCGGCGAGCCGGTCATAACCACCTTCATTTCCACGGCGCCGGTCGTGGCGGCGTTGTCGGTGCTCTGGTCGCTGAGGTAGGTGCCATTCATATCGGGCAAGCTCAGCAGACCATTGACGTACAATGCGAGGTCTCCGTCGGTATTAAAGAATGCTTCCGGCGAAATGGATGTTTGCGGTAGCTTTTCCAGAAAATCGTCGTTGCAGGCGGTCGCACCGGTCAGCAACGCGAGTAGTAATATATGCTTTTTCATTTCAGGCTGATGGGATTAAAATCAAAACTCGACATTGACACCGAATGCAAACTTCCGCTGGAACGGGTATGAAAAACCTTTCGAGCTATCGAACGTACTGCTGCTGCTAATTACCTCCGGATCGAAATACTTTTTGAGTTGTGAGAATTCGAAAAGGTTCTCTCCGCTCGCAAACACGCGTACCCGGCTGATCTTGTGCTTTTGAAGCAACGAAGAAGGCAGCGAATAACCGATCGTAATGTTCTTGATCCGCAGGTAAGCCGCACTCAGCAAATACTTGGTTTGCGGAATGTCAAGACCAGACCCGTAGTTATTATCCGCAAGCCATGATTGCAGTACAGGGAAATTAGCATCGGTATTCGCATCTGCCAGCCCGGCTGCGATGTATGACTGTGAATGCTTCGCGCGTTGCAGGTCCGAATCCGCTTGCCCGCGATAGTAATCCAGGTTCCAGGGGTACACGTTCCCATAAGGCTGCTGGTAAGGCCCCCAATAGAGGTAATGCTGCGGATAGTAGTCGCCTTTCAGCACACCTTGGAGCACGGCCGAGAAATCGAAGCCGTTCCAGTCGGCATTGAGGTTGAAACCGATGCGGTAACGAGGGGTCGTATTTCCGATAACGGAAAGGTCTTTTGGATCCTTTTTGCTAAGGCCCTGCGTAATGCGGCCGTCGCCGTCCAGGTCCTTGTACTTAGGCCAGCCCGGCACGATCGAGAGCGCGCCCCAGGGGATAATGTCCGTTTCGTCGAGTTTCGCGATTTCGTCCGCATTTTTGAAAAGGCCGTCACTGGTAAGCCCCCAGATTTCTCCCACGTCCTGTCCCTTGCGGTAAGTCGAGAAAAGCTCCTGATCGTTTTTGAACCGGGTGATCTGCGCGCGCGAGTCGGAAAGGATCAACTTGGCGCTCAGCGACAGCGGCTTACCGCCTACATTATAAGAGTCGTTATAGTTCAGTGTCAATTCAAGGCCTTTTGTACGCAAATCGGCAACGTTCTGTTTGGGCACCGTGGTACCAAGCACGCCCGGCAACTCCTCCCCTGGCGAGATCATTCCTTTCGTGTCGCGGATGTAATAGTCGAACCCGAGCGTCACGCGGTCTTTCAGTACACCCAGGTCTGCACCGAAGTTCAGCGTCGAAACACGTTCCCAGGTGTAGTTCGAGGGATCTACATACAGTGATGGCGAGCTGGTCATGACCGTTTGCTTGTTGCCTCCGATCAGATAGCTCGAAAGTCCGGCCGGTATCACCTGGCGATAGCTGTAATAGCCCACATTCTGGTTACCAAGGTCACCGTACGAAGCGCGGAATTTAAGTGTTGGAAAAAAAGGCAGTGCCTCTTTCACGAACGACTCGGAGCTGGCGATCCACGCTGCGGATACCGACGGGAAGAAACCCCAGCGGTTGCTTTTCGGAAAGCGTGAAGACCCGTCGTAGCGCCCGTTCGCTTCGATGATGTAACGTTCGTTGAATGTGTAATTGACCCTGCCGAAAAAGCTGCGGGTTGCATAGCTGCTGTCTGCCCCGTAGGCAAAAGAATTACCGCTCGTCAGGTTGATATAGGGCAGGGACGGTGAAATCACACCGAATTTTTGCGCTTTTGTCGTCGTGTAGCTATAATTTTCCTGGTTATAGCCCGCCAGTAACTTTATGCCGTGCCTGCCAAGTGTTTTGGTATAATTGGCAAACAAATCCATCACATTATTCGCAAGGGTGGCGTTAGTCTCGTAAATACCATTGACGCCATCCAGCGTACTGACCTCTGTGCGAACATCATTCGGACCATAGCCAATGCGGTAGTTGCGGATATCACGCTTGGTATTCCACTGCTCCCGCTTGAAGCTCGCGGACCCGGTAATCTGCAAATCACCATTCAGTGTAGTCACAATACCGCGGAGAATGTTCTGAAATCCGAACATATCCTGTTTCTGATTACCGCCGTCGGTGAGACGCGCCGCAAGACGGCCCGCCGCCGTATTCGCCCAGGTACCATCTGGGTTTACCGCCACTTGCGTAGGTTGAAGGGTATAAATGTCGTTGATACCGGCCGTAGGCATTGCGCGTTCCGTGCGGTAAATCGACAGGTTATTGTCCAGTTTCAGCCATTTCAAAGGCGAGAAGTCGAGCCTTGCGCGGGAAGAATACCGGTTCCAGTAATCGTCCGTCAATTTATTCAGACCGCCCTCGCGGTTGTAATCCGCCGAAATATAATAGCCGACAGTACGTTCGTTGGCCGTCTTGGCGCTTCCCGTGAATGCCAGGCTATGATTTTGAGAAAAACTTCTCTTGGTAAAAAAGTAGTCGTACCAGTTGTTGCTGCCCATATAGGCCCATTTGGTAGGGTCGGACGGGTCTAAACGCGTGTCGGGCGTTGACGGATTATCCGAGCGCTCCTTGGCCCAGGCATAATACTCGTCGGAATAATTGACATAATCCCAGGGCGTATTGTCCGTGGACGTTTCAAGTACGCGCGAGAAAATATACGGGTCCGTCACCGGCTTGGGCAGCACCGTCGGCTGGCCCCAGGAGAAGAAGTTGTTATAAGTAATGGATTGCTTGCCTCTCCCGCCTTGCTTGGTGGTGATCAATACCACCCCGAATGCCGCCCGGGCGCCGTAAATAGCCGCCGAAGCCGCGTCGCGCAGGACCGAAAAGGTGGCAATATCGGAAGGGTTCAACCGGAGCAGGTCCTGGCTACTGGCCGCGGCAATGCCGTCGATCACAAACAGGGGCTCACCGCCGTTAATGGACGTAAAACCACGAATGTTGAAATTCGGCACGGTTCCGGGCGAACCGCTCTGGTAGGTAATGTTCAGCCCCGGGCTCACACCCTGCAAGCCCTGCATCACGTTCGCGACGGGCCGCGCTTCGAACTGCTTGCCCGAAATCTGGTCCACGGCGCCTGTGATGTTCACCTTTTTTTCCACGCCGTAGCCGATCACGACCACTTCTTCGAGGTTGCCGAGGTCGGCCTGCAAGGTGACGAGTATCTCGCTCCGCCCTTTGACCAGCTCTTCCTGCGTTTTGTATCCAATGTAAGAAAACACCAGAATGTCGGTGGAAGCAACACCATCGAGGTTATACTGGCCCTTCTGATCCGTAATGGTGCCTTTCTGGGTGCCTTTGATCACCACATTCACACCCGGCAGCAGGTCCTTGCCGTCGGTTACCGATCCGGTGATATTGCCACGGCCCGCATTACCGGCATTGAGGGTCACTTGTGCGAACGCAGGCGCGATAAAGCCAAGCGCAAAAATCACAACCGTTTGCAGGCTTCGCAGCAGCCTGGCGTAGTAGGGTCTGGGTACACTTTTCATCATAAGTAAAAGTTTAAGGTTAGCCACTTTTGGGGCATTTTGAGAATGCAAATGTCCTAATCAAAAGTTACGCTAATATTAAAAAATAGTTACCTGATTGTGATGATAAATTGAATGAATGTTCAATTAATTTTTAAGTAGATAACAAACTTCCGGTTTCCGTAAAAAGCCGTATATTGCCTATCCGTTACACTCCGAACCGCCCATGGGAAGAAAGAGCCTCAAAGAAGCCCGCAAGAAGGAAATCATTAAAGTGTTTTATAGCCTGGCCAAGAAGAACGGCCTGGAAAATACGTCTATCGCCAAAATCGCGGCGAAAATGGAGATCAACCCCAGCCTCATTATCCATTATTTCCAGACGCGCGAAGACCTGGTGTACGGGCTGGTGGATTACATTCTCGACAAATACAAGCTTATATATAAGGTAAGCGCCACCCATTCGAAGGATTCGAGAAAGGCCCTGCTCGAAATCATCGGCAATATCTTTTCCAAAAAATGGAACGCGCTCTTCGACGACGGCCTGTTCTACGGCTGCTATGCCATGACATTCCACGACGCCAAGGTGCGCGACCTTTACAAAAAACTACTGGATTCGCTCCGGCAAATGCTGATCGGGCATATCGAGCAATGCCGCGAAGACGGTGTGCTGGACGTGGACGATGTGGAAACCGTTGCGGACAACATCTTCGTCCTCATCGACGGCGCCTATTTTTACCTCAGCCTCGTGACCGACAAGGAAGAATACGAGCAGCGACTGGCTAAGTACCGGCAGCAGGCGTTGTCCATTTTGCATTTAAAGGAACTCTCAGAGGTTGCGGGATGAATTCCGCACCATTCTGCGGACCACGGCCCCTATCCCGATCATCAGCCAGATCACATTAACGGCGACGTTCGGCTTGTCGCCGTATTCAAGGGAGTACACGATGAGGCTCGCGGCACCCAGCATATTCAGGATGTGAAACGGGTAGCCGTTCGGTTTGAGCACGCCGAGCGTGAGCAGCAGGTAGGCCAGCACATACGCGACTACGCCCAGCCAGCCCAATGTTTCCAGTAATAGTGCGGTATTCATAGGTACATTTTTACTTCACAATATTAGTCGCGGGCGCTTTCACCGCCAAATGGCGCCAACCGGGGCCAAACAAGCCATTATTCGCTGTTTTTAGAGATTAGCCAAATAAAATCACCCAAATTCACAGATTTGCGGAATTTCGGAGACAAATAAGTTAATATCGGTAAAAAAGCCGCTAATTCACATCAAGTTTTTGGTTTTCCGACCTGCTAATTTTACAAATAGATAATTTTCTAAACCGACCGCCGGAAAGGTCTATTTACCGCAACTGTCTGTACACCAGGCAGCCAGGATGATATTGCCCTTACATTCATCAAAGCAGCTATGAAAATCCCTAACCCAAGCATTTGCAAGAAACTTTACCTGCACACGATCAGCGCATTATGCCTGGCTACGCCACTGATGGCACAAAAATCGCTGCCCGCTTACCAGCCCAGCCCGACCGAGCTTTCGGCTTCGTATAAGCGCATGACGCTGATGGATTCGCTCACCAAAGGCAGCGTGCTGAAAGCCCAGGTTCAACCCAACTGGCTCGCCGACGGACAGTCGTTCTGGTACAGAAATGTATTAAAGGATAGTTTGACTGAATATCTGATCATAAAACCCGGCGAGAATAAAAGGACACCCGCTTTCGAGAATGCAAAAGTCGCTGCGGCGCTTTCGAAGGCTTATGATTCGACTTTCTCGGCCACGAAGCTCTGGATCAGCGACATCCATTTTGAACCTGAAAAACACAGCATTATCCTGCAAAGCAAAGGGAAATGGTTCGCCTACGATACCGAAACAGGCACGGCGCAGAAAATCGCCAAACCCGATTTACCTAAGCCCAAAGAAACAGGCTGGACAAAACAGCTCAGCCGCTGGGGCCGTTTCCGCGCAGACAGCGTTTCGCCCGACAAACAAACGAAGGCATTTGTCCGCAATGGCAATATTTATTTAAGCAAAAAAGAAGACAAAAACGGCAAACAACTGACCTACGACGGCAACCCGCTGAAACCATACGGAGAGCTCAGCTGGTCGCCAGACGGCCGGTACCTGGTGTGCTACCGCATCGATCACCGTGACGAGCGGCAGGTCAGCATTATCTTTTCTTCATTACCTAATACCACCCGTGGCGAGGTCAAAACGCGGGGTTACGCACAGCCGGGCGACGAGTTTACGAGCTACGAAATGCATGTGATCGATGTGCAAACCGGCAAATCGGTGCAGGTACAATCGGAAGTGATCGACTTTTTCAATGCGCCCGTGATACGCTGGCGCAAGGGCGACGCGACACATTTTACTTACGAAAAGGTAGACCGGGGCCACCAGCGTTTCCGGGTGATCGAAGTGGACGCGACCAGTGGCGCCACCAGGCACATTATCGACGAACAGACCACTACATTCATTTACCAAAACATGATTTACACGCATTACCAGCCTGACAATCACGAAATTATCTGGGTTTCGGAAAAAGACGGCTGGCGGCATATTTACCTCGTGGACGAGCAAACCGGGAAGATCAAAAACCAGGTTACCAAAGGCGAATGGGTGGTGCGCGACATCGACAGCGTCGACACGCAAAAACGCGAAGTGTGGTTCAGGGCGAGCGGGATGAATGCAAACGAGGACCCTTATCATATTCATTACTACCGCATTAAGTTCGACGGCACCGGCCTCGTCAAACTGACCGATCACGCGAAAGCGACACACCAGCTGACTTTTTCGCCCGACCGGACTTACTATGTCGATACCTACTCGACCATGACCAGCGCGCCGGTTTCGGAGCTCCGCAAAACCGTCGACGCCTCGCTGGTGATGAAGCTCGAAACCGCCGATATTTCCCCCTATTTAGCATTGGGTTTCAAACTTCCGGAGATATTCAAGGCCAAAGGCCGCGACGGAAAGACCGACATCTGGGGCATCGTGTACCGCCCGAGTAATTTCGACCCGAAAAAGAAATACCCGATCATTGAAAACATTTATGCCGGTCCGCAGGACTCGTTCGTGCCGAAAGCATTCCGGCATTATGGTGAGATGCAAAGCATGGCCGAACTGGGCTTCATTGTGGTGCAAATGGATGGAATGGGCACCTACAACCGCTCCAAGGCATTTCACGACGTGTGCTGGCAAAACCTGGCCGACGCCGGTTTTCCCGACCGCATTGCGTGGATGAAAGCCCTGGCCGAAAAATATCCCCAGGTGGATTCGACGCGCGTAGGCGTGTACGGGACCTCCGCCGGCGGGCAGAACTCGCTGGGTGCATTGCTCTTCCACCCGGGCTTTTACGACGCGGCGGTTTCGGCATGCGGCTGCCACGACAACCGCGTCGATAAGCAATGGTGGAATGAGCAATGGATGGGTTACCCGGTAGGCAAGCATTACGACGAGCAATCCAATGTGACGAATGCGGCCAAATTGCAGGGAGATTTGCTCCTGATCGTCGGCGAGGTGGATACCAACGTGCCGCCCGAAAGCACCTATCGTGTAGCCGACGCATTGATCAAAGCCAATAAGGAATTCGACCTGCTCGTAATTCCCGGCATGGGCCACAGCGACGGCGGCATTTACGGGCGCCGCAAGAAAAGAGACTTTTTTGTACAAAAACTTTTAGGTGTAAATCCTCCGAACAGAAACAAGGTATCGGCATCCGTGCCGCAGGCACTAGGAAAATAAAAAGATCCCATTGCCCCGGTCTTCAGACCGGGAATGAATAGAAAAAGATTGAAAATAGTGCATTGGGCAGATTTTTGTCCGACAGGGATTGCTATGACTACACTAACCCAGTTTCCATGAAAAAAATATTACTCTTTCTGGCCATTCTAATGCTTTTTGCCGGTTGCGCACGGAAGCGCGGGGCTACGCAAAGCCCGGCCACAACCTCGGAAACCACGAACGGCCGCCGCATCGAGCTCCTTTTCCTGGGCCACGACAGCCGGCACCATTTCTCGGAAAAGTATTTCCCGATGCTTTCGCTGCCGTTGTTCCAGAAAGGCATTAACCTCACCTACACGTCCGATCCGAATGCATTGAACACCGAAAACCTTGCGCAGTACGACGGTGTGGTTATTTATGCCAACCATAATACCATTACCCCTGCACAGGAAAATGCATTAAAGACATTTGTAGAAGGAGGTAAGGCCCTTATCCCACTCCACGCAGCCTCTTTCTGCTTCCAGAATTCGGATTGGTATGTCAAAGCCGTGGGTGGGCAGTTCAGTTCGCATAAATATGGCACATTCACTGCGCCGGTCGTGAAGGCAGACCACCCGGTAATGCAGGGCTGGAAGACGTTTGAAACCTGGGATGAGACTTATGTACATTCGAAGCTGAACCCGGATATGATCGTGCTGCAAGAGCGCGTCGAAGGCGATCACCACGAGCCTTGGACATGGGTGCGTACGCAAGGAAAGGGCCGCGTGTTCTATACCGCGTACGGCCACGACGAGCGCACGTGGAAGCAACCCGCATTCCAGGAACTGGTGGCCAACGGCATTATGTGGGCCGTGAGCGACGATGCGAAGGAGCGTCTGGCGAAATTCAATTTAACCAAACCAACCTACACCGACGCAAACGTACCTAACTACGAAAAGCGCGACCCCGCACCGAAATTTCAACAGCCCCTGTCCCCCGCCGAATCGCAGAAACTGACGCAGGTACCGGTGGATTTCGAACTGCAACTCTTCGCGTCCGAGCCGGATATTGTGAAACCCATCGCCATGGCCTGGGACGAGCGCGGGCGGCTGTTCGTCGCCGAAACGCAGGATTATCCCAACGAAGTCCGCGACCAGGACGGTGTCGGCAAGGACCGCATTAAGATCTGCGAAGACACCGATGGCGATGGCAAAGCCGATAAATTCACCATTTTCGCCGATAATCTAAATATTCCGACCAGTCTGGTATTCGCCAACGGCGGCATTATCGTGGCGCAGGCACCGCATTTCGTTTTTCTGAAAGACACGAACGGCGACGACAAGGCCGATATCCGCGAAAATATCATTTCAGGCTGGGGCAAAAGCGACACCCATGCAGGGCCTTCGAATTTGAAATATGGATTGGATAACAAAATATGGGGCGTGCTCGGGTATGCAGGCTTCCGCGGGACGAACAGCGGCAAGCAGCTGAATTTCAGTCAGGGTATCTACCGGTTCGACCACGACGGCAAAAACCTGGAATACATTGGCCGCACCTCCAACAACACCTGGGGTTTGGGCTTTTCGGAGGAATTCGAAGTGTTTATTTCAACAGCGAACGGGAATTACAGCGGGCACTTCGCCATGCCGCTTGAATACGTGAAGCGTTCCGTGGCCGACGGCTCGGGCAATACGGTTTACAAACTGGATTCGCATTACGAAATGAATTACCTCACGCCCGCATTGCGCCAGGTGGATTTCCACGGCGGGTTCACCGCCGCGGCGGGCCATAACCTGTACACCGCCCGCAACTTCCCGAAATCGTACTGGAATGCAACGGCATTTGTCTGCGAACCGACCGGGCGATTGCTCTACCAGGCATTGTTGAAACCAAAAGGTGCGGGTTACAAAGAAAAAAATGGCTTCAACCTGCTGGCGAGCGCCGACGAATGGTTCTCGCCCGTACACGCGGAGGTAGGCCCGGACGGGGCCGTGTGGGTGGCCGATTGGTACAGTTTCATTATCCAGCACAACCCTACCCCGCGCGGTTTCGAGAATGGGAAAGGCAATGCGTATATCAATCCGCTGAGAGACAACCAGCACGGACGTATATATAGGGTCGTTTGGAAAAATGCAAAGAATGCGCCCTATCCGAAACTCGACAAAAACGACGCGGCCAGCCTGGTGGCAGGTTTGAAAAACGATAATATGTTCTGGCGCACGACGGCGCAGCGGCTGATCGTGGAATCGAAAAATACCTCGGTGGTTCCCGAATTGATCAAAATGGTAAATGATCAGTCCGTGGATGAAATCGGGCTGAACAGTCCGGCTGTACACGCATTATGGACGCTCGACGGCCTGAATGCATTCACCGGGCCAAATGAAGAAGCTTACCACGCCCTCGTGCGTGCTATGCGCCACCCGGCCGCGGGCGTACGTAAAACTGCCGTGAAATTGCTCCCACGGAACGACAAGACGCTTTCCGCATTGAAATGGACCAATTCCCTGAACGACCCGGACCTGAAAGTAAGGCTTGCTACGATCGAGGCATTGACTGATCTGCCCGCATCGGAAGAAATCGGCAGAATGCTGTACCTCGCCGGCCAGGATTCGCAAAATGCTGCCGATGAATACCTCGCTCAGGCTATTTTTTCAGGGGTTATTAAACATGAAAAAGGTTTCAAAGCAGCCGCGGAGAAGCTGAAAGACTCTACTCTGACCGCCCGGATCGAGCGTGGGTTGATCGAGGAAACTTATATGCTTAACCTTTGGTCGCCGCCTATTTACCCCCCGGATATCGCCCATAAAGAGCTCAAAATCAAAGCTATCATCACCAAAGCACAGGAAGAACTTTCGGGTGTGGTGGTATCGCAGGGCAACAGGCAAAATGGTTACAGCCTCTACATGCAGGACGGGAAATTGCATTGGCTGGTGCGGCAGGATGGTAAGTCGTATCAACTCACATCCACCCAAAAACTGCCCGCCGAGCGCTTCAATGCCTATGCTACTTTGTTGGAAGGCGGCAAAATGACGCTGGCGATCGAGGACGAAACACCGGTAACCGGTAATGCCGCAGGCCTCTTTCACCAGCCTTTTACACCGGACGACATCCGTCTCGGTCGCGATTTACGCGACGGCAATCAGGTAGGTGAGTATCCGGATAATGCACGGCTACGCGGCTGGCTGGACATCAAGAGCACGCTCCACCTCAACCAGCCCTCCCCTAACCAGGCCTTTCAAGGCCTGGCCGCGCCCACGCCCGGCACACCCGCGCCAGCGCCCCTCAAAGACAAAGGAACACCCGCAACCATCAAACTGAAAGTGATCGAACATGAAATGAAGTTCGACCAGAAAACTTTCACCGTAAAACCCGGCCAGAAAGTGACAATCCAGTTTACCAACCCCGATTTCATGCAACATAACCTACTGATCATCAAACCCGGAACATTGGAAAAAGTCGGCAATGCGGCCGACCTGCTGGCGCGGGAAGCGAATGCGATCGCGCTCAACTACGTACCTAAAATGCCCGAAGTACTGCAAGCAACGGAACTCGTGAGCCCCGAAGGCAATGCGACGCTGGTGTTCATCGCGCCCGAAAAGCCCGGCGACTACCCGTTCCTGTGCACGGTACCCGGCCATTGGCGGATCATGAACGGTATTATGAAAGTGCAATGAGTGCCCTCAAATAGTTTTAACCATCTAACTCCAATTGTATGAAAAGACCATTATCCCGCCTGATCCGGGAACTGCACCGCTTTTGCCTCCTCGCGGCGACGGTGGCCTGTTTCCTGACCGAAAACGCCCTGGCGCTCGCCGCCGACCGACAGATTTCCGGCAAAGTGGTGTCCGCCGAGGACAAGAACCCGCTACCCGGCGTAACCATCATCGTGAAGGGGAAAAATACCGTGGGTACAGCGACCGATACCGAAGGGAAATTCAAGCTGGAAGTACCGGAAGGCGCTACGCTCATCCTGAGCTACATCGGCTATGTGAGCCAGGAAGTGGCCGTGGGTAACCAGAGCGATTTGAATGTAGAAATGGCGCCCGACCAGAAACAATTGCAGGAAGTGGTGGTGATCGGGTATGGTACCCAGAAAAAGGGCGACATTACAAGCTCCGTGGCGAGTATCAAGCGCGAGGATTTCGTTCAGGGAACGGTGCGCGATGCGGCCCAGCTCGTGCAGGGAAAAGTGGCCGGCTTGCGCATTACCACGCCCAGCGGCTCCCCTACCTCGAATACGCAGATCAATTTGCGGGGTATCAATTCCATTGAAGGAACGGCTAACCCGCTGATCCTGATCGACGGTATTCCCGGCGGACTGAATACCGTGGCACCGGAAGATATCGAATCCGTAGACGTGTTGAAGGACGGCTCGGCGGCAGCGATTTACGGTACACGCGCTACCGGCGGGGTGATTTTGATTACCACACGCAAAAACCGCGGTACTTCGCGCTCGACGATTGAGTATTCCAATTATATCAATATCCAGACCATCGCGCGCCGTCCCGAACTGCTGACCGGCGATGATTACCGTCAGAAAATCAAGGAAGGCATCGACTACACCGATTACGGCGGCAATACCGACTGGCTTTCGGAAATCATGCAAAAACCCGTCAGCCACAACCATAACCTGACGTTCTTCGGTGGAAACAGCACAACCAACCTCACCGGCTCGATCAACTACCGTAACTGGGAGGGTATATTTCTGAGATCGGGACAAAACCGCTTCACCGGTCGCGCGGATCTGAACCATTCGATGTTCAACAACAAACTGAAAACCAATTTACAGCTCATCAACCGCATTACCCGTTCGAACGGCGCGGTAAGCCCGGCCAACGACGACGCGGCTTATGGTTACGCCTACCGTCAGGCCATTATCCGCAACCCAACCGACCGTGTGATCGGCGACGATGGCAAATGGCAGGAGCGCGACGGCTATTTCTACGAAAACCCGGTGTCGTTGCTCAACGAATCGAATTTCGAGAGCTCTTTCAAGGAAATGCGGATGGCCGGTAGCCTCGACTACGCGCCGATCGATGACCTGAATTTCAAGTTATTGGTTTCCAATGTACAAAACAGCAACCTCGAAGGCGGCTCCACGACATTCAACCACACCAGCACGCGCCTCGGCAACCAGAATGCGACCGCCTTCCGGAATACCTATGCCAACAATGAAAACCTGCTGGAATTCACCGGAAATTATTCCAAAACCATTGGCAAACACCGTTTCTCCGTGCTTGGAGGTTACAGCTGGCAGGACGCGACTTATGAAGCATTCGCCGCGAATAACTGGGATTTCCCTACCGACACTTACGACTGGAACAACCTCGGCGCGGGGGGCGCATTGCAAAGAGGCCAGGCAGGGATGAGCAGTACCAAAAACAAATGGCAGCTGGCAGGCTTCTTCGGCCGTGTTACTTACAGTTTGAATGAAAAATACCTGTTCATGGCCAGCGTTCGCCGCGAAGGTTCTTCAAGGTTTGGAGTGAACAACCAATGGGGTACATTCCCGGCGGCGTCCATCGGCTGGCGCATCAGCAAGGAGAACTTCATGGGCGGCCTCGGCGCGGCTTCGGACATTAAGCTTCGTGCGGGTATAGGCGTAACGGGCACGATCGCGAACAACCCGTACATGTCGCAGATCAGCTACAATTTCGATCGCGGACAGGGCGCATTCATCGGCGGCAAATGGGTACCGGGCTTTGTTCCGGCACGTAACTTCAACCCCGACCTGCGTTGGGAGAAGAAAGAGGAATACAATGCCGGTGTGGATTTCGGATTTATGAAAAACCGTATCAACGGGTCGATCGACTTTTACAGCCGCAAGGTGAAAGATTTGCTTTACAATTTCCCTGTACCGGTTCCGCCTTATCTGACGGGCAGTATGTTCATCAATGCCGGGGTAATGCAAAACAAAGGCGTTGAAGTACTCCTGAACATCGTTCCGATCCAGACGGGCAATTTCCAGTGGAACACAGGCTTTACCTACTCTACCAACCGCAACAAGCTCGTGAGCCTCTCGAATGAGCAGTTCCAGGCAGCGAACGACTTCTTCGACGCGGGTTACACGGGCGAGCCTATCCAGGTAAGCACCCACCGCGTGAAGGTAGGCGAGCCCATCGGCCGGTTCTTCGTATGGAAAAGCGTAGGCGTGGACGACAAAGGTGCCTGGCTCGTCGAGAACAAGGATGGCGAGGTGATTCCTATCGCCGATGCTACCCCGGAGGACCGCCAGTATTATGGTAATGGTATTCCAAAACACATTGTGGGCTGGAACAACAACATCCGCTACAAGCAGTTCGATCTGGCCGTGAATATGCGCGGCTCGTTCGGATTCGACATTCTGAACTTCCAGAGCATGTTCTACAACAACCCGCGCAACAAAGCTTACAATATGCTAAAAACCGCTTACGATCCGATCGACGGTAAAGTGCTCAATACCGATCTCGTATATGTGTCGCATTACATCGAAAAAGGCGATTACTGGAAGATCGACAACGTGACGTTCGGCTACACATTGCCGGCCAATACCATCAAAGGCCTTAAAAACGCCCGCATTTTCGTATCGGGCCTCAACCTCGCGACCATTACCGGCTACACCGGTATCGATCCGGAAGGCGTAAGCTACACCGGCTTCGCCCCCGGCAGCGACTACCGTGACAAGTATCCAACCACCCGGACATTCACCGCCGGACTGAGCGTAACATTCTGATCTTCAAAATTTTGAAATAATGAAAACTCAAAATATAAAATACGCGGTCCTCGCCGCATTGCTCGCCGGGGCCCCGCTCTACTCCTGCACCGACCTGAATGAACAGGTGTACTCCGAAGTGCTCGGGAGCAGCTACCAGCCCACCGAAAAGGACCTACCGGCCATCGTAGCGCCTGTTTACTCGTCTTTGCGCTCCCTGATGCTCGGCTGGCAGGGCTATTTCGACTTGCAGGAAGAAGCCGCCGATGCCATTATCACACCGGTCCGCCCGAATGGATGGGACGATGGCGGTACCTATCGGCGCATGCACCAGCATGCCTGGACGGCACTGCAATGGCAGCCCGAAAACGCATGGCGTCAGGCATTTGCCAGCATTACGACCGTAAACCGTGTGCTTTCGCAGATCGAGGACGGCGACCTGCCTATTACCAATGGTAAAGAAGCGACCATCGCCGAACTCCGAGCCGTGCGTGCATTTGCGTATTACCTGCTGCTCGATAACCACGGAAATGTGCCCATCGTAACGGATTTTAAAGACGTTACCCTACCCAAGCAGAGCACGCGCAAGGAGGTTTATGATTTTGTAGTAAAAGAATTGAATGAGTCGCTGCCAAACCTGAGCGAGAATGCCACCACTACCTACGGCCAGATGAACAAATGGGGCGCGAAAACGCTTCTGGCTAAAATTTATCTCAATGCGCAGGTGTACACGGGTGCAGCCGAGTGGGCAAAGGCGATTACGGAAGCCGACGATGTGATCAAAAGCGGGAAATATGTGCTGGATGCCAATTATTCCGATGTTTTCACCTGGACGAACTTCAACTCCAAGGAAATCATCTTTGCCATTCCTTACGACGAAATCTATGGAACCGGCAACCAGATCCATATGAAAACCCTCGACCCGCTGAGCCGCCAGGTATACCCGATGAATGCCGGTCCGTGGGGCGGTAACTGCGCCGTTCCGCAATTTATCGATACTTACGACGCGGCAGACAGCCGCCTGGCCGATACCTGGATCATGGGCCCGCAGAAAAGCGCGGCAACCGGCGCGGTAGTGATCACCTACGGCAAGGCGGTGCCAAGTATGGAAAAAACCGCGTCCTCGGATGGCTATCGCATTGGTAAATACAAAATCAAACCGAACGCGACCGGCAGCCTGGACAATGACTTCCCATTCCTGCGCTATGCCGATGTGCTGATGATCAAAGCCGAAGCATTGCTGCGCACCGGCAAAGCCGCCGAGGCCGCCGAACTTGTGACGCAGGTACGTCAGCGCGCATTCAAGGGCGCACCCGCAAAAGCGACCGTAACGGCCGCCGATCTTGCAAAGGGAAGTAAATACAACTACGGTATCCAGGCCGTCGACGGCACTATTACCGAGCGCCAGGGAGGCGACGATATCCAGTTCGGGCGGTTCCTCGACGAGCTGGGCTGGGAGTTCGCCGCCGAGGCGCACCGTCGCCAGGATATGATCCGTTTCGGGGTGTATGAGACTAAAAAATGGTTCAACCACAAGCCGCAAACGGCCCAACGCGCGCTCTTTCCGATCCCGCAGAATGAAATTGACAAAAACCCTAATCTGAAACAGAACCTGGGTTACTGATACATTTATTAATTTGGGTTAGGTAGTTCCTATTTGCTCACCGGACGGAGTATATTTGCTTCGGTGGGCAAATTTTTTGTTGTATTCCAAAACCGTTTTCATCCCATGTTTTCCAAATCAACATACTTAAACCGCAGACAAACGCTTCAATCCAAACTCGGCAACGGCCTCCTTCTTTTCCTCGGAAATGAAGAGAGCGGCATGAACTACCGCGATAACGTATATCCGTTCCGTCAGGACAGTTCCTTTCTTTACTATTTCGGTATCGACCAGGCGTCGCTCACCGCCGTGATCGACCTCGATAACGACCGCGAAATCATTTTCGGCGACGAGCTCACGATCGACGACATCGTATGGACCGGCCCGAAAGAAGCGCTCGCCGAAAAGGCCGCCAAAGCGGGCGTTACCGAAGTAAAACCGGCGTCCGCAGTCGGAAGCTTTCTGAAAGATGCATTATCCCGCGGGCAAAACGTACATTTTCTGCCTCCTTACCGGGGCGAGCATTACCTGAAATTGCAGGAGTGGCTGCATGTCAACCCGTCAGAAGCGGGGCAAAAAGCCTCTGTGAGCCTCATTAAGGCAGTCGTTTCCATGCGTTCCTACAAAACGGAAGAAGAAGTCGTTGAACTTGAAAAGGCTGTGGACACTTCGATCGACATGCATTTGTCCTTCATGCGCGACACGCGCGCGGGCATGACCGAGAAGGAAATCGCGGGCAAACTCCAGAGTATGGCCATCGCGCAGGGCGGCGATATCTCCTACCCCGTCATCCTGACCGTGAACGGCGAAATCCTGCACACCCACGCCCGCGACCTCGCGCTCCGCGACGGCCAGATGGCACTCTGCGACGCCGGCGCCGAAACCGCCATGCATTACTGCGGCGACCTTACGCGCACCATTCCCGTGGGCAAGAAGTTCACAAGCATTCAGAAAGAAATGTACGAGATCGTGCTCAACGCGCAGGAGTCGGCCATTGCAGCCTGTAAACCAGGAGTTTTGTTCAAAGACGTGCACAAACTGGCCTCCACCAAACTCGTCGAAGGTATGAAGCAGATGGGCGTCGTGAAAGGCGACGTGGCCGAGGCTATCGAACACGACGTGCACACGCTCTTCTTCCAATGCGGCCTCGGCCACATGATGGGCCTGGACGTTCACGATATGGAAAACCTGGGCGAACAATACGTCGGCTACACCGACGACCTGCTCAAAGGCACCGCATTCGGCTGGAAATCCCTCCGTCTGGGCCGCGCCCTCGAACCCGGCTTCGTCATCACCGTCGAACCCGGCCTCTACCTCATCCCCACGCTCATCGACCGCTGGAAAGCCGAAAACAAACTCGCGCAATTCATCGACTACGAAAAGCTGGAATTGTTCCGCGACTTCACCGGAATCCGCATCGAGGACAACCTTTTGATAACCGAAAATGGTAACAGAGTCCTTGGGAAAGGGCTGGTGAAAAGTGTGGGGGAAGTGGAGGGGTTGAGGGGGTAGAATTTCAATATGTTTGCAGGTGAAACACATCAACCTGCAAACATTGAAAGAGCCCAAGTATCGTTACAAAACCAGATTAGATAGCCTCGTTTACAAGTTTACGAGCGTAGGACTGAAAGGAGAGATTAAGAAAATTGTAATCTATTCCCTGACGCAGACCGCAGGCGTTTACAATCTTGCATTTGGAATTATGACAGTTTCATGATAACAAGAAAACAAAAAAATTAGCGCTATGAAAACCCGAAATAACGTCATTGTTCCAAAAGTAGCTGTGGATAACAGCCTGGATCACTTGAAAGATAGAAAGTTTGCTATGGAGAAATTGGAAAGAGCCAACGAGTTTATTGCCAAACATGGTCTCCCCAAAGAATATTACCTAAGCCAGGGCCTCACTCCCCCCGACTCCACCCCTTGAATATCTCCAATTCCAAAGCATTTGGAGAAGCCTTTTTCGTGATCGCAAACGTGCCGAAATGCTTCTCCGTCGTCACATCGATTTCCAGCCCGGCGTAGCCGAGGTATTTCCTGTAATCCGGCTCGGCGGTGGTGTAGATGTAGCTGAATAATTCATCCAAATTCTTCCCGGCAACGGACTCTATTGTTGCCCGCAGTTCTTCTTCCGTAAATCCACGGCCCTTTTTAATGTAAAAATCCTGGTACAACTTCCGCATTACATCGTCGAGCGAGCGCTTGTTCTTTGTTTCGTGACGAATGGCGAGGTCGAAGAGCATACCTACTACGGGGCCCTTCTGGTAATAGGAAATGGTTTTGTTTACGGCGTCGCCCGTGCGGCCGAAAGGGCCGTCGGACCACGTTTCGGCGCTGGCCTGGGCGAGGGTTTGGAAAAGACGGCCGGGTTTGGTTTCGACGTTCGTGATCTGCTTTTTGAAGAAATCCAGGAACTCCTGTTCGCCCATCAGGCCCGCTGCACGCATGATCAGCGGCTCGTAGTAGACGGTGAGTCCTTCGGATACCCACAGCATGTTGGTTTTGCTGCCCTTATCATAGTTGAACGGGCCGAGCTCGATGGGACGGATGCGTTTGACATTATAATGATGAAAATACTCGTGGGTGATGAAGCCCAGCATACCATTCCATCCACGCGTATTCAGCTGGTCGCCGCTGAAACTGATCGTGGTCGAATTCAAATGCTCGATACCGCCCTGCCCCGGACCAATGGCGATGAAAGTGTAATGCTTGTAAGGAATATCACCCATGAGCGAAGAGGCCTTTTCGACGATTCTCTGAATGTCGGACATCAGTTTTACCTTGTCGAAATCCCCGAGCTTGTAGCCGATAAAGCGGTGCGGAATGCCTTTGACTTCGAATGCAGGCAACTCTTCCAGGTTGCCGACAAGTAAAGGGCTGTCGTACAATAGATCAAAATCAGGTGCAACGTACGTGAAGGCTTTATCCGGCACGGAATCCAGCCCGGTAGCAACGCGATTCCAGCCGTGCAAAGGCTTGATCGTGACTTCGGAAGGCCTTTGGAGCTTCCCCGCTTCATGCATAAACATACTTACCGGCGTAATGTACCCATGCTCCTCGTCCAGATAGCTGGTCGCGACAAACTTGCGGGTGGTTTTTACATCGTATTCGGCATGCAGCATATGAGCACCTTTGGCGGCCACTGTCCAGCCATTCTTGCCCGATTTCACCCAGCGCAGTGCATTGCCGTTTTCATTCTTCACCACCAGCTTGTCGATGCTCGAAGCATAGTCCATCAATTGATAGTACCCCGGTTGCCAGTCGGGCAGTTTCAGCCGCGTGCTGTCGCCTTCACCGGCCGGCAAATCCATTGCCACGTGAAAAGTATGATTCGCCGGCTCCGGCATAGACACCGTAAATTTGATCGGTCCGGCCTTTTGCGCAATGGCGCCCGCCACGAGGCAATGCGCCGCCAGCAGGCACAGCCCGCGCCTTTTTTTCTTGAAATTCATGATATAGGAGTGATTGAAGGGTCTTATTTAAACTGGTAAAACTTCCATTGTGTTTTGAAATCGGATTTCAATGGCTGGTTGGTCAATATAGCCCGTACCATCTCGATGGGCATATTATTCTCCTTCATGACCGCCTCGTGGTATTGCTTGAAGGTCATTTTACCGCTATCCACCAGTTCCTTTTTGAGACTGAATAACTGCAAGCCCCCAATGAGGTACGCTACCTGGTATAGCGGACTATAATTCCCTTCGAATGAACGCCTTACCTCCCCTTCCGCATTCGCACGTTCGTGCCCGACGCGGTCGACTAGGAAATCGATGCATTCCTGAGGCGTCCATTTGCCGAGATGATAATTGAGCGAGAAGATAATGCGCGCACAGCGGTGCATACGCCAGAAAAGCATCCCTATGCGTTCCTCCGGTGTTTTGGCAAAACCTTTGTCATACAAGAGCAGCTCCCAATACAACGCCCAACCCTCGGTCCAGAAGGGTGTGCGAAAATCGCTGCGGTAGGATTTGTAGCGGCTGTTCATATAGTATTGCAAATGGTGGCCGGGCACTAGCTCGTGATGTACGGTGGAGCGCGAGAAGTACGGGTTATTGCCGCGCATGCTCATCAGCTTGTCGTCATGCGCCATCGTATTCGTCGGGTACGAAATGATAATGTCCCTGCCCCCGAGGAAAAACGGGTTGACGAGCTGTCTTTCCGGCGTCATCATCTGCATTCCCCAGGTTTCGTCCGCTATTTCGGGGTAATCGATGAGATTGTTTTTGAGGATAAACTCCTTTGCGTCGTTGTAAAGTTTCAGGATCAGTTCAGGCTGGGTACCGGCGGGTACGTAACTGTTTTTGACCTTTTCCTGCGCTTTTTTCCAGTCGTTGCCAAAGCCCATTTCCGCAGAAGCTTTCAGCAATTCCTTGTCGCACCACGCGAATTCCCTGTTAGCCAGCTCGATCAGTTCATCGGGCGTGTAAACGATCATCTCGGTGCCCAATTGCCGGATCAGCTCCTCCCGGCCGATGGGAACGCCTTTAATACCGCTCGCATCTTCTTTCTGGGTCGTATTGAGTTTGCCTTTGCTACGGATCAGTTTTGAATAGGCGAGCAATGTGCTGTCAAGCGTTTTGTAAGGCTTCGGTACCCACCAGGTAAACAGCGGATCATAACCGTTGTAAAACTCAAAGGTGCTTTTCAATCGCGTTTCCAGGCCGGTTACCGCCTCCACGCCCATGCGCGACATCGGCATATCGATCGATTCCAGCTTTTTAAACGACTCCTCGGCCTTCTTAACTTCCTTCTGCAAGTCATTCAGCTTCACGGCTACTGCCTGACCATCCACCGTGGCTCCGCGTCGCCGACCTTTTTCCAGTTCATAAATACCGGCTGCGAACGGGATGTATTTTTCAATTTGCGCATACTCCTTTTCCTCCTGACTTAATGTCAGCAAATGGTCGTCGATATTGCGTTTCAGCAGCAGGTAATCCACCTTGCCGTATGTGCTCATCGCGTTGAAATCCACTTTTGCCAATTTGCCCAGGTAATCGTTATCCACTTCCCGCAGTCTTTTCCGTTGCTCCGGCGACGCCAGGGCCGGTCCGCCTCGCTGCCCGCGCCCATCCGCAGGCATAGGACCATAAAAGTAATTCACCGCACGAACGTCCTGCGCATACTGGATCACCAGCCCGGCCACCTCGCTGGTCTGTTCATATAGGTTAAATTTGGATTTGGAAGACTGTGCCTCCGCTCCGAAAGCTACCAGCCAACAAAGCAGAAAAACCGCCCAACGCGTGCGCGTCACGTACATATGCATCATGGGATTCAGGATATTAAGATTGGATTTTACCAAAATTAGCCCAAAATCCCTGTCGAAACGTACCGGGTTTTAATCATTTATTGACGGATTTTAGCATGCGAGCGGTCAGCGAGGACCAGCGGCTACAATAAATTTTGCAGCGAACGTCGGATATCAGCCGCCCTGGCCTGATCGACCTCGGATTCCCGGTCATCCATTTTGGCGATGGCCATATTTATCACCTTTAATGCGGCGGGAAAATCCTCTTTGAAATCCCGCAGACGGAGCGCCAGTGAAATGGCTTTTTGTAATGGTGTCAAAGTCGCCGGATCGGCGTCTTCGTATTCCACCTGGTCCTTTTCCCCGATCTGGATCACAATCACGGCATTCTCCGAAACGTCGGTAATCGTGAAGCGCGACTGACCGGGGCGCATTCTGGAAATCCTTGGCACGCCCGTATTCGGTACCTTCCCTAATTGCGCTTTCAAAGCATTGGAGAAGTCCGCATGAACCTGTCCGACGTCCTGCACCATGATCAAGCAACCCGTATAACCCTTCTCTGCACCCTTCACGCGTACAAAATGCAGCTGGTGCCCGTTACGCTCGACAACGCCGTACTGGTAAGGCCGGTCCTGCCGGTAGGTAATTGTAAAACCCATATTCTCCCAAAATTCAAGCGTATCGCCAATGGCTTTGCAGGGCAATACCGGCACGGTAGTCCAATCTTTTTCTTCCATAAAAGTGGCTTTTGGTTCAGTCGGCAAACCTAGCGGATGGAATTTTAAATTTCCTTTTATATACTTTTTTGACGATAAAGGAAGTGCTTCCCGGGGCATAACCGACTAATCATCTAATTTGCGGCATGCAAGACTTCATCCACGACAAACGGGTATATTACAGCCCGGTAGAATTCGCGATGGCGTACATCGGCGGCACCTGGAAAATCCCCGTGATCCTGGCGCTCGAGAACGGCCCGCTCCGCTACGGCGACCTCAAAAACGCTATCACGCACATTACCGACAAAATGCTCAACACCCAGCTCCGCGACCTGGAAAAGAAAGGAATGCTTACCCGCACCATTTTCCGGGAAAAACCGCCAAGGGTCGAATACGCGCTCACGGAGCGTGCCCTGCAATCGCTTCCGGCCATACGCGCGTTGGAGGCGTACGGGCGCATGCTTATGAGGGAGGAGGCGGGAGGGATTATTGAGAGGGATGCTTGACTGACCTGGCTTTCCAACAAAGCAATCCCGACTCCACAACAAAGTTGACAGCCTGCGTAACGACGAAATTTGTATCGTTAAATGTCAACAATTTCATGATGAGCAAAACCATTTTAATTACAGGCGCTTCTTCCGGGATCGGGAAAGCGGCTGCATTGCATTTCGCGGAAAACGGCTGGAACGTCGTAGCTACCATGCGTAACCCTGAAAAAGAGACCAACCTTGCTGACCGGGATAATATCCTCGTTACCCGTCTCGATGTTCAAGTACCGGCAACGATCGAATCGGCCATTTCGGCGGGGATAGCACGTTTCGGAGCGATCGACGCGGTCGTCAACAATGCGGGCTACGGGCAATATGGTGTTTTTGAAGCCATTACACCCGAACAGGTGCAGACCCAGTTCGATGTGAATGTATTCGGGGTGATGCACACGATCCGGGCTATCCTGCCCCATTTCCGCGAACGCGGGGAAGGCATGATCATTAACATCAGCTCCGGCGCCGGCCGCTTTACATTACCCCTCATTTCACTTTACAATGCTTCGAAATTTGCATTGGAAGGCTTTTCCGAGGCGCTTTCGTTCGAGCTGGCCGCGCTGAATATCACGGTGAAGATCGTCGAACCGGGCGGAACGACGACCAATTTTATCAAAACCAGCGAAGAACAATATGCCGGAAAAGCCATTCCCGATTACGACCCGTTCATCGGTGCGGCATTCAAAATGTTCGACAATCTGAAAGGTATGCAGCTCGCCACCGCAGAAGAAGTAGCCGCGACAATCTTCGCGGCCGCAACCGACGGCACCGACACGCTCCGGTACCTGATCGGCAACGAAGATTTCAAACAGCGTGTCAACAACCGCCTCAGCTTGCCGGATCAGGAGTATATCGAATCCATCAAGCGCGCATATTTGCAGTACATGAAGTAAGGCCCGCAGCCGGCCATGGTCAATGGTCCATCATCCATGGTCGGCTACCATATCGTTTACCATACTACAATCAGCGGTCAGCCCTCAAAAAACACTATCTTAGCCCTATGGAAACCTCCCCTTACCCCTGCCATTACGAGCCTACGGTGTCGAAGGAGCATTTCATCCCGGACCACATTTTCGTTTACATGGAAACCGGTTTCATGAATGTGTTCTATGACAACCGGATGTACGAAATGCGGCCGGGCGACTATTGTTTCATAGCGCGTAACCACCTCGCAAGGTACCACAAGGGCGGGCTCGACGGACAACCGTTCAAATCGGTATCGGTATTCGTTACGCAGGAATTTCTGAGGGCTTTCGCCAGCGAATACGGATATGCCACCGATGCACTCCCTGGCACAGAAGATGACGCCATCCTTCATCTGGATCACCACCCGATGCTGGAAAGTTACGTGCAATCGATGCGGCCGTATATGAAACTGGATGGCCCGGAAAGGAATGATTTTATGGCTTTGAAAACGAGGGAACTGGTATTGCTTCTGCTTAAAACCAATCCTGCATTAAAACAGGTTCTCTTCGATTTCAGCGATCCGGGAAAAATAGATCTGGAAGATTTCATGAACCGCAATTTCAGGTTCAATGTAAGCTTGCAACGGTTCAGCTACCTCTCCGGGCGCAGCCTGACGGTCTTCAAGGAGGATTTCAAAAAGATATTCAACACCTCGCCCGGAAGATGGCTCATAGAAAAAAGGCTGACCGAAGCACGTTTCCAAATCGAAACGCTCGGTCGTATGCCGTCGGAAGTATACCTGGAAGTGGGGTTCGAAGATTTATCGCATTTCTCTTTTGCATTCAAGAAAATGTTCGGGGCATCGCCTTCGACTGTTCGGCCCGGTAACGCGAAATAATCGCCTTCAACGTCTCGCCGGTGCCTTTGATCACCAGTTTGTTCAGGTTATACTGAGACATTTTCATGGCCGCAGCTACTTCCTGGATCGTAAGGTGGTCGCTATGCTCTACCATTCTGCGAACGTCGTTGAGCACCCGGTCGGTTTCTTCACTGTATTGGGCCGTGGGTTCCGGACGCGTTTCCGGCAGGTTGCGTTTCACGAGGTTCACCAGCAATGCTACCGAATTCGCTACCAGTTCGCGGCTGTTGTCCTGTAACTGGCTCAATTCGGTTTCGATCAGGCGTACAAGGTGCGTAACGGCCAGCCGGTCGGTTTCGCTGCGGAGTTCTTTCTGGCGCAGGAAACTGGGTACCGAAAACAGGTCGCGTACGGCGCGGAACATGCCTGTGAAGCTGTTGAGAGGATCCGCCGCCCCGGCTATGCGGAACGGATCGAAGAAGATAGTAAGCAAGTTTGTCCTGTAAAAGGACTGGAAATGGATTGGGTGGCCGGGGGAAAGGAGAAAGATCGCCTGCTCTTCGTAGTGCCAGGAATCGTCGTCGCAGGATAACACGCCTTCCCCTTCCGTGACAAATGCAATACCAAACAAGCCGCCGTAGCGGGATGACTGTTCGAGCTCGCGGGCTTCGCAGCTTACCAGATTCAGGGTCTGATCGATATTGAGTTCTTTCATCACGTTGAAGAAGGGTTTAGGAATAGTCACCTTTATCCCGTATCCGCCGTTCGTGGCGCACACGAAACACAGGGTTTAGGTTTATGGTCAACTTACTGTTGGTTTCCGCAAAAACACAGTCAGTAACCAAAGATGTTTACCAATACCCAAACCAAAAAATCAAAGGTGCCCAATGCCGGATTTCAGGAGCCGAATGCCTGCTTTGAGGGGAAGAAAGAAAACGGCACTGCGGAGCTATTTACCGAGCCATTGCTTGAAATCGGCCATCCGGTCGCCGCTTACGAATACTTCCTGTGAGGCGGCGGGCGTCAGTTCGAGCTTTAACCGGCCTGCCGAAACGGTATAAATGGAGCGGATGCTGTTCAATGCGATGATCAGCGAACGGTTGATGCGGAAAAACTCCTTGGGGTCGAGCATTTGCGCCAGTTTGTCGAGGCTGTAATCCATGGCCAGGTGCTGGCCGTCGAAAGTACGCAGGAATGTCGCCTTCTGCTCGATGGTGAAATAGGCGATGTCGCTCGTGCGGATGCTGAAAAGTTTCGGGCCGGCCGACGCCAGGAAGCGCTCTTTGTACCCTTCCTCGTTATTCGACTGGTACATGGCCATCAACGCCGCGAAATCGGGTGTGGGTGTAACCGCCGATTTGGAATGCAATGCTACAAACTTGTCGATCGCCGTGGTGAGCTCCGCCTTATCGACCGGTTTCAGCAAATAATCGATCCCGTTGGTTTTGAATGCTTTAAGCGTGTATTCCGAGTAAGCCGTCGTGAAAATAATGGGGACAGTCAATTTCAGCTCCTCGATGATCTTGAATGCAAGATCGTCTTCCAGATGCAGATCCATGAAAATCAGGTCCGGCCGTATGTTGCCCACGTCGCTCAGCCACTGGATACTTTCCCTGACCGACGATAGTTTCGCCATCACATTGATTTGGGGATCATATTTGCCGACAAGGCTTTCCAGGCGGTTGGCACTCAGCGACTCGTCCTCTATTATAAGCACATTCATGAAAGCAGCGGCACTTTAACGGTAAAACAGCCGTCGGTTTTGTCAACCATTACCGGCTTGTCAATCAGCAATTTATAGCGGTTTACAATATTTTGCAGGCCGAGCCGCGTCGACGATTCCGGCAGTTCGCGGACTTGCAGCGGGTTGCTGATCACCAGGTAATCGCCCTCCACGCCGATGGTTATCAGCAGCGGATTACTGGCCGACATCCTGTTATGCTTCACCGCGTTCTCCACAAGCAACTGCAAGGTGAGCGGCACGATCGAGTATTTGTCTTTTTCCTGGCCTGAAATCCGTATATCCAGGCTCAGCTTATTCTCAAAGCGGATCATCAGGAGGAACATATACGTTTCCAGAAACTCGATCTCCGTCGCCAGTTTAATGGAGTCATACACCGACTTTTCCAGAATATACCGGTAAGCCTTCGAAAGCTGGTTGATGAATTTGACGGAAAGCTCCTGGTTCGTTTCGACCAGTGTAGTGAGCACGCTGAAATTATTGAACAGAAAATGCGGGCTTACCTGGTTTTTCAATGCATTGAAATTGGCCGTCGCGTTCTCTTTCTGCAATCGCTCTTCGTTGATGACGACCCTTTGCAGACGCTCGTACACGCGCTTGTTGGCCGCGAGATAATACTCCGCCATGAGCGCCAACACCGTGATACTCGTATTCGCCCGCTGTTTCAGCACCGGTGTTTTATTCATTGTAATGGGCAATACGTCGAAACTTCCTTTTTCAAAAACCGCCTCCATCCAATGCCAGAGGTATCGGTACCAATGGTTGAATACCATCGCCAATGCGATTGCCACGACGAGCATGATAGCCTGGTTCACCACACGAAAACGGTCCGGAAAATCCTCCCCAAGAAAACGGGAGGTCACATATTGCAACCATTCGATGACATTGATCCAGAGAATAAAAAAGGCAATACTGAACACTACCTCCATCGTCCACAGCGGCAGGCGATGCCAGAAAGTGGGCAAGTCGATCTCCAAAACGTTCATGTAGATGCGTATAGGCACATATATGACCGCGAAGCCCAGACCAAGTTCCCATTTTTGGCGGTTAGTGAGACGGGATGTTATTCGGGATTGCATTTACTTTTAATTCTGAACATCAAAAGTAAATAAAGAAGCATTAACTGTGATCTACTATTTTTCCAATGAGCTCCGCGAATGCTTCGTCCGGACCGGACTGGTGTGCGTCCAGTTCTTGAATGCGCGGTGGAATGCGCTGGGTTCTGTGTATCCCAAAACCTCCGAAATGGCGAGAAAGAAAGGTTACGAAAATGAATTGATTAAAAAGTATTGTATTTAAATGCAAAAGCGGCCCGATCGGTAAGATCGGGCCGCTTGCTTATAACAGATTGTCAATCTGACGATTACTTCTCCGCATATCTCTTGAAATTGTCAAGAATCGCCTGCCAGCCGGCTTGCTGAAAATCAACCGGGTGGGTATTTTCAGGGTCGAATGTTTCTACCACTTTGGTACCATCTCCTTCCTGTTCAAACAGTACAGTCACTTTACGACCGTCGCCCAAAGTGTAGGCCAGGTAGCGGTTTTCCTCCACTTCGGAATAGGTACCGCCGAAATCGAAACTAAAACTGCCGTCCTTGGCTGCCATGGTGGTTTTGATGTTTCCGCCTACGCGCACGTCGTTTTCAGAATACGGCGCGTGCCAGTCGTCGGATGCGAAACACCATTGGGTAATGTGCTCCGGTGCATTCCATTTGTTCCAAACCTCGGCTACCGGTGCATTGATAATCGCTTGTACAGTTACAGGTTGTGTTGTCGCTTCCATTTCTTTGTGTTTTTTAGTAATTGATTGATGTTACAAAGTTGCCGGGTTTCCGGGAAACGGAGCGATGGTCGTTGCGACAAAAAGCGGGTGCATTTGCGGCACCCGCTTCAAAACTGTCATTATTTCACTGCAAGAGCTTTTTTTACCGCCGGTGCAACGTGCGTTCCAAGCAGTTCTATCGACTTCATCAGGTCCTTATGCGCAGGCGCACCCACGTCCGTATGCATGAGAAAGCGCGTAAGGCCGAACATCTCCTGATGGTAAAGTATCTTGTCCACCACCGCATTGGGCTCGCCCACGAACAACGCGCCGTTGCGGCTTTGCCCACCTTCGAACTGCGCACGCGTATAAGGCGCCCACCCGCGGCTGCGACCGACCCGGTCCATTTGCGCGGCGTAGGAAGGGAAATACGTCTCGTTCAAGGCATTGCCATCCAGTCCTACCAACCCATGCGAATGCGTAGCGAGCTGCATTTTGGCCGGATCATGGCCTGCTTCCAGGTATTCGGTTTTATATAGTTCAAAAAACGGCTGGAACTGCGACGGCATCCCGCCGATGATCGCTATGATCAATGGAAGGCCAAGCCGCGCCGCGCGTACCACCGACTGCGGCGTACCACCTACCGCCACCCAGATGTCCAGCTTATTGTCCACGGCCCGTGGCAAAACCTCCTGCCGGTCGAGCGTGGCGCGGAACTTGCCTTTCCAGGTGATGACGTCTTTTTCATTGATCTCTTTCAGCAATTGCAGTTTTTCCGAGAACAAGCCATCGTAATCATTCAAATCATACCCGAACAGCGGGAACGACTCGATGAAGCTGCCCCGGCCGACCGTAATTTCCGCGCGGCCTCCTGAAATAAGATCGACGGTCGAGAAATTCTGGTAAACCCGCACCGGGTCCGCGGAGCTCAATACCGTGACCGAGCTGGTGAGTTTAATATTTTTGGTCACCGAAGCCGCTGCCGCGAGAATGATCTCGGGTGTCGAAACCGCGAAATCCGGCCGGTGGTGCTCGCCTATCCCGAACACATCCAGCCCAACCTCGTCGGCCAGCCTGATTTCTTCCAACATATCCTGCAAGCGCTCCTGCGACGACTGAAAAGAACGGGTAGCATTGTTAAATGCCAGGTCCCCGAACATACTGATCCCTATTTCCATTTCCTGTTTATTTTTCGTCTTTGTGCTGGCGCGACGGCTATACCGCAGCGTCAGAAATACAACCGCCGGCACATCGTATAGATTCCGTTATCACACGTTCAGCGCGGTATCCAAAAGTATAGTGCGGCGCAGTACCGACCGCCGCCATCCACTCATTTAAACATTAGTCAATAGACCGTTTAATTGAATTTGGAGTACCTAGCGTATATTTGGCCCGCTCAACAACTCTTACTAGCCGTTTGAAAATTAAATTTGTGGCCCCCACAGGCTCAACAGGATAATTATCAACCCTAAATATTCTTTCAGTAAGCCATTTATGGAACAACTCTACCTCGTACCGGGCAAATCTGCCCGCTACTTCCTATTTCTCGTCGTATGGTTGCTTGCCGTGCAGGGTTATGCCTCTACCAAATACGTGGATGCAGCCGCCGGCGACGACTCCAACGATGGAGCAGGCTGGAATACAGCCTACAAAACGCTCACCAAAGCACTGGCCGAAGCAGCCGGTGATCCTGCGATCGATGCCATTCTTCTGGCCGAAGGGACTTACTACCCTACCGCCGACCCATCGGGCACCGACCGGGAAGTTGCGTTTATGGTGCAACGTGGCGGTTTGTCGATCCGCGGTGGATACCCCACCGGCGGTGGCACGCAGGACCCCGTGGGCCACCCTACCATTCTGAGCGGCGACATTGGAACATCCAACGATATGTCGGACAACAGTTATCACGTCATGGTGATCGTAGGACTTGCCGCAGACGCGGCCCCGCTGGTAATTGAAGGACTTACTTTTACAAAAGGAAATGCCAATGCGACCGGCACGCCGCAATACAACGGTATCGATGTTCACCGCGATTATGGCGGCGGGTTGTATGCGCACGCCATTCTCAACACGGCCCCCGAGGCATTTGTGATCCGCCAATGCAATTTCATCGCTAACCACGCCGACTACGGAGGTGCCGGGATATTCCTCGAAAACGCGACACCGACGATAGAAAACATCGTATCATCCGAAAATTCGGGTAAACACGGCGGCGGCATTTACAACCTGTATGCCACCCCGCATATCAAGAACAGCTATTTCAGAGGCAATAATATGACCGGCAATGGCGGCGGTATCCTGAATGTGAATTGTAATCCGAAGATCACAGGATGCCTGATCACCGGTAACAAGGCCGACGTCGGCGGCGGCGTCTACAATTACAGCGCTTCTCCGACGATCAACAGCTGTACCATCGCAAGCAACACCGCGAACGATGGCGGCAGCATTTACAATACCGTCAATTCGAATGAGGTAGTGATCAACACCATTGTGTTTGGCAATAATCAGGGGCTTTTTCATTCATTATCCACCACTACGGCCACTTACAGTCTGATCCAGGGTGAGAGTAGCACGGCTAACGGGAACCTAGACGGTACGACGGCTGTGTCCGTTTTTATGAACCCGCTGCCAGCCGCCGACGCCCCCACCACAGGCGGTGATTATCGCCTGATACCGGGAAGTGCGGTTGTAAATGCCGGAAACAACACCGCCGTCAACGGATTAATCACCACGGATGTGACAGGCGAGCCACGAATTACTTCCGGTACGATCGACCTGGGCGCTTACGAACAAACCATTACTTGCGGAAATACCACCCTGTACGTAGACGCAAGCGCTGCGAACCCGGGCGAAGGCGTCTCCTGGGCCCGCCCGTATACGAGGCTGAGCGACGCAATGGCCGAGGCAGCCGCGTGTCCCGCAGTAACGACTATCTACGTTGCAAAGGGTAATTACTATCCCACAGGCTCACAAACCGGCACCGATCGCAATGCGACATTCGGCATTTACCGGGGTGGGTTGAAGATTTTCGGGGGATATCCCACCGGTGGCGGGGTCAGGGACATTGGTGCGAACCCCACCACCCTTCATGGAAACATAGGCGCATCCGGAAATAATGGCGACAACAGTTACCACGTAATAGTCATTGCCGGGCTTACTGCCGGCGCAGATTCCGTGGTGGTCGACGGTTTCGTGGTCGTGGATGGCAACGCCAACACGTCGGGCGATGCTACTTTAAATGGTATTGGCGTTTCGCGCGAGCGTGGCGGAGGTATTGTAATCAAATCCAATGCCAATGGCGGGAAAGTGTCGGTACGTAATGTGCGTTTCGAGAATAACAGGGCAAACTCGATAGGCGGAGGTTTTTACACGGAAAATGCCAGTCCAAACGTATTGAATTGCGTATTTATCCTCAACAGGGCAGATCTCGGTGGCGGTGTCGCCGTCGATCTTCAAACCGGTGCGCAATTCATCAACTGCAAAGTACAAGCCAATACCTCCACCAACAACGGCGGCGGGGTATTTGTCAACAGCAACACGGCATCGGCTTTTATCAACTGCCTGATCACTGGCAACCGGGCCAGTGTTTACGGTGCGGGCATGTATGCCGCGGGAACGGTCTCTCCCTCGATCATCAATTGTACTTTTGCTACCAACCAGTGCGCGTCCGCCGGGGGTATTCATTTTGAAACGGCGTCGCCGGTAATCAAGAACTCGATCATCAAAGGTAATTCAGGAACTTCGTTCATTAACGGTATCAGGAAGGCTCCAAGTGCTTCTTTCAATTTTGTCGAAAATTCCCTGATCGACGATCTCAGCGGCGGCGACCCACTCTTTACGACACTCCCGCACCCCGCAAACTCGCCTACTTTGCTGGGGGATTATCATGTAAAACCCGGCAGTGCCGCGATCAACGCCGGCAACAATACGCTCCTACCTCCCGGCATTTATACCGATCTGGACGGAAAACGGCGCATTCAGGGCAACCGGACTGATATCGGAGTCTACGAAACGATACTGTCGTGCCCCGCCGGTTCCGACCTTTTTGTAGATGGCAGTTCCGCTACCCCGGGCGACGGCAGTAGCTGGGCAACGCCTTTTTCTACGCTTTCAGAGGCACTCGGCCAGGCGGCTGTTTGCCCTGCGGTGACACGGGTTCTGGTTGCGCAAGGCACCTACTACCCCACCGGATTCCAGTCGAGTACGGACCGTCGTGCTGCATTCATCGTAGCGCGGCCAGGTATCCGGGTGCTCGGCGGATTCCCGGCCGGCGGCGGTGCCCGATCGGTCACGGCTAATCCGACGATCCTCAGCGGTGATATCGGAACGGCCAACAACAACGCCGACAACAGCTACCACATACTGGCCATTGCCGGATTACCTGCTGGCGGCGACTCGGTAGTGGTCGATGGCTTTACCATCAGTGGCGCCAATGCCGACGGCTCAGGTTCCGATTATTTTAATGGACAAAACATTGGGCAGAATGTCGGCGGTGGTGTGGTACTCTCTGCTAATAATATGGCCTCCAACATCGGATTGAGCCAATCCCGCATTGTGGGTAATAATGCTTCCGAGGGTGGTGGTTTGTATGTAGCACAATCTGCGCCCGTGCTTACCGGCAACCTCATCGCAGGTAATAGCGGCGGGGCCATCCGTACCAGCAATGCTTCCCCTGTTTTAATCAATAATACCATAGCAGGCAATAATGCTGCCGAAGGTGCAGGAGCGAAGTTGTCCGACAATTCGGTGTTAACCCTCCAAAACACGATCATTTCCGGCAATGCCAGTGGTGTTTCCAAAGACGGTACTTCTTCTCTGACCCAGTCCCATAGCCTGGTACAAGGTGAAGCAGGCGGTACTAACGGCAATATCGACGGGGCTGCCAACCCGATGTTCCAGGCCGCTGTTGCATTTGGATCGGCGCCTGCTGTTAACGGCAATTACGGACAGGCTCTGGGAAGCCCGGTGATCAACGCGGGCGATAATGCGGTATTCCCGGGAGGCATTACCCTCGACCTTGCCGGCCAGCCGCGCATTCAGGATGCGACTATCGATATGGGTGCATTTGAGCAGTTGAATACCTGCTTTGCCCAGACCTTGTACGTGGATCAATCGATGGGCGCTTCGGGCGACGGAACTACCTGGGCAACCGCCTACAAAACACTCGGTGAGGCACTTACCAAGGCCGACGAATGTGCGAATGTGGCGCAAATCCTCGTTGCGCAAGGTACCTACTACCCGCCAGGCGACCAGAACGGTTCAGATATCGACGCAACGTTCGGGATCTTCCGCGGCGGCCTGAAACTCCTCGGCGGGTATGCGACCGGCGGCGGGGCGAGAGATCCGGCATCGAACAAAACGACGCTTAGCGGTGAACTCGGAACCATATTTGCGCACGACAACAGCCGTCACGTCATGGTCATTGCCGGCTTGCCTGCCGGTGCCGATTCCGTGGTGGTGGATGGGTTCGATATCATCTGGGGCAATGCCGCCGGCTTTGGTCCATTGACAATTCACGATCAGAGTATCAATCAGCAGAATGGCGCCGGTATTTATATGACTGCGAACAATCAGTCTGATAAAGTTGCGATCCGTAGGTCCAGACTATTCGGTCACAGCGGTATCGGTGCGGGATTTTACATTGAACAAACTTCGCCTGTACTGATCGGCAACGACATTTTCGCCAACAACGGCGGCGCGATCCTCGCCGCGAATGCAACGGTGACGCTGATCAACAATACGATCGCCGGAAACAATTCGACGAGTGCGGCAGTGAACATCGCTTCCAACAGCACATTGAATGTTCATAATACCATTATTTACAACAACAATGCCGGTATTTTCAAAGATGGCAGTTCGACGGCCAACCTGTCGCACAGCCTCGTGCAAGGCGAAAGCAGTACGACGGATGGCAATATCGACGGTGCCACCGACCCGCTCTTCGTCAGCCCGTTCACTTATGTGATCGCGCCCAACGACCGGGGCGATTATAGCGTCACCCCGGCCAGTCCGGTCATCGACAAGGGTGATAACAGCCGGTTCCCCGCGTACATCACGCAGGACATGTACGGCAATGCACGCGTGCAGGGCGGCACCATCGAAATGGGTGCTTACGAGGCCCAATCGCTTTGCAGCGAGCCGGTGCGGTATGTGGATGCAAGCGTAAGCGCATCCGGCAACGGCTCCGAATGGTCGCAGGCGTTCAAAACGATGGATGATGCGTTCGCGGCTTTGGAAATATGTCCTGATATCACAACCATTCGCGTGGCAGCAGGCACTTATTATCCCGGCGGCAACCAGGCTGGTACGAACCGCGATGCCACGTTTGCGATCACCCGCGGCAATCTCAAAATCGAGGGTGGTTACCCGGCAGGTGGCGGCACACGCAATATTTCGGCGAACACGACGGTTCTGAGCGGGGATATTGGTACATCGAACGACGCTACCGACAATGCACACCACATCATGGTGATCGCCGGCCTCAATGCCGCGGCCGATTCGGTGATTGTCGAAGGGTTTACCATTACCGGCGGAAACGCAAATGGTACCGATTTCTTTACAGTTAATTCCAAGAACGTTTCGCGTGACTACGGTGGCGGCATCAACGTTTTCGATAATGCGAACGGCGGTAAGATCCGCATTTCCGATTGTATTTTCAGTAATAACAAAGCCACCGGCGGCGGCGGGGCGATCGCCAGCTCATTTACCCAGCTTACTACCGCCAGAAATTCTTTCAACGGCAACAGCGGGGCTTCGGGTGCGGCTGTTAATAATAGTGCAGGGACAATCGTCATCACCGGAAGCGCATTCAATTCCAACAATGGCTCGTTCGGAGGCGCAGTTTACAACTATGCCAGCGCCTCGAAAATTCTGGGTAACACTTTTGAATTAAATCAGGCTAACAGCGGCGGGGCCATCTATACAGCACTACAACCCGCCGCCGAAATCGCGGATAATACCTTTACCGATAACCACGCGGATGAACTCGGCGGAGCGGTATACAACACTTCACCGGCGGTGTTCCGCGATAATTCGTTCAAATCGAATGACGCAAACGTCTATGGAGGAGCGATGTATAACAACAACAATGCCTCTCCCGTTATCACCGGCTCTACCTTCGAAAGCAACCAGAGCCCCAGCGGCGGTGCCATTCACAACGCTTCCGGTGCTAAACCGAAGATTATCAATTCGGTATTCAAAGGGAACAGCGGCCAGTCGGGTGCTGCAATTTTCAACCAGTCGGCGTCGCCGGACATTACCAGCGTGTTGTTTTCCGGCAACAAGGCTTCCTTGTTTGGTGGCGCGATTTGCAATCAGTCGGCATCGCCTGTGATCATTAATGCAACATTTGCCGGAAATTCCGCCGCCGACGGAGGCGCTATTTTCAACCAGTTCAGCTCGACGCCCCAGGTCCGCAACTCCATTATCTATGGCAACAGCACCGGGATTGGCAACGACGGAACCAGCCCAGCGTCAGTCAGTTTCAGCCTGGTGCAAGATGTAAATGGCGGAACCGACGGCAACCTCGACGGCGCTACCAGCCCATTGTTTGTGAATGCACAAGATCCTGCTGATGCACCATCGGTACTCGGCGACTACCGCGTCGCCGACGGCAGCCCGGTGATCAATGCGGGTTTCAACGACCTCGTGCCTGTGTACGCAGGTAGCGACCTCGACAGCAATGCGCGCATCGGCACGTTACGTGTGGACATAGGCGCCTACGAGCGCGACTGCCCGCTTGCGCTATCGGCGAGCGACGAGCAGGTGGCGCGTTACCTGCACGCAGGACAGAACTTCATCTTCGATGCTTGCACATTGCTGGCCGGCATTGTACCAACTGGCGCACAGCCGGTATCCGGCATCGTTACGGCGCGCGGACAAGTCGGTACCGACATTATTTCCCACGGTGCGGTGCGCTTCGTACGCAGGCATTATGCCCTCACGCCGGAAACCAATGCGGAAAACGCTACCGCCAACATCACACTGTATTTCGCCCCAGCCGACTTTCAGCATTACAACACCCAATTCGGCAACGCTGAAAATGCGGTATTGCCGGTAATCGATGGTGACGATGTATCGAAACTGAAAGTGGTGCAATACCACGGCGCCGGCAATGCCAATGGCGACCCGGCGAGCTACGACGGATATGTAGTGATCACCCCGACGTCCATTACTTTCAACCCCGTTTTCCAACTTTGGGAGATAAAATTCCCTGTTACCGGGTTCAGCGGGTTCTTTATTTCTGGCCAATCCGAGGATGCATTACCGGTAACGCTGATCGCATTCAAGGCTGAAAAGCAGGAAAATAACGTGCAACTGAACTGGGAGACTTCGGAAGAAACCGCTTCGGCTTACTTCGAAATCCAGCGCAGCACCAACGCCCGTAACTTCGACGCGATAGGCCGGGTAGCAGCCAAAGGAGAAAGCAGCACGATAGAAAAATATGCTTTCACCGACCTGAATGCCTCGAACCTGCAAACAGCCAGCCTGTATTATCGCCTGAAAATGGTGGACGAAGATGGTTCTTTCTCCTATTCAAAAGTAGTGGCGTTGTCGCTCGGCCGTGGTTCGGAGGATATTAATATTTATCCAAATCCATTGGTAAATGGCAAAAAACTGAGCATTGAAATGCCTGATGCGAAGCACATCCAAGCCGATTTGCTCGATATACGCGGAAACACATTGAAATCGACAGCAACCCTATCCGGCAGCAAACTTGAAATGCAACCGGGTAGCCTCCCGGCCGGAACGTACGTACTGCGGATCGTTGCGGATGGGAAGGTACTGGTTAGAAAGGTGGCGGTAGAATAGCGGCCGCCTACTCGCTCCGCAAACTCCGCACCGGATTCACCATCGCAGCCTTAATCGACTGAAAACTGATGGTGAAAACGGCGATCAGGACTGCAATGACGCCTGCCAGCGCGAACATCCACCATTCGATGTCGATCTGGTAGGCGAAACCTTGCAGCCATTGCTTCATAATGTACCAGGCTACCGGCGAGGCCAGGATGATCGCCATGACGACGAGTTTCAGGAAATCTTTCGAAAGCAGCCCCACGATACCGGCTACCGAAGCACCCAGCACTTTGCGGACGCCGATTTCCTTCGTACGTTGCTCGGCGGTGAATGCGGCGAGGCCGAACAATCCAAGGCAGGAAATGAATATCGCCAGCGATGCGAAGTAACCCGCAAGTTTGCCTACAATTTGCTCGCTCTGGTACTGACGCGCATACTCCTGGTCGGTAAATGCATAGCTGAATGGCACGTTGGGATTGAGTTTTTTGCATACCTGCCCGATGGCGGCGAGTGTTTCGGGCGTCTTGCCGGCCTGGATACGGATCACCACACTCCCTTGCGGCTGGCGGGCACCCAGGTAGGCGATCAGCGGGCGAATAGCCGAGTGTAGCGATACGAAGTGAAAGTCTTTCAAAACGCCCACAATGCGGACCTTCGAGGTCCCCCAGTTGATCTCCCGGCCGACCGGATTTTTGAGGCCCATTACTTTTATAGCTGTTTCGTTGAGGATCACGCCCGATGAATCCGTTGGATAATCCTTCGAGAAATCGCGGCCATCCGCCATTTTCAGGTTCATTGTTTTGGTAAAATCGTACCCTACCCCCACCGGCGTGAACCTTACCTGCTCATTCGGGTTGCTGCCGGGCCAGGTAATGCCGTCGGTGCCGTTGCCGTTGGATGCCGGCGTGGCGGTCATGTGCGATACTTGTTTGATACCCGGAATCTGCGTCAGTTGTGTTTTCAGTAAATCAAATTTGTTGAACAACTCGCCCTCGATAGGAAAGTACACAAGGTTCTCGCGGTCGAAACCGAGGTTTTTGGTTTGAACAAAACCTACCTGCCTGTAAATGATGATCATTCCCACGATCAGGATCACCGACAACGCGAACTGGAACACCACTAATCCCTGCCGCACCCACACGGAGCTCGAATCGAATTTCAATGCACCTTTGAGAATGCGGACCGGGTTGAGCGACGACAGGAACAATGCCGGGTAACTTCCCGCCAGCAAGCCGGTAGCAACCAGCAGCCCGCCGATGATGCCCCAGAACTTCGGCTCGGAGTAAGGCAATGCCATTTGTTTGCTCGTGAGGCTGTTGAAAGCAGGCAGTAGCAATGCCACCAGCAACACGGCCAATATCGCCGATAAGCCCGCGATCAATAGCGCCTCACCCATAAACTGCCCCGCAAGCATGGAACGCATGGCGCCCACCACCTTCCGCACACCCACTTCCTTCGCGCGGCGCGACGAGCGGGCCGTGGCGAGGTTCATGAAGTTGATGCAGGCTATCAGCAGGATAAATACCGCCACGAAGCTGAACAACCGCACATATTCTATGCGCCCGCCGTCCATTTTGGCGTCTTTGATATTGCTGTTGAGGTAATATTCATGAAACGGCTGCATGGCGAGCTGCGTTTTATAAGGCTTGCTGCCATCGCGGTTGGTCTTGTCGAGGAGGTGGAGCATTTTCGCTTCCACTTTGGCGGGATCGGCGTCTTTTCGCAGTTTGAAGAAAGTCAGCGGATCGGTATTGCTCCAATGCGTGGCCCAGCTGTTGTCGTCGATATAGGCGTCCCAGGTCATGAGGCAGTCGAATTGGAGGGAGCTATTGGCCCCGATATTCTCGAAAACCGCCGAAACGGTCATCTCCTTGCGGTTATCGTAGCGGATTGCCTTTCCGATGGCCGCCTCCGGGCTTCCAAAAAACGCATTGGCCATCGTGCGCGAAATGGCGATATTGCCCCGGTCGCGCAATGCTCCTTCGGCAGTGCCTTGCAACAGCTTATAACTGAACATTTTAAAGAAATCCGCGCTCGCCCAGTTCGTCGCCTGCTTATGGATTTTGCTTCCGACGGAAAAGGTCTGCTGGTTGGTCCAGGAATACGGCGTGCTCATCTCGATTTCCGGCACCGACTTTTTCAACTCTTCGGCCAGCGGCCCGGGTGTCCAGATCACGCCCTGTACCTTTCCGCTGAAATGCTCGCGCATGTAAATCCGGTAAAGCTGGTCCTTGTTCGCGTGAAATGCATCCACGGCCAGTTCGTCGCGGATCCAGAGCATGATCATGAGGCTGCAAGCCATGCCGAGCGCAAGCCCGAGGACATTAATGGCGGAAAACGTTTTGCTTTTGAGCAGGTTACGAAATGCGATTTTGAAATAATTCTGGATCATGGCTGCACTGAATGAATAAGTTTCTGAATAGTCGTTTGCGCGCTTCGGGCGGGCGAACGGGCGCATAAGGCGGAGTGCCGCGAGCGCATATTTACGGTCGGCGGCCGGTTTGCCCAGGCTTTCCAGCCAGTAGGCGTACATTTCGAGCATATCGCCCTGCAATTCTTCGCGGGCATCGGGTTGCGACCAGCGGGCGAGCAAGCGGGCGGCCCAGCGCGGCGGTTCGGCGGGATCAGCCGGGTCCTGGTTCTTATCCGGTTTCGAATTCATATCAGATACCCATTAGTTGAAGTGTTTCCGGCGACATGGCATTCCACAATGCCTCCCTGGCCTCTTTCGCTTCGCGCAAAGCCTTGCGACCAAACGCGGTGACGCGGAAAAACCGTTTGCGGCGACCGCCCCGCTCGGCGGTAGCCCCGCCCATTTCGGACGACAGGTAGCCCTTCTCTTCCAGCCGTTGCAAGGTCGTGTGCACGGTACTGAACCCGACGGCCCGCCCGGCTTTTCGGTCGAGCTCCTGCGCGACGGTCACGGCGTAGGCTTCTTCCGCCAGCACCGCCACCGTCAGCAGGACTACCTCTTCCAGTTCTCCCAAAAATGCTCTTTTCATGGCTCCGTGTATTTATTCCGATAATGTCGGGCAAATGCCGTGCCAAATTTCAAAAACTGGCCCTTAGTTGTTGGAAACCGGGTTTTCAGGAATAAAATAGGCACCTTGAATGTCCGATTCCGAACATCCGTGGTATCAAACCGGACAAGTCGTAAATGCAACTTGAAAAGCGGTTTCCAAACAGTTACATTTGGGCTACAATCGGTTGGGTTTTATGGATATAGGCAAAGAAATCCTCTTCTTTTTCAGCGCGCTGGGTGCATTCAACGGCATTCTGCTTGGGATATTTCTGCTGTTTTTTACCCAAAAAAAATACCTCGCCAACAACTTCCTGGCCGGTTTACTGCTGGCTTCGAGCGTCAGGATCGCGAAATCGGTGTGTCTGTATTTTGATGGAGGGCTGCCTAAAATTTACCTGCAAATAGGCCTCTCGGCTTGCTTTTTCATCGGACCGTTTTTGTACTATTTCGTGCGCTCGGCGGTGACACCGCTCGAAAAAACGCCCAAAGCCTGGACCTGGACGTTGGTTGGCCTGGCCGCACTTACGCTCGGTGTGGGTATCGTCGTACCCTATGCCGAATACCCTGTTTTGTGGAATAAAGTGATTGCAAGGCTGATTTACGTGCAATGGTTCGGCTTTTTACTGGCATCCGGCATTCTGATCCGCGATCTGCTGCGGAAACTGTTTCGCCGTTCCTATCATATGAAACCCGCGGAAACCTGGATTTCCATGATTTTCCTGGGGAATGTGCTGATCTTCCTTTTGTATTTTTCTTCGCTGATCAACGCGCCGTTCGCTTCGTACATCAGCGGTTCCATCGCTTTCTCGCTCATCCTTTACCTGATGATCACACTGGTGATCTACAAAAAGAAAACCGACGAACTGTTCCTGCTTTTGCCCGATAAACCCGTTGTAAAGAAACTGAATGAAAGTGACGCGGAAATATGGCTTGACAAGCTGGAAAAGGTGATGACGGAAAAAGCCGTTTACAAAAATCCCGATCTGAAACTACACGACCTCTCGCGGGAAATTCAGGTGTCAGGCCACCAGCTATCGGCCTTGTTGAATGATCGCCTGGGCAAGAATTTCACTACGTATATCAATGAATGGCGCATCGCCGAAGCCTGCAAAATGATCGCTACCGAGCAGCACCTGACCCTCGAAGCGATCGGTTACGAGGTGGGTTTCAATGCCAAATCCACGTTTTTTGCGGCATTCAAGAAAGTGAAGGGCACCACGCCTTCTTCTTTTCAACAAACTATCAATCAGTCGATTGCAGATCAACCTCGGTATTGATTTATAAATCCGTACTCCTGATTTGCCTTTTGCATACCTCCGGAAACGGTGAGCATTGGATTTTTGCCCCAAACCAGATCCATTGTTACAGCCATGAAGCTTTCCGGCATCCTTTTTCCCATCCTTTTTTTACTTAACCAAATAGCCATTGCCCAAAACCGGTATTCGGTTGTGGGTAGTGCCGTCAATGCAAACCGCCAACAGGTGGCCGTGTACGCCCGCCTGCTGGCACTACCCGACTCCGCATTGCTGCAAGGCGCCCCATTCGAAGATGGTCGCATCAGCTTCACCGGCATTCAACCCGAATCCGTGGCCCTGCGGCTCAGCAGCATCGGCCTTGCGGATTCGCTCATGGTGATCACCCGTAACGGCCGCACGCAAATCGACCTCGGTACCATTCTCATGCGTGAGCACGTGCAGGCGCTCGCAGGCGTAACCGTGCGCGGACAGGCACCGCTCGTGCGGCAAGGCACCAATGGTACCACGGAAATCCAGGTGACCGGCAGCATTCTGGCGGGTAGTACATCGGCCACGGAACTGCTTGGGCGATCTCCCGGCATTATTTTCACCGAAGGCCGCGCGGGCGTCGCGGGACGCGGCGAGGCATTGATTTTCCTGAACGGGCAGGCCATTACCTATGAACAAATGGCGGCCATTCCCGTGAGCCGCATCGCCCGCGTGGAAGTGATCCCGAACCCGTCGGCGCGGTACGATGCCGAGGGCAAGGCGGTGATCAATATCATTACCAAATCGGTCGTTGACGGCGGCACGACGGGCTCCGTAACCCAGCAATATGCCTATACCCGATTTGCCGGCAGCGAACTCAATACCCTCGCCGACGCCCAGTACATGCGCAACAGGCTGTCTCTACAAGCCAATTACGCCCTCCAAACCGGCAACAGCCGTGAAGTGCTGCATACCACACGCACACGCCCCTCACCCACCGAATACCTGCATTCCGACCTCACCACCGACTGGCAGCGCAAAATGCGTAACTATTCCAATTTCGGTGCGGGGGCACAGCTGAATCTGAATACAAACAGCTATCTATCATTAAGTTACAAAGGGAATTTATACAGCCTGGGAGGCAACCAGAACAGCAGCAATGCTCTTACCGACGCTTCGGGAACCCGTTTTTACCAAAGCCGCGTCGCGAAGGACGAGGAACGCTGGAACCACGCCGTCACCCTTAATTTCCAACAGGCCTTGGATACGCTGGGCTCCGCATTGTTCATCGGGACACAATACGCGCGCTTTCAAACCGACCAGCACGACCGCATTGCCGAAAACAGCCTCTCGGGCGACAGTACAGCCGCCCGCAGCCTGCTCAACGACGTGCTGGTCCGCATCAACATTTCCAGCACCCAGCTCGATTACACCAGGGCATTCGGCAACGGCAGCAAACTCGAAACCGGTGCGAAATTCAGCTTTGCGGACAATGGCTCCGGTACTGATTTCCTGGTTTCCGCGGAAGACGGCCCTTTTGTACCCGACCCTGCCCTGAGCAGCAATTTCCGGTACCGCGAGAAGGTACCCGCCGCCTATCTCAATTTTCAGGGAAACACAAAGGGCAATATGCATTTCGGTGCGGGTGTGCGGGGCGAATACACGAGCTACACACTCAATACCACCGCACGTGGCGGGCAGATTATCGGCGACCGCTATTTCAATGTATTTCCTAACCTGTTTGTAAGTAAAAACTTCACTAACGGCCTCCAAAGCCGCATTTCCTATGTTTCGAAGATCACACGGCCGCGCTACCAGGCACTCAATCCGTTCGTGATTTACCAGGACCCGTTCACGACCATCGAAGGCAATCCGAACATGCAGCCCGAGAAGATCCACACTTTCGAAACCGGCCTGCAATACAAGCAACTCGACGTCCGCGCGGGTTACACGTACACGAAGGACAAGATCAGCGGCGCCGCATTGCGCGGCGACTCGCCCAACAGCTACATTCTCAAAGGCATCAATCTCGCCAAAGAGCATTCTCTTTTCATTACGGCTTCCGCCACATTCCACGTCGCCTGGTGGAGCTCGACCAACACCCTTACCGTGAGCCGCAATAACCTCATCGACAATGAATACGGCTTTGAAATTCTCAAACCGAAACCGCAACTTTACGCTTATACCAACAATACCTTTGATGTAAATCACTTGTTCAAAATCCAGCTAACGGCCTGGTACCTCAGCGCAAGGTCACAGGGGCTTTACAATGATTTCAGTCGGTCGACGGTAACGTTGGGTGTCGAAAAGGACTTCCTGAAAAATGCATTGAAAATCAGGCTGACGGCGAACGACATTTTTCATCAGAGCCACGTCCACGGCAAATACAGCGTCGGGGCGACGGATATTTATTATCATCGCACCTACTCGACGGCATTCTTCGGCATCAGCGCAACGTACCGGTTCGGGCGAGCCGGGAAGGTTACGTTTAACAGTAAATCGACGGGAGAAATCGAGCAGAATCGGGCGAGGTGATTGAGCAATGGCTCGAAGGCCCACCTTCGAGCACCTTATTCGCAGGCCTCCGGCCGGTCTTTACAGAAATACGCCCTCGCGGTAAAGACCGACCGGAGGCCTGCGAATAGTGTGTACAAATCGAGAGATTTGCATCAGCGCTTGCAGCGCTGTTTAATAAGTCGTCAAAGCCCCCATGTCCCCCTGCTGCTTCAATATCCTCTTCAACCCATCCACATTCATCGTCAGCCCTACCTCCGCGTCCGGCGCGGTTTCTTCGTTGATGATGCCGATCGGGCCGCGGTAGCTGCTGTCGCGGATGATGCGGATCATTTCGGCCTCCGCGTCGCCGTCGCCGATGGGTACTACTTTTACGGGATTGCCCTTTTTAAGTCCCATCAGATTGACGGCCATTAAATGCGGCAGGATTTTCGGGAAAAACTGGGGAAAGCGCTCGATGTCCTCTTCGGCATGGTGCAGGTTGTAGACGATCCCGATATTCGGTCTTTTGAGATAATCCATGACTTCCAGCTGGTTTTCCGGCATGCCATACCAGCCTCCGTGATTATAAAGTCCTACCGTACAACCTATTTCAGCGGCTTTGTCGGCAATGTAGGCGACGGGTTTCGCAACTGCCTCCACCTTCTGCTGCTGGGTCATTTTGTCCATGTCTTTAATCCCGCCGATCATGCACCAGATCTCTGTTTTGACCTTGTGCCTTTTGAGCAGATCGAGGATAATGGGCAGGTTTTTATCATTTTCCGGGTTCGGGCCGGAATAGAGCCAGAATGCCTGCAATTGGATGTGATGCTTTTTCAATGCTTCCAGCTCGGCATCGAATTCGGGGATGTGCTTTTCGCGCCAGTCGTATGCGAGCATGGTGAAACCCAGCTTGTTGAGCATTTCCGCCCGCTGTTCCGGGTTGCGTTCTTTGGAATCGAAGGGGACAATACACCAGGCAATGAGGTTCTGCCGGGCGTAGATGTTATCGGTACCTTTCTGTTTTTGGGCTGAAACCATCTGGATCGACAGCAACGTGAATAGCGCGCAAATTGCAATCAGTTTTGGGAGCATTGCCGGGTTGTGTTTTATTGAATAAGACCCAACCCGGCGATTTCTCTATACTGTTAATCAAATTTTGCTGTTCGCGTTGGCCATGAAAGGATCAGTGATGCTTTCTTTACCCGTTTCAACGCGTCCTGCGAAGCGCCGCGCCACCCCGGCTGATCCGTGATGCACATTGAAGTCATACCATTGATGACTCCGGGCCGTTGGAACGAGCGTTTTCACCGTTGCTTCACCCGGCAGGCTTATTTCGATATTTTTCTGCTGATAGCTGTTGTCCGTCACCTGGATCTTCAAGGATTTCTTTCCTTTATTGACTGCCACGAGTTCGACATCACCGGTCGGCTTACCGTTTTTAGCCAAAACATACCCGCAGCTGACGGTCAGGTCCGGCTCCTGCGCGTTCCCCGCGAACTCGCGGAAATAGCCATTCGGGCCGTACACCCTCAAATGGTACTGTCCATTTTCGAAATTGGCCAGTTTGAAACTTTCCGTCAGGGTATCGCCCGCTTTCACGGCATAATTCCAGACCCGCAACACTTCTCCCTCGTAAGGGTTCATAGCATAAATGATAAACGGCGCCCCGGCCGATTTCGGGCCGAATACCTTGTTCCCCGCATTCATAGTAACTTCAAATGCGGCCTTATCCGCCGAAAGCGCCCCGTTCACATACAGCTCGTAAGGTAGGGCCACAGACGGCCTGGTACCGCTTTCCTGTTTGGGCAAAAATGGCGAGCCGAGCGGGTTTGCATTGATTTTATCCATTTCCGCCGCATTCAATGCCTTGAAATTAGCAGGTGCGTCTTTGAATTGCGCTTTGTGAATGGTCGTCAGGATTTCATCGCGGTTCACCGGCTGCGGCTTCTTGTAAGCCGACGCGTCGAATGGCTGGAAAACCGTGCTCATATTGCCGCAAATCGTCCGCCGCCATTCGGTAATATTGGTTTCCCGGACCTGCTTCTTCGATTTATGGCTCGTAAATTCTTCCAGGAACTGGATAATGGAAGTATGGTCGAACACCTGCGAGCAAACCTTCCCGCCCCTCGACCAGGGCGATGCTACCACCAACGGCACCCGGAAGCCCAGCCCGATTGCGCCGCCGCGTGCATTCGCCTTCGGCACCTGGGTTTCGTCCTGTTCCAACGGCACGTATTCGGCTTTGGTATCGATGCCCGCGGACACTTTGCCGGAGTTGGGTTTAGTCGGATCAGGGATCGAAAATGGCGGAATGTGGTCGTAATAGCCATCATTCTCGTCATAACAAAGAATAAAGATCGTCTTTTTCCACACCTCCGGATTTTTGGTAAGGATATCGAGTGTCTCGGAAATGTACCACGCACCATACCACGGCGCCGACGGGTGGTCCGAGAAATTCTGAGGCGAGGCCAGGTACGACACCGCCGGCAGCTTGCCTTCGTTCACATCCTTCCGGAACTGGTAAAAAATGTCACTTTTGGGAACATCAATCTTCCGTGTTTCGCCGCCTTCGGTGTAGGAAATCGACGATAGTTTCAGGTAATCCGGATCATTCCGATTCGTTACGAATGCATTGCGGTGCAGCTCTTGCTGAAATACCGACAGCTTTTTAAAGTTCTCCTCGCTGAATTCCGCCAGATCGGCTTCGAGGCGTTCCAGCAATGCGTGGCGCTGCTCCCAGGATTTGGTCAGTTTGTCTTTTTCCGCTCCCGTCGCTGCTTCCATTTTCTCCTTCAATGCGGGCAGATCCTTCTTCGTTTTTTCGACTTCCAAAGTCGCGTAATGGATAAAATCTTTGGAATACTTTACACCATATTGCGCATAACGCTCCAACGGGTTACACCCAAAATTGCTCAGCCAGGAACCTACGCCCGGATGGAACTGCACCACCGCTCCTACCTCATTCTGATAAAACTTCCAGCTGATACCGGCCTCCTGCATACGCTCGGGGAACGTCTTCCATTTCACCGGTTTGTTGATCGAGAAATAGCTGTTCCGCACCACCGCCAGCGAGTCCATCTCCGGCTTCTCGCGGATCGTGCCCGACCAGAGGTAGTAGCGGTTCGGGTGCGTAGGCGTCATCGATGAGCAAAAATTCTGGTCGCAAATCGTGAATGCATCGGCCAATGCATAATAGAACGGAATATCCTCCCGGTCGTAATACCCGAGCGTGAGCGGCATTTCGGCGTATTCCTTGTGGCCGGAGCGTTTGGAAGTGAGCCATTTATCGTATTTCCCGCCATTGTACGCGTCCACCTGCGACTCGCGTGAGTGCGGCAGGTCGTGCATCCAGGTGGCTTTGGTATTTTTAATATCCAGGCGGAACGGCGCGTAAGTATCACCCTTCCGGTCGGTTTGAAGCCATACTTTGTTCTTATTCGGCAGGTCGATCGCCCGGGGATCGTTGAACCCGCGGACACCCTGTAACTTGCCGTAACTGTGGTCGAACGAGCGGTTTTCCTGCATCAGGATCACGACGTGCTCGGCATCTAGGTAAGAGGTATTCGGGTCGGGACTGATCGCCATCGCCCGCTGCACCGACTCCGGGAACAAACTTGCCGCTCCCGCGCCCCCAGCCAGCATTGCTGCCTTCTTAATAAAATCTCTTCTTGAATCCATGGGTTTAGTTTGGGTGGTTGTTAAAATATACAAGTAATGCGAACGACAAAATTACTGATATGGGGACTAGCGGGGAGTTATGAGAATGTTAAGAAAATTTGGAAAAAATCCATAGTGGATGTAAAAATTCCAAAAGAATATATATCTTTGTGTTACTACTCAAATGTTCCTTCATTCTGCACTCAGGTAATCAATATCAGGTAAATCCTATTTTGAGCTATGAACGTATTGGAAGAAAAAATCGAAGGGACCATTCATTTATTACTTTACATTCTGCAAAAGCTGGGCGGGCGCTCCGACATTCACAAGCTTTTTAAAATCCTTTACTTCGCCGAGCAAAAGCATTTGGTCAGGTATGGCGCTGCTATTTCGCAGGACCATTACCATGCGATGAAGAATGGGCCGGTACCTTCTCTTGCCTACGATATTTATAAAAGTGTGAAAGAAGGTAGCCTGGCCTATACCCGCTTCTTTTCGACCATAGACCGCTTTTCCATTGAAGCAATCGCGGATCCCGATCTCGATTTTCTTTCCGAATCGGAAATGCAATGCATTGACGAATCTGTACGGGAAAACAAAAATCTCAGTTTTAACGACCTGACGGACAAATCGCATGACGAGGCCTGGAACCAGACCGCCCGCGACAAGGAAATTAGTCCCATTGCAATAGCCAAAGCCGGTGGTGCGGACAACCATATGGTCAAGTACATTGAAGACCAGTTGCTGATCCATTCGGCAAAGTTTGAATGATAACACAGAGACGCTATCATTCAAATGACATCATTGATCGGGACCGTCCTTCGGATGATGGTCAAAGATACGACTCCGCCCAAAGTCAAGCGTTTCATCATTGTCGGTGAATCGGCTGACAGCCTGACTCTGGCTTCCGTATACATCAATACCGAACTCAATATGAAGGTCAATTACAATCTGGATCTTCAATGCCAGCACATCGAATTTCAGGCTGCCGGTCGTGATTACCTCGACCATACCTCGTTTGTCGACTGCTCGAAACTCAAGATCGTCGAACGTGCCGAGCTCTGTACCATCATTAAAAACCGCCCGGCTGTCGTGATAGGCAGGCTCGATCCGCAAGATTTTGAGGTAGTAAGGCGTCAAATCACCTGCTCCACGACCATCAAAGGTAAAATCAAGAAACGCTACGGCTTCTACGATTCAGCTTCTCACTAAATTCTAATTTTTTTCAAAACCGACCTTCGGGTGCGTTGCTTTGGGGCTACTAAGAGGTGATATATGAATCAACACCTCATGCCACGCAGTTTACTTATACGTTTATTCCTCCTGATTACCATCAGCTTTAATGGGTTCCACGGGTTCGCCCAAAAACTACCCTCGGTTTCCGGTTATGTCAAAACAGAATCCGGCGAGGCGCTTCCGGGTGTTACCGTTTCAATCTCAAAAACCCCGCACGGCGTTACGACCGATCCGAACGGGTTTTTCGAATTGCCTAACGTGAAGTCAGGGACTTATACTTTGCAGGCCACTTTGATGGGCTACAAAACAGTATCCGAAACAATCAGTATTCAGTCCGGCAAGACAGCCACTTTCAACTTTCAACTCAAAGAAAACCAGCAAAACCTCAACGAAGTAAGCGTTTACGGCAAAACGGAGACGCAGGCGGTGAAGGAACAGGCATTTACCGTGAATGCGATCGAAACGAAGCAATTCCAGAACACGACTGCCGACCTCAACCAAGTACTCAACCGCAGCGCAGGCGTACGTATCCGCGAGCAGGGCGGGCTCGGGTCTAGCTTCAACTTTTCGATCAACGGGCTTTCCGGGAAGGCCGTCAAATACTTTATCGACGGCGTACCGATGGAGGTCATGGGCAGCGCGATGTCGCTGAACAACATTCCGGTCAATCTTTCGGAGCGGATCGAGGTGTACAAGGGCGTCGTGCCGGTGCAGCTGGGCTCGGATGCGATGGGCGGCGCGGTGAACGTGATTACCAACCAGAAACAGACGAACTATCTCGACCTGAGCCATAGCTACGGCTCGTTTAACACCCACCGTTCGGCGCTGACGGCCCAATATGTGCACAAGCCGACGGGCATTACCGTGAAAGCAAGCGGCTTTTTCAATTATTCCGACAACAACTATAAAATGAAGGGCGTCGAGATCCTGGAAGGCGGCACCCGCGTCGGCAACCAGATTACCGACCTTACCGGCGCGAACTTCGTCCTGACCGACGTGAAGCGCTTTCACGACCATTACCGCTCGGGAATGGGCCAGGTGGAGGTCGGCATTACCAATAAAAGCTGGGCCGATGTACTTTATGCGGGTTTTGGTTACTCGGAGAGCCGCCAGGATCAGCAAACGGGTTTCGAGCAGGCCATTGTGTATGGCAACGTGCAGCGGAAAGGTAAATCCTCGACCGGAACATTGCGGTACAAGAAAAACAATCTGCTCGTAAATGGGCTGGATGTCAACCTGTTTGCTTCGCTTTCGACCGACAAATATCTGACCGCCGACACCCTGCTCCGCCAATATTACTGGGACGGTTCCTGGACTACCAAGGGCGCTACCGAAATGGGAGGCATCAAGTCGCTTTCGCACATCATCCGCCCGCGCGCCTTCCTGCGTGCGAATGCGAGCTACACGCTCAACGAAAAGCATTCTTTTAACCTCAACTACACCATCGACCGTCTCAAAAACGAGAATTACAATGAACTGCTCGTGTCAGGCGACGATATGCCGGGCATTATGACGAAGCAAATCCTGGGCCTGGCCTACCAGCAAGAGCTGCTCGACAAGCGCTGGACGAATACATTCTTTGGAAAATATTATGGTCTGAGCCTCGAACGGAAGAAGTGGATCGACAATGACTACCAGGTTTTGACCGACAAATTCCCGAATTACGGTTACGGTGTCGCATCGCGGTACAAAATCCTGCCTGACCTCGGTGTGAAGCTCTCGGTTGAGCATACTTTCCGCTTGCAGGAAGTGGAAGAAGTGTTTGGGGACGGCTTGAACGTCCAGCCCAATCCCGACCTGAAACCCGAACGCAGCGACAACGTAAACCTGGGCTCCTACTATGGCTTCCGGACGGGCAAGCACCGCTTTTTCGCCGAGGCGGCCGGTTTTTACCGCAATGCTTCCGACTTTATTTACCCCGTGGCCGACCAGCGTTCGAAGGCTTTGAAAAACGAAAACAAATCGAATGTACGCGTGACGGGCTTCGAGGCGGAACTGCGGTACGATTACGCCGACCTGCTTTCCTTCAATGTGAACGCCACCTACCAAAGTGCTGTTAACATGACCAAATTCGGGAGCACGGCTTCCAATGTGCCCGAAGCGACTTACAAGAACAAAATCCCTAATCAGCCGTGGTTCTTCGGTAATGCCAATTTCGGCATCGGGAAAAGTGATGTGTTTATGAAAGGTTCCCGATTGCAATTCAGCTGGTTTACCCAGTATGTGCATTGGTTTTACCTGACCTGGGAGGCGTTCGGCAATGTAAACGGCAAATCGACGATCCCGAGCCAGCTGATCCACAATGCGACGCTGAGCTATTCATTCGCGGACGGCCGCTATAATGTGTCGGCGGAATGCCGCAACCTGACCGACGACCTCGCTTACGACAATTTCAGGCTCCAAAAACCCGGCCGTGCATTCGCGTTGAAACTCCGCTATTTTATCCATTAATAACTCAAATTTTATCTTTAAACACCCAAAATGAACAGATTATTCAGCTACCCGGCAAAAGCCATCCTGATTGCCCTCACCGCTTTAACCCTCAACGGATGCAGTGACAGCGACGACAATAACGGAGGCACCCCAGTGGAAGAAGAAGGCAAGTATTCGGCGGTCCTTTGCGTAGGGGCATGGCCTAATACCGCCTATTATATCGCCGATGTGCCGTCGCTGACGAGCGGCACCATCAGCCTCAAAGGCAACGGCGCCGAGATGACCGGCAAAGTATATGCCCAGGACATTATTCAAAAGGATGGATTTTACTACCACGCCAACTTCGGCAGCGGCCGTTTTGGTAAATACCATGTCGAAAACGGGGCATTGGTGATCGATAAGGAAGTGCCGTTCACGTTTCTCAATTGGAGCTCCTTTGCGTGGATCGACGATCAGACGCTCGTGATTTTCGGTGAAGGCGAAAGCGAGGGCCGCTATGCGATCGTGAAGGTCGCCGACATGACCGTGACTACCGGAAAGCTCGACCTGAAAGCGAAACCGACAGGATTTGATGGTTACAGCATCGGATTTGCCGAGTACCGCGACGGAAAGCTGTTCATCGGCTACCAGTTCTCGTCGTCCGACTGGACGCAATATCCTAACATGCCCGTTTACAAGGAGTTCAATGTGGCTGTTGTGAGCTACCCGTCCATGAAAACGGAAAGCACCATTACCGATACCCGCAGCACGACACCGGGCGGCCCGATCGTGTACGCGCCGGCTTCCTTCCAGGATGAAAACGGGGATATTTATTTCATCAGCGACCCTGTGGGTGGTTATGACTACAAATCGCCTTCGGCTGTATACCGCATCAAAAAAGGCGCTACCACACTTGACCCAACCTATTATTTCGACCTCTCGGCCAAAACCGGCAACGGAATGGGCCCTGCCATGTGGTACATCGGAAACGGCAAGGCCATCGTACGAACGCGCATTGCGGGCACGAGCATCGACGCCGACCACTCATTCTCGGTGATCGATGTGAAAAACGGGGCATTTATTAAAAAACTCGACCTCCCTGCCGACAAAGGTGAGCGGATGGTGAATGCCGTGGTGGTGGAAGACGGCAAAGCATACATCGCCGTGAATGCGGTTGACAAAGATTACATCTGGGAATACGACCCGTCGGCGGACAAGCTGACCAAAGGCGCCGAGTTTGTGGACGGTATCGATTATATCCTCCGTTTGGAAAAAACAAAATAACGGGTTCACTATCAGGAACTAGTCTGGTGTGTCAGAAGAGCCCTGCGGTAAATTTCCGCGGGGTTTCTTTTTTTGTTTAAAATAAAATTGGATAAAAGCTTGGAAAACTTACTAACTAGTAAGTAAATTTGAGCCATCATTTAAATGCATGCAATATGAGATCGGAAACAAAGGATAAAATTGCCGAACTGGCCACCGAACTGGTGCAGCAGGTAGGCTACCCTTCTTTGAGCTACCAGCAGATCTCGTCGCAGCTGGGCATGAAGAATGCGGCAGTGCATTACCATTTTCCCAGCAAGGAAGATCTTGGGCTGGATGTGGTACGCCGCGATCATGAGGTTTTTACCAAATTCGCCGCCAGTTTGCAGGATAAAAGTCCCGAGGAAAAACTGGATGCATTTCTGGCCATGTACCAGCAATACCTTGAAAACGGCAACCGCATTTGCATGATCGGCGCCAGCGCGTCGGATTACAAGCAACTCCCCGACTCGATCCGGCTGGAAGCGGCGACGTACTTGTCGGAGGTGAAAGAATGGTTTACGCGTGTCCTCGAAGCTGGTAAATCCGAAGGCGTATTTCAATTCAAAGGCAGTGCAGCCGGGAAGGCCGGATTGGTAACCTCCGCGCTCGCGGGCGCGTTGCAGCACGCACGGCTCATTGGCAACGACCATTACCTGGCCGTAGTAGCCCAGTTGAAACTCGAACTCAAACCATAAATTTTTTGCCCAAATAACTTACTTACTAGTAAGTATAAAAATCAATTTATATTAAATCAAACAACCATGTCGACACAAAAAGTAGCCTTCATTACCGGCGGTAACCGCGGAATAGGATTTGAAACAGCCCGCAAACTGGGCAAGCTGGGCATTTTTCCCGTGATAGGCGCCCGCGACGAAGCGGCAGGCCGGGAAGCCGTTGAAAAGCTGAAAACAGAAGGCATCAACGCCGAGTCCATCCGGTTCGAGGTATTGAACGAGGCCGATTATACAGCTGCCTATACCTATTTCGAAAACAAATTCGGCAAACTCGATATCCTGATCAACAACGCGGGTATCAGTCGTGAAGGCGAGCCGTTTGCGGCCATTGGCAGGGAGCGCGCCACGAGCGGGCTGTCGCGCGAGGCGTTGCGCGATACGATGGAAGCCAATTTCTTCGCGGTCGTTTTCATTACGCAGGCTCTCTTGCCGCTCATTCAAAAATCGGACGCCGGCCGGATCGTTAACCTTTCCAGCACCCTTGGCTCGCTGGGCCTCCACTCCGACCCCGACTCACAGATATACGCCGTAAAAATGTTCGCCTATGGTGCCTCCAAAACCGCATTGAATGCATTCACCGTGCATTTGGCCCATGAATTGAAGGACACTACCGTCAAGGTAAACTCGGTACACCCCGGCTGGGTACAGACACCGCTGGGCGGCTCGGTAGCACCGATGACGCCCGAAGACGGCGCCGAAACCAGCGTTCGCCTTGCTACCATCGGTGCCGATGGCCCTAACGGCGGCTTCTTCTTCCTGGACGACACACTTCCCTGGTAAGGAACATTCCTCAGCGTAGCCCGGCGAACGTCGCCCGGCGACACTTTGCTAAGAATCCCCGATGCATTTCGAAATGCGTTGGGGATTCTCGTTTAGCGTCAGGTAACATTCATTTCACATCCGGTTACAGTATTAGCATTAGTAACCCTTCTTTTACAAAGAAAACCTCACTCATGCGATACATTTTTACCCTGCTCCTGTGCGCGTTTTGCATTGCGAACGCCCTTGCGCAACAGCCTTCATCTACAAATTTTAACTTCAATTTTGAGAAAACAGCGCCTGCCGACGGATTACCTAACCCCTGGATGGAATGGGGCAAGGGCTATATCCTTACAACCGACACCACGGAAAAATACCAGGGAAGGGCGTCGGTCCGCATTCAATCGCCGGCTTCGATGGACAATATCCAATTTGGGTGTGCGGCGCACATGATCCCGGTTTCATACAGCGGCCAGGAGATCGAGCTGCGGGGATATATGAAATTCAAAGACGTGGAAAAAGGCTGGGCCGGATTAATGTTGCGGGTTGACGGGAAGCCGGGAATACTGAATATGAGCAACATGCAATCGGAAAACCTGCATGGAACGGCGGACTGGAAACAGTACAGCATCAAATTCCCCTATCCTCCGCGGGCCGAAAAGGTATTTATCGGCGCATTGCTCGTCGGTTCCGGCACGGTCTGGATCGATCAGTTTGAACTGCTGATCGACGGCAAGCCATTTAACGAGGCACCTCCCAGAAAAATCCCGGCGGCCGAGCTCGACACCGAGTTCGACGGCGGCTCGAAACTAGCCCTAGGCCCGGGACACCCGCTTTCAAAAGAACAAACTGATAATCTCGCCAGGCTAGGCAGGATCTGGGGTTTTGTGAAATACCATCACCCTGCCGTAACCGGCGGGAATTTCAATATGGATTACGAGCTATTCCGCGTGGCCGGACCCTATATCGCCGCCAAAAATGACACTGAAAGGCAGCGTGTGCTCACGCAATGGCTGGCTAAATTAGGCCCTGTGAAGGCATTAACCGGCGAAACTATCCCCGCCGGCGCAGCATTGAAACCCGATTTTGCCTGGATCAATGCATGGGATAAGGCGCTGTCGTCCACGCTGGATTCGATCCGTAAGGCAGAACGAAAGGGTGAACTGTATTACGTCGCCGCAAACCCGGGCGCAGGTAACCCCGATTTTAAAAATGAGAATGCCTATAAGGGAATGGCCTACCCCGACGCCGGTTTCAGGCTGCTTTCATTGTTCCGTTACTGGAATATGATCGAGTATTTTTTTCCCTACAAACCCCTCATTCGCGAAGACTGGTATGCGGTGTTGCAGGAATTCGTGCCCAAATTCGTGATGGCGGCCGACGAAACGGAATACAAGCTCGCCGCGCTTGCACTCATCACGCGTGTGAAAGACTCGCACGCCAACCTGTACGGCTATCATGACGCGCTGGACAAATATTTCGGAAAGAACTACGCGCCCGTGGAGCTGGGCTTCATCGAAGGCAAACCCGTCGTCATCAATTATTATAATGCACAATTGGGTGAACAAACGGGCCTGAAACCCGGCGACGTCATCGAAACGATCAATGGTAAGAATGTTCAACAGATCATCGCCGCGCAAAAGCCGTATACGCCCGGATCTAATCCGGTCATTCAGTTGAAAACCATGGCGCCGAATTTGCTCCGCAGCAATGACTCCACCCTCGCAATCACCTTCAAGCGGAGCGGAAAAATACAAAAATCCACCATTGCGGTCTATCCGCGCGGCAAGATCAATATCTACGCCAATTTCAATAATAAGGACACTTGCTTTAAGATGATCGAACCGGATGTCGCTTATGTATTTCCAGGAAAATTCAAAAACACCTATCTGCCCGCCATCACCCCGGAACTCATGAAAAGCAAGGGCCTGATTGTAGATATGCGTTGCTATCCATCCGATTTCATGGTGTTTTCATTCGGCCAAATGCTGCTACCGGAAGCAAGGCCCTTTGTGAAATTCACCAATCCCCAATTCCAGATGCCCGGGGTGTTTACCTGGTTGCCAGAACTGAAAGTAGGCAAAACCAACCCCGGCCCCTACAAAGGCAAAGTGATCGTGATCGTGAATGAAAGCACGATGAGCCAGTCCGAATACACCACCATGGCGTTTTCGGCAGCGCCGAATGTAACCGTGATCGGTAGTACAACAGCCGGTGCGGATGGAAACGTATCGCCCATCGTACTGCCCGGTGGCATTGGTACGGGCATCAGCGGGATCGGCATCTACTATCCCGACGGCCGCGAAACCCAGCAAATCGGCATCGTGCCACAAGTGAAGGTAGAGCCCACGATCCGCGGCATTGCCGCCGGCCGGGACGAGCCGTTGGAAAAGGCGTTGCAGCTGATTCATGGAAAGTAGGCCTCAAAACTCCCGCTCGCCGAATTCGCTGGCCGGGAGTTTTGCTTTTTTGGTCAGCTGGTTAAGGTTATAGCTCAGGTTAATGAGGAAAACGTCAGGTTCCTGAATGTAATTGGTGGTCGTGTAAAAGTCTCTACCCCAGGTGGATATACGCTGACGATTGGACCCTATGAAGCCGAGATCCATGTTTTGCCATTGCAATGTGGCCGCCAGCTTGCCTTTCAGGAATGTCTTCTTCACCGCCAGCGACGGATTCACGAAACGCGAGTCCTCGCCCTGCGCCGTCACCCTTTTCGACAGGTAGGCTATCGCCCATTGCATCTGCAACGCCGGGGCGATTTTGAAGGTGGTGTTGGCATTGAATGAATACACTACGCCCGAAGTATTCACAACAACCGTGTTACGGAAAAGCCCGCCTTCGATCGCGTACCGGTACACGTTCGCACCGGCGTAAAGCTGCCACCATTTGGTCAGGTTTGCATTCCCGCCGATTTCCAGGCCCCAGGATGTAGCCAGGCCGGCATTGGTATAAATGCGGTTTACAATGGTGTCATTATAAACGCTATTGACCCGGTTGACCACGTTTTTGATCCGCTGATTATACAAGGTTGCAAAAGCGCTTCCCTTTTCAAACTCTTTCACCACACCCACTTCGGCCTGACCAATAAATTCGGGCAAAATATCCGGGTCGCCCGATTCCAGGGTCTCGGAATGCTCACGTTCAGGAAATGGGTTCAGCTCGTTGTTCGTCGTGCGTTGCACGCGGCGGGTGTAGCCTGCCTTCCCGCGCCAGCCTTTGGAGATCTGGTAATGCAGCTGCGCCGAAGGGAAGAAATTGGACAAAGCAAGATTACGGGTATCGGTACCCATGGCGGCAAATTGTCGCAAGGCATATTCATAGCGCAAGCCAGCCGAATAGTCCAGTTTCCCCGATTCCCCGGAGTATTGCCCGTACACCGAATGAATATGGTTTTCGAGCCGCGTGCGGCTAGAAAACTGCGGTACCAGCACAAACTCACCGGTTTCGAGGTTTTGATCCAGATATTGAAATACCCCTTTCTGTACCTGGTTACGGTATTGATAGCCGGTTTCCAGCTTTCCTTTCCCAATGGGCGCAACGTAATCGGCCTGCAAGCGGAAGGCATTCAAGGGGTTCTCGCCCGGGTTACGTGTGCTTTGCAACGTGCGCGTGCGACCCGGTTCGGATAAGTTGATATTGGTTGTCAGCCCGTCCAGCTCCGCGGATTCTGCCAATCCCGACAATGTGAGCTCGGATTTGTCGGCAAAACGGTGCAGGTAATCGAGGTTACCGGAAAGCACATCGGCCGTTTTCTCCGCTATATTGGAATTGAAATAGGTAATCCTCCCCACGTTTTGCCCTGTTTCCAAGTCAGTTTTGGTATTATTATAAATCAAATCGGCCCTCCTCGACTGGAAACGGTATCCTTTGTAAAAACCTGCCGAAATCACATTCGAAGGATCGGCGGTGAAATTTACTGCCGCCCGCGCCGTGTAATTGTAACGTTTGAAGCTACGCTCGCCGTCGGATGGAAAAGAGGTAAAAACATCGCCTATCGTCGTGTTCACATCACCGGTTCGTCGGCCGGCAATGTCGTTCCTCAGGTAATTTCCACTCAAATTCACTTCCCATTTGCCCGTTTTTACACCCCAGGAAGCATCTGCACCAAACCGCTGCGGATTTTTCAGGTTATGATAGGTATGCACGGAAGGTAACCCCGCCTGCACATTCACAATCAAACTCCGGCTGTTCTCACCGACGGTTTTGGTGGTGATATTGATGATCCCCGATTTTCCGTCCGGATCGTAGCGCGCCGACGGGCTGGTAATGATCTCCACCGTTTCAATGCTGTTAGCGGGGATCTGGTTGAGCACGATCGCCGGGTCGGTCAGCACAGGTTTGCCATTCACGAGCACCAGAAAGCCCGTCGACCCGCGCAGCGTGATGTCGCCTTCGCTGTTCACCGTCACCGATGGCGTGTTTTTGAGCACATCCACCGCCGTACCGCCCTGGCTTCCCAGGAATGCTCCTGCGCGGTACACCTGGCGGTCGATCCTGGACTCAACGGCGTCCCGGTTGCCCTTTACTTCCACGGCGTCAAGCACACGTCCGTCGGCCTGCATGGCGATCGGTCGTAGCTCCACCACGCCTGTGCCCGCGGGTACGGATGTGCGGATTGTCCGGTATCCCATGTATTGCGACTCCACATAATAGGCCGCGATCCCCTGCTTTTCGAAACGAAAAAGACCCTGCTCGTCGGCCAGCACGCCGCTTACCAGCACCGAATCGGCCGAGCGGTACAATGCGACGGAGGCATAAGGCAGTGCCTGGCCGGTTTGCCGGTCGGTGATTTTACCCGTAATGACAACCTGGGTCTGCGCCCCGGCCGGGAACATCAGGCAAAAAAGAAATGCAACTGTAAAGAATAATTTCATAAGGGTTATTTCCGCCCGTTCATGGTGTTGAGTGATGCGGCAAAAATAACCCTACAAATTCAGTAGACTTTTGTACTTTCCGTCCGAAAACTGGTACATTCAGGAAATCCCCTTGCGGTAAATGCTCGGCAAGACGCCGGTTTGCCTTTTGAAGAATTTATTGAAATGCGAAGGATCGGTAAAACCGAGTTCGTAGGCGATTTCGCCGAGGTTTGCCTGCGAATAGAGCAACAACCGCTTGGCTTCCGCCGTCAGCTTTTCGTTGATCACTGCCCCGGCTGTTTTGTCGAGAAACTTTCGGGAGTTCCCATTCAGCGTCTTGGCCGTCACATTCAACTCGCCCGCGTACCAGGCCACTTCGTGCCTTGTTTTATAATGCACCGCTACCAGTTCGAAGAATGATCGGAGTAAGGGCGGTTCGGGCTGGCTGCGCCCGGTATGCGACTCGCGTTTCAGCAAATTGAAAAGTAGCAACAGGTAAGTCTGGACGACCGCCTCGTAATTCGGCTTCCGCACAACATATTCATTTTCAATACTTTCAAAGATACCCTCTACGGTAGCACCCGTGCTTTCAAGCCGGTAACCGCTGCCGAATGCGAGCGGGAACGTCTGGAAAAGCGCATCGTAAAGCGGGTGACCGAGCAGGAAATCCTTTTGTACCATCACTACAAAGCCCCTGGGAATGGCCGTCAGCTCCCAATTGTGGATCTGGCCGGGCATAACGAGGTACAAGCTGTTGCCGGACACCGGAAAACGGTGGTGATCGATCTGGTGAAGGCCCTCGCCCTGGGTGAGATAAATGATTTCGAGATAATCCTTGTGGCCGTGTGGGTGCGTGGTTTTAATCACCTCTTTCATTCTCTTGATCCGAAACAATTCATTGTCGTTCAGCTTATTCTTGATCTCGATTTGCATACTGGCGGGGCGTAGGTATATTCTATCAAATTAATAGAGTATGCAAATTAAGTCAAAAACCATTTACAAGAAAAAGAGGGTGCCCCGAAACGGGACACCCTCTCGCACATCAGCTACTCTAAATAATGGCTGTTATGCTTGTTTCGCGAGCTGGATATTCGCCAATATTTTGATATTCTCTCCCAATGCGAGGCCGCCGGTCTCAGTCAGCGAGTTGAATGTCACGCCGAACTCCTTGCGGTCGATCGTACCGGTTACTTCAAAACCAACTTTGGTATTGCCCCAGGGATCGCGCTCGGTACCGCCGTACTCGGCTGCAAGTTCTACTTCTTTGGTAACACCTTTGATCGTCAGGTCGCCTACGAGTTTATACAAATCGCCCTTGTCTTTTTTAATGGACGTTGAAACAAAGCTAAATGCGGGGTATTTCTCTGTTTCGAAGAAATCCGCATTGCGCAAATGCTCGTCACGGCCCGGCTGGCCGGTATCCACGCTGTTTACGTCGATCGTAAAATTAACATCCGCATTCTCGAAACTATCGCCTTCCGTCGATGCCGATCCGCTGAAAGTGCGGAAAAAGCCGGTAACGGTCGAGATCACAAGGTGTTTTACTTTAAACTGTACTTCCGAATGCGCTGCATCTACATTCCAGGTTGTCTTTGACATGATTTCATTGTGTTTGATGGTATGAATACTTCACACCTGGCCCTCACAGGAAGCGGTTTGGATAGCCTGCCGTCAGGGCCGGGCGGCGATACAAAATTAGCCCGCATCCACACGCGAGATCGACTGCTTACCCCGAGGTTACCACTATACTTTTATATAGCTGGCTTGAAATAAGGTCACAAAAGAACGGTTTGATATAGCTTTTCATACCAAAATTGTATTACAAGAGCAATAGTATTTTGTAGAAAGGTTTCGACGAATTATTTACTCGTCAATAAACATTTAATTCGATATTTGTCCACAAGTTATTCTATTAACCCGCCTCCTCTCCTTCAAGCCAGACACACTTTACTCCTATTATATCTGCGGCTTCCTTTTGGGAGTCGCCTGACATCACCCGCGCCCCCATAAATGTTATTCCACTATTTTTCACCTAATTCAAACGCTTGCTTATGAACAAAAATCTATTGACCAGAGCACTCTTCCTGCTCATGGGAGTGCTGTGTTACGGCGCGGCCGTGGCGGTGAACATTACGGGGACCGTCTGGGTCGATGCCGACAATGACGGCATCGTCGACGCCGGGGAAACCGGTACTGATTTTGGCGGCACGATGTTCGTCAATGTCGTCAACAATACCTCGGGTGCCATTATCGCCTCCACGCAGGTAGGTCCCGCCGGGGGATATTCATTTACCGGCCTGCCCAACAACCTTACCGGCCACAAGCTGGTGCTCACCAACACGGCCACCAATCCAAAGGGAAACCGTGTTCCGGGCACCTATTATGTAGTAGAAGATGTGGTGGGCGGCAGCAATACCGCCAACCAGGCCAACGCGCCCCTTATGGGCGAAATCGCGCTCACTAACCAGGCGGCCAATATGCAGAACCAGAACTTCCGCATGGGCGCGCAAACGCCATTCGGCTGTCTGGATGGTATCGCCTACCAGATTGCCGTGGTTTCCGGGCAGACCGAGTCCTCCCTGTTCAGCTACAATGTGAGCTCAGGCACACGGACGCTGATCGGCCTGACTTCCTATTCTATGAACTCACTGATTTACAGCTCGGCTACCGACAATTTCCTTTGGGCTACGCTTGTGGGCTCCAACGACATCGTTAGAATCGGAGCGGGCGCGGGAACCGTGGTTTACGATATCGAGAACCTGCCCTTGGCAAGCTATAATGTGGGTGTGGAACTACCGAATTCCTATATGCTGGTTTACACTTCGAATGCCGCGGATTATTTTGTGATCGATGTCGATCCTGCACGTGCTACATTCCTGGAACTGGTTGACCCTACCAATGGATATGCATTAAAAACCGGCCCCAACTACGGCACACCGGTTTCCGTAGGTTTCGGAGGGTCAGATATTGCATACCTGGCATCTACCGGCCTCGCCTACGGGATCACCACAACCGGCGTGCTGCAAACCCTGAACCCCGCCACGGGTGTTGTAACGACCAATCCATCGGCGGTAACAGGTTTGCCGGCCGACCCATACGGTGGTCTGTTCAGCGACAAAGCGGGCAAATTGTATGCATTTAATAACAGCACGGGCGGGTTCTACCGCATTGATCCTGTGGCGAATACAGCGACCTTGCTTTCGACGAGCCCCCCTTCCGGCGGAAACGACGCGGCGAGCTGCCCCAATGCATTCGTGGAATGCGACACCGATATTCCCGTGGTACCCGCCGATGTGACCCTTTGCCCCGGCAATAGTACCAACTTCACCGTCGCGCCCGACGGCAATGGCCCATTCACCTATCAATGGCAGCAAAGCACCAATGGCGGCAGCAACTGGGCCAACATGCAAACCACGCCATTCTCGGGGCCGAACGGCACCTATTCAGGCGGCGGTACTGCCACGCTCACCGTTACTCCATCGACTGCCGCATGGAACAACTTCCAATACCGTTGCGTGATCACCAGCAACCTTTGTACCACGCCATCGTCGTCGGCCACCATGAACGTGTACGCCACACCCGGCGAGCCGACATTGGTAGCCGGCACCGACGCAGCCATTTGCCCGGCCATTACCTACAACCTCAACCGCCTCGTAGCGGGCCCCGCTCCTGCCGGCAGCACGTTGCGCTTTTACACTTCATCTACCCCTTCCGCGGGCACGCTCGTAGCCGATCCTACGCAGGCACCCGTGGGTACATATTACGCACGTTACGAGAATCCGGGCTGCACAGGCCCTGTGAGCCAGCCGATTACGATCACCAGTTGCATTACGCCTTTTGAATGCGAGGATGGTGTGGCATATCAGGTGGCGGCAGCGGGCGGCGAAACGGTATCGACGCTATATGCCTATAATGTTGTAAGCGGGGTGAGAACACAGATCGCACCGCTTTCGGCGCTCGTCAATTCACTCATTTACAGCGAACTGGACAACACACTCTGGGCTACCAAAAACGGCACCAACACGATCGTGCGCATCGGCGCCGACGGCACGCTCATCGAGTATCCTATCGCCAATCTCAGCGGCAACTTCAACGTGGGTACGGGATTACCGGGGGGCTATATGCTGGTTTACAATACGAGCCAGCCACGTTACTATGTGATCGATATTAACCCCGCACGCGCTACTTACCTGCGCCTGGTCGACCCGGCGAATGGCTACGCGTTGCAGACCGCGGCGCCTTACGGCAAAGCATTGAGTGCCGCCATCAACGTGGCCGACCTTGTTTATGAGCCGGTTTCAGGACTGGTTTACGGGGTAGAATCAACCACGGCCAGATTGGTGACACTCAACCACGTTACCGGCGCGACCACCGTCGGGGCCGTTATCGCCGGTTTGCCGACGGGTACCTCATTCGGAGCAGTATTTGCGGACCCCAGCGGCAAGCTTTACGCATTTGCCAACGACCCGGGCACATTTCACCGCATTAATCCTACGGCAGCCTCTTCCACACTGCTTTCGACCAGCATTACCTCCAACAGCAACGACGGAGCAAGCTGCCCGAACTCCATCCTGGAAAACCTGCCCTTCGATTGTGCGGACGGTATCACCTACCAGGTGGCCGCAGCAGCCGGAGAACCTGTTTCTACACTCTACGCATACAATGTGAACAGCGGCGCACGCACCGAAATCGCCCCGCTGCCGATGACGGTCAACTCGCTGATCTACAACTCGGCGGATAACATGCTTTGGGCAACCCGGAACGGCACGGCCAGCATTGTACAGATCGACCGCGAAGGCGGCACTGTGGAGTATCCGATCGCCAACCTGCCTGGCTCGGGTAGCTTCAACGTCGGCGTAGAGTTGCCGAATGGCTATATGATGATTTATCAGACCAATTCACCGAGCTTCTACGTGATCGATGTCGATCCGAATCGTCCTGCCACCTATCTGAAACTGGTAGACCCGACGAACGGCTTCGCGCTGCAAACCGGCCCGACCTATGGCGTGACGCTTAGCCAGCCTTTCGGCGGATCGGATTTTGCCTACCTGCCTTCGACCCAGCTCATCTACGGGTTCACGACCGATGCCCGCATTTCGACCATTAACCCCCTCACGGGTGCGGTTACCGTAGGTGCTTCGCCGATTTCCGGGCTGCCGGGCAACAGTGGTTTCGGGGCTGTATTCGCGGATGCGACAGGCAAACTTTATGCATTCCACAACGACTCAGGCCGTTTTTACAAAATCGATCCGGTCGCCAATTCGGCCAGCTATATGTCGACTTCGCTGCCTTCCAACAGCAACGATGGCGCCAACTGTGTGACCGCGACAATCTGCGACATCGAACTCACCAGGCCCAACCCGGAAACGCAGATCGTTTGCGAAACCAACACCGCTCAATTCAGCGTTACAGCCACCGGTACCGGAACGCTCATTTACCAATGGCAGGTAAGCACGGACGGCGGCGACACGTGGACCAACCTGGTCGCAGGCGGCGCTACCGATGCCAACGGAACCTATTCGGGCGCCGGTTCGAATACGTTGACGCTCACACCCGCTAACACAGGCTGGTCGGGCAACCGTTACCGCGTGATCGTCGATAGCGACAGCGACCTTTGTACACTTACATCCGGCTCCGCGCTGTTGACCGTGCGAACCGAAGAGCAATGCAACTTGCCTGTCACGCTGGTATCCTTCTCCGTTTCCAAAGAGGCCAACAGCACCGCGCTGCTCAACTGGAATACTTCGGAAGAAACCAACAGCGACCGCTTCGAAATCGAGCGCAGTTCCGATGCCAAAAACTGGAACACGATCGGCATCAAAGCCTCCAATGGTGAAAGCAAGGTATTGCGGAAATACGATTTCGTCGATCAGGCACCGGCAGCAGGACTAAATTACTACCGCCTGCGAATGGTTGATAAGGATGCCACTTTCGCATACAGCCGCATCGTGAGCGTGGAATTCGACGGCAATGGCATGCTTGCAGCTTACCCTAACCCGGCCAGCGAGAAGTTGAAATTCAAGGATTTTGCAAAAGTGAAATCTGTGATCCTGCATAATGCCGCAGGCGTGAAAGTGATCGACCGTAAGGCCGTCACTGCCGAAGGCCTGGATGTAAGCAAGCTTGCTCCCGGCATTTACACGGTAAACCTCACCCTGACCAACGGCAGCCAGCGCGTTCAGAAAATTATTATAGTGAGATAAGTTAAATAGTTAGTGTTGAAAAAAGCACAGGCCGGTTGGTCTGTGCTTTTTTGTGCTTTTTGCCAGGTTTGGTCAGGGGTGGTCAGGAGTGGTCAGGGGTAGTCAGGTTTGGTCAGGGAGTGGTCAGGTTTAGTCAGGTTTAGTCAGGGATGGTCAGGTTTAGTCAGGGGTGGTCAAGTATACATTACTAAACTGACAGCACTTGACTACAAATGACCATACCTGACCACTCATGACAGCACTTGACCACTCATGACCATCCCCCGTTCCACCGCGGCTACGCCGGCAACCAAATATGAAACGCCGCCCCCTCGCCCGGATGGGATTCGGCGGAAACGTAGCCGTCGTGCTGCTCTACGATTTTTTTCACGATGCTCAGGCCGATGCCCGTGCCCGCGTACTCATTCTTGCGATGGAGACGCTGGAACAATGCGAATATCTTCTCGCTGAATTCAGGCTCGAAACCGATGCCATTGTCCTTCACACAAATATGATGATAGTCGCGGTAGGCCGGCTCGGCGGTTGCCTGCGGGCCTTCCCGTGTCGGGATGGTCTGAGCTGTTTCCCGCGTTCCGGTAATGCGTATTTCGGGTTTGCCGGGCGAGAATTTGAGGGAATTACTGATCAGGTTCGAAAACAACTGGTTCATTTGCAACAAGTTTGCGTGCAATACCGGCAGGTTTTCGACGATCAGGGTGGCTTGCTTTTCCTGAATCGCCAGTTCAAAATCGACCCGGATGTCGTCGATTACCCTGTTCAGATCTACCTGCTGCGAGCTCTCGCCGTTCTGTGAGAGCCGGCTGTATGACAGTACCGACTGAATAAGCTCGCCCATCCGTTGCGCCGACAGGTATATTTTCTGGAAATAACCCCTCGAAAGCTCGCTATCGAAATTGTTCCGTTCGATCAGGTGAATAAATGTCTGGATTTTCCGCAGCGGCTCCTGAAGGTCGTGGCTCGCCACATAATTGAACGATTCCAGTTCCCGGTTGGCATTCACCAGTTCCTGCGTGCGCTGCTCCACTTTCCGTTCAAGTTCTTCGGTAATCTTGTTGCGCTCGCCCGCCATGCGTATCTGGGCCTTTGCCCGCGCGATGAGCTCCCTGCTCGAAAACGGTTTCACAATGTAATCGTCCGCCCCGATTTCGATGCCCTCGATCCTCGACTCCTCCCCTGCCCGCGCAGTGATCAGGATGATGGGCGTGTGGCATACCTGCGGATCGGCCTTTACGGCCTTCAACAATGCAATGCCGTCCATTTCCGGCATCATAATGTCGCTCAGTACCAGCGCGGGGTGGTATTTTCGGATCAGGTCGAGCGCTTCAAACCCGTTGGAAGCCGTCAAAGTTTTATACTGGTTTCCCAGCAGCGACCGGATATGTTCGCGCATGTCGGCATTGTCGTCGGCGATCAGCACGCATTCCTGCTGGTGATCCTCGCAGGTAACGTAAACCTGCGTCTCGTGCCTGGCAGAAGCGAGCAGACCTTCGGCCTCGCTTACGTAAAAATCCGAAATAGCTTCGTCCAGCTCAGGGTTCATTTCATATACCTGCGATACTTCGAGGTGCGCTTTGCCTTCCGGTATAGTGGCGGTGAAGCGGCTCCCCGCTCCTTCCGTACTTTCCACGCCAATGCTCCCGCCGTGCAGGGTCACCAGCTCCTTAATGAGCGACAGGCCGATCCCGGTGCCCTCATAGGTACGCCCCGCCGAATTCTGCACCCGGTGAAAACGTTCGAACATATGCGGCAGTTCGTGCGCGGGAATGCCCACGCCCGTATCACGCACGGACAAGCGGATATGCCCGTCGCGCGCATCGAGTTCCAGGGTGATTTTTCCTTTTAAAGTATATTTAAATGCATTCGACAGAAGATTGAACACCACCTTTTCCCACATCTGCCTGTCGACGTATGCCATGCAGCCTTCGCCTGCGATAATGACCTCAAAATCCAGCTCCGCCTTTTCTATGACCGAACGGAAGTTGGAAGCCAGGTTTCGCGTGTACAAAGCAAGATCCGTTTTCACAAACCGCGCATGCCCCCTGCCACTTTCCATCCTGCTGAAATCCAGCAACGTATTCACCAGTTTGAGCAGGCGTAATGCATTGCGGTGCGTCACCTCCACCTTCGCTTTTTCCTGGTCCGACAAGTCCGCCGCGTGATGGTTCAGCAATTCTTCCAACGGGCCGAGCATGAGCATCAGCGGCGTCCGGAACTCGTGGCTGATATTGGTAAAAAACAACGTTTTCGCCTTGTCGAGCTCTTCCAGCACCCGCAACCTCCGCTGTTCTTCCTCATAGGCCATTACATTCCCCAAACCCAGGGCAATGCGGTCGGCAATCTGTTGGAGGAAGTTCCGGTAGGCCTCGTCGAACTTCCGGTAGGGGTTCAGCCCGACAGCCAGCAGGGCGAGGGGAAATTTCCGGCCCGTCGACTGAATGGGCAGGTATACCACGTACTTGGGCGGCACATCCCATCCGCCTTTGGATAATTGCTTCCAATGCCCGCGGTTGATCGCCTCGATCATTCGGTTTTGCCGTATGGTAACTACCAGTTGTTCGTAGCGGTCGCTGGCGTCGGCCAGGCGGATGTGTGCGTCAAGCCGCTCGTCGTCGCGGTCCACGCCCGAGGTAGCCACCAGGCTGGCGTGCTCGCCATCTTCCGAAATTTTGTAAAGGACCGCGAACGGGAAATCGAGCATATTGGCCGACAATGCCCTTCCTACTTGTGCAAAAACTTCATCCTCCCGCTTCTTCTCGCCGAGGGAATCGAGCTGCTGCATGGTTTTAAGCGCCCTTTCGCTGAGAATGCGTTCCGTATCGGCCGTATTATAGCAAATTATTCCTGCCGGCCGGCCATCGTCACCCAGCACGGGCGTGTATGAGAAAGTATAGTATGTCTCCTCAGGGAACCCGCTCCGGACCATGATCAGCAACCGGGATTCCACGTAGGTGCCCTCGTCGCGCTCCATCGCCCGCGAGAGCATAGGCTCGATATCCTTCCAAATGTCCTTCCACACCACCGACGCCGGTTCGCCGAGGGCGTGCGGGTGCTTGCCGCGGACAATGTCGATATAAGCGTCGTTGTAGAATTTCAACAGACTGTGCCCCCAGCCGATCCAGATGGGCTGTTTCGAGCTCAGCATGATCCGGATACACGTTTTCAGGCTTTGCGGCCAGTCCCGGGGGTTTCCCAGCCCGGTAGCCTGCCAATCGAATTCCCGTATACGTCGCCCCATTTCCCCTCCACCTGCCAAAAATTCGAGCGTGGATTGTTCCGTCGGGTCGGTCATAAAGCGATTCGGTTATCGATCAACTGTACAAACCCCCTTCTAAGCTCTTCAATGTCAGGACTTTTCTTCATAAAACCGGATGCGCCCAGTTCCATGCATTTGGTAACGATTTCTTTCTGGTCGGAGGTCGAATACATATATATCGGTGTCTTTACCAGTCTGGGATTCTGCTTCAATTCTGCGAGCAGCTCCATCCCGTTCATTTTGGGCATATTGATATCGATAAAGATCAGGTGGGGCTGATAGGCATCCCCGCCCAATTTTTCCAGTGCCTGAATGCCGTCGCATGCAAATTCGCAATTCACGCCCGCACCTGTATCCTGCATCGTAAGCAGGAAAATCTCCTGATCATCGACATCGTCGTCCACCAGCAGAATCGAAATGTTTCCGGGTATCATCATTTCATCAATAAAATCTAATATTGGTCGGCACACCTGATCCTACTATACGTCTGCGGATCGCCTCCCTTTCCTCACTGCGATTTGCAAAAGTCGTTCCATGACGATCGACCCGTAAATGGCACCATGCCTGCCCGGGAAATGCGTTGGTAATGAGCATACGCGCATTTCGGGCAAATCTCCGGCCTGCGATTATAGGGAAAAATTTGCACGGATTTTCCAAAACGGGGAAACGATGGTTTCCCGGATTATACGTTGTAGAATTTCTTCAAAAAATATTATATTCAAAGTAGAATTAATTAACTTTTCTGTATACTTGCGGCTACAAACATTTAGATAACACTATCCCCCATGAAGAAAAATCTCCTCCACTTGTGGCTGTTCATGCTTATGACGGCTGTGTCTTTCTCGTGTAGCGACGACGACGACAAAACCCCTGACACGATCAAACTCGAAGACTCCTGGAAAGAGGGCTGGTCTTCGCAAAAAGTGCTCGACATCACCAAGGGCCAACGCCCCGATCCGTCGGTTTACCTCGACCAGAAGTACATCGATTTCCACCTCGCACAGTTTAATAGCGGTGCAACTTACCTTGTGACCAAAAAGGCATTGGACGACTACGGTCGCGACACGCTTGGCTATCCCGACAATACGCAGTTTGTTATGACTAAAACTGAAATGGACGCCATGCTGACCAAAACCGGCAAGGATATCAGCAAGATCGAAACGGAGCTGGGCATACCGGCCGGTAGCTGGCAAGGCAAGGAAATGGTACGAATCTCGATCCCGGATCCAAAAGCATTGAACGTACGCGTTCCCTCGGGTAACGAAATGGGGGCCAACAGCCTGTGGCTGCCCGGCGGCCATCTTCCGACAGGCTATTCGGAAGCGGTTGTCAACAAGATCCCGAAAGGAAAATACACGGAAACACCACTATAATCATGAAAACAGGACAGTGCGTTGGGCGACGCGCTGTCCTTTGCTTTTTGACGTATATTTAGCCCCGCATAACGCCTTTTTACATGAAAGAAATTGCCAAGGAAGCCTGGAACTACACTTTTTCCGAACGCGGGCCCGGAGATTACATACTCTCCGTGGTATGCGGGGGCGTAGGTTTGTACGATTTTGCGATCCGCCTCACAGCCCCGCAGGTGGCCGCTTACGAGCATGAAGGCATTCCCTACATTTCCAGGCTGGCAGAACAGGTGCGGCACGATCAGTCACCATTCAATGCGCAGAAGGCCTGACCGCCACCTATCACTTTTTCAAGCTGATTAACAGACCCTTAAAGGCCTCAACGGGCCTTTTTTGAATTTTCGATGCAACGTTTCCCGATTCCGGTCGTCATTGCATTGCATTCCCTTAGCCGGTGAAGGCAAATCGAACAGTCGTTAATTAGCCATGTATGAAAACACCCCTACTCACCCTGGCCATTCTGGCCCTCACCATGAATTTCCTTTCCGCGCAGCACGTCCGTATTTCCGGCCTGCTGATGGATTCCACCGCGGCTAAGCCCGTCGAATTTGCGACCGTGGCATTGCTCAAAGAAGGGAAGATCAGCGAAGGCGTCACGGCCGACGCCAAAGGCCGGTTCACTTTCGCGAAAGTAGCGCCGGGCGTTTACATCGTCCAGGCTTCGCTGATGGGCTACACGACCAAAACCTTCGGGCCTGTGCATGCGGAGAAAGAAGACGTTGAAATAGGCGTCATCAAACTCTCACCGGCGGCGCAGAACCTGAAAGAAGTGACTGTCAGCGAGCAAAAGGCATTGTTCGAGGAGCGTTCCGACCGCATGGTTTACAATGCGGAAAAGGACATTAGCATCAAGGGCGGCGATGCCACGGATGTTTTGAAAAAAATACCTTCCATTGCCGTCGATATCGAAGGCAATGTGCAGCTGCGCGGGAGCGGCAATATCAAAGTACTTATCAACAACAAGCCCTCCAACGTCGTGGCCCGGAGTGTGTCGGAAGCATTAAAGCAGATTCCCGCCGATATCATCAAGCAGGTGGAGGTAATCACTTCTCCTTCCGCCAAATACGATGCGGAAGGCACTGCTGGCATTATCAATATCATTACCAAAAAGAATACCCTGAAAGGTACCAACGGCTCTGTCAGTCCCAACTTCGGCCAATGGAACAACTGGCCGAACGCGAGCATCAGCCACCGCAACAAGGGCCTGACCCTCTCCGCGAACGGCGGGTTCAGCAACTGGAAAAACAAGCGTTATATGACGCAGTTGCGCACGTTCACCAACGGTGACTCGGTTACCAACCAGGACCAGATGCAATGGGTGCGCGGCCGGGGCAAGAATTTCTATGGCTCCTTCAATGCCGACTGGGATATCGACTCCCTCAATCGCGTCGGAACGGGGATCAATTATTATAACGGGATCAATACCAACTGGTTCGACATTACTTTCGACGAAAGCAGCGAGGGCGTTTCGAGCCAGTATTTTCAACGCGATATGCGCCGGACCTACGACTGGCAGGGCGCCACGATCAACTTCGACTACACGCGCCTGTTCAAAAAGCCCAAAAGGGAACTCACCCTGCTCACGATGTATTCCTTCGAAGGCGAGGACAGCGATTACGACTCCGACCTGCGGAACCGCGCCAATGCCGTGTACTACCGCGAGAAGAGCTATAACATCAGTAACAACAAGGAAGGGACGATCCAGCTGGATTTCACCAACCCGCTCGACAGCATCAGCACCCTCGAAACGGGTACCAAAACCATTTTTCGCAAGATCCTGAGCGATTACCGCATATCCAGCGCCATCGACGGCTCCGGCGATTTCCACGACATACCGGAGCAAGCCAACATATTCGACTACGCACAGCAGGTAACCGCCGCCTATCTCGTGTACAACCGCACACCTAAAAACAAATGGGGCATCAACCTCGGCGCGCGTTACGAGCACACGTTCATACAGGCGAACTTCCTGAATGGTACCGCCTCTTTTTCAAACAATTACGGCAACCTTATCCCGAGCGTGAGCCTTTCTCGGAGCCTTAAAAAGAGCCAGCAGGTACGCGTGAGCTACACGCAGCGCATCCAGCGGCCGCAATTCTTTTACCTCAACCCGTATGTCAACCAGGCCGATTCGAAGAACCAGTACGGCGGAAACCCGTACCTGAAACCCGAGCTAACGCATTCGGTGGAGGCAAATTACAGCGTGTCGATCAAGCAGACGAGCATTAATGCGTCGTTTTTCCTCCGCCAGACCAACAATGCCATCGAGAGTATCAGCAATGTGGACAGTACCGGCGTACTGAAACAGATTTTCCAGAACGTGGCCGAAAACTCCGCTTACGGCGTGAACCTGAGCGCCAATACGAAGCTCATGAAACAATGGTCTGTCAACGGCTCGCTCAATGTTTTCTATAATGTACTCGAAAGCGCCGAGCTCAAAACCCGCAATGCCGACTGGATGTACCGCATCAACCTGAATTCGACGATCGATTTCGGCAAAGGCATCAAAGCGCAGCTGTTCGGGTTTTACAACTCCCCGCGCGTGAACCTGCAAGGCAGTTACGGCGGCTTCGGGTTCTATAATATTGTAATACAAAAAGAAGTGCTGAAAAAGAAAGGAACGATCGGCTTCGGCTTTGATAACCCTTTCAACCGTACAATCAAATGGCGCAACGATTTCGTCGGCCCGAATTTCGTTCAATCGCAGGATGTTGCCATGTACCGCCGCGGCTGGCGCCTCAACCTGAAATACGAATTCGGACAGGTTTCGGGTAGTCAGCGTCAGAAAAAACGGATCAGCAATGATGACAAAAAGTCTGGTGAAGGAAATAATTAAGGTTCAACAGCATTACTAAATCGGACGGAATGGGGTAAGGGCCCGGGTTTTTCGAAAAAACCCGGGTATTTTTTTGGAAACCGTTTGGTTTCATTTATATTTGGAAACCAAACGGTTTCCATTTTGATTTTAAAAGCCGTTGAAACTTTATGAACCAGGTACGAAGAGACGTTTTTCAGGCCATTTCAGACCCTACCCGGCGGGAGATCATCGGGCTGCTTTCCCGGCGGACGCTCAATCTCAACAATGTGGCCGATCATTTCACGATCAGCAGGCCCGCCGTCGCAAAACACATCCGGATATTGACCGAATGCGGGTTGGTAACTGTGCAAACCCGCGGGCGTGAAACCTTCTGCCAGGCCGATCTGAAAGGCCTCAAAGAAGTCTCCGACTGGGCGAATACCTATCAGAAATTCTGGACTGATAAGCTCGACGCGCTCGAACGCTTTTTGGATGAAGACCTTCCCGATGAAAATGCATAAACGAACAGCTTTCAAACTGAACAAATTATGACGCAAATCACGCAACATGGTCAGCTCGGCAAAGATGAATACGGCTACCGCATTGTTTTCGAACGAATGCTCAGACATCCCGTCGCGAAGGTGTGGGACGCATTGATCAACCCCGAAAAACTGGCCGTATGGTTCATGAAAACAGAACTGGACCCTGTGCCGGGAGGCCGGATGATCATGCATTTCGGCGATACCGACGACACGCTTTCCTATGGACGCATCGTGCGGATCGAGCCAGAAAAGTACCTCGAATATTTTTGGGAGAATGAGGACGGACCGGATGAGCTGGCCGTGTGGGAGCTTTTTGAGCAGGATGGCCCGCAAACGCTTCTCCGGTTTACGTATAGCCGAATTTCAGAAACGTACACGGCAAGCGTATCGGCCGGCTGGCATCGGATGCTCGATTTGCTGGCAGATATTTTGGATGAAAAAGTAGAGCCAACTGTCCAGCTGCACGATGGCCGGCAATCGGAAGAAGGCAAGGAACTTGAAAAGCAATACAAAGCTGCATTTGATGCACTCCCTCAATAAATCGCTAAACTTTTAACCCATCACAACCATGGCTTTTGAACCTTTTGTTTTAGAAAAAGTACTGAATGCCCCGCCGGCGCGGGTGTGGAGAGCCCTTACCGATGCAGGGCAAATGCAGAAATGGTATTTCGACATTCCCGAATTCAAAGCCGAACCCGGCTTCGAGTTCGAGTTCACGGCGGGGAGCGAGGACAGGCAATACCGCCACCTGTGCAAAGTGACGGAAGCCGAACCCAACCGCAAACTCGCTTACTCCTGGCGCTACGCCGATTATGAAGGCGACTCGGAGGTGAGTTTCGAACTCATTCCGGAAGGTGAAAAGACGCGCCTGCGCCTCACGCACAAGGGCCTGCACACCTTCCCGAAAGACCACGCCGATTTCAAACCGGAAAGCTTCTCCGCAGGCTGGAACCACATTATCGGCAAGAGCCTGGCAGAATTTGTGGAATCAGTTGACTAACCACCGATCGAATTCCGAATCGATCTGGTAGTAAACGACGCCCCATTTTTTGAGGTTTTCAATATCCCTTTTGGCTCCTTCCATAAACGGAATATCACGGAAGTAATGGTATTTGTTTATGGAAGGAACTACCATCACATGGTTGGCTTGCGCCCATTTTACATCCTCTTCTTTGATCTCGTTGCCGTGGCTGAACAGAAAATAGCGCTCCGGTTTAAATTCGTACCGGGATTTCAGTTGTTTCAATGCATTAATCGAATAGCCGGTCTTAGATTTCCCATCGAAATAGCTTCGTATTTCGTTTGAACCGATCACCATCGCATTGTCCAGCAGGCTGTATTTCGTTAAGAGGTCCTCAATTTTCTTGAAATTAACAGTGTCATTACCCGTGATTTTGGTATCCAGCATCACTTGCAAACGCCCCTTGCAATATTTAAGCGCATCTTCCAGCAATACGGGGCTGCTGCCGTCCCGGTCGCTTTTGAGGCCGCGGATTTCATCCCAGGTCAGGTCTTTGGCCGCCTTATTCACGTGGTAATAGTTGTTCAGCGTAGCGTCGTGCAGGATGATCAGCTGTCCGTCCCTGGTTAAACGGATATCTATTTCCGCCATGTAATAACCACGCTTATAAGCAGCTTCCAGCCCGGCCATGCTGTTTTCGGTGTAGGTACTGTCGATCACACCACCCCTGTGACCGATAATTTTTGCTTTTACAGGTGCCCCGAAAGGTTCTTCATTCGAAATACCAAAGCATTTTCCTGCGAATAAAACGATTGAAAACAAACAGACGAATCCTAACCTCCGCCCGCGAAAGGTTACACTATTAATGGATAAGCTTAACATAATCTGACTTTATCTGAAATATAAATATCCGATAAAGGTACTTCCATGAAAATGGCGGCTCATGCCGCCTTCCATTATGATTTTGTTATGATTTCGGGATAATCCGCTCCGCCTTCAACTGGTCGAAAATCCGGTAGAACATCTGCTCGGTATCGGCGTATTCGTGAAAACCCAGCCGTCTGGCTTTGGAACCGTCGGCGAGAAAATCGTAATCCCACGAGAAGACAAAATCCCCGAACGGCCACGCGGACAATGCTTCATACCCGTATCGCAACCCGTGCCTTTCGCGGAGCGCCTCCCATACGGGCGCCTTGTCGCGCATTACCTCCGCGAGCGGGAGCTGCACAGGCGGGGCAGTTTCCAATCCGAAGTAAGCGCCCAGCTTAGGCCAGAGCTCTTCCCAACGAAACAAATCGCCATTGTTGATATTGAATGCCTGATTAGCCGCTTCCGGCGTGGTGGCCGCCCACACGGTCGCTTTCGCGAGCAGGTCGGCGTCGGTCAGTTCGATCAGGGGATGGTAGGCGCCGGGTTTGCCCGGGAATCGAAAAGGAATGCCCAGCTCCTTGCAGATCGAAGCGTAAACCGCGATCAGCGACACCAGGTTCAGCGGGTTACCGGGTGCAAAACCACCCACCACCGACGGCCTGATCGCCGACCAGCTCCACGGCTTGCCCTCCTGCGCCGCGGCAATGTAGCGTTGCTGTTCTGTCATAAACTCGGGCAGCATAATGGGCGGATCGTCCTCCCGTGCAGGCGTGCGGAAAGGGCCCAAATGCGCGCCGTAGACTTTGTAACCTTGCATAAAGCTGATGTGTTCGAGCTTCGGCGATACCTTTTCGATCGTTTCCACGACATTCCGTAACATCGTCATGTTCGGCGCGACCAATTCCGCCCAGGTCGGTTTATCCTGGTAGGCTGTGTAAAAAACGTGGGTTACCGTACCCAACGTCGCAAACTGGGTTGCGACATCTGCCGCGTCGAGCAAATCGACCACGACGGTTTCGACATTGCCCGGCAACGGCTTCCGCGATGTTCCGATTACCCTCCATTCCGGCAGCGATTGCAAATAAGCCGTCAGGTTCTTGCCGATTACCCCGCTCGCTCCTACGACCAATGCTGTTTTTGTATATTCCATGGTCAGGCGCGGTCAAGAGGTTGTGTGAGATAGACATCCGGATTGGTTTCCAGTTTTTCCAGCAATGCCCGGAATGCATGAATATAAGGTTGCTCGTTATGCGCATCCAACCCCTCGCGACTTGCCCATATTTCCTGAAAGACGAATATATTCGGATCGCTATCATCCTGATAAAGATCGTATTGCAGGCAGGCCGACTCTTTTCTGGATTCGGTTACCATGTTCAGCAGCGTCCCGCGAACCTCGTCGCGGTGCGCTGTTTTACTTTTAATGACGGCAGTGAGATAGACAGGCATGATTAAGCAGCGGTTTCGATTTCCAGATTGTTAAACACTCCGGCCAAATGCGACAGGTACAGATCTTTGTATTCCCCGATACGCTCCGGCGTAGCATTCTTTTCGAGGTCGTGGAAATGCATGCTTTGCAGCGGCTCCATGCCCGTAAATGCATTCATACGGTGGAAACCGAACATCACCCCTTCGTCCACCGAATGCTCGCGGAAGAACTCTCCGGGCAATGTGAATGCGGTATCGGGCGCATTCCAGGTGGTCGTAAGCATGTATTTGCGGCCGTGCAGCATCCCGCCCGTGCCGTAGTTGATCGCAGGATTGTCGGTTTTGCGACCGTCGCTGCGGTAAATACCTTTGCGATGGCCGGCGGTGAAAACGATATCGATGTATTCTTTCAATTTATAAGGCATTGAAAACCACCATACCGGCGTGTGGTACACCACCACATCGGCCCATACGAATTTCTTCACTTCCTCATCCGGGTCGTAGGGCTGGTTAATGTCCGTTACTTGTAGCTCGAAGCCGTTTTCTTCCGTAAAATACGATTGGTCCAATCCCGTCAGCGTGTGGTTGAATTTCCCTCCGGAATGCGCGAAATGCTGACCGCCGTTAATGACAAATATCTTTTTCATAGTCCTGTTTGATTTTGATGATACAAATTTCCGGCGATCAAATGCATTATCAAAATAACTTAAATTGTATATTTGTATTATAAAAATTATAGATAGATATGGTACTCAATCTGGAATGGCTCCGTACTTTCAAGGCGATCTATGAAACGGGGACGCTCTCGGCGGCGGCCCAGGAGCTTTTTATATCCCAACCGGGCGTGAGCCTGCATTTGAATTCACTGGAAGCCTACACCGGGCACAAACTGTTCGACCGGTCACCGCGGAAAATGGTGCCTACCGAGAAGGGAAAGGTATTGTACAACTTCGTGCTCGACCCGCTCCGCAAACTGGAAGCGGTGGAGCAGCATTTTCATAAAAGCTCCAAGTCCGAGCGGCCGACGATCAGCGTCGGGATGTGTTTTGAAACTTTCCAGTACACGCTGGAAGAGCATATTGCTTCGCTGCCGTTCAATCTCATCATCAAATTCGGGGAATACCCGCAAATGCAGCAGGACCTCGACAATGGCCTGCTCGACCTGATCGTAACGCCGCAGAACGGCCAGCAGCAGAATTTGCAGTACAAACCATTTTCAAAAGAAAGGATCGTACTCGTCGCCGGCGGCCAGACGGACATCGAACCGCTCATCGATTTTCTCGCGCAACCCAACAAAACGGAAGCGGCCAACTGGCTCAAACAGCAGATCTGGTACAGTACCGCCGCCGATATGGAGCATTTGAAGAACTTCTGGCTCAAAAACTTCGAACAGCACCCCGATTTCCGCCCCAATTACATCGTACCGAACATTTGCTCCATCATCCGCTGCCTCAGCGACGGCGAAGGCTTCTCGATCGTCCCGCATTTCCTCTGCGTGGAAGCGATAGAAGCCGGACAAATCCAGCTCGTTTGGGAGGGCAACACGCCGCTCGAAAACACCTTATATTTTGGTACGCGCAAAAAAACGATCTATCAAAAGGAAATCGAGCAGTTGCAAGAGCTTTTTGTGGCGAAATGGAGAGCGCCGGAGGCGGTAGGGGCGTGATGGGTGACCGCCGACCATGGTTTATGGTCGGCGGTCGGCGGTCATCGGCCGAAACCTAGATCCTCACATTAATAGCTACATTGATATTCCCCCTCGTCGCTTTGGAGTAAGGACAGGTCTGGTGCGCTGCTTCGATCAGGACGCGGGCAGTTTCCTCGTCCAGGCCGGGCAGGCTCACGTTCAGGCGGGCTTGCAGGAAGTATTCGGCCTTGGTAACGCCCAGATCCACCTCGGCATCCACCGCCGTGCCTTCCGGCAATGTAATTTTATTCTTCGCCGCGGCAATGCCGATCGCACCGATAAAACATGCAGACCAGCCGGCTGCAAAAAGTTGTTCAGGGTTGGTGCCCGTACCATTCGAGCCTGGCGAGGACAATTTAATATCCAGATTACCGTCCGAGCTGCGGGAAGCCCCGTCGCGGCCGCCAGAGGTGTGGGTTTTTCCTGTGTATAATACTTTATCGATGGTGGTAGTACCTGCTACTTTGGTGATTTCGATCGTTTCCATGATTTTGATTGAATTGAATTGAATTTTGTGAACTTCAAATAGTGGCTAATCTTCTCAAAAACCGGCGTCTCCGCTGCGATTTCTGATACAAATAGAGTACAATTCCAGCGGCCACGGCGGCACAAAATGGCCGGAATGGACATATTCAGCGGTGAGATGGACAGTTGGCGTGGTGGGTTGGAACGGGCGAGGGAGGAAGGGCTGCGAAGGGAAGAAGAGTGATGCCAATATGCCGGTATGCCGGTGGCCGGTATGCTGTTGCAAATCTCTGATTTGTACGAACTATTGCCGTTGGGCGTAGTTTCCAACTACGTCCGAGCGAGTGCCGGTCTCCGACCGGCTTGCACAACGTCGCTTTAATGTTGCTTACTGGTCAGAGACCAGTTGGCGCTCGGACGTAGTCGGAGACTACGCCCAACTGCTTCCCCCCAACTGCTTCCTCCCCTTGCCCACTTCACCCCCGAATATGTCCAACTCGGCCCGAATCCGATTCTCTGCCATGGCCTCCCACCCTACTTTTGAGAAAAAAACAAACCGCTATGAACGCCCTTAAACGCAATACATACCGCAACGTTGCAGCACTTTTGGCAGGTGTTATTTTCACCAGCTTTGTAGTGTTGCAGGTCAACAGCCCTAAAATCGAAAACCCGCCGGTGACCTCGGAATTTCACGGACCGGAAGAGGTTACCCGCATTCTGAAACGCTCGTGCTACGACTGCCATTCCAACGAAACCAACCTGCGCTGGTACGACAAAGTGGCGCCATTTTCCTACAAAGTCGCTGCCGATGTGGAGGAAGCCAGGAAACGGTTCAATTTTTCGGAATGGGACAGTATCCCGAAAGCGGAGCAGGAAGGTAAGCTCTGGTACATTGTCAATATGATCGACGCGGGCAAGATGCCCCTGCCCGAGTACGCCGCCACGCACCCGTCCGCGAAGGTGACGCCCGCGGAACTTACGATCCTGAAAAACTACGTGACCAATATCTCGCGTAAGCATTATGCAGCCGGAGATACCGCCGCGATTATCGAAAAAACCAAAGTGTCGCACGTACCAACGTCGATCAACGGCATCCGCTATTTCGACGATTACAAAAACTGGAAGGTGATCAGCTCCACCGGCCGCCCCGACAATGGCACCTCGCGCATTATATATGGAAACGACATCGCCGTAAAAGCTTTGGAAGAAAACAAAATCCTCCCCTGGCCCGACGGCGCCGTGATCGTGAAAGTGGTATGGAACAGCCAGGCTCCCGACGCGGACGGCAATGTGAAACCCGGCAATTTCAACAACATCCAGATCATGGTCCGCGACACGAAAAAGTTCGCCGACACCGAAGGCTGGGGATTCGCCCGGTTCAGCGGCCTCGATTTGAAGCCGTACGGAAAGACAGCCTCGTTCGCGACGAGTTGTATCAACTGCCACCAGCTAGCCAAAGGAACCGGTTTCGTATTCGACATTCCAACGCAGGCGAAGTAGGGCTTCGCCCGACCGCCGACCAAGGACCGCCGACGGCAGTCAAATCATTCACTCATTCACTCATTCAATCATTCAATCATTCAATCGTTCAATCATTCAATCATTAAATCTCATGAAAACCACCATCATCACTTCACTCGTCCTTTCATTAGGCATTTCATTCTCCGCAATGGCTTTTAATGCAAATACTAACGGCTCATCTGATGACGCCAACGCGCCCAAAGGCTTCGCGGTCGTAGAGCTCTTTACTTCCGAGGGCTGTTCGAGCTGCCCGCCGGCCGACAAGTTGCTGGCGAAAATTCAGGAGGAAAATGCAGGCAAGCCGGTTTACCTCCTCGCGTTCCACGTCGATTACTGGAACCACCAGGGCTGGCGGGATGTGTTCAGCGACAAAGAGTTCACAAAACGCCAGTATCAATATGCTAACTGGCTGAACCTCGAAACCGTTTACACGCCGCAGGTGGTCGTAAACGGCAGACATGAGCTGATCGGCTCGCAGGAAGAAACGCTCAAACGTGCATTGAACATCGAATTGAATGCGGCTGCTACGGCGCAATTAAATGTGGAACCCCAAATAGAAGCGGGAAAATTGAAACTCGCCTACCAAACCACGAACGCAGGCCGCGGCACTGTCTTACAGGTTGCATTGGTACAAAAACTAGCGCATACCATGGTGAAACGCGGCGAGAATGCGGGCCGGCTGCTCCCGCACGTGCAGATCGTGCGCAAGATCCAGAGCTTTCCAGCGGCTGCCAACGGTAATGTAGCGGTAAACCTCCCCGAAGGTTTTGACGCGAACGAATGGGAAGTAATAACCTTCCTGCAAAACACGCAGACAGGCGCTATTATCGCCGCTAACCGTCCCGATTTCAAACAAAATAGCTAATTACCGTCATGAAAAGCCTCATCGCAATACTCATTTCCGCCGCATTGGCATTCACATTCACAGCCTGCCACGATTCCCGCGAGCTCATGCCTGCGCCCGAAACGATCTTCGACGACCACGGCCTGCACGTCATTACCTCGTTCCACAACGACCGCACCCGCACGATTTCGGTGCTGTACGGCAACGACGACGCCCTCGCATATGCAAGTCAGGTGCCCGGCGTAGCGACGCCGAACGTGGCGACGCCCGGCACGGTGTTCAAGCTCGTGACGTGGGACCTGAAACAAAACCCGTTGTGGTTCGGCAGTAATATCAACGGCGGCGTACAATCGGTGGAGACGGTTACGGTCTCTGCCGGCCAATCGGCCCCGGCGATCGGTTATACGATCGAAAATTCTGTTCAGAAAAAGGACGAAAAGGCCGTTTCGAGCAATGCAGAGCGGATTAGTTTTATATTTGCCCAACGGGCGTCTGTTTTCCCGTAAACCGGTTCACGAACAATCATGGTACAAAAGACATTCAGGGTTTCGGCGGTGATCGTCTGGCTGAGCTCCCTGTCGCTGGGCGTGCTTACCACCGTCCCCAAAATAGCCGAAAAGCATCCCAATGGTTTCGAGGCGATTACCAGCGCGTTGATCACCACTTCTTTCACATTGTTTGTGTGGTATTTCAATATCTACTCGCTGCCCAAATTCACGAAAGAGCATTCCTCGACGGGCTTTTCGTACCCGCTCCTGTTCCGCAGCATCGCCATCGGCATGGTACTCATGTTCCTGATGGTAGGCGCGCAGAAGCTGGCGATCCCTTCGCTGGATTTCGGGCCGGTGGTACTAATGTTCGAAGTACGCGGGATCATGATCAACCTCATCTTCTATATGCTGCTGCATTTGCTCTACCAGACGCACCGCAACCAGCAGGTGATCCTCGAACTCGAACGCAGCAAGGCCGACAACCTCGGTGCGCAATACGAGTTGCTGAAACAGCAGGTCAACCCGCATTTCCTCTTCAACAGCCTCAGTACCCTGAAATCGATGGTGGAGCTGGAAGATAAGAATAGTGTTGATTTTATATTAAAACTATCTGATTTCTACCGGTTTACCCTGGAAAACAGAAAACTCGACCTGATCAGCCTTTCCGAAGAAATCGAAATCCTCGACGCTTATATGTATCTGCTCAAAGCGCGGTTCGAAGAAGGCATCGAGCTCGAATACCGGATCCCGGAGGACGTTTACCGGACGTGGATACCGCCGTTTACATTGCAACTGCTGGTCGAAAACTGTATCAAGCACAATGTCGTGTCGCTCGACAAACCGCTCCACATTGCGATCTATGAGGAAAATGGCCTGCTGGTCGTCGAGAACCCTTTGCAACTGAAAAAGAATCCCGAGCATTCAACCGAAGTCGGGCTCGACAATATCAACCGCCGGTATTTCCACCTGCTGAACGAAAAAGTACAAATCGAAAACGACCAGGAATATTTCAGGGTCAAACTGCCGCTTATTCATGAAAATCGTAATCATTGAAGACGAAATCAAAACGGCCCGCTCGCTGGCGCAGCTGATCACCACTTTACGCCCCGAGGCTGAGGTGGTGGCCACGATCCAGAGCGTCGAGCGGGCCGTCTCCTACCTCACGGAAATGCCCCAGCCCGACCTGATTTTCATGGATATCCAGCTTTCGGACGGGTTGTGTTTCGAGATTTTCGAGGCCGTGAAAGTGGTACCGCCGGTGATATTCTGCACGGCTTACGATCATTACGCGATAGAGGCGTTCAAAGCCAACGGGATCGATTACCTGCTCAAACCATTTAAAAAAGAGCATATTGAAGGAGCTCTGGATAAACTTAGCCAGCTGAAAAGCTATTTTTCCACTGAAAAACCGCTGGTACCCGAACTGGAAATGCTGCTGAAAAAGCTCGGCGAGCCCGAGGGTAAAAAGAGTTTCCTCGTTTTCAAGCAAAACAAATACATTACCATTAAAACCGAGACGATCGCATTCTTCTACATTCACAACGAAACCACCTGGCTGCGTACGTTCGATAACCAGGATTATACCATCACACAGCCGCTGGAAGACGTGCAGGGTATGGTGCCGTCGTCACAATTTTACCGGCTCAACCGCCAGTATCTTGTCAATTTCGACGCGGTGAAGGAAGTGGAGCATTATTTTTCCAGAAAGCTTTTCATCAAACTGACCATCCCCACGCCCGAAAAACTGCTGATAGGAAAGGAAAAAGTAAGTCATTTTCTGGGCTGGCTCGAAAACCGGTAGCCGGGCTACGGTAGCCGGGCTACGTTAGCCGCGCCGTTAATGAAAAAGAAAAATCCATTGAACATAGATGAACAATGGATTTTAACTACATAACTCAATAGCAATAACCGCACTTGGTGTACTTGTTATTGTGGTCGAAATATATCGTTAAGAAACAGGCGATGCGATTAAAAATGGATTAAAAATGCAGCCGCCCTCTTTTAGATCGTAATCGTCTCCCCTATTTCCGGCAAATGCAGCGTCAGTCCGGCCTCGCCGAACGCCCGGATCGCCGCCGCCTTATCCACTTTGATAAACCCGAAAGTATCGTAATGCACGCCCAGCACCTGCGTCACGCCCAGGAGTTTGGCCGCTTCGATCGCGTCTTCGATCCCCATCGTGAGCACATCGCCGATCGGTAACGCGGCAAAATCCAGTTTCGCCCATTTCGGAATGAGCGACATGTCGAGCGTCAACGCGGTATCGCCGCTGTAATAGAAGTTACCATCCTCGGTTTTGAATGCAAACCCCTCCGCCACACCGGCGTAGCTGCCATCCTGGAAGCTGCTCGAATGCACGGCCGCGGTGCCTTTCGCAGTGCCGAAATCGAACGTCCACTTACCACCCGGATTGAGCGGATGAACATTCGCTACACCCTGCGTACCGAAATACGTGTAGAGTTCCCAGCTGCCCACCACCGTGGCATGATTATTGTTAGCGATGCGCACCACGTCGTGCGAATGGTCTGAATGGCCGTGCGATACAAAAATATAATCCACTTTAATGGCGTCGGGATCAATGCCGCTGGCAAGTTCGTTGCCGGAAATGAATGGATCGAACAGGATCGTTTTCCCTCCCGCAACGACGGAAAAGCACGAATGGCCGTAATAGGTAACTTTCATCGTATCAGTTTTTTGATGTAATAATACAGCCGCCACGGGAGCCGTCAAAATCATCTTTTCATTAAAAAATCTATCCTGCTTAACAACGCTGCTTAATCGTCCATTTCAGCCATTTCGGGCACATGTAACCGAAAGTATTATAAATCAGGAATTTGTGTGGAAATATTTTCCCAACTCGCTTGGATATTTGTAAAAGTACTTCTACATTTGTATCACTTTCTCGGAAGTACCTAAAATTCACTTATCAAATTATTTCATGACTATGAAAAAACATGTTACCCTCGTCTCGTCGATGTTTGTGGTGATGTTGGCAGGCCTGTCGGGCCGTGCAGTGGCGCAATCGGATACACAAACCGACAACCATCAGATTGTTGTCGACGTGCCCGTAGTGGCACTGCTCGACCTCGAAAGTGCCACTTCCAAGACTTTAAATGCCACTTTTACCAAACCGGCAAATGACGAGGCGGGCGACAAAATCGTTGCACCTACTGCCAACAACACGATCTGGCTCAACTACACGTCGATCCAGACAGGAACAACCACCAAGAAAGTAAACGTGAAAGCCAATGCGGTAGTAGCGGGGGTGGACATCCACCTCGTGGCGGCCAGCGCAGTGGGCGGAGCGGGCACAAAAGGTACGCCAACAGCCGGCGTCGACCTGACTACGGCCGATCAGACGCTCATTTCGGACATTGGAAGCGCTTATACCGCTTCGGGACCTACCAGCGGGCACCAGCTCACCTACACCTTTGTTGCCGCCGACGCCAACTACGCAAACCTGCGCTCGGGCCAGACGACGGTTACCGTAACTTACACGCTTGCAGACAACTAAGGTCCTGAATGAAATGGATTGCCTTACTTAGCATGATGCTACTGGTGCCCCTCCGCATGCGGGCATCGGTAGTGATCTTGAACGGATTGACACACAACCACAGCATTCCGAACCCTTCTACGAAGGTCCAGGGGGCCATCAAGGTCAAAAACGAGGGCGGAAAAGACTCCCGTATATTGGTATACCGTCAGGACCTTGTTTCGCAGTGCGATCAACAGGCGGCCTACCCTGAACCGGGCAGCCACGCCAGGTCGCTCGGGGCAGGGTTGAAAACGAATGTCGATGAACGGGTAATCGCCACCAGCGAAGCGTACGACGTGCGGTACACGATCGAAGCCGATCCGAACCGCCAGCCGGGCACTTACTGGGAAGTGATTATGGTGGAAGTGGCGGATCCCGTGCGCGAGGAAGCGCACAGGGGTATCCAGGTCAATTCGAAAGTACGTTATGCCATTCAGGTGATCGTGGACATCGGGCCGGTGGAAGGGCCGCCTTTGTCCTATGAGAAGGTCGCCTACGAAAAGGTGTCCGCCGAACAGTCGGTTCTGAAAGTAGTTTTGAAGAACAACGGCTCTTACGGCGCGCGTACGAATGTAATTCTCGAAGTTTACGACAGCAACGGTAACAAACTCAAAACCACGCAGCCAAACACCCGGATGCTGTATCCCGGTAATTGCAGCACGTTTGAGATACCCGTTACCGACGTGCCCAAAGGCAAGTACGACTGCGTGATCATCGCCGACACGAAAAAGGACCTGTTCGGCTCGAACATTTCTTTACAGGTTGAATAATCCTCCTCTCCCATTGTACCGGCTTATCGCCATATTGATTTTAATGACAGGACTGAACGGTCACGGCCAATCGCCGATGACCGTCAGCCTAGCCAATATGCCCGGCACGATTGTTCCCGGCGGGCATATTACATTGCTATTCGACGTAAAATCACCCTCATCCCTGCCAGATTCGCTCCGGGAAGAAATACAGCTGCCTGAAAAATGGCGGCTGCTTTCCCAGCGACGTCCCGTGAGGACATCCGGTGATCAGAGCGTGCGTTACTTTTACGTTGTGGGTACACCGGCAGTTTGCGCTTCGGGTATTTACCAGGTAAAGTTCACTGTACGTGCGGGCGACGTGCATACGGGCGACGTGCACACGGGCGACGTGCATACGGGTGATCGGCAGGTTACCACCCACGTGCCGCTCACCATCGGCCAAATCCGCAACGTCGAGCTGTTTGTAGTGACCCAGCCCGAATTCGTCCGCGAAGGCGATACCCTGCGGCTTACATATCTGGTGCGCAACTCGGGCAACAATGCAGAGAAATTCCTTTTAAAATCCGACCGCGGCCATGTCGAAAATTTAACCGACAGCCTCACCCTCGAACCAGGAGCCGATACCAATGTTACCGTCTCGCAAGTCATTCCGGTCACCGACAACAATGCTTGGCAAGCCTCGTCAAACCTCTCGGTGATGATGACAGGCGCCGCAGAGCCGGTGTATTCCGTAACCAGCATACCCGTTTTTTCCTCCAAAGTCAGAAAGATCGACCGCTACTTCCGCTTCCCGGTGGAAGTAGGCGGTGCGTATCTGTCGTACCGCTACGGCGGCCGTCGTTACGGCGGAAAGCAGTTTACCGCTTACCAGTACCAGGCCACCGGCAAGGGCTTCCTCGACCAAAAGGAGCGCCATTACGTCGACTTCACCATTCGCGGACCCAACCAGTTCGTGTTCCCGGCGGTAGGCACCTACGACCAGTATTCGCTCGACTACGCCTTCCGCAAGCGCCTGCTCATTTCCGCCGGCGATTATGTGTTACAGCTCAATAACCTGATGGAATTCGGCCGCTTCGGGCGCGGACTGCGCGTAGAGCAGCAGTTTAAGAAAGTGGCTTATACGGTTTTTTACCAGAAAGCCCGGTTTTTCATGAACCAGAAAGACTCATTCGGGGGCAAGTTTGTATTTAAAATCAATGAATCTGCCAATGTCGGGGTGCATTATGCTTCCAAAAATGTCGTTTTTCACGACCGGCGTTTCTGGTCGCACTTGACTGCGCTGGCCGCCAACGTACACACCAAAGAATTTAACCTGGAAAGTGAAGCAAGCGCCGGTCAGGCCATCGGGGAAACCGATTACGGCGCATTTCTGCGGCTTCAATTAACCAAAAAATGGGTCAGCATTACGAGCAACGTCATTTACGCGGGAAAACATTTTTATGGTTTTTACAACAACAGCCGGCTCTTCAACAACAACATCGGCTTCAACATCACCCGCAAACTGACCGTCGGCGCCAGCAACAACTTTTCCGACATAAACCCGAGCCTGGACGCCAACCTGTACAGCGTGTCGCCGAAAGACCGCAGCTACATGGGTTACGTCTCCTACGCGCCCGACCAGCGGAACCGTTTTTTTCTGTTTTATTCCAAAGCGGAACGCAAAGACCGCCAGCAGCCGGCTTCATTTCATTACTCGGAAAATTTCAGCAATTTCTCCTATAACCTTACTTCCCCGAAGTTTACCCTTTTTTACCAGGGCCGCTATGGATATTCCAAAAACCACCTGGCGCCCGACAACGACGGCCGGAACGAGTCTTTTTCGAACCAGCTACAACCTGCCGTGCGGCTTTTTCCGTGGATTTGGGTCGGAGGGTATTTCGAACACCAGCATACGAGCAAGTTTTCGACCTCAGGCGTAGTCGAAAACCTGTTTTTTTATGGGGGTAATGCGCGGGTCAGTATCAAAAGGAACCTCTACGCGGGTTTCCTATACCGAAACAATTACGCGCCCGACGAGCTGTATGTGCGGAGAAGTTTCCTGGACGCGTCGGTCATACTGGATTTAAAAAGACACGTTTTCACATTGTCCGGCGGCCGTTCCTACATTCCCAACGTGGGCAACACCGACCAGAATACGCTGTTTTTCAATGTCAGATATGCATTGCGCCTGAATGTGCCGCTGGGGCGAAAAAAGAACATCGGTACCGTCAAAGGCCAGCTCACGGGCTTCGGCTATCGCAAGCAGGGTAACCTTATCCAGCTCGGCAGCCATAAGTTCATGACCGACAGCACCGGCATGTTCAGCTTCGAAGGCGTAGCCCCCGATCGCTACTACCTCAGCATTACCCAAAACGAATCGGGCAGCGAGGGCGTGGTACCGGTAGTACGTATGCCGATGCTCGTAGATGTGCGCCCCGACAGCCTCAACGTCGTGGAAATTCCGCTCACACGCACAGGAAGCATTGCGGGCAGGATCGAATTTTTAAAGGCTAAACAAAATGGTTTGTCCGCCGCATTGACGGAAAAGCCGTCGGTACTGGTGAAGCTGACCAGTGAAAACGGCAGCTACCTGACCGAGCTGAATGACAAAGGCGAGTTCTCGTTCCGTGAAATTCGGCCCGGTACGTGGGCAATATCGGTATTCATCCCGGGTGGCGCGGATCGTTTTGTGGTAGAAGAGAGCGACCGCCAGCTCACGGTAGAATCCGACCAAACGCTCGACTTGACATTCCGGATCAGGCCAAACGAGAAGCGTATTCATTTTTCGGAAAGGAATTTTGAAGTATCTGTCAAAAAATGAAATATGTGATAATCTTATATGGTGTTTTAACCGGTCTGGCCTCGCACGCGCAGACGGTTGCGACCGTGGACGTGAGCCTTACCATGCCCTCGGTAGCGCTGGTGGACATTCTGCCGTCGGGCTCCAACAGCGTAACCCTCCAAATGACCGCGCCTACCGAAGCGGGCAATATCGTCGGAACGGGCAACACCAATAATAACAACTGGCTTATATTTACCTCGGCAGTTGCCACGGGCGGCTCGCGGAGCATCAGGGGCGATGTGGTGGGAACGCTGCCCGCAGGTATCCGGCTGCGCCTGGATGTGGGCGCATACGTGGGTACCGGACAGGGCTTTACGGGAGGCAACAGCTACGTCACCGCCAACAAATACCTCTCCAACACGCCCGTGAGTTTCATTGATAATATCAAAGGCGCCTACACCGGCATTACTTACGGCAGCAGCGGTTTCCGGCTTACTTATTCGCTTGAAATTCAGAATTATGCCAATATCCGCAGCGGCACGTCGAGCGTGACGGTACGTTACACTATGGTCGACAACTGATGAGATACATTATCGCTTTTTGCATTACCTGTCTGGGCTCCTTCGCAGCTTGCGCGCAAACGGTTACGATCAACAGCGGAACAACATGGTCCATTCCTTCACTCTCGTCTACGATCACGAAAGCCGGCAAAAACTACGAGCACATCGAAACGAGCAGCGCCTCCCAAACCCTGCTGAAAGTGAACGCGCTGATCGGCTGGACCCTTACCGCCCACCTGAGTACGACTTCCAACTGGGACTCGTCGCTCAAACTGTACGTCCAGCGGACCGGCAACGGCACGGGCATCGCCATCCTCAGCGGCGGCACCACCTACATGCAGCTCACCACCACACCGCAAGTTTTCTTCACCGGCCTGCTCAACCTGCTCGCGCATCGCGATAACATCCCGATTCAGTACAAAATCGAGGGATTATCGGTAATGCTGCCGGTAAAGACTTATACGGCGACGATAACTTATACGATTTCGGGGTTGTAGGGGCGTTGTCCCGGACCATGGACGGTGGACCATAGACTCAGTTGGGCGTAGTCTCCGACTACGTCCGAGCGACAACTGGTCTCTGACCAGTAAGCAACATTAAAGCAACGTTACACAAGCCGGTCGGAGACCGGCACCCACCCGGGGCTGACCCAAAAGCAAAAAGCCCTTTTTCTACTATGTAGAGCGAGGGCTTTTTTGTATTTTTAATTACGACATTAGAAATACATGGGCAAGATAAAAAAATCTGTTGTTTTTAAGGAATATGACCCCGGGCAATTGCTATTGTTGCCCCCTTCATTGGAAGAGCTGATCCCACAGGCACATTTGGTACGGGTTGTCAACCAGGTTGTCGAACGAATGGACATCAGCGAGCTGGTCAACCTTTACGAAGGTGGCGGCACCAGCGCCTATCATCCACGGATGCTGCTGAAAGTGTTATTATACGCATATTGCATGAAAATATACACGGGCAGGAAGATAGCCCGTGCGCTGGCGCAGGATATCCATTTTTTCTGGTTGAGTGGCATGTCCCGTCCCGACTTCCGGACGATCAACCGGTTCCGCAGCGGCAAGGCCAAAGAATCCAT
>NZ_FNYL01000026.1 GCF_900109045.1 Dyadobacter sp. SG02
AGCATTGATACCCAGACCGTCCCAATAGGCAATGCTGCCTGTTTGGAATGCATTATCGGCGAGCGAACTAAATATCCGCCCATTACCGCCCGGGATAATCCCTTCTTTGGTCAAAGTGAATACATCGTATTGCTGTGCGGAGAGCGTTTGCACGGTCAGGTTTCCAATGGTTTGGTTTGTTGCCGTGAAATTGACCCCTGGGTTAAAATTCAGGTAATCGGCAGCCCCGGTTTTGAATTTCGGAAGGGCTACACCAGTTATCTGGCTGGCAACAATTCCGGAAGCCACGTCGGTCCAGGCAGTGACGTCGGTCGCATCGCCGGTGTTGGTGATACTCATATCCGCCCGATACCACTGAGACAAACCTGTGAAAACCCCGCCCGGCGCATTCTGGATCGATGCGGCAAACGTGAAGTACTGTCCGTTGGCTAATGTTACGTCAGCGTAGTTGTAGGTTACCCCGTTGATTGTCTGAGTATTGGAAGCCATCGGCGTAAAGGCATCCTTACCGTCGATCGTAGCGTCAGCGCTTTGGACAAGTGACAGGTTGTTTAAGCCAGTCGGCCATGCGATGCGGACGGTACCGACACCACCGGTATTCTGTACTTTCCAGATAGCTTTGAAAAGCATGTTCACGCCGTTGCCCAAACCAGGATTATAGGTACCCGGTGCTTTGGTGAGACCGTTATCGCCCCAGATCAAAAACTGACCATTATTGAGCCCGGTAGCATTGGCCTGGTTCGTGTTGCCCAGACCTGTGGTCCCGATCAAAACTTGCTGACCGGCGTTTACACTCCACGATTGTTTCTGGTACAGACTTGCTTCGTTGTCACGGCCAATCCCTGCTATGTTGTGCTGATAGCCGGTATTCGTCGACGCATCCCAAACAACACTGCTTGCAGAATTGATGTAGTTTTGAGCGGTAGTCTGATCGAGTGTGATCCCGTATTTAATCGCCAGGTAACTGTGTATTCTGGCAAGATCCGCATTAGCCATATCCCCGCCGGTAGGCCCGTGGTACAATATAACTTCTGCTATATCTCCATTTGGGTTGTCGGCAGTAGTTCCATCTGCGCCAAGATATGCACCCACGGTGGGCAACCCATAAGAGCCGCCAGTTATCGGATATGGCGAAGTATATACTTTTTGAAGGCCATTGTAGAAACCACGCTGATTCGCAGGAGACCCCGTTTTAGGCAAGATAGCCGAATAAATTCCAAAACGGTTTTCCGATCCCGGACCAGCTGCTGTGGCACTAAAACCGTTTCCGATAGCAGGCATTGGGTAAACAAGGCCACTTTGTGGATATAGGAAAAAGCCGTCGTCATTCCCTGCAATTGCAAACATATTGTTGTAGCCCGAGGCAGAGGTATTCAACCGTGCTACTGCAATGTAATGAACTGATCCACCCGTGTTTAGGTAAGGAGTCGTGTTGTTTCTCAGGTAATTATTAGTCCCGTCGAACGAAAGCGTAGGGTTAAAATTCCAGGTGTTAGTATATGTAGTCTGATCGTTGTACGGGATATATCCGGTAGCACTGCTCATAGTCAGTTTTACATCGTTGATAGTAGAGTTGTTCCAACCTGTAACTTTCTTATTGGCGTCAACTTCAACACCGCTATCAGCTTTGTACCACAATGAAAGGTCCCCGCCTACACCACCAGGCCCAACCAGGTTTGCAGCGAATGTGAAATACTGGCCACTAACCATGGTCACATCCGTGTAATTGTAGGTGGTGCCATTAAGCGTGATTGTATTGGCAGACATATCTTGTCTCAGATCGGAGTTGTCGAAGACAGGGTCCATACTCTGAATGAATTGCAAACCAGGGATGCCCGCAGGCCATGCCACGCGAACAGACTGGACGCTGTTCGTATTCTGTACTTTCCAGATGGCGGCGAAACGATAGTTGAGCTCAGGGATGCCTGTCAACGATACGCTTGGCCTTTTCTCCAACCCGTTGTCGCCCCAGATAAAAAACTGGCCATCCGTCAGGTTCATCGCATTAGCATCATTGGTGGCAGCCAACCCGTTGGTTCCCATAATGAGCTGTTGACCCGCATTGGCGCTGAACGATTGCTTCTGATGCAGGGCACTATTGTCATCCTTGGCAATACCGGCGATGTTGCTGTTATAACCAGCATTCGCGGTAGCATCCCAAATCACAGCGGAGTTGCTGCTCAGATAGTTGGCCGCGCCTGTTCCCTCATCATTGCTCAACGTGATACCATATTTGATGGCCAGGTACGAATTGATCCGTTGCTTTTCGTCACCCGTCGAGTTCTGATGATCTGAGCTGTATGCAAATACCTCGGAAATCCCTCCCTGATATTGTTCGTTACCATTTCCGGTCAGAGCAAAGCCTTCGGAACCAATCGCGAAATTATTGGCATCGTTAATGTCGCCGATATTTGTAGTGGTACTGCTGTAAATCCTGCCGTTCACATTAAGGTACATGCCGTTATTAGCAGCGCCGCTGCCTTTCCAGGACATTCCTGCCAGGTGGGCTGGTGTCGTATTTAGACTGACGTTTTCGTTGATCGTTACGCCATTGTCACGAGCGACATAATAATTGTTATCTCCGCGGACCAGGTTAGGGTCATCGTCACCCCAGCCGTAAGCAGTTCGGAACCCGCCGGATGCCGAATTGTACATCACACCATAAGTCGACCCAGGGCTCGTCGTCGATGGGAAGTAGGCATCATTATCGCGATAGAAAAAGTCGTTGGAACCGTCGAAATAGTAAAACGGATTGAAATTGAAAGAGTAGTTCTTGCTATCTGCGTTGAATGCTGCGTCGGTTACCAGGCTGGGCTGGTTGGCTGCATTGTTGTTCTGGGTAACGTCCCTTCCGTTAACGGACATATCTTTCCAGATGTTTTTAGCGCCGGCAGCATTTACACCGTCGTTAGCCTTGTGCCACATCAGAAGATTTGCAGCCACCCCGCCAGGTGCCTGAACGTATGCTGCGAAAGTGAAAAACTGCCCGTCTGCCAGGCTGACGTCCGCGTAATTGTAGGAAACACCATTGACCGTCTGCGTGGCGGTCATGTCGGTAGCCGGGTCCGAACCGTCAATCGTTTCGTCAGAACTCTGAATTAATTTCAGGTTTGTCAGTCCTGCCGGCCAGGCGACGCGCACCGTGCCTACACTACCCGAGTTTTGGACTTTCCAGATCGCCGCAAACCGGAAATTAATGCCAGGACCTGTCAAAGCTACTGCCGGCGCTTTGGCAAGACCGTTATCGCCCCAAAGCAAAAATTGGCCGTCAGTAAGTTCAGTTGTGTTGGCCGCGTTCGCATCGGCAAGACCCGTTGTAGCAATCAACACCTGATTGCCGTCGTTGATGCTTTTGGATTGCTTCTGGTTCTGCAAGCTGCCCGCATCACGGGCAATTCCCGCGATGTTGTTGTTATAGCCGGTGTTCGTAGTTTGATCCCAAAACACGGTCGATCCGTTGCTGGCAACGTAATTGTGCGGCAATGTAAGGCCGTACTTGATAGCCATGTAACTGCGTACCCTGATCTTTTCAGCTTCGGTCAAATCACGCTCATAAGCGATTACTTCGCCAATCAGACCGTTTCTTTCTTCCGGTTGAGCCCCTAGAACGGCACCATCCGCATGATCCGCATTGCCGGAAGCGAAAGTACTGTTTACCGTGCCCGTCTGGCCATTCTGGCCGTACTTGATCCCGGCGGTGCCAACTGTGAAAGAGACATCATTCAAATAAATCTTTCCACCCTGGACCGTCGGTAATCCTGCATTTGCGGTGTAGGGATAGATGACAATGTTGGAAGACAGATTGGTGTACACCGGAGAGTTCGCATTGATGAGCCCCGCGCCTGTCGTCGTTGCGCCAAAACCCAGGATATCGGAATAGCCTGAAACATTGCGACTCATCGACGCGATAAAGAGTGTACTGTTGGAGCCATTTGCGCTATACGGCCGCCCGTCGGGGACAACCATAAAACGGGCGTCGCTGCCGACCGTACCGAAATCGACGAATGCATTGAAGTTGTACTTCTCCGCTCCTACCGCAGGCACCAGGAATGGTTGCCGGCCGGCATTTGTCTGGGTAAAATTGTTTCCGGAGCCAGATGCATCCGACCAACTGGATGGGCTAAAAGCTTCCGGCCTGAGCCAGATCTTTAAATTGGCCGCGACCCCGCCCGGTGACTGCGCCCGGGCCCCTGCGAGACCGAGCATAGTCAAAGCAAGGACCGCCAGGCCACTGCGTAACTTTCTTTTCATGTTATGGTTAGTTAAATAAATAAAAAAAGAATTCAAGCGGACTTCGCATGGCGGATGGTAGCTACCGGCCGGGTTAACGGCAAACCGGACGAATGTGCTCACTACCAGATAAGTGTATATAGCGAAAACAAGGGCAAAATAAATTCAGGTATACAGAAAACGCTTCTGTATATACGCAGTCAAGCTATGACTTTCCTGGAACTCAGGCTGGGGTCGTTGCTGCTCCCCGATGTCTAGGTTTCAGGTATGGTAGCTTGCAATTGATAGCGTTAATTTGAGATAGGTACTTAATGTCGATATAGTTTTGATTCGTCAAATAATTTCTACTTTATTCACTTGCAAATATTTCCACATTACGTACAAATCATACGTGCCAATCCGATCAATTTCACATGGTTTTTAATTCAAACCGATGTTTTTTTAATAAATCGAATGCTTTTGGCTACGATTACGGATCATTTTTCCTCGAAAGCCCCGAAAGGGGCATCTTGCTTTTTTAAGATCACGGCCAGGTCTATGATGTTGTGCACATTGGTTTTTCTATAAATATTCGACTTGACCGTACTGATCGTCGAACTACGCCGGTCCAGCACATGAGCGATCTCGGAAGTGCTCAGACCCCTGATCAAACACCCGGCTACTTTTATTTCCAGGGCAGAAAGCAGTCGGGTCCGAGGCTGCTTTTTAAGGCTCGATTTCTTTGTGATGAGTTGATATGCTATCTCGCTATTGACATAGTGTAATCCCGCTGCCAATGAATTGATGCACATATCCAGGTCGCGGGCGTCGAAATCATCCGGCAGGTACCCTCCGATACTGTCCTTAAAAAAGGTGAGCAGGAAATCGATGGATTTACGGTTGTCGTAGATGGCTATCGCGGCAAGGGGGCTGTACCGCCTCAGGCGGCTGGTCAGGTTAATGATTTCAATATCCGAAAGGTCTGTGCCGGAAATAAAGATAATCTCCGGGGCGCGGTCAGTATGGTTTCTTTCCAGTTCCGGATAATTACTGGCTTCGATAATCTCCAAGGATTTTCGCGTCTGGACCAAAGTTTCCCTAAAACCTCTTTTGAATATCGGGCGAGGGTCAACAATAGCAATCAGTTCTACATTGGTGTAGGTGGGTGACATTTTCATTTTCTCAAAATACATTTTGCGTTGTAACACTTCATGCACAAGGTATTCAGCCCCGCAAAGGGTCAGGCATTAGGATATTGTCAGTCCGCGGCGGGTGCATTGCCGGCAGGAGGTGCAATAATTTTTCAGTTGCGGCCACAAAGGCATGGGGCAGATTCTTTCACATGGCATATTATACATGTGATCCGGTTGAATCCGAAGAAATACAGGAAAGCCTTGTTGCGTTTTTACAAACATCGAAAAAAATGGATAAATGCATCCAGTGGAATCTCGCCAATTACTGACGTTTATTAGGTCAACGCTGTTCAAAAGGCACATTTCGATCCATGACCCAAATAAATTGTCCAGCGTATTGCAACCTATGGAATTAATCCTGGCCGGAAGTGCGCCCAGCCAATGTTTTGACGTCGACATAGTTTTCGTCTATCAAATAATTTCTACTTATTTCGCTTACAAATCCCACATTACGTGCAAATCATGCGTGGAAATCTGATCAATTTCACATGGTTTTTAGGTCAAACCGATGTTTTTTTAACAAATCGTATGGTTTTGGCCGCGATTACGGATAATTTTCCTCGAAAGCCTCGAAAAGAGCAACTTGGTTTGTTAAGATTATGGCCAGGTATATGATGTCATTCGCAAGGGCATTTATGCCTTACTCGATAAATTAATAATCGGATTAAATAACCCACCTTTTGTTGAAAACTTTGATGAATTTTCGGCGGGCGTTGCTCATTCTTGCAATGATCTGTTCTGCTCATTTTACCCAGGCACAGGCTTTCAGGAATCTGGCCGGTATTGAAGTCGGTTCCATGTCTAATGCCAGAGGAGTGGTCCAGGATAAACAAGGCTTCATGTGGTTTGCCACCTACGCGGGTCTGTTCCGGTATGATTCTCACACGCTGAAGAAATACCTGCATAATTCATCCGATCCAAACTCTATTTCGTCCGACATGCTCAATGCCGTCTTTTGCGACTCGAAAGGCGACTTATGGGTGGCTGGAACGGGCGGACTCGATCGGTATAACCGGGAGACAGACAATTTTACGCACGTCGATCACAATCTGCCCAACACCAACCCTGAACTCAATAACAACATTTACTTCATAGCGGAAGACCGCGATCACCGGATATTGGTAGGGACGCCTTTCGGCTTGAACAGTATCCTGGTTACAAAAGGGAAAATAAAGGTAACCTATATCCTTCACCGTACCTTTGAGCGGCTTGACAAGGACATTTTTTCGGTAATCCAAACAAGCCAGGGTGATTTCTGGGCGGGAAGCGATAATGGGCTGGTACATGTGCCCGCGAACGGAAATCCTCCACAAGTCTATCGTTTCAATTCGACCAACAAATCGCCGCTGATTAATGATTTCCGTACACAGTACCTGGATGAACGGAACGTGATCTGGTTGGGGCCGAGCTCCGGCGGGATCGTTCATTTTGACGTCGCGACGAAAACATTCAGACCAATGCAGGACTTCGTCGCCCCGGACGGGGAGGCGCCCGTTGTAAGCTGCATCCTGCCCGACGGCAAAGGGAAACTTTGGATCGCAACGCACTCCGGATTGGCTTTGTTCGATCCTGTGAGCCGAAAGACTACCTGGTACAGAAACCAGCCGGGCAATATATACAGTCTGGCCGATAATTACATTCAAACCATGTGTCTGGATGGACAGGGCGGGATATGGCTGGGAAGCTACTATTTTGGCATCAGCAATTTCTATCCGAATGCCCCCCGTTTCCTTTCATGGCCCTTTACAGTGAATGGCATATCCGATGTTCGCTATGCCAATGCATGGATGGGCAATAGCCGGGATGGTAAACTTTGGGTAATCGGGAAGGATCAGAAAAAATTACACCTGTTTGACCCGTCAGGCATACAGACGAGATCGTTCGACCTGAAATTACGGCCCTCTTCCGACTATTATCATTTTTACATTGACGGGAACAATACGCTCTGGGCAGCAGGAAACACGGTGTTGACAAGCTTCGACCTTAATTCCGGGAGCTACCACCATTATCCCATTGCCGCCACCGGAAGTTATAAGGAGTTGGAAGATGGCAGGGTACACGAGATTCTGGAAGATTCGAGGAACAGATTTTGGCTGGTAGGTACTTTCGGAGCATTATTGTTTGACAAACAGACGGGCGGGTTCAGAAAATGCAAGTCTGTCACCTATGCCCATAGCATACTGGAAGATTCGAAGCAAAATATATGGATAGGCGGCGGCGATGAAGCATTTGTACTCAAACATGACGCCGTCGATTTCAAAGAATTGACCACAGACAAAAGCAGGGGTGCCGGAAATTTTGCTGCGGTATGGCGAATGGCAGAAGACGGGGCAGGCAGCATATGGGCAGTCACCCGGCAAGGTCTGCAAAGCTTCGATCGCGCGTCGGGCAAATTTCTGCTTGACCCGAAAATTACACTTTCGAAGATCGAAGATATCCAGATAGATAAGGAAGGTTATTTCTGGCTTGCCACCGAAGCCGAGTTGACACGTTACAATCCCGAAAAGCAGACCCTGCAAACCTACGGCTACCAGGACGGACTTCCTTTCAACGGAATTTCACGGCCCGCGTCCAGCGTCAAAAGTGCCTCGGGGATGCTTTACTTTACGACCAACAAAGGGATTTTTCAATTCTCGCCCAACCAGGTGACAGCAAGGAGCGGCACTTCCCAGTTAGTGTTGACCCAGCTGAAATTATTGAACCGGGAGGTAAGAGCAGGCGACGACACCGGTTTGCTGACACATAACCTCGATCAAACCCAGGAATTGACCCTGCACCATGATCAAAACATTTTTACGATCAGTTTTTCCCTGTTGAGCTTTCCAAGATCGGAACGAAACCGGTATGCTTACAAGCTGGAAGGGTTCGATAATAGCTGGACCTACACCGGTAGCCAATCTGCTAACTATATGAACCTGCCGCCGGGAGACTATGTGTTCACCGTACGGGCTGCAAATGGGGATGGTTACTGGAACCGTGATCCGCTTCGTCTAAAAATCAGCATACTGCCCCCCTGGTGGAAAACCTGGTATGCCTACCTGGCCTATTTTCTGCTGACTGCTGTCACTATGTATGCTATTACAAGGTTTTTCTGGCTCCGGAGCTCATTCCGAAGGGAGAGTGCGCTGAACCAGGTTAAGCTTGATTTTTTCACCAATATTTCTCATGAAATCAGGACGCACCTTTCGTTGATTTCGGGGCCACTGCAAAAGGCCTTTCAGCATGCGCACGATGGCAAATCCGTTGAGCATTATTTGGGATATGCCAAAAATAATTCAGACCGGTTGATGCTTCTGGTCAACGAGCTGCTCGACTTTCGTAAGATCCAAAGTGGCGGCATCAGGCTGCAAGTACAGGAGTATGACGTGGTTAAAGTTATGAAAGGCGTCATAGCCGCATTCGAGCATATCGCGAAGGAAAAGGCCATCCAAACGATGCTTGTCTGCCCGGACACACCGGTGCTGTTGTGGCTGGATATGGGCCAGATGCAGAAGGTATTTTACAACCTGCTCAGCAATGCATATAAATTCACGCCCGAGGGCGGTAAGGTGGAAGTGCACATTGTAGAAATTTCCAATGAGGTGGACATCATTGTTCGGGACAACGGTAAAGGTATATCGGAGGCCCATTTGCAAAAATTATTTACCTACTATTACCAGGCGGATTCTGAAAAGCCCGGCTACGGGATCGGGCTTGCGCTTTCCAAGAGCATTGTCGAGGAGCACCGCGGTTACCTTGCGGCAGAGAGCCGTCTGGCGACGGAATCTATTCCCGGCAGTACCACATTAACAATGCGGATGCTCCGTGGAAACCAGCACTTCTCACCCAATCAGATTGCGCCGAAAAGCAGCGATTATATCGGAAACACGCCGGAGGGAACTGCTGTAACACCGCCCGTTAAACAAAACGGAACATCTTCAAAGAAAACCAATACGATCCTGATCGTCGAAGATAACGACCAGTTACGCGTATTTATCAGGGAGCTTTTCCAGGATGAATTCAACATCATGGAAGCCGAAAACGGCCTTCGGGGGTTAGAACTTGCAAATGAGTATATGCCCGATGTGGTTCTATCCGACATCATGATGCCTGACATGAATGGATTACAGCTGAGCAGCCATTTGAAAAAGAACATGATGACCTCGCATATACCCGTCGTGCTGCTGACGGCCAAAGCACAGAACCAGCAAATCATAGAGGGGCTCGCAGCGGGAGCGGACGACTATCTTGTTAAACCGTTCGATCCGAAAATACTTGAATTGAAGATACATAACCTGATCCGGTTGAGAAGCGATCTCAGAGATCGGTACCGACAGGCTGTGTTAACCGACCAACACGACAGTAAAAGCATTGCCAACGACAAGAATGAGGAGTTCATCGGTAAGCTTACCACGCTTGTCAGAGAGAATATTTCCGATCGTGATTTTGGGGTCAATGAGCTCGCTAGTGAGATCGGTATGAGCGTATCGTCATTGTACAGAAAATTAAAATCGCTCACTGGGATGACAATCAACGACTTCATGAAAACCGTCCGGTTCAACGAAGCCAAGAAATTACTGGAATCAGGAGTCCATAGCGTCAGCGAGGTAGGCACAATGATCGGCTTTGACGACAGCAGGCATTTTAGTATAGAGTTCAAAAGGATTTTTGGAAAGACACCGATCGAAACAAAAAGGCAGATTTCAGAGTAATATATGCTCGGGAATCTTTTGTAAATATCAGTTTAGGGATTTTGCAACAAGAAGGTATGCCATCCACGCCCGAAAGATGTTTTGACTATGAGTGAACAATTGCTTGTTTTTCGTTTGCAAATCGCGAACAAAAAACCTACTTTGGAGGTATGATAGCACATAATGGCATGAGACCACAGGACGTGGTCATCCTCTGTAAGATTGTTTTATGGGAAAACAGATCCTGGCAATATAGAGATATTGCTGTCGAACTGGATATTAGTCTTTCGGAGGTATCCCAGTCGCTCGCCAGAAATGCACTAGCAGGTTTGTACTTGACAGACCGGAAAAAAGTTGCAAGGAACGGCCTGTTTGAATTTATAAAATACGGATTGCACTATGTGTTTCCGGCTAATCGTGGCCCAATCGTAATCGGGATACCAACCGCTCACTCTCACCCCTATTTTAAGGAAAAGATCGTTTCAAACGAGATATATGTATGGCCTGATCCGCATGGCCAGGTCAGGGGCCAAGGCATCTCGCCTCTATACAAGGGGACAGCAATAGCGGCTGCCAAAGATGAAGATCTCTATAAACTTCTTGCCAGCATAGACATTTTACGCGTTGGAAAACGCAGAGAAATACAACTCGCACTTAATGTATTGGAAGAATATTTGCTATGAGTCATCAGGAAAATACAACTCGGATCAAAGTCGTTCATAATGCTCTGGGTGAGCTTGCTGAAAGATTCTTTTTTGTTGGCGGTGCAACAGTGTCGCTTTACACTGACCGGATGGCTGACGAAGTTCGCCCGACAGATGACGTCGATATTTTGATTGAGTTAACAGGTCGCGTTGACTACGCGGTATTAGAAGAACAACTGCGAAGCAAGGGCTTCGCAAATGACGTAGCGTCAGGAGTGATTTGCAGATATAAAATCAAAGGCGTGACAGTCGATGTAATGCCTACATCAGAAACAATCTTAGGATTTACCAATCGATGGTATACAGCAGGAGTACAAAACGCCATAAGTGTGAATCTTGACGAAAATACAACAATCCGTATTTTCGATCCTATCCACTTTCTAGCTTCAAAAATCGAGGCATTTAAAAGCCGCGGAGGAAATGATGGACGATGGAGCACCGATTTCGAAGACATTATTTACGTGTTAAACAACCGATCTTCCATTTGGCTCGAACTGCGAGAATGTAGTGAGCCCGTCCTGGGCTATCTGCGGGAAGAAATAAAAGCTCTCCTAGAAAATAAATATCTGGATGAATGGATCGGCTGCCACCTGGAATTCTCAGAACAAAGGCGGGGCGCTTATATTATTGAATCACTTTCGGAATTTATAACCCCCACAACGATTTAAAACTTGCACGAAAATTTGTAGCTTCTAAGAATCAATTGCGATGCGGCGACAGATATCGAAGAAGCAACAACGGTGGCTGTAACTCTAACGGGTATAGGCAATAACCTCAGAATAGATAACGGAAGCGTGTTTGATCTTCATCTTACACCTTTGGGTACGTTTACCATGGAAGCATTTGCTAAATTTCTGGAAAGCATGATGCTGGTAGATCTTCCAAAATAAATCTAAAAAAGAAAGTCGGCCGGGCCTTGCCATGCATGGCATTGAATAAATTCCGCCCCCCCTAGCTCCCCAAAACCCGCTTCAAAAACCCATAACTATGTATAATCCCTAGCCACGCCTCCCGCTTCACCGAATCCAGCAAATTCGCCAAAGCCACGTAAGCCGTTTCCCTGATCTCCCCGAAATTCTGTTCGATGTAAGCTTTGGCATTTCTTTCGGCATTTTGGTAAATATCCCGGCTTGTGTTGGCCTGCGTACCGCTTCCGGTTCCGTCGAATGCGGCGTGGCGTGCGTAATCTTCCAAACACAAATGCTGAAAAACATAGCCTTTTTGGTACATATCGTGCGACCATACCGTGGCCGTGTCGACGCCGCCCCAGTTTCCGCCATAACAGCCGATGTCGCCGTTCGGGACGGTTTCCAGGCGATATTTCTCCACATCGATCAGCGCACAATACTCGTTCAACCGGCATTCCGGTAGCATATGAACCCTTCCCCGCTCTATGACCTCCTTCTGAAGTTTTTGCCTGGGTGTAGCGTAAGCCTCCGTTAGTTCCAGCGCTTCTTCCATAGACGGGACGTACTCCCGATACTTATACGAATCACATTTATTCCCCCACGCAGGACCGGCAGGGCAAGACCAGCATTGCCCGACCGACCCGACACCGGCCAGGTTGGGGGCACGGGTATCGAATTCTTTGAGCATATCTCCGATCATATCTCCGTGATAAAGCATATCATTATGCATAATGCACAGATACTTCTTATCCGTGGTTTCCAAAGCATATTGGTACAAAATACTCTGCCGCCAACGCTTGTCCGTTTTTGCCCGCCCGATGTCCATCACGCCCAGTCCCAGATGATGGTAGGGGTATTGGACGATCAATCGCACATCCGGATCATTTCTGAAATAGTCGATCACTTTGAAAATTCCGACATAATCATTGTGCGGCTGCTTTCTCTCCCTTGAAAAATAGATTTTATCAATGTGTTCGCCACTGTATTTGATCAGTGTCTTGATCGTTACGATTGCCTGGTAAGGCTTACCGTAAAACGCAATGCTAACATCTACCTTCTTGCTCATAAATAAATCTTTTGTTCCATTCCGGACACAGTTTATCAGGGACTTTAATAGTCCCTCCGATTTATACTTTTATCGCTATGAGAGAAATAGTGATCGAGGTCGGCTTCCGGTTCCGGATTTCGCCTGAGGGTGATTGAAGTATTAAGTTAATAAAAATGCTATTAAGTTGCTATCGCAAGTTTATTTTGTATCAACAAGTTATCCTTGAAGGCGCCTCGCTTTCTGCCTTCGCCTTGATCCCCTGACCGTAGCATTGTCCAAAACACACCTTCTTGCCAGTTCTGAAAAGCGGAAGTTTGTTTAAACATATGTACATTTGTAAATTATTTAATAAAAAATATGTTTTTCTTCTAAGTGTTTGGGGCGGTGAGAACGACATTATAATAAGGCCGCTCAAACCGGCCTTTTGTCGGCACTTTTTAACCCGCTAGTAATGGATAGTTTGGAATTGTCTGATCATCACGAGGATGACCTGGGCCAGCCCGCCCCTCCCGGTAATGGCCCGGACAGGCTTACGCGCCGACCCGAGTTTCCCGCAGATTCGGAAATGTTGCTCAAAAAGGCGTTTGAGTCGGATACCAACACGGGGATAGAGCTTCTTTTCCGATGGTACTACCGTCCGCTGTGCAGCCACGTCGTGCGGTATGTATCGTCGAAGGAAATTGCCGAGGACATCGTATCCGAGGTTTTTTACAAATTCCACCGGGACCGGACGTTTGCCCATGTTGAAACGTCTTTCCGGAACTACCTGTTTTCGGCCGTGCGGTATAGCGCCTTCGATTACGCACGCCTCGAAATGAAGCGGAACACCTCCCTGGAACATGCGGAATACGTGACGCTCCAACCCGAGCAGCAGCCGGATCATATTACGCAATACGAAGACCTGTACAACGACGTTCAGAACGCCATCAACACGCTCCCGCAAAAGCAGCGCCGCGTGTACCTTATGCACCGGTACGAAGGAAAAAAATACAGCGAGATCGCCGCCGAGCTGGGCGTCTCGTACCGGACCGTGGAGTCTCAGATGTACACCGCCATGCAGGAACTGAGGAGGATTATCAAAGCCAAATGGCTGTTCGCATTGCTCGCCCTGTTTCATTAACCCTGCCCTTTCGGGGTACAACAACACATTATTTGTAAAGATTAACCATGAAAAACGCAATAAACAAAGAACTGATTTTCAATTACTTCTCAGGAAATGCAACCGCTCTCGAAAAGGACCTGATCGACCGCTGGAGCGCCGATCCGCAGGCCCGGGAGCAGCTGTATATCTGGCTGATGGAATGGGAAAATCAGAACATCCAGTACAATGCCGACGTCGAGCGGGCGATTACCCGCCATTTCGCGCGCATCGACGAACGCCCTGCCGAAGCCCTGGATGAGCATGCCGCGGCGCGACCGGTGCTGAGATTACCGGCCAATGCGAAATCGTGGCTCATTGCGGCGGCCGTCACGTTGATACTGCTATCGGGCGGCTGGCTCGCCCGCGACCATGTGCGTTACAAAACTTACGCGACCGGTTTCGGACAGATCCAGCGTCTGGTACTGCCGGACGGCAGCAAAGTCGTGCTCAATGCGAATTCCACGCTCCGGGTCCCGCGCCTGGGCTTCGGGGAGACCAACCGGGACGTGTACATGACCGGAGAGGCGGATTTCGCCATTACGCACACGGCTACCCACCAGAAATTCGTCGTGCATACGGAAAAGAATTTCGAGGTGGAAGTGCTGGGCACGGAGTTCAACGTATATGCACGACCGAAGCGCTCGCGTGTCGTGCTGAACAAGGGTAAAGTCAAACTGCATTACCTGAAAGGCTCCGAAACGGATCAGATCGTGATGCGGCCCGGTGACCTCGTTACTTTCGATGCGCCCGGGCGGGCATCCGTGAAGAAAACAGCCAACCCGGCCAACTATTCGGCGTGGAAAGCCCACCGGTTTGTTTTTGAAAATGAGAGCCTGCGGGAAATATGCGACCTGTTCGAGGACAATTTCGGGCTGGAAATTCGCATACCCGATTCCACCCTCGCCGCCCAGACGATCTCCGGCTCCTTCACCGCGTTGAATGCCGAAGAGCTTTTTGAAATACTGGCCGACGACTCCGGACTATCCTATTCCCGCTCCGACGACGGAAAAGTCATCACCCTGGATTATTAATACTGTTAATCTAAACCCCTGACCCTATACCAACCCTTAATCTTTTCTTTCCTGCTTAAAACCCATTTTCTATGAAAAGACCGTTACGATCCCTCCTCTTCGCGCTGGCTGCCGCGAGTGCCGGTTCTCCCGGCCATGCACAGCTGCTGGCCGCGATCGGGCAGCGGCAACACCCGCTCTTAGCCCAGCAATCCACCCGAAGCCTGAAATCGGTATTGCAGGATTTCAAAACCCATTACAAAGTCGATATCCTGTATTTCGACAGCGTGGTCCAGGGTTATGAGGTTCCTGTGAGCGCCCTGGATTTTCAGGTTAATGCAGAAAAATCGCTCTCAAGAATCCTGAAACCGCTCGGCTTGCAATACAGAAGATCCAAAACCGGTGGGTATATCGTGGTCAAACCATTGAAGGATGGCAAGAAATCGCAACCGACGCCGGTATCGAATGCGGCCGGACAACCACTCCGGCAATTTTCCTTCACGGCGTCGTCCGAAGGGCAAACCGCCGGTATGGCAGCGGAAATCGTCCTTAATGGCAAGGTATCCGACGACAAGGGTGCCGGATTGCCGGGCGTAAGCGTGGTGGTGAAAGGTACCCAGCGCGGAACGATCACCGATGAGCGTGGCGAATTTTCGGTGGAGGTGGCGGACAAAGATGCGATTCTGGTCTTTTCATTCGTCGGTTTTTTGTCGCAGGAACTGACTGTGGGAAATAAAACCCGGATAGAGGTAATGCTGGCGTCGGATGTCAAATCGCTGGAAGAGCTGGTGGTTACCGGGTACAGCTCGCAGAAAAAATCGCTGATGACCGGCTCGGTAGCGAGCGTAAATGTGACCGAGGAAATGCAGAATATGCCCACCACTTCGGCCGGTAATTTGCTTGCCGGAAGGCTCGCGGGCGTCAACATCAAAACGCCCAACGGGATACCCGGTACCAATCCGGAGATCAGCATCCGGACCGGCTCGTCCCTCAACGCGCAACCAGTAACCTACGTGATCGACGGCGTGATCAGGGGCTCGGGTGATTTCAATAACCTCAGTCCGAATGAAATAGAAACGATCACCGTCCTCAAAGATGCGGCTTCGGCGGCTGTCTACGGTTCGCGGTCGGCCGGCGGGGTAATCCTCATCACAACGCGCCGGGGAAAAGCGGGCAAGCCTTCGTTCAATTATTCCTTCAATACCGGTTTCGACACCCGTACGAAAAACGTGGCGCTTACGAGCGCGGTGCAGGCGGGCGAGCTCTACAACCGCATCAACGGCGCTGCCGATCCCGCAGGCTGGGCGTGGTCACAGGAAGAACTCGATCATTATAAAAGCATTAACAATGGCTGGGGGTACGATCAGCTGGAATCGGTGTGGCGCAATCCGTCTACTTCGCAGCACAACCTGAGCGTTTCGGGCGGCAGTGAGAAGGTCCGGTACTTTGCCGGGGCGTCTTATGTGAAGCAAAATGGCTTTTTAAAACCTTTGACCTACGACAAATACAATATCCGCCTGAATGCGACCATCGATGCGACCAAAGATTTGCAATTTTTCGTCGGAATGGGGCTAAGCAACAACCTTCAGGGGAATGTCACCTGGGAAGGGCCGCAGTCGCTCTACCGGAAACTGCTGGTATGGCAACCCGACCAGCCCGTTTACACCGACAGCGGAAAACTGCTCGATTACGGCTGGATCGCCAATGTAGGCGGGACCGTGGCAGGTGACGGCGGTTATGACAAAGTCAATTTTCTCAAACCACAAATCGTCCTCAACGCTACCTACCAGATCCCTGTGATTAAAGGGCTGAGCGCCAAGGCCGCTTACAGTAAAAATTACGCGTATAACCGGCAGAAAATCTTTCAGAAAAGCTATTTAATGCACGTTATGAAGCGCGACGGCGCCAATAAGCATATTGTACATACCGACGACGCGAGCATTATCGGCACGAAAGCTTCGACCAATATTCCGAAAGATTACCTGCGTACCAATGTGGATTGGGGCCAGGATTACCAGCTGGACCTTCAACTGAACTACGAAAACACGTTCAACAACATTCACCACGTGCAAGGCCTGCTCGTGTACGAGAAAGCGGAATCGAGCGGCAGCGGCATTTTCGCGGGAAGGGAGACATTCCCCGTGTACACAACCGACCAGTGGTGGGCGGCCAGCGGCACACGCGCGGATGATTACGCGGGCGGAAACACCGATTTCGTCAGCGGCCGCGCTTCTTACATTGGCCAGTTCAACTACGATTACGACGGGAAGTACCTTGCTACCTTCTCTTTCCGGCAAGACGGCTCCATGAATTTCGCGCCCGATAAAAGATGGGGCTTTTTTCCGGCGGGTGCAGTAGGATGGGTTATTTCAAAAGAGTCGTTCTTCAAAACACGGGCGATCGACAATCTGAAACTACGTCTCTCCGCAGGGCTTACCGGGAACGACGCGGTAGGCGGCCTGAACGGTAGCGCGGTACTGAGCGGCTGGCAATGGCAGGAGTCTTACAAACAAGGTACTTCGGCCTATTTTGGCACGGATGGCAAACAGGCCACGGGCATTACCTACGGATCAGTGGTGAACCCGAACCTCACCTGGGAGAAAGCATTGACCTACAATGCAGGTGCAGACATTACATTCCTGAAAAACTGGACGGCTACCCTGGAATACTGGAACCGGAAATCTTACGACATCCTGGGCATGCGAACGCAATCGGTTCCGCCGACATTCAGCCTCACGCTTCCGCCGGAAAATTACGGTGTAATCAAGGCCAAAGGATTTGATGTCAGCATTGGCTATGAAGGCAAGAAGAATGCATTCACCTACTTTGGCGGACTCACCGCCTCCTATGGCTGGAACAAAGTGGTGACGCAGGACTACGCCCAGAATGCACAGCAAATCGATATCCCGACGGGAAGATCGCTGACGGTCATCAAAGGACTTCAATTCGATAAAATCATCCGTACCCAGTCCGAACTCGACCAGTTCAACAGCGAACATCCCGGCTACAAGTACAATGGCTTCGCCCCCGAACTCGGTATGATGACATATAAAGACCTCAGCGGACCGCAGGGAACGCCGGACGGCATTATCGATACGTACGACCGCGTGGTGATCAAGGCTAATAACTTCCCCATCGTTTACGGGTTGAACCTCGGCGGAAGCTGGAAGGGATTCAGCGTAGACCTGTTGTTCAATGGTAACCTGAAACAGAAGAAGTCGTACCAGGACCTTGCCGGCGGCGTGGAATGGAACAGGATGTATTCAGGTTGGTACGACAACAGCTGGACGCCGGGCACACCCGACGCTGCCCTGCCGAAACGTGTCTCGGCCAATCAATCCAACACCTATAATACCGAATCTTCATTCTGGTATCAGAACGCAGGTTTCGCCCGGTTGAAATACCTGAATGTGAGCTACACCGTCCCTACCCGGCTTTATAACAAGGCATTGGAGAGCGTGAAGGTCTATTTCTCGGGAACTAACCTCTTCAACCTGACCGGCTTCTCTTATTACGATCCCGAAATCGGGGACGGCACGGCATATCCCGTCATGCGTAGTTTCAATTTTGGTATCAATGTCACATTCTGACAATTCAAAAGGATTTTATCATGCGTAAACATATCATAAAGCTCTCATTAATATGCCTGGCGGCCGGTTGGCTTCCCCAGGCTTGCAAGCCGGACCTCGACTACGTCAATACGGGCGCCATCAACCCCGATAACGTCTGGAATGACGAAAAGCTGATCAGCGCATTTCTGACCGACATTCATGGTAACATGATCCCATCCTGGCCTGTCAACGCCAATAGCAGCGACGAGGGCATGAATGCGCCCGGCTCGATGAGTAACTACCTCAGGGGTATTATCAGCGTCGCTTCCGACGGCCAGAACCTGACTTACACCAATATCGACAAGATCAACTTTTTCCTCGCAAAACTGCCGGGCGTATCCTCCACGGTACTTTCCGAAGAACAAAAGAAACAAATGTCCGGCCAGGCGCTTTTCTGGCGGGCGTGGGATTATTTCGGCAAGGTGGCCACTTTCGGCGGTGTTCCCCTGATCCTGCAACCGCAGGACCCGGCCAACAAAGAGAGTCTTTTCGTGCCCAGGAATAAAACCTCCGAATGCATCACGCAGATTCTCGCAGACCTGGACGCCGCCATTGCCGCATTGCCCGATCAATGGGATAATGCCAATTACGGACGCATCGATAAAGGTGCGGCCATGGCATTTAAAGGAAAGGTATTGCTCTGGTACGCGAGCCCGCTGTTCAACCCATCGAATGATCCATCGCGGTGGCAGAAAGCCTATGAAGCAAATAAGGCTGCCGTGGACTTCCTGAGAGCACAGGGAAAAGGCTTGCTTGGCGCGTATGGACAATTATGGAAGCAGGAGCGCAACAAGGAAGTGATTATGGTCAACCAGTTTTCTTACCCCGATCACCCGTTCAACCAGGCGGGCATCCGGCCGCAGCCGCTCACGCAAGGCGACGCGAACAAGGATCAGCCGTTGCTGCCATTGTTGAATGCTTATCCTAAAAAAGACGGTACGCCCATGCAGTTCGACGCCGCCAGACTGGCCAGTGACCCGGCTTATAACGAGCAGTACCTGACCGATTTCGTCACCAACCGCGACGACCGGTTCTACGCGACGATTTTCACCGGAGGCACGCCTTATCCTACCCCCGACCTCCCGACCGGAACACGGTATTGGAGCGCATGGCGAAAAGCGGCAGACGCCAGCTCCCCCGGCGGGTTCAAATATGTTTCCCTCGCCAGCGATCAGAAATCCGTCACGATCGGGGCGGGCGTTTCAGGGTTCTTTTGCATTAAAGGGCTCGACAATACCCTCACGAGCACGGTCATCGGCAATGCCGCGACGGACTGGGTAGAAATACGCTTCGCGGAAGTGCTGATGCATTACGGCGAAGCTGCCAACGAAGTCGGCAAACCGGAGGAAGCATTGCAGGTATTGAAAGACATCCGCGCGCGGGCAGGCATTACGCCGGGCGCATCAGGCAAATACGGTATTACGGCTACTACGCAGGCAGGCATCCGCGAGGCATATATGGCGGAGCGATTCGTGGAATTTGCGTTCGAAAACAAGCGCTGGGGTGATTTGCGGCGGTGGAAGCGATTTGACGTAATCAACAAAACCGGGTTTCGTCAGGGTATCTATTTCGTGTTGAAGGATGGGGCAAAAGTTGAATGGACCGATGATATTTCCGACGCCGCAGTCCGCAAGAAATTCACGGCCGTATTCATCGAAAACCTCGACGGCGATCCGCAATACAAGTTCAATCTCGACCTGAACCACTGGTTTTACCCGATCAGCCAGCCGAACCTGGAAGCCAGCTCCGTATTGAAGCAAAATGCGGAATGGGGCGGCACATTCAATCCATTGGATTAAAGTAAAGTAAGTGTGAAAGGCGATGATGCTAAAAGAACAGGCATCATCGCCTTTCTATATTTTAATACAAATACCTATTTTTCAATAAATTACCTATGACATGCGAGTTCAATTTCTCCAAACACTTATCCTGACCCTTTTTCTCGCTCTGCTGGCGTCCCGTAGCCACGCCCAGCAGGATTTCAGTACCGATTATTTTAAAATCAGTATCAACAACAAAGGATGGATCACGAGTATGAAAAACGTGACGGGCAAGACGCACCAGCGCGAATTCAGTCCGGCCGACAAGCCATCCCCACTATTATCGCTCTTTGATAGTAAAAAGAATAAGTACTATCAGCCCACAAAAGCTATTTTTAATAAAACCAGACAGGCATTTACATTACATTATGCCAATGGCTCGGTGGCTACGGTTTCACTCGTCGCCCACAAAAAGTACTTTAAATTGAAATTGCAATCGCTCCAACCCCGCAACGGCATCGACAATGTGCAGTGGGGCGCCTACCATACCAATATCACCAACCTTTTCGGGGAGATCATCGGTGTGGCGCGCGATACGAGCGAAGCCGTCAACTATGCCATCGGCATGCTGGCGCTCAACGACAACACGCTCGGTGGAACGTCCGAAACGGTGGCCGACGCCGCACCTTTCCAGTACATTATCCATAGTCCCGACAAAAAGCGTTTCCCGCTTCCCGCGCACCTGCACGAGGGACAGGTATTTCCCATCGGCGGAGACGGTATCAGCGACGTGGCCTTTTACGCGCATAAGGAGCCTTATTACAGGATTTTGTACGGCAATGCCGCGCAGATCGACAAGCAGGGCAGAATATCCATTGCCTACAATTCAAGGGACAGGGCACCCGAGCGGACGGTATTCTTTTCTTTAATCCCCAACATGGAGGTCAACATCCCTAACCACCTGGACGTACAGCCATTGCCGGGCATAGACTATGTGGGCTCGTCGGTAGCATTCTGGGGCAGCCCCGACAGCACCGCGTTAATGGATGTGGTTCAGAACATTGTGTTATCCGAAGGTCTTCCCTACCCTACCTTCAATGGTAAATGGGTCAAAGATCCTTCCGCATACCTGCCCGACGTGCTCACGAGCGGGGGCGTCTACGACAGCATTGTGCCTTACACGCATCAGTTGGGTTTCAAGGCCATGAGCCTCTACGACCAGGGCTTTATCCGCCCCGACCGTGGCAATGAAGGCTATATCGATGGAAAGCATTTTGAGAAGAAACCTTTGAAAATGGCTTCCGGGGACAAATCGCACAGGGAGTTTTCTGAAACCGCGGCACGCCTGGGCATTATCATCGGCCGGACGCCCATTACCACCGCCCTCGCACCCGGCACCAAAGACGCGAGCCCTATCCCCAGCGACAGCCTCTGCTACCAGCAAAAACGCATTCTGACCAAAAGCCTCGGCGCGACCGACACCCTGATATTCGTCGACGACCCTCGGTACCTGGATGAAATAGCCAGCTGGGAAGGCCATTGCAAGAACCTGAACATGATCAAAATCGGCAAGGAACTCATTCATTATCTGGGCATTTCCAAAGAGGCACCTTACCGGTTACTGAACGTCAGACGCGGCTACTGGAATACCGCAACCGCCAGCCACGCTGCGGGCGACACCATCTATAAGCTGCAAGTGACGATCAACTACGGTTACGACGGGCTGATCCCCAATATGCAGTTGCAGGACCAGATCGCGGAATATTATGCAACGGTTTGCAAGGTCAACGGCCTGGCTTATTACGATTTCGACGGCCAGGAGTTTTTGTTTAACAATGGTCACGGTTACTACTCCGTCAAACGCTTTTTCCGCAATATGTTCGAGAAAGCCAAAGCGCTGGGCGTTCCGTACATCCGTTTCACCGGATCGACACTCTCGGAAGGTTCCTGGCATTACCAGAGCATCTGGAATGTGGGCGGGGGTAAAAACCTGTACGACGTCGAAAGGCGGGAATGGGGTAGCGCTACAAGCCAGGGTAAGGATCTCCGGGACGTGACCTATGCCAACTTTTTCCCGTCAGGAATGGGCGGCAACTTCCCGGTCAAGGCGGGCTCGACGGTGGCGCAATATGAGCATATTCAGGCTATTTCGGTGGGTGTAGGCTCCACTTACAGCTTGCAAATCAACCAGAAGGACGTGGAGGCCTGCGCGGAGAAATACGCAATTTTTAAAGCGATCAGAACCTGGGAAAACGCCCGCGCAGCCAATGCATTTCCAAGGTGGGTCAAAAAGCAGCTCGCCGATCCGGCAAACCAGTTCCACCTGGAAGAGCTCGACGAAAACACCTGGCAACTCTACAAAACCGATCTCGACGGTGGAAACAGGACGCCGCTTTGTAAGCTTAGACGAGCATTCAAATAACTTCGATGTCCCCTGGCAGTCGAATGGCAAATGCGTGGTGCAAATGTCCTTCGACTGCCCGCGGCCCGGTGTGCTCAGGGCGACATCCTAACTACATTTAATCCAACCTCGTTTGATTAAAAAGCCCGCAAGTCACTGACCTGCGGGCTTATGCATCACCGATTAACCTAATGGACTAATATATCAGTGCGGAACGGCTTAATCTTTAATTCACAATCACTTCGTCGACAAACAGCCAGCCCTTATTCCCTTTTCCCGAATGCCAGGCCGGTATTTTTGAAAGCGGTTTCGCGACGAGTTTGATGCAGCTCAGTTGCTGGGGCGCGAAGCCGGCTTCGTAAACAATGTTTTCTGCACCCGGAATGTCCTTGGCCGGCACGCCCGGGGTGATTACTTTCAACAATTTCAGCGTTTTCGGGTCGGCGCCACCCCAAACTTCGATCCTCGTGGGCTCGAAAATGAAGCTTCCGAAGCTCCGCAACGTACTCAGTGTCACGTTGCTTGCTCTTACCGGCTTGTTGAAGAACAGGTAACTCTGGAAATCGTTTTCGACATAACCCAGCCAGGTACCGCTCACACGTTCTGTGTCACCCACTTTGCCATCGGATACCGACGAGGCGCCTTTGGCATGATACCGCTGATCAACCGGCGTGATCAGCTGCGCGCTGTCGACATGGAACCCTTCTTTAAAAAACAGCTTACTCACGAGCGTACTGCCGTACCATCCCTGCCGGAACGCCCTTGCTTTGAGGGTGATATTGCCATTAACGGGGATAGGCTTCTCGTAAATGGGCGATGTGGCGCTATCCGGCTCGGAACCGTCCAGGGTGTAGCGTATCACGGTTCCGGCAATCTGATGCTTCATGGAAACCGTTTCGCCCTTGCTTATCAGCTGCTTTTCATTCAGGATCACGGGCGGGTTAAGCGCCATTACGAGTGTATCGCTCCGGAAACCGGTTTCAAATGCAATTTTCTGACCCTTTTTTAAATTTTCCAAATCCTTAGGGGCGATGCCCGTACTCCACAAATAGACCCTTTTAAGTGACGGGAAGCCATCGAGCGATTTCACGTGCGCCATGGTAACGCCCGTACCGCTTAACGAAAGCTCGCGCAGGTTAGCCAGTTTTTTCAGCTCGGTCAGGTTGCTCCCCGTAATGTCGGTAAAGTTCAATATCAGTCTGCGGAGCTCCGGAAACTTGGCCAGCGCCTTGATATCCTCGTCCTTCACGGGCATTTTGCTCAGATCCATCGCGACGATCTGGTCCTTCAACGGCATCAGGCCTTCGATATCCTGGCTTTTGAAACTGGCCCGGTTGTAAAAATTCACAAACAATGCCGGCGACCCTGCGGACAATGGCTTGATCAGCCGGTAGTTGGTATTCAGTTTCTTCACCTCGTCGGCGGACGCCGCACTGAATGCATATTGCTCTTCGGTACGGTCCCCGCCCAGCACATTCTGCGCGTAGGTGTACACGGGGTTTTGCGGTGAAAGCGAGCTGACAAGCTGGTCAAAGCGCGAGCCGCCTTTTACCCAAGCCGCGAGCAATACCACTTCTTCCTCCGTCAATTGTACCTTGCCGCGTGGCGGCATATGTTTTTTGTCGTCGAGCGGCAAATGCAGACGACTGATCAGCAGGCCCAGATCCGCTTTGGTAGTATCCCAAAGCACCCCGCCTTTTCCGCCTTTCGCAAGCAGGGCCTGGGTCTGCATTTGCAACCCGCCTTTCGATTTTTCTTCATTATGGCAGGAAAGACATTTCTGTTCGATCACCGGTTTCACCAGGTGTTCATAAACTTTGGCTTCTTCGAACGCCACTTGCTGCGCAGGTTCGGCCGATGGCCCCAGCGGGGAAATCAGGAAATCTTCGCCATGCGTAAGGTTCCCGCCCAGGTGCCCGCCCACGAAGAGCAATACCAGAAATGCCCCTGCGATCGCTTTTGAACCGATTTTCCAGGGTGACAGAGACTTTCTCGCCCCATACCATATAAGTGCAGCGATGGAAATGGCAATGCCCAGCCATTTATGCCAAAGTAATGTATCCGACTCGTAGCCTTCCTCATGGGACAACACAAACCCGGAAAATGCAGCCACGGCTGCCGTGAATGTACCAATCACCAGCAGACTATCCGCTAACCCTTCATTCCACGTATGGGAATCCGGTTTCCGTTCTATCAGCACCCAGAGGCTGTAAAGGATCAGTACCACCAATGGAAAGTGTAGCACAAGCGGGTGCATTCTTCCCAGGGCCTGCATCCATTGCGGCACGGCAAACCGGCTTTCGAAGAATAACAGAAAAACGAGCAATCCATTCAGGAAAAAGGCGGTATTGTAGACGTACCCTTTCCAATCCGACAAAATTCTACTCACTGTATCAGAGGTTAATACTTACGCAATAATTCCTTTCACCAACTTGCCGGCCACATCCGTGAGGCGGTAGCGGCGTCCCTGATGCTTGTACACCAGCTTCTCATGATCCAATCCCAGTTGGTTGAGTATCGTCGCATGGAAATCGTGGACGTGTACAGGGTCTTTCACAATATTGTATCCAAACTCGTCGGTTTCACCGTAAACAATGCCCGGTTTCACGCCCCCGCCGGCCATCCACACGGTGAAAGCGCGAGGGTGGTGGTCACGGCCGTAGTTGTCCTTGGTAAGCGTACCCTGGCAGTAGTTGGTCCGCCCGAACTCCCCGCCCCAGATCACCAGCGTTTCGTCCAGCAATCCGCGTTGTTTGAGGTCGGTAACCAATGCCGCCGACGCCTGATCGACGTCCATGCATTGCCCTTTGATCTCCTGCGGCAGCCCGCCGTGGCTGTCCCATCCCTGGTGGTAAAGCTGTACAAACCGCACGCCTTGCTCGGAAAGCTTCCGCGCGAGCAGACAGTTCGCCGCATAGGTTCCGGGTACAAGGCATTCCGGGCCGTACATTTTGACGATCGATTCGGGTTCCTTGCTCATATCGGTGATTTCCGGAACGGCGGTCTGCATGCGGAACGCCATTTCGTATTGCTGTACCTTCGCCGTGATTTCCGGGTCGCCGAAATCGTTGAATGTACCCTGGTTCAGTTCGGCCAGGTTATCGAGCATTTTGCGGCGCTGTGTGCGGTCCATCCCGTCGGGATCATTGAGATACAACACCGGATTCTCGCCGCTGCTGAACTGCACGCCCTGGTGTACTGAATCCAGGAAGCCGTTCGTCCACAATTTGGAATATACCCCCTGCCCATTCCCTTTCCCACGTGAAAGCAACACGCAGAAACCGGGCAGGTTCTGGTTTTCGCTGCCCAATCCGTAGCTCAGCCAGGCGCCGAAACTCGGTCTGTTACCCACCTGTGCGCCCGTCTGGAAGAAGGTAAGCGCGGGGTCGTGGTTAATGGCTTCGGTATTAAGGGTTTTGATAATACAAAGATCGTCGGCAATGCTGGCCATATGCGGCAGCAGCTCACTCATCCAGGCACCACTCTTGCCGTGCTGTTTGAAATTAAAAATCGAACCTGCTAGCGGAAACTTGGCCTGATTGGCGGTCATACCCGTCAGGCGCTGACCACCGCGGATGGATTCCGGCAGGTCTTGTCCGTGCATTTTGTTGAGCATCGGCTTGTAATCGAACAAGTCGAGCTGCGAAGGCGCGCCATTTTGGAATAAATAGATCACCCGCTTCGCTTTGGGTGCGAAATGCGGCAGACCGGCCATCAGCTCGTTCACATCCGCGTCACCGCCCCCTCCTTTGAAAAGGTCCGGTATGAGCAGCGATCCCAGGGCGGCACTACCGAGCCCGAGGCTTAGTTTGGATAAAAAATGCCTGCGTGTGGTATTGACCCCAAAATCAAATATTGGCTTTTCCATGATATTTCGGTTTTAGCTTTTTGTAATCGTTTCTTCCATGTTGTACAGCGTGTTGATCACGCGCATGAGCGCCGCCGCACGCACCTTGTCCGCCTTCGCCTCATGCGGGAACTCGCCCACATTCAGCACTTTGGCGGCATTCTCTTTCTGCTTTGAGAACATGGAAGCCTCTTCGTTGTAATATTTTTTGAGCAAATCTACTTCCTTATCCGTGGGCTGGCGGCAGACGATCGTCTGGAACGATGCCCGGATATTAGTCTCGATATCGGTCGACTTCGTAACCAGCCGCTCCGCCATGACGCGTGACGCTTCGAGCACGGCAGGGTCATTCAGCATCACCAGCGCTTGCAATGGCGTATTCGTTTTCGAGCGTTTCACCTCGCAGTGGTCGCGGTTACTGGCGTCGAAAATGATCATCGACGGCGGCGGCACAGTGAGCTTGATAAACGTGTACATACCCCTTCGGTACAATGCGTCGCCTTTGTCCTGCTGGTAAGTGCGCAGGGTACCGCGGCCCGATGTCGCGGCTTCCCACAGGCCTTTCGGCTGGTAAGGTTTAACGCTGGGCCCTCCTATTTTAGGATTCAGCAATCCGCTGGTCGAAAGCACCATATCACGTACCAATTCGGCAGGCAGGCGATAGCGCGGGCCACGCGAGAGGTAAATATTTTCGGGATCGGCTTTCAGTTTCTCATCGGTTACCTTGGCGGATTGCCGGTAAGTCGCCGATGTCACGATCTGCTTGATGAGCCTTTTGATATCCCAGCCATGGTTCATAAAGTCTACCGCGAGCCAATCCAGCAATGCGGGGTTCGTCGGCAAGTCGCCCTGCATTCCGAAGTCCCCGGTGCTTTTCACGATTCCCCTACCGAAAAACTCCTGCCAGATTTGGTTAATAAACACCCTGGCCGTCAGTGGGTTACTCTTGCTGGTCGTCCATTTGGCCAATCCCAAACGGTTTTGCGGCAGTTTAAGGGTGTCGAAACGCATTACCGCTGGCAATGCAGACGCTGTAACTACCCTACCCGGCGCGTCGTACGAGCCGCGGTTGAGAATGTGCGTCGGCCTGAGCGTATCGAGGTCGCCGAGTACAGAGACCATCAGCCGGCTGGTATCGGGCCGGTTGATGAACGAGAGCAACGTCTTCGCTTCGTCGTCCGAAATGGTCATAATCGGGTTCTTGGCAGGTTTTGTCTGCGAAATGTCCCCTTCGAAACCCGATTCTTTGGAATTGTTGAAAAACGCGAACATCCGATAATAATCTTCCTGCGAAATCGGGTCGTATTTGTGGTCGTGGCATTGCGCGCATTCCACGGTAAGCCCCAGCACGCCGGTACTGAAAGTTTTTGTTTTGTCGATATTGTACTCGATCCGGTACTCTTCCGGAATCACGCCGCCTTCCTCGGTGTATTTATGGTTTCTGAAAAACGCCGTGGCCAGTATCTGCTCCTTGTTGGCATTGGGCATCATATCGCCCGCTATCTGCCACATCAGGAACTGGTCGTACTTCATGTTTTTATTGAATGCATTGATCAGCCAGTCCCGCCACGGCCATTGCGTACGTACTTCGTCGTCCTGGTAACCGTAGGAATCGGCGTAACGGGCTACGTCCAGCCAATGCACGGCCATTTTCTCGCCGTAGGTTTTCTGCGCCAGCAACTGGTCCACCACTTTTTCGTAGGCCTTGTCGCTATTGTCGGCTTCGAACTGCTTCTGCATTTCCACGGTCGGCGGCAGGCCGGTGAGGTCCAGCGCTACCCTTTTCAGCAAATGGCTTTTATCCGCTTCTTCGTTGGGTGCCAGTCCGGCACCTTCCATTTTGCGCAGTACGAAATTGTCAATTTCGTTTTTAGGCCAATCTTCATTGGAAACCTCGGGAACCGCTGGCAGGACGGGCGTCGTGAATGCCCAGTGGCGCTCGTATTTGGCACCTTCCTCGATCCACTTCTTCACCATTCCTATTTCGCCTTCATTCAGCAATCCCAGGTGCGACTCGGGCGTCGGCATCTGGTAGGAAGGATCTGCCGAAGTGATTCTCCGGTATACTTCCGACTGCTCCGGCTTGCCCGGGAAGATCGCGACCCCTTTTCCGTCTTTCAATTTGGCATAGGCACTTTCGGCCAGGTCGAGCCGCAGCCCTGCCTCGCGTTTTTTAGAATCGGGCCCGTGGCAGGCAAAACACTTATCGGATAGGATCGGACGGATGTCGAAATTATAACTCACCGCTTCATTACCCGACTGAGACTGCAACACGCCGTTTTTCTTGAAACAAGAAACGGCCAGGAAAGCCACAGCGCCGGATAGTAACCCCAGATACAAGAACTTCTTTTTCATTTGCATTTTTTTACTCAATCAACCAATCTTAATTTCGCCTTTAACAGTCTCCTGATGCAGGAACTGCTCTATTTCTTCCAGCCTTTTCCCTTTCGTTTCAAACAGGTTCCGCTTCGCGTACACGTACGAGCACACGCAGAAGAACGAGAAAACGAAAAATGTGTTGGCCACCCCTAACCCGTCACGCATGAGCGGAAAGAGCAGGTTTACGATCCAGTCGGACACCCACATGGTCATAATGCAGATCGACAATGCGGTTCCCCGGATATGATTTGGAAATACTTCCGTCGCAATCACAAACTTCAACGGCCCCAGTGAGAAGGCGAAAAACAGCAGGAACAGCATGATGCAAACCAGCATTCCCCACCCCGTGATACCGAAGGTGAAACAGAGGCCGGTTAATGCCAGCGACACCGCCGCTCCGGCAGATCCCATCAGGTAGAGTAACCTCCGCCCGAGCGTATCGACCTTCCAAATGGCTATCAGCGTGAATACCATACTCGCCAGGCCCAGCATCACCTGGTACAGCAATACATCGCCAATGACGATGCCCGCCGACCGCAGGATGGTCGGGCCGTAGAAAATCACACCGTTAATGCCGCTGAACTGCGAGAGGGCGGTGAGCACCATCGTCATCACGAGTAGCCCGCGTAATGGATTTTGCATTAACTCTTTTACGCCTCCCTCCTTTTGCACAAATGCTTCCCGAATTGCGGCGAACTCGGTTCGGGCCTCCCCCTCTCCATTTATTTTAACCAGGATTGCCTGCGCTTCCGAATCCCTGCCCAGCCTGGCGAGCCAGCGTGGACTTTCCGGCACCGTTACCAGCAAAATGCAGAACACTGCCGCCGGTACCACGCTCACAAAAAACATCCCGCGCCAAACCTCTTCCACAAACAGCCAATGGAAAATTCCGCTTCCCGCGCCCGCATGTGCGAGCGAGTACCGGTGCAGGAACAAGTTGCTGATGTAGGCGGCCAGCACGCCAATCGTGATAGCCAGTTGGTAGAATGTGACCAGCCCGCCCCGTTTCGGCGCGGGTGCTATTTCGGAAATGTAGAGTGGCGACACATTGGATGCTACGCCTACACCGGCCCCGGCCAGGATTCGAAATAGTATCAGAATGGTATAATTAGCTGAAAATGAAAAACCTATTGCGCTCATCAGAAATAACAGGGCGGCCACGAAAAGGACCTTCTTCCTGCCAATTCTGTCGGCCAGATAACCCGAGAACGCCACGCCGATAATGCAACCCACCAATGCAAACGAAACAAATAACCCCTCCTCCGCCGCCGACAGGCCATATTGTGCCCTGACCGGCTCGATGATCCCGCTCACGACGGCCATGTCGAACCCGAACAGAAAGCCTCCCAATGCCGCAATGAGCGTGATGAGGGAAGTGAAGTGTTTTACTTGTTGTGTCTGCAAGGCCTTGTGGGTTTAGGAATAGATTTGCCGGCTTTCAGTCAGCGAACTGGTCTTCTCTCAACGGCAGCGCCTGATCGCGGGCCACTCCTTCCTGTCGGGCCAGGCCGGCCGCCCCAATGAGGATACAAGCTTCTGTATCATCGCAAAAAACCACATTCACTTTACTATCAAGCGATTTCAATTCGTTTTCTAATGCATTCCAAAACAAATGGCTTGCCCTGGCAATATTACCGCCGATCACCAACTCGTCGCATTCGAATTTTTCCAGCCACGGACGCAGAAATTCGCCCAGGTTAGCACCGAATTCATGGAAAATACCGCTCACCGCTCCGGAATGCATTTCGGCCAGCTCGCGTACGCCCGCAAGCGCCTGCCCGGTGGCCTGCTCGTATGTACGATGAAACCAACGCGTTGAAAAGTAATCGTCAGCGATGGATTCGCGGAACGGCTCATTGTAGAATGCACCCTGCACCGGCAAAGCCGGATGGTGAGTCACAAGCCTGCCATCCTCCATGAACGACGACCCGAAACCCGAGCCGAGCGTGAGAAAAACCGTCCGCTCACTTTTCAAACCATTCAGTGCATAAGCGCCTACGGCAAAACAATGTGCGTCATTATAAAACCGGAACAGCGTATCGGTCATCCCCGTAGCCTCTTTCAATGCCTCTCCTATATCGAGACCAAACATCTGCTCGAATTTCCCGCCGACATTCAAAATCCTGCAAATGCCATTTTCATAATCGAACGGTCCCGGAAATGCAATCCCGATTTCATTCACAGGCTGCCCGCCGTCCAATGCTTCTTTAATGCACCCGGCGACGGACGCGATGATTTCCGAGGCTGTACCGAAACTATCCATTTCGTTTCGCACCAAACGCAACGATTGCCCGCGCCACAGGGACGCATCGACAACAGCAGCCGTAACATGACTCCCTCCAACATCCAACCCGAGACTAATGCCTGGTACTTTGTTCATGCAAGTTTTCGTATTTCCCCCGATATGAAAGCCGCTCATTGCTGAGTATGTAACATATGTTCAAATATACAAACATATCATTAACAGTCAAAAAAGTTGCATTAATTCAATGGGGAAAAAGATGAGCATTAATTTATATGTTATTGTAAATCAAGTAATTATATTTAAATTAAAGACACACTCTAATATTTTGACGCATTTTCCGCCCCTATCTATGTGGCTAAATTTCGTCGAAATTCAGCTAGTATGTATACAATGTATATACATATTAAAGAATTTTGAAACATGTAGATCGTTGGTACCCCGGATTACGCGCATGCATTAGTCGGCAATGCTTTGCTGTTGCATGCCTGACTGCATTGCTCTTGATCGGCCTTAGAATTTTTGCGACAAATGCTGCCCGAAAGGGAGGATGGAGTCAATTGCGAAATCGCGTAGCGAAGTAATATTGGTAGCCAAATCGTAATATTTGAAAATTACAGTTGGCCGTAGTCTCCGACTACGTCCGAGTGACAGCTGGTCTCTGACCAGCAAGCAACATTAAAGCGACGCACAAGCCGGTCGGAGACCGGCACTCGCTCGGGGCTGACTAAAAAGCCCCGAATCGATTTGGCTGTAAATCGGCCGTTTTAGATTTTTCAGACTTCATAGAAGCCTGGTTTGATTAAAAGGGTCAAAAAGCCGCTCTTGGGAGTGCTTTTGAACCCTTTTTGCTTGCTATGCAGCTGCTTTTTGCTGTTTGAGGTGCAGTTTTCTCAGATTATGGGCCATGGCAACCAGGGTAAACTCGGCGGTTGCCTTTTGTAGACCTCTAAGATGGAAGCGGCGGAAGCCCATATTAGCTTTTATGTCACCAAAACAACTTTCTATTTCAATACTTCGTCGTTTCCGGAGCTGGAAGCCTTTTTGTGAATGAAGGTTTGTCCGGGCTTGCTG
>NZ_FNYL01000022.1 GCF_900109045.1 Dyadobacter sp. SG02
ATCGTTCCGGGGTTCGCGCGAACGACAGGTGCAGAGCACCAAAATATTTGTAGAAACGGGGTATTCGTGTGCAAGATGTGAGGTGCAGCGCACCGTGATAAATATTTTCAGGCGGTTAGCCATCATTTGAAATTCAACAAATACCCCGTCAAATCGGCCAAATCCTGTTCGTTGAGTCCCAATGCAGTCGGTTCGGGCATTAATGACGACGGCATCTTTTCCCTCGTTTTAATCTGATCGGCTTTGATCGTATGCTGCTGGCCGGCGGCATCTTTCAAAACCACATTTGCGCCATCGCTCATAAGAAACCCGAAATAGGTATCCCCCTTTTTGGTTACGATGGTATAGCTTTCATAGCCGAAAACCATGCTGGCGGATGGGTTCACAATGGCATCGAGGAGGCCCGCTTTGTCGAATTTTTTATGGATAGTAGTCAAATCCGGCCCGATTTCGGCGCCGATTTTGCCATGCTTGTGGCAAGCGGCACAAGTTGTCGAGAATATCTTTTCGCCGTGCGACGGGTCGGCATTCATTCTGGATATAAAATCGGTTTTGAGAACCTTTCCGTTTCTCGGGAAAAATTGGCTGGCGACCACGCGCACATTCTGATCCGGGTTTTTGAAAATGATTTCGCTCACGGATCTGGCGATGGTGTCGGGTAACTGGCCTTGCACGCGCATGTCCACGAGGATATTGCCGCCATTCACATCCGAGGCCATTTGCCGTGCGGTTTCAATGCGTTGCGGCATGGGTTGCGCTTTATCGGCGACGGTCTTTTTCAGGTCGAGCATACGTTTGTAGGCGGGCGTCATTACCTGCGCGGTGGCTTCCTCCCAGTTCATCAGATCGGCCCAGTCGTTGCTTTTGCGGAAATTGATCCAATAGGAAGCCTGCGAGGCCACATCCGGCAATGTGGATTTGGATAATGCGATCATCGCTTCGGCCGCTTTTTTGTCTTTGATAAAACCGATGGCCGTCAATGCCTTACGGCGCTCCGGTTCGGATACTTTCGCAGATCCGGCCCGGGTTTTCAGCTCGTCCACGGCTGATACCGGATGCAGTCGCCATGCCAGGCCTGCGCGCTGCGGTTTCCAGTTGGGCGCGTCGGCTTTGAATGCCTCGCGTACATATGCATACACCTGAGTCTCTTTTCCATCAGCCGCCGTACCGATCGCTTCCAGCATCCAGGGATCTTTGCCGTCGTAGTTTTTAATAAGGTTTGAAATACTGTTAAATGCCTCCTGATAAGGAACATCCCGCAATGCTATTCCTACCTCCCGTCGAACGGACGCGTCGGCATCTTTGGACATTTGTTCGAAATAGGCATTTGCCTTACCCGTCGATTTTAATGCACGGAAGGCCGTGAGCCGGTGCATTGCATTCGGGGACGATAGCAGTTTCACCTCTTCCGCATTGCCTTTTTCCCCCAATTGCGCCAAAAGCCAGATGGCTCTCGCCTGATGGTACGGGTTTTCAGCCGTCAGCAACTGTTTAACTTCCGGTACGACAGCCCCGCCTTTCATTCTTAGCCCTTCAAAACCTAATGCCCGGACATTGATCGCTGGATTTTGCAATGCATTCACAAGCCCTGCGGTTGTCGTGAAATCCAGCTTCGGTGTAGTTAGCTTCTTCCCTTTGGGTATAATGCGGTAAATGCGTCCGTAGCCCTTTTTATCCTTCATCGCGTGCCCACCTACGACCGGATCATACCAATCTGCGATGTAAATGGCCCCATCAGGCCCCACAGCCACATCCGACGGTCGGAACCATTTGCGATAGTCCTGGTCGGTTTCGTACCATTCGTACCGCTCCGAAACTTTGGGGAAAGAACTGATCAGGTCCTGGCGCTTCAATTCAAAACCGGCCCCCTGCGGCCTGGGCTGGTAGGCGAAGATTACGTTACGGCCTGCTTCGCAGCTCAGCAATGTGCCGCGATAGTTTTTCCCCAATTCATCCCCTTCATAAAATACAATACCCGTTGGAGAACCCGCACCGGAATTGTCGCCGGCCGGCATTACGCCCGGGTCTTCCTGGTGCCAGTGCGTGGCGAAAATATCCTGTCCGGGCCGACGATCGGCCTGCCAGTAGCGGGTACCATCGGCCGAAAAATAGCCCGCATTGCCGTTTTCCTGCAAAAAAGAAACGCGGCAGGTGATCACCTGGTCGTCGTTATCGTTCTGCCACATATTGCCGTAGCTGTCGAGGCACACTTCGTAGCTGTTGCGGAAATTGTGGCCCAGCACTTTCAGGCCGGTACCGTCCGGATTGATGCGCAATGCGAGGCCACCTACCCAAATGCGGCCGTCGTCCGACTTCTGATTCCCTTCATTTTTCTTGTTATAAGGCGTGCCGCCGGTGTAAAGACTGCCGCTTCTCAATGTAAAGCCACTTTTGTCGGTGACGTTATGCGGACCTGCATTACCGGTGTTGAAATAATACTTCCCATCCGGCCCGACGATGAGCGAATGTAGCGAGTGATCATGGTCGAAACCACCGAACCCGGTTAGGAAAACTTCGCGTTTATCGGGTTTGTCGTCACCATTCGTGTCCGTGTACACGAGCAGGTTAGGCGCGCAGGAGACGATGGTTTTATTACCAATCACCGCAATGCCCAGCGGTGCCGTCAGCAACGAATCTTCTACATACACCTTGGAAGATTCTGCCCTTCCGTCGCCATCCCGGTCTTCCAGGATCATCACCCGGTCCCCTTTTTGCTTATGGCTGAGGCGCTCGGCAGGTTTGGTATTGAAATCGCGGTAATTCACGGCCTCCGTGATCCATACCCGGCCTTTGGCGTCGATATCCATGTTCGTCGGGTTATAGAACATCGGTGCTTCCGCCCATAATGTGGCTTCAAGGTCGTCGGGCACGTACAAGCGCGAGGAATCGCCGGCCGCCACGACCGGTACGAAGGATCGATGCTGTGGTTCCCGGCCGTTTTGCATTGAAATCATGCTGAAAACGGAAGCCAGCAGAATGCTTCCCGTCAAAATACCGGTTCTGCGGAGTGGTAATGTGTTGGTAATGTTCATGGTGTGTTATCAAAAAGGGAGGATGGAGGAAAGGGAGAATGGGGCAATGAGCCGTAGAAGCTTTGCCTCCTTAATCCGTCATCCTACGTTAGAAATAGTCCTTTGAGGTAATCAAGATTGTGCTGGTAAGTCGGAATAATCTCGGCTCCCTGCGGGGTAGCGCCTTCGATTTGCATCCAGCCTTCGTAACCGATGTCTTTTACCGCTTTCGCCACCCGCGGCCAGTCGAGCGGGCCTTCGCCAAGGCGCTGGCCATTCTCCTTCATATGTATTTCGCAAATCATATCTTTGCCAAGCATCGGTATTTCCTTGAAAATATCATGGCCGGCGTCGGTGGAATTGCGAAAATCGTAATAAACCTTCACCGCCTTCGAACCGACCGCATGGATAATATCCAAATGCTCCTGTCCGCTCAGCCAGGATTCGATACCCAAGGTAATGCCTTGTTTCTCCGCATGAGGTGCCACTTTTTTCAAACGTTCAATCACGGCTTTTTTACCGGCATCATCGTTGCGGAGGTCGCCGTCCGAAAAGAACGCCAGCAAAATCACTTTCACGCCCAATGCCTTGGCCGCATCCACACTGTTCCAGACCCATTCTTCCGTTTTCGGCTGTGATTTGTACGGTACCCGGTTCAGCTCGCCGATCGCCAGGCTCGACACTTTCACACCCGTACGCGCGGACGCGTCGCGGATTGCCTGCAAGGTTTCCGGCACCGAAAGGCCCTTTTCGTCTTTCCCGGTATTATAGCTTACCTGGATGCCGTGCAAACCGATCTGTTTCGCCCGCTCGAATGCTTCCGGGCTTAGTTGCCGCCCTACCGACCAGTCGCACGCGCCGATCTGGTATTTCGGGGCCAATGCGTGACCGGTTTTCAGCGTATCGTCTTCGCCGAACGCCGCCGATGCCACCAGTAGCGCACTGCTTTTGAGCATTTCCCGCCGGTTCAGTACCAAATCTCCTTTCATTACAGTCAGATTTTGAAATACTTAAAGAAATATCTTCAAAATGTGCTGTGATGGGGTTTCTACTTATAACCGCAGGTAACGTTACCGGCTGAATGCGTCTTCGATATGCCGGATCTCCGTCGAGCCATCGGGCAGCGTGAGGACCGATACAATGTCAAAGCGGACATCAGTTTCCCAATCGATATCGAAAATGTACTGCTCCGCGGCGCGCATGATCAACTTCGCCTTTGCTCCATTTACAAACTCCTCGGGCATGCCGAATGCTGTGCCGCTACGTGTTTTTACCTCCACGAAAATCAGCATTTCGTCTTTGGTGACGATCAGATCGATTTCGGACTGCCAGTTACGGTAATTTTTGGCAATGATTTTGAAGCCCTTTTCGAGCAGGAAGGATGCCGCGGTGGTTTCGCCCCAGCGGCCAAGGTCGTTGTGTGTAGCCATAATAATGTGTGTTTAATCAAAAACTCAGATTCTGATATGATCGCCTCAAGCTGGCTTACTTTGACATATGGAAGTTTTGAAGCATGTTCATAAAGGTTTCCGCTTTGTCGTCTTTAACACTAAGTAAAAGCTTCATAATCACAGAATTTAGTTGCACTGACAAATTTGACGAACATTTAGCTAATAAATTAGCGTTGTGAAACGGGGACGTGTGTGTACGATATGTCGGGTAAACCGGAAGCTTCCGGTCTGAACATTTAGACGTAGCAACTACAAATTGGTAACGCATTGTCCGGAAAATTTTTTTGACCATTGAAATGAATACCCTGATCAATAAAAAAGTACAGTTCCGGGACCTCGGCCTGATCGATTATCAGGAGGCCTGGAACTACCAGGAGAAAATTTTTGCGGAGACGCTGGAAATTAAGACGCAGAATCGCGGCCTCGACCCCGGGAAGCAGCAATTGACGCCGAATATCCTGCTTTTCTGCCAACACCCGCATGTATATACGCTGGGGAAGAGTGGCAAGCCCGAACATCTTTTGCTGGCGGAAGATGATCTGGCGGCGAAGCAGGCGAAATACTACAAAATCAATCGCGGCGGGGACATTACTTACCACGGCCCTGGGCAAATTGTGGGCTACCCGATCCTCGACCTCGACAATTTCTTCACGGACATCCATGTGTACATGCGTACGCTCGAAGAGGCTATTATTCTTACATTAGCGGAGTATGACGTGCAAGCGGGCCGAATTTCAGGATTGACGGGTGTTTGGATTGATTTTGAGGAACAGAAAAACCCAAGGAAAATATGTGCATTGGGTGTGAAAGCGAGTCGGTGGGTCACGATGCATGGATTTGCCTTGAATGTCAATACTGATTTGTCTTATTTCGGAAATATTGTCCCGTGCGGGATTGAAGATAAGGCCGTTACGTCCCTGGCGGCGGAACTGGGCGGGGAAGTGGATTTAGAAGAAGTTTCATTTAAATTAAAAAACCATCTGGCGCAATTGTTCAGTATGGAATGGGAAGCAGTGTAATGAAGAAGGATATTATTTTTCACCCTGTGAAGGGAATAAAGGTCGCGATTGTGCGGAGTACCAATGAGTTGAACGCCGAAGAATGGAACGTGATCGTGATCAACCGCAACGACGAGCCGGTCACAAGCGTTTTTGTGACTTCAAAAGGTTATGGTAACACGGAGTCGGGTACGAATACCGATCAGCGGACTTCCACATTAAGGCATTTTTTCCCGGAAATCCCCTCCGGCGGGCACGTGGTGGTGGAGCCGATCATGCCGGATGTCTTTCATTTGAATAATGAGTTTTGGGTGAGCTACTTCATTGGAAGTCAGATTTTTGATAAGAAATTCATTTTCGTACCTGACAGTATCGTCGAGGAAAACATGATGACGATCGATCCGCTGGGGCTGGAAGGTGTTTTGCATGAGTGACCTTCTTTCGTGTGGGTTTTAAGTGATATAAGTTATCATTTCGATATTTTGCATAATATTGAAAATCATCATTTAAACCCTACACACTATGACAGAAGATTTCAAACGCCGCGCCAAAAATTTCCTGCTCCTCGACATTGAAACCGTTTGCTCGCACGCCAGCTACGACGAACTCCCCGGGCGAATGCAGAAACTCTGGGACAAAAAGGCCCTGGCACTCAAAAAAGGCGACGATACAACTACGAATGCAGACTACTTTTACGACCGCGGCGCCATTTATGCGGAGTTTGGAAAAATCATCTGCATTGCCTTCGGCGCGTATTATTGGAACGAAAAAGACGAGATTGCGTTTAAGGTGAGTAGCTTCGCAGGAAACGACGAAGTTCAGTTGCTGCTGCAATTCAAGGCGTTGATTGAAAAATACCCCGCCGAACAGCTAATCCTCTGCGCCCATAATGGCAAAGAATTCGACTTCCCGTTCATTTGCCGACGGATGCTGATCCACCGCATCGAAATCCCCAAAGCATTACAAATTACGGGTAAAAAGCCCTGGGAGCTTCTCCACCAGGACACGATGGATCTGTGGAAATTCGGTGACTACAAAAGCTACACCTCGCTCGATTTGCTCGCCGCCGTTTTTGATATTCCCGGAAGCAAGAACGAAATGAGCGGCGACCAGGTAACAAAGGTTTATTACGAGGAAAATGATCTGGCTAAAATTTCCCGATATTGCAGAGAGGACGTGGTAGTGCTTGCCCAACTTTATTTACGGCTGCATTGCCTTGACCAAATACCCGAACCAAATATCGTACGGGTGGAGTAACCCACGGTCGGCGGAAAACAGCGGCCCATATCGAAGTTCCGTGAAAAACGCGGGACATTTTATACATTGAATACATGAGAGATAAAAAGAGTAATAAGAAACTGCAACCTGAAAGAAGGGAGGCCGCGACGCCTCATCATATCGTTTCTTACATAGATAATTTAAAGGCGGACATTGCCGCGTTCTTTGATCTGAACGCAGAACACGCATTCCGGCCTTTCGATGTGCATGACCATTTCGGCGTGCACGACAAAAAAGTAAGGCTTCTTTTCAACGAAATCCTGCACGAACTAGAACAGGATGGCCGGTTGGTATACCATAAAAATGGTACTTATACCGCCGTTCCGCTCAAAACCAAGCCCACAGGACTAACCGGTCGCGTAGACCGCGTCAACAAAGGCTTTGCGTTCGTGGTGATAGACGGGCGCGACGACGATATTTACGTGGATCTGGAATTGCTGAATGGAGCCTGGGATGGCGATATCGTGCAGATCCAGCCGCTTTCGAGAAATACACGCAATACAAAATCGCGCGGCGATTCGGGTCGCAACCGGACGGAAGGGCGCGTTACCGAAATCGTGGAGCGCTCGAATGCGGAGATTGTCGGTATTATTGAGATTAACCCGCGTTTCGCGGTCGTTCAGCCGGATAACAAGAAGCTTTTTGACCCTATTTTCCTCGAACCCGACGAGGTAGGAGAGGCGCGCCATGGCGATAAAGTCATCGTGAAAGTGAAAGAATGGCCTACTCGCAGGAGCCAGGCTGAGGGCGAAATTGTGTCGGTGCTTGGAAAAGCAGGTAACAACGACGTGGAAATGCACGCGATCCTGGCCGAGTTTGGATTGCCTTACCATTTCCCGGAAATCGTGGAAGCCGAGGCGCAGAAAATTCCCGATAAAATTGCCAAAAAAGACATTGCCAAACGCCGCGACATCCGCGATGTGCTGACGTTCACGATCGACCCGGTAGATGCCAAAGATTTTGACGACGCATTGTCTGTCCGATATCTGGGCGAAGATGTGGTGGAAGTAGGCGTGCATATTGCCGATGTTTCGCATTATGTGTTGCCCGGTACCGAGCTCGAAAGAGAGGCGTTTCGTCGCGCTACGTCCGTTTATCTCGTAGACAGAACGGTACCAATGCTGCCCGAAAAGCTTTCAAATAACCTTTGTTCGTTGCGCCCGAATGAGGACAGGCTGGCATTTTCGGCCATATTTGAAATTAATTCAAAGGGAAAATTGCTGAAAGAATGGTTTGGAAGGACGGTGATTCATTCCGACCGCCGTTTTAGCTACGAAGAAGCACAGGCCGTGCTTGATTCGGGCGAAGGCGATTTCCCGAAAGAACTGGATACGCTGAACCAACTGGCGAAGGTTTTCAGGAAAGAGCGCTTTAAAAAAGGTGCTATCAACTTCGAAACGCCGGAAGTACGCTTCCGTCTCGATCCGGAAGGCCGGCCGTTGGGCATTTATACCAAAGAACGGCACGATTCGAACAAACTGATAGAGGAATTCATGCTGCTCGCCAACAAGCGCGTGGCGGAATATGTGTATTCGCTTTCCAAGGGCGAAGTCAAAAACACGATGGTATACCGTATTCACGAAGCACCCGACCCCGATCGTTTGCAGACCTTCGCGAATTTTGTGGCCAAACTGGGGTTGAAACTGGAAGTCGAGGAAGAAGGTCAGATCGCAAAATCCATGAATGCCATGCTGGCGAAAGTGGAAGGTAAGCCCGAGCAAAACCTGATCGAATCGCTGGCGGTGCGTACGATGGCCAAAGCGCGGTATAGCACCGAAGATATGGGTCACTTTGGACTGGCATTCAGGCGGTATTCGCATTTTACTTCGCCCATTCGCCGCTATCCCGATGTAATGGCGCACAGGCTGTTACAGCATTATCTCGACGGCGGTGCCAATGTCGATAAGGAAGCTTACGAAATCGCTTCCAAGCATTCATCCGAGCGCGAACGGCTGGCTGCGGAAGCGGAAAGGGCTTCGATCAAGTACAAGCAGGTTGAGTTCATGAGCACGATGGACCCCGAGAAAGAGTTCGACGGCATCATTACCGGTGTAACCGAGTTCGGTATTTTCGTGGAAATCACCGAAACTGCTTCCGAGGGTCTCATCCGTATGACCGACCTGGGCGACGATTTCTACGAGCTTGAAAAGGAAAACTATCGCATTATCGGCCAGCATACCAAGAAAATATATACGTTTGGCGATGCGGTGAAGGTGAAAGTGAAGGAGACCAACCTGGCACGGCGGAGCATGGACCTTTACCTTGCCGGTACCAAGCCAGGTCGTCGGAGCGAATTCAGCCGTCCGGGCTTTGATCGGGATAACGATCGGAGGCCACGGGATCGCAAGCCCAAGGAGCCACGCGGTTCCGGGCGCGTGAAGCGGAGCTCGGGTGGTGGCGGTAGCTCGCCAAAGCCTAAGCGGCGGAGGCGATAGTGTTACCTTTTTGAATTCCTACGTATAAATGGGATAACTAATCCTGTTTATAATGGAAATCGTTTACAAAGAAGAATCTTATAGTATCATCGGCAAATGCATAGAGGTGCATCGCGAGCTCGGACATGGCTTTCTGGAAATCGTTTATAAAGATTCGTTGGAAATACTATTCCGGCAAGGAGGACTGTTTTATGAAAGAGAAAAGGAGTACCCGGTTTTCTTCAAAGGAATTTTACTGCCTCATAAGTTCTTTGCTGATTTTGTGGTTCTTGACAAGATCATTCTGGAAGTCAAATGCGTTTCTTGCCTTACAGATGAGCATGTTGCCCAGACCTTGAATTATTTGAAAGTTTCGCGGAATAAACTGGGACTATTGGTGAATTTTGGGCGGGGGAAGTTAGAATACAAACGGCTTCTGCTTTAATGGTATGCCACGAAGGCACGAATATCCACGAATGCCCTTCGTGCTAATTTGTGCCTTCGTGGCATTAAAAAAACAATAGCCTCTATGACCGCCAAAATCACCTTTCTATTGCTTTTCATCACCTTCCTAGCCAAAGCCCAAAAACCCGCCGACAAGGAAGAATGGCAATCCCTCTTCAACGGCAAGGATCTTACGGGTTGGGATGTGAAAATCGCCGGCCATAAGGTGAATGACAATTACAAAAACACCTTCCTTGTAGAGGATAACATGATCCGCGTGAACTATAAGGAGTACGACAAGTTCACGACGGAATATGGCCATATGTATTACAACAAGCCCTACTCGCATTACAAAATCAGGCTTCAATACCGCTTCACAGGCAACCAGGTACCCGGAGGGGCATCCTGGAATGTGCGGAATAGCGGTATTATGCTGCATTCGCAATCGGCCGCAAGCCTCGGACTCGACCAGGACTTTCCGATTTCATTGGAAATGCAATACCTGGGCGGCCTCAATGCGGGCGAGCGCAACACGGGTAACCTCTGCACACCGGGCACGATTGTCGATATCGACGGTAAACTGGCCGAAGCGCATTGCATCAATTCCAGTTCCAAAACCTACAACGGCGACCAATGGGTGGATGCCGAAGCAATCGTACTCGGCGATTCGATCGTTTACCATATGATCGGTGGCGATACTGTGCTCGTTTTCACCAACCCGCGCATCGGCGGCGGTTACGTCGGCAAAAACCACACTTTTAAGGACGGGAAAGTAGGTAATGAAGCCGAATGGATCAAAAAGGACAATACCAAACTCGGCAGCGGCTACATTGCATTGCAAGCCGAAAGCCATCCGATCGATTTCCGGAATATCGAATTACTTAACCTGAAAGGCTGTATGGACCCTAAGGCGACGAATTACAAATCGTATTACGTCGCGGCCGACAACTCGGCTTGCACCTATAAAAAGAAATAACCTGCGTCACGCGGGCAATAAAACCCGATTGATTTTCGGTTTTTTATATTTTTGCAGGAATGGACGGTTCGTCTGAATCGCCCATTTTTTGTTTGAAATCAGCCTTTGTGCGAATGAAAAAAAATCTTACCCGGTTTGTACTGCTTGTGGTTGTCCTGGCCGGGATCAACTGGCTGGCTTCATCGTTTTTTTTCAGGTGGGACCTTACCGAGGATAAACGTTACAGCATTTCCGACGCTACCAAAACGCTTTTGGGTAGTCTGGAAAAGGATGTGATCGTGAATGTGTACCTCTCGGGCGACTTTCCGGCCGGCTTCGAACGCCTCGAAAGTGCTACGCGGGAAACTTTGGAAGAGTTTAAAACCTACGCCAACGGGCATTTAATCGTCAATTATTCTGATCCATCCGCCGCCACGAGTGAAGAGCAGCGCCAAAAGCAATACATGAGCCTGATCGACCGCGGGCTGAATCCTACCAATGTATTCGCGAACGAGGACGGCAAGCGCACGGAAAAAATTATTTTCCCCGGTGTGATTGTCCAGGCCGATACGCTTTCGGTCCCGGTTCAGTTATTGAAAGGTAATAAAGCGAGTTCGCCGGAAGAACAGCTGAACCAGTCTTACGAAGGTGTCGAGTTTGAACTGGCATCCGCGATACGTGTGCTGGCGAACCCGGAACGGAAAAAGGTAGGGTTTGTGGTTAGCCATACGAAAATTTCCCCCGCCCGTTTGAGCGATATTATCGCCACAATTCAACAGAGCTACGATGTTTTCCTGGACATGAACAATCCTGAGTCATACGAAGGCCTGGACGCATTGATCATCATGAAACCCGACAGCGCATTTTCGGAGGCTGAAAAGTATAAGCTCGATCAATATGTAGTAGGCGGTGGTAAGGCGTTGTTTTTTGTGGACGGCGCACGGGTGGATAGTGTAAGTCTGGATGGTAATTATGCCCAGCCGCTCGATCTGAACCTTGGCGATTTGTTTTTCAAATGGGGTGTCCGGTTAAATACCAACCTCGTCAAAGACATGAACTGCGCACAAATCCTGCTGAATGTGGGTAACGTTGGCGATAATCCCGAGATCAAGCCCATGCCCTGGCGCTTTTTCCCACTCCTCAACAATTTTGGGACACATACGGTAACCCGTAACCTGAATGCCGTTTACACAAGATTTCTGAGCTCGATCGACACGGTCGGCGGGGCGAACGGCATTGCCAAAATGCCTTTGCTGCTGACCTCGCCGTACACCCAGCTCGTGAATGCGCCCGCGCTCGTGGGCTACAATGAGGCGCGTAAAGATCCTGAACCTTCGGAATACCGCTCGGGAATTAAACTCGCCGGGGTATTGCTCGAAGGATCATTCACATCGCTCTTTCAAAACCGCATCCTGCCCGGTGATCCGCGCGCAGCGAAGTTCAAGGCGAGTGGTAATGCAGGAAAGGTGATCATTTGCTCCGACGGCGACCTGATCGTGAACGATTATGATTATAAAAGGAATGCCCCATTACCGCTCGGTTACGACCGCGTCACGAAGCAAACTTTCGGCAATAAGGATTTCGTGCTTCACGCGCTGGATTATATGACAGACGCCAACGGTTTGATCAATGCCCGCGGTAAACAGATCGCCATCCGGGCTTTGGACAAAATCCAGATTCAGGAAAACAGGAAGTTCTGGCAAACGCTTAATTTGCTCCTGCCGGTAGTGTTAATTGGTCTTTTCGGGGCAGCAAGATATTACCTCAGAATCCGAAAATTTGGTTGACAACGCGGCTGGCGCTTCCGTAATTTTTTATACTTTTGTTCCCTACAACAAAGTTTTTCCGGAATCTTCCGCATATAAATCTATCAACTAAACACTTACGTCACGAATTATGAAGTTTGTCGTTTCGTCATCAGTTCTACTCAAACAGCTGTCTGCTATAAACGGTGTCGTTTCAACGAACCCAATAGTGCCAATTCTCGAAAATTTCCTCCTCACATTGGAAGGAAATTCACTGACCGTGACCGCATCCGACCTTCAAACCGTCATGATTACGGAAATTGAAGTGGAATCATCCGAAAAAGGAGCGATCGCCATTCCCGCAAAATTGCTGCTCGACACCCTGCGCGGCCTGCCCGAGCAACCGATTACCTTGCAGGTGAATGCTGAAACTTTTGGTACTGAAATTATTTCCGATAATGGCCGCTACAAACTGTCGGGTGAAAACCCGATCGATTTCCCGAAAACACCGGTGGTGAACCGCGGCCAGTCCGTGGATTTCTCTTCGACGGCATTGGGAGCAGCTATCTCAAACACCTTGTTCGCAACCAGTACCGACGATCTCCGCCCGGCTATGACGGGGGTTTTTGTGCAAATGGGTGCTGAAAGCGCAACTTTCGTCGCTACCGACGGTCACCGCCTCGTGCGCTACCGCCGTATCGACATCAAATCGGACATCGATACGTCAATGATCATTCAGCGGAAAGCATTGAATCTGCTGAAAAGTTGTTTGCCGTCCGACGATGTGCCCGTGAAAGCGGAATTCACTTCCTCGAACGCGTTTTTCAGCTTCGGTAATATCCGTATGATCTGCCGGTTGATCGACGAGCGTTTCCCGGATTATGAAAACGCGATCCCGACCAACAACCCGAATACGCTTACCATTAACAGATTGGAAATCCTTAGCTCTCTGAGACGTATTTCGATCTACTCCAACCGGACTACCCACCAGGTGCGCATGAAAATGGCACTGAACGACCTGGTCATTTCGGCGGAAGACCTCGACTATTCTAACGAAGCCAACGAACGCCTGATGTGCGAGTACAATGGCGATGATATGGAGATCGGTTTCAATGCGAAATTCCTGATTGAAGTATTGGGTAACCTTTCCAGCAAGACCATCACCTTCGAACTTTCCGCTCCAAACCGCGCCGGGCTGATTATCCCGGTAGATCAGGAGGAAAACGAAGACATCCTGATGCTCGTAATGCCGGTAATGCTGAACACTTACGTTTAGGAATTTTTCACATCGATACTGCAAAGTCCGGCTTCCCCGCCGGACTTTTTTCTTGCGTAATCCATTCAAATACAATATATTAGATAGGGTATAACGTTAATTACGAAAAAAATCGTAGTAAACGCTTGCATGTACGATTTTTTTCGTAGACATTTGGTACGAAGATTATCGTAATTAACTAATATCATGTATATCAAGCCCACCGAATCCGAACTGGAAATCCTGAACTACCTCTGGCAGGCAGGCCCAAGTACCGTCCGTGCCGTGCATGATGCCCTTTCCGAAACCAAGGATGTTGGCTACACGACTACCTTGAAACTCATGCAGATCATGCATGACAAAGGGCTGCTCTACCGCACGGAGCAAGGACGATCGCATATTTACGTCGCGCTCCTTGGCAAAGAGGAAACGCAGCAGAATCTGGTTGGTAAAATGGTCGAAACCCTCTTTCAAGGCTCGGCCGCGCAAATGGTCATGCAAGCGTTGGGGAATCATACCACCTCCAAAGAAGAACTGGATGAAATTCGTGAGTTATTAAATAACCTGGAAAACAATCGTTAGCCATGAAATTCTTCTCAAATCTGTTACCCGGTCCGGCCGTTTCCGCATTTGGCTGGACGCTTATCCATTCGATCTGGCAGGGAACACTGCTGATGCTGGTCGCCGTTGCCGCATTTTATTTTTTGAGAAAAAAATCAGCCAACACGCGCTACCTCACGGGTGTTGGCTTCCTTTTCGCACAGGTCGTCGCATCTGTCGGGACATTCATTTACTACTATCCTAAAACCACCAGCGCAGTTTCCAATGTAAAAGCTTTGGCGCGCTACACCGCATTATCCGCATCCCGCACATGGGCGGAAGTCTCCCGGGACCTGCCCATTTCATTTAAGGTACAAATGTGGCTCACCGCCCATTTACACGAACTCGTCATTTGCTGGCTGATCGGCTCCGGCATTCTTTTGCTGCGCTTCGCCGGCGGCTGGATTTTCACGGAAAGGCTTCGGTTCAACGCCAAGATCGTCATGGATAAGGAATGGCGGGCCAGGTTCGGGGTGATCATTGCCAAAATGAATATTTCCAAATCTGTGGAATTCCGCGAAACCGCCAAAGTGCTCACACCCATGGTAATAGGCACATTCAGCCCGGTGGTACTGATCCCGATCGGATTGCTTTCAGGCTTTTCCACAGCGCAGGTGGAGGCGATCCTCGCACACGAACTCGCGCATATCCGCAGGAACGACTACCTGATTAATATGCTGCAATCGTTCGTGGAAGTTATCTTTTTCTTCCATCCGGCCATCTGGTGGCTGTCCGAAAAAGTGCGCGCCGAACGCGAGCATTGCTGCGACGACATTGCATTGGCCGTTTGCGGCGACAAAATGTCCCTCGCCCACGCCCTCGTGAAAGTAGCCGAATGGCAGGCCACACCCGGACTGGCCATGGCTTTTGCTTCCAAAAAACCGCTATTGCTTCATCGTGTACAGCGTGTTTTAGGTCTGAATCCAAAACCTATCCGCACATTTTCAAGCTTGCCGGCAATGATTTTCGCTATCGGATTGGTCATAGGCGTTTCAGCATACGCGGTAGCACAGAAGATTGAAAAAGACAAGGGAAAGAAAGCCGAAAAGCATATCACCGTCAAAAAGCGGAAACCGGTGAAAATCGAAACCCGCAAGGAGCGCGAAATGGAGGAAATCGCCGAAGTGGCTATTGAAGAGCATATTCATGAAAATATCCAGGAAGAATTTGCCTATGCAGACGTTCACATTGACGCTCCTGAAATAGATTTCGAGCAATCGGGTAATGATACCCTGGATCGGAAGATGTGGGAAATCAACCAAAAGATCCGTGCAATGCATGAAGAATTAAAACCTCATCATGTACGATTGCAGGAATTGCACCGCGAACGGGAGAAGTATCGGTTTGAAGCCGAACGTCTTGAACGCGAAATAGAGAAAATCGAATGGAAAAAGCATCGTGCAGAAGAATTGAGGTCCGATTTGATGGAAAAAAGATCTGTCCTCTTTAATCAGGACGGCAAGGAATCGAAGCTCAGCGACACAGAACTGGACAAGCAGCTTGCAGATTTTGAGCAGCAGATCAAAGCACAGGAACAGGTTATTTCTGAGCTAAACAATCAGATTACCAATACGACCAAAGAGGTCATGAAAGTTGACATGCCTGAACAGAAATTGCAGAGGGAGATCGAGGAAGTAAACTTCAAGATCAGCGAACTTGGCAAGAACATCGGGCTGGAAACTTTGAGCTACCAGAAGATGCAGGGTATCGATGAGCCTCCGCGTGCGCCGAGGGTTGCACGTAGCGGGCGCATGCGACGCGCAGGAAGCCCTCCTCCCCCACCCGCTCCAGTAGTCGCACCGGCGAAAGTAGCTCCTCCCGTATCCGCAAAGCCGGCACCAGCGCCCAAGCCGCCGCTTCCACCTAAAAAAGACCCGAACAAATAAGCAAAAGGGCGGCGATTCAGTCGCTGCCCTTTTCATTTATATACATTATCAATGCGTTATTCCACTTCGATCACCACATCGTCGCTCATCGGGTGCGACACGCAGGTGAGGATAAACCCTTCATTAATCTCCGCCTCGGAAAGCGCATCCTCTTCATCCATCTGCACCTTGCCGGACGTACACCGGCCCATACACGCGGTACACATGCCCGCCTGGCACGAGTACGGCAGGTCGATATCCATATTCAACGCCGCTTCGAGCACGGTTTCATGTGGCTTCACCGGGAGTTTATACTCGGTACCTTCATAAAACAGCGTGATTTCGCGCGTCCTGGGCGAATCGTCATCGTCTGCCTCGGGCTCCAAAGTCACCTCGCCAGGCTTGGCGGAAGTAGCAGTGACAAAACTCTCCTTCCGGATATTGCCCTCCGGCACCGCCAGGATCGACAAAGCCCGATGCGCCTCTTCCATCATATCATCGGGTCCGCAAAGGAAGTATTCTGCTTCCTTTTTATTCAGCTCGGGGAGTTTTTCGATGATTTTCAGCACGTGGCTTTTATTCAATCGTCCCGTTTCGCCGTCCCAGCCTTCGTTTGGTTGGCTCAATGAATGGACCACCGTAAAGCGTTTGCCATATTTGTTCTCCAAAGCCGCGATTTTGTCTTTGAAAATAATGCTATCTTCTCTCCGGCTGCCATAAATCAGGAAAACTTCGCTTTCCGGTTCCACCATCAGAATGGATTTCAGGATCGAAAACAGGGGAGTAATGCCGCTTCCCGCTCCGATAAATACAACCTGGCGCGTCTGATCGTCGGCCTGCTTGGGAAAAAAATGGCCCATGGGTTCCAATGCTTCCAGCACATCGCCCTCTTTCAGCGTGTCGAGCAGCAGGTTAGAGGCGTAACCGCCCGGAACCCGTTTAATGGTAATCGCCAGGGAAACATCCGTATAAGGCGAACTCGACATCGAGTATGACCTTCTGATTTTTTTATCTTCAAAAGGCAGCAGCAAAGTCAGGAACTGCCCCGGACGGTATTGAACGACTTCGTTGATCGGATGCCAGAAATGGATCGTCGCAGCCTCTTCGGTTTCCTTCTCAACCTCCTTAACTTTCAAAAAATAGTATTTGCTCATTTTATAGGGTCGGCGGTCGGCGGCCTATCGGCGGCCGCACAATGCCGCATTATTGAAAATCGATTCGGCTTACAACACAAAAGCCTCACAGGTAACACCCATGAGGCTTTTATGATTTCATATTTGTATTATTTCAAAGTCGCTACCGCGTCTTTGATACGCTTTACCGCTTCTTCCAGTGCTTCATCGGCAGCGGCGGTTGAGATACGGATGCAGTTAGGCGCACCAAAACCCGATCCTGCTACGGTCGAAACGTAAGATTTGTTCAAAATCCAGTTGGCAAAATCATCGGAATCCTTGATCAGCGTCTCGCCGTCCGATTTTCCGAAATAATAGCTCACATCGGGGAATGCGTAGAACGCGCCTTGTGGTACATTCACCTTGAAACCCGGAATGTCTTTCAGCAAGCCTACCACGAGGTCACGACGACGGTGGTATGCTTTCGCCATTTCGATAGAAGGCTCTTTCGGACCGTTGAATGCTGCCGTAGCCGCTTTCTGCGCGATGGAGTTCGTTCCCGAGGTAACCTGTCCTTGCAATTTTTCAACGCCGTCTGCGATCCATTTCGCTGCCGCGATGAAACCGATCCGCCAGCCTGTCATCGCGTAACCTTTCGCAACACCGTTCACAGTGATCACGCGGTCTTTCAATGCAGGGATAGAACCAATGCTGAAATGGCCTTCCTCGGTAAAGTTGATATATTCGTAGATTTCGTCGGCCAGTACATAAACACCTTCATGTTTTTCGAGTACCGCCGCAATCTCTCTCAATTCTTTTTCTGAATAAACAGCGCCTGTCGGGTTGTTCGGCGAAGCGTACATCACCACTTTCGTACGTGGCGTGATAGCAGCTTCCAATTGTGCGGCAGTTACTTTGAAATCATTTTCAAACGCACCGTCTACAACCACCGACTTTCCTTCCGCCAGTTTCACCATTTCGGAATAGCTCACCCAGTAAGGAGCGAAAATCACTACTTCGTCGCCCGGATTGACCAGAACCTGGATCACGTTCGCGAGTGAATGCTTGGCACCGGTCGAAACCACGATATTTTCGGGTTTCCAATCTATATTATTGTCGCGCTTTAACTTATCAGCAATAGCCTTTCGCAGATCAGGATAACCTGCTACGGGGGAATAACCGTGAAAACCATCGTCGATGGCTTTTTTAGCGGCCTCGCAAATGTGTGCGGGCGTCTTGAAGTCTGGCTCTCCAACACTCAGACTGATCACTTTATGGCCTTGTGCGGCCAGTTCACGGGCCATTTTGGTCATCGCCAGCGTCGAAGATTCTTCGAGGGCATTGATGCGGTCGGCCAATTGAGTTTGCTCTGCTACTGCGGACATTGCAACGTTTTAATTAAGTTAAAGAAGGTACTGCGAACTGTATCAACAAATTGCCCGCAAAGGTACGGGTTTTTTAGAAGTTGTATTGTATTATGTCAAGAAAGATTTAATGGCAATGCATCATTTACCAGACGGCAAGCCATATGTGCTTGAAATAGCGGAGCCAACAACGATATTTGTCCATGGACACACCAGTTACCATCGAAGAAATCCTATTCCTGGCCAACGTGCCGGAAAAACTGCACACCGACTTCCTGCGCGTCGCGAACGGCTTGCACGAGCGCGCGAAATACCCGAAAGAGAAGGTGTTGCTCATGCTCGTCAAAATGCTGAACGACCCGAAGAAATATGCCTATTCGAAAAATAAGCTTACGAATCTGGCCAAAACGGTTCATGATCTTAAAAAAGCCGGTACTGAAATTTCCCTGACCGACGACGCCAGGGAACTGCTTGTCAATGAGGAAGCTGTATTGACTTTGGAAGAAAAAGAGCCCCAAAAGAAGAACACATTCAACCTCCGCGAAGACAAGCCGCATTACGCGGTTTTCGGTAAAGAACACATCGAAGAAGGCGCATTGTTGCAAATGGAGACTGCCGTTAGTTTACCCATATCGGTCGCTGGCGCATTAATGCCTGACGCGCACCAAGGGTACGGATTACCCATCGGCGGCGTACTCGCCACGGAAGCCGACAAAGTAATTCCCTACGCCGTAGGTGTCGATATTGCCTGCCGCATGTGCATGTCGGTTTTCGATATTCCCACCGATTATCTCAAACGCGAGCCGCATTTCCTGAAAAAGATCCTGACCGAAAACACCAAATTCGGTATGGGCGGCGAAACTGCCCGAAAATACGACGAAAGCATTATGGACGCACCCGAATGGGAAGCTACTAAAACCATTCGCTCATTGAAAGACAAAGCTTACCGGCAGCTGGGCACGTCGGGCACCGGTAATCATTTTGTAGAATGGGGAGTTGTAGAAGTATTTGAAAACGATCCGTTTCTGAATTTACCCAAAGGCGAATACCTGTCGTTGCTCTCCCATTCCGGCTCCCGCGGTTTCGGCGGAAACATCGCCAATTACTATTCCAAACTGGCCATGCAAAAGACGGTACTGCCCAAACAAGCCGCCCATCTCGCCTGGCTCGACCTTAATACCGAAGAAGGCCAGGAATACTGGATCGCGATGAACCTCGCCGGAGATTACGCCTCGGCTAACCACCACGAAATCCACAACAAAATGGCGAGATCGCTGGGTGAAAAGCCATTAAAAATCATCGAAAACCACCACAATTTCGCCTGGAAAGAGCAATTAGCAGACGGACGCGAAGTGATGGTCCACCGCAAAGGCGCCACGCCCGCCGGCTCCGACGAACTCGGCATTATCCCTGGCTCGATGAGCCAGCCGGGGTATGTCATCCGAGGTAAAGCCAATGCAGAATCAATAAATTCCGCCTCCCACGGCGCAGGGCGCGTCATGTCTCGCACGAAGGCATTCACTACCACTACACGAAGCCAGATGAACAGGATTTTGCAAGACAATGGTATTCAACTTATTGGCGGCGACCTGGACGAATCGCCGATGGTTTACAAGAATATCGAGGATGTGATCGCCGCGCAGACGGAATTAGTGACAGTACTGGCGAAGTTCTCGCCTAAGATTGTGCGGATGGCGGATGCTAACCGGAAGGAAGGGAGGGAGGATTGAGGGAATTATTTGTTAACTTTCATAAAAATAATTGTCATGACTGCGCTTAGACTAGTTGAAACACCAAAAAACGGAGAACTGAAAATATCGTTACCGGATTCATTTAGCGATGATCCGGTGGAGGTAATCATTAGCCCGTTAGCGCAGCCTGAAATTGATGCGAAGTCAAGACTTAAAATTGCTCAACAATACCTCGAAAGATCGAAACCAACTAATTTTGACCTTGGAGATTTGGACCCACATGAGCATTAAATTATTCGATTCCCAACTGAGCCTTCACGTCTTCCAGGCTGTGCCAGGTTTTGGTCTCCTCTTTAATCTTGATAGCTGTCAAATAGTCCGAAAGGTCTTCCAGATTTTCAAATTCTGAAAGTTCGCTTAGCAATGCTTCGTACTCGCTAATTGGTAAGAGAGCAAACTTCGGCTTGCCGTCTTCCTCTATAATTTGTGCGTTCAGGTTCATCAGTATATTTCTTTTCTATGCCCTACATCAATCACTTCTACAACTTCAAAATCTACATATTTGTTAAAGAGAACCCTATAATTGCCTACTCTTAGACGATATACTGCACGCGGATGATTTTGAAGGCATTTTACATTCCTCTTCAAATGAGGAAATTCTGCCAGTTCTTCAAGCTGCGCAATTATGTTTTCGGCGTCCCGTTTAGGGATAGATTTCAGGCTTTTCAAAGCCCGGTCTGCAAAGATCAGTCTGTACATCTGGAAGCATAGTGTGTTTTCTATAAAGTTAAAACACCTCCCCCAAATTCACAAACAACCCCCGAGAACCGTCCATACCGAATCCATAATCGATAGCGATGTTTGCTCCGGAGGTTTTATTCACTTTAATACGAATGCCTAACCCTCCCGCAGGAGCGATCTTGCGGAAGCTCTTCGACGGCCAATCCGAAACACTTTGCGCATTCGCGAAGATAACACCGCCGAAAAGGCCATTTTTGGTGAATGCGAAGCGGTATTCGGATTCGAAATAGAGCAGATTGGTACCGCGAAAACGCCCCTGAATGTAACCGCGGCCGATGTTGTTGGTCGGGTCCCAGCCGGTGGCGGGCAGGTCAAGGTAGGGAGGTTTGCCGACGGTGAGCCAGTTGTAGTTCCAGAATGCGAGGGTGTTCTGGCTACCCTGGGGAAAATTGAAATAACGGCGAACGTCGATAACGACTGCTTGCCAGCTATTGGTGCTGCCCAGCGACTTCATATTCGGCCGGAACTGAACATTGGAATAAAACCCTTTCAGCGGGTTAATGGAATTCGTACGACTGTCGTAAGCGACGGTTACCAGTGGCCCGACCGAAGATGATTTATTACCCAATCCATAATCTTTTATATCCTGGTTCAGCTTCTCTTCCTTATCAGATTGCATGATTTGCCACCTTTTATCATAAGCAAATCCCAACCCGACAAAAAACGATTTGCCTATTCTTTTCAAAACCGTCTGGTGCGACCGCAAATGCTTGTATTTCAAATTAGTAGCATCTCTGATTTTAGAATCCATGCCCAACCCGTAAGTATCCTGAGGGTATTTGAAAAACCGCCAGTCGACGACAAAGTTGTAGTCGTTATGCCGCGTCCAGATGTTGGCCTGGACGGGAATGGTCATCTGCTTGTATTCTGTGTAAATGAAATTGGTGGTAATACTCGAAATATTGGTCGTTTTCGGGTTGCTCGTGTAGAAAGCGATGTTCGCATTGAGCGAGCCCGTTAGCCCGGACGAGAGCGTATACCCACCCGCGGGGACGAGCGAAAAGATCGGCTTGCCCGATTTGATTTTGGGAACACGCACCGAGTCCGACTTGTCCTTAGATTTCCACCTTCTGAGAACATCGATCAGGTCTTTTTGCATCACCTTTTGGGCGGAGTCGGCGGTGGCGACCGTGTCCTGACGGGCTACTTGCCCGATAGTTACAAACCTTCCTGCCTGCAAACCATTCACGGTCAGCACGATAAGTGCGGTTAGTATGGTCAAAATCTTGATCACCAGGTCGGGTTTGTTAAGCGCGTTCCCAGTAATATATAATAAAATAGTACCCGCCACAAAAAAAGCCACCGGCTTCTTGCGAAACCGATGGCTTTGTACCACTAAATGTGGATATTATGCTAATGCAGCTTTCAAATTGGTATCGATAGCTTCCAGGAACTCTTCTGTGTACAGGTAGTGCTCACCGTGTTTCACATCGTTTCCGTGTAGGCCGATTGCCAAATCTTTGGTCATTTGTCCACCTTCCACAGTTTCGATACATACTTTTTCCAAAGCATTAGCGAAATCGATCAGCGGCTGGTTGTTGTCCAATTTGCCACGGAACGCCAGACCGCGTGTCCATGCGAAGATGGAAGCGATTGGGTTAGTGGAAGTTGGCTTGCCTTTCTGATGCTCGCGGTAGTGACGGGTTACTGTTCCGTGCGCTGCCTCAGCTTCCATTACTTTGCCGTCTGGCGTAACCAGAGTTGAGGTCATCAGACCCAGTGAACCGAAACCTTGTGCAACGGTATCCGACTGAACGTCACCATCATAGTTTTTACAAGCCCATACGAAGTTACCTTCCCATTTCAATGCGGAAGCAACCATGTCGTCGATCAAACGGTGCTCGTAATGTACTTTTCCCTGGTATTCGGTTTCGTATATTTCCTGGAAAATATCCTTGAAACGACCGTCATATTTTTTAAGGATCGTGTTTTTGGTCGAAAGGTAGAGAGGCCATCCTTTGTCCAAAGCCACGTTGAAGCACGAGCGTGCAAAACCGCGGATCGACTCGTCGATGTTGTACATCGCCATCGCTACACCGGCACCTTTGTATTGGTACACTTCATGCTCGATCACTTGTCCGTCTTCGCCTTCGAATTTGATCGTCAGTTTACCTTTTCCTGGAACTACGAAGTCCGTAGCGCGGTATTGGTCACCGAATGCGTGGCGTCCTACGATAATTGGCGCCGTCCAGTTGGTAACCAGGCGAGGCACGTTTTGCATGACGATCGGCTCACGGAACACAGTACCATCGAGGATGTTACGAATGGTTCCGTTAGGCGATTTCCACATTTGTTTCAGGTTGAATTCTTTTACGCGGTCTTCATCAGGAGTGATTGTAGCGCATTTGATACCTACGCCGTATTCTTTGATAGCGTTAGCGGCATCAATAGTCACCTGGTCGTTGGTCTCGTCGCGGTATTCGATACCCAGATCGTAGTATTTGATGTCTACGTCGATGTAAGGGAGGATCAGTTTTTCCTTGATAAATTTCCAGATGATGCGGGTCATTTCATCGCCATCCAGTTCTACGACGGGATTGTCAACTTTAATTTTGCTCATGTCTTAAATTCTATACAATAGTTAAAGATTTTGAAATCAGACCGTGAAAGTACGAACAATAGAATAAAAAGGCGAAATTTCCTCCGATTACATCCCCAAAAAGACAACATTACCCGATGAAAAAGGCCGCACTGCGCAAGGAATTTTTACAAAAAAGAAAAGGGGCCGACGAGCGGTGGCTGATCGAAAAAAATGCCCTGATCGCGCAGAATCTTGAAAAATATCTTCATCTGAATGCGTTTCAAACCCTGCATACTTTCCTGCCACAACTTAATGCCCGGGAGGTGGATACGTTCGGCATTATGGATATGTTAAGAAAATCCTTTCCGGCCATGCGCATAGCCGCGCCCTACATTATCCCCGGTACGCGGGAAATGGAGCATTTCCTAATGACACCCTTCACGCACCTGGTCATGAACCAATGGCGTATTCCCGAGCCTGATCCGACCACTTCGGAGAAAATTTTGCCCGAAGAAACCGATATCGTACTTGTGCCGCTCCTTGCGTTTGACCGCAAAGGTTACCGCGTGGGGTACGGTGGTGGTTATTACGACCGGTTTCTGCCCCAAACCCGACCCGATTGCATTAAAATGGGCCTTTCGCTATTTGAAAAAGTGGATGAAATAGAGGATATCGATGCATTCGACATTGCGCTCGACGCATGCATTACGCCCGAACACATATACGATTTCGGAATCTGACACGTAAAAATTGGAATACTGAAAAGCCTATTAAACAGCTCTGAAATATCGACTTTGCCCGTTCCTTCCTGAATTTTAATGCATTAAACAGGCAAATTTTCCTATCATTCTAAAAAACTGCGTAAATTTGCGGCACTTTTCGCGAGGCGGCGCAGGCCACTGGCAAAGAGTAAATCATATTCTATCCATTTTTAATCTTAATGCAAGAATGAAAATCGCAGTAGTAGGCGCTACCGGTTTGGTGGGCGGCGAAATCCTCAAAGTGCTCGAAGAGCGTAATTTCCCGGTGACGGAGCTTTTGGCCGTCGCATCTGAAAGGTCTGTTGGTAAGGAAGTTACATTCAAGGGTAAACAGATAAAGGTGATCGGCTTCGAGGATGCGATTGCTGCCAAACCGGAGATCGCGATCTTCTCGGCCGGCGGCGGTACTTCACTCGCTCTTGCACCGAAATTCGCGGAAGCAGGCATTACCGTGGTGGATAACTCTTCGGCTTGGCGTATGGACCCGACCAAAAAATTGGTGGTTCCGGAAATCAATGCAGGTGAATTGACGAAAGAAGACAAAATCATTGCAAACCCGAACTGCTCTACCATTCAAATGGTGGTGGTGCTGAACCCGTTGCACAAAAAATATAAAATTAAGCGTGTGGTTGTTTCCACTTATCAGTCGGTAACCGGAACCGGTAAGGCTGCCGTGGATCAGTTGTTCTCGGAGCGTGCCGGCGATCACAGCAAAGGCAAAGTATACCCGCACCAGATCGACCTGAACGTGCTTCCGCACATCGATGTGTTCCTCGATAACGGTTATACCAAAGAGGAAATGAAGATGACGAACGAGACGAAGAAGATCATGAGCGACGACAGCATTGCGGTAACTGCTACAACTGTTCGTATCCCAACGATCGGCGGTCACTCCGAGGCTGTTAACATCGAGTTCGAAAATGAATACGACCTGGACGAAGTTCGCCAGATCCTGAGCGAAACCGAAGGCGTGATCGTACAGGACGATCCGAAAAATGCATTGTACCCCATGCCGTTGACGGCTCATGGCAAAGACGAAACTTTCGTAGGCCGTATCCGTCGTGACGAATCTCAGCCTAAAACACTGAATCTCTGGATCGTAGCGGACAACTTGCGCAAAGGAGCTGCGACCAATGCAGTTCAGATTGCCGAATTCCTGGCGAAACACGAATTGGTTGGCGTCGCCGCGGAAGCCTAGTAATTAAAAATGAAAAGAGCCGCGACGCGGCTCTTTTCATTTTTAATTACCTATCAACCTCTCCCATCACTACGTCGATGGAACCGATAATGGCGACCAGGTCGGCCAGTAATGAGCCTTTTGATATTTCGCCTATCACCGAAAGGTTATTGAAAGAACAAGCGCGTGCCTTGCAGCGCACGGGAATATCCGAGCGGCCGTCGGTACGGAAATAGAAGCCCAGCTCTCCTTTCGGATTCTCCGCACGCACATAGAAATCCATCGCTTTCGGCCTGATTTTCTTCGGAACAATGGCCTGCGGATCGAAATCGCGGTTTCGTTTGTGATCTCCCTGCAATTGTACCAGGCTTTGTTCGATGATTTTCACCGATTCCCGGCATTCCACCACGCGTACCCAGGTGCGGTCCCAGCAATCTCCTACCTTGCCCAGCTTCCCTTCACCGATAGGTATTTCAAAATCAAGCTCAGGATAAACGGAGTAGCCGTCTACTTTTCTCAAATCGTATCTCAAACCCGAACCGCGCAGCATTGGTCCCGTGCAGCCGTAATTGATAGCAACATCCATTGGTAACACGCCTACATTGGCAGTTCTTTGGATAAAAATCTTGTTATCCACCACCAACTGCTGCAATTCGACCAGCTTTGGTTTTAAATATTTGATAAACTCTCCACAGCGCTCTTCGAAGCCGACGGGCAGATCATAGAACAATCCGCCTATCCATATATAATTGTACAACATCCGCGCACCGCAGGTCCATTCGAGCAGGCGCAGGATTTGCTCGCGGTCGCGCATCATCCACAGGAACGGCGTGTACGCACCTATGTCCATCGCGTAGGTACCCAGCGCGACGAAGTGCGATGCCAGGCGGTTGAGCTCCGCTACTACGACGCGGATATATTCAATGCGTTTGGGAATGTCGTTTTCAATGCCCAGCATTCTTTCCACCCCCATTGCATAAGCGTGCTCCGAGTTCATAGCGGCCACATAATCCATACGGTCTACATACGGAATAATCTGGTTGAATGGCAATGACTCGGCGTGTTTCTCGAAACAGCGGTGCAGATAACCCAAATGCGGCACGACGTCGACTACAACTTCGCCGTCGGTGACCACTTCGAGCCGCAATACCCCGTGCGTAGACGGGTGCTGCGGGCCCATATTGAGCACCATCTCCTCCGTGCGAAGATTTGCTGAGTTGTATTTAGTAGGCGCCGAGGCAATGAAATGCTCGGGTTTATATTCGTATTGGATAGAATTGCTCATATCTAAAACCTGACTAGCTTCTGATCGTGTACTTCCACACGCAACGGGCCGATCGGCCGACCCTCGTTGTGCAGGCGATCCACTGCCGTAACATAATAAACATATCTTTTGCCCGCCTCGGCGCTCATATCCACGAATTTTTCACCTTCGTAGCACATTCCCAAAATGCGGCGCGGGTCGTGAGCGGTGGGTTTTTCATCGGGTGGGAAGCGGTAAATGACGTAGTACCACGCCTTGTCGCCGTCGGCAGCGGCCTCGGGTTGCTCCCAGGAGAGTTCGATACCGCGTGATAGCAATGTCGCTTTCAGGCTTTTGGGAGACAATGGCGGTATTTTGTCCTTCCAGGGCATGGTAGGGATTAATGCAGGATATTTGAAGAGATCCCTTCTCAACGAATCCACAAAACCCAGACTATTAGCCCTTAATGATCTTGAACTAAAAAAAATAGATCCATCCGCCTCACTATCACGGAAATAGCGAACCTGATTGGGTATTTCAGCGGGGTTCGACCAGTGTGAGTCCTTGTCTTTGTACCCGACGCGATAAGCGCCCATACCTATATATAAATGTCTGTCAAAACAATTTTCGGTCCACCAGTCCACCAGATTTTTATAAGGTACCCTGTTGAAACCGGAAGAGAAATAAACTTGCGGTGCAATGTAATCGATCCAGCCTTCCTTTATCCAGCGGCGACTATCTGCAAAAAGGTCATCGTAGGATGCCAGCGCTCCGAAAGTTTTGGAGCCTTCCGCATCGCGGTCCTTGTTACGCCAAACGCCGAAAGGACTGATCCCGAATTTGAGTTTTGGATTTAAGGCTTCCAATGCTTCGTGGATCTGTTTTACCAATAAATCCACATTATGGCGGCGCCAGTCGGCCTTGTTGGTGTAGCCGTCGGAGTATTTCCTGAATGTTGCGTCGTCCTGGATTACCTGGCCCGGCGCGGCGTAAGGGTAAAAATAATCATCGAAGTGAATGCCGTCGACATCGTAGTTTTTAGCCACGTTGACCGTCATATCGGTAATGAACTTGCGCACTTCCGGGATTCCGAAATCGAAGAGTTTATAACCGTCATAGGTCAAAATCCACTCCGGATGGAGGCGGCTGATGTTTTCGGCGGAAACGCTTTTGGAAGATTTATGCACCAGCCGGTTGAGGTTCAGCCATGCGTGAAATTCGAGGCCACGCTTGTGCGCCTCGGTGATCATGAAGTCGAGCGGGTCCCACATCGGGTCGGGCTTACGCCCCTGCACGCCCGTGAGCCATTCCGACCACGGTTCGGGGCTTTTGGCATAGAATGCATCCCCCGCGGCGCGCACTTGCACGAACACCGCATTCATGCCTACCCGTTTGTGAAAATCGAGTAGCTCGGAGAATTCCTCCTGCTGTTCCTCGGGGAGAAGGGTCTTGCTGCTTGGCCAATCAATATTGTCGACAGTGGCTATCCAGACCGCTCTAAACTCTCTCTTCGGGGGCAGATTACCCTCTGTTTCCGCGCTCTGGGCCATGCAACTTTCCAGTAAAAACGTGATAATAACGAAGGAAAGCGCAACAATTTTAATTTTTTTCACTATCTGACCAATGCAAAATGTTAATCCAACCAAAGTAACGTATTTTGGAACAAAGTTAGCCGACAACCGTCTTAATTTCGAGCAATAACGGATTGATTTGGATCGGCATATGAAAATCGGCGCGGGTGCCCTATTCTTGACTTAGTTATATTTTGCCGCTGGAATGATGTTTTAAACCGGCTTTTCTGTCATGTGCACAAAAATTCAAGTGTTGTTATTCTGAATTATTTTTCTGCATATTTATTGTGTAATAACAAGGATTTTTGTGACATAACCGGAAGCAGAATCCCTATAAATACCCTAGTAACGCTTAAACTGTACCCTAATTGGAACCATTTGTCAAAACCACTAAGAAAAACGTCCTGTTCGAAGTTGCATGGGAGGTTTGTAATCAAGTTGGAGGGATATATACCGTAATAAGGACCAAGGTCCCCGCGATGGTTGAGAAATGGGAAGAGAACTATTTTCTCCTTGGGCCTTATTTCGAAAAGAAAGCGTCTTCCGAATTTGAAATGATTCACGATCTGGACGATTCCCCGGCAGGGCGGATCGTCAAGCGGATGCGTGATATGGGTTACACGGTGTATTACGGCTACTGGCTCGTGACCGGAAAGCCACGGGTCGTGCTGTTCGATGTGGACAGCATTATGGGCCAGCTCGATGCGATCAAATTTAGCCTTTGGGAAAAGAACCGCATCCCGACCATCAACGTTGAACACCTTGTAAATCAAACACTTTGCTTCGGCGAGCTGGTACGTATATTCCTGAAAGAATATGCGGAAGAGAATGCCAAACGTGAAGAAATCTCGGCCCAGTTCCACGAGTGGATGGCGAGCAGCGGACTTTCCGAACTGAAACGCGAGAATGTCAAGATCGCGACCACGTTTACCACCCACGCAACGATGCTGGGCCGTTATCTGGCGCAGAATGTATCGGGTTTTTACAACAAACTCCCCTTCTTCGACTGGGAGCAGGAAGCCAAAAACTACGGTATTCTGGCCCAATGTTCTATCGAGCGGCAGGCAGCACTGAATGCGCATGTGCTCACGACAGTTAGCGATGTGACCGCCCGCGAGTGCGAGGTGTTCCTCGGCCGCATGCCCGACCTCGTGACGCCGAACGGACTCAACGTAGTGCGTTTCCAGGCGGTGCATGAGTTTCAGAACCTCCATTTGAAGCATAAAGAGCGCATTCACGAGTTTGTAATGGGGCATTTCTTTCCCAGCTATTCGTTTGATCTGGATAAAACGCTCTATTTCTTCACATCCGGCCGTTACGAGTATTCCAACAAAGGTTATGATCTCACGCTGGAAGCCCTCGCGCGCCTGAACTGGAAAATGGTGCAGGCGAATATGGACATGACGGTGGTGATGTTTATCGTCACCAAACAGCCGTATACGTCGGTAAACCCGGATGTTTTGCAATCGCGCGCGGTACTGAATGAGTTGCAGGAAACTTGTACGGCCATTGAAAAAGAGGTCGGTGAAAAGCTTTTCCTCGCCACGGCGTCAGGAGCCGACCATAAAATGCCCGATTTGAATGAGTTTGTAGATGAATACTGGCGGCTGCGCCTGAGAAGGACCATCCAGAGCTGGAAAACGGACAACCTTCCCGCATTCGTCACGCACGACCTTAAACAGGAAGACGGCATTACCGATTTCTGCCGCCGCGCAAACCTGGTCAACAACGAGCGCGACCGAGTCAAAATCGTTTACCACCCCGATTTCATCGCATCGACCAACCCATTGTTCGGTCTGGATTACGGGCAATTCGTACGCGGCTGCCATTTGGGCGTCTTCCCGAGCTACTATGAGCCGTGGGGCTACACCCCGCTCGAATGCGTCGTCCGCGGCGTCCCGACCGTCACCAGCGACCTTTCCGGCTTCGGCGACTACATCATGCAAATCATGCGTGACTACGAAAACCGGGGCATTTACGTAATCAACCGCAAATCGCAAAACTTCTCGCAAGCCGCCGACCAACTGGCCGATATCCTTTTCAAATTCGTCCGCATGCAGCGCCGCGATCGCATCATGCAACGCAACCGTGTCGAGAATATCTCGGATGTGTTTGACTGGATGAATCTGCGATCGTATTATGATACGGCGCATGATCTGGCAGTGAAGAGGCGGAAGCCGTAAGTTGAAATACTTAATGATAGAGCCCATCGACGAAATCGGTGGGCTTTTTTATGCCCTTATGCTGAATTAATCCCGGTAATTTTAAATTGAATTTTAAAATACCGGCATTAATCGTCCTGATTCCTGAAAATTTTCAACACCTTCACTTCTCAATTTTTACCAATAACTATTACAATGAATTACATCGAACTGGATTTGAAAGTGGATCCCGAGTTTTCGGAGATATTGATGGCGGAGCTGGGCGAGGCGGGGTTTGAATCGTTTGTGGAGACGGATGAAGGGCTGCTGGCCTACATTCAGGAGGGCGATTTTGATGCGCAGGCGATTCACGATTTAACGGCCAAATACCTGGATTTAACGACAATAGCCGCAACCTGGAAATCGTTAGAAAGAAGAAACTGGAACGAGGAATGGGAAAAAAGCTACGAGCCGATCGAGGTGGGTGACCAGGTGCGCGTGCGGGCGACGTTTCATGAGCCCGATCCCTCTTTTACATATGATTTGCTGATCCAACCCAAAATGTCTTTCGGCACGGGGCACCATGAAACGACATGGCTTGTGATGAACGAGCAACTTAGCCTTCCTCATGAACGTCTTTCGATCATGGATGTGGGTTGCGGAACAGGAATTCTGACAATTCTGGCTCATAAACTAGGCGCTTCGCACTTGCTGGGTTTCGATATCGACGAATGGGCCGTGGAAAATACCCGCGAAAATTTCGCGATGAACGGGCTTCCTGCCGATTCCGAAGTATTTCAGGGAACGATCCAGGATGTGCCGGAAGAGAAGATTTTCGGAGGTGTTCTCGCTAATATCAACCGGAATATTCTGTTGGCCGAGATTCCGACGTACGTGAAACACCTCGAACCGGGCGGCTGGCTCGTAACCAGCGGGTTTTATGAGACCGACCAGGCCGATATTGAAAAATGTGCCGCCGAAAACGGCCTGAAAAAGCTCCGGTCCAATACGCGCAACCAGTGGGCCACCGTTGTTTTTGAAAAAATCAAATAGTCCATTAGCTAACTGCTGAAAGCTAACAGCTACAAACCATGAAGATATTTCGCTTTGCTATACTGCTTTACCTGCTGACTTTTATCGGAAAAAATGCAACTGCACAGGGTGTCAAACTGTCCGACGACCCCGCACAGTTCATGCCGCAGCTCCGGAAAATGATGGACGGCAGCCGTAACCCGCAATTCATCCGCCATACTGCCCAGCTGGACAGCGTCTGGATGTCGGGGATTAATGCGCAGCAGCAGACGAAATTCATCGGGATTGTAAAAACACAGGTTGCGAAAGGACAAAAAGCCGGACCGCTGCTCGCATTGTTGATCCGGAACACCCAGGCACTCGCCAAAAAATCGCCCGACAAGCTTGATGGCTTTTTGGATGTAGCTGCCAATGCAGGGGATAAATACGATGCCAAAACTTTCCAAAAAGTCCTGCAAACTGCCCTGCCGATCAACGAGAGTAATAAATTGTACGGAAGCAATTATAATACGCTGTACTTGCTGGGTGGAAATGTGAAGTACCGGTTCGATACAAAAGCCGACACGACCGTCGCCAAAGAAACCCAGGCCGCCAATGACGGTTGGGACACGCCAGTGGACTCCAATTTTGTAATCGCTCCCAAAAAATCGGTACCGTTGCCGGTTATCGCAGGGCCTTTGATGGACCTCGAAAACGCCACTTTTGCGATGGTAGCAGGCGGCGATTCGGTCGTTTTCGGTCCGGCTAATGGGAGTGTTTCGTTGCGCGATGGGGTATTTGTAGGTAAAAACGGCAAGTTCACCTGGCAAACCGCAGGCGATTCGAGCATTTACGCGGACCTCGACGCTTATTCCTTCAATATAAATCATCCCAAACTGGTCGCCGAGAACAGTACCTTGCATTCGGACAATTATCTGGCGGGGCCGGTGAAGGGAACGGTGGAATACCGAGGCATTAAACGTATTAAGGGCCAGCCCGCGCAGTATCCGCGCTTCGTTTCCAACGATATCGACGCCAAACTGAAAGAAGTCCGCAAGAATATCGATTACCAAGGCGGCTATTCGCTCATCGGTTTGGACCGGTACAGCTCGGCCCTGAATGACAAGTACTCGACGATCAAAGTCAAATACCAGGAAAAACCGGCATTTACGGCACGTAGTAAGCGTTTTGCACTGAAAGATTCTGTTTTTACAGCCAATTTCGCACTCTATTCAATGCCGCTTGGAGGGGATTCTCTGATACATCCGGGCATTACATTTAAATATAATGACGACGAGGGGCTGGTAAGGCTCGGCCGGATGGACAAAACTGACTATGGTCCGCTTCCCTACCGCGATTCTTACCACAAAATGAATATCTGGTCGCAGGCCATGCGCTGGCGCTTCCCGACCGAAAAAGTAGAATTTCTCCGAATCAATGGGAAAACAGAAGTTCCCGTCCGGCTGGAATCGTTCGATTATTTCAAAAAAGAGCGTTTCCGGGAAATTAATAAGGAGTTTGGCTTCCAGCCGCTGATTATGGCTGCCAATTATGCGCAGACCACCAAAAAGACTTCTTTCCTGGCCGAGGAGCTCGCTACCAAGTTCAAGCAAAACCCGACGATCATCCGCAATGCGTTGCAAAGGCTCACGCTCGATGATTATTTCATCTACAACAAGGAAACGGATGAATATGGATTGAGTAAAAAGGGCGTCATGTATGTGCTGGCAAACCTGGACAAAGCCGACTATGACAATTTCCAGGTAAGCGGCCAGTTTGCGGCCAACGACGAGGTTGCCAACGCGACGATTTACATGCCCGACACATTGCTCACCGTCCTGGGCGTTTCGAGGTTCGTGGTTAGCGATTCTTTGAAAATCTACGCCGTCCCATCCGACAAGAAGTTGATTATCGGCAAAAACCGCAATTTCACCCTGAATGGACAAATGGTGGCGTCCAACTACCAGTTCCGCGGGCAGAACATCAAATTCGATTACAACCAGTTTTTCGTGAATGTGGCGCCGTCCGACTCGATCACTTTTACGCCGCGCGATAAATTCGCGAAGGGCCAGAAAGGCGAAGTCGGCGGGCACGTGAAGTATGAAAAAGGCGGTACTTTCTACCTCAGCGACCCGAAAAACAAATCGGGTATTCAGAAAGGCATTAAAAAATCGCCCAGACTTGTGGTACCCGATGGTATGATCGTCTATTTCGACCAGCCCGAACGCGGGACGGTACTTTATCCGCGGGAAGTATTTTTCAAGATTCCCAAAATAGATATGGACGGCCTCGACCAGCGTGATGTGATTTTCGAGGGCACATTCAATTCCAACGGCATCATCCCGCCCATTCAGACCATTCTGAAAAGCATGCCCGATAACTCGCTCGGTTTCGACTACAAACCGCCGGTTACCGATATGAAATTGTACGAAGGCAAGGCACTGGCGAAGTTTACGGACACACTGACGATGGACAACACCGGTTTACATTCCAAAGCGGTACTGAAATACCTGTCGGCGTCGATGAATGCCAAAAACATCCTACTTACCTCCGATTCGCTCATGGCGACCGGCGATGTGGCGAGCATCAAGGAAGCCACCATCGGCAAGGGCTACTTCCCGGCCGTTGCGCTGAAAGATTATGCATTGAAATGGTATCCCAATGCGGACAGCATGTTTATCAGCACGACTGGTAAATCTTTCACATTCCACCAGGGTACTACGAACCTGGAAGGAAGCTTGTTGCTGCGCTCGACGGGTTTGTATGGAAATGGTAAATTGAAACGCGCCGATTCCGAGCTTACTTCGCCGGAAATTAAATTCAATAAAGATGGATTTTTGGCCAATAAATCCTCATTTGCCATCAATAGTGGCGATTTGAAGTCTACCAAAAAGCTGCTGACGGGTAATAATGTCAATGTTGATTTCAACTTCAAAACCGGTATTGCCAATTTCGTGACCGACGAATCGGGCTTTGGAAATGATTCGTCGGGTATGCAAATCCCGACGGCTTCCTACCAGACGCTCATCGGAAGTGCGAAATGGGATATGACCAAGAAAACGATCCTGATGAAAGGTTTGGGAGAAACTTCTTCCTACACCTCCACCGACCCGGATCAGGAGGGGCTTACATTCAACGGCTCCGAAGCGATTTACGACATTCAAAAAGTGACCCTGAACATCAAAGGAGTGCCGTTCATACAGACTGCCGACCTGAAAATCATCCCGGACGGCGGTATGGTAGCAGTGGATAGCAAAGGCAAAATCGTTCCGCTGAAAAAGGCCCGTATCGAGATCGATACCCTGAATGTCTCGCACCACATGCGCGACGCTGACATCCGCATCGATTCGCGCAATCATTTCGAAGGTTCGGCCACTTACCAGTACATTACCGCGCGGAAAGATACATTCAATATCAAAATGCAGAATTTCGAGCTTGTGGAAGTCGGTGCCGGCGAGGAAGGCAAGCGCAAGGCGAAAGACAGCAAAGCCGCTCCCGGGGTTAAGTATTACACCACAGCCCGGGCCGACATTAAGGAGGCAGAAAATCTCTTCCTCTCGCCCCGCATTCAATATAAAGGCGCCATCAACCTGGTTGCCTACGAGCCTTCGCTGAAACTGGATGGTTTTGTGAAACCGGTGATCAAGTTCCGCAAAGATTTCCAAAGCTCGTGGATCGTATATCAGGATTCTCCGGGCGAATCGGTTTCGATTAAAATCAATAAAGACCTTAAAAACGAGCACGAGATCCCGCTTTCGGTCGGTTTGCATTATAACGAGGCCAAGGGCATGTACATGAGCTTCCTTTCGCCTAAGGATTCGGACGGCGACGAGGACATTTACCAGGCACAAGGTAATCTCAGCTACGACGAGGATAAGAAAGCATTCCGCGTTAACCCGCCACCGGGTGCTGACGGCCTTATCGACGAGGGGAATGCATTGGCTTTCGATGATAAAACCGGCCTGGCTACATTCGCGGGGCCATTCAAACTCATGCAGGCCAACTGGCTTCAAACCGTCGGCAGCGCCGAAGTACAGGTGGATAGCTCGAAATTCCGCTTCAATACCATGCTGCTCTTCAATGCGCCTGCATTGACTCCGATTGCCCCAACACTCGCCGCGAAGATCGTTGAAACTAACCTCGCGGAATCAAACAGCACCGCCGCAGATGATGATCCCGATCAATTGAACCGTAAACTTTCTGCATTGATCGGTCCGAAGGGTGTTGATGCCTACATGAAGCTGACAGCCGGAGGTTACAAGCCCATTTTTGAAGCCTCTCCCACCCTGGACATACCCATGGTGCTTTCCAATGTGAATTTGCATTGGTCGCCCGTACATAATGCGTACTACTCGCAGGGACCGATCGGCGTGTCGCATTTCGGGCGCAACAATATCAATGCGCAAATGACCGGCGTGCTGGAACTCCGTCGCGGTGTGGAGGGCGATGAATTCAGCCTGTACCTGGAAGCTTCACCGGATGTGTGGTACTATTTCGACCTGAAAGCGGGTGAACTGGGCGTCGTTTCTTCCATGCTTGATTTCAATGACGAGATCGTTGCGAAATCTAAGAATGTGAAATCCAAGGACATGACACTCGTGAGCATTGGAACTGAAGAGAAGGATATGTTTGTTAACCGCTTCGACGATTTCTATCAGCCGGCATTGAAGAAAGCGAAGCTAGTGAAAACTGCGAAGAAGAAGCCGGCCGCCTCCCAAGCCGAAGAAAAGAAGAAAAAAGCGGAACCCACAGAAGGATTCTGATGTGATTAGCAGCATTTACAATAGTTTATGCTATTTTTTGAAAAATTGTACACTGAAATGTAGTTTTACGCCACATTTGCTTGTAAAATCCTCCAACTATCGTATTTTTGAGAAAAGCTTTTTGTAATTTAAATTTATCTTTGAATAGTACAAAATGAGTGTTGCCTTATTAATAGTTGCGGTTGTTGCTGCTTATTTGCTGGGTTCCATCCCAAGTTCAGTCTGGTACGGCATTGGGTATTTTGGAATAGATGTCAGGAAACACGGCAGCGGTAACGCGGGTGCCACCAACACATTCCGGGTATTAGGCAAACGCGCAGGGACAGTTGTAATGCTCATCGATGTACTGAAAGGCTGGACGGCCACTTGCCTCGCTTCGATGCTTTTCTATATGAACGAGATCGGCGAAACGGAGCTCCTGATGTACAAGATCATCTTCGGGATCATCGCTATTATCGGCCATATCTTCCCCATTTTTGTGAATTTCAAAGGCGGTAAGGGCATAGCCACGTTACTCGGAATGGTTTTGGCTATTCATCCAGAGCTCGCGTCCGTCTGCATCACTATATTTATTCTGACACTAATTGCATCTCAATACGTATCGCTGAGCTCGATCCTCGCGACGCTGGCATTTCCGGTACTTTCCTGGACGGGCGCTTTTGGGCATCCTGAGCCGCTACTGGTAGTTTTCGGATTTGTAATGTTTGTCCTGGTTGTTTTTACACACCAGAAAAACATTGTCCGCCTGCTCAACGGCAACGAAAACCGGGTGAACATTTTCGCGAAATCGAAAGCACGTAGCTGATATTCTTAATCTAACCCTTGTTAATCCCAACCCCTGAGGCACAACCTTAGGGGTTATTTTTTTAACTTGACCGCCGATTCAGTAAAGACTAAAAACAACCATTCAATGCAAGAATATATTGAAAAGAACCGCGACCGGTTTCTGAACGAATTGCTCGATCTGCTCCGTATCCCGTCGGTAAGTGCCGATTCGAAGTTCAAACCCGATATGCTCAAAGCCGCGGAATACGTGCGCGACCGCATCGCCGAAGCCGGTGCCGACCGTGCTGAGATCTATGAGACCCAAGGCCATCCGGTAGTTTACGGCGAAAAAATCATCGACCCTGCATTACCTACCGTGCTCGTGTACGGGCATTACGACGTCCAGCCAGCCGATCCTTACGAGCTCTGGAATTCTCCCCCATTCGAGCCGGTGATCAAAAACGATCGCATATACGCCCGTGGCGCGTGCGACGACAAAGGGCAGTTTTATATGCATATCAAAGCCCTCGAAATCATGCTCGCGACAGGTACGCTAGCGTGTAACGTGAAGGTGATGATTGAAGGGGAGGAAGAAATCGGGTCGTCTAATCTTGGGACATTTGTCCGGGAATATAAAGAAATGCTGCAATGCGACACGATCCTTATTTCTGACACAAGTATCATCGCGAACGACGTTCCCTCTATCGAAACCGGTCTTCGTGGACTGACCTATGTCGAAGTAGAAGTGGTAGGTGCCAACCGCGACCTGCATTCCGGCGTGTACGGCGGTGGCGTAGCGAACCCGATCAACGTCCTTTGCGAAATGATCACTTCGCTGAAAGACGAGAACGGCCACATTACCATCCCTGGCTTCTACGACAAAGTAGAGGAATTAAGCGCCTCCGAGCGTGCTGCACTGAACGCGGCACCATTTGATTTGGAAGAATACAAAAAAGACCTCGATATCGGCGACGTCGCCGGTGAAAGAGGCTATACCACCATTGAAAGAACCTCGGTACGTCCTACTTTGGATGTAAACGGTATCTGGGGCGGCTACATTGGTGAAGGTGCCAAAACCGTATTGCCCTCGAAGGCCCACGCCAAGATCTCCATGCGACTCGTCCCGAACCAGAACGAAGACGAAATTTGCGAAATCTTTACCAAGCATTTCGAATCCATCGCGCCGGCTTCCGTAAAAGTGAAAGTGGTACCCCACCACGGCGGCTTGCCTTACGTAACTCCGACAGATTCACTAGAATACCTCGCTGCAGAACTGGCAATGGAAGAATCATTTGGTAAGAAGCCTATCCCTACCCGCGGCGGCGGCAGCATTCCGATCGTGGCGCTGTTTGAGCAGGAACTGGGCTGCAAGAGCATTCTGATGGGCTTCGGGCTCGATATCGACGCATTGCATTCACCGAATGAGAGCTACGGATTGTTCAATTATTACAAAGGCATTGAAACGATCCCGTTGTTTTTCAAACATTATGCGGAATTGAAACGATAACGCGATTCATTTCTACAAGTCTTACGGTGCTCCGCACCTCAACGCCAAGGTGCAGAGCACCGTAAGACTTGTAGAAAAGCACCGTAGTATTTGTCGGGAATGCAGATAATGCGTTCCTGTTACCGCTTCCGCCGCTGGTCGCGTTTCATTTTTTTTAAATTCGCGATGGCGGCCTTTGCCTCTTTATCCTGGCTGGATTTCTTATCTGCGCGGTCATCGGCGAGCTTGTAGTAGCGTAATGCCTCGTCGTAATCCTTTTTATGCTCCGCAATTTTCCCCAACCCCAGCAACGAGGATACGTAATACCCAGCATTCATCGAGTTGGTTTGTGTTGAATAGTCGATCGCCTTCTTGTAATATTCACCGGCTGCGTCGTAGTTGCGGTGGTAGTTCATATTGTAATAAGCCAGCACATAAGCCGCATTCCGGCCACTCACGCCTTCATAACCAGGCATTCCCTGATTGATTTTTGTGATAATATTTTGCGCTGCCTGCTCCGCCTCGGCCATTTTACCTGTTACAAAGGCCGTCCGGCAAAAATACCGCTCGAAATAGGGGTTGTTCGGGTACGTCTGCCACATGTATTTGGCCATTTCGTACGCTTTGCTGTACTCATTTTCCATGCTGTAAATCTGCAACAGGAAGTAACGGGCTTCCACGCGGGTGTAAAATGCATTATTACCCACCTTTTCAAGCTGCTGCTCGCCGAGCTTCTTGTTGCCTTTCGGGAAAAGCGCCAGGATCGGTTTCAGGATTGGATATTCCTTGGGTACCCATTCTGCGTAATAGTTATACAGACCATCGCCGAAAAGCAATTCCGGCGAGAGGTCGCCATTACCCTTGCATTGTTCGAAATATTTCAATGATTTTTTCCCTGCAAATGCCGCCTTCGCCCAGCTTTCACGCTCGGCGTAGAGCCTGCCCTTGAATGCGTAAGCGGCTGCGAGGAAGAAGGCGGGTTCTATTTTATTTTCCTGGTCGTCATACAGCTCCTCGGCGAGCGTGATGGTCGAATCCATTTGCGCGAGGAAAGTTTTGTCGTACGTTTCATTCTCTGTGTTCGGTACAATTTTCCACCACTCGGCCAGACCCATCAGAAAGTGGGGCATAGGGTGTTTGGGGTAACGGTATTTGAGCCACCGGAACTCCGCGTCTGCTTCGTAAAACTGATAATTGTACAATTTATTAATCGCCTCGGTCGACTCGATTTGTACCCCGGGATTTTGGAGGACCATCGCATACTTCTTGTCCAACTCGGCCGAAGAATACAATTGCGCGGTCGCAATGTGGCTTGTCATTACAGTTAAGCAGCAGAATATGATTATGTTAATAACTGATCTTGTCATAGCAGGGGTAAATCTGTCCTATTAACGCCTGATTTATATTTTGCGTTTGTCAGCGGCCCGGTTTTTAAAAAAAGAGTTAATATTGATCCTCAGAGTATTTGACGGGGCCGGCCGGCTTCAAGAAGGCGTCTCATCGTCTTCCCGAACTTGATTCGCACTTCAAAATTATGATTAACATTCTGGATAAAACATTTGTCCCTTTTATTTCGCGCGAAACGATCGAAAAACGCATTGCTGATTTAGCTGCCGGTATCAACTCCGATTATGCGGATTCGTGCCCGGTGTTTATCATTGTACTGAATGGTGCGTTTCTTTTCGCGAGCGAGCTGGTCAAGAATATTTCGCTCGCGTGCGAAATCAACTTCATTCGGCTTTCCTCCTATTCCCAAACCTCCTCGACGGGCTCGGTGCGGGAAATTATCGGGATGGACGCCAGCATTGCGGGGCGCGATGTGATCATTATTGAGGATATTGTGGACACGGGGCTGACCATGTCGCAACTGATCACAAAATTAAAGGCAATGTCGCCCAAATCCGTTGAAATCGCTACTTTGCTGCACAAGCCGGAAGCGTTGAAAACCCCGGTGGACATGCGTTATGTCGGCTTCGAAATCGAAAATAAATTTGTGGTCGGCTACGGCCTCGATTACGACGGCATCGGGCGAAACCTCGACGCGATTTACGTTCTAGCCTGATCCCTCTTTTTTCACCAACGTTCTAAATTCCAAACCTTTATGCTTATCCAATTCTTTGGCGCCGCACGCACCGTAACCGGAAGCAAGCACCTCATTACCACCGAAAAAGGAACCAAAATTTTGCTCGATTGCGGGCTTTTCCAGGGTATCCAGACCGACGAGTTCAATCAGGAATTCGGGTTCAAACCCGCCGACGTCGATTACGTAATCCTCTCGCACGCGCATATCGACCACTCGGGGCTTCTCCCGCGCCTCGTGCGCAAGGGCTTCAAGGGGCCGATCTACTGCACCGCCGCTACCGCAGACCTTTGCCGCGTAATGTTGCTCGATAGCGCCCATATCCAGGAAAAAGACCTTGAACGCATTAACCACCGACGCAAAAAACAAGGCCGTCCGCTGCTCGAAGAATTGTATAATGCCGAAGATGCTGCGCACGCATTGACCCTTTTCAAAACGGTACGCTATGGACAGACTTTCTTTTTAGGTGAAGACAACGAAGTGTCCGTCATCCTGACCGACGCCGCGCATTTGCTTGGCAGCGCCGCCGTGCATTTGAGTATTCCTGATGAAGGAACATTTAAACAAGTAACATTTACCGGCGACATTGGTCGTCCCGAGGACCGCATTCTCCGTAAGCCCGAAGAATTTCCGCAGGCCGATTACATCATCTGCGAATCGACCTACGGCGACCGGTTGCACGAAAAGGAGATCGATATGCACGCGCATTTGCTGCATATTGTGCAGGAAACATGCATTCGCCGTCGCGGTAAGCTTATCATCCCGGCTTTCGCGATAGACCGTACACAGGAACTCATCTACGCCCTCGACCAGCTTTCGAGCTCCGGCCAGCTCCCGCAGATTCCCGTTTACATCGACAGCCCGCTCGCCATCCGCGCCACGGCCATCATGAAGGAACACGACGAATGCTTCAACCCCGAAATCCTTGAATACATTGAAAAGGATGGCGATGCATTTGCATTCCCGTACCTTAATTACATTTCCGACGTTCAGCAATCCATCGCTCTCAACGACCGTAAAGAGCCCTGCATCATCATTTCGGCCTCCGGAATGGCCGAAGCCGGGCGCATTAAGCACCATATCAAAAACAATATCGGCGACCCGAACTCGACGATCCTGCTCGTAGGCTACGCTTCCGCGAACACGCTCGCCGGCGCATTAAAGCGCGGGGACACGCACGTAAACATCTTTGGCGAGAAGTTCGAGGTAAAATGCCGCGTCGAAACCATGGATTCCTTCTCCGGCCACGGTGATTACAACGAAATGCTGGAATTCCTATCTTGCCAGAAGCCCGAGCGCGTGAAGGAAGTGTTCCTCGTCCACGGCGAATACGAGACACAAATTGCCTTCAAATTGAAGCTGGAAAAGGCAGGATATCCCAAAATCCACATTCCAGCGCTCTACGAAGGCGTAAAAATTTAAATTTTTCAGCTTTTTTAAGCTCTTGAAACCCCAAACGCTTGTAAAGTCCAAAACAAGATTACTATCTTTGCCCACCGAATTCAAGCCGAAGTGGTGAAACTGGTAGACACGCACGTTTCAGGGGCGTGAGGGAGCAATCCTGTGCGGGTTCGAGTCCCGCCTTCGGCACAAAACGCTGTTTCTGTTATCAGGAACGGCGTTTTTGCTTTTTAACCGAAAATGAAGACTTCCCGTGTCTATACAATTTCAATCGCCATAAGGTCGGGTAATGCTTATTCCAAAACAATCCTGAACTTCTCCACTTTTCCGCCAGCATCATTTTTTATAATATGAAAATAGTACGTACCCCGGGGCAGATCATGGGTATCGATCAGCAATTTCCGGTCGGTAATGTTACTGTTAACATATACAGACCGCTTGGCGGCTGTTGATTTTTCATCAAATATTTGAATTTGGTCTGGCAACTCGCCATCACCGAAATTCGAAAAATCAAATGTTACCACATCTGTCGCGGGATTGGGATAGGCAATGAGGCTCCCGAAGCAGCTGTTCACGCAGATTGTCGTACCGTCAAGGACCGATCCACAGGCATTGAAAACGTTAATTTGAAGTCCATAACAGTCCTGAACATAGCTATTGAAGTACGCTATCCCGTTACCGTTGTCCATCAGCGTCGCGTTGAAGCTGTTGGCGCTCGTAACTGCCCAACTCGAACTCGTTGCTCCGGTAAGACTGGCAACCACATCCTGCCCCTCGCCCGTACAAACATCTGAGTCTACATTAATGCTCCCCACAACTGGCTTACCAACATGGACCGTCTTTGTCCGGGTGAAGTTGCCGCACCCGTTATTCAATGTTGCTGTAATTGTTACCTGCCCATTCGCATTTCCTACGCGGCTGGCCGTTCCGGCCGAATTGATGGTCAGCATCGCGGGATTGCCCGAACTCCACGAGACAACCGATGTGCCGGGTTGCAGATTAGCAACAGAATATGAGGAAGTTGTGCAAACAAAACCACTCCCTGCAATGTGTGAAAGGCTAATGCTAGGTGTCGTAGTATTGCCAAAACCGGATGGATCAAGCCAATTGCTTAACCTCGTCGCGTTAGTTCCCAGCCCCGTCCAGGAATTGTCGAAGCGGCCGTAGGCATCTTTGATTAATGCAGGCGGCGCATTACAGTAGGATGGCCCGCCCGCCAACTGTCCTACTAATTTTTTGGATTGATTGAGAAGGGGTGCGCCTGATGAGCCTATTTCTACCAAGCCATTATTCCAAGTAACTATCCAATGTTGTGATCCGGGAGCCTTCTTCCCATTCGCAAAGAGATAATTATCCGCTCTCAATACTACACTATTAAAAGTTGATATCTTCATCACATCCCCTGTCGGATGGTGAATGCTCGCGCCATTTGTGGCTGCATTTAACGTTCTGTCCCACCCCAAGTAATTAATGCCGGCTGTCGGATCCGGCAACTGATTTAACTGAAGAAGCAAAAAATCAGATGGACTCGCATTTGCGCGCAAAGTCGATCCATAGAATTGGATATAATTTGGATCGTCTTGCGACGGATTGCAGGAAGCGCTCCAATATTGAAAAATAAAACGCCATTGACCGACATCACCCGCCCCTGGTAAACAATGATTTGCCGACAAAACGTAGGGTATGTTGTTATTGCAGGAATTATTTATCATCGAACCAGAACAAAAGCGTGTCCCATTCTGATTCACAAGCAAGCAAACCGCATTTCGCTCAAATTCCCATCCATTACCAAAACATACCACATTGTTACTCACCAAACAACCGCCGGATTCACCAAACCCAGACTTCCCTAAATCGAACTTCCTGTAACCGTACGCTATATTTGACGCTGCAAGTTTCAGCGCACTCTTTTGCCCGGTTGGAAGCTTTGCCTCTATCCAAATCGAATCGCCAGCGAAAATAGGACTTGCCCAGGTCTGACCGCTGTTATTTTCCTTAGCGGTTATCTGGCCCGCAATTGTCCCCTTCGAATTGTATATCACCAACTCGCCGAGATCTGGAATGTCAAATGCTTTGAAATTCAAACTCAAAGACTTAGCCCTTTCAGCCACTATCAATAGCCGACCATAGGACATACCACCTCTTGTTATCCAATTAGCCGACTCGAGAAAATCGATATTTATATCGATCGAAGTTGCAAAACGATATGTTTTTGACCCCATATCAAGCGAGTCTTCACCTACAAGCTGGTCTATTTGTTCGCCTGTTGGGATAGGTGATTGATATAAGTTCGCAACATGGCCGTCAATATAAAATCCTTTTTGCGCACCGTGCGACAGAACTCGCGTTTCAACCTTGATCTGACTTCGGCAAGGTATTACCACAAAAATCAACAATGATAATAATATATTCTTCATCTTTATATCGATTTAGCATGTCCAGGGAATTTATTTTACTCTATCAAAAATCAGTTCCCCTTCGTCGTATATTAGGTGTAACTCGTTGTAATTGAAATTCAATCCTTTTTTCTTTAATGCAAACGTCGTTACCAGACGAAAGCTACGGTAAAAATATTCTCCCCATTCAGGTATTCCCTTTTTCGAAAATTGCCACCCTTCAATTTTGATGGAATCCCCATCAGTAATTTCATAACTTCCTGAAAACACATCCGTAGGCAGCGTTCCTTCAATTGATCGGTCCTTCAAAAATTCCATTTCTACCTCGGATTCAAACTGCCGAGGTTTCGGCTTCGAAATCGACTTTCCCTGATGAACTACTTTCACCATTTGCCAACGCCCAATCAGATTTTTCGGGTCGGTATCGATATCTCCCACACAACTCACCGCGGCAATAGCGAATAATAAGACTACAATTAAAACGGGCCAGCATAAGCTTTGATTTTTCATAACTTCGCTTGTTTTTAATTTGAAACATTTGCGAAATGTATAAAACAAAAAATCATTCATTTGTAGTAGCAAATTGTCAAATGTCCCAACGGCACCGTTGAATTATCAAGTAACGGAAAGCATCAAAAATTGAGGGGTTTTGTAGTAGTTAGATTGAGCGAGTTTGAAGTAGTTAAAGCATTTGGAAAAGGGTTGGCAACCTTTTTAAATTTTAGATGATGTTTAAAAACTTGTCTTCAATTAGATTGCTTTGTGTAGCATTTGATTTAAAGTTTAAGATTAATGCATATCAATCCATTTTCATTACTAAACTCAAACATACTCTCATTCCGTTTATCACTGCCTCGCTGGGATCGTTAGTGATCCTTTCGTTTGCCGGGTGGTGGCTATTTATGGGAAATTTTGTCCTGATTACCCAGCAAATCCGTCGCTAATCACCCTTTCGGGGGCCGTTTGCGACAGCTATTTTTACGTGAGCATTCCGGCAATCGCCAGCGTGGACCGGGCGCCATTTGATCCTAAACAGAACAACCACTCATGGAAACCATCAAACAAATCTCCCTCGACAGCGAATGCGTGGTAATTACCGCGCATTGCGTCATGCTCTCCAATTCCACATTTAATGATGTGAATATGAGCAACATATCGATTACGGATGCCAATCTGAGCGACTTGCAAATCGAAGGCGCACAGCTGGGCGGCGCGGTGTTTCAGAATATCGGCATGGCGCCCCCGGATCATCCGATGTATGACCCGAATGCGGAGCAGCGGCCATTACTTTTCGAGCATTCGGATTTGCATAAAAGCCAGTTTATTGACTGCGATCTAAGCGGAGTGGCAATTACCAGTTGTAATATTGAAGGAATGACCATCGATGGCATATCGGTTTCGGAGTTGTTGAAAAATCATTTTTAACTCCGAAACCAATACCAGCCATCTTAGCGGCCTTTGAGGAATTTGAATTGCCGCACGTCGTTGCCGATGGTCAGTTCGACGTGGTAAATGCCGTCGGAGATGTGCAAAGACTTTAAATCCGCTCTTACTTCGCCGTTGGAGACGCTCACCGCCTTGGTTAGCACGGCTTGTCCGGCTACATTGATCAGCCGTAAAGTGGCAGCCTTGCCATTCTGGCCGGGCAGGGAAATTCTGAGCTGGTCGGTTACCGGATTGGGATATACGTAGGCAGCGCTGTTGTCGAAATGGACGCTGACGATCTTGCTGTAAGCATAGCTTTCGTCGATATCCACCATTTTCAGACGGTAGTAGACTTGCCCCTGCGCATTGGTCTGGGGATGGTAGTCCGTCATTGCGTAGCTTTCCTGGTCGGTGATGTGATTTTCATTGCCTAACCACTCGAATTGCTTCCCGTCGACGCTGTGCTCGATTTCAAAATGGCTGAAATTGACTGCATCGGCGATTTCCCAGGCCAGGTTTACTGCTTTCCCTTCTGGTTTTGCACTGAATGAAACCAGGCGGACAGGCAGCGGCTCGGTGGTAGTTTGTATCACAAAACCGCTGAAACCCTCGGTATCGAAAGTTACTTCCCAACGCTTGAATGTGTCATTCCACACGATGTCGTTGTCGTCGGGATCGATAATGGTGGAGAGAATGGAAGCATAGCTGCCCGGCAGGCCTGTTCCGTCGCTGCTGGTACCGGCATATTTGCCAATGCGGAGATTGGCCTTGCCCGAAGTATCATTCGCATCGACGGGTAAATCGAGCTTGCTACCGGGCACTGCGTTGAAAGCGATAAACTCGCCCTGTGAAAAATAAAGTGTTATACGCCCGGTTGCGCTGGCGGCATTCTGTGCAGGTGTAATCTCATAATGCCTGGCCACAAAAGGATCGCCATGGAAGGACGGGACGCCGCTTTCGACCCACGTCCGAGCATTTACGGTGCCCGCGATGGGATTTGCCCCCTGAGAAGCCACCGTTGCGATAGTCCGGCAGCCCGCGCCACCCATAAAGGAGCTTGTTTGTCCCGAACTGATATCGGTAAACGCCGCATCCTGCGACATTGCCAGAAGTGGGCCTCCTGTACGATAGACGAGCCTGACGACGTTTTCATTCGGAATTACCGTCACAACGTATCCATATGTAACATTGTATACTCCATCTCCCGCGCCGAGATAGCTGTTGCAGTCATTCACTTCCCCGGTAGTGCCCGTCGACCCATTTCCCCAGGTTATGGCCCCTACATTGTTCCCGATTGTCTTTACAATATAGTTGTCATCCGGCAAAATCTCCAACGTACCATACTTCCCCATTGACCCTCCCGGCGTGGTACCGACAAAAGAGTTCGCAGCATTAACTTCACCGGTAATAGCGGCCGTTCCGTTAGCCCAGGTAATAGCACCTGCTTCGGCTATATTTCCATTATCCCAATTAGTGCTCACAATCAGATAATTACCATTTTTAAGCGGTGTGATCGACCGGCCGATAAGGTCTACCGGTTGGCTGCCGAATATCGAATTAGATGCGTTCACGGACCCTACCAGCTCTTTCGAACCATCAGCCCAAGTGATCGCACCGGCCCGATCAACACCGTTTATTTCCATGAAGGAGCTTTGAATGACATAGTTACCATTGGTAAGCGGGGTTATACCAATGTTGGCTACGTCATCATATTCCTCCGTGCCAACAAACGAATTGAGTTCGCTCACTTCACCCGTCGTGGGCTTAAAACCGTCACACCAGGTTACCGCGCCCGCGTATCTTTGGCCGTCACTGCTCCTGAAGGGGCTTGCCACTACGTAATGGCCGTTACTGAGGGCGACCACGCCCCGCAAACCGATATTATCGAGCGTGTCTCTTCCTACCAGCGAATTGGCCGTTGAAATTCTGCCGGTGATTCCGGTTGTTCCGTCCGCCCAGGTAATCGCGCCAGCCGCATATATTCCGTCGCGCGTCCACATGTGACTCCTGACGACATAATTGCCGTTTGCTAATGGATAGGCGCCGCCGGCATCGCCAGGCCGGGAACCATAAAGCGAATTCATTTCGGTGATCGGTCCCGTAGTACCTGTCACCCCATTTCCCCAGGTGACAGCCCCATACGCCTCGGCAGCAGCATTCGACCAACCGGAGCTGCTAACAACATAGTTACCATTTTTAAGGGCAACAGTATATCCCCCGGCATACTGATTAGCTGCCGTTCCCACCAGCGAATTGGCGGCACTGACAACACCCGTCAGTCCTGTATTACCATTGCAAAAGGTAACAGCCCCAACGTTTTGAACATTCCCGTTATCCCACCCCGTACTTTTTACCAAATAATTGCCATTTGTAAGCCCTATTAACCCAAAATCATTGCCGATACGGTCATCGGCATGAGAGCCCGTCAGCGCATTAGCAGCGCTTATCACTCCCGAGACACCTGTCGATCCATTACCAAAAACCACTGCACCCACATTCTGAGCGGTGGGACTGTCCCATCCCGGACATGGTACAACGTAGTTCCCGTTCGATAAAATCAAAATATCCAGATATCCCAGCGCGTCCCCCGCGTTTGCGCCCAACAACGAATTAGCCGCACTGACATGTCCTGCTAGTCCGGTATTGCCATTGCACCAGGTGACCGCGCCAACCGCAAGTTTTCCCGGAGACTTGAAATAGTCAGTCCTCACGAGATAGTTTCCATTTGGCAAAACGGTAACCCCGCTGTTACCCACTACATCCGTCTGGACGTTGCCAATCAAAGAATTAGCTGCGCTCACTACGCCATCCAGCCCCGTAACCCCGTTCACCCAGGTGGCTGCCCCCACATCGGTGATCGCACCATTGTCCCAATAAGTACTCACCACCACGAAGTTTCCGTTAGGTAATGCATATAGCTTTTCACCAACTTTGTCATTCGAAGTCGATCCTTTCAAAGTGCTGATCAACTTCTTTGTCTGACCGTCAAAAAGATAAACAATCCCGATATCTGTCTTTCCCCCCTCGTCATACTCGCGATTGGATACAACAAAATTCCCATTGGTAAGCACAATGGTAGATGGCCGGGTCATGTTACCAGGGCCGGCTGGAAATGGAATATCCAGTGTTTGAGAAAACGACGTCCGGGCGGTCAGCATGAGCGCCGCCAGTGCGGAGCAAAGTAAATGAATTTTCATAGCGTAATGTGTCAAGCGTGAAACAGGAAGATATGTATTTGTAACTGACAAATACATGTACGAAGATATGAGAAATCACTAACTTGTTTTGCTTCCGCAAGACGATCGGCATAATTGTTAATTTACCGGTAGTGCCCGATTACATCTCCTATAATTTCACCCTCAAAACCGCATACTCATTCCACCATTAAAAACTCCTTTATATCCGTACCCCAATTCCATAAATACACCCAATTTCTTCCCCATGCGCAATCCCACGGGAGTTGCCTGAAAGGTGGTACCCCAATTGGTCTCGACCTGCGTATCGTAAAGCGTGCGTCGCTTGGCAAAAAAACCGGCCCCGATCATTCCATAGAATTGAAAATCCTTTCCTTTTACCCAAAATAACGTGGCTTCTCCGGCCGTGGTCAGGGAACGAACCTTCCAGTCGTCATCATTACGAAAGTCGAAATCTTGTATCCATCGGTCAGGCATTGGATTGTATACCGAGCTACCGCCTATCGCAAACCGCTCAGAAACATGGTATTTGTAGCTAATTGACCAGCTGGCTCGTGTGACCCTCACTTCCTGATGGCTGTTAAACACAGCACTGCCCCAAAGCAGCACCAAATCGGTAGCAGCATCCTCCGAAGACATAATACCAGCCCCAATACTCAATTCGCTTTTGTCCTTATCCTGCGCCTCCGCCCGCATCAATGCGCAACAAATGAGGACGGATAAAATGATGATTTTGAGTAGTGGAAATTTCATGGCTAATAGATTTTTGTCATATTCAAATTAACTTCCCTTTCATTATTTTATATCTTGTCAAAAGACATTGATTTGAATTGTCGTACAACAAGATTTTGCATTGTCGCACGACAAGTACCGCCACTCTTTATAACTTCAATTATCTAATGCAGCTCTCCGAAGAACTCAAACCATTGCACCATTTGCTGGAAGCGTCCAAATTCATGGTTTCGGAGGAAGTCAGGGAGAAATTTCAGCAAAACCTGAAAAGGTTTATGATCCCGAAAGGCCGCGTGCTGGTGGATTTGGGGCAGGTGAGTCCGTCGTTATATTTTATTGAAAAAGGGGTCATGCGTACGTATTACCTGCGCGGGTCCGAGGACATTACTTCGCTGCTGGTTTCGGAAGGGGATATTGTTTGCATTGCGGAAAGTTTTTTGTTGCAAAAGCTTTCGAATGAGGTTTTGGAAACGCTGGAAGACACGACGGTCTATGCGATTTCGTACGATTCGTACCGGAAGCTCGTGGAAGAAGATTCGTACATGGGCAAGCTCGCCGTAAGGCTTTTGGAGCAACATCTCATCAACTTTACCGATAAGGTGAAGGTTTTCAAATATTTGTCGGTAGAAGAACGCATTGCGCATTACATCAGCCAGCCGTCGTCGCTTTTCCGTCGCATTCCCGACCATTACATTGCCACCTACCTCGGCACCACGCCCGCTACTTTCAGCCGCTGCCTGAAAACGGTACCATTCGACAAGAACCGTCCTTGACTGCGGCCCTGTGAATGTGTATTTTGTGCCAAGTTTATATCCACAACTTCCGAAAAACCTACCGCCATGGCCGATTACTCTGTCAAACTGCTCGCCAAAAAGCCTGTCACCCATAACGTAAACGCCTATACGGTAGAAAAACCGGCCGGTTTCACCTATACACCCGGCCAGGCGACGGACTTTTCCATCCTGAAAGAGCCGTGGACAGCGGAAAAGCGGCCATTTACATTCACATCGCTGCCTACGGCGGATACGCTCCAGTTCACAATCAAATCCTACACCGACCACGACGGCGTGACCAATGCATTGACACACGTCCAGCCGGGCGACGAGTTCGAAATCAGCGATGCCTGGGGCGCGATCGAATACAAAGGCGAAGGCGTATTCCTGGCCGGGGGCGCTGGTATCACCCCTTTTCTGGCCATTTTCAGGGATTTGTATGCCAAAGGGCAGATCGGAGCAAACCAGCTTTTCTTCTCCAACCGCACCACGTCCGACATTATCCTTAAAGAAGAACTGGAACAAATCCTCGGCGACCATTTTTTCAACCTCATTTCGGGCGAAAACGCGGAAGGGTATTATCACGGGCGTATCGACAAGGATTTTCTGCAAAAGCACGTCACGCATTTCGACCAGCCGTTCTACGTTTGCGGCCCGGACGCATTCACCGAATCGATTTTGAAGGCATTGGAGGAACTGGGCGCGAAGGCGGATGCGTTGGTATTTGAAAAGTAGAACTTACTTCCGATGTATCCCGGACTGCTCCACGAACTACACAAAAGAGTAACGCTCAGTCCCGGACAGGAAGCGGCTATTCTTAGCCATTTTACGCCTAAAAAACTTAAAAAACGGCAGTTTCTGCACCAGGAAGGCGATATTATCCAACGGATGAGTTTCGTGGAAAAAGGCGCATTGTATTCCTATTCCACCGATGCGCATGGCGCGCAACATGTTGTCCAGTTTGGGTTCGAAGGCTGGTGGATCGGTGATCTTTACAGTTTTTTTACGCAAAAACCTTCGCGACTAAATGTCGAAGTGCTGGAAAGCTGCGAAGTACTGACGCTTTCGCTCGAAAGCCACGAGTTGTTGCTCAAAACCATCCCGCCATACGAGACCTATATGCGCATTCTTTACCAGAATGCCTATGTGGCGCTGCTGAGCCGGATCGAAAACTCGCTGGGCCTCTCCGCCGAGGAGATTTACAGCCGGTTTCTGGAACAATATCCCTTCATTTTCTCCCGCGTCCCCCTGCATCTGATCGCCTCATACATGGGCATCACACCTGTAACGCTCAGCCGCATTCGCAGGCAGGTCGCGAGCTGATTTTTCCTTATCATTTGTTAAGGTTTTTTCCTATCAAATGTTGTGGCGCCGGCCGTATGGGGTGGGTTATCTTTGTATTGTCCTAAAAGACATGATAGCCTCACCTAATAGACAAACGTCATGGAAAGTGCAAAATCAGAAGCCAGAAAGAAAAAGATCATCGTCATCGGCGGCGGGTTCGCAGGGTTGAACTTCGCGCAGCAGATGTTTAAAAATAAAGATTACCACGTCACATTGGTTGACAAAAACAATTATAACTACTTCACACCGCTGCTCTACCAGGTAGCTACGAGCTTCCTCGATCCGTCGAGCATCTCTTATCCGTTCCGCAGGCTGCTACGCGACAAACGCGTTCACTTCCGGATGGCCGAATTGAAGAAAGTCGACCCGGAAAAACACGTGATTTACCTCAGCGACGGCGAAATGGAATACGACCACCTCGTGTTTGCGGCGGGCGCGGAGACTAATTTTTTTGGTATTGAAAGCATTAAAAAGAATGCGATTTCACTCAAAGGCATCGACGACGCCCTGCGAATGCGCAATGCTTTGCTGAAAACCCTCGAAAACGCGACCCGCATTACCGACCCGGCCGAACGCGCCAAAGCGCTGAACATCGTGATCGCCGGCGGCGGCCCTACCGGTGTGGAAATAGCGGGTATGCTGGCCGAGTTGAAAAAATACGTCATCGCAAAAGACTATCCCGAACTGGCGAAAACGCCTGGCGAGATCTACATTGTCGACGGAGGCCCAGCCCTTCTGGCGCCTATGAGTGATCAAACGCATGAGGATACTTATCAAACGTTGTCCGATCTCGGCGTCCACATCAAACTGAATGCACAGGTAACCGACTTTTCAGAAGGCAAAGTTACGTTTGCCAACGGCGACGTCATCGAAGCTCCGACGCTGATCTGGGCCGCCGGTGTGATTGCCAATATATTCGAGGGTATTCCCGCAAGCAGCCTGGGAGCCGGACGAAGGATGGTTACCGACGTGTATAACCGCGTTACCGGCGTCGATAACATCTGGGCGATCGGCGACATCAGCATTCAAAAAACGGACGAGGCATTTCCAAAAGGACACCCGCAACAGGCGCAGGTCGCCATTCAGCAAGGCCGCCATTTGGCCAAAAACTTTCTGGCAATTGCAAAAGGCAGGGAATTGAAGCCATTCAAATACTTCGACAAGGGAGAAATGGCCATTATCGGCCGGAACGAAGCCGTTGTTGACCTCTTCAAACACAGACTCCATTTCAAAGGAATCCTTGCATTGCTCGTCTGGCTTTACATCCACGTCGTATCACTGGTGAACGTCCACAATAAGGTAAGAACGTTGTACAACTGGGCCGTCGCCTACCTCACCCGCGACCAGTCATTCAGGATGATTTTCCGCTCCTGACGGCCATCCGGGAATATTGATTTGCTTTTTGAGTGTTTGATTTTTTGAGTAGTAGGTTAAATCCCGTCCGGGTCCTCCGGGCGGGATTTTTGTCAGATATAACCGAACGCTTCCAGCTCGGTATAAGATGGCTAACAGATGCAAATTACACCCGGCTTCCAGAGCCGCCTTCCTGAATTTCAGAGACTCTTTTTCACTTTTTAACGAAAAATAAGTTCGATAACTAAATTTTAGTTATACCTTTGGAGCATGGAACCGCTAAGTCATTCGGAAGAAAACATCATGCGCATTCTCTGGGAGCTTGGAGAAGGCGTCATCCACGACATTCTCGAAAAATTGCCCGAGCCGAAGCCGCCTTACACGACCGTTTCGTCTATCGTACGGCTGCTTGAAAAGAAGGGTTTTGTCGATCATAAGGCCTATGGCAAGACGCACGTCTATTTCCCGGCCATTTCCCGCGATCAATATGCCCGCAGGTCGTTTTCAGACCTGATCAAGCATTATTTCGAAGGTTCGCCCAAGAATATTGTCTCATTTATTGTCCAGGAAAATGCTTTGAAACCGGAAGAAGTAAATGAGTTGAAACAACTGATCGATTCCTATTATCCTCCTAAATCCTGATCGTTATGGCCGGTACTTACCTGTTGGAAGTGAATCTTTGTCTGGCATTGGTGATCCTGCTTTACAGGGTTGCCTTTCAGAAACTTACCTTCTTTGCAGCCAACCGGTTATACCTGCTTTTGGGAATGATATTCTGTATCGTCGCGCCTGCATTGAAACTTCCGCTTTTGCCCGGCGAATGGAGAGCGTCTTCGGTTGTGGTGGCAGATTTTATCCCGACCTACGTACCAACCGGGCGTATTACCTTCGATCCGACTCAACTGCAAGGATTTCACTTTTCACAAATCCTCTGGATAATTTACGGCTGCATTACCATCTGGCATTTGTACAAATTGTTTGCAGACGTTTTCGCCGTCGTGCGGTTGATCCGGAAATATCCTTCCAGAAAACTGGGCAATGCACGCCTCGTATTCGCAGGCGACGAAATACCGGCCTCCTCATTTTTCAACTACATTTTTATCCATCAAAACCTGAGCAATGAATCATTACGTACGTGCGTCGCGCACGAGCTTGTGCATTGCAGGCAGGCACATACCTGCGACTGGCTGCTTGTCCGGTTCCTCAGCGCCTGCTGCTGGTTCAATCCGCTGATGCGTTTCTGGCGGGAAGCGATTACAGTTAATCATGAATTCATTGCCGACGAACAGGCCGCACGCCAGGCCGGGAGATTTCGCTATACGCATTTACTCCTGAACCTGTCGTCATCTACGCAAATCTCAACCCTGCATTACTTTTCATATTATGGTCAAATCAAATCACGGATTATCATGTTACATCAAACTCCATCCAGGGCCGTCAACCGGCTGCGCTTCCTGGCCGTCGTGCCATTGACGGCACTAATGCTATTCCTTTTCTCCTGCGAAAGACCGGGCGGCGAGACAAACAGCATTTCCGAATACCTCAACAAAGACCTTATCGGCGTGTGGGAAAATATGAACCGCATCACGATCAACGACAACGACGGTAAAACGCCCCGCGATTTTCCCGAACGCTCCGGCAATGTGAAAGTATGCTTATCCAAACTGGAACTCCGGGCCGACGGTCATTTCGAAATGCGCGACGCCGGCAATGCGAACCAACTCGCAGGCACCTGGCAAAGTAATAGCGCGGGTAACGCTATTCAGCTTTTCTGCAACAATGAAAAAACCGGGACCTCGGTCATTTCCCTGGAACTCGAAGGCGACGAAAATGGCAGCATCGCGGTGTGGCAGCACTACCCCGCCGACGAAAAGCTATCGGCTGGCCACGTCTTTTACGAATACAAAAAGCTCTAAAATTTTTTAAGCATTATAACTAAATTTTAGTTATAAAACGAAATACAAGTAATTTGGGTTGAGGTTAATGAAGTGAAAAGCCCCGCGGACGATCGTACGTCCGTGGGGCTTATGCTAATCCTACGCTGCTGATACTACGCGCCCGCCCTTTTTTCCCGCATTCGCTTCACAATCCGGACGGCGGTCATGATCACGACCGCGAAGGCCAGCAATCCGAGTACACCCCACAGCCAGTCGACCGTGTTTTTCAAAACCACTAAAAACACGATGGAGAACAGGAAAATCGTCGCTATTTCATTGAAAAGCCGCAGTTGGAACGAACTGAACCGGAATTTGCCGGCGCGCAGTTCCAGCAATAGCTTTCGGGTAATGGAATGGTAGGCCAGTAACCCCAGCACAAAAACGAGTTTCAGCTTCATCCAGCCCTGGTCGAGCCAGGCGGGCGTGATGTAGAGCATGGCGGTACCGCACAGTAATGCGAGCCAGCAGGCCGGCGTCATGATCGCATTGAACAGCAGTTTCTCCATTTTGGTAAATTGCGCAAGCAGGATTTCGCGCTCGGGACTGGGTTTATCATTGGCTTCGGTGTGGTACACAAACAGCCGGGGCATGTAAAAAAGCCCTGCAAACCAGCTTACTACGAATATGATATGAAGCGCTTTGAAATGAAGATAGGTCATAAACTACCGGAGGTTTGGTGCCGCCGGGATTTGACGGTATCCCGATCTTTTGGCCCTCAAATTTCGTAAATATTATAGGATTACGGCGATAAAACTTTATTGAAGCCGTAATCGTTACCGAAACAGTGATAACCTGTATTTAATGATGAGAACCACCATCCCGATTTTCACGTTTATATTTTTGAGCTGCATGGCCCTCGTGTCGTGCGCACAGTCAGACAAAAAACACAAGAGCAAAATGGACAAAGAAGCAGCCTCAACCGCACTCGACGAAAGCAACGTCGATACCGCGAATACACAAGTCGCAACATTTGGTACGGGATGTTTCTGGTGCACCGAGGCCGTGATGGAATCACTTGACGGCGTCAAGAAAGTGGTTTCGGGCTACTCGGGCGGGCACGACCCCAATCCCAATTATAAAGCCGTATGCACAGGCACAACCGGCCACGCCGAATGCGTGGAAGTGACGTACGATCCCAAGGTGATCAGCTACGCCGACCTGTTGGAAGCATTCTTCCGCAGCCACGACCCTACTACGCTGAACCGTCAGGGAAATGATGTGGGCACGCAGTACCGTTCAGTCATTTTTTACCATACCGACGAGCAGAAGCAACTGGCGGAAACAGCCAAGGCGGAACTGGACAAATCGGGCGCTTATGCGAATCCGATTGTAACCGAAATCACTAAATTCCAGAAGTTTTACCCTGCCGAAGACTATCACCAGAATTATTTTGCCAACAATCCCGAGCAAGGGTATTGCGCCTTCGTGATTGCACCAAAACTGGACAAATTCAAAAAGGTCTTTAAGGATAAGCTCCGGAAGCACATCTGATTTTGGATTAAATAAAGAAGCCGGAACCACTTATAAAGTAGGAAACTCCGGTTAATAACTATAAATGGCACAAGTTTTGAAGCATTGAAATAAAGGCTTTAATTTGTGCCATTATTCTTTAACAATAACTAATCTATTACGATGAAAAAGACTCTATTCATGCTAATGGTTGCCGCTCTTTTCAGCGCAGCTTCGGAGAAGGCGTTTGCCCAATTTGAGAAAGGAGATAAATTATTGAATGCAGGTATCAACCTTGGCGGAACTTACGGCGGCGGCGGCGTCGGTGTAGGTGCGTCGTTCGAAGGCGGCGTGCATGACTTCATCAGCGTGGGTGGCCAGGCTGACTTCACAACCTGGAACTATGGCTGGGTTGGTTACAAATGGAGATATAACTTCTTCACCATCGCTGCCCGCGGTTCTTACCACTACGGCAAGCACTTCCTGAAACTGGACAACCTTGATTTGTACGCAGGTCCTTCTTTGGGATACCGTATTTCTTCTTTCAGCGATCCTGATGGTTACTCAGGCGTTTATGATGACGGTTACGGAAGTGGCGTTTTCTTCGGTGTATTCGCTGGTGCACGTTACTACTTCAAGCCAAACCTCGGTGTATTTGCAGAAGTTGGTTACAATGCATCTCCTGTAAAAGCGGGTATCGCATTCAAATTCTAAGAAATTCCATTCATAAAAAAGCGGGCTCCGAGGTATTCGGAGCCCGCTTTTTGTTTTCAGGCATATCAGAAATTCAATGCCAGTGTGAGACTTCCAGCCCGCTGCGCCGGACTGAACGACGGCCTGATGCTGATCGTCAGAGGCTCTCCACGCCGGATTAGTTCCCGGCGAATGCGACTGGCTTTGGCACCATTCTTACCGCCTTTCACGAATCCGACGGTACCGAACGTGATCGCTCCCGCAAAGCCTCCGAGCATCATATAGGCGCCCTTGCGCGCACGTAGCTCATCCTGATAACTTTTGTAATTCCCATTATCGTCTACCGCGCTGGCTACAATGCCGGTACCGATCGCCGCCACAATCGCACCCACCGAAGTACCCGCAATGCCCATAATCATCCCCGCTTTCGAACGGGTCTTATAATAGGTATACATGCTTCGCAAATGATCGGGTGAAGAATTGCGGACATCCTCTGCAAACTGGACTGACGGCTTCACCGGGCCATTGGCAGGCTTTCTCGCAGCCGGGCGTGGTTCCTGTGGCCGGCCGGCCGGAACAGGCTTGGTCGGAGCATAATAGTTTTGCACTTCCAGCGTGGCCTCAAACGTTTCTTCTTCACCGTTCCCGTATCGAATTGAAGCGATATCGGACTTTTTAACGGAAAAAAGCGGCCCTTCCGGGTCGCTCAACTTCTTGTATTTCACAACCTGATCGTCCACTTCCTGGATAAAGACTTCCAGTTTGGACTCGTCACGCAGCTTAATGACATCCGCCTTGCGCGGCGTTTGTGCATTTGCATGAACGACAAACAATAGCATTAACATGGCTAGAAGCTGATTTCTCAGCTTTGGTAGAATTACTTTCATGAGGGAAAGGTTTTTGTAACTGATTTGACCCTATGAAAGTAATCATTTTACCGCAATCAGAACGACAACCTGAGCCCCAACCGAGCCGATTTAGTGAACGGGTCGACGTGCGGCGTGATACTGAATGTCGTCAACGGCTGGTTCCGGCGTTGCAGTTCATTTTTGACCTTTTCAGCTTTCTTACTATGAATTTTATAGTTTTTAAAACCAATTAACCCGAAAACAACGCCCACAGCCGGCCCCGCTATCGCGAGCGACGTACCAATGGTCTTGTTATCCGGGCTGTCGCCTGTGCTTGCTACGATAATACCTGACACCAACGTCGCAACCGCTACCGAAGTGAACACAATGGCGCCCGTTTTCCCATCGATCGCACGATTGTTGTGGTATTCGTATTTATCCCGGAGCTGATCTGAATTAGCCATTACCACGCTTTTCTCGAACGGGTCAGTCGGCAGATTGTTCATATCCGCATACTGCCCAACGCTATCGGGAGGAATGCGGCCCGGCGGAATGGAGTCTTTGACGTTGATCGTCTTCCCGTTTTTCAGCAATACCCGCGCCACCTGATCCATATAAATGTAGGTTGCGGCGCTGTCGGCCTTACCCAGATCGCGGTAGTTGATCTTCTCGTAGCTCATTTGCGTAATGAGTGCCTGGATGCGCGAGCTGTCGCGCTTGATGATCACATCATTTTTCCGGCCGGTCTGCGCGCTGGCAGCAGTGCTCACTAATGCAAACAGCAGGATCAGTGGCAGGAAAGAGGTAGTTCGTAACGTGTGTGCCCGCATAGTTTTAGGTTTTTTGAATGTAAAAAAGATCGTTAAACGTACACAACTTTTAACATCCAACAAAAACCATGCTATTACACTCCGAACTTATTGAGCTGCTTCACAAGTACTTCAAAATCTTTCGGGTAAGGCGCCTCCACACGTATATCATCCCCGTTCATAATCGCAAACGAAAGCGACCGCGCATGTAATGCAACTCGCTGAATAAGAGGCTGTTCTTCCGTATCTTTTTTCAGATTGAACTTTCTTTTCAGGCTTGAAAGGAAAATGGGTTCGCCACCATACTGCGGGTCGTTGACAATCGGTGCTTTGAGGCACGACAAATGTACCCGGATCTGGTGCATACGCCCTGTAATGGGGATACATTCCACCAAAGTGTAGCCGCGGTACACCTGCAAAGTATTGAAAATCGTCTCCGCCTCCTTCCCTTCCGCCCGGTCGATCTTCACCGCCGTTCCGTTTTTCAATGGCAATATCGGCAGGTACACCGACACTCCTTCCAGATCATGGATACCGTTCACGACCGCATGATACCGTTTGGTAACCTCGCGGTGCTCAAATTGCATGGCTAAATGCCGGTATGCGGCCGGATTTTTAGCAAATGCCAATGCACCCGAAGTCTCCTTATCGAGGCGGTGAGCGGCTTGTAAATCAGGATTATATTCTTTGGCGAGGCGAAGCACGCTTCCGCCGCGGTCGGCAGTACGCTCATCCAGCGTTGCCAGATGCGGCGGCTTGTTCACCACCAAAAAATCCTCGTCCTCGAATATGATAATGTCTTTGAAATTGATCTTCATAAATATTGCTATAAAAATAATCCGGATGATGCGCCTCACTCGGGCCATTCATCCGGATTCTCTCGGCCATTGGCCTTTATCCGTTACAAAGATAATTATACTATTTGTTTCTGTAAACTTCTTTGCGGAGAGCCGACTCCCAGTCTACTGACTCTTCGTCCTTCCTGGTCTCGATCGCAACAGCATCTTCGATATCTTCCAGAATATCAGCGAGACTTTCGCGGTGTTTCAACAAATCCAGATCAATGACGACAGCCTTCCTTTGACCTGCTTCGTCTGTGAGATAGCTAACTCCTTTCATAGCACAGTCCTTTTTTGAATTTTATTCAAGTTAGCCAAAATCGGCTTCTAAACCAACGCACTCACCTTCGTAGGGTTCGGATTGATGGTATCCGACTCGACAAGTCCGTCCCGGAGGCGCACAACGCGGTGCGCGTAATGCGCGATGTCCTCTTCGTGCGTTACCATGACAATCGTGTTGCCTTTGCTGTAAAGCTGGTCGAAAAGGTCCATGATTTCGTAGGATGTCTTACTATCCAGGTTACCCGTCGGTTCGTCAGCAAGCAGGATGCTTGGATCGTTCACGAGCGCGCGGGCGATTGCAACGCGTTGGCGCTGACCACCGGAAAGCTCGTTCGGTTTGTGCCCCGCACGATTTTCGAGGCCTACATTTTTCAGGGACAACATGGCCCTTTCTGTTCTGTCGGCCTTGCTTAACCCTGCATAAATCAGCGGCAGCGCCACATTATCCAGCGACGACATCCTGGGAAGCAGGTTAAATGTCTGAAACACAAACCCGATCTCTTTGTTCCGGATCTCGGCGAGCTCATTCTCGGTCATGTCGGAAACGTCCTTGTTGTTCAGGATGTACCTCCCGGTAGTAGGCGTGTCGAGGCAGCCGATGATGTTCATCAAAGTCGATTTCCCTGAACCCGAGGGCCCCATAAACGCCACATATTCCCCTTTATTAACCGAAATTGTAACGGATTTGAGTGCCTGGATAATCTCGCTACCCATTACGTAACGTTTGGCGATCTCGCTGGTTTCTATGATTTTCATGAAGACGATTTTTCAGTAGGAATATAGCTGTTATGAGTCAGGATACGGCCGAAATTTTATGAAAAAAGCTTTGTATAAAGAATGAAGCCAGGATCACCGGTGGCGGAATGTCCTCATTAATCACCTGCCCTTCATTCTTCCAGAAGCCGGCGGATTCAAAACGAGCTTCGGATTCACCGTCGCTCACGGTCCATTTGCCACGTAGCCACGAATCAAGCCGCCAATCGTAGCACACGCCGTCGTAGGTAATGTGGGCCTTGCTTCGGAAAACGTTGTATTCGATGCTCCCCAGCAAGTTTTTGCCTTCGATATCGCGTATTTCGGTGCGCGATTGGAAAAACCCTTTGCTTTTGAATGTGAGCATATGGCCATCGAGTTCGCCGCGGCCGTCGTATTTCAAAAGGGTTGTTTTCAGGATACCGGCAATGACTTTACCCCGGAAAATCCGGCATTCCGTTTCAGTGAAATTGGATTTCCAGGACAAAGCCGCCATTGGTGAAGTGTATTTTTGAGATGGCTAAAATATTAAATCATCAAAATTCCGCTCTTTGTTTTTCGATAAGTGCCCGCATCGGCTGATAGCGCGTCAGAAATCGCTGATAACCGGCAGGCAACGCGTATTGCTTTACCTTCTCTTCTCCCTCTGCCGCCTGCCCGAGCAGGCCCTGTTCAAGGCTTAACAATGCATATTGTTCCCAAAGTCCGGGGGCATATTCGTTGTACCGCAACGCATCCAGCACCAGCTGATAAGCCTGTTTCACCTCCTTTTTGCTTCGGTAAAACTCGGATGCCGCTGAAACAATGCGGGCATCGAACGGATTGGCCCGCACGGCATTCTGAATATTTTGCGCGGAAGGCGTTTTTGAGACCAACGCAAACAGCGAATCGGTTACCGTCCTAGGCTTCACGCCCGAAAATAATGCCTGTTTCAACTGATCTAATGCCGCATTCTTCTCTTTTTCCTGCGCTTTGTCTAGCAATATCACCGCAATTTCTTTTTTATCGGCTAATGCATTAGCGACAGCCATTCCCAGCGTTCCTTCAATGCCCTCTACCGGAGAAAGCGCCTCGATCGCCTTGTCGTACAATCCGAGTTGCAGCAACCAATGTCCGAGTATTTTATGATACAAATCACTCTTCTCACCTTCCTCGGCCGCCCAGGCGGTGAGCGTTTCCAGCGCTTTCAGCTTATTTCCACTATAAAACTGCGGATACAGCGCCGCTAGCGACAAATCCTGGGACAGTATCGCATTTTTCGCGGCCAGTTTCGGCAGTAATGTAGCCGGCAAAGAATCAAGTGCAGCCTGGTTGGTGGCGTAATTCAATAAATAGGCCAGGGACGAGACGCTTAGAAGTGAATCGTCCGGAACGGACTTTTTATTAAATTCCTCTTTTTGAAACTGTTGTCTCAAATTCTGGACCGCCAGCCAGTTGGCTTGCCATGAAAGGTAATCTTGCTTGTCGGAACCCGCAGCGAGGGAGTCGAGCAAGCCGGAATCAGTACTTTTGGCGAGAAATGCGAGCAGGTTGGTGGCCGGAATTTCCGGGCGCGCCGCATTGGCTTTGGCCAGATCGAGGTAATAGTAAGCCGAATCGGCCACATTGGTTTTGGAATAGAGCATGCCAAGATTGTTCAGCAACTCCCCATTGGCCGGAAAGCGACGAAGACCTTCCTGTAAACTGTATACGGCATCAAAAAACAGGCTTTCCTCAACCAGGATGCCACTCAGGCCCGCGTACGCCTGCGGGGAGGGATTCTTTAATAATGCCTGTCTGAAATAGTAAGCGGCTGCATTGCGGTCGCCCTGTTTCAATGCAATGGATGCCAGCGCGTAGTTGGATTTGTGGTTTTGAAATTCCTGCTGCAACGCGAGTTTGTAGTACTGCTCGGCCAGCGTATACTCTTCAATGGTGGAATGCAAATCTCCCAATCCATTGAAATAACCCGCAATAGCCTGATTTAAAGGCAGAAGTCTTTGTATTGAAAATAGAACAACCAACCCCGCGAAACCAAAAAGTCGTGTTTGCGTCAGGCCAAAACGGAGGGGTTTGTACAAAACCTTGTAAACAGCCAGCTTCTGCTGAAAAACCTCATAAAAATTGACCAATACATAAAAAAGGAAGAGCACGCCCATCGCCAGTTGCCCCTGAACGACGGTATCTTCCAGCGTTTCCAGTACCGGATCGTTTGCCGTACCGGCCATTAAGCCCCCGAAAGACGCCGCGACAATGAAAAGCCCGACATAAAGCCAGAAACCAGTACTTCGGAACGGGATCACGCCCTGGGTAGAATCCGCGCGCCTTCTGAATCCCCAGATACCGAGTATTCCCGATACCAATGCGAGGTAGAATGGGTTGATCAAAGTGACGTTCCAGTCTATCTGGCGGGTATTTTGAAGATATATCAATAATAAAAGCAGTAAATACAGCACGCTGACCACGATGAACTGCACAAGCCCCGACCGCCCCTTCCCGGCCTGTCCGCTCGTGCTGAGCCAAACCAGGCCTGCCATAATTTCGGTGGCGGAAACCAGGAGGAAGAGCATTGTAGCAACCAGCCATAACGGAAAAGAATAGGCAGCGGCCGTCAATGCCGGAACCGGCGATGCCGAACCAAATGCGACCAGCGAAGCCAATATGAGTGAAACACCCATAACACCGGCAATGCGCGTGCTAATGCCCAGATCCGGTCGGAATGCGTGGAAATAGTAGGAAACGCCACCATATAAAACGGTAGCTGTCAGAAATAAAAGGCGGTTTTCCGCTCCGAAAAGCCGTAATGTTTCCAACCTGGCGAATGCGAGGAACAAAATAAAAAGGATCGTCCCGGCCAGGTACCAGAACCGCGACATAGTCGTCAGTGCAGCTAGAACCAGTGAAAGGCCGATCAACGCCCCGATCCAGAACATATAGACCGTCAACGCATTGACCTCCATGACGGACGACATAAAACTTTCCGTCACCAGATGCGTCGGCGTCGAAATGCCGTATTGCCATTGTCCTAATTGCAGCACATCCACTACGGCCGTCGTTTCCGACAATTCGCTCACCACATTCCACCGCACCACATTCCCGAGCGGATCAAAGGATTGCCAGACCAAAAACCCCAGCGCAAAAATCAACACAAGGAAAGCACCGACAGCCATCCGCCGTTCGGACGGCGACCATACCTTCCAGAAAAGTAAATCGTTCATATTATGTATTTTAAATCAGAAACCGGTCAAAGACCGGTTATCTCCACCAAATCGTTCATTTCGAGCCAATGCTGACGCCAAATTTGCCTCGAAAATTTCTTTCAATCTATTTTTGGATGTATTTCCGCACGTCAGCCAAATGACTTTCGGCGGACTGCCGAAGCGGTTTAGTAACGAAACGAAGTCGTCGTCCTTGGTTATAACAATCGCATTTTTTGTTTTGGAAAACGCAAATATCTCTTCGTCCGCGGCATGACGAAGATCCAGAAATTGTGCCGAGAAACATGGGTTTTCGAAATTCTCGGTGATCCAGACAGCGAGCGCCGGAGGCAGTTGGGCGTCGAGTATGATCATCAGGCCGCTTGTAGAACGGGGTGATTCAGTTTGGCCGCCGCGTAAAGCAGGCACGCGGTGATATCTTCCGGTTCAAGGTCCGGCAGTTCTTCTGTAACAATCTGTTCCGGCGTAAGACCTGCTGCCAGCAACTCAATCACATCGGTCACGCGGATACGCATATTCCTGATGCAAGGTTTCCCCCCGCATTGTTTAGGATTAAATGTGATACGTTCCAAAAGTTGCGTGTTCATCTGCATTTTGTCGGTGTTCAATTCAAATTTAGGCGATTTTAACAACTAACTCAAACCGTGAAAGGGATTCGAGCACGGTTAAAAAGTTCCCGCATTCCCCCTCTCCAACCCACTTTCCGGGAATATTAAACACAGTTTTCAGGAAAAACGGGTGATTTTCTAAAAAATATCCAAATTTTCGCCTCGTCTGCTATTGGTACTGACCAAATTATCTCCTACTTTTGCGGTCTGAAAAAAACCTCATCCGAGATAATCAAAATTATATAATGGCAAACGCAGCAAACGTAGGAAAAATTACGCAGGTAATTGGCCCGGTTGTAGACGTATCATTTGAGGACAGCGGTGCTATCCCCGCGATCCTTGATGCGTTGGAAGTCATCAAACCAAATGGTCAGAAAGTAGTTCTCGAGTGCCAGCAGCACCTTGGTGAAGACCGTATCCGTACTATCGCGATGGATAGTACAGAAGGTATGCAACGTGGCATGCAGGTTAGGCCGCTTGGCGCACCTATCAAAATGCCTATCGGCGAAGGTATCAAAGGACGTCTCTTCAACGTAATCGGTGAAGCGATCGACGGTCTTACTCCCCTTGATTCTTCAAACGGTATCTCTATCCACCGCGCAGCTCCGAAATTCGAAGAGCTGGCAACTGCTACCGAAGTACTTTTTACAGGTATCAAGGTAATCGACCTTCTTGCTCCCTATGTAAAAGGTGGTAAGATCGGTTTGTTTGGTGGTGCGGGTGTAGGTAAAACCGTATTGATCCAGGAGCTGATCAACAACATCGCGAAAGCGTATGCCGGTCTTTCGGTATTCGCCGGTGTGGGTGAGCGTACACGTGAAGGTAATGACCTGATGCGTGAGATGATCGAAGCGGGTATCATCAAATACGGCGAGGAATTCAAGCACAGCATGGAAGAAGGCGGCTGGGATATCTCCAAAGTTGACTACAATACACTGAAAGATTCGCAGGCGACATTCGTGTTCGGCCAGATGAACGAACCTCCTGGCGCACGTGCTCGTGTTGCTTTGTCAGGTCTTACAATGGCTGAGTATTTCCGTGACGGAGATGGCGAAGGTCAGGGCCGCGATATCCTTTTCTTTATCGATAACATTTTCCGTTTCACCCAGGCAGGTTCTGAGGTATCCGCGCTTTTGGGACGTATGCCATCTGCGGTAGGTTACCAGCCTACGCTTGCTACCGAAATGGGCCAGATGCAGGAGCGTATCACCTCTACGAAACGCGGTTCGATCACTTCCGTACAGGCGGTTTACGTACCTGCGGATGACTTGACTGACCCGGCGCCTGCAACAACATTTGCCCACTTGGATGCTACGACCGTATTGAGCCGTAAAGTATCCGAGAAAGGTATCTACCCTGCTGTGGACCCGCTTGACTCCGCTTCGCGTATTTTGAATGCAGAAACACTCGGTGCAGCTCACTACGACTGCGCACAACGTGTGAAAAACATTCTTCAGCGTTACAAAGAATTGCAGGATATCATCGCGATCCTTGGTATGGAAGAGCTTTCAGAAGAGGATAAACTGGTTGTATCACGTGCACGTCGCGTAGAGCGTTTCCTTTCTCAGCCGTTCTTCGTTGCAGAGCAGTTCACAGGTTTGAAAGGAACATTGGTGGATATCAACGACACTATCAAAGGCTTCAACCTGATCATGGATGGCGCGTATGACCACCTTCCTGAAATGGCTTTCAACCTCGTTGGAACCATCGAAGACGCTCAGGCCAAAGGAGAAAAAATGCTGGCGGAAGCAAGCAGATAAGCAAAAACTTTTGACTCATGCATTTAGAAATCATTACCCCAGATAAAAAGGTATTTGCCGGCGAGGCAACTGCCGTTACATTACCGGGTACCGAAGGACAGTTTCAGGTTCTGAACCGTCACGCGCCGCTGGTCAGCACGCTGGGCAAAGGTGATGTGGTAGTCGATACGGGCGCTGCAAAGCAAAACTTCGTCATCGACGGTGGTGTTGTGGAAGTGCTGAACAACAAAGTATTGGTTCTCGCCGAAGCAGTTCTTTAAGGAATATACATTTAATGCAAAAGCGCGGGTGCTGTGAAAACGGCATCCGCGCTTTGCTTTTGTACCTGTTGGTAGTCAAGTTCCGTCGTTTGTACATTGGGCTAGATTCGTTCGAATTTTTATGTTTATCTTTAATTGTAAACTAATCGCCCACGGATCATGAAATTTGTTTTAAAAGAGGGGCAAATGCTTGAAGACGTTTTCCCAACCGCCGCACGGTCAAAGGTTTTTCCGGCTGCCGGATCGACTTCCAAAAGTAAAAAACTCGACGCTCGAAAATTTGTAGGAGTAATTAAACTAACCGACAATGCTCTGGATGCCCAGAGAAGCATGCGTAATGAGTGGAACGAAAATCCTGATTGACACAAATATTGCCATCAATCTGTTCAAAGGCGATAATCGCCTGGGTACCCTTTTGCAAGACCGGGAAGCATATGTATCCTTTATTAGCGAACTGGAATTGCTCGGCTATCAGGCCATAACCATAGAAGAAGAATCCTGGGTTGAAATGTTTCTGGATGAATGCAACATTATCGACATCAATCAAGGAATTAAAGAAATAACTACCTACGTCCGACGACAATACAATCTCAAACTTCCGGACGCAATTATTGCAGCCACATCCATTTTCCTGGGTGTTCCACTGTTGTCAACCGACGATCATTTCGAACGAGTCAAGGAGCTGATTTTCATATTTTACCAGCCCTAACCTGCAATATCAATCACCAACACAATCGCCCCGTTGGACAACGCCTCGAACTCAATCGCTTCCGCATTGCCTAATGCCAGCCCATCCCTTCGTTCCAGCAACCGGTTCTGCACTTCAAATGCTCCCTCAATCACGAAAATGAATGCGCTGTGACTCGCATTCCAGCTATTAAAAATGCCTTCTGCCCGGCCGTCGTATTGGCCGATAAACAGATGGGCGGAGCTTCCGTTGTAGCCCCGGACCGGGAGAAGGACATTCTTTTCACTTAAATCAAACTGAACGGTTATGCCTGTTGGCATCGGGGTGCTTAAAAGCGGACTATCATTGACCCTGATCTGCAAATAGTTGATCGCCTCATCGGGATAAGGGTTGGTAATGGTATAATGCTTGTCCGGAGATGTAGGCAGAAACAACACTTCGCCGGAATTGACAAATTTGGGTTCCCTACCCTTTTCCTCCACCTCGATAGCCCCTACCATCGGCAGCAGGATAATCTGGGAGAACTTTTCCACCCGCAATTCGCAGCTGCATTCGGGCATAAGCGTTTCATCGTTCAAAACTTCCAACGTCCCGAACGGCTCCCGGTCGGCCGCGCTGTATTCTCCAAAATTGAAAGTTCGGAAACTCCGGAAGCGATCCGTCTGAAACTGCCCCCGCAGGCTTTCCAGGTATATTTGGGCATCGGTTTGGGTAAGCATAACGATGGAATTTTAGGGGTTACATAGTCGGTGGTAAGCGGTCGGTGGTCAAACTACGCACTTACTACAATCGCATGCGTCAACCCATAACCCGCCGAAGCACTCCCCGTCACGGTCGACATTTCGGTACTTACCCCGTCACCGAAGACATTATCCCTCGCATTCGTAGTATCGGCTTGCCCGTGGCTTGCGTAGACGCCCTGCGCGTACACGACCTTGCTGATCTCTTCCGGAAATGCGATTTGCGTCACCAACAGCGACTTCCCACTCGCATTATATATATGTACGTGAATATGCGGCGCGCGGCCCGAGTACCAGCCCGGGTAAATGCTGGTGAATGTCACGAGACCATTGGCGTCGGTTGTCTGCCTACCGCGGAGAAAATGCACGCTCGTATAATTGGTCGATTGCATTCCCGTACCGCCATATTCCGAATAATTACCTGCCGCATCGCAATGCCAGATATCCACCAATGCGCCTGCGAGGCCTTCACAGCTGTTATTTTTATTTTGAATCGTGATCTTGACCGTCAGCTTTGTTCCCGCGCGATCCGAAGTAATGTCGTTGGAAACCAGGCTGGCCGGTGTTTTGGTCGGGAATGGGCCTTCGGTTTCGGAGGCTGTCAATGTACAAGATCCCGACGTGGAGCCGGAGGTATCAGTTGACGTTTCTACGGGGTCGACGGTATCGTTCGAGCAGCTGATTACCGGGATGATCGCGGCGAAGCCGAGTGCCGAAAACCCTCTTTTTAAAAATTCCTTGCGTTCCATATTTGCAGCAGTTCTGTGAGTTTAAATACATTATCGTATTGGCTTCCCCCATTGTTGCGGTACAGGTGCAATGTGTCGGTCAACGGCGCGATTTTACCGGTGAATCGGCCGTATTTCAAAAATCAGGCTTGCTGGTTCTTCCATTTTTCGATGAACTCGACATAACTGTCGCTTACCGGCAATTCAACACTCGATAAGAGCTTAACCTTCTTATTTTGAATGGATTTCACTTGCATAGTAGGAACAATGTAGCTTCGGTGAATGCGGCTAAACCCGCTTTCAGGCAAAATTTCAAGAATACCTTTCAACGACATCAGCGTCATCACCGGATGCCGCGAGCTCAGCAAATGGATTTTAATATAATCCTCCATGCCCTCGATGTAGGCAATATCAGTCAATGCAATCTTGATCGCCTTGTATTCCGAACGGACCACGATAGACTCCTCTTTTTCCCGCGGATTTTTCAGCGCAAAACGTTCCGCAGCCTTTTGCACGGACTTTTCAAAACGCTCAATAGTAATCGGTTTCAAAAGATAATCCACCGCTTCCAACTCAAATCCTTCGTAGGCAAACTTCTTATAGGCAGTCGTAAAAATGACCATAGGCCGTATTTCCAGCCTGGCAACCAGCTCCAAACCCGATAAGTCTGGCATATTAATGTCGATGAAAAGCAAATCGACCACATGGGTTTTCAGAAACCGCCCGCCTTCGATCGCATCGTCGAACGCCCCGACGAGTTCGATCACCGGAAATGCGGCAATGTATTTTTCCAGAACGCTCAGCGCGAGCGGTTCGTCGTCGATGATCACACATTTCATCTTCCCGAAAGTTTTAAATTCACCGTAAAAAACTCCCCGTCATTGCGGATATCGAGGTCGTACGATCCGCTGTAAAGCAGATCCAGCCTTTTTTGGGTATTCAAAATCCCCACACCTGTGCGTTCCTCGTCCTTACTGCGCTCGATAATCCGGTTCCGGCAAAAAAATTGAATATCGCCTTCCTGTAACTCCACGGCAATGCATATTACCGATTCGCGATGGTTGCTTACGCCATATTTGAATGCATTCTCCACGAAAGTCATCAGGATCAACGGCGCTATTTTAATGCCTCCCGGCTGACCTTTCACCTCAAAATCCAGGCTGGTTTTGGCATTTAACCTCAACTTTTGTAGTTCCACATAGTTTTCGAGACAAGCGAGCTCGTCTTCCAGCGGCACGTAATTTTCAGTCGCCTCCTCGGTAATGTACCGCATCATCTGCGACAGTTTGAGAATGCTCGGCGCGGTATGCGCGCTGCTGCTCACAGCGAGCGCATAAATGTTATTAAGGGTATTAAAAAGAAAATGTGGATTGATCTGCGCCTTGAAAAACGAGAGCTCGGCATGCGCCTTCTCCGCCTCGGAAAGGATAGCCCGCCGCTCCGACTGCCGCCATTCCCGTGAAATGCGGACCGCCATCGCTACCACCCATACGACAATAAAAAGCGTCAAACTCACGAAATCGACGGCCCTTTCGCGGTTCGGTCTCGGCATCGGCCGGGCATCGCCACCCGGAGGCGGGCCAGGCGGGCGACCGTCGCGAAACCCGTCGCGCGGCGGCTCAGGCCCTATTTCCCTACCCTGTTCCTGCCTGAACTTGCTGAATATGAGTCTCTCAAAAGGTTTGGAAAAATAGATAAGTACCAGCAGGCAGAGGAATATTCCACCGTATGCCACATAATGCTGTTTCAGGTAAAGTTTAGGGATCAGTACCAGCAAATTGCCGTAAAACAACACCGCATATACCAGAAAAAACAGCCAGAACCATCCCGATTGCAACACCTGCACCGGAAAATCGGCACTGGGCTCGCGGGAAACGATCGTGAGCGGGAGGCTCATGAACAATACCCACCCCAGCAAATGAATGATCCAAAGGTTCTTAGCCTTGAACATGGCGGTGCGACTGAGATTGGCGGAACGCGTGTATTTGATGACGAAGATAGGAGTTACATTCAGAAAAAGTTTCCTATTTTCGAAAAGCACATTTTCACTCCCCCCAATGCAGCAACCATCTACCCGAAATGAACTTTTCAAGATCCTGGGCGTCGGATTTGGCGTCGCGGTGACCGTCGGCGGCACCATCGGGACCGGCATTCTCCGGAAGCCCGGGCCTATCGCCGCACAGCTCGGCGATCCGGGGCTGATCATGGCATTGTGGATCGGAGTAAGCCTTTACGCATTCCTCGGCACGTTGTGTACGATCGAACTCGGCACTTCTGTCCCGCGTGCGGGCGCGTGGTACGTGTATGCGCAGCGTGCGTTCGGGAACTATGCCGGATTTGTGGTCGGCATTAACAGCTGGCTGGGTACCTGTTCAGCGCTCGGTTTTGGCGTGTACACGATGAGTGAATATATCGCGCTGCTTATCCCCTCGCTGGTGGGTTACGAACCCTATGTAGCCGCGGGTATCCTGCTCGCACTCACGGTGATTCACTGGATCGGGCTGGCATTGGCGAGCAGTTTTCAGAATATCATGAGCTTGCTGAAAGGCATCGGGCTCTTTGCATTCGTAGCGGTTTGTTATTTGTATGGAAATGAGGTTACTGTGGAAGAGGCGCAGGTCACTACCAGCAAAATCATCGAAACCGGTTCCTGGCTGGCACCCGTAGTTTTCTCCCTGCAAGCCATATTTTACACTTACGACGGCTGGCATACTGCGGCCTACTTTTCCGAAGAAGACCGCGATCCTTCCAAAAACCTGCCCAAATCGATGATCGGGGGTGTTTTGGTCATCATCGCGATTTACCTGCTCTGCAACCTGGCGATTCTTCACGTGCTGCCGATGGACCGGCTCGCCCAATCGAAACTGGCTGCTGCCGACGCGATTACGTTGATTTTCGGCGCAGGTTCCGGCAAGATTGTAACCCTGTTCCTGATGATTTCAATTCTGGGCATTGTCAATGCACAGCTTTTGTTCAATCCAAGAGTGCTTTATTCGATGAGTCGCGACGGGCTCTTTCTCAAATCCGGCGTTACAGTGAACCAGGGAGGCACGCCGGCAGTGGCTATGCTCATTACCTCGGCGGTCGCTATCACGTTGATTCTCATAGGGAAAGATGCAACCGAAAAATTGTCTGACATCGCAACGTTCTTTTTTGTTCTGGGCTATACTTCCGGATTTGCGTCACTGTTAGCGTTGCGGAAGAAAGAGCCTCTTTTGCCACGGCCGTGGAAGGTCCCCGCCTACCCTTTTCTGCCTGTATTAATGCTCATCCTATCGATCGCCTTCCTGATCGGCGCCATTGTGCAGGATCTGCCAAGCAGCCAGTATGCACTGCTGTTCCTTGTGATAAGTTACCCTGTCTATTTGCTGGTTCGCAAGCTGAATCAGTAGAATTACTTTGCAAGTTTATTTTAGGTAAATTGCATATATAACAAATCTGCTCAATGCTATGCCGTGGAAGAAGAACTTCATCAACTATGCACTGCTTGCCGCCATTGCCCTGGCTTTTACAGCATTCCAATGGTCGGAAGAAGATTTTATTCAATTCATTTCCAATAAATTAAGCAAATATCGGGGCGCAATACCGGTAGAAAAAGCCTACCTGCATCTCGATAAGCCCTATTACGCGACCGGCGACACGCTCTGGTTCAAGGCATACCTGACCGAAGGAGCGCTGCATTTGGCCGATAGCGCCAGCAATCTCCTCTACGTCGACCTCATCGAGCAGCGTTCGGGTAAGAATGCAATTTTAAAACGTGTACAAATGATCGGCGGCATTGGCCATGGCGAGATTGTTCTCGCCGATTCGATTGCGCCCGGCGCGTACACGATCCGTGCGTATACCAACTGGATGCGCAATGCGCCCGAGGACTTTTTCTTCCAAAAAAATGTGTATGTATTTAATTATGAACAAAATACATCCGCGAACACGACAACGGGCAAGATAGATCTGCAATTTTTTCCCGAAGGCGGACAACTGGTAACAGATATCAATACACGGGTAGCTTTCAAGGCCGTCAATGAAGCCGGACTGGCACAAGACGTGGCAGGCTTTGTATTGGCCCAGAGCGGCGATACCGTGGCATCATTCAAAAGCGAACATTTGGGAATGGGGAGGTTCCAGTTCGCGCCGAAAGCGGGGGAGTCTTACCGGGCATTTGTGAAGGAAAGCAATGGCAATGTGACCCCGTTTGCATTTCCGAAAGTATACGACACCGGATTTACAATGGTGGTTGACAACCTTTCAAATCCGCTCAAAATGAGGGTGATAGCTTATGCCAAAGTCCCCGGAAAAACGGAGATTCCTGTTCATGTCGTAGGCCATGCGCGGGGCATCGTCGCGTTTGTCGCGAAGGGAAAAATCGGCAGCCGCGGATTGATGATGCAACTGCCGACTGCGGAGTTACCTGACGGCATTACCCATCTTACGCTTTTTGACGACACAGGCAAACCCGTTTCCGAGCGACTCGTATTTATCAATCATTTCAGAAGTCTGAATGTGCATGTCAAACCTTCGAAAACTGAATATAAGCCGCGTGAAAAAGTAGATTTGGAAATAGCCGTGACCGATTCTGCCGGCAAACCCGTGGCAGCCGATCTTTCCCTGTCGGTCACCGATGCCGGCCAGATTTTGCAGCAGCCATTCGAACAAAATATTGTTTCATACCTATTGTTATCCTCTGATTTAAAAGGCATTATAGAACAGCCCGCCTACTATTTCGACCCCGCAAGGTCGGACCGCAAAATCCATCTCGATTATCTGATGATGACGCACGGCTGGACGCGCTTCAAATGGGAGGATGTGCTACGCGACTCCATTCCACCGATCAAACGGTATGTCGAGCAAGGCATTACCCTCGAAGGCGACGCGAAGCGAAACAATAAAAGGCTGACCGAAAAAACCGCATTATCGCTCTTCCTCAGCAACGACAGCCTCAGCAATTTTATGACTTCGGAAACGGACGAAAATGGCCATTTCATCATTTATAACCTGGCTTTCAGCGATTCCCTCCAACTCCGCATTCAGGGAATGAATAAAAAAGGAAACCAGAGCCTGTCGTTTGCGCTCAATCCTTTCGATGCGCCGCGTGCTTCGATGGTTAAAATTCCTTTCAAACCGGTGACTGTCGATGCGCAACGTCTCGCCGATTTCCTTAAAAATGCCGCACAGGACCAGGAGATTTCAAGAAAAATCCGCGAAAACCGCGAGCGGCTTCTCAAGGAAGTGACGATCAAAGCAAAAAAAGAAGTGCCCCGCGATTCCCGGAAACTTTATAGTTCAGCCGACGCGAGCCTGAAAGTGACGCCTCAAATGGCCTCCGGCTATACCAGCATCCTCGATATGCTCCAGGGGCGCGTCGCCGGCGTATCGATCATGGGTTCGGGGATGAATGCGGTGGTATCGATCCGGGGCAACAGGGGCGAGCCGCTTTTCGTACTGGATGGTATGCCAGTGGATAAGGCGCTGATCACCTCGCTGAACGTATTCGATGTAGAGTCGATCGACGTATTGAAAGGGCCGTCGGCGGCGATATACGGCAGCAGGGGAGGAAACGGGGTTATTTCGGTGCTTACCAAGCGCGGAAACGAGAATTACGACTATTCGCAGGACATTGTACCGGGTGTTTTGGTCACCAAAATTGCCGGTTTTCATATACCGCGGGAGTTTTATTCCCCCCAATACGGCCCTGCCAGCCCGCCGGCACCGAACCCCGATTTCCGGTCGACGGTTTTCTGGGCACCTATGCTCAAAACCGGTAGCGACGGCAAGGCCCGGGTAAGCTATTACCATTCCGATGCAACAAGCCCGGCGGATATCCGCGTCGAGGCGCTCAGCCCGGGCGGGTTGCCTGGTTTCGGAAAATCGGCCTACTCGGTGCGATAAGGGCTATTCCGGCATAAGATTATATATATTTCCACGTTAGTATACTTATTTGGAAAGACATTTGGGCAGACCATACTCACAAATTTGGTAACTTTGTTATTTACACTGAAATAGCCGGTCATGTCCCACGATCTGATGGCGCACGATTAAAATATGAGGACCGAATATTTGAAAATAACCCTTCTTATTTGCCTCGTATCGGCCTCCTGGCTGATGACGCCGGCCCATGCGCAGCGTCGTAAAGATCGTGACAAACAGGAAGTAAAGGAAGAGGGCGTCATGACCAGGCTGGAAGGGGAGTCGATGGCCGCCGAGGGAATGAAATTCATGATGAAGGACGAACCCGACCGTGCATTACCGGTATTTGAAAAGCTCGCCTTGCTCAGTCCGCAGGATGCTACCACGCATTACCTGGTGGCTACGGCGCTTATCAAGCTCGAAAAATACGACGAGGCGATCACTGCTTCAAAAAAGGCGCATGATCTTGACAAAGAGAACATTTTTTACTCGCAGCAACTCGCGGAACTTTACGCGAAACGCCGCAAATACTCGGAAGCCGCCCAGATTTACGAAACCCTGGTGGCCAAAAACCCCGAAAATATCGAGTACGGAATAGAAATGGCAGCCGTTTACGTTTTTGCCGATCAATTCGATAAGGCAATCGAGACGTACAACAAGCTGGAAAAATCAATGGGTGTGACCGAAGAGATCACACACCAGAAGCAGCAGCTTTACCTCCGCCAGAACAATCTTGACAAAGCATTAGAAGAAGGTAAAAAGCTGATCGCCGCCGAGCCCGGAGAGGTGAGTTACCGCGTGGAACTGGCTGAAATGCTGATCGCTAACGACCGCATTGTAGAAGCGGTAGCGCCATTGGAAGAAGCATTGAAAATCAATCCGGACGAAGCACAGGCCCATGTACTGCTGGCTGATATTTACCGCCGCAATGGTGACGTGCAGAAATGCAACCAGGAGCTGAAACAGGTTTTTGCCAACCCCAACCTCGACGCGGATCCTAAAATCCGCGTGCTTTCCGGCTATTTGACAATGCTGAAAACCGAAAACGAGGTGAATGAGGCTGTTCAACTGGCCCGCCAGCTTTCGGAAACACACCCGAACGAGGCGAAAGCGACGGTCATTTACGCCGATTTGCTGACCCGCCAGGGCAAATATGCCGAATCACGGCAGCTTTACCTGAAAGCCGTAGCGTCCGATCCCAACGTTTTCCAGGTTTGGGGCGCGATTATGCAGCTCGACGGGCAGCTCAACCAGCCCGACAGCATGTTGGCACATTCCGAGAAAGCTTTGGAGTTGTTCCCGAACCAAGGCACGTTCTGGTATTTCAACGGAACGGCGCATTTGATGAAGAAAAACTACAAGGAAGCCAGTTCGTCGCTGGAAGAAAGCCTGAAAATGATCGGTGAAAATCCCCAGTTGGTGCCATTAATCCACGCACAGCTCGGCGACGCATTCAACGGAATCGGAGAACACGACAAATCCGACGCCGCCTACGAGCTCGCATTGAAAGCCGACCCGGACAACGATCACGTTTTGAACAATTACAGCTATTTTCTTTCGCTGAGAAAAGAAAAACTGGATCTGGCACTCAAAATGTCGGAAAAACTGGTGCAGCAGCATCAAAACAACCCTACTTACCTCGATACCTATGCCTGGGTATTATATATTCGCAAGGACTACAAAAAAGCGAAGGAGTTCCTCGAAAAGGCAATGCTTGACAGCAGCAGTGTGAGTGGCACAATTGTTGAGCATTATGGGGATGTCCTGTTCAAACTAGGTGAACGGGACAATGCGGTGGCCCAATGGAAAAAAGCCAAGAGAATGGGAGAGACCACCGAACTTCTTGACAAAAAAATAGCAACAGGTGCATTACATGAGCAGTAAAATTACGGTTGGGCTGGTAGCCATGTCGCTGATATGGTTCACGGCTTGTCATAAACCGCGTTCTTCCAAAAGTGTTTCTAAAAATCCGGACATCGATACAACGCTGATTACCAGGAGCCCGGAAGCCAAAGACTCCATAGTCAAAGATACCACGGCCGCCTCGGCAGCGGTTGTGCCCGAAGCGGGCGAGGCAATGCCGGTCGTGAAGGTCAACGAAGTCGATTTTCAATATCTGACGGCCAAATCCAAGTTCTCCTTCAAAAGCGCCAAACAGGATTTTGATAATACGAACGTCAATATCCGCATGAAAAAGGACAGCATTATCTGGCTGTCGGTAACGGGCGTCGGCCTGGAAGTAGCACGGGGCATTATCACGCGGGATTCCATTGTTTTTATGGACAAAATCCACCGCGATTATTTCGTTTTTAACTACGAACAGCTCAGCAAACAATACAATTTCGATCTCAATTTCGATCTCCTGCAATCGGTGATCATCGGTAATATGCCGTTCGAAATGCAGGAAGACGGTCGTTTTGTGAAGGAAAACGACTTTTATATCCTTAAACAGGCCGTCGACAGACTGGAAGTCGACAACTACATCGCTGAAAAGAACCAGAAACTCTCGCGCCTGAAAGCAACGGAAGTGCCTACGCAGAACACTTTTACCCTGGATTACGAGGATTTCAGGCAGGTAGGCCAATTCCTATTCCCGTTTACGAGCCTCATCAACCTGAACGTGCTTTCCAAAGAACAGCAGAAACGCGAAACAACCATGCGCCTCAAACACAGCAAGGTGGAATTGGTAAACCAAAGTCCCGGTTTTCCGTTTAATGTTCCTTCGAGCTACAAGCGTAAAAGGTAAAATACAGAAAGTCTGCTTAACTTTGCCCGCCGTGAGATGTATTTTTGGCCGCAAGAATCAATATTATGCCCTTTCGTACCCCTGGTAGCCGTCGTTTTTGGTTAGTGCTTACATTCGTGCTCTGCGCATGCGCAGGTGCATTTGCGCAGAAGACCCGCGAGCAATTGGAGCGCGAAAAGGCTGAAAACCAGGGAAAAATCAGAGAGATCCAGAGCATTTTGAAACAGACTTCTTCCCAAAAGAACGTCAACCTCGGGCAGCTCAAAGCACTGAACCAGCAGATTAATACCTACAAAAGGCAGATAGACCTTCTGACCGACGACCTCGAAATCCTCGACCGCGAATTGAAAGTGCTCGAAAAACGACGCCAGGCGCTGGATAGCAGCCTTGCGGTGCTCAAAGAAGAGTACGGCCATATGATTTACGAGGCTTCCAAACGGAACGCCTATTTCAATCAGCTTGTTTTCCTTTTCTCGGCAGGAACTTTCAACCAGTTTGTGCTGCGCTATAAGTATTTGAAACAATATACGGAGGCACGTCAGGGCCGCGCCAAGGAAATCGATGTTTTGCAAAAGCAGGTAATGGCGGAACGCCAGCGCATTACGTCGAAAAAGAATCAGCAAAAGAATGTCCTGGACACACGGGTTACTGAAAATACCAAGCTGGAAGGCCTGAAAGTGAAGCAGAACGAGGTGATACAGGAGCTCTCGCAGAAAGAAGTGGAACTGCGGAAGCAGATTGCCGAGAATAAACGCGCTACGGACCTTTTGGAATCCAGTATCCGTCGCATCGCCGAACGCGAGCGCCGGGAACGCCTCGAAAGGGAGCGTCGCGAGCGGGAGGAACGCGAAGCGCGCCGGAAAGCGGAACGCGAAAGAATAGCCCGGGAGAATGCCGAACGGGAGAAAAAAGGAGAAGCTGCCGTGGAGGCCCCGAAAGAAGTGGAAGAGGAGCACGTAGTTTCGAACGGAATGAGCGAGGAAGAAACCACGCTGGCGTCGTCGTTCACGGCTTCGCAAAATCGCCTTCCGTGGCCGGTAAAAGGATTCGTTTCCAGCCATTTCGGCCAGCGGCCGCACGCGGTTTTGAAGGGCGTGATGGTGGATAACCTCGGAATCGACATCCAAACGACCGCCGGGGAGTCGGTAAGGTCTGTCTATGACGGGACGGTGCTCGACGTAACCGAACTGCCCGGAATGGGCAGCGTAGTGGCGATCCAGCACGGAAATTATATGACGATTTACGCCAAAATGACCGGGGTAGCCGTACGCGCCGGGCAAAAGGTGAAAGCACGTGAAAATATCGGCCGGGTAGCCACCGACAGCGATGGTACCTCGGAATTGCAATTCCAGATCTGGAAAAACACCTCGCGACTGAACCCCGAAAACTGGCTGTTAAACCGGTAACACGCTCTCCATGTATGAGAAACGTGGAGGTATGTCAAGAATAGTCAGAGGTTGTCAGATATAGTCATTTATAGTAGAGAGTTTGGGATATCGTAAACACAAGTCTCCTCCTCCCAACAAAACCTGACCACAAATGACAATACCTGACCACACATGACAATACCTGCCCACAAATGGCAATACCTGACCACACACGACCACACCAAGTACCATTTACGAATTTCGATTACCATTACCGATAACCACCATGTCTGTACATACTGCTGATATTAAGCGAATTACGACCCACGTGATTCAGGAAATGAAGAACCGTGGCGAAAAAATTACCTGTCTTACCGCCTACGACTACTCCATGGCGGGGATCGTGGATGCAGCCGGCGTCGAGCTGATCCTGGTGGGCGATTCCGCTTCCAATGTTATGGCCGGCCATGAAACAACGCTGCCGATTACGATCGATCAGATGATTTACCATGCGTCGTCGGTGGTGCGGGCGGTGAAACGTGCATTGGTTGTTGTGGATTTACCTTTCGGTTCCTACCAGGGCAATTCCCGCGAGGCTTTGAATTCGGCCATCCGCATTATGAAAGAATCCGGCGCACACGCCGTGAAACTCGAAGGCGGATTGGAAATCAAGGATTCGGTCACGCGCATACTAAGCGCAGGCGTGCCCGTAATGGGGCATTTGGGGCTTACACCGCAGTCTATTTACAAATTCGGGACTTACACCGTCCGTGCGAAACAAGAGGGCGAAGCGCAGAAATTGATCGAGGATGCCAAAATGCTCGAAGAAGTGGGTTGCTTTTCGGTAGTACTCGAAAAAATCCCCGCTAAGTTGACCAAACAGGTTTCGGAAAGCATTCAAATCCCGACGATCGGAATCGGTGCCGGGCCGCATGCCGACGGGCAGGTACTGGTAATTCACGACCTGCTGGGCATTAACAAGGAATTCAAACCGCGGTTTTTACGCCATTATGCCGATTTAAATGGCGTGATGACCACCGCGATCACCAATTATATTTCAGACGTAAAAGGCAGGTCATTCCCGAACGAATCGGAATCATACTGATCTTTTAAAAAGTATTAAACTAATAATATGGCTAAAAAACCTTTTCGGGTTGTTTACGAAGATAATCACCTGATCATCGTCAATAAGGAGCCGGGCATCCTGGTTCAGGCCGATGTTACCGGCGATACGTGCCTGCTCGATATGGTCAAAGACTATATTAGGGAGGAGTACAACAAGCCGGGGGCCGTGTTTCTCGGCACCGTACACCGCCTTGATCGCCCTGTAAGCGGGCTCGTCGTATTCGCACGCACGTCTAAGGCGCTCGAACGCATGAACGAGATATTCCGCAAGCGCGACGTTCAGAAGACATATTGGGCAGTTGTGAAAAACAAACCTGCCGAAAAGAAAGGCAAACTCGTGCATTGGCTAACCAAAAATGAAGCCCGCAATGTCACCACGGCACACGACGAAGAAGTGCCCGGCTCACAGCGCGCGGAACTTTCGTATCGCTGGGTCGGGGAGATCAATAAATTCCATTTGCTGGAAGTAATGCCGGTTACCGGCAGGCCGCACCAAATCCGTGTGCAGCTGGCGTCGATGAACTGCCCGATCCGCGGGGATGTCAAATACGGGTATCCCAAAGGCAATCCCGACGGCAGCATTAACCTGCACGCACGCAGGCTGTATTTCGAGCATCCCGTTAAAAAAGAGCCCGTTATCTGCCGCGCAGGCGTTCCTGACGATCCTTTTTGGGAAGAATTCTTAACTTTGGATAAAGAGGTGATCAAACCCGAACACCTGGATTTCTTTCACGAATAATATCCGATGATCGAAAAACTGAAACAGCGCTGGAACGTTCGGAATGGGTGGGATGTACTCATCATTCTGGTCGTTTTTGCCTGTACCGGTTTTTCGGTCCTCTACGTCAAACGCTGGCTTTTCGACCTGATCGGGCTCACGGAAAGCTCGCCCGCGTGGCTGCGCTGGACAGTCAATATCCTCATCATTCTGCCGCTCTACCAGGTCATTTTGCTGGCTTGGGGCTGGATCTGGGGTAAATTCACATTCTTCTGGGAGTTTGAAAAACGGATGTTCAGCCGGATAGGAGGACTATTCCGCTCGAAAAAGGCTGAAACAACGCCTGAATAGGACCTTACTTGCTTGCCCAAGTGCATTTACTTACCTCCCGTGGCGATGAGCCTCCGATACACTTTGCGCGCCTTTTCGTAAGCCTCAGCGGCCCCACTACGCTCTTCTGTACGGATATTCGGCTCCTTCATTTTCCAGCATTGTTCCAAAGCTGCAAGGCACCATTCCGCACTCTGTTTCTCGAGAATAGGTTGGTTATTGATTTTTACAGAAACCGGGTTCGAATGTGAGCTGGGATAAACGCGTACCGCCAGCCAGCCTGATTGGGTGATTTTGGGAGAAAAACTGATGTCTGCCAACTTTCCATCTGCCTGTACCTCAACGGTATCGACCGGAACCCCATTGAATATCAGCTCCGCACGCACGGCCCGGGATTGTCCGATCCGCGACCGTTCTATATCCCAATACGGCTTCTCGGTAATCGGAGATCGCGCGATGGTTTTACCGGCGTTATCTTGCTTTTCGGGCAGGTAAGCGGCCAGTTTGGCTGTCACCTTTACAGTACCCGGCGATTTCAACGCCAATTCGCTTTCGCCGGTACCCGCCTCCACGCCATCGACTTTAAAATCCATAATGTGCGATTTACCATCGGATACGTAGCTTCTGCCCAATTGCAGGGCCTCTACATATCCATCGTAATCCATCGTATTTTTTGGTTTGAAATAACTTCGCGCCTGGCCTACGCGCGCGTCCGTAATGCATGGGAAGTCGGTTTCTCCGCTCAGACGCGTTTTAAAGCCACAATTGAGCGTGTGGTAATACATATTGAGTTCCCACGGTGCGGGAGTGTCACCCGCGCTGAAAAAGTCGACGAGGCCGTCGGTAACCGTTACTATGTATTCAACGGCGCCGATCCCGTCCATTTTGGGAGTAATGTAGTTTGGTAGCCTGGTAGTAGGCTCCATCGGTTCCAATCCCCAGCCCGAATGCGCATAACCCACCACGCCGCCCTGCTTTTTAGCCCAGGAGAGCACCGGCGCCGTCCAGCTGGGCCATTGTTCGATGGTGGTGGTACCGGGGTAATCATCTTCTTTAATCCTCAACAAAACAATATGCCCCGCATGCGAGGACGGAAAGCCTGAAACCTCCACATCATTGCGCATGATCGTTTTCTTGCCCGAAAGCGGGTGATCCTTTGCAGTAAAAAATGTCTTCTGATGGTACCAGCTGGGCCCCCAGGCCAGATTGGCCGCCATATTTAAATCCTCGCCCAGCACCTGCCGGAACATATCTTTCGGGTCGACGCCCTCCGTAGGACTATCGTAGTGGCTGCAACCCGCGGCATGAATATGGTGATCGGCGCTGAACCAGCCGAGTTTGGACATCTGTATCCACCTTTTCAATTGAAACGAAACATTAACCGATGCTTTTCCCTCCGGAACGGTAATCTCCTGCGTTTGAGGGATGTACTCAGGCCCGCGCGTATACGTGACCTTGTATTTGCCCGGTGGCAGTGTCACGTGTTCGCCGCTCTTACGGTAAATCTGTGGTTGGAAAAAGAAATCGGGGTACTCGTCGAATGCGGCCACGCGGCGCGATGGTAACGGGTAAATACCTTTGAATTGGCCGGATGCATGCTCCTGGCCGTCGGTGATCACGAAGGAAGCCATAGTGGCCGCTCCGTCGTCGTCTTTTACATCAAAATTGACCTTTACCGCAGGTTTTACATCGAACAAAATATGGGTTGCATTCCTGAAACCAATGTCCTGCGAGCCCTGGCCCGCATTATAACCGATTTCCGCCTCGCGTTTGCCCGCATCCTTGGAATAGACCTGAACCACCGCATATTCGAGTTTCAAGCCCGACAGATTGGCCTGCAACGGCCTTCCCGCATAAATCTGAATATCGAGAAAACGGTTTGCAACCTGCCCCTCGGTCAGCTTATGCTCTTCTTTTACCCTGTGCTCGAAGGATGGGGAGTGATAGGGCTTTAATGCATTGGGGCTGGTAGCCTCAAATTTGGCGGTAATGCCTGCTTCATTGTGAATTTTGACCAGAAAGGCCGTCCAGCCACCCTGTACCAATGTCGCCTTTGCAGGCCCGCGGTCCACTTTTACCCGCCCTTCCGGGTTGATATGGACCACATTCAGGCAATAGGGATCGAGAATGGACTGGATTTGCGCGACGGTTTCCTTCGACAACGGCCCACGCTCCAATGCTTTCAGCTTTGCGGCATCGGTAGCCTGCAATGCATTGCCTGAAAACGAAAGTGCTTCCTGCAAGCGCATGGCCTGCGCGAGCAAAGGCTGCGGGTCCACGTCGCTCGTGGTAGCGTGGCCGGCGTGCTGATCGTGCTGCCCGAGCAGCATCAGTGGGAAGAAAACTGCTAAAAGGAATAGGGCAGACGATGTTTTCATATCAATCCTTGTCTTTTTTACGAGCTGCTTTCCACGCGGTGAAGCCGATGTACATCATGCTCCCGCGTGCGCCGCCGCTTTTCATGAGGCCATTTACATTGCTAAAACCCAGGAATACCGGTCCGAAATGCCCTGCGAGGCCAATCGAAGGCCGGTTATTACCCTGAATGAACGAAATCGGGAACGAAAGGCCCGAGTCCTCATCCTCAAAGCGTGGCGTTATAATAAAAGTATTAGGCACGTACATATCTAATGAGTTCGTTCCACCGGACCCTCCGCCCGAGCTTTTCAGGCGGCTCGTGCGCGAGAGGTTCAGAAAGAAGCCGTGGAAAACCTGCAAATCGGCTTCCAGGTTGAGCGCCTGGGGTAATTTCACTTTTTGAGCAAATGCGGAACTGGTGTCGCCCGGGAAAAGGCTCATAAAACCTTCCGGCCCACGATCACTGATGGTTTCCAGCTGCGTCTGCCCGACTACTACATCGCTATGCGTGCCTCTTACGACCCTGGAATCAGCCGTTTTGTATTTCACGGAACCGACATCCGTCAATGAACCCGCCAAACGAACCAGGTAATCGGGACTGTCGTTGTAAACTTCCTTGCGACCTTTCCAAACAGAACCGATTTCATAGGAAAAACCAAGGTCATAGCCCCAGCCGGAGCCATATTTGCCTGAATCAAACAGATTGCCTACGCCCGCCTTCCGGTTTGGTGTGCTGTATCCGCTTTCGTATGTAAGGTTATCGATTTCCAACTGGCTAATGTCCGGATCGCTGCTCTTGACCGGGTTAATGCTGTAACGGTCCGCATTGCCTCTCAAATAGGCCACGCGAGCCCCGAAAACGCGTTTCACCGTCACGCCGGCGCGGAATTTATGCCCTTCCATATCGAGCAACTGTACGCCGTAGGAAAAGCTGAGATCGGAAAAGCTTTGCTGTACCAAACTGAAATCGCCCCAGGCTTCATCGGAAAGCGGCGGTGTGCTGCCGGTATCCAGCCTTTTCATATACAGATTATCAATGGCGGAAGGAATATTTCGCCCCAACACAAACCCGCGCGTACGCAACTGCACCGCCACGCCGTGGTATTTACCCAATGCAAAAGACACCGAAGGCCAGCGGATTTCACCTGTCAGAAATATGGGGTCTTTGTAGGTAAGCGAGCCCATCGTGCGCGAGCGACCGTAGAGTTCTTTCGTAGAATGCGGCGCGAGAATGGGATATAAAAACGAATTTTCCCCGATGAAACGGAAATAGCGATACTTAATGCTCCCGCCGAGTGTAAGGACATTGATCTGAAACTTATGCCTCGGCCCGCCGAGCACTGACGGGTTGTAGGTCGACCGGTACAAGCCGCCGTAATTACTGAATTGCAGGCCGGGAATCTGTTGAGCGACAACGCATTGCAGGGTTGTCAGGATAAATAGTGTTGTGGCGAGTAATGAGGTTTTCAAGGTTGAGTTTTGTTAGTCGGGGTCAGCATTCCCTGTTCGTTGTAATGGATCGCTTCCTCCTGGATTAATTCTTGTAATGTTTTTAGAAACGCGTCGTCTGCCAGATATTTAAATGCACGACTGAGTTCCGCAGGCAACATCGGGCCTTCGCGGTTCAAAAAATCGGTGATCTGGCCGGCCAAAGCGGCTTCACGGATCTCGTCATTCTTTCGGTTTTGAATGCATATATCGCATACACCACATTCCTCCGCATCGAATTCGTGAAAATATTCAAGTAAAAGCAAAGTCCGGCACCGTTTAGTATGTGACGCGTAGCGGATCACCGCCTGCGCTTTTTGAAGGTCGCGGTCCTTTTTCTTTTGTATTTCAAAAACGTTCAGCGGCAGTAAAGAAGAATCATAGCGCGGTGTCAGGAATGTGAGCTGGGGCTTGTCTTTTCTGGGCTCGTAATCGATAATTTCGCGTTCGGCCAGGAATTTCAGCTTCCTCAGGACCTCGGGTACGGTGGCGAAATGAATCTGTGCCAGTTCGGTTTCGGAAATGCGCACATATTCTGTAAAAAGCTCCCCTCCGTACATTCGCAAGATCAGTTTGATAAACGAATCCAGCTCCTGGTAACGTATCTGAAAGTCGTACAATTGCCGGTTATCGACCAGGAAATGGATTTTGGAAGAATCCCCGAAGCTCTCGCTGAGCTGCACAAAACCCTCTTCTTCAAGCAGTTTCAATGCATAATGCGTCTCATTTACCGGCAAGCCGAATATCCCCGCAAATTCCTGGATATCGAATTCATAACCCGACAATTCTCCGGAACCGATCGCCACCTTATAATAATTGGCCAAAGCCTGGTACACGCGCCGGAGCATCTCCACCGGCGGATATTTCCGTTCGATGCTGTCGATCAGCTCTTCCAGGTCGATTTTATTGAAAATAGCCACCGCATATGCCTTTCTTTCATCCCTTCCCGCACGCCCGGCTTCCTGGTAATAGGCTTCGAGGTTATCGGATAAATCGAAATGGATCACGGCACGGACATCCGGCTTATCGATTCCCATTCCGAATGCATTGGTGGCTACTACAATGCGAATGCGGTTCTGTATCCAGGCAGTTTGCCGGTCGGAACGGTCTTTAAAAGGCAGTCCCGCATGGTAGCTGGTAGCCGAAATTCCCTGGCGGTTCAGCCAGTCGGCGAGGTCTTTTGTGCGCTTTCTGGTTCGAACGTATACGATCCCCGTTCCCTGTACATTACGTAAAATCTGTAATAATTTCCGCTCTTTACTTTCCTCCGGAAACGCCGAATAGGAGAGGTTGGCTCTTGCGAAGGATTGCTTGAAAACCCTCGCATTGCGCATTTCGAGCTTGTCGAGAATGTCCGCGCGCACTTCCTCGGTAGCAGTGGCGGTCAATGCCATCACCGGGACTTTCGGCAAAAGCTTCCGGAATTCGGCGATAAGCAGGTAAGATGGCCGGAAATCATAGCCCCAGGCCGAAATACAATGCGCCTCGTCGATCGCGAGCAGGCACACGTTCATACGCTTCGTGCGCGCGATCATGATATCCGTACGCAGGCGTTCGGGCGAGACGTAGAGAAATTTGGTATTGCCGTGCACGCAGTTGTCCAGCGTAATATCGATCTCCGTCTTGCTCATGCCCGAATGGATCGCCGCGGCGGGAATATGCCTGCGTTTGAGCTGCTCCACCTGGTCTTTCATGAGCGCAATAAGCGGCGTTACCACAATGCAAACGCCTTCGGAAGCCATTACCGGCACCTGAAAACAAATGGATTTCCCGCCCCCGGTAGGAAGCAGCACCAGCGTATCCATGCCATTCAGGACGGCCATGATGGCATCTTCCTGAAACGGCCGGAAAGCGTCGTAACCCCAATATTGTTTCAGGACAGACCGGATATCAGCCATCGGAATACGATTTGTCATGTGGTGATCAGATTTTACAAAGTAATTGCATCTTAACCCACGAATTTGTCAATAACACGAAAATATTATCTTTGTTTAAAGTTCATTTTAACCCGTTTCCATGCGCACGCTGCTTGTCTTTATCAGTATCATTGCATTATCGGGCTGTTCGGCCTCCCACTATCTGAAGCGTGAAATCGACCGCTCGGCGGTTCTCAGCCAGCAACATACCGGCATTTCCATTGCACGTATCGGCGATCAAAAATCGCTGGCATCTTATCAGGACAATAAATATTTTGTCCCCGCTTCCAATACCAAGCTGTTCAGCTTTTACGCCGGCCTATCAGCTCTCGGCGACTCCATTCCTGGCCTGGAATACCTCGAATGGGGTGAACTCCTCATCATCCGCGGCACCGGCGATCCTTCGCTATTACACCTCGATTTGCCGCATAGCAAGGTTTTTGACTTCCTGAAAGGTCGCAAAGATCAGATATTTTTTACCCCCTACCATTTTGAGAACAAACGTTTCGGCCCGGGCTGGGCGTGGAGCGACTATAACGATTACTATCAGCCGGAAGTGACCGCAATGCCCATTTATGGCAATATTGCGCGTTTCAAAAGCACCACGGCCGGGCAATATCAGGCCAATCCGCGTTTCTGGCAGAAGTCGCTGGTACAGGATACAGCGGTTGCGGGGATCGAAAGGGAGGAGTTACAAAATGTATTTCATCATGCTAAATTATCAGGCTCACAACCTGTTACGAAAGACATTCCGGTACATATGACCGACCAGGTAATGCTGCAATTACTCAGCGATACATTGAAAAAAGAAATCAAACTGATCAATATCCCACTGGAAATCGATTTGCAAACCGTCAATAGCATTCCCTCGGACTCGCTTTATACGCGGATGATGCAGGTAAGCGATAATATGCTCGCCGAGCAGCTCATGCTGCTCTACGCAACTGCCAACAAACTGCCATTAAGCACCGAAAAGGCCATTGCACATGCCATAGAGCACCATTTGTCCGATTTGCCGGACAAGCCGGTTTGGAAAGACGGTTCCGGACTGAGCCGCTATAATCTTTTCACACCGCGGACCATGGTAGCCTTGCTGCAAAAAATTTATACAAAAGTGCCGCAGGAAAGATTATTCAAAATACTGCCGGCGGGCGGAAAGAGCGGGACCTTGAAGAACCTGTTTAAAGAAGAACCGCCATTCATTTTTGCCAAAACAGGCAGCCTGAGCAATGTCTACAATCTGAGCGGCTATTTGATTACCAAAAAAGGAAAAGTACTGGCATTCAGCTTCATGAATAATAATTTCACCAAGCCCACCGCCGAAGTACGCAAAGAAGTGGAACGCATTCTGACAAGCGTCCGCGACAAATACTGATTATTTCTTTTCCTGCCAGGTTTTGCCGGTGCAGTAAATGGTATTGTGCCCGTTTTTGCGCACCAAGAGGTAAATTTTGTATTCGCCCGGCTCGACATTAGCCGTATGAAAACTGGCATTGATCCCTTTATTGAAATACATGCCGCGCCGAAGCGTCGTTTTCAGCGGTACAGAAGCCTGATTCGGTTGAGCTGCGTATATATGCTCCGTTGATTTCAAAACCACGTAAGCACCATCCGAGTAATCTTTCTCAGCTTTGAAAAAATCCTGCTGGAAACCTATTACAATATGATCCCCCAGCAAACCAACTTCATCCGGTGGATAAACGCTATCACAAGAAACCGAATCTGCCCGCGGGTTCCAGTTTTCTGCCAGCGGATCGGCCGAACGGTAGTAGGAGCGGATCTTTTCGTAATGCTGCTGATCCATTGAAAACATGCGGATACCCAGCCAATCGGCATTATACCGCGCATTGAACTCCTGTGCAATGGCCGCGCGACGGTTATTAACCGCCTCCGCAAAGTTGCTGTGCAGCAACACAAGGTTCATGATCACAGCCACAACCAGCATTCCGGGCGCGAATTTTCTTCTGGCCGCATTTTGTACAATAGCCAAAAATCCAAAATACAAAGCAATGCACCATAGCGTAGAATACATGCGGTAGCGCCCTTTGAACATACCCGCGAAGGTGTCCGTGGGTATGCGCTTGTACGTGAGCGCGAGGGCCGTAATGCCGGTAAAAATGGCTATGGCTAATGCAAAAAGCGCCGTTTGATTGGTGTATGGTCCTTTCAGTCTGGTTGAATTCCAGAGCGGAATGTATTGCTTGCGGTATAAAAACAGCAAACTGACGATCATCAGCATTCCTGTCGCCACTGCTCTGTACAATCCTGATGTCGGCGCACTGTAAGCGCTAAGCGTTGCCCACGAACCGATGAAACCGAAGAAACCGAAGAAGCCTTCCTTCACCTGTTGCGGATTGGAGAAATCGAGGTTTTGGGTGATCGGGGTGAAGTCGATGAAATAAATGACTGCTATGATCAGCGTTGTTGCCAGCGTGACGAAAAATTGTTTCCGGTAGCCTCCCAGTAAAAAAAGTAGCCCGATAACCGGGAACACCATTAATCCATTGCCGTAAGTAAATGTCGCGGCTGTGGCAAACAGCAACGAAACTGTGATCCGTTCCGGCTTGTAAATCGCGAAATAGAGTGCGCAAAGCACAAAAAGGATCACACCGAAATTACAAAGTGAGCTTACACCCCAGAAGATGTTTTCAAACGACTGGATATTGAACCACAGCCACATTACAGGTACAAAATACCAGACGGAAAGCCGCAAATGCCTGAATGCGCGGTAAAAAACCAGCGCGCAAAGTGTCCAGCAAATGTTGGCAACAATCATCGGCCAAACCAGGTTGACCGTACCGAATGTCTTTTCGAACAACAGGATTATCGATCGGGAGAATACCAGCCGGTGTTCGGGAAAAAGGGTCGTCAGCAGCTTCCATTTACCAGCCAGATCGGCCTTCGAAAATTCGGGGATAATGCCGAGAATGAGGATGTCATCGAATGCTACATAATTGACATTCAATGTAATAACTTTAAATACCCAAATGTAGATCAGAACGGGTACCAGGCACAACAGCCATGCAAGCCAGCTTTTTTCTCTGACAAAACGGAGGAAAGATGAAAACATGCGTGCTAATTAAGCAGGTGAGCCGTGATTTTCAACCATGCACTGCCTAATTTTCGGTTTCCTCCTCTTCAGCGGAAGCGCGGGGATCTTTGGTATAATCGTAGAGCAGCTTGCCTTTGTCGTCCCATTCACGGAGAATGAATGCTTCGAACTCTTCGTCCCAGGCAGTTTTTGGATATTGGATTTCTTTTTTTCGCTGGCGACGGAACTGGTAATATTCAACCCAGCGGCCTACTTTTTTACCCGAATCGTATTTGCCGTCCACAGCAAGCTGGCCTTCCTTGTAAAACTGCAGGTACTCGCCTTCGACCTCGCCAAATGCGATCGGCATTACTTCTTTTATCTGCGTATGCGCGGAATCGTAATAGGTAATGCGCGAGTCGGCAGGAAATCCGCGGTTCCAGACCGCCTTATCGACAAGGTTGTATTTTGTATCGTATTTCACCCAGCGCCCATCCTTCACACCCATATAATAGTAGCCTTCTTCGATCAGGTTCTCTCCGCTATATTTTTTATAGGAACCGTGCAAGGGCAGCGACTGCGCTTTATCCTTCACAACAGAAGAGCTCAATTTTCTGGCTTTCTTGTCGTACCAGCGCGTTTCGGTCGCCCGCGCATACTGGTCAATGGGCTTATATTCCTTCAATACATGGAAATTCTCTACCGTAGCTCGGTCGCCGCTGCCATATTTGACCGACATGCTCTGCATTGGAATACCTTGATATTGTACTTTCGCAAGACGAGCCTTTTCCTTTTTTGCTTTGCGGTCCTTCTTCTGGCTCTTATATTCCTTCACCCGAAGGCCCAGGTCGGGGATAGTTTCACCGAACAACGTGGAGAGGTTGGTGGACTTGCTCTTGCCGCCAGGCACCGAGGCGCCCACCACCGGATCCAGGCCCGAAACAAATGATTTCAGATCATTTGAACGCGTTACGGTATCCTTTTTCACCTGTTCTTTGGGGAGCCACGAGGGCGCCGGAACGTCCTTCTGACTTTCCTGCGCAAAAGCGGAAACCGAGAGACAGATGGTAAAAAAGCCACAGAACAGTGCTACTCTTTGCATGTATATAGGATTTTTCTTCAGGGCAAGATTGTTACTTTTGTAACGAATTGGTTTTTTCTATATTGATTTCCAAGACAAATTTAAAAAAACACCGTGGAAAAAAACGCTAAAATTTATATTGCCGGGCACAGGGGAATGGTTGGATCTGCTATTCTCAGAAAATTGGAAAAAGAAGGATTCAACAACATCATTACCAAAACTTCATCCGAGCTCGATCTGCGTAACCAGGCTGACGTGCGCGAATTTTTTCAAGCGGAACGTCCGGAATATATCTTTCTGGCCGCTGCCAAAGTAGGCGGCATTATGGCAAACAATATTTACCGCGCAGAGTTCCTGAACGATAACTTGCTGATCCAGAACAATGTAATCGACAGTGCCTATCGCACGGACGCCAAAAAACTGATGTTCCTCGGTTCTAGCTGCATTTACCCGAAACTCGCCCCGCAGCCCTTGCAGGAAGATTCACTGCTTACCGGCCTGCTGGAACCGACCAATGAGCCTTACGCGATCGCGAAAATTGCGGGCATTAAAATGTGCGAAGCTTACCGGTCACAGTATGGCAGCAACTTCATTTCGGTAATGCCTACTAATTTATATGGACCGAATGATAATTATGATTTGAACAATTCGCACGTTCTGCCGGCGATGATCCGCAAATTTCACGAGGCAAAAGAAGATGGAAAGCCTTTTGTAGAGCTCTGGGGCACCGGATCGCCTTTGCGCGAGTTCCTGCATGCCGACGATCTCGCCGCCGCCTGCTATTTCCTAATGCAGAATTACAACGAGGCCGGCTTCCTTAATGTCGGTGTCGGTTCGGATGTTACCATTAAGCATCTGGCTGAAATGATCCAGCAAGTGGTCGGATACCAAGGTGAAATCAAATGGAATACCGACAAACCGGACGGCACACCACGAAAATTGATGGACGTAAGCAAGCTGCACGCATTGGGCTGGAAGCACACCATCGATCTGGAAGAGGGCATTACCAGGACTTATCAGGATTTTCTCGAAAAAATAGAAACATATGCCGTGTAACCCAAGTTATGACAAGAGGTTACATTGAATATGGCCTAATATTTCAATACTAAAATCCTATTTCACCCACGATAATTCTATTTTTAGACAAAATTTCAGTATAATATTACAAGAATCTTCGGGAAACTAATTAGTTTTGCGGGTCCCCCAAAATGGGCACGTCATATAAACCTTAGTCATAGAGAAATGTCGGCCATTATTAAGTTAGATCAGATAGACCGCAAAGTACTGGAGATTTTACAAACGAACGCGAAGATAACCAACGCTCAACTTTCCAAAGAAATAGGGCTTTCGCCCGCTCCCACGCTGGAACGTGTGAAAAAACTGGAACAGTCGGGAATCATCAAAAGCTACCATGCGCAGCTGGAACCTGAAAAGGTAGGTTTGGGCGTAAGCACTTTTGTTCAGATTTCGCTGGTAGGGCACCGCAAGGCTGTTACGGAGTCATTTGTTGAGAAAATTCACGCAATCCCGGAAGTTATTGAATGTCATCACATTACAGGAACAGGAGATTTTCTGCTCCGTGTAATTTCCAAGGACATCAGCACTTATCAGAAGCTGATGCTCGAAAAAATCAATGAAATCGAAGAGGTCGCCAGCACGCAAACAATGGTAATCCTTTCGACTTTCAAAGAAAGCAAAGTGTTACCGATACCTTGATTTGATAAAGTCATTTGAAATAAAAAATGGTCGGAATTGCTTCCGACCATTTTTTATTTGGTTTGCATTTAAACCTATTGATGCTGCTCGCGAAGCAGGTCGTTCACGGTTTTCACAGGGTTGAAGGTGATCAGCGGCACTTCTACGAAGAGCGTGTTCCAGTCGGCCATCGAGCCGTTCCACAAGCCCGGAAGCTCCTGCGCTTTCAGTTCCTTACCGTCTTTGGATTTGCCTGTAATAAAGCCGGTTAACGGGTCGCGGAATTTTTTCAGGTCATACAATTCACCCTTTTTGTTCTTCACGGCGCATACCAGATCTACCGGATTGAAGTGCGTTGAATTCTTGAAAATGCTGTTCTGATCCGCATTATCAACATCTACCTGTGCCGATTCCACGATTTGAAGCGACGATGATCCGTCGGCATTCTCGGCCCAGAAAGGTCCGCCACCCGGTTCGCCCTGGTTTTTCACCATCCCGCATGCGCGCAACGGGCGATCCAGCTTTCCAACAAAATATGCCTTCTTCTGATCGTCGCTCCACGATTCGAAATCAGCCGGCTGGATCACGCAAAGTTCATTGCGGAAGAAGCCGTCGAGTTCCGATAACAATGTTGCATCGGCATTTGCTGCCAGTTTATCGAGGTAGGCGAAGATTTTTTTCTGATATCTCAAAACGATGCCCGCCAATGCTTTTTTGTAGGTAATCGTTTCATCCTTAATGCGGTCCGGAACTACATTATCGATGTTTTTGATGAAAATAATATCCGCATCGAGCTGTGCCAGGTTTTCGAGCAAAGCACCATGGCCTGCCGGACGGAACAGTAATGAATCATCTTTTTCACGGAAAGGTGTGTTATCGAGGTTCACCGCGATCGTGTCAGTCGAGCTTTTTTGTTCTGAAAAAGAAACAATGTAGCGAACGCCATACTGCGTCTGGTAGCTTGGGACCACTTCTACCACAAGCTTCTCAAACTTGTCGCGGTGCTCAGGAGAAACCGTGAAATGGATCTGCACATTGCTGCCTGCATTCGCATATTTCGCGCCTTCCACCAAATGCTCTTCCAGTGGCGTACGTGAGCGTTCGGTATAATTATGGAATTTCAAAAGGCCTTTCGGCAACTCCCCGTAACCTAAACCCTTGGCGGTAAGGAAGTAGGAAGCAATGGTCTTTTCATCCGCAGACTCAATTTCGTGCCCGTCGGCGGCCAGGGAAGTTTTCAGATCTTCGTAGAATGCGAAATCTTTCAGCTTGGCGAAGAACTCGTCTACCGATTTGTCCTTCTTGTCTTCCTGCAAAAACCCGAAAAGCGATTTGAACATACGCGTAGCCGCGCCCGAAGCCGGCACAAACTTTAAAAGTGCAATTTCACCTTCGGCAGCACTTTTATCGAACTCACTGATTACCTGTGCAATATCATCGTCCGTAAGCCTGATAATGCCGTCGCCGACTGTGGCTGCCTTCGATAATTGCAAAAATGGGAACCCTTTTTCAAAATAGCGGACTTGCTCTTCGACGACGCTCAAATCGCTTCCTCTCTCCTTTATTTGTTGAATATCGTTTTCAATAAACATAATATATGGTTTTAATCAGTGAAGTTTAGGGTAAGATTTATTACAAAAAAGCTTGGAATTTTAACAACTTCATCAACTTTCCCCGCATTTATTTCAGCACCCGCAACTTGGCGAAACTGAGGAGGAGCGTTTTTTCACCGACAAGGTCAAACTTGACGGTCGCTTTTCTATCGGTACCATTGACGTCCATTTTGGTCACCACCCCGAAACCGAATTTCAAATGCTCCACCTTGTCGCCTTCGGCCAGGTCGAATGTGTCGGTCGGTACGAAATCGGCTGATGGCACGTGGCTCGTAGCAGCGGTTGCAACGGGCCTCGCCTCGGTTTTTCTTTGAACGAGATTGCGTGCAAACGTAGTTACGGGAGGTGTGGTGTCGCGTTCAAGCGCACTCTGCACCATCCTGTTCACATTCAAATACTTCTGATCCACTTCGAGCAGAAACCGGCTCGGCTCGCACATTTTAAGGCGGCCCCACTGGTAGCGGCTCTCGGCATAGGAGAATGACAATTTCTTTTCCGCGCGCGTGATCGCCACGTAGAAAAGCCTTCTTTCTTCTTCCAGATCCTGCCGACTTTCCAGCATCATCTGGCTCGGGAAAAGGTCTTCTTCCAGCCCAACAATAAATACATTCCGAAATTCCAGTCCCTTAGCCGAGTGAATGGTCATCATCGTCACGCGGTCGTGGTCGTTATTATCGTCCGGCTCGTCGGCATTGGTCAAAAGCGAAACTGATTGAAGGAATGCACTGAGCGTTTTGTCCTCCGTCTCATCGCTATCCACAAATTCTTTAATACCGTTCAGCAATTCCTGCACGTTTTCGTAGCGCGAAAGGCCTTCCACGGTCTTGTCTTCATACAATTCCCGCAGGATTCCGGACGCTTTGGCAATGTGGGAGGAAATTTCATAGGCATCTTTGCCCTCTTCCACCAGAATCTTAAAACTCTTGATCAGCGTCCCGAACCCTTCAATAGGCGCAATGGTGCGTCCCGTACCGAATTGATTGATATTTGCTACGACATCCCATATCGCCACATTATTTTCAGAAGCAGTTACCGCAATTTTGGCCACGGTCGTATCCCCAATTCCTCTTTTGGGTAAATTGATGATCCGTTTGAAAGCTTCTTCATCCCGCTGGTTCACTGTAAATCGCAGGTAAGCCAGCAAATCCTTGATTTCTTTCCTTTGATAAAAAGACTGTCCGCCGACAATTCGGTACTTAATCCCGAGTTTCCGCAAAGCTTCTTCGAACGAGCGGGACTGTGCATTGGTACGGTATAAAATCGCGAAGTTCTCGTTACGAAGCGATTTCTGCATTTTCTCCTCAAAAATTGCTGTCGCTACCAACCGGCCCTCCTCATTATCCGAGCCTGCTTTGATTACATCGATCAGCGAACCTTCCTCATTGGAAGTAAATGTCTTCTTTTCCAGCTGCGATTTGTTTCGTGCGATCACCGAATTAGCCGCTTCTACAATCGTGCTGGTCGATCGGTAATTCTGTTCCAATTTGATCACGCGCACGTCCGGGAAGTCCTTTTCGAAATTGAGGATATTCTCGATGTTCGCACCGCGGAATGCGTAAATACTCTGCGCGTCGTCACCCACGACCACAATATTGCGATGCACGGCCGACAACTTCCTGGTAATGAGGTACTGGGAAACGTTGGTATCCTGAAACTCATCCACCATTACATGCTGGAACTTGTGCTGGTACTTATATAATACGTCGGGGAAATCGCGGAAAAGGACGTTGGTATTGAAAAGGAGGTCGTCGAAATCCATCGCATTCGCCTGGAAACAGCGGGTTGCATAGGTTTTGTACAGTCGGCCGATCTCCTTCATTTTCGCCGCATCGTCGTCGGCTTGGATCACCGCATTATTGATGTAATCATCCGCGGAAATGAGCCGGTTCTTCGCGCCGGAGATCCGGTTGAAAACTACATTGGCCTTGTAAACTTTGTCGTCGAGGTTATATTCCTTAATGATACTCCTCAATAATGACTTCGAATCGTCGGTATCATATATAGAGAAATCGCTGGTATAACCCAGGTACCGCGCCTCGATGCGGAGGATTTTCGCAAAAACGGAGTGGAAAGTACCCATCCATATATTACGCGCCTCGGTACCGACGGCTCCTTCGATCCGGCTACGCATTTCGCCCGAGGCTTTATTGGTAAATGTGAGGGACAAAATCCGGAACGGGTCGACGCCCGTCTCGATCAACCGCGCAATGCGATAGGTAAGTACCCTGGTTTTTCCTGAACCCGCGCCCGCAATGATCATCAAAGGGCCATTTCCATGCAGCACAGCCTCCCGTTGGGGCTCATTCAAGGTCGACAGATAATCGTTGTGGTTCAAAGTTGTATGCTTTTCCAATTACTTATAATATATAGCAAAAGCCAAAGTTAGGAAAAACCGTCAAAAGCATTCCCCAATCTCCGGCACTCTAGGCAGGTACAAGTCCATAAATATTATTCCCATATCAGAACATAAGGAATGCATTGTTGGTTAACTAGCAACAATTTCACCTTTCATTATATTAATAGAGGGCAATGCCCATCCGCGAACAGAGCTAATGAGTACAATGAATATAGAAGACCAACCGCTGGAAGTACAATGGGAACACCTGCTCGGGCAGCTGGAAGACTGGGTAGGCAAGCGTCCGGCCGATTTGAACGGCGTCCTTTTCCTTATAGGTGTACAGGAATTAGGCCAGGGCGCGAAGCGATTTTCCAAGGAACAGAAGCAGGATCTCATGCATATAGGTATATGTAAAGCATTAAGCCTGTCTTCCTATTACAGTCTCGAGTACACGGACAAAGATGGCTGGCCGCATTACAAGCTCGAAAGGGCCCTGCCTCCGGGCGATCTTTTGAAGCAGGAGGCCCTTTTGAAGATGCATGTGATCGAGTACTTCAAAAATCTTTGAAAAAATTACGGATCGGTAATTTTTGGTTATCAATCGGTTGTGTGTTTCTGGGGAAAAAGATTTAGAAATATTTCCCATTGCTGCTTGCATGTTAAAAATAAACCTCCCACTTTTGCACTCCCAATCGGGGACAACGGTAGCGAAAACGATCGCTGCCACGAGTTCTGGAAAGCCAGAGCAACGTTCTTTGACATGATGAAGAGAGCAAAAAGATAGGTTCGTTAGAAACATTTGATCTGTTT
>NZ_FNYL01000033.1 GCF_900109045.1 Dyadobacter sp. SG02
GAGAATGGACAGGTCTATGAAAAGACTTTCATCATTCCATAATGCATTAGTAACTGATTACGAAAATGCTGGTAGCAGTCAATCTTTTTCGACTGCTGCCAGCATTTCAATGCTCCTTGGGTGTCGCTGGTGAGTTTCTTTATGGGTAACTTGGCGACTGATTTTTCAAGCTCGAAGCCGTACTGCGGACTGAACTGTTTTATTTTGTAGTTGCTGTTTGCGGTCGTTTCTTTAAAATCCAGCTTGATCCACGCGTAATGGATTTGGCCAAAGACTATGGAAAAGAGCAGGCCGATGTTATTATGAACATCACAGCAAATCTTATTTCCGGCCAGGTTTCGGGCGAGACAGCAAAGCAGCTCTCCGACAGGCTTGGTAAGATCCAGCAGGACCGGACAGCGCTTTCGCTCAACCGAAAGGATAATCAACAAATCAGTGCAGTTGGAACTTGCCTTGCCTGCCTCAAAAGTTTCTTCGATGAGCTCAGGGGAATTCGTCGGAACTACCGCCGACAACCCCGATCAAATCGTTGAACTGAAAGCTTTTCACTGCCACATCATCAACGATCACAAACTTCTCTCGGTCGAAGCATCGAGATACGCGCCTATTCCGATGGTTCGAAAGGTAATTGGAGAGTCGGTAACCAAAAATTATGATCAGATCAAGGATGATGTCTGTGAAATAGTCGACAATCAACTTGCTGTATTGAAAAATGACCCAGAGCAACGGCATTTGCTAGTTCTCAAAAAAAGGGCATAGGACAGTGTAGGCCTCCCATTTTTAGAGGGGCTGTGATTTAGGCTTGTCAAAAGAAAGGCTTTAAAGGGTTCTTTTTCCTGGATCATTCATCAGTCAAAACTGGATAGATAGCTGGCCTTGCAGGCTGCGTATACACTTCCTGGGTTTAATTCTGCCCCTCCTGGTTGAAGTCTTCTGGTAGTGATGCAGCGGCTCCCATACAAAGAATGTGCCGGTATCTAATCTCAGAAATTGCATTGACCTTCCACTTAACCAGATACCTTCGCCATCCCACTGCTTTCCCAAGTTCAGGTTGGTATTCCATCATCACACGATTTCTGATCATCCGGCGAACCAGTTTGATCTGAGATGAAGACGGAGATTGTTTATCAATAGCTTGTTCCAGGAAAGATAACGCCTGTTGGATCGGCATATTTAGCCGGATCGAGTCTGACAGCCTTTTCATATTGCGCAAACAGTGTTTTCAATTGCCGCGTCTCGGTACAGGGTTCGTTGTCATAGATTACTATTTGGTACTAGTGAGGAGAAGGTAAATCTTGATAATTCTATTCGAAAATTTCCCCAGCACATTTGAATGGGAAAGTAAGTACAGAATCCCTCTTATGGATATAAAATATCAATTCGCCTTTTTTCTTCACAACTGTATCACCTTTTTCAATTTGATCGATAAATCTAGATCCCCATAAATAATTTATCCTTCGGAACGTGTTTATTTCTCCCGTCAGCGCATTCTTTCCTTTTAAATAAAACCTATATTCATTTGTCGAAAAATCGTCAACTATGATGTCACAGTAGTCATCTCGCCTACCTTCCGCTAGCTCAGCACAAGACGAGACTTTATCGCATGACAATATCACAATGATACAAAGGATAAAGCAGAAAATTACAATGACCAATCTTACATTCATCGCTTTCTAAAATCTATCGGAATTGATGCGGCGTAACTATATCTTCACTTGTGTCTAACCGTTAACTATTGGAATGCGGAAATCGGTATATCTTCCTTGCAACCCGATTTTTGGATTTAATCTAAATGACTATAATGTGATGAAAATGAGTGTATGTTTGCTCGATTAATCTGGTAGCGACACGGTCAATAAGCAGCTTTCACCTAGCAATCACTATGAGGATTAAACCAAATAGGAAACTTATGAGCATCACATTAAGC
>NZ_FNYL01000004.1:0-31740 GCF_900109045.1 Dyadobacter sp. SG02
TTTCCTGGATTGCTAATACCTAAAGATAATCAATCACAGAAAATCGGCAAAGCCCATATAACAAAAGAAGGTGCCTTTTTGAGACACCCTCTTTTAAGGTTTTAGGAATATAATTCTGAGCTAACCAGGGTGCTATATCGTTGCCAGATCCACTTTTTCGCGCAGGATCTGTTTGGCTTTCACCAGTTGGTTTTTGACCGTGTTTTTAGATATTCTTAAAAACTCCGCGATTTCCTGGTAGGATTTCCCTTCTTCAATATTCAGTTTCAAAATCTGCCGGCGTTTGATCGACAACGATTCGACAGCCGCCTGCACGACGGTCAGCCTCCGTTCAGATTCCTCCCTCTCCTCGTCACCGGCAGCGCGGATCGCTTCCAGGTAATGCTTACGCAGCTGCTCGCTCTTTTCCAGCTTTTTGAAATGGTCGAACGCCATATTGCGCAGGCAGGTAAACAGGTATGAATTAAAATTATAGTCCGGCTTAATCTGGGTGCGTCTTACCCAGATTTTGATAAACACGTCTTGAACCATGTTTTCAGCTTCTTCCTCGTCTTTGAGCAATGAAACCGTAAACCGCAGTGCAGGTGTTTTGTAGTGGTTATACAACTCCGCAAAGGCCGCTTCGTCGCCTTGCGTCACTCTGATCAGGGTATTTTCGTCGGGGTAGGCCACAGTCGTACAGTTTAGCTTATAGAAAAGGGGACTAGGTAAAAGATTTCTTTTATTAATTAAAAAACTTTTATTCTTGTTATCATCCTATTTATCAACCGGCATCAAATCACTATGTGGTAAGTCGGCAATTAATAGGGTATTAAAATAAAGTTGTTTTCAACATCGCACCGGCAGCGAAAAATTCTGCCTTTGAAACAATCTGCAATGTTTTCTTTTGAGTGGGTATTTGCAATTGATGGATAAATCTACGCCCCCGATCCTAAAATCTGAATCGCAAACTGCGTAAAAATATCTTCAATTTGCGCAGCGTTGTACGATTTAATCATAACATAATAGTAACTTATCATTTATTGCATATTTGCTCATTACCAGCCACTTCTTAGTGGAAAATAGTTGGAAGTAGCCTGCCGTTTTGCACCTGTGTTGGGAGTGCTGCATTTAACAATTTTATAACATTTGCGGCAAATCGCAGAACTGAAAATAGCCCTCCTTCCGGCATCGGCCGTATTACCAGAAACAGCTCGATACCCATATCCATTTTATCCTAAATCCGGACCAACTTTTGCTCATGGATCAAAGCCGCATCAATCAGATCTTGGAGAAAATCTCCACCGTTCGGGTCGCCGTGTATGGCGACTTTTGTCTCGACTCTTACTGGGTTATGGACGACCGCACTTCCGAAGTGTCCATCGAAACCGGTTTGCAGGCCCAGGCCGTTGCCCGCCATTACTATACGCCGGGAGGCGCGGGGAATGTAGTAGCCAACCTTGCCGCCCTGAAACCAGCCGGTATCAGGATCATCGGGGCCGTGGGCGACGATATGCAGGGGCGGGAACTGACGACACAGCTCCAGCGACTCGGTGCGGATACGAGCGCATTCATTATCCAGAAAGAGAATTTCAATACATACAGTTATCTCAAACGGCTCGTCGACGGGCAGGAAGAGCCCCGCATTGATTTTGGTGTATATAATGAAAGAAGCGTCGAAACCGATCGGCAACTCGTGGCCGCGCTTGAAAAGGCATTGCAGGAATGCGACGCATTGATTTTTAACCAGCAGGTGACCGGGAGCATTACCAACGCGTCGTTCATCGATGATGTGAATGCGCTTTTCAATAGGTATCCCGAAAAAATAGTAATCCTGGATTCGCGCCATTTCAACGACAGCTTCCGGAACACCTATCTGAAATGCAACGACCGCGAGATCGCTTCTTTGAACGGACTGCGTGTTGCACCCGAAGAAAATGTGCCGGTAAGCGATGTAAAAGTTTATGGCGCCGAAGTGTTCGCGCGGTACCACAAGCCGGTGTTCGTAACATGCGGCGAGCGCGGCATTATCGCATTCGACGAAGCCGGTTACCACGAGGTACCGGGCATTCAGCTGAAAGGCAAGCTCGATACCGTAGGTGCGGGCGACACGGCGATCAGCGCCATTACGCTTTGTCTGGCGGCAGGGCTTTCACCGGCCGAAGCAGCCTTGTTCGGCAACTTTGCGGCGGCTGTGACGGTACAAAAGTTATTTACAACGGGCACGGCAACCGGCGAGGAAATTGTGGTGGTGGCCAAAGACCCGGATTTCATTTACAATGCCGACCTCGCCGAAAACGAGTGGTCCCGGCGGACAGCCACCTATTATCCCGAAACCGAATTCGAGATCTGCGTACCGGAAATCCTCGACAAGCTCGGACATATACGCTATGCCGTTTTCGACCACGACGGCACGATCAGCTCGCTCCGGCAAGGTTGGGAGGAGATTATGGAACCCGTCATGATGAAATCCATTCTGGGCGAACATTACGACACGATCGATGCCGGAACATTCCACAAAGTACAGGCGGAATGCAAGGCCTTCATTCACAAAACCACCGGTATCCAGACCATTTATCAGATGGAAGGGCTCGTAAACCTTGTCCGCGAATTCGGATTTGTACCGGAAGATCAGATTCTAGATAAATTTCAGTACAAGGAAATTTACAACGACGGCCTTATGGAAATGGTAAACAAGCGGATAGAGAAGCTAGCCAAAGGCGAACTCGGCCAGGAAGATTATACATTAAAAGGCGCCGTTGAATTTCTCAAACAGCTCAAAGAACGCGGCGTAACGATGTACCTCGCCAGCGGTACCGATGCCGACGATGTGAAAAACGAAGCAGAGATGCTTGGTTACGCCGATCTATTCGACGGCGGCATTTACGGCGCGTTGCGCGATTATACCAAGTTCTCGAAGAAAATGGTGATCGAAAAAATCATCCGCGACAATAATCTGCAAGGAAAAGAACTGGCGGTATTCGGCGATGGGCCCGACGAAATCCGGGAAGGCCGGCGTGCGGGAGGTATTTCGGTGGGCATTACCAGCAATGAAGTGCAGCGCTTCGGGCATAATCCGGCCAAGCGCCCGCGGCTCGTACGTGCGGGTGCGCAGCTGCTCATCCCCGACTTTTCGCAGCACAAAAAACTGATCAGCCTGCTATTCCAGGAAAGCGAAAATTACGCGGAAGCCTGATGCGACCATTCGGAAAACGACTGACTGCCTGGCTGCTTTGCGGCTGCCTGCCGTTGCTCTGGAGCTGCCGGAATGATAACACTGTCGCTGACGAACCGCCCTTTTACCAGGATGCGGCTTTCGCACAGGATTATCATGAGGCCTGGCCGATGGAGGGCAACGACGTCAGGGCAATCCTCCCCGACCGCGATGGTAACGTATGGGCAGCCACGGCAAAGGGTGTTTTTCGAAAAATGAAGCATTCAGGTAACTGGGCACCAATGCTGGATAGTTATGCTAATGGACCATCGTTTGCACTGGCGCAGGATTCCGGCGGTGTAATATGGTTGGGTAACTGGAATGGGCTGTACCAATACCAAAATGGCACTATAACAAAGGCGAATGGACCGATTGGCCCCATTTCAGCGATTTGTACAAACGTCGGCATCGTCTATGCCATCGGCCCGAAAGGCTTTTGGATCGGTGATGCAAATGGTTTTACATTACAAAAAGCGTCCATAGCAAAGTCTGTGCGCGATGTGATCGGTGACGGGAAGGACGGCCTGTGGATAGCCTCCGACGTGGGACTTTACCATTGGACACCCTCGGATTTGGAACACACCTACAAAACCGACGCATTGATCGCGGCTTATATCAAAGGTTTGGCGTACAACCACGATGGAAAGCTCTGGATAGGCGGTTTGGGCGGGGTTACCATTCAAAATAATGGTAAAAAGGAATCGGAATTGCGGACTACCGACGGTATTCCTTCGACTTATGTGACGGCCGTGCGCCGCGCGCCCGACAGCACGATGTGGGTAGGTACGCAAACCGGCGTGGTGCGTTTTCGAAAAGACGGCAGCCGTTCATTTCTGTTTTCCAGAAGATGGCTCCTGGATGATCAGGTCAACGACATTGCTTTTGACCACCAAGGCAATGCATGGATAGCGACGCCGCAGGGTGTGAGCGCCATCAAAAAGCGGGACATGACACTGGCTTCGAAGAGCGCATTCTTTTACGATGTGCTCATGAAAAGGCACATCCGCGCGCCGTGGATCGCAGGACAGGCACATTTGCGCGTTCCCGGCGACACCACAAGCTGGGAGCCCGAGGACGATGACAATGACGGTGAATATACCGGCAACTATCTGGCCATGGAAAGCTTTCGCTATGCCGCTACCAAAGACCCGGTTGCGAAGGAGAATGCAAAAAAAGCATTCGGTTTCCTGAAAACGTTGCAGGAAGTGACAGGCACTAACGGCTTCTTCGCACCTACGATCATACCCGCGACGTGGACGCGCATGCACGACGGCAACCGCACGTACACGGAACGCGAGCGAGCGGACGAGCTCGTAAAAGAGCCTCGCTTCAAACCGGTGGAGACGCGCTGGCGGTTGTCGGGAGATAAAAAGTGGCTCTGGAAAGGCGATACGAGCAGCGATGAAATGTGCGGGCATATGTTTGGCTATTACTATTATTATACGCTTGCTGCAAATGCCGGAGAAAAGAAGGTAATCGCGGCGCATGTGGGTAAAATCGTCGATTACCTGATGCAGCATAACCTCAATTTTGCGGATGTGGATGGCAAGGCTACACGTTGGTCGGTATGGTCGCCGGACCAGCTGAATCGCGACCCGGAATGGCTGCCCGACCGCTCCCAGAATTCGATGGAAATGCTCGCATTCCTGAAACTGGCACATTTCATGACGGGTAATGCCAAATATCATAACGAATACCTGCGGCTGATCGAAAAGGAATATTATCTCGACAATATGAAGCAGGTGACGAAACAGAATCCGGCCTGGTTCATCTATTTCGATGTGGTACTGCAAGCATACCTCTACCCGATCCTGATCCATTGCGAGCAAGATCCGGAGCGTTTGAAATTTTACAAAAACCATCTCGAAGAATGGTTTACAAAGCGCAAAGCTGACCATAACCCGTTGATCAACTTTATTTACAATGAATGCCTGGGCAAAAAAGCGGAACTGAAAAACTCGGTGGATTTCCTCATCGACACGCCGCTGGATCTGATAGACTGGCCGATCGATCATCGGAAGCGGGAGGATATTCAAGTCGTGCGCACGCCGGTACTCGAAGACGAACAGGTAAGTGAATTGCAACCCGCCAGCATCCGGCTGACCGTCCGTTGGGATAAAAACCCCTGGACATTGGCCGGCGGCAACCCGGAAGTGGAACGCGAGCCGGTTTTCTGGCTGCTGCCTTACTGGATGGGCCGGTATTTGGGAATGATTTCAAAATAGAAACCAACATTCGATATGAAGACCTATCTTTTGTTCATCAACCTGCTATTACTGGTCATGCAAGAAACATCCGCACAACAGACCTACGCCGAAAAGCTCGGCTGGCCGAAAGGCGCGAAGGTCATCATATTCCACGTCGACGACGCCGGAATGTCGCATTACTCGAACGAGGGTGCGAAGAAGTCGATACAAAACGGCATTGCTACGTCGTGCAGCATTATGATGCCGTGCCCGTGGGCGGCCAGTTTTGCCAAATTCGCCGTCGCGAACCCCGGTATGGACGCCGGTTTGCATCTAACACTCACCTCGGAATGGCAGGATTATCGCTGGCCACCGCTAAACGGCATTGCACATTCCGAAGGGCTGGTGGACGACGAGGGTTGTATGTGGCACGAAGTGGAAGACGTGATCAAGCACGCGAGCCCGGATGTGGTAGAGCAGGAAATCCGCGCGCAACTGAGCCGGGCATTAAAACTCGGGCTGAAACCCACGCATATGGATTCGCATATGGGCACGCTGTTCGCGCATATTCCCTATTTGGAAAGGTATATCAAAGTGGGGGCAGAATTTGGCATTCCGGTGATGTTTCCCGGCGGGAATAATCAGCTTTTAAAGGAGTGTTTGAATAATCCATTGGTCAAAAAGCTCAAAGCTGAGGGCAAATGGAAGGACGGGATGGAACTGCCGGAGCCGGAGATCACGAAACGCTCGGCAGAATTCGGGCAGAAAATATGGGCGGCCGGCTTGCCCGTGCTCGACGACCTGCACACGATCAGCGGCGATTGGAAACCCGAAGGCAACGGCACAACCCCTGCACAATGGGGCAAATACAAGGCACAAAAGTTCATAGAAACGATCCGCAAAATGCAGCCTGGCGTGGCGATGATGATCGTCCATAGCAGCGACGTTACCGACGATTTCAAGTACATCAGCTCCTCAGGCGGGTCGCGCTACGCCGATATGCGCTCAATGCTCGATCCCGACCTGAAAAACTTCATCCAATCGGAAGGCATTATCCTCACCACCTGGAAGGAGATGATGGACAGAAGAAAAAAAGTTAAATAATCAACTCAATACAATGCAAAAGCACCTTTTACTATCCCTCCTATTACTGACGGGCGTAACCTTCACGCGTGCGCAGGTGCAGCCTGTGTACAAGGACAAGCCTTACTCTCAGGATTTCAGCATCAAATACTATGCTGATACCTCGCAGAGCCAGCTCAGGCAGGTTGCCGCCGACCGCAACGGCATTATTCAGATGCTCGCCAAAGAAGGACTACGGCACACTTCCCACGGGCAGTTTCTGTACCCCGGCAAGGTCGTTCCCGACCGGAACTACCGGTATATGAAGGACAAAAACATCACTGCCCTTATTGCTTACGAAAACCAGCTCGTTTACCTCACCGATCAGGTCGTGTTCAGCAATGCCTGGGCCGGGACGCTGTTTTCAAAACATAATCTTCCAAAAGCAAATCTGCTTGCGGGTGGTAAGGATTTTACATTCCTTGTTTCCGACGGTGCTTCGCTGGAATTGATCAAGGATTCAAAAAGCCTATGGAATGGTAAATTGCCCGACGATGCTGTGATAGGGCTGGCGTTTCAGGCCAATGCGAACCAGTTCTGGATTTTGGGAAATAAATCGGTTTACAAACTGGGCGTTCAGGACAAAAAACTGACCAAAGTGCTCAATGGCGCCGATTTTACGGCATTTGATATTGCTTCAAAAGAGAGCAAAATCATTGTCGGCACCACAGACGGCTATCTTTCTTTGGATATATCAACCGGCAAACAGACCGGCGGCATCAACCGCAAATTACCTGTGACCAAAATCACGACCGTCAAAGAAGTGAATGGCAAAGTATGGTTCGGCTCCGGGCAGGGTGCATTTGCATTGCGCGCCGATGGCAAGTTCGACTACTATTTCGGCGAACGCTGGCTGCCGGGTAATGCTGTTCTGGATATTGCAAAAGGCCCTAAAAACTCTGTATTGGTTTTGACTACCAAAGGTTTGGGTCAAATTGAGTTCAAGTCGATGACTTTGGAAGAGAAGGCTAAACTATTCGACCAGCAGGTACGCCTGCGCCACATCCGGAACGGCTTTAACTCACAACTGACCGGGCTGAATCATGGTGATTTGTCGACCGGCTACACGGAAGATTCGGATAATGACGGCCTTTGGACGTCGATGTACCTCGGCGGTCAGATTTTCCGGTATGCGGCAACCAAAGATCCCGAGGCATTGCAGAACTGTCGCGAATCGATGGACGCCATGGAGCGGCTGTATACCGTGAACCCGGTTGCAGGATTTCCGGCACGTTCATTTGAGCGTGCGGGGCATATCAATGAGCTGCATGACATCGAGCGCTGGCAGCATTCGCCCGAAAAAGAATGGGATTGGAAAGCAACCACCAGCAGCGACGAGATAATCGGCCATATTTTCGCTTTTGGTGCGGCGGCGGAGCTGATCGAAGACCCGAAAATCAAGAAGCAGGCCATTACGCTCATCGATACCGTCATGTCGCACATTTTGAAAAACAATATGTACCTCATCGACTACGACGGCAAGCCTACCATGTGGGGCAAATGGCATCCCGACTATGTGAACGCATTCCCCACAAACGTCGGCGACCGGAAGCTGAACTCTTCCAACATTGTGGCCATGTTGCAAACGGCTTATCATTTCACCAAAAAGGAGAAATACAAGGCAAAAGCATTTGAGCTGATGAACAAGCACGGCTATTTCGAGAATATGATGCGGCCTATGAGCATTATCGGCCGCGCGCCGGAAGATGCCGACGAGCATGCGAAACATATGTCTGACGGCTGGAACCATTCGGATGACGAAATGTATTTCCTCGGCTATTGGGGGCTATATCGCTATGCTTTCAATGATACGCTTAAAGCCGCCTACAAAAAGCAGATTATCGACCACTGGAAAGCGGAACGACCGGAGAAAGAAGGCGCCTGGAATATTTTCACCGCGGTAACTGGTACAAAAGACTTTGACCTGAACGAATCTGTCTGGTATTTGCAGGAACATCCGATGGACCTGATCGACTGGGTGATCAAGAACAGCCATCGTAAAGATATTGAATTACTGGAACCCAATTTCCGCAAACAGTCCACGAAGGAAGTGTTGCCACCGGATGAGCGCCCTATTCAACGCCACAACGGCAATATGTTTAGTCTCGACCGGAGCGGCGGCAACGGTTCGGGCGAGCATAGCGCCGGCGACATCTGGCTCCTGCCCTACTGGATGGGCCGCTACCTCGGCATTATCAGTGCCCCCAAAAAGTAGATTTGCCCATGAAACTTGTTTCTATCCCGGTTTTAACGTTTCTAACATTCGCAAGCATGCAATCCTGCCAGACCGACACCGCAGAAAAACAGATCACACACGACCTGACCTACCATCACGACCTTGACAACAACGACAACTTTTCGCCGGATGGAAAATGGCTCGTGTATGACACCAGGACCGACGAGGGCGGTATCGCTGAATCGGCGCGGATCGAGCGGGTGAACATTGAAACGGGAGAGAAACAAGTTCTTTTTGATATTAAAGATAATGCGGTTTGGGGGCCGGGCGCCGGTGCTGTGAGTTATAGTCCAAAGGAAAATGCCGTCGTATTCATCCACGGCCTGGGCAATAGCACCCCAAAAAACCCCTACCAGCAATGGCGCCGCACAGGTGTGATCATCCACGACGCACGCCCGAATACACCCGTATACATGGACGCGCGCGATGTAACGCCCCCGTACACACCCGGCGCATTGCGCGGAGGCACGCACCGGCACGAGTGGAGCGGCGACGGACAGTGGATCGGCTTCACGTACAATGACGCTATCCTGAAAGCGCTGGAAGATTCGACCGGCCAGAAGCGTAACCTCCGGACGATCGGTGTTTCCAAAAAGATCAAAGCGGTCAAAGTGGATGAAAATGCCGAGAATGTATCCGGTGAATGGTTCAGCGCATTGGTAGTAAGGGTTATACCAAATCCCAATCCGGGAAGCGACGAAATCAGCCATGCGGCAAGTGACAGCTGGGTAGGAACGAATGGTTACACGACTACAAAAGGTATCCGGCAAATCGCACGGGCATTTCTGGGTACTGTGAAGGATAAAAACGGCAACGACGTACCCGAAGTTTTCATCGTCGATATTCCCGATGACATAACCCAACCGGGCCCACTGGGGCCGCTGGAAGGTACCGATACCGATTTCCCGATGCCACCGAAAGGCACCATTCAGCGCCGTCTGACTTTTACGGCGAATACATCATATCCCGGTTGTGCAGGCATTGTACGTTCCTCGCCGGATGGCAGCCAGCTTGCATTTCTTGCGAAAGATGCGAAGGGTTTCAGCCAGATTTTCACCATTTCACCGAATGGAGGCAAGCCGCGTCAAATCACCGAATGCGCTTCCGACATTATCGGCAACCTCCGTTGGCATCCGGATGGGAAGCATGTTAGTTATGTTTATGAAGGCAGTATAATGCTTTGTGAGGTTGGCGACGCGCCGTTTAACGAAAGGATTCAGGTACTAACCGAACCGTCTGAATTCACCACTGGCAATCTGGTATGGTCACCGGATGGAAAGGTGTTGGCGTTTAACCGGCTGGTTAAGAATGAGGCTGGGAAGGGGGTGCAGCAGGTGTTTGTGTTAGGTTTTGAGAAGAATTAAAAAGAAGTCGCATCTAAAAAAGTACCTTTTTATAGATCGCCGAAATTGGGAGTTCTGTGTTGAAATAACTGAGTTTAATGACGTCCTCTAATTTATCATAACCTTCAACATACCAACGCTCACCGTCGCGAATGTAAACCTCTACGCTACATCTGACTTGCGCGACAATGAGATAATATTGGAGCGATTCAATACGAGAGTATTCGCGGAGCTTATCAAACTGGTCAACTTTTGCTGTACTCTCTGACAGAACCTCAACTATCAGAAGTGGAAGAGTGGTATATCGTATGGCATCGCCCTGCTCTTCACAAATAAGAAAATCAGGAATGCGGAATACTTTGCCTTCTTCCACACGAAGTTTTACAGCATTTTGGTATAATTCGTATTTCCCATCTTCTAAAACCTTGTCCAGGTAGCGATGAATATTCCCGGCAATCCGATTGGAAGTAGTTGTTTCTCCAGACATCTCGATGATTTCTCCGTTGACGAATTCGAACCGGCCTTCGTGGGTTTCACAAAAGGCGAAGTATTCTTCCAGCGAATAGAGTCTTTCAGCCACAGCTTCCATATTTCTGCTTTGTTTTCAAAAATAATGAATTACAGGAGAATGCGATTGGCAAACGTTGAATGTAATGCAATTTACGAATTCTACAACCGAATCGACGACCTTCTGATAATCAGTTCCGAGCGTAGGATGGTTGGTTCTGAATGATCTATAGACTTGGTACCATTTAATTGCCCGATCATTGTAGTCATGGCTGTCTTTCCCATCTGGTAGCCCGGGTAAAAAACAGTAGTGAGCTGAGGCGATACAACTTGCGAAACCGGGTCATTGTTGAAACCGACAATCGCTATATCGTCCGGAATGGCGTAACCTTTTTCTTTCAAAACTTGCATGCAAATCGCAGCGCAAAGGTCGTTGACGATGAACAGACCATCGGGCTTTTCTTCCATGTCGTCGATCTCCTCTGCGATTGCCTTACCAGCTTCCTGGCTTAGGTCGGTCGATAAAATCAGGCGATTATCCAACGGCAGGTTTCGTCCAGCTATCGCGCGTTTGAAGCCTTCCAGCCTGTCGGCGTACACATTTCTTCGCAGGTCGCCGGTAACGTGCATGATCCTCCGGCAGCCTTGATCCAGCAAATGGTATGTTGCGTCGTAACCGGCCTGCTCATTATCGATCACCACAGCGCCGCATTGCGGATGGTCCATAATACGATCGAAAAAGAGAACAGGGATATTGCGGTTAATGAATGTGTCGAAATGTTCGAACGAATCAGTGTCGTAAGCGACGGATACCAGCAGACCGTCCACGCGGCTGTTGAACATCGTTTTGGCATTAGCACGCTCTTTCTGCTCCGACTCCAACGATTGGCTGATCAGCAGATTATAGCCAAAATTATTAGCTACTTCCTCCATTCCGGCAAGTACCGTCGACATGAAATTACTATTCAGCCTCGGCACAATCACCCCGAGCGTATTAGTTTTCCTTGTCCGCAAATGGCTCGCAAATGTGTTGGAGCGATAACCGAGCTCAGCCGCCTTTTCCGCAATGAGCACCTTGGTTTTTGCGTTAATCGCTGGATGATCGTTCAATGCCCTGCTCACGGTCGCGGGCGATAATGCAAGTATTTTTGCGAGGTCGTAAATGGTAATTTCCTTTTCCATCATGATTTTTTTGTAGGGGATTCCAGGGGCATTTCCCGTCTATTGCTGAACAGAAACCTTTGCGGCTGAAATTTTACGGCAAGTTAATGCAATCGGTTACAATACAAGATTATATTTATATTTTTATAAAAAATTCGTTTAGCTATGATTCAAACTATGCGCTGGTTCGGCCCGAATGACCCCGTTTCGCTGATGGACATCCGTCAGGCGGGATGTTCCGGCGTCGTTACCGCGCTGCACCAGGTACCGGTTGGCGATGTATGGACAAGGGAGGCGATCCGGGAAAGGATCTCGATCGTCGAGGCGGGCAATGCGCGGCATACTTCATTGAAATGGCTGGTCGTGGAGAGCCTCCCGGTGCATGAGCATATTAAGAAAGGCCTGCCGTCTCGCGATCAATACATCGAAACCTACAAGGAATCATTGCGCAATCTGGCGGCGGAGGGAATTCGCACGGTATGTTACAACTTCATGCCTGTACTCGACTGGTCTCGCACCGATCTGACTTACACATTCCCTGAAGGCCACAAAACGCTACGGTTTGTATGGGAGGATTTTGCACTGTTCGACCTGTACATCCTCCAACGCCCGGGCGCCGAAGCGGATTACGACGAGCAGGTACGGGAATCGGCGAGACAGAAATTGCAGAACATGTCGCCGTCCGACATTCAAACACTCACCAATACGGTGTTGCTTGGCTTGCCAGGTTCCGAAGAGGCTTTTGAACTGGCTAATTTCCAGGAGCTGCTCAATGCATATAAGGCAATTGGCGACAAGGAATTGCGCGAAAACCTGTATTACTTCATCCGCCAGGTCGCGCCCGTGGCACAGGAACTGGGTATCAACCTCTGCATCCACCCCGATGACCCACCGAGGCCACTACTCGGGTTGCCGCGGGTCGTAAGCACCGAAGCCGACCTTACACAACTGATGAATGCGTGTGATATCAGGGCCAACGGTATCACTTTCTGCACCGGCTCGCTGGGTGTACGGGCCGATAATGATTTGCCTGGAATCATCCGGCGATTGGGCGACCGCATCCATTTCGTACACCTGAGAACTACCAAACGAGAAGCCGAAGACAACCGTAATTTCCACGAAGCACCGCATTTGAATGGCGATGTGGATATGTACGAGGTCGTGAAAGCATTGCATCAGGAAGAGCTGCGCCGGAATGCGGCACATTATACTGATAACCTGCTACCTATGCGCCCCGACCATGGTTTTCAAATGCTCGACGATCTGCACAAAAAGACCTATCCCGGCTATTCGATGATCGGTCGGCTCAAAGCGCTGGCGGAGCTGCGGGGGCTGGAAATGAGCATCGCGCGGTCGGTTCAGGAGTTTTAATCAAGATTTATAATTTTAAAAATAATGTCCACCAATATTCAAATCGAAACAACGCCATCCTTGAATGTCTTCTCTCTCGAAGGCAAAATTGCCCTCGTCACCGGCGGGGGAAGCGGCATCGGCTTTTACATTGCACAATGCCTCGCACAGGCGGGCGCGCAGCTCGTGATCACGGGCAGGCGCGAGCTTGTTTTGAAAGAAGCATTGCCGAAGCTAGGCGCGAATGCACGCTACTTTGTCAATGACATTACGGATCTCAAAACACTACCTGCATTGATCGAAGCCATCGAAAGCCAGGTTGGCGAAATTGATATTCTTGTCAATAATGCGGGTATTAACATGAAAAAACATGCCGTGGAAGTCACCGACGAGGATTTCGACCGCGTGATCCAGACCAACCTGCACGCCGTTTTCTCGATCACCCGTGAATGCGGCAAGCGCATGGTAGAACGCAAGCGCGGATCTATCCTGATGATCACTTCCATGGCCGCATTATACGGCATCGATCGCGTGGTCGCATATACCGCGTCAAAATCGGCCGTGGGCGGGATGGTGAAGGCATTGACTACTGAATTTTCGCCCTATAATGTCCGCGTAAACGCCATCGCACCGGGCTTTATCGAAACACCGATGATGCTCACCGCTATGAACGGCGACCCTTCACGCCGCGACAAGGCCATGGACCGCACGCCGATGGCTAGCTGGGGTAAGCCGGACGATATCGGCTGGGCGGCTGTATTCCTGAGCTCCGAGGCGGCGAAATTCATTACCGGCGTCTCGCTTCCTGTGGATGGCGGGAATTCAATAGGATTTTAATTAAACCTTTTCTTTAAGTACCAATGAAAAAACAAAACATCCTGACAACATGCCTGCTCTGCCTGCTATTTCTCGGGCTGGGGTGGCCGGTGAGCACACACGCGCAGAAAATTAAATGGAACAAGGTCAAAGTCCTGGTTTACACCAAAAACGGGAAGGGCTACGTGCACGACAACATTGCGAATTCCAAGGTAGCGATCCTCGCGCTCGGAAAACAGAATGGCTTTGCGGTAGATACGACTTCCGATCCTTCGAAGTTTACCGATGAAAACCTGAAACAATACGACTGCCTGGTTTTCTCGAACACCAACAACGACGTTTTCGACACCGATGCACAACGGGTTGCATTGATGCGGTACATTCAGGCCGGCGGCAACTTCGTGGGTCTTCATTCGGCTTCGGGTACTGAGCGCAAATGGCGCTGGTTCAAAGATTTGTTGGGAGGAACATTCTTCTGGCACGAGCCGGGGCAAAGCTTTTCGGTAAAGATTCTCGATCCTAAAAACCCATCGCTGGCGCATTTGGGCAAAACCTGGCCGCGGCAGATCGATGAATTTTACTTTATCAAAGAACTGGGCGTTAACCTGAATGTACTGGCTGTCAACGACCACTCTACCATTCAAAAACCTGCCGGAAAAGCGCTGGATACTTTTGGTGACGTGTTCCCGTCGGTTTGGTGGCATGAATACGACGGCGGGCGTTCCTTCTATACTTCATTGGGACATCAGAAGGAGGATTACGAAAAGGAAGACCTGCGCAAGCACATCCTCGGCGCCATTGAATGGGCTATCGGGCCACAGAAACCGCGGAATTACAGCAAGGCTTACGCGACGAGCCCACAAGATGTGGTGCGCAGTACTATTCCTGCGCTCTCGAAATAATCACGAACATAACAGTCATCAATCCTAAATCTGCATACAAAATGAAAGATCAAAAGGAGCAAAATCAGGACAGAAGGTCATTCCTGAAAGCCACCGCAAAGGGTACGGCGGGCATTATCGCGGCATCGATGTTCCCGACTATCGTGCCGTCGACCGTGTTCGGCAAGAATGCGCCGAGTAACAAGATCAATATCGGGCAGATCGGTTTCGGTCGCATCGGTTCCACGCACGACTTGCCGGAAGTGATCAAAAACGAAGCCGCCCACGTAATCGCCGTGGCCGATCTCGACAAAAACCGTCTGGCCAAAGGCAAGGAATGGATCGAGCGGAAATATGTCGAACGCACCGGCAAAGAGAAATACCTGGAAGTTAAAACCTACGACGATTACCACGAAATACTGGGCCGCAAGGACATCGACGCGGTGATCATCAGTACACCCGACCACTGGCATGCACAACCTGCCATGGAAGCGGCCGTCGCGGGCAAGCACATTTATATGCAAAAACCCACTTCGCTGACGATCCGGGAAGGCCGCCAGATGGCCGATATGATCAAGAAGAAAGGGGTTATCTTCCAACTGGGGAGTCAGCAGCGGTCGGTGAACCCATGGCCGCAATTCAAACGTACCTGCGAACTGGTGCGTAATGGCCGCATTGGAAAATTGAAAAAAGTATACGTGGGCCTTCCGGGTGATCCCGCGGGTGGAAGTACGTCGCAAATGCCGGTTCCGTCCAACCTGAACTACGATATGTGGCTCGGCTCGACGCCGGAAATCTTTTACACACTGGACCGCGTGCATTCGCAAACGGACATTAACGACCGTCCGGGATGGCTGCGTCTTGAACAATTCGGAGCAGGTATGATCACCGGCTGGGGCTCTCACCACATTGATATCGCGCATTGGGGCATGGATACCGAGCTCACCGGCCCGATCGAGATCGAAGGTAAGGCTACATTCCCTGCCAAAGGTTCCGGCCTTTGGGATGTGCACGGCGACTTCCTGGTGAATGCATTGTATGAAAATGGTGTGGTAATGGAAATCGGCGGTACCAATCCGAATGGCGTCAAATTCGAGGGAACTGATGGCTGGATCTTCGTTTCACGCGGAAATGTGGGTGTTACCGCCTCCGACCCCGTTGCGGCCCAGAGTGCCAAGGAAAATAAGGCATTCTACGCCAGCGATCCTAAAATCCTCGGCTCGGTGATCGGAGAAAAAGAAATCCACCTGTACGAAAGCCCCGAGCAGCACCAGAACTGGATCGAAAGCATCCAGAGCGGCAAGCAGACTATCAGCCACGCCGAAATCGCGCATCGCTCGTGTACTGCGTGCCTCCTCGCGCACACGGCCATGAAGCTCGGCCGTAAAGTGAAGTGGGATCCTAAAAAGGAACAATTCATTAATGATAAGGAAGCGACTGCTTTGCTTTCGCGGCCGCAACGCGGGAAGTATGGGACGAATAATGTGAAGGGTTAACCCTTTGAAATATCCTGCCTGGCATTGACCGGTCAGGATATTTTTTTAACTTAGAAGTTTCCAAATTTAGAAACACACATTATCTTTAAATTTGCCAAATGCACTATTTCAACACACTGATTTTGGAAGAAGCTAAGCGGTTTCTTCTGACACTTGATACGCATACTAAGGAAAAGGTGCTTTACAACATCAAACTGGCGGCACAAACCAATGATCCGAGACTTCTTAAAAAGGTGCATCAACATGTCTGGGAGTTTCGCACCAAATACGGTGGCCGAGAAATCCGGCTTCTGGCTTTTTGGGACAAAACCCGGGCCGAAAATACACTAGTAGTAGCTACTCATGGTTTTATTAAAAAATCATGGAAGATTCCGCCTGCCGAAATTCAGCGTGCCTTAAAAATCAGGAATTATTACTTCGATAAAAACCATTAAACATATGAAAAAGGAAGCAATGAAAGTCTACACGTTGGAAGAGCTGATTGACGAAAATGTAGGGGAAAGAGGCACCCCGCGACGTGACGCTTTTGAGCATCGTTTGAGCATGGACTTACTGGGGCGAATGATCCGCACGGTAAGAAAAGAGCGTAATCTCACGCAAGAGCAGCTGGGCGAGCTCGTGGGGGTTCAAAAAGCGCAGATCTCCAAATTGGAAAATGGCAGCAATAGTGCCACCATCGATACAATCCTGAAAGTTTTTCGGGCTTTGAAAGCCGATGTACAGTTTAATATTACGGTCGACGATCGTAGCATATCCATTCCAAGTGCGAGGGGTTCGATCTAATTCATAACCTCCATCAATAATTCCCCTTATACTCCCGTGGCGTATGCCCGATGTACTTCTTGAAGTTCCTGTTAAAATTCGATAGCGAGTCAAAACCACTGTCGTAGGCGATCTGCGCGATGGTCCATTTGTCTTCAAGAAGGAGTTTGCAGGCGTGGCCGATGCGGATTTCGTTGACGAAGTCGATGAAGGTCTTGTTCGAGCGGGCTTTGAAGTACCGACAAAATGCGGCTTCCGTCATGCCGGCGAGGGATGCGACGTCGCTGAGGCGGATTTCCTGGAAGAAATGCTGCAACACGTAGTTATGAACCTTCTGCATCCGCTCGGTTTCCGACACTTTGAAGTTATTGACATAGCCATAACTTGAAATGAACTCGCCTGAACTGTCGTGCGCAAGTTTATCGAGCAACGTCAGCAGTTGCAGGATGCCTTTGAAACCTTCTACCGTAGTAAGCGAGATGAGTTCCTCGCGAATATGTTCCGAGAGCGCCCCTTTATAGCAAATCCCTCTCTTCGAATCGGCGAGTAGTTGACGGAGCCCGAGCATTTCGGGCTTTTCGAGAAAGTCTTTTCCTAAAAAATCTTCCTGAAAGTAGAGTACGATACCGTGCGTCATTAACGGCGAACCCGCCTCGAAATAGGCCGGGTCGCTGCGCCAGAGGTGCGGCACATCCGGGCCCAGGAATACCGTATCACCCGGACCGAACGTCTGGATGGAATCACCGATTAACCGTTTGCCGGTTCCCTCCAGAACGGTAAATAATTGGTAATGCGGATGGAAATGCCAGTTAGGGTCAAAATGGGGCTCTCTGAGCTCGTGAACGGTTACCGTCCGAACCTGGCTTTCTATATTTTTGTGAATGGGCGCTTTCATATTCTGTCAGGATTTTACCCAAAAGATCCGCAATATTACACTATTACTATCAAAATACGACCATTACTCGAATTTATTCCTAAAAAATAGATTTGGGTAACCGTAAAAGAATACCGGCTTGGAGCCGTTATAAATTATGCCGTCCATGCTCGGATGACTGGCATATTTTTTGTAGATTTATAGAGCCGCTCAACTTTGTTGCAACCTTTTTTGCGAGTACGATGTCAATCATAGGTAGTTCTGAAAATTATTTACGCGTATGAAAGCCCTTATAATTCCGACAGCATCCGTGCTGTTTTTTTCGCTGCTGACGGGTTGTGGAAAAACCACCACAATCAGCAGCAATATGGAGTTGACCGGCAAATGGCAATTGGAGAGCATCGTGCAGGAGGATGATACCATCAGCAAACCCGCTACCACGAAAGGGGTGATGGATATTGGCCTCAATTTTAAAGACAAAGGCGAGCTGGAAGGCAACACTTCCACCAATATTCTAACAGGTTTTTACGAAACCGCCCAGCAAAATACGATCCAGATCGGCGGTGGCGGCACCGAAAGAGCAGAAACCAGCTGGGGTAATCTCTTCGTGAATGCGTTACCCAGTGTAAACCTGTACGATTTAAAAACCAACAGGCTGGTTCTTTATTACGAAAACAACAATCAGCTCATTTTCAGCCGGGTACAGTAACCAGCATTTACTATAAGTTTCATCAATGGCGGTCCTCTTCAAAGGACCGCCATTTTTGTTTTTGCCCTATGAGTCGATTTTACCCCGATATTCCGGCAAGTAGGTAGGAACTTATCAATATCAGCTAACTACTCGTCAAATCGTGTATATTGAACAGTACTTTTTTACTTTAAGATTGTATACTGAAAAGACACGGGCATTTGCATCCCGCCAAATCCATTCGCCAGCGAGATAAATTCGATTTTTGATGAAGTACAGCATGAACCTCCTTTTGTGGGGAAACCAGATTGACGAAAGCCTATTTCCTACCCTCGAACTCATTAAAGAGATCGGTTTTGACGGCGTCGAGGTGCCGATTTTCAATACAAATCCCGAGCATTGGTTCCAATTCCGGCAGAAGCTCGACAGCCTTGGCCTCGCGTGCGAGACGGACACAATCTGCGGACCGTCGGAACATCTCATCAGCGCCGACCCGGCCATGCGCCGCCATACGATCGATCATTTGAAAAGCGCGTTGGATTGTTCATTGGTACTCGGCGCAAGCCGGTTGATGGGCCCTTACCATTCCGCATTGGGCGTGTTTACCGGTAAACCTGCAACCGAAGAAGAATGGCAATGGGGCATCGAAGGAATCCGTGAGGTAGCCGATTACGCCGAATCGCTCGACATTACCCTCGGTTTAGAATACCTAAACCGCTTCGAACTGTACCTGACCAGCTGCGGCGACGAGATCATTCGCTTCGTGGATGATGTGAACCACCCGAATGTCAAGATCATGTTCGATACTTTCCATGCGAATATCGAAGAGAAAAATATCGGCGACACCATCCGCAAGGCCGGCGACCGCATTTCATTCATTCAGCTTTCCGAAAACGACCGCTCTACGCCTGGCAAGGGTAATGTGGATTGGGAAGGTGTGTTCCAATCCATCCGCGATATTCAATACGACGGCTGGATCAGCATCGAGGCGTTCAGCCCGAAACTGCCGGTGGCCAATATCTGGCGCAAGATGTTCGATTCCGAAGAGCAGCTCATGCGGGACGGACTGGCGTTTATCAAATCCAATCTAGGGTGATCCTGCCCATATTTATTGTCAATCAAATGTAACTTTTAGCCACATTTGATTGACAATAAAAGTATTAACAGAAAAAATTGAATAATTAGAACGAATTGAAAAGTGAGTAGGGAATAACAGAATTCATTATTTGGGATTGGTCTAAATAAGACTACTTTTGACACCGTTTTGCCAATAGCTAGTTTATTTAACCCCTGCATCATGAGGCTATTTTGTTTACTCATCCTTTCTCTTTGCTGCTCTGTGGCCTCCGCGCAAACAGGTCAGATTAAAGGCAATATTAAAAATGCCGCCGGTCAGCCCGCGGAGTCTATCAACCTGATCCTCAAAGGCACGGGACAGGGAACGCTTACCGACGCCGATGGCGATTTTGAATTCAAAGCACTGACTCCCGGCCATTACCTGCTCGTGGGTACGGGCGTGGGCATCAAGCGTATCAACCGCAGCGTGCACGTGAAGGCGGACGAGACAGCTACCCTCGAAATCATCACGGAAGAAAATACCCAGGAACTACAAACCGTGGAGATCACGGGCCGTCGCGAAACGACGTATAAAAACGACCTTTCCTTCATCGCCAGCAAAACCGCGACGCCTATCAAAGAGGTGCCCCAGGCGATCAGCTACATTACCAAGGAAGTGATGCGCGACCAGGGCACGTTCCTCATGGGCGATGCCGTGAAGAACATGAGCGGTGTGAACCAGTTTACATTTTACGATGATTTGACGATCCGCGGGTTCCGTATGAACGGCGGAAGCACTACGCAGCTCGTGAACGGCCTCCGTACTTTCTCTGGCTTCTGGAAACAACCGCCGGTGAACTACCTCGAACGCGTGGAGGTGATCAAAGGCGCGGCTTCCGCATTGTACGGCAACACTTCGCCGGGCGGGACCATTAACCGTGTAACCAAAAAGCCGCTCGCTACGCCGCAGAAATCGCTGAGCTTTACAACGGGCAGCTTCAATACCCTGCGCACGCTGGCCGATTTTACTGGTCCGATGAATGAGAGTAAGACTTTGCTTTACCGCCTCAACCTGGGCTATGTGAATGCGCAGAACTTCCGAAATATGCAGTTCGATAAAAATATCATTGTGGCGCCGTCTGTATCATTCCTGCCCACCGACAAAACCCGCATTAATTTCGACCTCGTTTTCAACCGTTCCAACAGCCGCCTCGACCGTGGCCAGTCGGTAAAAGGAAACGACCTGTATTCCAGCTCGATCCGCACGTCGCTCAATGCGGTGAATGATTATCTCAATGAAGAAACCTACCTCATCACCACTTCATTGAACCATCAGTTTACCCAAAACACCTCGTTCAACGTCGCTTACTTGCGCACGGGTTATTCCGAAGACCTGCTCGAACACCGCAGCAGCAACGTGAATGCCGTGGATTCGGCCGGGAAGGCCATTGAAAACCTGGTTGCACGTCAGGTATTTATCCGCAAGACGAAGTCGTTCATGGATAATGTGTCGCTCTTCTTCAACCACAACTTCAATACCGGCATTGCGGAACATAAACTGGTAGCGGGTTACGATTTCATCCAGTCGTCGACGCCAAAAGGTTCAGGCCAGCAGACTGCCAATGGTTACCTGCTTAAAGCGGGCGGCGCGGCGGCTTACAATCCGAAAACGCCTGAAAAGTTTGTTTTCTACAACTACACGGAGAACGGAGTTACATACAGCATTCCCAAGCCCAACATTTCGCACTATGACCTGACGTTGCAAAACAACAACATGGAAGATCCTTCCAAATACATCTACAATGTGACCGCGAATGCCGCTACCACGCCGGTACTTTACAAATTGCATGGCTTGTATTTGCAAGAACAGTTGAAGATTAAAAAGTTACAAATCCTGCTTGGTCTCCGCTACGATACTTACATCGACAAGAAAGGCTACACGACGAACAACGAGGAGAATGTAACCCAACACGCATTGCTGCCGCGTATCGGGGCCGTGTATTCACTGACGAACCATATCAACGTGTATGGTACTTATACGCAGGGATACAATCCGCAAGACCCGGCTGTGCAAAGCAACCCATTGTCGGGCGGGCCGTTCGACCCGATCCGCAGCAGCCTTTCGGAAGCCGGTTTGAAAACAGAATGGCTCGATGGTCGCCTGACCGCGAATGTTTCGGTTTACAATATCACGCAAACCAACACTTTGTACTCCGCCAATGCCGCCGATCGTCCTGACCTGATGATCCAGGTTGGTAAGGAAACCGCGAAAGGTGTCGAATTCGACGTGACGGGGAATATCCTTCCAAACTGGAACGTGATCATTACTTACAGCCACAATGAAGCCAAAATCACAGACGCGGGTTCAAAGGCTACCGACCAGGTGCTGGTGAATCTGCAAAAACCCAATGCGCCCAAAAATCAGGGAAGCATCTGGACGAAATATACCTTCGTAAACAGCTTCCTGAACGGCTTCGGTGTAGGCCTCGGCGGGAACTTCGTGACGGAGCGTAACCTCTCACTGAACAACAACCAGACATTGCCGGGCTACGTCTTGCTGAATGGGGCTGTTTATTACAAAATCGACAAATTCCAGTTCCAGGTGAACCTCAATAACCTTGGTAACAAAACCTATTGGGTAGGCGGTTACGATTACCTGCGCCTCTTCCCGGGTGCGCCGCGCAACTTCATGGCAACTATTTCTTACACTTTCTAAATGCGTGCTATTTCATAAAATCTGTGAAAAAGACATTCAAGAAAATTGCATCGCAACTACATTTATGGCTGGGGGTTTCCTCCGGCCTCGTAGTTTTTATAGTAGCGCTCACGGGAAGCATTCTGGTTTTCGAGGATGAGCTGGAACCTGTGATTTACGCCAAATTCCACCTCGTCGAAGCTCCGAAGGATCAATCGCCGCTTCCGCTGGATAACCTTCGAGCCGCCGTTGCAAGCGCCTATCCAAAGCAGCGCATTACCCGCATTGCCATCGAGCCGTATGCCGACCGGACCATCATATTCGGTTTAGTGAAAGGCAAGAAAGAAAAAGATGTCCTTTCAGTGGCTGTAAACCCCTACACCGCCGAAATCACCGGTACACGCCACGAGAATGAATCATTCTTCCATATAGTACTGCAATTACACCGCTATTTGTGCATGGAAGACACCGGCAAGCTGATTACGGGAGTGTCTTGTGTGATGTTCATCGTGATCATGATCACCGGACTTATTCTCTGGTGGCCCAACCGCAAGCAAACCAAACAGCGCCTCACGATAAAGTGGAACGCCAAATTTAAACGCCTCAACTGGGACTTGCACGCCGTTTTCGGCTTCTACGTGCTGCCATTTACATTCCTGATCGCCCTCACCGGACTGGTTTGGAGTTATAAATGGGTGAATATCATGATTTTCCTCACTTTCGACGGCAAGCCCCAACAAAAACGCGAAGCGCCTGCAAATGTCTCATTCACAGACTCTTCAACATCTACCGTACTAGCCCAGGTATTCACCGAAACTAACCGACAGCTCACCTATCCAGGCCGCATTCAAGTAGCAATCCCGGAATCCGACAGCCTTTCCGTCACTGTTTCCAAAGAGAACGAAACCGCCTCTGTCGACAACGTCGTTGATTTCCTTTACTTCGACCAAACTGACGGCAAGCTCATCAGCAAGCGCCTTTACGACAATGAAACCACCGGCATGAAAGTCCGTCGCCTCGTGCTCCCGATTCACAGCGGAAGCATATGGGGATGGCCCACGAAGGTACTGGCGTTGATCGTGGCATTGATTACCGCGACTTTGCCGGTTACCGGGGTAGTAATCTGGGTTGGGAGGAAGTTTAAGAAGAAAGAGACAGTGGCGAAACGAAATACTTCGCCGATTGCCAGGCGAGCGAAGGCTACCGTTAGTTAACCAGGTCCCCGCCGAATAAGTCAAAGCGGTTGCTTGATAAAGAGATCCCTGATAAGATTAATGCCGTCTTAATTTTATCAGGGATTTTTGTTAGCACTTCATCACACATTATGGTTATATTTAGTTATTCTACTCTCCGTGACTTTTTTCATAAATATCCTGACGCGAAAGATGCGCTCATCAGCTGGTATAAAATAACACAGAAGGCCAGCTTTTCAACATCTCATGATGTGAAACTAGCGTTTAATTCCGTGGATGCAATTGGTCACGGACTGTATGTGTTTAACATTCGGGGCAACACTTACAGATTGATTGTGAAGATTAAATTTAACAGCCGCACTGTATACATCCGATTTATCGGAACTCATCAACAGTATGACAAAATAGACGTTCGATCCCTATGGAAAACTTAACACCGACTTATAAAGTTACCAACGACGATGAGCACGCTGCTTTGATCAAAAAAGTGGGAGCTTTGATGGAAAAAGACGAGGCTGACACCACCGCCGAAGAAAATGCCCATATACATGCTATGGCAGAGGCCATAATGGCTTATGAGCAAAGTATCTATGATATTCCCGAACCGTCGACACTCGAAGGTATTCTCGAGCTTCGCAGGTACGACATGATGTCTGAAGGTAAAGACCTCGCCGAAAAGCTCGGTATTTCAAACGATGAGCTTCAAAAGATCATCGATGGAGATCATTGGCCGGACGTTTCGCTTCTTAAAGTGATTAGAGAGAAACTCGACATTCCTCAGGACATCATCTCGGCGCATGTATAAATACCCCATCACTTCCAGCCCAAGTAAAAAAAGGAAAATTGACTTACGCTTGGAGAGGCTTCACCTATAACAGAGGTATTTCACAGGCAAGAATGAAAGAAGTCCTTTCTGATTACGGAGAAATAGACGTGCAAACTTTGATTAAATATTCTCCGAAATAGTTCTTCAAATTCATTTTGTTGAAAAGTCTATGAACACACTACCGGATTCACCAATCAAGCAGATGCTCGACGAATACATCACTTCGATAGGGCGAGTAGGTTCCACGAAAATCGCCCTCAATCTTCACAATTCAGGTATTTTTGTTTGGGCTGAAATTCCCGACGGGCGAAAAGACATCGAAGACAAACTCATTATGGCAGAGGCGCGAGTGAATTCAGTATACCATCGGCTTGGTATTAACATGAATACAATTTATTTCGAAGAGTCCGATAAGCTAGCCATTCCCATTCAATATCAACTATTTTCAAACTTAAAACCCGGCCCAATTTAGCAGGAGACATAAATCTTCCCAGTTTATTGGTGGATTTTCCCCACAAATCATTAATTTCGTTTCATGCAGACTTTCAGCTCTGTGGAGGAAGCGTTCGAGTGGTGGCTTAAAAACATTTACCCCGCGATCCCCGCAGAAACCAAAGAAGGCAGATACCGCAATGCATGGCGTGATTACACTTTTAGAAAGGGTATTTCTCAGAAACGCATGAAAGAAATCCTGTCCGAATTTGGTGACGTTAAGGAGAAGACCATCATCACTTTTAAGTTGAAATAAAAAAATTTATCTATCATATGTGGAGATATCCCACACGTAAATGCGAATTAATGTAATCTTCCATCAACGCAAAATTAACCAAACCCATGAGTACACTTGAAACCTTAACCATCACCCCCACCGCAGTTAATGACGCGGCAAGTCATCAACTAGAAATCGTCAAATATTTCTTTCAGAAAGACAGTGGCTCCGAAATAATTGAATCGCTCAACACATTAATCGAAGCCTACCTATTTACAGAAAACCTCTCAAGAGTAACGCCCGAAATGCGGGAGCACATTGTTAACCAGCTGCGTGTGGCGACATTCATCGCGAAGCTCGATGCCAGTACTAGCGCAGTTACTAAGCATTCACCACCTCCCTAACCAAAGCCTTCAACCCCAAAACCTCCATCATCTCCCTATCCTGCCCCATCCCAGGATTAGGCGTTACCAGCAGCTCCCCGTTCTCATTCGTAAAAATCGAATTGGCCCCTGCCATAAAGCAGAATGCCTGCTCATATTCACTCATTTCCATGCGCCCGGCGCTGAGGCGGACCATCGCTTTCGGCATCAGGATGCGGGCGGTGGCGATCATGCGCACCATTTCCCAGGTATCGACTTTTTTCATATCGCCCAGCGGCGTTCCCTGCACGCGTGCGAGGGCGTTTACGGGTACGGATTCGGGGTGCTCGGGCATGGTGGATAGCGTGTGGAGCATCTGAATGCGGTTTTCACGGGTTTCACCAAGACCGATAATCCCCCCGCAACACACGGATATGCCCGCATTGCGTACGTGGTCGACCGTGTTCAGGCGGTCGTCGTAGGTGCGCGTGGTGATGATCTGCTCGTAATATTCGGCGGATGAATCCAGGTTGTGATTGTAAGCGTAAAGGCCGGCGGCTTTGAGCTTTTCGGCCTGGGATTCGGTGAGCATTCCGAGGGTACAGCATACTTCGAGGCCCAATCCGGCTACTTCCGTCACCATTTCGAGCACGCGGTCGAAATCGCGGTTGTCTTTTACTTCCCGCCACGCGGCAGCCATGCAGAAACGACTAGAACCACCTTCGCGGGCGCGGCGGGCGACGGCTACCACGTCGTCCTTTTTCATCAATGCCTTTACATTAATGCCTGTCTGGTAACGCGCTGCCTGTCCGCAATAGGCGCAGTCTTCGGGACAACCCCCGGTTTTAATGGACAACAATGTACACACCTGAATGCGCTCCGGGTCGTGCCACTGCCGGTGAACGGTCGCTGCGTCGTAGATCAGTTGCAGTAAAGGTCGGTTATAAATGGCCTCGATCTCTTCGGGCCTCCAGTCGTTACGGATGGGTTCAGTTTGCATGGTGACATTGTTTTCGAACCAAATGTAGCCGACGACCCGGCGCAGCATTGCGTCCGGTTTGGAATAAACATCATAGTCCGGCATAACAAAAATGCCTCCCGGTTTGTAGTCCGGAAGGCATTTGAGAATGCGCTAATGCAATTGCTTAATATACTTTCGCCAGCAAATGCGGACGTTCTTTTTCCAGTTTCAGGATCAGCTCGCCGAACAGCGTGTTCACCCAAGCAAACCATTTACGCGTGAATTTCGAGTCGTCGTCCTTGTCAAATGACTCGTGCATAAATCCGGTATGGTTGTGCGTCGTTTTGAGCTGTTTGAGCTGCGCTTCGATCTCCTTATCGTCGGTAGATGTGATGGCGCGGGCAATGATACCCATCGGCCATACCTGATTAATCAGCGTATGCGGACTACCCAGGCCTTCGCCGGCTTTTCCTTTGAAGAAATAGGGGTTCAGGTTACTCAGGACATATTTTCGGGTATTGATATAGATCGGGTCTTTTACCGAAACTGCATCAAGGTAAGGCAAACTGATCAGCCCCGGAATACCGGCGTCATCCATCATCACATGATTTCCAAAACCATCCGCCTCGAATGCATAAATCTTACCAAAACGCGTGTGGTTCAACACGGCGTATTTCTTCAATGCGGCTTCTACTTCGGCAGCCAGCTCCTTAAAATCAGCGGCCAGCTTCGCGTTTTTCGTGGCGGACGCTTTTTCCAATAGCTCGGCCACCTGGCGGAACGAAACAACGGCAAAAAAGTTAGAAGGAATGAAGAACGAGAAAATCGTAGCATCGTCCGACGGCCGGAATGTGCTGGCTATCAACCCAACCGGCTTGATCGGGTTACCGTAGCCATTCCCCGGAACGGTATCGGTCGACCACGACGTAACCCGACCGAACTTATACGGCCCCGGCCCGTCTTTACGCTGTTGCTCCTTGCAGGTTTGCAGCACCAGTTCCATGGCCTTCAACCAGTCGGCGTCGAACGGCTTGGTATCGCCGGTAGTTTTCCAATAGTTGTATGCCAAACGAATGGTGTAGCAAAGCGAATCGAGCTCCCATTTGCGTTCATGGAGCATAGGGTTCATCTTGGTCTGATCCTTGCTCCATTCGCTCTCTTTCGGGCGGTCATAAAATGCATTCGCGTACGGATCGATCAGGATACATTTGGTCTGGCGGTTAATAAGCCCCGCGACCATATCTTTCAGCTTCCCATCTTCTTTGAGTAATGGCAGGTAAGGCCAAACCTGGGCCGTGCTGTCCCGGAGCCACATGGCGTCGATATCGCCGGTGATTACGAAAGTATCGGGTTTGCCATCTACCGGGTTATAATGTACGGTGGTATCGAGGGTATTCGGGAAGCAGTTTTCGAACAACCACGCCAGTTCGGGGTCTTTGATCACCTTTTTCATGCGGGCGATCGTCGCCTCCACGGCCGGACTTGTGAAACTGCGCTTGTCGGCCGGAATGCGGACTACCGGAAAATCGGCACTTTGGGCAAACGACCATTTGGGCATGACCAAGCCGGCGACCGCCAGCGCGCCCGCTTTTATGAAATCTCTTCTTACGAACATGAGGTAGAGTTTATATTGGGTGCTTAGTAAAAATTAAAAAGCAATTTAGGCAAAAATCGCAGATGCCTCCATACAAATCTTACAACCTCAACCTAACCGTTTGATAATTAATGATGGCCGTTTAATCAGACTTTAAATATGAGCTTTTTGCGGTACAAGATCAGCAGGATTACGTACCAAAGCCCCACCAGCAGCAAAGCCTGCGCCAATGAAGCGCTTCGTGGATCGCTGAAAAGCGGAGTCAACTGATATTGATAGAAATAGGGCACCAGATTCAGTTTTTCAGAACCACCGGTCGGGCTTGTAACTTTCACCGCATTCAAAATCCTGAAAATCATCCCCGTAAAAAAGAAAACGGCCATCGGGTTCACGCCGAAAATCACAAAGAACGTCGTCCATTTCGACTGGTCTTTGAAATCGATAACATAATAAAGTATGGCGAGGCAAAGCAGCGCCCAGCCGCCAGCATACAACACAAACGAGCTTGTCCACGAAGCCTTGTTCAGCGGAAACGCCAGGTTCCACAGCCATCCTGTAATGATCCCCGTCAGCCCGCCGATCAGCATATATTTAACCTTTTCAACCTTGCTCAGCACTTCCGATTTCAGCAAAGTCCCGATCAACAAGCCCATAATGCCGGTACCAAGCGCCGGAAGTGTGCTCAGAATACCTTCCGGGTCCCAGGTTTTGGACGAAGCCCACAAATGTCCCGGCAGTAAAAGATTATCCAGCCACGCGGCCAGGTTCGTCCCTTTTTCCAGATTGGCCTCCCCCACACCGGGCACCGGAATCAGCGTCATGATACCCCAGTAAGCCACCAGCAGCACTACGCCTACCAAAGCCTGCGTGCGCCAGCCGGTTTTCAGATATAATAAGGAAGCAAACAAATACACCACCGCAATGCGTTGCAGCACGCCCGGAATGCGGACGGTATCGAAAGGCTCGATCCCGCTGAATGCCAGCCCGATCATCAATACGAAAATGCCCACCGCGGTAATGAACTGCCACTTTCTGTCGTAATCCGAAAACAATGCGACCACTACAACCGCCGTCACGACCAGCCGGGCTGCAAGCAACGCATTGTCCTCCAACCCGAACAAATGTATCCGCACAAAGAAACCCGAAAACATACCGAGGCAAAATATACGCAGCGTGCGGGTCACGATCCGTTGCAAGGTCGGGCCGTTCAAAGTCTTTATGGGTGTCGCAAGTACAATCGAGACTCCGACAATCAATAGAAATGTCGGAAACACCAGGTCGGTGGGCGTGCATCCGTGCCACTCGGCGTGGAGCAATGGCGGGTACACGTGGCCCCAGTCACCCGGGTTGTTCACGATGGTCATGAGGATCATGGTCAGCCCGCGCAGGACATCCAGGGAAATCAGCCGTTGTTTCATTAATATAAGGTTTAGGATAAATGCTTTTCAAAGGTTGCGTACCATATGGAAGTAGCGGTGCCCCATAAAGTCCTTCTCGCCGACCGCTTCAAAACCCAGACGTTCGTAAAGCTTTCTGGCGGCAGGGTTCACCCTATCTACGATCAGCCCAGCCCGCTTATGTCCTTGCGCCCCTGCATGTGCGCACAGGGCATTGATCAGCTGACTTCCGATGCCCTTTCCCTGGTGCTCACTGTGCACATTGATACAATCAAGGTAAAACTCGCCGGCACCGGTTTCATCATTAGGGTCAAAAGTAGGGTCAGCTTCTCTCAGCTTGTCAAGAACCGGCTGCCGCAATGCAGGCAGCAATGCACCGTCATAGCCGTTGATAGAGCCTATCACTCCGGCTTCGGTTTCAAAAACCAATGTGTTGGTATAGCTGTACTGGTTGGCCGGGTGCAGGAAAAATTCCCGGAAGAACGGTATCGCATCGGCGTGGTTATCCGAGCGTGCGAAAATGCCTGCGATGTGGCCCATACCGAGAATCAGTAACGGTGCTACGGCTTCGGCATCTTCCGGGCGGGCGGATCGGATCATGATTTGGGAATTTTGGTAAAGAAAACGGCTTAATTATCGCAAAATCGGCGTTTTCGATCGCTTTTTCTAGCTATTTTTTGCATTAAAACTGATATTAGCTTAAAAATAGATCAAAATACGCACAGTACTAATCAAAACCTGAAAAGTTTTTAGCACTATTTTGTTTTAAAATTGTATTGTCGATTACTATCCACACCACCAATTCTGAAAATACCGGCCAATCCGGCAGGCGGGCCAAACTGGAAGGATCTGTTTTTCCCGTTAAATCGCTGATCTACTGAATCATTAACCTGTTAATCAATATGTCTAAGAAAATTAATGTTGCCATTATCGGATTAGGCTTCGGCGCCGAGTTTATCCCCATTTATCAGCAACATCCCAATGCCAATATGTACGCGATCTGTCAGCGTACCGAATCGAAACTGAATGAAATCGGTGACCAATACGGCATTGAAGTACGCTATACCGACTATGACGAGCTCCTGAAAGACCCTAACATCGACGCTGTACACATCAACTCCCCTATCCCCAACCACGCCGAGCAGACATTGAAAGCCCTCCGCGCGGGCAAGCACGTGGCGTGTACGGTACCAATGGCGACGAGCGTGGAGGACTGCATCGAGATCGTAAAAGCAACCCGCGAAACGGGCAAAAAATATATGATGATGGAAACCGTGGTTTATGCACGGGAATTCCTGTTTGTAAAAGAATTGTATGAAAAAGGAGAGCTCGGCAAAGTGCAGTTCCTTAAAGCGAGCCACCAGCAGGACATGGAAGGCTGGCCTGACTACTGGCCGGGATTGCCCCCGATGCATTACGCGACGCACTGCGTAGGCCCGGTAGCCGGTTTGTTGAAACTGGAAGCTGAATATGTTTCGTGCTTCGGTTCAGGAACGATCTCGGAAGATCTGATCAAGATCCACAACTCCCCATTCGCTGTGGAATCTGCACATATCAAGTTCAAAGACAGCGACTTGTCGGCTTATGTGTACCGCTCGCTGTTCGACGTGGCACGTCAGTACCGCGAGAGCTTCGAGGTTTACGGCAGCAAAAAATCATTCGAATGGCCGCTGATCGAAGGCGAAGATCCGGTGATCCATACAGCGAAAAAGCCTGAGCATGAAATCCCGGAGAAAGTAACAACACCGGATTACGCGCATTACCTGCCGGAGGAAATCCGTCACTTTACCGGTCACGGCGTTTACAACCTGGATGACAATGCACACTTGTCGTTCGTACAAGGTGGCGGCCACGGCGGCTCGCACCCGCATTTGGCGCACGAGTTCATCAGCGCATTGATCGAAGACCGCGAGCCATTCCCGAACGCATGGCAATCGGCCAACTGGACCAGCGTAGGTATCCTCGCGCACGAATCGGCATTGCAAGGCGGCGCGATCATCAAGCTGCCGGATTTTCAGAATGTGTAGCGCAGATATTTTGACGGATGGTTGCCGAATCTTACGGTGCTCTGCACCTTGACAAAACGGGGTAACGCTCGGATTTTCTACAAATCTTACGGTGCTCTGCACCTTGACAAAACGGGGGTAACGCTCGGATTTTCTACAAATGTTTTGGTGCTCTGCACCTGTACGTGGTGATGTAAAATCAAAATCAACGTAGGTGCAGAGCACCGCAAGATTTGTAGAACAGAGCGATTTGCGTAACGCGACGCAAAACAACAAAAACGCCAAGGTGCAGCGCACCGCAAGATTTGTAGAACAGAATGATTTGC
>NZ_FNYL01000004.1:32320-231729 GCF_900109045.1 Dyadobacter sp. SG02
GCACCGCAAGATTTGTAGAACAGAATGATTTACGTAACGCGAGGCAAAACAACAAAAACGCCAAAGTGCAGCGCACCGCAAGATTTGTAGAACAGAACGATTTGCGTAACGCGGCGCAAAACAACAAAAACGCCAAGGTGCAGCGCACCGCAAGATTTGTAGAACAGAATGAGTTTGTGTAACGCGAGGCAAAACAACAAAAACGCCAAGGTGCAGAGCACCGCAAGATTTGTAGAACAGAACGATTTGCATAACGCGACGCAAAACAACAAAAACGCCAAGGTGCAGAGCACCGCAAGATTTGTAGAACAGAATGATTTGTATAACGCGACGCGAATCAACAAAAACGCAAAGGTGCAGAGCACCGCAAGATTTGTAGAAAGCGGTTTATGGCGTAAACGAAATTCGCCGTATGCCGAATGATTTTTCCACCACAACACACATTATCAAAATGGCAAATACCTATACACAGCTATACATACATATTGTTTTTTCGGTGAAGGGCCGTGAAAGCCTGATCAGCAAAGCATGGAAAAACGATTTGTATGCATATATCGGAGGAATAATCCTCAACCATCGCTCGAAGCCACTGGCAATTAATGGAATGCCCGATCACATTCATATTCTGATCGGCTACAACCCATCCACGCCGTTGCCGACCCTGGTTGAAGAAATCAAGACCTCTTCCAATAAATGGATTAAGGAGCATTTTAATCTGATGAATTTCAATTGGCAAAAAGGCTACGGTGCGTTTTCATATTCCCGGAGCAGTATCGACCAAGTGATCCGTTACATTGTCAGCCAGGAGGAGCATCATAGAAAAAAGACGTTCCGCGAAGAATACCTTCAAATGTTGCGAGACTTTGAAGTTGAATACAAAAACGAATATCTGTTTGATTTCCAGGAAATTTATGCGTGGAATTGACAGATTTTACCTAGTCCCAAATACAACAAAGAAAAATTAACCTCAATGAAAACCAAAGCGTTATCCTTTATCTTAGGTATTGTCCTGCTGGGATGTGCCTCTCAGCAAAACTCCCAGAACGCGTCGGTTAAAACTGCTTCTTCCAAGGGTGAAGCGAAGGCCCGCCGACTGGAAATCCTGTTTCTGGGCGACAAGGGCCATCACAAGCCCGCCGAACGCGTTCCGCAGATCATGGCTGCATTGGGTCCCAAAGGCTTCAACTTTACCTATACGGATAACCTCAACGACCTGAACCCCGAAACGCTCAGCAAGTACGACGCATTGATGCTGTATGCCAACTGGGACTCGATCGCGCCGCAACAGGCGAAGTCGCTGCTCGACTATGTGGCCAGCGGCAAAGGCTTTATCCCCATTCACTGCGCTTCCTACTGCTTCCGCAACAATGCAGAAGTGGTGAAGCTGATCGGAGGGCAGTTCTGGCGCCATACCTGGGATACGATCCAGCCGGTATGGACGAAGCCCGACCACCCCGCCATCGCAGGCGTGAAACCATTCAAAACGGTGGATGAAACGTATTTGCACACGCTGCTGCAACCCGATAACATCGTGCTTACCGAGCGCCTGATCCAGAAAGACCAGGAAAAAGATCGTCCTGGACAGCAGAAAGAGCCTTATACCTGGGTGAGGACTCACGGCAAAGGCCGCATTTTCTACACCGCATATGGCCACGACGAGCGCACCTGGGGTACGCAAGGCTTCCAGGATATGATCGAAAAAGGTATTTTGTGGGCTGTGAACGACGATGCACGCAAAGCATTGGCCGCATTGGCACCTAAGCCATTCGAATACCGCGAGGCGAAGCTTCCTAACTACGAACAACGCCCGGGTGCCCAAATGCAGCAGTTGCCGCTTTCGCCGGAAGAATCTGTAAAGCATATTCAAATCCCCGTCGACTTTACATTGAGCGTCTTCGCGCACGAGCCGGACGTGATGCACCCGATCGCGATGACCTGGGATGAGCGCGGCAGACTATACGTGTTGATCACCAAAGATTATCCGAACGAACGCAAAGACACCGGCGGTAGCGACTACATCCTCATCTGCGAAGACACAAACAATGACGGCAAGGCCGACAAATTCACCAAATTCGCCGATGATCTGAGCATTCCTACCGGTATGGCTTTCGCAAACGGCGGTCTGGTTGTTTCACAGGCTCCGCACATGCTGTTTTTGCAGGATACCAACGGCGATGATAAGGCTGATGTAAAGAAAATTCTCTTCTCCGGCTTCGGTACGGGCGATACCCATGCCGGTCCTTCCAACCTGCATTACGGTTTCGACAACTGGGTTTACGGCTCGGTAGGTTACTCGGGCTTCAAAGGCAAGGTAGGCAACAGCGACCAACTCGATTTCGGTCAGGCATTGTTCCGTTTCAAACCGGATGGTTCGGACATGGAAATCGTTGCCAAAACTTCTAACAATACCTGGGGATTGGGCTTCAATGAGGCTGGTGATTTGTTCGGTTCCACTGCCAACAACTCGCACGGCTGGTACAGCGCCATTCCTAACCGCTATTTCGGAGCAAGCAAAGTCGATAACGGTAGCCGCAGCACCGATACCCACAAGGATATGCAGCCTATTACCCCAAAAGTGCGCCAGGTTGACGTTTTCGGTGGATTTACCGCCGCAGCAGGTCATAACTTTTACACCGCCCGCGCCTATCCGAAACAATACTGGAACAAAGTCGCATTCGTTTCCGAGCCTACCGGCCACATTCTGCACCAGAACGTGATGGTGAAAAAAGGCACCGATTATGAAGATCAGCTTGGTTTTAACCTCCTCGCGGGTGCCGATGAATGGGTTGCTCCCGTGTTCGCGGAAGTAGGCCCGGACGGTGCTGTGTGGGTGGCGGACTGGTACAGCTACATCATTCAGCACAACCCGACACCCAAGGGTTCCGAAAACGGAAAAGGTAACGCCTATGAAACGCCATTGCGCGATTTCACACACGGCCGTCTCTACCGCATCGGCTGGAAGAATGCGCCGAAATACACGCCGATCACGCTGAGCAAATCGCGCCCGGAAGAGCTGGTAGCAACGTTGAAAAACAACAATATGTTCTGGCGCCAGCACGCGCAACGCCTTTTGGTGGAACGCGGTAATAAAGATGTAGTAGGCAAACTGGTTGAACTCGTTAAAGACAAATCAGTCGACGAAATAGGCCTGAATACCGCTGTGATCCACGCATTGTGGACGCTGGAAGGCCTGAACGCGATCTCCGACCCGCAAGTACTGCCGGTCGTGGTGGAAGCATTGAAACACCCATCCAACGACGTACGCAAAACAGCTGTAAAAGTGCTCCCACGCACCGCCGCAACCGGCGAAGTATTGCTCACCGCCGATGCATTGCACGACAAAGAGCCATTGGTTGTGCTGAACACGCTCCTCGCTTTCTCGGAAATACCTTTCACGCCGCAGATCGAGACCGCTGTACTGGCATTGCTGGATAACTATTCCAACGCGGAAGACCGCTGGATGCCGGATGCATTTGCCGCTATCCTCAATTCGCACGACGGTGCATTGCGTACTAAATACCTTGCGCAGCGTGTTGCCAAAGCCGGTTCGGCCAATGCTTCTGCTCAGCAAACAGCGTCTGCTAACCATGCAGATCATTCGGCGATGAATCACGAAGGTCATGGCGCAAGCAAAGTCACCGTCCAGGGCGCTGCCGACCTTGCGATTACCAACATCGTGATCGAGCCGAAAACGCCTTACGTACGGGAATACGCACGCGTGGTGATCGAGATTACCAATATTGGCTCCGTACCTGTAACCAAGGACCAGGTGCCTGTCGTGAATGTGGGCATCCGCAGCCGTTCTTTGAATACCAACTACATCAGCCGCCAGCTCACCAACGGCATTGCGCCGGGAGAGACCGTAAAGCTAGTAGAAGGTAACAACGGCCCGTGGAAAACGGCATTCGGTTTCACTTCCGATGAAGCGGGTAAAGTGAATGTAACGGCGACTGTCGATGTGGATAATGTGGTCCCTGAAAAAGACGAGAACAAAAACAACACGATGAGCAAGTCGTTCGAAGTGCGTCGCCTAGACCGCCTTTCCGACTTCGCGCTGGAACGTACCGTACGCGGCTACACTTCCTATGCAAGCGGCGACGATGTGCTGAAACTCATCCAGACCTCGCAATCACTCGACCCGCAAGGCCGCAATGCGATCGTAAAAGGTATTCTCGGCGCATGGAACCCGAAACGCAAAGAAACCGCTAACGACGAAGGCAAAAAACTGCTGGCAAGCGTTAAAAGCACAATCCCCGACGATCTAAGCAGCCGCTACACCACCTTGCTGGAATCTTACGGCATTAAAGAGGAAGTGGCAGCCGATCCGAATGTACAGGTCGTGACGATCAAGGCGATCCGTGAAGAAATGAAATTCACCGTGACCGAATTCACCGCGATTGCCGGTAAAACGGTTGAAATCGTGTTCGAAAACCCGGATGCGATGCAGCATAACGTTGTGGTAGGACGTCCCAAGTCTACCGAGATCATCGGCGCTGCTGCCGACAAGATGATCACCGCCAAAGACGGCGCAGAGAAGAATTATGTACCCAATATCCCCCAGGTCCTGGCTGCTACACCGCTCGTAAACCCCGGCCAGACTTACCGCTTGAAGTTTGTAGTACCGGATCAGGTAGGAGACTATCCGTATGTATGTACGTTCCCTGGCCACTGGCGCCTGATGACCGGGGTCATGAAAGTTGTAAAGGAAAAAGGGTTATAATTCTAAACTGCTGAGCCTATGGTTTCAAAACCCATTTCAATTTAGCGTATAGTTGTCAACGTTCAGATTCGCAGAGCATTCAAAATGCCTTCTGCGAATCTGGATGGCTGGATTTTAAAGCACAAAATGTGCGACGGGTTGTCGAATCCGCCGGAGGGTTATTTTTTTACCATTTTTTAAATAGTATTTATTCAATAATTTTTATTAATAAATAATTAGAAATACCAATAAATAACATAATGCTGTAACAACTACTCACATCTAACCCAGGTTAACAATGAACAACCAAAACAGACGAAACCCCCTCTCGGGGCTTCGCAGGCCTCTTTTTGCCCTTTTGGCAGCAGGATGCCTGTCGCCCCAGGAGGTCTGGTCGGAAAAATTGCGTTTTGAGCCGGCCGTCACCTACCGAAAACCCGTCGACAAAACCATCACCGGAAAGGTCGTCGATGAAAAAAGCAACCCGCTTCCCGGTGTAAGCGTGGTCGTGAAAGGCACCACTACGGGAAGCATTACCGGTGCCGACGGTTCCTACTCACTCAACGTGGCCGACAATGCGACCACGCTCTCCTTCTCCTTCATCGGCTACACCTCGCAGGAAATCGCGATCGGTAACCAGTCGAATATCCAGGTAACCCTGCTCCCCAGCAGCGAGGAACTGACGGAAGTAGTCGTGGTAGGTTACGGCACGCAATCACAGGCGACGCTTACCGGCGCGGTGAGCAGCGTACAGGCCAAAGATCTGATCAGGACCCCCGCTATCGGAACGGCCGATGCATTGGTGGGCCGCGTGCAGGGTATCACCGCCCGGAAGGCCGATGCCCGTCCCGGTGCAGCCACTACCATCCAGATCCGGAACATGGGTACACCCTTGTTTGTCATCGACGGCGTGCCTTCCGATGTCGGCAGTTTCAACAACCTTGGGCAGAACGACATTGAATCCGTTTCAATCCTGAAAGATGCTTCGGCCGCCATTTACGGTCTGCGGGCTGCCAACGGGGTGGTTTTGGTTACTACCAAAAGAGGTAAGGCAGGCGATGGTACGAAGATCAGCCTGTCGGGATATTATGGTCTGCAAAATTTCACCCGCTACCCCAAGCCCGCTAATGCATACCAGCACATGCGCGGGCTCGTGGAATCGGACGTAAACCAGGGCCGCGTGCCTTCCATTACCCCCGTCGAACTGGAAAAATGGCGCGTGGGTACTGAAAAGGGTTACCAGAGCTACGACTATTACGATATGGTAATGCGCCCGAATGTGCCCCAGTACTTCGGTAATGCGAGCGTGCAGGGCGGCAGCGAGAAGATGAATTACTTCCTCTCGATCAGCCACCTCAACCAGGATGCATTGATCCGTGATTATAATTTTAAACGGACCAACATTCAGGCCAACCTCGAATCGAGCCTTACGAAAGGTTTGAAAGTAGGAACGCAGATCAGCGGCCGGATCGAGAACCGGTTCCAGATCGGTGTACCGGGTTTGGACGATTATTTCAACCCCTTCCTAAGTATTTTCACCATGTGGCCTACGGAACGTCCTTACGCCAACGACAATCCTAAATACATCAATCAAACACACAATGTGAACGTCAACCCGGCTACTTACAAGCGCGACGTGACGGGTTATATCGACGAAGTCTGGCGGAATGTGAAAGGTAACTTTTACGCGGAATATGACTTCAAATTTGGCCTGAAAGCGAAAGGAACCTACTCCTATGCATTCACCAATTTCGATTTCGACGGTTTCGAATATACGTACGACGCCTATACCTACGACGAAAAGAACGATGCGTACAACGTGGTGCCCGGCGGCGGTAACCAAAACCCGTGGCGTGAGCGCCGGAAACGCAATATCGTCGACCGGTTTGCCCAGTTCCAGCTCAGTTATGCAAAAGCATTCGGTAACCACGACATTTCGGCCGTTGCCGCTTACGAGCGCTCCGACAATGTGAATACCTACCTCGTTGTCCACACCGTACCACCGAACAACTACATCCCGCTGATGTCGTTCGCGAACCAGGATATCCTTATCGACGAGTGGAGCACCGAAGCGCGGGCGGGTTATGTGGGAAGGATCAATTATGATTTCAAACAAAAATACCTGCTTGAACTCGTGGGCCGCTATGACGGATCGTTCCTCTATGCGCCCGGCAAACGGTACGGTTTCTTCCCGGGCGTTTCGGCCGGATGGCGTATTTCGGAGGAGAATTTCTTCAAAGGCAAACTCGAAAATGTATTCAGCAACCTGAAACTCCGTGCTTCCTATGGCCGTACCGGTGCCGACCGCATCAACAATGCCAACAACGATTTCGTAGTAGCGCCTTTCAGTTACCTGCCGGGTTACAACTTCTTGCAGGGAAGCGCGATTTTTGATGGAAATTACAACATTGGTGTGCGCCCGAGAGGCTTGCCGATCACTACGCTCTCATGGATTACCAACATTTCCACCAACATTGGTCTGGACTTTGGATTAATGGACGGAAAGCTTTCCGGTCAGTTCGATATTTTTGAAAGAAAGCGTACCGGCCTGCCCGCTGCCCGCTATGACGTGTTGCTGCCGTCCGAAGTGGGTTATACCCTTCCCAACGAAAACCTGAACTCCGACGTTAACCGCGGTCTGGAAGGGGTATTGACGTACAAAAGCAATGTAGGACAAATTGACTACACATTGAGCGCCAATGCTACCCTTTCCCGCCGCCGCGACCTTGATTTCTACAAACCGCGCTTTGGTAACTCCTACAATGAATACCGCGACTCATTTGTAGACCGTTGGGGCAATATCAACTGGGGTTACGAGGTAGTAGGCCAGTTCCAATCCATGCAGCAGATCGAAAGCCATACCGTGGACAACGACGGCCAGGGCAACCGCAGCCAGCTTCCGGGTGACTTCATTTACAAGGATACCAACGGCGACGGCATCATCAACAGCCTCGACGAACGTCCTATCGGTTATGCGGAAGGTGCTAACCCGTACCTGAGCTTTGCATTGAACGGCAGTGTTTCCTACAAAGGTTTCTCGATGTTCTTCGACTTTGCGGGTGCGTCGCTGCAAAGTTTCCAGCGCAACTGGGAATTGAAAATCCCTTACCAGAACAACGGTACATCGCCGGGCTACATGCTCGAAGACCGCTGGCACCGCGAAGATCCGTTCGACCCGAACAGCAAATGGATCCCCGGCACGTACCCGGCCATCCGCAAGGACAATACAAGCCACGTGAACTTCCGCAAAAGCGATTTCTGGATCACCAACGTGCGCTACATCCGCCTGCGTAACATCGAGTTCGGCTATTCATTTGACCAAAAAATCTCCAAAAAGCTCGGCCTTTCCGCATTGCGCATTTACGTGAACGCTTCCAACCTCTTCTCGATCGACAATGTGAAGAAGTACCAGATCGACCCGGAAATTTCATCGGGTAATGCGCTCGTGTATCCGCAGCAGCGATTGTTCAATGCAGGCTTTAACCTCACTTTCTAAAAACTGGTTATGAAAAAATTATCACTGAAAATATGGGTCGGAGCTTCTATGCTGGTCTTTGCCGGTTGCAACGACTGGCTCGAACGTAAGCCGCAGAATATCATTCTTGAAGAACAGGTCTGGAACGACCCGAAGATGATCACCGGGCTTTTGGCCAACTATTACGATCGCCTGCCCTACCATACCGACCTCAGCCACGGCTCCAATGGCGATGTCAATGCGAACAACCGGGAAGGCTGGCAGGATTTTGCGGCGTATGACGAAGCAATGTGGTCCAACAACGACGACGCGCGGAACAATATCATCAATTATGGTTTCGATCGCTGGCGTCTTTGGGATTATAGCCTGATCCGCGACATTAACCTCGCTCTGGAAAACATCCAGACCTACGCCGTGAAGCTTTCGGATGCTCAAAAGACCCAGTTCTCGGCAGAACTTCGCTTTCTGCGTGCTTATGTGTATTTCGAGCACGTGAAGCGGATGGGCGGCGTTCCGCTGGTAACCAAGCAGCTGATCTACAATTTCGATGGTAACCCGTCGGCCTTGCAGCAGCCCCGCAACAAGGAAGAAGAAGTGTACGATTTCATCGCCAGCGAGCTGGATGCGGTGAAAGATGTGCTCGGCAATGGTACGAGCAACACCCGTGCGAACAAGTTTACGGCGCTGGCCGTGAAAAGCCGTGCGATGCTGTACGCGGCGTCCATTGCGAAGTATAATAACAAAATGGCGTCACCCATCACCACGCCCGGCGGCGAGGTAGGCATTCCGGCGGCCAGGGCTAATGATTATTATACCAAATCCCTGGCAGCAGCGGAGGAGATCATCAGCAGCGGCAGTTATGAGCTCTACAAAACCAATCCGGACAAGGGTACCAACTTCTACGAGGCCATTACCAAAAAGAGCGCCAACCGGGAGGTGATATGGGCACAGGATTTCCTGGTTAGTAAAGACAAACGCCACGGTTTCACGTACGACAACATCGCGCGTAATGTTCGCGAGGATAACCTTTCGTCCTCGTCCATTACCCCGTCGCTCAACCTTGTGGAAGATTACGAGTACCTCGACGGCTCTTCCGGTGAGCTCAAAAACCGCAACGCCGGCAACACCGACTATGTTTACTACGACAAGTTGCAGGACATTTTCGCCAACAAAGACGCGCGTCTTTACGGAACGATCATTTATCCGGGCACGAGTTTCCGCGGTTCGGAAGTACAGATCCAGGCGGGTGTAAAAGTGTGGGATAATGCGACCAATGCATTCAAAACCGTCGAATCCAACGTCCTGGGCTCTGCATATGACGACGGCGGCCTGCTTACGGGCGCTTCCGGCCCGCAGCGTTCGCAAACGGAGGTTTCCAACACGGGCTTCTATCTGCGCAAATATGTGGATCAGACGGCCATGTCGAGCACGCGCGGTATCCGCAGCGATATGTGGTGGGTGCGTTTTCGCCTGGGAGAAATGTACCTGAATGCGGCCGAAGCGGCTTTCGAGCTGGGGCAGAATGCCAATGCATTGAAATATGTAAACACCCTGCGCGAACGTGCCGGCTTCCCCGCGAACAGCCTGAAAACGCTGACGCTCGAAAAACTCCAGAACGAACGTCGCGTGGAACTTGCATTCGAAGACCACCGGGTATGGGATGTGAAAAGATGGCGTATCGCGCACGAAATATGGAACGGCAACGCCTCGAACCCCGACGCGGTGATGTATGCCCTGTACCCGTACCGTGTCGTGCGCCCGGGTCACGCGACGCACGGGAAGTATGTTTTTGACAAGCTTGTAGCGCCCCGTTTCAGAGCGCCAAGATTTTTCCAGATGGGCAATTACTATTCTTCCATTTTGCAGGCCATCATCGATAACAACCCGAAAATCATCCGTAACCCATTCCATTAATCGCAATGAAATCAAAAATCATCCAATGCATTCCCGCGTTGCTGCTGGCATTCATGGTCGGCCTGTCGGGTTGCGAAAAAGATAACCGCACCGAGCCGAAGTCGGTGCTGAAAGGCAGAGTCGTATTTGAAGGACAACCCATTGGCCTGCGCTCCAATGGCGTCCAGCTCGAACTCTGGCAGTATGGCTACCAGCTTTTTACCAAAATACCCGTGCATATCGATCAGGACGGTAAATTCTCGGCCTCGCTTTTCGATGGCAACTACAAACTCGTGCGGCTGCGCGGCAACGGTCCCTGGGCGGACAATACCGACTCCATCGACGTCGAACTGCGTGGTTCCAAGGAGATCGACGTGCCGGTTAACCCCTATTTTGTACTTAAAAATGATGTGTATGCCAAAGGAGAAGGCAAGGTTTCGGCCACTTTCAACGTACAGCAAGTTGCTACGGGCCGCACGATCGAGCGCGTGAACCTCTACATTGGCACCACTACTATTGTCGATCCGAATAACAATGTCGGTAATGCACAGGAAGTAGCCGCAAACCTGACCGATCTGTCGAAACCGGTTACGCTGACAGCCACCATTCCCGCTGGCCTCGCGTCACGCGAGTACGTTTATGCGCGTATAGGCGTGAAGACTTCGGGCGTCGGCGAAATGCTGTTCGGCATTCCGCAGAAGATTATGTTGAAATAATGAGGCACTTCATTTTCCTACTACTCATCCTGGGCGCGCAAACCGGTCGCGCCCAGGATTCTTTGCAAACGAATATCCCTGTCCACGATCCGGTGATGATCCGGCAGGACGGGGTTTATTACGTTTTCGCCACCGGTCGGGGTATCAGCATGTGGTCGTCGAAGGATATGCAAAACTGGAAAAAGGAGAAACCGGTTTTTGGCGCGCCGCCTGAATGGGCCGTCAAAGCCGTTCCCGGTTTCAAGGGGCATATCTGGGCACCGGATATTTCACATCACAACGGGTTGTATTACCTCTATTATTCGATTTCCACATTTGGCAAAAACCGCTCCTGCATTGGCCTAACGACCAACAAGACCCTGAATCCCGCCAGCCCCGACTACCTTTGGACAGATCACGGACAGGTAATCGAATCCGTTCCTGGCCGCGACGAATGGAACGCCATCGACCCTAATCTGATCGTCGACGAACAGCGGCAACCCTGGCTCGCATTCGGGTCGTTTTGGAACGGTATCAAACTCGTAAAACTGAATGCCGACGCCCGCGGCATTGCCCAACCACAAACCTGGTTCACGCTCGCAAGCGTCCCGCGCACGAGGCCGGGCAGCGATTCGACAGCCGGTAACGGGGCCATCGAGGCGCCATTTATTTTCAAAAAATTTGATTATTTCTACCTCTTTGCCTCCTATGATTATTGTTGCCGGGGCGAAAAAAGTACCTACAAAATGCGCGTAGGCCGCTCCAAAACACTCGCCGGCCCCTACCTCGACAAGAATGGCGTGCCGATGACACAAGGCGGCGGGACATTGGTTCTGGAAGGCGATGCAGATTGGCACGGAGTTGGGCATAATGCGGTCAGCACGTTCGACGGGGTGGATTACCTGGTTTTTCATGGGTATGATGCCAGGGATAAGGGTCGTTCCAAGTTGCGCGTGGAGCAGCTGGATTGGCAGGACGACTGGCCTGTGCTGCGTTCGCATTGATGTTACATCGCCAAGCGCAACCGAAAAAATGCAAATCTACTCCCAAAATCCAAACCCGCATAAGGCATTAACCAACCTTCCTGCGTATATTTAGTATTATGAAAGTCGTACAATTCACCATACCCGTTTCCCGCGAAAGTACAATTGTTGTTCAGGAAGAAAAGCTACCCCATTACTACCCGCATTTGCACCGCCACCGCGAGGTGCAGATCGAGTGGGTGGTGGAAGGTTCGGGTATCCTGGTCGCGGGGAATTATATGCAGCGATTCGAATCGGGCGACATTTACATTATCGGGGCCAACCAATCGCATATTTTCAAGAATGACGAATCTTATTTCAACCCCGACGAACCCAGACAAATCCACTCCGTTTCCATCTTTTTCGATCCTAATTATTTATCCCAGAATATCCTGAGCTTACCGGAAATGGTCAATATCCGGAAGTTTGTCCACGGGGTACACAACGGGTTCCAGATTCCGGAAGAAGCGCGGGAGGCGGTACAGAAAATCATTTCCGAAATTATTCATCATAAGGAGAGTCAGCGGGTCGCCGCATTTATCAAGCTGCTCTACCAATTTTCAACAACCCGCGACCTGAAACCGCTCGCGACGAGTAACAGCGAGCAGGTGATTTCCGAAGTCGAGGGTATCCGCATGGACCGCATTTTCCAATACCTCGTCACGAACTACAAACGCCACATTTCCCTCGCCGAGATCTCCGAAGTCGCCAACCTCACGCCCCAGGCTTTCTGCCGGTATTTCAAAAAGCATACCGACAAAACCTTCGTGAGTTTCCTGAACGAAGTGCGCATCAACGAGGCTTGCAAGATTATCCTTTCCGGTAAGTTCGATAGCTTTTCGGACATCTGCTACCAGACCGGCTTCGACCATGTGACGAATTTCAACCGGGTTTTCAAAAAAACGACCGGCATGTCGCCCGGAGAGTACCAGAAGGGGTTTAGGGATATTTAAGCGTCGTGGGGTTGTGAGGAATGGTCAGGAGTAGTCAGGCGTGGCCAGGCGTTGTAGGGCGATATGCCACGAATTGGCTAAATTGGGGACTGATTAGCTATTCTCTTAAACCGTTCTTTTGAAAACCACACCTGAAACCGCCTGGAAAATCTGGATCGACACCGGCGGGACTTTTACCGACTGCCTCGCCATTGATCCGGCCGGAAACAAAACGCGCATCAAAGTACTCAGTTCCAGCTGCCTTCGTGGCCGCATTACGGATAAATTGAGCCCCGGCACCTACCGTTTCGAAGCGTCATGGCAGTACGATAGCGCCATCTTCAAAAACTATACATTCAAACTGCGCGGCACCGAAACGCATAGCCGCATCGGAAGTGTCGACGCGCAGCAGCAAACCATTACGTTAACCGACGATCTTCCCTTCGGTCAACCCGTCGATTTTGAAATAACCACCGGTGAAGAAGCTCCTGTCCTCGCGGCGCGGTTGCTTACCGGAACTCCGCTCGATCAACCGCTTCCACCCATTAACATGAGATTGGGTACAACCAAAGGTACCAATGCATTGCTCGAACGAAAAGGCGCCAAAACACTGCTGGTTGTTACAAAGGGTTTTAAAGATTTGCTTTATATCGGCAATCAGCAACGTCCGTCGCTTTTTCAGCTTGATATTCCTGAACCGAAATTGCTTTACAGCGAAGTACTGGAAGTCGATGAAAGGCTCGATTCGGGCGGGAATGTGCTTGAAACACTGGATTTGACTGATTTTAAACCCAAAGAAGGACCTACTGATTACAAGTCAGTTGCTCTTTCCCTTTTGCATTCCTACCAAAACTCCGACCATGAAAAACAACTGGCAGATTGGTTTGCCGGAAATGGAGCCCGATATATTTCAACATCTTCCGAGCTGTTTCCCTTCTCTCATTACCTGCGAAGGACGCAAACTGCGGTCGTGAATGCCTACCTCGACCCTATTCTGGATCAGTATTTAACCAATATTCGTACAGTACTGGGTAGTGCCGCACAGGATAGTGCCGCACTGAACGGCGGCAGCCTGCAAGTCATGACCAGCACTGGCAGTCTCGCCGAAGCGAGCGGTTTCCGGGCGAAAGACAGTTTGCTGAGCGGCCCGGCCGGTGGGATGGTCGCAGCCACCAATTTTGCCCAAAAACTGGGCTTTTCGAAGGCCATTACCTTCGACATGGGCGGTACGAGTACGGATACCGCGCTGGTCGACGGCCAGCCTGAACTGAAATACATTACCGAAATCGACGGTATCGAATTCCATAACCCTACCCTGGCTATCGAAACCGTGGCGGCGGGCGGCGGTTCGGTGTGCTGGTTTGATGGTTTTTCGCTGCAAGTAGGCCCAGAAAGTGCGGGGGCATCGCCTGGCCCCGCCTGCTACGGTGCGGGCGGACCATTGACGGTAACCGACCTAAATCTGCTGCTTGGCAAGCTGGAAACATCGAAATTCAGCATTCCCATCGACGCCGGGGCTGCCATTTCAAGGCTAGACGAACTACGTGCCGATATTGAACGCAAAACCGGCAATCTGCTAGGCCATCACGAAATCCTTACCGGCCTCGAAAGCATTGCCAACGAAAAAATGGCCGACGCGATCCGTAAGATTTCGGTAGAAAAGGGCATTAATCCCAATGCATTTGCCCTGGTAACATTCGGCGGCGCGGGGGGCCTCCACGCATGCCAGCTAGCCGAACTGCTGGACATGGACACAGTGCTACTGCCCTACGACGGCGGGCTTTTCAGCGCGGCGGGCATCGGCGAGGCATTGATCAGCACCATTGTTTCGAAACAAATCCTGCTGCCGTGGAACGAAGCCTCGGGAAGCATTGGCGAATGGCAGGAGGTTTTGGAAAAACAGGCCACCGCTATTTTGGAAAAACAGGGCATCACGACCTTTGAAACAGTATTTTACCATGTTTACCTTCGGTTCGCAGGCCAGGAAAATACCGTTGAAATTCCTTATTCGGGCGATGCTACCCTATCCGTCTTTGAAGAAACTTACCGCGCGCAATTCGGTTATTTCCCTGCCAATGCGGTTGTGGAGCTGGAAAGCGTGAAACTGAAAATGCAGGAACAGGGCCCCCGTATTGAACCATTATCGGTTATTCAAACTGGACAGAGCGCACAGCATTTGGCTTACAGCAAGCCATTTTTAAGTGATTTACATTTGCCCGAAACTCCTGTCTTCGAATGGGACAACCTTCAACCCGGTGATGAGTTGACAGGACCTTCCATTTTGCTCAACAATACTTCCACAACCTATTTACCGAAAGGTTGGAAGCTGGTTATCCAACAAGGCCTGGACGCCATAGCCTGGAAAACGCAGACTGCCCAAACCCATGCCGAAGCGCAAAGCGAGGAAGTCGCATTGCAGCTTTTCACAAACCGCTTCAAGGCCATTGCCGATGAAATGGGTGTCCAATTACAGCGGACGGCCTTTTCCGTCAATGTTAAAGAGCGCCTCGATTTCTCCTGCGCCCTGCTCGACGCCCACGGCGAGCTCCTCGTCAACGCGCAACACATACCCGTACACCTGGGTAGCATGGGCATATGCGGGCGCCTGGTGCGCGAGGCCATCGCGATCGGCCCTGGCGATGTGGTGATTACCAACCATCCGCGCTACGGTGGCTCGCATTTGCCGGACATTACGTTGATTGCCGGGGTATTTACCGGGGATGGAACGTGTACAGGTTACGTGATCAACCGGGCACACCATGCCGAAGTCGGCGGTAAAACGCCGGGTTCGATGCCACCCGATGCGACCTGTCTGGCAGAGGAAGGCGTCGTAATCATACCGCAATACCTGGTGAAGGCGGGCGAGTTTCAATGGGAGGCGCTGCGGGCGCTCTTCCAGGGTGGCCCCTACCCTACGCGGTCGTTCCTTTCCAACGAGGCAGATATTATTGCCGCACTGTCGGCTTTAAAAAAAGGCAGTACGCAATTGCTGAAACTCGTGGAAAACCACGGACTGGAAACGGTGCAAAAATACATGGGTATGCTCAAACAAACCGCCGTTTTACAGCTTCGGAATGCATTGCGACCGTTGCAAGGACAGGTTTTCGCAGCTTCGGAATTGCTGGACGACGATCATCGGATTGCCGTAAAAATCAGCATATCCGATAATAAGCAAATATTCGACTTCACGGGAACATCCGGCGCTCATCCGAATAATCTGAATGCGAATATTTCGATTTTGTACAGCGCCATTTTGTACGTTTTAAGGCTTTTAGTCGATAAGGAGATTCCTTTGAATGATGGCTTAATGCAAGATGTGGAGATCCAATTGCCTGAAAACAGTTTCCTGCACCCCCAATTTTCCGACGACCCGTGGCAATGCCCGGCGGTGGTAGGCGGGAACACGGAGGTGAGCCAGCGGTTGGTCGATACTTTGTTGAAGGCATTCGGTCTGGCGGCTTGCAGCCAGGGAACGATGAACAACTTCCTGTTCGGCAACGAGCAGTTTGGGTATTATGAAACCATCAGCGGCGGCGTGGGTGCAGGCAATGGCTTCAATGGCCGTTCGGCGGTGCATCAGCATATGACCAATACGCGCATTACCGATCCCGAGCAACTGGAAAGGAAATATCCGGTGCGGTTACTGGAATTTGGTATTCGCCGTGGCTCCGGCGGCGCCGGGCGTTGGCGCGGCGGGGATGGGATTGTGCGGAAGCTCCAATTCCTGGCGCCGTTGCAGGTGACATTACTCGGACAGCACCGGCGGTATGCGCCTTATGGAATGCAGGGCGGTGCGGACGGCCTTTGCGGGCGGCATATGCTTTTTTCAAATGGATCTGACAGTGAACTGCCTGGAATTTGTAGTCTGAAAGTGAATGCGGGGGATGTTTTGACTATTGAAACTCCGGGAGGTGGTGGTTTTGGAGCTTAAACTTTAATATGTCAAAAAACAAAAACGCCCTGCTAGGCGCCGCATTCCTGATGGCCACCTCCGCGGTAGGCCCCGGCTTCCTGACCCAAACGACCGTTTTCACCGAAAAGCTGGCGACCAGCTTCGGCTTTGTCATTTTACTATCGATATTGATCGACCTGGCGGTCCAGTTCAACATCTGGCAAATCATTACCGTTTCCGGTAAACGCGCCCAGGACCTCGCCAACGACCTCTTCCCGGGCCTCGGTTACCTGCTTGCATTCCTCATCGTGTCGGGCGGGCTCGCATTCAACATCGGCAATGTGGCCGGCGCAGGCCTTGGCATCGAAGCCATGACGGGCGTCAGCGTCCAAACGGGCTCCGTCATCAGCGCAGCCATGGCTATCGGTATTTTCCTGTTCAAAGAAGCGGGTAAGGCCATGGACAGTTTTGCCAAAATACTGGGCTTTGTCATGATCGTACTCATTCTGTACGTCGCATTTACCTCGCACCCGCCGCTCGGCAGCGCCATTCAGCATACCTTTTTCCCCGAAAAATTTGATGCCATCGCCACCCTCACGCTCGTAGGCGGGACCGTGGGCGGGTACATTTCGTTCGCGGGCGCGCACCGCCTGCTCGACTCGGGCGTACGCGGCGAGAGCGCATTGCAGGAAGTGAACCGCGGCGCATCCACCGGCATCCTCATTACCGCTTTAATACGCTATTTACTCTTCCTCGCCACGCTTGGCATTATCCTTGCCGGTACGAGCATTAACCCTGACAACCCGGCCGCTTCGGTATTCGAAAATGCGGCCGGAACGTTCGGCAAGCAGCTTTTTGGATTGATGATCTGGGCGGCAGCCATCACGTCCGTCGTCGGCGCGGCTTATACCTCTATTTCCTTTTTGAGGTCGTTTCACCCTCTTATAGAGCAATATCAGTCCTACATTACCATTGCTTTTATCCTCATTTCGACTATCATTTTTCTGCTCGTCGGCCGGCCCGTGAGAGTACTGATTTTTGTAGGTACTTTAAATGGTTTTGTCCTGCCGATTGCCCTTGCCATTTTGCTTATCGCGAGCCGGAAACAGCGGTTAATGGGTGGTTATAAACATCCGGTACCGCTTCAAATCGCCGGCTGGGCTGTTGTGCTCATTCTGCTTGCGATGGGTTTTAATATATTCTAAAACCGGGCAATGCCCATCCTTTAACCATGAAGAAAATACTTCTCCTGACTCTTTCCTTAGTTGCAGTGCAAACGATCCACGCTCAGAAACCGCGGGAGCTGGTCATTCAAATTAATCCAAAAAATAAAGCACAAAAGATCGACAACTTCGGCGCCGCCGGGGCGTGGTTTACCGAAGGCATCGCTAAAAGCTGGCCTACCCAAAACCGCGAACAAATGGCCGAATGGCTTTTCAGCAAGGAACTCGACACTAATGGTAATCCCAAAGGCATCGGGCTTTCCGCCTGGCGCTTCAACATAGGCGGCGGCACGACCGAACAGGGCGACAGCAGCGGCATTACCGACTTCCGAAAACGTGTGGAATGCTTCCTGAGGCCGGATGGTACGTACGACTGGTCGAAACAAGCGGGTTATGTATGGTTTACCAAAAAAGCGAAGGAATACGGCGTCGAAAACCTGATCGCATTCTCCAACACCCCGCCGGTGCAATTCACGAAGAACGGCCGGGGCTATAAAACGGACAAAGACTACATTTCAAACCTCAAACCCGAGCATTACGGCGACTATGCCCAATTTTTGGCCACGGTTTTAAAGCATTTCGATGATGAAGGTTTGCATTTCAAATACATCAGCCCCGTCAACGAACCGCAATGGGACTGGTACCACGCTCCCGGCCAGGGCGCCAAGCAGGAAGGCAGTCCGTGGCGCAACGACGAGATCGCCCGCGTAGCCAGGTCCCTCGACAGCGCATTGACCGTCCATCGCTCGACCTCACAAATCCTTCTCTCCGAAGCTGCACAGCTCGATTTTCTGTACACCAGGAACGGCAACGCTACCCGACAAACGCAAGCTTTCTTTAACCCGAAAAGTAAGCTGGCATTAACCAACCTGAAACACCTCCCACCCCTCATAGGCGGCCACAGCTACTTCACCGACAAAGGCGACAGCGCCCGGATCGCCATCCGCCGCCACGTGGCCGACACCACCGCCAAATACGGCGTCACCTTCTGGCAAACTGAATATTCCATGCTCGCCGACGGCTACCGTGAGGGCAAAACCGGGCGCATCCCGGCCATCGACTGCGCGTTGTTCCTCTCCAAAGTCATCCACGACGACCTTGTATACGGCAACGCCTCCGCCTGGCAACTCTGGAACAGCTGGGAACCCGGCAACCCCGACTTCGACACGCGGTACTACCTCATCGCGCTCGCACCTTCCTCGCGCGAGTACGTGGACGGCAGCATTACTGCTACCAAAAATTTGTGGGCATTGGGCCATTACAGCCGCTTTATACGCCCCGGCATGCACCGCCTGAACGTCGAACGCGGCGACAAACTCAGCAAAGAGCAAATCGCGCAGGATATGATGGTTTCGGCTTATGCGAATGAGAAACAGGTTGTTTTGGTAGCCATTAACTATGGGAATGAAGAACGGGTTTTGAGGCCGGAGGTTAACGGGTTTAATGTGAAAGGCGCGGACGTTTATTTGACTACCGGGGAGAAGGGGGTGGATATGCGGAAGGGGAAGGTCGGGAGTTTGAAGGGCGGGGTGATGATCCCAGGGCGGGGGATCGTGACGATTGTCTTAAACAACTAATAGTGTGTATCTTAGCCTTGAATTCTTTCCAAAGGCAAGGCAATGGAGTATGAAAGCGTAAAATCCGATGATGGCCGAACATTGCTATTCAGTGTCGGGGAATTTTATGAAAAAATTGTACTCCAGAACCATTGCTTTATTTGTGGAGCGCCGCCTCATTCGAAAGAATTCAACAATGAGCACATTCTTCCCGATTGGCTTCTGGCAAAGTATCAGCTGCACAGCCAGATCATAAACCTGCCAAACCAGTTAGGTCAACTTTACGGCAAATACACCATTCCATGTTGTAAAGACTGCAATTCGGAACTTGGAGACAAAGTGGAGATTCCGATGAGCAGGCTATTAAAATTGCCATTTAATGAATTTACAGGCGCACTGGCTAATTCATATGAAACATTCGGTCTTCTGTTCCAATGGCTCAATCTGATCTTTTTCAAGACGCATCTTAAAGATATGCATTTTGATTGGACCATGGACAAAAGGCAAGAGAGTGCCAAAATTGGCGCATCTTATACATGGGAGGCTATGCATCATATTCACTGTATCGCCCGATCGAAATACACCCACGCATTCATCGCCCCGGAAGTTATGGGCTCTATTTTTATCCTGCCGGCCATTCGGCATGGTTCAATTCCGCAGTTTTATTTTCACGATAACACCGCCGCCCAGACAATCCTTATTCACCTGGATGAAATAGTCATAATAGGTGTTTTAAACGACTCATGTGCCGTTCTCAGCACCCTCAGCAACACGCTCGGCAGAATTACCGGGCCTTTGACGCCCTTCCAGATGTGCGAGTTATTTGCAATCGCGACCCATTGCAACCTGAGTTTAAAAAACAGGCCCGTGTTTTACTCCGAGATATCCGGAAAAGATGGCTATCAGATAAAAGCCGATCTTCCCACACTCGAATTTGATCAGGACAAGGCAGGTACCACTGTTGGAGAGTTGCTTTATTTTCAGGTGAAGGAAATGATTACCAAAACGCCCGACACGGAAAGGATACTGGCAGAAATAAAAGACAACAAACGGACCTATCTCTTCAACCGGAATGGCGAGTTTGCCGATCATCGAAGCGATTTACGATAATTTCCGAGCAAAGAATAAATGGCTGGTTTCGCTTATCAGGTAAGTTGACTTGGACTTCCGTAGCCGTTCCCACTCTCCGAAAACTTCCTCCCGAAATTTGAACGCCTAACTTTCTTTTCAAAAATTTTTCGAAAAAAAATTTGCGCAACTCAAAAGTTGCATATATATTTGCAACCATCAAGTTGCATATTTCGATCGTGTATGAAAGGAGATATATTTCAGGCTATTGCGGACCCTACGCGGAGGGCGATCCTCGTGTTGATCGCGACGCAGTCCATGACGCCTAATGCCCTGGCAGAACATTTTGATACTTCCAGGCAGGCGGTTTCGAAGCACATTAAGGTACTCGCCGATTGCGAACTGCTGACGCAGAACAAAGTCGGGAGGGAGATTCATTATTACTTCAATCCGGTTAAAATGAAAGAGTTCGACCACTGGTTGACACAGTTCAAAAAACACTGGGAAGACCGTTTTAATCAATTAGATCAACTTTTAATCAACCTAAATTCCGATTCCAATGAAAAGTAACCTGTTAATGAATTTTTCGGTAGACAAGGAGAACAACCGTGTCAATGTAGAACGTGAATTTGCCGCCCCAGTGGGGAAAGTATGGGCAGCCTGGACACAAAGTGAGCTGCTCGACCAATGGTGGGCGCCGCGCCCATGGAAGGCACGCACGAAATCGATGGATTTCCGCGAAGGCGGCACCTGGCTTTATGCGATGGTAGGTCCCGAGGGCGAAGAGCATTGGGCAAAACTCGATTACAAGACGATCAATCCGGAGAAAAACTTCTCGGGTATCGACGCATTCTGTGATGAGAACGGCAAGCTCAATGAGGAATTCGCGCGGTCGACCTGGACAAATACTTTCACAGAAGCCGATGGCAGCACAACAGTTTCCGTCGTGATTCAGTATGACAAATATGAAGACATCGAGCAGATTATGCAGATGGGCTTCAAGGAGGGTTTCACGATGGCCCTGGGTAACCTGGACGAGTTGCTGGAAAAGTAATTAATGCATTTCATCAACAAACAGAAGTTATAGGTTGGCGCTAAGTACGTCGGGAATATAACCGGCGTGGTTTAGAGAATAGTCTGGATAGTATGAAAAAAGTTGGGCGTAGTTTCTAACTACGTCTGAGCGAGTGCCGGCCTCCGACCGGCTGGTGCAATGTCGATTTTGATGTTGCCTACTGGTCAGAGACCAGTTGTCGCTCGGACGTAGTCGGAGACTACGCCTAACTTTTGCGACTACGTCCAACTTTTGGCTACGCCAACTCTTTTCTAAACCTTTATTCCTGGGCGGTTACTTCCTTCCTGGCCACCATGTAATAGACCGGGATCCCCAGTAACACAATGATCAATCCCGGCCAGGTGTATTCAGGTTTATAGATAATCAGCAGCACGCAGAATGCGATACCCATAATAATGTAAATGATAGGCAAAAACGGGTAGCCGAATGCCTTGTAAGGCCGCGGCGCGTCGGGGCGCTTTTTCCGGAGAATGAATATCCCGATGATGGTGAGCATATAAAACACCACTACCACGAAGGAAATCATATCCAGCAAGTTGCCATACTTGCCGCTCAGCGCCCACAATGAGGCGATCACGCATTGCAGCCAAAGGCCGATTTCCGGCACGGCATTCTTATTCAGCACACCTACTTTTTTGAAAAACAGTCCGTCTTTCGCCATCGAATAGTACACACGTGCGCCGGACATGATCAGGCCATTATCACAACCGAAGGTGGAAATCATGATCATAACCGCGATCACGATCGTGCCGGAATTACCGAAAATAACGTGTGAAGCGGAAACTGCTACGCGGTCTTTGTCCGATGCGGCGATTTCCTGCAACGAGAGCACGCCCGTGTACATGACGTTCGTGAGCACGTAAATGACCGTCACAATGATGGTTCCCAATGCCAGACTAAGGCCGATATTGCGCTGCGGATTTTTGATTTCACCGGCGATGAATGTCACGTTGTTCCAGGAATCACTGCTAAAAATAGACCCTACCATCGACGCGGCAATGGCGCCGAATGCAGCGATAGTAGTATAGGACTCGATGCTGCCGTCCGGAGCGAGTTTGTGCAGGTCCCACATCCCTTCACCCCAGTTGGCGGCCCATACTTCCGGTTTCATGTAAATCAATCCGAAAACAATGAGGCCGAGAAGGCTGAGAAGCTTCGTTAAGGTGAATGTGGTCTGAATGATCTTTCCGCTATTCACACCACGTGTATTCGTAAACGTCAGCACCACAATGACGACAATAGACAGTAACTGGGCGGGACTTATTTTGAGAAAACCGAGATCCAGCGCGACGAGGTCTTCACTGAATTGCGGGATCAGGTAAGCCGTGAATTTGGCAAATGCCACAGCTACGGCGGCGATTGTGGCGGTTTGAATGACCGTAAAGAAGCTCCAACCGTACAGGAAACCGATCAGCGGATTATATGCTTCTTTCAAATAGATATACTGACCACCGGCCTTAGGAAACATCGCGCTTAGCTCGCCGTAGCTCAATGCGGCTGTGAGCGTCATGAAACCGGTGATGAGCCACACGAACATCAGCCAGCCCACACTGCCCGTATTGCGCATGATGTCGGCGCTGACAATAAAAATGCCCGATCCGATCATACTGCCGGCAACGAGCATGGTGGCGTCAACAAGACCCAATGAGGGCTTGAAAGAGGTGTTTTCTTGTGGCATAAAGGGTAATAGGTTATTAGGTCAGGTTTTAAACTGTGTAAACTACGAAGTATTTGGACTACTCACAATATCCCGCCCTCTCCACTCGCTAAAATGGCCCTAAAATGCCTCTTTGTCCGACTTGGGCAACCCAATTACTGGTACCGCTCCGGATCGTAAAGCGCCACATCCACGGAAGGTTTCATACGTTCCGCCAGTTCGGCCACGATTTTACCGGTTCCCGGTCCAAGGCTTATACCCATCATTCCATGCCCGCCGGCGACAATCAGGTTGCTCAGTTTTTTGGAATAACCCAAATACGGCAAGCCATCAGGCGAGCATGGCCGGAAGCCATACCAGATGCGGTCCTTTTGCGGAACGGCTACATTCAACTCAGGGTAATATTGCGGGATGGAGTTAACAATCCCCTCTACCCTGTTCATATTGATCCGGTTGTTCAACGGCGCGAGCTCCATAGTACCGCCAAAGCGCACCTGCCCGTTCATAGGCGTCACGGCAACGCGGGCTTCGAGGAGCAATGCGGGGTGAATAACAGGATATGCTGAATTAGGCTCCATGAACGAGTAGCCTTTGCCTGGCATTACCGGAATGGACAATCCGGCTTGTTTGGCCAGTTGTGGAAGCCATGAACCGCCGGTCATCACCACCAGATCGCCTTTGAAGGTTTTGGCAGCCGTTTTGACTCTTTTGATTTCGCCATTTTGAATATCGAAACCTGTTACTTCTGTGTTTTTAACGATTTCAGCGCCGAGATTCTGAATGCTTTTGATCAGACCAGTCACCAATGCTGCCGGGTACAAATGTGCGTCGCAACGATAATGCACTGCGCCGGCAACGTCCAGTTTAATGCCCGGTTCCAATGCCTGTACCTGCTCGCGGTTGAGCATATCGATATCCAGGCCCAATTGCCGGCCCTGCTTGCCCACGTGAATCTCCTCTTCGCCGGTTTTGTCGGATTTATAGAGCATTAATATACCCTTCTCTTCAAGCCCGAAGTCGAGATTTTCGTCGCGGACGAGGTCCTCGTAAAGTTTTTTACTTAATAAATGATAATCCCTGAGATGCGGGGCCGCACGCTCGACATTGGCTTCGGTAGCGGCTTTCATGAATTTCAAGCCCCATGAAATCAGTGAAAAATCAAGGGATGGTTTTACATAAAAAGGGCTCCGGCTGTTGAACATCCATTTGATACCCTTCGAAACCATGCCCGGGGCAGCGAGCGGGATAAAATGGCTCGGCACGATCATACCCGCATTGCCGATAGAGCAATTGTCGAACAAATCGCCCTTGTCGAGCAATGTCACTTTCCATCCGCTTTTAAGCAAATAATAGGCCGAAGCCAAGCCCGAAATTCCGCCACCAATGATGACCGCGCTGCCTTTTTTTGTAGTCATTTTAACTTAAAACTTTCAACCACTCTAAACTTTCAACTCTGAACGCTCAACGCTATATCACCTGAAACCCGAATGCATAAGGATCTTCCTCGTCGTCAATGAAGATGGTATTGTGGCCGGTGATCACAGCCCAACCTTCGATGCCGGGGATCATTGCGGGTTTATCGCCGATGGTCGTTTCTTCTTCTACGGTGCCAATGAATTTGGAACCTATAATGCTTTCGTGCACGAAACGGTCGCCCTTTTTAAGCTTGCCCTTCGCGTGCCATTGCGCCATACGCGCGGACGTACCGGTACCGCACGGGGAACGGTCGATCGCCTTGTCGCCGTAGAATACTGCGTTGCGCGCGGTGGAGGTCGGGTCTAATGGCGCGCCGGTCCAGAGGAAGTGACTCAGGCCTTTGATATGCTCGTTTTCGGGGTGAACAAACTGGTATTGCTCGTTCATCCGCTGGCGGCACACGCGGCTCCAACTGATCAGTTGGTCTGCCGTGTGGTTTTCAATGCCTTTGAAATTCTCCTGTGGATCCACGATGGCGTAAAAGTTGCCCCCGTAGGAGACATCGACAGTCAAAGTTCCCAGGTCGGGACATTCCACCGTCAACTTTTCGGCTGCGAGGAATGATTTGATATTGATCAGCTTGACGGACTTCACCTTCCGGCCTTCTTGTACATATTCCACCAATACCAGGCCTGCCGGCGTTTCAAGGCGCAGCTTACCCGGAACTTTGGGCGTTACCAGCCCTTCTTCAATGGCAATCGTAACCGTACCAATCGTTCCGTGGCCACACATAGGCAGGCAACCGCTGGTTTCAATATACAATACACCAATGTCGTTCGCCGGATCGATGGGCGGGTAGAGAATGCTGCCACTCATCATATCATGACCACGTGGCTCGAACATCAGGCCCTTGCGGATCCAGTCGAATTCCCTCAAAAAATGGAGCCTGCGCTCCATCATGCTGTTGCCCTCAAGGAGCGGCCCGCCACCTGCGACTACGCGGACGGGGTTGCCGCAGGTGTGGGCGTCGATACAGAAAAAAGTTTTACGCATAAAAGCTCCCGGGCTGCATTTACAGCGCCGCTTTGGTTATTTCGTTATCCACCGTCCGCCAGATTCCAAGCGGGTTGGCGTTTTTCAATTCGTCAGGTAAAAATTCGTCGGGCCAGTTCTGGAAGCTCAACGGGCGGGTAAACCGCTTGATCGCGTCCGGACCCACCGATGTAAACTGGCTGTTGCTCGACGACGGGAATGGCCCGCCATGGTGCATCGATTTGCACACTTCGACGCCCGTCGGGAAGTTGTTGAAGATAATGCGGCCGCATTTGTTCTGAATGGCAGCCACCAACCCGCGGTGCGAAGCCAGATCTTCGCTGGTCGCCAGCAATGTAGCCGTCAGTTGACCGTGCAATTTTTCGGTAACCGCCAGCACTTCTTCCGCATTCCGGCATCTGACGATCAATGCAAATGGTCCGAAAACTTCGGTTTGCAGTTCATCATTAATCAAAAAGTCGACGCCCGAAACGGTTGCGACGGTCGCCGCACCCTGGCCGTCGGCAGCTTCGGTAGCAGCTACTGCAACCAACTCCACCCCTGACTGGCCGATCACTTTTTCGCGATTGCCACGGTAAGCAACTGCAATACCGGCATTCAGCATTGGCGCAGGGAGAATATTGACGATCTCCTGGTTTAATGCTTCGATGAAGTCATCCAATGCAGGATTGTCCTCTGTGATCAGCAAACCGGGATTTGTACAGAACTGTCCAACGCCCAATGTCAATGAGCCCGCATATTGTTTTGCAAGCTCAGCACTCGCAGTGCTTAGCTTGCCCGGTAAAAGGAACACAGGGTTAATGCTTCCCATTTCGGCAAATACCGGAATGGGCTCCATACGCTTACTAGCAACTTCTACCAACGCCAATCCGCCACGGTTCGAACCTGTGAAGCCAACGGCCTTGATATCGGGATGGGCCACCAACGCCTGCGCTTCTTCGATGGTATCCGTAAAAATATGCGCAAATGTTCCTTCCGGAAAACCGCTTTTCGCCACCCCGCGACTGATGGCATCTGCCATGATCTGCGACGTTTTCGGATGGCCGGGATGCGCCTTCACCACTACCGGACAACCTGCCGCGATCGCGCTGGCCGTGTCTCCGCCCGCAGTCGAGAATGCAAACGGAAAGTTACTCGCTCCGAAAACCGCCACAGGACCTAATCCTACATTCGTTTTGCGAATATCGGGCTTGGGCACAGCACGTTGCGGATTGGCGGTATCGATACTTGCGTCGAGCGAATACCCCTTTTCAACCGCATCGGCATAGCTTCTCCATTGGAACACCGTCCGTGCTTTTTCGCCGTTCAGACGTGCTTCGGGCAGGTTGGATTCCGCCATGGCCGTCTGTACGAGTTCCGGACCGAGTGCTTCAATCTCGTCGGCAATCGCGTTCATCAACGCAACCCGGCGGCGCAATGCGTAGGCGTTCATTGCTACGAATGCCTCCCGGGCTTTTTCAAGAATAAGGTCTAAATCGGACAATTTCATAATGAATGGTTTTGACAAAAACAGAACAATCCTAGCCTCGAAATCTAACGACCATCGAAGGCTTTTTTGTCAATATTACGGCATTTGGTCATGTTACGACCATCGTGGAGCCGTTAATTGCGATGCGTTACGCAAATGTTGCGGTGCGCTGCACCTACAATTATTACGGCGCTCTGCGTCTTTCGCGTATGGCGATGTGCAGAGCACCGTAATAATTGTGGAATGCGTAATTATGCCACCGAGGTATCGGCGGTCAGATTCAAATAATCGGGCAATTCAGGCTGCGTAGCAATGGCCTGATCGATGATCGCGAGCACTTTCTCGCGCTCGGCACCTTGAAGCGGCAGGCGCGGTGCGCGTACAAATTCTGAGCCGATACCCATTTTGGCGGCGGCCAGTTTGATGTTTTGTACCAGTTTGGGATGAATATCCAGTTCCAGTAAGGGCAGGTACCAGCGGTAAATCGCCAATGCTTCTTTATACTGACCTGCTTTTACCAGGTTGAAGATCGCTACGGTTTCTTTGGGGAATGCATCTACGAGGCCGCCGATCACACCGTCGGCACCGAGCATTACTTCTTCCATGATCAATGTGTCCACACCGCAGAATACACGGAAACGGTCGCCAAACTTGTTAAACAGGCGCGTAACATTGCTCACATCGCGGGTCGATTCCTTAATGGCGTGAACATTTGGAACTTTCGCGAGTTCTTCGAACATAGCCAGCGTTACCTCGATTTTGTAATCGTAAGGATTATTATAGATCATGATCGAAAGCGAGACGCTTCCGGCGATGGTCTTGAACCAGTTCACAGTTTCATCGTCGTCGGCCTTGTAACGCATCGGCGGGAGGATCATCAGACCGTCGGCGCCAATGCTTTCGGCTTCCTTCGCGATACTTATCGCTTCGGCAGTGGATTGTTCGGCGATACCGAGTACCACGGGCAGACCAGCAGGAAGTGCCTGTTTAGCATATTTCACCAGCTCCATTTTCTCGGCGCGGGTGAGTGTGCTGGCTTCCCCGAGCGAACCACCAACGATCACTCCGGTAATACCTGCTTCAACCTGCGCTTCGAGGTTCTTGCCGAACAGCTCAAAATCAATTGTATCATCTGATTTGAATGGCGTCACCAACGCTGGGAAAATGCCAGACCATGCTTCTTTGTTCATATCCTGCTTATGTTAAAATTTTAGTCCAAAATTAATCCATGCGTCCATGCGGATATTCACATGTTTTAATCAATTCCTTACATATTTTAACATACTCCCCAAAATCGTCTCAAAGCTTGTTTTCGACGAACACCACCTGCGCCCTGTCGGCCTTTCTGATCTTTTTCAGGAAATCGACCCAGGCCGCAAAATCCTTCGATCCGTAGCGTCCGCCGTTCATTACCACTTTCCTCGCGCAAATGAGCTTGTTGTTCTCATAGGTTGTTTTCAGTTCATAACTACCGAATGCGGAAGCAATCTGGAATGCGGGTAATGTGGTTTCCAATTTATAGCTGGCCGGAACTTCGTAAGATACGGTATCAAGATCGGTAAAGTTGTACTCCGAAACAGGCAGGTAGAAATCGGTCGTGCGGTCGGTGGTAGCCGGCAACTCGAATGGCCGACTCAGCAGGCTCGGCTTGATGAACAGGCGCGTACCCGTTTTGGTAGCACAGTTACGGACGTTCAATGTCAGCTTTTCGGTCACCGACGGTTCAGGTTCCGCACCTTCCGCAAGCTCGAAGTGGTTCAAATCCATACTCGGCAGGTTAATATGGCTTACCAGCCATTTCTCCTGCTCTTCCTTGGTGCGGTACTGGATCAGTTGCACCCGCGGCTCGTGCTGCAAGCCCGTGTACCGCGACCGTGCCTCGATCTGGCCGTCACCCGTTTCGGTCAGCTTCACACTCGCCCGGCTTTCCTTCACATTCTGCGGCGCTTTGTAATCCGGCGTCATCACCAGTTTTCCGCCGGTGGGCAATACCAGCAATGCCGGGCGGCTGCCGGTGAAGCTGCCCATGAAGTTGGGTTTCGTGTTGGGACTTGTGCATTCGAGCCACACGGTATCCTTTCCCGCAATTGCGCAGGCGATCACGTGGTTGAATTTGCTGCTCGGGAAATCCGGCTTGATCTTCGCTTCTTTCCCGGCGCGGATCAATGCGGCGCAGGCTGGCACACCGGCGACTTTCAGCGCGGCGAGGGTGAAGTTCGTCAACGCTTTGCAATCGCCGTAACCGGTTTTGGAGACCGTCATTGCGTCGATGGTCTGCCATCCTCCTATCCCCAGCTGAATGCTCACGTACCGCGATCGTCCCTGCATCCATTTGTAAATCCTATCTATTTTCTCCCGGTCGGACTTGGCACCTTTGATCAACGTTTTCACTTCCTCCTGCATATTAGGGGGCAAAATATCCCGGCCCGCATTCAATGTGTAGTAAAAGCGGCTCAGATCTTCCCAGGTGTTGAAATTCCCTTTGTAATCCTGCACCTCGAAATCCGAAGGCGCAGTAAATACCAATGGAATCCGGTCGTAATGCGGTAATGGGTACGCATCGTCTGACCGGGGTCTGGCGTAATCTTTCTGGGTCCATTCATAAATATCCGAACCTTCGGCGTCTTTCGATTTCTTCACCGCCGGCGCACCATTGCATTCCTGGTACCTGAATGCAAAACCGGCCGGTGTCTTAACCCTGAAATAGGAATATTCCACCGCCGAACCCTCGGCCGGGGCGGGCGTCCAGTCGGGGAAAGCCATCATATTCCGCGTGCGTACTTCGGTGATAAACTCGATGGTATAAGGATACGGGTAGCTCTTCTTGCCAAAACTGGCAGTCTTCACCCGGTTATCCGAAATATCGTCCCCGGCAGTGCCATCCCCGCGATCGTCGATATCGGAATTCTTAAGACGCTTCACCACCTTGCCGTTGGCATCGTACAAAGTCCCCGACAGCTCGGTCAGTTTCCTGAACTTGTCGTACCACTCCTGCGTCGATCCGTACTGGTCTTCTCCTTTTTCATTAAAAATAGTGACCACCAAACGGTTGCGCTGGACACCCTCGGCCTGTGATTTGATATCCCAGAACAATTCGTCGACGCGGATCACCGCATCGGCATCTTTCGCAAGCGCCGGGCTGATTTTCGCGACGCTGTAATCGGTCTGGGCCAAAACGGGCGCCGATCCCGACAGCGCGGTACATATTATAGTTTTCCAAAAAAGTGACTGAAACTTTTGCATGAAACGGGGGGTGGTATTAGATGGACTTCTTTTTGATCACCAGCGGCTGGGCATGCTTCTGTACGACACGCTCAAAAAATTCTTTCAGATCCGCATATTCTTCGGGCATGAAGCGCGTCCGGCTCACCTGTACCATGCTGTTGACCTGGATCACATTGCCCACCTGGCGTACCTGGTAGGAGAACTTACCGCCTTTGTCAGGCAGCATAATGATTTCCGCCTTGGGCATTTCTTCCAGTGCATATCCCTCGGGGAGCGTGAAATTCCCGATAAATGAGTTGGATATACCGGTGGCCAGATCGATCGGGTAAATGCGCTCCTTCGATTTCAGCGGGTTCTTGACCCACCGGCCGGCCATGATCGGGTTGAAATAGAATACGCCCGGCGACGCATTCTCGTCTTCGATCTCAAAATCGCAGCTCACATTCACGGTACCTTTGTAATCGTCGGCCTTGTTTTTGATCGCCAGGTTCTGGATTTTCCATTCGGGAACTGTTTTTTTCAATACATCCTGGTACACATTATCCGCCTGGGCAGCATAGGCCGAGCGCCAGTCGAGTGCCTCGTAGCCACCGTAGGAAATGCTGTAACTACCTTTGATCACGCCGTCCTCGGGCAAAATATTCGCAGTGATCATTTCCAGTTTGCTATCCGAGTCGACCGGGTTGATCTCCACAAACCGGCCCACGCCTTTCTTGGGGATCAGCCTTCCGTAACCATTCAATGCACGCTCCGGAAGCAACCCCGGCTTCGCAAACGGTTCCGACGCATCGAGGAAGTAGGTCTTCTCGCCGATTTTCGCGTGCGCGATCACATAATTGAACCCTTCGAGCATCGGGATATGCTGGTGCAGGTAACCGTGCGCGCGGGTACTGAGAAGGATCGGGTCGCATTCAAGGCCCAGCTCCCGCAGCAGCACCGTCAGCATGAGGTTAATGTCGCATGCATTACCCTTACGGTTGTCATAAGCTTTTTTAATACCGTCTCCCGAGTAAAGGCCCGAGGTGCCATCCCATTTCATATGTCCCTGCACGTGCTTGTAGGCGAGCGTCATACGTTCCAGCGGGTCGGTGGTTGTCTTCGCTATTTCATCCCGGACTTCCTTCAAAAAACCGCTCCGTCCCAGTTCGACGCCAAACCATTTGGCTTCGTCGAGCGTGCGGTCGACATTCTCCCAGGTCTGTGAATAATTCTTATGGATCTGCCCCGGCACATTCACGCTCGCCAGCTCGAAAGCGATTTTGGAAAGGTAATCCATTTCAGTGGTGATGAACGGCTCGTTCACGAATGCGGGCGCATCTTTCACGACAAACCGGTAGGATATTCCCGGACCATCGAAGCTCGCATGCCCTACACTCACATTCACCGGCTCCTGCTTGTTCATATGGAGCGCAAGAAATCCGCCCATCGTCATTTTATAGTCCAGGAAATTGGGAACGACGATATTGTAATCGCTCCATTTAATGGGGACCGAGCTCTGGAACGTCCACGTTTTCGGTTCGGTACGCACGTTGAACGGCGAGACCAATGAGTACGAGTACTCGATCACCGAACCTTTTTTGACGTTTGCAAGGTTAAACTTGGTAGTACTGTGGTAGTCGGTGGACTTCTCGCGACGGACGGCTTTACGTTCCAGCTCGGTTTTCACGATCTGGTTGTTTTCCAGGTTGTAGGTGTAGCCTTTCAGGTCTTCCACCCATTCCTGTTCCTTGTAGCTCTGGCCCTCGTAATAAGGAATGCCCACCGAAGCCCGATCGAGCGCCGATTCTTTAAGGATTTTAATCCTGACCCAGATATTGGTGGTCATGAGCAGGCCTTTGAGGTTGTCGTAGCTGAAAGTCACTTTACCATAATCGTAAAGTACCACGGCGTCGGCGGTACTGTCGCCGGGATAAGCAGTCATTTCAAGCGAAGCACGGTCGATCAGACCCAGTTTGGGTTTAAAATCATCTTGTGCGAAAGCATTAAAAGTGAAGAAAAATAACAGGAAATGGATGGACAAAACATTCCTGCGGCACAGACCGGACAGTCTGATAGGAAGTAAAGAGTTAGTCATGAACAAGTAGATGAGGAGTAACAAAATTCATGCATTATCGTACAGTTATTTCGATTTTCAAAGAAAATTTTATCACCGAAACGGGATTTTTTTTCACTTAGGTCGAAACGGGCCGAATACGGATTTTAATGCCTAATTTTGACACACAAAGCGGCATGCAGTGTTGCATGTCACTTGTTCCTGCTAACCCATAATCTTAACATTTATCTTTAATCTATGTCATCTTTTGAAAACGAAAGCCCCATCCGCGTACTGGTAGTCGGTTGCGGGAACATGGGTGCTTCCCATGCCTTTGCGTACCAGCTTCTGGATGGTTTCGAGATTTGCGGGATCGTTTCGACCGGCAAAAGCAAAGAAGTCCTGAATGAAAAACTCGGCGGCGGTTATGCCCTTTTCAATGACTACGAAACTGCATTGAAAGAAACGAAGCCCGACGCGGTTTGTATTTCCACCTACCCCGATACGCACGAGGATTTCGCGATCAAGGCCCTCGAAGCCGGAGCGCACGTGTTTATCGAAAAGCCGCTCGCCGACAGCGTTGAAGGTGCGAAGCGCGTGGTAGAAGCCGCCCAAAAAGCCAATAAAAAAGTAGTAGTGGGTTACATCCTGCGCGTACACCCCTCGTGGGAGCGCTTTGTGACCGAGGCGCAAGGCCTGGGCAAGCCGCTGGTTATGCGTATGAACCTCAACCAGCAAAGCCACGGCTATATGTGGGGCGTTCACCGCAACCTCATGAAAAGCCTCAGCCCGATCGTGGATTGCGGCGTGCATTATATCGACGTAATGTGCCAGATGACCCGCTCGAAACCGCTCCGCGTGAATGCGATCGGCGCCCGCCTTACCGAGGATATTCCGGCAGGAAACTACAACTATGGCCAGCTGCAAATCTGGTTTGAAGATGGTTCCGTAGGCTGGTACGAAGCCGGCTGGGGCCCGATGATCAGCGAAACGGCATTCTTTGTGAAGGATGTGATCGGGCCAAAGGGTTCGGCGTCGATTGTGGCCAAAGATGCGGGCGGTACCGGGAAATCATCTTCCGTGGAAGCACATACCAAGACCGAATCGATACGTGTACACCATGCCGATCTGAACGGCTCGGATGAATTTGTGAAAGAAGACACGTGGATCAACCTCGAAGACGAGCCGGACCACCAGGAACTTTGTAACCGCGAGCAGCGCTACTTCCTGCGCGCGATCACGGAGGACCTCGACCTGACCGACCATTTGTCGGACGCTGTGACGAGCTTACAGATCGCATTCGCGTGTGACGAGTCGGTGAAGACCGGCCGAACCGTGGATCTTGTCTGATCCTTCCACTTATTTTTCAAGCCCTGTTCCGGATTTTCGGAGCAGGGCTTTCTTATAGAATTTTAGCTCCAAACAGGTCACATTTTGCCAATACTTATAGGATTTTTGCAAAAAATAACCCTCTCCTATGAGGTTCATAATGGCCTCGTTTTTATCCGAAATTAACCTGTAACTGGTTGATATATCGTAAGAAAAGGGTAATTTCATATAATCAGAATGCAAACGTTTGCATAAATAATTCTGCATTTTTCCTCCCGCTTTATTCGAAATCTATTGTTAAATATTATAATATTGCAACGCGTTTTCTTAAAGACTTTTACGAATACAGCACTGACGCCACAGACTATTTGAAGCAAAATACCAGGCAGGTGATCGGTTGCAGTCCCGAACGTCCGCCTTCCATTCCATCCTCCGTCAGAGAAAACGTAACATTATCTTTTGCCTTTTGACATAGTGTCAGGACCTGTGATCATGATTTGATTTCAAAACCTTGGCGAGGATAGTTGCGGCCTTGATGGAATGTGATTTATTGAATACCAACTATAATTTTTTAACTACTCTACCGAAACATTTTAACTGTAAACCGCAAACTATGATTAAACAAAAAACGCAAAAGCCTAACGAACAGAGATCTAAGACTAAAATTCTACGTGTTTTCCAAGACTGCATGAAAAACGTTTAACAAGCCTTACTACATGAAAATTTCCGATACCACATCATGGTTGTTCCAAATGCGGAGCATCCGTAACTCTTTATTGCTCCTGCCCGCGCTCGCAAGCCCATTGCTCGTGAACGCAGCCCTCGCCAACTCCGGCATTGCCACTACAATCCGTGCTGATAAACCAATCAAAGGAAAAATTACCGACAAGGAAACCGGCGACGGTCTTCCAGGCGTAAACGTGGTAGTGAAAGGCACCAGCAGTGGTACTACCACCGACGGAGAAGGTAACTATTCGCTTTCAGTGCCTGATAATGCCACGCTGGTTTTCAGCTTTGTGGGTTATGTCAGCCAGGAAGCAGTGGTGGGCAACCGTACTTCCCTGGATATTTCACTTTCCCCCGACTCCAAGGCGCTTAGCGAAGTAGTCGTGATCGGGTACGGTACCGCGAAGAAATCCGACCTTACCGGTTCCGTGGGTTCCGTGAAAGAAGAACAGCTGAGAGAACGTCCGGCTCCGTCATTGAACCAGGCATTGCAGGGTAAAATCTCGGGTGTGCAGGTGAACGTAAACTCGGGTCGTCCGGGTGGCCGCGCCAACGTACGTATCCGTGGTTTCAGCTCCATCAACTCGTCCAACAACCCGTTGTACGTAGTGGATGGTGTAATGCTCCCGCAAGGTAACCAGAACCAGCAGAGCCAGGCGATCGACTTCATCAACCCGAACGACATCGTGTCTGTGGAGGTATTGAAAGACGCTTCGTCGACGGCGATCTATGGTGCGCGTGGTGCCAACGGGGTTATCATGATCACCACCAAAAAAGGTAAATCAGGTGAAAGCCAGATCACTTACGGTCTCGACCTGAGCGTACCGACCGTGGGTCCGAAAAGAGCGAAAGTTCTGAACGCCCAACAATATATGGACGTGGAAGACCTCTCTTACAAGAACATGGAGAAGTTCGACAAAGCAGGCTGGGATGCGGGTAAATACAAAACCCACGATCCGCTCGTACGTCGTGCGCAGTTGTTTGCAGCCCACCCGGAAGTTTTCACCAAACGCGCGGATGGTACTTTTGCCCCCAACTTCGACACCGACTGGTTTGACGAATCTACCCAAAACCGTGTCTCTCAAAACCACCAGCTTGGTTTCAGCGGCGGTAACGAGAGAACGACCTATTCATTGTCGCTCAATTACCGCGACGACCAGGGTCTGATCAAAACGTCTTACCTGAAACGCTATTCTACCCGTTTCAGCATCGACGACCAAGTGAAGAAATGGTTGCGCATTGGAGGTACTTTGAGCTACAACAACCAGGCTGAAAACCTTGTCGATATCAATGACGCCGTACCTCGCCAGATGGTGGAAGATTTCCCTTTCCTTCCAGTGAAATGGGCGGATGGTTCATACGCCAACAACCGCGACTATCCAGGTGCTGAGGGTTCTTTCAGCTCAGTACACCGTTTGATGGGACGTAAATTCAACCTGAACACGCAAACTACCCTGGGTAGCCTTTACGGAAACGTTACGCTTGCCAAAGGACTTGAATTCCGTTCGGTATTGGGTGTGAACGTCATCAACCAGGAAGTGAACCAGTCGCAAACGCGTACACTCACACCAGGTGAACTGGGTACAGCGAGAAAAGAAACCAGAAAAGAGACTTTCTGGTCGTGGGAGAACTTGTTAACCTATAACAAAACCTTCGGTATCCACTCGATCAATGCCCTTGCCGGTATTTCATGGCAGGAAACGAATGTAGCTACAACCGGTGTAGGTGCACAGAACTTCTCTACGGATTACTACACATTCGATAACCTCGGTGCAGGTTCAGTAGCCCCTTCATCCAGCCCGTACGTATCAGGTGCATCACGTTTTGCATTTAACTCGTACTTCGGTCGTTTGAACTATACCTTGCTCGACAAATATCTTGTGACCGTAACAGGACGTGCGGATGGTTCTTCCAAATTCGGTGATAACCACAAATTTGCATTCTTCCCGTCGGCGGCTTTGGCATGGAAAGTGTCTGATGAAGAGTTCCTGAAAGGCAACCCGATCATTTCAAGCTTGAAACTTCGTACCAGCTACGGTTTGACAGGTAACTCGGAAATTCCTCCGTACTCGTCACTCGGCTTGCTGCGGTCTAACTATGCTACGGTTTACAACGACACCCGCGCCGGTGGAACTGGTATCAACAGACTTGCAAACAACGATTTGCGTTGGGAAAAAACAGCTCAGACAGACGGTGGTTTGGAAATCAGCTTCCTGAAAGGCAGAATCTCACTCGAAGCGGATTACTACTATCGTAAAACTACCGACATGCTCCTCGATGCGCCCGTACCACGTACCAGCGGTTACGCGACGATCAGAAAGAACATAGGTTCGATGGAAAACAAAGGTTTCGAATTCGGTTTGAACACGACGAACATCGAAAAGGAGAACTTCTCATGGAACACCAGCTTCAATATCTCGTTCAACAGAAACAAAGTATTGTCATTGGCGACACCTGCGGACATCTTCGGAGTGGGCGGTCCTTCGATCACCAACCAAACCAGCGTTATCCGTATCGGCGAACCGGCAGGTGCATTCTGGGGATTGACCCGTCTGGGAACTTGGAGCGAAGCTGAGGCTGACCAGGCTGCCAAATTCACCAGCTACCGTGGTAACCTGAAAATGCTTCCGGGTGATATCAAGTACAAAGACGTAAACGGCGACAATGCGATCACCGACGCCGACCGCGGCATTATCGGTAACGGTTCTCCAAAAGGATGGGGATCTCTTTCGAACAGCGTCCGTTTCCATGGCTTCGACCTGACTTTGGACCTGCAATTCTCGTACGGAAACGACCTGATGGACATGAACCTGCACGCCAGCGAAGACCGCCAGGCATTGGCGAACAGCTACGCTACCGTATTGGATGCATGGACTCCTCAAAATCAGAACACGCCGATCGCACAAATCCGCGATACCAAGGCTGGTTACGTGACCAACGTGGATACCCGCTGGATCTTCGACGGTTCATTCATTCGTGGCCGCAACCTGTTGTTGGGATACAACTTCCCAGCGGAAATTGCCAGCAAGCTGAAAATGAGCAAACTGAGATTGTATGTTTCCGCTCAGAACTTCTTCCTTATCAGCAAATATCCGTTCGGCGATCCTGAGCAGACTCCAATCCGCGGTGGCGATGCCGACAACGTATTCTCGCAAGGTATGATCTGGCACAGCTATCCGAAACCAACCACATTCCTGGGAGGTATTCAGGTTGCATTCTAATCGACGGGACCGTTGTATCATTCAAAATGACATTCAGCATGAAACTTAATAACAAAAAATTCTATCAAATTTTGCTCTGCGGAGCGATCCTGCTGGGACCGACTGCTTGCTCCGACTTCCTCGACGAGCAAGATCCGTCGAACTTGCAACCGGATACATTCTATACCATCCCTGACCACGCGGAAGCGGCTATTGCAGCTACTTATGCAGAAATGCGTTTCTTCGGTGATGGTGCCGGTATCTTCTCGGCCAACTGGCAAATGCTCGAAGCTCCTACCGGTACCGCCACTACCGAAACAGGCCAAAACTCCGACCTGAACAACCTGTACGCCCTCATTTACGATGGCAACACAGGCCATATCAGCAACTGGTGGAACGGCTTGTACCGTGTGATCGCGAATGCGAACCTGGCGATCGAAAAGATCCCGGGCATTCAGTTCCCTGCTGCCAATGAGGCTCAGAAAGTGCGCCTGATGGGTGAAGCTCGTTTCCTTCGCGCATGGGCTTATTTCTATGCAGTGAGATTGTGGGGCGATGTACCTTTGGTTACCAAGCCGCAAACGACGGAATCCGAAGATTTCTTCGCTTCCAGAACACCGCAGGAAGAAGTTTACAAACTGATCGTGGAAGACCTTCAAGCTGCGGAAGCTGCCGGTTTTGCGGATTTCAACGCCAACGGACGCGTGTCTAAAATGGCTGTGAAAGCTTACCTGGCGAAAGTGTACCTGACCATGGCGGGTTTCCCACTGTCGAAAGGACAGTCGCATTATAAGCTGGCTGCCGACAAAGCACTTGAAGTGATCACTTACGCCAAGGCTAACCCTTCTACCGTAGGTTTGTTCCCAACTTACAAGGAGCTGCACGACGAGAAGCTGAAAAACCGTATGGAGCATTTGTTCCAGATCCAGTACAACACCGTCGTGGCAGGTTTCCCGCTGAACGACTTCTTCCCGAACTTCAAAGCGGTAACCTACTCAGGACCTAGCGGAACGGGTAGCACAGTGCCAACGAAATCGTTTTACGAGTCGTACGAAACAGGCGATCTTCGTACCAAAGATCAGGAAGGCTGGTTCTATACCACCTACTACACCAATGGTACCGGCGAGAAATTCGAGCTGGGCGCTCCTTACGTGTTCAAATACTTCAACATCGCGGCATTGGGCGGCCCAGGCATTACCCCTACGCGTTTGAACAACCTGAACGTAAACCAGATGCGCTATTCAGACGTGTTGCTGATGTACGCAGAAGCGCAAGCTGAACTGGGTACTGTGAACCAGGACGCTTACGACGCTTTCAAAGCCATCCGCGACCGTGCAAAATTGAAAACACCTGCAATCGGTACTTACACGCCTGCTACCTTCAAAGAAGCGGTATGGAAAGAGCGTTGGCATGAATTCGCTTACGAAGGCATTACCTGGTTCGACATGGTACGTCTGCGTAAAGTGTTCAATGAAGAAACCAAGAAGTTCGACAACTTCGTAGGCCACAGAAACCTGAACGTGAGCGGTGGTGCTCCACTGTTGGAAAAACACCTGTTGTTCCCGTTGGGTATCCAGGAAATGAGAAACAACCCGAACCTGAAACCTCAGAACCCGGGTTATCAACAATAATTTCTTATCTGTTTTGCAAAAGCCGGCCTTCATCTGAGGGTCGGCTTTTTTCGTTAGTTCCCTTATATTCACAACCTGAGTTTATCAAAGCCATTTGCAGATGTTGGAAAGGATATATTTTGCTGCCGGTCGCCGCGCATATGGATGGAAAATCCTGTTTTGTATGCTAATGGGCATCGTGCAGGCGAATGCGCAGTTGGTCATCACAAGCCCTGTTTCAAACCAGGTCATGCAACGCAACGCGACCGGTACCGCTTCCGTTTCGGTCACCGCCTACGCGCATTATCCGTACACACAGGTCAGCGCGGCGTTGATTCCCATCGAAGGCAATGCAAATGCCGCACAGGAACAGCGCTTCGACGCCAATGAGCTTACTCGGGGATTTTTGCACACTACATTCACCGCCCACACCGGTTGGTACCGTCTCAAACTCACCGGTACCGCCCCAAACGGCGTGACCGACTCGGCGATAGTCACCCGCGTGGGCATAGGCGAAGTTTTCCTCATTACCGGCAACTCCAATGCAATGGGCCTGCCCGGCCTCGGTGCCAAAGACGCTTCCGCCAATGTGATTTCCTTTCATGCATTGAACAAAACCCTCAATAGCGAAAACATTACCATTGCACCCGACGGCCCGATGCCCGCGCCCGTTTTCGAGCCACTCGAAAGCGGCAACAATATTTTTCCAAACGGCGAAACATCGTGGTACTGGGGCGAGTTGGGGGATTTACTATTTCAAAGGTGGAAAACGCCGGTACTGTTTTTCAATACCGCCTGGGCAGCCGCCAATGCAGAAAACTACCGCGACGCGGCTTCCGGAAAGGACGCATACAATTTATACGTAGGCAAATTCTGGCCCAACCGCCAGCCTTACAGCAATATCGTGAATACCATGCGTTACCTGACCTCACTCACGGGCGTCAGGGCGGTACTGTGGTCGCATGGGGAGAATGACGCGCAGCTGGGCTTCAACGAAACCCAATATTTCGATGGCATCCGAACGCTCATTCAGAACAGCCGCAAGGATACGGGCTACAACATTCCCTGGTACATCGCCCGCAATTCGGCCAGTAATCAATTAAAGGACCCTTACCTGCCCGTATTGAATGCTCAAAACCGGCTGATAGCATTACCCGGTTTCAATGCTTTCCAGGGACCTTACCTCGACACGATTCAGATTCCGCGCCCGGCTTCCGCGCATTTTGAAAATGTGCCCGGCGGCGTTCAAGGGCTTACGCTGGCCGCCGCAGCATGGAACAGAAGCCTGGCCGACACCGCCATTGCCAGAACTACTCCCCTGCAACCCGCATACGCATTACACACCGGCGTAACGCCCGCACGCGTATACCCGGGCGCGACGTTCGGGCTGCCATTTACGGTCACCGGCAGTGCGCCTTCCGCATTGCAGCTCACCGCGGAGCTGCTGGATGCGCAGGGGCAGTTCGTCGCCAATGTCGGTACAGGCAGCAGTAATCCATTCCCAATACAAATGCCCGCCGAACTCGCCGACGGGCCCTACCACATACGGCTCACAGGGCTAAATCCCGTGCTGCCGGGCAGCGTTTCCCAACCGGTTTACGTGGAGCGCTCTCCGCGTACGATCGAATATGTCAACACCATCGGCGTGCGAAATGCCGGCAGTAGCATCCATCTCGCCTGGGTCATCGCGCCGGTACCCCGACTCGCCTCTATGACTGTCCAGAAAACAACGGACGGCCTGCATTACAACGATCTCGAAAGTTTTCCTGCCCCGCCATCGGGCTCATCAGCCGTATTTGGCTTTACAGATAATAGCCCCGGTAGCGGGACGGTCTTTTACAGGATCAAAATGGTGTATAACAATAATATTATCGGCTATTCGACGATTGTCACATTGTTCCGCGACGGCGCTCCGGCTCCCTGGACGGTCTTCCCAAACCCGGTAACACAGCAGCAGTTTTACATTTTACCCGCAGCCGAAACCCCGGAAGCCGACCTTACCTGCCGCCTTTTCGACGCAGCAGGTCGCGAGCATCCTGTTCAAACTTCTGCGCGTGAAGCGGTAGGATTGCTCTCCGTTCGTCCGCGTTATCCGTTGCCAGCCGGAAAATATATCCTTCAAGTGACATCGGCTGGTCAAAGCAGGACACAAAGCGTTGTTTTCTATTAATACAACTTATATCTTGCTAACAATCAACAGCTTCCAACGATCACCTAACCCGGCGTGTCCACAGGAACGATACTCCGTTCCTTAAACCGCAATTTCTTACGCTATGAAAAGATTAATACCCATTCTGTTCTTTGCATTCCTGATGAATGCCTGCACATCGGGCGACAGCCCCGTCCCACTGGAAATTACGGACGCCAGGCTGAAAGACTACCACATCATTTCCATCGCTTTCGACAAATCGGGCACCGCGTGGCTCGGCACGCTGAGCCAGGGGCTTATCCGGCACAGCGGCACAAGCATCGCCGTTTTTGATTCTTCCAATTCCACTTTGAAAAAAGCACCGATCTGGGATATTGAGGTCGACAAAAAAGGCAACGTCTGGCTTGGAACCGACGCTTTGATCAAATACAATGGTTCGAAATTCACCCGGTACGAATCGGGCCTGTACAATCTGCCGCGTAATGCGGTGCGCGCGGTAGCCATAGACGGCGCCGACAATATCTGGTTTTCGGCAGGCGCTTCACGCCAGGGTGGATTGGTGAAATATGACGGGGAACGCTTCACTACCTTCACGCCCGAAAATTCCCAACTTCCTGGTAACCTGGTAGCAGGCATTGCCATCGATCAGAACAACACCGTCTGGGCGGCCCTCAACGACGGGGTCACCGCTACTTCGATGGTCCGTATTAAAAATGATCAATGGGATGTTTTCAGCGAAAAGGAACTTGGTTTCAGCCCTTACTACTACGGGAATATCGTCACCAACAAAGACAATGAATTGGTGGCTTCGATCAATTACGGGCTTTCGAGCAGCATTACACCCGGCCGGCCGCAGATATTCCGGTTCAACGGGCAATCGAGTCAGGTGATCAATCTCCCGGAGGACGACAAAAAGGTGTACATGACCCAAACCGTCTTCGTTGACCGCGACAACCGCATTTGGGCCGCATTTTGGTGCGACAAGGAATATGGCGTGTTTCGGAATGGTCAATGGGAGCTGAAAGACCTCGACGAGAGCGGGGGCGTATTCGCATTTGGCCAGAGCCCGACCGGTGAAATATGGCTGGGCGGCGGGAAGGGGATTTATATATTGAAGTAAAAACAAATGTCACGCAGAGCGCAGTCAAATGTCAAGCTGAGTGCAGTCAAATGTCAAGCTGAGCGCAGTCAAATGTCAAGCTGAGCGCAGTCGAAGCTCGGTATCGTACCGCACTTCGACTGCGCTCTGCGTGACATCAACATTTTAATCCTCGAACAAACTTCCCAAACCTCCGATCACCGAACCGCTTTCTTTTCTGGCATTAGGCCCGTAAGCGGAAAGACGCTGGATGAGTTTGGAAATCGGCATCGACTGGACCCAGCAGCGGCCTGTGCCACGCAACGTAGCCAGGAACATCCCTTCCCCACCAAATACCATCGATTTGAGGCCACCCGAACGCTGGATATCAAAGCTCAGCGATTGCTCGAATGCTACCACGCACCCGGTATCGATCCGCAAGGTCTCGTTGTTAAGCTGCTTTTCCATCACGACACCGCCCGCGTGCACGAATGCCATTCCGTCGCCTTTCAGTTTTTGGAGGATAAAACCTTCTCCGCCAAATAAACCCGATCCGAAACGCTGGTTGAAATGGATTTTCATGCTCGTGCCCATAGCCGCGCAAAGGAAACCGTCTTTCTGCACGATCAGCTCGTTGCCGTAGATTTTCGACAGGTCGATCGGCATGACCGTTCCGGGGTATGGCGCTGAAAAAGCGACTTTCTTCTTACCCACACCACGATTGGTAAAGTGCGTCATAAACAGCGATTCACCCGTAAGCAAGCGCGTTCCGGCCTGGAATATCTTGCCCATCATGCTCTGGTTCGCTTCGGAGCCGTCGCCCATTTTGGTTTCGAACTGAATGCCGTCTTCCATAAAAAGCATAGCACCCGCTTCGGCGATCACGGTTTCGTTCGGATCTAATTCGATTTCAACGACCTGAATGTCGTCGCCGATGATTTTGTAATCGATTTCGTGTGAGATCATTTTTTCGTAAAAGGTTTTATAGGTTGGTCAAAACGAATGCAGCCTGCTATTCTTCCTCCTCTTCTTCTTCCCCGGAACTCTTTTTCTTCGATTTCCGGGTTTTCCGACCAGGAATATCCTCCCGGTCGCGGAGTTTTTTGTCATCCACATTTTTATTCAAAAATTCATTGATACGGTCCATATCAAAGCTCGTGGTGATCTCACCGAACGAGTTGATCTGGATATCAAAACCTTCCAGGTCTTTGTGCACGCGAGGTTTTTCGGGCGTAGGCTTGGATGTTTCCGACTGTTTTTTCTTAGCCATGTGTTTGATGCCAATGGGCCGCCGTGCGGTCCGTTATTCACTTATTACGAAAATATGCAATGATCCCAACCATATCAATGGGATTTGATCCTGCGGTCGACCCGACCTACGCCAGCCTGATTTGCGCTGACAAACGGCTGAGCGCTGTTTCGAGCCTTTTCACGACTTCGTCTTTTCCAAGTATCTCCATGATGATCATCAGATCCGGCCCGGCGCCTGCTCCGGTCACTGCCAGGCGTAATGCCTGCATGATCTTGCCCATCTTGATACCCAGCGATTCCATCGTCGCCGAAAGTACTTCTTTAATATCGTGTGCCACGAAGTTTCCTTCAAAACCAGCCAGTGCCTCCTTAAATCCACCGATCGCATTCACCGCCTCCTCGTTCCACTTCTTCATCACCACATCCTGGTCATACTCTTCCGGGGCCGCAAACAAAAAGAGCGATTCCGAAACGATCTCCTTAATGAAATGCACGCGGTCTTTCAGCAAATGCACGATTTGCGCAAGCTGGTCGTGGTTAACATTAATGCCTTTCGCCGCGTACAAAGGTTTCAGTTCTTCGATGATCGCAGCGTCGTCCAGCTGTTTGAGATATTGTTGGTTAAACCAGTTTGCCTTCTGAATATCGAACCTCGCACCCGCCTTATGCACGCGCTCGAAGCTGAACGAGGCGATGAGTTCATCCATACTGAAAATCTCCTGCTCGGTACCTGCATTCCAGCCGAGTAATGCGAGGAAGTTGGCGGTAGCACCGGGCAAATAGCCTTCTTCGCGGAAACCACGTGCCTTATCGCCGGTATTCGGGTCTGTCCATTCCAACGGGAAGATCGGGAAACCGCCCAGGTCCGCGTCGCGTTTCGAAAGTTTTCCATTACCATCAGGTTTCAGGAGAAGCGGCAAATGCGCAAACTGCGGCATGGTACTTTCCCAACCCAGGTAACGGTATAGCAACACGTGCAACGGAGCCGATGGCAGCCATTCCTCCCCGCGGATCACGTGGGTAATGCCCATCAAGTGGTCGTCCACGATGTTCGCCAAATGGTAAGTCGGCATTCCATCCGATTTTAAAAGCACTTTATCATCGATCTGCGACGAATGCACCACCACCCAGCCGCGGATCAGGTCGTTGAAACGGACATCCTCTTTCGGCATGATTTTCATCCGGATCACGTAAGGATCGCCGCTTTCGAGTCGTGCATTGGTTTCCTCAGCCGACAGCGTCAACGAGTTAGTCATTTCAGTGCGCGTGATGGCATTGTATTGCACCGCGGCTACTTTCGCAGCTTCCAAACGCTTGCGCATTTCATCCAGCTGCTCGGGCGTATCGAAAGCATAATAGGCCTTCCCTTCCTGAACGAGCCTTTCCGCATATTCGCGGTACATTTCTTTTCTTTCCGATTGCCGGTAAGGCGCGTGCGGGCCGCCTTGCTGCGGGCCTTCGTCGATGCCGATACCCAGCCATTCCAACGCTTCCAGAATGTATGCCTCCGCTCCCGGAACGTAACGGTTCTGGTCGGTATCTTCTATGCGAAGCAGCATCTGGCCGCCTTGCTGACGTGCAAACAGGTAATTATACAGGGCCGTACGCACACCGCCCGCATGCAACGGACCGGTAGGACTAGGCGCAAAACGCACCCTGACAGGTTTGTTATTCATTTATTCAAAAAATTAAGTTCAATGGTTTTGTCAGAAGTAGTCATTGATAGTCAGGTATTGTCATTCGTTGCCAGGTACTGTTATTGAGAGCCAAGTGTTGTCATTGAGCGTCATTAATTGTCAGAAATCGTTCATCAGTTTTCCCTCAATACTTGACTCCTGACTACACTTGACCAAACATGACTATGAATGACTACATCTGACCATTTCCTACATCGTTACTCCACCGCAATAACCGATATTTCAACGTTAACGTCTTTCGGCAGGCGTGCTACCTGTACGGTCTCGCGTGCGGGAGGTTCTTTGGTGAAAAAGCTGCCGTAGATTTCGTTGACGGACGTGAAGTCGTTCATATCGCGAAGGAAAATACTGGCTTTCACCACATTCTGAAACCCAAGGCCGGCAGCTCCCAGGATATGCCCGATATTCTGCATCACCATCCCGGTTTCTGCCTTGATGTCCCCGGATTTCGCCAGCTCAGCGGCGATTTGTCCTGAAACATAAACAGTACCATCTACTTTAACAGCCTGGCTGTAAGGACCAATGGGGGCCGGTGCTTTATCTGAAAATATGATTTGCTTGGGCATAAGTGACAAGAGTTAATGCCGCAAAATTACCAAATTATGCCGTGCCTACCGCCTTATTCCACCTTAAAAAGCGCTTTCAACTCGGTGGCTTCGGCCGCATTCAATCGTCCGGCCAGTACAAGGCGCAGCTGACGGCGGCGAAGGGCACTCAGGTATAACTCGTTTTCCTCGTCGGTTTCCGGTTCAAGCGGCGGCACTTCGATGGGCCGGCCATTCTGATCGACGGCTACAAAAGTGTAGAATGCGCGGTTGGTACTCACCCGCTGGCCTGCCGGAATATCCTCCGCCCATACTTCGAGAAAAACCTCCATCGAAGAATTGAATGCGCGGGTAACCTTGGCGTGCATGGTGACGATGTTACCCAGGCGAATGGGCTCCGTAAACGACACATTATCCACGGAAGCGGTCACCACAATGCGGTTCGAATGCTTTTGCGCCGAAATCGCCGCGCAAATGTCCATCCAGTGCAGCAACCGTCCTCCCATCAGGTTATTGAGTGTATTGGTATCGTTGGGAAGCACCATTTCGGTCATGGTTACCTCGGATTGATGGGGCTTTTTCGGTTTCAGCATGTTGGTATGTTAATGTATTTTAAAACTTGGGGCAGCGGGTCTTTTTCCGTTCCTGGTTCTGGGCGCGGTTGCCGATCAGGTAGGTTCCGCGTACCTGAAAAAAGAGGTAACTGTCTTTGCTTTTCGCACTTCCGCGGTTCCATCCCGGCTGGCGCAGCGGTTCTCCGATTTCCGGCGCACGGTCCGAAAGCGCGCGGGCAATGTCGCTCGGCAGTTGGTCGGGATTGGGATAAACCGTGCTTACATCGTCCAGGTAATCGGACCTGACGAAGTTGTTGCAGAGTTCAAGGCCAAGGCTTAGCCTTTGTGTGGTTTTAATGGAAACGCCGATGCCTGCCGTGAATACCAAAGGCATTCGTTTGTATTTTACGCCTTCCGTCGTCAGCTCCGGCAGGCTGTACCAGGTGCCATTGAGTTTCGCTTTCGGGCTCAGATAGGTAACTCCGACCCCTCCGAAAAGGTAAGGATTAATGGGCGACTGCCGGTTATAGGCAAACAAATCCGCCTGCAAACCCAGGTTAATGTCCGGATTTAATGTCTTGAAAGAAAGGTTGTTCTGATAATTTTTGGAATACTTCTGATCTCCCGAAACCTGGTAGAAACGCAACTCTCCGCGCGCGCTCACATGCTCGGTAAGGCGGTACAATGCGCCCAGCGAGATCGAAGGCCCGAGACCGAGATGCTTCATATTGACGCCGTCATTCAAATCACCCATATAGTAAGCCACACCCACGCCGGCCGTCACGCTCAACACGCCGAAAGGATCGGTGTACCGGCCGCCGAACTTCGAGCGGCCCTGCGCAACGGCAAATTGCTGGCAGATCGTGAGGAGAAATACAATGGATAGTAGATATTTTCGGCCCATGTGTGATGTCAGGAATGCAGGTTGAGTGATGCAAGTTGTAAAAGAAACTGATTTATCCCAAATTAGTGAAGTTAATAGGAGTTACACCACACTTCTTATTTTAACCTTAATTAGCCACACATGTTTATGATGAAAAACTTACGGTTTTATTTGCAGGTCATCTTCACCGTTGCAACCGCAGCTTCCTGCTCGCTAGAAGATCATCCCCCCCAACCTTCCTGCACTTATCTCGGGTATTTCCTGGTTCAGCAAGCCCACAATGGCGCTGTTAAAAACGTATTCAACGACGACTATAACATCGATCAAACCAGCGACCACCACCCGAAGAAAACAACGGCCCTGCGAACCAACGTAACGCGTGACACCGTCAGAGGGGTTGACACGTACACCAGCGCGGATTCCGATCAGTCTCTGTACACCTATGATGACGGTTATCTCATCCAAATTGCTAGAACGGACATTACCGACCAGCAATCGGAAAAGGATAATATCTTTTTCTTGCAATCGCGGACTAAAAAGCTGCACACCGAAACCTCCGAAATAACCGACTTCAAATACGAAAACGGTATGTTACAGGAGGCCAACTTCAAGCAGACCATCACATATACGCCCAGTAATATAGCCGCCGCAACGACAATCCTAACAAATAAAAAGGAGTATCAATATGATTCGCAAGGGCATTTAAAGGCGGTTGTTTTTACGGAATCAGCCGGCGCCAATTCGATAACCTATTACGACAACGGGTTGATTACCTCCATAACTGGCGTGGATCAATATGGCCGTTCCTTTACCGAAACTTTTGAGTACAAAGACGGTGTAACAAAAAAGATAACAAACTCCGACGGTGGAGCTCAGGAATTTACCTATGATCAGAAAGGAAATATGACTTTGATCGAGATAACGTGGAACGGCGTTAAGAAATCGCAGTATCAGTTTTGGTACGACGACAGTCCAAAACCCGGCAGCTCCATTTCCATTACTTATAAAGGCATTCCGACACCTTTGTTCATAACCGGCATTCCTCAAAACCGGCAACGGTATGACGAAGTCAACAATACCGTGAAAAACGAGACAACAAGTTGGGAGACGCAGACAACCCTTATCGCAACCATCGATTTCACCTACACTTACAACGCCAATAAATACCCTGCAACTAGGATCGATAGCTGGAACAACGACAACGGCGTAAATCGCGGCTTTTCAAAGCTTGCCTATAAATATGGAGGTTGCCAGTAAATTAACAATCTTTAAAAAATGAGAAACTACAAAAAAGGCCCGCAATGCAGGCCTTTTTTGTAGTTCATGGTGTATATTAATGGTTCTCTTTAATCTCTTTTAACCGAACTGGCGCCGGAGGTGCTGGAATGGATGTCCTTCGCTCCGCCCGAATAACGGATGCTGCTGGCTCCGCTGGCTTCGGCATTGACTGTGTTGCTGGCCAGTACCGCGGCACTGCTGGCGCCTGAGGCGTCGATATTGACGGTTTTGGCGGAGAAGTCGCGGCCTTTGAGCGATGATGCGCCCGAAACGTCGCCGGTCAGGACGTCGCCTTCGCCGGTGAGCGTGAGCGACGATGCGCCGGAAAGATCAACGGTTACCTTCGGAGAAGCCAGGCTCATAGTCACCTGCGATGCGCCGGAAACTTCAATATCCATATTCTTCACACCGGTGAAACGGGCCACATTGGCTTTGGAAGCACCTGAAAAGTCGACGCCTTCGAGGGCCGGCATAGTAATGGCGATCTCGACGGTCTTGCGGTTTTTGTTCCAGCCATTGTTCTTATATCCCAAATGCAGGGTACCGCTTTTCACGGCCGATTCCATATCGTCGAGATCCTCGGAACGACCGGTTGCCGTTACGCTGAAACTGCCCCCCTGCTTCACATCTATTTTGAATGCGCTGCCCATCGATAGCTTGTCGAAGCCCGACACGGAGAATTTGCGGGATTCCTGTGCAGATACCTGGCACGACAATGCGGTGATTAAAAGGGCTGCAATAAGGAATAGTTGCGTTCTTTTCATGGTTTAACAAGTTAGATTTTTCGAAAAGATGAAAAGAATGCCGGCGATGTTGCACCGGCATTCAAAATTTTACTGCACATTGATTTTGCTCGCGCCGCTGGCGTGTTTGTTCAGGTTAGGCACGTGGCTTAGTTCCACTTTCGAAGCGCCCGACGCATTCACATCCGCATTCTGGATATTCATTTCGGTAGCCGTCAGCTTGCAGGCCCCGTGTGCATCCAGCTTGGCCGATTTGGCCGAACCGCGCAGCGTAGCTTTCGAAGCGCCCGATACATTCACCGATAATTGGTCCGCGAACACATTCAGCTCGGTTTTGGAAGCACCCGAAATATCCACATTCAGCTTCGGCACATCTTTAAACTCGGTTACCAATGTCTTGTTAGCTCCTGAAAGCGACAGACTTTCGATGGCCGGCATGGTGATCACGATGCCGACGCGCTGCCAATCCTGGTGGTCGAAGAGGTTGAAATCGCGGGTACGCTTCACACGCAGTACGCCGTCTTCCACCACTACATTGATATCGTCGATATGCTCCTGGTTATCCGAATCGGCGGTCACGCCATATTCGGTACCCTGGCGGATGATGATCGAGTAAGCACCGCCGATATCTACTTTTTTGAAGTCCGAAACCGGGAATTGCTTGCTGTAATTGCCCCGCTCGCCCAGTTCAAGGTCGCTATTGTCGTTGTATTCGAAAGAATAGCCATCCTGGTCGCCTTCGCTGCTTTCGCTGCGGATGTATTTCAAAGGAATATTAGTACAAACCAGGCCCGAATCGCGGCGCATGACCCATATCAGCTGGTTCCAGGTAATATCATCTGCATTGCCGAAGTCATACTTCTTAATATTCTGCTGATCTCTGTTCCAATCGTTCAACTGGTGGTAGAAGTCGCGTTTCATTTTAAACGGTTTATTATAAGGTATGCTCAGCGTCAGATCGATCTGCTGGTCGCGGAACCGTGAACGGGTTGAAAGCGTCGGACCTTCTGTGAGCACGAAAACCGAGTCGCGGAACTGCGGATCGTATTTGATCTCGCGGGCATTTTTCTGAGCGTCCTCACGGGACCGGCCTCTTGCGTGGAGTGTTTTTTCAAGCTTGATACTGTCGCCCGCATTTAACCCGGCCAGTCGTACATCTACATCAATATTCTCTTCATCATATATATAATTGTAATCCAAAGTCAGCGTCCCACGCGGCACCGCGTAGTAGGTGGTTTCAGTCACTTCCCCTCTTTTGGCAAAATTCCGCTGGTAGTTAACCCCGCCCACTGTAGCGCCGATCACACCTACGATCCAGAGACCGAGCAACGTCAGCCATACGCTTCCGCCCACGATCCTTTTATTCGAAACTAATGTAAGCCCCAGTAAAAGGAAGGTTACCAAAGGAATAGCGGCCACCAGAATACCTGAAAGAATCAATATTTCAGGCAATTCCTGGTAAATCAGCATCGGGATCGGCAGGTTATCGAATACCCCCGCGCTGGTGAGGCCCAACGCTACGCCCGCTGCGATCACAATCCCCAATAAGCCCATCGCCGACGTACCGATCAGGAATGCGCCGATCAGCACCCTCAGGACAGGCCCGAGGCCTTTAAGCAACTTCCCCAGCGCCGAGAAAACCAACCCGATCGCGCGAAAAGGCAATAACAATATCTTGGTAACAATGTGTTCTTCTCCCCCTCTTTCTTCCAAATTGAGACTCTGCTTGATGTTCGACTCAATATTGGAGAGGGTAATAGGCTCCCCCTGCATTTCCATTTTTTCGGTCAGCGTATTGGCAGTCGGCGCGATCACCCACAGCACGATGTAGATCAGAAAGCCCGTACCGAACAAAAGGATCGACAATACCCACAGAAAGCGTACCACACCCAGGTCAACCCCGAAATAGGAAGCCACACCCGCCGCCACACCGCCGACAACCTTGCGGTCCGGATCGCGGTAGAATTTCTTGATATGCGCGTCCTCTTCGAGTGTTACGGAGCCGGGGAATGCTACCCACATGGCAATGTAAACCAGCACGCTAAACCCTGAAATAGGTCCGAAGATTTCCTCCGCATTCATATCCAGCATTCCCGAGCCGGCAGGTAGTCCGACCACGGCGAACAGAAAGGCAAGCCTTACCCAAATCGCGTCGATCGTAAAATAATGCGCGAGACCTGCCGCTACGCCGCCCAGGAGCTTTCTGCGTAAGTCTCTGTAAAGTTTCCGGGGTGCGCCGGGCTTTGCAGGTTCTGTTTTGGGCGCATTCGGCGCCGAAGTATAGGTTTCTTGTCGTGGTGCGGAAGCTTGCGCAGAAGCCGTTTCCAGTGGGTCGGCCAGGATATCTTCAGCCTGCTCGATCGCCTCGAAATCGGCCACGGTACCCATTGCTGCGATCAGTTCGTCGACGTCCGAGAGCGAGATCACCTGCTTGTTCTCCACCTTCTGTTTGTTCAAAAACCGCTCCGCAATCCTGCCCTCAATGTCCGAAAGAATCTCTTTGCTATCCGCGAACGAAGAAAAATACTTCTGGATAGAGGCGAGATACGCTTTCAGTTTCTCGTAGCCATCCTCCTCGATGTGGAAGATAATGCCGCCTATATTTATGCTGATTGTCTTTTTCATGATTGAAATAATCGAATGTCTTTGAGTGGTCAGTTAGGGTCAGGAAGATTGCTTGAAGCCGTTTTGCTCAATTCCTCAGTGCGTTTGATCACGGTTTGTACCGAGTCGGCGAGCTCAAACCACGTAGCTTGCATTGCGTCCAGGAAGACCTTCCCCTCATCCGTCAAAACATAGTATTTCCTTGGAGGGCCCGAAGACGACTCCACCCATTTATAATCCAGCCAGCCCGAGTTTTTTAACCTGGTAAGAAGAGGGTATAAGGTTCCTTCCACCACCATGATGTGAGCGGAAGTGAGTTCATCCAACATATCCGAAGCATACACTTCGCCCCGGGATATGATGTGCAGGATGCAGAATTCCAAAATTCCCTTCCGCATCTGCACTTGGGCATTTTCAATATTCATGTGGTTTCATGAGTTAATTTTAAATGAATATGTTCATGGCTAATAGATAGAATTTAAACTTCTAACAATACAAAGGTATACACAGGTACTTTGCGATGCAAGGTACCATGTTAAAAAGATGGTGTTGTTGGGATGAATGGTTATTTTAAAGTGCCGATCGGCAAAAATTAAACTTGGTACCAAGAAAAACGGCGCTTAGCACTAGACCGCTTAATTTGCACTCCGCCACTAAACCGCTCAATCTCCACTCCCGTCGGTTAACAGACTATCTTTTGCCGTCGGTTTTAACCGACGGAGAAAGAGAAAGGGGATTGAATAGGAAAGAAAATTATTAATAGAATAGAATTGAGAAGAAATTATCAATTGAGAGAATAAAATCAATATGAAACCGAAATTATACATCATCGCTGCCATGGCTGAGAACCATGTGATTGGCCTGGATAACAGCTTGCCGTGGCATTTGCCCGATGAGTGGGCGCATTTTCGCAGCGTCACGGCGGGGAAGGCGTTTATAATGGGTAGGAAGAGTTTTGAGGCACCTGATGCGCTGCATTCCGAGCGGCGGAATGTGATTATTACTTCCCACCCGCCGGCGCAGGCGGAGCCTCATGTGGAATATGCCAGAGATATTTCCGAAGCGATCGCGTTACTTTCCGATGAAACCGACGTATTCATACTAGGCGGCGCGAGTATTTTTCAGCAAATGCTCCCGCTCGCCGACAGAATGTATCTGACCATTGTACACGCACAAGTAGCAGGCGACGCATATTTCCCGGCATTCGACCCGGACGACTGGCAGCTGGTGAGTTCAGCATTTCATGATAAGGATGACGATCATGAGTATTCGTTTTCCATGAACCTGTATATCCGAAAGCAGCCGGAGTAAGTCAAGCGATCCTTGCAGGCCGCACTTGTGCATCAAAATTTCAAAAATGATGACAAGGATTTTTACACACACCTTCTGCTGCTGCATTTTCTGGTATACCCAATGCCCAGCGCAGGAACATTACGGCAACGAATGGATCGACTACAAGCAAACTTACCTGCGCATTCCGGTCGTGGAAACCGGAATTTACAAAATCACTGCTGCGGATCTTTCGCGGACGGGTGTTCCGGTGGATTCGATACTGACCTCCGGCATCCAGCTGTTCGAACATGGTATCGAGGTGCCCATTGAAGTCTCAGGCGAATCATCGGGCAGGTTAGGCCGCGATGGGTACATTGTTTTTTCGGGTAAAAAGAATGATGGCTACGCCGATACCGCGCTTTACACAAAGCCTGAGGCGATGCCGCATCATTACTATAACCTCTATTCTGACACCACGGCCTACTTCCTGACCTGGCACACCGGCAAGTCCGGCCTCAGGACCAGCTTTCCAAAACCAGGTACGGTTACCGACAGTTCCGCCTTTCATTGGGAAGAAGTGCTACAACTTTTCACCTCGCATTACCTGCCCGGAAGGTTCTTTCCATCTGAAAGCAACTATGAAACCGGCTCACTGCTGACAGCCTACGACGAAGGCGAAGGCTGGACAGGCCCTGAAATAGCGGAACATACTCTTTTTGAAATTGTATTTAAAACCCATCAGCCCGTTACAGAAAGCCAGTCGGATATTGACTGTGAAATACTTCTCGCTGGCTGGGCGCCGGGTTTGCATTCGTTCGCATTATGGCTTGGTAATGTTAAAAATCCAAAAGGAAAATTGGTTGATGTAAATGTAGCCAACCGCGAAACCGGTCTCATCCACTTTAAAATACCCATTAAGGACCTGGATAAATCGGGAGAACTGGTTTTAACACTCCTGCCCGTGGGTGCCGGCGGGCACGTATCGCTCTCGTACGCACGCATGCGCTACCAGCAGGTGGGCCTGCGCATCACGCCCGGATACCTGAAAACCCCGCATCCGCGCATGGTGAGATTTAAAAAGATTAATCCTGAAACAGAGTATCTGATCATCACACACCCCCTCATGCGTGTACCGGTACGCGAGCGCGACCCGGTAGAAGAATACGCGCGTTACCGTGCTTCTGACGCCGGCGGCGCGTACAAAACGGTGGCCGTTTACAGCCATGAACTCTATGACCAGTTCAATGCAGGCCAACCCGGTCCGCAAGGCATCCGTAATGCGATTCGCTGGCTTCATGATAAAGGGAAATTGAAATTTATCTTGCTGGCCGGAAGATCTGTTGACCCTCAGAAAGCACGAAAAACGAAGGATTCGTGGCAAACAGATGGGGTACCCAATGCGGGCTGGCCAGGCTCCGACATTGCCCTGGTGACTTGCAAAGGCGATTTCAACCCGATTGTCCCGATCGGTCGTATTAATGCATTGAATTCCGGGCAATTGCTCCATTACCTCCGTAAAGTACAGGCAATGGAAGCCGAACACGCGTCGGCAGCGTGGCGGAAACGGATATTGCACCTCAGCGGCGGAAGATCCAGGGATGAGTTGAATGTATTTCAATCTTATGTTCGATCCTTTGAAAAGACACTTGAAAATACCGCCCTGGAAGGGAAAGTGACGACGATTTCAAAGCTTACGGATAGTGCGGTTGAGCAAGTAAGTATTGATAAACAGGTCAATGAGGGTGTCGGACTGATTACCCTGTTTGGTCATTCCTCGATTGATGTAACGGACATCGATATCGGTCGTGCTACCGATCCCGCGCGGAACTACCAGAACCATCCGCGCTATCCGGCGGTGATTGTGAATGGCTGTGCGGCGGGCAGCATTTTCTATTCGACCCAAACATTGAGTTCTGACTGGATTTTCGCGACCGAAAGTGGCGCAGTACTCTTTCTCGCTCACACGTTCAATGGCCCTTCCACCGCATTGAAACGTTACACAGGGCATTTTTACGAAGTACTGGCTGATTCCGCATTCACCACCAGGCCATTTGGTATCATCCAGCAGGAAGCGATCCGACGAAACCTGGCGCGCAATCCCGGCATCCTGGACAGTATTACCGTACAGCAGATGGTACTGCATGGCGACCCTGCCATCCGCATTTTCCCGTCCCTATTGCCCGATACAGTTTCCGGCAATAATCCCACTGATCTGCCGCCTCTCATTCAGGTTTACGTCGAAGGAAGGCAACTTGGCAATGGCGAAACCGTTTCAGGAAATCCGGTCATTCAAATACACATTTTCGATGAAGATCTTCCGGCTATTGACAACGATACCATCATCGTGGCTGTATGGTTAAAAAAGAATTGCACGGGCTGTACCGATGTGAGAATGCAGCTAGGCAGCGCCATCGGGAAAAATGTAGAGGGCCGTTTTTATGAATTTAATTTTCAACCCGCATTACCCCCCGGCAAATACCTGCTGACTATCCAATGCCGCGACAAAGCGGGCCATTCAGCGACTCCGTACCAGATTCATTTTGAAGTAGCTGAACACAACGGGCCGATCACGGCTACTGTTTCTCCCAACCCGTCGGGGCAATGGTTCAGGTTCACCATTCAAAATCTCAACCTCCGCCCTACCGACCTCGAATTAACTATCCGGAACCCGCTGGGAACGACCGTCTTCCGGAAAGCGTTATATTGTTTTGTCGGCCACAATGATTACTTCTGGGTTCCGACAATGCATTCCTCCGGAACTCCAGCGGGACTTTACTACTACACGATCGGTCCGCCGGAAGCCGCTCGCTCCGCGGCATTACCCCTGGAAGGTATACAGGGACATTTGCTTTACGCGCCCTGAGCCAGTGCCGCAGAATGCCTGTTTTACCGCTGGACCTCATTTTGTTTCCACAAAAACTTATTATTTTTGTCCATTATAAAAAAGATATCCCATTGAAAGAATACGGTAGTAACGTACAAAAATTGGCCGACCACATCGTCAGGATCGAGGATAAGGCTAAGCGCACCCTCTACGCGCACATCCTGGTCGAGCTCATGCGTCAGATACATCCCAACATGCGGGATAACCAGGACTATACCAACAAGTTGTGGGACGACCTGTACATTATTTCCGGTTTCGAGCTGGATGTCGACAGCCCTTTCCCTCCGCCATCCAAGGAAGCGCTGGGCAAAAAACCACTCAGGGTTGAGTACAACCAGCAAAATCTGCAATTCCGCCACTACGGCCGCAATATCGACCTGCTTCTGGAAAAGGCTTCACAAACGGAAAACCCGGAAGACCGTCTCGCATTTGTTTCTTACATTTTCCGCCTGATGCGGTCGTTCTTCAATGCGTGGAACAAGGATAATCCGGAAGACAGTGTGCTGCTGATCCAGCTCGAACAGCTCAGCAAAGGTCGTTTGAAAGAAGAAATCGATTACATCCGCAAATCGGGGCCGATCGACGCAGCTCCGAAAGACCGTAACAACAACCAGGAGCGGAACCGCGTGAACCAGACGGGCGGGAATAACTTCAAAGCCCAGTCACACAATTCCGACAGACAGGGCGGCAATAACCAGGGCAATCAGAACCGGAACCGGAACAACAAGTTCCAGAACCGGAACAACAACAACAATAACAACAACCGGAATAACAACCGCAAAAAACCTGGAATGTAACATCCAGGTTTCATTTTATACCGTCTCAATTGCCCAAATTCTTCTATGGCATCATTCAAAATTACCGGGGATCGACGTCTCAAGGGTGAAATCGTGCCGCAAGGCGCTAAAAACGAAGCATTGCAGATCATCTGCGCCGTGCTCCTGACCAAAGAGTCCGTTACCATCCACAACATCCCGAATATCCGCGACGTAAACCAGCTGATCAACCTCCTGGGCGATCTGGGCGTACGCCGCACACGGTTGAGCGAAACTTCCATCCGTTTCGAAGCCGACGATATCAACCTCGATTACCTCGAATCGGACTCGTTCCGCCAGAAAGCCGCTGCATTGCGCGGCTCGGTAATGTTGCTCGGCCCGATGCTGGCACGTTTCCGCAAAGGACGCATTCCTCGTCCCGGTGGCGACAAGATCGGCCGCAGGAGATTGGATACCCACTTCCTGGGTTTCGAGAAACTGGGTGCGGAATTCAGCTATGATGAAGAAGACGGTGGTTTCTACCGCGTCGACGCGGCTAACCTGAAAGGAACTTACATGCTTTTGGATGAGGCTTCGGTAACCGGTACGGCCAATGTTTTGATGGCGGCGGTAATGGCCGAAGGCACTACTACCATTTACAATGCGGCCTGTGAGCCTTATTTACAGCAGCTTTGTAAAATGCTGAACCGCATGGGTGCCAAAATCTCGGGTATCGCTTCCAATATGCTGATCGTGGAAGGCGTTAGCGAGCTGAAAGGAACAGAACACACGATGCTGCCGGATATGATCGAAATAGGCAGCTTCATCGGTCTTGCGGCGATGACGCAATCCGAGATCACCATCAAAGACTGCCAAATTCCCGAGTTGGGCATTATTCCCGATGTTTTCAAAAGATTGGGTATTCAAATGGAATTCCGTGGAGACGATATTTTCATCCCCGCACAGGAGCGCTACCGCATTGAAAACTACCTCGACGGCTCCACATTATCCGTTGCCGACGCCCCATGGCCCGGCTTCACGCCCGATTTGCTCAGCATCGTGCTCGTAACGGCCACACAGGCGCAAGGAACGGTATTAATCCACCAGAAAATGTTCGAAAGCCGCCTGTTCTTTGTGGATAAACTGATCGAAATGGGCGCTCAGATCATCCTTTGCGACCCGCACCGCGCAACCGTAATAGGTCACAACCGCGAGACGCAGCTCCGCGGTATCCGTATGACTTCCCCTGATATTCGCGCCGGGGTCGCATTGCTGATCGCAGCGATGTCGGCCAAAGGAGTAAGTATCATCGATAATATCGAACAGATCGACCGCGGTTACCAGAACATCGACACGCGCCTGAACGCGATCGGTGCGGAAATCGTGCGGTTGTAATTCAAATATCACACAAGGAGCGCAGTCGAAGCGCGTGCAGCACGTTCACCGTACTGACTGCCTTCGACTGCGCTCCTGATTGACGATCTGCTAATTACTTCTTTTCCCGTAAGTACATTTGCTATTGTCCGCCTTCACATAGTACGACTTGAAATTCGTCGCTTTCGGGTCCATACAGCCTTTCAAATCCAGAATTTCCACCTTTCTGAACTCGACAGGATGGCTTTCGCTTTGCAATGAGATCGAACCGTGATCGAGCAGCTTACCGGCGATTTTCACTTCGGGATCCGTAGCACCGCCCAGGTTACCTCCGCCGAGTTGCGGCTTGTTGTATTCGAGTACCATTTCACCATTGGCAAAATGCTGGATCAGCGAATCGCCCAGTACGAGTACTTCGGCGCGTACCCACTGATCGCCATTGTAGGTTTTCGATTTGGAATTAACACAATGCTGAGTAACCAGTTTGCCGTCGATCACCACGTTGGTACCCGGCGTGCAAAGGTTACAGGTCGTGCGGGTTTTGTCGTTACCGCCCAATAGTTGTACTTCGATCGACGCGGGAAAATCCTGGTCTTTGCCCATTGTAGCAGCGGGCTGCCCGTGCACCATTACACCCGAGTTGCGCCATGCCCAGCCTTCGCCTTTGGGTGCCTGCTCGCCTACGAAGCGGTATTCGACGGCGACGCGGTAGTAGGAAAAGTCGCCTTTATAGAAGATATGACCGTATTTCTGGGCGAAATCGTCGTATTTGTCGTACCGGACCACCATTTTGCCATCTTCCACGCGGAAAGTGTTGTTGTAGTTGTCGTTCAGTTCATAGCCTCGGATCTTGATATCCCAGCCATCCAGATTTTTTCCGTTGAAGAGCTGCTTCCATTCCTGCTTGTCGGCATTATTCTTTTGGCCGAAAACCGCAAGGCACAGAAAGCTGAACAGGATCGTGAGTTGTAATTTCATGAATACAGGTTAAGTTAAGATTGCTTCGAGCGCTTTGTATCAATTCCAGCGACGTTCCGCCATTGGGCGCTCATGCAGTAAATATATACGATTTGAAAATCCCCTTCATCCAAAAATAGACTTACTTCGTAGTTAAGTCATATTAAAATATCCTTCATCCCCTGTTAAAAATGCCGTATGGCCCTGATAACGAAAGATAAAATCACGCTATTCTGGTTTCGCCGCGACCTTCGGCTGCACGACAATGCGGGGCTTTACTATGCCCTTCGCTCCGGTTACCCGGTGGTCCCGCTATTTATTTTCGACCGCAACATCCTCGACGACGTCGAAGAAAAGAAAGATCCGCGACTGACATTTATTTATGACGCCATTTCCAATATCCGTAATGAACTGAAACAAAAAGAGGCCGATATCCTCGTCGAATATGGCTTCCCGGTTACAGTCTGGGAAAAGCTCGTCGATGAATACGACATTGCCGAAGTATATACCAACACCGACTACGAACCTTACGCCACCGACAGGGACAAGGAAGTTTACCGGGTTTTGAAGAAAAAAGGTATTGTTTTCAAAACCTGCAAAGACCAGGTCATTTTTGAAAAACAGGAAATATTGACGGGCCAGGGAACGCCGTACACCGTTTTTACTCCTTACAGCCGCGCGTGGAAAGAAAAACTGAATGATTTTTACCTCAAATCCTATCCTACAAAAAAGTATTTCAGGCATTTTCTCAAATGGCACGGCGCCGCATTGCCGTCGTTGAAGGATATGGGTTTTGAAAAAATCGATTATGAATTTCCTTCTGACCAGGTCAGCGATGCGCTGCTGAAAGATTATGCCAAAGACCGCGATTTCCCCGCCAAAGAAGGCACAAGCCGCATAGGCATTCACTTGCGCTTCGGGACCGTGAGCATCCGCGAGCTTGCACGCCAGGCACGCGGGCAAAGCGATACTTTCCTGAATGAGCTGATCTGGCGGGACTTCTACCAGCAAATCCTGTCCAACTTCCCGCACGTAGGCAAGGGCGAGGCATTCCGCAAAGCGTATGATTTCATCCAATGGCGCTACGACAAAGCTGATTTTGAGAAATGGTGTGAAGGAAAAACAGGCTACCCGCTGGTGGACGCCGGTATGCGGCAGCTCAATGCGATCGGTTTCATGCATAACCGCGTGCGGATGGTCACAGCCAGTTTCCTGTCCAAGCATTTGCTCATCGACTGGCGCTGGGGCGAGGCCTATTTTGCCGAAAAACTGCTGGATTACGACCTCGCAGCCAACAATGGAGGCTGGCAATGGGCTGCGGGCTCAGGTACTGACGCTGCACCTTATTTCCGGATATTCAATCCGGCGTCTCAGGCGGAGAAGTTTGATCCGAAAATGGAGTATATTAAAAAGTGGGTCCCCGAGTTTGGGACGGTTGATTATCCCGAACCGATGGTTGATCATAAGGAGGCTCGGGAGCGTTGCCTGAAAGCCTACAAAGATGCCCTCGACAAGGCCAATCAATAACCTACTTGCCGCCCGCGATCACCGTTACCATATCTTCGGGACGGAGGTACTTTTGGGCCATTTCCATCACATCCTCCGCCGTGGTGGCGTGAATGCGGTCGATGTATTGGTTGAAGAAATTAGCAGGCAGGCTGTCGAGCAGCAATATCTTACGCCGGTCGGCGACTTCGAATGCGGTATTCAATGAGCCGGCAAATTCACCGGCCATAAAACTTTTCACGGTTTGCAATTCCTCGGCCCCTACCGGTTCCGTTTGCAACCGGTGTATTTCCTTTTTGATCTCGTCGATGGTTTGCTGGGTAAATTCCTTTTTCACATCTGTACCGATCATCAGGTAACCCTCATTATGCAACGTTACCACGTGCGAGGAGATGCCGTAAGTAAGGCCTTTCTCTTCCCGGATATTCTTCATCAGACGTGACCCGAAATAACCTCCGAGAATCTCATTTGTGACCAGCATTTTGAAATAATCGGGATGGTGGCGGTTGAAAAGCACACGACCTATCCGAATCGAAGATTGTACACTCTCCGGCCGCTCCACAATGGCTTCGTCGCCATGGTAAGCTTCGGAAGCGTTGAAAGAGAATTTACCTGCTTCGGGATTGAACGAATTGTGGCCTAATGTTGCGTTCACATGCTGCACATCGGCCTCGGTAACCTGTCCGGCGAGCACGGCTGTAAATTTACCGTCGCGGATAAACCGTTCGTAATGCGCCTTCACGGCATCCATGCCCAGCGATTCGATGCCTTCCGCGCTCTGGCTGTGGCCGTATGGGTGGCCCTCGCCAAATAGCCGGGCCCTGAATTCCGTTGTGGCCAGGTAAGCCGTTTTTTCCCGGTTCACTTTCAGGTTCTGTACTGTGATATTTTTCAGTTCCTGAAACTCTTTTTCCGGGAAAGTAGCACTACGGATGAGCTTTTGTACCAGCGGCAGCACGTCCGGCAGGAAACGCGAAAGACAATACACCACGATACCGACGCGGTCGGATGTGTGGGTCATCTCCGTAAATGCACCAAGCTGGTCGAATGCCTCGCTGATTTCCTGCGATGTCATTCCCTCCACGCCTTCCGTCAACATCTTGACTGCAAAATAGGATGCGGCCGTTTCGCTTTCATACCAGTTGCCTGCTTCGAAAATACATTCCAGACGCACCACCGGCTGTTCCCCGATATTGATCACGTGCAACGCGATCCCGTTGTCGAGGGTGTAGGATTGAGGTTCCGGCAGGCTTACAGTTTGAATGACTTTGAAATCAGGTGCAATAGTACGGTCCAGTGACATGGGCGGCGGTGAGTATAAAAAAACGAATGACGTTGCAATAACGCCATTCGTTCTGAATAATTAAATTTATGTGAATGCTTAGTTTTCGTTATCGCTTACGTCAAGCTTCTCAGCCTTATTCAATCCAAGTGAAACGGTGATGCGCAATGTCTGTGCAAGCGGGCTTCCCTGTGTTGTAGGGAACATGTAAGCGAAGTCGGCACCCCATTTGTCGGCGAAACGAAGACCGGCACCAGCGGTAAAGAAGCGGCGGTCGCCTTTGTTTTTGTTCTCTCCGAAGTATCCTGCTCTCAAAGCGAAAATATTGTTGTACCAGTATTCCAGACCGGTCGCGATAGCCACTTCCTGAACTTCTTCTTTAAACCCGTCCGGTGCATCCGAGAATGAGCCGAATATGCCGTCCAGCAATGGTTTTTGATTAACATTGGTTTTTCCATCCGGGGTAGGCACCATCAGCTTGCTGAAATCGATGATGAAATTGAAGCGGTTTCTTCCGTCGCCGGTGTATGACAAACCGGTACCGATTTTCAGCGTGGTAGGAATGAAGTTTTCAGTATCCGTGCCCGAGCCGTAGTTGATTTTACCACCAAGGTTGGAAAGCACCCCACCCAACGACCAAACGAGCTCGCTTCCGGTATCTTCGTTCTTGAATTCTTTCTTATAGTAAGCGCTGATATCACCCGCCGCCACACGCGCAGGGCTCAATGAAACGTTGTTGATTACCGCATTGCCTGCAAGGTTGGAGGAGATGTATTTCAATGTCAGACCCATTGAGAAGTTTCTGCCCAGCTGGCGTGAGTAAGTACCATTGATAGCCACCTCACGTGAATTGAAATAACCGATATTGTTACCGGTCGCATCCCGCAAATCCAGCTCGCCGTTATTGAAATAGTTCGCAGAGAACGCTACTGCCTGGCGGTCGCCCAATTTCTTGTAGATTGAAAGATAACCGAGCCACATATCGTCAACCAGGTAACGGAGCCATGGTGTATAGGAGATCGTAGCGCCAAAATCTTTGGTATTGTAAGGAAGCTTCGCTGCGTTCCAGTAAGTTGAGTTTGCATCCGGGCTGAGTGCTACACCGGCTTCTCCCATCCCTGCACTTCTGGCATCAGGGGCAAACGTCAAAAAGGAAAGTGGGGATGCCGGTATCCTTCTTGTAGAATCCAGCTGAGCGAAAAGCGTACCTGTTGTTAAAAAGAATAGTGAGGATAATGTAACAAAAAAAAGTTTCATAGAAATTGGATTTGCGATAGGAAGTGCCTGTATCAGCTTCTTTAAAGGGTCAAAAATACAATGAAAGATAGTTATTACTAAAAATTTGATAAGTTTTATTATCTTAAGGAGACCTGATCAACTTACCGGCTTTGCGATCGGTAGAATTGTCTTTTAACGATCTGATCTGTAATTGGTAAACCAGCGATTGACGAACCGGTATCGTCCTCAGCCATTGCGTCACGTCCAGCATTTCCCTGATAACCGGTTCGCTGTTGTAATAAAGCTTTTTGTAAGTGCCCAAACGTTGCCCATTAACAAGCAATATATTAAAAATTAATTCTACGTCATCATTTACCCGGTTGTGGCCCAGCTCGACTGTAAGATCTTTCTGAAATGGATTAGGATAAATGTTAAGGGAGTTGAGTGCTATTCCTTTGGCAGGACCTACTAGAAACCCGAACGCTATTTCAGAAAAGTTAGTATACGCGTCCCATACTTTTACGCGGACAATATATTTTCCGGCGGGCAGATTATTTAGCGGATAATTGATGGTGCCCGATTGATAATTGTCCAGGTTCGCAACATAATAATCGTTCAAAACGACGGTCAATGTATCATTTAAAGTCATCGTAATGTCATGCCCGATGCCTGCGCGCGAAATGCTGATCCCGCTCGCATCGCTCATTTGCAGTACCAGTACCGACGACGGTTCCACAGTATCACCATCCCTGAACGCGGGCGTATTGAGGTAGCCGGCGAGCTTTGGCGGAATGGTATCCTTCTGCTGCACAGCACTTCCGCCCACAACCAGACTAAGCTGCGCCGAGGCATCCTCCGTACTGTCGGCACTCACCGCGTACACACTCGCACGCCCGAGCCCGATGCGATAATCGATATCTTTCGGCAGTTGCAAAGTGCATTGCAAGCGGCCGCTTTTCACCGACACATTCCCGTCGAAAAGCTTGCTGCGAAACTCGGTGTAATCTTCCGGAGTTCCTTCATTCCCCAGCGTGCGGAACCCGATCGGCTTGTCGTAGATCACCACTCTGGCCGTACCGCTGAAATCCGCATCCAACTTTCCGGTTTCGGGGTCAAAAATCTCCGCGTTAAGCGTTACTTTTTGCAATGCTTTTAATGTATCAACCGGCGAACTCCACCGGATTCCCTTTTTCCCGGGCGTCAATACCATCGATGGGTCGGCCAGAAGCGTGAAATTCCTATTCAGGCTTCCGGCAAGCGCATTGTTTTTAGTGTATTTGAAAAAATCCCCCAGCCGCTGGCCCGGTTTCGCATTCAGTAATGCTTCGTAAAATGCCTTGTTCAATGCAAAATTGGTGCTGGAATAAACCGGGCGGGTCGTGCTAATCGCCCCTACCGCTGCCCCTTTCGGACTCAGAACCATCAGTTCGGCACCGGATACCACTCCCGGATCATCATAACGGCCAAAATCGCACGTGGCCGTGATCAGCAAGGGCAAATTGTTTATCCCCCTGCTCGAAAGCATATCCGCTAATGTCAGCACCTGCTCTTCGGCCCAGCCGCTGGTGCCCCCGTGGCCGGTGTAATTCAATATCAATGTGCCATTATCGATCGCATTGCGAATGGCCTGGTTAATTGCAGGAGCTTTTTGGCCTGCATCGGTCGTAGTTTGCGACGCTTCGTCGATGAACAACCTCGAAGAGAACATCCGCCCCTGAATGAGGTTCGCAAGCTGATCGGCGTGACGCTGGTGGATATTCCCGTCGCCATCGTCGGCCACAAACCGCACCGTATTTTTCCAGATCCCGAACGACGATTCATAGCGCATCAGCTTGTCGACGACGATTTTCGCCTCCGCAATCGATTTCACAGGCAATCTTCCAATGCCAATATCTACGGTATGGTCACCGGCCGTATTCTCGCTCCAATCGCCTTCATTAGCATCCATAAAGCCGAAGTAGTCGTCGGAAGAATAGGTATAAACCGGGTTCAGCGACTCCCTGCTCTCGTACACGGGCACCCACGCAGCGTGCTGCGCCTGCGACTGGTTGCGGAGCCGATTTCGGTAATCATAGGTTGCATCGCCAAACAACAACAGGTATTTCAGCTTACCGGGCGATTGCTGGTAAAGCTGCCTGGTAAAATCGCGGATCGCGGTAATGTCCGGCCGGCCCGAAGCATATTCATTGTAGATCTGGTCGGTCGTCACGACGAGCACATCCAGGCCATCGCGAACATTCCTGTACCCGGCAAGGCGATTCGCCTCCTGTGCCCACGCGGCAGGAGTTACAATGAGCAGGTCGGGCGTCGTTGACGCGGCGATATTCTGGTTCGCGACGCGCTGCCAATGGGCGGGCTGGAATGCGTCGTTGGGTTGGAAACCTATGTATTTTTGAAGCGATTTGGCACCTGTGGCAGCCCAACGAAAAGCCCCGGTTGCATCTTTTTGAGATATGGATAGCGGCGCGGTGGGGTTTGTGATATTCCAAAGACTGAAACCTTCGGAAGAACCTGTAAACTGATAGGTAACGGTATCCGCCAACTGAGGCAAAAAACGATAGATTTGCTGACCTTCATAATTCCTCAACTCCCGCTTCACCTGCAAGCCTACATAATCGAGATAAGCTTCCGCCGAGCTCTGTCCGTTCTTATTATAGGATACATTAATTGTAAAATTACCGGAAGCGGGCGCATTCTTTACTATATACGTATTCCCGGTCTGCAAAGCTTTCACATCATAAGTACCGGTGCTAACAGTACCGATCGCTTCCTGCCCGACTTCGCCGTCGTTGACCTTCCATATAAAACGCGTGGGTATCTGCGCCGCGCCGATTGTAGAAGTCCGCAGCTTAAAATCCGAACCCGGCACTACACCGGGCATATTGACATTAATATTCCCCAATGGCGCTCCCAAATATTCGCCCCACCATTCACGACCCGATTTGAGCGTATTGGACGATTCTGTTTCGTGAAACCAGTAATCGTCAAACTGGCTGATGGTTGTTGAAGTCGTAACCGAAAGCGCCGCGGCAGGTTTTATCCTTAACCCATTGCCCTCAGTAAATGTGATGAAGTAATAGCTTGAATCGGAATAGTAATTGAGCTGATGCCGGAGTTCCGCCTTTGCCGCATTATATTGGATTACATGCGGGCCTTCCGCATAGAAGTAAATGGCATCGTTTTTATCAAACCTGCCATCCTCTTCCCCATTTACCCATATTGCATTCTCGGCCAAAGCATTCACGTAGCCCGATTTGTTGGATTGCGGCAGCATAGCCCCGCCGTTTCCATAAATGCGTATTCCCGACGGACGAATACCCGCAATGTCCACACCCATTTTGGAAAGCCAATCCGCATCTACCCGGTAAATGCCGGTTTCTGTCACAGCCAGCTTGAACCACTGCCCTTCCGACAATACCGATTTTTGTGCGTAGGAAATAAATGAAGCCAGCACCGCCAGACAGCCTAAAACTGTTCGGCAGGCCATTTTCGGAACATCAGCAGGCTTCAACCAATGCATGAGCAGGGATCGTGTAGAGACGTTGAGAGGCTTTGTCCGTGCATAGTACCCGCGTGCGCCGGAGCGTGCCGCGGGTGAATGTTCTGTTCTGGAAGACGAAGTTGGTCCCTTCGTCCAACTGAAACAGGCATACTTTGCCGGTATTCAATTCCTGCTCATCGTATTTTCTGAGCGCATTAAACAATTTCTGGTCGCCGCCGGTGGACGCGGCGGGGTTTTGAGCATAACGAAGCAAATGGACGAGAATGTCTTCCGGAAAGATACTTTCAAGCATGACCGGCAGCAACAGCTCCCGGAACTCGTGTTTCCATTCCGCACCATGCGGCGCAACCCTTTTGCGACCGCGCCCTTTATACTTGTAATGTACCACACAATGCGCCACCTCGTGCAGGTAGGTAATGAGAAAGCTGTAAGGATTCAGATTGACATTGACCGTGATCCGGGGCACGATGCCGGGCTTTACGGTAAAATCGCCCAGGCGGGTACGGCGCGGGCGCGAAAGGAAAAAATCAAAGCGGTGGGTGCGGTACAACTCCTGGCAATATTCAGCCGTTCCATCCGGCACATACGAACCCAAAGACACGTTTTTCATACCCCGAATAAAAAAAGAAAAGCCCTACTTTCATAGGGCTTTTCAAGATTTTCGACTTGTACGTCTGATTACTTCTTAGTAGTATCAGCAGCAGTAGTATCAACCGCAGCAGCAGCTGTGTCAACAGCAGTTGTATCAACCGCAGGAGTTTCAACAGTTACAGCAGTAGTATCAGCTGATTCGTCAGCAGGTTTGCTAGTACAAGCAGCGAAAGCTACCATCCCGGCAACAAACGCAAATGCAAAGAATTTTTTCATTTCTTGGGTGTAATTAAGGTTCGATGCAAAGGTAATAGGATCGAATTGAATATTCCTAAATTTTGAGTTTGTATTTTTCCAAGAACTTAAAATTTCCTTAGAAAATTCTTAATTCACTTTAATTTATCCTATTAATTCTCCTGATACCCCTAAACACTCTGCAACTTTTCGTTGTAAGCCCTCACGCAGGCAGCCACTTCGGGTAACAATTCCTGATTAGCTTCAATGCCATTGCCTACCACAATCACATCTGCACCCGCATGCAATGCCGCATCGGCTTTTTCATAGGAATCGATCCCGCCACCGACGATGATCGGCGTATCCACGGCCGCGCGTACCGCAGCAATGGTTTCGCCCGGTACGGGAAATAATGCACCGCTGCCTGCATCGAGGAAGATGTTTTTGAGGCCCAGATATTCTCCGGCCAATGCCGTACAAGCTGCAATGCCCGGCTTGTCGCGCGGGAGCGGGGTGGTATTGCTGATGTAGGATACTGTCGTGAGCTTGCCGCTCTCGATAAGCATATAGCCCGTAGGCAACACTTCGAGGCCGCTTCTTTTCAACAAAGGTGCGGAGATAACGTGCTGGCCGATCAGCAACTCGGGATTACGGCCGGAGATCAGCGAAAGCAACAGAATGGCATCGGCCGAGGGCTCGATATGCAGGCTGCTGCCAGGGAAAAGTATCGCAGGAATGTCGGTATATTCGTGAATGGCGGCGATCAGCTTGTCGATGGCGTAGTTGGTAATGAGGCTTCCACCTACAAAAAAGAAGTCAACGCCGTGCCCAGCCGCGTATTCGAGGAATTTCGGGAATGTGGAAAGGTTAATTTTATCCGGATCAAGGAGAACAGCAAACGATTTCCTTTTTTCTGCTTTACGTTCGGAAAGGAGGTCTGCGATTTGATGTTTCGCTGCTTTCATTCGGTTTTACGTTCGTCTTCAATTAAATGTTTCAGCTTCTGGCGCGCCCACCCCACAGCCAATGTCCAGGCTAAACTTTGAACGGCTTGTCCGACCGCAGACTGGGTTTTGATTTTGGTGACTTTCTTTTCGACAGGCTCAACCGGCTCGACCAAAATTTCCTTCTTCTTTTTCCCCTTCGGAAGCAATGCATTCATCACCACGAAAGTCGTCGCCATGACCCCGCCGATTACCAGCGCCTGCTTGCCGTAAGTCGTGGCCTCCTTTTTAAGCCCGCTCCATTGTGTTTCAAGCTTGTCGCGGTACAGATCGGCGTCCTGCAACAAACCTTCTTTCTCCTTGTCCGTATCGGATGAAAACGGCTTCGTGATTTTGACAGAAGAATCGATTGAAGAACTCATTTCAAATCTGTTTAAATAGCGTCAGAGAATTTTCAAAAGGAATCCAAAAATAGCAATTCAGAGAAACTTATTGCCAAATAAAGCAGCCAAAAAGCATTATTCCTCTTTCGTGCTGACAAAACGAACGATTATTTTCCGGATCAACGTGATCCAGGTTTCTTTCCAGATGATGGTAACGGCCAGCTTGATGATGAAAATACCGAGCAATATCACAAAGCCGAGGTAGTCGCTGTGCAGCCATTCGTTCAGGAAAGTCCCGAGCAATATGACCAGCAAAATCAGGATTGTAAGGCCAATGCATAGCAGTATGGCGGCATAAATCCCTATCACAACGGCCCGCTCGATTTTGTCACGGGTCTCGATTTTAAACAGATCGATCCTGGTTTCGAAATATTTAAAAAGGGTGTCCTTGATTTCTTCCAGTTGACTCAGCATAGCGGTATATTTCAAATCATGTGAAATGTATTAAGGCCTGAACAACAGACTTTTTTCACATTAATCCAAAAACATACCAAGAATTGCAGAGACCACCGAAACGATTAGCCCGAAGAACAATGCGGAAATGAAACCATCGACCCGGAATCCGTCCACGAGCGATGCCGCGAGGTAAATAATGAATACGTTAACGACGAAATAGAACAACCCCAGCGTCAGGATCGTAATGGGTAATGCGAGGAGTTGCAGGATGGGTTTGAGGAACGTGTTCAGGATACCCAACACGATGGCTACGATAATCGCCGTACCCGTACTCGCAACCACAACCCCGGGCACCAAATTTGCGGCGACGATGATCGCCAATGTACTGATTACAAGACGCAGGAGCAACTTCATAGAGATCTGGTTTTTATTGGTGACGGCTACGAAGTACGTCAATTACCTCATCTAAGTCAATGTTTTTTTGTTCCAGCAAAACAAGCAGGTGGAACAGCAAATCGGACACTTCGTTCTTGAAAAGATCGTCGTCATTATCCTTTGATTCGATGACAACTTCGACCGCTTCCTCCCCTACTTTCTGCGCGATTTTATTGATCCCCTTTTTAAAAAGGCTGGCTGTATAAGACGAATCCGACGGGTTCAATTTTCTTTCGCGGATTACATTTTTTTGCAGGTAATTCAGGAATGCAGCTTCGCCTGTACGTGTGTCGGCAATTTCCGGCTGGCTATTTTTTTCCCCAAAACAAGTATCCGCACCGGTGTGGCAAACGGGGCCCGCCGGGGTAGCCTTAATGAGTAATGTATCGCCATCGCAGTCGGCTGCAATTTCATTTACAAACAGAAAATTGCCCGACGTTTCCCCTTTTGTCCACAAGCGTTGCTTGCTGCGGCTGTAAAAAGTAACGGTTCCCTGCTGGCGGGTAACGTCCAGCGCTTCGGCGTTCATGTAGCCGAGCATCAGCACTTTACCGGTATTCACGTCCTGGATCACGGCCGGTACCAGGCCGTCGGCCGATTTATTAAAGTCAATGGATGAAAACGTCTCGCTCATTTTTGGTTGTGAATTAAAAGATTCCGCATGGTCCGCAGCATCGGGGCTCGCCGGCCAACCGGTTCAGTGATATTTAATAAAACTCCGCGCCACTACCGGGTCATCCGGATCGGCAGGTCTTTGTTTTTGAGGTACTCTTTCAAATCCGGAATGTCGATTTCACGGAAGTGGAAAATGCTCGCTGCCAGTCCGGCGTCGGCTTTCCCTTCTGTAAAAACATCGTAGAAGTGCGCCATATTGCCCGCACCGCCGGATGCGATCACCGGAATATTCGCATTGCCCGAGATGATCGAAGTCAGTTCCAATGCAAATCCGTTCTTCGTACCGTCGGTGTCCATAGAGGTCAGCAGGATTTCGCCTGCGCCGCGCTCTTCCACTTCCTTCGCCCAGGGTATCGAACGGATTTCCGTCGCTTTCCTGCCCCCGTGCGTGTGCACGATGTGCTCGTGACCGTTTTCCGTTTCGATATAACGCGTATCGATCGCGACCACAATGCACTGGCTTCCGAATTCGAGCGATAGCTCATTGATCAGGTCCGGGTTACGCACGGCAGCCGAGTTGATGGAAACCTTGTCCGCGCCCGCATGCAGGAGCGCCGACACGTCCGCGATCGAAGAAATGCCTCCGCCGACTGTAAAAGGTATATTAATGGTCTGCGCTACTCTGCGGACGAGGTCGATAAATGTCGAACGGCCGTCCACGGTGGCGGTAATGTCGAGGTACACCAGCTCGTCGGCACCTTGCGCGGCGTACATCGCGCCCAGTTCCACGGCATCGCCCGCATCGCGCAAATTCACAAAATTGACCCCTTTGACCGTCCGGCCGTCTTTCACATCCAGACAGGGAATGATTCGTTTTGTAAGCATATTTTAAACTGAAAAACGCTGTAACTCGGCCAGGCTGATCCGGTTTTCATAAATGGCTTTACCGATGATCACGCCGTAAATGTTCATTTCCGCCAGTTTCTCCACATCTTCGATACCCGCAATGCCGCCGCTGGCGATAATGTTCAGGTCGGGGCATTTGTCTTGGAGGTTTTTATATAAATCAAAAGAAGGGCCTTGCAGCAGGCCGTCCTTCGCTACATCGGTGCTAATGGTGTATTTAACTCCTTTCTCCACATATTCTTCCACAAAATCATACACCCAGATGCTGGTACCTTCTTCCCAGCCACTCACCGCAATCTTCTCGTTCTTCGCATCCGCACCGAGAATAATTTTCTCACCGCTGTAAGTTTTAAGCCAATGCTCGAACAGATCGGGCTGCTTTACGGCAATGCTGCCGCCAGTAACCTGCTTCGCACCGCTTTCAAAAGCAACTTTCAAGTCATCGTCCGATTGTACACCCCCGCCGAAATCAACATGTAACGAAGTTTTAGAAGCAATTTTTTCCAATACCTTCCAGTTGACGACCTTTTTGGCCTTCGCACCATCGAGGTCTACCAAATGCAGCCTTTTCAGCCCGGCATCTTCGAATTGCTGCGCTACTTCCAGCGGGTTTTCATTGTAAATCTTCTTCTGACCATAATCGCCCTGGGTGAGGCGGACACATTTGCCTTCAATCAGGTCGATAGCGGGAATAATCTGGATCATGGATTAGGGGCAGGCGGTTATTGGAGTTTGAGAAAATTTTCGAGGATCTGCTGGCCGGCATTTCCGCTGATCTCGCAGTGGAACTGGGCCGCGTAAAAGTTGTCCTTATGCAGCATCGCGCTGAAAGGCAATGCGTAATCGCACATGGCGACGGTGTATTCGCAAACCGGTGCCGCATAGCTGTGTACGAAATAGACGTACGCATTGTCGGGAAGCCCGGCCGTCAGCGGCGACTGGTAACCGGAGATGTTGTTCCAGCCCATATGCGGCACTTTCAGGCCCGCGTCTGCCGGAAACCGTTTCACATCCACATCGAAAATACCCATGCATTCGGTATTGTTCTCTTCCGAAAAGCGGCACATGAGCTGCATGCCCACGCAGGTCCCGAATACCGGTTGCTTAAGAGAAGGGATCACCTTGTCGAGGCCCACGTTACGGAGGTAACTCATGGTGGTGCTGGCCTCGCCTACGCCGGGAAAAATCACCTTGTCTGCGGAACGGATCTCGGCCTCATCGTCGGTGTAGAGGTAGCTCGCGCCAATGCGGTCGAGCGCGTACATGACCGACTGCACATTGCCTGCATTGTATTTGATAATGACGGTTTTCATTCCAATCTGTGCTTGAAATCGACAACAAAAAAGCCCGATCTTAACAATCGGGCTTCTGGGATACTATGTATTCAACCTTATTACAACACTACTTGCAAAAACACATCACCCTAGACGTCCGAAAGCCGAGAGGCTATGATGCAAATGATATGTTTCAGCTGTTAACATGCCACAAATGTAAGCATAAATTACAATAAGCAGGTAATATACGGCGTAAATATTACATTAAAATTTGCTTAGAGAAAACTTCGTACCTTGCGGTTAACAAATGGCCCTGAACCATGACTAAACCAACTATTCTGCCACTATTTTTCCTGCTCATTACCTTGATTACCGTTGATTCCCAGGCACAAACGCAAGCCCTTGCCGACCGTCTTTTCAAAGTCCACGAAACCTACCGCGAAAGCTCCCTTACCCAGCGCCGTTTCAAGCAAAAAGACATCCTTCCGCTGATTTCCAAACGTCAGGGCAATGCGATGTACCAGATCGAAAAGGTGGGAGATTCCTTTGAAGGCCGGACTATTCAAATGATCAAAATCGGGAATGGCAAGAAGAAGGTGCTGCTCTGGACGCAAATGCACGGCGACGAGCCTACCGCGACCATGGCGAGCTTCGATATCTTCAACTTTCTCGAAGGTAAAAACGACGGTTTCGACGACCTACGCAAGAAATTGCTCGACAATACCACCCTATATTTTGTCCCGATGCTGAATCCCGACGGGGCAGAACGCTACCAGCGCCGGACCGCTCAGGGCATCGACATGAACCGCGACGCCGCAGCACGCCAGACACCCGAAGCGCAAATCCTGAAAGGCCTTGTGGATCGCCTGAAACCCGATTATGGCTTCAACCTCCACGATCAGAGCCCGCGTTACTCGGCAGGCCGCAGCCCGAAAGTCGCCACGATCTCCTTCCTGGCGACTTCCTATGATTACGAGCTGTCCATCAACGACGTACGCGAGCGTTCGATGCAATTGATCGTGGGCATGAACAAGGTCCTTCAAAAGTATATTCCAGGCCAGGTAGCGCGCTATGCCGACGACCACGAGCCGCGCGGGTTCGGGGATAATGTGCAGAAATGGGGCACTACTTTGGTATTGATCGAATCGGGCGGGCGCGTAGGCGACCCCGAGAAGCAATATATCCGTCAGCTCAATTTTATGGCTATTCTGTCGGCGCTGGACAAGATTTCGGACAATTCGCTCACCAAAGAGAACCGCGAGGAATATTACAACATCCCGGAAAACGGCCGTTGGGTGTACGACCTCGTGGTACGCAATGCGACCGTTCGTCAATCCGGCAAATCATTTACGGCGGACCTCGGGATAAACCGTAACGAGGTCAGCTATTCCAATGCAACGAAGTTCTTCTATTACAGCAAAATCGAGGATTTCGGCGACCTCCACCCGCAATACGGCAGCCAGGAACTCGACGCGACGGGGCTTACCATCGAAAAGGGAAAACTTTATCCTACCGCATTCAAAAATGTGAGCGAGATCAGCAAGCTGAATGCATTGAACCTGCTTAAAGAAGGTTACACGTACGTACGCCTCGCGCCCGACGCGAATACGCGCGCCCTGGGCCTGTATTTCACCACTACGCCGCTACATATTCTCAGAAGCGGCCAAGCGGTACCCACCGGCACGCCGGGCCTGGGCGCCACGGCTACATTCATCCTGAAAAAGGCCGGAAAAGTGAAGTATGCCGTGATTAATGGCTTCGTGCATGATCTGGACGACTTCAATGCTGAAAAAGGACAAGGAATTGTGGAGTAGCAGCGGATTTTAGAAAAAATACAATTGTCAGAGTTTGAGAGGACCGGGAGCAAATGCCCCCGGTCTTTTTTGTAGTTGATTTATAGTAAAAATGTAAGGCCCTGTGTAGCATTTTCTTGACATTGTTGGTTTACACTATCGAAAGAAATATCTTCGGGTTTATCTATTTTTGTCTTGACAAGTAATTTGTCGGACGTCACATATTCCTAACCCTAGTTTAATGTCCGAGTTTCAGGCCTACCTTCAATTAGGATTCAACCACATCACTGATTCCAACGGCTATGATCATATTCTCTTCATCATGGCAATCTGCTCGGTCTACACGCTGGTAGACTGGAAAAAAGTAATCGTTCTGGTCACCGCATTCACCGCAGGGCACTCGGTTACGCTTGCATTATCTACATTAGGTTATGTTAATGTCAAACCGGATGTAATCGAGCTGCTGATACCCATTACCATACTTATCACGGCTTTTCTCAACTTTTTTTATCGGGTCCCGAAGAACTCCTATGCCCCCAAAGAGAAGGCGCCGGCATTCAGGTACCCGCTGGCATTAGGTTTCGGTTTAATCCACGGACTGGGCTTTTCGAATTATCTGAGGGCGCTGCTCGGCAATGAAGCGGATATCGTCAACCCGCTGCTCGGCTTTAATGTAGGGCTCGAATTGGGGCAACTCATTATCGTGTTTATTATATTAGTCATTGCATTTGCGATGATCGAGCTGCTGAGGGTTCAGAAATTGAGCTGGATACAGATACTATCCGGTATTATCTTTGGAATGGCGCTCTCGCTGATCCTGAATAACGAACTTTTCCGCACACTTGCAGGCATGCCTGCCGATACATAACAACCCAACTATCTATGACCAACCAATCATGAAAAAAAAGCTGCTCCCATTACTATTGCTGCTCGTGTCGCTATCCACCATGGCACAGCAGCTCCCAACCTCCCCCAATTACCAGGCCAACGACCGTTTTGAACAGCTGGGCACTACCCTGCCGACGCCCAACACCTACCGAACCGCTTCCGGAGCACCAGGCAAGGAATACTGGCAACAACGGGCCGACTACGACATCAAAGCCGAACTCGACGACGACAACCGCCGGATTATCGGTACCGAAACAATTACATTTTATAACCAGTCGCCGGATGACCTGAAATACATCTGGATGCAGCTCGACCAGAACCTGTTCAAAAATGACGGTATTGCCGCAAGGTCACGTACCGGTATGGTTAACGAAAAGGGCATGAGCACGACGCAGTTGCAGGACCTTAACAGTGCCCGTGGCGCCTCCCTCGACCCCAAGATCGAGTATGGTTATAAAATCACGGCAGTAAAGGACAAGGCCGGCAAGGCATTGCCATTCACCATCAACGGAACGATGATGCGCATCGACCTCCCCGTAGTGATGAAAACCGGTACCGCGTTCGTTTTCAGCGTGGATTGGAATTACAATATCACCGAATATTACGGGCGCAGCGGCTACGAGTATTTCCCGAAAGACGGCAATGCCAACTACTTCATCGCGCACTGGTTTCCACGCATGGCCCCGTACGACGACGTGAATGGCTGGAACCACAAGCAATTCCTCGGCCAGGGCGAGTTCGCATTGATTTTTGGTAAATACAAAGTAGCGATCACCGTTCCTTCCGACCACGTAGTAGCAGCCAGCGGCGAATGTCAGAACTACGCACAGGTATTGACCGCCACCCAAAAACAGCGTCTGAAACAGGCCGAAACCTCCAAAACGCCGGTGATGATTGTAACGCAGGCCGAAGCAGAAAAGGCAGAAAAGCGCGAAAACAAGAATCCGGGCAAGAAAACGTGGATTTACAAAGCTGATAATGTACGGGACTTTGCATTTGCGAGCAGCCGGAAGTTCATCTGGGACGCTATGCAGAGCGATGTTTACAAAAGCGGCCGCAAGATCTGGTGTATGTCGGTGTATCCCAAAGAAGGTAACCCGCTATGGGAGCAATACTCGACGCGTGCGGTAGCGCATACTTTGAAATCTTACGGTGCGCGTACATTTGAATATCCTTACCCGGTGGCGATCTCCTGCCATTCGGTAGCGGGCGGCGGGATGGAATACCCGATGATCAGCTTCAATGGCGGTCGTCCCGAGGAAGATGGCACTTACACCGAAGCCGTGAAATATGGCATGATCGGTGTGATTATCCACGAGGTGGGTCACAACTTCTTCCCGATGATCGTCAACTCCGACGAGCGCCAGTGGGCATGGATGGACGAAGGTTTGAACACATTCTGCCAATACCTGGCCGAAAAGGAATGGGACTACAACTTCCCGACCCGCCGCGGCGAGCCTAACCAGATCACGGAATATATGTCGTCGGACAAATCGGTGCTGAGCCCGATCATGGCTTCGGCCGAGAACGTGATCGGCCTCGGACCTAATGCGTACGGAAAGCCTGCCACTGCACTGAACATCCTTCGTGAAACCGTGATGGGCCGCGAGCTGTTCGACCATGCATTTAAGGAATATGCCACCCGCTGGCGTTTCAAAAGCCCTACTCCGGCCGATTTCTTCCGCACGATGGAAGATGCCTCGGGCGTAGACCTCGACTGGTTCTGGAAAGGCTGGTTCTACGGCACCGAGCCGGTTGATCAGGACCTGGTCACCGTGGACTGGTTCAGCGTCGACACGCAAAACCCGGCCATCGAAAAAGAAATTGCACGCAAGGAAGATGCGCGTAAAAAGACGACCATGAGCAAAATCCAGGACGCTAAAACCAAGGGCGAAACCGTAGTCGCCCAGGATTCGACCATGGCTGATTTCTATAACCGCTATGATCCGTTCAAGGTAACTGAAGCCGACAAGCAGAAATACGAACAATACCTGGCGACATTATCGGAAAGCGAGCGCCAGCTGATCCAGCAGAATACCAATTTTTACACGTTATCCATTAAAAACAAAGGCGGCGTACCGATGCCGGTGATCATAAAAATGGGTTTCGAGGACGGAACCGATTCCGTGGCTGTATATCCTGCTGAAATCTGGCGCTTCAACGATGCACAGATCAACAAGGTGATCTCGACGAAAAAGAAGGTCGTTCAATGGACGCTCGACCCGTACCAGCAGATCGCCGACATCGATACCGAGAACAACTCGTTCCCGCGCATCGCGCAACCAACCCGGTTCCAGATCTTCAAGCAGCAGCAACTGAAAAAAGCACCTAACCCGATGCAAATGCAAGGCGCAGGTGCCGGAAGGATCAGTACCGACCCCAAGAATTAGCGTTATATCCATAATATTGAAAGCCCTTCCGAGTATGATTTCGAAGGGCTTTTTTATGCAAATTCAAAATAGAGTCTATGTAATTTCAAAATAGAACTTATGTAATTTCAAAGTTTGATTCATGTAATTTCAAAATAAGAATATCTTTGTAGTTGAAAACAAGTAGCTTATGACATTCGTAGTACGCCATATCGAAACGGTAATCAGGCAACATGCAGGGAAGTACCCTGTCCTTGCTGTAACCGGCCCCAGGCAATCGGGTAAGACTACAATGCTTAAAACTATCTTTAAAGATTACCAGCATATATCCCTGGAAAATCCAGACAACCGGGCATTTGCTAGCGACGACCCAGTTGGCTTTTTGCGCGAATATCCTGAGAGGATGATATTTGACGAGGTTCAACAAGTCCCTGCCCTGTTTTCATACATTCAAACTCTCGTGGATGAGTCGCGGCAAATGGGACAATTCATACTATCCGGTTCACAGAATTTTCGACTGCTCAACAACATTACCCAAAGCCTGGCCGGTCGTGTGGCACTTTTTAAATTGCTTCCTTTTGATTTTTCAGAAATGAAATCCGCAGACCTGCTGGCAGAAACCTTTCCGGAAGTTTGTCTGAATGGATTTTACCCTGCCATTTATGACAGGAACATCGAACCAACGACATTTTACGCCAACTATATTCAAACTTACGTGGAACGCGACGTGACCGAACTCGCCAACATTCGCGACCTTAGGCAGTTTCGCACATTTCTGAGTCTTTGCGCGGCGCGGGTAGGGCAACTAATGAACCTTTCCTCGATTGCTAATGAATGCGGAATCACCCAACCCACTGCAAAAGCCTGGCTGTCGATCCTCGAAAGCAGTTACATTACCTTTCAATTGCAGCCGTTTTACCGGAATTTCAGCAAGCGCGTCGTAAAAACCCCGAAAATATACTTTTACGATACAGGCCTGCTTTGCCACCTGCTTGGAATCCGTAATACGACGACGTTCCAGGAGAACCCGTTACGCGGGAATATTTTCGAAAATATGGTCATCGCCGAAATTCAAAAACAAAACGAGCACCGCTACCTCCATCGCGACTATTGGTTCTGGCGCGATTCCAACGGCCATGAGGTTGATCTGCTAACCCAAAAAGGTAATCTGTACGATACTTTCGAAATCAAATCCTCGCAAACCATTATGACCGAGCATTTCGCAGGGCTTAACTATTTCAACGAAATTTCGGAAAATAACACTGGCGAAAAGACATTAATATACGGCGGTAGTACCAACCAGTCGCGCACACAGTACACCGTTAAAGGTTGGAGAAACATTTAAACACAAATACATGAACATCGTAATTCTCGACGGATATACCCTGAACCCAGGCGACCAGGACTGGGCGCCCATTAAAAAACTGGGAAATGTGACCATATATGATCGCTCGGCGAAGGAGGAGATTGTGGAGCGGGCCAAGAATGCGGAAATATTATTGGTTAATAAGGTGGTGCTTTCGGGGGAAACGCTGGCGAAACTGCCGAAAGTCCGGTATATCGGCGTGATGGCCACGGGTTTTAACAATATCGACATCGAAGCGGCGAAGAAGCACGGCATTACCGTGACCAATGTGAAAGCATACGGCCCGGCCTCCGTGGCGCAGCAGACTTTCGCATTGCTGCTGGCGATCGTGAACCGGGTAGAAACGCACAGCCAGAGCGTATTTGCCGGTGAATGGGCAGCTTCCGCCGATTTCTGTTACTGGAAAACACCCCTTACCGAGCTGGCAGGAAAAACGATGGGACTGATCGGCCTGGGCGATATCGGTTCGCAGGTCGCGAAAATTGCCGCGGCATTCGGAATGAATGTGATCGCATACCGGAAACACCCGGTGCCGACGGACGGCGTGGAAATGGTTTCACTGGACGAAATCTTCCGCCGAAGCGACGTCATAAGCCTCCACTGCCCACTTACCGACGAGACACGGGAGATTATCAACCGGGAAAGTCTTTCCAAAATGAAGCCGGGCGCTATTGTACTTAACACGGGCCGCGGACTGCTTATTCATGAACAGGATCTCGCCAATGCGCTTCAAAATGGCACCATAGCCGCGGCCGGGCTGGACGTCCTTTCCGTAGAACCACCAAAAGCTGACAATCCATTGTTTTCAGCGCCGAACTGCGTGATCACTCCGCATGTAGCATGGGCGACGTTCGAGGCGCGTCGGCGACTGCTGCAAATGGTGGCCGACAATCTGGAAGGTTTTCAATCGGGCAATCCGAGCAATGTGGTTTCCTGAGACGGAACAAAAAGTACGCTTATCAGGCACGTACACTAACAAATGCTGTTTCCGGCCCGAATAATCGCGTACCTTTGCAGCTCTAAAAGTCACAAACAGGACTGCACACGGAGCCTGTAATCTGATATTTTCCAGTTCGTTTTCACTTCGTTTATGGGTATTTGTTTACTCCTGATTTCGTTTGCCTGTATTTTTGCGATCTTTTTTCTGCGTTCTTCCGAAGCGGGCGTTTACACCAATCTCCGCCGGTCGTTCATCTTCTCGGTGATCGCCAACGCAGGAAAAAAAAAAATTTACAACGAAACAGCCTCGCTCTTCAACGCAATCAATACCACATCGGCGCTCGTTTTCTGGGCTATTGAAGCATTGGGAGTGTCCGGACTGGTTTACTACCTCCACCAGTCGGGGAAAATCGATCTGAAAAGGCTGAATGCATTGAAGGGTGCTTTCCGCCTGGCCGGTTTTGGAACGACCCATCAAATACTGATTGCCGCCGTGGCGCTGCTTTATATGCTGCCATTGCTGTTCCTGGCCTTTTACGCCGCCCCGAACAACTTCGATTCGCATATGTACCATTTGAACCGGATCCTGATCTGGATTTACAATGGGAACCTCGACCACTTCCCTACCATGCATTTGCAGCAGTTGTATCTCAATGTTTTTGCGGAATACCTCGTGCTCGATACCGTTCTGCTGTCGGGCTCCGATCAGTTCGCAGGCCTGATCCAGTTCAGTGCATTCATCGGTTCGATCTGCGGGATCGGCCTGATCGCGCGAAAATTCGGGCTCGGCAAGGACGGACAACTGCTGGCAACGATCTGCTTCCTGACGCTCCCGATCGTGCTTTTCGAGAGTACCAGCACGCAGGTTGACCTTTGCGCGTGCTTTTTCTTCATTTCCTTCGTGTATTTCGGTTTTGAATTACTGGAAAAGAAATCGGTGCTGGCGCTGGTGGTCATGATGCAATCGCTGGCATTCGGAGGATTCTCGAAATATACGATCCTGATCTTCGCCATACCGTTTGTGCTCTATTTCGGCGTCCGCATTCTCCTGCAATACCGGTTCGCGTACGCTGTGAAAGTGCTCGTGGTAGCGCTGGGTTTAATGGCCATCACATTTTCACCATTCTTTTGTAGGAATTACACCCTCTTCGGACACGTGATGAGCCCGCTGCAAAATACGCCGTTCGCTTCCGAAGAACTACCGGCCAAAAAGCATTCGCCGGTTTATACGCTTTCCAATGTCATCAAAAACGCGGGGCTGAACATCGGGCTGCCCATTACGAGCTTCAATCAGGCGCTGGATAGCAAGATCAGGGCTTTTCACGAAACCATCGGCGTCAGTATCGACGATGCCGATCTGAGTATCGACCCGTTTTCCGTCAAATATTCGGTTCACGAAGATATGATCCCGAATACGATCCATTTCTGGCTGATCGCCGGCATGGGTATTCTGTTATTTTTCCTGCCTTTAAAACAGGATGTAAAGTGGTTCTGGGCCTGCTCGGCGCTGGGTTTCCTGCTGTTTTGTACATTAATGAAATTCCAGTTGTGGAGCACGCGTACGCAGATGCCCCTGTTCGCGATGGGCGCGGTCATGATCGCCTGCGTGTACTCGCTGAAATTCCGCTGGAAAGCCGTCTTCCTCATCATTCCATTGCTGCTTTCTTCGCTGCCATTCGTGTACGGAAACCCCAGTAAGGAGCTTGTTTCGATCAATTTTGTGACCCGAAAAGCATTAGGACATATTCCGATCGCTATTTGCGAAAGCAGCGCCGAAGTAGGGAAGGTTTATGAGAAATACCTGAGCGGGTATTACGTGTTCCCGGGCAAGGATAACTGTCATCCGTTGAAACGTTGGCCCGATTACGTCGAAAGGACGAAGGTGTTTGCATTGCTGGAAAAAGCGGGATATTATGATCAGGACCGCACTTCCAATATCCTCTCCATGAACCGCGACAGGGCCTATTTCCTGAGTAATCCCGACAATTACCTCAGCTTTAAACAACTCAGCCCGCACATTCCCGCCGACCGCAATGTAGGTGTCATGTTCCGCAGAAATGTAGGTTACTACTATTTCTGGAGTGCGACTGATAACAAGGTACAACGCCCCGGCCAAATGGATTACATCCGCTACATGAAAGAACTGGCCCCGCTGAAAAACGCGAAAAGGAAGTTCTGTTACGACTACATCCTGACAGACGACCCGACGCTGATCGAATCGCTCATTCCCAAAGAAAACATCGCCCACGTCTATTCCAGCGAACTGTTGCATTTGGTGGAACTCAGAAAGTCCAGCTGCGAGAAGTATCTTTTTTGAGCGTTACTCGCTCCGCAAACTCTTCACCGGATTCGCCAATGCGGCTTTGATGCTCTGGAAGCCAACCGTCGCCAGCGCAATCGCAATGGCCAGAAGCCCCGACAGTACAAAGACCCACCATTCGATATCGACCTTATAGGCAAACTCCTGCAACCACCGGTTCATGCCATACCACGCTATCGGGGACGCAATAAGGATAGCTATCAAAACGGGTTTCAGGAAATCCCTCGTGAGCAATGCTGTGATACCCGCTACCGACGCGCCCATTACTTTTCGTACACCGATTTCCTTGGTACGTTGCTCCGCCGCGAATACGCTTAGCCCGAACAAGCCCAGGCACGCAATGAGAACCGCCACCACGGCAAAACCTGTAAACAGCCGCCCGATACGCTGCTCGGTACGGTAGAGCGCATCGAATTCATCGCTTAAAAACGCGTATTCAAATGGTTTTCCCGGCGCCGTTTTCTTCCAGGTCGCTTGCATTGAACGAATGGTAGTGCCAATATCCGAGGCATTCAGCCGGAATGAAACGGCTTCGAGCGACATTTTCTCGACACTGCTTCCCAGCATCTTCGCGTCGATCATCAAAGCGACAGGCTCGATCATACTTCGCAGTGATTCGTAATGAAAATCCTGCACCACGCCTATGATCGTCAGTTCTTCTCCACCCGATTTGTGAATGGTTTTTCCAACCGGCTGTGCATAACCCAGCCGTTTGGCGGCGCTTTCGTTGATAATGACGGCGGTACTATCGGCAACACGGCCCTGCGCAAAGTTTCGGCCTTGCATCAGTTTCAATTCGAGCGTCGGGATATAATCGGGGTCGACTTTCCATTCCTGCATGTTAACCGACTGCTTTTGGTCCGTCGTTCCGGCGGGATACCACATATCGTTCCAGCGGTTGGACGCCACGGGCAGAAAACCGCTTACCGTGCCCATTTTTACCGCTGCATTGCGCATTACTTCCTGCTTGAAGGCCAGGATGTCCGAGGCCGGGGTTTCATTGGTTTTCACCACTACTACCTGCTCTTTGGTAAACCCTATTTTTTTGGTTTGAATATAATGCAACTGTCTATGAATGAGCAGCGTGCCGATAATGAGCAATACCGAGAGCGCAAATTGGAATACTACTAAAAAACCACGCAGGTTGTAGCGGCCGGGAACCATCCAGAATTTACTTTTCAATACTTCCACAGGCTGGAAAGACGATAAATAAAAAGCCGGATAAAGTCCCGCCAACACGCCTACCAGCACCGTTCCCAAAATCAGGAAACCAATGGAATGCCTGTTTACCACTTCGTTGATGGACAAGGATTTACCGGACAGCATATTAAAATCGGGCAAGAGCAGGTACACCAATCCGACACCGGCCAGCAGTGCCAGAAAAGTAAACAGCAGGGACTCGGCCAGGAATTGACCGATGAGATCGGTCCGGTTGGAACCCATTACTTTGCGAACCCCGACCTCCCTGGCCCTTTTGGCCGACCGGGCCGTCGACAAATTGATAAAATTGAAAACGGCGATCAGCAGGATGAAGAAGGCAATGCCCAGGAAAAGGTAGATGTACTCGATACTGTTGTTCGGTAACAACTCTCCCGCCCTGTCGGAATGCAAATGGATGTCCACCAACGGCATAAGCGAATAGCTGAAATTGTTGCCTGCTTTCCGGGTTTCAGCCAGGGTTGTCTGAAAAAACCGCCGCAATGCCGGGTCCATGTAGGTTTGAAGAATCTGCTCGAATTTCGCCTCCACCGATTTCGGATCGGTTCCGGGCCGGAGCAACAGGTAGGTATTAAAAACGTGGTTACCCCATTTGTTGACCTTCGCCTCTTCGGTTTCGTGCAAGGGTAGCAGAAAATCGGCCTGGAAATGCGACTGAGCGGGAATATCGGCGATAACGGCCGTTATGCGTCTGATTTGTCCGGTGTCGAAGGTAAGCGTCCGGTTCAAGGCATTCGAAGTGCCAAAGTACTTCCGCGCTATCCTTTCTGTGATAACAACCGAATTGGGCTCGGCCAATGCTTTTTTCGGGTTACCGTGGATAAGCGGCAGCGTAAACACATTGAAAACAGTCGAGTCCGCGTATAGCACGCGTCGCTCGCGGATCGCACCTTTATCACCTTTGACCAAATGGCTTCCATACTTTCCCAAACGTGCCGCATCTTCCACTTCCGGAAAGTCCCGTTTCAGCGTTTCCGCCATCGGAGTAGGCGCAACGGCTGTTTTAGATTCTTTCAGTGAATAGGTAATGGAGCCGTTGACCCGGTAAATCCGGTCGGCTTTCCGATTGAACCGGTCGTAGCGCAGCTCGTCCGCTACATAAAGAATGCTGAGCAAACTAACCGCCAGGCCCAGAGCAAGGCCGAAAATGGTGATAGCCGAATAGACCTTACTTTGCGTGAGGTTCCGGTAGGCAATTTTGATATATTTCTGATACATGGTTGAATGTGTAATAAAAATACCTGGCCAGACTCCGGAAGCAGGCCAGGATTTGTTAAAATAGCTATTTCACACATTCAAAGGCTCATCGCCTGTCCATTTACGGACAGGGTTATAACGTAAGCGGACGAGGCCCCTTTAAATCAGCCGAATAATCTATTTAAACTATATAGATAATATCGCTTAATTTTCAGTTGTTTGCACAGCGAAACCCCATATTTCAATATTTGCTAAAATTATTTATCTCGGTGTCCGGGCTTAGCCTTACAAAATCAGTCGTGCCCTTTCTCGCTGCATTGGCCATCCCTGCATTCCTCTCCAAGGATTTGAAGGCGCAGTCGATCGATAGCACACGCCGGGAATTGACGATCGATTTCGAAGTCAGGCCGCGGGCCGAATACCGGGATCATTTTATGTGGACGCCTGCTGACACCGTCATGCCCGACTTATACGTGACGCAGCGGAACAGGCTCAGCATTACCTACAAGACCGATCGTCTGCGCCTCCACGCATCCCCGCAGGAAATTCACGTTTGGGGGGACTCAAAGCACTTTTCCTCGATAGGTAGTCTCAATTTTTTCGAGCTTTACGCCGAACCTGTGATCACCAGACATTTCTCCATAAGGGCGGGAAGGCAGGCACTATCCCTCGACAACGGGAGGATATTCTCGGCCGCGCCCTGGGGACAGCAAAGCCGCGCGCATGAAGGAATACGGTTTCTTTACAAGCGAAAATGGGAGACAGATCTTACTATCGCGTTCACCCGGCCGTATGCGAAGCATTTCGAGCCAGCCTATTCGCCTGTCGCTTCGCATACCTACAAATACCTGTTGGTACACCATCTCAAACATCAATTCGCCAATCAGGTAACCCTCACGACCATCAATGCCGTGGATGTGTTCCGCAGGGTAAATGGCGACAGGCGATATTACCAGCGGATTACGAACGGCGGACGGCTGGAATACACCCGCAACTGGTTTTATGCGACGGTGAATGCATATTATCAATACGGCCAAAATGCGGCAGCGAGGAAGGTGCGTGCCTATTACATCCAGCCTGAAATCAGCGCCAACACTGGTAAAACGGTATTCAGGCTAGGGGCAGAAATCCTGAGCGGCAACAAAAGCACGACCCCAAAAGAAATATCTGCATCATTTGTACCGCTTTACGGTGTCGCGTGGAAGTTCATGGGCAATATGAATCTCTTTACAAAGTTTCCGGCCGATGTGAATGAAAAAGGGCTGATCAACCCGTACCTCTTTGTCATTTATCAGGCAGGCAAAAAGCTTTCACTACGGGGCGACGCCCACCTGTTCTACTCACAATATCCCCTACTCACCGAAGGCATGGAGATCGACGGCACTTACCTGGGCTTCGAGAGTGACCTCTCTTTGAACTACAAGCCAATCAAAGGCATCGAAATCATTTACGGGCTTTCCTTCACCATTGCGGATAAACGAATGGAGCTGTTAGGCAAGGTACCCGATTCGGGACAGGTACCGGTGTGGAGCTATCTGATGGTGTCTTACACGCCGCGTTTGCTTGCCCGAAAGTGGCCCTAAATTCCCTTGTATTGCAGCTAATTTCCGGGATATGTGCTTTCTTTGCAGGAAATAGATCGACCGGGCACGCTTAAAAACGTCACACTAGAAAACAATATGAAAAAGAGAATACTGATTGATGCGACAACGGTTGTGGAGAAGATTGACGGACTATCGCGATACATAATTAACCTACTTGCCCACATTCCAAAGGAAGCATTCGACAAATACGATTTTTCAGTATTGATTAGTAAAGGCGTAAAACGGGAGGAATTCTGGAAAGTTTTGAATGAAGGAAACTTCAAAATCATCGAAACCGACATTGCCCCGATAGGCCCGAAACGTGACTGGGGAATGTTTTGGTTTTTAAGAAAAAACCAAAATACATTTGACCTTTTTCACAGCACTTCAAATCAATATCCCTTATACTTAAAAGGCGGAGTTGCGACCGTTCACGATCTGATTTTCAGAAAGTATCTGGATACTCGCTGGTGGACATTCAACCTGGCCGTAGCTTATTTGAACCGTGTTTTAAAAAACTCATTAATTAAATCCTCCGCTGTAATAGCAGTGTCCAATGCAACCAAACAGGACCTCCTGGACAGCTACGGCAAGGAATTCCGGGATAAAATTCACGTCATTTACGAGGGCTGGGAGCACTCGATAGCAGAAAATGGCTCCCCGAAAGCGCTTTCAGACGAGTTCAATTTTAAGAATTACATTTTCTTTATCGGTACCACCCGCAAGCATAAGAATATCAAAAACTTGTTGAAGGCATTTGATATTGCTTTAAAAAAACTACCAGGCCATGTGCAATTGGTACTTACCGGCAGAACGGATTACCTGGACAAAGACGATGCAGCCGTCGTTGAAAAGATAAACGAACATGGAGAGCGGGTTGTATTTACGGGATATGTGAAGGACGAAGCGCTTGTGTCGCTGTTTAGCAATGCCGACGCCTTTATCTATCCTTCACTTTGGGAAGGATTCGGCATCCCGATTCTGGAAGCTTTTTATTATAATGTCCCAGTCCTTTGCTCCAATACCGCATCCCTGCCGGAAGTCGCCGGCGATGCAGGCATATATTTCGATCCCTACAACCCGGAAAGTATCGCAGAAGCAATCGTTGGCTTCTATGCGGACGAATCCAAACGCATTGCCTACATTGAAAAAGGCAAGGAGCAACTCGCGAAGTTTTCGTCGACGAAAGCTGCGATTGAGACCATCGAATTGTATGAAAAATGCCTTAGCAACAACTAACTGCGCTTCCGGCTTACAAATTTTGCCTCTTTAATTCCGCCACCGCATGGTCGGCAGCCCGCGCTGTCATGGCCATGTAAGTAATGGACGGGTTTACACAGGACGAAGAAACCATGGCTGCTCCGTCGGTTACGAACACATTTTTGCAGGCATGCACCTGATTGAATTTGTTCAGAACAGAATTTTTCGGGTCTTTTCCCATGCGCGCCGTGCCCATGTCGTGAATGCCGAGGCCCGGGTGTGTATCCTGCCGATTGAAACCGGTAACGTTCTTAAAACCGGCAACTTCCAGCATTTCCACCGCCGAAGCCATCATATCTTTTCGCATAGCCAGTTCATTTTCACCGAAAGCGGCGTCGAAAACGATCATCGGAATGCCCCATTTGTCTTTCTTGTCTTTGTCGAGGAACATCCGGTTCGATGGATCAGGCAGGATTTCTCCAAAGCCGCCGAAACCCATCGTCCAAGTGCCGGGATGCGACATATCCTCCTTGAAACCGGCGCCAAACCCGTTTATTGTGATCCCCCGTTTCCAATCCGACTTGCTTGCGCCGCCCTGATACCCGTACCCGCGTAAAAAGTCCTTTTTGTCGGTTCCCCAGTTTCTGAAACGCGGTATGTACAATGCATTTGGCCTTTGACCAAAAATGTAGTCGTTTTCAAAACCCTCGACCGTCGCATTCGCACCAACGCCCAGGTGATGGTCCATGATATTCCTGCCTACCTGATCGCTATCGTTGCCAAACCCCGTGGGAAAGCGGCTGGATTTCGAGTTGAGTAAAAGTGCCGCTGTATTCATCGAACCGGCATTCAGAAATACAATCTTGGCAAAAAACTCCTCCACGGCCATCGTATGCTGGTTGATTACCCGAACACCTTTGGCCTTCTGCGTTTTTTCGTCGTAAATGACCTCGCTGGCAATGGTATCGTGCAGCACCGTGAGTTTGTTGGTCTTCCGCGCTGCCGGTATCGAACCCGACAATGAGCTGTAATAACCACCATACGGGCATCCACGGGCACATTTGCTGCGATACTGGCACGACGCCCGTCCAAGATCCGTATGCCAGGGCTGCGGCTTGGTGAGATTAGCCACGCGCCCGATCGTAACGGGCCGGTTCAACTTCTTCATCATCGTCTCCCTGAAATACCGCTCAGGAGCGCTCATTGGCATTGCCGGCAGGTAGTGGCCGTCCGGCAACACTTCCCAACCTTCCGCCTGTCCGCTGATGCCGACAAACTTCTCCACATGCGTGTACCAGGGTTCGAGGTCTTCATACCGGATCGGCCAGTCTATTGCGATGCCTTCTTTGGCGTTCGCTTCAAAATCCTTCTTGTTCATCCGGTACGACTGCCTGCCCCAATGCATCGACTTCCCACCTGTATGATATGCCCTGATCCAGTCGAAAGGGCGTTTTTCTATGTACGGGTTCTTTTTATCATCGGTGAAGAACGGGCCGGTTTCCTCATTCGCAAGCGTTCCGAAGCGGTTGTTGGCCCAATATTCCTCGACCGAATGGATCGAAACCCTTCCTCTGTGCTCGAACTCCCAAGGGCCTTTCATAGCCGTGTCGTAGTCTTCGATGTGCTTCACTTCCCGTCCGCGCTCGATCATAAGCACCTGCAAGCCTCTTTCGGTCAATTCTTTTGCAGCCATACCGCCCGTCATCCCCGAGCCGACCACGATCGCGTCGAATGTATGTGCCTTATCTGATTTCAAATTCAAGTTCATGGTGGAGTTGCGACTAGTATGCGAAAGATTTCTGATCAGGCTTCATCTGGATCATTTCCAGCTTTCCGGGAATCGGCACGTATTCAAACGACGATTTAATCCCCTGCTCGGAGGTAAAGTAACCCAGCATCGTGAGTTCTTTGATCAATCGCCAGAACGGCAATCCCTTTGCCTGGGCTGCCATTTGTTCCCGGTCCTCGTTGTCGCCCATTTTTGTTTGCTGCACCTGATAAGCCTTCATTTCCTCAACCGAATCGGTTTCGACCTGCGTCAGCAATGCATTTCTTTGTTCAGCATTCAAGCTTAGAAATTGCTTCTTTTCTAGGCTATTCAGTCCTTCCACAAAACTCTTATGCTCAGGCGTTTTGTAACAATCCTGCAACATCATTACAATGAATGCAGGTACGCCCACATCTTTCGCGCCCGGTGTCGCCGTCTTCGGAATGATCATTTCCGCGACTTCCGCGACGATCCGTTTTTGGTTTTCGGTCAAAGTAAACTCCGCCAGAGACCTCTCCGATGGCAAGCGGTCTTCATACTGCTTCATGGCCATCAAAGTCGGTACTGAAAACGCCCCTCCGAGCAGGGTTGCGACGTGGGTAATGGCGGTTCTTCTGTTCATGGATCGATGCTGGATGGTAGAATGAGGCAATTGCGCATGATAAGGGCAACGAGGCCGAACTTAAAAGCCTTCACCTTTTCGCCTTTACCTATATTCCTCCCTGCTAACCTACAATCGTTGCAGCAAGTCATCTCAGAGCTCCTGAAAACAAAGCAATGCTGACTGTGGCAGGAGGAGAGCTTACCGCGATGCAAAAGGGTAAGAAAATCGAGTTGACCGACGCAAAATTTTCGTGAACAGCCCCGGCTGGATCGGGATGGTTGATTTCTAAAATAGCTATTTGCCGTTGATAATTTCAATGGCCTTTTCTATTAATTCATCACGATCTTCCGTGATTCCTTTAATGGTAGTGCTGATTTCAATGTCGGGAATGATGCCGACTCGCTGGGTTTGACGGCCATCCGGGTAAAACACTCCGAGACCACTGATGTATGTCATTATATTGCCCGGCAAATAGATAGCGGATGTATTACCGTCCGCACCGGCAGTGGTACTTCCGATCACTTTGACTTTTGGAGCGGTTTGGAATGCCATTGCGGTATATTCGGCAGCACTCTGGGTGAGTTCGTTGATCAGGATTACAACCTGTCCCTTAAAATAGTCCCCATTCTCGGCCCCGGTCTGAATGGGACTTGTGAATTCAAAAAGGCCGGGCTCCGTCAGTTTCGCAACGGAATATTTTACAAATTTCCGCGGAGAGGGAAGTAGTATATGGGAGAAAGTATCCACCAGATCGTCACTGGGATAGCACCGCAGATCTATGATCAGGCCCCTGGATTTAAGAATCTCCGGCCTTATTTTCGGCAAGTAGCGGTTTTTGAATGAGCCCGGATATAAATATGAAATATCGGACCGGATCATTCGGAAGCAAGTGTCTTTCCGCTGATTTTTCCGCGGTATCTGCATGGTTTTCAGATCATAACTTTTGAGCGCTAATCTTCCGGTTTCAAGGCCGCGTTTGTAATCCACCACAATCAGAGAATCGTTGGTCCGCAAAAGCCTGGTCGCTATTTTGCGCAGCTGCGTTGGATAGTTAGAAGCCGGCGTAATCGGAAGGGACTCGCGGATAATTTCCGCAACAGCTTTCCCGTTGATTTTTTGGAGTATATCCCCCTTCTTCAAACCCGACTTCTCTCCCAGCACTTTATGGTGATAGCCCGTTACAATAGCTTTATTCTCTATGAATGATACATCGAGCGCTGCATTTCTATCACCGAAATAGTTATTCAGCACCGAATCGCCCTGCATATCCGCATGCGTGTCGTTGATCTGCGCAATGAGTTTTAATGCTGTTAATTTGTAATCTATCTCATCGGCCGCATTGAGGAATTGCGGGATAAATTCAACGAGAACATCGTTCCAGCTTCCGTCTGTCAGATTTCTGTATGGGAAATAATACTGGATCATATTCCAGTAGCGAAAGAGGGCCAACAAACGAAACCCGGCGTCCGGGTAATGCATTGACTCGTAAGGATTCTCGTTTTTGAACTCCGGATTTTCATCCGGCATTGCTCCCACGTAGTAATGCTCCGCCGTCCTTTCAGCGTTTTTAACCGCCATGAGCCGGGATTTTAGCTTCTCATGAAGACCGGAAGACTGAATCCAGCTTAAATCAGGATGGAGCGCAATTTTGCCGGATTGTGTGTAGGCATATTTTCGTTCTTCGAAAGGACCCAGGCTGTCGATCCAGGACATTAATAGCGTCTGCTTCGCCTGCTTGTTTCCCGCGTCCTTATATTTAAGCAAGATCCTGAAAAGTTCGTAATCCCAATTGTACTTACCGCTGCCAACAGCCGGGTGGTGGTACTTCAAAAATCCCCAGATTTTACCAAGTTCGGCCAGCTCATTGCCCGGGATTTTCAGCAATTGTTCCCGGGTAAGCGTCGAGCCGTTATCAAACTCCTTATCGTCTTCGGCTTTTGCCAAATGCCTGGATTCTAATGTTTTGCCTGTATTGATCTGCGAGAATGAAAAGTTGCTCACCAGCACGAAAACGACAAATATCAACTGCTTCATAATGATTTTCGATTTATAACTGGCTTCTTTTCGCTATCCGGGTTAAGCTGTTTTGAAGTAGCAACTCTTATCATCTATCAAAACCGTTAAGCTCACAAAACTTACCCTGCCTTACACCGATGGAATGCACAGCGGCTATAAAAGGATGAAGTACGTCAAGTACGCCGACGATTGCCAATACGTTCAATGATAACTCCTATTACCACGGCACTATTTACTTGAATTCTCTTGAAAAGATTATTCAGCTTCATGAGGAGAAGATTGCTTTGTATGATCGGACGTTGAAGGAGAAAGATGAGATGATGGGGCGTTTGGAGGCGTTATCTAGTGGAGGGTAGGATACGGGATACAAGGTTCGATTCTGGATAGCCGTCTTCTTTAGAGTGCCTTACTACATCGGATCCGACGATAATTCAAGGAACCCAAGACTCAAACTCATTGCTCGGTATCGATTCCCAATCTGTGCCAATTCCTATATTACCGACAGAAATATTGATTCAGTAAAAAACAGCTTTTTTCTTCGCTCTCAAGTTTTTCGGACTGATCCCTGATCCCCAATTTTTTGCACTTTTTGATATGATCTGAAAAACAAAAATGCCCGCAAATCATTGATTTACAGGCATTTTGTTTGACTTTGAACTTATTTCAAGGGAGGGAGACGGGTCTCGAACTTTGCCTTTAATTGGCTTGTAATCAAGCGTTTGTCTCCTTAATTTGAAGTGAACTACACGAATGACTCACTATTTTTTATACATATAGTACAGCAGTATATTTGTTATGTATAATTCTTTTGGCGAAAATTGACGTGTTTGATTGATGATTTTCGCTGGTTTTGGGGTGAGTTTTCGGGTGGTTTTGGTGTTCAAAGTTTGGAAAATGCCTGTGGTTTTTGGCGGTGGTAACTGCGACTTGTTATCGGGTAAAACTACGAACTTTCAATTCCTTTGACAATGGTTTTTTATATGTGTACTCAATAACGACAGCTACTTTCTGATTCCCATTTCAAAATAGGCGTGCCTTTCGCAAAAGGCAAGTCCCATAAGACTTGGTTTTCCACATTCCTGCCATACACACGGCGTTGTTGTAGCACCCCTCGTTTTTCGTAATAACTCGATTTCCATCTCCTGCGAATTGTAGTTAGCCCAATCATCCGTGAAGGGAAGTTTGACGAAAAATTGCTCTTGCAGCTTATCGAATCTGTCTAGTCTCCAAAAGCTTTGATCATAGTTATACTGATAAAGCTCATACCAGCCAGCACCTTCGATAAAATTGAAATCGGCATCAATCGTTGCCAAAATGGAAGCGTCGACATAGTAAATAGTCTTTGTTAATATGCTCTCTTCGAATTTCATCGCTCTGAGTTGATTTTCAATTTCGCCGACAGATCATGAAAATACTGTGGACTCCAAATGTCCAAAACACCGGCATTCGGTATAAATCTCCGAATATCATCCTTGATCCGCTGGAAGTTAACTGAATCTATTTTTGCATCCAGCAACTCCCGAAACTCGGCTTCACTGATATTTTCCTGCACCCAATCGCCGCTGTCTTTCGCACGTAGCGCGAAGTGTTTAAGATTCAAGACCACGCCTTTACGGATATACCATTCCATATCATACCAGTCGCGGCCCTTAACATTGTCTTTCCATTTCCTGAACAGCAGCGCATGCATTTTCCCGGCGAAGAGGTCGGAAATGCTGAAACACTTCACATAAAAAGAGAATGGTTGGAGTAGGAGCTTTTCTTCGGTATCAAATCCCGGAGGCGGCATGGTATCGACTTCCAGTTTGATTTTGATGCTAGCTATTTGTTCAAGCCCTTGCTGAGGCACAACACCTTCCAGAACCAGTTCCCGCCAGATCGTTTCCGATTTCAGAAATGCGGAATCAATGTTGGTCTTTACGGCCTTCTGTTTTTCCTTGACCGATACATGCATTCCCAGCGCTTCGAATTCATCGATGATGCCAGGTATATACGTATTGATCGAAAAATTGGGGTTCATTTCGAGCAACGAGAAGTCGAGATCCTCGGAAAAGCGGTCGAGTCCGTAAAAGATGCGAAGTGCGGTGCCGCCATAGAATGCAGCCTTTTCGAAGAAGCCCTTGCGATAGAGCCCAGCCAACGCAACTTCCTGCATGATTTCACGCAGCGCCTGCGTTGCATCATCTTTGTTGGCAGGATTGTAACTTGCCAGCCATTCCTTAATCATAGTTCGTTGATGAGTTTAATGACCTGCGCCAGGCTCTCGCGTTTTTTTGGCGAATCGCTTAGCCACGTCTCCATTACTTGTACGTCCAGCTGTTTCAATTGGTCTTCGTCCATTCTCAGATTTTCAATCAGGTATTCGCTGGCTGTGGTTTTACTTCGGAGGTTTAAACCCGCTGTATTGATTATTTTGTCGAATAAAGCTTTCTCTGGGGACGCGATAAGCGCATTCTGATCTTTTCCGACCGCGACTTGCCGTATCCCGAAGCTGTAATAGGGTAGCGGGATTCGTGTAAAACTGAATGCACCAGTTGGCGTGTCGAACCGGCGGGAAGCTTTTGTCGTTGCGGAGGAAACTTCGAATACCCGCTCGGGGATCAATCCGTAGTACGATAGCGCACTGTCGAACGACACATAACTCGGGCCGAGCATGTGGTTTGCGAGAAGGAATGGCTCTGTACGTGTTTCTGAAAGTCTTATGGATGGTAAGTACAGGCCTTTCTTAACAGGCTCAATAATGCCAGCGGAGATTAGCTCATGGATTTTATCGTTGGGGCGTTTGTAGTCTTTCAACAGCGAGGTGAGTAGCTGATGCGTTAATGGCTGGCTGGAAAGATTTCGTATGCTTTGGGATAAATCCATGCGTAAATTTAGCAAGATAATCGGAAAATTTCCGATTATCTTGCTAAGAATTAACGTTTTTCGTTGCCTGTCAACGTGTGTCGCCAGAAAGCAAGTCACAGAAAAGATCGGTTAGAAGTGGCATTCGCTTCAATCGACATAGGTTTTATTTCCGTTGGAGGTTGAAACAGAGATGGGTGGAATTGTAGATTAGATAAAATCATCCGTGGTTCCATGGCAGAAGTTGGCGAGTGAAATCGGAATTGTAAGGGGCGAGCAAACAGTAACGGTACCGCGTTTGGGTATAGTATTACACCTGCTATGTAGTTGAAATTTGAAGAGAGGAAGATTGTGTATTTCACTTTTTATCAGTTTACTCGCTCCATTGGAAAATTAGGCTAATATCCGAAACGATAAATGAACGACACATTTGATTTGGGACTATTTAAATCCCTTTTTCGAGGACGTAGTGACGTATTTGCTACGCGTTGGGAAAAGGACGGAAAGAGCGGCTACATGCCTGTGTACAGTTTTGACCCCTACCGTTTGATGGCTCATAAAAGAAATGGCGGCACGTTCCAGAATTATCCCGACAAATCCTACCTGGCACTCAGCGATGAACAGTACAGCAAACATCTTAATGGGGAGCAGCTTGTCGGTCTTTACCCGTTGCTTGAAGATAATACCTCTTGGTTTATCGTAGCGGATTTTGATGAAAAGGACTGGATTATTGAAAGTGTCGAGTTTATAAAGGTTTGTAGGGAATTGTCCATTCCAGCTTATCTGGAACGATCGCGTTCAGGAAATGGCGGCCATGTTTGGATTTTCTTCGACCGGCCATATCCTGCTCATAAAAGCCGTAACGTAATTACATCGTTGCTAACGCAGTCCGGCGCTTTTTCGAGTTTTGATAAAAACTCGAGTTTTGATCGCCTGTTCCCAAACCAGGATAGATTGACAGGGAAAGGCTTGGGAAATTTAATCGCATTGCCATTATACAAATCCACGCTAATTGCTGGCAACAGCTGTTTTATTGATCTTATAACCCATGCACCCTTTCGAGATCAGTGGCAGTTTTTGAGAGGGATTGAACGCACCTCAACAAAAACTTTGGACAACATCTTCTCAAAATTGTCAGAGGACGGGAGTAAAAGTGTTCCGCTGCATGAAGATTTGGAAATCGTACTAGCTAACAAGCTAACTCTAAATGTAAGTCATCTCCCCCTTGCCGTAAGTAATTTCCTGAAAGAGAAGCTGAATATTTTCAACACAGCATTTATTGTCAAAAAGAATAGCGGAAGAAATACCTATCAGACCAAACGCTTTTTCAACCTCATTGAACAGTCGGAGAACCTGCTATCGCTTCCGCGAGGTTTCGCCGGAAAGCTAATTCGTTTTTTTAGAGATAATGGCATTGTTTATCGCTTTACTGATAGGCGGAAGCGACACGCAGATATAGTATTTACCTTCAACGCCGCTTTGCGAGACTATCAGCTACCTGCTTTAAATGCGTCAGAGAAAAAGGATATGGGTGTTATCGTAGCTCCGCCTGGGGCAGGTAAGACCGTGATTGCATTGAAAATAGTGGCAGATAAGCACCAGCCAACACTTATTATTGTCCATCGGAAACAGCTTGCTGAGCAATGGGCCGAAAGAATAGAGGCATTTCTTGGTATTCCCAAAAAGGAAATCGGAAAGATTGTAAGTGGAAAGGTCACTATTGGGCAGAAAATCACGATTGCCACGATTCAGAGCTTATCGAAATCTGATTCGCCGGATATTTTCCAAGCCTTTGGCTTGATAATCGTTGACGAGTGCCACCATGTGCCAGCTGAGACTTTTCAGGATACGCTGAGTAAATTCCATCCCTACTATTGCTACGGTTTGACCGCCACTCCTTTTCGGAAGTATAGTGATGGGAAATTAATATTCGTTCATTTGGGTGAAGTCATAGCTGAGATAAAGTCCGAAGATATTGGTCATGCGAAGCATCCTGAGATCATTATCAGAAACACAAGTCTGGACGTTCCCTTCAACGAAAAAACAGACCGATTCGAAACGTTGTCAAAAATGCTGGTGCATGATTCAGCGCGAAATAGGATGATTCTAGCTGATGTAAGCACAGAGGTCGGGAAAGGCAAAAGAGTAGTGATTCTTACCGAAAGAAAGGAACATATTGATTCTTTATACCACTATCTAAAACAGACGTTCGATGTGCTAACGCTAAGCGGAGACGACACCGAAAGCGACCGAGCTAGCAAATGGAAACAGTTGAAAGCGAAGAACTATCAGATATTAATCACAACAGGTCAGTATTTTGGTGAAGGAACAGATCTGGACAATGCGCACTGTTTGTTTCTGGTATATCCGTTTTCCTTCGAAGGTAAATTAATTCAGTACATGGGCAGGGTTCAACGGTCTGAGACTACTCCTACCATTTATGACTACCGGGATATCAATGTAGAATATCTCAATCGGATGTTCCTAAAAAGGAATATTTATTATCGCAGGCTGGCAAAACAAACAACATTGTTTGATCTGCCGGTAGATTCAGCGCCGGAAATATCATCTTCGCAAGAAGTCAGCATTCAGAGAACCGTCAGAGTGCCAATTCAATCCCTTGAATTTCTTTTTGGAGGCATTCAATTCACTTTTCAGCCGCGGGAATTGGAACAAAAGCTGACCTTCGACATTGAAAATCTAAACATCCGACCGGAGTTTGAGGTTTTGAAGCCCTACTTCGAACGATATCTAAAATCTAAGACGGTCGAAATTGATATACACTTCATAGTCGAAAAGGGGGTAGTAATTGCTCAATCTGCCGAATCGGAAGATATAAACAAGTTCAACCGTGAAGTGGTAGAGGCTGTAAGGTTTCGCTTCTCCGACAAAATGATCTTTAAAGGAAATCGCTTCATAAAGAGTCAAATACAACTGAATCAGGTGATTAGCAACGGTCAGGATGGTCAGTTGCTATACCAGTCAGCCGAGGATCTGCTTGCCGATGCGCTTACAAAAGGCAATTACAAACATCAACGCCAGCTAAGGTACCTTTCCGAGCAGCATGAAGGTAGCATTCTCAAAATTCGTTTCGTACTGAGTCCCTTTGCCTTTGTATTCTTACTGGCCGGTGTATACCAATACCACATCGTTATGGAAACGCTTGACACCGAAGAAGCAACCTACATTTGGCATGTTTCTAAAAGTATTGCCGAACTAAAAAATGCCCTTCAAGCGTTGGAGAGCGACCTTAATAAAATCCGGAACGAAGGTCGTCAGGAATTTTTAAAGTCATCTCCTAGTCATTTCAGTCGGATAGTTCATGACTATTCAGATAATCGAAAGGGGTTTGTAATTTGGAAGGACGATTTAGAGGAGCGGTTGGTTTGATTTGCGACACTATTTTGCAATTTTATCCGAATACTATTTCCAAACCCTACCCATGCAGCAAGGCCTTTACGAGAATTTGATCACTAAGCTTATCGCTTCAAAAATAGGCTCCCTCGATAAACAGCAATTCTATGTAAAGGAGACACTCGTCGAGAAGAGCGATGTTGCGCGCGTCCTTAGCCAGCATGTAAGTCGACTTTTAAACTACGCTCTGAGCTTAATCACGGGAGATGACAGTATTGAACATCAAATTGCACTGTCAAACAAGATCATCAGAGTACTTCGAGCGGAGTTGGATCATGCTGATTTTGAAGAGGATCTGGTTTCGGTAAATGGTAAAATCTTGAATGCGGTATTCACGAAGATGGATGCGCCATTTTCCGATTTTGAGAAGCATATCAAGGAAATTACTCCATTTACCGGTTTAGGTCAAAGCGAGTTGTTTACGGGTTCTAATGTAGGGCTTTCGCTGGAAAGTGAGCTGAAAAAAGAGATCCTGTCTTCTGATAAGATATACTTTTTAGTTTCCTTCATTAAATGGTCAGGCATCAGAATTTTTCAGAAGCAGCTGGAAGAATTCGCGCGGCGGGGTAGCTCCCTTAAAATCATCACGACCTCCTATATGGGCGCGACGGATTTGAAGGCCGTGGAATTTTTAGCTGGCCTGCCGAACAGTGAGGTGAAGGTGTCCTACAATACGGAGAATGAGCGCTTACATGCAAAATCGTATCTCTTCTTTCGAGATACAGGCTTTCATACTGGCTATATCGGTTCATCCAACATTTCAAGGAGCGCGCTTACCAGCGGTCTGGAATGGAACCTGAAAGTGACAACTCAGGAGGTTGGCCATATCATAGACAAGTTCGGAAAGACTTTCGAAACCTATTGGCAAGACGGCGAGTTTCAGCACTTCAAGCCTGGCGAGCATTCAGAGAAGCTGAAATTGGCGCTAGGAAGAGAACGAAGCAGAGGGCAGCTCGATGGGACTTCGTTCTTTGATATTAAGCCTTTGCCGTTCCAGGAGGAAATTTTGGAAAAACTCTTAGCGGAGCGCCAAATCCACAACAGGACTAGAAACTTGATTGTAGCCGCGACCGGCACGGGTAAAACGGTAGTCTCGGCATTTGATTTCAAAAACTTCCTTAGGACCAATCCCAATGCAAAACTGCTGTTCGTCGCGCACAGGAAAGAGATCCTAATGCAGGCAAGGGCAACCTTTGCAGGCATTTTACGCGATAACAACTTTGGTGACCTCTGGGTAGATGGCATCGAGCCAGATAAGTACGATGTCGTATTCGCGTCCGTCATGACACTGGCTAACCGAATTCAGGAGCTTCCGCTCTTGGAAAGTTATTACGACTTCATTATTGTCGATGAAGTGCACCACATTGCTGCAAATAGTTACCGCCCAATTTTAGATAAGTTCAAGCCGAAGGTGCTCCTTGGCTTAACCGCGACTCCCGAGCGTACTGACGGGGCTGATATTCTGGCGGATTTTTGTGATACGATTGCAGCCGAAATCAGATTGCCTGAGGCGATGAACAGGAAACTGCTTTGTCCTTTTCAATATTTTGGGATTAGTGATAGTGCTGATTTGTCTAATGCCATCTGGCAGAATGGACGGTACCTCCCTAGCGAGTTAACGAAGATTTACACTCGCAACGACCTCAGGGTGGGAGAAATAATTAACCATTGCAAAAAGTATCTCACCGACTTTGAGGATGTTAGAGCTCTCGGATTTTGCGTTACTCGCGAACATGCGGAATACATGGCGCAGAAATTCTTGCTAGCTGGACTAAAAGCAGATTACTTGATTAGCGGAGGCGACAGGGAGGCGTTGAGATCCAGCATCAAGTTGAGGCTACAAAAAAAGGAGATAAATTATCTCTTCGTGGTCGACATCTTCAACGAAGGTGTTGATATTCCGGAAATAGATACGGTTTTATTTTTGCGGCCTACTGAAAGTTTGACTGTATTTCTCCAACAATTGGGTAGGGGCTTGCGATTGTCAGAAGGGAAGGAGTGCCTGACCGTTCTTGACTTCGTGGGCAACGCCCGGCCGGAATATGACTTTGAGGGGAAATTCCGCGCATTGATAGGCAAGACCAATACCTCGACGTTGGAAGAGGTCGAACGGGATTTTCCACATCTGCCGCTGGGATGCTCCATTGTGCTGGAAAAGAAGGCCAAGGATGTTATTCTGAAAAATATACGGTCGGCGACGCAGCTCAATAGAAATCAGCTTGTTACCAAAATCGCCAATTTCCGGCATCAAACGAACCTGCCGTTATCGCTCAAAAACTTTGTTACGTTTCATAACATCCCGCTACAAGCAATTTACAGGCGAGGCACTTGGAGCAGACTCTGCCAGTTGGCGAAGCGGCTGGATGATCTATCGCCAATCAACGAGGAGGAAACGAAGCGCACGATACTGAAAAAGTGGCTTTGTTGTAACTCGTTCAGCTATCTATCTTTCATTTTGAGATTGGCAAGGCGCAATTTTAAAATAGAAGTAAATGCATTGTCCGATCAAGAAAAGCTGATGCTTACCATGCTGCATTACGATTTCTGGCAAAGCCCAGGCGGGGCAGAGGACCTATCGGCAAGTATTGCAAAAATTGGAAGAAATGAACAGCTAGTGAGTGAAGTGATCGAGCTGCTCGAACTTGTTGTCGACAGGATCGCGCACATCGAAATGGACGTTGATCTACCTTTCGTTCAACCGCTCAAAGTACACAGCCGATATTCGAGAGAACAAATCTTGGCCGCTTTTGGTGAAAGTACATTCGAAAAGAAATCTAGCAACCGCGAAGGCGTGGTAAACCTTGAAGCGAAGAATGCTGAACTGCTGCTCATAACGCTTGAAAAGACCGAGGCCAATTACTCTCCAACAACATTGTACGACGACTATGCTGTCAGTGAAAAGATATTTCACTGGCAGTCTCAGAACACAGCTCGGCCTGAAACAGGCAAAGGGTTGTCCTACATCACTCAGAAGCAGACGGGAAAATCGATTCTGCTTTTCGTCAGGGAAAGAAATAATGATGAATTCAATAATACGATTGCCTATGTCTTCCTAGGCCTGGCGGATTATATCGAACATTATGGAGCGAAGCCGATGAGTATCAATTGGGCATTGCAAAAGCCGGCTCCGCATTATGTTTGGAAAGATATGGCAAAGATGGCGGTCGGGTAATTGCCAGGATCACGGGTGCCAAATTTCGCTAAAATGATAGAATGACTAATGATGTTGCGTATTTTCAACATTACGTTTGTTTGTGTTTGAAATAAACAACATATGAAAAGTAAGAAGCAAATTGTTTTGCCGAAATTTTTGAAGATGTTTGGGCAATTGGGCGAAAACATAAAACTGGCTCGCAAGCGGCGCAAACTTACGACCATTCAAGTATCTGAACGGGCGGGAATTGACCGTACTACACTTTATCACATCGAAAAAGGCAGCCCTAGCGTATCTATAGGGGCGTATTTTAATGTTTTGAGGGTTCTAAATCTGCACGAAGATTTCCTTAAACTGGCCGCGGATGACGAGCTTGGAAGAAAGTTGCAGGATTTGAAGTTGCTTGGTAAACCGAGCGAATAGACTTCAATAGGTAAGTGTCTTCTGACACTCGATTCCATGACAGGCAGCAATCTATCAGTAAAAGCGTTACTTGTGCGTGTCACGATCCAATAAATCTATCACAACGCGATTTAATAGAAATATCACGATTTGTCCTTTGCTGTTGACCCTGAATTTAAATAACCCCCAAGACGGTTTACAGTCGACCGTTTCTGCACTTACCCCGACTTCCAGTCGATCATTTAAGCTTTTGCCTGATGCTTGGGGAAATTGAAAATTTTCTGGTTTAAAGTTTGAATTATCTCGAACCCGTGGTTTATGGAGTTCGAGCGGCTCAAATCCTGGCTTGAGGAATAAGCCAATATTCTCCGGTGTTGTTGCCGGTTTGGGGATTTGAGAAAATAACGAAAATCCGCATGAAACTATAAAGCAGAGAACTAGTATCCAGTTGTTATGGGCGACTCGTTCAATTAGTTCCATGCTACAAATTCGTTAATTCTTTTCTTACTTACAGTCAGTTGCAAAAGGAGCCGAGCTAATGTCGGGTCGTTCAGAGTGATCGCGGCTTGGCACACTCCAAATTAACAATGATCATTCAAGAATTTCGTATTAAGTTAAATATTATCTACTACGGTCTGACGTCATCTAATCCGGTCGTATTTCTGTAAGTTGCTAGCCGATTGTGATTTGGTAGCTTTCTGTGAAATTCAATATTAACCTGCCTCGAAATTGCGGAATAACATTGCATTCATCACCCATTTCTCATTCATCTGGAAATTGTGCAACTCTGGTTAGGATAGGTAATCCGCCTCCGTGATATCCGGAATCAGGGTAACTTTTGATCCATTTTGATCCGTCAGAATCCAAATAGTAGGCATTCCAATCACTATCACCTCGCACTTTGACAAGAGTTTCCAGTTTAAGCTCGAGTCTTCTGCCCGTTAATACGATGTCAGGGGATCTGTTGTAGATGACAGAAAAGTTTGTTGCAAATGCCGGTAGGCAAATGTCTATGTACCAGTCCTTTGGGATGTCTGGAAACGTCTCGTGGAGTTTCTCTAGAAATTCAGACCACCCAGGCAGATCCTCATTGATAGATAGAACCATATCCTCATGGACGATATCCATGTCAATTCTATCTATTGTGATTAAGTCTAACTTGAAAACGCTGACTTGAGAAATAGCACTCCATTCCACTCTCGACGAAAATTCTTTATAGATAATTGTAAAGCCGTCAGAATCATAACGGAATGCACTGCTTTCACTATTTTTCAGTTCTGTTGGATCTACCAAAGTCCGATTCTCTCTATTGCCAAAAGAGCGAGCAATTCTCGACAGAGTCCCTTTAAACCATTTCAGCATAAGACGCGAGCTAAACTATAACTGAGAAAATACCAGATTCAGATGAAATCTTGTACGCTTATACTGCCAGAATATTGACGCCATTGATGTAAATAGTTGGCCGTTAGACGTGTATAGAAATCTTCACATAAGAATAGCAAGCACTAGTGCCTGGTATCATTATATAAAGTTGCGATCAACGTTCTCCACTTGAAATAGTCGGACAACTCTCCGTTCATGAGAATAACCAATCCTTTTTTCGAAAACGGATCAAAAAGCATGTAGGTGGATATGCCCGGGCCATGCCCGCTGTGGCTGTACATGGGTGTCTCGGTATTGAGCAAATACATAAACCAGGTATGAAATCCCAAGCTCATATCTTTGGGTGTAAGCGCCTGAACTGCTTTCGGTGGAATGATTTGCCTACCATTAAAATTTCCGTCGTTAGACCAGCAGGCCAAAAAGGTGGCAAGATCCTTCAAAGTGCATCTGAGCTGGCCTGCTGGATAGTCAGGATATTTCCCTTGCGGATGTTTTATGAAGGTTTTAAGCGAATCTGAATAGGAGTATGGCGTCGCCAGTTGTAAGTGAGGGAGTTGGTGCGGAAACCAGCTTGTTTGGCTCATCCCCAATGGATCAAACAGGTGGGTTTTGCAGTATCTGTCAAACGGCATTTTTGAGATCCTCTCTACCAAATATCCTAACAACGCATAGCCAACTTTAGAGTATACGAACTGATCGCCTGGCGCTGTAGTGATGAAGTTTTTGTTTGAATGATATTTTTTGCCGCCCCACATGAGGTATTCTCGCAGGAAGACGTACAACGGAATATCCGTCTGCTGGTATTTATTTTCCCAAAATGGCAAAAGGTAATCCAAATTATCCGCGATCGAGGAGCGGTGCCGCAGTAACTGCCTAAATGTAATGGAAGCTTGTGGGAACGACGGGTTCAAGATCCGAAACGGTAGAAACCGGTTAATGTCGTCATCCAGATTGAAGTAGCCTTTTGCATTAAGTTGTATGATGGCGGCTGCGGTGACTGTTTTTGATAAGGAAGCGATATGAAAGATAGTTTCGGCAGTCACAGGTTTTTTTTGATCGATGTCTTGAAAGCCATAATGACGCATCCAGGAAATGTTACCGTTCTCAATTTTTGCCGCGGCAAGTCCGGGAATATGCAATTCCTTCATCTGCGTTTCGATCAGGGAGTCCACCTCTATCTGGGCCTGTAAGGTGTGACTTAGCAAAAGAAACACGCAGAAAAGTACACAATGCTTCATGAAGATTTTTAGAAGTGAGGCGTTATCAAAAGCTGAAATTAAACTGAGATCAATTCAAACGAAAGTTACAATTCAAAATATGACGGTTGGAAGCCTTCGCTTACAATATCTTTCTATTATTGGTGCATGTACTACCAAACGTTACTTGCGAGAGTACTTATAGCTATCGTGGAAACTGATGCGAAGTTTTGCTTAATTTAAATACTGCGCTCAGTGCAAGCGAAAATTACAAAGCAAAAAATGACGATTGCAAGTCTGCACTGCGTCATCCGGCTTTTTAGCTGATCCGTCAGTTACACGCACCTTAAATCGCCGGATGGGCTTGCAACCAAGGGGCAAGCCCGTCATTTTTTCTTCGAGTGAGAGGCAGCGATTGCCCTGAGCACAAAGCCAGGGGCAAGCTACTTAGACGCCTTTCAATCATGAGAAATCTCGAAAATGCTCCAAGAATCTATGTAGGAACGTATGGTCAGTACAATAGTGGATCACTGTTCGGCAAATGGTTTGACCTGACGGAATATGCTGACCTTAAGGAATTCCTGCAAGACTGTTTTGAGTTTCATCGTAATGAACTGGATCCGGAGTTGATGTTTCAGGACTGGGAGAACATTCTAGATTTTTGGTATCAGAATGCAGCCTTCACAAAGAAGCTTTCGGCTACTTTGAGGCTACTTGTGAAATGGACGACGAAACTGTCGAAGCATTCGAGATTTACTGTAGACAGACTAACTACTGGCCATCCAATGGGTACGAATTGGATGACCAACTCGAAGGATTCCGGGAAAGCTACCGCGGATTCTTTGGAGGATCAATGAAAGATCCTGAGCTTGAATATACTTACCAATATGCGGAAGAGACAGGGCTGCTGTCGAGTGTGCCATCCACGCTAGAAAAATACCTTGATTATGAGGCTTTTGCGAGAGACTTGTTTTTGGAAGGATACAGTGAATATGATGGTCATGTCTTCTCGGACCACTAGAAAGGCGAAGCACTGCATTGACGAACGTCTATGCAGTGCTTTTTAATAAATTGGGGAGCGTGTCGGCCACCCATTTGCATGTTTCCTGGGCGTTATCACAAATCTACGAATACCGTTTCTTTAACTTTCGCATGTCGCCCGAGATTTTGCTATCTACGATCTTAGCGTAAATCTGAGTCGTTCTGATGTTCGAATGGCCAAGCATTTTAGAAACGCTCTCAATGGGAATCCCATTTGAAAGAGTGACCGTTGTTGCGAACGTGTGGCGAGCTATATGGAATGAGATGTTGCGGTCAATACCGCAGACATCAGCAATTTCCTTTAAGTATGCGTTCATTTTCTGATTACTCAGGATGGGCAGCAGCTTCCCAGTCGCATGGCATTGCACTTCATTCTCATATTTTGCTATGATTTTTAACGCTGCTGGAAGCAACAGAACGCGAAACTGTGAACCGGTCTTTTGTCTATTGATTATTACCCACTGTTCGCCATCCTGGCCTGTCTTGATGTCAGATCGCGACAGCTTCTGCACATCTACGTAAGCCAAGCCGGTGTAGCAACTAAACAGAAAAATGTCTCGCACCTGGGTAAGGCGCGCGGACGGAAATTTCTTTGAATCGATAGCTTTCAGCTCTTTCTCTGTGAGTGCAGCGCGATTCACTTCCTTTTTCCGGATTTTGAAACCGAAGAACGGGTCTTTTTGTAAAAGTCCGAGTTTTATTAAGCTTAATACAATCTTCTTACAATAGGCTATGTACCGCATTGTCGTATTATGGCCGCACTTTTTGTTGGATTTAAGCCAGAATTCGAAATCTGCGATAAATTCATAGTTGAGCTTCTGTATCTCGATATCTGCGCTGCCGTACTTCCAAGAGATGAATTCTCTCGCGTGCTTGTACGAAGCGGCATACCGCAGAATCGTACCCCTTGCATATTCCTGGTCTTTCAGTTCGATGAGTCGATTATTATGCTTTTCAAACTCTTGAAGGAACATCGTCCTTTTTTCTGACTGGCCAGTCAATTTTGCCTTGATTGTCTCGACGGTCACTTCCTGTTCGTCGGCGATTAGTTGACGATGTATTTCATACACTTTGGACTGCAGGGTGTCCAAGTAAACATTGAGTTGCCGTGTATCCTCTTTGGTTCCGCTTTTGCGGCCTGCCGCGGAATTCCACTTTTCGGGCTCGCAGGTCCTCTTTGTTGCTAATTCGATGCGATGGCCGCTGGCGGTTATCCGTAGGTAAATGGGAAGATCTCCTGAAACATAATTGCTCCTTCTTTTCAGGTAAAAGAGCACAGAGAAACTGTTTGTGAACATAGCAATCTGGTTTTAATGAATAATAAAACTAGGATTGCGACAGTCAGAAAATCAAGATGTTTAATGCTTGAACATGCTGAAATAAAGTGAGTTACAGGCATTCTGGTGAGCACTTTTTATCAAAACTGCTGCTCACCAGATGCTCACCAGAATTTTGGCAAAACATGCATATTTTGGCATTTTCAAGCAAAGAAAAAAGCCTGCAAATCGTTGATTTACAGGCTTTTGTTGTCTTTTGTTATTGAACTAAGTGGTCACGTAGGGATTCGAACCCCAAACCTCCTGATCCGTAGTCAGGTGCTCTATCCAATTGAGCTACGCAACCGTTTCCGAATTGGACTGCAAATGTAGGAGATGAATTTCGTAGTCGCAAATCCTGGCAAATAAATTTATGAAGAATTTTTGCAAAATCTGCTAATTACCCTGAAAATCAGGCTTCCTTTTTTCGAGAAATGCGGATATGCCTTCCTGCAAATCCCGGGTTCCAAACAGCATTTCCTGACTCTCCCGCTCTTTTTCCAGCATTTGTGGGAGGTTGGAGTGCATCGATTGGTTAAATGCATGCTTCATCGCTCCGATGGCGCCGGTTGGGGCATGTCGATAGTACTTAACGAGCTTTTCAGTCTCTTCGTCGAGCGCTTCGCGGGCTACGGAATGAGCGATCATACCTATTTGCCTGGCTTCGGAAGCTGGGATGCGCCTGCCCGTAGAGGCCAGTTCGAAAGCGCGGGCAACGCCGATGAGCCTTGGTAACATAAACGTCGCACCCGCATCAGGCATGAGGCCTATTTGGACGAATGCGAGGCTCAGATAGGTGTCTTCGGCGGCAATCACCACGTCACAGGCCAGCACCAGTGAGCAACCGGCGCCTACGGCAAGGCCGTTCATGCGGCATACCACCGGTTTTGGAATGTCGCGGATGGCGGTGATCATCGGCTCGTAGTATTCTTTCAGGATTTCGCCGGCGCCTTTGCCCGATGCAGAGGCTTCTTTCAGGTCGGCGCCAGAGCAGAACGCCTTTTCGCCGGTAGCAGTGAGGAGTACCACGCGAATGGAATCGTCGTCTGCGGCGGTTTGGACGGCATTGGTGATTTCGGCGATGAGTGCGGGGCTCAATGCGTGGAATACTTCCGGGCGGTTGAGCGCAATGCGGGCGACACCGTCGCGGCTCTCGTAAATGAGGTTTTGATACATGCTGTGAAGTGCTTTCTATCAAAAGTAGAAATACACCGTGCCGCTACTGACGAGCAGTCCGCAAAATACGCCGGCGAGGATTTGCTGGGGCGTATGGGCATTCAGTTGCAGGCGCGCGCTCATGAGCCAGCCGCCGATGAGTATCGCGAGCAGCAACGGCAGCAGCAATGCGCTTTCGTCGAAACGGATCATCAGTCCCGACAGCATGCCTATCGCCCCGCCGATACCGGTCGCGTGGGCACTGATTTTCCAGAAATAGCTCACCATCGCCACGACTACGAGCGAAAGCGTCACGCTGGCCAGGATGACGGATATTTGCGGGGCAAGCTCACCGATCGGTTGCAGCTGCCAGCCGAACAGGTAGGTAGCTAACCCGTAAATGATCACACATGCTAGGTAGGGAATCCGACGCTCTGCGGCATCTTCCACGTACAGCGAGGTGATCATGCCCATCTTTTTGAAATAAAACATCATAATGGCCGGCGCAATGAAGGTGTTCAGCCACAGCAGAAGTAGCAGGCTCCCCAGCGCGGGCCACTCGAACGCACTTACGCCCACGAGATCGGGCACAAGGAAAAAGAGCAATGCAAACAGGTATGTGGTAAGTATCAGCGGATGGAAAACCACCGATAGTATGATGGCAAGTCGGTTATTCAAGGTAATTAGGTCTTTAATCAGGATGATGCAAACAAAATTACGTTGAAAACCAGACTGTACAATGATTGGGTTCCACAGAAAAGTAAGTTGCAGCGCTACAATAGGTTTTCGGGGCCGAATTTGTAATTTTGCGCCTCATTCGTAAAAAACCGGGCATTCCCGGCTGACATTTTAAAGATTGAATTGAACAAAATGGGACCGTTGCAAATCAAAGACATTTTACAAACTGCGCCTGAAAACCAATCGGTTGTTGTAAAGGGCTGGGTAAGAACAAAAAGAGAAAGCAAAAACGCGATTTTCATCGCGTTGAATGACGGGTCGACCATAAATAATATCCAGGCAGTGGCTGAACCCGGTCAGTTTTCTGCCGAGCTGCTGTTGACAGTAACCACCGGGTCTTGCCTTAAAGTAACCGGCCAACTGGTCGCCTCGCAAGGTGCGGGACAGACGGTGGAGGTAAAAATCACCGACATCGAAGTTTACGGAACGGCTGATCCTGAGCAATATCCATTGCAACCCAAAAAGCATTCGCTGGAATTTCTGCGCGAGATCGCTCACCTGCGCCCGCGTACGAACACGTTCAGCGCGATCCTGCGTATCCGTCACGCGCTGGCATTCGCGGTGCACCAGTATTTCAACGAAAAGGGCTTTTTCTACCTGCACACGCCGGTAATTACGGCTTCGGATGCGGAAGGCGCGGGCGAGATGTTCCGTGTAACGACGCTCGATCTGAACAACCTGCCTCGTACGGAAGAAGGGGCGATCAACTTTAAAGAAGATTTTTTCGGTCGCGAGGCTAACCTCACCGTTTCCGGCCAGCTGGAAGGCGAGCTGGGTGCGATGGCGCTTTCGAAAATTTATACGTTTGGCCCGACATTCCGCGCCGAAAACTCCAACACGACGCGCCACCTCGCCGAATTCTGGATGATCGAACCGGAAATGGCGTTTTTTGAGCTGGAAGACAATATGGACCTGGCGGAGGATTTTGTCAAAAAGGTGATCACTTATGCATTGGAGAACTGCAAGGACGATCTGAATTTCCTTCAAAACCGCCTGGCAGAAGAAGAAAAGAACAAACCGCAGAACGAACGTTATCTGCCATTGCTGGAAAAGCTGGCATTTGTGGTGGATAACCCGTTCGAAAGATTGACCTATACCCAGGCAATCGAGATTTTGCTAAAATCAAAACCACAAAAAGAAGGCAAATTCCAGTTCCCGGTGACGGGCTGGGGTATCGATTTGTCGAGCGAGCACGAGCGTTACCTGGTGGAGAAGCATTTCAAGAAACCGGTAATCCTGACCAACTATCCCCGCGAGATCAAATCATTCTATATGAAACTCGACGAGGATGGTAAAACCGTTCGCGCAATGGATGTTCTCTTCCCCGGCATCGGCGAGATCATCGGCGGTAGCCAACGTGAAGAGGATTATGAGAAACTCCTCGGCCGCGTGCATGAAGTAGGCATCGATCCCGAAAACGTATGGTGGTACCTCGAAACGCGCAAGTTCGGAACGGCACCGCATTCGGGCTTCGGACTGGGTTTCGAGCGTCTGGTGCAGTTTGTGACCGGCATGGGCAACATCCGCGACGTGATTCCGTTCCCACGCTATCCTAAGAGCGCGGAATTTTAATTATTCTACAAGCTGTTACCTTTTTCATGGCTTTACGTAAAAAGTAAAGCAGTTAGTGTAAGTTTTACTTTAAACAACACGCACATGAAAAAGAACAGATCATTCTTGAAGAGCAGTATTGCGGCCGCGGCTGCGGTACTGCTCTTCGTTTTTAATGCAAATGCCAACGAGCCGTTCCATGTCAAATGGACGATGGATTACACCCAGGCCGGGGTTTCGGACCATGCCAATTTTGCGCCGTCGGACGCCATACTCGCGGGCGGGCCCAACACATTTACATTGCCCACGGTTTACAGCACGGGAGGCGGCGCGTTCATCGCCGGTTACACGATCAGGCCCTGGCCGGCCGCTTTCTCCGCCTCCCGGTACACGGAGTTCACTTTTGCGGCCAATTCATTCAAATACAACATTACTTCCCTGTCATTTCGCCTGCGCCACTCGCCAAACGGGCCTAATAACATTAAAATCCGAACGAGTTACGATGGTTTCGCGGCAGACCTGAATGCATTTGTCATCACAGACAACAGTGTTTACAAAACTTATACGGTTCCCGTCAGCTACACAAACCTGTCGGGTAACCAGTTTTCCGTCAGGATTTATGCCTTCAATTCCGTCGATATCTACGGGACACTGGGGCTTGATGAAATATCTGTAAATGGCGAGGTACTGGCCATTGTGCTGCCGGTCGACCTGAATTATTTCAAGGGCGTTCCAGTGTATGGCAATGCAGAAAATGGACAAGTAGCATTGGAATGGGAAACCAGCTGGGAAAAGAACAGCAAGGAATTTATTGTTGAAAGAAGCATTGATATGAAAGCATTCGCTCCGATCGGAACAGTCGCAGCCTCCGGCGAGACGATGGGACGGACTTACTATACGTTTATCGACAATGATCCTTCGGTAGGGAACAATTATTACAGGTTAAGATTGGTGGGCAAAGACGCGGGCTTCGCGACCTGCAAACCGATTGTGGTTTTCAATCCTGAACCATTCTCCGGCGTGCAGGTAGCGCCTAACCCGCTGACGTCACGCATGATCGCATTAACCGCCGCCGACAGCCACGAAGCGTTACTCACTTTGTACAACAAATCGGGCGTTTCGGTACCATTCCGCCGCGAAAACGGCCCTGGCGGACGTATATTCCTCACTCCTTCCGGGCCACTACCCTCTGGCATCTATTTTGTAGTATACGTAAAGAATGGTGTAAAAGAACATTTAAAAGTGCTGGTTCCGTAAAGCATTCTGCGCTTAATTTGTAATGGTAAAATATAGAAAATGCTTTCGACCCGTCGTTAGCATGGCAACGTTCCTATTATTAAAGGCCAAAAGCCTATGTTGAAAAAAGTGCAGCCGAAAGTGTGGTGGATGGCCGTTGCCGTCCTGGTTATTTTATTGATTTCCTGGGGATTAGTAAGAAAAAACAAGACCGATTCCCCGGACGTGGCCGTGTCTGGCAAATCCGTCAAAAACCTCGATCCCGTGCGGGTAACGAACCCTGATGCCAAAACGGCAGAGAAAATCGCGAAGATCGAAGACATTTTCAGGCGTAAAAGGAACGCGGGCTTCAATGGCAATGTGCTCATTGTTCAGAAAGGCCAGATACTTTACCAAAATTCGTTCGGCTTCGCCCATATGCGCGCGAAGGACACGCTCACTACCGATTCGCGTTTCCAGCTGGCATCACTTTCAAAGCCATTTACCGCGGTAGCGGTTTTAAAACTCATCCAGGAAGGCCGCGTGGCGCTCGATGACTCGGTGCAACGCTTTTTCCCCGATTTCCCTTACCACGGCGTGAAGGTCGATATGCTGCTGAGCCACCGCAGCGGGTTGCCTAATTACATTTACTCATTCAACGACAGCGTCCGTCACGGCCGGAAATATCCTGATAACCTCGATATTCTCGATTGGTATGCCAAAGTGGTCCCCACCCCGACACCCTACAACCGTCCGGGCCGCTCGTTCAACTATTGCAATACCAACTACTGCGTATTGGCCGCCATTGTCGAAAAAGTGACCGGTGACTCGTTCGGCAAATACCTGAACAGCCAGATTTTCACGCCGCTGGGCATGCAGAATACCTACCTTGTTACCGATACGACCATCGCCGCCACGAAAAACCGCACCGACGGTCACCAGTACGGCCGCAGGCTGGAAAAGGATTATTATGACGAAGTCGTCGGCGACAAAGGACTGTATTCCACTACAATGGATATTTACCGGTTCTACAACGGCCTCACCAAAGGGCTTATCCTCGAAAAGAAGATGCTCGACGAAGCATTCAAGCCCCGCAGTTTCGAACGCGATGGTATCCGCAATTATGGCTACGGCTTCCGTATGCACATCAAGGACGACCATACACCGCGGTTTATCTACCATGGCGGCTGGTGGAAAGGTTACAACACCATGCTATGGGTATGCCCCGAAGACGATGCGGTGATCATTGTCCTCGGCAATACGTATAATCGCTCTACGTACGACTTGCGCGAACTGCTGGAAGTTGTACATGGTTCGGTGAAGATCGATGATATTGAGAAAGACATCTAGCATTGTTTGAATTCGGCCGCGAATTCAGGATATTTGCCGAAATTAAACGCATTCCCGCACCTTATGCCCGACACCGCATTCCACTTACCTGCTTATTTGCTGTTGGGCTTGCCGTTTTCGTGCTTTTTGTTGCTGTGGCTCGGTGGAACAAGTCTAAATAAATTTGCAGGATGGATCGGGGTTCTGGTGACCGCAGCGGGACTGTTCACAAGCCTGACTTTTGCCGATCCCGGAACCGACCATTACATTCGTTTTCAATGGCTTACAATAGGTAGCCATTCGATTGAACTCGCCTTTCGTTTCGATAGCCTTTCGGCGATGATGCTCGTTATCGTGCATTTTGTGGCATTGCTCGTGCAGCTGTTTTCGACCGCCTACATGCACGACGACCGGAATGTGAACCGCTATTTCGCATTCATTCAGCTCTTCCTCTTCTCCATGCTCGGCATTGTGCTTTCGGGCAGTTTGCTGGTGATGTACATTTTCTGGGAGCTTGTCGGACTGTCGTCCTACCTGCTGATTGGTTTTTGGTATACTAAAAAACGACCCGTTTGGGCAGCGCAGAAGGCATTTGTCCTCAACCGCATTGGCGACGCTGCGTTCCTTACGGGCATATTAATGCTCTTCTACTATATCGGTTCTACGGACTTTGAAGTGCTTTCGCTCCAAATCGGCTCCATTCCGCCCGGCATTCTGACTGCCATCGGTATTTGTCTTTTTGGTGGTTGCGTAGGTAAATCGGCGCAATTCCCGCTCTCCGGCTGGCTCCCGGATGCGATGGAAGGCCCGACGCCCGTTTCGGCATTGATCCACGCCGCCACGATGGTAGCGGCAGGTATTTTCCTGTTGGCCAGAATATCCTTTTTGCTTACGATCGACGCCCGGTTGGTAATACTCGTTATCGGGGCGATTACCATGGTTACCGGTGCCGTAAAGGCGTTGAAAGGCTGGGATATTAAAAAGGTTCTCGCTTATTCGACGATGTCGCAACTGGGGCTGATGGTCATGGCGGTCGGTTTCGGAAGCTGGCAGACTGCATTGTTCCATTTGGCGACGCACGCATTCTTTAAGGCAGGATTGTTCCTTTCGGCAGGTTCGGTGATCCACGCGGTGACTCCGGACGATGAATTGCCTGGTTATGACCCGCAGGATATGCGCACCATGGGCGGCTTGCGTAAGGCATTACCTGTTACATTCATTTGTTACCTGATTTGCGCGGCCGCATTGGCAGGATTACCGTTCTTTTCGGGCTTCCTTTCCAAAGACGCGATCATTACCGAAGGTTTCCTCTGGGCTTCGGAATTCGGCGTGGTGGGCTACTTGTTCCCTGTACTGGTCATTCTTTCGGCCGGGTTAACAGCATTTTACATGACGCGTCAGGTTTGGCTGGTCTTCTTTGGAGAAAAACGATTTCCCGCAAGCGTACACCCGCATGAGTCGCCGGTGGCGATGTGGTTGCCTATGGCATTGCTTTCGGCATTGTCGCTGTTCTTCTGGTTTTCCATTAACCCATTCAATGCTGAGGGCTGGTTCCTGCACTGGATCGGGAAGGAGCACGGCGAGCATTTGGTATGGGTGCCTTTTGTGGCGAGCGCCGTTACATTCGTCTCGATTTTCCTGGCTTACCGTGAAACGAGTGCGGACAATCCATTCAAAGTGAACGACCCGATACCGGTTGGCGAGCCTGCTCAAAGCCCGTGGAACTGGCTGCGCGGTTATTCCAATGAGCAATACTTCCTCATTCCCTTCGATTTTATTACGAAGTACCTCAAAGCCTTCGAAAAAAATATTGTCGACGCCCTCGTCGATCTGGTTGCCAAAGGCAGCCTGGTGTTCGGACACTTCATTGCCTGGTTCGACAGAATGTTTGTCGACGGTGCGGTACATCTGACAGTTTTCTCGATCCGCTCCGCCGGGCAGGCTGCGCGGAACATGCAAAGCGGCCGGATACAGTCGTACTACATCGTGACGGTAATGGGCGTCTTTTTATTGATATTGTGGCTGGTTGCATTTTGATGCAGCCCGGCCGGTTAAATTAATGCTTGATGATTGATCATATACTCACCTTCTTAATTGCCATACCATTACTGGGCGCCGCCGCCGTCGCATTCTGGCCGGTCGACAGCCAGCACAATTTCCGCCTCATCGCGCTGGTGGCATTGTTGCTCGAAGTGCTGGTTACGGCTGTCAGTTATTTGTCATTTAGCAGTCAGGATGCGGCACTTCAATTATCCGAAGTAAGGGATTGGATTACATTGCCTATCGGATCTCTCGGTGTTGTTTCGATTGATTATGCATTGGCGGTGGACGGGATCAGCTTCCCGCTGGTGCTGCTGGCCGTGGTGGTGTTGCTGGTGGGCGTGGTGAGTTCCTGGAACGTTAATCACAAGTCGCGGGCGTATTTTGGCCTCTATTTACTGCTGAGCGGCAGCGTAATGGGCTGTTTTCTCGCGCAGGATTTCTTCCTCTTCTATTTATTCTTCGAATTCATGCTCTTGCCGATGTACTTTCTCATCGGCCTCTGGGGCGGCCCGCGGCGGGAATATGCTGCATTGAAATTCTTTATTTACACATTCCTGGGCTCGTTGCTGATCCTGATCGTCATGATCGGCCTCTACCTGTCGGTGATCGACCCGGTGGAAACGGCACGCGTCGTTGGTCTCATCGGCCCTGAAGACGCAGTCCATCCCGATTTGATCCCCCAGATCCAGCAATGGCTTTTCGACGGTAAAATCGCACCCGAGCAGTTGATCCATACATTCCGTTTCACCTACCTGGCCGATCCCGGTAATTACATTCCCGGCTCGATCATGAACGCCGCTTCCGAGTTTTTCATCGCCGACATTCCGGTGCGTCTGCTCGCATTCTGGTTCCTGTTCATCGGTTTTGCCGTGAAACTGCCCGTCGTGCCCGTACATACGTGGCTGCCCGACGCCCACGTGGAAGCGCCTACGCCGATATCCGTCGTGCTAGCAGGTATTTTGCTGAAAATCGGGGGTTACGGTTTCATCCGGATTGTCGATGGTTTCTTCCCTGCCGAAGCATTATACAGCGCCATCCCCCTGGCCGTTCTGGGTATGATCTCGATCGTTTATGGCGGTTTCAATGCATTGGGCCAGAACGACCTGAAGAAAATGATCGCCTACTCGTCGGTATCGCACATGGGCTTCGTGCTGCTCGGTATCGCCGCATTCACGCCCGAAGGTTTCAATGGTGCTATCTACCAAATGGTAAGTCACGGCATATTATCGGCGATGCTCTTCTTGCTCACCGGCGTCCTCTACGACCGCACCCACGACCGCCGTATCGACCATTACCGCGGGTTGATCACCGTCATGCCCCAATACACCGTCATCACCGGCATTGCATTCTTCGCATCGCTCGGCTTACCCGGCTTCTCGGGTTTCGTCGGCGAGCTATTCACGCTCATGGGCGCATTCCAGTCCGACGCCCTGCCCGTATGGATTCCGGCATTGTCGACATTAGGCATCGTCCTCGCCGCCGGCTACTTCCTATGGACCTTTCAGCGCATGTTTTTCAGTTCATTCTGGTACAAAAACGCCACCACGCAAGTCCTCACCGACCTCACACGCCGCGAAAAGGCTATGCTGGTGCCGTTAGTTATCCTTACTATTTTGGTCGGGATATTGCCGGGACTGCTGTTTGACCTGTCGGGGCCGACGGTTGAGGCTTGGTTGGAAGGGTTAAAGTAGTGGTCAGGAATGGTCAGGCGATTGTTATTAAGTAACCGGCATTCCTAATATTTAAGGATTCAAATCCAAAAATATTATGATTATTTTGGATTTGAATCCCAAATAATCATGTTTTAGAACTTCGGGCTGTCTTACCGTCCAAACAGCTGGTCCAGGCTGAACCGTCCCTTTTTCGACAATGCTTCCAGCGTATGCTGCTGATCGGGAGTTAGTATTTCAATGATTTCAATGCGCTTTTCTTCGGCCAGGCGCTTGCGGTCGCTTCTTTTATTATCGCCGCGGCGCTTCATTTTCCTTTCCATTCTCGCGTAACGGCGGTCGATCTTTTTGAGCTGTTTATGCTGCCGCTTCGTCAGTTGGAGCTGGTCGGCGTACTTGTCCATGTTCTTTTCGAGGCGCCGGTTGTTCAATTTACTGTTGGTAACCGCGTCGTCGTTCTGGAAATCATCGCTACGCCGGTCGTCATTACGAACGTCGCTACGCCGATCGGTACGGCGTGACTGGGCAAATGAGTCGGAAGTGGCCAGACCGCCCAGTAACAGGCCGAGGGCGAAAATCAGCGTCAGGATTCTTTTCATGGGTTGATAATGGGTTAAAAATTCGATGCTTATAACGGCGTTTGGAACCGGTAGTATATAAAGCCGCCGTTTTTTCATTATCTCCCAGAGTTTTAGGCTTATTTAAATAAATATGGTTTTGTGCAGGAGCACAGATGGTATTTTTTACAATCTTTACAGTAGTTGCTATTGGTTTTATTTCAAACTCCGTTCTATTTCCCAAATTTTATTCTCCTACACCCTGTTTTGTCAGATGAAAGATAGTGCTCCTTCACAAAGGTTATTGTCCCTGGATACGTTGCGTGGTTTTGATATGTTCTGGATTTCGGGTGGCGAAGAGATTTTCCATGTGCTCGCCAAAGTGACCGGCTGGTCGTGGGCGATTGTCCTGGCCCACCAGTTTACCCACCCCGATTGGAACGGTTTTCGTGCCTACGACCTCATTTTTCCCACATTTCTCTTCATGGCCGGCGTTTCGACGCCGTTCTCGCTTGGAAGCCGCCTCGAAAAAGGGGTACCGCCATCGCAGCTGATCCGCAAGGTGATCCAGCGCGGCATTATCCTCGTCATTTTAGGGATCATTTATAACAACGGCCTGTTCGAAACGGAATGGTCGCAGATGCGTTACCCGAGCGTACTCGCGCGTATCGGGCTCGCGGGCATGTTCGCGCAGATCATCTACCTTTATTTCGGTTACCGCGCGCGCTGGATCTGGTTCGGCGGGCTGCTGATCGGCTATTACCTGTTCATGATGTTCTATCCCGTGCCCGGCTGCGGTGCCGGCCTGCTGACGATCGATTGCAACCCGGCCAGCTATATCGATAAAATGATCATCCCCGGCCGCCTCCACCTCACTATTCACGATCCGGAAGGGCTCGTTTCGACGATCCCCGCCATCGCGACCGGCCTCATGGGCATCTTCGCGGGCGAGCTGCTGCGCACGAGCCACGAGATACTTTCTCAAAAAAGCAAAGTCGTTTACCTGGTTTTTGCCGGGGTAGTCAGTTTGCTGGTCTGCCTTGTGTGGGATTACTTTTTCCCGATTAACAAAAATCTCTGGACGAGTTCGTTCGTACTCTGCGCGGGTGGGTTTAGTACATTGCTACTGGCGCTGTTCTATTGGCTCGTCGACGTGCTCAACTACCGCAAATGGACGCTGTTTTTTGTCGTAATAGGCATGAATTCGATTGTGATTTACATGGTAGGCCGCTTCATCGACTTCGGTTACACGGCCCGCGCATTGTTTGGCGGAGTACTGAGCTATTTCCCGCACGGCGTAGAAGCGGTAGGTGAAGTAATTGCATTTATCGCCGTACAATGGGCGTTTATGTATTTACTTTACAGAAACAAATTATTCCTGAAAGTCTGACCGGTGGCATGGAATGGTCAAATGTTGTCAGGAATAGTCAAGAGTAGTTAGGGTTAGTCACTGTGTAAGGATAAAAGAGACAACACATGACCATACATGACATTTCCTGACTTCTTTATTTAATCATTCAGTCATTCAAAATTAATACATGATCGAAGTCACCAATCTGACGAAGGTTTACGGAACGCAGCGCGCGGTCGACGGGATTTCATTTACCCTCAAAAAAGGTGAAATCGTAGGTTTTCTCGGTCCGAATGGCGCGGGGAAATCCACGACGATGAAAATTCTGACGGGTTATCTCAAACCGACCGAGGGCCTTGCCAAAGTTTCGGACTTCGATGTGATACAGCAGCCTATGCCTGCTCGGCGGGCCATTGGTTACCTGCCCGAGCATAACCCGCTGTACCTGGATATGTACGTGACGGAGTTCCTGCTTTTTTCCGGAAAACTGTACGGAATGAACGGCGCCGCATTGAAAACCCGGGTGAACGAGGTGATCGCGATGTGCGGACTGGAGCCGGAGCGCAAAAAAAAGATCGGTCAACTTTCCAAAGGTTACCGGCAACGCGTGGGATTGGCGCAGTCGTTTTTGCATAATCCGGATGTGCTCATCCTCGACGAACCGACGACCGGCCTCGATCCTAACCAGATCCAGGAGATCCGTGAGGTGATACGTACCGCCGGAAAGGACAAAACCGTGCTTTTTTCCACGCACATTATGCAGGAAGTAGAGGCATTGTGCGACCGTGTGATCATCATCAACAAAGGAAAAGTGGTGAGTGACAGCTCGTTGCAGGCGCTTCGCGAAACGGGCGATTCACTGGAAGATATTTTCAAGAAGCTTACGCAGCAGGCTTGATGTTCCGACAGTAATTACCATGACCATATTCGGTTAAGCAAATATTAGAATTGCATTAAAACAGTATTTAGCAGGATTTAAAGCAATAGAAAATTGTTATTATTGTAGCTTTTGTTAAGCGCCAATGTCAGTTGTTGAAGTTGTAAAACCTAACATTCCCTCGTTAAGTCAGTGTTTTCAGGTATGAAAAATTGGTGGTTCAGCCGGTTTCGTGTAGTAGTGATTGTAGTGGCGCTGGTGGTGCTTACCTCCGTGGCATCTGTGGCGTGGAAAATGATGGCTGTCAAAACGGTGGCGATCAAAACCGCACCTGTTGCCGTTACCAAAGCGAAGCATAAAGCTCCCAAAAAGCGTCTTGACCCGGTCATTGTCCTTCCTGAAAACGAATGGGTGGACAGTACCCTCAAATCCCTGAGTATTGAACAAAAGATCGGCCAGCTTTTCATGGTCGCTACCTTCTCGAACCGCGACGAATCTCATTACAAATACATCGATAAGCTGATCAACGATTACCAGATCGGCGGCCTGATATTCTTCCAGGGAGGCCCGGTGGGGCAGGCGCAGCTCACGAACCGTTATCAATCGCATTCCAACATCCCGCTTTTCATCGGCATCGACGGCGAATGGGGGCTCGGTATGCGTCTCGACAGCACTATTTCTTTCCCGAAACAAATGGTACTCGGCTCGATCCAGGACGATCGGCTGATTTACCGCATGGGCGACGATATTGCCCGCCAGTGCAAGCGCCTCGGCATTCAGATCAACTTCGCGCCGGTTTCGGATATCAACAACAATCCGGCCAATCCGGTGATCGGTATACGTTCGTTCGGCGAAGACCGCGAGAATGTGGCACGGAAGTCGGTCGCCTATATGAAAGGTTTGCAACACAACCGCATTATCGCCACCGCCAAGCACTTCCCCGGCCATGGCGACACCGATGCGGATTCGCATTTCACGCTGCCCGTGCTGACGCATTCATTGGAACAACTCAACAATACGGACCTCTACCCTTACCGCGAGATGATTGCGGATAGCCTTATGGGCGTTCTGAATGCCCATTTGTACATTCCTGCGCTGGACAATACCCCTAACCAGGCCAGCTCGCTTTCCGACAAGGTAGTGAACGGCCTGCTGCGCAAAGACCTCGGTTTCCGCGGGCTCGTATTTACCGATGCTATGAACATGCGTGGCGTGCTTAAAAACGGCAAAGCTGCCGATGTGAACCTCAAAGCGCTGGTAGCAGGCAACGACGTGCTCCTTTACCCTGAAAGCATTGCCGAAACCGTAGCGCGCATTAAGGATGCGATTAATCAGAAGCAGATCAGCGAGAAGATCATTGATGATAAGGTAAAACGCATTTTGCAAGCCAAATACTGGGCCGGACTGAGCAAGTACCAGCCCGTCGACATCAATAATCTGTATGCCGACCTGAATAGCGAGAAGAGCAAGGAACTGTACCGCGAGTTGTGCGAGGCTTCGGTGACCGTCGTGAAAAACGACAACGACCTGCTCCCGATCGGTTCGGTCATGGACAACAATATCGCGTCGGTAAGCATTGGCGAGGGCAGCAGCACGGCATTCCAGAAAATGCTTTCGACCTACAAACCGATGCGGAGCTACTCGTTTTACGACGGGCCTTCATCACAAGAGCAAATCACCGAAATGCTCGGTTATCTGCAACCTTACAATACGGTCATCGTCGACATTCACGGCATCAGCTCCAAGCCGGGCCGGAACTACGGCGTTACCACAGGCATGGTCGATTTTGTGAACCAACTCAAACAGCAGAACAAAAAGGTGATCCTTTGCCTTTTCGGCACGCCTTACAGCATTCAGTACTTCCCTGCCACCGACGCGATGATTTGCGCCAGTCAGGACGGAAAGGACCAGCAGGAGATTGTGCCGCAGATCATTTTTGGCGCATTGAGTTCGAAAGGCCGTCTGCCGGTTTCGGTATTGGCCTACAAAACGGGTACCGGCGTGAACACGACCAGCATTAACCGAATTGCATTCGGAACACCGGAAAGTGTGGGTATGGATGGTATTTCACTTAAAAAAATCGATGAAATCGCTACTGCGGCGGTAAATGACCACATTTTTCCCGGCTGCGAGGTGCTCGTGGCGCGGCAGGGCAAGATCATTTATGAAAAACAATTCGGCGGGCTGAGCTACCGCACCAACGACCGCGTGACGCCCGAAACGATTTACGACCTGGCTTCGCTCACCAAAGTTTCGGCCACATTGCAGGCTGTCATGCTGCTTTACGACCGGAAACAGATCAGCCTGGATGAAAAAGCATCGAAATACCTCCCGGAACTCGTAGGTACTACCAAGCAGAACTTCACTGTCCGCGACCTGCTCTTGCACCGCTCGGGACTTATTTCTTTCTACCCGTCGCTTTGGGACCGGACCAAAACCAGTGCCGGCGGCCTGCTGCCTGAATATTACAGCTCGAAACAGGACACCGCCTACTATTTGCAGGTAGCACCCAAGCTCTTTGCCAAAGGCGCATTGCGGGATTCCGTGTGGAAATGGGTCGTGGAATCGCCCATGAACAACCGTCGCGATCGGGCCGGAAACTACGGTTATCTGTACAGCGACCTTGGTTTTCTTACACTTCAAAAAATCGTAGAGCGAATCACCGGCCAGCCGTTGGATATTTTCGTGGCTGCCAACATTTACGAGCCGCTGGGACTGGGCTATCTCGGTTTCAATCCATTACGCCGTTTTTCTGAAAAACAGATTGCCCCTACCGAGCAGGATTATCGTTTTCGCGGACAGCTGCTCCAAGGAACGGTCCACGACCAAATGGCGGCGATTGTCGGCGGCGTTTCGGGGCACGCAGGCCTGTTCGGCACCGCCCGCGACCTGGCCGTTTTATTGCAAATGAACCTTTGGAAAGGCAACTACGCAGGAAAACGCTATTACGAGCAGGCTACCGTGCCGTTCTTCTCGCGCATGTACGACGAGTCGCACCACCGCGGGCTGGGCTGGGACAAGGCCCCGGCCGATGGCAACAGCTCCTACGTGTCACCGTTGGCTTCTGTCAACTCGTTCGGCCACACGGGTTTCACCGGCACGATGGTGTGGGTAGATCCGGAAGAAGACCTCGTGTTTGTATTTCTTTCCAACCGCGTAAATCCCGATGCGGAAAACACCGCGATCACCACCCAGCATACACGGCGAAAAATCCAGGATGTAGTATACAGTTCATTGATTAAACGGAAAAGCCAGCTTCCTTAAATCACCTTCAGCGTATTTGAAAAATATCTCTAACTTTACCAGTCAAAAGGTTAGCGGAAAGATATTTAGACAGATACATGAAAAGAACATTTATTAAAGAAAGTTTCCTTACCATTTTCGCCACGGTATTCTGCCTGGCAGCTTCATTCGGACAGACTAGTATTACCACAGGGACAGTGAGCCCATCAACGGCCTGCGCCGGTAGCGATGTTTCCGTCCCGTTTACAACCGCCGGTACTGTGCTTCCTACTGTGACATTTCATGCGCAGTTATCAGATGCCGCCGGTGCATTCAGCGCAACACCCGTCGAGATCGGTAATGCCGCTACTTCGCCGATTTCTGCCACCATTCCAGCGGGCACCACAGCAGGCGCTGGCTATAAGATCCGTGTTGTATCAAAATTGGCAGGCGTGATTGCCATCACCGGGTCGGAAAGCGTTGCGGTGACGGTCAATGCTGTACCTGCCGCTCCAACGGTGACTTCACCTGTGAATTATACGCAAAATGCCGTCGCCAGCGCATTGTCGGCTACGCCGGGGACTGGCGGTGCACTTAATTGGTATGGGACCAATGAAACAGGCGGCACGGGTTCTTCCACAGCGCCAACACCAGCTACAACAGCGGCCGGTACAACGATCTATTATGTTTCCCAAACTGTTGCCGGATGCGAAAGTAACCGGGCTAAAATCGATGTGATTGTAGCTGCATGTACGCCTCCTGCGAAACCAACTGTTACTACACCCGTAACTTATACTGTTGGCGATGCGCCTGCCCCTTTGACGGTTACTGCTGCTACTGGCGCTACAATCAACTGGTATGGCACCAATGCATCGGGAGGAACAGCTTCCGCGACAGCACCTACACCGTCTACTGCGACCGCCGGCTCCACTACCTACTATGTTTCTCAAACTGTGGCTGCTTGTGAAAGTGAAAGGGCGCAAATTGTCGTTAACGTTAATGCATGTACGCCGCCAGCTGCGCCAACCGTCGTTAACAAATCTTATACGGTCGGCGATGTTGCAGTTCCATTAACCGCAACTGGAACCGGCCTGAAATGGTATGGAACCGATGCAACAGGCGGAACTGCATCTACGACGGCACCAACACCATCTACCGCAGCAGCCGGAACTACCTCATACTATGTTTCTCAAACCGTTGGTGGATGCGAAAGCTCAAGAGTACAACTAGTCGTGACGGTAAATGCATGTACGCCACCAGCAGCACCGACAGTTTCTAACAAATCTTATACAGTAGGCGACGCTGCGGCGCAATTAACGGCGACAGGTAGCAACCTTAAATGGTACGGAACCGATGCAACGGGCGGAACTGCATCTGCAACTGCCCCAACACCTTCCACGACAGCTCCTGGAATTACATCCTATTACGTTTCGCAAACCGTGGGCGGATGCGAAAGTGCAAGAGCGCAAATCGTCGTGACGGTAACTGCCTGTACACCACCAGCCGCGCCGACAGTCGCTAATAAATCTTATACCGTCGGCGATGCCGCGGTTCCGTTGACTGCAACAGGGTCGAATTTGAAATGGTACGGAACCGACGCAACAGGCGGAACCGCATCTGCGACTGCCCCAACACCTTCGACGGCAGCTCCCGGAACCACATCGTATTATGTTTCACAAACCGTGGGCGGATGCGAAAGTGCAAGAGCACAAATCGTCGTGACCGTCAATGCATGTACACCACCGGCTGCGCCGACAGTTGCCAACAAATCTTACACGATAGGCGATGCTGCAACTCCGCTAACCGCAACTGGAACCAACCTGAAATGGTACGGAACCAATGCGACAGGTGGAACAGGATCTGCAACTGCCCCAACCCCGTCGACAGCTACGCCGGGAACTACATCTTACTACGTTTCGCAAACCGTGGGCGGATGTGAAAGTGCGAGAGCGCAAATTGTCGTGACCGTCAATGCATGTATACCTCCGGCAGCACCAGGCGTAAGTAACATTTCCTATTGCATTGGTTCCGCAGCCGCAAAACTTAATGCCACGGGAAGCAATTTGAAATGGTATACAGATGCAACCGGCGGAACCGGCTCGGCTACTGCCCCAACTCCATCGACTTCGGAAGCTGGCGTTAAAAGTTACTTTGTCTCTCAAACGGTAGGTGCCTGCGAGAGTGCACGCGCCGAAATTAAAGTAACCATCAACGAAACCCCGGCTCCCACTGCTACATCCCCGATCGAATACTGCTTAAATGAAGCCGCATCACCACTCACCGCCACCGGTACAGGCCTGAAATGGTATATGTCGTCTACCGGCGGAACTGCATTGACCGGTACACCGACGCCTGTTACCACCGCAGCAGGAACAACCCGCTATTATGTTTCCCAAACTGTCAATGGCTGCGAAAGCCAGCAGAGAAAAGAAGTAGCTGTTGTCGTTAAAAATCCGTCAACTGCTCCTACCGTAACTGCAACTGTAAACCTTTGCCAGAATTCGTCACCCGCGGCCTTAACAGCAAACGGCAGCCGTCTTAAATGGTACACCAGCGCAAGCGGCGGCACAGCATTGGATGGTGCTCCTGTACCGGTTACTACCGCCGTGGGCACTACAAACTATTATGTTAGTCAGACAGCGGAAGGATTGTGCGAAGGCCCGCGTGCAAAAATCGAGGTAATAATTAAAGATACGCCTGCGGCGCCTGCCGTAACGCCTGTCGACTACTGCGTTGGTGCAAAACCCGTTGCATTAACACCCTCCGGCGCTGCTTACAAATGGTACAATGGGCCAACCGGCGGCACGGGAACAACCGCTCCTCCAACGCCGACCGCAACAACCGTTGGAACCACTTCCTATTATGTTACCCAAGCCAACACCTACGGCAGCCTTACCTGCGAAAGCCCGCGCGCGAAGCTCGATGTAAATGTCAATGCCACCCCGGGCAACGTAAGCGCATTGTCGCAAGAATTCTGCCAGGAACGCGGCGATAAAAACTACACATTCCCCACGCAAGCACAGCCAGGCAATACTTTGAACTGGTATACGGCTGCAACGAACGGAACTCCCAGCACCGCGACGCCTTCAATTAACTTGAAAGACGCGAAGGAAACCACTTTCTTCGTAACCCAGGTGAGCAATAAGGGTTGCGAAAGCGCTACCCGCGTTGCCCAAAAAGTACTGGTTAAACCTCTCCCTGGCCAGCCAGGCATTGCACAGTCGCTCATCGAATATTGCCAGTTTATCCCTGCAAAACCGTTGGAAGCAACAGCCGTTACCAATGCATCCCTGAACTGGTTCGGTACAGACGCGACAGGAGGAACATCGAGCCCTAATGCGCCGACTCCTTCCACAGCCGAAGGCGGAACGACTTCCTATTACGTTGCGCAAACATTGGCAGGATGTATCGGCGACCGCGCTAAAATCGACATCAAAGTAAATACCACGCCGAAGCCTGTTACCAAAACATTCCTCGAATACTGCCAGAATGCCGTGGCGCCGGCGCTCGATGCAACCGGAACTGTTTTGAAGTGGTACCGCGAAGCGAACGGCGTCGACTGGCAGGGCATTCCTTTCATTCCGTTTACGGCTAAGGTTGAAGATTACTCTTTCTACGTAACGCAAACCGGTTCTAACGGTTGTGAGAGCCCGAAAGAGGAGATTAAAATCCATATCAAAGCATTGCCTTCCGCTACGATCTCCGGTAACTCCACGATCGATCTGGGGCAGACGGCAACCGTCAATATCAGGTTTACCGGCGACGGACCATGGATTTATGCATTGTCGAACGGCCTCACCGATACCACCGACCAGGCAAACCATCAGGTGCAGGTGAAGCCAAGCACTACCACCAGCTACCTCCTTGCAGAAGTTTCCAATGCCTGCGGTAAAGGAACGATCAACGGTCTGGCGGTCGTGACGGTGAAAGTGCCGACCATCAACTCGGGAAATGCTTCCGTGTCGGAAGTTTGTGCGGGTAAGGCGTTCAACGTTCCTTTCCAGCAGTCGGGCGATTTCCCTGCGGGTAATACCTTTAAATTGCAGGTGTCCAAGGAAAATACGGATGCCAAATTCTATACGATCCCGTCAACAGCCACTGCGAATTCCGTATCGGCTACCTTCCCGGATACCACCAAAGGAGGGACCTACTTCCTGCGTGTGATCAGCTCGGGCGCGAACCCGGACTTTACCGTAAAAGGAAGCGTAAGCTCGATCACGATCAATGCTACGCCGCTACCGGTTGCTACATTGACAGGTACGCAAACCATTCTCGTAGGCGAAACCGCCGACCTGAAAGCAGAGATCACCGGAAAAGGTCCATGGACGATCACATTGAACAATGGGACAAAGGATACGCTCATCACCGCGAACGCTACTCCCTATACTTTCAAGCTCGCACCTAAAACAACGACGACCTACGCCATTACCAAGGTAACCAACGGTTGCGGTATCGGTACGGGTGTGGGTACGGCGAGGGTGCAGGTGGACCCGATCCTGGGCGTAGAACCACCAGCTCCGGCGGATTGGGCGAAGGTTTACCCGACGGTGATCAATGGTAAATGTACGGTTGAAGTAACCGGTACCATTTCGCCGAAACAAGCACAAATCGAAGTAGTAGACCTGAACGGTCGTGCGCGTTCGACACAGGTTATCAAACAGCAAAAAACAGAGGTTGATTTTGCCAATTATCCTTCCGGACTTTACCTGTTGCGGATCCGGAATGGCAATTTGACCACCGTTCAGCGCGTGATGAAACCCTGATAATTAATTCAAGAAATACCACGGGACATTTGTTGCAATGCAATGAATGTCCCGTTTTCTTTACCGCCCATATGGATATACAGGCAGATATTACGGACCATTACTTTATGGAAGAAGCCCTCGCGCTCGCCCATAAGGCGTACGAAGAAGGCGAAATTCCCGTCGGTGCAATCGTTGTGGCCAAAGACAGGATCATCGGCAGGGGCTATAACCAGACCGAGCGGCTCAACGACGTCACGGCCCACGCCGAAATGATCGCCATCACCGCGGCCGCCGACCACCTCGGCTCCAAGTACCTCACCGATTGTACCCTGTACGTCACCCTCGAACCTTGCGTGATGTGCGCGGGCGCCCTCTACTGGACGCAGGTGAAGCGGGTGGTTGTAGGTGCTATGGACGAGAAGCGCGGATTTTCGAAGATCGGGCAGCCATTGCTGCATCCTAAAACCAAGCTCGTAACCGGCATTCTGGCGGCGGAATCGCAGCAGTTGTTACTCAAATTTTTCAGGGAGTTAAGAACATAAAGGGGCGTTCTGCTGTTAGCCTATCTGTTGATACAATTTTTTTAATCATTTAAACTACACTGAAAATGGCATTTACACTTGATCCCTTACCTTACGCAAACAATGCTTTGGAGCCGCACTTCGATGCATTGACCATGGAGATACATCACGACCGTCACCACCAGGCATATGTTACCAATTTGAATGCAGCAGTAGCAGGCACTGAACTGGAAGGCAAAACCATAGAAGAACTTTTAGCTGGCATCAGCAAAGCACCGGCACCCGTACGCAACAACGGCGGCGGCCACTGGAACCACTCATTTTTCTGGAAATCACTTTCATCCAACGGCGGCGGCGAACCTACCGGCAAACTGGGCGAAGCGATCACCGCTAAATTCGGCTCGTTCGCAGCATTCAAAGACGAGTTCAAAAAAGCAGCCACGGGCCGTTTCGGCTCGGGCTGGGCATGGCTGATCGTGAAAGAAGGTGGCGAAGTAGCCATCACTTCAACCCCCAACCAGGACAACCCATTGATGGACATCGCCGAAGTTAAAGGCACTCCGGTAATCGGCCTCGACGTATGGGAGCACGCATACTACCTGAAATACCAAAACAAGCGCCCCGACTACATCGACGCCTACTGGAACGTTGTAGACTGGAAAGCGGCTGACGCACTGTACACTGCGGCTAAATAATCAGGCTTCGGCTTCTGAAAGGGTTTGCAGTTTGTAAAAATTTTGTGAAAAAATCTTGCACGCTGTAAACCTTTTCCTAATTTTGTGTCCTCGAAAGGGGTTTCCCTTAGAAACGGAGGTTGTAGCTCAGTCGGTTAGAGCGCTAGATTGTGGTTCTAGAGGTCGCGGGTTCGAGACCCGTCTCCCTCCCTTGAAATAAGTTCAAAGTCAAACAAAATGCCTGTAAATCAATGATTTGCGGGCATTTTTGTTTTTCAGACTATGTCAAAAAATGCAAAAATTCCCATGTTTTCAGTGAGTCTTTCGTGTAGTTCACTCACTTTGAGAAAAAGACTCACTGGAAACGGCATAACAAATTGATAGACAACATGTTCACCGCATGGACATCTTGACTGGCAAGCGTGGTAGCTCGATATTTAACCACTTTTAAACGCTTGTGTTATGTTGGAGAAAACATTCGGCCTGCTTTTCTATTTAAAGCCCGCCAGAAATCAGAAGGGAACAGTTCGCTACGTTTACCTGAGAATCACCGTCGACGGCAAGGTTGCGGAGCTATCAACCAAGAAGCTATGGAACACCGAAAGGTGGAATTCCTCTGTCGGACGTCCCGCCGGAAACAAGGAAGATGCCAAAACGCTCAATGCGTACCTGGATATGCTCACCGCAAAAGTTTACCAGGCCAAGAAGATTCTCACCGAGGACGACAAAGAAATTTCCGCAGAAGGCTTGAAAAACATTCTGCTTGGCAAAAGCAATGAAACCCGCACAATCCTTGAAGTCTTTGAGCGCCATAATGAGCAGATGGAGGCATTGGTCGGCCAGGAGTTCGCGCCGCTCACTTTGAAGCGGTACAAGACCGCTAAGGAGCATACTGCCTCCTTTATCAAGTGGAAGTACAAGAAGTACGATATGGAGATCAAAGACTTGAATTTCGAATTCATTACTGAATTCAATTTCTGGCTGCGTAGTGCGCGAGGCTGCAACCATAACTCGGCGATCAAGTACATGAGCAATCTGAAAAAGGTTGTGCTGATTTGTGTTAATAACAAATGGTTGAAGAAAGATCCGTTTCAGGGATTTAAGCTGACCAAGAAGGAAGTCGTAAAAAATCCGCTATCTCGGGATGAGTTGAAACGACTCACTGAGAAAACCTTTGAAGTCGAAAGGATCAACCAGGTGCGAGACATCTTTCTATTCTGCTGCTATACAGGGCTCGCTTATGTAGATGTGAAGCAGTTGAAGACGACAGATATTGTTGTCGGCATGGACGGCGAGCCGTGGATTGACACCACGCGCCAGAAAACGGATGCGCCTACACGTATTCCGCTGCTGGACACGGCGCTGGAAATTATCGAGAAGTATAGGGATCACCCGCAATGCTGCGCGGCTGGAGTTGTGCTGCCGGTGCTAAGCAATCAGAAGATGAATGCTTATTTGAAGGAGATTGCGAATCTGTGCGGGATTTCCAAGACGCTTACTTTTCATATCGCGCGGCATACGTTTGCCACTACGGTAACGCTTAGTAATAAGGTGCCGATTGAGACGGTTTCCAAAATGCTGGGACACCGGTCTTTGAAACAGACAATGATTTATGCGAAAATATTGGATGTGAAGATTAGTGAGGATATGAAGGGGTTAAGGGAGCGGTTGAAGGGGATTTAGTATACTTAAATGGAAGCGCCAGGTTTAGACTTGGCGCTTTGCTTGATCTCAACCGAAGCATTTAATATCTTAGGTCTTTGCACTGTTGAAGACCATTTGGCAATGACTTTAACAAGCTCATTGACTTACATATCGCATAGGGTTTTATGGCCCAACAACTAGCACTACGAATCACGTAATTCAGATTTATTTGACATGGAAACATTTATCGCATTTTTTGATGTACTAGGTTTTAAGGAGTTTATTTTCAACAATGACTTTGCCGAAACAAAACGGTTGTTTGATCACTTGTTGCGAGACACTCAGACCTCACTTAGTGGAGATAAATTGATCGATGGGCATGGCGTATACATGGCTGACCTAGAACAGCAAAGGGTTAATTGTTTACATGTGTCCGATAGTATTATCTTCTGGACAAACTCAGACAACGAGGAAGATTTTATTGATTTGGTGAACGTTTGTTACTCCTTCTACTGGAAAAGTCTTCAGGCAACCTTTCCAGTAAGAGGCTGCCTAACATTTGGCGAAATCGATTTCCAGCCAGATTCGTTAACAAACAAAATGGGCATAACCTTTTTTAACTATTCATTAATTGGGAAAGGGTTAGTCGATGCCTACTTAAAAGCTGAATCAATCGACTATGCAGGTTGCTTATTGGATAAGCTTGCCATTGACAAAGTGCCTGATAAGCTTATAAATGATTTAATATACGATCACAAAATATGCATGTACAAAGTGCCTTTCAAATCAGGAGCCAGTTATGAACATGTCTTCAAACCTATTCAAGGGAATCACAATGATGTATCTTTTAGAAATACCGTGAATAGAATTAAAAATTTGTTTACTTATGCTTCAAAAGCTGACATCAACAATTTGTCCAACAGTGTGCGGACTAAGCTAAATAATACTATCGATTTTATTAGCAATTTCAGAGAGACAGAGGCGGAATCCAAACGACCAGAGTAGTAAAACATAATCACCGGCTATAAACCCGTAGGAAGCATCATCTGCACAAAATCTGCCACATATGAAAAGGTAATCAATCTGATAACTTGCTTACTTCTTGATATTTAGGTCCAAAAGACACTATTTCAAACAATGACTCTTGTGGACTGGTCTAATCGTCGGTGGCAAAGCGAAGCCAACGACATAATATCTAGTGCATCCTCCTCCTTAATCTCCCACTGTACACGAGGTGCGTGAGCCGTTGTATTTCGAAACATCCCAAAAAACCCTTTAAGTAAATTGGCAAACCCCTTGTGCTCACTCCTTTCGGTCTCCGTCTGAAGAGTATTAATAGCTAATTTGGGGTTATTAATTGCAAATGCGCCATCAACTAACTCGTTCCCGTCTCCAGTGAGACCAGACAATACTCGAATTTTGTCAGCGACACTCTTAGTGGTTTCAAATACAGCATGGAAATAGTTGTCAGCCAAAAGCTCGGCACGACAGAATCTTAGGACATCCTGATGGACACTACGTGAACTCAGTTTTCTCCGAAGTTCATCCGCTCGCTGCTCCGCCTCTTTAATCGTTGTCGCCGCCTTAGGAAGTCGACCTATTTTACCCGTTTCTAAAATAATTAATCCAACAAAGACTAGCCTTTTATTTAACTCCGTCCTGCGCCACTCAAAAGCTTCGATGCTACCCATATAGCTGACGGGATTCATCACGCGCGATATAAAATCATAAATATTGTTTGAACATTGATTCTGATTTTGCCAGTTTGCAAACGCGTTAAAAAGCCGTCTCCATTTTGTAAGTGTCGGATCCGTGTCAGCTATCTTTGCATTTGCCAAAAGATGCCCTATCTCTGAACCGCTTAATCCAGCGTTAGTGTCCCCTATCACCTGACTGATACCACGTAAGACCTCTTCGGAAATTGGTGGCTGTTTTGTCATTTCAATATAAGTTTAATTGTAATTATAGCCCGGCACGTATAGCTGCTATTGTTCTGCCAATAGGATTACTTCGTTAGCAAATTCCAAAGTAAAAGGAAGTGTAAATACTATTGGATGATTGCTCGTAATTAGCATCGAGGGGTATTAAAATCCACTCTTCGAGACTTGAATAAAGAGCGTTGATAGCTGGCTAAGAATATATTCTACACTTTTTTCAAGAACAACCTTTACGACTGGCCCTCCCAATAGCGGCAATCGTCTTTTACCAGTTTTATTCGCATTTTCGGCATCAAGCTCAGAAACATTCTCTGTCACGGCATCGTAGAGTTCCTGAAATGCAAAAATCTTGTTATCCTCATACAACTGAACAATCTGGACATCTGTCGGTTCCTGAGATTTCATTTTAAAAAAGATGATCAATGGAGGAGTAATTTTAGGCGCGACACCAAACGCACCTAATAGTATTTTGTTGAAATCCTCAATTCTTCTACTCGTGTTCGAATGTAAGTAGAAAATTGAAAGGTTTTCCCCAGAGAGTCTATCCAACTTTGCGAAGCCACCTTGGCTCTTCAAAATATCTCTGATGACTGTATCATGGAAGTCGTATAGAATCAACGCGAATCCTTTCGCTCGACCATCCGATAGATGTGATTCACATATATCTATGAGCCGTTTTAAAAAATGTGGGTATGAGTATCCGATGCCCTGCCCCTTCCCCTGCTCGAATATAGGAACCATATATATGAATTTTTCTTGGCTGAGACAGCCCTTCATTTAAGTAATTGGCAATGATCATCAATACACATTATGCCTAGCCGTTACAGACAATTGAACTGAGCCAAGGAGATTCAATTTCATTATCCCCGATAAAATACGATCCCCGCTCGTGACCAATATTATACCGACATTCTTCACACATACTTGGGGCAGCGTAGGAACGTCCAACGTTCGGCCCTCCTCTAAAAAACCTTTGCTTAAGTGGACAGTCGATAATATAACGAACTATCTCACCATCCTTATTTTTAAACGAATTTACAATTCGCTTGACCGCAGCAGGTTGCATAAATATGAATTTAGAAATCAGCAAACACGTGTGTACATTCACCCAGCCTACAATATGAGTAGATCAGTCTCCCGGCTTATGCTTGTGAGGCTTAAGATCAGGATACTTTTCACGCTTTTCGGGCGCAACTCTCCTTCTCTGATCTCGTGAACCATCTTCCTTCTTGGGTTTTGGTCCAGGCTTTATAGCAGTGATTTCCATGTTGTGAACACTGATTATAGGATTTAACAAAAATTACTATTTCAGGACAATCCGACCATCCTCATCGACACAGTACCCCTTCGATACCGCCGCTTCAATTCCGAAGCTCATTGCCATTTCCACATTAGATCCTGCTCGTGCATAACCCATAAGTTTCGAAGTTTCTCGCACCAACTCTGCTTTAGGCAGGCTTATTTGATTCACTAATACCTCCTTCACAGCATTTGCAACTTCTTCGGGTGGAAGGTCATCGGCGTCCCTCTTGTGAATTTCCAGCTCGCTGAGGCGATAGATTGCGTACTCGCTAGGATTGTGTTGCGTTTTCCAGAAGATTACATTCTTACCTTTCTGCGTAGTTTGCAATGAGAGTGTAGGAAGAATGTTGTCAATATGTGCAGCTGTCCTAGAACCGTTCCGAGCAATTCCCCAAGCTGCTAGAAGGCGTTTTGAAAGCAAATTTTTGCTAATTGGAGATTCGCTTTCCAGGATCGTCATGATCTGATGTGAGATCTTTTGCCTATTGAAAGGTTGCAAGAAGTCGTCAGATGACTTTGCCAATATGGTCTCGACCAAAGCAACCTCGTATTTCTTTGCACTTGACGCGGTTAATTGCGGCTGTGGCGCAGCATTGAAAATTGTACTGGGTACCGTTTCTATCTTTGGCTGATAGGTTTCTGCTTCTCCCATGACCTGCTCAATCTCAACTTTCTCCTTTTTAACATTGTAGTTAGTCCTGGCCGCCTCTATCGCGTCTACAATTCCATCGAGAGTTCTCTGAGAATTCTCCCACCAATCCATTGACCACACCCGGTGAGTCGTCCATCCCAGACTATGAAGGACGTCCTTCTGGACGATTTCTCTGTCTCTCGAATTCTTGGCCTTGTTATAGTTGTAACCGTCACACAACACCCCGATCAAATATTCGCCCTCATTTAGTGGATTGACAATTCCAATGTCGATCTTAAAGTCAGAACATCCGATGTTCGTGTGCACGGCATATCCAAGCTCTTCAAGTTGTCGCGCAAGTTCGCGTTCAAAGCCAGATTCTGATTTGCCATGACTAACCGTCCTCACAGGTAGTGCCGTCTTACCCCGTTCGGCGTATGCCAAAAACGATTTCAACCCTGCAACTCCTTCCGATTTGGTTCGGGTCAGGTCAATTTGATCAGAAGCCATTGTAGCAAAGACCTTCATCTCATAACGTGCCCTGGAAACGGCTACGTTTAAACGGCGCCATCCACCCTCCCGGTTAATCGGGCCAAAGTTTACACTCGGTTTACCCTCTTCATTGGGCCCGTAACAGATTGAGAAAAGGATTACATCACGCTCGTCGCCCTGAACATTTTCGAGGTTTTTAACGAAAAGTGGCTCTTTCGATTCATATGCGACTTTCTCTAACTCTGGACGTTTCTTAAATTCTTCTGATAGCAGGTCCTCAATCAAGTTTTGTTGTACGGAACTGAATGTAACAACACCGACGCTTCTTTTAGAAAGTGAAGGGCTGGATAACCTGGATACAACTTCTGCCACGATTGCCTTGGCTTCCGCCTGGTTTTGTCTTGTTTTTCCTTTATCGTAGAAACCTCGAACAGGCACGTGTTTTACCATGCTGTGGATGTCGTCCGTAGATGGGAAAGTCAGCAGTTTGTTATCATAGTACTTAGAGTTACTGAAAGCAATCAAGCTCTCGTGTTTGCTTCGATAATGCCAGAGCAAGTGGTGCGATGGCATCGATATCGCTAAGCAGTCATCGAGAATGCTTTCCATATCTTCGATGTCGATATTCTCTTCATCCACGTTATTGGAAGAAAAGAAGCTAGTTGGAGGCATTTGTTTGGGGTCTCCCACAACAATAACACTGGCTCCTCTTGCAATGGCTCCGACTGCCTCGCAGGTTTGGAGCTGAGAGGCTTCGTCAAAAATAACCAGGTCGAATTTTACTCGATCAGCATCAAAATATTGCGCGACTGAAATCGGGCTCATCAACATACATGGTGTCAGACGTGGCAACAGATTTGGAATTGAGTCAAACAGCTTTCGGATCGAAGTCGCGCGACCATTATTCCGGATATTGCGTTGCAAGATCCCCATTTCCGACGTCTGTGAAGCCTCCTGTGGAGCCGATGGGATTCTCGAAGCAAGTCGTGCATAAAGTTCTTGCTTCGTTAACGTATCGAAATGCTGGCTAAGCTGTCTGAACTTCTTAACTTTCTCTTCAAACATCCTTCCATTGAATGCCGCCAAAACGGGATTCTTGTCAATGATGTAGATTGCTGCTGCACGGTAAAAACCCTTTTTGAAATGGCCAACTACATCATTGCCCTCTACCTGGCCATCACGATATGCCCTCACTATGGTTGATATCCCAAGAGCGTCCGCTTTCTCAACACAGTTATTCCACGCGACCCAATCCCTCAATTCACCCAAAGCTGACTGCCACCTTTTAACATAGACCAAATTGTTCTCAGACCAACTAGATTCCAAAACAGGTAAGCTTGAAAAATCGATTGACAACAGTTGACTTAGGCTCAGCTCAGCGTCGTTCATCGATCGGATCACCGTCTGAGCCTGTGAAAGCACTTGTTCTTGCCGTGTAAAGAAAACTTTGCTACCATCTCCAAATGAGATGGATAAATCTTTGCGCCATGCATTTGAAGATTGGTCAGAATTGAGCTCAATAAATTTTCGATGGATAGCAATCAGGTCCTCACAAATCCCGCTGATTTGGCTCCAATCTCCTTCCCCTCCTTTCCACAAAAAGCCTAACATCTCGGGCAAATAAACTGCTTTATCTATCCGCCCCTGCTGAGCCTTATAGTTGATGATTTTTTGTAAAATATCCTGAATTTGCTCGTTAGATACCTTTCCAGTTGTACCATAGCTTTGCATCGTTTTCAGGACTTTGCGCTGTCCCAAAAAGCGAGGTAAGAACCACTGATTACTCGCGGTTTGCCAGCTAGCTAAAAGCAGTTCTGCATCAAGCCCCAGCACACTGCTAGTAAATGTTCTTAGTAAATCTTCCTTAATTCGATCTCTGGTCTGCCCGCATTTTGAAATCTCGATGACACCAGGTAAAGTCTGCTCAATCTGATCAACTGCGAACAGTTGCGAAGGAACATCAGGTAGCTTTTTCAGTAATCCAATTAGATCATCAAAGACTTTGTCCTGAGACTTACTCGCCGAATTTGTATTGATCTTCAAAGCGGTCTGCGCTGCTCCGAGATACTTCTGATAATTTTCAAGCAATTGACGGTAGGTATCTAGCTCCTTGTCCGCCTCATCCTTCACCGAATGGGAAAACTCCCTAATTCGAATGCCTTCGAGCGGATGTTTCCTGGGCATACCGCAAATGGAGCCTAAAAGCTGGATCTGTTCGACAGCTTCTTCAATTTCCCTGACCTTAGGAGCAGTAAGCCCATTAAAGAAGTTCGCAGGGAAGGGAAGCTTGTCCGATTTATGTGCAATTTGGACGTAGTTGTTGAAAGCATCAAAAAGGGAGAATCCAAATTCATGCTGATGATGAAGTGCCTTCACGTATTCACCAAGTTCCGTCCTGGACTTTAAAAGTCTTTGAGATTCGTCTTGAAAAAATGGTGGTGACTGTGTTTTGGTGACTTCCGTTGCCTTCTTCAATTGTTCCAAAATCGCTGACTTCTTGGATTTGTTTGAATGAAGTTCGAGACAAAACGGGCCAATACCTATCGACTCCAGACGACTTTCTACTACGTCGAGCGCAGCCTTTTTAGCTGCAACAAAAAGTACCTTTTTGCCAGCATAGACTGCATTGGCAATGATATTCGTGATCGTCTGAGACTTACCCGTACCCGGAGGGCCATGCAATACGAAGCTTTTGCCATTAGAAGAACTTAATATTGCCTGCAACTGAGACGAATCCGTGCTAATTGGAAGCGAAAGCGAGGCCGGGTCAAACTCAATGGATTCAGATTCGAGTTCCGTTTCCTGATCGTGCCATTCCAGCTTACCTGAAATTAGGCTCTTTACGATCGGATTGGCAGTGAGCTTATCAACGTTGTTATGGATGTCGTTCCAAAGAACAAATTTGTTGAATGAAAAAGTACCGAGAAATGCTTGCTCTTCAACATCCCAGCGTTGTTTAGCCATGATCGCCTTTCTGATCAAAGTAAAAACCAGCTTAACGTCAACTCCACTTTCATCTTTGGGCAGGTTGTCAAGACCGGTGATATTGATGTCGAAATCCTGCCGGAGCATTTCCAGCAGCGTAATGTTCAGCAAAGTTTCCTCTTCCCGACTTCTGATAACAAATCCCTTTTGGGCAGACTTCTTGACGATTTCAATGGGCAGCAACAGAATTGGGGCATAGCGAGGCCGTTCGCTGGTAGCGGTTTCGTACCATCTCAATAAACCCAAGGCGATATAGAGGGTGTTGGCCCCATTCTCTTCCAAAGACTGCCTCGATGAGCGATAAATACTTGTTAGTGTCTGGGTTAGCTCACCCTCAGTCAGGTAAGATCTCAACCTTTTATAACCAAGTTCCTTCTTAACCAAATCATTAATTGGATCCGACTGATTGATTGCCTGATATACACCAGAGTTTTTCAATGGATTATCCCAATCCGTCGGCTTGGATAATATCTGCACTTCGTCCCCATCGGCAAGCACATCTTCGAGTTTGCCCAAGTCAACCGAAATGAATTGAACTGTTCCCTTGGTTATTCTGAGATTCAAAAGACTATTTCGGAGCGTCAAATCCAAGAGTTTCCGCTCCCATAGCATTCGCTTGGAAATTTTAGCACTTCCATTTCCAGTCACATCGACAACCTGGCCGAGTGTCTCAGGCATGACACTTTTACGTTCGGGAACAATTTCTTCAACGATCGTGAATCCTTCGCTGGTTAGAACTCTTAGGGGAAGCGGTCGAATCCCGCCGTGACGCGCCCGTTTGATATCAACGAACGAGTTAAATTCATCCAGGCGCACCATTTTGAAGTTAGCTGCACGTACCGCATCTTCAAAGGAGGCATTGTTTCCGGCGCTCATGCACGTAGCCTCAACCAATATAATTTCGCTTATGCCACTGGCTGTTCTCTTTGTTAATAATGCTGGGTCATCATTTACAGGGTCCGAAAAGCATTCATCGATTAACCATGCGCCAACAAATGCATGTCCTTGGGTAAAAACAATTAGCGGGTGGATACCAGCAGCTTCTAAACATGCAGCATACAGAAGTGACAAGTCTAAGCAATTTCCAAGCTTGTGAGAAAGTACTGTTTCGCAGAGTCTCACCCTTTGACCTGCATCTTCAAAACTTGCTGGTGCAGTGACGTAGACAATTTGGCGCGCTGCTATGGCTTCATAAATCGCTGCGGCCTGCCGTAGCACACGATCTGGATTGCGACTCTGGTATTCATCGAAAGATGGACTTCCTGTCCATTTCTCCAATATTTCAGAAGCGGCACCAATAATCTTTGAAATCTCCGAGTGATTGGGCGTGACAAATGCGGCTATCAATTCAGGTAATGTTGCTACACCATTCCATTGATCATAAGCCAGAACAGTGACTGGATATAGCTTTTTGGCAACAATAGCACCGCCAGCAAACACAGTGACGCTGAATTGCCCCGAAACACGTTCGGTGAGACTCGATAAGAAGTTGAAAGAAATGACTGGATTGACAGCATCGAAAGCAAAAGTCTGTCCAGCCGTCAAATAATCAACCCTCGATGTCCAAACAGCCATAAAATCTGGCTCCGAGGCTATCTCAACCACGATGTCAGCCAGATCTTCGGTGCCATTATTCTGAATTTGTAATGTTCTTACAACCGGTATGTGGTTTTGCTGCATGGCAAAATTGATAAACGGCATGTAAATGAATTCAGTAGAGATATTTTCCATTAGAGGGAAGTTATTGACTTATAAACACATTGCCTTCGGCACCCATTTCACTATTAATCCTGTTGCGTTACATTGATCGTCTCGCCTGCCGCAGGATGCTTTTCCGATAGCGGCGATACAGAATCGTCCTCGTCGTCATCCAAATCATCGGTAGATACAAAGATGTCAGGAAGCGATTTTTTTGAAGAAACTCCTAAGCTCCGTAGCTTCTGCGCCCTGCTGATTAGGTTACCTCTTCCATTCGAAAGGTTATTGACGGCGGCATTGTACGAATCCTGAGTTTTACCAATGTGGCGACCAATGTCTTCGATGTGTTTGACGAAGCCAACGAACTTGTCGTAGAGGCCTGCTCCGACTTCGGCTATTTTCTGGGCATGCCGACTTTGATTTTCTCGGTTCCACAGGTCAACGATTAGCTTCAAGGCCGCAACCAGGTTAGTAGGGCTGATTAGCAAAACTTTGCGAGAATAGGCATAATGCCAAAGCTCGTTGTCTGCTTGAAGTGCAAGAATGTATGCCGGCTCGATCGGAATAAACATCATAACAAAGTCCAGCGACTCTGTCAATTCATCATACTTCTTATTCCCTAGCTGGTCGATGTGCTGGCGCAACGACCTTAAGTGTTCCTTGATGAATATGTCTTGATCTGCCTTTTCATCAGCTGCGCAAAATCTCTCATATGCATTCAACGACACTTTCGAGTCGACAATGATATTGCGGTTTTCCGGGAGCTTGACAAGCACATCCGGGCGGTAGCTCTTGCCTTCGTCGTCCTTAAAAGTTTCCTGAACAAAATATTCCCTTCCTTTTACCAAGCCCGACTTGTCCAAAATACTTTCGAGGATCATCTCTCCCCAGTTACCCTGTTTCTTCGACTGCCCCTTCAAAGCAGAAGTCAAATCGTTCGCCTCCTTCCCCAGCTTCTGACTTGTTTCAACCAGCTCCTTCACCCGGTCAGCTAGTGTATGCCTATCTTTTGATTCTTTCTCGTAAGTCTCTTCCACCTGCTTTTTGAACGTCGCCAAATTCTCACTCAGTGGTTTGAGGATACTTTCAATATTGGTTTTGTTAGTTTCGGTAAACCTCTTGGTTTTTTCTTCGAGGATTGTAGTCGCAAGTTCCTTGAATTCAAACAGAGACTTCCTCCTAAACTCTTCGATTTCCTGCTTTTGAGTTTCGAGCTTTTCGTTGAGCGACTTGTTCACAGCGGAGTATTCTGCTTTCTCTCTATTAAGGTCTGCAATGATCTCCATGTGATCCTTCGCATCGTTATCCATGCTAGCTATTTTCGCTTCATAGTGTGCCGACCTTTCCCTCATCTCTGTACCCGCGCTGGATACCTGATCGGTCAAATACTTGGTGCGTTCCTGAGCTATCGTGAGTGCTACCTGGCTATCACCAAGTTTTGAGCGAAGCTCGTTGTAGAGATCAATAGAAATGAGTTTGGTCTTCTGGATAGCAAAGAGAACAAGGTACGACAGAAGCGAACCTACGGCTAAACCGATGAGTACGGAGGAAATTTCAATAGACATTTTAAGCAACAAGAGTTTATTGTGAGGGAGATGTTTCGAAAGGACATCGGCTTATTCTTCGGCTATGATTCTTGTTTTGAACTAGGTCATTCGATAGCGACCCAGGAATGCAAAATAAGCAAACTGGCATTGGGTGGAGCAGGTAACTGAACAGCCAATTTTGGGTAGAGATAAGACGGTAGGCTAGCCATTTCTAATGAAGGGATATCGAGGGTGGTACGTTAGGTAAATGTAATTCTACAATTATTCAGATCTAAATGCAAGGCAACTTATTATTCGGTTTTCACGGAAAGGATTTTGTGTTTATGATGTGGGCTAATGGCATTTGATTGGCCTTTTGAATGAATCGCAATGAGAGTCCAAGACAAATAGCCAGACAATAGGTTGACAATGCACAATAAGAAATCGCTGCTTTAACCGGGTTTCGTGTTAACCAGACACAAGCTGCCCGTTGCGGATGTAATATCCGATATTAGCATTACTCTTCAGAAGTAAGATGTGATCTGTCCAACGATGTAATTGTCAAGACTAGTCAGACATAAAGTGACGTCTTCGGGGGGAGAAAAAGCTATAGCTTAGAATGAGGCCTACTATGCTATTGGAGTTTATATGCACTCTTTGCTATACCTGATCAGGCATTAAGTCTCTTGGAGAGCAGTTCATTTCTCGCGCGAGTATTCCAATATGTTCAATATTGTACTTGCTTGGAAATTTGGGACTTTCGATTTGTCCAATAAATCCCCTTGTCAAATTTAGAAACATAGCGAGATCGTCCTGAGTATAGCCCTTAGCTTTTCGGACTTTCCTCACTTGATTTATCACCGCAATTTCGAAATCTGTTTTTTCGGGCATGGGTTGCAAGAACCAAAAACATCGTTATTTTTGTGCTTAGTTATAACTAAGCAAATGTTTCCGCGTGTCTGCTTTCCGCAGTTTTAGGCACCTAAATAGATGAAGTGACGTAATACTAGGTCAATAATGTATGATATGGGAATTCGAAATCTACATGCCAAGTCTGGCGGAAACGTCGATCTGTTAGACAGGTTTAAGGATGGTGATGAACGCGCATTTACAGGCTTTTACGACAAGTCATTTTCTAGCCTTTTATATATTGGCAAGAGCTTAGTTAATGACGAGTTTCTGGTAAGCTGCGTCTTGCACGAATGTTACCTGAAAGTCTGGGCACATCGCGATAAGATTGAAAGCCTCCCTCATGCGTACCGGTTTATCCGTCTTAACCTCCGTTGGCAGCTCCTGAAACAGATCCAAAAACCGGCATACCAGATATACCGGAAAATGACGGAAATAGACCATTTGGAGCCTTTCCTCGGTGAGAAGCCAAATGTGGAGAGCTATTTCAAGGATGGTACCGAAGGAAAAAGATGGGATGAAATCTCGAAAGCGATCTCATTTCTACCCAAACGGCGCCAGTTAATAGCCAGCCTTCATTTCGGGGACGGACACAGCGCGCGCGAGGTGGCGAAAAGAATAGGAGCCAGTACGCTGCATGTGACCAGCGAAATCCAAAAGGCCGTAGAGGAGCTTAAAAGAATGGTAGCGCCCCGCGCGCCTGTGCCTATAAGGCAAGCGAAGCAGCCGTACCCTTACGATCATATACTCAGCAGTGAGCAGGCCGCGGTTTTCGAGCTCAGGCAAGATCAGAAGAAGTCTTTTGCGGACATAGCGTCCATGCTAGGCTATCCGCAAACCCAGGTACAGCAGCATTACATCAAAGCATATCAGCTTGTCAAAAATCATTGGAAGCAAAATGGGCGTTAGGTTATGGAAAAGCTTTTCACTACCCGGAAGATCCGGCTTTTGATCGATTCGGACGACATCGATCAGAAGAACAAGATTATCGATACGCTCTACCAATGGCGCTACATCTGCTTCAAAGCCGCTAATCAGATCTATACGCATCAGTACGTCCAACAGCAACTCAGGGAAATGCTTTATCTGACTGAGGGTGTGAGGGCCAGGCTTTCTGACATCAAAAAGGACGAGTACGGGATGCTATCGACATCGAGAATGAACACCAGCTACCAGGTGCTTGCTCAAAATTACAAAGGAAGTATCCCGATGCACGTCATGAGCGCCTTGAATGGTAATCTGGTCGCCAGTTTCAACAAGATGAGCAAAGCGTTAGCTAGCGGCGAAAGCGGAATGCCCAGTTTTAGAAAAGAAATCCCGATCCCGTTTAAAGGAACCGATGTCAAGAGGCTAAGAAGCAGCAAAGAAGGGGCTGTGTTTCACTTTTCGTTATTCGATTTTCCGTTCAGGACATACCTTGGAAAAACAGGCCATGACAAGCGGGAAATGCTTCAAAGACTACTAGCTGGTCAGGTAAAGCTTTGTACCAGTTCACTGGTGCTTGACAAAGGAAAGATTTTCATGCTTGCCGTTTTTCAAACAGAACGGCAACAGCAACCGCTTGACCAGGATATCATTGCAGAGGCGAGTTTGTCGCTGGATTACCCGATCATCGTTTCAGTTGGCACCAAGCGTTATACTATCGGAAGCAAAGACGAGTATTTATACAAGAGGCTCGCTATCCAGGCTGCCATCCGGCGGAAAAGAAAAGCGATGGCCTTTATGAATCAAACCAGCCGAAGGAAGCTCAGGAAAACGAGCATCGATCAACTGATACACTCAGAGAAGCGGTATGTGTCGCACAAGCAACACGTATACAGTAAGAGGTTAATTGACATATGCCTTAGGAATAACGCAGCGACGCTGCTGCTCGTAGACCAGACCGAGAAGGAGCAGCAAGCGAAGGAAGACCCTTTCCTTTTCCGGAACTGGGGTTATTACGGCCTCAAACAAAAGATAGAGCGCAAAGCCGAGAAGGTGGGAATTGCTGTGCTGGTAGAATGATCTTTCACAGAGGCTGCTTGTACAGCCGCAGGGTGAAACCACTGGCGGTTTCATTAAGTGCCTAGGGGCACATACAACTGGGTTAGCTTAATTATCAGTAAGCAAACGTGACCCGATATTGAGCAGGTAACCGGTCTCGGTTACCTGCATTTTAAAATTATGTTTATTCTGCTTCAACCGCAGTCTTAGGCTTTCTGCCACGGGGCTTTCCGGTATATTCAGGTTTTGGCACTTCGTTTTCGATGGCCAGCTCATAGCCTTTGTTATTTTGATCAAAATCAAATGTGGAAATCTTGAAAATCAGCTTTTCGCTTTCGAAGTTGACGTTGCCTTTTTTAAGAATAACGGCTAATGGAATTACGTGGCCTCTGCCACTTTTTTCGAAGGAAAAAGTTTGATCCGAACTTGCTGCCGGAACAAGATATACGGTTTTAATTTTTCGCTTGCCTTCCTGGGTTCCAATTTTGAAATGGGTAGATTCCGGATCAATTCCCAGGTCGCGTAGCGCGGATGCCGGGAAAACAAGCTTGCCGGAATTAGATATGTAACCTTTCGGAAGCGGTGCGGCCTTTTCGACCACTTTGGTTTTGGAAATGTTTTCCTCCGGAGAAAAGAATTTAATTGCTTTCAATTTCATGGGTGTAATGGGTTATTTTTGGCTAAAATAGGATATTCTTTACGAAAGCCTGCATCTATAAACCCAAACCGCGTTTTTTCTGCTTTTTTAAATCCGGTTTTAGCTCTTTTTTAAGGCCAATTTCCAAATTTTGAGCCAACCGCTTTTCAAGAGAAGAAAGCGAATAGTCACGCCCCAAATCAGAGCCCTTGATCTTAATTTTCTTCTGTATATTAAAGAATGCGATGCCGCGCCCGATGTAAGATTTATATCCCACACTTACCAGCTCTTTTTTAAGCTCATCAATAGATTTTACACTATCTAATAGCTTGTCAATCGTCTGTCTTAGCTTCAAATGTGCGTTGTCTGTAACTGATAGTTCCTGCGCCTTTCGCTGGTTGATGCGCATATCAGGTGCTTGAACTAACCCCAGTTTATGCTCCATTTTGCGAGAGAAAGTCCCGATCCGGGCGTAGTTCTTAAAGTGATCGGCTGTATTTTTTCCATTATGGTTGAGCCGGTTTCCAACGATATGAAAATGGTGATTGTTTGTGTCCTCATGCTTGAAGACAAGCATTTGGTTCTGTTCAAACCCAAACTCCTTGGCAAACTCGGCAGTGATGCTGGTGATGGTCTCGTTGTTAGGCCTTTCGCCTGGCGCGAAGCTAAACGATTGATGCCAGATGTATTTGGTCAGCTGCGTATTCCGCGAATGGTTATCCTCAAATTGTTTGATCAGGTAATCCAGGTCCAGTTTTCCATCTGGCTGTATTTTAATTCCCAGGTTCTGTATGTAGACCAGTTCTCCACGTACTTCTTCCGTATCCAGCTTTCTTTGCATTTTCGCCGAAACCTGTTTGTCGTAGTAGCAGTACTCGATAAGCCTTTTGGCGTTACTGCCCAAACTTGCTTTCCCAATCATACCTTCATCGTTTTAAGTAATGTAAAAAGGGCACTTTCAATCTCGTGGTGCACGGAGCTGGCGTCAGCGGTTACTGCTTTCCAAGCTGGTTCCAACTCTGATAATGCGGCCTGATAGTGGGCCTGGTACTTATCGCACAGGCCACTTGCAAGCCTGGCGTTCGACCGGCACTCTTCAATAAGCTGCTGCTTGCTTTCGAGCTCATCAGGAAATAGCGACAAAAAGTTGGTCAACCCACCTAACCATGAGCACAGGCTATCAAGCGTCTGCTTTATGCTACGGATCTCAAAGGATTCAAATACCCACAAGGTGATGAGCTCAGCAAGTAACCTGACACGCTGACTGCTCTGTTGCCATTGAGCGGAAAGCATCTGTTGATCTTTGGTTTTCAGAACCGCCAGCGACAGGATTCCCGAAAGCTGTTCCAGTATTCGGATCGTGTCAGCGGTCGCCTTTGGGAGCGATCTTTTTTGCGGTTTTTTAAAAGGGACATTCAGCGCTAATGTCAAGAAATACTGACTGGCGGAAAGCCCGCTTTTTTCGATCATCTGATTGATCTGGGTTTTCTGTTCAGCGCTCACCCAGACTGAAAAGTGGTCTCTTTTGGCGGTGCCCTTTTCCTTGGGCGGTCTGCCTTTCGTTTTCTGATTTTGCATATGTCTTTCGGGATTAGCTATGAGCCGGAGGCGAATAGCAGGGGTCCAGGGGTTTCTCCTGGCCAGCTCCGCCGGGAAGTCGCATTTTGCGACGTACCGGCGATAGCTGGCTAGGGAGAAAACCACAGCCCACGTTCGAAACTGTTCGAAAGCGTTCGCTTCCGTTTTAAAAAAATCGGATTTGTTTGAAAGTGTTTGAATTCGTTCGAAAGCGTTTGAAGTTGTTCGCTTTTGTTCGAAATCGTTTGAAAAACAAGCTGTACTACTCGGCCCCTAGCGGAACCAGCACGCGTTTACCCTGGGAGTCATAAACGTAGTGCTCACCGATCTGGACTTTTCCCTTTTTAGGTAAAGGTGTTAGTTGCAGGTAAAGCATTTTATCGTACTCGACGATTTTTCCTTGCTCGATGATCTGTTTGTAAGCCGGTGCATTTCGGTACTCGTCCAAAATCCTCTGCCGCTCCACATACTGCTGCCCATGGCGTATCAATACATAGAACAAGACGGCAATGGCAATCCCTGCAATGGAGTAAGGGGCGCTTACCCCTAAGCCATAAAATAGCGCCTGGTTACGGTCTTGAAACTGCAAGAACCGTTTCCTGCCTTTCAGCTCCAATGCAGCCCGGTCGATAGCTGCAATGGACTTACCTACGCTGGCTTCTAGATTTTGGAAATGCTCTTGGGTTTCAGTCAGAAACATGGCTGACCAGTCATCGATCTCGTGTCCATACTTGGCCGCATACTTACCCCTGGTCTGGGTAAGGCGGTTGGGCTCCGGGCTATTCATCGCTGAAATTCTCTTTAAGTTCCTTTTTCAGCCTGAGCCTTGCGCCCGGTGGATAGTCTTTCAGCGAATAGCCATTACGGATGCCATCGAGGATCTGTCCGCCTAAAAGTGAGGCTGGCTCAAAATCGCCGAAGCGTCTCAGGTCAAGTCCGAGTGCGGTGCAGTTATCTTCAAGCTCTTGGGATAAACCTGGAAACTGGTTAAAACCGAAGAGGTTTTGCCATATCACCATCTTGAATTTTGACTTTAATGCTGCCCTCATCTTTTCCAAAAACTGTATGCTGGCCAGATATGCTCCACCACCCCCGATGATGATATGAAATATGGCTTCAATGCCAAGCTCGTCACACCATTCCTTTAAATCGATATCACGAGTGATCAATGCCGGTAACTGCTCGCTTTCCGGAGCTCCGAAATCCATAAATACTTTGTCGAAAGGGCTATCTACCAGGCTTTCCACATAACCGATGAAAAGATCACGCATTAACCTTTCGCGGCCGTCAAGCAGGGAGAAAGCTTCAAACCGGTCTTGTCCGAGAAAAGCCAGTTGCCTGGAAGAAGTTTTTGTGGAACTGTCCAAGTCTACAAAAAGGGAAAAACTGTCCGCTTCGGAAAGTGCCCTCAGATAGGTGTGCAGGCTTTTGCCCACACCACCTTTGGCCTGCACGATGAAATGAAATTGCTTTTTCATTGTTTGGTTGAATGTTTTGATTTAAACTTAAATTGGTCTTCCAGTTTGATTTCATCCGGATCGGTCACCTTGAAAGCGCCGGGTTGACTGCTTTCAGCGTCTTGCGGTTGATCCGGCTTACGTATTGTCTTTTCCACAGTTCTGGGAATCCGCCTAGTTTTTTTGTCCTTGAAGTAAAACCGGCAGTAGCGCACATCTTCCGCCTTGATAAGTCCTGGCCTGCCTAATTTGATATTAATCATATCGGCAATCCTGGCACGTGTCAGGCTAGCAAAAAGGTCCTCTCGGAAAAGCCCGACCAAGGCCTCTCTGCGTTTCCGGTCTTTCTGTTCGAAGAGCTCGATTAACAGCTGCTCATCGATCAGCATCGGAGTCGACAGCTGTTCCGGTCAATACTATACGACTACCTTGTTGCGGGTGAAAAGAAGGATGATAGTCCAGGTAGCCGTAGCTGACCAGCTCCCGCAGGCATTTGTGATAAGTCGCTCCGGATTTAATCCTGGAAAACCCCATCAACTTCCGGCGCCTGGCATGAAACGGGATTTGCCTGATCCCTTTGCCGTAGTAAAGAAGCGCGGTGTAAAGGCTGATGTGATAGCAGCTGAGCCGGTCGTCAGATTTGACGGCTTCAAGCAGAGCCATGTCCATGGCGGCGCTTGCGTCGTTAAGCCTTTTCATCGCTTAAAACCGTTTTGGTTGAGCATGGCAGCGATGTCCCGCTGACTGTAAAAGAAGCATCCTCCGATCTTGGTGAACCGGAGGTGTCCCTGGATGCGAAGGTTCTGCAAGGTGCCCGGTGAAATGCTTAGCATCTTCCTTACCTGGGCGCTTCTGAGCCAGGTGCCCTCCGAGGGCTTCTCGTGCGAAAGGATTGATTTGAGCTCTGCAACGATTTCATTTTTCAGGTTTTGCAGATCCTCCCTGGTGATCATCTCTACATTCATTGTTCTGCAAGTTTATTGTGAAACATCCCGGCGTGAAGGCTGCCGGCTGCTTGCAAAAGTGAACGAGAGAGTGCTGATTTCAATGACCAAACTTGGCAGCTGGTCATCAGCAGCCTGGCTCTGAGCTGGTCAGGATAATTTTAAAGAGCCGCAAATGGTCCGGGACCTCAATTTCTTTGCTCGTCTTCTCTTTATGGACGGGGAAATAGTTGCGGGCCGTTTCGATAGGGATTGGCTTGCGATCATGTGTAAAATATTTACTTACCAGCTTGTACCACCCGCTCTGTTCCTGAAAGTTGAAAAGCCTGCGCTCGTCAGGAAGCATCAACACTTGTAGTTGATGGATGAGGTGAACGAAAGTGGGAAGGTGCTTGTCACGAATATCGATCTTGGTCTTTGTTTCATAACGACGAAGTGCGTCGAGTTGATCTTTGAGCTCAGTGATTTGCTGTTTAAGTCCAACGATTTCTCTGTTGTTTTCTGTAATAACGGCTTCTAGGGTTTGTGAGGAGCTCCACTTGTCGATCGAGCGGAGAAAGGTCTGGAAGGTTCTTAGCCGCTCAGTCTGTTGTTTCGCGTGTAGTGCCTTGCGGGAAAATGGATCGATGAGCTTTAGTTGTGCAATCCGTGTTGAAACGATATCAGAAACGTAGCTGTGAAAATCGCTCTCAATGCCTGAGGCATTTTGAAGGTAGTGGCGAAGATGGAAATCGTAAAAGTCAGAGAAATCGTCTTTTCTGAGCTCGTAAAGCTTTAAAAAGAAATGATTGTCGTGGAAAGAGCTCCTGATGAACGGCGGGCCGATTTCGAATTGATGCGCTCTGAAATTCCACGGATCACGGATCTTAAAATAGGAGTGTAGCATATTTTTTAACCATAAGTTACATGTCACTTTGGGAAAACGCAAGTGGGATTGGCCGTTGCACCCGTCCTCTTGAACAGGCCGTGAATATATCAGTTTGATTATGCGGTCGTTAAAGTGAAATTCAGGCGCCCACTAAAACTAGTCATCTGTTGTTTGGAAGCACGTTTTTCTTCTTGAATAAATTGAATTCGACTTCTTCTTCGCGCCGGAAATGCATTTCGTCGAATGGAGGCTGCGAGATGTCTTCTCCCTGATATTGTTTGAACGCCAAAAATTGTAATACTTCGAATGGAACCAGAACGCCCTCCTCAAAAAATGACGATCTAGCGCACCAAACCAATATCGTGAACATCAGTACTTGGCCTAACCAGAGAAATATATGGAATTTCAAACTTTGTTAGGTCCTTCTGCCGACCCCTAGAAAGCGGTTTTTCCTAGGCTTGTTATATGTATGCATCATCTCAATATCGGCGCAATCGAAGCCGAAGCGTTCTAATTCTGCTTTTAACATTGTCGCCTAACTCATATACATCAGAAAGGGCTAGCCGTATTTCCTTGCGGATCCACCGGATCCCGTCGCCTTTTATAAACAGTTTACTGAGCGCTGCTCTCTCACTTTCAGGATATATTACCTTTTGCCAGTTTCTTTTTCAAAAAGTGCCGTGAGAAGGCGGTCTCGGTAGAAAGTCTATAATGATCAAAGCGTCATAGTGACCAAACTGAAAGTAGAGTTATTCGTTTGGAAAGTTCATTGTTCAGTCTCATTTTGAGGGGAAAAAAGAAAACTTAATAGTATAGTAGTATTCATGTCATAAAAAGTCCCCATTGTCTGAACAATGAGGACCTCTATTACCAATCTCATAGAATAACAGCAATGGAACTCATTGCTCGGCGCCAGAAGCCAAAGTCGACTATGTGGCCGACATTCGTCGGAAATTCAACTAAGTTTAGTAGCAGTGGGATTGCGCATTCTAGAAGGTGCTTGTTGGACATTTTGCTCAATAAATACCCATCATGACTGCGGGGACATGCTCACATTTCGACCTTTTGCTTGGTCGCGACACATGATGATTCGCCGTCGGGAGTTACCAGCTCGGCCAGCTTGGCTGCGATAATTTCCATTGTATCTTCCGCAGTGCTCATGCCGCTTCTTGAGCCGAGCAAAGGGCTAACATCACGGAGAGCATCATACGTTGTGTTGTGTACGATTGGAACAAGCAGGTCACGCGCGAGAAGTGCGGAAAGCTCTTTGTCGGCAATTCCCGCTCCTTGAATACGAAGTAATAATGCAGGAGTTACTAGTACGATTCCGACTTTTGATTTTGCTAAACCTTTGTCAATTTCGCGAAGCAATGGCGTGCCAAGTAGAACGTCCTTTTCGCTAAACCAAACCGAAACACCGCTTGACTCAAGCAAATCATGTAACTCCTTGGCGGCTCCCTTCCTGTCGTCCCAAGCATGGCAGAGAAATATGTCACGAAGATCAGGTATGGTATCTCTTTTCTCAAAGCTCTCTCGAACTGGTGTTAGAGTGCGCACCTCAGCTGGAGTATAAACCAGAGATGAGCCTGATCGCGACCAGCGCGGCCTAGCACTACTGCCGGATCCGCCGCTACTGCTTCGACTACTTCCAGAAGAAGAACTATTAGATGTATATGAGTACGAATTTGATACGTAGCTATTGTAACTGCTGTATCGACTGTACCTACTACTGCACGCCGGGCAGGCTGCCGCGGCACTTGCTGTGCGATGACCATTTACTGGTGCTGTGCATCTTGACATAACAAAAAAATTACAGTGTGTTAAAAAAACATTTGAATCTCACGTGTACCTGATGTCGGCGGTTGCTGTATGCATCCAAAAAACAAAGACGCAAATGTTGCGCACCAAACTAGATCATTGCAAGAAGGTAATCTATCGATTACTTGTGAGCAAATTAGAGAATTCTGTAAAAAGAAACAATAATTTTTGTTTACTTTTCATAATTGCTGTAATTTCAATATCTTGTTTATCAATGCATTACACGTATTTTTTTGTAAACTTTTTTTAAAATTATTCCTCATCACTCTAAAAATTTTATCCCGGAAGTAATTTTTAGACATAGATTAAGGGGTCGTAAGAGGGCTTCACCTACAAGAGAAACCGCGAATGGTATGCAGCACATCACTGTATCGAGATATTTTGCATGTAGGGGCTGATGCTTATTATAATCGGTCTTTTTTATGTATTCGGATAACGTTTGTATAAACGATCCCTCTTACGCCGAAATCCGCCGATATAGAGTTCATTTTAGTGGTACATGAAATCTAATTACAGTATATTGCCATCATAGAATGAACAGAATCAGGACCTGCAATTCGATGCCCTCCGAAAGGCGGGGTGCGAGAAGATTTTTCATGAGAAAGTGTCGGGTGCTTCCAAGGATAGACCGGAGTATGCAAGGATGGTTTGCGAATTGCGAAAGGGAGATGTTATCGTTGTCTGGAGAATTGATCGCCTTGGCCGGGCCACTTATGAGCTGATCAAGCTGATGGTAGAGTGGAAGGAGATGGGAGTGGACTTCCGTAGTATTTCCGAAGGTATCGATACATCGACTAAGATGGGTCGGCTTTGGTATATGCTCAGCTCTGTATTTGCCGAAAATGAACGGGAGATTTTGTTAGAAAGGACATTTGCAGGGCTCGAAGCTGCGCGAGCACGGGGCAGAGTTGGTGGTAGGCCTAAAGGATTGACAAAAAAGTCAAAGGAAATCGCAAGCCTTGCTGCTACTCTCTATGAAAGTAAGAAGCACACAACTACGCAAATTTGTGAACAGTTGAAAATTGGAAGCAAAGCAACCCTATATAAATATCTTCGTCACGAGGGAATTCAAGCGCAAGGTTGGGAAAAGGAAAAATAGCGAAACAAAATTAATGCGAATAACTAAATTTCAGAAAGAAATATGTCGGTTGATCGCTTAAACTAATTCCAGTGGTTTGAAGAGCAACACATCTTGAAAGATTCTATTTCGATTGTGCAACGATGAATTGCACGATTTAGCTTCTTGGTAGCCATTCAAAAATTCTCAATCTATTTAGTAAGAACGCATTGCTTATCCATAAAATAAAGAAAATTAAAAACAGTCTAAGTGAAGTAGGTAGAAGCTCGACATTAAACAGGTATTGACAAAGTATAAACTGGATATATATCGAGAAAAGAAATGCAAAGAAAATTTTTCTTGTACTTTCTGGAGTACACTCATTGATTCGAAGCAAAATAAACCACAAATACAGTGATATTATAATTAAAAGAAGTACAATAATAATTGGCAGGATTGATTTGCCAATTAAAAATGCTCTGCTAACTATGCTTAAATTGTATAAATAGCTTATTCCAAAAATTAAGACGACAGCTAGTAATGACAATGTAAAATTAACACTTAGGTCACCATCTGGCAAATGTTTAACTAGTAAAAGATAGTATCCAATTCCTAGAAAGAAAAATATATAGAAATTTGACAAATGAAAATCTTGATCTTCTGTGGGAAAAAGACTAAAAGTGAAAATAAAATCAAATTTTTCAAGCTCGCTTCTGATGTATGCCGTTGAAACAGAAGATTCAATTCCTGATAATTTGTTTCGAAGTTTTGAGTAAATTATGTTTGGTATAATCATATTTTCATAGCAGTATACGCGGTAATTACTTTCATCGTCATAATAGCAATAGTCGTAGCTTTTATTCGACTCGAGTTGCTTTCCCTTGATATCAAACTTGGCGATAGTCAATGAATTTTTGAAAATTTTGTATGGAGCGTCAGAATTGTAGAGAATTTCATGGAAATCAAGTTTAGCAAAGATTCTGTGCTTCATGATTCGGCCTTGTTTATATACATCACCATCAAACACATTTAAGATGAACGAAGAGGTCGATTTGGTTTCATCAACCTCATAGTATAAATCTTGATTTTCTAAATGCATCAAGCTTGCTACAACTCTGGCAACGCTAGAATCGGTAGATACGTCTAAAATTGGGTCTATTGAATGGTGCGGATATGGTATTTTGTTGTGGCTGTAAACCCCAAGGGTATAGGTATCCCACTTTGTAGGCTCCGCTGATATATTACCAAATAAAGGTTTGAGTCTCGCCTTTGCAACTGATTGAGGGAGGAAAGTTACCAGAAGAAATAAAACTATATTTGATGTTAATATTAATGATACTATCAAAGATTTTTTAAATGTTTGACAAAAATCAAGCAGCCATCGCCCCTTCACGTAGATGAAGCTTAAATGGTAAGCTAGAATGATAATTAACTCTGCATAGATGATTGGTGAAATATTTGGCGCAGAAGTAATTGACAAACTTAATGTTAAAGAAAGTATGATATTAAATAACAGTATAATGAATAAAAGCGGCACAAAAGCCGTAAGACCTGATGTCCAAAGCAATGGATGATTTAGAAGAAAGTATCGTTCGATCCTTTGTATCATATTTTTAGTCAACAAATAATAACTTAGAGGAATTTGTGATATTTTTAAAATAACTTAATTCAATATTATTCTTAATTAAAACCGTTAATAGTCTCTCACTTGTAATATTATTATGTGTTAATATTTGTGTTCCGCTGATTTTTGACATATTTACCTCAATAATGTTTTGTTCTAATTCTGCTAGTGCTGAAATGACTTCCCATTTTGAACAAATAGTTTCGATAGTGAATGTGTTAACTCCAGGAGTGCCGATATTTATTTTGTCACCGTAATATGCCATTTCGCCGTCTTTCAAATAAATTATTTTGTCAGAAATGCGTTCGAGTTCTTCAACATTTTGCGAACTCAGAATGATGCACATTGGATCTGATATGGAGTCCGCTAGGCTACGTAGATCTAATAGTAACTGTTGCTGGGAAATAAGATCCAGGTTTGCGAGTGGTTCGTCCAATATGAGTATTTTAGGTTTCCACACCAATTCTCGTGCAATCGCGAACCGCAGTTTATATCCGGTGGAAAGTTCACGCCATCGCTTCTGTTTATATTTCTCTAGACCGAACCTGCTTATGATGTACGACACTCGCGCTAAATTTGCTTCTCCATAAATACCTTTTCGAGACGCAGCAAAATGTAACATATCATCTAATGAGCCGTTCCAGTCATTTTCTTCATGATCTTGTTTTACGAAGGCAATTTGGTCTTTTATCTTTGACCAGTCAAGGTTATTTGGCGATATTTCAGGATACGAAATGAAGCCTTCCGTTGGATAAAGCATGCCTGAAATCAGTTTTAGAAGTGTGGTTTTCCCATTTGCATTTCTTCCAATTAGTCCATGTATTTCGCCGAAATGCATTTTGAATTCGATATTTCTAAGTGCGAAATCTTTGTATTTTTTTGTAAGATTACTGCATTCGAACACGACATTTCGGTTTTTTGATTTTATGAAGTATGACCTCAATGCTTCATTATCTATTTCTTTGAATGTTTTAAAATTCAATATTTCATATATTAATTCATCAATCGCATTCTGAATTTTTAACACCAACTCATTACTTATGTAATTAAACTCAGCTAATGTTTTTGACTCCAATAGAAGGTCATTCAGGTCGGTTCCAAGTAGGATAATTTTGTTTTTTATTTCATCATCGAAGTTATGCTTCTCAGTTATATTATATAGTTCTTGAATTCCAACGACAGGGGATAACTTTATTTTATCCTGCAATGATTTCAGGTCTGAGATTAGTTGTTCGCTTTTCACACCGCTTGTCGTTTAATTTCTCGAATTGAAGTTAGTATTTCCGTATATACTATCTTTCTGGTTTCTTTATATGTGGTTGGATTTTTTTCTTTTTCTTCGTATAAGTCTTTACACGATGTTGCTAGAAGAACGGCCTCAATTAAGTAATCGTCTCGCTTATCAAAGTTTTTAACGTAGTCTAAGTACATGGTGGCCACACTATTAAAGTCTACGTTGGTCATGGCGTTTATAATTCGATCTGCTTGTATATTGATATCTGCACTCCGATCCCTGAAAGCATAGTTTAGAAAAAGTGGTATGTCTGCAATGTCTCCTTCGTTCTGTCTTGGGGAGATTATTATTGGATATACGCTGTTGTCAGGTCTTAGTTGTCGTATTTTACTATCGGTAATTGTTTTAATTTCTCTTAGACTTAATACTGGCTTAGAGATTGTTACGTCTCCTTGGTTTAACGCTGTTACTAATCCTTCCGTGAATAACGTGGTGCTTTTTTCTTCCAGTTTAAAGGATGGGAAATCTTTAGATGATGATGCAATTAAGGAAATGCCTTTTTGGGGATAGTTTTGCTCAAACTCATTTTGTAAAGTGTTATCAATTGGTGACATCAACGAAGTTATTGCTGCTCCGGAATAGCAGCAATCGAAAATTAGTATTAAGTTACGATTGCTGCTTAATGCTTTTAAAGTTGATCCGAAGCTTGACAATCTTATGCTTGATACGGTTAGGTTTTCTTCTCTTGTCGTTTTTATGGTTAGGACGAGACAATTTTCATTTTTGGAGTATTGCCCGTGACCCACGTAGTAGACAAACAGGGTTTTTATATCTTCGTTCTTTTTTAAGAATTCTCTAATTTTTATATCTGTTTGATCTTCATTTATATTTTCATTAAAGAGATCCAAGATTGCCAAATTTGGCAATGACCCATTTGACTGATTTGTAAAATAGGTTTTGATTGATTCTTTTGCATTTGTGAACTCTATGCCCCCGTCCATGTTGGTGTATAGCGGGTATGTTTCGCTTCCGATTATAATTAAACCCGTTTTTTCATTATGCCAACTCACTACTTCAATTCATTTAGGATTTTTTCGATATCTTTACTGCTTAGGTTTTTTCCTTCTATTTTTTTTTGGGTTATACCATTACTTGCAACAATTGATTTTCCTTGTAATCTCCCTATGTAGTTGGCAAGACCTATTGCAATTGTTGGGGCCATCACCAGTCCAATTTGTAATACGGTTCCAAGATCCATTGTATTTGGATTCTCTTTTATTATTTTTGAATCAATGTCATAGTTTATTTTAAGATATTCTTTCAGGTGTTCGATTTCTTGATTTGCTTCGCTTCCTTTCAGATCAGGTATGGTAAGTTGTAGCTCGTTTGTCATATTGTATGTTTTTTTGTTATTGGTTTCTTCAGCTCTAGAAGACTATATTGCTTCGATTCTAATCTTTTCTGTATCGGTTTTGAGTTCTATCGTGGTTAGTGCCCGTTGCTTATGGCTGTATTCATTCAAAATTTAATGTCGAGTTGTATCTGACCTGGCTCGTCTTTTCCTAGCGGCGGCAAATTCTCATACCGCCAAAACTCAAACTTAGGCTTTCCATCCGGCCGCGGTTTCGTTCCCCTAATGCTAAAAACGGTCCGGTAGTCCAGCGCTTCGGAAGGCAGCATGTACTCAAACACGGCCTTCATGTCCGCATCCGTAAAATGCTCAGACATCTAAAATTCGTCGAGCTCAGGGGTTAGAAACAATGGCATCCGGTGTCGAAACTCGCCGTCATTATGAATGTTAGCCATCAGCTCATTAGCCGTCCGGGTCAGCATCCCAAAGCTGGAACTTTGTCTTTTTTCACCAGCTGTTCCGATTGATTCTATTACCTGGAAAAGCCCAGGCAGGAACTGTATCTCGCGTTCTTTTGGCCAGATGTAGTAGGCTACGTTCCTAGCCCAGCCCTGGATCGCGCGATGCTCATAAGTGCCTGTTACTGGAATAAGACAGCGGTTCTGCCGGATTCGATGCGCGTAAGAGCGTGTGTCGCCCAGCACGCGCTCGGACTGGATATCAGCCATATTGGTGCGGCGCTTCCGGCGCTCGACAGGATTTTTCTCGTAGACAGGATCCAGCGACCATTCCATTTCTGAGAGGACGAGTTCGGTGCCCTGGCGAGTGATCACCGGGTATTCTGGAAAAGTAAAGGGGCTGATGTGGTCATACACCGGCGAATCCTGTATGATCCGTTTGTCTTTGATTTTGGGAAAAACCTCTTTGGTCAGCTCTGTATCGCTGTGAAGGGATATATCGTAACAAAGCTGACGCCGGGGCGGGTAGGAAATCATATAAAAGGGGTGCTTATTTTATCATCTCATACAGGTCAAATTCATGCTCAGGCCCGTTGGCTGTGACCGTCGCTTTGAGCCGGCCGAATTTCAAATCGATCTGAATGACGATTGCGTCATTGGAAGCAGTCGGCATATGTGATTTGATGTAAGATATCATATTCCGCTGATATAATTTGATCATTTTTTTGTTCCAGGATTCTTCCCGGAAGGTGCAAAGGAAAAGGCTGTATTTCGGGTCGTTGATCAGGGCGGTGATCTTTTCAATATCAGCGGAGAGATTCAATAGCTTACCTTCGTTTGCAGCAAGCTGGGCCGCATGCGCCTTACCGGACTTCTCATCCTTGTAGGGTGTGGCCATAAAGCCTAAGCCCTCCTTGATCCCTGGCCAATTGAAGCGTTGCAGCACGATAAAGTGATTGCCGTGCTGGGTGATGCGGCGGATCATGGGCAGGTTCAGGATTTCAAATGGGTTGTAGGCTGCTACCATGCGGAGATACGGGTTAACGGAAGTTACGGCCGGAAGGAAAGATTTCCAATTGCACTGCCTTCTTTCTGACCTGGGTTTTTCGATTAACAGCCTGGGAGATATATTCATCTTTTTCATCGGCGCGCGAAAGCGTGAGCACATCCGGATCTTCTTCGGTCTGGTTGAGTTTACGCAGCAGCGGCGAGGCATCATAGCAGCGACGAACAACCACGTGGATTACTTCGCCTTCGATTTGCAATTTTCCTTCCACCATCAAAAGCCGGGAGCGCAGGATCTCTTTGCGATACTTTTCAAAAAGGCTTTGAAAGACGACCAGGTTGGCCACGCCGGATTCGTCTTCGATGGTGATAAAGCACACGCCCCCGGCAGTACCTGGCCGCTGGCGGACGAGCACCAGGCCCGCGACCCGGACAAACTGCTTGTCGCGTAGCTTTGAAAGATCGGCCGTGCGGATGGCTCGTTTTGCCGTGAGCTGATCCCGGACAAAAGAAACCGGATGCGCTTTTAAGGAAAGCGAGGTAGATATATAATCCTGGACGACATGCTCGGAAAGCGAGAGTTTAGGCAGCTCGACGGGTGCTTCGAATTCGCTGGCTGACTTATGGCCTTTAAAAGCACCCGTCGGCCGGTCGGAGAGAGCAGAGGCCTCCCACATCGCCTGGCGTCGGTCCATCCCCATCGAGCGGAAAGCGTCTGCATCAGCCAGTCTTTCGAGCGCTCCTTGCGAGACGCCGGCATCCCGCATCAGGTGAATGCCCGTGTAAGGCGCGCTGCGGCTCTTACCCGCGCCAGACACAGTGTTGCTATTGTGGCCGACGTTCTTTTGAATGAATCGATTGAAGGAGCCCAAAGTTGGCACCTATAAAAATTCATCTTGAATATTAACATAGCAACTAGTCAACAAAATTTCATTATCCAACTTTCTATTTAGTATAGATAACTTATAGAAATTTTTAGATCAGAAATGCGAAACCGATAATGGTAGCCTAATTTACCTCATATGCCTGCAACCAACCGCGTTGCAAATTTGTCTTGTGTTAATTCGAGTCTAAAATTACACCGTCCCGACGATGAAACTCATCATTTCTATTCTCTTCTTGATCCTTTTTGTTTCTTGCGAGAAAAAGGTCGACCCCGAGATTCCGGCTGGCGCATTGTTTGAAATAACGAGCAATGGGTTGCTTCACCAGAAACTGGAGTATGGCAACGGGAAGGTGTCGCGTTTGATGGCTTATAATAGTTGCGAGTCTCCCTACTCGATAGCCGAATTTGGCTATGATGATGGTCAAATTGATTTTATCAGGAAAGGTGACCGGGGCCTTGTGTCGTCCTGGAGCGGCGCGATGTGCGATCCGAACCTGCCGTTCGATTACAATAACTACTCCTTTGAGCGCGACAAGCAGGGCCGCATCAGCAAAGTAACCAGCAAATACATGACCGCGATTTATTCCTATGACGGCCAAAAAGCGACCGTGCAGATCAACCGTGAATCGGGTCATCCGGCCGGGCACATTTACCTGAAATTCGACAGCAACGGCAACATCATCGAAAGGCGCAATTCAGAAACGGACACAGTGGGCCTGACCCGCTTTGAATACGATAACCACCCCAACCCGTTGCGCGGCCTCGGTTCCTTAGGCGTCCCGGATCCATTCACATGCCCCAATAACGTATTGCGCTCGCTGGACTCAGGCGGGCAAGTACACTGGGAAAGGACGTTCACTTACAGCAGCGCCGGCCTACCCGAAAAGCTCAATGAGGGAACGAGCGTCGAATATATTTATCATTATCAGGACAACTGAAGGACTCGTCGACACAGGTTGGCCTGTCCGACAGTTGTTAGAGTTTAATATAAAGGGCCTTGTAACATGAAAAAAAATGGATGGATATCAATTCTATTGCTACTCGGCTGCAAAGACTCTAAAACTCCCCTTTCTTCATGCCAGGAACATCCCAGAGACTCGTCGGGATGTTATGCGAATTATGCCCCGGTCTGTGGTTGTAATGAGAAAACTTACTCTAATGAATGTGAAGCAAGGTCTCATGGCATAACTTCTTTCTCGCCAGGTAAGTGTGCTTCCGATAATTGATAGAAGCCTCAGTGATCATATGCTGCCTAAGCATTATTTGTGAACCATTCAGATTGATTTAGATATGACCGCCGAATTGCGTCTAACAGAATCCCAAAAGCTGGAAGTTGGCAATATTGTTAGAAAGCTTAACAGAAATGGTGGTTTTGTTATAGCATTTCACAGGCTCGTTATTGCGGGTGCCGGGTACTTTGCGCGTTGGAGCACATTCAAAGCGATTGAAAGAAATAGAGCAGAATATATGTCTGAGGGACGAATGCTAAGAACGGAGAATAATGGCTATACGATAACTTTTTCCAACCCAAGGTCATAAGGTATGTGAGAAAACGGTGTGAAATTTGGTACTAAATTGATCAGTTAAATCAACCCTTAGAACGGATCTATAAAATCCTTTTTTCTTCATTTTGAACCATAAAGTGTTATTGATAATCAAATAGTTATGATGTTGGAGACTACTAAAACATAAACGTCCGAGAGACTCGAACCCTGAATCCTTCGTAAATTATTTTTATGTAACTGGTTGTTTATTAACAATTTATAATTTATTTTTAACACGGAATGTGACGGTATAAGAAATCGAGTGAGCATATCGAGAGCACAGCTTTTGGGTGTTATATAAGGTATTGAATATTAGTGTGTTATATATTAGGTTCGAATCCCTACGTGACCACTTGAAAATCAAAGACTTAGCAAATTTTGTTAAGTCTTTTTTGTTTTTGTTGCAATAAAAGTTGCAATAGTTTTTACGTTAGGAACGGACCTGCAATTCGCCGAACAAAGTCATTGATGAGCATCCATTTTATTGCAAGCGATTTCAATTTAGAGGCTGGTGATCCCTGATAATGAGACTTTGATTAGTGATACGACAATTTGAGATCGCTTCTTTCAGATTTTGCCCACTCTTTGAGTCGTCAACCTGCATGCAGAAACGGGCGTTTCATGAGGCAGTGTGGGAGCAACGCAAAAAAAGAGATTACCACGATGGGTGGCAAATTCTGGCCTCCTGAGCTGACATTTTCTATTAGGGCTCCAGAACAACCCGAAAGCCGGTGTAACTGTATCGCCCCTCCGGTCGAGAAAAACCCCGGTACGCGCAGCGAGTCGTTTGAATCGACAGATTGTAAGACCCTCCCCGAAGGACTCGCTTCCCATCAGTCAATTCATCGGCACACCATTGAAATATATTACCCAGCATATCCTGCAACCCCCAGGGATTTGCTTTAAATCGGCCCACAGGGGCGGTGAATGGGTACTCATCGTTAAACGGAAACATATTCTCCGCCTGGCGTAAGTTCAAGCGCAGCGCTTCGTCGGGAACATTGGCATACCCTCGCAGGCTCACCGCCTCATTGCCGGTAAAGAAAATGGTCGTTGTGCCCGCTCGGCAAGCATATTCCCATTCGGCTTCCGCGGGTAATCGAAAGCGTTTCCCGGTTTTCTTGCTCAACCATTGGCAAAAATGCATCGCATCATTCCAACTGACATTGCCGACGGGATGATCGTTAGACTGAGGCCAACCGGAGTTACGCCACGTATACTGAGGAAACAGCCCTTCGAATTTTTGCTTTTCACTATTGTAACCATGCCCTCCACGCCAAGCCGGCCTTACTTCTTTTTCCGCATCGGTCCGATACTCCTCCGAGTCCAGGATGAATTCCTGAAATTGGCCAAAGGTGACCGTGGTTCGCCCCAGGTAGAATCCCCGCTCAATTTTTCTATCCTTTTGTGGTTTTTCGACCTCGTCCGCCAACGAGTCTGAAGCGGGAGAACCCATCCGAAATTGTCCTGGCTGAATGTAGATCAACTCAATATGCTGGTTGTTTCCCAGCGGGATCGTCTGCGTTTGCGCCGGTAAAGGGTTGTTTTGAGCCGAAACCAGGCTTGCAGGAGCTACTCCAATCAAGAGGAAGAAATGGTTCAGGATGGTTCTCATCAGGCGTAGGAGTTAGCACGAATGGGATAAGCGGTAAGTCCGACCAAAGGGTTTCGTTCATTAGCTGGATGTAGCCATTCGAGTCAAAATTTCACCATAAATTCTTAAAGATGCAATCTCACAAAACGCTCACTGTTGAGACGGTTGGCCTCTGTCTCAGGTATGCGCTACCACGAGTCGTGTGGATGGAAAGTTTTATGATACTGACTCAGCATAAGTTTGAACTTGTCAGTCTTTCGAAATTTTTTCTATATTACACCAAGAGGACTATAGCTGACCCTTCCAAGGTTTTCATACCGTCATATTACATGAGTTATGAGGTTTACTGCAATTTTTTATTCGGTGTTTACATCGCTCACATTAATGATTGCCCTCTTTCAAGAGAGAGGCGAGATGGTCGGATTTGCGGTTTATGCTATCCTTCTATATGCGCTAGCTGGCGGAATTGGGTGGCTGTTGACGGATAGATTTATTGGCATTAATACATTATTTAGATCGGTAATTAGTTTTTTATCAGGGTTGATAATCTTAAATGTCATTGCATATGCCGCCAGTGACGAAATTCTTACGTTGAGTTTGTTTGAAACAAATAGTAATGCTGGCTCTTCTATGCCAAGCCTAGTTGTACACATTGTATTTCTTCTCTCATTTGTCGCAGCGTTGATTGATAAAAACAGTTTTCGATCGCTGGCTAAGGAATAGTACTGGGATGCCATTAATTCCAAATCGGTCGGGGTTTTGAATTGCTTCGTTTAATCCCCTGCCCTAATACCTATTTCACTCGATGGATCATGACTGTCACGTTCTTTGGCAGCACGATCTGAGGTCCTATCTCAGGAAACGCTCGAACATGAGACTGCATTATATCTTCTACGTGCAAAACCCTGCTGCCTTTTTCTGGAGTTATTTGCGACCAAAACGTTTAGTGGAAGGCTTCGCTCAACTGCTTGAAAGAATGGGGGTGGATACGGAAGTGATTAGGGGACCAAAAGATGGAATTGTATCTGCTAGCAAGACGCCACCCGGCAATTTAACCAGGCTAAGAAATGGTCAAGGATGGAGAGATAGTGAGGGTAATGAATGGAAATTAGACAAATTACACGAAGATCATTGGGATGTAACAGATCCGAAGACAAGAAAAAAAGTGAATGAGGTAGACTTTGAGGGTAAACAAATTTGGCCAGATGGTGCTAAGAACAAAAACAAACGTTGAAATCACGATGAAATCAAACCATTCTTACACAGAATTCGAGAACACTCAATTATGGAGAGTAATTGAAGAAAGTTTAAATGACTTGATCGAGAATCGAGATATTGTCCTAACAACGCGAAGGGAAAACGTAGTTGGATATATCTGCAAAAATCTTAAAAGTAATTTTAAATCACTTAAGGAACAGAAATGACAATTTGGAAAACGTTTCTAGACACTAAATAGCCTGATAATTAATGAGTGATAAAGGTTACAAATCGAGTTTCTTTATCTCTACACCACATTTCATAGTAGGCTCTAAAATTCCTTAAAGGCAATATTTATATCGTGGGGTGCATGCCGGTAACCCCGACTATCAGAACGCGTTAAAGGGGAGGGCTGTGCCATGGGGTATCAACGAATGACCTCTATCAGGCAAACGAGACAGCTGAAAATTAGAGATTTTCGGTGGCAAAAACAGACCAAACTTGTAATTTGCCACTATGAAAAGTCGAAATTTACCGGGGCGCAGCCGGGTGGACGGTGCCATCGCTTTTGCCCTTAGACAATCGGAGACCGGCACACATCAGTATTAAACACATTTTTAGAAACATTGCCGGGCATGTGAATCCGGGCACTACAACATCTGAAGAAAGACTCAAAAAGCTTTTCGAATCTGTCGCAAAAAATCCAGCCAATTTGAGAGCTGATGCCGTCAAGGCAGGAATTATCCCTGCTCAGCATCAGATATTATTATTCCTTTGTGAGGGGACTATCGCATTAACTGTGTAAACTTCCAATCGGGGCTGGGCAGAGCTTAAAGCCTGACCCTGTCTTCAAAAATAGTTAAAAACTGATTTAGGATCATGCCCCAATTCCGAATGGGCATGGTCCACTTTTTAGAGGCCTCTCTGAGCGCCAGATAAACAGACTTCAGTACCGCATCATCATTGGGGAAGGAGAGTTTATTTTTGGTGTATTTTCTGATCTTTCCATTCAGGTTTTCTATCAAATTCGTGGTGTAAATGATCTGTCTGATCTCCAATGGAAAATCAAAAAATACGGTCAGCTCATCCCAATTCTGTCGCCAGCTTTTGATGGCGTAAGAGTATTTGCTATTCCATTTTGATTCAAGGGCTTCCAGCGCCGCCAGGGCAGCTTGCCTGGTAGGAGCTGCATAGATGTCTTTCATATCGCGGCTAAACTCCTTTTTGTCCTTCCAGACCACGTAGCGGCAACTGTTGCGGATTTGATGAACGACGCAGATCTGGGTAGCAGATTCCGGAAATACTGACCGGATCGTTTGGGTAAAGCCGTTTAGATTGTCGGTGGCTGTGATCAGAATATCCTGTAATCCACGGGCTTTCATATCCGTCAGTACGCTCATCCAGTAGGCGGCAGATTCATTTTTGCCCAGCCACATACCCAGAACTTCTTTGTAGCCATCACGTTTAAGTCCGACGGCGATGTATATTGTTTTGTTAATGACCTTGCTGTTTTCGCGCACTTTGAAAACGATTCCGTCCATCCAAACAATGAGATAGACCGGTTCCAGAGGTCGGTTTTGCCAACTGATGATATCTTCGGCTATCCGGGAGGTTATGCGGCTGATCGTAGAGGCAGAAACGTCAAAATTATAAACGTCCTTGATCTGCTCTTCGATGTCAGAAAAACTCATTCCTTTGGCATACAATGAGACAATCACCTCTTCAATGCCATCGACCATGTTTTCCCGCTTTGGGACGATCATTGGATTAAAGCTTGCATCGCGGTCGCGCGGCACACTAATCTCTGATTCACCATAGCTAGTCCTAATCTTCTTCTTGCCGTATCCGTTACGCGAATTACTGTTGACTGACGGCTCGTGCTTGTCGTAGCCCAAATGCCCATCCAGCTCGCCTTCAAGCATTTTTTCGATGCCACGCTTTTGCAACTGCCCAAGAAAGCCGTTAAGCGCCTCGCGGCTTTTGAACTGTTTTAAAAAATCATCGGTCAATAAGTCTTCTGGTCTCATAAACTGTGCTTTGTTAAAAGTAAAAAATCGGGATCATAAACCCCGATTCTTTACTTACACAGTTTTTGAGATAGTGTCTTTGTGAGCATTTTAAGAGTCTTTTCCGCTTGATCAATCTCCTTTTGCTTCTGTTTTAAAAGCACCTCTGCCTCCTTGATCGACAACTTACGCGCTTCAAGCCTTTGTGTTTCCAATTCCGCCTGGTCGGGGTCTTTGTAATAAATACTATCAACCCTCGCTGTTAGAACCGGACTGAGCTGCCTGGCGATCCGGAATTTCAAATCGCTTTCGCGCAATCGGCTAGTTTCCCGGTAACTGCTGATCGCCACCGCGACGCTTAAAGCCGTAACGATCAGAAGCAATGCGGCTGAAATAATAAAACCTTTCGAGCGAAGGTCGAAGTAATGATGGTTTTTGACTTGTAATGTTGCCGGAATACCTTCAATCCGTTTTTGGATTATTGAAAGCCGGGATTCCAATAGCTGGCCTGACGAGTATTGTTTCAATGCGCCTTTGACCTCCGACACCGCATTTGCCAGAATGTTGCTTTGTGATTCCGCTGATTTTTGGATCAGCTCCACTATGGATGCATTTTCCCTGATCATGACCGAAAGAAGCTCTTCGATCGATTCAAGCTGCTCTTCTATCTTTTTCATAGGTGAAGTGATTGATCTTGTTTGCGTTTTTTCTTTCTGAGTTGATAGGGGACGGCTTCATAGTCATGCACCGGCTTGAACAGTTCGGCAAGCAAATCGTTTTCCTGGCACTGCTGTTTTGCCCTGATTGCAGGCACTTGCAAATTGTTTTTCATTGGCTCATGCACTGTCCGGTGGTATGAATGAGCTTGAAGCTGTTGCTGCCGGTTTTGGTTGATCTTTTCCTGATCCTGGCAAAGCTCAGGCTACGGTCTATTTTCGATCCTTTCAAGGTGATACCGTCCTTAATAAAACTGACCCCCTGCACCTGGTTGGTACCTGATTTGTATTTGAAAATAGTCCAGATGCCTTGCTTTTTAAGCGTTGCTTCAAGCTCAGCCCAACTTTGAGCAGTCCTGCTGGCGGGTGTAATGGCATCATAGAGCTCGTATTTGATCTTGTCCGCTCCGGTCAACTGCTGACGGTTGACCAGGCTCTTGCCTTTGCCCAAGTGATAGCCATACTTCTGAGTGATGTCCTTGCAGACTTTACAGTTCTGCTTTTTTTGAAAACGGTCTGAAATTGTCTTGCCCTGGTTGTTGACCCGGTTGTAAATGATATGCACATGTGGATGGCTTTTATCCCGGTGCTCGGTGATCAGATACTGGGTGTCACTGATTTTCATCTTGTGCAGGTACTCTTTGGCACATGCTACCATTTTCTCGGGAGACAGTTTTGCTTTGTCATTCGCGCTCCAGCTCAGCACGATATGGCCCACCGGTTTACCGAGCTCCGGGTTCATTTTGCGCTGCATATTAAAATCATCGGCCGCTGACTGGATGCTTATTTCCCTGACACCCTCGGCATAAAGAATGCTGGCTTCTGGTCGTTGTAACACGTACCGGAGAACGCCGGAAAAGCTACTGCCAATTCCTACTTTACCGATCATCGTTTCTTAGCTTTTTAAGGATGTCATCAATGTCTGATAAAAGCTCTCTACACCTTTTCTGTACAGTCACCAGTCCCTCCCTGTGCGCAGCGCGCGTGAGCTGGTTCAGGTTATTGGCCATGCCCGAAAGCATCCGTAGAAACGTGAGGTCACCAGGCGTGAACCTGGCCAATACTTTCGCTTTCTTAGCAGCTTGCCTAAACCATGCGCTTGGTTTCATCCCTGCACCCCTGGCTTTTTCTTCAATCAGAAAACGCTCGTTTTCTGTCAGCCTGACCATGAGTTGGCTCTGCCGTTTTACCTTCTTAGGTGGCCTGCCAACTTTCGGGTTGTAGGGCTTTTGGTCTTTGGTTTCTGTCTTTTCCATCTCACATTCCATTATCTGTTTTAAACCTTTTGCGACCACCGGGAGAAAAAGGCAAGTTTCAGTCACGCGTGGCCGGAACGAGTTTTTGCGAAGCGAAAACACAAACTTGCTCCCTGAAGACACTTACATGCCCAGTCCCTGCGACTTCTTATAATCCTGCCGCTGTTTCACTTCCTTTTGAACCGGTTTCCGATTGATCAGATATTCATTGAGGTCCTTGTAGCCTTGGTAGATCCCGGACGAATTGACCGTTTTCAGCCCGGCCAGTTGGTACTTTCTTCGACCCTTTTTCCGGCATCATCTTGGTCCAGATACAGGAAAACATTCCGGTAGCCTGCCAAAATATCCAGGCTTCTATCAGCAAGACTTACCGAGTTCAGTACCAAGAAATCACTGTGGACCGGGCGCGTGTTTTTCTGCAAGGTCAATAGGGAAAGAAAATCCATGAAGCCTTCCAGCACACAAATCGACTTGCCCCCATTTTCAATGTGGGTGATATCCTTGGGGCTGGATGAGCCCTTGAAGTAGCGGCTTCTGAGCTCATAGCCGCCGGAGCGGTTTGCAAAGCCGGCCGCGAAATAGTTTTTATCGCCTATCTGATAGTAAACTTCCTTGCAGTAACGCCGGGCTAGATCGACAGCAATTCCTCGGTTTTGAAGGTAGCTTGAAATTGCCGGATTGTTCCCTAATGGCTTAATCTCATTGATGATGACAGCAGGCGGTTTGCCGCTTTCAATGGTAACGCTTGGCTGTATAGGTAGGCTAAAAATCCGGGCACCTGGGTTTTGCTGTTCAAAGAAAAAAAGGCCGTTGATCTTTTCAATAAGCCTGCTGACGTCCAGGTTTGGGTCGAGCCTTTGGGCCAGGTCAAATAATTTCCCTCCCTGCATAAGACCGTAGTCATACCAGCGGTTCAGGGCCGTATTTACTTTAAAAGACGGCGATTGTTCACGGCCCCTGATGGGCGAAATGTACCAATAGCTTTCCCCTTTCTGATAGCTGGCGGCAATGCCGATTTTGTCCAGGAACTCTTTGATCGGGAGCTGATTTAACTGCTTGATATTCATGTTTTTGTTTTTTGATAAGCAAACACTGGTTTTAAGCAGACTGGTAACAGCTGTTTTTACGATGAGATGATGAGAATTACACTTAAATAATTGATAATGATATAAGTTAAGGGCTCATCAAAGCCTCATCAAGCATATTTACAATGATGAGTTTTCTCATCGTGCTCATCAAACCTCATCGTAAAATAAGATACTTTGATGAGCATGTTATCGACTGATAATTAGTTGGTTAGGCGAGGATTTAGAGCCCCTCATCAAACTTTTGGCTGATCCAGTCCATTGAAATACTGTAATACCTGCCGGTTGAATGCACTGCGGTAAGGTCATTGCAGGTGTTGTATAAATAGGTCTGGTAGTTCAGGCTGTTGGCAACCGGCTTTAACCCCCATTCAGCTTGCAGCACATTGGAAACCTGCTGACGCGTCAGCCTTGGCATGTTCCGCTTCAACAGTTCGAGCATGTCCCTATTGGTGAATTCGAGCTTACTGTTGCCCGTATTCTCAAAGATCTCACGAAGGATAAAGAGCATCTCCGTTTCCAACCGGTTGCGGTTGTTTCGGATGACGCGCATGAGTGCTTCGGTGCGAATCTGCCTTTCCGAAAACCACATCCTGGTTTGCGCTATCGGGACTGACAGGTTCCGGCAGAGCAGGTAATTCAGAAACGCAGGAAGCTCGCTGGCCATCAAATCCAGAAGATGAATGTTTTCCGATGACAACACCGGTACCTTCCGTATCCAATACCGGGTTTCAGCAGGGTCAATGACAATGAAGTTTTCCTCGTTGTTGGAGCAGAGTACAAACTTACCGAAGAACTCGGTTTCCTTCCGGTCCTTTCCTTTGGCTTCAATCTTGGAATTTCGGGCAGTGCTCAGGTTCTTGATCTTTTCTGAGTCTTCTCTTCTTAGGCAACTCCCTGGACAGTGTAGTGATATCAACTTTTATCGTGATAATCATATCTTCACCAGGTATAATTTTGATTTCACGCAGAGTGACATCTTCAAGTGGTGGGATACTATCGCGGCAAATCACTTGTAATGCTTCGCTTCCTTCAATAAGTGATAGCCACATCTTCGCCGGTTTTAATGAGCTCCGGGTAATGTACATCAATTCGTAATACAATACCAAAAACATGGTAAATTACCCGTGTCAAAACTAAAGTTGATTTCAAGAAGTAAACGAGAGCCCTATTTGTGTTGAAAATTCTACCCTTACTATTCGTCCTTTTGTCTTCCATCAGCACTGTCGCACAGTCGGAGAACTCATTTTCCTATGAACAGCAGCCTGTCTTAAAATGGGATGACTTCAAGGTGGTTTTCACCACTGAAAGTGATTCCGTAGACGCGTTCGTATCGATTTCATTGCAAATGCGCCAGGTGGGAACGAGTTATAAAATGGGCTACGCCCGATCCGGGATATATGAAGCTCACGCCGTAGTAAATAGAAACTCCTCTTGGGTTAAGGCGGGAACACGGGATTCGTCTACCCTCAGGCATCTCCAGTATGCTTTTAACCTCGCTGAACTCATTGCTAAAAAACTGGTATGGGAAGTCTCCGAGGCAAAGATCAGACCTAGGCAGAAAAAGGTTGATGAGATTTTTGCTGTGTATGTTAAGTTTTGCAAGCAGTGTCTGAGAGGCTATTATGATGACACTGATCATGGCCGAAATAAGGTAAGACAAGCCAAATGGGAAGCAATGATCGACAACAGTCAGTTAAACTCTGAAATTACCATTGATAAGGCAAACTGATGGCAGATTGACGACTTGACATATCCCACCAACTCAACTTATGAATGATAACATTCGCTAGAACTCTCCCATGACAGGAACGCGAGGCTGTTCACAGAAAAGGATGAGGCGAGACGAATTACAATTATCAATCGTAAAAGATAAAATTACCCGACAAACCGGGATGACTCCACGACGGCAAAACCAAATGCCCCCTTCGAATAATTGAGGATCATTTTCCGGGAACGCTTTATTGTGTCTTCTTTATCGCAGTAAAAGATTAACTGTTTCATCTCGCCATGAAAATCGACCATCACGTAAGGCTGAGAACACCTTGCGCTCTTTCCCCTTGCCAACGATCCTCTTTCCACAATCTCGAATTCTTCCGCAAGAATGATCTTACTGCGAAATTGTTGATTCAAAAAAAGTAGCGCGAAATAGAAAAATCCAGCACCAATAATTGATCTGGTAAGAACAGCTAATGTTCGCGAATAAGTAGTGGCCACAAAAAGAGGTAGTAACAAGTTCGCCGCTACTATGCCAAAAATGCATGCTCCGAGTAGGTACTTTGCGTCGATAATTGTCTGCCTATACATACTAATCCCCCAGATCATTAACAGTAAGGAGACAAAAAACAGAAAATTCACGATTCTGTTGCCGTTAGTCGATGGAGGTCTTCGTTCCGATTTTCTGCTTTTATTTGTCATTATCGTCACTCGCGGTAGATCGCTTGTAATTTCAAATATAGACAAACGATATAACGCCATCAACAAACCGTAAAAGTATACAACAACCCTGAATTCGTATTCATACCAGCCTCGTTTTCACGCCGACCTTTGACACATCACTTTAACAATCAGAGATCATGAAAACCATTTTAATTACAGGGGCAAGTATCGGTAAAGAAACTGCCAAATTATTTCACGCCAAAGGCTGGAACGTCATTGCAACCATGCGGAATCCGGAAAACGAAGCTGAGTTCGGAGAATTGTAAAATATATTGGTTACCAACCTGGACGTGCTCGATTCTTTCTCCATTGATCATGCAGTGAACGAAGGCATTGCCAGGTTCAGGCAGATTGACGTTTTGTTGAACAATGCCGGATATGGCGGAACCACATCAAGTACGGCCGGAAGCTGGTCGATTTTACAAATGGAAGTCTGATCTGTCTGTCGCCCAACCAAGGTGCTGCCAAAACTCAGCTCGGGATTGTGTCAGCGGATCTCCGACATTTGATGCCTGACGTGCATCGACCGCGGGGTTGACTGAATGTACTTTTGAGTCAACACGTTTTCCTTTCGACGTTTGCAATGTTTAAAATGGATTTGCATGAAAAGAAAGGAGAAGTATGTTCATATGAATTTCTCAATTATCGGGGGAATTCAAAGATGAAGGAGAGAGCCCATTCCTCCCAAGGCCTTGATTTTAGCCCCTGCGAATAATTGTGACGTTTTTGTGACACCCTTTTTAGACGTCCCATTGGTACGGATGACTTTATTTGCTCATTCTCAGCAAGTCCGTTCCATCTCACTTTAACTAATCCTGGCCCAATGCAAAAACTTCTACTTCTTCTATTTTTCACATGTGCTGCAAGTTCTACACTCTTTGCTCAGAAAACCTGGACAGGAGCCTCAGACACTAATTGGACAACAGATGACAACTGGGCGCCCTGGGGTGTACCAACTTCTACTGATTCCATTACTATTCCTGCTGGCACCATTAATAGTCCCATTATTCCGGCTGGTCCGGACGTTGAATTCTTGAAAATTACGATTGACTCAGGAGCTTCTTTAACTGTGGAAGCTAATGCCTATGTGGTGTCGTCCGCCTCCCCCTATCATTCGCTGTCAGTCTATGGAAAATTAACCAACTACGGAATAATAGTGGCGACAAATGACTGGCCTGGGGATGAACCATACGCATCCGCGGTGGAGATCCGCAATGGTGTTGTTGATAACTACGGAACATTGGCCGCTCGCGGCGCTATAAATATTGGAATTATGGTTTTTTCCGGTGATTTAAACAATTTCCCGGGTGGGCTTGTCTATGCTGATAACAGTATTGGAATGTTTGTCTTTCCCGACGGGACAGTTAAAAATGAGTCCGGAAGTGAAATTCAGATTAAAGGCGTTTCTGCGGGCATCATAATCGCCGGTAACTTTACCAATGCGGGAAAGATTACTTGCGAGGGTGATGTAAAGACCTTTGATGTTAAGACGGAGAACCTGGCCTGTGCTTCTTTTACAATTCAGGGTTCTCTCGAGGTTGAAGGAAACACGACTCAGGGGTTCGAAAATGCCGGACTTACTGTCATTACAGAGACCCTGACATTGCAGGAGGGTTTTTTATGAACAGGGGAATTCTAAAATATAAAACACTGGACGCGGCTGCTCCGCAATTTCTCCAAAAACTGTCCGATGGGGCAACGCATACAGGTTCGGCGGTCATCTCCGACCAATCCGGGCTGACGATCACGGAATCGGGAGTTGGGACCGGACTGGAGGTTTTAGGTGTCTTTCGAAATGCGGAATTAACCCAGTCAGCCGGCACCTATGGAGGTGACGTTTTTCAGCCCGACCCAACTTTGCCCATCGGCGATAATGCGTTATTCCTGCAGATGACAATAAATCATACGGAGTGCAAATATTTGGTGCCTTTTAACTACAAGATCGTGGCAGGTCCGGGAACCTGGCTCGGAGGGATCAGCACAGACTGGAACCTTCCGGCAAACTGGTCCGATGGTGTGGTTCCCGGCTCAACTACGGATGTCAGTATTCCTGAAAATTCCCCGAATCAACCCGTCATCAACTCTCCCGATGCCACTGCTCATGACATTTTGATAGGCATCGGTGCAAGCTTGACCCTGGCTGAATTTGCTTCGATCGAAATAAAAGGGAACGTAACGAATAGCGGACTTTTCAATGCGGGTGCTGGCGGCGCATTTGCATATTTTTCGGGAACCGACCAGCAAACCATTCCCGGCGGAGAATATTATGTCCTTTCCATTGGCGGCGCCAATAAGATATTAACTGGCAATGCCACTGTCAGCGCTTATCTGAATTTTTCAGGTACTGCTAAAATAGCCCTGGGAAATAGCAATTTAACCCTGGCCGATGGTATCACAATGAGTGGTGCCGGCGCGGGGACGTACTTCATTACAAACGGCACCGGCGGACTCAAAAAAAACAATGTCGGTTTCGACGAATTCACCTTTCCGGTGGGTACCGAAACCAGCTATACGCCGGTGGTATTCGCTAATCAGGGCAGCGCGGACAATTTTACTGTGCGTGTCGGCGAAGGCGCTTTTTCATCCTATCTGGATAACAATCCCCAGGGTAGCCCGGTGAGCAGCATGGTGGTAAATAAAACCTGGTATATCAGTGAAGATGTGCCTGGCGGGTCAAGTGCGATACTCCAGTTATACTGGAATGCTACCGATGAACTGTCCTCATTTGACCGCAACCTTTGCTTTATTTCGCATTATAAAAGCACGGGCTGGGATCCGACAGCCGCCAGTCAGGCATTCGGGGCTGACCCCTATTACAAAAGACGCGCTAGCATTACCAGTTTTTCACCTTTTGTAGTGACCAATCCAGGTAGCCCGCTTCCCGTCACGCTGACACGTTTCGACGCCGCCCGGGAGGGAAGCACAGCCCTGCTCAGCTGGTCAACTTCGTCTGAAACGAACAGCGACCGCTTCGAAATAGAACGGAGTGTCAATGGTAAGGATTGGCTGCAGATCGGGTCGGTAAGGTCTCATGGTGAGAGCAAGGAGTTGGTTGATTATCAATTTGCAGATCTAAATCCGATTTTTTCAGCGGAGAATCTCTACCGTCTGCGCATGGTAGATCGCTCAGCGATCGGTACAGACGCCACATTTGCATACAGCAGGATCAGGAGTCTTAATTTTAAAGACTTTGACCGCAGGATTGTTTATCCAAATCCCGCTAATGATCAATTATTTATCAATGACCCAGGCCATGTTTCGCACGTACGCATACTTGATTTGAAAGGAAAAGCGGTTCTCGATTTTGGCAAGATAGATGGTCACGGGATCCGGGTAAACCAACTCACGCCAGGTATACACGTCGTGGAGGTTGACTGGTTTGATGGTAGTAAAACAACCCAGAAAGTTTTGATCAACAGATAATCAGATATCCATCACGACCTCTTCCAGGCTGCGGTCGTCGGGAACTTCGATCTTTTTCAGCAGCCGGTATTTGGTCGTGCGCACGGCGTGGCTGCTGATCCCGAGCGTGGCCGACATTTCCGGGTAGCCCAATCCCAGCTTGGTGAGCGCGATGAAGCGTATTTCGGCCTGGGTGAGCTCGGGGAATTTTTCGCGGAGCCGGCGGAGGTAATCGCCATGCACTTTGCCGAAGAGTTTTTTGAAATAATCCCAATCATCCTGTGTCAGGATGGTACTTTGACGCAATTGCGACAGGGCCTCGGCATCGGGGCCCTGTCTACTTTCCAATGCCTCGATTTGCTTGCTTTTTTCGGAAATGTTGCGGGCAAATTCATTCAGTTGCAGGGTCGCGTTTTCGAGTTCCTGCTCTTTCTGCCTGATTTGCAATTCTTTCAATTGCTGGGCCTGTTGATGACGTTTGCGCTGAGTGCGGTACACGTAAACAGCCCCTGCGGCAACCAGCAGGACAAGCATTAATAAAAGATTGCGCTCGATCAATTTCAATTTCTGATCCGACTCCGCCTTTTCCATTTTAGAACGGAGTTCCCGCAACTCGATTTTCTGCTGCGCCCGCAGCATCAGCCGGGCATTGTACATGCGGGTCAGGCTATCCTTTGCGATCAAGGCCGAATCCAGGTATGTCTCGGCGAGCCGCGCCTTGCCCCGCGAAGCTGATACTTTTACGAGGACAGAGTAGAGTTCAGGAAAATGTTTGTACCGATCTGCGGGAGAAAGATTCAGGTAGCGTCGTGCAGTTTCGGCCAGTTGTGCTGCCTGATCGAAAGCATTGTTTTTCAAACAGATATCGGCCCGGATAATCAGCAATTCCGCCGCCCGCCCGAAATCATTTTGTGACACGGCATGATCAATATTATACTGCAAAAGGGGAACTGCCTCCGCGTAATTGCCTCTTAAATAAGCATTTTCACCCAATCCGCCCTTCGCGATAGCCTCCCAAACCGCAAAGTTGCCGGGAGATTCCTTTCGGATGATCCTTCGAAAGTAATGGTCCGACGAATCCAGGTTGCTTTGCTGCCGGTAAATGTTGCCAATCGCACAAAGTGCCGAATTGTATCCGGCGTATTGATCGGGGTTGTATTTCAAAGTCAGGATCTCCCGGTAGAGTGACAGCGCCTTTTTGTAATCCGAAAAATGGTGGTAAGCACTGGCCATATTGATGAGGCAATAACCCTTGTCAGGCAGTACGTCAGAGCTCACCTGGTTCAAAAAATGTTCTTCCCGGATAAAGGTTTCAAATGCCAGTTCATAATTCTTTTCATCGTCCCAGTAATAATCGGCAAGTACCTTATTCGACCGCACACTGATCTGAAGATTCCCCTGCTCGGCAGCCCTTGCCGCAAGGTCATGCAGCGCGGCGACGATCCGTTCGGTCTGCGTTTTGTTCCAGACGGTCAGGTAAAACGCTTTCAAAAGGTCCGATTCCAGTTCCAGGTCTTTATCATGGTGCGCAATCGCAAAATTTCTGATGGAATCCATCGAAGCGAATGCAGTCGTTGAATCACGGTTGGGCATGATTCGAAGATAGATCTTACCGACATCGCGATAGCGCTGCGCATAAGTTTTGTGCAGCAAATGATCCCATTGCGCAAAAGCATTGCCCGCATACAATGCTACCAGGAATATTGCAAGAAAAGCGCTGTGCAGCAGTTTCATAGTGGCGAAGCGTTGGCTTGCAAATATAGCCTGGTGCTACAAGATTTTTTAATAGCAATATTTTAACAAAACAAAAAGGACTGTCGCCAACAGTCCCCCAGTTCCTACACTTTCGCCCCCATCTTCTCGAAGCCTTCCCAAAGCGCTTTCAGATCAAAAAGCGCCGACTTTTCGGCCGTATCAAACGGAATATCCGAATGATAAAGCGCCAGATCATGTACCATTTTGAGCGAATGCGCCAGCTCCTTACAGCCCTGACATTCCACGAGATACCAAAACTCGGCTTGTGATTGCGTCAGCGGATCGCTGGCGTTTGATGCGTGACGTGCATCATTCGTTGAGTTGACTGGGTTTTCGTTCAAGTCAACTCCGGGACCATTTGAAGTTCGCATTTCCTAAATGGATTGTGGTGAATAGATGAGGAGAGGTCACTGCGAACTTCATCAAAGCTGGTGCTAAGATAGGTCTCGGGACTCGCACCCGTATGCCTCTCCAAGACGATATTTTAAACCCAAGTTTTAACATAGGCACCATAAAAATTTAATAAAGTTCGCGGGGCAAATATAGGGGAAAGTTTGGATGCATTGTGATCGGATGAACTAACGGTAGTTCGTGCAAGCATTGAGAAGATTGCTATGTATTTAGACGATTGAGGGGATTTTACGAGGCAAGCGACATATCTAAGAAAATACGCAGACAAACTATATTCATATTCCGAGCTGAATTGTCTTCACATCATAATCCAATCATCTGGCAGCTCAAATATTTCTGAAATCATCCGTCCCTGACGAAAGCTAGGTTTACCATCAACAATTGAAAAGTAGGACATTTCACAATGCTCGAGATCGATATCGAGTCTAGCGTTCGGGCATTTCACCAACCAATATTTAGCAACGTGAACATTGAACTCATGAACTTTTGTGATAAAAAGTGCGCTAATTTTCTCGCTTCCCAAGGTTTTGGCCTGACGTAAAAGATTGATCACATCATCCTCATAGAGGGTCTTTTTCCCGAGATAGTTCAAAAAAAGAATTAGTGGTTTGTCGAGCGGCCCGTACTTCTTCGACTTTTTTCGGATAGAGCTAAGTAATGCGTTCTCAGGGCCGCCCCAAATTGTTTGAAACGGACGAATGCCAACAATTTCATCTTTTTCGCTGGGTATATCGACAGGCAACAGCCGCACAGCCATATACACATCGTTATCCGAATACTCTAGCGTTGGAAGTTCATCAAAGCGATTCGTATGCGCCAGAGCTAACACGCCTTGATAGTCAAAATCGTTTAGTTTTTTTGAAAGATTACTAACAATGTTTGTAGTTCGCGGCTGCCGATCGCTCAGAAATTCTAGATTTTGAATCTGAAGATAGTAGTGAGCAGATTTTAAACGATTTAGACCTTCGAAAAAACGTTCCTCTTTATTCGCACGGGCTTTCTCGTCGTCACTAAGATCTTTTACCTCCACTGCTTCGACATAAAACTCCCAATCCCCTTGTTTAACTAAAAAGTCTGGTCGATGCGGAGAGTTAGGTAAAGGAGGATGCAGCTGCAAGTCAAAACCTTGACGGATTAGCAGCTCATGAATAAACAATTCAAAGAATGCCGATGAAAAATCGGCTTTCAAAAAGCGCGATACTATCTCCTGCCTTCCGTCTGGTGGATAATTCTGAAACCAAGCATTGAGTAACCCTCTTACTGTGGATACTTCCTGTCGACAAGATCTATCGTAATATTTATAGCTTCCTTCACCGGAAGTGATGAACCCCGCATACGTTCTTTGTTTTTCGTCAAAAAGCATCTGCAATCTTATTGATTCTGATTTGCAAAATCGTCAATGTTTCTATAAGTGCTTTAAAACTTGATGCTTCTCCAAAAATCATATTTTCCCGCATCTGTTTGTAGTCCGCTTCCCAGGCAGGTAGAAGATCAGGAGGCGGCACGAAAGCAATTTTATCAGGACTGTGATTGTCATAGTTTACTTCCGCAAGTGCAGTGAACATTTTGCGGTGGTTAACGATCATATTATACAGATCAAGGTCGGAGAGCGCTATTTCTGCAAACTCTGTTTGACTTAGCTTTTCAATATCATACAAATGCCTGCTTAATCGGTCGACGCGAACCCTCTCCGGCGCTTTTTGAAACTCCTCGTGAAGAAGAAATATCTTCTCTAATAATGTTCGTTCCGGATTAACAATGGGAATGGTAATAGGTTTGTCGGCAAACGGTCGATCATTAAAATTTTCGGCTACTAATGTCTTAAATGTCCTCGGAGTAGTTGGCTCTTTGAGTGAACGGCAACCTACTTCCACCAAAACACCTGGTCGAAGATAGTTTTCCTTCTCAGTTAGTTTGGGATAGTAAATCTCAACTATGATCGGGTCTTGATCTGATTGACCGGTGTTTGTAAAGGCAATATTTACATCTTTGAAACCTACGGCCGCAAAAGTGGCTTTAAGTTCTTCAATAAAGGTTGTGGTCATGAAGGCATATGATGCCTTTCTTAACTTCTTAATTTGCTGTCGGTTCAACTCACCTGCAAAACCCAGATACTCCCGGTCAATGGCCAAATCGATATCTTCAGAAAACCTTTGGATCAGATTCCAGCCTTTACTTAATGATGTTCCTCCTTTAAAAATAAGTGCGGGTGCGCATTTCATGGAGAAGGTCAGGGCGAGGGTATGTACAACCCACCAATCTTTTTCTACGGCCATAGCAGGCAGACCAATCCTGCGTCCCGTTTCATTATATATATTTATTTTGGTTGCATCAGAGAGTTGCAACCACGATTTTAAGCTAGGTAAATCAATCATTAGTGTTAGGGTGTTGATATGGTCGCATTAATTGTCTGATCCATTCGGGAGCTACCTTAATGTCGTGTTGCAAATGATAAGGTTTCTCGTTTTTAAGTTTTTCCCCAATAATCTGCATTTCTTCACTCGTGACATTTTCTTTGCCTATCGATCGAAGTGCCTGAATTACCAGCCGGCTAATTTCACCGATAGCTGAAACATTTTTGGCACTTGCCTTCTTGAAAGTAATAGTCTGTTTTCCAATCTTTACCTGTCTTGAAGATGAATCTGTGTAATAGACAATGTTCATAGGAACTTGTGTAGAAAGCCCAAGTTTGTAAAGCGCATAACTGCCTGTCGGAACTGCGCGTGCTTTGTCTCGCTTTATGATTGCTTCTGCAATCTCTTCGATTCCTGGAAGCATAACGCCGACAACTTCATCTTCGACAGGCCGCAGGTAAATCCCGGTAGCAGCGCGATGCAGCTTACCAGCTTGAACGAGCCGTTCCAGCACTTTTGATACCGTTTTTGCATTTGAAATGCCTAAAAAACTATCTGGAAAGAATAAAGTACCCCTTGGAGAACGGTGTATTTTTTCAAGTATTTGATCATCAGTGCTTTCCATTTAAATAAAAGTATACGTTTTGTCGCAAATTTAGTTAATATTTGCGACACGGGAAGACTCATTTTGACTTTTGTGTACATGTCTATCCTTCATCATTCCAGTAGCAGGAAACTCCTCGGGGATCAACTCCGCATTCTTATGCATCAGCGTCATAGCATAGAGAAGTCGGAAATATGGGTTCACTCCTTAGACCTCAGCGCATACCTATTCTAAGAGATTATTGCCGAATAGTAAAAAGATTCGTTGTATCATCACTTTGTAAACTTGCAGGCGCGTCCGTGCTGTTGCCTACAGTATTAGGAAAAATTTTGCAAATGGTAAGCATACTTCAATTCAGTGGTTACAGAAGCTTTCTAGTTACGATTCGTGTCCTGGCTGTCAAAGGATATGGGAACAAATACCACCAAGGCCCGATAAAAGGTATCGATACGTCTAGACAAAAGACCATATCACACCTCTAAATCGTGGTGGCACAGATTCTATCGACAATATCCAGCCGTTATGCTACCAATGTAATTTTGGGAAGAGATAGGTTGCAGGCTATAACGTCTAGCGTAGACCTGCGAGATCAACTCGCGGATATTTCACGATAACGAGCTCGAAGAAATTTCAGTTACTCGAAATTTTCGAATAACTGAATGTTTCAAAAGTTAGCAATGCCAGACTCAATCTATCATCGCGGCCCTCTCAAAGAAAACCACGCCAACCCGATCAATATGCTCAACCAATTCCTGATTTTCAATCTGATGATAAGCCGCCAAATCAATTTCATAAGGAAGCATCATATCATCCAGTTCCAGCTCGATTTTGAATATCAGAGGTAAATCCATGTGCGAGCCGACTAATAGCAGGTCAATGTCGGAGCCGTTTCGGTAATTTCCTTTTGCACTGGATCCGTATAGAATGGCGGCAGCTTTTCAATCCAAATCCCCCGCCCGCTCCTGATACTCATCCAGCACCTTATCATTCATATATTCAAGCCTCTTCTCCAACGACAATTCTGTAACTGCCTCATAAGAAATAAAAGTACAAGACTCTTTCAAAGGCCCTTTCTCTAAAAGCGCGAAAACGGGTCGGGAGATTTCTTGCAGCACTTTTTCGCGCCGCTCGGCTGGGGCTACGATGTGGGCGCTGATGTCAAGATTGGGTTGCAGGGCCATGAGATCGGCCATTCGGAGGATGCCGGAGTAGATGGAAGTCGTATGCTCCACTTCAAAAGCACGAACGATCGATCTACCCTTAATCCAGAGTACATCGATATTTTCAATGGTTCGAAGCGTGATGGTATCGTAATTCAATGGCAGCGTGGTAAGGAGTGAGTCGGTTTCAGGTTTCCAAACTGCCAGGACTCTTTGCCTGTCACTTTTCGGCAACCAGATTTTCAACTTCATTCTTTCGCCAATTCTCGATAGCATTGCCTGAACCCGGATCGACTCGCGAACATCCTCTTTTTCAGACTTCGGAGAAAATTCCTGCTCTTCCTTCGTCGGTACCGACACTTCGACTTCCTTACTTTCCTGCGTTTTGACGGTCAATGTGACCAGCTTACGATTGTCGCTTTCACTGAGCGGAAAACGCTTGGGAGTTGACAGTTGTCTTTTTAAATAGGATTCAATCCAATTCCCGTCTTCCTCTTCAAAACGGCGTAAGTTTCCCCGCACCATATTGGTCCATGCAACGCTCTTTTTGGGTAAGTTTTTGGTAAAAGAAAGGCTAGTCCAACATTCCTCATCATCCACTGGAAGCGCCTGATCGAGCGGGAGCCACACAATTTCTTTAACCGGGAACCGCAGTGTGTAAATATCCTCTGAGCTATAAACTGGCGTATTGCTGATGAAGTAGTCGCCTGTAACTTCCAGGATACCAACCCAGCGGGATAATTTGGTCACATAAGCAATGAGCTTGTCACCTTTTTTGATGGCATTTGCCTGCGTTTTTTGCGACTCACGAAAACCGGAAATCGATCGCTCGGTTTCAGTGAATGTCTGGTAGGTATCCGGAGAGAATAGGGTGATGTAGTAAGCCATTTGCGTTTTCAAAGCAACAAGATAGCAGCAAATGCGCGATTTGACAACTGGCATCGAATATGCTTTCTTTACCATCATATCTTAAACGAACATGCCCATCCACGTAGCCATCACCCGCAAAGTCCTCCCCGGAAAAGAAGAAGAGTTCAAAGAAGCGCTTCGCCGTTTTCCGGGAGATTCATTGCTACATGGCGGTGTGCATGGCGCGGCCCGGATGAGCGTTCTGACACATCTCCATCTCTAATCCTAACCCAACCACCCCATGGACAAATCAAACGGATACGAAACCAACGCGACAACATTCATTCGCTGTCGCTCTAAGGGCATCGACGGGGTCGGCGCGCCATCGGTTCGGCACTGGGCAAGGTCGCTACCTCTGAATGCGACAGTGCTGGATGTAGGTTGTGGTACGGGCAACCCTATTTCGCAGGCTTTGGTAGATGAAGGTTTGACCGTTTATGGGATTGACGCGTCACCTTCGATGATTCAGGGCTTCAAGCAGAACTTCCCAGGTATTCCCGTCGCCTGTGAAGCCGCAGAAGATTCCTCATTTTTCAACCGGCAGTTCGATGCCATCATTGCCTGGGGGCTCATGTTCCTTTTGCCGGAAGAAACACAGGAAGTGGTGATTCAAAAAATGGCAAATGCGCTGAACGCTGGCGGGAAACTTTTGTTTACGGCCCCATCTCGAAAAATGAAATGGGAAGATGCCATTACAGAAATAGAATCGGTATCGCTTGGAGCGGAGAGATATAAAGAGTTGCTAACAGCATCGGGGCTATCGCTTATTGAGGAATTTGAAGACGAGGGGGAAAACCATTACTATCATGCAGAAAAGCTTTAAATCTGCTTTTCAGTGACAAGGCTACTCCCTCGCCTTCCATCAATATTAGATATCACCAGACTTTTGCTTCTTTCGTTTTGGAGGTTTACAAGTTTTACAAAAATCCACCAGTTCGCCTATTTCCTTTTTTACCTGCTGATGCAGCAAATCCAGTTTCTCCTGATCTCGCCCAAGATCCGTTTCTTGATGCGCAGTGGTACTGCGGTCAACATATTCCGTTTCCAGTCTGGTAAAAATGGGTTGAAAGAAATTGACATCTGAAAAGGTTCCTTTGTTTTCGTAGAGACCCTGACGGACTTTTCGGGTATATAATTCACACAAGTCGAAGTCGTAACGTGCCAGGGCGAGAAGAGATAATGCTATTTCCTGATTTGGCGCAACAATTAGTCCAGCGCTTCTGTTAAAATTACAAACCGCTTTTGAATTGAAGTTCTTTGTAAACATGAATTCATACGAACTCATATGAAATGAAAAATTCATATGAGCGGGTACCGATAGACTATACATATCCCCTGAACCAATACTTGTTTTTGCTGACTGAAAATCAGACAATTCTAATTGATAATTATCATCCCAATCAATAATATTCTGGCAACTGGCGGAAAGAGAACAAATTAACAAAACGACTAGATAGAGGTATTTCATTTTCGAAATTTGGTAAACTGAGTCCAAATATATTAAACAACGTCATGTAAATTTTTAAGAACTGAGCATCGAGAGAACGTGAAATGTTCTTTTTTAACAAGATAATCGGAATTCTTCCGATTATCTTGTTAAATATGTACATGGACTTATATACGAATGTCACTACCCTATTACAGCTTCGGGATTCGGCAGGTTGAGGTCAGGAAAGACCAGAATGCTTATCGCATCACCGGAGAGAGCTTTGTTTGACAAAATAGTCAACACGGCGGCCTAAAACTTCGTAGCAAAATTGCGGCAGGCGAGTACTTGATTGAAAAAGTGTTTCAGCATTTCCGACCTGTTCGCCGGAAAAATGCATGCATTGCTTTTCAGAAAGTGGAAAGATAATGTAAAGGGACGCGACTGGTACGACATGGAGTGGTACATAAGAAAAGGCTTCCCTTTGAACCTTAAACACTTCACGCTTAGAGCGCAGGACAGCGGTGATTGGGACCAGGAGCATATCAGTGAAGTTGAATTCCGAGAGCTGCTGAATGCGAAAATTGAAATGGTTAATTTCGAGCGGATCAAGGATGATATTCGGAGATTTATACCAAATGCCAGTGTTTTGGATATTTGGAGTCCCCAGTATTTCTATGATCTTGTGTCAAAACTGAAAGTTGATCCCTGGTTATCTCTTTAAAATCGTGGTCAAAATCATAGGCCGCGTTTCATCATCCTAACTCATCTCGACACCATACTCCCGCAGAGAACTCACAAAATGTTCTATCACATGTGCCGGTGGCGGACCTGCCGGGCTTGGCAGCGCAGCGCCATCCGGTGCCGGCGTGCTGTTATCCCAAAACCATTGATCCAATCCGGCCGGACTTAGCCACATCAGCACTTCCGCCTGCTCGGTTTGTATTTCAAACTTATGTGGTACATCTTTTGGAAGGTATACAAACTCCCCTTCGTTGACAGTCAATATCTGATCTCCGACCGTGTAACGGATACTTCCTTTGATAATAAAATACGACTCGCCCTCTCGCGAATGTGTATGTGCGGGCGGCTCCGAGCCACGGTTTACCACAATCCGCATCAGCGCCTGCCGACCTTCCGTTTCGTGGCCCATTGAAAGAAAATTAAATACCGCGCCGGGAATTGCCCGGGTGTTTTCAGCATTCGCTGAGGCTTTAAACCCATTTTTTGATTGCATCGTTTTCATGTTAATTTAATTTTAGTCAGTTTAACTGACCAAAATTAAATAATGTTTTTGAATATTAGTCAGTTTAACTGATTATTTTTGAAAAAATATTTTACACATGTCAGAATCGAATACAGGAGTTTACTTGCGGCAATTATATGATTCATTGGTGACCAACCTTCATCAAGAGCTTGCTTTACAGGGATATGCGGAAATTACACCTTCTCATGGTTTGATTTTTCAGTATCTGGATGAAAAGGGTTCCCGCATAACTTCTCTTGCAAGCCTGGCGGGAATGACAAAGCAGTCCATGAGCGCGTTGGTTTATCAACTGGAAAACCTGGGATACTTAAATCGCACTCCGGATCCGGATGATGGCCGGGCAGCCCTTTTTATCCTGACTCCCAAGGGCGAGCAACTGAAAAAAATAGCCCAAAAAATAAACCGCAGTTTTGAACAACGATGGGAAGAAGCAGTAGGCGTAGAAAATTATTCACTGCTCAGGGAATTACTGCTAAAAATGATTGAATCTGGTTCTTAAGGGCAATCGCACCCATTCAGCAAACCGCTATATACCAAACAGTTACCCCTTCTCAAAACCCATATACTTTCCTGAAATATGAGCATTACTACCTATGAAAATGGGTGGTAACCTCCATTTTATGCGGGTTGTGAGGCTGGTAATTTTGTGATGTCGAAAGACAAAGACACTTTCTTAAATCACAAAATCTATCAGCTATGAAAGCATCTTTCCAATCCATCCTGCGTATATCGCTGGCCGTCCTGATCCTCTCCTGCGAAACAGAAAAAGAATCCGCTACTCCCGGGCCCGGACCTTCCGGGCAGTCTGCCGGGGCGGTAACACCCGTAGGCGTTCCGGAAGGAGCGATCACTACCGCACAAATCGGCCCTGCGGGCGGTGTGATCGCCTCCCCCGACAATCGTATTAGCGTGGTCATCCCTGCCGGTGCTTTGAGTGCTACCCAGGCGTTTTCAGTTCAGAGCATTACCAACAATTGCCCTGCGGGCGAAGGCCAGGCCTTTCGTTTGCTCCCACATGGTGTCAATTTTGCGAAACCTGTCATCGTCACGTTCCGGTACGACCAGAGCGACATCGAGGGTTCAACCCCGGCATTGATGCGTATAGCCAGTCAGAATGAAAAGGGAATCTGGAAATCTCCGCTCACGAAAAGCCTGGACACCACGGCCCGAACTCTATCCGTTGAGACGACGCATTTCAGTGACTGGGCGCTATTCCTGACCATGCAGATTGACCCTGTAAATGTGTTTTTGAATCCGGGCGAAAACGTGCACCTCAGCGGCACCTACATTGCCGGGACGCCGGAAGAGCTGGGTGTCCTGAGCCTGGGACTTCCGGAGGCTATCCCCGCTAACCTCATCGACAAATGGACTTTGGACGGCGAGGGCACTTTAAAGGGCAACAACAATGTCGCAGACTATTCGGCGCCCCAGACAATCCCGGCCACCAACCCAGCTGCCGTCACTTTAATCCTCAACAAACCTGTGAAGAACGGCTCCCAGGAATACAAAGATGTCCGTCTGGTAAGTAACATTTTTGTAGCTCCCGAAGGCCTCTCCGTGCAGATCGATAACGGTGCGTGGCATACGTACACCGCCGGCGTAAACGGCTCGGGCGGACGGTATATGGTGGTTGGGAAAGATGGCGGCGAAAGCGCTTCCGTTAGCTGGAAAGGCGCCCCATCCGGCACATTTCACTGGACGAAAAGCGCCGACGTGGCATTCAATCTTAACAAATCTAAACTGATTTATCAGCAAATCTACGGTAAAGCGCTGAACGTTAGCGGCGGATCTGTACGCGTCGATCAGTCGGACGCAATGTGGGTGACCGGCACCTTCGTCGTTCAACCGGCCGGATGGCTGAATACGGCTACCCAACCCATTTCGATAGGTACTGCGGCCATCAGAGGGGTTTTCCGCGTCAAACGGGTCGGCCAGTTGTGAGCATTTTAGTATTAACCATCATATCAATCCCTATTAGTCATGAAAAAAATACTTTTTGCCAATATGCCTTATGAAGGTCACTTCAATCCACTGACCGGCATTGCCATGCACCTGAAATCGCTCGGCCACGACGTGAGATGGTATTCGGGAAGCATCTTCAAAGAAAAGATCGATCGCCTCTTCATTCCCTACTACCCTTTCAAAAAGGCGCTTGACTTCAATCAGCATAATGTGCACATCCTTTTCCCCGAGCGCGACAAAATCTCCGGGGCAATTGGCAAACTGAAATATGACCTGAAAACGGCATTCATATTAAGATCAACCGAATTCTACGAAGATATCAGCGAGATTAACAATTCCTGGTCATTCGACCTGCTTATCAGCGATATCGCATTCACCGGCATGCCTTTCGTGAAGGAAAAACTGAACAAAAAAGTGGTGTCAATAGGCGTCCTCCCGTTGATCGAAACTTCCCGGGACCTGCCTCCTACCGGACTGGCCATGACGCCTTCCAACAGCTTTTTCGGACGAAGAAAACAAGACCTGCTTCGCTTTTTTGCCGATAAGGTCATATTCAGGGAGGCCGCCAACCTGTTCGCAAAGCTTTTCCGCGAGCATGGACTGGCTCCGGTGAAGGGCAATATTTTCGATGTATTAGGCAAAACAACGGACCTCATTCTCCAAAGCGGCACACCCGGATTCGAATATACCCGCTCCGATCTAAGTAAAAAGGTACGTTTCGTCGGACCATTGCTGCCGTTCACAAAAGGCGGCAAAGGCCTTACCGATCTTGGGGAACAACTTGGAAAATATGGAAAGGTAATCCTGGTGACGCAGGGCACGATGGAAAAAGACCCAGAGAAAATTCTCGTTCCTACGCTTGAAGCATTTAAAGACACCTCCTTGCTGGTGATCGCCACGACGGGCGGGATGGGCACGGTGGAGTTGCAGGCGCGGTATCCGCAGGAGAACATCGTGATCCGCGACTTTATCCCTTTCAATGACATTATGCCGCATTGCGATGTGTACGTCACCAACGGCGGGTATGGCGGTGTGATGCTGGGTATACAAAATCACCTGCCGTTGGTTGCGGCGGGTATTCACGAGGGTAAAAACGAAATCAATGCCAGGATCGGCTATTTTAAGTTAGGGATTGATCTTAAAACTGAATTTCCGACACCTGCACAAATCAGGGCCGGTGTGGAAAAGGTGCTGGCCGACGGTTCCTATAAAAACAATGTAAAAAAACTCAGCCGGGAATTCAAAGATTATAACCCTCATTCGCTTTGTACACAATACATTAATGACCTTCTCGATATCAAAACACCTGAGCTGATATAATGTTACCCGCCGGTCGATTCGTAGTCATTTTATATTTGCTGTCGTCAATGACCGTAATGGGCCAGACAACGGAACCGCCTGTAATCGAGCTCGGTTACGGGCGATCCAACTATGTTATCGGGCGAAATATGCTGGTACTGGAAGACCCTGCAAACACATTGAAGCTTAGCGATGTAGAGGCAAAACCGGAGTTATTTCAGCCAATAACCCAGGAAACCCTGAACGTAGGGCCCAGTGCTTCCACTTTCTGGTTGAAATGGCGCGTGGTTAGCAAAATGCCACGGGAATGGTTTCTGCATGTGAGAGCACCATTTCTAAAACAGGTTGACCTGTATATAGAGACGCGACCTACGTATGACGTAATAATGCAGCACGTCACGAAAGTCGGTTCTGCATTGCCTTATCACGACCGGCCAGTCCTCGTCAATCAGACAATCCTACCGCTGAACCTGGTTAGAAACGATACCGCAACGATCTATCTGCGTGTGCGCAGCAACTCTATCATCCGGGTGCCGCTTGAAATCTCGACCATTCAGCACATCTATGAAAACAGCCAGCAGAATGACGTCGCTCACGGGTTTTATTTCGGATTGATCGCTGCGCTGATCATTTACAATCTGTTCGTTTTTATTTCAATACGGGAGCGTGCTTATCTGTATTACGTATTTTATATCTTCTTCGTAGCATTGAACATCAGTTATATCAAAGGTCATTTCCTCCAATTTATCGCTCCCCATTTCCCTCAGGCCAACCATTCTAATTACACCGGCAGCCTCGCTTTTATATTCGCATTGTTTTTCACTAATTCATTCCTGAACACAAGCTACTATTGCCCGCGGCTGAAAAAATCAGGCTGGCTGATCCTGGTGTCATGCGTCGCGATCATTGCGCTTTCACTTTCCGGCTATTTATTACTGGGCTTTCAGCTTAACTGGGTCACCGTGGGGCTCTTCCTGATCTACTCCAACCTGACAGGTTATGTTGTGCTAAGACAGGGGTTCAAGCCAGCCAGGTATTACCTCATGGGCTTTACTATATTACTGCTCGGCATTTTTATTTTTATGTTAAAGGACATGGCTATTCTCCCGGAGAACTGGTTCACGGAGGGCGCCTATCAGATCGGCTCCGCCCTGGAAGCGATTATCCTTTCCTTCGCGCTGGCCAACAAGCTTAATACGTATAAAAAAGAGAAGGAAGTAACCCAGGCGGAGGCCCTGGCGCAGGCCACGCTTTTTTCGCAGCAGCTGATCGGTTCACAGGAAAGCGAGCGCAAGCGGGTAGCAGCGGAGTTGCACGACAGCCTGGGACAAAGCCTTGGGATGGTCAAAAACAAGGTCCTGATGATCAAAAGAGATGCAGAAAAACCTGAACTGCGCGAAAAACAGGTGAGAGACCTGGAAGAAATGGTCGCGGAAGCCATTCAGGAGGTCCGCAATATTTCCTACAACCTGCGTCCGCTGCATCTGGAACTGCTGGGAATCACGCAATCTTTAAATAGCTTGCTGGAAGACGTCATAGAAACAGGCCTGATCGGGGTGGAAACGGATATTGAGAACTTTGATAACCTGCTCACCAAATCGAATGAGATGAATGTTTTCAGAATCGTCCAGGAGTGTTTTAACAACATTCTCAAACACGCCCACGCCACCGCTGCGCGCATTCACATACACACGGAAGACGCCATGATAACCATACGTATAGAAGACAACGGTGTAGGTATTCAACCTGCCGCAACGGAAAAGGGAGGCTTCGGGATGATCGGAATCCGGGAACGGCTCAATATCCTCAACGGCCGGATCCAGATCCTCGAAAACAAACCGTCCGGTACTATTATCCATATCCAAATTCCGTTCTGACCATGGAAATCAGGTTGCTGATTGCTGACGACCACCCTATATTTTTGAAAGGGCTTAAAGAAGTGATCGAAATGGATGACGATCTGAAAGTGATCGTCAGCGCGAAAAACGGTCAGGAAGCGCTGCTTTCATTTCAATCGCACAGCGTGGATGTCGTCGTGCTGGACATCGACATGCCTCGTATGACCGGATTGGAGGCAGCCGAAAAAATGCTTCAGATCCAACCAGACCTTCCGATCATTATCCTCACGATGCACAAGGAAAAGGCCCCGTTTCTGAAAGCACTCGAAATAGGTGTGCTGGGTTACGTCCTCAAAGAAAACGCCGTTTCAGACATTGTACATGCCATTTACAAGGCCAAGGACGGCGACCTTTACCTGAGCCCGGAAATTTCGGCCTACCTCCTCAAAAAGACATCGACGCTGCAACGACAATCAAAAAACGACCTGAAATCGTTGCTTACGCCCTCTGAAACGCACATTATGAAAATGATCTCTGAGTACAAATCCAGCAAGGAAATCGCCGATGAGCTGTTTATTAGTGAAAAAACAGTGTCCAACCACCGGATGAACATCGCCAAAAAGCTGAATTTGACGGGAAAGAACAGTTTGTTACGGTTTGCTTTGGATCATAGCTGGGAGTGATCTGATAATTTACAAACCAGTCCTAAACATGCCCGTCAAAGACGACGCTCCCCTTCTGTGATTTCCAGGTCGTTGATACTCGCGTATCTTTTTTGCATTAAACCATTCTCGTCGAATTCCCAGTTTTCGTTCCCATACGCCCGGAACCATTGGCCTGCGGCATTGTGATATTCATATTCAAAGCGAACGGCGATCCGGTTGTCGGTGAAGGCCCATAACTCCTTTTTGAGCTTGTAACTTAGCTCCTTCCGCCATTTTTCGGTCAGGAAAGCCACTACTTCGTCACGGCCGTTGATGAAAAGGTTCCTGTTCCGCCATTCCGTATCGACGGTATAAGCTTTTGCCACGCGTTCGGGGTCCTGCGTATTCCAGGCATCTTCCGCAAGCTGAACTTTCAACGCGGCGGTTTCTGCGGTAAAGGGCGGCAATGGGAGTCTTTGTTCCATGAGTGAAAGAGGTATTGTTAATGCAATTCAAAATTAGGAATAATGAGCCGCTGCCAATGGTCCTTTTTAAGGCACTTGTGGCACTTTTGATCATTTAGCATTCTGGCAACCATCGCTTAGCTGTCGCCTTTTAAACTCTTCACCGTGTCGAGCAATGCCGCCCGAGCCGCCTGATAACTCACGATAACGACCATGATCACCAGAAGCCATCTCGAAAAGTCCAGGGCAGCTGGCCCTGGTTACTTAGGCTCACCACCCACCTTCACATGTTTAAACATAAATGCATTATCACTAACCCGCACCGCCTTCCCGCTGGCCGTCGTCACCTTTTTCAAAACAACTTCCTTAGTCTTAACATAAGGATACTTCTCCTGGTAGGATGCATCTTTCATTTCCGGATTGAAATTGGCGAATATCGCAGGGCCCTCATAGTTTTCCGGATGACCGGAATCGTCGATCCGCAGGTTTTCGATCGTAATCCGTTCGGGCATGTAGCAGGTGTAGCCAAAGTCGTGCTGGCCTGAGTATGACCCGCTGATCAGCGCCGCATTTACCGGCTTGCCGTTTGCCGGGACGAACACGCAATTGCGGATCACGACCTCGCCTTGCCAGGTACTGCCGTAGTCGGGGCGCAGGTTCACAATGCTTCTGCCGCGAATGGTGGAGTTCTCGATCAGCAACAGCCCGCTCCCGATCGCATTGATCCCCATATGGCCAAGGGTCGAGTTACGGATGGTGGCATTGGCCACGCCCTGGTGCGCATCGAACCGGGATAGCGTGCAATGGTCGTAAAGCAGGTTTTTGCAGAAATTGGAGCCCAGAATGCCCCAGTAGGTATTGTCGTTAATGTCGTTGATCTGGGTGCAATTCACAAAGGAAACGTTGAGCGCACGATTGGCCGACAGGTCGTAAGTACCCATGGAAACAGGCTTGCCTGCATTGCCGATAGTACTGTAAGTCTTGTGGCCCGTCAGCACGGTGTTTTTCACTGTCACGTAGGAGCAGTCGCCGATATTGATAAAGCCCCCATAAGGCGCGCCGTGGTCACCCTCGCCGGTAATGCGGTGTTCCAGCCCTTCGATCACCACATTCGACCGCCTGATCGCGATGTTGCGGTTGTAATAAGTGTATTTGGATTCCGCTTTGTTGGCAATGGTCGTGAAACGGCCGCCGGTGATTTTCAGCACCTTTTCGTCGATTGGCAGGGCGGTAATGTCTGTGATCTGGTCGAAATCCCAGATAATCGGCGCATTCATATCTACCTTACCGTTTTTATCCACTACAAAAATATCGGTCTGTGACGAACCATTATTTTGGTTAAGCCCAAACCGTATGTACTGTTTTACATTGGAATTCGTGACGGTGATCAGGCAGGGACCGGGCAGGGACGCGTCGATCTTTTCCTGGTTCCTTTTGAGTGAAGTGATTTTTTCCAGTTTAAATGGTTTGAGTCCCGAGCTCACCGTGAAAACGGACGCATTGCGGTTCTGCACCTCGGTATCGTCGATCATGAATGCCGCCTTGCCGAAATCGGTGTTAGTCCCGATGATCGCCGTACGCTCCTTTCCTCCAATGTAATAGGTCGCTCCGTCGTCGGCTTTTACCGGTAGCCCATGGATATTGGCAAAAGCGTGGGCCGCGGCGATCGCGTCGGCGTCGTCGGTTTGGCCATCGCCGCGTGCGCCGAAGCTACCATAGCGCACCACACCGGCAGCCTTAAACTTACGGGCATCCCCGGGCGTTACATTTACCCGCAGTTCACCTTTGTCATTGGTATAAACCCCGGTTTTCGTATTCTCGGAAGTCACCACTATACTTTCGGCCGAACCTGCGTTCTGTGCAAGAGTCAGAAACGGGGGGGTCAACAGAAGCAATATCAGGAGCGTGTATTTAGTCATGAGCGTTGGTTTAGTGGTATTTAAACTCAAAAGACGCCTTCATGAAAAAATACTTTCACACATAAACTACTTAAAATACCCCACTCCCGTCCCCGCCGACGATCAATACTTCAAATCCTTGATTTTTTTAATAATCCTGTTTGCTACAATGCGGTAACCGAAGTTATTGAGGTGTATTTCGTCAGTAAAGTCGGGCGCGCGCATACGGGAAGGAAAATTTCCCCTTTCGATATCCTGCAAGTCTCCGGCGGTCGGTGTAAACCCGATGTCCTTCATCTCTGATTCGGTGGGCGGCGTCATCGGAACGTAAGAATTACGATATAGCAATGCCAGTTCGTCGTTGAGTGCGGTAACCCTGGCATAATTGGTGGTTCCCTTGTATTCGTTAGAGGCCAGCAATATCCCCAAAACCAGGTAGCGCCGGGGTTCTGCAATATAGTTTACCGAGCTTTTGATGGAAGTGAAAATGTCGTCCGTAGACTTCCCCCTCGTTACGTCGTTTCGACCGTACCAGAGAACTTGTGTGGCCGTCCGCATACGAACCGCATCTTCTAGCTCAAAAACGGAATCATCGGGAATCTCGGTTTCGATGGGTGCTCCCGTATTCGCTTCCGCAAGCGGCTGCACGGTGTAGCGTTCCCCCGCTTCGGACGAATACTTACCTGTAATCGTGCTAGGCACGCCTGCAAGCGTACCCTTGCGGGTGTAAACCTTCGAATCCAGTGTGACGGGCAGGAACTCGTTGCTGAGCTTGATGACCGCCACCGGGTTATCGCCGTTGAATTTACGCCCAACCACCGACAGGGTCACGGGAATGCCTCCCTGCCGCACGGCGATCGACGCGGCAAGCTGCCCGTTGACTCCGTCGCTAAATATGGGCCGTTCGGAAAAAGCTTCGCCCACCCATTCCCCTAGCGGTTTGCTGCCGCCGACGCCGACCGTAAGGCTGTCGCCAAAAAATGCGAGCGTTTTGTCGCGGGTATCCTTTTCGGATTTGGAAGGAAAGATTTTGTCGAACAGGTTATCGCACGACGACAGGAGCATTGTGGATATGGCAGCCGCCCCAGATTGACGAAAAAAACGTCTGCGACTCATACTCCCGCCGACGGTCCAGCCGGGATTAATGCGCGGAAATGACTTCATTTTCATGGATCGAACGTAGTAATAAAGGTGCTTACGGGTATACACTATACGTGTGCACACCCATTCTTGCAATAATCGTTCCATTTATACGCGCGCAGTGCCCTCTATATTGTCAGGGAATTTCTACAAGTTTTACTTCAAAAACAATTAGGATTAATTCCAATAATATGGATTAATTCCATTATCTTTGATCATCCAATATTGCCATACATAAATTGGGTTTTAGGGTTGTATAATGATCACATTCCGGAAGTATTGCTTCCGGAATGTTTGCTTTTGGATGTTTGCTTTGAGAAGAACAACCTATTCGGCGCGCAAGCTTTTTACCGGGTTCATCAATGCTGCCTTAATGCTCTGAAAGCTGATGGTTAGTAACGCTACTCCTACCGAAAGTGCCGCAGCCAGCACGAAAACCCAGACCTCGATATCGATTTTATAGGTGTATTCCTTCAAAAACGACTGCATGGCATACCAGGCAGTGGGCGCTGCGATGACGAATGCGATGAGCATCAGTTTCAAAAAGTCGCGCGAGATGAGCTGCACAATGCTGTAAACCGTGGCGCCAAGCACTTTGCGGACGCCTATTTCCTTGGTGCGCTGGGTTACTACAAACGAAACAAGCCCGAAAAGCCCCAACGAGCCGATAAGCACGCCCAGCACGGCGAATATTTGAAGAAAATTGGAAAGCTTGCGTTCGCTTTCGTAGAAGCTTTTGATATCGTCTTCCAGGAATTTAGGTTCGTAATAATTGTTGGGGAACATGGCCTTCCAATGCTCGCCGATGTGCGCGATCGCCTCGGCTTTTTTAGTATTGTCGATCCGGATGCTCGCCAGTTGGAAGTTCCAGCCCGCATACACGTACACGTGCGGCATCAGTTTGGATTTAAGGTCCTCGGAATGATAATCTTTCACTACACCTACCACATTTAGTTTCATTCCCCAGAATTCCATCTGCTGTCCTAAAACCTTTTCCGTATTCCTGAAACCCAGGTCGCGGGCGGCTTTTTCGTTGATCACCACATCGGCAAAATGCGTACCCTTTCTCTCACGCGTAGTATCACTGGCCGTGAGCATCCGACCGGCAAGCAGCGGAATGCGGAAGAAGTGGAAGTAGTTGGTATCGATATGCTGAAGGCGGAAGGTTTCCTCTCCATCAGGCAGGCCCGCATGCTTCATCGTTCCCCACCAGTGGTTTCGCTTGCTCGCCGGGGTCGTCAGGCCGAAAGCGACCTCGCGGATCTCGGGATGCTGTTTCAGCTGCTGCCGGAAACGCTCGCGCAGCACGGAACTCCGGTCGGGCATGTTGACGGTCACAATGCCACTTTTCTCGAACCCGAGGTCTTTTTCATAGAAATACCGGATCTGTTTCATCGCCAGCAAAGTGCAGATCACCAGCACCTGCGCGATCACAAATTGCAAAACCACCAGCGACGACCGCAGCGAAATGCCGCCAGTGGGCAACATCACGCGGTTTTGTAAAGCCTTCACCGGCTGAAAACCCGAGAGGATGAGCGCCGGATACAGCCCCGCCAGCAACGTTACCACCACCACAAGAGCGCCCAGGAAAAGGAATGTGCCGGTATTCCAAACCATAGAACCGTCGATCCGCGTGTTCAGAAGTTCCGAAGAGTAAGCAACCAGCTTCCCGGCCAGCAATACGCCCAGGCAGGTCGCCAGCAATACCAGCAGCCCGGTTTCACCAAAAAACTGGTAGATCAGTTGCTTCCTGCCGCTGCCCAGCACCTTGCGCACAGCCACCTCGCGCCCCCGCTGAATGGCCTGGACGGTAGCGAGGTTGACGAAATTAATGCATGCGATAAATATGAGGAACACGCCGATGCTCGTGAGCGTGTAAAGCATCCATTTGGGCATCGAATAGACGAACGGATCTTTGCTGGTGTCAAAATGCATTTCGGAAAGAGGCTGCAATTCCATCATGGTTACCGTTGTTTCGTCCGACCGGCTTTTAGAGAAGCGGCTAAGCCCGGCACTGATCGGCGCGGGGGAGGCGCCCGGTTTCAGCAATGCAAAGCCCTGGTGCATGGAATCGCCGCCACTGAGCTTATCCTCCTGGGCCAGGTCTGGTTGCATTTTTTTCATCGTTTCCCACGAAATGATCATTTCCATGGGGAATTCGGTGTTAATGGGCAGATTACCGATAATGCCGGTAACGGTCAGATCGGTGCGGTTGTCGTAGCGGAGCCGCTTGCCCATTGCATTGCCTTTGAAGAGTTTCCTGGCAGTTTGTTCGTCGAGTACCACCTGCCCGGGAGCACTGAGCGAGTGCTTCGGATTTCCGGCGATCCAGCGGACATCCAGCATGTCGAACATGGCCGGTTCGGTAAAAAAGATATTGTTCTGGTTAAAAATAGCTGTTCCTACCTGCACCGCCGCGGGGTTCATGCCGTAGAAGTTGGCGGCCGTTTCAATCCCTGGAAATTGTGTTTTTAGTACTTTAATAATAGTTTGATGCACGTGCGACTGCTTTTCTCCAAACTTATCGGTACCCTTGACACGATATATGCGGTCGGCTTTCGCGTGAAAGCGGTCGAAGCTGTATTCAAACCGGACGATCCAGAAAAGTGTAATGGCGACGCCCAGGCCCAACGTAAGGCCGGTCAGGTTGATGGCGGTGTACAACCTGTTCTTTTGCAGGCTCCGGTAGGCAGTTTTGAAGTAGTTGCCGATCATATTTCAAGCAGGTTACATTGAAGGAAACGCGTTCGGGACACATTTCAAAAATAGCCTGCCAACGAAAAGAGGCCGTCGAAAACGGCCTCTATAAGCTGATATTGAAGATGTTAAAAAATCCGGCTGTCCGTAACCGGACAAAATCCGTTCAGCATTGGACATCCTCAAAGCACTACCTCCAAACCAGAACCTTTTGCTGTACAACCCTGTCGTGCCCCGCCATTCGCACTACATAAATACCGGAGGCCGTATTACCGAGCGGGATATTCACCGGCCCGCTCCTGCCGCCGATTTTTTCCGTCAGCACCACCTTCCCGCCAGCATTCACTATTTCTACTGTTTGAAAAGCCTCTTCGACCAACAGGTTCATTTCGTTGCTACTGATCAGCGACGGCCGCACAAAAAGATCTCCCGGGCGCTCGCCGTCGCGGTTTACAGTGATTATTTTGGAATACCTGAAACTCTCGTCGGTATCCGTCATTTTGAGGCGATAGTAAAGATCCCCGTTTTCAACAGTACTGTGTGTGAACGAATACAGGTTCCCCGCAGGCGCATTGGCGCCCTGGATCGAGCCGATAGCTTCAAATTGACGGGCATCGCGGCTGAATTGAATATCGAAAGATTTGAAATCTTTCTCCATGGAAGTCTGCCACGCCAGGCGCACCCCTTCGGCGCTGGGTGCTCCTGTAAAATCAACCAATGTTACGGGTAATGGGTCCTCGGCTTCGATGCGGTAGACCGCAGTAGCGGTTACCGCATAAATTTCGCCCGCCTCGTCTTCCCCGATATCCCGCACGCCGGTGACTGTCGAGGTTTGGTATTCCTTCACGGACCCGTCGGAATTGATTTTATGGATATCGCCTGAAAAGTAGTCCATTCCGATGTAGTATCCCTTCATGACCGGCCAGGCATTTCCCCGGTACACCACGCCGCCAATGACTGAGCGCCCGCGTGCGTTTCCGGTAGGGTAAGTATAGATCGGTTTCACGAAACTCGCCGAATCGGGACATTCGTTTATCGCGATTCCGGGCGTGTAGCCGTTGCCTTCAAAACATCTCCATCCGAAGTTAGCACCCGAAGCATTGCCCGCTGTCCGGAAATTGACTTCTTCAAAACTGCCCTGTCCCACGTCCCCGATCCACATGGCGTATGTTTCGCGGTCGAAACTCCAACGGAACGGGTTCCGTAAGCCCAGTGCATATATGGCGTTTCCAAAGGGATTGCTCGGCGGGATCACATAAGGAAGGCCCGAGCCTATCGGCGGATTAACATCGATACGCAAAATTTTTCCCAATAAGCTGTTAGTGTTTTGCCCGTTGGCATTTGGGTCGTAGCCGGATCCTCCATCGCCCGTCGACAAGTAGAGATAGCCATCCTCGTAGCCAAAATGCAGCTCCCCGCCATTATGGTTGCTCTCGATCGGGTGCGGGATTTTGAGGATTTCAACCCGCGTATTGGCGGGTACGACATTTCCCAAAGGATTGGCCGAAGTATACCGGGCCAATACCAGGTCACCATTCGTGTCGGTGTAATAGGTGTAGATAAATCCATTGACGGAAAAATCCGGATGGAAAGCGACGCTGAGCAAACCACCTTCCCCCGTGGCGTCGACGACCTGTCCGCCGCTGTTCATATTCAGGAATTGGATGGGTGTCGTTAATGCTCCCGGATTGAACACCGTAATTACACCGGAACGCTCCGCGATGAAAATCCGGTTGGAATTGTCACCCGCATGCACGATCTCCATGGCGGAAGTCAGCCCGGTGATAACAGGCGTTGAATTAAGGTACACATCGGGAATTTGAGCGAAAATGCGCGTGGCGGCAAGAATGAAGCAGAATACCAGAGCATGGCCTCGGAGTATCTGATAGTGGTTGATATGTTTCATATTTAACGTAGTTAATAGACAACAAAACTTCTACTATTTATTTAGAAACAATACTACAATTCCCATGCCCGCTGCAATCCCGGAAAGTATGGACAAACAAAAAGCCCCCGGAAGCATAACTACCGGAGGCTCAATATCTTGTGTTGATCAAACAGGCGATCAGTAATAGAATGTGCCGTATTCGCTGCTAATGGTGAGTTTTTTCTCGTCGGAAGCTTCCACACGCCCGATCACCTGCGCGTCGATCCCGAACGATTTCGAGATTTCGATCACACGTGCCGCATAGGTTTCGGGCAGGTAAATTTCCAGCCTGTGCCCCATATTGAACACCTTGTACATCTCCTGCCAGCTGGTGCCGCTTTCTTCCTGAATGAGCCTGAATAATGGTGGTACGGGCAGCAGGTTGTCTTTGATAATGTGAAGGTTATCAACAAAATGTAGAATTTTTGTCTGAGCGCCGCCACTGCAATGTACCATGCCATGGATTTGCGGACGCATTTCGTCGAGCAGCGCTTTCGCTACGGGGGCATATGTACGCGTGGGCGAGAGGATTAGTTTACCTACATTCAAAGGAGCGTCCGCTACTTCGTCAGTCAGTTTTTTACTGCCGCTGTAAACGAGATCCTCGCTCACTTCGGGGTCGAAGCTCTCGGAATATTTGGCCAGGTATTTACCCAGAATATCATGTCTTGCGGAAGTAAGGCCGTTGCTGCCCATGCCGCCGTTGTATTCACTTTCATAAGTAGCCTGTCCGTAGGAAGCAAGGCCCACAATCACGTCGCCCGCCTGGATATTGGCGTTATCCACCACTTCCGAACGCTTCATACGGGCGATTACCGTGCTGTTGACGGTCACCGTGCGCACGAGGTCGCCCACGTCGGCCGTTTCGCCGCCCGTGCTGTAAATCTCGACGCCGTAGCTACGGAGCATATCCAGCACTTCTTCCGCGCCGTTGATCACCTCCGCGATCACTTCACCCGGAATGCGGTTCTTGTTCCGGTCGATTGTTGAGGAATAGAGCATCGGGCCCGTTGCGCCCACGCACAGGAGGTCGTCGGTATTCATCACGATTGCATCCTGAGCAATGCCTTTCCAGACGGAAATATCGCCGGTTTCTTTCCAATACAGGTACGCCAGGGAAGTTTTGGTACCGGCACCGTCGGCGTGCATGATCGTGCAGTACTCCGGATCGCCCGCGAGGGTATCCGGTACTATTTTACAAAAAGCCTTTGGAAAAAGCCCTTTGTCGATCTTTTCGATGGCCTTATGCACATCTTCCTTTGAAGCCGATACACCGCGCTGGAGATAACGGTCGGTAGTTTTCATCTGAGCGTATTAATTAGTAAGCTATCCTGATTCTGCCACAAAAGTACGCAAAAAGGGGGCTTGAACCTTTACTTTCATGAAAGTAGTGGTTAATATTGGCCTTTTAAAGTCCTGAGCCCACTTTCGATTTCATGCATCTTTTGATTCGTTCAGTCATTGTAACAGCCTTTTTATTTGCCGTCAGTTCGTTTACCAACCGTTCTTTCGCACAGGCCCCGAAGTCGCAGGAAGTCGCCGCCGACACGTTGAACCCGATCCAGTCGCTGGTATCGTTCGCCACAACGCATTTACATATCCCCTACCGTTCCGGCGGCTCGTCCAAAAGAGGTTTCGACTGCTCCGGCTTCGTAAGGTATTGTTTCAACCAATGGAACATCACGCTCCCGCATTCCAGTGCCGCGCAAGCAGAGCATGGTGAAACCGTGGAGCTCGACGACGCCAAACCCGGCGATTTGATCTTCTTCAAAGGCAACAGCACCAAAAGCAAACACATCGGGCACGTCGGCATCATTACCGAAGTAGCGCCGGGTTATGTGAAATTCATCCATTCCGCCTGGAAAGGTGGCATCCGGTATGATTTGCTCAATGCGGCTTATTATAGCAAGCGCTTTGTGGCGGTTAAAAGAATGATCCGCCTTGGAACGGAATGAATGAATGATTGAATGATTGAATGATTGAATGATTGAATGATTGAATGATTGAATGATTTTTAATCAAAAAATAAACTTTCTCTTTCTCTTTTGTTCCGTCGACTAAAGTCGGCGGCAAGGGGATTTTTAGCTTATGAATGCTGGCTTGGCTGCGCTTGCCT
>NZ_FNYL01000004.1:232054-632368 GCF_900109045.1 Dyadobacter sp. SG02
CTTGGCTGCGCTTGCCTCATGAGGCTAAAAAACTCTCAGCACAATCCATCCTTTGCCGCCGACTTCAGTCGACGGAACAAGGATAATAGGGATAGGTTAGTTTTTGTTTGAATTGGTCCAGCCATATTTCAGCATGAATCTGTTGATCTCTGTTTCAAAGGTTTTGCCTTTGTGGTGTTCTTCTTGCCTGAGTATGTAGCCGCGAACGCGCGTTACATGCTTTTCACTGACACTTACAGCCCAATAGTCGTCCTGCCAGACAAACTTTGTTTTCGTCAGCTTGTTCTTGTTGATCCAGTAAGCTGATTCTCCCTTAATAATCTTCATCACATCCGCGAGTGTCTGGCCACGCGCGAGGCATATGAGGCAATGTGCGTGATCGTGATACCCGTTTACGACATCCAGCTCAATCCCCTTCGACATTGCATACGTTTTGATATGCATAAATACCCCCATGCGAATCTCGTCCCGCAATACAGGGGCCCGATATTTCGTAGCGAAAACACCATGAATCCAAATTCGAGTCCAGCTCATACCGATAAGATTTAAACGCGTCCAACAATAAACCACTGGCGGTTTCATTGATACGCTAAATCCCGAACTTGGTCACACATTAAAATCTTCCCAACACAAAAAAATCAACTGCCGTCGACTTCAGTCGGCGAAAAAAGGGTTAGGAATGAGCTAATGATGTTAAATTTGTGATGAAATTTTTAGATTTTAAATTTACCATTCCTGCATTTTGAAACTCTGGCAAAAGGAAAATACTGTCACTTCTGAAAAAATAGAACGCTTTACGGTTGGGCGTGACCGTGAGATGGACCTGCATCTGGCCGAATTCGACGTGCTGGGTAATATCGCCCATGCTACAATGCTCGAAACGATCGGCCTGCTGACGGCCGACGATCTCGCCGCATTGAAAGCCGAGCTCAAAGTCATTCATCAGCAAATCCAGAACGGCGAATTCGTCATCGAGGAAGGCATTGAGGATGTACATTCGCAAGTGGAGCTGCTGCTAACGCGCAAACTCGGCGATACCGGCAAAAAAATCCATTCAGGGCGCTCGCGTAACGATCAGGTGCTCGTGGATATGAAGCTGTACACACGTGCGCGGCTTTTCGAGGTGGTTCAGGCTACCGAAAAGGTTTTCGATGTGCTGACACGCAAATCGGAAGAGCACAAAACCGACCTGCTTCCCGGATACACCCATTTGCAGATCGCCATGCCGTCGTCGTTCGGGCTGTGGTTTGGCGCCTACGCCGAAGGTCTTATCGACGATATTATCCAACTCAACGCCGCCTACCGCCTTGCCAACCGCAACCCGCTGGGCTCCGGCGCGGGATACGGCTCGTCGTTCCCCCTGAACCGTCAGCTTACCACCGAACTGCTGGGCTTCGAAGGAATGCACCACAACGTCGTGTACGCGCAGATGAGCCGCGGGCGGACGGAACAGGCAGCATTGAGCGCCATTGCGTCGCTCGCCGCCACGGTTTCAAGGCTTGCGATGGACGTATGCCTTTACAATAGCCAGAACTTCGGTTTCATCGTACTGCCCGACGACCTCACGACAGGCAGCAGCATTATGCCGCACAAAAAGAACCCGGACGTGGCCGAGCTCCTGCGCGCGAAAACCAACCGTATGAAAGCATTGCCGATGGAGGTAACGATGGTGCTCAGCAACCTGCCGTCGGGCTACCACCGCGATATGCAGCTGTTGAAAGAAATCCTGATGCCCGCATTCGACGAAATCCTCGACTGCCTCGACATCGCCGCATTCATGCTCGAACATCTGAAAGTGAAGCAAAACCTGCTCGACGATCCGAAATACGATCTGCTGTTCAGCGTAGAGCGCGTGAACGAGCTCGTGATCGCCGGCGTGCCGTTCCGTGATGCATATAAGCAGGTTGGGGCTGAGATTGGAGATGGCACCTATACCGCACCTCGCGAGTTGAAACATAGCCACGAGGGGAGCATTGGTAATTTGCAGACGGATGCTATTCGTGCGAGAATGGAGCAGGAAATAGGTGCATTTGGCTATGACCAGGTTCTTGCCACGCTTGACAACCTGATCCGTTAAGCGATCCACAATGATACTTTTCAAAAAAGCCCTGCTTATTGCTGTGCCTATCGGAATGGCAGGGCTTGCGCTTTCCTTTCAAAGTATAATACCAGAAACATACGGACACCAGCCGTTGGCAGACTCCATTCAGGAAGGCAAAAAACTGGCAATGGACTATTGCCAGCGTTGCCACCTGTTCCCCGAACCCTCATTACTGGACAAACAGACCTGGGTAGCCAGCGTGCTACCTAATATGGGATTACGCCTGGGCATCAGGGTCAACGGACAAGATCCCTATGCCGACCTGATCCCGGAAGAAAAGCGTGTTATGCAGGAACTGAATGTATATCCGGAGACAAAACTCATTTCGGAAGCTGAGTGGAAAAAGATACTAGCCTACTACCGGGCGATGGCTCCTTCTCAGCCCCTGCCTCAGGAAACACCCCTGCCCGTTAAGGATTCTCTCCGTCTTTTCCATGTATCCGACTTGACTGTCGGGGATAAACAGGTGCCCAAAACCACCTTATTGAAATACGACCCGGCCTCGTCGCAACTCTTTATCGGCGACGATCAGAATGCTCTCTACGCATTCGGCAAAACCGGATTGAATGACACCTGGTGGATCGATTCCGCTCCGACTGACATTGATTTTCCTAAAAACGCTCCACCACGCTTGCTTTCCATAGGCGTTTTCAAGCCTTCCGATCAGCGATCGGGGCGGCTGATGTCTTTGTCCAAAACCATGAACCCGGCGCTGGTCAATATCCAGAACCTGCCCCGCCCCGTACAATTTGCGGCCGGTGATCTGAATATGGATGGGAAAGACGATGCTTTAATCTGCGGTTTTGGTAATCACTCAGGCAAATTGTTCTGGCTGGACGATTTTCAACCAGAGAAAGAGCATGTCTTAAAAACGCTCCCCGGCGCGCGAAGAGCCGAAATACGGGACATGAATGGCGATATGAAGCCAGATGTGGTCGCGCTTATGGCGCAGGCCTGGGAGCAAGTATCGGTGTTCTATAATCGGGGCGACGGCCAGTTCAAAGAAAAGGTGTTGCTTCAATTCCCTCCTTCCTATGGCATGAGCTATTTTGAAATGCTGGATTTTAATAAGGACGGCTTTCAGGACATTTTACTTACCAATGGCGACAACTGGGACCTGTCTCCGGTTAACAAGAACTATCACGGCATAAGATTGTACCTGAATGACGGGAAAGACAATTTCAAACTCGTCTGGTTCTACCCGCTTTACGGTGCCAGCAAGGCCGTCGCCCGAGATTTTGATCTCGACGGTGACATTGATATCGCCGCCACAGCATTCTACACGGATCTCGCCAACCCTGCGCACAGCTTCATCTATTTATCCAATGAAGGAAAAATGAATTTCGAAGCCTTCGCCACCCCTATGGCGGCGGCCGGCAAATGGCTGACCATGGAGGCAGGTGACTTTGACCAGGACGGCGACACCGACATTGTATTGGGCTCCTACTTTCATACAATAGGCGAAATGACCAAAATGATCTCTCGGGGACAATTGATATTCCCGCAATTACTCGTACTCACGAACAGGCGCAGATAATCTTGTCCGAAAGTATGAGGCAAAAAAAGCGGCAGATCAAATGACCTGCCGCTTTTCGAATATTAACTAAATCTATTGTCAAGAATTCAATCGACTATTTTACATCCCAGAAGAGCTTGGTAGTGAGTTTATCGTTCTCACGAACCGCTGCGTAGTTGAGCGGGTTGTAAGTGATCTCGTTGCCCGGGTAGTTCAATCTTACCGGAGGCAAAGTCTGGTTGTTGTTATTGTCAACCCAGAAAGTAAGGCCCGGCAAGTTCAAACGACGGATATCTGCCCAGTTTTCGTATGGCTGCACCAGGTTGTAGTGTACCCATTTCTGAGCCGCGATCAATTCCAGTTTCTGGGCAGCAGTAGTCGCTTTCGCCCAGCTCACGCCGTTTCCGGCGATGTAGGCAGTAGCCTCGGCAGTAGTTACGTTGGCTGGCTTGGTTCCCTGGGCCGCGTTGCTCACGTTGGCGATGCGATTGTAGAAATCCATTGATTGACCGATCGCAGTTTCGTAAGCAGTTTTTGCAGATGCATCATTACCAGATCTCAGATAATATTCAGCTTTAATCAGGTTCACCTCAGGTGCATTGATAATGATACCTGGGAAGAACTGGTTGTAGTTGGTTACATAGCGGTTGTAGATCGCAACCCGTCCCGCATTGGCGAGCTCGGTTTGTACCTGAGCTGTTGCAGTTGGATCGATACCGATATACTGGCCATTGGCATTAGCTCCCGGCTCGAACAATATGCGTAGCCGTGGATCGGCGTTCGTGCTGAGGAAATCGATCAGTTTCTTGCCAGCCGTGTTACCAAACCAAGTACCAGGACCCAGACCTTCCTGGAAGCCTTTCGAGTTGATACCGCTGTTGAGATCGAATACGTTGATCTGGATGTTCTGATCATTGGTCTCAACAATCGGGAAAGTAGTTGCATTGCCCAGTATTTCTGCGATTTCCGAGTTGGAGCGCGACTGGAATGCCGCTACGTCCGAAACACGGTTCAGCATACGTAAACGCAGGGAGTTGCAGTAACGTTTCCATGCGGTGAGGTCGCCTTTGTTTACAAAATCCTGTGTCTTGAACGACTGTTGGTAGCCCGCATTGATGGTCGTTGCATTAAGCTCCGCAGAGATGCCTTTCAAATCGTCAAGCATCATCGTATAGAGTACCTGAGGATCATCGAACTTTGCATTGGATGAGTTGTAATCACCACCTTTTGTGCTCAGCAGGCCCGCTTCCGTGAATGGAATCGCACCGAAAACGTCGATCATTCTTTCTGTCTGATCGTAGAGATAAACCTTCGCTACGGTCATAAAGAACTTACGGTCGGCCTGGTCAGTTGCAGATTTGGAATTATAAACTTTTTCCAGTTCGCGGTATTGCGCCAGCAGGTTATAATAGTTGAACCAGATGTTCTCCACACCCGCCGAACCAGGAACATATTGTCCTGAACCATTCACCCAGCCAATCGCCTGGTTGTACTGGTTCAATGTAATGCGGAGCATTGTGAAATAATGCGTGTAACCCGGCAATACGTAGTCCTTGTTGGCTTGGAGAAACCCTGTGAACTGCTTCTCGATCGTCGTTTCGGAGATCTTCGAAGGATCAGGATATACGTCGCTGAAATCGGACTCCTTGCAGGACGCCGCTACCAGCATGAGCCCTGCCAAAATAACTGATGATATCTTTTTCATTTTCATAATCTGATTGAAATTAGAAGCTGGCTCTCAACATTACACCCGCAGTACGGAACGATGGGTTAGCACCAGCGTTTGAGATGTTTTCATACCATCTTGTAGAAGTGTTGGTCTGTTCGGCATCCAGGTCTTTGACGGTACGGTAAATGAAGAACAGGTTACGTCCGAATACAGAAATGGTCACGTTCGAAGCACCGATTTTGCTTCCGATGAAAGATGGCAGGCGGTATGCAAGCGAGATCTCACGCATTTTGATGTAGGTGTTTTTCTGCACATACAATTCATAACGTGCATTACCGTACTGTGGTCCACCCCAGTTGTAAGTAGCGTTATAATACACCGCTTGCGAAACAATGTTGGTATTAGCTTCGCCCGTTGGGGTAACACCGTCCATCAGCATCCCATCGTGGTACACAACCTGACCTGTTGGTCCTGTTGCCGCAGTGGTAGGGATTCCTTTACCATCCTTATCCAGGTAGTAGCTCAAACCGCCGTGCTCGGCATCCATGTTGTTCAAGCTTTCTTTTGTTAAACCACGAGAGGTCATCCAGTTGATACCCGTCGGCATAATAGAACCGCCAAAACGGAAGTCAGTGATCGCGTCAAGTGTAAAGCCTTTCCATGAGAAGCTGTTGATCAAACCACCGGTCAGTTTAGGCATTGCATTGCCTACTTTGATCCAGTTCGCTCCGTCAAGCTGATAAAGCCCGTTCGGACCTACAATACCCTGGCCTTTCTCGTTCCGAAGGATATCGTGAGCATAGATATCACCTATTGGCTGACCTACTACTGAACGAATCTGAGCCGCGTTACCATCGAGGTCGGAGTGAAGCAATTCGGTTGAGTTGTTAGCCAGTTTCTCCACCTTGTTCACGTTTTTCGCAAGGTTCAAAGTCAGATCCCAGTTGAACTCATTCAATGTTTTACCCTGGATCGGCGATACGTTGAATGCGAATTCCACACCCTGGTTTCTTAGCGTACCCACGTTCGCAAGAATCGAGCGGGCGCCCGTTGTAGCGGCGATGCTCAGAGGCAGAATCTGGTCAATAATCTGCGCATTATAGTATGCGATGTCGAGGCCGATACGGTTGTTGAAAAACTTAGTTTCCAAACCGAATTCGAATTCGCGTTTTCTCTCAGGGCGGATCTTATCATTACCATATCTCGAATCGAGGTAGGTGTACAATACCGGCTGGCCACCATTTTGCTGAACGTTCAATGTACCCTGCATATAGGCTACGTTCGCACTGTAAATCTCAGGATAGTTACCTACCTCACCCCACGATCCGCGCAATTTACCATAGCTAAAGAAAGCTGGCAGGTTAAATGCATCTGTGAATACGAACGACGCGTTCACCGAAGGATAAACGAATCCGTTGTTTCCGGGAGCAAGTGTAGAAGTTCGGTCTCTACGGACGGTACCTTCAATGAAGAACAGTCCTTTGTAGTCAAATTGCGCAGTTCCCAAAACGGCATCGCGGGTCCACCGGTCACGACTTCTTGTAACGCTCAAGTTATTCACAGAAGCCGATAGATCGAAGAAGTTCTCGGTACTCAATCCACCTTCGGTGCTGGTGCTGATTTTAGTATTCAGCTGCTTGTAAGCGTTATACCCGGCCATCAACGAGATAGATACATCGTCGGTCAGCTTTTTATTATAGGTCAACAAAGCTTCACCATATACGTTTCTGTACACGTTGTTAGCCATGCTGAAACCACCAGAATAGCCGAAAGCCAAAGGCTTTTCAGTAGAATTGTTATTTTCAAGACGCTCACCGGTAACGTCCGCTCCGATACGGCCACGGAGTTTCAGGTCGTCGGTAATCTGCCAGTGTTGCGTAATGCTGGCGATCACACGGTCACTCCACTCGTCGGAAGTATTTTTTCTGGTATTCCAAACGTAGTCCGCGATGTCGCTTTTAAAACCATTGTACCGGATATTCTCATTGGGGGTCAAGCTTGGGTTGCCTGACGCCTGTGTCACATACTTATATCCCTGGCTGGTTTGATACTTGTCAAAATACCAGTCTGCCGACTCGAAACGGTTCATCATACCGGTGAAGTTGTTGATCATACGGTCAACTTTGAACGGACGGTTGTGCGTTTTCTGGTTGATATAGTTGACCATCAAATCGGTTTTCAGCTTTTTATTCACATCGAAGCTCGCGTTCAGGTTAGCTATGTTTTTGCTGTTTTTTGCCCCGTAGCTGATCATGCCGTTGTCCTGACGGGTAAAAGAGAAGCGAACGTTTGAGTTTTCACCACCTTTCGACACGGAAAGGTTAATGTTGGAGCTGGTCGCATTCTGGAACAAATCCGCGTAGCTATTTCCTGAAGGAGAGTAAGGACGGATCTGGCCGTCGAAAGCCATTACTGGCTGGCCATCGAATTTGGGGCCGAAGTTTACAGTTGCGTTTAGCAAACCTCTTGTATCTCCTACGCCATCACCATTCGTGTCATAGGAAATAAATCCATTGGCATCCTGACCTGCATCCACATAGTTTTTCAAGTAACCAGGGCCTCTTACATCTTGGTAGCGTGGCAAATAGGCAATTTTATCGACACTGTAACTTGCATTGAAGTCAACGCCAAGGCCTTTCTTTCCTTTACCCGTTTTCGAAGTCACGAGGAGTACCCCGTTCACTGCTTCCGAGCCGTACAATGCAGCCGCAGAAGCACCTTTCAAGACTGTAATATTCTCAATATCAGCCGGGTTAAGATCGAGAAGACCGTTACCGCGGATACGCTGATCGCCCCAGTAATCACCGTTGCGTGCTTCACCGTTGCGGATAGGAATACCGTCCAACACGATCAATGGCTGTGTACTACCGGTAATAGAGTTAATACCGCGGATGTTGATACTTACCCCGGAAGTTGCACCACCAGGCGTTGCGTTGATCGTCACACCCGGAGCCTTTCCGTACAATGCAGTAGCGAAGTTGGGAGAAGCCGTTTTAATAAGTGCGTCACTTTTGATGGTCGTAGTCGCGTAACCAAGCGCGCGGGATTCCTTCGCAATACCCAATGCGGTTACGGTTACTTCCTGCAAGTTGGAGGCATCTTCCACCAAGGTCACGTTCAGCACATTGCTGTTGCTTATCGCGACCTCCTGCGTTTTGTACCCGATATAAGAAAACACGAGTGTGCCGTTGGCTGCTGCGTTAATGCTATATTTTCCATCCGCGTCGGAAGTCGTACCGGTAGTCGTACCCTTCACCAGTACAGACACGCCGGGCAGGGTTGCGCCGTCGGAGCTGCTGGTTACTTTTCCGGTGATCGTTTGCGCGAAAACCGGAGCGCTTATCGCCATCAACATGACAATAAGTCTTAGTAAATTTTTTGCCATAATTAAGCTAGATTTTTTGGTATTAAAATGGGTCCTGGTAATGTCTGAGAGAGTTAAGCGTAGATTTTCGATGTTGTCATAGAGGTTGTTAATGAATTTTAGATTTGTTTATACTGACGGTTTGATGCTGATGCTTCTCCGGACCAGCTTACGGCGTTTACGTGTTCACATTCCCTTAACAATTGAATGTCAAATATAAATATTTTATTAACAAACCTCCTAAGATTTATTAAAAAAAATTAATAATTACTCTCCAATTGAGATAGACTATTTGGTAAATAGCCCCATTCGGCCACTTTTATTTTTAAGTAACCGCGATTAATAAAATTAACTGAATGTAACTGAAAGGCAACTATCGTTCACAACAAAGCCAGTTTGCCACATTGACCTGACATAGCTGATCTTTACCGGACCTAAACAAATATTGACTAAGAGGGCAGAATCCGCAGCCCAACCTTAACGCTAACCCATATACGGCATTTACAACACAATCGCCGTCCCCGCCCCACCAACAACCGCATTCGCCAATTCATCCGCATGGCAAATCGTCACCTGCTTCACCCCCGAATTCAATGCAGCAAATGCATTATCGAGCTTAGGGATCATTCCTTTATTAATAGCGCCGGTGGATTTGTATTCTTCATAAGTGGTGGGAACAAGTTTGCTGATCACCGCATCGTCGTCGTCGGGGTCGGATAGCACGCCTTTTTTCTCGAAACAATAGATAAGGTTCACTTCAAATGCTTCCGACATCGCTACGGCTGTTGCGGAGGCCATCGTGTCGGCATTGGTATTGAGGAGCAGACCCTCGGCGCTGTATGTCAATGGGGCGATGATCGGCGTGAGGCCGCTGGACAGGATTGCGTTGATTTGATCGCCGTTTACAGCCTCGATGTCGCCCACAAATCCGTAGTCGATCGTTTTGACCGGGCGTTTGACCGAACGTATGATGCCGCCGTCAGCGCCGGTGAGGCCGATGGCATTACAGCCTGCGGCTTGCAGCTGCGCTACCAGGTTTTTGTTCACCAGCCCGCCGTAAACCATTGTTACCACGTCCAGCATCGGTTTGTCGGTAATGCGGCGGCCGTCGACCATCTGCGTTTCGATCTGCAACTTCGCGGCGATCTGCGTCGCTACCTTTCCCCCGCCGTGGACAAGGATTTTGGGGGCATCGAGTTGCGCAAAGGCTTTCAGAAAACGGGCACATGCTTCGGGATTGTCGATTACATTACCGCCGATTTTGACTACGTATAAGGCTTGGGACATGTTAATAACTGTTAACTTATCTGGATTTGAGCCGACAAAGGTAGCAGAATCACGAATCGGTGAAAAGGGAATTTCAATTGATGAATTTTTTTGTGAAAATTACGTTCGTTAAGAAAGCTCTATCAAAATTATAGATTGATTGTCCGAGCGTTCGTTCACAGCGAACCCTTCAAAGCCATTACCCCAAAACATCGACATGAAACGCGGTATCATACTCATTTTCAGCATTTGTCTTTTTGTAGCCGGCTACGCGCATGCGCAAGTCCAGAAAGCCAAAGCGCACTGGACCTATTCCTTTTCCAAGCCGGAAGTCAAAAAGGGCGAGACTGTCGACCTGATTTTTACCGCAACGATCGACAAGGACTGGTACATGTATTCCTCCGACTTCGACCCTGACCTGGGACCGATGCTGACCACATTTACCTTTGAAAAGAGCAACACCTTCGAGACCGTCGGTAAGCTGAAACCGCAGAACCCGAAAACGAAATTCGAGGAAGTATGGCAAGGAAATGTGCGTTATTTTGAAGGAAAAGGTGTTTTCAAACAAACTGTCAAAATCCTGGCCGACAATCCAGTCATCAAAGGAACTTCAGAATACCAGACTTGCAGCCACGTTTCCGGCCTCTGCATTCCGGGAGGGGAAGATTTTGAGTTTAAAGGCCTGAAAGTTGCCGCCGCTACCAATGCGAGCGAGCAACCCACCGTAGGAGCTATCACACCAGCCGACAAACCGGGTACGGCGCCTACCATCGAACCAACCGCGCCAACCACTTCCAGCGACACTGCGATAGCGGTTTCAGCAGGGGACATTCCCGCGGCAGCCGACACCTCCGCCGCTGCCGCAACCACGATCGAAGCAACACAAAAATCCGCTTCCGAACCTGCCACGAGCGGTTCGCTGCTGGGCTTTGCGTTTGCCGCATTCCTTTCCGGCCTGGTGGCATTGCTTACCCCCTGCGTTTTCCCCATCATTCCGATGACCGTGAGCTTTTTCACCAATCAGGAGAAAGGCAAATTCAAGGCATTTGTATATGGCATCTCCATTATCCTGATCTATACATTAATAGGTACCGTGGTTTCACGACTGAACGGACCGGCATTCGCGAACTTTCTCAGCACGCACTGGCTACCTAACCTGCTGTTTTTCGCGATTTTTATCACATTCGGTTTGTCCTTCCTCGGGCTTTTCGAAATCGTACTGCCGAGTGGTTTTGTCAATAAAATGGACCAGAAAGCCGATCAGGGTGGATATGCGGGTGTTTTCTTTATGGCATTCACATTGGTACTCGTTTCATTCTCCTGCACCGGCCCGATCGTCGGCAGCTTGCTGGTAGCGTCTGCGGGCGGTGAAGTCGTGAAGCCCATTGTAGGTATGGCCGCTTTTTCGGCGGCATTTGCGATACCATTTACTTCATTTGCACTGTTTCCGCAATGGTTGAAATCGCTGCCCAAATCCGGCGGCTGGCTCAATACCGTGAAAGTGGTGCTGGGATTCCTGGAACTGGCGCTTGCACTGAAATTTTTCAGCATTGCCGATCAGGTTTACCATTGGCATTTGCTCGACCGCGAAGTGTACCTGGCATTCTGGATCGTCATTTTTGCATTGTTGGGCTTCTACCTGCTCGGCAAGATCCGCACGCCGCATGATTCGCCCATTGAAAAAGTAAGCGTTCCGCGCCTGCTATTGGCCATTATCACTTTCACATTCGTCGTATATATGCTCCCAGGCATGTGGGGCGCGCCGCTCAAAGCATTGGCCGGTTACCTGCCTCCGCAATCCACACTGGACTTTGATTTAAATAAAAGAAGTGCTGTTACGGGAACGCCTTCCGCGATTTCCGGCGAGGCACGCAAGTATGCCGACCTCTTTCATTTACCCCACGAACTTGAAGGCTTTTTCGACTACCAGGAAGCATTGGCTTATGCCAAAAAGGTCAATAAACCGGTTTTCATCGATTTCACCGGTCACGGCTGCGTCAATTGCCGCGAAATGGAAGCCCGCGTGTGGGTCGATCCCGCGGTATTGCAACGCCTGAACAATGACTACGTGATCGTCGCATTGTACGTCGATGACAAAACCGAACTTCCCGAATCGCAGTGGTATACTTCCAAATATGACAACAAAGTGAAGAAAACCATCGGCGCGCAGAATGCCGACCTTCAAATCGTGAAGTATAACAACAACGCACAACCGCATTATTGCCTGGTGGATCATGAGGGTAACTTGCTCGTAGCGCCTAAAAATTACGATCTCGATCCTGCGAAGTTTGCTTCGTTTTTGGATAGCGGGAAGGCGGCTTTTGGGAAGAAGTAGGCGTCGGTTTGCGCTGTATAGAACTTATCCCCTATCATTACGGGATTTTTCTAAACACTGTTTCCAAAAAACCGACCGAAACTATGCTCAAACGCTGGCTAACCGCGCTGACGCTACTGACAACCTCAACGATTTTTGCCCAATCCATCCGGCCACCGGCTACTCCCCTCGTCACCATCGATCCCTACACCAGCGTATGGTCCTTCGGCGACCAGCTGGCAGGCTCCGTTACCAAGCACTGGACCGGCAAGCCACATCCGATGGACGGCCTCATCCGCGTCGACGGCAAGGCCTATCGCTTCATGGGTGCCGCCACGGCTGAGATGAAAACCATCCTGCCGACGGCCAAGCAGGAAGCTTACACCGCCAAATTCACCACTACGAAACCCGATCCGAAATGGTGGTTCAAAGACGGTTACAACATCAGCACCTGGAAACAAGGCCCCGCACCATTCGGGACGCACGAGCGGAACGACGCCATGCTCAAAGGAGGCACCGAATTTCCGCAGGAGCTCTGGTACCGGCGTGATTTCAACCTCACCAATGTCGATTTTGAAAAACCTGTCCTGAATATCTTTCATGACGACGATGTGCAGGTATTCATCAACGGCGTGCCTGCCTATGACTGCGCGCCTTGCTTTACGAGCGATTACGAGTTCAAGCCGATCAGTGCGGCGGCCGTGAAGGCGTTGAAAAAGGGTAAAAATACATTGGCTGCTTATGTTAAAAACGGTGCGGGACCTGGCTATATCGACATTGGCCTGGCCGATGAAATCGCCCCGAAAGGTGCGGAAGCCGTCGGGCTTGCAAAACAGACTGGCTTTGAAATGAAAGCTACCCAATCGGTTTACCGCTTCGATGCCGGTCCTGTGCAGCTAACGGTTCGTTTTGTTGCACCGCTGATCATGAGGGATTTAGTACTATTGTCGCGTCCCGTGAATTATGTAATATATGAAGTCAAATCCGCCGACGGCAAGCAACATGACGTGAGCATTCTCAATTCCGTATCCGGGCTTTGGGCTACCCACGACGCGAGCCAGTCCGTAACCGGGAAAGAAGCCAACCAGGATGGTTTGACCACATTAACGCTCGGGAATACCGTACAAAACCTGCTCGCCAAAAAAGGCGACGATGTCCGCATCGACTGGGGCCAGGCTTATCTCGCCGCTCCCCAAGGCACGGTGAAAGGTTCCGCGATTGGCCTTTCCACCGATATTATCAAAGAATTTGCTTCCAAAGGTTCGTTAAGCGTCGATCAGGCTGGTGCCGCTCCGGCGGATACCAAATCGATGGGTTTGATATTGAATGCGGGAAAAGTGGGAGCTGAAACCAAATCGCTACATGCATTACTTGCCTATGACGATGGCTATTCGGTGCAGTATTTTGGCCAGAACCTGCGTCCGTGGTGGAATAAGGATGGCAACAAAACCATCGCCGGCGAGCTGAAAAGCGCCGAGGCCGATTTCACCAAAATCCTGCAAACCTGCGACGACACCGACAAGGCGATTTACGACGACGCATTGACTGCGGGCGGCAAACAATACGCGGAACTCTGCGTGCTCTCCTATCGCCAGGCCATCGCAGCACACAAACTGGTAGCCGGTCCTGATGGCACGCCGCTGTTTTTCTCCAAAGAAAATTTCAGCAACGGCTCTATCGGAACGGTTGACATCACTTATCCATCGGCCCCATTGTTCCTGCTTTACAACCCTACCCTGCTCAAAGGCATGATGGACCCGATCTTCTATTATTCGGAGAGCGGCAAATGGACCAAGCCTTTCGCGGCGCATGACGTAGGCACCTACCCGCTCGCGAACGGGCAGACATACGGCGAGGACATGCCCGTGGAAGAATCCGGTAACATGCTCATTCTCACCTACGCCATCGCGAAAGCCGAAGGCAACACAGACTATGCCAAAAAACATTGGAAAACGCTCAGCGTTTGGGCCAACTACCTGAAAAAAGAAGGCTTCGACCCCGCCAACCAGCTCTGCACCGACGATTTCGCAGGTCATTTGGCACGGAATACCAACCTGTCGATCAAAGCTATCATGGGTCTGGCCGCCTACGCCAAACTTGCCGAGCAACTTGGCGATTCCAAGGAAGCCGCCGAAGTGAATGCATTAACCAAAGACTTCGCCCAGAAATGGACACAGATGGCCGCCGACGGCGATCACTACGCATTGACCTTTGATAAAAAGGGTACCTGGAGTCAGAAATACAACCTCGTTTGGGACAAGCTTCTGGGCTTGAATGTATTTCCCAAAACAGTAGCTCAGAAGGAAATCGCCTATTACCTCACCAAACAGCAACCTTTCGGCCTGCCACTCGACAGTCGCAAGACCTATTCTAAATCCGACTGGATCGTCTGGACGGCCACATTAGCCGAGAAGCCTGAGGACTTCCAGGCATTGATTCAACCCATTTACAAATATGCTAACGGCACTCCCGACCGCATTCCGCTTTCGGACTGGCATGAAACTACCAACGGGAAGTCGGTTGGCTTCCGCGCGCGGTCTGTGGTTGGGGGGTATTGGATGAAGGTGCTTGGGGAGCGGTGGAAGTAGGAAGCTTCGTTTAGTCATTGGGTCATTGGGTCAGGGGTTGTCAGGTTTGGCGGTTTCTGGCCCTTTTTTAATGGTTTTAAGTCAAATGAAGTGGCTGCTTATCCTTGTAAATTTAACGCTCGATGTTAAATCTGCAAGGATGATTTCCGTTGGTTCAGTAGAATCCATCGATGGCACATTGGTAGCCTGAAAAACAGTTAAATCATTCCTTAAAAGGTATTTATGCTGAAACAAGCCTCAATAGGGCTTGACAAATATTAAGTTATAACTTAACTTTATGTCAAAGTTCAGCATCCAGTTATCACGAAGAGTTTCACTAACCCGAATTAGGCTATTCAAGCTTGCAATCAACAACATTTGCCCGATAGACGAATTTGAAAAGGCAATGAGGCGTGATGCTGGGTTGAATATTGAAATTAATAAGATTTATTCCACGATTGAAGATTCGTGTAATCTCGTGCTGCTGCCCAAGACAGTTTTTCGACAGTTGAAACTGGAAAAACTTCCCTACCGACTGTATGAGGCCAAAAGTAAGCACTTACGATTTTACCTCATGAAGCTGGAAAAGACAGGTAGAGTGATTTTGATCGGCGGACGCAAGACCAATCAAAAAGCAGATCTCAAATACCTTGAATCCCTCGTAAAAGAAATTCATTCACAAGGCATATCAACATAAATTACTCATGACCGAACGCGAAGAACTTTTGAGAAGCTCAGAATATTGGCTTACAAAGGTACAGATTCAGGTTTTCAATCTGCTCAATACCTACATGGAAGAAAACAACCTGACTCAGAAGCAGGTCGCCGAGAAATTGAATGTTTCGCCATCCTATGTCTCTCAAATTCTGAATGGAAATTTCAACTTCACTGTTTCCAAGTTAATTGAATTGGCTTTGCTGGTCGGAAAGGCGCCTATCATTCACTACGAGACGATAGAGCAGATTATGAAGACTGAGGCAGCGCAGTGGAATGCAGAATTCAAATCGAAAAGTAAGAAAGCTTCAAAAATAGATAGGCCTGGCTCGAAGGTTTCTGTCCAATAGAACGAGCGATCTTAGCTCTACATTTGGCCTCGTTCATTTGGCAAGTCCGAGCTGTCTTCTAAGATCACTTACCAAAGCATAGTACTCTGAAATAGGAATTACTTTCCTCGAATTCTCCTCTATCTTCTTTCCTTCCTTCGTCCAGAGATAGGATAAAAACTGACCACACTATCACCAGACATTTTGGATACCTCATCCTTCCACGACTTCCAACGATAGCCGTCATAAAAGTTATCAAGGTCATTATTGAAACAAAATAACAGAAAGTCGGTGTAGCCCATATCTAACGGCTCGAAATCCAGTGTATCCGGCGCGAGATAATAAACTTTGCCAACGTCTTTTCCCAACGAACCATCATTCAAGACAAAAATCCCACCGATAGCGTCTTCGGCAATTACAAGTAAGGGTACATTCTTGTCAGAAGCTTTGAGCGGGCTAACTTTGGGCCAGCCCGGTAGAGAACGCATTAGCCGCTCGCTTCCGGAACCGAGAATGCGTATCCAGCCATTATCAACCAAAATTCCCCCACTCATATAGACGATGGCGCCCATTGGCGAGCGCGTCGTCACCTGAATATCATATAATGACTGTCTCGCTTTGAGGCTGTCGGCAGATAGGATTTCTACTCGATTGGTCGCTGCCTTGATCCAATCTAAAACGAACGGCCAACCCGGATCTTCGTTATTAATTAATTCTTCCACTGGTCGCAACTTCTGTTGCCCGAAAGTGCTCAATGCGATAAGGATTGATATGGACGTAAGATAAATCTTGATTTTCAAGTTGGCGTAGATTTGGGTTAACAAGCGCAGAAATTAACCAATTTTATGCTCATTCCTACCGTATGAAAATTGCAATCAAATGGTCGTTGCATTTTACCCAGCAGTTCTCCAATTTACTTCTTCCCTAAGACATTATTTATTACGAAGAATTTGCAAGGTATTGCCCTGCTATGGTGCGGGTGTGGCGAAAGCCCCCGAACGTAGTGACTGGCGTTAGGACACCTAATGCAGGGCATTCCCATTCATCCTAATTCATTATCATCACGCCACATGACTGTAAAAACCAGCTCTCCTCAGTAAGGTAAATGCGACGATCCTAACCGGAGGATAATCGCATTAACGCCTCCTTGTATTTCTCCCGGCACTTCCCCAACTTACGCCTTCCTTAAAAATTATCTATCATGAAAAAGCTTCAAGTTTTTGCCCTGCTATGGTGTGGGTGTTTCGAAAGTCCCCCGAACGCTGATAATGGCGTTAGGACACCTAATGCAGGGCATTTTCATTCATCCTAACTCATTATCATCATGTCAACTTCATCACACACCACCGAGTCCGAGGACTCGGTATGCCTCGCTTATGGCAGGCAAGTAAAAGAACTTTTGAACGTAGGCAGTCCTTCCGAAATGCTCGATCACCTTTGGGCGATTTACAGCGATTCGATGGCGTTCCAACAGGAGGCTGGCTATAACCCGCGGATTAGTGACACATTTATGACTTTCAGGGAGCTGGTGTTTTTCTTTCAGCGCATTGAAAGTGTGAGAGTGTAGAAACCGAAAATGCCCCGCTATCAACCGACAGCGGGGCATTTCATTTATCAAAGCTCATCGCAGAGCTATATTCAAAAGCATTATTAAGCCTCTAAAAGCACTTCCTCCTTCGCCTTCCGCTTCTTACGCTTCGTAAACCGCTCCTTGATCCTATCCACCACATAATAAGCACTAGGAACCAGAAACAGCGTCAACAACAAAGAGCTGGTCAAACCACCAATAATCACCCATGCCATACCATTCTTCACCTCTGCGCCATCACCAGAGGCGAGGGCGATAGGCAACATACCCGCTACCATTGCGATGGTGGTCATCAAAATCGGACGGAGACGTTCCTTACCGGCTTCGATGAGTGCTTCTTTCAATGCATACCCTTCTTCTTTGAGCTGATTAGCAAAGTCGACAATCAAAATCGCGTTTTTGGCTACCAAACCAAGGAGCATAATCATACCGACGATCGAAAAGATCGTTAAACTTTCCATCGTGAGCGCGAGGGCGGTGAGGGCACCGACCAATGCAACCGGGATCGAGAAGAGCACGACGAAGGGGTAAATGGTACTTTCGTAAAGCGCCACCATGATAAGGTAGATCAGCACGATACCAAGCAACAATGCTACGCCGAGGCTGCCGAATGCGTCGGCCTGGTTTTTCAGGTCACCCCGGTATTCGATGCTGATGCCTTCCGGCAGTTTCACTTTCGCCATTTTGGCCTGAATGTCGGCACCGATGGAACCCGACGGGCGGCCTACTACCTGCGAATTGATCGTGATCGACGACAGACGGTCGATGCGTTGCAGTACGCTTTCGCCCATGCCTTCGCGGATGGTGGCGAATTGCGAGAGTTCGAAGGTCTGGCCCTGGCTGTTCACGAAATTCAGGTGACGGATGTCGTCGGCTTTCGAGCGGTCGAATTGGTCTAAGTTGACCATAATATCGTACTCCTTACCATTCTGCTTGAACTTCGAACGGTCGTCGCCGCGGAATGCAGTTTGCAATGTGGCACCCACTTCGGCGGCATTGATGCCGAGTTGCGCCATTTTCTCGCGGTCGAGGGTCACGCCTACTTCCGGTTTCGGGTCGTCCACGGAGTAATCGACGTTGGAACTTCCGGGTACTGAAGTCACGATGTCTTTCACCTGTGCGGCGACTTTTCGGATCACGGCCATATCGGTCCCTTTTACGGCTACCTGGATCGGCGCCTGGTTAGCATTACCGGTGATCGAAGTCGGTGCGACGGTCACTTTCACGCCCGGGATTTGCAGGATTTCGTTCTGGATGCCCTGACCAAATTCTTCCGACGATACCGTACGCTCTTTTTTATCAACCAATTGAACAGTCAAATCGGCAATGTTGCTATTGGAAGTGGTTCCCAAGCCGGTACTGCTGTAACCGACATTGGTAAATACCTTGGTTACCTCCGGTTTTGCCAAAAGGATTTTCTCCACGCGCTGCGCTACCTGGTTGGTTTGGTATACCGAAGCAGTCGGGGCCAATTCGATGGACACGTTCAACTCGCCGCGGTCGCTTTGCTGCATAAATGCCGCTCCCACGAATCCACCCGGTACCAATGCGATGGAACCGATGATCAATGCAAACGAGAGCAGGAAAATATAGCGTTTGTGACCCAGTACCCAGGTCAGTATGCGACCGTACTCTTCTTTTACATTATCCAAAAACTTCTCGAAACCGAGGTTCAAACGACCCCAAAGGCTGTTTTTATCCAAAACTTCGACTTTACCGAAACGGGACGCGAGTAATGGGGTCAATGTAAATGATACCAACAAACTCATCAATGTCGAGAACACGACTACGAGCGAGAACTCGCGGAGAATGTTACCTATAAGGCCCTGCGTCAATGCGAGCGGCACGAACACCACGACGTCCACCAGGGTAATCGCCAATGCGGTGAAACCAATCTCGGCCCGACCATCCAATGCGGCCTGCCAGCGGCTTTTGCCCATTTCCATGTGGCGGTTGATGTTTTCCAACACCACAATCGAGTCATCGACGAGGATACCTACCACGAGCGAGAGCGCCATGAGCGTCATCAGGTTCAGGGAGAAGCCCATTACACTCATCAGAATGAAAGTCGGGATCATTGACGACGGCAACGCCACGAGGATAAACATCGAGCTGCGGAAGCTGTGGAGGAATAAAAGCATTACCACGGATACGATCAGTACCGCAAGGCCAAGGTCGAATACCACCGCATCCGCCGATGCCAATGTGTAAATCGATTGGTCGGAAGCAATGTTGAATTTCAAACCTTGTGCTTCATATTGCTTTTCAAGGCTCGTCAGCCGCTCGCGGGTGAGCTTGCTCACATCTACCGCGTTCGCGTCGGACTGTTTCTGGATTTGCAATGCAACCGATGGTCGTCCATTGATGTGGTTCACGGCCGTAGCATCGGCGACACCGTCGTAAACCTCGGCAATGTCTCTCAAAAAGATCTGTCCGCCATTCGAGGATTTACCTACAATCACATTTCTAAGGTTGGCAACAGTAGTTAGCTTAGCGTCGAAACGGATAGACAACTGGTCGTCCTGGGTTTTCACCTGGCCGGCCGGGTAAGAAGTATTCGCATTATTGATCGCAGCCGAAACCTGGCTGATCGATAAATGGTAGGCTTTCAATTTATCCTGACTGATATTCACCTGGATCTGGCGCTCGGTACCACCGATAATGGTCACCTGACCTACACCGGTCACGTTCGAAAGCTGCGGTTTCAGCTTGTCGTCGATCAAATCATACAGCTCGGAGGGCGAAAGGTTCGCGGTAACGCCCATTCTCAAAACCGGGATTTCGTCGGTCGAGAACTTGTTGATAACCGGACGGTCTGCATCATCCGGCAGCAGTGAAATCACTTGCTCCACCTTCCGTTGTGCTTCCTGCTGCGCCAAATCGACGCTTACGCCTTGTTTTAGCTGGATAATCACGGACGATACACCTTCTTGCGAAGTCGAGTTGATCTGGTCCAGCCCTTCAATGGCCGATACCGCGTCCTCGATATGCTTCGTCACGTTCGTTTCGACTTCATCCGCAGAAGCTCCGCGGTAAGTCGTCATGACGCTCACAACATTCGCCTCGAATTTAGGCAACAAGTTGTAAGACAACTGGTTATAACTGATCAAACCGAATAGTACCAGTACTACGAATACTACGGTTATGAAGAGCGGTCTTTTTACGGCTACTTCGGTAATTGACATAATTCTTTCAGTTTGCTGATGAAGACTATTTTGTAACGGTAACCGTGGCGCCTTCACTGAGGTTGATCTGTCCGGTCGTAACCACCGTCTCGCCCGATTTCAGGCCAGCCAACACTTCCACATTGTCGCCCACTTCGCGGCCCACCTCGATCTTGCGCTGCTTGGCCACGCCGCCTTCCACCACGTACACATACGGGTTACGCACGCTTTCCACCAGCGCGCTGCGCGGGATCAGGAGCGATTGCGCGCTGCTTTTTTGCTGGAACTCAACTGTCACGAACGTACCGGCCTTCAATTCGGTAGAGTTTTTCACCACGATTTCAACCGGGTAGTTATGCGACTCGTCGCCTTGCGGAGCGATGTAGGAAATCAGGCCGTCGATCTTTTTACCAGGGAAAATACTGGTACTCACCTGCACGTGCTGACCTTCTTTGAGCTTGTAAACATCATTTTCGTTAATCATCACCTGCACTTTCAGGCGCGACACGTCCAGGATCGTTCCCAGCGAAGTACCAACATTAACAAATTCTCCGGGTTCGATATTCTTCTTCACAATGCGGCCGCTGATCGGCGCCTGAATGGACGCGTCGCTGATCTGTTGTTTGATCTGCTCGGCCTGGTTCAATGCATTGTCGTAGTTGTATTTGGTATCATTCACCTGAACTTCGGTGGCTGCATTACCTGCCAACAGTTTGGAATAACGGTCGGTATCCTTTTTCAGTTTATTGATATTCAACTCAGTAGCTTCCAGGGACAGTTCTTTTAATTTACTATCCACCTTCACGATCGTCGCGCCCTGCGCTACGTGCGAACCAAGCTCGTATTTGACGGCCAATACCTTACCAGCGGCAGTAGCCATAATTTCGGCTTCTTTAAAGGGGATAAGACTACCCGTGCGGATCAGCTGCTGGTCTGCGCTGCCCTCTTTCACGGCAATGGCCGTTACCGGAATAGTCACATTTTTATTCTCGGGCATTTTCTTCTTCTCGTCGATTTTCGCCTTGTTGGCAACAAGCCGAACGCCGATCAAAACGCCTATAATGACGATGGAACCGATGATGATAAGTTTTCGCTTCATAATTTTGAATGAGTGAATGACTGAATGAGTGAATAAGCTGCTGTGAAACAGTGGATAATGCAGTTCAAACAGCTTTGTTGATGAAGTGTATTATGGTAATGCTGTGAAGAAATCGTTCAGGCTTCCTGTTGATTGTTCCAATCCTAATTTCGCCTGGTAATAGCTCAGCATCGAGTTGATATAGTTGCTTTGCGACTCTTTGTAGGAAGTTTCTGCATTGAGCAAATCGGTCAACGGCACGGTGCCTTCCCTGTATTGGAGTGTGGTGACGTCGTAAACTTCCTTTGCGAGGGCTACGTTATTTTCGTCGCTTGCCAGGCTGGATTTCGCTTTTTGAAGCTGTGTTAATGCGTTGCTGTTTTGCAATTCGTAATTCTGCACATTGAGTTTCAATTGCTCCTTCTGCGTCATCAGGTTCAGATCGGCCTGTTTGTACTGCGCGTCGCGGCGGAAGCTGTCGAAAATCGGGATATTCAGTTTCAGACCGATAGCGCCGTAGCTGAACCAATTACCCCACGAAGTACCAAGGTCGTTACCGAGCGCCTGCACGCCATAGCGGCCGTAAACCGATACTTTGGGCAGATAACCGGCCTTAATGCGCGCCTTTTCGAGTTGTTGCAGCTCCATATTCAGGTTTTGTATTTTAAAATCGGTGAGGTTCGAAGCATCGAATGCGCCCGGCTCCACGATTTTGAAAGGTTGATCGAGCGGGTTGTCTGCCAATACGAGTTGCTCGGTGAGCGGCATACCCATCTGGAATTTCAGCTGGTTTTCAGAAAGGGTAAGATTGCTTTCCGCCAATGTCAGCTGGGACTTGATATTGTTCAAATTCACCTGCGTGCGGTCGTAATCCACTTTTTTGATCACACCGTTGTCGAGTTGCAGTTTCAAAGTGCTCAGGATCTGGCTGGTTTTGTCCAGGTTATCCTTCAAAAGCGCGATCTGCTGCGAGGTCACAAATACCTGATAATAGGCGTTCGCCACATTGTATATGATCGTCTCCTTTGTTTTCTTCGCATTTAATGCGGCATTTTGCTGGTTAGGCTTATTGGCTTTGATACCGATCAGCATTGCCTGGTCGAACACCACCTGGTCCACCTGCGCCGATGCATTACTCTGGTATTTGGTACCCAATGCCACGCGGCGGTCTTCCCCGCCAAACAGCGCACCCGGCAAAACGGTCGATTGCAGTTTCAGGTTGTCGTCGAGCGACCCCGTACCCGCCACTTGCGGCAGATAACCCGCCAGCGCCTCTCGTCCCTGCTGCACCGCCGTACTTTCCTTATACTGAGCTATTTTGACATTCCCGTTATTCTTGATCCCGTAGGCAATGCAATCTTTCAGCGTTAGGCTCGTCTGAGCCCAGCCCTGCCCCACCGAGGCGGCCGCTATCACGATTGCTGCGATCCATTTACTTTTCATTTTGACCTGTTGTTGATTGTTGTGGCTAATCCTAGATAGTTGATACCTCTACTGGTGATATATCAACTATTAATTTAAAAAAATTTATTTGTCTACTACCTTGACGACGCGGTCCAGATAACCCAGGAAAGTCGTCCATTCCTGCTCTGTAAAATGTTCCATAATCTGGTTGTTGAAAGCAATCGCGAGTGACTGAATGCGCTCGCAGACAAACTTTCCACTCGGAGTAAGCGATATCAGGTTCTTTCTTTTGTCCTCAATATCACTTTCAATTTTCAAGAAACCATCTTTATGTAATGTCTGCACAGAACGCTGGATACCTGCTTTATCTTTCTGTAAAATATTGGCAATGTCCTGCTGCGTGCGTGCCTGTTCCTGGAAATATACAACCATCAGAATCGGCAGCTGCTCCGCGAGCACGGGAATACCTTCATTGACCAGCTCCGCATTCATTTTCTTGAAAACCGTCTTGGTAACAGCCCCCAATTTGAATTGCAAAGAGTTCTTCAATTCTTCCCTAAGGTTTTGCCAGCTATCTATGTTTGCGCTCATGATGATACAAAGGTATATTGTGTTGATATGTCAACCAAATTTCAAAGTAAAAAGTTTCTGATCCCTTGACCAATGGCAGAATGGTCGGGATGAACGGTTAACAAAAAGAGCGGCGACATCGATCGTGCCGCCGCTCTCATGATTTTCTAAGTGATCTTCTTATTTACCCAGCGTCTTGAAAAGCGTCCCTTTTGACACCTTGTCGGTCAACGCCATGCCGTTGATAATAGCCAGCTCATCCAGCTTGCCGTCGGCCTGGTTGTTGTCTTTCAGCAAATCCCGCAGCGTAGCATCGCGTTGAGCTGTTTTGATCCGGACGCGTTCAGGCTGGCGGTTGAGTATATTCGGGTCCGAAACCGATTTGAAACCCTGCGCCACCGAGCGGAACTGGCCTGCATTAGCAGCATAGTTGCCTGCCGAAGCCACACCGTGGATCGCATATATATTGCCGCCGTACTGGATCAGCCACGTGCCGACCTGAATGGTATTGGCCGTTGCGGCCGCAGCCTGCCCATTTGCGCCCTGTTCCACCTGCTGCGATACCATTACAAGCGCCGGATTACCATTGATAGTCGCCTTCTCATTGTCGAGCACTTTCAGACTGTAATTTTTAACCACGGCCTGCGATGCTTCTTCCAGGGTTTTTCCCTGCGCGAGCGTGAACAGCATCATCGACTTCCCGTCTTTGGCCGCCATCTGGAATTGCGCCGGCGAGTTTTCATATTGCCAGCCACTCGGTACCGGGAACTGGAATTTCAGGGAAGGATGATAGAAATTGTTGTTTTCCACAAAGCCCTGCTGCGGGTCGTTGCCATATATAACGCCATCGATTTTGCGCAGGTACGCGTCACGATTAACATTGTACTTACCCGGGTGCGCTGTCTGATAATCGGTCGCCAGCTTTCCTACCTTCTGCATACGGTCGCCCGGATCGGGGTGGGTCGATTGGAATGTAGGAATGGCTTGACCCGCTTTTTCAGAGATTCTTTTCAGTGTACCAAAGAAATCGGCCATTTCTTTGGCGTCGTAACCGATCTTACTGGAATAATCCACTCCGATTTTGTCGGATTCGGTCTCATGGTCGCGACTGTAACTTAAAAAAAGCAAACCCAATGCCTGCTGCGCCTGCTCACCCATAGCGCGTACCTGCGGGGAAAGGATCATCCCGGCCGCCAAACCTACCTGACCAAAAATCTGCGAAGTCTGCTGCCGTGCCGAATGCCGCGCGGTAATGTGGCCGATTTCGTGCCCAAGCACCCCCGCGAATTCGGCTTCGTTATTGAAATGCGCCATAATTCCCCGTGTAAAGTATACGTAACCGCCAGGTACCGCAAATGCGTTGACTACCGGCGAGTCTACAATGAAAAACTTGTAGGGCAAATCGGGCCGGTGGGAGATTTTCGCCATCGCCATACCCTTTTCGTTGATGAAGGATTGCAGGTTCTTATCGTCGTAAATGCCCATAGTGGCCACGATAGAGGGGTGCGATTCGGCTCCGAGCGCGATCTCTTTCTCTTGCGACATAAAGACAATCTCTTTCTTGCCCGTCACCGGATTTTTGGAACAACCTGCGAGCATTCCAGCCGCCACAACTGCCGGCAGAATGCGAAATGCGTATTTCATTTTCATAAACTTCGAAAAATGACTTGAATGAAGGGATTGGTCAAAATTAAAGGTTCTCGCGAATTATATGCAAAGAATCATGCCAAATAGTGGAGGTTAGGCGCTGATCGCGGCGACCATAGACCATCGACGATCCACCATGCTACGTTCGATGCGGTCAAACAAAATATTTCCATTCCGCTCGCTTATTCTCTAAATTACGGCACCGATCATAAGAACCGGTGGAATACAATTTTCAATGCAAACAGCCTGACCCAATTGCATGCCGCACTGTTTACATCAACATGACATTTAAAAAAATCACATATAGCGCGCTTCCCTCCTGGCTCGCCCGCATGGATTTCCTGGGGCTTTTCGAGAAAGACCCGTTCGGCAACTTTCTGGCAATTAAACGATTACTCATTTTCATACTGGGCTGGTTTACCTATTATCGGTATACGGCTGTCAACAAAATCCGCATTACCGGCACCGAAAACCTGATGGACCTACCCGACCAGGGCGTATTATTCCTGTCGAACCACCAGACCTATTTCGCCGACGTGATCGCATTCTTCCATATTTTCTGTGCCGTCAAATGGGGCTATAAGGACACGATGTCCCCGCCATTCTACCTGCTTTCGCCCAGGGCAAGAATGTACTATGTGGCAGCTGCGGAAACCATGAAAGGTGGTTTTTTACCCAAAGTGTTCAGCATGGGCGGTGCTATTACCATCGAACGCTCCTGGCGCGCCAATGGTGAGGACGTCAAACGCCAGCTCGACACCTCCGCGCAGGATCGCATCGGGATGGGTCTGCAGCATGGCTGGGTAGTGAGTTTTCCACAGGGAACGACCAAACCGTACGCCCCTGTACGTAAAGGCACGGCGCATTTAATCAACGACCAGCAGCCGATCGTGATCCCCGTCGTAATCAACGGTTTTAGAAGGGCTTTTGATAAAAAAGGGTTGCGTTTCAAGAAACGGAATACCCGGCTGACCGTGCAGTTCAAACCGCCGATGCATTTCCGTCCCGACGAATCGGTGGAAGAAATGGTCGCGCGCGTCACGCAGGCGATCGAGCAGGAGCATCCGGGCGACGGTTCACAACATCCCGAAATCTAGCGTGGTATGCTTTTTTCAAACCAATATTTATGGGAAAGAAAGTATTGATCACCGGCGGCACTGGCCTCATCGGCAAGCGGCTGACGCAAATGCTGCTCGATAAGGGTTATGAAATTGCATTTTTGAGCCGCAAAAAAGCCCGGATTCCGTCAGTGCAGGTTTTTGAATGGGATATTCAAAAGGGATATATCGAAGAAGGCGCCCTCGACAATCTGCATTTCCTCGTGCATTTGGCAGGTACCAATGTAGGCGAAGGTCGCTGGACGGAGGAACGCAAGAAATCCATCCTCGAAAGTCGCACGGAATCGATCAAACTCATTGCCCGCAAACTCGCCGAAAAGCCGGCAAAACCGGTTGCATTTGTATCGGCGTCTGGCATCAGTTACTACGGTCAAGACACCGGCGACCGCAAAAACACCGAAACTACCCCCGCAGGCAACGATTTTCTATCACATGTGAGCGTCGAATGGGAAAAAGCCGCGGACGAAATTGCGGCATTGGGTGTCCGAACCGTCAAGCTCCGGACCGGCATTGTGATCAGTAAAGAAGGTGGTGCGATCCCCAAAATGGCATTACCTGCACGCTTCGGCGTTGGCGCCCCGTTGGGTTCGGGAAAACAATGGATGTCCTGGATCCACCTTGAAGATATGTGCCGATTGTATATCGAAGCGCTTGAAAACGAAAACTGGCATGGCGCCTATAATGCCGTTGCCGCACCACCCGTAACCAACGAAGGCCTGACAAAAGCCATTTGCAAAGCGCTCAACCGACCGCAATGGTTTCCTAATGTGCCTGCATTTGCATTAAAACTCGCTTTCGGGGAAATGGCTGCCGTAGTGTTGGGCGGGAATTATGTGGTGAATGATAGAATTGAGAACGAGACGGAGTTTAAGTACCGGTATGGGGATTTGGGAAGTGCTTTGCAGGCAGAGTTGGGTTAATTTGACGATGGACGACAGACCATCGTCCATCGTCGGCGGTTCATGGTCGACAAACGCCACGTCATTCTTCCTCCTCATCCTCCTCCAATTCCTCTTCCTCAATCGTCAGCACCTGTACCGTTTCGAGCCATTTTTCCCGCTGTACCTGAGCCTTAAAATCATCCAGCACATTCAGTTGCACATTACCATTGCTGAAAACCGACATTTGCAGGCCTACAAATCCAAGCGCTTCATTCAGGCGGTCTTCAAGTGGCGTGGCGGTGAAAATGCATTCTTGCCAATACCATTCGAGCGATTCTCCCGCCACTTCCTCGACAATACCCATGTAATCTTCGAGCGTATACCCGACGAACGGCTTGCCGAAACGCACCCATAGCAGCTTCATCACATCGTCCAGCGACTGCGCGTGATTGGTTTTCTTCCTTAAATACAAATCCAGAATGAGCGCTACCAGTGCGCCTTTGTGGTAAACCGACACTTTCCGGTTTGGAATGCCCTTTTCATATCCATCCAGCCAAAGATCGAACGACGATTCCGCGAGCGACTGCGCCGCGTGGGCGCTGCTTTCGAAATGGCGCTTCATATATACCTGCAATTCCTTCACATAGGTTTCGTCGTTGAAAACGCCGGCGCGTCTCAGGAACAGGTCGCCGTAGTAGGTTGTGCAGCCTTCGGCCACGAAGCAGGTCCGGAAGTAATTTTCTTTGGTAAAATCATAGGGCAAAAGCTCTGCCGGCCGAATGCGGATAATATTCCAGGCATGGAAAAGCTCGTGCGAACTCACACCCAGGAGGTCGGAATAAAGGCCTTCGCCTTCATCGTCGGGGCCGAGCACGATCATCGTCGAGTTCTGATGCTCCACGCCGTGGTAGAATGCGGTCGGCAAAATCAGGTTCAGGAAATGGTAATCGTTTTCAGGGAACTCGCCCATCATGGCGATCTGCTCGCGCGAAAACCGTCGGAAATCGCGCTCGATGCGCCGCCAGTTGGGTTTCAGGTTACCGTGCATCCATATTTTAAACTGAATGCCACGGACTTCGTATTCGCATTTCTGCAACGTTTCGGAGGCAAGCATCGGACTATCTACCAATTGATAAAAATCTCTCGCCGATAATGTATTCTTTCCTGCCGATGGCAATCCACACGCAATCTGGTAGCCTTCGGGCAAATCGAGTTTCACGCGGTAAGGATCGGTTATCCTGCCTTCGGTATACATGCAGAAGTTAATGAAGTTGAGGTACCACAATTCTTCGTCCACGTAGCTGCTGCCCGCATTTTGAATGGATGCGTAGTAGCTATAATGTATCCGCACCTCGGATTCTCCCGCAGTTCCAACCCGCCAGCGGTCTTTGGTTACCTTATGCAAGGGCAGTTTGTGACCATCGGATGAGATCGCTTCAATAAATTGAATATTTTTGGCAAAATTTTGAAGCTCGTACCGCCCCGGGCGCCATGCCGGCAGCTGGATTTCGATCTGTTCGCTATGGATTTCGGGAATGGTGTAATAAATGTCAAGAAAACGGGATTGTGGGTCAGGAACCGAAATGTGATAAAGCATAGACGAAACGCGTGGTGTTAAGAGGAGCCGGAAGCGCAGAGCCGCTTAGACAAAAATCAGATAGTCCTACGTTACCAGTTACAACATTCTAAAATAAACGATTTTAACATGAAAAGTAAAATTCTCCTGCCATTCCTGTTTCTCCTGGCGGTTTTGATGAGTCCTTCGCTCATGGCGCAAAACGACGAATACTACCGCCCCGATTCGCTTCGGAAGGACCAGCCGGAAAGAAAGGAAATCCCTCCCGTCGAAAGAAAACCGCAAAACGATAAACCGGTACTCGCGGAAAAGAAGAAGCTGGCAGATTTTGAGGATAAGAAATTCATCGAAAGGGTGCGCCTCGGAGGCAGCTTCGGATTGAGCCTGGGAACCGTTACGAACATCAACGTTTCACCGATGGCCGGTTATGAGCTTACTGAAAAACTAGTAGGTGGCGTAGGCGCGACGATCATGTATTTCCGCTATAAATATTATGATATCAACACTGCTTATTACGGTGGCCGGGCGTTCCTCATGTATAATGTGATCCCCGTCGTGAATATCATCGGTGAATTTGAAGCACTGAATGTCGAAGGATCGTACCAGAAACGGCAATGGCTCGGCTCGCCGATGGCGGGGGCTTCCTATTCGCAACCGATTGGCGGGAAGTTTATCAAAGCAGTGCATTTGACGGCGCTGTACAATTTCAGCTACGACAGCCAGATCGACAAATACAGTGGCCAGAACCTGTCTCCCTACGGCAGCCCCTTTGTTTTCAGGGTAACATTCCTTTAAGTATTATATTCAGGCCTAATTTTTAAGTCTTCATTTGAACTAACCATTCGAATGAAGACTTTTTATTCAATACCAACATCAATTATGGAAAACCCCGTATTAATCTTCGGCGCCGGCGACCTCGGTATGCAGGCCCTCGATATTTTCAGAAGGAATAATGTACTCGTTTACGGCTTCCTCGACGACCATGCGGAGCTGCACGGTAAGGAATTCGGCGAAGTGAGTGTACTCGGCAATACCGACGACACCAGCTTCCTTAATATACTCGGCTCGAAATGCGAGGCATTCATCGCGATCGGCGAGCGCTCGGTGCGGGAACGGCTCGTAGAAACATTGAATGAGGAGTACAAGAATATGCCTGTGAATGCGGTCCACGACACTGCGGTGATCTCTGGGATGGCCGCGATCGGCCATGGTAACCTTATTGCGGCGCGCGCTACCATCGGCGCACGTACGGTTGTGGGACATCATTGCCTCGTACAAACAGGCGCAATCATCGATACTTCGACCATCGTAGGCGATTTCGTCACCATCGGTGCGGGCGCGATCATCAACGACCGCGTGAAGCTGGCAGACGGTGTTTTCATCGGCTCGGGCGCGGTGATCGTGGCGGGTATCGAAGTAGGCAAGAATGCGCGGATCGGTGCGGGATCGGTAGTGGTGGAGAATGTACCGGCTGGTGCTACCTATTTTGGCAATCCGGCGCGAAAAATCTGATAAAGCAGCAGAATAGCGACCGACGGGCAACAATTTTCCGGCCCAATGTTTTTTATTAAACTGAAACACATTACCTTTGCACTCCTTTTGACAGAAAAAGTGAAAGAGCTAAGTAAATACAACATAGACATTTACGGTTTGGAAGACAAACAGTATGACTATGATATGGAGTCTGGCGACGCATTTTTTGAAGAAATGGAGCAGGATCTGATCGAGCACGGGCACTTCAAAACGCACGTGGTCCTGAACAAATCGGCGACGATGATCCAGCTCCGTTTTCACACAAAAGGAAGCGTAATCCTGACTTGCGACCGCAGTCTCGAGACATTCGAAGAACCTGTTGATTCCGACGAACGCATCATATTGAAGTTCGGCGATCACAACGAGGAACTGACGGAAGAGATCGAGATTATCAGCCGTAACACCAACAGGATCAACGTAGCGCGTTACATTTTTGATTTCATCGCGTTGTCGTTACCGGTCAAAAAGCTCCACCCGAGCCTTAGGACGGAGGAAGACGAGCTCGATTTGGAAGACGACGAGGAAGAAGGAACACTGGTGTACACCTCGGGAGGACAGGAGGAAGGGGACGAAGCGGAGGATGAAGAGAAGATCGACCCACGCTGGGAAGCATTGAAGAATTTGAAAAAATAATCTTTCTCTTCTGATCAGTTGATTAAAATCAACTGCAAAGGATTGAGAGAGAATGAGCAAGAATCACTTTGCAGTCTGCTTTAGCTGACTGATATAGATTATAAAATAGTAAATAACAATAGACCAAAAATATCATGGCACATCCTAAGCGGAGACATTCCAGCACCCGTCGCGATTCACGCAGAGCGCACGATTTCCTTACCGGAAAGCAGTTGGGAACTGATGCTACAACCGGAGAAATCCACCAATTGCACCGTGCGCACGTACACGAAGGCAACCTGGTTTACAGAGGTAAAGTTGTAGTTGAGAACTATACTAAAACGGTTTAGTTTCAGTCGATGAGCAATTCAATTTCGCAGCAGCCCTATAAAAGTTGTTGCGAAATTCTTTTTTACTGCGGCACATCTGCTAAATTTACACCTTCGGTTTCTAACTTATTTGTCAAAATAACAGCGTGTAAATGAAAATTGCGGTAGATGCTATGGGGGGAGATTTAGCTCCGCAAGCAATTGTTGAAGGGGTGATCCAAGCCTCTTCTGAGCTACCATCCGAGGCGAGAATCGTTTTAATTGGCCGTGAAAACGTGATCTGGGATATTTTCAACCAGCATAACTTCACTCCTACTAATGTTGACGTCGTTCACGCAGAAGATGTAATCGAGATGGGGGAACATCCTACCAAAGCCCTTTCTCAAAAACCCAATTCCAGCATTGGCGTGGGGTTCAAGCTTCTGAAAGAAAAAGAGGTAGATATATTCTGCAGTGCAGGAAATACAGGTGCCATGCACGTGGGCGCCCTTTTCAGCATTAAAGCCATTGAAGGTATTCTTCGTCCCGCCATCGCAGGTCTCGTACCGCAGGTAGGAGGCGGTTATGCCGTAATGCTCGACATCGGTGCCAATGCCGATTGCAAACCGGAGGTCCTTTCGCAGTTTGGGGAAATCGGCTCGATCTTCGCCCAACACACTTTCCAGATCGACAAGCCGCGGGTTGCGTTGATGAATATCGGGGAAGAAGAGCAAAAAGGCTCCCTCACTTCGCAGGCCACCTATCCCCTGCTGAAACAAAACAAACGCATCAATTTTATCGGAAATATCGAAGGGAAAGATCTCTTCACCAACAAGGCCGACGTGATCGTAACGGACGGCTTTACCGGCAATATTTTGTTCAAACTCGGAGAGTCCCTTTATGAGATTTCGAAGAAGAGAGGTTTCCAGGACGATTTTATCGACCAAACGAACTACGAGTCCATTGGAGGCAGTCCCATTATCGGGGTTAATGGAAATGTGATGATCGCGCACGGGGTATCAACGCCTCTGGCTATCAAAAATATGGTTGACTGGGCTTACAAGCAGGTAAAATCCAAAGCTTACCAGCACATCGCCCAGGCATTGAGCTAACGACGGATGCTGACAACCACATGACTATGAAAAAACTGAAACTGTCCCTTTTTACCAAATCTATTCGGATTTTGAATAGTTGATTTATCATGACCCATATTAAAGCCTCTATAACAGGAATACAAGGTTATGTGCCTGATTATGTGTTGACTAATGCAGAATTGGAAACAATGGTTGCGACGAACGACGAATGGATCGTTAGCCGCACAGGCATCAAAGAAAGGCGTATTCTGAAAGGCGAAGGTTTAGGAAGTTCACATATGGGTGCAGAGGCTGTAAAGGGTTTGCTGGCCAAAACCAATACAAGTCCCGGGGAAATCGACCTGCTCATTTGCGCTACTACCACACCCGATTTTGTTTTTCCCTGCACGGCTAACCTCATCTGCGATATGGTCGGCATCCGTAACATTGGAAGCTTCGACATCCAGGCTGCCTGCTCGGGTTTTATTTATGCATTGACACTCGGTTCGCAGTTTATCGAGACCGGAAAATATAAAAAGGTCATCGTCGTAGGTTCGGATAAAATGTCCGCGATCGTCGATTATACCGACCGCAAGACCTGTATCCTATTCGGCGACGGCGCAGGTGCTGTATTACTCGAACCGGACACGACAGGAAACGGCATTCTGGATTCCATCATCAAGTCGGATGGGGCCGGTTATCCCTACCTGAATCAGAAGGCCGGGGGAAGCCGCTACCCGCCTACCCACGAGACGATTGACAACAGGTTGCATTACGTTTATCAGGATGGTGCGCAGGTATTCAAATTCGCAGTAACAAATATGGCCGACATCGCTGCCGATATTATGGAGCGCAACGGCCTGAACAGCGACAACGTAGCATGGCTGGTTCCTCACCAGGCGAACCGTCGGATCATCGAAGCCACCGCCAATCGCATGGGCGTCGGGATGGACAAGGTGATGATGAACATACACAAATACGGAAATACCACGGCGGCGACAATCCCGCTTTGCCTGTGGGACTATGAATCACAACTAAAAAAAGGCGACAACCTGATACTCGCCGCTTTCGGCGGAGGCTTTACCTGGGGCGCGATGTATCTCAAATGGGGTATTGGAGCGTAGACATGTGATTTTCATTAAAGCATTATCATACAATTCATTAGCATAAAAATGGCAACTACTGCAGATTTGCGTAACGGTTTGGTAATCCATTTCAACCATGATCTTTTTCAGGTGATTGAATTCCAACACGTGAAACCCGGTAAAGGAAACGCGTTCGTACGTACCAAACTGAAAAGCCTTACTAGCGGCAAAGTACTGGACAACACGTTCTCGTCAGGCGCAGGCATTACGCCCGTACGTGTGGAGAGACACAAGTTCCAATTCCTATATAAAGACGAGGTTGGCTACAACTTCATGAACTCCGAGACATTCGATCAGGTATTGATCGACGAAAAACTGGTGACCAACGCCGACCTGATGAAGGAAGGCCAGGAAGTTGAGATCCTGATCAATACCGAGACGGACGCTGCGCTGATTTGCGAATTGCCTCCCTTTGTCGAACTGACTGTTACCTATTCGGAGCCAGGCTTGAAAGGCGATACCGCCAACTCTCCCAAGAAAGCTATCGAGGTAGAGACAGGCGCCCGCATTATGGTTCCTTTGTTTATCGAAGAAGGCCAGAAAATCAAAGTCGATACGCGCACATACGATTACGTAGAAAGGGTTAAATCTTAATTAAATGGAAACCAAAGAAATCCAAAAACTGATTGACTTCATTGCCCAGTCGGGACTAGATGAAGTGAATATTGAAACGGCAGATCTGAAAATCAAGGTAAAACGCTTTGCAACTGCACCAGTGGTAGCCTACACTTCGGCACCCGTTGCGGCACCTGCGCCTGCAATCGCTCCTGCGGCTCCCGCAGCAGCTGCACCGGTCGCTTCGACTGAGCCAGTGGTTTCCAAAGAATCAGCTTCTTCGAATCTCATCACGATCAAATCCCCGATGATCGGTACGTTCTACCGTGCATCAAGCCCGGAAACCCCGGCATTTGCCAACATTGGTGATGAGATTAAACCCGGAAAAGTAGTTTGCGTGATCGAAGCGATGAAACTGTTCAACGAAATCGAATCCGAAGTATCAGGTAAAATCGTTAAGATCCTGGTTGAAAACGCAACGCCGGTAGAATTCGACCAGCCATTGTTCCTGGTTGAACCTGCATAATGCAGCGAACGAAAACTCACTGAATTACATGTTTAAAAAGATACTCATTGCTAACCGGGGCGAAATCGCCCTGCGTGTAATCAGGACCTGTCGTGAAATGGGCATCAAAACCGTCGCGGTTTACTCGACAGCCGATCGCGACAGCCTTCACGTACGGTTTGCCGACGAGGCCGTTTGTATCGGTCCTCCGCCCAGCAGGCAATCCTACCTGAGCATTCAGAATATCATTTCGGCCGCGGAAGTAACCGGCGCGGATGCGATCCATCCGGGTTACGGATTCTTGTCGGAAAACGCCGAATTCTCGCAAATCTGTGCTGACTACGGCATCAAATTCATCGGCGCCACCGCCGCCCAGATCAACGGGATGGGCGACAAGGCTACCGCGAAAGCGACGATGATCGCTGCCGGCGTACCGGTCGTACCGGGTTCGGAAGGCTTGCTCGAATCTTTTGAGCAGGGTAAGGAACTCGCGGAAGGCATCGGTTACCCGGTAATCGTAAAAGCGACAGCGGGCGGTGGCGGACGCGGTATGCGGGTGATCAACAAGCCGGAAGAATTCGAAAAAGCGTGGAACGATGCCCGTACGGAATCTGCGGCAGCATTCGGAAACGACGGTTTGTACCTCGAAAAATTCGTGGAAGAACCACGTCACATCGAAATCCAGATCATCGGCGACCAGTTCGGCAAAGTATGTCACCTTTCGGAACGCGACTGCTCAATCCAGCGTCGTCACCAGAAGCTGGTGGAGGAAACGCCATCCCCGATCATCACGCCCGAATTGCGTGAGAAAATGGGAGCTGCGGCCATCAAAGGCGCTCAGGCGATCGGTTACGAAGGTGCCGGTACCATCGAATTCCTGGTCGACAAGCACGGCGATTTCTACTTCATGGAAATGAACACGCGCATCCAGGTAGAGCACCCGATCACCGAAGAAGTTACCGATTTTGACCTGATCAAGGAGCAAATTAAAGTAGCGGCAGGCGAGCCGATCTCGGGCCAGAATTATACGCCCAAGCTTTTCGCGATGGAATGCCGTATCAATGCGGAAGATCCTGCAAACGGATTCCGCCCGGCTCCGGGTAAGATCACCAACCTGCATTTCCCCGGCGGTCACGGCGTACGCATCGACAGCCATGTTTACAGCGGCTACACCATCCCACCAAACTACGACTCGATGATCGCTAAACTGATCGTCAGCGGCCAGTCGCGCGAGGAGGTGCTTACGCGTATGAAGCGCGCATTGCAGGAATTCGTGATCGAAGGGATTAAGACTACGATTCCGTTCCACATTAAATTGATGGATGATCCCGGGTTTAAGTCAGGAAATTTCACTACGAAATATTTGGAATCGTTTGATTTTAGTGCTCTTTAAGAACTTAAACGTCGAATAATTCCTCCGTTCTCTGAAGAGGACGGGATAGATATTTAAGCGGCCGACAGTTTAACTGCCGGCCGCTTTCTTTTGTTTCCTGGTTTTGTTGTTAAGCTACCATTGCGAGCATTTTTTGCGTCGCATCCATGCCGTGTTTGATAATTCTAACAGATGGAGTACCATGATAATACCCGGCCAGGTGCAGTGTATCATAAGCTTCATTGAGGTAAGAAAGCAACGTCTTGTTGTGCTTATTCAACCGAATCCTGTATTCGTCAATGCTGTTAGGCTTTGTAAATTTCGTTCCTTCCTTTTTCTTCAGATATTCGTCCGCGATCATCAATGCCGCATTGTAAGCTGTGCCCGATGCCATCTGGACATATTTAATGTCTTTATAGAACTGGCCTTCCTTCCCGGCCTTCGTACTTAAAATATCCCGTGCATTGTCGAGATAGCGTGTGATTTCCTGATAATTATTCATAGTTAAAAGTGTGGTTAATGTGATCACAAATTTTCTTTACGAGTGTAGCGTCTCCTGCGGTACTGCATCCTCCTCTTCTTCCATCATTCTTTCCCCCTCCAAACGGTAAGGGCGGTTGAATGCCTCCTGCCTCATCGCAAAACGCGTGGCCAGCTTGCGGATAACATCTTTGGACATTCCTTTTTTGTAGTTGAGAATTTCGGACACATATCCTTTGCTGACATTTAGCAGCTCGGCAATATCCTTGGCCTTCATCTTATGATCCTTCATGACTAATTTCAGCAACTCGACAGGATCGGCATCGCTATTTAGGGTACCATGTTCCGCGTCATAATGTTCAATCAGGACTGTCAACAGGTCAATTTCTTCTTCATACTGATCAGGGTTTTCTGACTCTAACATCTGTATGAGCTCGTTACAGTAATTATTGTACTGCACCAGGTTTCTGATCACCTTGTATTTCAACGTTTCCATGCTAGTATATGTAAATTGAATATTGCTGTCCCCATTTACACAATTGTGTGTATTCCGCGTGCGTTCCGATCCAGCATATGGACAAATGCACACGATTTGGACCGAAGAAGTATTTACAAATCATACGAAAATTGTTTCCGCCAATGTCAAATACTACCCGCTCAGAACCTTTTCCAAGAATATCTGCCGAGGGATAGGTTTCGTGTATTCCCTCAGGAGAATGCCAGTTCGCCGTTTTTAAATGTGTCAGCCAATTTTTGAATGATGACTTACTTCTTGCGTGATCATGGACAAAGTTGTCAATAGTCTGTTCTTTTATGAGATGTACTTTCATATAAAGTGTGTGAATATAAGAAAAGTTCTCATAAAGAGAACTTTTCAATTAAACAATAATTCCTAAATATCTCCGAACGCTACACCACCTGCGGCAACGCATAAGGCGAACGATACTTCCTGGTCAGCAGCTTGTTAGCCTCTTCATCCCCCACAAACTTCTCCGTCTTATTATCAAAAGTCAACGCCCGACCGACGCGGTAGGCGATATTGCCCAAATGCGCCAGACCCGAAGACAAATGCGCAGTTTCAACAGGTCCATTGAGCAGCTTCGCATCTTTGGCTATCACCGCATCGATAAAGTTCTTATAGTGATCACCACCTGCTTTGCGTGACGGGCCGGCCTTTTTGTCTTTACCGAGAAAGGTTTCGTAATAATCATAACCTTTCACCACCATATACCCTTCCGAGCCGTAGAAGATGTTACCAATGCCCACGCCTCCTTCTTCGTTCGTCATCCAGGGCCGCACTTCGAATTCGATGATCTTTTTTTCTTTGGTATACACAAATGAAGAACTCAGCACTTCCGGCGTTTCCTTCGCGTCGTTCCAGAGGAATTTGCCGCCGGAGGAGGTGATCTTGTCCGGAAAACTTTCGACCCCGAGGCCCCACATGCACATGTCAGTTTCGTGAATGCCCTGGTTACCGATGTCGCCGTTACCATAGTTCCAATGCCAATGCCAGTCGTAATGCACGTAATTGCGGGAGAACGGTTTCATTTCGGCCGGACCGGTCCAGAGGTCGTAGTTCAGGCCTGCGGGTACGGCTTCGGTACCGCGGTCGCCGATGTCGGGGCGCCATTTGTAGACAAGCCCCCGGGCCATGTATACGTTGCCGATCAGTCCGTCGCGAAGGTGTTTCACGGCTTCCTTCAACGCTTCGGAGCTGCGGAGCTGGACCCCGTGCTGTACCACTCTCTTGTATTTATGGGCGGCTTCCACCAGCTTCCGACCTTCGTGCAGGTTGTGTGAACCCGGTTTTTCGACATACACATCTTTTCCTGCCTGGCAAGCCCAGATTGCGGCCAGGGCGTGCCAGTGATTGGGTGTAGCGATACTTACGGCGTCGATGGTTTTGTCATCGAAAACCTTACGAAGATCGTTTTCCGTTTTGACCTTCTTGCCCGTCTTTTGCTCGAATTCCTGCGCGCGTTTCTGCAAAATGTTATTGTCGGGATCACAGAGCGTCGCTACTTCCACATTACTCAGGGCATTAAAACCCGAAATGTGGCTCTGCCCACGTCCGTTCACGCCCAATACGGCCACGCGTACACGGTCGTTCGCGCCGAATGCACTCGCGGGAATAAAGGCAGGAATAGAAAGTGCGACGGCGGCACCCGTGCTGTTTTTGATAAAGTTTCTTCTCGATACGTCGGCTGGTTTGTCCATATGAAAGATTTTAGGATTTAGAAAGGAATATATTTTACCTGATCGGCAATGAGTTAGACGAAAATCAGAAGTAACTCCCTTATTGGTTACCTATAAAAAAGTACTACTCATTTTAAATTAAGTACTATTCTACTCTACATAATTTGAACGATCCCGTAGCCGCTTACAAAGAGAATGGACAACACGCTGATCCAGAAGAATACATCATAAGTCGCGGAAGGCTTTAAAGTAACCGGCAACTCCCGGTAACGGAACATGAGAGATACATAAACCACCAGCAGCAGCAATACCGATGTAGCAATGCCGCCCACAATGACCATCATCACCGGTGCCTGAAAAAAGAGGAACAGCAGGCACCACGCGATGGGAAGCACCCAGGAAAGGATGCCGATACTGCGTTTTTGCTCTCGTGAGGATTCAAACTTCATCCAACCGATCTGCCCGAATGCGTCCGCCCAGACACGCGCCCAGCTGGCCGCCGCAGTGAATAATGTAGAGTAGAGGACAAAAAAGGCACCAATCAGAAAGATATTCTTCGCCCATGGGCCTAGCGTCTCGGTGAAAATGCGGGAAAGGGTCTCCACCATGCCGTATCCCTCGGGAACATTGCCGCCCGAATGCAACACCGCCGCACCAAGCAAATAAAATGCGGCCGTTACAATGGTGTACACCACCATCGACATCACCGCATCGAGGTACATTACCTGAAACCAGCCCCTGGCCCTCTCCGACCATTCTTTCGAACCGTCATTCGGTCCGGTGTAGGCTGCATAGCCCTTCTCGATGCACCAGTAATTGTAATACATGATCTCGTCGCCGCCGACACCCGTGATCCCGAATGCACCGAATGCCGTTGCCACCATTGCAGTCGGCAATGAAAACCGCAAGCCGCTTTCGATCTGCGGCCAATGAATGGCATACTGCGTCCATTGAAGCGAAATGACAGATATAAGGATCACAACCGTGAAAAGAATGATCATCACCAGCGAGCCTTTTTCAACGGGGCCATAGTTGCCCTTGTAAACCCAGAATGAAGTGATCAGTACCGAAATAATCGCCCAGAAATTGACCGAAACCAATGGGAAGGCCATATGCAACACAATAGCCGTGCCGCCCACGATACCGCCTACCTGCAACAGTTTCAACCCTTGCAATGAAAGCCACAGCCAAATACTCCAATGCGCCTTGCCCAGCCTGAGACCCGGCAGATTATTGAAGTTATGCATGATAAATGTGCCGGTGTAAATGGCATTTTTACCAAATTCCAGCTGCAATGCGACTTTGACGAGGCAGCTCAGAATGATAAGCCAAAACATGACGAAGCCGGCTTTGGCACCCAGCGCGGTAGTAGCGATGAGCTCGCCGGAGCCTACAATGGCGGCGGAGAGAATGAAACCGGGGCCGAGGTAGCGGAGCCTGCCTGTGAAAGTGGTGGGCGGGGATAAAATTTTGGACATAAACGAGAATTTATGTCCAAAAGCTAAGAAACTACTTGGCTTACTTTAATATGCCACGAAGACACGAATGGTCACGAATGTGTTTCCTATTCCTTCGTGCCTTCGCGGCATTAAAAATCAATCACAAATTCCCCACAGCCTGGTGAATCTGCTTCACCGTATCGACGTAGTTATTCTCGCTCGGAAGCCCGAAAAGTGATTTTTCCTTGATAATCTGCGCCACATTCTCCGGCACCAGCTTCTCCCAACCCGGCTCCCCGCGCTTGATCATTTCAAGTACGAAATCCGTGGTAATGTGCATATGCTCGGTGTTGTAGTTCTTAATGTCCTCGATCTTGTCGTTCACGATCAGATACTGGAACAACGGCCGCAAATGATCCGGTACGCGGAAATTTTCGCAACTATACACAGAGCCATCCGGCTGCAATGTCGGGTAAATGTAGAGCTTTACTTTCCGGCTGAAAAGCGTCGCGAAGGATTCGAGAATGCCACCTTGCAGGAACTGATAATGCTTTTCTTCGAAAATATCCTGCAAATTCGGGCTACCGAGCAGCAGACCGGATTTCAGTTTCGTCAATCGCGACAGGTAAGCCACGAGCCGGTAGTATTCATGGTGGTTGGAAATCATCACCATATGTCCCAGCGAGCAGAGGATATCCACGCGGTCGAGGAAGTCCTTTTCGTCAATGTCGCGGTCGCCGGCTTTGAGGTTATGTAATGTGAGCTCGGAGATCAATACCACTTTCGACTCGTCCACGTCCTCTTCGGCCAAAAACTGTCGCTGACCGTTGCTGATCAGGTCGATATGCACGTTCGTGATGGGGCGCAGGCGGCCGCGCATCATGAGGATATGCTTTTTGTACAACGCCTCGGAAGGTTGCAGCACGCCGCCGTCGCTGCCGAACAATGCGGCATCGGTAAAACCATTTTTCACCAACCGCAGGCTCATCAAACGGTTATCGACTTTGGCAAAATCCGGCCCGCTGAAACGCACCATATCGATCTCGATCCGGTCGATCGTCAGGTCGTCCATGAGCGACATAAGCAGGATTTCGGGCGATTTGTAGTAATAATAGCAGCCGTAAATCAGGTTTACACCAATAATGCCCAATGCCTGCTGTTGCAGAATATTCTCGTCGTCGCGCATGCGCACGTGGATCACGACGTAATTCGTCGGGCCCATGGGTGTGAGCTGGAATTGCAGGCCTATCCAACCATGCGATTCGTTCGTTTTCTGAAAATTGAGGGCTACTACTGTATTCGCGAAGGCAAAAAAGGTGCTATCGACACCCCGTTTCTCCGAAAGCCGCTTTTCTACGAGGTTGTACTCGCGGTTGAGCATTTTCATCAGTCGGGATTCCACCACATACCTTCCGCCCTCTTCCGTCCCGTATATCGCGTCGCTGAACGTCATGTCGTAGGCCGACATCGTTTTGGCGATGGTTCCGGATGCGCCGCCGGCTTTGAAAAAGTAAGCCGCCGTTTCCTGACCCGCCCCGATTTCCGCGAACGATCCGTAGATCCGGCGGTCGAGGTTGATCCTTAATGCTTTTTGTTTTGTACCAAGATTCTTTTCGTACATAACGGTATATTAGTAAATGAAGAAGCTTACATGTAAATATAAGAAAAATACAGTTCAGCATTTAGCCGAATTTCTGATCTTCTGGCAGCAGAATGGAAAAGTTATATAATTTATTTACTTACGGCACTTTGATGCAGGGTTTCGACAACCCCTATGCGAGGAAGCTACGGTTGTTTTCAAACTATATAGGAAAAGGCTATTTCAATGGAAAACTGTTCCGCGTGGAGTGGTACCCGGGCGCGCTGCATGAGCCTGATGCGCCCACACGTGTACACGGGGAAATTTACCAGCTAAACTCCTTTGAAATACTGAAAGAACTGGATGAATATGAGGATGTTCTGGAAGACGAAACGGCGAGTTTGTACGTCCGTAAAGTGGTACCTGCCAGGGATGATCAGGGAATCGTCAGGGATTGTTGGGTGTATTTGTATAATCAACCGGTTTGGGATCTGCCTTTGATTGAAGATGGCTGTTTTAAAACTAAGCCCTGAGACTTTCGCCGATAATGCGCAGGCCGTCCAATGTTAATTTTCTGTCAATTTCTGTGAACTCGTCTCGAAGCGTGTCGATGATGGAGGACAGTCCGCCCGTCGCAACGGCAATGCATTCGCCGCCCAGCTCCGCACGAATGCGGCTCAACAGCGACTTCACAAGTCCTTCATAACCCAGCAAAATACCTGCCTGGATCGCCTCCACCGTATTTTTACCAATGGCCGACGGCGGAAGTTGGAGCGGCACTTCGGGCAACTGCGCGGTATTGGCGAATAATGCTTTCACAGCCGTTACCAAACCCGGTAATATGGCCACGCCGAGGATTTTACTGTCTTTGGAAACCGTCGTGAATGTCAATGCGGTACCGAAATCGACGACCACGCAATTTTCTTTGTAACGTGTCGAAACCGCTACCGCATTGGCAATGAGGTCCGCGCCGATTTCGTGCGGATGGTTTATTTCAATGGATAATGCAGGGTAAACATCCGGCCCGACCACGACGACACCTTCGCCAAATAGCGAGCGGAGCATTCGCAAAATCACGGGTGTCAATGCGGGTACGACGCTGCTCAGCACCACCGTTTCCACATCCCCGAACCACAAGCCGGCTTCCAGGAAATGCAGCCGCAGCTTCGACTCGTAATGCGCCTCGTTTTCCTGTATCAACGAGCGCATCCGCCAGATATGCTCCCAGTTACCGGAATCATAGAGCCCGAAAACGGTGTCGGTATTGCCAAGGTCGACAGCTAACAGCATAACAGAGAATTTACATGTGCAGGCAAAATAAGGGCATTCTTCAAATAAAACTTCATGGTACCCCCGTTTTGCGTCCGTTTCTTTTTGATTATACCTAATTTTAACTCCCGAAATAAAAACGCGTGCTTGCCTGCATTCAAACAAAGCGCCGCACGAATATCACCACAGAAAGTAATATGCAATTCTCTACCCGTTGCGGATTTCCGATACTGTTTTTTTTAATACAAATTCTAAACCACTCGGCTCACGCCCAAGCCATTCCCGAATGGCAGGACCCGCAGGTGATCAGCATTAATACCGAGAAGCCGCGCGCCGATTTTTTCCCCTACCCTACGGAAAAGTCCGCATTGGTCATGGACAAAAAAAGCCCGTTCGTCCAGTCGCTGAATGGTACCTGGAAGTTCAAATGGGCGCAGCATCCGTCGAAAGCACAACTGAATTTTTACGATCCGAAAGTGTCGGATGCGGGTTGGGACAACATCCCGGTACCGTCCAACTGGCAGGTAGTAGGCGCGCGCGAGGGCCGCAAATACGACCGTCCTATTTTCAGTAATATCAAACACCCGTTCAAAGCTGCGCCGCCGCGCATTACCGCCGATACCAATGCGGTAGGCATGTACCGTACCACGTTCACGGTTCCGGATGTGAGGGATAAGCAGGTATTCCTGCATTTCGGGGGCGTGCAATCCGCCTGCTACGTATGGCTGAACGGTGTCGCGATAGGCTACCACGAGGATGGTATGACGCCTTTCGAGTTCGATGTGACGGAAGATGTGAAAGCAGGTGTGAACAATCTGGCCGTGGAAGTGATCAACTGGTCGGATGGCAGTTACCTGGAAGATCAGGATTACTGGCGGCTTTCGGGCATTTTCAGGGATGTAAACCTGTTGCTTCTGCCCAAAGTGGTTTTAACTGATTACTCCGTCAGGACGATTCTGGACGCTAATCACGAAAACGCGACATTGAAACTGAGCGCATATGTCAAAAACTATGGCCCGCAGCCCATTCATGCGCATCAGGTACTTTTCACCTTATACGATGCTTCCAAAAACGTGGTCGCCACGCCGGTGAGCCAGATGGTAGGTACACTGGAAATGGGCAAGGAAGGAGCGGTACGCGCCGAAATGCCGATTCCTAACCCTGCGAAATGGAGCGCGGAAATGCCTAATCTTTACACGCTAACCGTGCAATTGATGAACTCCGACGGCAAAGTGCTTGAAGCAACGAGCCAGCGCGTGGGTTTCAGGGATGTGAAGATCAAAGGCGGGCAATTGCTCGTCAATGGCAAAGCGGTAACCATTAAAGGAGTCAACCGCCACGAATTCGACCCGGAAAACGGCCGTACCATCAGCCGCGAGTCGATGATCAGGGACATTAGTTTAATGAAGCAGCACAATATCAATGCGGTCAGAACTTCGCATTACCCCAATGCTTCGGAATGGTACGATTTGTGCGACCAATATGGGCTGTACGTAATGGACGAGGCCAATATTGAGAGCCATGAATTGTGGGGAAAGAACATCATCCTCGCCGATAACCCGCAATGGCGCGCGGCATTTCTCGCACGGGGCAATGCAATGGTAGAAAGGGACAAAAACCACCCGTCGGTGATCATCTGGTCGCTGGGTAACGAGTCGGGAATGGGCCAGAATTTCGCGGATATGGGCGATTTCATCAAACTAGCCGACCCTACCCGCCCTATTCATTACGAAGGCCGTAAGGATTATAAACCGACGACACTCAGCAGTTTCGATATCGTTTCGGTCATGTACCCGTCCACGCAGGACATGGTCGAACTCGTCAAAAAGGACAAAACCCGCCCGCTCATCGTCTGCGAGTACGCGCACGGGATGGGCAACAGCATCGGTAACCTGAAAGAATATTGGGACCTGATCGAAAAATACCCGACCATGCAGGGCGGATTCATCTGGGACTGGGTAGACCAGGGATTAAAACTGAAACGCGCCGACGGCACAGAATACTGGGATTATTTCAACTACGTCGACGGCGCCAATGCGGGCGACGGGCTCGTGAACCCCGATCGCACGCCCCAGCCGGAGCTCAGCGAAGTGAAGAAGGTATATCAATATGTAAAATTCGAAACGCCGGACACGCTGAAAGCCGGTGCAAAGGCCGTCACATTGCATAATACCTACGATTTTCAGTCGCTGCACGGGTACGAACTGGCATGGTCGCTGATCGAAAACGGTAAGCCTGTGGGCAAAGGCGGAAGCATTACGAATCTGAATGCATTGGCACGCCAGAAACAACAGATTACCATTCCCTATGAACTGCCCGCTTCGGCGAAACCGAATGCAGAATATTTTCTGAATTTAAGTTTAAGATTAAAAGAAGCAACGCTTTGGGCCCCGAAAGGCCACGAAGTCGCCTGGTACCAGGTTCCGGTGATGAAACCGGCTGCCCCGCGCCCGAATCTCAGCCTGTACAGCGAACGCCCACTCCGCATTGCCCAGGTAACAGCCGCACGCGTGCAGATTTCCGGCCAGGACTTTACAGTAGTTTTCGACAAAAACGAAGGCCGCATGATTTCTTTCAAAAATAAAAAGGAAGAAATGCTCGAAAGTGGTCCGTACGCCAACTTCTGGCGCGTACCGAGCGATAACGACGAAGGTGGCGGCGCAAAAAGCTACGCTACCCAATGGCGCAATTTCGACCTGGATACCCTGGAACGTGTTTCTGCTGAGATGAAAACACAGAAGCTGACGGCACAGATCTACAAGGTGACGCTCAACCAGACATTAAAGCAACCCAAAGGCGAAATGGATGTGCAATCGGTATATATGGTTTATGCCTCGGGCGACATCCATATACAAAACACATTCACACCACGCGGCGAATGGCCGCCGCTCGCGAAAGTGGGAATGCAGCTGAAAATGCCTGCCACATTTACCAAAACCCAATGGTACGGCAACGGCCCGCACGAAACCTACGCCGACCGGAAAACGAGTGGAAAAGTAGGCATTTATGCCGGAACAGTAGCCGAACAGCATTTCCCGTACATTACGCCACAGGAAAACGGTAACAAAACAGCCGTGCGCTGGGCCACGGTGACCAATGCGGAAGGTGCCGGATTGCTGGTACTCAGCGACACCGCATTCAATTTCAACGTCCATGATTATACAGACAAAGACCTGCTCGCCGCCAAACGCCGCGCGGCGGTGCTAAGCCGCGGCACCTCAACCGTCGTAAATATCGACCTCGCACAAATGGGTCTCGGGGGCGACGATAGCTGGTCGCCGCGCGTTCACGACGCGTACCTGCTGCCCGCGAAGGCCTATTCCTATTCTTACAGGCTGAGACCGATCGAAAGCACTTCGAATATCGAGCAAATCGCGGCTGTGCGCTTGCCTTACGTGGATCAAAAAGAAACCAATGAGACGGTATCGATCGCGGAAACTGCCTCAGCGACCGAGGAGGCTGTTGGCGAGGATGAGGAAGAAGAGGAGGCAGTAGCAGCGCCGATACGCAAAGCTACCGTCAAAAAAGCGCCTGTAAGAAAAAAGGTCGTTCGTAAAAGAAAACCGGCCCGCCGTCGCCGGAGGAGATAATAAAAAAGACTTGGCAAGTTCAAGAAAGGCTTACCAAGTCTGTAACACCCCACAGTTTTAATAAAGACCTGCGATCCGGCGTACCGGACCGCAGGTCTTTATCATTTTTTTGGAGACAATGCATATTGCGTCTTCACCTTGATGATCTGCGCGATTTTCACGAAAACCACTTTCGGTACTTCAATGTTGTGATCCACCAGCGCTACCTCGAAGTCGGACGTGATCGTAATCTTTCCTCCTCCGATCTTCATTTTCCCCTTGATCGTCCGCTCCTTCGTAACACCATGAACGGTGAATTTCCCGGTCGCCGATAAGTCGTAATCACCGTCCTTGGTGTAATCCGGCGCTTTATCGACTTTTCCCGAAAAAGTGGCCGTCGGGTATTTCGCCGATTCGATATAGTTTTCGTTGAAATGTTCCTGCATGAGTTTATTGGGAAAAGAAAACTCCCGCATGTTCATCCGGATCGCGATCTCGTTGTTGGCCGTATTCAGGATCACCTGCGACTTCTTGTTTTCCGCTTCGATATTTTCCAGAGGTGTCGACGCCGAGAATTGCGTATTACCGCCCGAAGTGGCGAACATTTGCGCAAAAGCAGTTCCCGAAAGCAAAGCGGTACCGAGCATGGCCAGGCAGGCCACGCGAAAAAAATGCAGTTTCATAGTCTGGATCAGTTTGGCTGCTTCTTGTTCTTCTTGTCAAAGCTGAATGTACGGGAAATGTTGAACCCGTAATGAATATCCCCTTTGCCCCAGCTTCCGGCGGTTTCACCGATGAATTGCTTCTCGATCATGCCGAGGGAGTTGGTAAAATGCAGTTGGAAAACGTGCCCGCCGGTTTCGATATCCACACCGAACGACATGGAATCATGGTAAGGCGCAGTAACCGTGTTTTTTTCACGGGCTGTATAAAAGTACTCCCCATTGAGCGAAACCCGTTTCGAAAGCTTGAACCGCCCACCGATACCCACTGCCAGCACCACTTTTTCGTCACCCTGTACATCGGGCATCGTGCGGTACAAATAGGTTGGCGACAGTTGCAGCGAGAGTCTTTCACCGAACTTCCGCGCTACCAGCACCTGAGCGGTATAATACAATTTGTCCTGAAATTCCCGCTCCTTGTCCACCGTAGCCACACCCGTTCCACCGAACAGCGTAATCGAAACCGGGATATTGCGTGCACCGGTGGTTTGTTTCAGCACTTTATATTTCGCGAAGGCGTCATACACTTTCTGCGACGTGCTGCGGCCGACTCCGATTTCCAGGTCGTCGGTAAGCCCGTATTCGAAACCCAGCCGCATGGTAGCCTGATCGAGCCCGAAGAACTGATAAGCGCCCGAATTGAGCTTCCCGAAACGGTGCGAAATGCGGAAATCGAGGTGCTTCTTTTTCATCGTTTCCACCGACTGGCCATTCACCACGCGGGTCGATTTGAAAGTGGCGGTTACCGGAACGGTTTGCGCGCTGTCCTGTTTCGACAGCTCGTTCAGCAAGTCATCCTGTGCATATAAAACTGTTGATGAACACATCAACATCACGAGTAGGCGGAGTACTTTCATGGTTAGTTCAGATTAAGCTTTCACTGTTAAAGTGTTGCCGTCAGTGGAAACGGTTACTGTATACGTTTTGAGCGCTACGGCAGCCGGACCGTTCGTCACCGCACCGGCAATGCTGAACGTGGAGCCGTGGGTTTGGCAGAAAACATCGTTGGACGTCGGCCGATATGTCACCGGATTTCCTTCATGCGTGCAGATTTTGCTCAGAGCAACGTAGCTGCCGGCAGTTGTTTTGGCTACGAGCACGTCACCTGTGATGATGAAACCTCCGTTGGTTTTCAGCTTGGTATTATTCGAATTGGTCATATCAACCGTGAAATTGATAGCTGTGCCGGTTGTTGTGCCTGATATGCCTGTACCTGTGCCCGGGTTTGGATCGGGATCGGGATCGGGATTTGGATCGTCGTCGCTGGAACCGCAGGCCGTCATAGTTGTTCCCAGGCACCAGTAGGCCATTAACGTTGAGGTACTAAGCCCTAGGCTGCGGAGGAAATCCCCCCGCTTCATGCTTCCTTTTTCAATTGAGTTCATAGTGAATAATGAATTAATTAGAAGATACAATTCAAGAATAATGTGGGCATAGTGCTCACTTGAAAACAGGGGTGTAGCGCACTGATAGCCAAAGGCCAGTGGTAATAAGGTTTACATTTCCAAACCCTACACGTTTGAGCGGCAGGCGGACGGAAGGTTCCGCGAGCAAAGACAGCTTACGGGAGATTCGATACTCGTATCCGGCGGAGACATTGGCATGACTGAACCAATACCATCCCGTTTTAGTGTTCCAGCCAGGATATTTGATTGCATTAGGGTCATTCGGGTTCACGTAGTTGTATTTATACTTCTCGCTATTCATATGATAGGACGAGAAACCCGCTCCTGCGAACCAACGCGACCTTTGGCCCGACGCAATGTCATATCTCAAATTTATCGGCACTTCGAGTACTTTACAGATGCCGTCGATGCCTGTCATATCCGGTAGGTATACATGGGGGATTTTCGGTAACCGGTAAGCTTCCGCCGGAGCGTAATAATCTTTTCTGCTCCATACCACACCGCTTTGCACAAATAATCTTGGCAAAACCGAATATTCCACCAACAGCGAAACCGAAGCCCCCGGTTTTGAAAAATTCTTCAAACCTACCGTGCTCAGATCGGGCGAATAGCCAAATCTGAATGCTACAAGCGGCTGATCTTCTGCCGACATGGACGACTGCTTAGGTGGTTTGGGCGGTTCCGCAAGCTCATACACCGGTTCGGAGATTCCAGGCAATTGCAATGCATTCCATTTCGGCTTCTTACTATCTAGCGCAAATGCTGAAATTAGCGCGCGACCTGACTCATCAGCCTTTGCCAACGATGTATTCGCAGTTACTGGCTGCATTTCTGCCAATGCTTTTGAAACCACATTACCGGCCTGCGGAGCGGTTGTTTGGGACAGGGACGTCTCCCTGCCACCCGTTTTTGCATTGTTTGTAATAGAAAGAGCCCCGTCGCCTCCTTCCACTTTTGAGCGGTTAGGCTCTAAGTACACTCCGCCTGCCTTAGATTGGCTCCGGGGCAATGGTTTTCTGCTATTACTATTAACAGCAGTATTCAATTCTGATTTCGAGGAAGATTTACCAGCCTCTTTTACACTGGTTTTCGGTTTGTTCCCAATACGTTTTCCGTTGCCAACAACGGCTTTATTTCCATGAGCTACCGGTTCTTTTGCATTATCAACAACCGGCCTTCCATTATCCACATTCGCATCAGCCACTCGCTCTTTCTTAAGATCCGCTTCCGAGCCTCCCGACTCCCTGGCAACACCTGACTCCCCGTCAGCGGCCTCCCTTCCTGCATTCTCACCATTCCCAACAACACCTGACCCACTGACAACACCCGACTTATCCTTACTCCCCTCTCCCTTTCCTGCATTCTCCCTATTCCCAACAATACCTGACTCACTGACAACACCTGACTTATCCTTCCTCCCCTCTCCCTTTCCTCCATCCTCCCTTTCCCCAACAACACCTGACTCACTGACAACACCTGACTTATCCTTACTCTTTCCTCCATCCCCCCCTTCCAAGGAGTACAACAGCACCCCAGCCGGGATCAGCAGCGCCAGCACACCCACTGGCCACCATTTCCGCCACCACCCTGCCGGAGTTCTTCCATCCTGCTGATCGAGTCGCTTCCGCAGGTCATTCCAGTCGTCGGGTTCGTATGTCGGATCAAGCTCTTCTGATGACTTTCTGAAGAGCTTGTCCAGTTCGTCATCTGGCAACTCTATCATAGTCGTCAATATTAATCTTGGATAACATTTCTCTCAACTTTTCTCTTGCACGCGACAAATTCGATTTTGACGCCCCAACTGAAATATTCAGCTGTTCTGCAATTTCTTCGTGTGTGTAACCGTCAATGACCGACAAGCTGAAAACCAGCCGGTATGCCGGAGTCAGGCGCTGGATCAATCCGACCAGCTCATCGTGGGAAAGCTTGCTGATAACCGTTTCGTCTACGGACACCTGGTCCGCGACCTCCACGTCGTCAAAAACATCTCTGCGAACTTCCTGTCTGTAATGATCGAGGGCTGTATTAATCATGATTCTGCTCAACCAGGTTTTAAATGGCCGGCTTGCATCAAAGCTTTCCAGCTTCGTGAAAACCTTCAAGAATCCATCGTTGAGTATTTCTTTCGCCTCTTCCCGGCTACGTGTATAGCGTAAACAAATGCTCATAGCATAGCCGTAAAACTGCTTATACAACAGCTCCTGACTGCGGCGGTTTTTCTTTAAACAGCCGTCGAGTAGTTCTTGAAGAACGGCGGAGTTATACTCGGGCATGCTATTTGCTTTTTTGAACCTATACGAGGGATTCCGGCACAGGGTTGCCTGGGGTTTGCAAGTTTTTTACAACTTTTTTACACCGGCAAAAAGACTCATCGTCCGTTCATTGAAAAATTAGGCATTTTTACGCACAATCGCACGTAAACTTGACAATAATGCCCTGCCTAAGCAGCCCTGTCCGGGCGGCCCTTCCCGGGCAGCTTTGAATTAATGCTTACTTTTGCAGGCTAACGATCGAATGTTTATCCAAACCGGTTTAAAACAGCTTTCCGGTGTACTCATATTCTAATGGCCAACAATGAAACCCCATCCCCGTTTGCAGTCAAAAAGATCAGGTGGGAAGGCCTGAAAATTACACTTCAGCTGTTGCGCTACCTGCGCCCCTACCGCATGATGTTCGCGGCCGGGATGCTGTTTCTTGTGCTGTCCACAAGTACGTCACTTGCATTTCCGAAGCTCGTAGGAAGCATTATCGAGGTCATTGAGGGTAAATCGCGGTTTACGATCAATCAGATCACCGTGCTGCTTTTCGTGGTGCTGGCAGGCCAGGCGGTATTTTCGTATTTCAGGATCTATCTTTTTTCCAAAGTCAGCGAAAAGGCCGTTAACAATATCCGGCTGGATGTTTTCAGTAAAATCATCACATTACCCGTGCCTTTTCTCGAAGAACGTCGCGTTGGCGAGCTCACAAGCCGCATTACTTCCGATGTTTCGCAGTTGCAGGGCCTGATGTCATTTACACTCGCAGAACTCTTCCGTCAGGCCGCGACGCTCATCGTCGGCATGACGATACTATTTTATACATCCTGGAAACTGACGCTCTTCATGCTCGCGACGGTGCCTATCCTCGGTGTGGCTTCGGTCTTCTTCGGGCGTCACACACGCAGGCTCTCGCGCAAAGCGCAGGACCAGCTCGCAGCCGCGAATGTGGTGGTGGAGGAAACGCTGCAATCCGTGAATGTCGTAAAGGCATTTACCAATGAGCCTTTGGAAATCAATCGGTACCAAACGATTCTCGGCAAAGTTGTCGATCTTACATTGTACGCCGCACGTTTCCGGGGCGGGTTTGTATCCTTTATCATTTTCGCCACTTTTGGCGGGATTGTGGGTGTAGTCTGGTACGGCGCGGCATTGGTGCAGGCCGGGGAGTTCGGGCTTTCGGACCTTTTTACATTTATCCTTTACACCACTTTCATCGGCGCGTCCATCAGTGGAATGGGTGATTTGTATGCGCAGATCAGCCGTACGGTAGGTGCTTCCGAACGTGTTTTTGAAATCCTGGGAGAAACGCCGGAGGTATCCGTCGACGAAGCACAGAATGCCGTCGCAAGTCATGTAGAAGGTCGCGTTACTTACCAGGATGTCCATTTTGCTTATCCATCACGTTCCGATCTGCCGGTATTAAAAGGAGTTTCGCTGGATGTTCAGGCAGGTGAGAAAATTGCATTGGTCGGTTACAGCGGGGCAGGCAAATCGACTATCGTACAGCTCCTGATGCGTTTTTACGATTATCAGTCGGGCGAAATCCTGGTCGACGGCAAGCCGATACGGGAATACGGCATTTCGGCATTAAGGAAAAATATCGCGATCGTACCGCAGGAAGTTATGCTTTTTGGCGGGACGATCTATGAGAACATTGCTTACGGAAAGCCCACGGCCTCCCGCGAAGCCATTGTAGATGCTGCGAAGCGTGCCCATGCGCTGGAATTTATCGAATCTTTCCCCGAGGGTTTTGAAACGATTGTCGGCGAAAGGGGCATTAAACTCTCCGGCGGCCAGCGGCAACGCATTGCCATTGCGAGGGCTATTCTAAAAGATCCCAAAATCCTGATCCTCGACGAAGCGACCAGCTCCCTCGACGCGGAGTCTGAAAAACTCGTGCAGATTGCATTGGATGAGCTCATGAAAAACCGTACGACGATCGTGATCGCGCACCGCCTTGCTACGATCCGGAAGGTGGATATGATTTATGTGCTGCGTGAAGGCCGGATCGCCGAGTCAGGTACGCACCAGGCATTAAGCACCATCCCCGACGGCATGTATGCCAACCTCATCAAACTGCAATTTGAAACCGCTGAAAACTTTTCATGAAAAACGCCGATTTAAAGCATTCCACATCATTTTTTCAAACACAAAAAGAAAAAGCGACGGTCGCGGAACAACAGGAGCATGAAAGGTTCAAACGCATTGCACTCCTACGCCTGGCTACCTTCGCCGGAATGGTGCTGCTGGCAGTGGTTTGGAACAAAACGGGCATTGCCTACTGGGGAATCGGGATACTGGTATTGCTCGCGATCTTTCTGATTTTAATGCGGAAACAGCAGCAGGCACGCGTTAACCGCAATTTCCAGCGAAACCTGATCACCATCAACGACGACGAACTCGCCCGCCTCGACCTTCGATTCAAAAGACCAGAAACCGGTTCGGAATTCCGTGAAAAGGACCATAACTACTCCGACGACCTCGATATTTTCGGAGAATTCTCCCTTTTCAAGCTCCTCAACCGCACCCGTACCGCCGAAGGAAGCCGCCGGCTGGCCAGCTGGCTCAAAAACCCCGCCGATGCAGGCGAAGTAAGCCTCCGGCAAGCAGCCGCCATCGATTTCAGCCGGCATCCCGAACTGATCCAGGGCTGGGAAGCGACCGCGCTCTTGCACGAACACGCCGCCAAACATGTAGGCGAATTTCAGGGGTGGGTCGTGGAGAAATTCCCGGAGCCATTGCAAAAAGCATTACCCTGGCGCTGGTTCCCAGTGCTGACGCTCGTGATCGCGATTCTGTATTTCACCGGCGTGCTGCCCGGCATTGCGGTACTGATCAGCCTCGGCATCCATCTTTTGATATTAGGCCGCTACGCCGATTACGTGAAAGTACTTGCGAACCGCACGACCTCAATGGGACAAACGCTTACGGCCTATTCGGAGCTATTGAAAAAAGCTGAAAACGCTCCCTATCAATCGACCTGGTGGGAGAGCCGAAAGGCGCAGATCAGCGGTTCGTCTGCCGCATTGGCGAAGGTAGGCGGCCTGTTCGAAAAGCTGGACTACCGCAACAATCCCTATTTCGCAATTTTTATAGGCATTCCGACGCTGTGGGACATGCATTGCCTGGCCAGCCTCGAAGAATGGAAGACGGCACATCACCAGCATCTCGCCGACTGGCTCGATGTACTGGCCGATACCGAGGCGATGAATAGCCTGGCAGGTCACGCATTTGCCAACGCGCATTACATTGTACCGGTTGTCAGGGACACTACCGAGGTTATAGTCACCGCAGAGGCATTGGGGCACCCGCTGATACCTGCGACAAAGCGCGTCAGCAACGATTTCGGAATGCAAGGGACCGGCAAAACGATACTCGTGACCGGCTCGAATATGTCGGGAAAAAGTACTTTTTTAAGAACGATCGGTTTAAACCTCGTGCTTGCACAAATGGGCGCGGTCGTGAGTGCGGGCGCTTTCTCGTGCTCGCCAGTGCGCGTGTTCAGCAGCATGCGTACGCAGGATTCTTTGGAAGAAAGTACTTCCTCTTTCTATGCAGAGCTCAAAAGATTACGCAAACTGCTCGGGTTGGCGGACGAGCATGCCGGCGCACCGGTTTTCTACCTGCTCGACGAGATATTGAAAGGTACCAACTCGGCAGACCGCCACCGGGGTGCGGAGGCGCTGATCCGTCAGTTGCATTCCAAAAAGGCATCGGGTATGGTGTCCACCCACGACCTGGAACTCGGCGAATGGGGCGCAACCGAAAACTACATCCACAACTTCCATTTCCGGTCGGATGTGGAGAACGGCCAGCTGCATTTCGATTATCGTTTGCATGAAGGTATCTGCCGTAGTTTCAACGCTTCGGAACTGATGCGGATGATGGGCATCGCCATCGGACCCGACAAAACCCCGCTCGCACACTGATACCGGGCATTTGCAAGGTTGTTGGAGGATTTGCGTAACTTTACTGTTTACATTTACGTTTAAAACACTGATCCGGTAGCGGAGATCGAACTTTTTTTGATTAACAATTAACCCGTAACGATTACAAAACCTGAATGGAATTACAGAAAGCATTGGAAATATTGATCATGGCAGGGCAGCTTATCCTGGGCCTGTCGATCCTGGTGGGGTTGCATGAGTGGGGGCACATGGCTGCCGCAAAATTGTTCGGAATGAGGGTTGAAAAATACTTTATAGGCTTTCCTCCTAAAATTTTCAGTTTTCAAAAAGGTGAAACAGAATATGGTATAGGCGCTATCCCGCTCGGTGGGTTTGTGAAAATTTCCGGTATGATCGACGAGTCGATGGACACCGAGGCGATGAGCCAGGAGCCGCAACCGTGGGAATTCCGCTCGAAACCGGCCTGGCAACGCCTGATCGTGATGCTCGGCGGGATCATCGTGAATGTGATCGTGGGTATCATCATCTTCATCGCGATCGCCTACCACGAGGGTAACCAGTTCCTTTCGATCAGTGAAGTAAACAAATATGGTATTGTGGCAGGTGAGCTGGCGCAGGAAATCGGCCTGAAAACCGGCGACAAAGTGATTCGCGTCAATGGCAAACCTTTCACAGATTTCAGCGACGTGATCAGCTCGGAAGTTTTTCTGGGGAGCAACAGCTCTTACACCGTTGACCGCAACGGCCAGGAAGTACAGATCGAAATCCCAAACAATTTCATTGAAAAACTATCCGATCCAGACGAGAAACGTAATTTCATCCGGGCGATAGAGCCTTTCAAAATCGGCGAACTGATCCCCGGAATGCCAGCCGAAAAAGCCGGCGTTGAAGTAGGCGACCAGATCACGTCGATCAACGGCACGCCTATCCGTTTCTTTCATGAATTGCAGGCACAGCTCGAAAAACTCAAAGGCAAGGAAACCACCCTGGTAGTGCAACGCGGCGCGGCGCAGAAATCACTGAAAGTGGCCGTAACCGAAGACGGGACCCTCGGCTTCTACCCCGAAACACTGCTCAACTTCACAGTTGTTCAATACACATTTGGAGAAGCGGTGGCTATTGGTACGGAGAACGCCTTCGGCGTCGTGTATAACAATATCAAAGGTTTCGGTAAAATATTCCGTGGCGAAGTTTCGGCTTCCAAAGCATTGAGCGGGCCGATCGGCATCGCGCGTATGTTCGGCGGCGTTTGGGACTGGGGCCGTTTCTGGCAGCTTACCGGCTTGCTTTCGATGGTACTCGCATTCATGAATGCATTGCCTATTCCGGCATTGGACGGCGGCCACGCGGTAATCCTTTCGTACGAAATCATCTCCGGCCGCAAGCCATCCGACAGATTCCTCGAAAATGCCCAGAAAGTAGGTATGGTGCTCCTTTTAGGCCTGATGGCTTTCGCGATTTTCAACGACGTATGGAAAGCGGTATTCTGATGAAAAGGAGGATAGCACCAATTGGTGCTATCCTCCTTTTCTCATTTCTCCTGACGTCATTCAAACCGAAACACGATTACCACGTTTCGGTGACGCAAATGCAATACAATGCGACATCCCGGACTTTTGAGGTAAGTATCCGGATATTTACCGATGATCTTGAAAAAGCATTGTCGCAAAGCCATTCCAAACAACGATTTGTGATCAAGGACAATGATCAAAACGATCGCTTCGTTGAAGAGTACATTCGCAAATCATTTGTTTTGACAGATAGTCAGAAAAAAAATACCCCTATCAAATACCTCGGAAAAGAACAGGAGCAGGATGCAACGTGGGTGTATCTCGAAATCCCTTTTCAGGGCGCTTTGAACGGCTGCAAACTTTTGAACGTTACGCTTATGGAAACTTTTGACGATCAGGTCAATATGACGAACGTTAAATTCCAGTCCGAAAAAAAGACGTTTTTATTTAAAAAAGGACAGACTTCTCACCTGCTGTAATTAGTTTGTGACCGCTTATAAAAATGCATGACAATATGTGTAGTGGCACGGCTATTTTGTTTTGATAATGCCTTTCTTTTGAAAGTCATTATTTATATATTGGGAAAAGATTATCTGTCAATTTGACAGAATGCCTATGAAATTTGAACCTTCTGATCTATATAGCCGGCTGCTAATGTCCGACTCGGACATGGATAGCCTTGAAATCGTTCCTCTTGGTGGCCCCGATGGCTCTGACGAGCCTTTTGAACTTCCTAACGAACTGGCGATACTTCCGATCAGGCAAACAGTGCTCTTCCCGGGGATGGTAATTCCCGTGACAGTGGTGCGCCAGAAAGCCATCAGGCTTGTTAAAAAGATATACCGCAACTCCGATATCAATCAGCGTATTCTCGGTGCCGTCACTCAGGCTATTCCCAACAAGGAAGACCCTACGGCCGAGGACCTTTACAATATTGGTACCGTCGCGCAGATCCTGAAAATGATCACGTTGCCTGATGGCAATGTGACGATCATCGTGCAGGGACGCCAGCGTTTCGAAATCAAAGCCATTGTCAGCGAAGAACCTTACCTGACTGCCGAAGTACGGGCGATCGAGGACTCGTTTGTGGGGCCTACCAAGAAAGAGGCAAAAGCATTATTGCAATCGCTTCGTGATGGTGCGCACAAAATCATGCGTCTGAACCCGGAAATCCCGCAGGAAGCACGCATTGCGCTCGATAATATCGAAAGCCCGATCTTTTTGATCCACTTCCTGTCTTCGAATATCAATGTAGAAATCGCCGACAAGCAGAAATTGCTCGAAGAGCGCAACGGCCACAAGCAAGCCACGCTTTTGCTGCAATACATGATGCGGGAGATTGAAATGCTGGAACTGAAACGGGAAATCCAGACCAAAGCCAGCTCGGATATCGACCAGCAGCAGCGCGACTATTTCCTGCGCCAGCAAATCAAGGTTTTGCATGATGAACTGGGAATGGACAGCCCCGAACGCGACCTCGATGAAATTCGCCTGAAAGCCAGCCAGAAAAAATGGGCGGAGCCAGTGAAGGTACATTTTGAAAAAGAACTGACGAAGTTGCAGCGCATTAACCCGATGGCACCCGAATACCCGGTAACGATGAATTACCTGGAAACACTCGTGGATTTGCCGTGGGGACAATATACCAAAGACAATTTTGACCTGGTAAGGGCGCAAAAAATCCTCGATGCCGACCATTTCGGTCTCGAAAAGGTGAAAGAGCGCATTATCGAATATCTGGCGGTGCTGAAACTGAAAGGTAACCTGAAAGCGCCGATCCTTTGCCTCTACGGCCCTCCGGGGGTAGGTAAAACCTCGTTGGGTAAATCCATTGCAAAAGCATTGAACCGGGAATACATCCGTATGGCGCTCGGCGGCGTGCACGACGAAGCCGAAATCCGCGGACACCGCAAGACTTACATCGGAGCGATGCCGGGTAAGATCATCCAGAACATCAAAAAAGCAGGCTCTGCCAACCCGGTATTCATCCTCGACGAAATCGATAAGGTGAGCTCCGATTACCGCGGCGATCCTTCTTCCGCATTGCTGGAAGTCCTCGACCCGGAGCAGAACTCTTCATTTACAGATAATTACCTCGAAGTAGAATACGATCTTTCCAAGGTTCTCTTCGTAGCGACAGCCAACTCACTCGACACCATTCACCCCGCCTTACGCGACCGGATGGAAATCATCGAAATGACCGGTTATACGATCGAAGAGAAATTGCAGATCGCCAAACGTTACCTCGTTCCGAAACAACGCAAGGACCACGGTTTGAAAGCAACCGACGTAAAAGTCGACGATGCAGCTTTGCTCAAACTGATAGAAGGCTATACCCGCGAATCGGGCGTGCGTAACCTCGAACAGAAGGTGGGCACGGTAGTCCGCAAGATCGCGAAATCGGTGGCGATGGAGCAGGATTATCCCAAAACCGTCAAAGCCGAGCAGATCGAGAAATACCTTGGCGCAGAGATTTTTGATAAGGATTTGTATCAGGGCAACGACTTTGCAGGCGTTGTTACCGGTCTTGCTTGGACGTCGGTAGGTGGCGAAATCCTGTTTATCGAAACGAGCCTGAGCCGTGGAAAAGGCGGATTAACATTATCCGGCCAGCTGGGCGATGTGATGAAAGAATCAGCCGTGGCTGCATTATCCTACCTCAAAGCCAATGCGGAAAGGGTAGGCATCGATTACCGCATTTTCAATCACTACGACCTTCACGTACACGTACCAGCGGGCGCGGTGCCCAAGGACGGGCCTAGCGCGGGTGTGACGATGGCAACGTCGATGGCGTCGATATTTACGCAGCGCCGTGTGAAACCGTTTATCGCGATGACCGGCGAGATCACATTGCGCGGAAAAGTGCTTCCGGTGGGTGGTGTAAAGGAAAAAATCCTTGCTGCACGCCGTGCGGGCGTGAAAGAGATTATCCTCTGTGTAAAAAACCGCAAGGACGTGGAAGAAGTACCGGCCAACTACATTAAGGACCTTACATTCCATTATGTGGACCAGGTCGACGAGGTGCTGAATATCGCGCTCCTTCCCGAGAAAGTAAATAACCCGATGAACTTCGTTTTTCCCGATGAAAAGAAAGAAAAAGAAGAAAGCGGCTTTGCAACGATGACTGTTTAGGTTTAACCTAAAAAAATATACGAAAGAGGTGCCCCAAAAGGTACCTCTTTTTGTTTAGGGGTTATACTTTCCAAACGGCGTCATACTGTCAAACCTTTTATCTACTGAAAAATGTCGTTACCGCAGCTTTCCCCCCAACTGCTCGACCAGCAGCCCGGACTTCTTCCCGATCACGGGAAACTTCTTGCATTGCCTGAAAAAATCATCCAGTTCGGCACGGGTGTGCTGTTGCGCGGCCTGCCCGACTATTTTGTGAACAAAGCCAATACGCAGGGTATTTTCAATGGCCGGATCGTCGTTGTAAAATCGACCAGTACCGGGGGCACGGACGCATTTTCGGAGCAGAAAAACATTTTCTCGCACAGCATCCGGGGGATCGAAAACGGCAAGCAGATCGACGAAACGGTGATTAACACCAGCATCAGCCGCACATTGGCCGCCGCCAGCGACTGGGCCGATATCCTCGAATGCGCTCACAATTCGGAGCTTAACATTGTTATTTCAAATACGACTGAGGTGGGTATCCAGCTGGTCGACGACGATATTTTTGCCAACCCGCCTGTATCCTTTCCCGGCAAACTGACCGCCTATCTTTTCGAACGCTACAAGGCGTTCAACGGCGCGCCGGAAGCAGGTATGGTGATCGTTCCTACGGAGCTGATCGTCGGTAATGGCCCCAAACTGAAAGCCATCGTACTGGAACAGGCACAACGGCACGACCTGGACAGGGCATTTATATATTGGCTTGAAAAATATAATCACTTTTGCAGCTCGCTCGTAGACCGCATTGTTCCCGGCAAGCCGGATGCCGAAACGATCGAAGCACTTTCCGCAAAACAGGGTTTCCGCGACGATTTGCTCATTGTTTCCGAAGTATACAGCCTGTGGGCTATCGAAGGCGACCAGCAGGTGCGTGATGTACTGAGCTTTGCCCAGGCCGACAAAGGTGTGGTGATCGAACCTGATATCGACTTGTTCCGCGAGTTGAAATTGAGACTGCTGAACGGCACACATACGCTGGCGTCAGGACTTTCATACCTCCATGGCCTTGACACCGTTCGCGAGGCGATGGAAAATGCCGAAACAGCACAATTTATTGCCGATGTAATGCTGAAAGAACTCGCACCTGCAATTCCTTACAACGTCGATCCCGCACAAGCGCAGGAGTTTGGCAACCAGGTACTCGACCGTTTCCGCAACCCGTTCATCCGCCATCAGCTGATCGACATTACCGTGCAGTATACGGCCAAGATGAAAATGCGCAACATCCCGACGCTTCTGAACCATTACCAGAAATCCGACGAAGTACCCGCATTGTTTGCCAAAGGTTTTGCCGCGTTCCTGCGGTTTATGAAGCCTGTAATGCACAAGGACAATGCTTATTACGGCGAACGCGACGGCCAGCCCTATTCGATCCGTTGCGATTCCGCGGCATACTTTGATGAAAAATGGAAGAATGCCGCCTCTCCCATCGATCTGGCGCAGCAGGTTTTGAGCGACGTATCGCTTTGGGATACCGACCTTACATTGTTGCCGGGTTTTGCCGATGCTGTGAAAGGTTACATGACCGAGCTCGTCGTTACAGGGACTTCCACGCTTTGAGCTGATTGTAAAGCTCGGTAGCCGAGATTTCGTCGGAACTGAAATAGATCTCATCCCCCACTGTTTTGATCAGCAGGTAAGGATGAGATTTTTTATTGATATACAACCTGACAATGCGGCCATCATCGGTTTTGAAAGCACCTTTTTTATACTCGCCGCCTGCAAAGCCATCCGCCTTGCTCGAAATGTCAGGCAGGCTGTCGGTGACAGTGAAACCGGTCACATCATCACGCGCAATTTTTATCCCGGAAAGACCTTTGATCTCCAATGCGCGGGTAGTCAGGAATATCTCACTGTTTTTCATACCCGCAAACATCAGGAAGCCTACACCTATCACCACCACAATGATAATGGCCATAACGATGTAAGTACCTACCCGCTGGCCGCTAGTACCCGTGTAATACCGGTTTCCCACAGCGATCATATACACATAGGCCAAAAGCGGGTACATCACCATGAATACCGTGGCCCAGTTCGCATTGAAAGTATTCAGCAACAGCACGCCACCCAGCTCGCTGATACCAAGGAATATGTGAAAGCGATTGAAGAACTTCACGTAGGAAACAATATCCATCTTGGCGCGGTCGGCCTCGGACATCGTATTGTACCCCGACAAGAGGTACTTTGCATTACCCGGCGTTACAATAAACCCGAGCGAAAACAGGACCAGCGAAATGATAATGGCAACGGTAATCATAATTTTGTCACGGCTAACTGCCTTATAAGTTACAAAATTATGCGGGAGAAAGCCAATTAGCATTCATTCAGAAATGCTATATTTAGCAAAGAGCACACTATGTTTATTCAATTGAAAATACCTGCACATCCGTATTTCACCGACGAGGAGTTAGTAGCATTCTGCATGGCGAACCCCGACCTTAATGTAGAGCGCGATAAGCAAGGTCGACCCGACCTACATTTACGAACCGGGCAAGCCTCAGCTTGCAGTGCACTTTGATGAAACGCTGTCAGGCGGCGAAGTAATGATCGATTTCTCCACGCGCCTGAGCGATATTCTCGAATATTAATCAGCTATTCGCACGGAACTCCTTCACGAGCGCGATACTTTCCGCGACTTTCTGCTCGATCCAGGGATAATTTCCTTCTGCTACCACATCTTTCGGAAAGAGGTTTGAACCTAAACCAACCGCGTAAGCACCAGCCCCGAACCATTCGTTAATGCTTTCTTTGGTGGGCTGAACGCCGCCGGTTACCATGATTTTCACCTTCGGCATAGGCCCGCGGATCGCACGCACGAATGCGGAACCCACCACCTCGCCCGGGAATAGTTTTACTACTTCCGCGCCTGCTTGCTGCGCATTATATATTTCTGTCAATGTGGAAATGCCTGGAATCCAGGGAATACCGGCCTTCAAACATGCTGCGCCTACCGCCGGATTAAGGCAGGGCGTTACAATGAAATCGGTACCTGCATCGATGAATTTTTGCGCGGTTTCCGCGTCGTAAATGGTACCGATACCCAGCGAAAGGCCGGGCAGGCTTTCCTTTACATAAGCCAGAAGCTCCGTAAATACATTGTAAGCATTATCACCACGGTTGGTGAACTCGAATGCGCGCGCGCCGCCGCGGTATGCCGCATTGATCACCTCTTTGGCGATTTCAATATCTGCATGATAGAACAGCGGCAGTACGCCGACTTCGTTCAATAGTATCAGTGTTGTTTCTTTATCCATGATTGTTGGCCAGGTTGTTAACGTTTGATTCTTCCTGAGGTCTCTCCCTGACGGATGGCTTCCACTTCGGCGATCGTCGAGATCAATGCATCGCCTTCGATGGTGTGCTTCAATGCAGAAGCGGCCACCCCGAATTCGAGCGCCTTTTGCTGGTCATCGAAGGTAATGAGGCCGTGGATAAGGCCCGCGATGAATGCGTCGCCGCCGCCAACGCGGTCGATAATCGGGTTGATTTCGATGTCTTCCGTTTCGAGCAGCTCCTTGCCGTTCCACAAAAACGCCCTCAACAAGTTATGCGAAGCGCTGATCGACGTCCTTTTCGTATCCACCACCGTTTTCACTTGCGGGAAAGCCTTCTGTAAGTTGACGCAGGATTCGACAAAATCGTTTCCGTCGATGTCAAAAATCTCCTTGATATTGATGCTGTTGGCGATTACGACGTCTGTTCCGGCAGTCAGTTCTGGAAGAATGTCGGATGGCTTTTTGCCATATTTCCACAAATTGGCGCGATAAAAAATGTCTCCGGAGACGGTAATGCCCCGTTTACGGGCCGCTTTAATGCCGTCGAGCAACGCGTCCGCCGCTTCTTGCGACAATGCCGGGGTAATACCCGCCCAGTGAAACCATTTCGCATCTTTCAGGATATTGTCCCAATCCAACTCCTTCGGATCGATCGTCGCGAGCGATGAGTTCGCGCGGTCGTACACGATCTGGCTACCGCGCATGGCAGCACCGGTTTCGAGGAAATAAACGGCCATTCGCGGGCCTCCGAAAAGAATGTGCGATGTATCGACGCCATGAAAATGCAGGTACTGAGCCGCCGCACGTCCGATGGGCGAGTCAGGGAAACGGGTAACGTGCGCCGTGCTGTGTCCCCAATATGCCAATGCGGTCGAAACGTTCGCTTCGCCACCAGCATATGTTACATTCAATTGACGGGCTTGTTCAAAACGGGAAAAACCAGGAGTGGAAAGTCGCATAAGGACTTCCCCGAAGGATACTATCTGAGCCATATTTTAAACTATTGCCCGTTGGCCAAAGAATGAAGCTCCCTGACGGGCCATTGAAAAATGATTACGCGCCAAAATTACGTATTAACATTAAAATAGCCCACAACAAATGTCTGGGCTATTCCTTTTATTAGCGTATTTAAATTCGGATTTTACTCAAAAGCCAAAATATTTGTTGGCGTTGTTATACGAAATACCTTGCACCATCTTACCCAACCACTGGATATCGTTCGGCAATTCGCCATTTTCGACATCCTGGCCGATCAGGTTACACAGAATGCGACGGAAATACTCGTGACGCGGGTAAGAAAGGAAGCTACGCGAATCGGTAAGCATTCCCACGAAACGGCTTAACAAGCCCATATTCGAAAGCGCATTCATCTGCCGTTCCATACCATCCTTCTGATCGAGGAACCACCAACCGGAACCGAACTGCATTTTGCCGGCGACGGTACCGTCGTTGTAGTTGCCCGTCATCGTGGCCAATACTTCGTTATCGGCCGGATTGAGGTTATACAAAATCGTTTTCGCCAGTTGGTCCGTCGAATCAAGTTTGTTCAAAAATTTCGAAAGCGCCTGTGCCTGGCTGTAATCACCAATGGAATCCCAGCCGGTATCCGGGCCTAGCTCGCGGAGCATCCGCTCATTATTGTTACGTAATGCACCGAGGTGGAACTGCTGCGTCCAGCCTTTGGCATGATCCATTTTAGCCATTTCATACAATAGCACCGATTTGAATGCAAGTGTCTGGCTTGCAGAAGGTTTCTCGCCCCTCCATGCAGCTGCAAATGCCTCACGTGCCGCAGCCTCATCGAATTCCGCGTAAATATGCTCCAAACCGTGATCCGACAAGCGACCGCCCATGGAAGCGAAAAAGTCGTGGCGGTTCTGCAATGCGGCCAGCAATGCTTCGTAAGAAGTAATTTCCCCTACTTCCGCTGCCTGCGCCAGTTTGGCCAGATATTGTTTAAAATCCTCCGGCGACTCGATCAGCAGCATCGCCTTGTCCGGACGGAACGTCGGCAGCACGCGGATATCGAAACCGCTCTCGCTGATCGCGCTATGGTAATTGAGAGAGTCCGTTGGATCATCCGTCGTGCAGATTACCTTCACGTTCATGCGGTTCAGCAGGCTTTTCACCGAGTAATCCGGCTGGCGCAGCTTCGCAGAGCATTCTTCGTAAATCTCTCTTGCAGTACCTTTATTTAACAGGATATCGATGTCGAAATAACGGAGCAATTCGAGGTGCGTCCAGTGATAAAGCGGATTGCGCATCGTGTAGGGCACGGTAGCCGCCCATTGTTCGAACTTCTCCCAATCGCTCGCATCGCCGGTACAATACCGTTCGTTGATACCGTTCGCACGCATGGCCCGCCATTTGTAATGGTCGCCGTAGAGCCAGATCTGCGTCAGGTTATCAAACTGCTTGTCTTCCGCGATCTGGTCCGGCGGGAGATGGCAGTGGTAATCGATGATCGGCATTTCCTTCGCATAATCATGGTAAAGGATACGCGCAGTTTCCGAACGGAGGAGGAAATCTTCGGAAATGAAGGTCTTTTGTACAGCGGTGCTAATCGTTTCCATTCTCTTTCTTGTTACAATCACAAACTTCTTTCAATCCCATATTCGAGGCCGCGCAACTCTGCAAGCCCGCGCAGGCGCCCGATGGCCGTGTAACCCGGGTTGGTCCGCTTCGTTGCCGACAGGTCGTCGAGCATCCGGTGGCCGTGATCAGGACGGAAAGGCATTCTCAAATCGGTTCTACCTTCATTTTCGCGCCTTTTCTGCTCCAATACCAATGCCCGCATTACGCTGTACATATCCACGTCGCCATCGAGGTGATCAGCCTCGTAAAAACTGCCGTCGTGCTCGCGCTTGGTGGCGCGCAGGTGTATGAAATGAATGCGGTTGCCCAGCCTGTCGATTATTCCCGCCAGATCGTTGTCCGGCCTTACACCGTAGGACCCTGTACAGAAACAAATGCCGTTCGCCTGCTTATCATACGCTTTCAATAGCATCTCCGCGTCATTTTCGGTGCTTACCACACGTGGCAGGCCCAGGATCGGATAAGGTGGGTCGTCGGGGTGGATCGCTAACCGGACTCCCGCCTCTTCCGCCACCGGTCCGATGGCCTGGATGAACTGGTACAAATGCGTACGCAACTCAAAATCGCCGATATGCTCGTAAGTTTTCAAAACCTTCCGGAATTCTTCAACGGTAAAGCTTTCCTCCGAACCCGGCAGACCGGCGATGATATTACGGACGAGTTTTTCCTTCTCTTGCTCTGACGCCGTTTCAAGCCAAATTTTAGCAGCTCGCTTTTGCTCGTCCGTGTACAACTCCTCAGCCTCCGGCCTTTCTAAAAGATAAAGATCAAATGCGGCGAACTGCGTTGCATCGAAACGCAAACCGGTGGAGCCATCATGCATTGGCGCGTCCAGATCGGTGCGCGTCCAGTCGAGAATGGGCATAAAATTGTAACAAACAGTATCGATACCGCATTGCCCCAGGTTGCGGAGCGACTGCTGATAATGAAGGATATGTTTTTCAAAATCCCCGGAACGCGTCTTGATCGACTCGTGCACGGGCACGCTTTCCACGACCGACCACGTAAGGCCGGCGTCTTCGATCATTTTTTTACGCGCCTGAATTTCTGATACTTCCCAAATTTCTCCGTTGGGAATGTGATGTAATGCGGTTACGATTCCGGTTGCCCCGGCCTGACGGATATCCTGCAACGAAACAGGGTCGTTAGGCCCGAACCAACGCCAGGTTTGTTCTAATGCCATTGAGGTACTTCGGCTTCCGGTTTCCCATCGGCCAGGTTTAATTATTAACAAATTCTATTGACCACCGGCCATGGACCGCCGGAAGCCGTATCTTATGCTACCAGGCGATGCTCAGGTACGCGTTCCCGCAGGACTTTCAATGCACGGCTCATCTGCGTTTCTACCGTTTTAACCGAAATCTCCAGACGCTCCGCAATATCGCGGTAGCGGAGGCCTTCTTCCCGGCTGAGGCGGAAAATGAGCTGGCACTGCCGCGGCAACGCCTGGATGCAATCTTCTATATGCGAATAAAACTCGTTGTACGACAGTTCCTCGGCGGGCGAGAAATGGTCGGCGTGGCTCATATTCCATTGTACCGATTCCAGCGAATCCCGTTCATTCTGACGATGGATACGCAGTTTCAGGTAATCCAGCGCCTGGTTGCGTACAGCTCTGTAAATGTAAGCCTGAAAAGAAGTATGCACTTCAATCTGCTCACGATTTTTCCAAAGTTTCACAAATACATCGGATACCACTTCTTCCGCGATCTCCCGCGTAACCACCACGCGCATCGCATAATTGCAAAGCGAACGATAATGCCGTGTGAACAACTCGCGGAACGCATTATAATCACCGTTAGTCACCACTCTGCCAAACAGGGTTTCCAGTATACTTTTCTGAGAACAGGCTGATGGTAATGTACTGGCAAATGAGTTTGTCTCCATGTAAACTGAGCTAGGTTAATTATAGAAAATTTCCTGGAATTGTAGTGGTATTTAGCCCCTTGTCTTCGTCGATGATTTACCTAGTTTAAATACTCATTCGCTGATACACAAAAATAAATCTTGAAAAAAAGCAATAAATTTACGCAACCGTTCCCGGAACCGTTCCCATTCCCGCAATTTTTCCCGGAACTTTGTGCGGAAGCCAGTGACTTTGTGCAACATTGCCCGTTGGTGTATTTCTGAAGTTTTTTAGCAAGATTGTACTATTTCAATATGGCCCTATGAAAAAGGTTTCTATCACCATCAAAGAGATTGCAAGACAACTCGGCATTTCCAAATCGACCGTGTCGCGGGCGCTGCGCGACAGCAGTGAGATCAGTGAAGAAACCAAGCAAAAGGTGATCGACCTGGCCGAACAGCTCAACTATTACCCCAACCCTATTGCGATCAGTCTGCTCAAAAACCGCACGCAGACCATCGGTGTGATCGTGCCGGATATTGCCAACCGCTTTTACTCGTCGGCGATCGGGGGCGTGGAGGATATTGCTTACAGCCGCGGCTACCACACGATGATCTACCAAAGCCACGAATTGCTCGAAAGGGAGCGTTCGGCAACCCGGCATATTGCGTCGCGGAGGGTGGATGGCCTGGTGGTAGCGATTTCGAGCCAGTCGGAGAATATCGACCATTTCGCTTCCTTGCAGGAACAAGGCATCCCCGTCGTGTTCTTCGACCGCGTGAGCGACGCCATGCACACGCATAAGGTACGCGTGGACGACTACAAAGGCGCATTCGACGCGACGGAGCATTTGATCAAGAGAGGTTGCAGGCGCATTGCGCATATTGCGGGGCCAAAACCAGTGTCGATTACACGCTTCCGTCTGGAAGGATACAAAGATGCATTACGGAAATACGGGATCGAGTTCCAGGAGGAATGGGTGTTGCACAGCGAGATCACCCAGGCGGGCGGAACCGAGCGTACTTATCAATTAATGGCCCTCCGCGAGCGCCCCGACGCTATTTTCGGCGCGAGCGACCGCATTACGATGGGTATTCACTGGGCATTGCGGCAACTCGGCTACAAAATGCCCGACGACGTCGCGGTAGTGGGTTTTTGCGACATCGCCATGTCGTCGCTCCTCGATCCGCCGGTGAGCTCCGTCACACAGCCGTCGTTCGAAATGGGTCAGCAGGCGACTTCGCTGCTTTTGGACCTCATTGAAAGCAAAAATACCCCGGCCGAATTCGAGACCAGGGTATTGCAATCCAATTTGGTAATTAATAAGTCGTCCATGCGGCATTAGCCGCTAAGGATTAACCTGTTATAGCTTTCAATTTTCTTTCGAATTCAATGAGGATGCGCTCTTTCATCTGAACCTTGCGTTTCTGGATGTTGATGCGGCCTACGGCTTGCTTGTCCTGTTCAGGGTCGCCGGTAGCGGTACGGTCAAATTCCAGCTGTGCGAATTCCAGGTCGCTTTTCTCCCGTTTGGTAAGCCATTCGAGCTCACGGTATTTGGTACGGAGCTGCTCTTCGGGGCTTTTAAGATCGAAAGCGGGGTATTTCCGGCTGATCACACGTGCCAGATAGCTTAGCTCAAATATCTTGTCGCACACCATCCGGAATCTTTCGGCCAATTCCTTGTCTGCCAGCTTGAACGGGATCTTGATCTCCTTCCATTTGCTGAGCAATGCTTTGGCTTCCTGCGATGCCTCGATGATATCCGGCGATTTCAATAGCGTCTCCGCTTGCGCGAGCAACTTCTGCTGCTCTACGATACGCGGGTCGATGCGCACTTTCGGCTCGATGCCTTTGGCTGCATTATACTTGTCGTAGAACAGTTTAAGGAAGTGCCGGTACGCCTTATTGACTTTGAAAAAGCGTTTCGGCGGAACCTCTCCGATATTGTTCCACGCATTGCGTACATCTCTCGCTTTCTGATAGGCTTCGTCGAGATCTTTGGCGTAGCTAAGCGTTTTGGTGATTTTGATCAGCTTTTCGTATTCTTCTATACGGTGCTGGTTCAGCTTGTTCTGCTCGTCGAAATAATCACGACGGCGTTGGAAGAAATCATCAAGAATTTGCTGGAATGTGGTTTCAATTTCTTCCTGATACTCCTTGTCAACCGGCCCGGTACGGATCCATTTGGCTTTGATCTCCTGAATCTGGTCCGTAGCTGTGGCATAATCGGTGACAGCGGCGGCAACTTTCACATCTTCAATCAGCGCACGTTTGATTTCCAGGTTCTTGAGCTGGTTAACCTCGATCAGGCTTTTGAGATATTCTTCTTTTTCTTCGAGCCTTTTGAGCAATGGCACGAAATCGCCCAATGCATCAAAACTTTTCAACTTGCGCTGTAACTGGATCAGTTTGGTAAGATAGGAGCCCTTATTAAGTGCTTCATCTATTTCGCGTTCCAGCTGCTCTACTTTGTTCAGGACAATGTTAAAACGATTCTTGAAATAGTCAATCGCTTCCTGCTCAGTCCTTTTTACTTCTCCAATTTGCCGGTCGGGGAAATCCAGATACCCCTTTAAAAATACTTTGCTGTCTTTAACGTAGCCGTATTCATCATTCAATGTGGCATTTTCCATTCTTTCAATTTTTTTTATCTGCTAAGTGTAGGGATATATAACGATATTTGTTACGCACAAATTAAACAAAAAATGAGTAACGAAACCATTATTTTCTCAATGTCGGGAGTTAACAAAATCATTCCTCCCAACAGACATATTATTAAAAACATTTATTTATCCTTTTTCTATGGTGCCAAAATAGGCGTCCTCGGTCTGAACGGCTCCGGTAAATCGACGCTCCTCCGGGTCATCGCCGGCATCGACAAAGACATTCAGGGTGAGGTAGTTTTCTCCCCGGGCTACTCCGTCGGAATGCTCGAACAGGAACCGAAACTCGATCCCAACAAGACCGTTCGCGAAGTTGTAGAAGAAGGTGTACAAGAAATTGTAAATCTATTGAAAGAATTCGACGAGATCAATGAAGCGTTCGGTGCGGAAGACGCAGATTTCGACAAATTGCTGGAAAGACAAGGCGAAGTGCAGGAAAAACTCGACGCATCCGATGCATGGAACCTCGACAACCGCCTCGAAATCGCGATGGACGCACTACGTTGCCCGCCTTCGGACACCTTAATCTCGACACTTTCGGGTGGAGAAAAACGCCGGGTCGCGTTGTGCCGCCTCCTGCTGCGTCAGCCGGATGTACTTTTACTGGATGAACCTACCAACCACCTCGACGCCGAATCGGTACTCTGGCTCGAAGAACATTTGAGACAATATAAAGGAACCGTTATCGCCGTTACCCACGACCGCTATTTCCTCGACAACGTAGCCGGCTGGATCCTAGAACTCGACCGCGGCGAGGGTATTCCGTGGAAAGGCAACTATACATCCTGGCTGGAACAAAAGCAGGAGCGCCTGAAAAAAGAAGAAAAGACCGAGTCGAAACGCCAGAAAACATTGCAGCGGGAGTTGGAATGGGTTCGTTTGGCGCCAAAAGCACGCCAGGCCAAATCCAAGGCCAGGTTGGGGGCTTATGAACGATTACTCAGCGAGGAAGGTAAAGAGAAAGAAGAGAAATTGGAAATCTTCATTCCTTCGGGCCCAAGGCTTGGGAACAAGGTGATCGAAGCACATAATGTATCGATGGGCTTCGGCGACCGGCTGCTTTATGAAAACCTCAGCTTTGCATTGCCGCCAAATGGTATCGTAGGCATTATCGGGCCGAACGGCGCCGGTAAAACCACCCTGTTTAAACTCATTACCGGCCAGCTGAAACCGCTGACGGGCCATTTCGATGTAGGTGAGACTGTGCAGCTCGCCTATGTGGACCAGGAACACGACAACCTCGATCCTAACAAGACCGTATATCAAAGTGTTTCGGACGGCAACGACTGGATCATGCTCGGGGGCAAGCAGTCGAATGCGCGTGCGTACGTGAGCCGCTTCAACTTCGGCGGCGGCGACCAGGAGAAAAAGGTCGGAACGCTTTCCGGTGGTGAACGCAACCGCGTACACCTTGCGATGACGTTGAAGGAAGGTGGTAATCTCCTCCTACTCGATGAGCCAACCAACGACCTGGACGTGAATACGCTTCGGGCGTTGGAAGAAGGCCTCGAAAACTTCGCTGGCTGTGCGGTGATCATTTCCCACGACCGTTGGTTCCTCGACCGCGTCGCAACCCACATTCTGGCATTCGAAGGCGATTCGCAGGTTTACTGGTTTGAAGGAAACTTCTCCGAATACGAAGAAAACCGTCGTAAAAGGCTCGGTACCGACGCCACTCCGACCCGGATCAAATACAAAAAGCTGGCATAGTCTGTCCAACTTTACCATTTAAAAAGTGCTTGCCTACACGGGCAGGCATTTTTTAAATGCGCACAGCAAAAATATCACCTTCGCGAAAGAAGCCGGGAAATAAGGAAGGAAACAGGACTTGCCCGAAGGCCAATTCTTGCTAACTTTCGAACGGAATCAGTTTTTAGAATTGTCAATGAGTCAATCTTCATCTTTGCATAAAATACATTTCATTTCGATTGGCGGCAGCGTCATGCACAATCTGGCCATCGAACTACATTTAAAAGGATTCATTGTGACAGGATCGGATGATGAAATCTATGAGCCATCGTCCAGTCGCCTCGCACAATATGACCTGCTTCCGCCTGTTACGGGATGGTTTCCGGAAAAAATCACTTCCGACCTGGAAGCTGTGATTCTCGGCATGCACGCCAGGCAGGATAACCCCGAGCTCGCGAAAGCGAAAGAGTTGGGGATCAAAGTGTATTCGTACCCTGAATATATTTTTGAGCAAAGCCAGGACAAACAACGCGTGGTAATCGCCGGTAGCCATGGAAAAACGACCATTACTTCGATGGTACTCCATGTTTTGAAATACAATAAAAGGAATTTCAACTACCTGGTCGGCGCGCAGATCGAGGGCTTCGATAATATGGTGAAGCTTTCCGAGAATGCTCCGCTGATCGTGATCGAAGGCGATGAATACTTCACTTCTCCCATCGACCCGACACCGAAATTCATCCATTACCAGCCGCATATTGCGCTGATCAGCGGTATTGCATGGGACCATTTCAATGTATTCCCGACCTGGGAATCGTACGTGAAGCAGTTCGAACTGCTGGCAGATTCCCTGCCGAAAGCCGGTGCGATCATCTTTGACGAAACCGACGATATGCTGGATGTGATCGGACAAAAAGGCCGTCCGGATGTTACCAGCACTCCTTATAATGTACATCCTCACCGGATCGAGGATAACCGGACGATACTGATCACCGCAGAGCAGGGTGAAGTTCCGGTACTTGTTTTCGGAAGCCACAATATGAAAAATATCAGCGGCGCACGCGAGGTATGCGAGCGGCTGGGCATAACCGACGAGCAGTTTTACCAGGCTATCCGCACCTTCAAGGGCGCGTCGAAAAGGCTGGAATTGCTGGGAACAAATGAAACCGCGAACGTATACCGCGATTTCGCTCATGCGCCTTCGAAGGTGGAAGCGACGACCAATGCATTGAAAGAACAGTTCCCTAACCGTACGCTGGTGGCCTGCGCGGAGCTGCATACATTCAGCAGCCTCAATAAAGGGTTTTTATCCCAATACCGCCGCAAGCTGAAAGCCGCCGATGTGGCAGTGGTATATTTCAATCCGTTGACTTTGGAACACAAACGGCTCGAAAGCCTCTCGGAAGAAGATATCAGAACGGCATTCAAGCGCGACGACCTGAAAGTATTTACCAATTCGGCCGAACTCGAAACATTTTTGAGATCGCTGAACTGGAAAGATGCGAACCTGCTGCTGATGAGCTCCGGCACATTCGGCGACATTGACCTTAAAAAACTGGCTGCGGATATTCTGGCATAACCTGCCGGAATATGTTGCCTTCAAACCTATATCCGACCATCCGATGCAATCCATAGTTGTATACTGCGGTTCAAATCCGGGAAAGAAAGCGCTGTATGCCGAAGCCGCCTACGAATTGGGTGTGGCATTGGCAAAGCAAAACATCAAACTCATTTACGGCGGCGGCAATATGGGCCTCATGGGCCGCGTTGCCGATGGCGCGATAGACAATGCCGGTTTTGTGACGGGCATTATCCCTAATTTCCTGGCCAAGCTGGAAGTGGCGCACAAGACATTGTCGGAACTGCATTTCGTGGAAACGATGCACGAGCGCAAGGCCAAAATGGTATCCATGTCCGACGGCGTGATTGCATTACCCGGCGGCTACGGTACTTTCGACGAACTTTTCGAAATCCTGACCTGGGCGCAGCTTCGCATATTCCACGGGCCGGTCGGGCTTTTGAACGTCAACGGATTTTACGATCTTTTGCTTTTGCAACTCGATAAAATGGTGGAGGAAGGCTTTTTACGGGCTGATAACCGCTCACTTTTGGTGGTTGCAGGAGATCCCGCAACGCTCCTTGAAAAAATGGAAGCCTTCCGTTCGCAAAACGCGGAAAATAAGCCGTTGGACGGGTCGTTGTATGTAGATAAAAACTAGCCATCCTGTCAGAACAATGCGTGCTTTCTGCCTATTAGCCATTACGGTCGCCACCTCCATTTGCGCCTACGCGCAGCTGGAAAATCTCGGAAAATCGGTCAATACCGAATACAACGAAATCAGTCCGATCATTTCCCCCGACGGCAAAACGATCTATTTTTCCCGGGTAAGCCATCCGCAGAACACGCATGGGCCGAAAGGCAGCCAGGATATCTGGTTTTCGGAACTCAAAGCAGACAAATGGACGCCTGCACGAAGGCTTCCATCGCCGCTCAACAAAGAGGATTACAACAGCCTTTACAGCATTACCCCTGATGGTAACACCCTGTTGATAAAAGGAGCCTACAAAAACGGCGCCTACGAGACCCGGGGGTTTTCAACCAGTAAAAAAACAACAAGAGGCTGGTCCGCACCGGCCAAGCTGGATATTCCGGGTTATACCAAACTCAGCAAGGGCCAGTTCGACTGCGGATACCTTTCCAATGACGGTAAAACACTGGTCATGTCTTTCAGCGAGAAGAAAAACAGCAAAGTCGACGATTTGTATGTCAGTTTTAAACAAAAGGACGGAACCTGGTCGAAACCTTTGAACCTCGGTGCTGAAATCAACACGGAAGCTTTTACTGAAACCACCCCGTTCCTCGCGCCCGATGGTGTGACGCTCTATTTTTCCAGCGACCGGAAAGGTGGACAAGGCAGTAACGACATTTATTACAGCAAGCGCATCGACAAATCCTGGAAAAGATGGAGCAGGCCCGTCAACCTCGGCGCGGCCATCAATACCGACGGTTACGACGCCTACTACACCATTTCAGCATTGGGCGATTTCGCCTACATGGTTTCTTTCAAAGACACGGAAGGCAAAGGCGACATTGTCCGTTACAACCTGCAACCCAAACCTTCGGCGGACTCGACCGAGGCTCCGATAGCTGCCGTCGTACCTCCGTCTGACCCGGTGGTCATGATCAGTGGCAAAGTAATCGATTCCAAAACCGGCAAGCCTGTTGAGGCAACCATCATTTACGAAGACCTTACCACAGGCGAGGAAGTAGGAACAGCCACAACAAACCCTACCACTGGCGAATACAAGCTTGTGCTGCCGTACGGCAACAAATACAGCTGGCGGGCCGTCGCGCCCAATTTCATCGCGGAAGGGGAAAATATCGACCTGACCGACTCCACCAGCAATGGTAACAAAGGCTTCAAAGAAATCGCCAACAAATCGCTGAAACTGATCCCGATTGAAGAAGGCCAGATCGTGCGGCTTAACAATATCTTTTTTGCAACCGGAAAATCCACGCTCCGCGAGGAATCGTTCCCCGAGCTGAACCGCATTGCCATTTCCATGGACGAGAACAAGACGCTCGCCATCGAGCTGGGCGGGCACACCGATAATACCGGTAGTGCCGAATTCAACATCGATCTTTCCCAAAAACGGGCCGACGCCGTTCGCGAATACCTGATCGGCAAAGGCATCGAACCCGATCGCATTGCCAGCAAGGGCTACGGCGAAACCAAGCCTGTCGCTAAAAATGACACACCCGAAGGCCAGCAACAGAACCGCCGCGTGGAATTCAAGATATTGAAGAAATAGGCACCACCGGTTCGCTTTTCCGTCGCTTTACCACTTTCATTCCAAACAACACCCGCAGGACATTACTCCGTCGGATCAGGAAATGGTATGTCCCGAGGCAAATCACGAATGTGGCCACACATAGGTAAAGGAACTTCACAAACCAATGCACCGGTGCATTGATCAGCGGGTAAGCGAGGCAAATGATCACGGTCTGATGCAGGATGTAGAATGGGTACACCGCCTCGTTGGCATATTTCAGAAATGGATTGGTGAATTGAAGATAGGTATACCCATACCCGAATATCGACAGCAGGATGCACCATGCATTAGTCGTCTTGATGATGTCATAAACAAGCCATTGCGTGGCATCCATATCTCTTTCTACGGTCCAATAGAATGCATACAGCGCAATGGTAAGCGTAATCCAAATGCCTAACGTCAGGCGCCGGTACTTTTGAAGCGTATCCCAAAAGCGTGTTTGCGTACAGAGCACGAAGCCGGTCACGAAAAGCGTAAAATCGTGGAAATGCTCATTCCAGTCCCGCACCAGATTATGCGTGGTTGGAAAATGCTCGGCCAGCAGCACACTCCCACTAACATGCCAAAGGACCGGCAGGGCAATCAAAGCCCAGGGATTGGCGAAAAATGCGGCCAAACGCCGCGTAAAGCTGACATTACGCCGCACCAAAAGCAATAACGGAAGGCCCACCAGCGAATAGCAAAAGATATACACCAGGTACCACAAATGGTGCCAGCTGAAACTTCCCTGCGGATAGGGCACGAAATCGAATACGGTTTTGTAAAAATCCCCGTACCCGTAAGTCTGCCCTTGTGTAAGCCGTTCGAAAAAGATTTGCGGCGGCACGATCACGAACATCCCGAAAAGAAGCGGTATGAAAATACGTACGAAACGCTCTTTCAGGAAAGCAGCCGGCCCACGATTCCCCAATGCGAAATACACGCCCGCGCCTGAGATCATAAACAGCAGCGACATTCTCCATTGACTACTGAACCGCATCGGCCATTCGATGGCGTGTGTTACGACATTGTTTTTAATGTGCCAATCCCAATGATTGAAAAACATTCCGACGTGAAAGAATATCAGGATTCCGAATGCGATAACACGTAACCAGTCGAGATCGTACCGGCGGATATTGGTGGCTGCGGGATGAAATTGGTCGGGCTTTGTTTCCATGACAAATCGTTTTGAGTGATGCCCAAAACTAGGAACCGGGACAGGTATAAAACGACCGTTCTGATCCGTTCGAAGTTCTTCCCGATAAGTCAGAACTTCTGGCTAGCCTGCTTTTTGCGGTATTCGGAGGGTGTGGAGCCGGTTATTTTCCGGAAAGCCGTATTGAATGCAGATTTTGAATTATACCCGACCATCTGCCCGATCTCCTCGATTTTGATATATGCATTACCCTCGTCGGCCAGTAACCGCTGCGCTTCCTGAATGCGGTATGCGCCGAGAAAGTCGAAAAAGCTTTGCTTCAACTCCTCGTTGAGTATTTGAGACAAATGGTGGGTTGACACGCCAAGCCTTTTGGAAAGCAGCGGCAGGGAAAAACCGGGATCGAGAAATGGCTTTTCGGCCAGCATGACCGCTTGCAGCTTGCCCAGCGTCGCAGATTGTATTTCCTGGGTTAATGAAGATTTTTCGTATTTCCGGGCCGTCCGCTCGTTCGCCTCGTGGAAGAATAACGACCTTCTTAACACTGTAAAGCTGATAATATAGATGATCAGCGAGATGAATGCGGCGATGATATGGTCGCCCAGATCGTGCCGGAAGGAAATCCGCACGATAAAGAAAACCAGTATTAGGAATGTCAGTTGCAAAGACATATCCCTGAACCAGGTAAGCGAGCTTTTTTCACCCGTAAAAAACGGAATCCCACGTTCTTTGAATGCCCTGGCAAGAAACCAGAAACCTGCCACACTGTAAATGACCATACTTGCGAACGTGAGGTCGTTGATATGCCATTTCGGGTAAAACATCCAGTCGCTGCCATATGCTGTGGCCGTAAGGCTTTCCAGTTCAGGGTGGAAAGAGCCAATGTTCGCATTGTATTTGAATGCCAGGCTTTGGGGGTATATGAGCACGCACATGTATGCGAGGTACACGACCGAAGGGAGGAAATGCAGCCATGCGCGCCTGGAAATGCGTTGGTTTATGCCTGTTTTAGTATATAAAAATGCGGTCGGGGCCATCAGCAGATTCAGCGGCTCGCTGAAATCGACCAACCATAGCACACGGAACATGTAATTGGTATATCCTAACCAGACATCACTGATAATGACCGACATGGCCAGAATCAGTATTCCCAAAAACAGGTTGGCACGGTTGCTACCTTTTGCATGCGAAAGGAAAACATATGCCAGTATCAACCCCTGCACACAACCCAGCAGAATGAACAAGGAAAAAAGGTCGGTACGGATCGGAGGCGAAGCTGGGATCATGTTGTTACATCTCGGATTCCAAATATACGAATTCGGAAATGTAATTGCGGGAAGTTACAACCTGGGAGCGGGCGTTCAGTAAAGTACAATCAGGAAAATAAATACCACCAGCCAGAGTGCGCCGGTAAAATGCCAGTAGCGTGTGAAGAGCCTGATACGCAGCCGGTTCGGCGGATTAACGCTGTAAACGAACGAATCCACATAACTCTTGTTCTTGATTGCTTTTCTGAATAAGTAGCTCAAATACAACACACCACCCATCATATGAAGGAGGTGCAGGCCGGTCAACAGGTAAATAAATCCCTCGGAAGTATTGACACCGCTGAAAACCCCGGAATTAACCATTTCCATCCATCCGCCTGTCTGCAACATGATGAAAATGAACCCGAGCAGGAGTGTTGCCCCCAGAAATACCCGGTAATGCAGGAAACGTTCATTGGTAAAAGCGAGGTTTGCCTCGTGAAGTGTGATGCTACTGAACAGAATGACCAGTGTACTCAGCCAGAACATATCCGGCAATGCCACGAGATGGGCCGTTTCTTTGTGGGCACGCAAGAGGAAAATGACGAAGATCGAGGTAAAAAGCACTGAGCTACCTGCAACCCCTAACCAAAGCATAAAGCCAAGCGGCTCGCGACGTTTGGTGAAAGGATTTTCGGTTTGCTTAGTTGTGTGCTTCGGACTCATCTCCCAATCATTGATATCTTCGAAAAGCGCAATTCAAAGTGAATATAACGACTATTTTACACCTTAATACATAACCCGAAGGTTAAATTTACTTAAGAAAACCCTGCCACACGCGAAATTCAGGGAAATGCTGTTTCACATTTTGTTCCTGCCCGAAAATGCCGAACAGCGTTGATCCCGAACCGCTCATGGCTGCGTACTCCGCACCGAGGCCGTACAATTTTTCTTTTACTTCCCCCAAAAGAGGGTATTTTTCAAAGAGCGTTGCTTCAAAATCGTTCTGCACACGGCCTTTCCATTCTTTAATAGGCTCCCGAAGTATATTACGTAAATTTTCGGTGCTTCGTTTCGCGACGACGCCGGAATATGCTTCAACGGTAGAGATATGGATTCCCGGATTCACGAGCGCAATCCATTTCCCTGCAATGTTAATATCTATTGTCTCGAACCGGTCGCCTTTTTCGAAGCAGTACATCGGCTTGTTGCGGACAAAAAAGGCGCAATCACTGCCGATAAGTCTGGCATATTTCTCTTGATCATCCACGGAAATGTCCAGACCGAACAGCTGGTTCAGCGCTTTGATTGTAAAAGCAGCATCCGCCGACCCTCCGCCAAGCCCCGCGCCGATGGGAACTGTTTTCAATAAATGAATTTTGACCGGAGGCAGATTGTAATCCTTCCTGAGCAATTCATATGCTTTTGCACAAAGGTTGTCGCTTGCATTACCCGGGATAGCGATCCCGTCGGAATGAAACGAAAAAGTCTCCGCCAAAGTCACTTCCAAAGCATCCGACCAACCAACAGGGTAAAAACAGGACTCGATGTTATGAAACCCGTCCGGGCGCTTTTCGACGATATTTAAACCGATATTGATCTTGGCATTCGGAAATACTAGCATTCTATTTTCAATTGCGGCTCATGGCTACTGTTCCCAGCGCCACTCCTGGCCGATAATCAGTTCTTCTTTCAATCCCTGTGATATCAGGTAATCGCGGGTTTTCTGGTCCGACAGCTTCTTAACTGCGATATTCTCGGCATTGGACAATGCGTACAGGTACATCGAGGCAATACGCACGGTATTTTCCAGCTGATCTTTGTTCACCAAGCTGAAATCATCGCAATCTGCATGATAGCATTGCAAAACATTCGGATCGAGGTGCCCGGACAACCCGGCGATCGGAACGCCTTCCAGCATAAATGGCTGATGATCGCTGTGCAAACCTGCCCTGTTAGTGGTTTCATTCTTATAGTCGCTGTCAACGGAGCGGATCGCCTGGCCGATCATTGCAAAGAATTCTGTCATTTCATCGCGCCCGAATGTATTGGCCCCGTTCGGATCGTTGGTCATATCGAGGTTCATCATATACGACACTTTGTCGATCGTCCCGGACTTTTTAAGCTCGCTTACAAAATGCTTTGACCCCAGCAGCCCTTGTTCCTCTCCCATGAACAGCACGAACTGGATCGTCCGCTCGGGCTTCACTTTCAACGCCTTGAATGCCCTCGCCACATCGATCACGGCAAAAGACCCGATTCCATTGTCGATCGCTCCGGTAGCCAGGTCCCAGGAATCGAGGTGGCCACCGATAATGATTTTCTCATCCGATTTTCCTTTCAGCGTTGCAATCACGTTGCGGGCTTTAATCGGCTTCGATATGTTGTGCATATCGATATGCGCTTCCAGCGGGCCTTCATCCTGAATCCATTTCCGGATTTCGTGGCCACTTTCATTGGATATGCAAACAGCAGGAATAGAAATAATAGCCCCTGTAACCGATGCCGTTCCGGTAAGCAAAATCTTACCCGGCGCGCCATTGACCATGATCATTCCCTTCGCACCGTATTTAATAGCCAACGCCGTCTTTTCTGACCGGTGCAGGTTCTTTTTGCCGGTTACGCCTACCAGGTTGATGTTGGCCATCGCAATTTTGCCCTTAACCTTATCTTTCAGGGCCAGAAAGTCTTCTTCCAAACCATTGCCGACATCTACAATTTCACCTTGTAAGTTGGACTCGACAGGCGAATGCGCAAGGGAAACAACGGGAACATCACGAAAATTATCACTGCTGCCGGGTGCGATGGATAGTGTTACCGTGTCGCGCATCCAGGCTTCCACTTCGAAGGGTTGATAAACCACATCGGTGAAGCCGTAGCTTTTCAAAAGCTTGAACGCATATTCCTCAGCCTTTTCCCCATTCACGCTTCCGGTAAGCCGGTGACCGATGGTTTTGGTCGCATCCCCAAGCGTTGCGTAGGCTTTACTGTTCTCCCTGATTTCCCTGTCGAGGCGCGAGAACTGTTTCTCCCATTTTTTATCGACGGGGCGAAACTCGGAAAACAACAAAAACAAACCACCAATGAGAACGACTTGTACAACTTTCTTCATAATTCCCGATAAAGGATGTCAGCAACTCGAAATTTTCCCCAAATATCGCATAGATATTTGACCTCTTGCAAGATAAACACAAAGGAGACCCTAAAATCAACCCTTTAGTTTCATCGCGTCATTAATATACCCAATTTCCGACTATCTGGCATCACTTTCCCGTATGTGCCCAATACATTAATATTTAAGTGTAAAAATTACACTTAATATGTTTCTTTTCTTAAAGTTATTTGAACATTTTTGTACTTTTTAGCACTTATATTTAAACATCGAAGCACTTTAAATCAAAATAATCATATTTCGCAATGTATTTCCTTGGATTCGATTTAGGCAGTTCGTCCGTCAAAGCTTGTTTGATTCACGCAGATACCGGGGCAGTTGCCGCCTCCGCATTCTATCCTGAAAGGGAAATGACCATTGCAGCCCCCAAGCCGGGCTTCGCCGAACAGCAGCCTCAGATGTGGTGGGAAAACGCATGCCTGGCTTCTCAGGCCGTTATCAAAAAAGCCAATGTTTCCCCCGACGAAGTGGGCGCGATCGGCATATCCTACCAGATGCACGGGCTCGTGGTAGTGGATGAAAACCTGAACGTGCTCCGCCCATCCATCATCTGGTGCGACAGCCGCGCCGTGGAGGTCGGTAACCAGGCGATGGAAGCATTGGGTGAGGAATATGTACTGCCTCACTTGCTTAATTCGCCGGGCAACTTCACCGCTTCCAAGCTGGGCTGGGTGAAACAAAACGAACCTGAGGTTTATGCAAAGGTCCATAAGTTTATGCTTCCCGGCGATTACCTCGCCGCGCGCATGACAGGTGAGGTCGTAACGACACCATCCGGCCTTTCCGAAGGTATATTCTGGGATTTCGTCAACCAACGCCCGGCCGATTTTCTGTTCGACCATTTCGGGTTCAGCCATAATATTCTTCCCGATGTACTCCCAACCTTCGCAGAGCAGGGCAAAGTAACTGCTTCCGCCGCTGCCGAACTGGGCTTGCGCGCAGGCATTCCCGTCACATACCGTGCGGGCGACCAACCTAACAACGCCTTTTCACTTAACGTACTCGAACCAGGCGAAGTAGCTGCGACCGCCGGTACTTCCGGAGTTGTTTACGGCGTGAGCGACCAGATCAAATTCGATCCTAAATCCCGCGTGAACACATTCCTGCACGTAAACCCCATTACTTCGGCATCGCGTTACGGCGTGTTGCTGTGCGTGAACGGGACCGGAAGCCTGAATGGCTGGCTACGCAACGCGCTATTCCAGGGCAATATCTCTTACCCCGAAATGAACAATCTCGCCGCGCAAGCGCCGGTAGGATCGGACGGCCTGTTCTGTCTTCCATTTGGTAACGGAGCCGAGCGCATGCTTGAAAACCAGGACCCGGGGAGCACATTCAAAGGGCTGCAATTCAGCCGCCACGGACTCAGCCACTTCACGCGGGCGTCACAGGAAGGCATTGTTTTTGCACTCTATTACGGCATGGAAATCATGGAAACAGTAGGTGTATCCCTTAAAAACATCCGCGCCGGCGAAGCCAACATGTTCCTCAGCCCTGTTTTCAGGGAAACGTTTGCCAATGTTTCCGGCGCTACCGTCGAACTTTATAATACCGATGGCGCACAGGGAGCCGCCCGCGCTGCCGGCTTCGGGCTCGGGTATTACAAAAACCGTGAAGAGGCGTTCGTGGGTCTTACCGCATTACGGACCATCGAGCCAGATTCAAATCTCGTACAAGCTACGCGTGAGGCTTACGGCAACTGGAAAGCCACACTTGAAAAGAGCCTTTAATAGCATGAAGGCCTCATGTCAAACCACGCATGAGGCCTGCTGCTACCGACGCATTCGCATTGCCGCAAACGCTCATACCACCGCCTCCTGCTTTTTCTGGATTTCTTCTACCTTATGTGCCGTCACTTCCGCACGCCGCACTGTGTGGTTATCTTTGTCGACATACTGCCGGTAGGTTATTTTGCCTTCGATTGAAACCATTTTACCCGTCGTGAGGAATGTCTCACAGCGTTGTGCCAGTTCGCGCCACACGACTACCGTGTGCCAGACCGTATTCTTGACCTCTTCCTTATTCTTGTTCACATAACCTTCGTCGGTTGCCAGTGAAAAGCTGAGCATTTTACCGCCTTCAAATTCCTTCACGTTGATTTCGCGGCCTACATTTCCGATTAGTTTTACCGAGTTCATTTTTGCAAATGTTTAGATGATGAATACTGATGCCGGAATAGCTAATGTGAACCGGCAATGCAAAGGTGTAGTGAACGGAACAACGGAGTCGGTTTTTAAGCGCTTATAAAGGCAACTATATACCAGTTGGGACAAGACAGCCAGACACCACGCCTTTGCCTCACAAAGGTGGTTGACGGAATTTGAAGGAGTCGGCTGTTAGTCGTTTATAATCGGATATAAGCGTTTGCAAACGGATCGTGTCACCAACCGGATAATAAAATTATTTCTACATTATTTTGGACTTTGGAATATTTGGGTAGGTTGCGACTTTAACTAGCCTCCTCAATAGATGTCAAAAAAATTGAAAATTACCAACGAAGGGGAATTGAACCTAAACGGTATGATTATTCCTTGCTATGTTCTCGAAGATGGGACAAGAGTGCTATCTGGAAGAGGTATGCAACACGCCCTAAAGATGGTCGACGACCTTGACGATACGAAACAAATTTCGGGGGCCAGATTATCGCGATATTTGAACCAAAAATCACTTAAACCATTCATTTTCAACAACAAAGATGTGGGCCACTTTGAGCCTATTATTTGCTATAAGGGTGATTCCAAAATCAATGGTTATGAAGCAACTGTGCTAGCTGATATTTGTGATGGGTTCTTAGAAGCTAGAAAGCAAATCCATTTATCTCCTAGACAGCAAATTATCGCTGACCAATGCGAGATTCTTATTCGAGGCTTCGCTCGTGTCGGAATTATCGCCCTCGTGGACGAAGCTACCGGGTATCAATACGAACGGGAAAAGGATGAACTCCAAAAAATCTTACGAGCGTACATATCCGAAGAGATTTTAAATTGGCAGTTAACCTTTACAAATGCCTTTTATAAGGAGATTTTCAGACTTCGAGGGTGGGACTACACAGCCTCAAACATCAAGAAACGCCCTGGGGTTGTTGGCACTTATACAAATCAGTTCGTTTATCAAATGTTACCTGCCGGAGTTATCCAAAAATTAAAGCAAAACACTCCAAAGAGCAGTTCCGGAAACTATATGTATAGGTTTCACCAATCTTTGACGCCAGAAGTTGGCAGAGAGCATTTGAAGAATCAAATTTTGGTAGTGACTACTTTGATGAGCATTTCCCGTAGTTGGCAAGAATTTAAAGACTTGTTCGCAAGGAAGTTTGGACAGACGGCGATAGATTTCGAATCGCCAAAGAAGAAAGATCTTCCGAGTGGTAGTCAAACTGACAATGACAACGATGAAGACGATTTGGGATATGAAACTGGCTATGACGAGCCGACCGATCCAGTTCCGGTGCTGGTGTAAGCCCAAAAAATTGTGTGCGAGAGGCTTCATCCTCTTTTTATAGTTATAAAATATGGCTTAGCGCATACGAATGGGATGAATCTAAGACGGGTGTTCTTTTTATATCTAGGGGATGGATCGTGAGAGCCAGGTTAGGCTGATCTTGTGGATACATGCTTACCGTTTAATCAGTCCATAAGTATGGTTTTACCGGAATCGCCTTACTGCAATTATGATGATTGCGAAAAAATGAAAAGCTCAATTTTGCGTTATCACAAAAATGCTAAAATTAAATATTTGAAAAATTATACACTTTAGTGGTTTTATTGAATATTTTTCTTTATTTTACAAAAACATTTGCAAAAATTCGGTAACTACTAGTATTACAAGTACTTTTGCAGAATTTTTATAAGTAACCTTATTCTACCGTTCCGCCATCGTTATGAAACAACCTCATTTTTCAAAAGAAGTCTCAGAAGAGCGCATTAAGCTCTTCGGCAAGATAAAAAACAGCGAAGACGACCTTTCAAAATTGGCTTTTTTGAATAAGAAAAAGGCCGATGTCCTGATAAAAGGTGTACTAGGAAACCTATACGCCAAAGGAATTGCTGCTTATAATCTTGAAGACTAAGTCTCTATTTGAATGTACGATAGAGATAAACGCAGACAAGAGATCGAAGATACGATTGAGTCATTCAAAGAAATGGCAGCAGATCAGGGCCAAGAAATTGAAATTCCCGCGAATACTGCCGATGCAATTCTAGATACTTATGAAATTCTTCTTTCTGACATCTTACGGTCAACCCATGAGGAGGGTATTAAGATAAACATTTTCAAAGTGGCTGCCGGGATAGAGACGGCAATCAACTATAAGCAACCCATAAAGTGTAAGGGGATCAAGGAAAGAATCGTACAAAACGCGTTCTTTGGCTCTCATTTTGCCTTCACTTTTATTTTTGCGAAACACTGGGACGGAGATCCATTCGACTTGACTGAATCAGAAGAGGCAATAATATTAGAACATAATCACCTCATGGTGATGAGCCTGCATGACTCCCTCTACGATTACACAATTTTAGCTAACTCGATGTTCTGGAAGGCACTCCATTACGGGATTAGTCAGCGAACCTCTAACTAGCATCACAAGTACACTCAAAGAGCTAAAAAGGCCGGAAGTCGTTCCGGCCTTTTTTACGTATAATTAGCTTGTAACCTATTTTATATTTATTTATACTTAAAAGTATTTCTACCTACTCGGGTCATAGGAATACTCAACAAAAAAAAATTACGCGAAATGTTTGAGTGTTGCTTGAGATTAAAGAGTATACTCATTAAATTTGAGTATAAATTATACCGACTATGGAAATCTCAAATCTTGACAACAGGGACAGGAAGATTGCGATCAGTGCTTTTAAAGAGAGCGCCAGCAATGAGAGATCGGAATTTGAAGCCAAAATAAGCGCCTATAAATCAGCCAGAACGGCTTTTTTAGGCACTATTAAAGAATGTCTTATTCATAGCGAACGCTATAATTCACTGCATAATTTAATAAGGGCTTTTGGCGGAGAGGTGGAAGGTAAGGCAATCGAGTTTGAGATTGAGGAGATAACTAAGAGTAATATATACATGTTCCTAAACGAGCTAAACAACCTCGAGGAAGTAAATGAGGATGATAGAAGATCGGATGAACGAGGTGACAATACTCTTAATAGACAAATCTCTGAAAGCGTTAACGAAGATAGAGAAGATGATGAGGACGAGGAAGACCAGGACTTGAACAACTCGAGAGGTGAGCGAAAGATGGGAATAAAGCCGCTGGTGATAGAAATGTTTAAGAATTCTATCGGCCCTCTCTACATCGCAGACATCGTAAGAGAGATTAGGGCTCAACTAGGAGAAGATACGAGGTACACTAGCATTAGCAATTCTGTATTTAGACTAGCCGACAATAATAAGTTCTTGATAAAACTAGGAGAAGGCCAATATGATTTAGCTGATAGATATGACGAAAGTGGTAACAAGAGGCTAGACGCAAAAGCAGAATTTAGTGACGACTTTATCGACTATGAAGAAGTAGATAGCAGAAAGTCTACACTAGGATTGTTTGAATGAAAAAGAAATGCACCTGCGTCAACAGGTGCATTTCTCAAGATATTGATTTTAGGGGGCATTGAAGCTGTAAGTCCGTCCAACATGAGAAGCGTCCAAAACTTAACATGGGTACTTACGAATCGATGGAATAGTGTCCAAAACTATTCGCCTCTAAAATCAACCTACTAGTGGAGAGCTGTAACTCGTCACTAGCGTATAATCGGCGATAAATTTCCCACGTCGTTAAAAGGATGGGAATCTATCTATTCAAGTAAACAGGTATAGCAACATGATCCGCCGTACAACCCGTTTGACTGTCATTAAACGCACCGTAACTGTTCCGGTACGCGTCACTGTCAAGAGAACGATCACGATCAAAAGGTCGTAATCTGAAAAACTGAATGGTATGCCGTCGGGAGTGGCGGTAACCATTCTCAAACATTTAACTAGAATCGGCCTTAAGCCAAAAGAGGGGATCGCAGCCCCACTTGTTCTACTCAAATCCTGAGAATCGCGCAAATACATTCGGACTCTCTTGTATCAAATCGGTCGGCTGATTTCATTTTCAGTCGGCCTATTTGCATTACGATACGAAGTTAACGGATATCTCTGTAAGGGTCAAGACTCTCAGAGAATTTATTTATGAATTTGATAAAAATAATTCACAAATTTCTTGTCCCAATAAGTTATTAATTTGTATATTTGTACAGGTTAAACGGACAAGCAAAATGACTTCTCAATTCAACAGTTTACTTCAAGTGCTCGACTTCTTCAAGGATGAAGAAACTTGCAAAAACTATCTGGCTGAAAAACGTTGGGGCGTTGATAAGCAGCCCGTTTGCCCTCACTGTGGACACACTCACGTGTACACTACTACTCGCGGCTATAAATGCGCGAACAAAGAGTGCTACAAGAAATTCACTGTGATCAGCGGCACTATCTTTGAGAACACTAAGATTGGTCTCCGTACATGGTTCGCTGCAATGTATCTATGTACTGCACACAAGAAAGGTATCTCTTCTTTGCAATTGAGCCGTGACTTGAATCTAACCCAAAAAACAGCATGGTTTGTACTGCACCGTATTCGCGAAATGCTGACCGACAACGCGCCCGAACTTCTTGAAGGCACTGTTGAAGTTGATGAAACCTATGTAGGCGGTAAAAACAAAAACCGTCACGCAAACAAACGTAAAGACGAATCGCAAGGCGGTTCAGATAAGGTGCCCGTAGTTGGAGTACTGGAACGCGATGGTAACGTGACTACCTACGTGGTAGCCGATACAACAGGCGAAACACTTCAAGGCATTATGCGGTCAAAGGTGGCTTCATCGGCTACCTTGATCACCGACGCTTACGTTTCTTACAAAGGTCTGGCAAAAGACTACGTTCACTTCACTGTGAAGCACTCAGAAGGCAATTATGTGACCGACCGTGTTATTCACACCAATAACATCGAAAACTTCTGGAGCCTGTTAAAACGCGGCATTATCGGCATCTATCACAACGTTAGCCCGAAACACCTGCACAGATATTGCAATGAATTCGGATTTCGTTATAATAGCAGAAAGGTTAAGGATACCACACGCTTCGAACTTTCAGTTGAGCGTGCGCAAGGCAAACGCCTTCGGTATCTTGACCTTATAAAAATGTGATCTATGGGAGAGAAAAAAGAGCCAAAAAAGAGGGCAGAAAAATACGAAGCGAAGGTTGCCGTGAAGGGAACCTTCGAAGATATGATTACGGCCTCGTTGAAGCCTAAGAAGAAACAGGATAAAAAGGAGGACTAGCAATGTCAACGTATGGCTATACCTTCATCCGGGAAATTGAGAGCTTCCGCCTCGATAACTATGTGCCTCACATGGGATGGATTAGTAGTTTCCCCATGCCTATAAAGATATACACCAAAGAGGGCGAGATTAACCACTTTTTACATGACGAAGAACTAGATAGGCTATTCGAGTTTTCTTATGATCGCGATACGCACATCAAAGAATCATACGAATATCAAAACTTCGTTACCGCTTATTACTTGCAGTTTCCTCGAAATGCGGATAGATAGTACAAGAGGAACCGTATAAAACTCTCGCCGTGCCGTCAGTTTCTTTATTTTTAACGAATTTATTCCAGATTGAACGCAAATATGGTTAATGGGCACGTATAAGGATGCACACATTTTAGCGCCTTCTGCGCGATTTTTCGACTTGCCTATATTTAAAAGAATCCTCGGTATTGGCCGTACTCTGGGAGTCTCAAACTAGCTGCGAGAACTATCAGAAGGTTAAACCCGCTCTTTGACTTCAAAGGGTCTGTTCGGGCTATCAAACAGCCTAAGCGTGTTGACGCTGAACGAGCAGACCCTTTCTTTTAAAGCCTTCACTTTTAGAGGGGTGCCGCCTTCGCCCCGATTTGTCCCAACTCATATATAGTTGCCCTTATAAACGGATAAAAGCGTTTGTAGTCGTTTGCAAACGGATAAATGCAGGCCCATGAACGTCGCAAGCGAATTTTGCTATATTGCAACTCAGGAAAGTATATGCACACTGCCGGGCTTCATGCAGTCCGGCAAAACGGAAAAGACATGAAGAATTGCCAGGAATGCGGTGAACCTATCATCGGTAGGATGGACAAAAAGTTTTGTTCCGACTTGTGCCGGAACAGCTTCAATAACCGTCTCAATTCGAATTCTCACAACTTTGTGAGGAACATTAATAACCAGCTCAAGAAGAACCGCAGAATCCTGGAAGCGCTTTGCCCGGACGATAAATCCAAGGTAACCAAGAGCATTTTATTAAGCAAAGGCTTTGATTTTAACCATATTACCCACATCCGCCCGACCCTCAAAGGAAGTATTTACCATTTTGTGTACGACTACGGCTACCTTGAACTCGACCATGATTTTTATCTGATCGTTAAGGATAACCGATTGGAGAAATAGATATTTTTGCAGGAATTCAAACCACCACCGATGAAAAAAGTAAGCCTCAGCGATTCCGGCCCGAAGGTTTCGGAAGCAATTTATGGTTTTTGGAGATGGACCGACGAAGGTGCCATTACCACCACACAAATTGAAAAAACGGTCAATCTCTGCCTCGACCTGGGCATCAATACGTTCGACCATGCTGATGTTTACGGCGACCATACGATTGAAGAGCATTTCGGCAAGATCATCGCAAACAAATCCTTCAAGCGGGAAGACATCGTACTGTTTAGCAAATGCGGTATCAGAAAGTCGCAGGATAAATATCTAACGTACTACGATAATTCGCGTGAGCACATTATCAACAGTATCAACGGTTCTCTGAAAAGACTTAAAACAGATCACCTGGACATTTTCCTGCTGCACCAAAGCGACCTGCTGGCCGATCCGGAAGAAACAGCCATGGCATTGGCCGAAATCGTAACCTCGGGCAAAGCGAAACACATTGGAGTAGCCAATTTCACGGTTTTCCAGCACCAGCTGCTCGCTTCATACCTTCGCATTCCGATCGTGACGAACCATATCGAGCTGAACCTGATGAATACAACCGCGATCGAGGATGGCCGCATCGATTTCATCAAGCAGAGTTTCAGCAAGCCGCTCGCCTGGGCACCGCTCGCCGGCGGAAAAATCCTGAATGGCACCGATGAAAAAGCCGTGCGATTGCGGGCGAAACTGGAAGATGTCGGCAAGAAATACGATGCCAATATTGAGCAAACGGCCGTCGCCTGGCTTATGAAACTGGGCACATTGCCTATTATCGGCTCGCTTTCGGAAGCCCGCATCCGCAACGGAGCGAGCGCTTCGGATATTAAACTGAGCCACGAGGACTGGTACGATATTTACCAGGTTGTCGGGAAATAAAAAAAGGCGTATTGTTGTTACCGGCAATACGCCTTCGCTTTATCAATCCTTCAACTGCTTGGCATCCAGCTTCCTGATGATTTCTTTCTTGTTGAAAAGCAGTCGCCAGACGGCGAAAGTGGTGTCCTGCGTTGCCATGCATTTCTTGCAAATAATACTCTCCGCCAAAACAGGGGCGTTGTAGACGAGCAGGGTATCGTTCAGTTGCTGCAAGTTATCACCTGCCTGGGTGTTGCTTTTTGCACTGTACGCGTACGCATCAAGTATTTCGCGTTCTTTCGCGTGCAGATCGGTGCGTTTTACGTCGCTTGTACCGAACAATTCCACTTTAACCCCATATTCCTTTTCCAATGCGGCTATAACCGGAATACCGCTCAGGTCCCGGCAATGCGCCAACCCGGCGTCGGGGTTCTTTTCCAGTTCGCCTTTCAATGCTTTTTCGGCAATCTCTGCGATTTTCTTTCCCCATTCGTCTGCCGATGATATCAGCTGCACATTGGTGACCCGCTTGATCTGCGAGGCTTTTATTTCGCGGCTCAGTTCCTTTGTATTTTCAAGTCGTCCGCTTTTGAAATCGCAACCCACCAGCATGCCGACCAATATTGCGGTACCTAATATTCTTTTCATTGTCCCAAATGTTTGTTTAATCCAGCGAACGGTTTCGTCCACCACGCGCAGTCAGCCCTTGAAACCATTCATTTAGCTAAAATGCGTATCTTTGTGCCCCGAATGCGGGATGCCAAAGATATTCAATAAAGATGATCGATAAATTAGAAGCTATAAAAGAACGGTTTGAAGAGGTTTCTCAACAAATCATACAACCGGAAGTGGTCTCCGACTCGACACGTTATTCCAAGATCAGCAAGGAATACAAAGACCTTGGCAAGATCGTGGAGCAATATGCGATTTACCAAAAGTTGCAGAAGGACATCGCCGGGACCAAGGAACTTATAGCGACTGAAAAAGACGAAGATTTGCGCGAAATGGCCAAAGAGGAGCTCGATGAACTGGCGCCCAAACTGGAAGAGCTCGAACAGACCATTAAAGAATTGCTCATACCGAAAGATCCGAACGACAGTCGTAATATTATCCTTGAACTCCGGGGCGGTACCGGTGGCGACGAGGCCGCAATTTTTGCCGGCGACCTTTTCAGAATGTACCAACGCTTTTTCGAAAAAATGGGCTGGCGCTCGTCGGTAATGGACTATACCGAAGGTACCAACGGCGGTTATAAAGAGATTATCTGCAAAGTCGAAGGCGAGGATGTGTATGGCAAAATGAAGTTCGAATCGGGCGTGCACCGCGTGCAGCGTGTACCTCAAACAGAATCACAAGGCCGCATTCATACATCGGCTGCGTCGGTAGCAGTACTTCCGGAGGCAGAAGAGGTGGATGTGCAGATCAATATGAACGATGTCCGCGTTGATACTTTTCAATCGTCAGGAGCGGGTGGACAATCGGTTAACACTACGTATTCCGCGGTACGTCTTACCCACATTCCATCGGGATTGGTAGTAAGTTGCCAGGACGAACGTTCCCAACTCAAAAACAAAGATCGCGCATTGAGCGTACTCCGCTCGCGCCTGTACGAGATAGAGTTGAAGAAACACAACGACGCGATCAGCTCGCAGCGGAAATCGATGGTCGGCAGTGGCGACCGTTCCGACAAAATCCGGACTTACAACTACCCGCAAAGCCGCATTACCGATCACCGGATAGGTTATACGGTTTACAATCTTCCGGCTGTAATGGAAGGCGATATTGCGGAGCTGATCGAGAAACTGCGCATTGCTGAGAATGCAGAAAGAATGCAGGAAGGCGAAGCAGTTTAAAAACGCTGCCTTTTTCCTAACGAAGGGACGTTTCAGGCAACCGCGCTAAGACTTCCTTTTTTTAGGCTTTTCATCCCTTAACTTATGCCTATTTCGCAGGATACAAACTGCTATAAGTCTTCGCCTTATAGCTTTCAAAATCCTGCTTTTTGTGATAATCCTCTCCGAAAAAGGTGATGATCTGGTGAAACTCTTTGGCTTTCAGGTAGCCCGGGAGCGGCTGGATCATATTAAATTTATCATCCAGGAAAACGGTAGTGGGGTAGCTTGGCTGGTTGTTAGTTAATGCCAATGCGATCTCGTTGATGCCGCGGCCGCCTTGTTCGAGGTATTTGAACTGCTTGTCGCCAAGCTTGATCGTCCCCTTTTGTTCCGCATCGAGTTTTACCGCGTAATATTTTTTGTTGATATAATCGGTTACGGCCTTATCCTTGAAGGTTTCACGGTCCATAACCTTGCACCAGCCGCACCAGTCCGTGTAGACGTCGATCAGGACTTTCCGGGGTTCTTTCTGAATCCTGGCGTAGGCTTCCTCGATGGTTAGCCACTGGATGCCTTCTGCCGGCGGGGCTTCTACCTGCTTACTTACACCTTTTTCGGCAGCAGGCTTTTCACCGTTATCGGCTTTGAAGCCGGCAAGCACCACCAGCATTACCGGAAATATTATCAGCGAAGACAGGAATCGTTTCATGGTATTTTTTTAGATTTCTTCTCTTAAACAAATCTCAGTCACAAATCATTGCCCGAGACGCGTAGTCCGAGACGCGTAGTCCGAGGTGCGCAACCCGGGACGCGCAGTCCGCGGCGCGTAGCCGGGCTACGCGCCCCGCAGCCTGCCCCGTCTCATACTGAACCTCAAAACACAATCGATATGGAAGCCAGCAAAGTCATCCCAATTTTACGCATTTTTGACGAAACCAAAGCACGGGAATTTTACATCGGCTGGCTCGGGTTCCAGGTCGACTGGGAGCATCGCTTCTCTGACGACGCGCCGCTTTATATGCAGGTTTCGCGCGACGGCCTGGTCCTTCACCTCTCCGAACACCACGGCGACAGCACACCCGGCGGCAAAATCTTCATTGAATGCACGGGCGTGCGGGATTTTCACAAAGAACTCAGCGAAAAACAATACAAATACAACCACCCCGGCCTCGAACAGGAGCCGTGGAATGCTATTTCTGTGACAGTGATCGATCCGTTTCTGAACCGGCTGGCATTTAATGAACGGCTCTAAGCTTTTTTCGTTTTAGCCAACGACACCAGAATGCCGCCCGCGATGATCAGCAGCATGCCCGTCAGCATCGACAACGTTGGGATAGCTTCTCCCATCAGAAAGCCGATCAGTACCGAAAAAAGAATATTGGAATAACCCACTGCGGCGACGCGCCCGGCCTTGTCGTAGGTGAACGACTGTGTCAGCATTTTTTGTCCCAAAAGTGCGGTGAGCCCCAATGCGAGAAACCCGAGCCATTGCCATACATTATCAGGCCATTTGAATGTGCCTATCAGAAAATCCAGATGCTCCATTGGGTAATAGGTACCAACCAGCATCGATAAAATGGGCATGACAATGCCGCTCAGCATAAATGAAAGGATAATCGCGCGCGTATCGTACACGACGCCGAGCTGGCGAATCGACAGGTAGGAAATAGCCGTCAGTAGTGCATTACCTAATCCCAATGCATTATCCCGCAAGGAAGATGAAAGATCGGGCCGGAAAACGAACAGAATACCGGTGAAACCCACGAATATCGCCATCCATTCCTTCCCATTCAGCGTTTCGCCGATGAGCAGCCAGGAGAAAAGCGCCAGGAAAATCGGGTAGGTATATTGGTAGGTGGATGCTCGACCCAATCCGAGGGTCTGAATGGCATAAAAAAGCATGTAGAGCGACAATGTGCCTACTACGCCCCTGAAAATAAGCAATCCCAGCTTCCCCCCTTCCTGCCTCATCGGCCTTTGCCAAATGCTGCTGATAATAAAAACCACCCCGACAATATTCCTGAAAAAAACCAGCTGTACAATATGGAAATCCCTCCCAAGCCATTTCGAGATCGCGGAGGTGAGCGAGAAGAAAAATGCGGCCCCCAGCATGAGGTAAATGCCTTTCAGGGAAGATGCGGTCGAAAAATTTTCAGTAGAAGCGGCCAAATGCAATCAGAATTTGCGGCAAAGATAGGGGTTATCGCATAGAACGGAAAGTTGGAGTAAATGCCTAACTTTGCGCCCAAAAAACAGAAGATCGCCGCCAATCATTGCGGTTCAGCGTGTTTACCATCCTAAGATTTGTGAGCTATTGGATATTGTGGGCAAGTTTTGCACTCACAACGACTGCTTATGCACAAAAAGATTCCATTGCCCTCGATCCCGTTACCGTGAAAGGATTTGTCCCTCAAAAATTCATGAGCGGCCTCAAAATCCAACGCATCGATTCCGCATCGCTCGCGCTGGTACGGTTTCAAAACATCAGCGACGTTCTGTCGGCCTATACTCCGATCGCCTTTAAAAACTATGGCCCCGGCCAGCTCAGCACCGCGTCGTTCCGCGGCACCTCCGCGAACCATACCGCCGTTATATGGAACGGGCTCAATATCAATGCTCCTACCCTTGGACAAACAGACTTTTCGACCATTCCTGTGGCTGGTTTCGACCAGCTTTCGGTACAGTATGGTTCTGCCGCAAGCATTGTTGGTTCCGATGCTGTCGGTGGGAGCATTTTGCTGGGAAGTAATGCATCGGCAAACCCGTTACATGTGTCTGTGGGTAGACAACAGGAGAGTTTCCATAACCACCAGGCGCGGGTAGACATCGGATATGCATTGCCGTTGAACAGTCAATGGGCATTTTCCGGCAAAACGGCACTTTACCATGGCAGGATGAATAACGATTACCCGAAACCCACCCGGAACACCTACGCGCTGCTGCCTACCGAAACTTCCCAGAAAGGGATCGTACAGGATTTGTTTTTCCGTGCGAAGAACGACCAGGAAATCTCGGCGCACGTTTGGCTCACCGACAATAACCTCATACTAACCCCCGACGATTCCCAGGGCCGCGAAATGACCCGCACCTCCGCCTACCGCACGATGGTACGCTATCAGGTACGCACGCTCACGCTCCGCACGGCCTGGGTGCGCGATATCATCGATTATGCCAAGGGAGATATCTCTCGACCCGACCATTCGGTAACCGACAAGTTCGCTTCGAGAATTGAAAAGGACTTTACGCTAAATATTGGAAGCAATGTAAATCCTGTTTCCATCAAAACCGGAGGAGAATGGACGCACTACCGCTCACGCGTGCCCGGGTACGCGTACTCGCCCGTGAGCGAGAACCGTACCGATTTCTTTCTGCTGAGCCGCTGGCAGCCAACGTCGCGGATTACCGCTTCCATTAACCTCAGACAAGGCCTGGTTACCGGATTTATTCCGCCATTTACACCGTCGGTCGGTTTGGAATATAGTTTAATTCAAAAAACACTTTATAGCCTGCTCTTGAAAGGCTCCTATGGCCGAAGCTACCGCGTTCCGACTTTGAATGAACGATACTGGAAAGACCTGGGCAATCCCGGTATCCGTCCGGAGACGGGTTGGAACAAAGAGCTTGGCCTCGAACAGGCTTTCAAAGCGGCGCTCGGTGGCACATTACGGACCTCCGCGACATTTTACCATAACCGCATTAAAGACTGGACTTACTGGAACCCTGCCAGAAGCTACCGGGTCGAAAACCTGCAACAGGTATTAGCCCGTGGGATTGAGCTGCAACTTGGTTATCAGCGCCAGAACGGCCTTTGGCGTACAGGGCTGGACGCTGGTTACGCATTCAATAAGAGCACGCAGGAGAAAGCATACGATAATTATTCGCAGGAGATTGTGGGCAAGCAGCTGGTATTCGTGCCTGAGCACACGGCTAATGCGAATGCCTTCGGCCAATTCAGGTCTACGAAGCTTACCGGGCAGTTGCAGGCAGCCAGCAAACGTTATACAACTTTCGACAATTCACAGTTTCTGGATGGTTACGGCCTTGTGAACCTGCTGACCGAGACGACCTTTGCTTTCGACAATTTCAAGCTCGTATTACAAGGCCAGATACGCAATGTTACCGACACGTTTTATTTAAATGTCAGAAATAATGCGATGCCGGGAAGAAGTTTTGCATTAAGTTTAACCTTTAGTTATGATTCTCAATAAATCAATGAAAATGAAAAAACAGTTAGCCAGTTCATTAGCGATAGCGTTTTCTACCCTCGCAGTATGGTCGTGTAACCAAAGTGACCCGGCACCAAAGGGTGATTATGTGAGTGGCGTTTTTGTAATGAATGAGGGTAATTTTTTGCAAAATAATGGTGGTATCTCCCATTTCGCGCGGGAAAACAACACGGCTACCGCCGATGTTTTCGCGGCAGCAAACGGAACAGCATTGAAGGGCGGCGTGCAGGATTATGCGGCATCGGAAGAGCAGGGCATTATCCTCGTTGACAATTCGGCGGCTGGCCAGGACAAGGTGCAGTTCGTAGAACGCTACACTTTCAAGGACGAGGGTACCATCGGCGCACCGGATATCGAAAATCCCCGCGAAGTAGTGATCGTCGGCAGAAAAGCATACGTTTCTTGCTGGGGCAGTAATTCAGATTATCAGTACGGTACAGGCTATATCGCGGTAATTGATTTGACCACAAAAAAGGTGACGCAGAAAATCAATATTGCGAAGGGGCCTGAAAACCTCGTTTACAATGCCGGAAAGCTGTTTGTAGGTACGACCACATTTACCAACGGAAAAATTCTGACGGTTATCAATACCAATACCGACCAGGTTGCCCAATCGATTCCAATGGAAGGCGTGGTGACGCCGATCGGTGTTGATGTGAATGGTAAGGTTTGGATTAATGCAGGTATCAAAGCATTGCGTCTGAACCCTGAATCGCTGGTAACGGAGGCTACATTGGCCATCGGAACCGATGCTGCGAAAGTCCCTGGTTCGTTTACGATGAGCAACGACCTGAAAACAATCTTTTTTGTATTGACAGAGTTTGACGCCAACTTCAATGCATCCGGTAAAACTTACAAGTTCAACATTACAGATTCACAGGTTGATGTAAGCAAACCGTTTATCAGCCGTTATTTCACCGGTTTGACCATCGATCCTACCCAAGGATTGCTGTACGCTGCCGTAACGCCTTCCCAGACCCAGTCAGGCTACGCAGTGCGTTACCGTGGCGACGGAAATGTGGTCGATTCTATCAAGGTAGGCATCACACCGACAGGATTTTTCTTCCAATAAAATCAAAAGCCCGGAAATTTCCGGGCTTTTGATTTTTAAGCATTCTTCCACTTAATACCACACCCCACCGCTCTCGCCGATGGCGTGGTAACGGCTGCTTTACCAGCCAGCAGCTCATTCACTGCATTCTCCACATATTTCTGGCTTGCGGCCTGCGGATCGCCCTGGTTGTTGTCGATCGCGCCGATGTAGGCCACTTTGAATTTCTCACCGTCTTTTCTTACCACAAACATGTGGGGCGTATTGGTCGCGCCAAATGCTTTGGTAATGTTCTGAGTTTCGTCGGACAGGTACGGAAACGTGTAACCTTTCGATTTGGCACGCTGCTGCATGGCCTGGAACGAATCACCGGGCGAGGCATTCACGTCGTTCGGCTGAATGGCGATCACGGGGTAGCCCTTGGCCGCGTATTTTTCGTTCAATGCGATGATCCGCTCTTCATAAGCCCTCGCAACCGGGCAGGTGTTGCATGTAAATGCGATAATGTAGCCTTTGACGTCCTTCTGACCGCCGAGCGACACCATTTTACCATCAATCCCTTTCAAACTGAAATCCTGAACCTCGTCGCCCACTTTGTAGCCATCAGCCTTAAATGCGGTACTCTGAATGCAAAACGCCAGTAACAGCGCCAGAAATGATGCGGTTTTTACCTTTTTCATAAGCGTATGCGTTTATAATTGATTGATAATGGATTGCAACTCTCCTTCCTTCACCGGTTTACCAATAAATTTCCTCACCTGACTTTTCTCGTTCACGATCAGCGTCATAGGCAATGCGCCCGACCATTCGGGCACCAGCTTATCCACCCAGGTGTTGAGATCGGGCTCATTCAGTAAAACGACTTTCGATTTCAGCTTCCTTTGTTTTACAAAAGGCTTCACCTTGTTATCCAGCGTTTTGACATCGTCCATGCTCACGAGCAGTACCCTCACTTTTTTCGAAGAGCCGGTTTTATGTAATGCCTCAAACTGCGGCAGCTCCTTCACGCAAGGCCCGCACCACGTCGCCCAGAAATTGATCACATTCAAAGTATCGTCCTTCACCCGCACGAGCCGCTCCAAATCCTCGTATTTAATCACTTTCACCGATTGAGCACGGACCGGGCAGACCAGGCAAAAAAGCGGAATGAAGAAGAGCCAGATTCTTTGTTTCATAAGGTCACTCTGCACAAAAATTATACCACATTTAAGGTAAACAAATGATTATGAGCAATATAAATAAAACAAAAAAGTCTCCCAAGCGGGAGACTTTGAATTTCGGGACTATGCCACCTTACTTGAAAAACCCTTGCGGGTCGGGCATCTTGGCTTTAAGTAGTTCAACAAAGTCGAGGTTCAGCTGGCTGAAATCCAGGTTCCGGCCTTTGTGCAAATGTTCCCACGACTTGTCGAGCTCGCTGAGATTGTAATGTAGCAAAGCCAGATTATACTGTCCAAGCGCATAAGTCGAATCGATGGAAACTGCGTGTTTCAGTAAATCGCCCGCCTCGTCCAACTCCTCTTTCCGGCTGGTAATCGCATACAGTTTCAGTTCAACCGTCGATAAATCCACCAGCAATGGCACATTGTTTCCTTGCAGGCTCACGCCCTTACTCAGCATTCTTTTGGCATCCACCCAGTTTTCGCGCTGGTACGATACAACCCCGAGCCCCCAGTAAGCCTCCACATTCTTGTCGTTCAACAGGTGGGCGAGATTGAAGCGGTAACAGGCCGTGTCCAGAGAACCTTCCTGCAAATATTCCCACGCACGGGTCGCAAAAAAACTGCTGGCTTCCGCGCGGCTGGAAAATGATTTGTCACATTCACTCAGGAATTTGATCTCTTCATCAATCTGCTCCGATGTCTTACTCACTTCCCCGAAGAGCGGGATAATGCGTCTCTCTTTTAAATCAAGGGACTTTTTGGGGGCAACGTTCGTATCTGTGCTTGGACCCGCGCTTGCCAGATGCGTGTTTTGAGCAAAGCTCAGCACAGGTATCAAAAGGGCAAGCCAAATTACAACAGACTCTTTCATAATTGACTTTAATAGAAGACAGGTTTTCTATTGTCCAAGTTAAACGGTTTTATTGGAATTGTATTGCATTACCGGCGTTTACTTCTTCCGGCCCCTCCCCTGCGGCCCTTACTGGTATTCCCGGAGGGTTTTCTGGTCGTGGGGTAGTTGTGCTTCTTCTCGTGAAACGCCCCCTTGAACGTCGGATCTTCTTTCCGGCGCTGGTTATCGATCTCGCGCAACATATCCTGTCGCTCCTGGAAAGGCGTCTCGGCAATGTAGACATCATCGGGGAACTCCGCCCTCGGGATCTCTGTCCGGATCATCGCCTCGATCTTCCGGATATGGTACTCGTCGGCGATGGTCATGAAGGTAATCGCATTACCGACCGTATTCGCCCGGCCCGTCCGACCGATCCGGTGGACATAATCTTCATAGATCAACGGCACATCGAAATTGACCACATGGCTCACTTCGGTAATGTCGATACCGCGTGCTACCACGTCGGTCGCTACCATTACGCGGATATTCCCTTCCCGGAATGCTTCCATGGCATTGATTCGGGTATTTTGTCCTTTGTTTGCATGGATTACGCGCAATTCGGCCTCAGGTACTACCCGGTTGAGCAAATTCTGATGCACCAATCCGGCTACCTCACGGCTGCGCGTGAACACAAGTACGCGTGTGAGAACCTCCTTGTCTTCCAGTAAATAGGATAGTAAATTGATTTTGGTACGGAAGTTCGGCACCTCGTAGAGCACCTGAGTCACCATTTCGGCAGCAGTTGCTTGCGGGGTGACTTCGATTCGTGTAGGGAATTCGAGAAATTCGTGGGAAAGGTTTTCGACCTTACCTGAAAATGTGGCCGAGAAAAGCATATTCTGCCGTTTACGCGGGATAATTTCCAGCAGCTTGCGGATTTGGGGCATAAAACCCATATCCATCATTTTATCAGCCTCATCGAGCACCATCGCATTCAGGTGTTTTACGACGATTTCTTCCTGAAAATACAAATCCATAAACCGCCCCGGCGTAGCTACGATAATGTCGACGCCCTTACGCAATGCCTCGATCTGCGTTTTCGGGCCGACGCCGCCGTAGAGTACCACGGTACGGATGTCGGTGTATTTACCCAGCTGTGTGATGGCTTCGGAGATTTGCATCGCCAGCTCGCGCGTGGGGGCCATAATTAATGCCCGTGGATGCTGTCCCTGGGCATATTTGATGCGCATTAATAAAGGTAATGTATAAGCGGCGGTCTTGCCTGTACCGGTTTGCGCGATGCCCAGAATGTCCTGTCCGGCCAGCGCCACGGGTATTGCCTGCTCCTGAATGGGTGTCGGTTCGGTGTAACCTGCTTCTTCAATCGCATTGAGCAATTGACGGTTGAGCTTAAACTGCTCGAATGAGTTTTGCGTAGTCTGCATTCGGCAAAGTTACGAAAACTAAAACGGTAGCCGGTTATCAGCCCTTCACAACGTCATCGACAAGCCCGGCCGAGCCAATATAAAGCGGCGAACGCTGGTGGAACGACTGCGGCACGATATCGAGAATGCTTCCGAACCCGTCGCTCGCCTTACCGCCCGACTTTTCGGTGATAAACGCCAGCGGGTAGCATTCATAAAGGAGCCGCAATTTGCCTTTCGGGTCTTTTTTGGTGGATGGATAAAGGTAAATACCGCCTTTGAGCATATTCCTGTGAAAATCGCCCACAAGCGACCCAATGTACCGCGCGCTGAAATTTCTTGATTTGCATTGCGCCACATATTGCTGCACAAACGGTGGATAGCTGTGGTAATGCCCCTCGTTCACAGAGTAAATCTTCCCATCAACCGGTGTACCTATATTTTTATGGGATAAAATGAATTCCCCGAGCGACTGATCAAACGTAAAACCATTCACACCATCGCCCGTTGAATACACGAGCATGGTCGACGAACCATAAAGAATGTACCCGGCCGCGATTTGCTTCCGGCCGCCTTGCAGGAAATCCTCCATCGAAGCCGGGCCATTAATAGGGGTTACCCTTCTGTAAATGGAAAAGATCGAGCCGATCGAAACATTTACGTCGATATTGGAAGAACCGTCCAGCGGGTCCATGGCTACCACGTACTTGCCGTGGTCGTTACCTGTGTGTATAATGTCTTCTTCCTCTTCCGAAAGTATGGCGCACACTTCCCCACCGTTTTTCAACGCGCGTATGAAGCGGACATTGGCGACGATATCGAGCTTTTGCTGGTCTTCGCCTTGCACATTTTCGGTCCCGTTCCCGCCTACAATGTCGATCAGCCCAGCCCGGTTAATTTCCCGGTTGATGATCTTCCCCGCAAGCGCGATGTCTCGGAGCAGTTGCGACAACTCGCCCGTCGCGTACGGGAACGCGCTTTGGCTGTGCATGATAAACCGGTCGAGGGTGACACCCACCGGTACCACCAGATCCTGTACTGTTTTCGCCGCCATAGTCAATTGAGTTACATGAGATTGGCAGGAAATTTACACCCGGATTTTTCCTATTTCCAAACAGTTTGAGCTATTAAATTTTTTTAAAAATTAATATAATTTTATCTCCATAAATTCATTGATTAATCCTAAGGGTGAGCTATTTACGAGGTCGTCGTGTTGCACTTTTTAAATGTCCGATCGACATTAATCCGTATTCTTGCATAACAAAAAAGCACAAGGCGCTAATGCCCTGTGCTTTACATAAGAGTTGTATTTCTGACGCTTATTTAAGCCTCGCCAACGCTTCGGTCAATGTCGCGATCTTTGCCTCGGCGTCGGCTTGCTTGGCCTTTTCCTTTTCGACGATATCACCTTTCGCATTAGCCACGAAACGCTCGTTCGAGAGCTTTTTCATGACCGATTCGAGGAAGCCTTTCGTGTATTCCAATTCGCGCAAAAGATTCTCGCGCTCTGCTTCCACATCCAGCTCATCAGCCAGGTTCACAAAGAACTCATCCGACTTTACCCGGAACGACGTTCCTTCCGCTTCGCCAGTCACATAACTGATACCTTCCACATTCGCCAGCTTTTCGATCAGCGGGGTTAATGCAGTATAGCGCTCGCCCGCATCCGTGCGGATCGCGAGTGGCAATGCTGTTTTTGGACTAATACCTTTTGCATTGCGCAGGTTACGAATGGAAGAGACCAGTTCAAACAAGATATCAAAGTCATTCAGTAATGCCTGATCGAACTCAGCGGCCTGCGGGAAATGCGCGATACAAATCGAATCGTTTTCGCGTCTTTCAATAATATTCTGCCAAATCTCTTCCGAAATGAACGGCATGAACGGGTGCAACAAGCGCATTTGCCGATCGAAGAAATCGAGCGTGGAATCGTAAGTCGACAGGTCGATCGGTTGCTCGAAGCCTGGCTTGATCATTTCCAGGTATTGCGCGCAGAAATCATCCCAGATCAGCTTATATACCGAATTCAAGGCATCCGAAATACGGAATTTCGAGAAGTGGTCCTGAACCTCGGCCAGGGTCTGGTTCAATTTGCTTTCAAACCATTGTACTGCCAGTTTCGAACCTTCGGGAACCGGAAGCTCGCTGTCAACCGTCCAGCCTTTCACGAGGCGGAATGCATTCCATACTTTATTACCAAAATTCCGGCCCTGCTCGATCAGCTTCTCATCGTAGGGCAAATCGTTGCCCGCCTGCGAGCTGAAAAGCATTCCGGTACGGATGCTGTCCGCACCATATTTATCAATCAGGTCGATCGGATCGGGCGAGTTACCCAGCGATTTCGACATTTTACGGCCCTGCTTGTCGCGGACGATGCCGGTCAGGTACACATTCTTGAATGGATACTGACCGCGGTATTCATAACCTGCGATGATCATCCGCGCCACCCAGAAGAACAGGATTTCAGGAGCGGTGACGAGGTCGTTGGTCGGGTAATAGTAATTTACATCCGCATTATCCGGCTCTTTGATCCCATTGAAAACCGAGATCGGCCACAGCCACGACGAGAACCAGGTGTCCACCACGTCGGGGTCCTGGGTAAGGTCTTCTTCGGTCAATGCAAAAAGCTGGTATTCGTGCTGGGCCTTCCGCAATGCCTCCCGTTTCGACTTCGCGACGATAATCGTACCGTCGTTCAGGTAGTAAGCCGGAATGCGGTGGCCCCACCAGAGCTGGCGGCTGATGTTCCAGTCGCGGACATTCTCCATCCAGTGGCGGTAAGTATTCTTGAATTTCGCGGGAATCAGCTGAACGGTGTCGTTCATCACATTCTCGAACGCCGGCTTGCTGATCTTCTCCATTTTCAGAAACCACTGCTCCGAAAGCCGTGGCTCAATCACCGAATCCGTCCGCTCCGAATGCCCTACATTCGACCGGTATTCTTCCACTTTCACCAGGTTACCCGATTCTTCGAGCAACCTGACGATCTTCTTGCGGGCAATGAAGCGATCTTCGCCTACCAGGATCTGCGCCTTCTCATTTAAAGTACCATCTTCATTCAGAAGATCGATAATAGGCAGGTTATGACGCTTTCCAAGTTCATAGTCATTCGTATCATGTGCTGGCGTCACTTTCAGGCACCCCGTACCAAACTCCATTTCCACGTAATCATCCGCGATAATCGGAATCGCCCGGTTGATCAACGGAATCAACACTTTCTTACCAATCAAATGCTGATAACGCTCATCGGCAGGATTCACACAAATCGCCACATCGGCCATAATGGTCTCAGGCCGCGTAGTAGCGATCACAACGCCTCCCTCGGTCCCTCCTCCATTCTCCTCTTCCAAAGGATACCGCAGATAAACCAGCTTCTGATTCACCTCCTTCATGATCACCTCCTCGTCGGAAACGGTCGTGCGCGCCTGCGGGTCCCAGTTCACCATCCGGTGGCCTCGATAAATATCACCTTTATTGTAGAGGTCGATGAAAACGTCGATCACCGAATCGTACAAATCCGGCTCCATTGTGAAGCGCGTACGGTCCCAGTCGCAGGAAGCGCCGAGCTTGCGGAGTTGTTTCAGGATAATCCCGCCGTATTTGTGCGTCCATTCCCAGCAGTATTCGATGAATTCGTCGCGGGTAATGTCGCGCTTGCTGATGCCTCGCTCTTTGAGCATCGCCACCACTTTGGCTTCGGTAGCAATGGAAGCATGGTCGGTGCCGGGTACCCAGCACGCCTCTTTGCCTTCCATCCGCGCCTTGCGCACGAGAATATCCTGAATGGTATTATTGAGCATATGCCCCATGTGCAGCACGCCGGTGACGTTCGGCGGCGGGATCACGATGGTGTAGGGTTCTTTGTCAGGATTGGGTTTCGACTGAAAGAACTTGTTCTCTATCCAGTAGGAGTACCATTTATCCTCTATCTCCTGAGGGGCATAAGTTTTGGAAATCATTGCGTGTTCAGAAATTTACCGTAACTGTCGGTTAGTCATCTTAAAAAGACGGCAAGTTAGCGGTTACGGGCGATATTTCTAAACTATTTGCTCCTCTTTGCGGACCGGCAGCCAGATCGTAAATGTGCTTCCCTCACCCGGTTTGCTTAGCAGGCGAACGGTTCCATCGTGCGCTTCCACCATCTTTTTGACATAACTCAACCCGAGCCCGAAGCCTTTCACATCATGCACATTACCCGTGGGTACGCGGTAGAAAGTATCGAAAACGCGCTGCTGCTGTTCACGGCTCATGCCTATGCCCTTATCGGCGATCGATATGGCAATACCGCCGTTTTCATTTTTGGTATTGATCATTAAATGCAGCTTTTCCGGCGAATATTTGATCGCATTGTCGATGAGGTTGTTCAAAATATTGGAGATATGCACCTCGTCCGCCGCCACTACATCCTCTTCCGCATCGAAATTCAGATCTACCTCGCCTTCCTTCTGCTCGATCTGCACGCTCTGGCCATTCAAAGCCGCACCGATCAGGTCATGAATATTGGTTTCGGTGATTTTCAGTTTGACATGGCCTTTATCGAGCAATGCCATTTGCAAAACCTTCTCCACGTGCGTCCCGAGCCGCTTGTTCTCTTCGCGGATAATCCCGAGGTAGCGGTCAAGCCGCGCGCCTTTGGGATTATCCATCAGTGAAGCCGAATTCTCGTGTGCCATTTCCGCAGCCAATGCGATGGTCGAAATAGGCGTTTTGAACTCGTGGGTCATGTTATTAATGAAGTCGTTCTTGATATCGGAAAGCTTTTTCTGGCGAAGAATGGTCGTCACGGCCATATAGAAGCAGGCCATGATCACGATGATCAGAATACCCGAGCCGCCGAACATCACGCCCATATTGCTGAGAATGTACCGCTGCTGATCAGGGAAGAACACATATAATGCATTTTGCGCGCTCAATGTCTCGTTTGGAAAGAGCGACGCTTTATACGAGCGCTCCTCCCACTCCCCCGGACGCATACTCACGGTCGAGAAAATGAGGCTGTCCGGCGACCCGCCACGTACGGCGCCGCGTACCGCAAACTCATAGGGCAAGGTTACACCATTCTGAATGAGTTGCTTTTTCAATAAGGTATCCAGCAAAAAGCGGTTCACGCGCTGCTCGATCGGCCTTTTGGTATAAATAAAATCCTTCATGACCTCTTTGAGCAGCTCGGCGCGATCAGGTTCCCCCGTATTCAGGATAGTTTTTGATTTCTGTTTTGCCCATTTCGAGTTTTCCGGCAATGTTACTTTCCGGTTCGCTATGTTCCTGGCAACCGAATCCTTTTTTGTCAAATCACCTTTTCGCCGGATTTCGGAATCGCCCATATTGCGCATGGCATTGCCTAAACGACGCTCATCGTCGAGCCTGCGGCGCATAAATTCGTCGATACCAGCCATACCATATTGCTGCGCCTGGAAAAACTCTTCGATAATCCGCTGCTGATGGTCCACCATGACTCTGAAATTGGGGCTTAGCACGTCCGTAGGCACGGCTTCGGTGATGATCTGGTAATGGATTTCCTCACCATTAGGCCCGATGGCCACTTCCATGCGCGGTTGAATGCGGGTGAGTTGCTCTTGCATGGGTGCTTTGGGCGTAACCGGGGCGGTCCGCTTCACGGGCATCTCGCGCAGCTGCGCAATGCGGTCAAGCCTGCTTTTCTGCTGCTCGGCCTCGATGCGCCGTTGCAGGAGGTACATCATTTCCTGCTTTTCCAACCGGTGCACCACCTGCTGTACCGACTCGGAGACTTTCTGATTAAACTGGTCGTTCTTGATCGCGATCGCCTCCCTGATCCAGTACCATTGAAAGCCGATGAGGCCGATCAATGCGAGGCACATCAGCCCTACGATAATTTGTATTTTCCGCTTGGTCATAATTTTCGCTTCCCGTATGCAACGCGGGCCGTACTTTGCCCGACATTTTGCCAAGAACAAATTTAATGTTTCGCCCCCGGCCGAAGGTGTTTTTAACATTATTTAACAGCGCCTCAAGCAACATAGCCATGGTTTTGCAATTCATTCAGACTCAAAACAAAAACTGCTTTATGAAAACTGTTTCTATTCAAAAACTGACATGGTCGCTGCTGCTCGTGGCGGCACCGGCGCTGCTATCCGTTGCGCAGGCCCAATCCGACAAAAAACCTAAAAAGGATGACGACGATCAAAAGACCAGCATCCACATCCGGGTAACGGAGGATGATAACGGCAAGACACGCGACATTGAAAAAAGCTACAAGGTGGGCGCGCTGAGCGATGACGAAAGGCAGAAATTCGTCGATAAAGTACTGGACTCATTGAATGTCGACAAAAAGCGCAAGCAGACCATTTCCATCACCGTCGATGACGGTGCCGACGGTGTGATAGCAGCCAAAAAACGCAAAAAAGTGATCGTCGACCACCGCGATCCGCGCGAGCCGATGGTATTCCACTGGGACGGCGACTTCAAATACGACCTGGATTGGGATTCGGAGAAATTCAGCCACGATATGAAAAAGATCGAGAAGGATTTCAACAAAAACTTCCATCCCAAAGCCAAAATGATGATGCGCGATATGGAGGATTTCGGCAAGAATTTCGGCAAAAGCTTTGATTATGCCTGGGATAACAGCTCAAATGCCAAAGGAGCGAGCATCCGGTCATTGAACGCCTATACAAACAACCCGGCCGACGACGTGCTCAACCTCCGTTTCAGCGTTCCCAAAAAGGGGAATGTGACGGTAACAGTGACCGACACGAAAGGTAAGGAAGTAGGCAAAAAGGAGATTCACGAGTTCGAAGGCGAGTACGTAGGTCAGATCGAACTTAAGAAAAATACAAAAGGAACGCTGTTCGTAACGGTGGTTCAGGATGAAGATGGAGCGGTGAAAAGGGTGGTTATTCCCTGATTGGAGCCACTTTTACGATAGCGAATCCCCTTTGTCGGAAATGACGAAGGGGATTTTTATTGTAAAAATTATGCAACAATTTCGCACACATCATGGTAAGAGTTGTAAATTTGCCGCTTATTCACCAATCTACCGCGACATCAATTTTTGAAGCAACTATGCTGAATCTTATACTGTTTGGCCCTCCGGGCGCCGGGAAAGGTACCCAAAGTGAAAAAATAATTGCAAAGTACAATTTGATCCACCTTTCGACAGGAGATCTGTTACGCTCGGAAATTCAGGCTGGAACAGAGCTGGGACTGAAAGCCAAAACTTTGATGGACCAGGGTATTCTGGTACCGGACGAAGTGGTGATCGGGATGATCGACAACAAGTTGAAAGAAAACCGGAACGGTGCGGGTTTCATCTTCGACGGGTTCCCGAGAACGGTGAAACAAGCCGAAGCACTCGACAATTTGCTTACGAGCTACAACGAAAGCATTTCGGTGATGGTCGCATTATCGGTTGACGACGATGAGCTATTGGCCCGTCTTCTGAACCGCGGCAAAACTTCCGGTCGTCCCGACGACCAGAACGAAGAATTGATCGCAAAACGCATTCAGGAATATAACAGCAAAACAAAACCCGTTGCCGATTATTACCAGGAACAAGGTAAGTTTATCGCTATCAACGGAATAGGTGAAATCGATTTTATTTTCGGGGAAATCTCGAATGCGATCGAAGCAGCCTGATTTCTATTTTTTTTTCACTATACCCACATGGCCTCCTCTAACTTCATCGACTACGTAAAAATCAATGCGCGCTCCGGCAACGGCGGTGCCGGCTCCATGCATTTCAGACGTGAAAAACACGTCGAAAAAGGCGGGCCGGACGGCGGCGACGGCGGACGCGGAGGTCACGTGATATTGAAAGGCAATTCCCAACTCTGGACATTGCTGCATTTGAAATACACCAAACACGTAAAGGCATTCGACGGTAAAGGCGGAGAAGGCGGACGGCGGACAGGTGCGATCGGAAAGGACATTATCCTGGAAGTTCCGCTGGGCACGATCGCTAAAAATTCCGAAACCGGCGAGCAGCTATTCGAAATTACCGAAGACGGACAGGAAATGATCCTGCTGCGTGGCGGTCGCGGCGGAATGGGTAACGACCATTTCAAATCCGCTACCAACCAGACGCCCCAGTACGCCCAGCCCGGCGAACCCGGGAAAGAAGAATGGTTCATCCTCGAACTGAAAGTACTGGCGGACGTGGGTTTGGTAGGTTTCCCGAATGCCGGTAAATCCACATTACTTTCGGTAGTATCCGCCGCCAAGCCCGAAATCGCCGATTACCCCTTCACCACCCTGGTTCCTAACCTCGGCGTAGTGCCTTACCGCGACTACAAATCCTTCGTCATGGCCGACATCCCGGGTATTATCGAAGGGGCGTCACAAGGTAAGGGCCTCGGGTTACGCTTCCTGCGGCACATCGAACGCAACTCCATCCTGCTTTTCCTGGTACCGGCCGACAGTGAGGACATCGAAGCGGAGTACCAGACACTGGTGCAAGAACTTCGCTTATACAATCCTCAACTGCTGGACAAGAACCGCATTCTTGCCATTTCCAAAATGGATGTAATCTCTGACGACGAACGGGTTACATTACAGAAAAACCTACCGAACGGCGTTCCCACACTTTTAATTTCTGCAATAACCCAAGAAGGGATTGAACAATTAAAAGACAGGATATGGGAATTGATCAATTCGCCGTTCCCCGTACAATAATAATTTCTTGAAAGAGGCAACCTTTCGATGCAAATTGTGTGTCCAAGCAGTTATTTCAAAGAATTTATAGTCACCATGAGACACTATCTACCGTATTTCTATTGGGTAGTATTCAGTATTATTTCTTTCACCGCACACGGACAAATCAATATCGATTTCCCCTCCGACCGCGCCGTTTTCCAGCGTGACGCGAACAAGAAAGCCAATATTTACATTGCCGGCAGCTACACCAAAATAGCCGACAAGATTCAGGTGAAACTCTCCGTCCGTAACGGTGGCGCCGACAGGGACTGGACCAGCATTAACGACAACCCTCAGGGTGGCTTTTTCTCCGGTACGCTTTCCGATGTGCAAGGCGGCTGGTACAAACTCGAAATCCGTGCTTTGAAAGGCGGCCAGGTAATCGCGACGAATTCCATCGAACACGTGGGTGTGGGCGAGGTGTTTTTGATTGCAGGGCAGTCAAACGCGCAAGGCTATGTGGACAATCAACCAAATCCGAGTGACGTCTGGGACGCGCCGAACGTAGACGATGACCGGGTCAGTGTGGTAGATTACAAGAATGTGCCGGATGTGCCCGAGCTTCCCAGTGGGGACTCCAATTTTCCTTATCCATCATTCATACATCTGGAAAAGAGCACGAACATCGCACCCCGTGGCAAAACAGCCTGGTGCTGGGGAAGGTTAGGTAGCAGACTCGCTAGCAGACTGGGCGTACCAATATTATTTTATAATGTTGGATGGTGGGGTACCCATGTGGGCGCCTGGCGCGAGAGTATCAATGGCGGCCGACCAAAGTCGATTTACGCGGACAACACGTATTTTGATCCGGCAGGAATGCCCTATGGAAATATGCGGGATGCAATTCACCGCTATACTTCACTGACTGGCTTGAGAGGAGTCCTATGGCTTCAGGGAGAATCTGATAACGATATGGAGCCCCAAACGAACCGGGCCAACTATTTCAGCGACCTGAAAGCCGTGATTGAAGCGTCCAGAAACGACGCCGGGAAAGACATTTCATGGGTGGTGTCACAAACTTCTTACGATAACAAAAATAAGACTGACAACGAAGTAATTGAAGGCCAGGGAATGGTCATCAACCAGGTACCTAACGTGTTTCAGGGCCCACTAACCGATTTAATCCAGGTTCCCCGTATTGACGCTGGCGGCGGTATCAACGGTGTTCACTTTATGAAAGACGGCCTTGTGCAGCTAGCAGATGCATGGTACAATAGCCTCAACGACGATTTTTTCAACCGCTCGACCCCCTATCCGGGATTACAGCCATTGAACGTGGTTGCTTCCTGCGCAGGCAATGGCAATGTGACATTAACTGTAACTAACGGCGGATTGCGCGATTTCTCCTGGAGTGCGGGTGGTAATTCCAGCAGCGTTCAGGTTGGTAACGGAACCTACCGCGTAACGGCGCGGGACGACCGTAATAACCTGATCTGGTCACCTGAAATACGTGTAAACGAACAAATCCAGCCCAATCAGCCTACCATTACCATCGACGGAAGTAATCCGGTATGCGTGGGTAACACAGCCACATTGGTTTCAAGCATTGAAGATAATGCGATATGGAATACCGGCGCGACGGGCACACGCCTGCCTGTAACCGTAGGAGGTGATTATTTTGTGAAAGTTAAAAACATCTATGGTTGTGAATCTCAGTCGGACAAGGTGACTATGAGAGTGGTAACCTCTCCATTACCCGATAAGCCGAAGATCACCGCATCCGGCGTCCTCACATTCTGTCAGGGCGGCGAGGTAACACTTTCTTCCGATTCGAAGGTTAAAAGTGTCTGGTCAAATGGTGTTACTAATGCCAGCATTACGGCAGTATCATCTGGCGATTTTCGCGTCCGCGCGCTCAACGATGAAGGCTGTTATTCCCCGGAGTCGGATCAAGTTACTGTGAAGGTTAACCCTTTGCCTGAAAAGCCGCAAATATCGCTAAGCGGCGAAACGACATTCTGCGCCGGCGGTAATGTAACCATGACGTCCAACTACGACAGCGGCAACGTCTGGAGCACAACCGCTACCACCAAAGCGATTTCGGTAACTACAACCGGTATTTTCTCGCTCACGCAGCGCGACGGAAATGGTTGTGAGGCCAAATCCGACGAAGTGTCCGTGAAAGTAAACCCATTGCCTGAGACGCCCACGATTACCGCATTACGCCCTGTTATCTTCTGCGACCGCGATTATACCCGCCTGCGCAGCAGCGAGGCATATTCCTACCAATGGAGCAACGGCTCTACCGAACGCGAAATAGAAATCCGGACATCCGGCAATTTTACCATTTCGGCCAGAGATGGCAATGGTTGCGTGTCGGCGGTATCTCCGGTGGTGCAAGTGGTGTCGAACCCGCTTCCACCTACACCTGTCATCACCGCCGACGGTCCGACCACCTTCTGCGCCGACCTGAGCGTAAACCTCACTTCGACCCCGGCAGCAGGCTTCCTGTGGAGCAATGGAGCCGCGACGCAAACCTTGAAAGTAACCCTGGCCGGCACCTATTCGGTTCAGACAATCAACGAGTTTACCTGTTATTCCGATCCGAGCAACCAGATCAGCACGCAAACACTCTCGTTGCCGCCATCGCCCACGGTGACCGCCCGGCAGGCGACCACATTCTGTGATGGTGACACGATTTCCCTGGATGCCGCGAATGGTAATGCGTTTTTCTGGAATAACGGACTGGAAGGCAACAGCATCGAAGTATTTACAACAGGCAACTACGCGGCAAGGATTGTAGACGACCAGGGTTGTTATTCCCCTTACTCCGCCCCGGTTCCCGTGGATGTAAAACCCTCACCAGCCGCTCCGACTATCAGAAAGGTAGGCGTTTATACGCTTTTGGCAGAAAACAACCTGACAGCAGGCGATCACGTCTGGAAGTACAACGATGCGGAGCTACCCGAAAACAGCGCAACACTGAAAGCGGTACGGGCGGGTAACTATGTAGTCAACAACACCATTGTTTATAGCCCCACGCTCACCTGCGCATCCGAGTTCTCCGAACCGTTCCTGTTCTATCTCGACACGGAGAATCCAGGCTTTGTCGCTTACCCGAATCCTACCTCGGAAAGGGTCACCGTGGAAACGCTGACCAACATCGTCAGCGCCGAGGTACAGATCATCGACAGTCGCGGCATTATCCACAGGACATTCAGAGTGGCGAAATTCGATAGCCGGCAATACTTTAACCTCACCGGGCTTTCCAGCGGGATTTATTTTATCAGGATTGTCTCGTCGTCGCTAAATGCTTCGCAAAAGCTGGTGATTGTGCGGTAAAAAGGCGTCTTGGCAGACGCACAGGAGCGATCAAAGATTTCAGTGTTAATATAAATGAAGCGAGGCTGCCTCAATTAATATGAGACAGCCTCGCTTTTTATTTACGTCAATTTGGTAGTGCACCCGTACTTTTCGCCTCTCATGATATAGTTAATGTAACCGTAATGCAGGCCTGAGAACGTGGCAGCCCCAGTCATCAAAATCGCTTTGATTTCAAGTTCGTCTGCCGTAAATCAAAAAACCCGGAATAGTGATATTATAGCCAAAATAATCCCTTACCTTTGTGACCGTTTTGTAATGAACACGTTAACAAAATCAAATCCATCTCGTTATAGCTTGTAAGACTTTACCTGTATCAGAATTTACCAATGCGTTATAGAATTATTCTTCCGGTAGTGGCAAAAGCATTGCTATTGGTTTGCATCGTCTCCTCAGCAGCTTTTTCCCAGACCCTCAAAATCACTTCTCCCATATTTCAATCTGTCTATCAACGGGATGCCATAGGACAAAGAGAAATTACGGTATCTGGTACATTTACTGTCGAGATGGACAAGATCGAAGTCCGGGCAGTGCCTGTTGTTCAAGGACAAGGTCAGGAAACTCCCTGGCGGGATTTGCAGGTTGCTCCGAAAGGTGGCGTCTTTATGGGTAAAATCACCTTGCTCGGTGGCTGGTATACGCTAGAAGTACGCGGGATCGCCGACGGTAAAGTTGTTGGCCGGGATGTTCTGGCACGATTCGGTATCGGAGAAGTGTTTATCATCGCAGGCCAATCGAACGCGCAAGGCTTAAAGGAGTACCCATATGGGCCTTCTGCTCAGGACGACCGCGTTATATATGTAGATAATTATCAAAATGATGAGGAAGGCGAGTTTAATGACCTTCTGACCGACCCCATCCCTCCCACGTTTTCAAAGGTCACGCAGAACATGAAGTATATGTCTCCACGTGGTCAGACTGCCTGGTGCTGGGGAATGGTTGGAGATCAACTGGTTCAAAGCCTGAACCTGCCCGTTCTTTTTATCAATACGGCATGGGAAGGGACCTCGATCGAAAACTGGTCATACAGTGCACAGGGAATACCCACGCAAAATAAGTATGGAGGTTTCTTCTATAAGACCGGTATGCCTTACGCCAACCTGCGTATCGCGGCCAGGAATTATGCCAATCAATATGGTGTAAGGGCTGTTCTCTGGATGCAGGGCGAAGCAGATGCTCTTTTCAAGACTACCACGACATTCTATCGCGACAATCTACAATTGATTATTAACCGGCTTTCTACGGATACAGACAAACGTATTACCTGGGTAATAGCCCGGACAAGCCGAACTTCGCCACAAGACAGCAAAGTGTCCTTCGTCAATCCATCCATTGTTGCCGGACAAAATGCAGTTCTTGCCACCACGTTTAATCCTACATACCCCGGCCCTGAAACAGACAACCTGGTTCCGGATCGCGGAGATGGTACACACTTCGTGGGTAAAGATAAGGACGACGCCGACGGGACAGTCCGGGCGCTGACGATCCTTGCCAACGCGTGGGTGCAAACCCTGGATGCGAATTTCTTCTCGACAGTGTCGCCAATTACCTCGGCTGAAATTCCCGCTATCGCTGCGACCTGTGTAACACAAAATAATGCTGTTACCATTTCCCTGCCGGCGGGCTATGCTTCTTACGAATGGAGAAGCAGTAAAAGCAAGACGCCCATTGGCATAGGCAGTAGCATCACTGTTACCCAGGCAGCAACATACAGCGCCACCGTGCGCGATGCCAAAAGCAACTCCATCCTCACCTCGGTAGTCACCCTCGACCACGATGCAAAACCTACCCAGCCCAACATCCTGCAATCAGGCGAGCAACAGGCCTGTGCCGATTCGTCGTTCCGGTTCTCGGTAAATGATGAAGGGTACATCTATAACTGGTTCAAAGAAAGCGCGACGACGCCCGTGACTTCTGGCGCCATTGCCAGCATTGCGGAAAGCGGAAACTATACTGTAAGGGCGCAGAACATTTTTGGATGTGTTTCCGAAAACTCACAAGCGTCGAAACTGACGATCCGTGCCAAAATCCCCAAGCCGACCATTGAGCCATCGGGGCCTTTCAGCGTATCGGCGAGCATTCCGGAAGGTGGCGAAGCAAATGAGGCCTTCATCTGGAGTCGCCCTGGTTCCGAAACCGACACGACCGCTACGTTGATTAAGATCCTGAAATCTGGCGTTTATACAGCCAAGGCGAAAGTTACCTATACCATCGGCAGCAATAACCTGGTTTGTTACTCGGATACCGCTTCGAGAGAGTTCAAAACCAATGAACAAAACGAGGTCGTAATTTACCCCAACCCCAGCCAGGGCGCTTACATTTACATCGAGTCGAGGGATAATATCAAAGAAGCGGCATTCGAGCTTTTCGACATCCGCGGAAACCTCATCAAATCGACGTCTCCAAAGCTCCTCGACGGCCGGGCACAGATCGATGTGGGCCTTCTGCCGACCGGCAAATACATTCTCCGCGTGACCGGTCAGGGACAGAGCCTTACCAAGCAAATTGTGATTAGATAAACATTCCTTCTTGATAAAATACTAAATAAGCCCCGCCACAACGGGGCTTATTTAGTATGATACTAATTAGACAAAAGAAAAAGTAAAGAATTTGATTGATAAATTTGCAAAGCCTAATTTTGAGAGACGGGGAGGAATGTAACCCGCTGGCAACAGTTTTCTAGCCATTCCTGACCCTCTGTAACCGGATCATTATAATGAAAAACGAATATCTTCCTTCCGATTATTTGCCCATCATTGTGCAATTTCTGCTCGCCGCCGGCTTCATTGGTGGCACGATGATTGTCACTCACCTTATCGGTCCGAGCCGTAAAAGCAAAAAGAAAGACGACCCGTTCGAATGTGGTATTGAGTCGGTTGGTGACGCAAGGACGCCCATTTCGGTGAAGTACTTTTTGGTAGCGATCCTCTTCGTTTTGTTCGATGTAGAGGTTATCTTCATGTATCCCTGGGCGGTTAATTTCAAGGGGCTGGGAATGTTCGGGTTCGTAGAAATGTTATTGTTCATGGCCCTTTTATTGTCCGGCTTTTATTACGTGATCCGGAAGGGCGTACTGAACTGGGAGGAATAGGCTTCGAACATTGAAATACAAAGAATTATGAAAGAAGTAAAGATAGTGGAGGCTCCGCAAGGACATAGCGGATCCGGTTTTTTTGCAACTTCATTCGACGAAGCGATAGGTCTTGCGCGCAGTTACTCACTCTGGCCATTGCCATTTGCTACTTCATGCTGCGGGATCGAGTTCATGGCTACCATGGGTGCGCATTACGATATTTCGCGTTTCGGTTCCGAACGTCCGAGCTTTTCGCCACGTCAGGCCGATTTGCTGATGGTAATGGGGACCATTGCGAAGAAAATGGCTCCGGTCGTGAAGCAGGTTTACCTTCAGATGGCCGAGCCCCGCTGGGTAATGGCCGTTGGCGCGTGCGCGTCGAGCGGTGGTATCTTTGACACTTACAGCGTTTTGCAGGGTATCGACCGCATTATACCTGTGGATGTATACGTACCCGGCTGCCCGCCGCGTCCCGAGCAGATCATCGACGGCCTGATGCAGGTCCAGTATCTTGCACAGAACGAGAAGCTTCGCCGCCGGAATACCGACGAATACCAGGAACTATTGGCATCATATAATATTCAGTAACCCCCTATGCTTACGAACCAGGAGGTAGCCGAAGGGCTTTTGGAAAAATTCGGGGACCAGGTCTTCAACTTTGAAGAACCTTACGGGCTTTTGACACTCTCAACAACCCGCGAAGAGATTATCCCGGTAATGGAGTTCCTGAAAGACCATAAAAACTATCAGGTGATATTCCTGACCGATATCACAGGCATTCAGTATCCTGATAATGCTGGCCAGGAATTCGTGGTGGTTTATCACATGCACAGTTTCGTGCACAACTTCCGCATCCGTATTAAAGTAGCCATTCCCGAAGCGGATATCCACATTCCGACAGCGACGGGCCTGTTCGCCAGCGCTAACTGGATGGAGCGCGAAACCTACGATTTTTTTGGTATCTTGTTTGACGGGCACCCGAACCTGAAACGCATTCTGAACATCGAGGAAATGGATTACTTCCCGATGCGTAAGGAATATCCGATGGAGGACGCGACCCGTGAAGATAAAATTGACGCCCTTTTCGGCCGATGATCTATATTGAGTAAGAATATGGCAGATATTGAATTATTACCGCATAATGTCCCTTCTCATAACGAGTTGCCCGAACTCGTAGAAGAACTGACCACCCTCAACCTCGGCCCGACACACCCCGCTACCCACGGTATTTTCCAGAACATCCTCAAAATGGATGGTGAAAAAATCGTTTCGGGCGAGCAGACCATCGGTTATATCCACCGGGCGTTCGAGAAAATTGCCGAGAGAAGGCCATTTTACCAGATTACTACGCTCACCGACCGCATGAACTATTGTTCCTCCCCGATCAATAACCTGGGATGGCACATGACGGTCGAGAAGCTTTTGGGCGTCGAAGTTCCCAAGCGCGCGCAGTACATCCGTGTGCTCATGATGGAACTCGCACGCATTACCGACCATATTATATGTAACAGTATCCTCGGCGTGGACACCGGGGCATTCACCGGCTTTCTGTACGTAATGCAGAAGCGCGAGGAAGTTTATGAAATCTACGAAGAAGTCTGTGGGGCACGTCTTACAACCAATATGGGCCGCCTCGGCGGTATGGAGCGTGATCTTTCGAGCACGGCTATCCGTAAGATCAAAGAGTTCATCAAATCATTCCCGCCGGTATTGAGAGAGCTTGAAAAGCTGCTCAATCGTAACCGGATTTTCATGGACCGTACCATTAATGTAGGCCCTATTTCAGCCGAAAGAGCATTATCATACGGTTTCACCGGACCTAATTTGCGTGCCGCGGGTGTGGACTACGACGTGCGTGTGATGAACCCCTACTCTTCTTACGAGGATTTCGATTTCGAAGTGCCTATCGGAAAGAGCGGCGATACTTACGACCGCTATATGGTCCGTAACGAAGAAATGTGGCAAAGCCTCAAAATCGTCGAGCAAGCTATCAACAACCTCCCGGAAGGGCCCTATTACGCCGATGCTCCCGAATATTACCTGCCTCCTAAGGACGAGGTTTACCGGAATATGGAGGCGCTTATTTACCATTTCAAAATTGTAATGGGCGAAATCGACGCACCGGCTGGCGAAGTTTACCATGCTGTGGAAGGAGGAAACGGCGAGCTGGGCTTCTACCTCATCAGCGATGGCGGCAGGGCACCATACCGTCTGCATTTCCGCAGGCCAAGCTTTATTTATTATCAGGCATACCCTGAAATGTGCAAAGGTTCATCACTGTCGGATGCGATCCTGACGATGAGTAGCCTTAATGTAATTGCAGGTGAACTGGACGCTTAAAGTTTGTTAAAGACCTATTTAGAAATGACCGAATCACCTAATCTGGTTGCGTTCACACCAGAACGACTTGAAACAGTAAAAGAAATTATCGCACGTTATCCGGAGGGCCGCCAAAAATCGGCTCTTTTGCCTGTTTTGCACGTTGCCCAGGAGCAATGGGGCTGGCTGAGCAGCGAAGTAATGGATTATGTGGCCGGTATTCTGAAAATAGAACCCGTGGAGGTTTACGAGGTAGCTACCTTTTATACCATGTACCACCTCGACCCCGTGGGCAAACACGTGATCGAATATTGCCGTACAGGGCCTTGCTGCTTAATGGGCGGAGAAGATGTGTACGGCCATTTGAAGAAAAAACTGGGCATCGAAGCGGGTGAAACCACTACCGACGGAAAGTTTACATTGAAAGAAGTAGAATGTCTCGCAGCATGTGGCTGGGGACCGGTTTTCCAGATCCGCGAGCAGTTCTATATGAACCTGACCAACGAGAAGGTCGACCAAATCATAGAAGAGTTAAGTAAATAAGCTTTCAGAAGCTGAAAATATTATCCTCAAATGGCTAGAAAAATTTTAACGGAGCATATTAATGTCCCCGGTATCGAAACCTTCGATGTTTATCGCAAACAGGGAGGCTATACTGCCGTTGAAAAAGCTATCAAAACCATGACCCCGGAAGAGGTGGTGGAAGAAGCGAAAAAATCAGGCGTGCGTGGTCGTGGTGGTGCTGGTTTCCCGATGGGAATGAAATGGGGCTTCCTGGCCAAGCCCGAGGGCGTTCCCCGTTACCTGGTATGTAATGCCGATGAATCGGAACCGGGTACTTTCAAGGACCACCACTTGATGAAATGCATTCCTCACTTGTTGATCGAGGGCATGATCATTTCCAGCTTTGCATTGGGTGCCAACAAGTCGTTCATATATGTGCGCGGCGAGCTCATGTACGTGATCCGCATTCTGGAAAAAGCCATTGCGGAAGCGAAAGCGCAAGGGTTTTTAGGTAAAAATATCCTCGGCTCGGGCTATGACCTTGAACTGGTGGTACAGCCAGGCGGCGGCGCATACATTTGCGGTGAAGAAACTGCATTGCTGGAATCTCTGGAAGGAAAAAGAGGTAACCCGAGAAACAAGCCTCCATTCCCTGCGGTAAAAGGCCTTTACCAAAGCCCTACCGTGGTGAACAACGTGGAGTCGATCTCCAATATGCCTTGGATCATCAATAATGGCGGTGATGCTTATGCAACCATCGGAATCGGTAGAAGTACCGGTACCAAGCTGATTTCCGCATCGGGCCACATTCAAAAACCTGGTGTTTACGAAATAGAGCTGGGTGTGAGCGTGGAAGAGTTTTTGAACTCGGATGAATATTGCGGTGGTATCCGAAAAGGTCACCATTTGAAAGCATTGGTAGCGGGCGGTTCGTCAGTACCTATTCTTCCTGCAAACCTCATTATGAAAACCGCAGCCGGCGAGGACCGTCTGATGACGTACGAATCGCTTTCGGATGGTGGTTTTGCAACGGGTACCATGCTCGGATCGGGTGGATTTATCGTGTTTGATGAAACAGCCTGCATTGTTCGGAATACCTGGAACTTCTCGCGTTTTTACCACCACGAATCATGCGGACAATGCAGCCCGTGCCGCGAAGGAACAGGCTGGATGGAGAAAGTCCTCCACCGCATCGAGCACGGTCACGGCAGCATGCACGACATCGATTTGCTCGTAGATATTTCAAAGAAAATAGAAGGTAACACCATTTGTCCGCTCGGGGATGCAGCTGCCTGGCCGGTAGCCAGTGCGATCCGCCATTTCCGCGACGAATTTGTGTGGCATATCACCAACCCGCAGGAAGCTACGGCCCCGGGCGCGGTTTACATGGGTGAAATGGCCCTGGTGTAATAGATCTCAGAATATTGTACTTGACTGGACATGGAAGAAGTTAAACCCCAATTGTTGAAAATTACATTCGATGGCATCGAGGTCGAAGTAGAACCCGGGACTACCATCATGCAGGCGGCTCGCAAGATTGCCGAGGCAGATGACAGCCAGGGACACCTCGTTCCGCCTGCGATGTGTTACTATAAACCGCTTACGGCTTCCGGAGGTAAATGTCGTGCGTGTCTGGTAAAAGTATCGGCTGGTTCTGCCAAAGATCCCCGTCCGATGCCTAAACTGGTCCCATCCTGTATCACACAGGTTCAGGATGGAATGGTGGTGGAAAACACGACCAACCAGGCCGTACTCGATACCCGCAAGAGCATTGTAGAATTCCTGCTGATCAATCACCCGCTCGACTGCCCTATTTGTGACCAGGCCGGTGAATGCCATTTGCAGGATTTTGCATTTGAACACGGTTCGGCGAAAACACGCTACGAGGAAGAAAGAAGAACTTTCGACAAAATCGACATAGGTCCGTACGTGCAGCTGCACATGACGCGATGCATCCTTTGCTACCGCTGCGTGTACACCGCCGACCAGATTACCAACAAACGCGTTCACGGGGTTATGAACCGCGGGGATGCTTCGGAAATCAGTACTTACATCGAAAAAGCGATCGATAATGATTTCTCCGGAAACGTGATCGACGTCTGCCCGGTAGGCGCATTGACCGACAAGACATTCCGCTTCAAAAACCGTGTTTGGTTCTCGAAACCGGAAGACGCGCACCGCGACTGCGACAAATGCTGCGGCAAAACGACCGTTTGGTACCGTGGCGACGAAGTAATCCGCGTGACTGCCCGCAAGAATACCTGGGGCGAGGTAAACGACTTCATTTGCAATACCTGCCGTTTTGAGAAAAAACAAACCAGCGACTGGGTATTGGAAGGCCCTACCAAAGTGAAACGCAGCTCGGTAATTTCTGCTAATAAATACCGCAAAGACCTCGTCGCAAAACCTGACTTTGCATTGAAACTGGCAGCATCGCAGTTCAAAAATATCGACGACTCACGCCCGTATGTGACAGACGAGGATACGATCCGTCACCAGAGCATCGAGAATAACGATAAGGCCAACCACCGTTCATTGGCGGCCAATAATAATTAAGAGAATCAGTAGTCAAAGCAGCCGGATAAAATTGCTTTCAAATGGATTTAGTAGAATTTCTTGTTAAAACCGTAACCATTGTTGCCGTCTTCGGGCTTACCCTGGTGATCGCCATGTACTCTACATGGGCTGAGCGTAAGGTCGCAGGTTTCATCCAGGACCGCAGCGGACCTAACCGTGCCGGTTGGGGCGGACTTTTGCAGCCACTTGCGGATGCAGGTAAAATGTTCTTCAAAGAGGACTTTATCCCTGCATTAGCCAACAAATGGCTCTTTATCGCCGGGCCAAGTTTGGCGATGCTTACTGCATTGCTCGCGAGCGCAGTGATTCCATTCGGCAGCACATTCCGCATTGCAGGTCATGAAGTGCCATTGCAAGGCGTCGAATCCAACATCGGTATCCTTTACGTTTTCGGCGTTGTGGCGCTGGGTGTTTACGGTATTATGGTCGGAGGTTGGGCTTCTAACAACAAATTCTCGCTTCTCGGAGCGATCCGTGCGGCTTCGCAGAACATTAGTTACGAGGTAGCAATGGGCCTTTCACTCATCGCGATCCTGATGATGAGCAGCTCGCTTTCACTGGGGGAAATCGTGGCGCAGCAGCACGGTATGAACTGGAATATCTTCTACCAGCCGCTGGGTTTCATCATTTTCATTACCTGCTCCTTCGCGGAATGTAATCGCGTACCTTTCGATCTTCCCGAGTGTGAAACGGAGCTTGTCGGTGGTTACCACACGGAATACGGCAGTATGAAACTCGGTTTCTACCTCTTCGCGGAGTATATCAACATGTTCATTTCTTCGGCAATCATTTCTGTGCTGTATTTTGGCGGTTATAATTATCCGGGAATGGATTTCGTGTATGCGCAGCTCGTGAAGGCATTGGGTAGCGAAACAGGCCATAACATAGCAACATTGATCGGAACGGCTGTTTTCTTCGGAAAAGCATTGTTCTTTGTGTTCTTCTACATGTGGGTGCGCTGGACGATCCCGCGTTTCCGCTATGATCAATTGATGAACCTGGGCTGGAAAAAGCTGATCCCTCTTGCTATTTTTAACATTATTATCACCGGTGCAGCTGTGCTTTTCTTGAAGCCTGTGATCACCGCGTGGTTGAATTAATTCCAAAATCGTATTGCCATGCAATTGACAAATCGCTCAAAGCAAGTAAGCAATAAAGAAATGACGCTGGCCGAACGCGCCTACCTGCCTGCTATTGCAACAGGTCTGGCGATTACGATCAAGCACTTTTTCGCCAAGAAAGTAACGATCCAATACCCGGAAGTAAAACGGTACCTGGGACCGGTTTTCCGCGGAAGACATATCCTGAAAAGAGACGCTGACGGCCGCGAGCGCTGTACTGCCTGCGGTTTGTGCGCAGTAGCATGCCCTGCGGAAGCGATTTCAATGGTAGCTGCCGAGCGCGTGAAGGGCGAAGAAAACCTCTATCGTGAAGAAAAATACGCGGCAGTTTACGAAGTGAATATGTTGCGCTGCATTTTCTGCGGCCTTTGTGAGGAAGCCTGCCCGAAACAGGCCGTTTACCTGCGCCACGACGAGTTCGTACCGGTATTTACCGAACGCGACCAGGTGATCTGGGGCAAAGACCTCCTCGTGGAAGATATGAACAACCGCTATACCCGCGAAGCCTGGACGAAGGAAGAAGCGCGTGCGCTGGATGTCAAAAGAGCCAGTGGTGAAATCACCAACGTTGTTCCACGAGCTATTCCCTGATTGGTAAACCAAGACTGTCAGCAGTTACTAACATTATGAATTCAGCAGTATCTTTTTTTTACTTTCTATCCTTCCTGACCATCCTGAGTGCGGTAATGGTCGTGGTATCGCGTAACCCTATTCACAGCGTTCTGTACCTGATCCTGACGTTCTTTACGCTCTCAGGGCATTACATTTTGCTGAATGCACAGTTTCTGGCAGCCGTGAATATTATCGTGTACGCCGGGGCGATTATGGTACTTTTCCTCTTCGTGATCATGTTTTTGAATATGAAACAGGACCAGGAAGAATCCAAGACAAACCTGACTAAAATAGCCGCTACGATCGTCGGCGGGACGGTTTTCGTGATCCTTTTCGGCGCTTACCGCAAAACTGCTATTGAGCCATTTAACCCGCAGACTTACGATTCTCAGATCGGCATGATCGAGAGCCTGGGGCATATGCTTTTCCGGGATTATCTGTTGCCGTTTGAGCTGGCTTCTATCCTGTTGCTTGTAGCGATGGTGGGGGCTGTGTTGTTGGGCAAGAGGGAGATTGGGGAGCGTCACTTCTAGAGAGTATCGTATCGATATCGCAGCCCAAGCCTGAAGGTTTGGGTTATAACAAAAAGAGGCTCTTTCGAGCCTCTTTTTGTTGGTATCTATCACACTGTTATCAGGCTTCCTCTACTTCGGAGTATGCTTCCACAGGGATACATGAGCAGATCAGGTTGCGATCACCATACGCACTGTCTACACGGCTTACGCTTGGCCAGAACTTATTGAAGCGCAGATAAGGCAGCGGGAATGCCGCTTTTTCGCGACTGTAAGAACGAGTCCAGTTTTCGCTGAGCAAGACGCGGGAAGTATGCGGCGCATTCTTCAAAACGTTGTCGTTGCGATCGGCTGTTCCTTCTTCCACTTCGCGGATTTCGTTGCGAATCGCGATCATTGCGTCACAGAAACGGTCCAGTTCGGCTTTCGATTCCGATTCGGTCGGTTCGATCATCAATGTGCCTGCAACAGGGAATGAAAGGGTCGGCGCGTGGAAACCGTAGTCCATTAAGCGTTTTGCCAGATCCTCGGCTTCTACACCAGCCGCTTTGAAACCACGACAATCGACGATCATTTCGTGCGCGCAGCGCCCGTTTGTACCTGTGTAAAGTACTTCGTAATGCCCGTTCAGGCGCTCCTTGATATAGTTTGCATTCAGGATAGCGAATTTGGTGGCATTGGTAAGGCCTTCACCACCCATCATGGCAATGTATGCGTAAGAGATTGTCAGGATACTTGCGCTACCGTAAGGTGCCGCAGAAACCGCTCCCGCCTGCCCTGTCGGCAGATATTCCGGCTGTGTGCTGAAATTCACGTGGCCTGGCAGGAACGGCATCAGGTGCTCGGCAACGCCGATCGGTCCTACTCCCGGGCCTCCGCCGCCGTGAGGAATACAGAATGTTTTATGCAAATTGAGGTGGCAAACATCCGCGCCAATGCTGGCAGGGCTCGTGAGTCCAACCTGTGCATTCATATTCGCGCCGTCCATATAAACCTGCCCACCGAATGAATGGATCATCGAGCAGATTTCGATAATGCTCTCTTCATAAACACCGTGCGTCGATGGATAGGTTACCATCAAACACGACAGGTCATCGGCATGCTGCTCAGCTTTCGCACGCAAATCTTCCACATCGATATTTCCGCGTTCGTCACATTTCGTTACCACCACCTTCATCCCGGCCATTACGGCGGATGCAGGGTTGGTACCGTGTGCAGAAGAAGGGATCAATGCAACATTACGATGTGCTTCGCCGCGGCTCTCATGGTATGCACGAATGGCCATCAAACCGGCATATTCTCCTTGCGCGCCCGAGTTTGGCTGGAACGACATCGCCGCAAAACCGGTGATCTCGCAAAGCCAGGTATTCAACTCGCTTACGAGCTGAGCATAACCACCTACCTGGTTAGTAGGTGCAAACGGGTGAATACCACCGAATTCCGGCCAGGTAAGCGGGATCATCTCGGCAGTAGCATTCAATTTCATGGTACAGCTACCCAACGAAATCATGGAATGTACCAATGAAAGGTCCTTGTTTTCCAGCGATTTCAAATAGCGGAGCATTTCGTGCTCCGTGTGGTGGGTGTTGAAAACCGGGTGTGTCAGGTATTCCGACTTTCTCACCAGATTCTCAGGGAGTGAAAATTCGAGGTCCTCGTCGATCACGAGTTCGCCCTGGAAGCCTGAAACCTCTGCAAAAACATTGAGCAATGCAATCACATCATCGAATGTCTTAGCCTCGTCGAATGACACCGAAAGGCTCTCATCTCCGTGGTATTTGAGGTTAATGCCCCATTTCAATGCCTGCTCACGCAATTTCCGCGTCAGTGGCGTCCGGACTGTTACTGTATCGAAATAGTTTTCAGTAACAACCTCGTAATTGAATTTCTTCACAGTATCTACAAACAGGCGGGTAAGGCCATGCACGCGTGCTGCGATGCTCTTGATACCTTCTGGCCCGTGGTATACCGAATAGGCACCGGCAATAACGGCCAGCAATACCTGTGCGGTACAAATGTTGGAAGTCGCTTTTTCGCGGCGGATATGCTGCTCGCGCGTCTGCAAGGCCATGCGCAATGCACGATTGCCTTCGCCATCGACCGATACTCCGATAATACGGCCCGGAATCTGCCGCTTGAAGGCATCCTTGGTCGCGAAATAAGCGGCATGCGGGCCACCGTAACCCATTGGCACACCGAAGCGCTGCGAAGAACCGATCACTACATCAGCACCCATTTCGCCCGGCGATTTCAGGAGGGTCAATGCGAGCAAGTCTGCCGCAACGGCCACCGAAACGCCCAGCTCATGCGCCGAAGCAATAAAATCCGTGTAATCGATCACTGCGCCATCCGTAGCAGGGTACTGAACGAGCGCGGCGTAAATATTTTCGTCGGTGAGATCGACCGTTGTGTGATTACCTACTACCACATCGATACCGATAGGCTTCGCGCGGGTGTATATGAGGTCGATCGTCTGCGGATGGCAAAGCTCCGACACGAAGAATGTATTGGCTTTTTTTCTGGAAGCGCCTTTCAGAGCGTGCAGCATGGTCATCGCCTCCGCCGCCGCCGTTGCCTCATCAAGCAATGAGGCGTTTGCGATCTCCATTCCCGTCAGATCAGTCACGACCGTCTGGAAGTTCAGGAGCATTTCAAGCCGTCCCTGCGCGATTTCCGCCTGATAGGGTGTGTAAGCCGTATACCAGGCCGGATTTTCGAGGATGTTCCTCAGAATGACGTTCGGTGTGATGGTGTCGTAATAGCCTGTGCCGATGTATGATTTCAGCACCGCGTTTTTGGAAGCAATTCTTTTGATGTATTGTAAAAATTCCTGCTCCGATTTGGGCCTCGGCAAATTCAGTGGTTTTTGTAGACGAATCGCAGAAGGCAGAGTCTGGTCAATCAGTTCATCCACTGACCCGGCTCCGATGGTCTTCAACATTTCCTGCAATTCCTGTTCATCTTTACCGTGGTGACGGTTTTCAAACTTGTCCTGGTTTCGAAGATTAACTTTCATTCAAGTTAGGCTGAGAATGCCGCTATTAGGTGATTTTAAAATACAAAAGTAAGCAAATCCAACCAAATCTCTCAGAGATTGATGGCTATGCTTACTCTTGAATATGTACAAAATGTAACGGCAGGAAGTTCCTAGTGGTTAGGGCAGCCGCAATCTGTTTTTCGTTTAAATATCCCAAGGAATTTTTTCGACCTTGGCTTCTTGTAACCTTTGTATTTTTTCTTTTTACCAAACAATTCCACCTTGGCCGTTCCGGGAGCGGCGGAAACTGTCTGTACGCCTGAAATACCGCAAATCAGCGCTAGTACCAGAAGCCAGGGAGTGATTTTCTTGATCATGTTCGTTGCGATGGATCGTCAAAGGTTACTAATGCAACGCAATGCTTACCAATTTCGGTATGCATTGCGCCAACCCTTTCACAATTTTCCGAAAATTTTACGCCTTTACCAATTCCAGGATCGTGATTTCGGGGAGGATACCCACGCGGCCTGGGTAACCCAGGTAGCCGAATCCGCGGTTGACATACAAATACTGGTCGTTCTCCTCATAAAGCCCCGCCCATTGCTTGTAACGGTACTGCACCGGGCTCCACTTCACCTTGCCTATTTCCACACCGAATTGCATCCCGTGTGTATGGCCCGCGAGCGCGAGGTCGATGTCCTTATATTTAGGTAAAACCTGCGCCTCCCAATGGCTTGGGTCGTGCGAGAGCAATATTTTGACCGGATACTCATCCGTATGCTCGTAAGCTTTTTCCAGGTTTCCGTATTTGGCAAAATTACCGGCCCCCCAGTTTTGAATACCGATCAGTCCGATCGATTCTCCATCGACTTTAATTGCGCGGTTTTCATCCAGCATCAGTTTCCAGCCCAGCAATTCGTGCGCTTTCTTCAAATCGGCAAGATTACCGGTCTTTGACTGGGCGTCGGCCCAATGAAAATAGTCGCCGTAATCGTGGTTCCCGAGCACGGAATGTACGCCGAGCGGCGCTTTAACCTTGTCGAAAATGTTAATGTAGTCCTTTACTTCCAGGGCCCGGTCATTCACCAGGTCGCCGGTGAAGAATGCAATGTCGGGTTTCTCCTTCATCAACATTTCCACGCCGCCTTTCACGGCTGTTTTATTAAAAAAACTACCCGAGTGAATATCCGAAAGCTGGGCGATTTTCATGCCGTGAAACTGTCGGGGGAGGTTTTTCAAAGGCACTTTCACGCGCCGAATCCGGTAATCGTGTGCACCCGAGAGAATACCGTATGCGAATGTGCCCATTAGCCCGGCACTTGCCACCACGGCCGTCGTTGCGAGGAATTGTGAACGCGGGATAGTCGGCTCGCCGGTTTCGGGCGACGGCGTCGCCACCGATGGAGCAAAAAGGCTCACGATCCATTGAAAAAAGCGACGTACATCGTCGACAAGCAGGATCGCCACGGCCAATAATTTCGAGAGGTAGGGAATGGCAATGAATGCCACTACAAACGTCCGGGTAGTGCTTTTGAAGTAATCTGGCGGCAGCAATTGCATTCCTACGTAGGCACCGAGCGTAACCAGCGTCAATGCCCAGTAAGCGCCTCCGATCCAGCGTTGCGTTAATGGGTTCAGGCTGCGGATAGCCAATTTAAGACCTTGCCAGACGTACCAGTCGATGGCAAAGAGTACGAAAGTTAATATGATAAAAACGAAGGTTCTGTTCATTTTGAAATGATAGTTGTCATATCAACGACAAACATATGCAAAACCTTTCACGTTCAGCGCCCATCCGGGATTTTGGATGAATGTATGCAGTGGATGAATGAAGGTTGATTTCGGCAGCTAAGCGGTTTTCGGTATTTTTGTACCTTATCCTTTCTCAGTTATGTCTAAATACGATTTCAAACGGTTCCACATTCGTTCGATGAACGCGGGTTCCGACCAGGAAAGAGCGGCGATCAATCAGGAATTGAAAGATTTGTACGCGTCGCTGCCTGATGACGAAAAAAAGATTTTCAATGAAGAATTACAACATTTCCTCACCCACGAAGTGGCGCGGATCAAGTCGGATTACGAATCGGTGAAAGGTTTGAACCAGCCTAACTAAAACGAAGTGCTTAATTCAAACGCGGGTCGATGGGATAATGCGCGATGGAGCGGTATTCACCTCCCATAGTGCGCAGGATTTCACGCCAGAAATTAACCGGAGGCGTCGAAAACAGGAAATCGGAAGTCGTGCTGGAAATGATCCACGAGTCCTGCTTGATCTCGTCGTCGAGCTGCCCGCCGCTCCATCCCGAATAGCCGATGAAGAACATAACGTCCTCCTGTTTAAGGGTATTCAGGTTCAGGAGCGTTTTGACATTTTCGAAATCGCCGCCCCAGTAAACGTCCTTCATGATCTCCGTTCCGCCGGCAACGAGGTCGGGGCGGCGGTGTATGAAATGCAATGTGTTTTTTTCAACAGGGCCACCGAGGTGCAGCGTGATGTCCTGGTAAATGGTCTCGTCCAGCACGTCCCCCAGGAACAGGTCGGTTGTTTGGTTCAATACAAAACCGAAACTTCCCTGCTCATTATGCTCGCACATAAGGATAACCCCCCTTTCAAAATTGGGATCGCCCAAAAACGGCTTTGCGATGAGCAAGCTTCCTTTCGAAACTTTCGCGGCTGACGGCATGACCTGGCAAATTGTTAATTCAACAACGAAATATATTTATTTTTCGCACTGAAAAGCGGATATTGCCCAAAATATAATAAAAATAAGATCATGGCATTGATAAAATCTGTCCGAGGACATCACCCTACCTACGACGACAGTTGCTGGTTTGCAGAAAACGCTACCATTGTGGGCGATGTGGTGATGGGCGAAAATTGTACTGTGTGGTTCAACGCGGTGATCCGCGGCGACGTGAACAGTATCCGCATCGGGCACCATTCCAATGTCCAGGACGGCGCCGTGATCCATTGTACCTATCAGCGGTTTGCGACCACGATCGGGAATTATGTTTCCATCGCACACAACGCCATCGTACATGGCTGCACCATCGAAGACCACGTGCTGATCGGCATGGGTGCCATTGTAATGGACGGGGCGGTTGTCGGCGAAGGCGCCATTATCGCCGCGGGAGCCATTGTCACGCAGGGCACCAAAGTACCTCCGGGAACAATTTACGCCGGTAATCCAGCCAAATACCTGAAAGACGTTTCGCCGGAACTGAATGCAGCCATCGACCGGACCGCGAATAATTATCTGATCTATTCGGGCTGGTTTAAGGAGGAGGAAGGCCTATAAACCTTACTCCGCCATGCCCTTCCGCGCATTCAAATATCCCTTGATCACCGTGAACGTCGTGATCGCCAGGAAGAAGAGAATAATGTACTGTACATAATCCACGATCCAGGGGAATTTTTCGCCGAACAGATAACCTCCCCCCGTCAACGTGATGATCCAGATCGCCCCTCCTACTACATTATTGATCAGGAAGGAAGGAAACGACATTTTGACCAATCCCGCGAGTATAGGCGCGAACGTGCGCACGATAGGCAGGAACCGACTGATAATTAATGTCCTGCTGCCGTATTTTTCGAAGTAACTACGAGTGGTTTCAATGTGTTTTTTCTTGAAAAAGAAAGAATCCGGCCTGTTCTTGAACATATCGCCAAAATACTTCCCGAAAATATAGCCCACCAGCGAGCCCAATATCGCGGCCGTAAGCATGCTGATCAGCAAAATGAGGATCGGCACGTCGAGAATGCCGGTACCACAGAACACCCCCGCGAGAAATACGAGGTAGTCGCCAGGCAGAAAGAATGCGAAAAACAGGCCGTTTTCCGCGAATACGATGAAAGTAATAACCAAAAGCCCGCCAGTACGGATGATTTCCTCCGAATTAAGGATGTACTGGAAAAACTCGACAATTGAATCCATAATCTGTGATCTGAGGGTTAAGCCGGGCTACGTTAGCCGGGCTACGCTAGCCGGGCTACGCTAGCCGCGTGCAACCAGCCACATGCGACTACCGACGCGGGGCTACCGTGCTACGGCCAGCGATTTGTTGACCTTTAAAATTAAGCATTTTCCGATAGTTCCAGCCAGCGCATTTCCTTCTCGGCCTGACTGTCGTTGATTTCCTCGATCTCCTTCGACCATTTCGCCAGCTCTGCATGCGAGCCGCCTTTGTTCAGGTTTTCGACTAATTGCACCTTCTTTTGTTCCAGTTTGGCGATATCCCCTTCCAGCTGCTCCATTTCCTTTTGCTCCTTATAGCTCAACTTCTTTTTGGTAGCAGTTGCAACAGGCGCTGCTACCGGCTCTTTCGGCGCAACTGCTACCGGCGGAGCAGCTTTCTGGTTGCTGCTGGCGGCAGCGAGTTTTTTCTCAGCCTCTTGTTCATCCTGGTAATCCCGCAGCTCGGTGTAGTTACCCGGAAAGTCACTGATCTTACCTTCGCCGTCAAACACGAAAATATGTTGTACCAGCCTGTCGAGGAAGTAGCGGTCGTGGGAAACGATCATCAGACAGCCCGGGAAGTTCAGCAGAAACTCTTCGAGTACATTCAAACTGTCGATATCCAGGTCGTTGGTAGGCTCATCGAGAATCAGGAAGTTCGGCTGTTTGATCAGGATCAGAAGAAGCTGTAAACGACGCCTTTCTCCTCCACTCAGTTTCGATATAAAATCATATTGTTTGGAAGGCGAGAACAGGAATGCCTGCAACAGCACGCCGACCGTCACCGTTTCGCCCGTTCCCAGCTGCACTACCTCGGCCACATCTTTTACAATATCGATCACGCGCTGGTTTTCATTGAATACCAGGTCCGTTTGTTTGTAATAGCCAAACTGAACCGTTTCACCGGTACTGATCTTGCCCTTATCGGGTTGTAATTCGCCCGTAATCATGTTCAGCAGCGTCGATTTCCCCATTCCGTTCTTTCCAACAACGCCAATGCGATCGCCGCGACGGAAGGTATATTCGAAGTTTTTGATCAGCTCACGCTCCCCGAAACCTTTGCTGATATTTTCCAGCTCTATGATTTTGCTACCCAACCGCGAAGTCCGCACATTGAGCTCCATTTGCACATCAAATTTCTTCTGGCTGGCTTTTTCTTTCAGTTCTTCAAATGCATCGACCCGGTATTTCGCCTTCGTACCGCGTGCCTTTGGCTGTCTTCTGATCCAGTCCAGCTCCTTGCGCATGAGGTTACGCGCCTTATCGATCGTGGCAGCTTCCAGTTCTTCCCGCTCGGCTTTCTTTTCCAGGAAATAGGTATAGTTTCCTTTATAGGTATATGCCGAACCATGATCCAGTTCGAGCATCTGATTGCAGACGGTGTCGAGGAAGTAGCGGTCGTGGGTTACTACCAATAATGTAGTATTCGAAGTGTTCAGGTATTCTTCCAGCCATTCGACAGTATCGAGGTCGAGGTGGTTGGTAGGTTCATCCAGAATAAGCAGGTCGGGATCTTCGAGCAATACTTTGGCCAATGCAACGCGTTTGCGCTGACCTCCGGAGAGCGTTCCGTATGCATTGTCGGTATGGTGAATACCAAGGCGGCCGAGGACTTCCTTGGTTCTGTATTCAAAATCCCATGCATTGAGCTTATCCATATCCTCCATCACCTCCGAAAGCTCGTCATGAAGATCGTTCTCGATCGCGTGCTCGTAGCGCTTCACGACTTGCGCGACCGGGTTATTAGAAGAAAATATCACTTCCAGGATCGGTAGCGACTCATCAAATGAAGGGCTTTGGTCGAGGTAACCGACACGGATGTCTTTGCGGATACTTACCTCGCCTTCATCGGCGGGTATCTTGCCTGTGAGGATATTCAAAAATGTGGTTTTTCCGGTCCCGTTCGTTCCGATCAACGCTACCTTATCACCCTTACTGATCCCAAAACTGATATTCCTGAAAAGCCACCGGTCACCGAATGACTTGGCTATATTTTCCGCCGAAAGATAATTCATGATTAAATCTAAAATTCTGTAAATGCAAAGTTAGGACAGATATTAAACAACGAAGAAAAAATTCGCTTTCATAGGGTAAATAGGCTAATATTGCCACTTATATTCAGTTAGATGGTTCCATTGAACACATTCATTATCATGTCCAAAAAATCCCTTTACCTAATCTTAACCGTTTTTCTTTGTTTTAAAGCAGTAGCGCAGGACAGTAATTTTAAAAGCTATACCCAAAAAATCGGAGGCAGCCCTCAGGTGTACGACATGGTCGCGATTCCCGGTGGTGAATTCATGATGGGTAGCCCGGCAGGCGAAAAAGGCCGCAGAGCCGATGAAGGTCCCCAGCACAAGGTAAAAATCGAGCCCTTCTGGATGGGCAAAACCGAAGTGATCTGGGATATTTACGATTTGTACGCTTTCAAGAATATGGAAAAGGAAATGGGCGCACGCCACCCGGATCCCGACAAAAGCGTTCAGAAAACCGACGCAAGTACCCGTCCTTCCCCTCCTTATGTAGACATGTCCTTCGGAATGGGCCGTTCGGGTTATCCGGCGATCAATATGACACAATATGCGGCAATCTATTTCTGTAAATGGTTGTACGAAAAGACCGGCATTTTCTACCGTCTTCCAACCGAAGCGGAATGGGAATATGCCTGCCGCGCAGGTTCGAAAACGGCTTATTCATTTGATGAAGCAAAAATCGATGAATATGCGTGGTACCGCAAAAACAGCGATGCCGCCTATAAAAAAATAGGAACAAAAAAGCCGAATGCGTGGGGATTGCACGATATGCATGGCAATGTAATGGAATGGACACTCGACCAGTACATTCCAGATTATTATGCCAAACAACCCAAAGGCGAAGCATTCGCTCCGGTTACTGAACTTTACCCTACTTCCGTTCGCGGTGGCTCTTGGGACGACGAAGCGGCCGATCTCCGCAGCGCTGCCCGCGTAGCCTCGAAACCGGAATGGAAGATCCTCGACCCGCAATTGCCCAAATCGGAATGGTGGATGACCAGCGCGTCATTTGTGGGTTTCCGTGTTGTAAGACCGCTTAAAACGCCGTCGCAGGAAGAGATTAATGCCTATTACAGCCCTAAGTTGATTGAAGACTACTGATCATATTTAAACTCTTAATTCGAAATGGAACAGAACAGACGTAATTTTTTGAAAGCATCGGGCCTCATCGCGGGCAGTGCCATCCTGAGCCCGCTTACCGGGCACGGCTTCAACAGCGCAGTTGGTGATACGATCAAAGTGGCCCTCATCGGTTGTGGCGGCCGTGGAACCGGCGCGGCGGCACAGGCATTGAGCACCACGCAAAATGTGCAGATCGTGGCGATGGCTGATGCTTTCAAGGACCGTCTCGACGATGCCTACAAAAATCTGACAGCCAAAAAATACAAAAATGCTGCCGGACAGCCGGTTGACATCAAAACGAAAGTGGATGTTCCCGAGGACCGTAAGTTTGTAGGATTCGACGCATTTAAAAAGGCCATCGCATTGAAAGATGTGGATGTGGTAATCCTCGCAACACCTCCGGGCTTCCGTCCTTCACATTTCGAAGAGGCCGTGAAGAACAACAAGCACATTTTCATGGAAAAACCTGTTGCAACCGATGCACCAGGTATCCGCAAAGTGCTTGAACTGGCAGAAGAAGCCAAAAAGAAAAAACTGAACGTAGTAGTAGGTCTCCAACGTCACTATCAGGCTAACTACCGTGAGGCGATCAAACGCATTCACGACGGCGCACTGGGCGATATCGTAGGCGGCCAGGTTTACTGGGTAGGCAGCAGCCCCTGGATGAAGGAACGCCAGGCTAACCAGACTGAAATGGAATACCAAATGAGAAACTGGTATTACTTCAACTGGCTTTGCGGCGACCACATTTCGGAGCAGCACGTTCACAATATCGACGTAGCTAACTGGGTGAAAAACGGTTATCCCGTAAGTATCCAGGGTTCAGGCGGACGTCAGGTACGTACGGGCAAGGCGTACGGTGAGATTTACGACCACCACACGCTCGACCTCGTATACGCAGATGGAACCGTGATTTCCAGCCAATGCCGCCAGTTCGAAGGAACCTGGAACCGCGTTGACGAGGCTTTCGTAGGTACCAAAGGCCGTATCGACAGTTTCGATGACAAAAAGACCATCCTGAAAGACTACAAAGGTGGCGTGATTTATCACCACGATAATTCCAATTACAGAAACCCATACCAGGTAGAGCACGACGAACTTTTCGCAGCCATTGCAAAAGGAGAATACAAATTCGCAGATGCTGAAAACGGCGCGAAAAGTACTATGACCTCGATCATGGGCCGCATGGCCACCTACTCGGGCAAGCAAATCAAATGGGAAGAAGCGTTGAACTCAGATATCAACCTGTTCCCCGACAAACTTGCATGGGATGCGTCTCCGAAAATCCTGCCGGGTCCCGACGGGCTTTACCCTGTGGCAATCCCTGGTAAGACTCAGGTGATATAATTTAAGACCAAAAACGCAAAATGGCCCTCAGCGGGCCATTTTGCGTTTTAATAGCATTTCTCGGAGCGAATAACTATATTCGGTAAGAGAATTCTTGACGATACTTATTGTGGAACGAAATATATAGTCGGTGAAGCTTAGCCTGAGAAACGCTGTACTTATCCTCCTTGCCGGTATGATCGTACTGGCAACCGGTTCGTTTTTAAACTCTTCCAAAACGCAGTTCAGCGACCCGGTCATTCTAACCGGGCTTGCGATCGAATTCGTTGGAACAATCTGGCTGGTACTTTACCTCAACCAGCGCCGCAAACGTCACAAAGCCTGACTACAACTTCGCCGATCTGTTTCGCAGGTAAAAATCCGCCAGTACCAATGCCGTCATCGCTTCTACGATGGGCACTGCGCGCGGCACCACGCATGGGTCATGGCGGCCCTTTCCCTGGACAATCGCTACAGTACCGAACTGATCGACACTCTCCTGGTCCTGCATGATCGTAGCCACGGGTTTGAATGCCGTACGGAAGTAAATATCCTCGCCGTTTGAAATACCGCCCTGAATACCTCCCGAATGGTTCGTACGCGTATGTACCTGACCATTTTCATCGGTATAGAAGGCGTCGTTGTGCTGTGATCCAGGCAGCAGTACTCCATCAAAGCCACTACCATATTCGAAACCCTTTACTGCATTAATGCTCAGCATTGCTTTGCCGAGCTCGGCATGGAGTTTGTCGAAAACAGGCTCTCCCCAACCAGCCGGCGTACCTTTTACGACGCAGTTAACCACACCGCCGATCGAATCGCCTTGCTTGCGGACGCCGTCGATATAGTCGAACATTTGTTGCGCCATCTCAGGGTCAGGGCAACGTACTGCATTGTTTTCTGTTTCTGAAAGGTCGAGTTCCTGATAGCTTTTTTCCAGCTTCAAGGTACCAACCTGCGATACGTAAGCCTGAATACTCACGCCCAGTTCGGCCAACATGAGCTTCGCGAGTGCGCCTGCGGCTACACGTGCGGCCGTCTCGCGCGCGGAACTGCGCCCGCCCCCGCGATAGTCGCGGACACCATATTTAACCTGGTAGGTATAATCGGCATGGGATGGCCTGAATTGCGCCGCGATATGCGAGTAATCCTTACTGCGCTGGTCTTCATTCCGGATTACCATTGCGATGGGCGTACCGGTTGTTTTTCCTTCGAATACGCCTGATAATACTTCAAATTCGTCCGCTTCCTTGCGTTGCGTCGTAATTCTCGACTGACCTGGCTTTCTGCGGGTCAATTCGCTTTGTATGAAATCAGAGTCAAAATTCACACCAGCCGGGCATCCCTCGATCACTACTCCGATCCCTACCCCGTGCGATTCGCCGAAAGTGGCTATTTTAAATATCTTGCCGTATGTACTGCCCATTAAACTTACTTTCTAAATACCCAAATCATTAATACCAACAACAATGCAATGACGATGTTGGTTAAATCTTTCAAAATCTTTTTATAGTCGATCGTCTCACGGCCGCTGTCAAGGGCTTCCAGATTGTCGTACAACCCGGTAGAGCCCGAAAGCGACAAGTTAGTCAATTTGTAATCTTCTCCCCGCACTTCCAGCGATGCCGCGGACCTTAGCGTATCGTATTTCGCCTTTTCGACATTGAAATAGATCCAGTGAAAATAGCGTCCCAACGGGAATTCGCCGTCTTTCCGGGGAACCACGAAATAGTTAAAAGTCTTTTCCCCGACAACACTCTGGTAGCTGCGCTTGGTTATCTGGCTGATCTCCGGCGGATAAATGTCAAACGACGAACTGGCCTGGATCACAGGCGCCGGAATCGCAGTAATATTGCCTACTCCCTCCACTTTGAACATATACCTGACACTCTCGCCCGGATACACCAGATCGCTCGACAACCTTTCCTTCAAGCTATATTGCCCGACTGCTACCTGATCCCGCAGCGGGTGATCCGGAAGTTGTCTGACCACCACTGAAACAGGCCTCGAATAAAAGCCCCTTACCAGCTTTTTCTCCACATTTACGGCTCTTCCGCTCTCCGTTACGAGCATATCCAGCCTCACAGCGGGTAATTGGATATCCTCCGTAGTGATCGGAAACAAGCGGGCCTGGTACATGTTGTATTCCGCATACTTCCGGCCGCGGATCGTCACCTTTCGCTTAATAATTTCCTCGACTCCCACATTCTCTTCCCAACAATTCACAGGCCTTATCGACTTCAAAATTTCCTGTAACTGTTCGTTGAACCGATAAAACTCCATTTCGACAGGGGCATTTTCGGCGATATAGAGGGATATCCGGACCGCGAAGCCCTGACGGATGTAAACCTGCTTCTTATCCGTCTGAACCGACAAAAACACCGATTGAATATTGTCATCGACGTCTCCCACATCTATATTCTCAGCCGCAAGCGCATTCCCGGCTTCCTCCCCGGACTTAGCGAATACGACCATTGTCTCCTCCGAACGTAGTTTTACATTATTTACAGTCAACGTGAACTCCGGAATCAGATAGTTTCCCGCCTTCGTCGCGTAATATTCTTGCGTGATTGTCTGGATTACTACCTTCCTGCCATCCACCGTACTGACCGAACTCGTTGCCGATTTACTCCGCTTTTCCAGGTCCTTAATTTCAGGGAAAACCACCGATGGCCGTGTCTCTACATCCCGCAAAACCAACGATATCAGAAAGGGTTGATCCAGCGTCAGATTTTTCGATCCGTACTCGATTGTAGCTGCATTTTCAGGAGACTGCGCCCGGGCAATACTAAAAAAACACAAAAAAATATTTAATAACGCATATAATTTCATTTCAGTTTTTCGTTATCTTTATTGGAATTGCTGAAAACGAAGCGTTTTTAAGGGTTTCTCTTTGTTTTATTCGTTGTCCCTAAACCACAAAACTACATAATACTATGGCCTCGATGCTTGAATACATTAAAATTATTCTCCAAAAAGTCAGCTTCGACCGCAAATTATTTGAAAAAGAACTCAGAAAAGCGATACGCATGTTAATGCCCGCTGAGATCAAAAGACTTAGGCAATGGTGTTACGACCATTATGCTACTGTTCACCTTCCCGTGTTGAACATCTGTTTTGAAAGACTTTCCTCGTTGAATTAGCAACAGAAAACTACCATTTGATAATCGAGAGCTTAAAAAATAAGAAAGCCGCCCGAATTCGGGCGGCTTTCTTGCTTATAGCCTTTTTGTGACTTATTTCTTCTTAGGAGCAGGCTTTGTTGCCGTACCGGCCGCAGCAGGTTGTGCCGCAGGCTGAGCTACTGCCAATCCTAATGCTTCTTTTGCAGCAGCATTGTCCGGATCTACTTTAAGCAGTTTCTCCCAATATTCCTTCGCTTTCGCTTCGTCTTTCAACGTCGACTGTGCGTGGAATGCCAGATAACCGTAAGCCAGTTTCAAATAAGATTTGTATTTGCTTGGATCCGGATCTTTCTCAGCCAATTCCGTCAATTTCAGATAGTATGGCTGTGAAATACCTTTATCTACGTTCTCTTGTCTGTCGTACGCATTGTAAAGCGTACTTGCACGCCAGTAGTATCCATATGGCCAATCCGGCAATTTTTTGGTTACGGTCGCGAAGATCGAGTCTGCTCTCAGGTACAGGTTGCGCTTGTCATTTGCGATTTTTACGCTGTCCGCAAAGTTAGGATCTCCTGATTTTGGAACGATGTAAGTTTGTGCAGTCTGGAAGTTAGCAAGACCTTCGTAGTAGTAGTCGTTAGCGGTTGCTTTCGCGGTATCAAGGCCGTTACCTTTGGCATAAGCAGCGGCAGCCTTAGGGAAATCCTTCGCAGCGTAGTACAAGCCGGCTACTTCTTTGTAAGCAGCAGCAGCTTCGGCTTTGCTGGTATCCATGTCGGCACCTTTCTTCATATACTCCATACCTAATGAGTCGTAGCCTTTGCCATCTGTTGATTTAGCATTAAGCGCACGGCCAAGGTATTTGTAGTCGTCACCGATCACTTTGTCAGGCGAGCCTTTAATAAACTCGTCGAGATTTTGGATTGCTTCGTCAGGCTTATTGGTTTTGAAATAAGCCCATCCGTACATACGCTTGATGATAGGATTGTTGATCTTTCCTTTCGCTTCTTCCAGGAATTGGAGCGATTTTGTGTAATCATCAGCCGTAAATGCGAACTGTGCGCCACGAAGCTTCATCTCAGGATCAGTGCTACCGCTTTTTTGCAAATACAGATCGAAGTTTTCAGCAGCTTGCTTGTATTTCTGAGCAAAGAAGTACAGCTCGGCCAGATCTTTATAAGCGGGGGCGAAGTTCGCATCCGATTCGATCGCTTTCTTATAGTTTTCCAAAGCGAGGTTGTAGTTCTTACCACGCAGGTAAACCGAGCCGATCGCGTTGTGCGCAACCGCATAGTTCGGTTTCGCCGTCAAAGCATATTCGTAAGCGGTTACAGCGTTACCACCTTCGTTACGTAGCATCAAAGCGTCGCCTTTCGCAAGGTAAGCATCAGCGAGGTTCTTGTCGCGGGCGATCGCAAGGTCAAGTAATCTGATCGCCTCGGCAGGATCGTTATTTTTCTCAAAAAGTGTATAGGCTTCACCTATTCTGAAAAGAACTTCGGCATCCTTCTTATTTTTCTTTTCAGCTGCATCGAACAGTTCTTTCGCCTTTGCGCGATCGCCTTTCGACAGCGCAATCGTTCCGAGACCTACCTGATTTAGGTAAGACTTCTCATCCAGCGACAGCCCTTTTTCGAATGCTTTCTGCGCTTCGTCCAATTGATTGGTTTTGATATAGTAATAACCAAGGTAATATTGGTTATCAGCAGAAGGGGTTCCCTCGGCAAGCTTTTTTAACGCAGCTCCTGCTTCGTTATAACGTTCTCCATGAATTAATGCCAACCCATCCTGTACCGTCTGTGCGTGTAAGTTAACAAACGCTAGTAAACCAAATACCAATGCTACTAATTTCATTCTCATGTTTCTGTTCATTTTTTACCCGGTTAAAATAATGATAAAAAACTTGGTTTTTCAATAACAAGCCCCAAATCTACTAATTGTTTACATTCACTATAACTCTGTCTTTATTTCCAGTTCCCTCGGATAAACGACGGTTGGCAGCAAACCCATTTTCTGAATGATCAGGCCTCCCACGTCCCGGGCAATGTAAGTCATTAGCCCACCTCCGAGCCCCGAGTATCCCTCCCGGCTGATAATATATAAGTCTCTGTGCAATGGATAGCGCTTGAACTCCAATCCTTCCTGAAACGGCTGGATGTAGTCCGAAAGTGAATCAGGCCGGGCATCTTTTGCGACCCCCATTACCCGGATACCCTTTGAAAGCTCTTCCGAAGCCAGCGAATGTCCGTCACTGATCCAGTTTACCCCGATAAAACCGAGATGGGTCGGATTCTCCCTGACGTCCTTGATTACATTCTCGTTCGATCCCGCCGAAATAATTCTCAGCTTCTGGATGTCCTTAATGCCAAACTTGTTGAGGACGAAGTTCAGGTTGCTTGCATTGGCGTTGTCAAAAACCAGTGTAATCAACCCCTCTTGCCCACCTTTGATCTGAGACCAGTCGGTAAGCTTGCCCTCCATTACCGCTTTCAGCTCCGGAATAGTGATCAGACTATCCGTATTGCTCTTTCCAACCACAAGGGCCAGTCCGTCGGTTGCGATATGCTGAAACTTCTGACTGCCCTTCTGCTTCTTGATAATGTCCAGCTCTTTCTCATTCAGCTGGCGCGTTGCAAAAATGATCCTTGCACTATCGTTCAATAACTGGCGGATCGCTTCCTGCTCCGGTTTGTAGTCAACCTTGAAATGCGCATTGGGATAAATTCCCTCATAGGCACTTGTCAGCGAATTGATCAGCGGTTTGAATGATTCATCTGCTGCGATCGTGATCGAACCTTGCCGTGGGTTGTCCAAGTCGCTGTTGGACGAGGTACATCTGAGTAATCCTGCAATACCGAGCGTTAACAACAGCAGCAGTCCTGCCAATCTCTTTTTCATGACTCTTCGTCCTGGTTATTTCTCAACACTCTGTAACCCCGGTAGGCTCCATATAAAATAAGTGTGCCAGCAAAAGCATACCTCCAGACACTGCCGATCGGCAACAATCTAAATGAGAAGGAGGAGAGGATCAAAAAGACCCCTCCTCCTACGTATGCCAGAGCCATTACCGAAGAGGCCAGATCACCGAGCTTTTCGTGCAATGGTTTCTCCCTCATGCCTTACTCCAATTGGAAGTTGATCGGCAGGTTATATTTCACACGAACTGCACGTCCTGATTGCTTTCCTGGCTTCCATTTAGGCATAGCTTTCACTACGCGGATCGCCTCTTCGTCGCAACCAAAACCCAATCCTTTCAAAACCGATACATCCTGGATACTTCCGTCAATGTTAACAACGAAGGACATGAAAACCCTTCCGGAAACGTTAGCACGGGATGCAGCACTTGGGTATTTAATGTTTTTTGAAAGGTACTTGTACATTTCGGCGGTACCTCCCGGGAATTCCGGTTGTTGCTCAACCACTGTAAATACCTTTTCAGGCTCAGGGGCTGCTTCTACTACTGTTCCTTTGCTAGGCGCCGCAACAGCTTCGGGTGCAACAATGATTTCATTCGCGTTAGGGTCACCTTCTATGGTTTTATCCGCAACAACAGCTTCTTTAATTTCTTCTACTGTTGGTGGTGGTACCTCTTCCGGAACCTCTTCATCTTTCTTAACCTCAGGAGGCAAGAACTTCACCGTGTTTACCTTTGGTGCCTCCACTGGTGGTGGTGGCGGTGGTGGTGGTTCTGCCGGGTCAATTGGCGGCGGCGGGATTTTCATCAAATCCACTTCAACCATCGGTGCCTCTTCTTCCTTGCCTGCCGTCAAGCTGTTGATGATCGACGGTGCAAACATAGCAAGAACAAAAAGCGCAGCTCCGAGTAAAGTAGCCTTCGTCACATCTCTGCGATATCCTTGACGAAGTGAAAATGCACCGTACGCCTTATTACGATCCGCAAACACTATATCATCCAGTGTTGCATTCGGGCTGATCTCTGCCATGGCGCTGTGATTAATTTTGGTTTAAAACTAGTTTTTCGGAATTACTTTGTCGCCCAGCACTTTCTTCTCCGCGTCTGTCAACGCATCTACAAGTGCATAACGTTTCGTTTTGGTAATGGCCATTTCATCCAGTACGTCTACCATGTTTTTGTAAGTAGATACTGCTGTTGGCTTGATTACGACGACAAAAGCTTCATTACCGTCTTTATCCTTTGGATTAGCCGCGTTGATACGCTTTTGAGATGCGAAAATCACACTTCTCAGATCGAACCCGTAGCGGGTTGTTTTCAAATCAGTCTTTGCTTTATCGTCATCCGCAGCGATACCGTCCAGATAATACACGTCGTCGTTCGCTCCCATGAACAGGGTTAAAACTTTTGACGCTTTCAAAGGTTCTGTCGGCTTTTCCTGATCTTCGGTTTTGTCAGGCACAGCGAGCGACATGGATGTCGGTTTCGACATTGTTGTCGCCAGCATGAAAAAGGTGATAAGCAAAAATCCTAGGTCTACCATGGGAGTCATGTCCACACGGGTGGACATTTTCTTGGCCCTTACCTTACCATCACCTTTACCGTGCCCACCACCACCGGATTCTTCAATTGCTGCCATTTCTTCTAATTATTAAATGATAACATTATTCGTTTGTGTAACCGGCCGGTGCTTGTTCGCTACCTGTGATCAGGTTGAACTTGTTGATGTTCTGCGACTGCAGGTTTGCAAGCACGTCTTTGAACGCAGGGAATTTCGACAGGTTGTCGCCCTTCAATGCGATACGCAATTGGCTATCCGCTTTACGTGCAGCATAAACCCAGTCTGCCAATTCGCTGGCGCCTGTGGAGTCAACCGGGATCCCTGGTTGCTTCACCTGGCTCATTTGCTCTTTTGGCATATTCAACCAGGGTTTCAACTGATTCAGAGGAAAACCAAAGCTCGACTGCAGTGCAAACTTTGCCTTCTCAGTATCGGTGAATGTGATGCCTTTGGCTTGTCCGATGTTGTCCAGCATCGCAACGCGAGTAGGCTGGGCATCAACACCAAAGAACACTTTCCCTGATTTGTCAATGCTAATGACCATGATCTTATCATCTGGCACTTTGATTTGCGAAATCGATGTAGGTGTTGTAATCTCTGCATCGTTCGACTTAAAAGTCGCCGTCATAATGAAGAACGTCAAGAGCAAGAAGGCAACATCCGTCATGGCCGTCATATCAGTATGCGGCGCATGTTTCTTAGGCCTTACCTTTCCCATACAAATATATAAGTTTTTTTTATATTAACGAAACTTCACTATAAAATAGTTCAGCGAACTATCAATAATGTGCAGCAAAGTTCGACTGAAGGCTCATGCCAATTTCGTCGATGCTGTAAGTAAGATCGTCAACACGGCTGTTCAGGTAAGCGTAAGAGATTGTTGCGATAGCCGAAGTACCGATACCCAAAGCGGTATTGATAAGGGCCTCAGAGATACCAGTCGCAAGAGCAGCGGAGTCAGGAGAACCTGATGTACCCAAAGCCGCGAACGCCTTGATCATACCGATTACCGTTCCAAGAAGCGCCAAGAGGGTAGATGCACCCGCCAGTGTAGCGATAATGGTAAGGTTTTTCTGAAGCATTGGAAGTTCAAGTGTAGTAGCTTCTTCGATCTCTTTCTGAAGAGCTGCCAGTTTTTGCTCTTTGTCAAGCGCAGTTTCAGTAGTCAACTGCTTGTATTTCAACAGACCTGCTTTGATTACGTTACCAACAGATCCTTTTTGCTTATCACATTCTTTGATAGCCTCTTCGATTTGGTTTTTGTCAAGCAGGCTTCTCACTTTGCGTACGAAACCATCGATGCTTCCGGTTCCGCTAGCTTTGCTCAAAGTGATCAAACGCTCGATTGTAAAGGTCAATACAATAAGGAAACATGTCATCAAGATAGGTACGATAGGACCTCCCTTGTAAACGATTCCGTAGTAATCACCATCGATAGGCCCTTTTTCGTGATCGCCATCTTTAAAGTGTTCCGGAGCACCCAGAACGAAAATGTAAACACACAATGCAATCGCAAAAAGGAGAGGGATTACCAATGCCGGGTTCAAACCGCCTTTGCCTTTAGTTGCTGCCGCAGCAGGCTTTGGAGCTGGTGCCGGACTTGTAGCTTTCTTTTCCATCAGACTTACTTTTAAAGGTTAAATTGAGATTTTGGTTGTGAATTAAATAAAACTTTTGGTTTAAACTGGTTTTCGTAAAATAAAATTTTGAATGCTTTTCGGATAAACGACATCTACAAAAGTATGAGTTTTCCTTTTAAAAAAAAGCAAGCGTTTCGGCAGATTTTTTCTCAGATTTTTCTCCGAATCGTTTCCGAATTGCATAATTTAAAGAATACCCTCCCTTCTATTTTTAGTAAATTTTCTAGTTTTAATACTGACTTATAAGGATATAACGGCTACCGCCAAACCTCTATATAATTGTACTCTTTGCGTTCATATGTAGCAACATGTTTTTTAGTGAGGAGACTTGCGTTTCAAAATATTTCAAGATTACCCTAGAAAAGCAAATATTATTTTTCTCCTACTATGTGTCTTAACAACAATTTTAAATTTCACCGGCCCCGATTTTCGGCCGCGCCCTGAAATTTGACTAAATCAATCCTGCCCGCGTCCCGATTTTTTTCGCCTTTGCAACCGCTTGTCACTCATTTTCCCGCAACTTACCACTAGCGGAATGACAAAAATCCGGTAATTTTGGCTTTCCGCAGATAGTGTGTCTGTTAACTTAACAAATTCTTAAAATACATGAAGATCGATCAGGAGTCGCTCAAAAAGATCGCGCACCTCGCACGATTGGAGATCAGGCCCGGGGAAGAAGCGGCTCTCCTGCAAAGTATGGACTCCGTTCTTACCTGGATGGACCAGCTCAATGAAATCAATACGCAGGGAGTGGAACCTTTGACGCACGTGCTCGACGAAGAAAATAACTGGCGCGAAGATAAAGGCGCCAACACGCTCACGCGTGAAGAAGCGCTCTTCAATGCGCCGTCGAAAAATAGTACCTATATAATGGTACCGAAAGTGATTGAGTAAGTATAGGACACAATGTCCTATACGTCAACAATGGATTTCGAAATCGTCCGCATCGGACAATGCAGGGAAGCTCTGCCGGTAAGTGGTGAGTTCGGCCTTTGAAATGTGGACGATCTTTTCGGTCTCCTGGCTCGTGAGTATTGCAATTGGCTCGCCCAGGTAATCAAGCGCCACGGAATCCCCGCGGTATTCCAGCCCGTTCCCGTCGATCCCGACGCGGTTCACGCCCATCACGTAGCATTGGTTTTCGATCGCCCTCGCCTGCAAGAGCGTGCTCCAAGCATGCGCGCGGCGCGCGGGCCAGTTCGCTACATATAATAGGATGTCGTAAGGATCGCTTTGCAGGTTGCGGCTCCAAACCGGGAAGCGAAGGTCATAGCACACGAGCGGGCAGATCTTCCAGCCTTTCCATTCAAATGTAAGCCGCACACCGCCGGCGGTATAGTGATTGTTCTCCTCCCCCATCCGGAAAAGGTGGCGCTTGTCGTTTTGCGCGTACGTGCCGTCCGGGCGTACGCAAAGGAGGCGGTTAAAAAAACGGCCTCCTTCATTTACTGCGAAACTTCCCACCACCAATGCATTCGTCAGCTTCGCCATTTGCTTCATCCAGCGGGTGGTGGTCAGGTTCATCGGCTCGGCGAGTGCGGTATTCATCGTGAAACCGGTGTTTAACATTTCCGGAAGCACAATTACGTCCACCGGCTCCGGCAATGCGGCCAGCTTCTCTTCGAACGTCGCGAGATTGGCCGTCACATTTTCCCAATGCAAATCTGCCTGGACCAATGCAATGGAAAGAGACTCCTTATGTTCCTGCATGACCGAATGTAAATTGATTAAACCCTATCTGCGGCTTGGAAAACGCATGCGGTAGTCGGCATCCACGTTTCCTTTGGAAATATCCGTCAGTTTCTTCTTGATAAACTGCTTTTTGAGCGTCGGCAGGTAATCCACAAACAATTTACCCAGCAAATGGTCGTACTCGTGCTGGATAATGCGGGCCGCCATGCCTGAATAGGTTTCTTCGTGTTCGTTCCAGTCGAGGTCGCGGTAGCGGATACGGAGCGTTTCGGGACGGTACACATCGCCGCGAATACCGGGAATGCTCAGGCAACCCTCTTCGAATGCCCATTCTTCACCGGTTTCTTCCAGAATCTCGGGGTTAATGAAGGTTTTTTTGAAATCGACCAATGACAGGTCCGGCTCGTCGTCTTCGTCTTCCTCATCTCTCTCGGCAAACGGCGTACCGTCGACTACGAAAATACGGATATTCAGGCCGATCTGAGGAGCGGCAAGGCCCACACCGTTCGCGCCGTGCATGGTTTCGAACATATCCTCCGAAAGTTTCTTCAAGTCCACTTCATCTTTTTCGATAAAACGGGTTGGCTTTCTCAGGATCGGGTCACCGTATGCAACTATTGGATAAATCATGCTTATTAAAACTTTTGCTTCCTATATAATATGTACTACTTACAAATTCTACCTCCGGCTTTCCATGAAGGACTGGAGAATGATTGTCGCGCTTACTTTATCGATATTGCCTTTGTCGCGCCGGTCGCTTTTCTTCGATCCCGAAGCGATCATCGATTGCAGCGCCATCGACGACGTAAACCGCTCGTCGTGCAAATGCACGGGGATTTCCGGAAATGCTTTTTGCAATGTCCTGACAAATGCCGTAACCCTGGCGGCATTCTCGCTGTCGGTATTATCGAGCTTTTTGGGCATACCTACCACGAATGCTTCCACCTGCTCGCTCAATGTGTATTTCTTGAGAAAATCGGTGAGCTGATGCGTAGGCACCGTATCGAGCGCGGTTGCGATAATTTTCAACGGGTCGGTAACGGCGATTCCGCTGCGTTTGGCACCGTAATCGATCGCCAGGAGACGTGGCATGGGCTTAAAATATGTTAATAGTTTGCAAAGATAAGACCTTTCGGTTAGCTTTTCCCGATGGATCACCCGATTGCACATTTTGGCAGCAAGCATTCCGGAATCCGATTATCTTTGCCCTATGATTGAAAAGCGCTGGATACATTACCCTTCTTTTACCTCTGAACAAGAACAGGTTGCACAGAGTCTTGCCGAATCCTTGAAAGTAAGTCCCTCGCTGGCAACGCTTTTGGTTCAGCGCGGCATCCTCGATTTTGAGCAATCCCGCGATTTTTTCCGCCCCGATATCAGGCATTTGCACGATCCGTTCCTGATGGCCGACATGGAGAAGGCCGTGGAGCGCCTGGTCAAAGCGATCGATTCCAATGAGAAAATACTGGTTTACGGCGATTACGATGTGGACGGTACCACTTCCGTCGCGTTGTTCTATGGTTTTCTCAAAAGGATTTACCCAAATCTCGACTATTACATTCCCGATCGCTACGAGGAAGGCTACGGCGTTTCCTGGCAAGGCGTGGATTGGGCCGAAGCCAATGGCTATACATTAATAGTAACCCTCGACTGCGGGGTAAAGTCCGTCGACAAGGTAACTGTTGCCCTCGAAAAAGGCATCGACTTCATTATATGCGACCACCACCGCCCCGGCGACGAGCTTCCACCCGCTGCCGCAGTATTGGACCCAAAGCGGGAGGATTGTTTATATCCTTATAAAGAGCTCACCGGTTGCGGAGTAGGTTTCAAGCTTTTACAGGCATTTTGTATTAAACAGGGCCTAAATCTTGAAACGCTCTACGATTACCTCGATTTACTGGTCGTCAGCATTGCTTCCGATATTGTTCCTATAACCGGCGAAAACCGCATTCTGGCATTTTATGGATTGCAAAGACTGAATGCGCAGCCGAGAACGGGTATTAAAGCATTGATACAAATCTCCGGTATCAGCGGGGCACTCGATATTACCAATGTCGTTTTCGGGCTCGGGCCGCGCATTAACGCGGCCGGGCGCATCAAGCACGCGAAAGAAGCCGTGCGGTTGCTGCTTTCCGAAATCGAGGAAGAAGCCATGGAGTTCGCCGAAGAAATCAACCGGCACAACAGCGAACGCCGCAATTTCGATTCGAGCATTACGGAACAGGCGCTTTTCATGATCGAAAACGACGAATGGTTTTCGAATGCGAAAAGTACCGTATTATATAAGGAAGACTGGCACAAAGGTGTGATCGGGATTGTAGCCAGCCGGTGCATTGAAAAATACCACCGTCCGACCATCATCTTGACCCAATCGCACGGAAAAGCCGCAGGCTCCGCACGTTCGGTGCCGGGTTTCGACGTGTACGAGGCGATCGAAGAATGCGCGGACCTTTTGGAACAATATGGAGGGCATACATTTGCTGCGGGTCTCACATTACCGCTCGATAATGTAGAAGCATTCAGAATGCGGTTCAACGAGATCGTGAGCAGCCGCATTCAGCCGGATCAGCTTGTGCCGATGATCAATGTCGACATGCTGCTGGACCTGGAAGCGATTACACCGAAGTTTTACAATATCCTCCGCCAGATGGGACCGTTCGGGCCGGGTAATATGACGCCGATATTCGAATCAAGAAATATGACGCTGGTCGGTCGCCCGAGTTTGATGAAAGAAAAACATATCAAATTCGATGTAAAACAGAATAGCTCGGCAGCTTTCACGGCCGTCGGCTTCGGAATGGGCCATTTTTATCCTGATATTGTCAATGGAAGGCCTTTTTCGATCTGCTATTGCCTCGAAGAGAACAATTTCCGCGACAAGAAAACCTTACAGCTTTCGTTGAAAGACATTAAGCTGCATTGAGGAAGAACTTAAACGAACAATGATACTAAGAACCGAAAACCTCGTCAAGAAATACGGGGTTCGTCTTGTCAATAATAATGTAAGCTACCAGGTCGAGCAGGGCGAAATCGTAGGACTGCTGGGGCCTAACGGTGCGGGTAAAACCACGTCCTTTTATATGGCCGTTGGTTTGGTGAAACCTAACAGTGGAAAGGTATACCTCGACGATAAGGACATCACCAACCTTCCCATGTACAAGCGCGCACGGCTCGGGCTCGGGTATCTCGCGCAGGAAGCATCCGTTTTCCGGACATTGACTGTCGAAGAGAACATTAAGGCGGTGTTGGAAATGACCGACCTGTCCAAGGCCGATCAGAAGCATAAGGTAGAAGAGCTGATTGAAGAATTCCACCTCGGACATGTACGCAAGAGCAAGGGTATGGTTCTTTCGGGAGGCGAGCGCCGCCGTACGGAAATCGCCAGATCCCTGGCGGTTGATCCCAAATTCATTTTGCTCGATGAGCCTTTCGCCGGGGTAGACCCTATTGCGGTGGAAGATATTCAGAGCATTGTGGCCAGGTTGAAACACAAGAATATAGGCATCCTCATCACCGACCACAACGTAAACGAGACCTTATCGATTACCGACCGGGCATATCTGCTATTCGAAGGGAAGATATTGAAACAGGGAAGCGCCGAGGAGCTGGCGGAAGACGAAGTGGTACGCCGGGTCTATCTGGGACAAAATTTCGAGCTGAAAAGGAAGATCTGAAATGTCTCCAGCATAGAAAAGGGAACGCTCAGGCGGCACTCCCTCTCTTACAATTATTCACCATGAACTGTATTACTAGTCAAAAAGCGTAACAGCGATGTTACTTCTTAGGGCACTTTTTACAATGCTTGCCCTTCTTCTTGTATTTCTCGCAACACTTCTTAAACACGCATTCGGTGCTGTCTTCGAAGCTTTTCATCCAGAAACACCCCTGCTCCGACCCCACATTGTAATCACTTATTGTAAAAGCGCTCATCCACATTGCCGTTAAAACTGAGGCAAATATATTACCTATTTAGAATCATTCAAATGTTTGCCGGAAATTATTTTGAATAAATCTAAATAACTTAACGGGCACTATGAGTCACTTTAAATGTCCTTTGCGCTTTAAAACTGCCAATATCTGCTCGGGCGAAACCTTCTCTTTATGGTATGAAAGCGTTATTGCCTCTGATTCGAGGGCGATACTGCCCTTTCGGACCCCATCGATTTCCTGCAAGTCCGCCACCAGTTCCTGCACGTTATCCGGCTTGCTCAGATCAATGCGTAGTTGCCTTTGGGATCTAAACCGCTCGAAATGCTCCTCGGCCAGTACCTGTTCTTCACCTTTGAACGGCTCCCACCGGTTGATAATCAATCCTGATAATGCGATAAACCAGCCAAAGTAATAGGACAATAGTTCCGCGCGGCTGTGAAAGCTTTTATTCCAAAAGTAAAAGGCTGCTAGCCGGCCCGTCAGCCAGGTAAATAACGTCCATTGCAGCGCGGTGAGGAATAGCTGATGCCTGGCGAGAAAACCGGTCGCAAAAATCGGCAGCGAGGCCAGCGATAACAAGGGAAGTATGCAGCAACCGATATGTAAAAGAGTTATGATAGCACTGAATGTCAGGGAATAAAAGCTTCGCATAACTAAAGAAAATGGACGCAACTATTGCGTGTTACAAGTATTTGATTCATTTTTGCAACATTGTTGCATTTAATGAAGTTCCATCCGAAATGAATTTGTCCCGCCCGATTTCCATACTGACCCTTTTCTGATAGCTGCATCCTGCTCTCGGAAAAATGAAAAGAGCCCTCAGCTGGTTGAGGCTAACCGTTTGCATCTTGAAGCCATTGAAATTTCAAAAAATCTGGAAGTACAACTTGAAAGCTTGCCGTCGAGGGCAGAAGACGATATCGAAAAGTCGAAGATCGATAGTTTGAAAAACCTGATCGAGATCTGGAAAGAGAATGTAATTGAAGTACCGGGCTTCGCACATGAGCATGCGCACGGCGCACATTCACACAAGGCAGCCCCGCCAATGACGGACGAATCGATGCTGGATTATCAGCGGCAATCGAGGGAAGCTATTATTGAATTGAAAAGCGCCATCTCCAAAATTGACAGCCTGCGAAAATGAAACGAATCGCTATCTTCTGTATCCCGCTGCTGGCTTTTACGTTTCGGGCGGAGCCGTTGCAAATTACCTGGAAACGACTGACCGATGTGCGGTTTAGCCGAAAGCTGAACACTGAATTGAGCATGTATTTCCTCTACCCTACTTTCGGGCCATCGGTGAATGCATTACAGGGAAAGGAGGTCAGTATCCGGGGTTACATGATCCCGGTGGATGCCAACGACAATATTTACGTGATTTCCGCCAAACCCATGGCGGCCTGCTTCTTCTGCGGCGGCGCAGGCCCGGAATCCATCATCGAATTGCAGTTCCGGAAGAAAAAACAACGCTTCCGGACCGACGAAGTGCTGACAGTCCGGGGAAAACTGACACTTAATGCAAATGATGTCGATCACCTCAACTACATTCTGAAAGACGCCGAGGTGATCGAATAAGTATCAGGGGATTTTTTCCCAAATCTCATGGACCGGTTTGCCATCGCTACTTTTGCCACTATGGCCCCAGCGGCCATTGTCGAGCTTGTAATCGAACTTCAGTGACGAACCCACCCGGTTGTTGTCCTTGGAAAAGAACTGGATGTTTTCGGTGTACTTGCCGTCCTTGGCAGTGTAGGTACCACCACCCGTCGCATAAAATTTCTTAACGGCGGGATCGATAGCGAACCATTGAAAGCGGGTTTTTGAAAGTAGTTTAAGCGTTTTCCGCGTTCCTTCCTGATGTATCTGAACGAGTGCACCCTGCCCGTTGTCGCGTTCGGTAATATGCCAGGCACCAGCCATGGGCACATTATTCGTAGCGTCGTCGACACGCATCCACACCATCGCCTCTTCGTACCGTAATGTCAGAATATCGTCTTTCACAACGACAGTGAACTCGATCGGGATCCCGATTTTAGCCGTATCCGCCGAATTGAATTCCGGCGTGTAAGTCATTTTGTCGCCGTTCATCGTGAACGGGCCGCCTTCGGTCCTTTCAAAATATTTGTTACCAATGCTGTAAGAAGCGATAACAAGGTAATTATCAGCCACAATGAGTGTCGAAGCGCTACCCGTAGGCTCCTGCGATTTCCACGCGCCTTTGGGCAATTGGGCGAAGGAGAGAAAAGAAATGAGTAGAAAGGCGGTCGTCAGTATATGTTTCATTGCATTCGGTTTGATGGAGTTACCATATACGTTATCAAAATTATGCCAATTTCAGCGGGAAGCAATTTTCAACGCAAAACTTCCCGTAAAACATCCAGCGACCTGATCTCTCCAAGCGCGTCCATGTGGATTTTGTAAAAGAAAACCATCTTTTCGAGGATACTGATCCGCCTCGTCCTGTCCAGCGGAATGGACATACCGTAGCCATTTTCCAGCATTCGCACCGTGGCCGCGTGCTCCTGGGCGTCGGGGGTGTGCGGGAAATGGTTGTCTTTCAACTCACTTTCGAGATCTTCCGCCGTCTCCACTCCAAAGCCCAGGTAATGTGCCAGTTGCATGAGAAACTGAATGTGAAAATTCTCAAAACCGGTCTCCGCTTCATCCAGATACAGTACCGATTGTTCAATAAAATGAAACAATGGCTCGTTGTTTTCCTCCTCGCGCAAAGTTTTAGCGAGCATTTCGGTCATAAAGAGCGCCAGGCCCGATTTTATTACTTCGAAAGGTATGGAGAAGAACGGGGCATAGCATTTCATCTCGGAAATGCGGTGGATGGTATCCTCCTTGTTTTTATGATACACCACCAGATCAAGTAATGTGAGCGGCTGAAAGAAAGCGATCCGGTTGGTTTTGGACTTGCTGCTCCTTACGCCATTTACAATATAAGTCTGAATACCAAAGGCTTCCGTGTAAATCTTCGCGATAATGGAAGATTCCTTATATCGGATGTAGCTCAATGCAATGCCGCGGGTTTTATGGAGCATGGAAATTTTAATATCAAGTTGATCAAAAATAGTTATCTTTCTTGTAATGAGAATCTGCAATTATTCTTTGATCCGGCAGTTAAAACTGCCGGCAATGCATTGATGTCGGGAACAATTTTTACCGGCGGGTTGCAATTCCACTGCAGTCCGTTTCAACTGGCTGAGATGAATTGAAAAATTGAACAATTTTGGAGTTTTTTAAGCCAAAGGATTTGTACCTTTGTAAGAAATAACGAACTAAACGGGAATCGAAATTCGTTACGCTAATATTCAGGGAATACGCTTTGCATACCAGCAAACACCAATATCTCTAACAGCATTACTCTTCTTATGAGCGACGCCATTAAGCATGAGTGCGGCATAGCACTTATCCGTCTTAGAAAGCCTTATCAATACTACATCGACAAGTACGAAACGCCGCTGTACGCAGTTCATAAGCTTTCGGTCATGATGGAAAAACAGGTCAACCGGGGCCAGGATGGAGCCGGGGTAGCCAATATCAAGATCGATGTCCCGCCCGGGAAACGATACATCAGCCGATACAGATCCGTAGAACCTCAGCCACTTACGGATATTTTTTCCAAAATCCATAAAAAATTCCGGAAAGGTCTCAAAAACAACCGCGATCACGTCAACGACGCGAAATGGTTGCAGGAGAACCTGGCATTTACGGGAGAAGTATGGTTGGGACATCTTCGTTATGGCACGCATGGCACCAATGAAGTGGAAAACTGCCACCCGATGCTGCGCCAAAGTAACTGGCGGAGCCGCAATCTGGTAATGGCGGGGAACTTCAACATGACCAATGTGGATGAGCTTTTTGGCAAACTGGTTTCACTCGGCCAGCACCCGAAAGAGAAAGTCGACACCGTAACGGTAATGGAAAAAATTGGACATTTCCTGGATGAAGAAAACCAGCGGGTGTTCGAGCGCTTCAAAGGAATTTACGAAAACCCGACATTGTCCGACGTCATCGAAGACAATATCGACCTGCCCCGATTGCTGTACCGCTCCTGCCGCGACTTCGACGGTGGTTATGCGATGTGCGGTCTTACAGGTTATGGTGCGTCGTTCGTGATCCGCGACCCGGCAGGTATCCGTCCGGCATTCTATTATGCTGATGATGAGGTAGTTGTGGTAGCATCTGAAAAGCAGGCTATCAAGGCTGCATTCAATGTGGACTACAATCAGATCACGGAAATTACGCCGGGTTCTGCGTTGATCGTCGACAAAAATGGCGAATATAACGAGTTCCCGATCCTGCCTCGTTTGGAAAAACGCTCATGCAGTTTCGAGCGCATTTATTTCTCCCGTGGTACCGATCCGGGCATCTATAATGAGCGGAAACAGCTCGGTAAGCTGCTGATCCCGCAGATTCTTAAAGAAGTTAACTACGACCTCGAAAACACGATATTCTCGTACATCCCGAACACGGCCGAAACGGCGTTCCTGGGAATGATCGAAGGTCTGGAAGAATATCTGGCGAAAAAACGCAAGCAGGCTATCATGGAAGGCATCCTTTTCGAAGCCGACCTTGAAAAAGTGCTTTCGTTCCGCCCGAGGATTGAGAAACTGGTGACAAAGGATGTAAAATCCCGCACATTCATCACCGCCGACGCCCTGCGCGACGATATGGTTTCGAGTGTGTACGATACCACTTTCGAGGTGGTCCGCAAGAATGTCGATACTGTCGTAATCATCGACGACTCGATCGTTCGTGGTACCACGCTTGAAAAGAGCATTCTCACTATGCTCGACCGCCTCAAACCGAAGAAGATCGTGGTAGCGTCGTCCGCGCCACAAATCCGCTTCCCGGATTGCTACGGTATCGACATGTCGAGAATGAAGGACTTCGTCGCTTACCGCGCGGTATTGAAATTGCTGGAAGAACGTGATATGGAATACAAGCTGGAAGATGCTTATACACAAAGCGTTACTGCTTTGGCGACAAAGAATCCATACCATACCAACTATGTAAAAGCATTGTATGATCCTTTCACCGACGAAGAGATTTCGCAAAAAATCGCTGAAATCATCCGTCCGAAAGGTCTCAATGCGGAACTCGCAGTGGTATTCCAAACCGTCGAAAACCTGCATAAAGCCTGCCCCGATCACCTCGGCGACTGGTATTTCACAGGAAACTATCCGACGCAGGGTGGAAATAAAGTGGTAAACAAAGCCTTTACCAATTCCTACGAGGGTAAATTGGAAAGAGCTTATTGATAGTAGAAATTAACTGATGATAGCCGGCTTGGAAACGAGCCGGCTATTTTTTTATGCCACATTTCTGTTAATTTGCCACCTCAATTCTCAACCTAAATCTCAATGACCCAATTCAACACAATTAAGAAGGCTTGCCTCGCATTCTTCCTGGTATTGACGGCTACTTTCGCTCAGGCGCAAGGTACCCTGAACGACATTGCGTTCCTCGACGGTCGCTGGCTCGGGACTTATAACGGTGGGCCGATCGAAGCTTCCTGGACTGCACCCAAAGGCAATAACATCGTCGGGTTCATCCGGATGATCAAAGACGACAAACCTGCTCTTTACGAGATCTTTGCATTTGAACAGACCGATAATGGCCCGGTGGCAATGGTGAAACATTTCAAACCCGGGATGATTTCGCTGGAAGAAAAAGAGGTGGCCGATCGCTACAAGTTTATCGAGGCCAAAAAGAACCAGGCATTGTTTGAAAAAGACGACGCGTCGGTGCGGATCATTTATGAGAGACGCTCTCCTACTCAGCTCGTTATCCAACGCGGGAAGAAAGAAAACGACAAATGGAGCTTCGTGGACCTGTTTATTTTCAACAAAATTCCCTGAGGTATTCCGATTTTTCAGAACAGCAATCCAGAAACGGGTTGCTGTTTTTTTATACCTTAATTTTTAAGGATAAGATATACGCCTCCAACAAGCAGAATGGCTCCCAAAATGCGCGGTAAATTCAGTTGATGCACCGCAAATCCCTGTAAACCAAAATGATCAATGGTCATGACGGTTACCATCTGGCCTGCGATGATGAGGCACATCATATTGGATGGGCCGATATTGCGAACGATAATAATAACGGTGACCACATAGAAAGCACCAAGCACCCCGCCCATGAAACGCGTCCAGGAAACCTGTTTGATGTCGGCGAGCGAGGGGACAGGGTTTTGATTGAAACAGGCAAATGCAATGGAGAGAACCAGCAATCCCACAAAAAAAGAGGTCATCGCCGCAAGAATCGGGTTATTGATCGACTCCCGGAGCTGCGTATTCACGCCCGATTGCACCGCGTTGCTGATACCAATGAGGAAAGCGAAGATCAGGAAAATCCAGTTCATGCGGGAATTTTTAAGCTATTGCTTCAATTCATTTACCTTGTCAGGATCGACAGTTTTGAAACGGCCGTAGACACGCAGAATGATCGCCAGGGCCACAGTCACTTCGGCTGCCGCAACGACGATCACAAACAGCGCGAAAAGCTGCCCGCTCAAACGCTCGGGATCGTGCCGCCCGAATGCTACCAGATTGATATTGACCGCATTCAGCATGAGCTCAATTCCGAGGAGCATACCGATAAAATGCCGTTTGGTAATGGAAATAGCCAGTCCAATGCAAAACAATGCGGCTGCAACGACGAGATAATATTGTACGGGAATCACTGTCATGCGGTCGGATTTCGGTTTAATGCGAGGTAGGCCGCCCCGATGAGTGCAACCAGCAAAAGGATAGCGGCTATTTCAAAAGGTAACAAATGGCTCGTCATCAGCTCCACGCCAATCGTTTTGATAGTCGATTTGGTACTCATTTCCTCTCCCGCCATTCTGAAATCCGAAGACAGAATCACTTTGACCAACAGCCCAAAAAGTCCGGCGCCAGCCACGAAGCCCCAGATTTTGCGGGTAATCGGCACTTCGACGCGGTTATGGCGTGTAGAATCGTCGCTTTTCTCTTTCTGCTGCGTCAGCATGATTCCGAAAATCAGCAACACTAGGATGCCGCCAACATAGATCATGATCTGCGACACCGCCAGGAAATCTGCTCCCGCGAGCACGTACAACGCTGCTACGCCAAGGAATGCAACAAACAATGCGAATGCGCCGTAAATCAGGTTTTTTGAAAAAAGTATACAAAGGCCTGCCCCGAGCGTCAATGCAGAAAACATGTAAAATATAATTGCTTCCATTGAGCCTATTCCTTGGGTTTTGGTTTCATCGTCGGACGAAATGCTGGTTTGGCCGGTTTTTCCACCTCCGATTCGGATGGTTTAACATCCACTGGCGTTTCTGCCTGGGAAGCCGATACAGGCGCCGCCGGTTGCTCCTCCGTTGCAATTTTCGGCTTCATCGTAGGACGGAAAGCTGGTTTCGCAGCAGGCTTTTCGACGGATTCGGTAGCATCGACAACAGGCTTTTCAACTAGCTCTATCGGCGTCTCTGGAACTGGGGTTTCGGCAACAGGCTTCTCAACATTTTCTTCCGAAACCACCTTCGGCTTCATTGTAGGACGGAACGGAGCCTTAGCAACAGGTTTATCAGCAGGCTCAGCGGGCGTTTCGGCAACAGGTTTCTCTACATTTTCGTCCGAAACCACCTTTGGCTTCATTGAAGGGCGGAACGGAGCCTTAGCAACAGGTTTGTCAACAGGCTCAGCGGGCGTTTCGGCAACAGGTTTCTCTACATTTTCTTCCGAAACCACCTTTGGCTTTAATGTCGGACGGAAAACCGGTTTTGCCGCGACGGGCTTTTCAACTGCCTCGGAATCGGCTGTGGTCGGTTCTTCCTCCACTTTTTTCGGCTTCATCACCGGTTTAAATGCCGGCTTAGGAGCAGGTTTTACCGATTCGGTAGTTTCTGCTGACTCTTCTTTTGCCGCCGGTTCCTCGGCAGGTTTTGGCTTAATTGTCGGTTTGAACACAGGTCTAGCCGGTGCGCCGGTACTTGGAGCAGGAGCGGCCGCAGCGGTAGCCGGGGCCGCCTTTGCAGCTTTTAATGCTTCTTTTTCTTTCTGGAACTGATCCAGCAGCATGCGCTTTTCGTCGGCTTGTTCGGCGGTGAGGTTGGAATAGTTGTAAACCATATCCCGCACGTCGAGCTCGCTGTAATCGAAAGTCTTCGTCATCGTGAGACATTCCGTCGGACAGACCGTCGTACAAAGGCCGCAATAGCAGCATTTGGCCATGTCGATATCGAATTTGGCTGCATACAAGCGGATCGGCGAGCCATCCGAGGCTCGTCCTACGTCTTCCACAGCCTTGATCGGCTCGATGTCGATACAATCGACTGGACAGACCTTCGCGCATTTGTCGCAAACAATGCAATCGTCCATCTCATTATGCAGCCGATACCTGCCATTGTCCGGAATGGGAATGGTTTCCAGCGGATATTGGATCGTCACGATACCGTCCTGCTGATCATAAAAACCGGATGAGCGAATATCCGCAGGTTTACGGCTCTTCCGCGCATTCAAAAGGTGCCGTAACGTCAGCCGCATGCCCGTGAGGGTCGTACTGATGCCGTCGGATATATTTTTAAAGTATTCTGACAAAATCCCTGTTCGTTGGTATTGCGGTTACCCTATGACAAATATAGAGTAAACGGTTCAAAAACTCACTTTTCCACAGCCACTGCTTCTAAAAGCTCCTGCAATTCGTTTTGCAGCGACTCGGTTTTATCGGCGATGTACCACCGCTGAATATCTTCCGAAAACTCGCTGTAAGACTTAACCGGGTTGGCTTTATACTCCCTCAATAGCGCCTGTGCACCTGCCGGACGCGGTCCCCAGGTGAAAATTTCATTGAAATCCTCATCCACCGCGATCAGTTTCGGTATAGACCGCCCTCCATTGGTCAGGTAGGCATCCATCAGTTCGGGATTTTCATCGCGAAGCAAAAGTCTGATTGTAATCAAAGGGTTCGAAAGCGAAGCCGCTACGATAATCGGTAGGTTCTGGGCAGCATCCCCACACCAGGCTTCGGTAAGGATGTACCAGGTTTGCGGGGTGTCGACGTGGCCGATGGCTTCTTTTAAGGAATCATGGACTAATGCAGTTCTATTAAGCCGCTGCATCCGGGCCAGGTTTAGTTTGGTGTAATGGCTCAGCGACTCCGACTGTTTGGGACCGGTTGTCCTGTTTTCCGAGACCACCGTTTCCATTAAATGCATATATTCCGGATATGTATAAGCCCCGTTTCTGACCGATTCGGGGAACAGATGTGCTACGTTTTTCATTGGATTATCATTTATCAGAAAACCTTCTGACGGCACTTTCAGTTCACTTTTCTCTCATCAAAAATTGTACTTTTAGCAGTCACTTTCAGTTGATTTCCAATGTATTCCAAAAAGTCTTTTGCCAGCTTGTCCCTACCAAAATGCGTGCGGACAAAACGGTAACCATTTTCACCGTGTTTCCGCAAAAGCACCCGGTCGTTCATATAAATCCGGACCTTTTCTGCCAGGTCGGTAAAATTTTCAGGCTCAACAAATATCCCCGCCTCCGCCCGTTCCACCAAGTCGCGCGAGACACCGTCGATCGCCATTAACACCGGTTTTTTACAGGATAGGTAATCAAAAGTTTTGTTACTATAAACTGTTTTGAAAATAGCGACTTTTTTCAAAACGGACACGCCCGCGTCCGCCATTAAAATGTATTCGAATACCTGCTCCTTCGAAACGGGGCCAAGGAATGAAATGTTGGTCAGCCGTCTGGAATCGGCCTCTTGCATTAACATCTTCTTCTGCATTCCGTCGCCAATCAACAGAAAATGGGCGTCGGTGCCACGAAGTAATGTTGCGGTCTCCACAAGCTGCATTAAGTCGTTCGCCAAACCATGCGCCCCGACGTAAATGATCACGAACTTCCCTTCCAGGCCAAGCTTGCCACGCAACTCACCCGCGCGTACGTTACGCAATGCGCGCTCGCTCAAACGGAAATCGGCAGCATTGGGGATCATCACAATCTTGCGCGGATCAACGTTTTTGCCACGAATGAGTCGTTCACGAAAGGCCGGTGTCAGCACATTGATTAACTGTGCCTGGCGATATAGGTATTTTTCAAATCTGTAAGACAGCCTGATCAGCCACTTGTTCTTCAAAACACCCGTTTCAATCGCGGACTCCGGCCAAAGGTCACGTATTTCCAGCACCAGTGGAATACGTTTCCATTTGGAGAGCAGCAACCCCGGAATACCCACCAGAAGCGGTGGTGATGTCGCGATAATGCAGTCATACTTAGCATTTGCATAAAGTTTTCCCGCATAAACCGCCATCAATGCAAAGGAAATATAGCCCCAAAGCCGCCCCAGGAAACTACGGTGATCCCTCCCGGATAGTCTGCACCGGATCACCAGCACGCCATCCTCATTCTCGTACATCGAAAATCTCTTACCCGCATTACCTCCCGTTTTTTCTGACATATAATGCACGTCACCGGCAATTACTGTCACCGAATGCCCTTCCTTCACCCAAACACGCGCCATTTCATTCCAGCGCGAGCCTCCGCCTGCATTGTCTTCGAGGAAATATTGGTGGATGAGGAGAATGTGCATTGCTATTCGACAGGATTGACTTTCATTCTTGTACGACACAAACAGAATTGGTCACGCTCGACTTTCGATAACCGTCTGTATAAAATTCCCACCGCTTTCATACACCATAACATCGCATTCAGACTTTTCTCCGTAAACCTCAGAATACCACCCGTTTTCTAACACTACTGGAATTTCAAAACCTTGTTCATCGACAGCTCCAATACGAAAATCGTCCAAAAACCCTTCATCCGGATGCCATAACTGGCGGATTCGCATTCCTTTCGGCACATTCAGAACCCGATCTTCAACCAGCCAATGCAATTGATCCGCTTTCTTGACAACTCTTCGTCTGTGAACAATGCCCTTGCCTACATGCCGGAACCCTTCGAATTCGGTTTCAATCCAAAACCCGTCATCGGCAGTGCCCGATTTTCCCTTCGCATTCGTAATCCAATGCGTCCAGATAAACCGGTGTTGTTTTTGCATTTGATCGAAGTTTTCGATCATGATGGTGTTATGCGAGCGCGTGCCGGAGAAATAGCGGGTCGATTCATCGTCGGCGTTGTAAAGCCAGGTACCGGCGTCACGCAGGATGTTGCGGCCATTTATCCAGATATCGAGGTGGTTATGATCGGCTTGAAAGGGACGGCTGTAATAGTTTCCGCAGCGTAGAAAAGTAACAGTAGCAGCATCACGAACAACATAATAACCTTCTTCCCGAAAATTAAAAACTCCGTCCAGTATAGCTTCCATCTGTTCTTCCGTATCTATTGTCTGTCCGGCTCCGAGCCATTCCTTTTCTTCATTCAAAACTGCATCGGATTCTTTCAGGCGATATAGAACCGACTCCAATGCGATCAATTGAGGCCTGAAATCTCGGAAATCGCACTCGGAAAGCGGGAAGAACAACGCTCCATCGTTGTGTCCATAATGAGGTAATCTGCCGTTCGATTCATCCATACAAATGCGTAGAAACCTCAAAGACGCATCGGCTTGCTCATAAACCGTTTCAGAAAACCATTCGTTATTGAACTCTGCTAGTTGTATGGCCCAAGTCATCAGTTGAATAACTACCCTGTGATAATTCATCGAAAATTGAAGGTATGTACCCTCGGGAGTAATTTGCGAGCAGATTTCGCGCTCGAACAAACGCTTTCCATGGCTTCGCCATCGCTCACTTTCCGGAAAACACGGAAATTGCAATCCGGTGGTAAAAAGCCCCAACGCCTCAGTAAGCAAATGATTATTCCGAACCGCGATTTCTGAAAACCTGATATTGGTGGCAACATGACACATTTGATCGTAAATGCTGCTAAGAATCCTATCCAACAACAACTGATTCAATGTTTGTGAGAGGCGGTAATAATGCAGTGCAAAAGTCCAATTCAATACTCTTAGCGCAATTTCCTGGCTGCATTTCCAGTTTGGGCCACAATTGACAGGGTTTTTGTCGATCCAATCCGTGATCAACTCAAAAACTTTTACTGACTGGTCTTCGGAAAAATGAAAATCATAACGAATGAGATCGTACAAAAACGTGAACCGCGATTTCTCCCATACATACTTGATATCGCCCGTCTTCGGAGAAAGGTCATTAACTCCAGACCAATGCTGGTATTTCGGGTAAACAAAGCCGGTCAGTGGATTTGTATGCCAATCCGCTACTTCGAACCAATGATTGCTGAAATACCGAAACCTCCCCTTATTCATTTGGTCAACCCGCCATTTTAAGCCTATAATGCCTGCATTCCTTTCCACAGTCAGTTTTTCGGGGTCGAACAGAAATGCCGGCTTATGGTTCCGCCATTCCCGAATAGTCATCAGCGAACGTCTGGTAGCCCTTTTCGGAAAGCGCAATTTCAAAATGCCGGTTTTAGCTTGTAACCAATATCTGGCCCTGAACAGCACATAGCGCCAGCCCATTTGCCGGCCAATATGCCAAAGTAGCGTTAAATGTCGCAGCGCTTTCATGGTACTTTCACCCAGCTGCCCGTCCACATACTATCCCGTGCCGCCAATGTCGCCAGGCTTGAATTCCAGATGTCTTCCGGAGGCATTAACGGCCCTTTTCCAATTGAAATGCATTCAAAAAGCCTGTCGAATTGCTCGCGATGACCCTTCCCGGCATTTACTTTCATTTCTGAAAATCCTTCGAAACCGTAGCCGCGCAGTATTTTGTAATCATCCAGAATCATCGTCCGCCCGAGCGAATGTATCTCGATCCGCTCCTTTGGATAACTGCTATGGCCATTTGAAAAATAGTGGACAGCGCCCGTGGAGCCATTCGCCAGCTTCAACAGCACGCTTGCATTGTCGGAACTCATTTGGCCGTTGAAAGTCGGCGTGTTCGTACAAACTTCGGTAATACTGCTCCGTGCCAGCCAGGCGATCAGGTCTATGAAATGGCATGCCTCACCCACCAGCCTCCCTCCTCCCCGCGCATTGTCGTGTATCCACGCATTACGCGAGACATAGCCTGCATTGACGTTAATCACGACATTCATCGGGCTACCTTCCAGCAGTTCCCGCAACCTCGTGATATGCGGCGCATATCTCCGGTTAAAACCTACTGTGAGCGAAACCGGAAACAATGCATTTTGGAGTGCTGATTTGACCTGTGTAATCCCCCAGTCATCAATGCTAAGCGGCTTTTCCACAAAAACATGCTTCCCCGCGCGAATCGCGTCTGCCGTGATGGAAACGTGATGATCGTGCTGTGTCGCGATAATGACCAGATTGACTTCATTGTCCGCCAGAATTTCCCGGTAATCGGTAGCGACCAATGGAATTCCATACTTTGCCGCTAGCTCAGCCGCTTTTAAACCGCCTGAGCTGGCGATGTATTTGATGCATTTGCCACGAAGGCAAGGCAGTAATGTCATGCAAGCAAAATTTCCCGCACCAATCACCGCCGCGACTACCTTTTGTACCTCGAACGCATCGCCCGGATTTCGAATGACCGTTTCGCCAACTTCACATCGACCGCTGTAATCGATCACTATTCCGAGCGAACGATTATTTTTCTCATAAATACCGGAATAGTTTTCAAGCGGAACAATGTTCGAAATCAACGGTTTTACGCGGAGCGAGCCGTTGCCCAGCAACCGCAGAATTTCGTGGAAATTGCGGTTTTCCGTCCAACGGACGTATGGCAAAGGATAATCGATGCCTCGCCCCTCGTACGTGTGATCGTAGCGTCCGGGCCCGTACGAGCACGAGACCTGGAATGTCAATTCTTTAGAGTAAAAATCAGTGCGGTTCAGATGCAGAGGAACATCGCCTATGAGCACTATTTTGCCCCTTTTCCTGCAAATAGCGGAGGACATTGAAATGACATGACGAGATTTGGAAGAAGCGGTGATAATCACGCCATCCATTTCACCGATTTGCTCTCTTATTAATGCTTCGGTAGAATTTGCCAGATTAACGGCAACGATCCCTTTTTCGTTGGCGATCTGTCGCCGGCTTTCGTCAGGTTCGACGCCTATTACCTCGCACCCTAGCGCGCGCAGGATGTCGACGACCATCAAACCTATTAATCCCAATCCCACCACCGCCACACGCTCGCCTAATGCGGGCGCCAGCAAGCGTACACCGTGCAGACCTACCGTGCCCAGAACCGTGAATACCGCCTCTTCGTCGGGCACATTGTCGGGAACCCTGGCCACCAGGTTGACCGGCACGCAAACCATTTCGGCATGTGGCCCATTACTGATCACCCGATCGCCGATTGTGAAACCTTCTACACTTTCTCCAATTGCTACTACTTCGCCCATATTGCAATACCCCAACGGCAGGAGTTGATCCAGCCTGCGGAGCACCGAGCGGGTCGTTTTCCAAAAGCCATCGGTTCTGATTTTGTCGATTACCAGGCGGAGTTTGTCAGGTTGTTGTCTGGCTTTGAACAAAAAGCCGGCTTTGCTGAATGCGATCAGCATTCGTTCGGTGCCTGCGGAAACGAGGCTCTTGCGGCTTTTGATGAGCAAGCAGCCCTCCCGGGCAAGCGGAACGGGGACATCCAATAGCAACGTTTCTCCCGTCCGGAGGTTCTGGGCAAGTTGTTTCATGAAATAGTGTGTAGTTTGAGTAAATATCCGTAGTTGGAATTTACGAATTAAATCCAATCATCAAGATTTGATAATTTTGACAGATACAATCCTTAACCACACAAATTCGCTGATGAAAAAGCAGATCAATATCGGTATAGTAGGTTACAAGTTTATGGGCCGGGCGCATAGCAATGCCTGGAAAAAAGCGCCGCTATTTTTCGACACCCTCTCGACGCCCGTCCTGAAAGTGGCTTGCGGACGCCACCAGGAGTCTTTATCCGAATTCGCCGAAAACTGGGGTTGGGAAGAGACAGAAACCGACTGGCAAAAGCTTGTTGAAAGGCCCGATATCGACATTATCGACATCGCATTACCCCAAAACCTGCATTATGAAGTCGCACTGGCTGCGGCAAAGGCAGGCAAGCATATTTTCTGCGAAAAACCGCTTTCGATGGACAGCGAACAGGCCGCTGAAATGCTGAAAGTTTGCCAGGAAACCGGCGTGAAGCATTATCTCAACCACAATTACCGCAGAACACCGGCCGTAGCGCTTGCCAAAAAGATGATCGAAGAAGGTAAGATCGGCCGCATTTTCCACTGGCGTTGCGCTTACCAGCAAGACTGGATCGTCGACCCGTCGTTCCCGCTTACCTGGCAGCTTAAAAAGGAAACCGCCAAAGCCGGTCCGCAATGGGATCTCAATTCTCACGCCGTCGATCTCGCGCATTTCCTCGTGGGCGACATTGTTTCCGTTTCCTCTCTGACCGCAAATTTCATCAAAGAACGCCCTATCGCAGACGAAACCGCCACCGGAAGCCTCACAGGCGCATCCAAAGGCGACGAAATGGGCGAAGTAACCGTCGAAGACGCCGCATTGATGATGGTCAGGTTCCAAAATGGCGCCATAGGCTCATTCGAAGCGACGCGTTTCGCAACCGGTCGCAAAAACCGCCTCACATTCGAAATTTACGGTAGCAAAGGCAGCCTCGTTTTCGATCTCGAACGCATGAACGAGTTGCAATACTATTCCAACGACGACGCAAAAGGCGAGCACGGCTTCCGCACCATCCTCGCTACCGAATCTATTCACCCGTATGCCGGCCACTGGTGGCCCGCCGGGCACATTATCGGCTATGAGCACGCATTCGTGCACGCGGTAGTAGATTTCCTGGATGCCATTGACAACGATACTGAAATCAAGCCGGACTTCGCGGATGGTTTGAAGATTATCCAGGTGCTGGAAGCCGGGTTACGTTCAGCGGAGACGGGGAGCGAGGTAAGGCTTTAATTTATGAAGGAAAGGTAGGAAGGGGAAACTATTTTTTTCCCTTCCTACCTACTACTCTCACTTCAAAAGCGCCGCCACTTTTAAATCCAGCGCATTCTCTCCGGTATTGTAGCCGACGTGTTGGTCGATCACTTTACCATTTCCATCAAGAAGTACCCAAATCGGAATGGTTTGCAAATTATATTTCTTGTCCAGCTTCGCATAAGTTTCACCGAGAGGCAGCAGAAATTGTTTCCAGGGCATTTGCTCTTTTTGCATTGCTTTTTTCCAGGCATTCTGATCCTTATCCACCGAAATGCTAACCACATTCAGTTTCTCCCCTTGGTTTTTATGAAGCTTTTTGATCTGCGGGATTTCCATTCTGCAAGGTCCGCACCAGCTCGCCCAGAAAACAATCAGGTTATGCTTGGAGGAATCTACCAGCAATTCTTTCACAGATTTATCATCGGCGGTTTTTAATGCAACTTCCGTCGGGAAATCGCTTCCTGTTTTATTGTCGTAATCCAGATAGGCTTTTAAGGCAATATAACCCGGGTTTGAATGCAGTTCAGGGTCAAAAAGAGATAGTAAGAGTTTCGCTTCACCGGCGTCAATCGCTGATTTACTGAAATTCAAAGTACGCAGCAATTCAAGCGAGTAGGAGTTCTTTTTAACCAGGGAGCGGTTATAAGCGTGGTTATCGGCAGCATTCTTTAAGTCGCTCTTGAAATTGTAATGGTGAAATAACACGCTGGTTTGTCGGTTGACCTTATCCATGTTAAAAACCACTTCCTTATTTTTTGGAGTAAATACCCGAATCGTGTCGAGTTGTAGCTCCATCACACCTCTTTCGGCATAGAAGTTAACCTCACTCGTTTTCTTGAAATAGGGATTTTTATAGCCAACCAATTGATGCGGCCACTCGGGATTCCCGGTTTCAAAAACAATTGCTGCCCTAAACGGGACGAAATCCCTGCCGGTTTTGACCTTGAACTCAAACTTGCCGCCTTTCACAACCGCGGTATCCTCGAAATTGCGGGTTTCGGCATTGCCCAAATATATTGTCTTCCCTTCCAGGAATGTGCCAGCTCCCCGTAAATCTCCCCGTACCACTATCTCCCGACCATCTCCGCAAGCCAACAACGTAAAAATCATCAAAAGCACGCCCACCGTTCCGGAAAGGGCACGAGCAATCCGATTGTTTTCCATAGCGCATTAACAATTAGTTGATTAACAATTGTAACCACTTTATTATAGAAAACAAAATATAGAATAAAATTATATATTGTAGTGAGGGAAGTCTACTTCGAAAGTATTTTTGCTATTTCCACAAAGCCACGGCTTTTGGCATGTTGCAAAGGCGTAATACCGTCATGATCGGGAATTCCGAGATCCGCATCGCCGTCTTTCAGCAGCTGTACAAATTCCTGATACTTTTTGCTTCCATCACCTAAGACAATAGCCTCCATCAGGGCCGTCCATCCCAAACGATTTACGTGATTGATCGGAAATCCTTTGGTACCAGCCAATACTTTTACAGTTTCCACATGCCCGCGCTCACAGGCAGGAATCAATGCAGTGCCGTTGTATCGATTAAACACATCGAACCGGGCGCCGTGGGTAAGAAAGAGTTTAACCAATTCCGCTTGTCCGGTTGCGCCGGCATAAAGAAACGGGCTGTCGTGGATGTCGTCCTGCAAATTCACGTCTGCGCCTTTTTCGGTAAGTAGCCTTGCCATTTCTGCGTGTCTGTTGATGGTAGCGAGCAAGAGCAAAGACTGTCCTTTTGCATTCCTTGTATTTACACTAGCGCCTTTGTCAAGCGCTTTTTCTACGCCCTCGGTATCGTTTCGCGTAACCAGTTTAAGAATGTCCTCCTGTTGCATAATCATATCATTTGTTACCGGCTGATCTTTCGCGTTGCAGGACGCAAACCCGCCCATTAATGCCAGCAGCAATAATGCTTTCATAGCCTTAATTGATTAGTTGAAAATTATGGTAACAAGGTAACGCGAATTTCAGGCTGCTCCTTTGTGGAATAGATGCTGATACTTGGAAGATTTATAATTGGTTGAGTTGAGGGATTCGAACCGCGCGGCGGACCGCGGCGATGGCCGACCACCCCGACCCTCTGCTTGTAAGCGAACGTCGCGCAGGCAGATGCTATGGACAAAAACGAAAAAGCATCGATTGCTCGATGCTTTTTGTGGGAGTTGAGGGATTCGAACCCCCGACCCTCTGCTTGTAAGGCAGATGCTCTGAACCAACTGAGCTAAACTCCCTTTTTGTTTTCCTTTGTTTTCCCGTCGTTTGGGAGTGCAAATATGTGCGACTAAATTGAACTCTGCAAATATTCTTGAAAAAAAATTTAAAATATTTTTTAACCGCCTGAAAACCAGTATTCGCTATTCGAAATTCAAATAGAGCGTTACCGTGTGGGTGCGCATGCGGCTGATCCCATTGCCTACGGAATTTTTCCCGGGGACGAGCATATTGGTCAATCCGTGCGAAAAACGAAGCTCCGGCGCGAATTTGAAGAACTCGAAGAACTGTTCGTAGCCAATGCCGTAATCGATGGAGAAGTCGCTCGACTTCGTGTCGAGCGCATTCGCCCCACCACCCCGGTTGCGCTTGACGTTCGTCTCGATCCCGAGCGTCACGCCCGCGAGCATGTACATGCGCGAGTTGACCCTGCGTAACGATTTGTATTTTAGCAAGAGCGGCACTTCTATCCATGTCGACTCGCGCTTTTCCGTACGGTCGGTGCCGTTGGGATAACTGAATTTGACATGCCGTTCATAAAGCGAAACCGCAGGCGTTGTGCGCAGGTCGAAATGCTCGTTCAGGTAGGCATTAATGGTAAATCCCATGCGAAATGCCGCATTGGTGGGCGACTGGACCAAAAATGCCGAATCCTTGGCCACAAAGTCGTTGCTATGCTTGATATTGAACCGCGTGAACGGGACTGCGAAAAGAATACCGTAATGGATCGGCTTATCGTCGTAATATTCGAGGTGCTTCCGACGGTAACCGATGCCCTGAGATTGGGCCTCCTGCGCCGCCATGAGCAACGCAAGGATGCCGATGATTACTTGTGTCCGACGTAAATTGAACAGATCCCGAAGGTAAGTGATATGCATTTGGTATTTATGAAACCTGCTTTTTTATAAATATCAAGAAAAGCTTCCCCATCCGGAAAGGCCTGTACCGACTCGGGCAGATAGGTGTATGCCGCGCTGTCTTTCGAGACCGTTTTCCCTATTATTGGCAATATATATTTGAAATAAAAATTGTAAATCTGCTTGAACGGGAAGCTTTTAGGCTTCGAAAACTCCACCACCACACACGTTCCGCCCGGCTTCATCACGCGGTTCATCTCTGTCAGTCCGGCCAGCAAATTCTGAAAATTGCGTACTCCAAACGAAACGATAATCGCGTCAAAATAATTGTTTGCAAAAGCCAAACTTTCCGAGTCGCCGCTTTGGAGGGTAATCACGTCCTGCTTGCCCAGTTTCGCGATTTTCTCCCGGCCCACCGCCAGCATTCCTTCCGAAATATCGACGCCGATGATCTTCTCGGGCTTCAAGGCAAGCGCCTCGATCGCGAAGTCGCCGGTACCGGTCGCGATGTCGAGAATAACCTTCGGTTGTTGCTTTTTGAGCAGTTTGATGGCCCTTTTGCGCCAATATATATCTACACCGCCACTCAGGACGTGGTTCAGCAAGTCATATTTCGGCGAAATGTTGTCGAACATCTCGGCCACCTGCTCCCGCTTGGTCCCTTCTTTATCTTTATAGGGTACTACACTCATCTTTGTACTGTATTTTTCAACTACAAGCAAAACTAACAGATATTTACGGTTATCACACGGCGGGCCGGTATCTTATTGGTTCTACAAAAGGTGACCAAAATGAAAAGCGTACGTATCAATGGTTGAACAAACATTCCGTATCGATCATTTCCAGCCATGCGTTACATTTTGCTCCTTACCACCTGCGCCCTTGCCGGCATAACCTTCGCGCAGCCTGTCCGTTACCGCTCGCCGAACGGCATCAGTAACAAGAAAAATTACGATCGCCGCACGACCAACCCCTATTTTCTGAGCCTGCGGTGCGGCCTCACGCAGTTCTACGGCGAATTGAATGCCCAGGCGATGCACGGAATCGCCGGAATAGGCATTGGGAGGTCGCTTAACAAACAATTTGCCATTCGGTGCGATTACAATGCGGGAAGCATTGGCGGCGAGAAAAGGTCCTTTTTTAACTCCTGGTTTGCAAATGAATACAATAGTGTGGAATGCCTCGTAAAATGGGATCTTACGGAGCAGTTCAGCGAAAGAGAACCCGGCCCGGCGCACATTTCGGTCTTGGCGGGACTAGGCCAAATCTGGTTCAGCGCCAATGCTTTCGACCTGGACAACAATCAATTATTGCGCTTTACCAACAGCCAGCAAAGTGCCCGAAACCCGCTTTTTTTGCGTTGGGGACCGCCAAAAGGACCGAAAGGTATCAAAAAAACAAGGGAAGGAATATTGCCGCTCGGCACTTCCGTGGATTATGCTTTGTTAGAAAAATTGAAAATTGCATTTGAATACCGCTTCTATTTCGTGCGGACCGACAAGCTGGACGCTACCTCGGGAAGGCGGCTGATTAACCCCGAAGAAAGCGAATCTTACAGCGACACGCCGAACGATGCATTCAGTTTCATCGCGGTATCATTGCAATATCATTTCGGCAAAAAGAAAAATTGAATGCCTGTTAACATTGTTAAATAATGATTTCTACCACTGTTAAATACAAACTTTACCCTTCGCTGCTAAGCTGTTTCGACCGGTTTGAACGTGGCTACATTAGCGAGCAGGAACTCCTCGACCGCATTAACCGCGTACCCGTGCCGCAAACGGAAGCTCAGTTTCGCGGTGTATCGTTCGAAGATGCGGTGATTAAAGGCATTGGTGAAGAAACATTTGACCCGGAAATCCTCTCGAAAGTGCGCTCGTACCTGCCGCGTCCGATGCTGAAAACGCAGGTTTACTGCGAGTATCAGCTGAACGACAGCCTCATTTACGGGTACGTGGATGTGATTGGAAAGATGCTGGCCGTGGATATCAAAACCACCGGAAATTACCGCGAAGGCAGCTTCGCCAAAAGCCACCAAAACTTTTACCTACCCGCATTACGCACGAAGGGTATCCGAAGCCTGCGCTACGTGATCACCGATTTCAAGGATGTTTATATCGAAGAATATGACCAAATGGCTGACCTGAACTATCAGGAGGAACAGACCGCTCGCTTTTGTGAATTCCTTGAGACCTACCGCGACCGCATTACAGACCTACGCGTATTTGCCCGCATTTAACACTGATAACCAGTCTAAAAATCGAGCAATTGATATTTCACAGCAAAGATCGCCAGGCTTACCGAATTGCTGGCGCCGGTTTTTTCCAGCAGGTTTTTACGGTGTCCTTCCACCGTTCGGTAGCTGATAAACAGCTCCTCCGCGATTTTCGCAGTGTTGTATCCCTTGCAAATAAGCGCCAACACCTCCATTTCACGGTCGGTAAGGCCTACATTGAGCGAGGGAATGGCCACTTTGCTGCGGGCAGGCTTAATGTCCCCCGCCTGCAATCCCTGTCGCATTACCTGCGCAATGTCGTCGTTGATATAATATCCTTTCGTCACTACTTGCTCGATAGCTTCGCTCAGAATGCCCTGGTCGATGTCCTTGGGCAGATAGCCGTGCACGCCTACGCGCATGAGCTGCAATATGTGCTCGGGGGAGTAGTTCATGGAAAGAATGATGATCTTTAAGTTCGGGTACTGTTTTAGAAGGACACCGGCTACTTCTTTTCCATCCATACCTTTCATAAAAAGATCCAGCAGCACCACGTCTGGCGAGGCGCCTCCTATTTCTTCCAGCAATTCCTCGCCAGATGCGGCTTCCAGAACTACCAGGTAATCTTCATTCCGGGACAGAATCTGGCCTAATCCCTGACGGAACAGCTTGTGATCGTCCGCTATCGCTATTTTTACCGGTTTCAATTGGATCGTTGAGAAAATGTTAAACGGGCATTTCAATTTTAAATCGGGTGCCTTCACCCGGAGCGGAATTCAGTTCGAGTTTTGCACCCAACAAGTCGGTGCGGGTGCGGATCGTGCTCATTCCCATCCCGGCCCCCTTTCGACCGGAAAGCATATCGAACCCCTTGCCGTTATCGCTCATGAGGAGGCTCAGTTGTGAGCCGCTACGGTGGAGATCGAAGGTAATTTCACTCGCTTCGGCATGCTTGACCACGTTCCCGATCACCTCCTGGATAATGCGGTACAAAATCAGTTGTTGATACGACGAGAGCAACTCTGCCGGGTCCTCGATCGCGCAACGGATTTCCATTCCGGCATCTTCCATCCGGCGCAGCAATATTTTGACGGCGCCCGCGAAGCCGAAATTTTCGATAATCACCGGCGACAGGTTATGCGCGATCTGCCGTACGTCCTTCACCACATCCCCGATAATCTGTCCTGAACGCGCTGCCAGGCCCTTCATTTCCTCTGCTGACTTTTCGTATTGTATCTGGTTTACAAACAAACGGACGGCCGATAACGACGCCCCCACCTCATCGTGCAGGTCGCGCGCGATGCGCTCCCGCTCATTCTCCTGCGAGGCCACGATCGATTCGAGGATCTTCTTCTGATGCACCATCTCCATTTGGTGCAGCCGACTTTGCTGGAAATGCAGCTTCCGCTGATAAAGCAACACAAAAATGACGATCGAGAGCGCCATCATCACCATAATGCCGATCCCGCCGAACAGCAGCTGCGCAAACTCTATTTCCCCCGGCCTACCCATAATGCGATCGCGTAAGTAATGTACAGCATATAATTCATCAGCGCGTGGATCACCCAGATCTGGTCGTTCAGATTTTTGGAATACAGCAAAATGAAGTTCATAAATATGAAAATCAGGAAGTTCCCCGAAAAGAACAGCAGTAACCCTGCCGACACCCAGAAGAAAGGCTCAAGCAGCAGGTTTTGCACTTTCAATTCCTGAAAAACTTTATAGAAATACGACAGTGCGAAAAAGATCACGACCACACTTTCCATCGACCGTCCCGCATTATCGATCCACACCGACTGCCCCTGCTGCCCCAATTCACGCACCAGTACGATGGCCGTAAACGTTGCCAGCATCCAGCCACGAAAGATCGTCAACCACTTCTGATCGAGCACCAGACTGTACATCCAGGTCAGCAATACGAATTCGACCGTGATATAAATCGGCCAGAGAAATAGGTTGGATACTTTAAAAAACCAGAAAATGCGCGAAATACTCTCGATGAGCAATGCAAAGAAGATCAGCCAGCACAACAGTTTCACAGACCGATCGGCCCCGCGGTACCTCCTTAAAGCCATCCACGCCGCCACAAGCACGGGCAGGTACGTAAAAAGCACGATCAGTTGCTCCCTGGAATAATGCATGGTATTAGCCTGATGAAGTTTAGGAATGCGGATTGCCCGAACGACTCCCACTCGGAAAACTGCTCGGGAAATCAACTAACGGAAACGAATGCGGCACCAAATGGCCGGTGAATTTTCTGAGAGGGAGGCGCTGATCAGGCCGGAGGTAAATTAGTGGTTAACCTAAAAAGAAAAAAGCCGTCGTGGTTATAAATCAGAAGAGCTTATTTAGCGGTAATTTCCAGGCTGCGGCGCAGAAAAACAAAAAAGCCTTGACAGTTAAACTATCAAGGCGTAATGCATTTTGGGTGGTGATGGACGGAATCGAACCGCCGACACATAGATTTTCAGTCTATTGCTCTACCGACTGAGCTACATCACCGTTTCAGTTGGTACCTTTTGGGACTGCAAAAATAGATGTCTGTTTTGGCTTTGCAAATTTTTAGATCAAATATTTCTCAAATAGTTTTTTACAAATTTGTATTGTGCTGATTATCTTTTATTTAATTCCTGAACATATTAATTTATACCCGATCCATTTGCGCCGAAATGCATTTTTATCATACCTTGTTAGTATGCAAGCATACCAAAACAGCCCTATTTCGCTATGGCGATCATACAGCAAATCATCTTTATAGCCGCTCTCGGCGCGACGGCCTGGCTGATATTCCAGCGGGTCGGTATTATCGGTAAAACGATCCGGCTCGGGAAGGATGAGGACCGCACCGACCAGCCGGGCAAACGGTTGTCAATAATGCTGCGGGTCGCTTTCGGGCAGAAAAAGATGTTCGATCGCCCGCTGATCGGCTTCCTGCATTTCGCCGTTTATGCAGGGTTTATACTGATCAATATTGAAGTACTGGAAATCATACTGGACGGCATTTTGGGTACGCATCGGATATTTGCCGGCCCATTAGGCTCTTTTTACGGTGTTCTGATCGGCTTTTTTGAGCTGCTGGCATTAGGCGTACTCATTTCCTGCTCCATTTTCTTCATCCGGCGAAGCCTTCTGAAAGTGGAACGATTCCAGCCATCGCGCCACCGTGAAATGAACGGCTGGCCGCAGCTGGACGGCAAGCTGATCCTTGTTTTTGAAATCGTATTGATGCTGACGATCCTCAGCATGAACGCCGCCGACAGCGCACTACAAAACCTCGGCAGCGCGCATTACCCGCCCGCGGGCGATTTTCTGATCAGCCAGTGGATGAAACCACTCTTCGCAGGATGGAACGAGGGGGCATTAATCGCGTACGAGCGCATTGCGTGGTGGGTTCACATCATGGGTATTTTCGTTTTTGCCCTCTACCTCACTTATTCGAAGCATTTGCACATTGCCCTGGCGTTCCCGAATACCTATTTCTCCCGTCTGGAACCGAAGGGCGAAATGAAGAATATGCCCGAGATTACCCAGGAAGTAAAAATCATGCTGGGACTCGAAACACAAGCGGGCGATGCGGCAGTACCGGAGCGGTTCGGTGCGAAGGATGTGGCGGATCTGAGCTGGAAAAATCTGATGGACGCATATTCGTGCACCGAATGCGGGCGATGCACAGCCGCTTGTCCGGCTAATATTACCGGTAAAAAATTGTCGCCGAGGAAGATCATGATGGACACGCGCGACAGGCTGGAAGATGTGGGGCGCAATATGTCAGCTAATAAGGGCGAATTTGTACCGGATAGCAAAAGCCTGCTTGGCGACTACATTCTGGAAGAAGAAATCCTCGCGTGTACCACGTGCAATGCGTGCGTGCAGGAGTGCCCGGTGTTGATTAACCCGCTCGATATTATCCTGCAATTGCGCAGGCATAAGGTCATGGACGAAGCGCATGCGCCGGGTTCATGGAATATGATGTTCCAGAACCTCGATACTAACCAGGCACCATGGAAATTTTCTCCCGGCGATCGGTTCAACTGGGTCCAGGGCCTGGAAAAGAATTCAACAGAGTCATAAAAGCATTACAAATATGAGTGAGCTCGCATACCGGGTGCCTACCATGGCCGAAATGGCGGCGAATAACGAGACGCCCGAAGTTTTGTTCTGGGTAGGATGCGCCGGGTCGTTCGACGACCGGTACAAGAAGGTGACGGTCGCTTTTGTAAAAATACTCAACAGCGCCGGGGTGAAATTCGCGGTGCTTGGCACGGAGGAGAGCTGCACGGGCGATCCCGCGCGCCGGGCGGGCAACGAGTTTACATTCCAGATGCTCGCGATGTCGAATATCCAGGTTTTGGATATGTATAATGTCAGGAAAATCGTCACGGCCTGCCCCCATTGTTTTAATACACTTAAAAACGAATACCCTGCATTGGGCGGAAATTATGAAGTACTGCATCATTCGGAATACCTTCAACAGCTGATCGACGCGGGCCGCGTGCGTTTGCAGGGGGGCGAGGTATTTAAGGGAAAGAAAATCACTTTTCACGATTCGTGCTACCTTGGCCGGGCGAACGACGTGTACGAAGCGCCCAGGCATGTACTGGAAGCGCTGGATGCAGATCTGGTCGAGATGAAGCGCTGCCGCACCAAAGGCTTGTGTTGCGGCGCAGGCGGCGGACAAATGTTCAAAGAACCCGAGCCCGGCAAAAAAGACGTGAACATCGAGCGGATCGAAGAAGCCTTGCAGACGGGCGCCGATACGATTGCCGTGGCTTGCCCGTTTTGTATGGTAATGATGACCGACGGCGTTAAAAACAAAGAAAAAGAGCAGTCGGTGAAAGTGTACGACCTTGCCGAGCTGATCGCGCAGGCAAAAGGTTTGTAACCGGTTGTTGCGAGAACTAAGCCGCTAGCACGGTTGTTTTAAGGTACCAATACAGTAAACCGTTTCACCGGCAATTAACCCTTTTAAGTCATGTACATCCCTTTTAGTGATATCGATTTTCAAGCCCGCGTCTGGGTTTATCAGGCCAACAGGGAGCTGACGCCTTCAGAAACAGGCATTATCACCGAAACGCTCAAAGCCTCCCTCGACACCTGGGAAGCGCACGGCAAACCACTCACCGCCTCAGGAAAAATATTCGAACACCGTTTCATCGTGATCGCCGTGGACGAACGCGACGAGTTGCCGAGCGGCTGCTCTATCGACAAATCGGTGCATTGGTTGCAGGAAATCGGGCAGCGGATGAACATCGATTTTTTCGACCGCTCGTTGGCTTACCTTGATGACAATGGTCACGTGCAGACGATCCCGGTGCCGAAAATCAAGCAGGCGATCATTCAGGAAACGATTCAGCCTACGACTACGATTTTTGACAACCAGGTGGCCACGAAGGCCCAATGGATGAATGGATGGAAGACTTCCGCGTCCAATTCATGGCTGAACCGTTATTTTACGGAGCAAACCAGTTTATAAAATCGATAAACAGGTACTTTTGCATTTCAACATATCAGAGTCTTTCATGAAGTTCATCCGGCTGGCTGTCGTCGTATTTTTTGTATCCCTTTTATCAGGTTGTGATAAAAATGTCGTCTACAAAGCCCACGAGGACATTGATGACGGACTCTGGTATATTAAAAATAAGCCTTCGTTCAAGGTCGAGATCACGGACACCACGCAGGCTTACAATTTGTATTATGTTTTGAGAAATGCATTGCAATATCCTTACTACAACCTCTACATCACCCGCAACTTCGCCGGGCCGGACGGAAAAGTGATTTCCAATACACTGGAAGAAGTTTTTATTTCCAATGAAATCACAGGCAAACCATATGGCAACGGTCTGGGCGATTTATTCGACCATAAAATCCCTTTCCTGAAAAACTACCGCTTCCCACGGTCAGGGACTTACACATTTACGATTTCACAATCCATGCGCCAGAACCCGCTGCCGTTTATCATCAGCGTGGGTGTCAGTGTGGAAAAAGTGGTTGTGAAAAAATAACCAGGCGTTTTACACAGCCGGAGCGGGAGGAACGTCTCCTTCGGGCCTTTTCTTCGGCCTGTTGCGGTGCCGACGATAAGGTTTTTTCTTAAACTCCTTGACGGCAGCAGCCTGCTCTCTGGCCAGATCGGCCTTTTCTTCCGCTACTTCGTGTACAGGCTCGCCCAAGAGGAAACCGTAAGGTTCGAGGCTCGGGACACTGTCCATGATAACTTTCAGGATGGCGGTAACCGGCAGTGCGAGGATCAAACCGGAGAGGCCCCACAGCTGGCCGCCGAGGAACAATGCCACAATGGCCGCTAATGGATTGACACTCACCTTCGAGCCTACAATGTGCGGTGTGATAAAATTGCCTTCCAGAAACTGCACAAAGCTCATTACTCCTATCACCCCCAGCGCATACCAGGGCGAATCCATCGTGACAATGCTCAGCAAGGCGGGCAATATCGAGCCGATCAGGATGCCGATGTAGGGGATCAATATCAGGAAACCAGCCAGAAAACCGAAGAATATCGCATGCGGAACACCCAGGAACAGCAAACCAATGCTGTTGAGCACGCCTACGATCAGGATTACCAGGAACAGGCCGGAGAGGTAGCTCTGGATTACCTCATAGATTTTTTTCAACAACACATTCAAATCCTCGTTCGGTACGCTGCGGATGGCTTTGTGGACAAACATCCTGAAAAAATCGCGGTAGAGGAGAAAGAAGAATATGTAGAGCGGGATCAGTATAAATGTGGAAATAGCCCCGGTAGTGGTTACCAGCGTGTTGAGCAGCACCGCGCGGCCTTCGCTCAATGCATTGATCAGGTACTTTTTGGCTTCGCTTACCTGCTGCGTACGGCTGATATTCAGGTAACGTTCGCCCATGGTGAGCGTCTCGTCGAGGATTGCCTCAGCTTTTTCGGTAATGCGCGGAAGCTCTTCGGCGAAGCTGCCTATTTGCATTGAAACGACGTAAACCAGGATTACAATCACCGTAAATAATGCAAGAATGCTCAACAGAATGGCGCCTATCCGCGGTACTCTCCGCACTTCCAGCCATGCACATACGGGGTGCAGCAGGATTGCCAGCAATATCGAGAACGCCAGCGGGATGATCGTTTCGCGGAGGATGTAGAGAATATACACCGTCGCAATGAGCGCTACAAGCGAACTGGCTAGCTTTAAGTACACAGGGGTTTCCCTATCTTTGTCCGGAAGAGGACGCAACGTTGAATTCATGAACAAGTTGATATATCTGTGGTTAGCGGTCAAAACGGTGTTCTGTACCTGTCAGCCCGATCACAGAACCAATGATTTTAAGAAAGTTAAAGCACATTACAAAAATAGCAAAATTGGAAAGCTTCCGGCGGTGGCGTCGGAAAGTTCGGGACTGGCTAATGGAAAGCAGCCAGGTACGTTCTGGACGCACAACGACAGCGGGGGCAAACCGGAACTCTACCTGTTCGACCTTAGCGGCAAACTCCTCGATACAAAAGCCGTTCCCAACTCCAAAAATATCGATTGGGAAGACCTGACGCGGGACGATAAAGGCAATATTTACGTCGGCGATTTCGGGAATAACACTTCACACCGCAGTGCATTCGACATTTACCGTTTCGACCCGGAACGCAATGCCAGCGAACGCATTACCTTTCGCTACCAGCGCACTCCGCCCGATTGCGAGTCCTTTTTTTATCACCGGGGAAGTTTATATCTTTTTTCAAAAAACTGGGGCAAAGACAAATGGGTGAAAATGTACCGCCTGCCCGCGGAAACCGGCGACCATACCATCGCGGCTTCCGACAGCATCCGCATTAATGCACAGGTTACCTCGGCCGCCATCAGCCCGGACGGTAAAACATTCGCCCTGCTGACTTATGGGAAAGTACTGCTGTTCGAAACAGCCGGGGATAACATCGATTTCAGTAAACCAAAGGGCTGTTTCCGCTTTTCAAGGAAGCAAACAGAGGCCATTGCATTTTTGAACAATACCGATATGCTGATTACCAACGAGCAAGGTGGAGTCTATCGAACTACTTTTCGCTGATGTTATGTTTGTGTTAACAATAGATTTGTTCATATAATGTGAACATCACATCTGCTAATTTCGAATCGCGTTTTAACAAACAAAACAATGAGCACTGCTAAATCTGCAAATTCGGCTCCGAAAGTACTGGTAGTTGACGACGATTCCGATATAGTTGAATTGCTGGAATATAATTTAACCAAGGAAGGCTATTCGGTATTAACTGCTTCCAACGGTAAGAAAGCCATCGACATTGCCAAGGCATTCGTGCCCGATCTCATCCTCCTCGATATCATGATGCCCCAACTCGACGGCATCGAAACTGGCAGAATCTTACGCCAGAACCCCGACATCAAAAACACCTACATTCTCTTTCTGACGGCCCGTTCCGAGGAATATTCGGAAGTCGCCGCGTTTGAAGTGGGTGCCGACGACTATATTACCAAGCCTATCAAGCCGCGTGCATTGATGAGCCGTATCAACGCATTATTCCGCCGCGAAGCGCAAAAAGCGGAATCGGGTGATACGATCGAGATTCTTGACCTGTCGATCAACCGGAAGAACTATACGGTAACGCAAGGCGGTGAAAAATCGACTGTGTTGCCTAAGAAGGAATTTGAATTACTCTTCTTCCTGGCGCAAACGCCCAATAAGGTTTTCAGCCGCGACGAACTCTTGCAAAAGATCTGGGGAGCCGATATTTATGTACTCGAAAGAACCGTTGACGTACACATCCGCAAGTTGCGCGAGAAGCTGGGCGACAGCTATATCAAAACTTTGAAGGGCGTGGGCTATATGTTCAGCAACGAGCGGGAATAACCGTCACCGCTCGATATCTTCCAGCTTTTTGACCTCGGAATCCTCGTCTTTCGATTTATCCTTCTTTTTTCTCCGGAAGGCGAGCTTGATATTGACCTCTCCATTCTCATCGACAGCCCTCAGGAATATCTTCGAGCCCTCTTTCTTTTCGGGATTATTGGGATCCAGCACGTAAGTCGAGTCACGCTTTTTGAGGTTGCTGAGCGGGATTTGGATATTGATATCCGTTTTATTTCCAAAACTGTAAATACCGTCGAGATAGAGCGTCAGCACATTGGATTCGATTTCCATGGGCGCGATTTCCACCTCCTGTCCGGTCAGCTTGAAATCGTTACGGATCGGCGCGAATTTGACGCGTTCGAAGTTCCGCCTTTTGAAAATCAGCTTTTTCATTTTCATAAACGGCTCGAAATTAATGATATAGCCGTTCGTCAGATCAATCCTCAGCAAGCCTTTCATACTCGACGGCACCAGTTTCACATTGTTGTTCAGTGTTGATTCAAAATTAAAGTCGGTATTGAGAATGCCTTTCAGGTTCTGGTGAGTCAATGTTTTTTGGCCAAAATCGTCGAAAGAGTAAAAAACGGAATGCACATCGGCATTCGCGATTTTTCCGCGGACAGCCATATGGGGCAATTTTCCCGAACCTGCATTATCCATTTCGCCCGATATCCTGACATTTCCGGCGCCAAATGCTTTTAGCGTGAAGTATTCGATGCGCACCGCGTTGTTGCTGATCGTGAACCGGCCTTTCACATCCCTGCCCGTAAAATGCCGGTACCGTAGCCTTCTCGCATCCAGTTTCGCCACAATCTCCATCTTATCGATAGCATTATCGAGCAATTCGGAGAGCCTGAGCGAGTTTTTGGGCTTGGGCCTACCATTGCCCCTCGCTGCGAGTAATGTTTCGAGCCAGTTGAGTTGCCAGTCGGGAATGTTAATATCCACATTAGCACGCAACGGCTTGGGCGAACCAAAGAGGTAAGGAATGAGGTCCAACAGCGTCCCGCGCACATGCAGCATATTCTGCCCATCGTAAAACCGGAGGTTAGGAAGTACCATCACTTTTTCATTGAATGTAAGATCGCCGTTGATTTTGCTGACCCTTACCTTTTGCGGGAGGTAGTCCATGGCAATGTTTTTAAGCGAAATCCTGCCGGATACTTTGCCATCAAAATTGTCTTTGGCGGGATTATAGAACTTTCTGAGATTCCCGCTGAAATGAAAGTCGATGCGCGCCGAGCCGTTTTTGAACCGGTAACGTCCGGGATCGAGCAATGCGCCCATATTGGTGGAATCGGCTTCGATGCGCCCGTCGATATCCGCCCGCGGGTTACGGAAGTTGTTGACCACCAGCTTGAATGCGAATGGAATAGTCTCAAAAAAACCGGTGATTTTCGGCGCGATCAGCCTGGAATTGAATACGTCGGCCAGTTTGGTCGTGTCGGCGCGGTTGGTGAATGTGCCGGAAGCTTTCATTTTGCGCAAAACCCCTACCGGAAGGTTGTAGCGGAAAGTATCCGTTTCGAAATGCACGTCCACCTGCGGTTTGAGCCCTGGCCGGCCTAATATCCCAGCCACTTTGACCTGCGTATCCACATTCGTCTGGATGCCGATCGAATCGATCTGTTTTTGCAGCCGATCGTTCAGTAACGGTATTGCGTCTTTTACAGCAATACCTTTCGCTTCAAAATTGAGATGGAATACCTTAATAGTATCCGAAAAATCGAACACGCCGTTGATCCCTATTTTGTTATGGGTGGCACTTTCGAGAATGGAAGGATAAATTTTCAGCTTTTTTTCCTCATCGTCATAACCAAAAGCCAATGCAAGCGTTGTTTCCTGATTTTTCAGAAAACTCCCTTTATCTACTTTGAATGTCAATCCATTGAACAGTACCTCGCCGGTGAGGGTGGCATTCGTGCTGGAGTCGGTGCGCTCGATGATATTCGTAGCGTCGTGGAATAGCGCTCCATAATATTTCTCTTTCACCGAATCGGAATAGGCCATCGCGAAGTTTACGAAACGGACATTGCCGAGTTTCCCAATAATATCGTCGGGGCTCTTTTTTTGCGACTTGTCTTTTTTCTGATCGCCGGTTTTGAAAATCGATGCATTGGAATAACCATCCTTCTGGACGAACATTTTGAGGCCGCCATCTTCGAGAACCAGGTTTTTGACCTGCACATCCCCTGAAAATATGCGTTGGAGATCGAGCGCGACGTGGATTCTGTCCGCTTGAAGAAACGGTTTATGGTGAACGTTATAGAGGGTATCGGTCAGCTTTACGTTGTATAATGTAAAGTTCAGTCCAAATCCGCCGTAGAACGGCCTGAATTTAAAATCCCCTATTTCAAGATTGCCGTTAAGATTTTCATTGATCTGGTCCTGCGCCTTTCTGAATAACTTTTCCCTGTTTTTGTAAACCCAGAGTTCCACAGCCCCGAAGAGTACAGCGCCGACCAAAGCAACGATACCAATGATTTTTAAGGCTTTTTGAAACATGAAACGAAGAGGTTTAGCGCTGTTGATGAAAGAGGAACAGTTCGCTCCGATCTACAATATAAGGAAGACATTAATAGCGTGCCAGAAATAATGTCTCACCGGCCGTTACAGTATCTTACCGGCCATGTTACTCGCTATTCAGGACAAAATGTACTAGTTTTGCGCTCTCTTTTGGAATACCTGATTCCATTTACCAATCCATTGCTGTAAGATGCTACTGAGCGAACAGGAAATACTGCGCCGTCAAAAACGCGAGGAACTCATGCGAATGGGCATTGAGCCTTATCCTGCGGAAGAATTTGTCGTAAATGCCTATGCGGCCGACATTCTTAAAAACTACGAAAACAACAAGATCGACTATAAACACGTGACGATGGCCGGCCGGCTGATGGGCTTCCGCATTATGGGAAGTGCCGCATTTGCCGAGTTTCAGGATGCCACGGGGCGTATCCAGCTGTACTTCCGCCGCGACGATCTTTGCCCGGGCGAAGACAAGACGTTGTACAACACGGTTTTCAAAAAGCTACTTGATATTGGCGACATTATAGCCGTTACGGGTTTTGTTTTCACCACGCAAACCGGTGAAATCTCCGTGCACGTGCAGGAATTCAAGATACTGAACAAATCCCTCCGCCCGCTGCCGGTGGTGAAACGCGACGAGGACGGCAATGTACACGACGGTTTTACCGATCCCGAACTGCGTTACCGCCAGCGTTACGTGGACCTGATCGTGAACCCGGAAGTGCGCGATATATTCATCAAACGTGCCCGCATCATTACCACCATGCGTTCGTATTTCGATTCGAACAGCTGGCTGGAAGTAGAAACGCCCGTATTGCAATCTATTCACGGGGGCGCAGCCGCACGCCCGTTCACGACACACCACAATGCGCTCGACCTGGGCCTGTACCTGCGTATCGCGACGGAACTGCATTTGAAACGTCTCATTGTAGGTGGTTTTGAAGGGGTTTATGAATTTGGTAAACTATTCCGTAATGAAGGAATGGACCGTACCCACAACCCGGAGTTCACGACCGTAGAGCTTTACGTGGCTTACAAGGATTACCTCTGGATGATGAATATGACCGAGGAATTGCTCGAAAAAGTGGCGCTCGCCGTGAATGGCACTACCAAAGCGAAATTCGGGGATGTAGAGCTGGATTTTGCGGGGCCTTACCCAAGATTGAGCATTACCGACGCGATCAAACAATATACCGGCCTCGATGTGGAAACGCTCGACGAAGTAGCGATCCGCGAACAATGCCGTGCGTGGGGAATGGAAGTGAATGAGAGCATGGGCAAAGGCAAGCTGATCGACGAGATTTTCGGAGAGAAAGTGGAGTCTAATATCATCCAGCCCACTTTCATTATCGACCATCCGGTTGAAATGTCGCCTCTGACCAAGAAGCACCGTACCAAAAAAGGCATGGTGGAGCGTTTCGAGCTGTTTGTAAACGGTCGCGAAGTAGCGAATGCCTATTCCGAGTTGAATGACCCGATCGAACAAAAAGAGCGTTTCGAAGATCAGCTTCGCCTGAAAGAAAAGGGCGACGACGAGGCGATGGAGATGGACGACGACTTCATCCGCTCTTTGGAATACGGTATGCCGCCAACCGCGGGTATCGGTATCGGTATCGACCGCCTTACAATGCTGCTTACCGACAATGCGAGCATTCAGGAAGTGATTTTCTTCCCGCAAATGCGCCCGGAAAAGAAAGCGGAGATCGCGAAAGAGGCTGATTACATCACTGCGGGCGTGCCTGCGGTATGGGTACCGGCCTTGCAGAAGATGAATATCCTGACGATCGAACAGCTGAAAAGTGCAAATGCGAACAAAATTTTCAACGATCTGGGAGGAATGCGGAAGAAGCTCAAGATAGACGAAAAAATGCCGCTTCTGGACGATGTAAAGTCCTGGGTGGAATAAGGTTATAAATTAAAAATGCCGCTGATGAGCGGCATTTTTAATTTCTCTTGCAAAAAAAATACAGTTATATCTTTTTTACCTGCACAGCGTTAAGTCCTTTTTTTCCTTCAACGACTTCGTACTCTACTTGGTCATTTTCACGGATAGTAAGTCCTCCCAATCCTGTCACATGGACAAAAATGTCCTTTTTTGTGTCGTCTTCCACGATGAAGCCGTATCCCTTAGCTTCATTGAAAAATTTTACAGTACCTGTTGGCATAATAGTTGAAATAAAAAAATTGAAATAAGGTGAAAATACAGAAGATATGTAGGCGTTTCAGTTAAAAGTCGAAATGGCTCTACCAAATAATTGAGGGAGGCTCAACGCATTAGCAAAAGAAATTTTGGAAATTTTCCCGAAGACATCTTGATTATAATGAAGTACTTACAAAATCTTCAATCACAAAGAAACAAAAATTGTTTGTAAAACAATTTATTTGATTAAAGAATTTGAAAATTTAACGAGCAAGCGGTATTTTGCCTTTTTGGCTTATTTAAAGCAAATTTCACACGGCAGAATTGCGTTTTCGGGCGAAAATCGCTAATTATGAGGCAATTATCGAAAAACAGGTATGAACAAGTTTAGGTATTTCGTTGAGAACCAAATATTTGGCGTTTGTGCGGAACTGGGTGAAAAGCTCAATTTCCCGGCGAGCAGCATCCGGAAATACTTCATTTACGCCACTTTTATGACCTTCGGGTCGCCCATTATCCTGTACCTTGTACTGGCTTTCTGGATGGAGTTGCACCAGCATTGGCGCAAACATAACAGCCCTACAATCTGGGAGCTTTGATCGGTTCGATGCCGGTAAGTTTTTCGAATTTGTGCTTCCCAAGCACAAAATACTCCCAAACAACACTTCTGTAATAAAGCGGTGCCCGGTACCGGGTCCGCGGGATTTTGCGTGTTAATTCGGGGATCATGCCGTAAAACGCAAAATGCGCCCTTACGATGGCCAAAACGTCGGGCCAGGCGCCCGTAGCCATAAACCGCACACTCGAAATACCGTCGAGTACCAGCCTGATGAGCACCGTTTTCCACCTGCGGCCTTTGGGCAGGTTTTTATAGAGCATGATCAGGTTGTTGCGGTAATTCAGAAATGTCTTCTTCGGATTGGATTTGTGGAGCGTACCGCCGCCGACGTGGTAAACCGTCGACTTGCCGCAATAGGTAATGCGGTAGCGCATATTCAGCAGCCGCCAGCAAAGGTCGATCTCCTCCATATGCGCAAAAAACGATTCGTCGAAGCCCGACGCCGCGTGAAATGCCGACGATTTTACAAACAGGCAGGCGCCCGTGGCCCAGAATACATCTTTTTCATCATCGTACTGGCCGAGGTCTTCCTCCCGGGTGTCGAAAATACGCCCGCGGCAGAAGGGATAACCGAGGTAATCCATATACCCGCCGGCCGCGCCCGCGTACTCGAAGTGTGTAGGCAGGTCGTAAGCGCGAATTTTGGGTTGGCAGGCCGCAATGAGGGGGTCCGACTCCATGAATGCGATCACCGGGGCGATCCAGTTTTCGGTCACCTCGATGTCGGAATTAAGCAGAATGTAATAATCAGCCTGAATGCGGCGCAGCGCATCGTTATAGCCTCCCGCATAACCCTTGTTTTCATTGATAACGAGCGTATTAAGCTCCGGATAATGCGTATTCAGCCATTCGAGCGAATGGTCTGTTGAAGCGTTATCGGCAATCCAGATAGCATGGCTGCCGGAATACTCGATGACTTTTGGAAGGAATTTTTCGAGATAATGCTGACCGTTATAATTCAGGATTACAATCGCAACAGAGGGAGTCATTGGTATTCGGTTATTTCATAAAACCGCCCAAATCCAGCCCTGGAATATTGGGAAGCACCCCATCCGTTACCTTTTGCAGATGTTGTTGAATTTTGGATTCGATATTCTCATTGGCTTTATTCACAGCAGCGACAATGAGGTCTTGCAGCATTTCCCTATCGTCGGCATTGATGAGGTCCTTATCAATATCCAGGCTGAGCAGCTTTCTTTTTCCGTCGACGGTCGCCTTCACCATTCCACCACCCGATTCCGCGGTTTCGGTAATGTAAACAAGCTGGTCCTGTGCCTCTTTCATACGCGACTGAAGGTCCTTCATTTTGCCCATGAGGCCCATCATGTCCGCCATATTTCCAAACATAGCTGTACTTATTAAGTTTAAGACTTGTAAAAACTTATTTTACGGAAATAGTTCCTCACCGTAAAAGCATAAAAGTACCGCTTTTTTCAACAGTTTGATTGATGTCGTCGACGAAAGTCATCTTGTAATAGTAATAACCCACAGGCGCGCTGGTACCTTCGAACGTTCCGTCCCAACCCTTGGCAATATCATCGGAATGGAAAACAACCACTCCCCAACGGTTCATGACCGACATATTGAATGACTGCAACTGCTCCGATTTCGCTTCCAGCATGTCGTTGAAGCCATCTCCGTTCGGAGTAAATGCATCAGGCACGAAAACGCCCGCATTCCGGCGGTAGTTGATAATGTTCGACAAGCTCTCGAAGTTGCCGTCCAGCGAAACAGCCCTCACCAGAAAGTTATATTCGAGATCGCTCTGATTGTTCAGCTTCACAGTGTAGCTGGTATTTTTTTGCACGGGGATATCCTCGGAAGACCCCGCCGATCCCGTCTGAACGACGGTGTATTCCTCGACACCGCCGAGGATCGGACTATTGCCCGTCCAGTTGAGCGTTGTAAGGTTTTTACTTAGAAGTATCGTACAAATAGGTTCCGATACAGGCACTTTCTGGCCGCAGGAGTTTTCGTAACTCATCCGGTAGCAATAAGACAACTCGCTGGTTTTGGCAGAGTTATCGATGTATTCGCTCTCGTTATAAAGCGTAATAATCTTTTTAAACAGCGTCGCGCCCGCTTCGGCGCGTTCGATAGACAGCTCATAGGATGTATTCGGACCCGCTCCGGGCACATCAGCTTTGATTACAACGCTACTCGCATCCAACACTGAAACCGAACCTCCGTTTAGTGGTTTTGCTGTACCGGTTTCGACCTTGATACCCACCGCCGCAGAGGTGGAAGTGGCGGTTTTCAACCTGGCGACAATCTGATATTCGGAGAAAGTACCACATTCTACGTCTGTATCGGTATAAGTAGTTTCGCCGATGCCTGTGAAACTTTTGATTACAGTTCCGTCGCGCAGAAGGTCATAACCGTCAAATTGCGACGCTTCGGGATACTGGCTCCATTTCAGTGTGTTCGCACCGTCGGTCGTGTTGCCAGACAACGTCATCGTGCTGATAGGCAGGGTTTCAGTACTACCGGCGCAGAGATCCTCCGACGAAAGCCGAACTTTGTAAATCTGGCCTGTATTCATTCCCTTAATCTCATAAGGTTGCGTTCCTCCGCTCACACGCCGCCCCGATGTAACATAAGTTGAGCCGTCGGAACTGTACTGGATGTTGGTCGGGATACCGGCCACACCTTTATAAGTAAGTCTGATCGTCCCGTCATTGCGCATTTCAACGGCGCTCATCTGGATTTCGTTGAGTTGAGGACGTTCAAACTTGATCGGCACATTAATGGTAACACCTCTACTACAGGCCTTTCCGCCTGTGTAAACTCCCGTGATCGCTACCGTTGGACTTGTTGCGACATTTGCATAATTGTGCTCCAGTGTCAGGGAATTTCCTTTTTGCCAGGTAGTAGTTTCTCCGTCGCCCCATTTTATCTCAACCTCATCATAAGCTTTCATGATGACGTCTTCATTGAGTACCATAACAACCTTTCCGCCTCCGCAGGATGAATATTGAGAAGTAATAGTTCTGGACTCATATATTCTGATAAACTTGCAAGACGAAAACTCGGCCCCGCTGGTCGTCACACCGTACTGCAATATCGTTCCAGTCGCTGCGACCGGATAGGTATAGCTTACTCTGTTTCTTACAACGTTCGGCGTCAGACTCCCGTTATAGGCCACATCGTAACCCACAAAACTTGCATTCGAGACCGTGCTTTTAAATTCGACGTAAAGCGGCGCACAACCTTCAGTGGTGTTAATTGTAAATCCCCCGCCACCGATGCTACATAAACCCTGAGCACGTGAAATTATCGGCGAAAATAGCAGAAAGAAGAAAGAGAAGGATAGTAGTGTTATTCTCATAAGTGTGGCAATATTTAACCCTGACCTTTTTTCAAAGACGATAGATAAAACAATAAGTTTTGGGAATCATAACGAATTCAAAAACGCGATAGCAAAAGTAAGCTATTTAGGGGTGGCAATTACGCGTACCTATTAAACGGGCGTATTAAAAAAGTATTATCCGGGAGGGTGCAGTATTGAAAAAATCCTATCTTATTAGGAGAAAGCTCCCATTTTTGACGACAGTCTGGCCGGAAACATTGGTCGCTTCGATCTTGTAGAGGTAATATCCGCCCGGTGCTTTGCCCGTTTTGATATTGCCGTCCCAGCCTTCGGCGATGTCATCGGAATGGTAAACGACCTCGCCCCAGCGACTGAAAACAGACATTTTAAAATCCTTCACAAAATAGGCTTTCACCTCGAAGCGCTCGTTATAAGCGTCACCATTCGGGGTAAATGCATCGGGTACGAGCAAAATAGCTTCGCTTTTGAAATTCAGCAGATTGGACAGGCTCGTAAATTTACCGTCGGACGATTTCGCCTCGATCCGGTAACCGAAGTCGGATTGGGACGCGAGATCTAGCGTGTGGCTGGTCGAAAGGCCTTTCGGCGTTTCGGTAATCAGATTCCCACCCGCATCGACCTGTTGTAAATTGTAGTTCCCGATCGTACCGATGAATGGCGACTCCTGGGTCCAGCCGAGATCCGGCGCATTGCTCCTCAACAAAATGGAACAAACCGGCACGCTGAACGAAGGCGATTTCATTTTACATGCATTCTCATACTGGAAACGGTAGCAATAGGAGCTTTGCGACGTGCTCACATTCGTATCATCCCATTGCAAACTTTGGTTATTTGCAGGCGAAACTACCTCGAAATTCAAACTGCCCAACACTGTCCGCTCCACGATCAGATTATACTCGCTGGTAAGCCCTTCACCTGAAAGCTCAATTTGGGTACCGATGGTATTCTCGTCCTTTACGGTGACCAATGCAGTGGTAACGTCGTATGGTGTCGACGTTTTAGGTTCGAGGCTGATCGGTGCAGAATAAGAACGGACGTCGTTTTCGACCACAGCCACGATCTCGTATTGATACGTATTCCCACATTTGACATCCGTGTCCTGGTAGGAACGCTCATTTGGAGTATTAAAAATCACCGCGCCATTCCGTCTCAGCTGATACTCTACCAAACCTTTGGTATTGGGTTCGTTCTCCCATTCGAGGGCGATAATCTCATCGAGCGACAACCCTCCCTGCTTGATCGCAACGCTGCTCACGATCGGGCTTTCGATAATATTACCGCAGATGTCGGTCGACCTGAGCTGAAAACGGTAAACTTTCTTAGGATCCAGCAAAGGTACGGATGCCGACTGCGTGCCGCCGGTTTGTCCGCTTTGGTTGGTAAAAATGAAGTCCCCATTTCCCAGGGCGATGTAAACTTTGGTTTCGATACCCTCCATTCCGTCATAAATGATCTTGGCATTACCGTCTGCCGGCATTTCGATGCTTCTGATGCGGATACTGGCGAGCGATTGCGGCGTACCGGCCGTCAGGGTGGTGGTGTTGGCATCTGCATTGCACACGCTGTTGGTATAGGAACCTTTCAATGTAATGGTCGGAAGATGGCCGGCCGAAGCGTAGGTATGCTCAAAAAAAGCCGTGGTATTGGTTTTCAGATTGACATTCTGCGTCTTCCCGTCACCCCAGCTGATCGTTACCGCGTCATAGGCTTTGGTAATGGCGTCGTCGCTTAGCGTCACCCTCACCTTGCCGTTGGGGCAGGTTATCAGCTCCGCTTTCGGGCCGCGGGTTTCTTTTACGGTCACATCTTTGCACAAGGAGAATCCGCCGATATCCTTGACACTGCCGTATTGAAGAATCGTGTAGGTACCGGGTTCCTGATAGGTGAAGGTAGAATCCTGAGTTGTCTCGTTAATATTGGGAGCGGAATTCTGATTTCGGTCGAAACGGAAAGCATAGGTAAGAGTCTCAGGTTTTGGCACCTGGTTTTTGACATTGACCGTCATCGGTGCGCAACCGATTTCGGGTGTCACGGTAAACGCGCCCGTGGTCCCACAAAAGCTCTGTGTGCCCTGACCGGAAACTTTCTGATTAACAAGCGAAAATATGCCCAGAAGAAATACGATCAGTAGCTTATGTTTCATATTGAGTAAAGTAGGTTCCGCAAAGTGTGCCGGTGCGAATCTGCCCATTGAAACGGATCATGCAAATCCTTTGTTCAATTTGTAACGGACGTTCAAAAATAGAACTTTCGACATTATCAACGTACCTTTGCAGAGTAAAAACGAGTTTTAGTTTAAAACTATTTTTTCATTAACCCGATTAATGAGTAACAATTCGAACCCGATTGCGCTGGACTCTATCGAAGACGCCATCGAAGCAATCAAAAGAGGGGAGCTTATCATCGTTGTAGATGACGAGGACCGTGAGAATGAAGGTGATTTTATCTGCGCTGCCGAGCTGGTAACCCCGGAAATAGTCAATTTTATGGCAAGAGAAGGCCGCGGGCTCATCTGCGTGCCGATCACCGAGGAGCGCTGTGCGGAACTCGAACTCGAAATGATGGTGGGCAACAATACCGCTCTCCACGAAACCGCGTTCACCGTTTCTGTCGACTTGCTTGGACATGGTTGCACCACCGGTATCTCAGCCAGCGACCGTTCGAAAACCATCCAGGCGTTGGTCAGCAAAGATACCAAGCCGTCAGATCTCGGCCGCCCCGGACATATTTTCCCGTTGAAAGCCAAAAGAGGCGGTGTACTTCGCCGTACCGGCCATACCGAAGCCGCGATCGATTTCCCGCGTCTGGCAGGATTATCGCCGGCAGGCGTTTTGGTGGAGATTCTGAATGAAGATGGTTCGATGGCGCGCCTGCCTCAGCTGCGCGAAATCGCCAACCGCTTCAATCTGAAACTCGTCAGCATTAAGGACCTGATCGAATACCGTTTGCGTGAAGAATCGCTGATCAAACGGGAGATTGGGGTGGATATGCCCACCAAATTCGGCCATTTCGACCTGATCGCCTACCGTCAGATCAATACCGGCGACCTCCACCTTGCATTGGTGAAAGGGACCTGGGAAAAAGACGAGCCCGTGCTCGTGCGCGTACATTCGTCGTGCGTTACGGGCGACATTTTCGGCTCCTGCCGTTGCGATTGCGGTCCTCAATTGCACGCTGCCATGGAAATGGTCGACCAGGCTGGCAAAGGGGTGATCGTGTATATGAACCAGGAAGGCCGCGGAATCGGTCTTTTGAATAAACTAAGAGCCTATAAATTGCAGGAAATGGGCCGCGACACCGTAGAAGCGAACCTGGAACTGGGCTTCCCGATGGACGACCGCGACTATGGCGTAGGCGCACAAATCCTCCGCGACCTGGAACTGACCAAAATCAAGCTCATTACCAACAACCCGAAAAAACGCGCAGGACTGATCGGTTATGGTCTTGAAATCGTGGATTCGGTTGGCATCGAGATCCCTTCCAACCCGTACAATGAAAAATACCTGCTCACCAAGCGCGACAAAATGGGTCACAGCCTGAGCAATCTGACCATCGTAGGACATAATAAAGGACTATGACGATCGAAACCGTCAAAAACGACGCAGATATCCTCAAATGCCGCGGCGCCATCCAGGCGCTGCGGCCATTGCTGACCGACGATATTTACACCGAGGCGGTAAAGCAAACCCTCGCCGATAACCGGCAAATCATTTTCATCGAAGACGGCAGTCCCGATGCCGCCGCAGTAGCCGTTTTTGAAACCGGTTACAATCTTTTTCGTGGAAAATACATCTACATCGACGATCTTTCGACTTTGCCGACGCAGCGCGGGAAGGGTTATGCAGGAATACTGCTCGACTGGATCGCGGAATATGCCCGGAAGGAAGGGTTCAACGAAATCCACCTCGATTCGGGCGTAAATGCAGCCCGGACAGACGCGCACCGGCTTTATCTCAATAAAAGATTTCAGGTTACCAGCCTGCATTTTGTTGCCAGGGTCTGATTTTTACAGCAGACTGCCGCAATTTTAGCACATAATTACATGACAATCGATCAGGTTTTTGAAGCATTTGATACCCTTCGTGTACTGGTAATCGGCGATGTGATGCTCGATTCCTATGTTTGGGGAAAAGTTGAAAGAATATCTCCGGAAGCGCCCGTACCGGTGGTCAATGTTCAAAAAAGGGAATACCGGCTGGGCGGCGCAGGCAATGTGCTGCTGAATGTACAATCACTTGGTGCAGAAGCAATTATCTGCTCCGTAATTGGTACCGACGCCCCTGGTGACCTCCTCGAAAACAGCCTGAAAGAGAAAGAACTGAACTGCGAAGGCCTGATCCGCAGCGACGACCGCATTACGACCATTAAGGAACGCATTATCGCCGGCTCCCAGCAGGTTGTGCGCATCGACACTGAAACCGACAAACCGGTTTCCAAAGCAGAAACCGAAGCGCTCGTCGCGAAAGCCAAGGAACTGATCCCTTCCTGCCAGGTCATTATTTTTGAAGATTATGACAAAGGCGTGCTCACGCCCGAGTCCATCGCCGAAATCACCGCATTTGCCAACGCACATAACGTACCGACCGTTGTCGATCCCAAAAAGCGCAATTTTTTGGCCTATAACCACGTCACGCTTTTCAAACCCAACCTGAAAGAGCTCCGCGAAGGTTTAAAAGTGGATTTTAATGTGGATAACCTTGACGAACTGAAAGCGACGGTTCAGCATTTGAAAGATTCACTCCAAGCAAAAGGCGCATTGATCACTTTGTCGGAAAGGGGCGTTTTCATTGATTTTAATAATGAAACCCACAAGCTTCCGGCACACATCCGCCAGATCGCCGACGTTTCCGGCGCAGGTGATACCGTCATCAGCATTGCCGCCTGCTGTGTGGCATTGGGCCTTCCACCTAAAAGCGTGGCAGCCATTTCAAATCTCGGCGGCGGACTGGTTTGTGAGATGGTCGGTGTGGTGCCTATTGACAAGGCATTGTTGAAATCGGAAGCACAAAAACTGGTTTAGCATCCATTTGGTGAATGCGCATTACCAGTTAATACCCCCTTCACCAAGCCCCATTCTCCGTGTAAATCTGGAAGATAATCGCGACCGGCTCGTGATGTAGCGCACGCTCGCACCTATGTAAGGCGTGGTTGCGGGTGTGTACGAGGTAAGGTTTTCACGGGCGCTATTGAATGTGCGCAATTGCCGGAATGTAGTCACACCCGCTTCCACCGATACATTCAGCACCGAGAACAGGTGCGCATTGGCCGCAACACCCGTTTTGATCTGGCGGTAATTTTCGCGCCGCAATGCTTTCTCCTCCGGCGTCTGCACCTGGAACCCACCGCTGTATCCACTCAGTCCTGCCAGGAAATCCACATTGAACCATTTTGTAGCCTTATAGTTCGCATTCACCATGAATGGCAGCAATGCCGAAACGCGCCAGTGTTTACCTAATCCTTTATTTACCCCAAATACGGGGATGAACCGCAGCTTCTGGTTATAAGCCAGCACCGATCCATACATGAACTGGGTACGAAGCCCCAAAACGTGCATCCTCGCCGCCCCGCCCCAGAAAAATGGCTGCGGGCTGAAAAACGTCTCGTTACTCTCCGTCATCCCCAATCCACCGCCATAAACCCAAAGCCGGTCCTTAATGCTAGCCTGCAAACGGATCACACCGAGCGATAACGTCTTATAGCCGTTGGATGGATCATTCTTACCATCGAATGTGGGTTGAATCTGCGTGTATTGCGCAATGGCAACTGTGTGGACGGCCCGTAAATCAAACTTTTTCCGCAAACTGTAACCGAGCTGCACCTCGCTCTGCAAGGGGATTATCCCGAAAAATCCGGTCCTCGAAACGCCGTAATCCCGCGTACCATCCAGGTTCGAAGGCACAGTGTAATCAGCTTTGAGGGTCAGATTAGGGTAAAAAAGGCGGCTTAGGGAAAAGTGCTGGGCCTGTGCGGGGATAATCGTGCACATTAGCAGACAGGTTAACAGGTTGCGCGAGTTAGCCATGCGGGAAGTTAGGGGGATGCGTTAAATGTTGGCACATAACGCGGAAACGGGCTGGGCTATTGTCCGCGGACGCTGCGGCGGAATTTTTCATAGCTCATTTCCAGCGGAACGTCATGTGTCATACCATGCGGGCAAATCACCTTTTCGACCGGTAATGCTTCCCTGTCTACCATTTCACATAATTTTTTTGCCCAGGACGAGGCATTTTGCTCTCCCGGTTGCGCGCCGCCCAGGTAGCCGTTAACATAAATAACTTTTTGATTACTCAAATAATAACACACCTGCCATTGGTCGTATTCCGGATTTGGGTTAGCATTGAGGATAATTGCCCGGCAGCCGTCCTTTTCAAAACCTGTTTCGAAAGGATGCAGGGTTCCGTTTGAAAGCCGGGTACGCCATGTAGAGTCCTCTTTTGGATTATATCTACGCAATTTATCTTCCGACAAAAAACCCAACCCTTTCGGAAAATATAGCTTCGTCTCCGGATCAAATAGTCCGGAAAGCGCGGTGAGAGACGAAATCGCCTCTGCTCCGAAAATGTTCCGGATGCTCTTCCCGGGGAACTTCTCGGCAAATGCTCGCCTCATTTTATCAATAATTACTTCGTTATAAATGAATCCGGTGAAAAGATCGACGGCCTGATCATTTGTCCAAACCAGCGTGCGGTTGTTCCCGAAGTGCTGTCCTGTCAACTCCATGATAAATAAGCCATTACCGACATTCGTAAAATTAAATCCGGCTTTCTCTTCCGGTGTGGCCTCGCGGACAAAGATGGAATCGGGGAATGGCTCATTAATATTGCTCCAAGCCAAATTGTACCTGACTGTCATCCCGAAACTCGTACTTGTTTCTTCCCCAGCGGACGGCAGCAGCATGCGGGAAACCTTTTTGTAGTCTCTGAAAACATGAATGTCTTTGTAATGCACCGGTCCCTCCCCGATCAGCGGATCGGTATCAACGCGCGGGATGACGATCTGCGACAAGAGCTGGCTTTCTTTCCCGATCATTACGTCGATCCATTCTCCGGCTACCTTTACCTGTATAATATGCTGCTCCTCATTCTCCATAGCAGCCGATCCCGTATAATGGAGTTCGACTGTATCGGTCGCCATGTATTGAAGCATTACAACCGGGTTTTTGAGCAAAACTCCGGCCATTTTACTACCATCGAGCTCCGTCACGGTTCGGCTCGTATCCGAAGCACTCGCTATACCCGTTGTTATGCTAACAGCCCTTTTTAAACTCAAATCGGCGAGAGAAACTTCTACAACCCTTTCGTACATGGCTACCAATTCCTGATCGAAGGTTTCGTTCGCACGCTTCATTTCGGTGGCCATTTGCTCTTTAACCGAATCGGGAGCGGCACTAATGATCGATTCAATCAGGTCGGGCATCGGGCTGCGAAGCGTGTTCTTTAAAGCAATGGTGCCCGGCCGGTCGAAAGTGGTAATGAGTTTAAAACTATTAAGCTTTTTACCCCCGGTTGTCGTCAAAAGAGACTTCCTGACAATCTCCTTCGGCGACACATTTTGCCCAAACAAATGCCCGGAACAAAAAACAAGTAAAAACGCTAGTACATAGCTCTTCATGAGTGGTATAGCTTGTTGAATGATGCAATGGCAAACATAATCAAATAATGATATCATGAAGAAAGTGCTACTGGTACTAATGACAATGTTCTGCGGCAACGTTTTCGCCCAAACGGAGCCCACATATGCCGAAAAACTCGGTTATCCCAAAGGTAAAAAGGTGCTCATCATCCACGTCGACGATGTAGGAATGTCCTACGAATCCAACCAGGGTGCGATCAAAGCCATTCGCGAAGGCGTTGCGAATTCGCTGAGCGTGATGATGCCCTGCGGCTGGGTTCCCGGATTTGTGCATTACTGGAAGGAGAATAAGGACATCGACGCCGGCCTGCATTTGACGATGACCTCCGAATGGAAGGATTACCGCTGGGGACCACTGGCCGGCAAAACCAATGTGAAAGGCCTCACCGACACGGAAGGCGCATTGTGGCGGAGTGTAGCGGATGTGGTCAAAAACGCGTCGCCCGACGAGGTCGAAACTGAAATACGCGCGCAACTCGAACGCGCACGCACGATGGGCCTCGAACCCACGCACCTGGACTCTCATATGGGTACATTATTCGCGACGCCGGAATTTTTGGAGCGGTATTTAAAAGTAGGAATGCAGGAAAAGATCCCGGTAATGTTCCCCGGCGGGCACAATACAGCCATTCAGGGCGAGGAGAAAATGATTGCGGAAAGATTTGAAATGACCCAGAAAGTAGGCAAACAACTTTGGGCAGCAGGATTGCCCGTTCTCGACGACCTCGAAAACAGCAGCTACGGCTGGAAAGGCCCGGAAAACGGTGACAAGTCCGAAAAAGCATTACAGAAATACAAAACTGCCAAATACATCGAGGCTATCGGCAAGCTGAAACCCGGCCTCACGATGGTGATCATGCATTGCACCATCCATACCGAAGTTTTCCCACACATCTCCGACTCCTGGCCAACCCGCGAAGGCGATTTCCTGGCCATGATTGATCCTGAGTTGCGGAAGTATATCGAGAAGGAAGGGATTGTGCTGACGACCTGGCGGGAGGCAATGCAGCGGCGGCAGAAGGTGAAGTGACCGCTAAAACGAAACGACCATGGACCATGGTTGCCGATGGTATGGGGTTAATGGTCGTTTTGCTCCTCCCAAATACAGCTAATGTCCATCGAAAGCTTGCTTTTGTTTTTAGGATTCGAACGATAGAGCTTGCCTGCAACGTCGTTCAAGCGAATAAATGCTTCCACATTTTCAGAATATGAAGTGGTCAATGCGTTTGCAGACATAGGAAGTTGAGCAGTGTTTATGAATTAAATTTAACCCCAATATTCTTAAACCCCAAAACAAACAATGCCCGGAAAAACTCCCGGGCATTGCCATTATCAATATTCCGACAGCCGAAAGCAGACGCCGAAGTCTTAGGATCTTACAAATCAATCGCCTCACCGTAAGCCGCCTCGGTAGCACCTTTCAATGCTTCCGACATCGTTGGGTGCGGGTGGATCGCACGCATGATTTCGTGAGAAGTAGTTTCCAGCTTGCGCGCCACTACTACTTCTGCGATCATTTCGGTTACGTTCGCGCCGATCATGTGGGCTCCGAGGAATTCGCCGTATTTCGCATCGAAAATTACTTTTACGAAACCGTCGGTAACACCCGCTCCTACCGCCTTACCAGACGCTTTGAATGGGAATTTTCCTACTTTGATATCGTAACCTGCTTCTTTCGCCTTTTTCTCGGTGAAACCTACCGATGCGATCTCAGGCTGGCAGTATGTACATCCGGGGATGTTGCCGTAATCCAACGCTTCGGTTTTGTGACCTGCGATTTTCTCGGCACAGATAATACCTTCGGCAGTTGCCACGTGTGCCAATGCCTGGCCAGGCGTACAGTCACCGATCGCGTAGAAGCCGGGAACGTTGGTTTCATACCATTCGTTAACGACAATTTTACCTTTATCGGTTTTGATGCCCGTTTCTTCCAGACCGATGTTTTCGATATTCGCAACGATACCTGCTGCTGAAAGCACTACGTCAACCTCGAAAGTCTTCTCGCCCTCCGGTGTTTTAACGGTCACTTTGCAGCCTTTGCCGCTGGTATCCACTTTCTCAACCGAAGAGTTGACCAAAGTTTCAATACCGATTTTTTTGTATTGCTTCGCGATCTCTTTAGAAATCTCTTCGTCTTCAACCGGAACCAGGTTAGGGAGGAATTCCACGACGGTAACCTTGGTTCCCATTGAGTTATAGACATAAGCAAACTCCATTCCAATCGCGCCCGAGCCGATTACCAGCAGGGAAGCAGGCTGTTTTTCCAGGCTCATCGCCTTGCGGTATTCGATGATCTTCTGTCCGTCGAGCTTAATGTTCGGCAATTCGCGTGCGCGTGCACCGGTTGCGATGATTACGCCTTTTGAAGCGCTGTAATCGGTTTTTTTGCCATCCTTGTCAGTCACCTCAATCGTTTTCTGGCCCTTTACTTTAGCGGCACCCATGATGACGTCGATCTTGTTCTTTTTCATCAGGAACGACACCCCTTTGCTCATCGTATCGGCCACGCCGCGGCTGCGTTTAATCACTCCACCGAAATCCGCCGAATATTCAGTCGCATTAATACCGTAATCTTTTGCATGCTTGATATACTCGAAAACCTGAGCACTTTTCAGCAAAGCTTTTGTCGGGATACAACCCCAGTTAAGGCAAATGCCTCCTAAACTTTCTTTTTCAACAATAGCAACTTTAAGTCCTAATTGGGAAGCACGAATGGCTGCGGGATAACCCCCGGGGCCGCTACCAATTACAATCACATCATATGTTTGAGCCATTTTCCGGTATTTTTATTGTACGAAATGGGTTGACAAAATTTTGACGCAAAGTTAAGACGATTTGCCAGAATGCCTACATCTTAAATCCCGCCTATTTAAGTGAAACAGACCGTTATGGTTAATTGTTCTACCTTTGTGAAAGATGAGTTTCTATTATAATCGGAACGGTTTAAGCGCAATGTCACCCTGAGCGAAGTCGAAGGGTAAATGCAACATCGCACAAGCCCTTCGACTTCGCTCAGGGTGACAATACCGCAACTACCAGGGCGACAGGAACATAATCCACCCATTAACAGTAAAGTATTTTTCAACTTAAATTCAAAAAATTCAATGACTGCAGAGCAATTGAAAGACTTGAAAGCCCGTGTAGAGGCTTTGGGGAGGTATCTTTGACTACGCTAACCGAAAACAACAGCTAGGACAACTTGAACAGCAGACTGTTCAACCCGAATTCTGGAACGATTCGACACGTGCGGAAAAGGTGATGAGAGAAATCCGCGGTCTGAAATTCTGGACCAACGGATACGAAGAACTCGCCCGCCTGCGCGACGATCTGGACACGATATGGGAATTTTATGAAGCCGACGAGGCCACCGAAGAAGAGGTGGACGAAGAAGGCAAAAAGCTCGCCGACAAACTGGACGAAATCGAGTTCAGGAAAATGATGGGAGAAGAAGGCGACGAACTGCCTGCCGTGATCGAAATCAATGCAGGAGCGGGTGGTACCGAGTCGCAGGACTGGGCTTCGATGCTCATGCGGATGTACATCATGTGGGCTGAAAAGAATGGTTATAAGGTTCGCCAGGTGGATTTGCAGGATGGCGATGTGGCCGGGGTGAAATCCGTAACACTCGAAATCGATGGGGAATATGCCTATGGTAACCTGAAATCGGAGAACGGCGTACACCGCCTCGTCCGCATTTCTCCATTCGACTCGAATGCGCGCCGGCATACCTCGTTCACCTCCGTGTATGTGTACCCGCTCGCGGACGACAACATCGAGATCGAGGTCAACCTCGCCGACATTACCTGGGATACCTACCGCTCAGGCGGCGCCGGAGGACAGAACGTAAACAAAGTAGAAACCGCGGTACGTTTGCACCACAAACCTTCGGGTATCATCATCGCCTGCCAGCAGGAACGTTCGCAGCTGATGAACAAAGAAGTGGCGATCCGTTTGCTGAAATCGCGTCTCTACCAGATCGAGCTCGAAAAGCGCAACTCGGCCCGCGCCGAAGTGGAAGCCTCCAAACGCAAGATCGAATGGGGCTCACAGATCCGCAGCTACGTCCTCGACGACCGCCGCGTCAAAGACCACCGCACCGATTACCAGACTTCGAATACCGAAGCGGTATTGAACGGCGATATCAACGGGTTCATCAAGGCGTATTTGATGGAAGCGTAAAATTAATCAAAAGGACCTCTCAAACGGGCTGTTTCAATGAGCAGGGCGTTTGGAGGTCTTTTTGTTTTGTCGTAACTTACTCATATAAAGCAATGATTATGAGCGATACCGAACTATTAAAGAAGGTTTCTGAATTACCGGAAAACCTGAAAGAGGAAGTAGATAATTTCATAGATTTCCTGCTTCAAAAACATGGAGAAGCGGATTCTGAGAAAAAGCCACTACAATTCGGGATGATGAAAGGCACATTTGTAATGTCTGATGATTTCGACGAACCGTTGGACGACTTCAAAGAATATATGTAATGAAATACATTCTTGACACACACACCTTAATCTGGTTTTTGGAAGGCAACGAGAGCTTATCAAAGGGTGCCAAAATCATAATCGAAGAAACTGAAAGTAAGAAATATGTGAGCATCGCATCGATTTGGGAGATTGCGATTAAAGTGAGTTTAGGGAAACTCAAACTTGCTAAGCCACTTGAAACGTTCCTGTTCGAGCTATCACAGACCGACATTGCCATCTTACCCATCAAACTCACTCATACCATCCGGCTAAGCAAGCTCGACTTTTTCCACAAAGATCCTTTCGATCGGCTTATTATTGCCCAAAGCATAGAAGAGAATTTTGAAGTACTTACCCGAGACCCTAACTTTCCTTTCTATGATATCGCAACCCGCTGGTAAAATTTGATTTCCCCACTCCCATATACCAAACTCGGCTCCGGCCCGAACATTCTCCTCGCATTCCACGGAATAGGACAAGATGGCATCGCATGCTTTTCGGCCGTCGAAAATTCCCTGGATAAACATTACACCCTCTACACATTTGACCTGCCATTTCACGGCCAGCACCGCGATGCCCCATTCGAAGTCATTTTAAAAGCCGAATGGAAACAAAGCATTCAGCATTTCCTCAAAGAAAACAACATCACCCGCTTCGACATTACCGGTTTCAGTATCGGTGGCCGTTTCGCATTGGCGACGCTGGAAGCATTCCCTGAATTTATCGATAATGCCTTCCTAATTGCTCCCGACGGCGTTTCCGAACATCCCATGTATGCACTCGCGACGCGCATTCCGCCCGCGCGATGGATTTATGGGTGGCTAATGCGACATCCGGGCGTGTTTTTTCCTGGCGTTCGCATTGCGCAGACTTTGAAATTGGCCAGCAAAAGTCTGGTAAGGTTTACACAGCAGGTTTTGAATACGCCTGAGAAACGGCAGACGATTTACCGTTCATGGGTCGCATTTCGCGATTTGCGATTTGATATTCCCGCAATAGTCAAAGCCGCGAACGCCAATCAGGTAACGATTTATCTTTTTGCAGGAATTTATGATACCCTGCTCAAACCCGAAGCCGTACGAAAACTGGCCGAGCTACTTCCTGAAAAGCAATACATTGAATTAAAAAGCGGCCATACGCGTCTTGTCGAGCACGCGGCTGCATGGATTTGCACTTTATTTAAGTAAATTGGGAAGACCTAACCCCGATTTATGGAGCAAACTTTACAAAAAGACGACACTACCTGGCGCCTTAAAGCCATTATCGGCGGATCAGCCGGGAATCTCGTGGAGTGGTACGACTGGTACGCCTATTCGGCATTCTCCCTCTATTTTGCCAATACTTTTTTTCCCGATTCCAATCCGACGGTCCAGCTGATCAATACGGCAGGCATTTTCGCGGTAGGTTTTCTCATGCGTCCTATCGGTGGATATGTTTTTGGAAAACTGGCGGATAATCGTGGCCGGAAAGTGGCGATGACCGTGTCGGTGCTGTTGATGTCGCTCGGTTCGCTGCTGATCGCTTTCCTGCCGGGTTATAACAGTATAGGGATTGCCGCGCCATTGTTGCTCTTGATCGCCCGTTTGCTCCAGGGGCTCAGCGTCGGGGGCGAATATGGTACCTCCGCGACCTATCTCAGCGAAGTGGCGACGGAAGAAAAACGCGGCTTTTTTTCCAGTTTTCAATATGTAACACTCATCGGCGGGCAGCTCATTGCATTGGGTTTGCAATTGATTTTACAAAATATCTTCCTCTCCGACCAGCAAATGCACGATTGGGGCTGGCGCATTCCGTTCGTGATCGGGGCAATGCTGTCGCTGGTTGCATTATACCTGCGCGCTCACCTGAACGAAACGGAAGCTTTTCAATCCAAAGACTTGAAAGTAAAAAAAGAAGGCTCGCTGAAAGAGCTGATGAAGCATCCCAAGGCCGTTCTGGTGGTAATAGGCCTTACTTCGGGCGGTACGCTGGCATTTTACACGTACACGACTTACATGCAGAAGTTCCTGGTCAATACGGTCGGACTTACAAAATACCAATCGACAATACTGACTTTCTGTTCGCTATTCATTTTTGCCGCATTGCAGCCGGTTTTCGGTGCCCTCAGCGATCGCATCGGTCGCAGGCCATTATTAATTGGTTTCGGGGTTTTAGGAACGCTGTTCACTTTCCCGCTGCTTACCACATTGAGTCACACGACTGAAATGTGGCCGGCATTCGGGCTATTAATGGCTGCATTGATCATCGTAAGCGGCTATACCTCCATTAATGCGGTGGTGAAAGCCGAGCTGTTTCCCGTAGAGGTACGCGCATTGGGCGTGGGGCTACCCTATTCGATTGCCGTGGCGGTATTTGGCGGGACGGCCGAGTACCTGGCATTATGGGCCAAAAACCTGGGGCATGAGACCTGGTATTACTGGTATGTGACTATCTGCATTTTCATGTCACTGGTCGTCTATATCCGGATGAGGGATACCAAACACACTTCTCTGATCGAAAAACATTGATTTTAGCCCTCAAATGGCTTGGAAAAAAGCCATTTTCTCTTGACATAGTCCATTCAAAACTGTAACTTTCTTGAAACCAAAATTTGAGAAGTTATGAACATGATGGATCGAATCGAGCATTGGGGCGATACGCATCATCCGGCGTGGCTGGATATTGTTCGTATTGCTTTGGGAGTATTTTTGTTTGCGAAGGGTATCAGCTTCATCAGCGATACCACCAAGTTGTCTCACCTGATTACCGGCCTCGACTTTCATTTGTATTCCGTCACAGCCGTGCATTACGTAGCTTTTGCGCACATTTTTGGCGGATTCCTTATCGCAATGGGGTGCCTGACGAGAATTGCGTCCATCATTCAGATTCCGATCCTGCTTATTGCCGTGTTCTTCGTGAATATCCGGCTTGGATTTTCTTATCTCAATTCAGAGTTGTGGCTTTCGATGATCACGCTCATGCTGGTGGTAACGTTCGCCATCGTAGGCTCCGGACGTTTCTCGATGGACGAGTGGATGAAAAACCACGACAAATGATCAGACCATTTCGGGTGCGGCTTTATAGAGATATTTCCGCTTGTATTCCAAAGGAGTCATATCGGTAACCTTCTTGAAATGCCGGTAAAAGTTGGAAACATTGTTGAAACCGCACTCGAAACAAATCACTTCCGTTGCCATTTTATCCTCGATCAGGAACCGGCAAGCCTGGCTGATCCGGATTTCCACCAGAAAATCATTATAGGTTTTCTTGGTCATCAATTTAAAATACCTGCAAAAGGAAGTAATGCCGAGATTGGCGATCGACGCCACATCCTGCAATGAAATGTCGTTGCGGTAGTTGGAAAGTGTATAGGCGTATATTTTGTTCAAACGCAACGTTTCGGCGTCGTTGGACTTATAGAATGCGTGCGCCGAGGCGATCGTCTCATATTCACTGGCCTCCGCCAGGATTTTCAGGATCGAAAGCAATGCGATCAGCCGGTCGAGATTTTCCGCATCTACCGCAGAATGCATCAGACGGATAACTTTCTCCTTGGCTTCCCCTCGTATTAAAAGGCCTCTTTTGGCTCGCTCATACAGTTTCGGAATTTGGTAAGCCTCCGGCAGCAAAAGCAGCTCACTACCTAGGCAATTAGGTAAAAAGTGGATGATAACCACTTCCGCTGCGGTATTACTGGTACCCTCTTCTACCCGCCAGGTATGCGGCAAGTTCTCGCCCAGCAGGATAAGCTCGCCGTCGGAAAAGTTGCTGATATTATCTCCGATAAACCTTACCCCCTTTCCTTTGACCAGATAATGCAGTTCAAGCTCCGGATGGTAATGCCAAACGGTGCCAAAGCCAGAATCTTTGTCATGACGGATGCTGAACGAAGTCCTCGAGGGAATAGGGACTTTATGGAAATGAGGTTTCATTTAAATCAATGCCGGCAGGGTTTTAGGTTGGCTGCCATTGCTCAATTTAAAAGAAATTTTTTTAATAATCCATCCTGTACAATGAGTAAAATGCTAAAAAAATACTATTAAATAACGTAATACTAATATTACCCATCAATAGTTGAACCAGTTAGCTGGCGCGAAATGACTGTATACGATCCAGATACTGCTTGCGTGCAACGGGATCGCTGTATTTTTTCATCTCCCCAAAAATCTGATCTTTCAGGCTACTGAACAGGTACGACTGGAAATTACCTTCGGCCCGTAGGTCACGCCGCTCATTCCAGATTTTGTTGAAGACAGAGTTGATAACATTCTCCGCTTCCGCTTCGTCTTTCAGGAGTACGGAACAAAACTTAAATGCCGCCACATGGAAGTAAGAACGGAGTTGTGTAAATGCAGCTTCGTCGCCCTGGGTTACCCGATCCAAAATTTGCTGGTTAGGAAAAGTCATAGCTCAAAGATTAGGGTTTGGTCCGTTTGGGTTATTTCAATGGTGTTTCCAGTGCCTTTTTAAATACGCTCGGAATCCCGAGCTCGGCCTGTATGCGGTCTACCTCGTCCAGAAGCTGGTCGGCCTGTTCCTGCAACTCGTGCGTGAGCTCGCCCACGTCGCGGCGCGTGTAGGTGGAAATAGGGAAACCTCTTTTTTGCAGGCAATATTTAGCGATCGTCGGGTATGCCGAATGCACGATGTCCATCGAATCCACGAAGAACTGTTGCAGCGCCTTCACATCCTCCTGTCGTTCTGCATTGTTATAATTTTCACAGATCCAGACGATCAGTTCAGGATAAATATTCCCCTGAATGCACGACAACCCCGCTGCACCTGCATTGAGCGATGCCGCCGCATTCACCATATAGGCGTCGTACAGCCCAAAACGATAGTCGTCCGCAACCTTGATCCTGCGAACCACCTCTTCAATGTCCAGGGAGGTATCTTTATGGTAGATTACCCTGTTCGAAGGCAGTAGTTCAGCCAGCACTTCACTACTGATCAACCTTTTATAAGGCACAGGACATTCGTAAAAACCCAATGGAATATCGCCCGTGAGGCTGATCAGTTCCTTTGCCCGTTGGATAAATACTTCGTCCGTTTCGTGCTCATCTGCCAGCAATCCGGTAATTACAATCACCGCCTGCACACCGGTATCATATATACGTCTGACGAACTGCGCCTGCTCGGGAATCGGCCCGCCGAAGGTGCCTGTCGCAACCACGGGCACGCGGCCCGCCGTATGTTCTACCACTGTACGCGTTACTTTCAAGCGCTCTTCTACCGATAACTCGTACATTTCGCTTGATAGACAGTTGGCAAACAGCCCCGCAGCGCCCGCTTCGAGGTATAGGTCCGTCAATGCTTTTAACCCATCGTAATCGACCTCCCCCGTTTCGAGAAAAGGGGTAAGCATGACGGGAATGAAGCCTTGCGGCAACGACACGGTGGAAGACGTTACAGATGACATCGTGTATGATTTTATATATATGAGTAAGAAAAATCCTTCTAAATCCGACTCTCAGGCCGAACCCCGGTTACTTGCTGTGCAAAAGCACCTCTTTTTCAGCCGGTTGCTTGCGTCTCAGCCTGGTAAGCAGCACGCCGGTCAAAAAGATCGTCAGTGTTCCTACCACCATGATCATATTCTGGTGGAGCGGGTTTCGCAAATAGGAATAGGTGTCGGGCAGCTGGGTCGAGAACGTCATCCAGACGATGACCACGATCCCGATAATGGTCGCGGTAAGCGCCTCGGTGTTTTTTGTACTTTTTGAGATCATACCCAGCAGGAACAACCCGAGCATACCGCCCGCGAAAATCCCTGAAAGCATCCACCAAACGTCCAGCACGCTTTTTACCCCGATCATCGCTATACCTGTAACCATACCCAGCAAACCGAAAGCCGTAGTGGCGATGTAGAGCAGGCGCAGCGATTGCTGTGATGTAAGATCGGATTTGATATACTTTTGATAAATATCCACTGAGAAAACCGTCGCCGAAGCGTTCATTCCCGAACTGATGGTACTCATTGCAGCCGACATAATCGCGGCGATGATCAGCCCGAGCAGACCTACCGGTACTTTCGTAACCATGAAATGCGGCATTACCTTGTCGCCATAATCGGCCGGTGTGAGCGTCGCGGCGAGACTTGCGATAGCGTCCGAAGTTCCGCCAGGTAGTTTTTCAGCCGCTACCTGCATTTTAATGGTTTGCAGCAGCTCCGGATTGCCCTGGTAATAAGCAAAAAGGCACGTTCCGAGCAAGAAGAATATCAGCGACACAGGCACATACAGGTACACACAAAGCCATACCGAACCGGCGGCTTCCTTCGCAGAAGATGTGGTATGGTAGCGCTGTACGTAGTTCTGGTCCATCCCGAAATTGTTCAGGTTCATAAAAAACCCGTAAAGCAAAATCACCCAGAACGATGCCGTAGTAAAATCCGGCGCCAATGTACCCAGACTGAATTTATCACTCGCTTTTCCAACTTCGATAATGCTCGGCATCCCGCCCGATACCCCGGAAACCACCAGGTAAAGTATCACCAGCGCACCGATGGTCTTGATCACGCCCTGCACCACTTCCGTCCAGATCACCGCTTCCATTCCGCCCATGACCGTATACAAAACAATGCAAATGCCCACGACAATCATAATCGTCGACATCGGGTAACCTGTCAACGCCTGCAAGCTCAATGCAATCCCGAAGAATATCGATCCCATACGCGCGAGCTGCGTGAGCAGAAAGCAAATCACCGCATAAGTACGCGCCCACGGCCCGAAACGGTGTTCGAGGTGCGTATAGGCCGAAACTTCGCCGGTGCTTCTGTAAAAAGGAATGAAAAACTTCGTCGCTACCCAGGCCGCAAACGGCATCGACAAACTGAAAACAAAAGAACTCCAGTTGCTTCCGAATGCTTTGCCCGGCACGCCGAGGAAAGTATTGCTGCTCAAAAACGTCGCATAAATGGAAATGCCGATCGCCCAGCCGGGAATACGGCCCGAGGCTTTGGTAAACTGCTCGGCATTGGTATTCTTCCTTGAAAAGTAAACCCCTACCGCCACCATCCCTGCGAGGTAGGCAATCACAATGATCAGATCAATGAAAGGTAAGGATTTCATTCTACTTTTCGGGTATTTATAACTTTACCACAAAGAAACAGGATGAAGTTGATGCTTTTGTAGCGTTTTGTAGCCAGTTATTGTACGATATTATCAAAGCGTGTTATGAATTTGTAAATAACGTACTTAGGATTCTACCATACTCTTGTCTTTGAAGAAATAGCCGATGCCGACGGTCGAGATGACGATCAAGGCAATCAGCACGATTTTGGTCGCCAGCCCTTCATTCGGATGTTCGAGCAAATAGCGGATATCCTGCGCTTCCTTACCTGCCCAAACGGCCAGAACCGTCCGTGGGATCATGCCTAATGTCCCGCCGGTAAGCACTTGTTTAAAGCGGGCACCGGCCATGGCAAAAAACAGGTTGGTAATGGCGAACGGCAGAACGGGCGATAGTTTTGCAAAAAATATCAGCCTTAACTCATTTTTGTAAAACCGGCGCAACAAAGTCCCGACTTGTGGATAGACTTGAATAAGGTAACTTCTCACAGATGCTGCGTGCAGAAAATGCGCCGATACATATATAATGGCTATCGCGCCGATGTTCAATACAAAAAGCATGGGTAGCGACGCCCAGCCGAGAAAGTAGCCGTAAACCAATGCCAGAAATGTAGGAGGCGTGAGTGCGGCGGACGAAGCCAGGGTAAGTATCGCCGTTACCCCCAGCCACCATTCCACAGGCAGCTCACGGAGGATTTTTTCGTGGTTAATAGCCCAAGCCGTCATAATAGAGGTCGTCACCAATGGCACGATCGTCATCAATATGCTTACGACGACCGGAAGTGAGAATCTTTTTGGTGTAGACGTTTCCAAGGCTAATCGGCTTTACTTTTTCTATTCGGATAACCAGTTGTTTTGACAAAAGGTTTTTGTGAACTTGCTTTTCTACATTAATATTTTGTTGCCCCTAAAAAATGAAATTCGCAACCAAAGCCATACACGCCGGCATCGAGCCCGACCCAAGTACCGGCGCCATTATGACGCCTATTTACCAGACTTCCACCTACGTCCAGGAAAGTCCCGGCAAGCACAAAGGCTACGAATACGCCCGCAGCAGCAACCCCACCCGCACCGCATTGCAAACCGCATTGGCAGCGCTTGAAAACGGCAAACACGGCATTTGCTACGCCTCCGGCCTCGCCGCCACCGATGCAGTCCTGAAACTTTTCAAACCCGGCGACGAAATCATCGCGCCCAGCGACATTTACGGCGGTACCTATCGGCTCATGAAACGCATTTTCGAGCCGCTGGGATTGGTTTTCAAGTTTGTGGACATCGAAGAAGTGGGCCAAATCGATAGATTAATTTCAGAAAGGACACGAATGGTATGGCTGGAAACGCCTACCAACCCGTTACTGAAAATCATAGATATCGGGCAAATCACCCGCATTTGCCAGGAACGCAATGTCCTCACCTGCGTGGACAACACGTTTGCATCCCCTTACCTGCAAAACCCGCTCGATCTTGGCGCGGACATCGTCATGCATTCCGTCACAAAATACCTCGGCGGCCATTCCGACACCGTTATGGGCGCTTTGATCACCAGCAACGACGAGCTGGCCAGCCGATTAAAGTTTATTCAGAATGCCACCGGAGCGGTACCGGGGCCGCAGGACTGTTTTTTGGTATTGAGAGGCGTGAAAACGTTGCATATCAGAATGCAGCGCCATTGCGAGAATGCAGGTCAGGTGGCCATTTGGCTCGCAGCGCATCCGAAAGTCGGGAAGGTGTATTATCCCGGCTTACCCGATCATCCCGGGCACGACCTGGCCGCAAGGCAAATGCGCGGCTTCGGCGGTGTGGTATCTTTTGAATTGAAAGACGACAGTTATGAAAAGGCCGTCCGCACCATGGAAAACCTGGAAGTGTTCGCGTTAGGCGAATCGCTTGGCGGGGTAGAGTCACTTTGCACGCACCCCGCGAGCATGTCGCACGGGGGCATGCCGCGCGAAGAGCGATTGAAAATAGGTTTGAAGGACACATTGATACGTCTTAGCGTGGGCATCGAGGATGTCGAGGATCTCATCGCCGATCTTGACCAGGCCATCGGCACCGATTAGCATTCAGCATTGCAATCGACCGTCAAAAATCTTACTTTTGGAACCATTTTTGAAACGACACTAAAAAAACATAATTATCAATGGAAGTATCAGGAACAGTCATTTCTCTGTTGCCGGAAGTTACCGGCCAGGGAAAAAACGGAATGTGGCGCAAGCAGGAATTCATTCTTGAAATACCTTCTCAATACCCTAAAAAGGTGTGTATTTCACTTTGGGGTGACAAAATTGACCAGGCTAAGCTGCAAATAAACGACTCGGTAACGGCTTCTATCGACGTGGAGAGCCGCGAGTACAACTCCCGCTGGTACACTGAGGTACGCGCATGGAAAGTTGAGAAAGCAGGCGCGAGCGGTGGTAATGCCAGCTTCAATGCAGGCGGCGCACCACTTCCCCCGGTAACCACTTTCACCGAAGAATCGGACGATCTGCCGTTCTAACAACGATTAACCCACGGACCAGCCGCAATGAACAACCTGATCATCGTTTTTATAGGAGGCGGATTAGGCAGCTTGGCGCGTTACGGAATCGGAAGGGCTTTCGCGCAATGGCCGTCAATTTTCCCGTTCGGAACATTGACGGCCAATATTCTGGCCTGCCTCATCCTCGGCACATTTGGCGGATGGGCCACCTTCAAAACGCCCGATCTGGTAGCCGCTTCAAGGCTTTTTGTAGTAGTTGGTATCTGCGGCGGGTTCAGTACTTTTTCCAGTTTCAGCAACGAAACCATTCAGCTCTTCATCAACGACCGCTGGGTGGAAGCTTCCCTCAACATTATCATCAGCATGATAGCATGTTTCGCAGCTACATTTTTCGGAATGTGGTTGGGAAAATCCTTTCTGGCAATATAACTGCTGTTAATTCGACTGATAAGCCATCGACATCGTAAACTTGTCGATCATCTCGTGCGGATGCACTTCCAGTATCCGGGCCAGCACCATCACTACCAATGTATTGGAAGCAATTTTGCGGGGAATGCCGGCGACTGTTGCGAACAAATCCACCGTCACGGATTCCTTTTCGTCGAGCAGTTTCATCAGTTTTTCTTCCTTGTCGCCATACTGAAAACTAATGTCCCGCTCGCCACGGCCCCGGCGCATGATTTCTTTCATTTCGCGGCTGGCCTGGATGGATTTGTCCTCCACGCGGATGTACGCCTGGCGCGCACCCGTGTCGTCCACCACATAATGCGGCTTGTCGATGCTGCGCGGAATCGTGAGCACGAGCACATCACGGTCGGACGTGATCGCCACGCGCTCCTTTTTGAAACTGATTTTGGGGAAAATGTACTTGTCGATGGCGCGTGAGAGGGTGTATTCGTCCTCATCGGCATCTTTAAGGCCCTTGATAGTTTTGTCGTCACCCACTCCGACCAGCAGCTTACCGCCACCTGAATTTGCGAAAGCAACCACTTCGCGGACGATCTTCTCGGGGTGATTGGATTTCAGTTTGAATTCCAGATGTTCCCCCTCACCTTTCTTAACCAGCTCTTTCAACAATCGAAGCTCCATCGGGTTGGAATGGATAAATTATGAGTTATGACTAAATCACTTTCGGTAACTTACCTCGTCCTCCTCATTTGTTAACGCTAACAATTTACATTCCTTTTGTCAGATTTAAAAAATTTTGGGGACTGAGTTACGTAAAAAATGCGGACCATATATCATAAAAAAAACGGCACCGATAGAGTGCCGTTTTCGTCTAGTATTCGTCTTCGTTGAAAAAGAAATCGTCTTTGGTGGGATAGTCGGGCCAAATCTCCTCAATGCTTTCATAAGGCTGACCGTCATCTTCTAGCTCCTGAAGGTTTTCAACTACTTCTAACGGAGCGCCTGTTCTGATTGCAAAGTCAATTAGCTCGTCTTTGGTAGCTGGCCAGGGAGCATCTTCAAGGTACGATGCGAGTTCGAGAGTCCAGTACATAATATTTTCGCCTATTAATGGTTACTTTACTTTTCTGCAAAAGTAAAAAATTTGATATCTTTTAAAAGCTTAAAGCAAAAAAAAACAAAAATAATTGCGAGGTGACAAATTTAATTTCCTGATAATTAATAACCCATTGATAATCAAATGATAATGTCGCTATCACAAAGTTTGTAACCACGACATTTCCCCTCTCCCCGAAAAACCCTTAATTTCCCTCACCATTACAAATACCAAATTATGACTATTGAAATTTGCGCCTATTCGCTGGAATCCTGTATCAATGCGCAGGCCGGTGGAGCGGGCAGGATTGAACTATGCGGCGGACTTGGCGAAGGCGGTACCACGCCTAGCGCCGGACTTATAGAAATCGTAAGAAAAAACGTTGATATTCAGCTATATGTGATGATCCGGCCGAGGGGCGGGGATTTCGTCTATGATTTTTTCGAAGAGGAAATCATGCGAAAAGATATCGATCTGGCCAAAAAACTGGGGGCCAATGGCGTCGTACTCGGCATTCTCACACCGGATGGTAACGTGGATGTGACGCGTACCAAGGCCCTCGTCGATTATGCGGCCCCGCTAAAAGTCACTTTTCACCGTGCATTCGACCTCACGCCCGATCCGATGAAAGCGCTGAAAGACATTATCGCTACCGGTGCCGAGCGTATCCTCACATCCGGTCAGAAACCTTCGGCCGTTCAGGCAACGGAATTGCTCGCCAGGCTCTCCAAAGAAGCCGATGGAAAAATAGAGATCATGGCTGGCGGTGGAGTAAACCACCACAATGCGGCTGAATTGAAAGCTGCCGGCGTACATGCTTTGCATTTAACCGCCAAAAAATTCCGGCCGGCGCGTCAAAAGTTCTTCCAGGAGGGCATTTCAATGGCCGGGGAAATTCCGGATGAAAAGTCGGTCATGTACTCGGACCTGGAACTGGTCGAGGCCATGGTGCAAGCGGTTTCCGAGTAATGCCTGTTTCTTGTAAAAGCACATCAACATCCTCTCTATGAAGTTCGTAAAGGCAATTCTGTTTATCGCGATCACGGCCGGGCTCGTGTATGTGCTTGACAAGCCATGGGCACCGGCACCCGCACTGGGACCATTCCTGAGTCCTTTTTGCGGATTATGGCAAAACAGCGAGAAGGTCATCGACCCCAAAACGCGCGTAACCCTGCAACTCGACAGCCTGCGCGACGAGGTGACGATCCGCTTCGACGATTCCGGCGTGCCACACATTTTTGCCAAAAACGACTTCGACCTTTTTTATGCGCAGGGCTACATTACCGCCAAAGACCGGCTTTGGCAAATGGACCTGCAAACCCGCGCCGCTGCGGGCCGTCTTTCCGAAATACTCGGCACGGCCACGCTGGCTCTGGATCAACAAAGCCGCAGGCTTGGAATGGGCTATGGTGCAGAAGCCAACCTGAAAGTGGCCATGACCGATCCCCGCTCGCGGGAAGCTTTGCTCGGCTACACGGCCGGTGTGAATGCATTTATCCGGCAACTTGCGCCGAAGGATTACCCTATTGAGTTCAAACTACTGGGATACAAACCCGAGCCGTGGAAGCCGATCAACACGATGTACATGCTCGAACAGATGACGCTCACGCTCGCGGGGCGCTCCAACGAGCTCGCTATGACCAATGCATTGAAAAAATACGGCCGTGAAACCATCGCAAAGCTCTTCCCCGACTATCCGATGTTGCAGGAAAGCCCGATTATCCCGTCCGGCACATCATGGGACTTCCCCAAATTATCCATTCCGAAGGCCGTCCCGCCAATGCTACCGGCCGACAGTAGTGCCTTATCGGCCCAACCTTTGACAGCATTACCTCCGAGAGCACCGAAGGAAGAAGGTATCGGCAGTAACAACTGGGCGGTGAGCGCCGAAAAATCCATTACCGGCTACCCCATCCTCGCCAACGATCCGCACCTTGAACTTTCCCTGCCGTCGATCTGGTACCAGGTGCAGCTGCATTCACCGGATTTAAACGTGTACGGCGTGTCGCTGCCAGGTATCCCGAGTGTGATTATCGGCTTCAACGAAGGTGTTGCATGGGGCGTTACCAATGTGGATGCAGATGTTTTTGATTTGTATAAAATCAAATTCAAAAATGAATACAGGAATTTCTATTGGCATGATAATCAATGGAAGCCGACACATAAACGCGAGGAGATCATCCACGTCAAAGGCCAGTTGAAACCCTACCGCGAAACCATCCTTTATACCCATCATGGCCCTGTGACCGATTCGGACGGCACGTTCGGAGATTTCCCGAACCTGGCCATTAAATGGATCGGGCATGAGCCGGGGAACAGCTTCATTACCTTTTACGAGCTCAACAAAGCCAAAACTTACGACGACTATCGCAAGGCCTTGGCCCATTATGTAGGACCCGCACAAAACTTTGTATTTGCGGATAATGAGAAGAACATCGCCATTACCGTGAACGGGAAAATGCCTTTGAAATATAAGGAACAAGGCAAATTCGTGCTCGATGGCTCTTCGCCTGCCGACGACTGGCAGGGCTGGATTCCCGCAGAACAGAACCCGTTCGTCAAAAACCCGCCGAGGGGTTTCGTAAGCAGCGCCAACCAGTCGTCCGCGGATACTACTTATCCTTATTATATCAACTGGAGTTTCGCGCCTTCCGAGCGTGGTATCCGCATTAACGAGCGCCTTCAAGCTATGACGAATGCCAATGCCGACAGCCTCAGAATGCTGCAAAACGACAATTTCAGCGTATTGGCACGCACATTACTGCCCAGGCTGCTCGCTATTCTCAAAACCCGGTCCTTAACCCCGAAGCAAAAAGCAGCCCACATCCTGCTTTCGAACTGGAACTATCAAAATTCCCCGGAATCTATCGCGGCCTCGATTTTCGAAACCTGGTTTCCATTGCTGGGCCAGGCCATCTGGAACGACGATTTCGCGTCGCCGGAAGCCCCGATGGAATATCCCTCGCGTGACCGGACCTTGTACCTGATTTTAAAGCAACCGAATGAAAAATGGTTCGATAATGTGAATACGCCCGAAAAAGAGACCCTACCCGACGTGGTTTACCAAAGTTTCAACGCCTCGCTCGACACGCTCACGTCGCGTAAGGGCGCGATGAGCCCTGAATGGCAATGGTCGAAAGTAAAAGACGCCGAAATAAGGCATTTGAGCAGAAGTATCAAGCCATTCAATGCGCCGCCGCTTGTGACTGGCGGGGGAAGCAGCATTGTGAATGCGATGACGAAGCGGAAAGGGCCTTCGTGGAGGATGGTCGTCGAGCTTGGACCTACGCCACGTGCTTATGGTATTTATCCGGGAGGGCAATCCGGGAATCCGGGTAGCCCCTATTATCTCAACTTGCTGAAAAAGTGGGAGAAGGGCGAGCTTAATGAGCTGATCTTCCTTACGTCGCCGGATCAGAAAGTGCCGCATCTGGCGTCTAGTCTTGTATTGCAAAAACGTTAACCCGGAACATATGAACTTCTTCATCATAGCCATTCTGTCGGCAGTATTGCAAATATTCATTCCTTGGTGGGTAATCGCCATCGTTCCCTTCGTGATCCTTTTTTGGCGGCCTGCCAGGGCTTCGGGTGCATTCTGGACGGGCTTCGGTGGTATTGCCGTACCGTGGCTGCTGTATGGATATTACCAGCATTTCATTTCCGACGGCGCCCTGTCCGATCGCGTCGCGAAGATATTCATGCTGCCGAATGGCATTCTGCTTTTACTCGTAACTGCCCTCGTAGGAGGTCTGGTGGGCGGTTTTTCTGGTCTCGCCGGGTATTGGGTACGGCAAATCTTCCGTCGCAATCCCCTTCCGCTATCGGGACCTGCCTCGTGAAAGTTGTGGTCTGACCGCCGTGTCGGCACTTATTCATTGTACTTAAACACAAATCCTTATCTTTGCGGCTCGTTCAAAAAACAATAAACCTTAAAAACGTGAACAACAATACTTCATTGATCTGGAACGTCGTCCTTTCGCTTGCTGTGGCGGTGTTATTCTTCCTTCATTTTTCAAGCAAATCGTCAGACGCCGGTGCAGCCGCAGATGGTGCAGTAGTGGCAGGCCGCCGCACTGTTTACGTTCAGGTGGATTCACTTCTGAAAAACTACGATTTCTTCAAGGATACCCGGAAAGAGCTTGAAAATAAGAATTTCCAGCTTGAAAACGAGCTGACTACCAAAGGACGCTCACTGCAAAATGAAGTAGCTTTCTTCCAGCAACGCGCAGCAACCATGACACCCGAGCAAGCTCGTTCAACCGAAGCTCAACTCATGAAAAAGCAACAGGACCTGGTAGCTTACCGCGATCAGTCGGCGCAGGCATTGGGCCAGGAAGAGGCTAAAAAGAACGAAGAGCTTTACAAAAACATCCGTTCGTACATCGACAAATACAACAAGGAAAACGGCTACGAGTATGTTCTCGGCTACTCCCTGGGCGGCGGCATCCTGTTCGCTAACCCTTCTCTGGACGTAACCAAGAAGATCATCGATGGCTTGAACAGCGAATATAAAAACGCGGGCAAACCGGCTGCTGCCGATACTACCAAGAAGAAGTAGTATTTCCTGAGTTTGGTATAAAAACAGCGAAGCAGACGGTCGGTTGATCGTCTGCTTCGCTGTTTTGGTATAAATTGGCTTTATATTTTGAGTTTGCTCAAATCGAATTTAAAGCCGGGAAGTACGCCCTCGCCGGACAAAGACTGGTCGAATCCATTGAGAACTTCAACATCCGCATCAGCCCGATAAATGAAAGCGGTTTGTGTAAATGGATCAATGAGCCAGGCTAACTTGCAACCATTTTCAATCCACTCTTTCTGCATCTTATTCTGAATGGTTTTCAGATCATCGTTCGTTGAAAGTAGCTCGATTACAAAGTCTGGACAGACAGGCGGGAATTTCGTTTGTTCGGCATCGGTCAAGTACTCCCATTTCTCGTTAGAAACCCACGAGGCGTCAGGAGACCTTACAGAGGTATTTGGTAGGCGGAAGGCAGTCGATGAATCAAAAACGTGCCCCACGTTTCCTGCAACGTGCCAGTGCATCAACCAATATATGATGATTGCATTCAGTTTACCCGTTTTTCCGCCAGTATTCGACATAATATAGATCGTTCCTTCGCTATCCCTCTCAATTTTGAGTTGATCATTCTCCCTGCAAAATTCATAGAATTCATCGTCGTCAAGACGCAGGGGCTTATATCTCAATTCTATCGTATCCATGTTGTTGTTTCCTTGCCTAATGCAATATAAACATTTTGAAACAGTAACAGATTCAAGGTTTTCCCATCAAAAACAAAAACAGGGCAGTCGGTTGCCCGACTGCCCTGCAATTCCATTGAGTATATCCTTAAACCGCCGAAGAAGAGAACTTCGCGCCGATGTATTCGCGGTTCATGCGGGCGATGTTTTCGAGGCTGATTTCCTTCGGGCATTCTGCAGAGCAAGCGCCGGTGTTGGTGCAGGCTCCGAAACCTTCTGCGTCCATCTGAGCGACCATTTTCTCGGCACGGATGCTGCGTTCGGCCTGTCCTTGGGGCAACAATGCCAGCTGGGAGATTTTGGCAGATACGAAAAGCATTGCGGAAGCATTTTTACATGCCGCTACGCAAGCGCCGCAACCGATACATGCTGCCGCAGCAAATGCGTCGTCGGCAGCTTCTTTTGCGATGGGCAATGCGTTTGCATCCTGTGCATTACCGGTGTTAACGGAAACGAAACCACCCGCAGAGATCACGCGGTCGAATGCATCGCGGTCTACCACGAGGTCTTTAATTACCGGGAACGCCTGCGCTCTCCATGGTTCTACCACGATGGTATCGCCGTCTTTGAACGAACGCATGTGCAGCTGGCAGGTTGTTACGCCGCGCAAAGGACCGTGCGGACGGCCATTAATATACATCGAACACATCCCGCAAATACCTTCGCGGCAGTCGTGGTCGAATGCAACAGGTTCCTTTCCTTCTTCGATGAGTTGCTCGTTGAGTACATCGAACATTTCAAGAAATGACATATCAGGAGAAACGTGATCCAGCTTGTAGTCTTCAAAACCTCCTGCCGCTTCTTTATTGCTTTGTCTCCAAACTTTCAGCGACAAACTCATATTTCCTTCCATACCTATATTCTTTATTTCTGATATAACTTTTTATCGTGACATCATCCATGCCACCGGAGGTTATTATTTATAGCTTCTTTGAGCAATTTTGATGTTTTCATACACGAGCTCTTCTTTGTGAAGCTCCCAGTTCTCGGGGCCTTTATGCTCCCAGGCCGAGACATACATGTAATTCTCGTCGTCACGCAATGCTTCGCCCTCTTCGGTCTGGTATTCTTCCCGGAAGTGGCCGCCACATGATTCGTTACGATCCAATGCATCGATACACATCAGTTCGCCGAGCTCGATGAAGTCGGCAACACGGTTTGCTTTGTCGAGTTCAGGGTTGAAGTAATTGGCGGTACCCATTACTTTCACATCCGACCAGAAGTCTCTTCTCAATTGGCGGATTTCCTCGATCGCCTCTTTCAAGCCCTGTGCATTACGCGCCATACCGCATTTGTCCCACATGATTTTGCCCAGACGGCGGTGGAAAAGTTCAGGAGATGTTTTACCCTGAATGCGAAGTAATGTGTCGATGCGCTCTTTTACTTCCGCTTCCGCTTTCACGAATGCTTCATGGTCGGTAGAGATTTTTCCGGTACGGATCTCGCTCGCCAGGTAGTTACCAATGGTGTACGGAATTACAAAATAACCATCGGCCAGACCTTGCATTAGCGCCGAAGCACCGAGGCGGTTCGCGCCGTGGTCGGAGAAGTTGGCCTCTCCCAGCGAGTACAAGCCCGGAACGGTGGTCATCAGGTTATAGTCAACCCAAAGGCCGCCCATGGTGTAGTGTACCGCAGGATAGATACGCATAGGCACTTCATACGGGTCTTCGCCGGTGATTTGCTTATACATATCGAAGAGGTTACCATATTTTTCTTTCACAACTGCCTTACCCCACAGTGTAATATCGGCGTCGGAGGCATTGTGAATATTGTTCTTGTTGGCTTCCCCGCGTCCGTAACGCTCTACCGCCGCAGCGAAATCGAGGTAAACGGCCAGTTTGGAAGATCCTACACCGTAACCTGCGTCGCAACGCTCTTTCGCCGCACGCGACGCGATGTCACGCGGTACGAGGTTACCGAATGCTGGGTAACGGCGTTCGAGGTAGTAATCGCGCTCGTTTTCAGGTATCTCGTTACCCGGGCGGTTGTCGTTCTGTTTTTTAGGAACCCAGATACGCCCGTCGTTACGCAACGACTCCGACATCAGTGTCAGTTTCGACTGGTGCTCGCCGGAAACCGGGATACAGGTCGGGTGGATTTGGGTAAAACAAGGATTACCGAAGAATGCGCCGCGTTTGTGGGCTTTCCATGCTGCGGTCACGTTGCTACCCATTGCATTGGTCGAGAGGTAGAAAACGTTTCCGTAACCGCCCGTGCAAAGCAATACCGCGTGGCCTCCGTGTCTTTCAATCTCTCCAGTGATCAGGTTACGCGCGATGATACCGCGGCATTTGCCATCAATATTCACGACGTCGAGCATTTCGTGGCGGTTGTACATTTTAACAGTACCCATACCTACCTGGCGCTGCAAGCCGGAATATGCTCCGAGCAACAGCTGCTGGCCCGTCTGGCCCGCTGCGTAAAATGTACGCTGCACCTGCGTTCCACCGAATGAGCGGTTGGAAAGCAAACCGCCATACTCACGCGCGAAAGGCACACCCGCGGCTACGCATTGGTCGATAATGTTACCCGAAACTTCGGCAAGGCGGTGCACGTTCGCTTCACGCGCACGGTAGTCACCTCCCTTAATGGTATCATAAAAAAGACGGTAAACCGAGTCACCGTCATTCTGGTAGTTTTTTGCTGCATTGATCCCCCCTTGTGCGGCAATGGAGTGCGCACGGCGTGGGGAATCCTGAAAACAGAACGCTTTCACTTTATAACCGAGCTCCGCGAGCGTAGCAGCCGCAGAAGCGCCGGCAAGTCCGGTACCTACTACAATGATTTCGAGGTTACGTTTGTTCGCAGGGTTAACCAACGGAACGGACGAGCGGTATTTGCTCCATTTACTTTCGAGTTGTCCCTGTGGTATTTTGGCATCCAGACGAGATGAAGTTGCCATATATCAAATATTATTTAATCGAAAATTAGAAATAAGACGCTTTCAGGATTACTTCACCCAACCCAGATAGATTGCGATCGGCATTAACGCGAAGAGGATAGGCACGACGATCGAAAACGCGGTTCCCAGGAAGGAGATCATACCATTGTATTTCACGTGGTTGAGGCCAAGCGACTGGAATGCGCTTTTGAAACCGTGCAGCAAATGCCAGAAAAGGGAAATGCAACCCAGAATGTAAATCAATACCACAATCGGGTTCTGGAATGTAGTGAGCATCATTTGATAAAGATCCAGCTCCTCGCCCGTTGCAAACTGGTTCGTGCGGTTGGGAATCCAGAAATGCGAGGTGTGAACTACGAGGAAGATCAGCAGCAATGTCCCGAGCAAGCCCATGCTGCGCGAGTACCAGGTACTGTTTGCTGCCGCGTTGTTCACGGCATATTTCACCGGACGGGCGTCACGGTTACTTTTCCAAAGCATCAAACCATCAACGATATGGAGTATAAAGCCGGCAACCAGGACGATTTCGAGGGTACGTATAATCGGGTTGGTAGCCATGAAATGCCCCCAGTGAGTAAAAGTCTCTCCGCCGTCGTTGTAAAAAATCATGGCATTGATGGTGGCATGAACGACCAGGAAGCTAATCAAAAAAAGTCCGGTAAGAGCCATCAGAAGTTTTCTGCCGATAGAGCTCGTTAACGTTTGTGAAAACCACGACATAATCAAAAACGAATGGTTTTAGTGCAAAAAAAAGAGGTATATTTAGAACCTTTCAAAGGTATATCACAAACGTTAGCGAGACAAAGAATCCCTTTCATTTTTGCAAACCGGCCTGTTTATTTATAATCATTATTAAGAATTATTTAGACTGATTAGCCTTTGCAAAAGCAAGACGCTCAGCGCGAAGCGTTCAGCCCCGGCTTTCCAACTATTTTGTAACCGTTTAGCACACATTTTCAAACAGGTGCTTCGTTGAATTGTTACATACGCGGACGACTAACGAACCGACCCATGCTCAAACCTCTATCTTATCGGCTACTGCCTGTTATTCTGATGCTGACGTTGTCGTTCAGCCAGGTTTTCGCGACTCATTTCCGCGCCGGGGAAATCACGGCGAGAAGAATGTCGCTTACGTCGCATACCTACGAGATAACACTGACCGCCTATTTCGATATGATAAGCGGACCAGAAGCCGCCAGACTTCAAAATTCGGTCGTTTTCACCATCAACAATGTGAAAGGCACCGGAGATCCCGATTTCGTGGAAGCACCGAGGATTCTCCCCATTGTTGATATTGGCAACAATACCACCCAAAACGTTTACAAAGCCATTTACACGTTCAGATCGGCAGGGCAATACCGCATTTCCATTGAAGAAGATGCACGCAACGACAATGTGTTAAACATTGGCCCAAAACCGACCAGGAGCCTTAACTTCTACGTAAGCACCACCTTGGAAATCAATGCGGCTTTCGGTCTGAACCGGACGCCCGTGCTTCGCAATGCTCCTATCGACATCGCAGCCGTGGGCCAGCGCTATATTCACAACCCGGCTGCGTTCGATGCCGACGGCGACAGCATTTCCTATCGGATGTATGTCCCTCAGCAAAGGGGGGCAAATGGCATGGGTATGGACCTCGTATACCAGGACCCGAATACCGTTACACCTCCCGGCCAGACCGAATCCGGCGCTACCCCGGCTACATTCAGCCTTAACCCCGTAACAGGTGACATCATATGGGATGCACCCGTCACCAAAGGATATTATAACGTCGCATTCATTGTGGAGGAATGGCGCGACGGCGTACCGATAGGCCAGATCGTCCGCGATATGCAGATCATCGTCGAGGACGCCCGTAACGACCGGCCTGTTTTGACTCCCATACAGGATATTTGTGTCGAAGCCGGGACGTTGATTAACCAGAAAGTAGTCGCGACGGATAAAAACGGCGACAAACTCACCCTCACTTCCGCCAGCGGCGTCTATGATGCCACGCTGATCAAACCTCCGCTCGCGACCTTCACCGTTGCCAACCAGGGTGCCCAGGGTAGTGTGACCGGCACGTTCATCTGGCAAACATCCTGCGACCACATTCGAATGGGTCCATATGGAGTGCTGTTTAAAGTCGAAGACGGGCCGACGCCGACTTTTCCTAATCCCTCACTTTTCAAGAAGCTAGCGGATATGACGTCGTTCAATATCCGCGTCTACGGCCCCAAAGCGACGGGATTGCGAGGTACCGCCGTCACCGATCCTACGGGCACCGCCTATCGCCTCAACTGGGATGCTTACAAATGCCAGATAGCAGGGGCTAAAATTGCTATTTACAGAGCGGAAAAATGTACGGACATCTCCGAAGACGTGTGTAGTCCCGGTATCCCGGCCGGTTCGGGTTACGAGGAAATCGGAAGGGTGGAAGTGAACCAAACTACATTCCTGGATAACAATGGTGGCGAAGGCCTCCGTCCCGGCGTTTCCTATTCCTACCGCATTGTGGTCATATTCCCGCGGCCCGGTGCGAGCCCGAGCGACCCAGGTTACCTGATCGGCGGTGGCGTAAGCGTTGCTTCGGCCGAGTTCTGCCTTAACCTGCCGCTGGTAATGCCGGTCATCACCAATGTTACCGTCGATTCTACCAGCACTACCAGAGGCCAGATCACGGTAAAATGGATCAGACCTGCGGCCGCAGCCGGTTTGCCTGCTCAATACCGTCTTTTAAGGGCTACCGGGCAGGCAGGCACCTCGTTCACACAGGTCGCAGCCATTAATACAAACCTTACACCGGGAGCAGCCGACACCCTGTTTGTAGACAAAGGTTTGAACACAGAAGCCAATGCCTACAACTACAAACTTGAATATTATACCACAGTAAACGGCCAGCTGACCAAATTCGACGAAACTGAAACGGCCAGCTCGGTAAGGCTCGAACAGATCGCCGCCCCGACCAATGCAGTCGGGTTGAAATGGACCGCGCTTGTGCCGTGGGACAATAGCAACCGCGTGCACCGCGTGTACCGCGAGGATAAAGCCAAGCCAGGCACGTTCAACCGCATTGCGGAAGTTCCCGTAAAAGGACAACAGTCATTCAACTATGTCGACGACGGTACAGATCAATATGCCGCTGACGGTACTGTGAATGTGACTATCGTGAAGGATTCTACCTATTGTTATAAAGTTGAAACGGTAGGTTCGTACAATAACAGCCAGATCAAACCTTCTGTTCTGTACAACTTCTCGCAGATACTTTGCGTGTCCTCGTCGGATACCACCAAGCCTTGCCCGCCGGTGCTCACCCTTGATCCGCTCAACTGCGATTCGCTCAGAGCGCATCCTGAGGCATTTTGTAACCCATCCGGCTTTACCAACCATCTTTCATGGGAATACCCCGCCGAGCTGGATGGCCGTGATTGCGACCCGTTGGTGACCGCTTACAGGGTATATTATGCAAGATATGAGGGTGATGCACCAACTTTGATCACCACGGTTACCACTCCGCCATCGCCGCTGCAAACGTTCTTTGACCATAGAGGCCTCACCTCATTTGCCGGATGCTACTATGTGACGGCCGTCAACCGCTTCGGAAGCGAAAGCGCCCCGAGCAACACCGTGTGCCGGGACAACTGCCCGATGTATGTTTTGCCAAACGTGTTTACACCAAATGGCGACAACAAAAACGACACCTTCCAGCCGCTCGAATGCCCCGCATTCGTACAATCGCTGGAATTCAAGGTATTCAACCGCTGGGGAGCGCAGGTATACTCTACGAAAGACGTGAACATCAACTGGGACGGCAAAACCAACGGCGGAAAAGAGCTCGCCGCAGGCCAGTATTATTATGAAGTAACCATCTATTTCGAATCATTTAAAAAACAAGGTGCGGAGACAACTATGAAAGGCTGGGTGCAATTGCTGAGATAGCAATGCAAAATCACATCAGGGCGCTATTTGTGCGGCTTTGGGACTTTGTGACAATTCATATATGATTTATAAAGTTGTTTTGTATGTTTACAAACTGACTCATTATATTCATTCCCGAAGCACACATTTTTATCTGAATTTTCGTTGATTTAAGGTACCTGACAGGAGATATGGCGCCTGCCATTGCCTCCCTATCATTATTAGCTCGACATAGATTTATGCGCTCTGTTTTACGAATCCCATTATACTTGTTCTTCCTGGCTCTGCTGTGTAATGGCTTTCAGGCCATGGCTACGCATATACGCGCGGGCGAGATCACGGCTAGACGGCTTACTTCCGCCAGTTCTCCAATCCATACCTACGAAATAAAACTTACTGCCTATTTCGATATGCAGAATGGCGAAGGTGCCGCCAATGCCCAGAATACGGTGTTCTTCACGATCGGCCCGCCTAATGCCATACAATCTACCCAAGTCGACGTTATAGAGGCTCCCCGTATTCAACCGATCCCAAACATCGGTAACAACACTACGCAGAACACCTACATTATCAACTACACTTTCCGCTCTGCCGGTCAGTATCGCATTTCCTTTGAAGAGGATAACCGGAACAACAATGTATTGAATATCGGTCCGCCACCTACACAGAACCTGAACTTCTATGTGAGTACGATCCTGGAAATCAATGCCAATTTCGGAAAGAACCAGACACCCGTGCTGCTCAATGCGCCGATCGATGTGGCTGCGGTAGGGCAACGTTACATTCACAACCCAGGCGCATTCGATGCCGATGGCGACAGCCTTGCCTATCGGATGTTTGTTCCCCAAAGAAGCGGCGTGAAGGGCACGGGTATCAATTTGCAATACAAAGACCCTAATATGGTAACGCCTCCCGGATCCACGGAGGCTGGCGCATCACCCGCCACTTTCAGTATGAACCGGATTACCGGCGACCTCATCTGGGATGCACCCGTCACCAAAGGATATTATAACGTCGCATTTATCGTCGAAGAATGGCGCGACGGAACGCTCATTGGGCAGATCGTCCGGGATATGCAGATTATCGTCGAGGACGCGCGTAACGACCGGCCTGTGATTCAGCCCCTGGACGATATTTGCGTCGAAGCCGGGACGTTAATCAATCAGCAGGTGAAGGCTACGGATAAGAATGGCGACAAACTTACGCTCACATCATCGGGCGGTGTTTACGATGCTTTGCTGATCCCGCCGGCGGTGGCGAAGTTCACCGTTGCCAACCAGGGCGCACAAGCCAGTATTACCGGCCTTTTCACATGGCAAACCTCCTGTGCCCATGTTCGTCTGGAACCTTACGACGTCCTGTTTAAAGTGGAAGATGCCCCCGGGCCGGGTGTTCCCAACCCGTCACTATTCCGGAAACTGGTCGATATGACGACGGTGAACATCAAAGTTTACGGGCCGAAACCCACGGGCCTGAAGGCTACCGCGGTTACCGATCCTACCGGAACAGCCTATCGCCTCAACTGGGATGCTTACAAATGCCAGATAGCAGGGGGTAAAATCGCCATTTACAGGGCAGAAAAATGTACTGATATTTCCGAAGACGTGTGTAGTCCGGGTATTCCAGCCGGTTCCGGTTACGAGGAAATCGGAAGGGTAGATATTAACCAGACCACCTTCCTGGACAACAATGGTGGTGAAGGCCTCCGTCCTGGCGTTTCCTACTCCTACCGCATTGTGGCCATGTTCCCAAGACCCGGTGCCAGCCCGAGCGACCCAGGTTACCTGATCGGCGGCGGCGTAAGCGTTGCTTCGGCGGAATTCTGCCTTAACCTGCCATTGGTAATGCCGGTCATCACCAATGTTACCGTCGATTCTACCAGCACTACCAGAGGCCAGATCACCGTAAAATGGATCAGACCTGCGGCCGCCGCCGGTTTGCCTGCACAATATCGTCTGTTCCGCGCTACCGGACAGAACGGTTCTTCGTTCACACAGATCGCGGCCATCAATACCAACCTTATTCCGGGAGCAGCCGACACGTTGTTTATTGACAAAGGCCTGAATACCGAGGTCAACGCCTACAACTACAAACTCGAATATTATACCACTGTAAACGGCCAGCTGACCAAATTCGACGAGACAGAAACGGCCAGTTCCGTAAGGCTCGAACAAGCTGCTGCCACGTCCAATGCGGTAGGATTGAAATGGACAGCGTTAGTGCCCTGGGACAATAGCAACCGCGTACACCGCGTGTACCGCGAGGATAAAACCAAACCAGGCACGTTCAACCGCATCGCGGAGGTTTCGGTGCAGGGGCCGCAGACATTTACTTATGTCGACGACGGTACAGATAAATATGCTGCTGACGGTACTGTGAATGTGTCCATCGTGAAGGATTCCACCTATTGTTATAAAGTGGAAACAGTGGGTTCGTATAATAACAGCCAGATCAAGCCTTCTGTTCTGTACAACTTCTCGCAGATACTTTGCGTGTCCTCGTCGGATACCACCAAGCCTTGCCCGCCGGTGCTCACCCTCGATCCGCTCAACTGCGATTCGCTCAGAGCGCATCCTGAGGCATTCTGTACGCCATCAGGTTTTACCAACCACCTCTCATGGGAATATCCCGCAGAGCTGGATGGCCGCGAATGCGACCCGCTGGTGACCGCTTACCGGGTATATTATGCAAGATATCAGGGTGACGCGCCAACGTTGATCGCTACGGTAACCACACCACCATCTCCGCTGCAAACATTCTTCGACCATACCGGTCTTACCTCGTTTGCCGGATGCTACTATGTGACGGCCGTCAACCGCTTCGGAAGCGAGAGTGCCCCGAGCAACACGGTATGCCGGGATAACTGCCCGATGTTTGTGCTTCCAAACGTATTTACGCCTAATGGCGACAACAAAAACGACACCTTCCAGCCACTCGAATGCCCTGCATTTGTACAATCGCTGGAATTCAAAGCCTACAACCGCTGGGGCGCGCAGGTGTACTCTACCAAGGATGTCAACATCAACTGGGACGGCAAAACCAATGGCGGAAAAGAGCTCGCGGCGGGCCAGTACTATTATGAAGCAAAAATATATTTTGAGTCGTTCCAGAAACAGAGCACTCCGGTTACCATGAAAGGCTGGGTGCAGATTCTCCGATAACATCGATTCCGATTTGAAAAAAGGCGACACCCGTTGCCTTTTTTCTTTCACATTCAAGTATTTCCTTTGTAGCCCGGTTTTTGTACCGGGTTTTTTATTTCATCGTGAATAACCTTAAATCATCCATATGAAAACGGCATATGTTTTCCCTGGTCAGGGGTCGCAGTTCAAAGGAATGGGCCTGGATCTTTACCAGAGCTCCGATTCCGCCAGGGCATTGTTTGAAAAAGCGAACGAGATCCTCGGTTTCGAGATCACCAAAATCATGTTTGAAGGCACCGACGAGGAGCTGAAACAAACCAATGTGACCCAACCGGCGATATTTATTCACTCCGTGATCCTGGCGAAGATCGCCCCCGATTTCGCACCGAACATGGTAGCGGGGCACTCGCTCGGCGAATTCTCGGCTTTGGTAGCAGCAGGGGCCCTTTCCTTCGAAGACGGCCTCTCGCTTGTGGCAAAACGCGCCGCTGCGATGCAGAAAGCCTGCGAAATCCGCCCGTCTACGATGGCGGCGATCCTTGGCCTTGCCGATAGCGTGATCGAAGAAATTTGCGCCGGCATTACCGACGAGATCGTCGTTCCCGCAAACTACAACTGCCCGGGACAAGTGGTGATCTCCGGAACGATCGAAGGCGTCGAGCGCGCCAACGAGCTCCTGAAAGCTGCCGGAGCGAAACGCGCATTGGTACTTCCCGTAGGCGGTGCATTCCACTCGCCATTGATGGAACCGGCCCGTGAAGAACTCGCAGCGGCGATCAATGCGGCGCAGTTCGAGCAGCCTATTTGCCCGGTTTATCAGAATGTGAATGCCAAACCGGCCACTGAGGTTGCCGTTATCAAGGAAAATCTGATCTCGCAGCTCACTGCTCCGGTAAGATGGACGCAGTCGGTGGAGCAAATGGTAGCCGACGGTGCAGAAATTTTTATTGAGTCGGGACCAGGCAAAGTTTTGCAAGGCCTTGTAAAAAAGATCGCTAGCAATGTTGAGCTAAAAAGTATTTAATTTTTTTCCTGAAAAACTTGACACGTTACCCTGCTAACATTACTTTTGCACCACTGTTTACGGTTTTGGCCGATGGTGTAATGGTAACACAGGACATTTTGGTTGTCTTATTCAGGGTTCGAGTCCTTGTCGGCCAACAGTAATCGAAGAGCTCATTGAAAAATGAGCTCTTTTTTATTTTCATACCTACCCTGCATCTGATCTTAGAAAACTTCCAAATTCAAATGGTTACATAGCCATTTGATAACATTTCCAACTTTTTGCGACTTTACGGTGACATTAAGGAAACCAATTTAAAAATTTGGTTACTTAATGTAACTTTTCTGCTATAAAATTTGGATATGAAATGTTACATTTACTATGTTTTAACCTAAACAGCACCCATATGAAAGTAGACAAAGTTAAAAAGCGTGATCGCGAGCGCACGAAGAGTAAAATACTCAAAGCGGTTGGCGAAGTAATTGAACAACATGGCACCGAAAAGGTAGGCGTCAATCTGATCGCCCGCACCGCCGGAGTCAACAAAGTACTGATTTACAGATACTTTGAAAGCGTAGACGGTCTGATGGAACAATACGTCAGGTCGGGTGAGTACACGTCAACCCTCAGTACCGATTACATTGACAACATCCCCGAGCTAACCCCCGAAGAACGGAACAAGGCTCTCACGTCCCTCATGCACACTTTCACGAACGATCTGCGCCAGCGTAAAGCCACGCGCGACCTGCTCCGCTGGGAAATCGGAACCGGAAAGTCGATGCTTTCAGACGCCCGCAACCAGATTGCGACGCGTATCCTCAGCAAAATAGGCGACCTGCCCTATTACAATGACACCAGCGCGTTGATCGCATTCATTTCAGCAGGCATTTATTTTTTGACCATCTCCTCTGATTATCGTGAAAAAATGCTTGATGTAGATCTTCAAACTGATGAAGGCTGGAAGCGTATCGAGCGCGTAGTTGACAGTATTATCTCCGACGTCCGGGGTTGACGATAAAAAACCAAAGGCCCTTCCCACGAAACGGGAAGGGCCTTTCCTTTTATTGGCGGTTACTCACCTATATTTGCGGTGGAAAATCCCGCATTGAATGAGCGTACTGAAGAAACTGGCCAGTGAAACCGCCACCTACGGCATCAGCACCATGCTGGGCCGCTTTTTAAACTACCTGCTGGTGGCCCTGCATACCAAGCTTTTTGAACCTCAGCAAATCGCCGCACAGGGGCAGCTTTTCGCCTACGCCGGGCTCGCGCTCGTGCTGTACACGTTCGGCATGGAAACGGCATTCTTCCGCTTTGCGCGGGAGGAAAAGGACCGAAAACAATACTATGACCTGATATTAAGTGCCGTGATCGTCGTGAGCCTTGTCTGCTCCACATTTATGTTCGTGCTCTCGGGGCCCATAGCCGAGCTCATCAAATATCCCGATTCCGCCTCCATTGTGCGGATGTTCGCGATCATTATGGCTACGGACGGCATTGTCTCAATCCCGTTTGCAAGGCTGCGGCTCGAAGGGCAGGGCAAGAAATTCGTGATCATCCGGGTTGCCAACATTCTCATTAACATTTTCCTGAACTTGTTCTTCCTGCTTGTCTGCCGCGATATTCACGCAGGAGAATACCTCACATTCCTGCAACCGGCCGTCGACCTGTTTTATAACCCGCTGCACGCACCGGACTACATTGTACTCGCCAACCTCGTCGCCAACCTGGCCTTCTTCTGGATGCTTCGGAAGGAGTTCGCCGACTTCCGGTTCGTGTTCAGCCGCGATCTTTTCAAGCCCGTATGGGTTTATGCATTTCCCGTGATGGTGATGAACGTCGGCGGTGTGCTGAATATGCTTTTCGACCGTGCATTCATCCAGTTCCTTCTGCCGGAAGGCTTCTACCCCGGCCGCAGCAACGAAACGGCCATCGGTATTTACGTGCAGTGCTACAAGCTCTCGATCTTCATGAACCTGGCCATTCAGGCATTCAAATATGCCGCGGAGCCGTTTTTCTTTTCCAAAGGCGAAGACAAGAATGCGCCGCCGGTTTTCGCGAAGGTTACCAAATATTTCATCATCATATGCGTGCTCATATGGGTGGGCATATGCCTGAACCTTGACCTATTCGCGGAATTGTTCCTGAAAAAGAAGATTTATCACGAAGGCTTGGCCGTGGTACCCTGGCTGCTGGCGGGATATTTGTTCCTGGGGGTGTACTACAACCTGGCTACCTGGTTTAAGCTGACCGACAAAACGCAATACGGAACCTGGCTCACGCTCACGGGCGCAGGCATTACCATCGCGACGAGCTTCGCATTGGTTCCACAGATAGGTTACATGGGGTTTGCGATCGCATTCGCATTGTCCGGCTTTATCATGCTCGCACTATGCTACTATTTCGGTCAAAAGTTTTACCCCGTGCCGTATGACATCGCCTCCGCAATAGGCTACATTGGCGGTGGAGCCTTGCTGATTTACGCTTCGTCGCTCCTTAAAATAACCGATTTATGGATCTCCGTGCCCGTGCATATGGGCGTGCTCGCGATCTTCGCGGTGGTAGTTTTTTTGCTCGAAAGGAAAAATATCCCGGCGCTGCGACGGCCGGCAACCCGAAAATGACAATGCAGGTTATTCCTGCATTTCGCGCAGCAGCTTGTTGGAAAAAAGGAATTCTTTCAGCTCAGGCACCGTCGTCTTGGTGATCTCTGAATTCACGCCTTCCCACAGCTTGTCGCCCTGGTAGAGGAACATAATGTTCTGCCCGATCTCCATTACAGAATTCATGTCGTGGGTAATGATGATAGTGGTGACTTGATACTCTTCCGTAATCTCTTTGATCAGTTCGTCGATCTTCACCGATGTCAGTGGATCGAGGCCGGAGTTGGGTTCGTCGCAAAAAAGGTAAGCCGGGTTCATCACGATAGCCCGCGCAATACCGACACGCTTTTTCATCCCGCCGCTGATCTCGGATGGCATCCGTTTTGCGGCCTGTTCGAGCCCTACCCTTTGCAAACAGAATGCCACCCGCTCCCGCTTCTCTTCCGGAGATTGCGAGGTAAGCATATCCAATGGGAAACGTACATTTTCTTCTACCGTCTTAGAATCGAACAATGCCCCGCCCTGGAAGAGCACACCCATTTCGCGGCGGATCGACTGCTGCATTTCTTTGTCGCAATTATAAAAATCGCGGCCGTTGTAGAGTACACTGCCCTGGTCGGGTTTCACGAGGCCGATCATGCATTTCAGCAATACACTTTTACCGGTACCACTGCCGCCGATGATCAGGTTTGTCTCCCCTTTCTGAAACTGGGCCGAAATTCCTTTTAAAACTGCCTTACCGTTGAATGCCTTTGAGATATTATTGATTTCAATCATTTTGTGTCCGGTTGAGAACGCTTACAAAAGCAGCTGTGCCAGCAGGTAATCTGCGATGAGGATGGAAATACAGCTATTGGTCACCGCCTGTGTGCTGGCCTTACCTACCTCCAACGCTCCACCCGAGGTAAAAAATCCCTTGAAAGAGGAAATCGAAGCGATGAGAAAGCCGAAAACAAAAGGTTTTACACACATGAAAAATATATTGTAGGGCACGAAGGAATCGCGGATACCATATAAATAATCGCGTTCGGTGATCACGCCGGTTAATGTTCCCGCGAGATAACCGCCCATAATGCCCAGAAATGCGGAGAAAATAACCAGCATCGGAAATGTGAACATCGCCGCGATGACTTTCGGAAGCACCAGGTACGACGATGAATTGATCCCCATTACCTCTAATGCATCAATTTGCTCCGTAATGCGCATGGTACCAAGCTCACTCGCGATATTGGACCCCACTTTTCCAGCCAGAACGATACAGGTGATGGTGGGCGCGAGTTCGAGGATTTCCATGTCGCGAACGATGAGCGCCACGGTAGAGATAGGTATAATGGGACTAACGAGGTTATAGGCCGTCTGAATACAAGACACCGCGCCGATGAACGTGGAAACGATCGCGACGATGAAGATCGAGCTCACGCCGATGCCCACGCATTCCTCCATCAGCCTCCGCCAGTAAACCGATAATTTCTCGCCCTTCCCGAACAACGTCCCTAAAAAAATGAAGTATTTACCGATTACAGACATGATATCTTAATTGTATTCAATATTTTCGGGAAAATTAGGCAAAAAAAGAAGTAATCAGAAAAATGAATCCATTAGCGGTTGTAACCGGTGGAACAAAAGGGATCGGAAAGGCAGCGATAGAAAAATTTTTGGCACAAGGCTTTGATGTAATTACCTGCGCGAGAAACGAGAGCGACCTGCTCGCACTGCAACAAACATTCAGCGAAAGTTTTCCCCAGTCGAAATTCACTTATTTAACGGCCGACCTCTCGGTAAGGGCCGATGTGGATGCGTTCATCGCATTTATCCACAAACATGCTACGCCCGTAGAGGTACTTATCAACAATACCGGCGTATTCATTCCCGGGCAAATCCATAACGAGACCGAGGGCACGCTGGAAAAGACGATGGAGACCAACCTGTACAGCGCTTACCATCTCACACGCGGCCTTTTGCCGGGCATGATCGAGCACAAAAAGGGCCATATCTTCACCATTTGCTCCACGGCCAGCATTATCGCTTACCCGAATGGCGGCTCGTATTGCATTTCAAAATTCGCTTTGTACGGAATGACGAAGGTATTGCGGGAAGAAATGAAGCGGCACCATATACGTGTAACGGCTATCCTGCCCGGCGCAACCTACACCGACAGCTGGAAAGGCACCGACCTGCCCGAGGACCGTTTTATGGACTCCGGCGACGTGGCCGAGTCGATCTGGGCTGCCTATGCATTGTCTCCCAGGGCAGTTGTGGAAGAAATTCTGATCCGCCCGCAGTTGGGAGATTTGGATTAATGAGTGAACAATAGCGCAATTTTGCTAAATTGCCGCATTTTTAAAATTATTTATTAAACCCATATTTTCATTTCATGGAACAATACCTCGGTATAGACGTGGGCGGTACTAACGTAAAAATGGGGATCGTTGACGCTACGGACGGAAGAATCTCAAATTTTTACAGTCACGATACCGCCAGCTGGCGCAGCTCCGGGCATTTTATAGACAGATTAGGTGATGCAATTGCGCTCCAGCTGGTAGAATATCCAGAAGTTAAAAAAGTAGGGATCGGTGTTCCGGGGCTCATTTCCCGCGACAGGACCACGCTGATCGAAATCACGGCAATCCCCGAAATCGACGGGATCACCATTGTTCCGGATTTAAAAGCACGCTTTCCTCAGCATGATTTTTACCTGGAAAACGACGCGAATGCGGCTGCTTTGGGTGAATATTACTTCGGCGAAGACAAACTTCCGGAAGATTATATCTTCGTAACCCTCGGCACCGGCATCGGCGGCGCGGCGATTATCGATAAAAAGGTATTCAAAGGCGGCGGCGGTAATGCAATGGAGCCGGGCCACGTGCCTTCCAAAAACGGAAAAGTCCTCGAACGCAACATCGGTAAAAAAGAACTGCTCGACATGGCGAATGCCATGCGCGCGGCTTACACCGGTACTACCCAACTTCCTGCTGACGGCACCATCTCGACCACCGGCCTGGTAGCAGCTGCTTCGGCAGGCGATGAGCTCGCAAAGGCTGTTTTCCAAGAAATGGGTTACCTGTTGGGTGAAGGTCTGGTTTCGATGATCCGTATACTGGATATTACAACAATTTTGATCGGCGGTGGTATTTCTGCCTCATTTGAGTTTATTTTGCCGGCAATTAACGATCGTTTCAAGTACTGGCTGACACCTTATTATTTGAAAACCGTCACGATCAAACGTGCAACGCTTGCTAACGACGCCGGGCTGCTTGGAGCAGCTTCATTGTGTTTTGAATAACGAATAACCCCGAAACAATAAAGATTCACTCTTAAACAGTCTCACTATATCTTTCCCTGATGAAATTATCGGTTATCGTTCCTGCCTACAATGAAGAAAAAACAATCCGAAATGTGCTGGATAAACTCAAATCCGTTGAACTGATAGGCCATTTTCAAAAGGAGATCGTAATTGTGAACGACTGTTCCGCCGACAATACGGAGGCGGTTGCTAAAAAATTTATAGAAGAGAATCCAGAGCTGGAAGTGGCTTACTTCCGGCATGAATACAACCAGGGGAAAGGGGCGGCATTGCACACAGGCATCCGCCGCGCGACAGGCGATTACATTATCGTCCAGGACGCTGACCTTGAATACGATCCCCAGGAATTCAATATATTGCTAAAACCGGTTATCGAAGGATATGCGGATGTGGTGTACGGCTCCCGCTTCATGGGCGGAAGACCGCACCGCATCCTTTTTTTCTGGCATACGATCGGGAACAAGTTCCTGACGTTCCTGAGCAACATGTTTACCAACCTCAACCTGACGGATATGGAAACATGCTACAAACTCTTCCGCGCCGATATTCTTAAAAGCCTCAAGCTGGTCGAAAACCGCTTCGGTTTCGAACCTGAGGTAACCGCCAAAATCTCCAAAGTGCCTAAAATCCGCATCTACGAAGTTGGCGTGTCGTATTACGGCCGCACGTATGAGGAAGGCAAGAAGATCAACTGGAAAGACGGCTTCCGCGCATTGTACTGCATTGTGCGCTACGGGCTGGGAAGCTAAGTCTTCTGAAACACGACTTCACCATTAAATATCCAGCAGCACGACGTGGATACCGCTTCCACATACCGTACCTGTGTAGCTTTTGGCCGGATTGGTTGGATGTTTGATCTCGATAGCGTGTTTGAGGTTATCCGCATACATATTAAAGTAATACAAAACCATCTTGCTCCCTGAAATACGGCACCTCGCAATGCCTCTTTTCGTGAAGTACGCGCTCACAATGTCGCTGCCTGTCACCTTCCGGTCGATCCACGCGTTACCGTCGAGGCGGTAGGAACAATAATACGGCGTTCCGTTCGCTACCACTCCGCCCGTTTGCATCCACAATAAATTGCCGAAATAGCTGTAATCGCTGCTGACAGCCAACGGCGAATAAAAATCCTGCGGCGGCAAACCCACGCCCAACTGGTAGTAGTAGGGAAATGTTGCCGGCCCTCCCGCATTGGGCCGCCAGTAATCCATACTTTGATGTACCGGCTGATAGTAGCCAATGGGTTTCTTGCTGGCCGGTTGTTTCAGAAATGTGCCCCAATCGACGAATATATTGCCGTACTCGTGCGCCAGAAAGCCCATCAAAATCTGAAATGCAGGGTCATGAACCGGCTTGTCGGAGCGAAAAAATGTTCCTTCCGGGAATGTAACCTTGTCCGGGAACGATTCCGGTGCCCACTCGTGATGATTGAAGAAAAACATACCCGTGTATTTCCCGAGCTTTTGCCAGAGTTCCATGCAGAAAAGCGTATTCATCGCCTGTCCCGGATTGAGATCGAACGCCCCGAAGTAAATCCCTTCCATCACGGTATTGGTACGCGACAACGTCGCACCCGGGTGAAACCAGCTTTTCATCGCCCATTGCGACGGGTCTTGCGTGTACATGACCTCCCAATCGGCCTGGGTTTTGGATGTGTTTCCGAGGTAATAGGGGCTTGTCGTGAAGTAATTATGGCAAAGGAAAAACGGCTTCTGGTCCTGGGCTTTCTTTGCTTCGTACAGTCCGGCGAGCTCGTCATAGAACGAATGCCACATGGGCTTGTCGGCAGGCATGAAGGGGAAGTTCTCCATCGTCTCCCCGATCCAGAGGTTGGATGCATTACCGCTGTTCCATACCTCATGGGCCTTCGCACGGGCCTCCGCGTCTGAGAACGGGCCGTTGGGCCAACATTTTTTGTTATAACCATCTACCCATTGTTCCGGCCCGGCACAGGGCAGGCCGAAAATCAACGGGATGGTCGGGACGCCATTATATTCTTTGTCGGGATAAGTGGTCCGGAATGTCGCCAGCGAGCCTTCATTACCGAGCTCGTTCCGGTTGTAATGCGTGCCGCCCTTCGCAAACGTCTGCGCCCATGTGTACGACTGCTTGGTGGGCGGCTTCACGAGCGCGTGGCCCGCGGGCATGGTGATATTCGGGCTCACCTCCATAAAACCGGGCGCTTGCGACGTCGGGTCGTAGCCGGTGGGAATGGTGTTCTTGAAAGTGACCGGTATGGTTTGGGCATGAAGGGTCAGGGTGCCCAGGAGCACCCATAGCAGGATCAGTTTTTTCATGGTCAGTTAAAGATAAAAGTGGTGAGTCCTCCCCGCGCGCCCGGCACCAGCTGTGCGACGGCATCGTTTTGATAATAGTAACTGCAACCTTCCTGTGGGCATGGCCAGCGGTTGAGCGTATCGAGCCCGATCTTCGTCGCCATTTTCACAACCCTTCCCGGAACGCTCGACTGCCAGGGCTCATTGGTAAGATTGGCACTCGTCCTCATCCATTTACTACCAATAAAATAGGACCATTCATATCCCGCAGGCAAGCTCACCGTTCCGACATCGCTCAGCAACCAGCCTCCGGGATTGGCCGGATCGGGGGCGATCGACAAGGTGAGGACTTCGGGAAAACCGCTGGAAGAAATTTTGGGTACCAACGACGATGGCGTGCAATTGGCTGCCTGCGCCACGGCGAAGGTCTTGGCCTGCCCGCTCGTACAAGTACCATTGCTGCTCGAAGCGGTGTAAGTACCGGCATTGACCGTGGTTATCGATGTGCCGCTCCCCGCAGATGAGCCATTGAGCACCCAGCTCACATTGCCCGAATAACCCGAGGCTGTCAGCGTAACCTGCTGGTTAGTTGCCGGGCAAACATTCGTTCCAGCCGTTTGCACAATCGTAGGTGTAATGCAAGTCACAGCGCAGCCGGTAATGGATAAGCCCACAAAGTTGCTTGGCCCCGCATGCGCGCCTATGCCCGTGTATTGCCCGTGCCACGAAATGTTCACGGCCCCATCCATAGCATATTGCCAGCCCATTCCGGCCACATTCGGGTCCGAACCGAACGCAGTTCCCGAAAGTTTGGTAGCACCGGCGAAAAACTCGATTTCCCGCAACTCGCCATACCCTATCGGGCTCGCCGCATAGCGTACGTGCTGGTAGGGTGTCGCGTTGGGGAACGTAAATTCCTGCCAGCTGCCCGTCGCATTCACACCGATCGTGTAGATATCCGTCCAGGTGTTACCGTCGTTCGAACCCTGAATTTTAGCTCCGTTGAGCCGGTTAAAGTCGGCGGCGCGCCATTGCAGCCTTACTTTGTTCATTACCGTGCAGCTTTGCGGATCGCCCGTGACGCAGATTTTATCCTGGCGGCAACTTCCTCCGCCTGTGCCCGCTATTTTTAGTGTAGAGGCACCGGCATTCAGGTTCACGGCAAAGGTGTAATCGGTATAGGCAATGTTCCAGGAGCCGGAATTAGGCAGGGAAACGCTCTGTGCATTACCCCCGTTGACCGTCACATTTACGACCGGCGCCACCGAGGAATAATAGCGCAATGTCACCTGATAAAGCCCCGCCGCAGGTACATTCACGGTATAATCGACGAAATGGTTGTACTGGTTCTCCGCACCGCGCGTCTGCCCGTTCGAAGCATTCGGATCGCTGGTGACCGGACCGTTGGCACCGGACATCGATTCTGCTTCCAGGCATTGGCTGAATGCATTGGCGGCCATCTGCCGCAACGATTTTTCTGTTGCCTCAGGATCATCCACCGCGATGGCCAGTTCTCCGCGGTAAAGATACCGCCCGGTTTCAGCGGAATGCTTTGTCCCTCGCAGCAGCATAAATTTTCCCGAAGGCGGTCGTGATACAAACTTGCCCGTCAGCCGGTACACCGCCTTATCACCCGGTCGAAGCAGTTTCACAGGCACGGCGTGATCATAATTGCCAGCCGTTTGCACAAAACCTTCGGGAAAAACGACTTTCAAAACAAACTCGCCATCGAGTGAGACAGGAAACAACCGGAGGCCCGAAAAGTCGCGCAGCGTGCAATGAACATCGATCGAGAACTCCTCGCCCACCTTCACAACGGACCTATCCGCAGACATTGAAAACAAAACCGGATCGAGATCCGCCTCATTTTCATTTTTTAAGCCATTTGCAAATAAATGATTTGCATTTAGGAAAAGAAAACAGGCCAGAATACATCTGGCAAAATTAATATTAGTGTGCATAACGATATAGATAAAGTAGTTTCCGTAAAACTATATCTACTATTCTACTTCACCTATTTCATTAACCCCTCAAAATTTTAGATCAAACACCTCAATTTTTGAGGGGTTTTTATTTTTAATAAAACAAATAACTTTGCTTTTATCTCAGGTTGTATTTCACAATTGCAGCCAGAAAACCCTTTTCGAAATATCACTTTCATCACGCTCTCCATGACCCCGGTATCAAAAAAATCCTCCATACTACTGGCCGATGGTTGCCAGTCCATCAACCAGAAATTACTTCGACTGACCGATCGCGAATGGGACGTGCTGTCTTTCATGACCGATGGCCTTACCACCGCCGAAATAGCGACATGCCTCGTTATTGAGCCTAAAAGCATTGAAAACTACAAGCGCAGGATCAGCAAAAAGCTGAACATAGGCGGCCGAAGCAACCTTATCCGATTTTGCATTGTAAACCGGGATTACCTGCGAAAGCTTTACATCCTGGTTCATAAATAGAATTTGAATTAATATTCCACAAGCGCTATTGCCGGAAAATAATTCAAATAGGTCATACGCACATTATTTTATTTAAATGCAAAATAAAACGCTTTATACGGTTTCGAATATATATTTATTAACTCCCAATATTATATACTATTTATATTGGACTAAACCGGAATTTGCAATCGCCGGAATCAGCTTGCTTTTTTATATACTATCTAAAATCATTTGGCAGGAAAATGAATTATGCAAAGTATTTATTCATTTAAAAGACGCCTGCTTCGCGTTCATTGCAGCAGTGGTACTGACGATGGCATCGGGGATTACCGGTTTTGCTTTTCAAACCATGGACCATTGGTGCCACAATGCGAAATTTCAGGAGCTGCTGCAAAACGACTGGCCGCTTCGCTTTCCTGTCGGCCGCCCGGTAATGGCCTATTATTTTGGCTATTACCTGGTTCCCGCAGCGTTTTTCAAGCTGACCGGCAGTATTTCAGCGGCCATAATCCTGATCTGGACCAGCCTGGGCATTACGCTCGGATTACTCTGGATTTACATCTCGTTGAACCGGAAATGGTGGGCCGTGTTCCTCGTGCTATGTGTAGGCGACTTTCCGAGGGTTTTTAAAGGCATCGCGGCACATTGGTCCGTTCAGCTGTACAGATACGAGGAGATTGGCGTCGAACATTGGTCGAACCTTGAAAACCTGTTTTGGGCACCGAACCAGTTTATTCCTTCGCTTATCCTGGGTGGAATGCTCTTCCATGTAATCCGCTTCCGGCTGGATTATGCATGGCTTTGCTTTCCAACGGTGCTGGCGCTCTGGTGGGCCGTTTTTCCCGCATTCGTAATGGGTTTGATTACAGCCCTGTTGCTGGGTTTTCGGTGGATGCGGCGGCGTATTTCGTTTTGTGAATTTTTTGAAAGGGTTTTGCTACCGGTCATCGCGGCGGTCCCGGTGCTACTATTGTTTCAATCGCATCCACACCCGCCGGAGCATGGGCCGATCTGGGAGTTCCGGAGCGATGCGGGCAATTTACTGCGCGAATACCTCGCCAATACGGTTACGGATGTGCTGCTGTTTGTGATTGTATTTTTGGCTGCCCGGCGGGCGGGACTCCCGGGAATTGCAACGGTGCCGTTTTTGCTGCTGATCTGCATTACACTGCTTTTTCCACTCATCAGGGTCGGTAAGGTGAACGATATGCTGCTGCGTGGCATGATGCCGGTGCTGATCGTGATCGGCTGCTGTCTGCTGTACCCCTTTACGAGTCAGCCGCTACCCAAGGTATTTGCGGCTTTGCGGGCCAATATGACTTGTATGGCCATTGTGCTGGCGCTGGCACTTCCCGCAGTGGTAGGGCTGGGGCGGTTATCAAGGGCCGCGCGATTCAACCGCATTACTGCGCTGTGGGATACGGCAGATTTGAAGTTCGTTCCTATGCCTTATGACGCCTACCCAAGCCTGTACGAAACATTGCGAAAGCGGTGGTCGCAGCAGGAGGCGGAACAGTATCTCGGAAAACCTGACTCGTTTTACGAAAAATACATTGCCCCGCCTCCCGCGAAAAAACCTTGATAGCTAGCGTTTGATAAACTGTTGTGCGGTCCGGACGCCGTCCTGGTTTTGGAAGTTCAAAAGATATGTGCCAGTAGGCCAGGTAGCTACATTTATCTCCTCGCCTTTGGATGCTTTTAATGCTTTCCGGTGCAGGATCTGTCCTTTCGCATTCAAAATCGCCATGGTACCGGTAGCCGCATTCTTGAACTCCACGCGCAACACGCGGTCGGTCGGGTTCGGGAACAGTTGCCAGAGCATGTTTTTGGCGCCGATCTCGTTGCCCAGGATCGGGCTCAGGTCAACAGTCACGGTCGAGTAGTTCGATTGCGAGATTTCGCTGAATGCCTGAATGCGGTAAGTATAAGTCGCATTGAGCTCGATGTCGCGGTCTTCGAAGGAGAGCGTCTGGCCGTCGAGCGTTTTCAATACCTCGTAAGGTGCAGAATCGGATATTTTGCGTTGCAATACGTAGCTGGTAGCGGTTTCCACGGCAGGCCAGGTCAGTATCACCGAGTTGTAGGTACGGTTGGCCGAGAGCGCAACATTTGGCAACAGCATACCAATGGCCACTTTATCGAACGAAAACGCGCCCAGACCACGCTTGTTCCGCAAATACGGACCGGTGTAAATGGCTATATTGAACGAAAAAGGTTCTGTCAAAGGCAGGTTCTCCGGGTAAAATGAAGGCAGGTAGCTAAGCTTTGTTGCCGTGGAAGCTTCTTTAAGCGTCAGCGTTACCTGGTTGCCCTGTGCTTTTCCAGCTGAGAATGCTGCCTTCTGTTCGTCGCCGTCGAGGTAAAAGAAATTTTTAAGGCTCAAAACGAGCGGCTTACCGTCCTGCCCCGTCACGGTCGAGTCGGCGGGCCATTTCAACTCCTGGCCCTCGTCGAAAATCAGCGCGATTTCCTTTTTCTCGGCATTGGTATAAAATGCTTTTTTAATGTCCGGGCTCCTCACATTGTCCGAGTCCTTAGAGCCGTAAATGCGGGGCGCCAAAAAGTGGTACATCCGGCGACCAAACTCCTCATAGCCAGGCCGATGATAATGCACACCATCATATTCGGGCGTTCCGATGGCCGCAAAGTGATCTGTTTTAGGATAAATGTATTTTGTCCTCCTCAGAAAATCGCGTATCGAGCCCCCCACCGGGTTGGGTATGTTATTTCTTAATATAATGAGGTTCGCCTGGACAACCACATACTGCTCGACTTCGGGAAAATCATGGACCCAATTCTTATAGAGCTTGTCATACTCCTCGGCGTAGTTACCGATATTTTCAAATGCTTCCTGTTCGCCATGCATCCACACAAACGCCCTGATACGGGCTGGATTTGCTACGCGTACCCGTTTGACCAACCCACCGTAAATGGAAAAGCTCGTAGAATCCCTGGGGTCCCTGTTTAGAAAGTCACTCAATTTTGCTCCCGGGAGCGAACCGTTGATCACGCAGGTCGGAATGCTGTCGCGCTCCAAAATCTCCTTTTGCATTTCAAGGCCCCACGCGCCCACGTACGTCCACGACCACGCGGCGACGGTCCAGAGCGTGTCCCCGGGCGTTGTTGCGGGTATGTTATCGGGTGTGCGGGCAATGGTGCGCGCATATTTGCTCGACCAGGCCCCGAAAACGGTAGCAGCCGCATTGGACTGGCCGCTGATCACGTAGAAGTCCCCCGCCACTATCTGGTTACGGCGCACGATCAGTACGGAGTCGGTCTCGTGGCAGGCATACACTTCAAATGAGTAATCGGCCATTTCCGCCTTGATTTTGGGCGTCATCGAGAATTTACCGGTCGTGCTACTGCCGTAATTGATGGCCGATTTCTGGTAAGCGGTCCGCACATTGTTCCGGAACGTCACTACGGACATATGGTCCCAGCCAGCCAGCTCTATCATGCCGGAAATAGGCACATCTGCCAGATTATCATCGGCCCGCGCATACAGCTGCATTTCACGTGGCAGCTTGTCGAAAACCACCGAGAAAAACCGCTGGGCACTGGCAGCGCCTGTGATGCAGCAAAAAAGGAAGGAAAGCAGGAAAAGTTTTGAGTGTGTAAAGTTCATTTCATTAAAATGCTGTTTTTGATGGCTATTGAATGCCCGTCGGACTGGCCGCTGGCGGACAAATGGGAGATCGACGCCCGGTTATAAATATATCTTTAATATTTTACATTTAATGCCTCCGGCTTGTTTGCGGTGCGCGTTTCGGACGGCAGCCAATGCTCGTCGTACATGGCCAGGAACCACAAAACCATGATCATCGGCAGAGAGTATTTATCCCACGACAACTGCGCCTTACCGAGCAACAGGATATTCAGCAAAAAAACCCAGGTAGCGAGATTGAAACGGGGAGATACGAAACGGGTGAGCGTGACGAGCATCAAAACCCCGAAAACCAGTTGTTTCAGCAATCCGCTGACACCGATTTTCATCAATAATTCATCCACATAACCCAGGTATGGCCAGGTGAAATAAGGATTATAGGCCTGCCTGGCAGGAAAAAAGGCGATAATCGCCGCGATGACCACCAGGAAACCGGCGAACATGACCGGATGCTTGCGCGGATATCCAAGAAAATGCGAAAAACGGCGGGTTACCAGCGTCTCGGGAACGATATAATAGACAGCTACCACCGCCGAGGCGTACATTAAATAGCCGAAGTTATAATTCACCAGCTTGTCCGAATCATAATGCTGATCGGCCATAACCGATGCCGGGGCGGGCCCGTGCCAGATTACCACCCACGGAACGATAACCAGCACCGCCAGTGCGTACCAGATCCAAGCGGGATCAGAGAATACGCTTTTTACCAAAGTCACCGGATTAGCGCTCCATTGTATGTTTTTAAACACTTCATAAGCCAGGATCGCCGCAGGGAATGCGAGCATATATTGTCGACAGCAGACCGCCGCAGCCAGCGACAGGAAGCCCACCCAATGCCATTTCCGTAAATAGGCGATCACACCGCCGAGCGTAAACACCATCGCGAAAATGTCGGTGTAATAGTAGACGCTGACGAGGTAATAATTGGGGAAAATCAGTAACCCGCCGAGGCAAAGCCAGAAACGCTTTGTGCGTTCGGGACTGTACCAAACGAAAAGCATCAGCAATGCGAAACTTGTAAATGCGGTAAGGAGGCGAAGGTTCTGAATATCTTCTCCGAAAACCCGCAACACCCACCCCCCGAGAATGAACGGGATCGGCGTATTAAGCTCATTATAGGTTTGGAGCAAATGCAAAGAGGGAATCGGTTCGGTGCTGAAAAGGACCGCCGTAGGCAGGTAATGGTGCTCGTCCTGATAGGGCTCGACGGTAAACCGATCTTTCAGGAAGAAAACAATGATAAATATTGCGAGCAGGGCAAATGTGGTATATAACTTTTTGCGGTGCATAGGATACTATATAAAATTAACTTCTGCGTTGAGCCGGATACCGAACTTCGCCGCCACCGATTCCTGGATTTTTTCTGATAATGCCTTGATCTCAGCCCCTGTACCACCCCCATAATTGACCAATACCAACGCCTGGCGCGCGTGGACCCCTATTTCGCCTTCGCGGTAACCCTTCCATCCGGCCCGTTCGATCAGCCATCCGGCCGGTACTTTCACCGTTCCAGCGTCCACAGGATAACCGGGCACTTCCGGAAAGGTTTCCCGTAGCTGCGTAAACTGAGCAACCGGTATTTCAGGGTTTTTGAAAAAACTTCCCGCATTACCGATTTCCGCAGGGTCGGGCAACTTGCTGCGGCGGATCTGCATAATGGCCTGGCTAATGTCGCGGATGGTCGGGTTTTCGGCGCCCATTTCCTGCAATGTTTTCTGCACATCGCCGTAGGCTGCATTCAAAACAGGTTTTTTGCTGAGCCTGAAAGTGGCACCTGTGATCACATATTTGTGCTTCAATGCTTTCTTGAATACACTTTCACGATAGCCAAATTCACATTCCGCATTGCTGAAAACACGTTTCTCACCCTTTTCAATATCAACACCCGCCACCGATTCGATCACACTTTTGATCTCGACGCCGTAAGCCCCGATATTCTGCATGGGCGCTGCGCCTACCGTGCCGGGAATGAGCGATAGGTTTTCCACACCACCATAGCCATTATCCACACAATACATGACGAAATCGTGCCAAACCTCGCCCGCGCCCACTTCGAGCACGACCGTTTCCTCATTTTCTTCTATGATTGTAATGCCCTTGATCCCGGGGTGAATCACGAGGGCGTCGATGTTCTTCGTGAGCAAAATATTGCTTCCCCCGCCAAGGATGAATTTCGGCGTTTCCTTCCACTCAGGATCACGTAAAACGGCCGTTAGCTCATCGACAGAGCGCACATTTATAAAATATCTGGCATCGGCATCGAGCCCGAATGTATTGAGATGACGAAGCGAAACGTTGGACTGTACTAGCATTGAAATCGGGAATAAACCGGGTAAAGTTAGGTATTACATTCAAAATTAAGTGGTATGGTGATTCATCCAATTTTGATTAAGTTTGTGGGCTCAGTTACAATGGTTCAGGATATGACGCTAAAAAAGAAATTTTTATGGGCTCTGCATCTTGGTATCATTCTGATTTCGGGTTGTGCCAAAAAGTCGGTCGTGAGCTCCGGTTCCGAGTACAGGGAAGATCTCTCGGCGGTCCGGCCGCGCTACGAATATGTGGAACCCGCCCTCGTAACCCGTCCGGAGCCGACGACACCCGCAAAGAACAGCAATGTTCCGAAAGCCGATGTGGATAAGCCGTTGTACGTCAACAGGAAACTGGAATCGGTGCTGGATACGCTGGCGAAGCAGAACAAATCTATCCGCTACATCAACGGTTTCAGGATCCAGATTTATGTAGGAAATGTGAGGCAGGAAGCGGATGGTGCGAAGTCCTATGTTTACCAGGCCTTTCCGGATTTGAACCCTTACGTTTCGTACACCCAGCCGACCTACCGCGTGAAGGTGGGCGATTTTATGTACCGAAGCGACGCAGAGCAATACCTTGATCTGATCCGTGAACAATATGCTTCCGCCGTGATCCTCGCGGACAGGGTGGATATCAAGCGGAGCCTGTTGGTCAGCCCGGCTTCCGACCACAATTAATGTAATCACTTATTAACCGGATAATTTTATCCACATATACATACTACCAACAGAATGAAGAAAGCGCTTATTACAGGAATCACCGGCCAGGATGGTGCCTATTTGGCCGAGCTCCTTTTGAGCAAGGGATATGAAGTGCATGGTATCAAACGCCGCAGTTCGTTGTTCAATACCCAGCGGATCGACCATATTTACGAAGACCCGCACGAGAAAAACGTGCGCTTTCACCTTCATTACGGCGACCTGAGCGATTCTACGAATATTATCCGCATCATCCAGGAAGTTCAGCCGGATGAAATATACAACCTGGGGGCGATGTCGCACGTGCAGGTGAGTTTCGAAGAACCTGAATACACGGCCAACGTCGACGGTATCGGAACACTCCGTATCCTTGAAGCGGTGCGTTTGCTGGGATTAACCCAAAAAACGAAGATTTACCAGGCATCTACTTCGGAATTGTACGGTTTGGTACAGGAAGTACCGCAGTCGGAGCGCACGCCGTTCTACCCGCGTTCACCTTATGCGGTCGCGAAACTTTACGGTTACTGGATCACAGTCAACTACCGCGAAGCATATAATATGTTCGCAGTGAATGGTATTCTTTTCAACCACGAGTCGCCATTGCGTGGCGAAACTTTCGTAACGCGCAAGATCACCCGCGCGGTAGCACGTATCGCATTGGGCTTGCAGGATAAAGTGTACCTCGGTAACCTCGACGCGCAACGCGACTGGGGCCATGCCAAAGACTTCGTAGAAGCGATGTGGCTCATCCTGCAACAGGAAACGCCCGAGGATTTCGTGATCGCGACCGGTGTTACCACGCGCATCCGCGAATTTGTGAGAATGGCATTTGCGGAAGTAGGCATTGAAGTCGAATTCAGTGGAGAAGGAGCAGAAGAGATCGCGAAAGTGGTAAAATGCAATAATCCGGAATTCCAGATCGAGATCGGCAAGGAAGTTGTAGCGGTTGACCCACGTTATTTCCGTCCGACCGAGGTGGAATTGCTGATCGGCGATCCTACGAAATCTATGGAGAAATTGGGCTGGAAACCGAAATACGACCTGAAAGCGCTGGTAAACGACATGGTTGCCGCCGACGTTCAGTTGTTCCGCAAGGACCGTTTGCTGGAAAGCAGCGGCCACCGCGTTCCCAACTATTACGAATAAGATTAGTGCAAAAAAGAAAACCCCGCAGAGCCATTCTACGGGGTTTTCTTTTTTATACTAATAATTTAGATAGCAGGTCCTTTTTGCACGGATTTGGCTGCTTTGATGAGATCCTGAGGTTGCTGGTAACCCAGCAATTGCTTCACCACCTTGCCTTTTCCATTGATGAAAAACAATGTCGGATACCCTTCGATAGGATACTTTTTCACGAGTGAGGGGCCTTCTCCACTTTCCATATCGATCTTCACATTGATAAAATTCCCGTTGAAAGTCGCGGCTACGTCCTCACGCGTAAAGACATTCTTTTGCAGCAGCTTGCATGGCCCGCACCAGGTGGTGTAAGCGTCGAGAAAGATCAGTTTGTTCTCTTTTTTGGCTTTTTTAAGGAGTGAAGCCCATGAGCCTTCAATGAACTGGATGCCCTTCTCGGCCGCTTTTTTATCTCCTTCCCCGGCTACTGCCACGGACATGGCCAGCATCAATGCCACGATCGCGAACCCGAGATTTTTAAGATTTTTCATTTGATTAAATATGATTTTTGATTTGAGTATTCCATAACGAAAATACGCCTTTGTTTTATTTTACACAATGATGGACAGCCGCGCTATCTCGCACCTTTTGCGGATAAGAAGCTCAAAAAGGGTAACTTCGCAACTTCATTAACACCAGAATACCATGAAAGTTCAGGAAGCTAAATATGTGATGAGCAATACGGACTACGAAAAATGTCCGGAGCCCATCCTTCCCGAATATGCATTTATCGGACGTTCCAATGTGGGTAAATCGTCATTGATCAACATGCTGACGAACAAAAAGGCATTGGCCAAAACCTCGCAGCAACCGGGAAAAACACAGATGATCAACCATTTTATCATCGACGATGTCTGGTACCTCGTCGATTTGCCCGGTTATGGTTATGCCAAAGTGAGCAAGGTGGAGCGCGACAAGTGGGAAAAAATGATCCACGATTATCTGCATTACCGCGAAAATCTGATTTGTACATTTGTGCTGGTGGACGTCCGCCACAGCGCCATGGCCGTAGACCTCGAATTTATGGCCGCATTAGGCGAAGCAGGCATTCCTTTTGAAATTATATTCACCAAAGCAGATAAACTCAAACCCGGCCAGGTAGCCGCCCAGGTGGAAGCTTACAAACGTAAAATGGGAGAAATGTGGGAAGAAGTGCCTGAAATGTACGTTACATCGGCCGAGAAAAACGAGGGTCGCGAGCCTGTATTGGCCGCAATAGAAACTTATAATCAGTCGTTTGTGAAGACAAAATAGCATATCGGTTGTTTCCCGGACAATCTTTCCGTTATTTTGCGCAAAAATTCAATTGCCGCATCCAACATTAAAATCAAGATATAACCATAGTAAGAAAGGATGAGTGAAAAAGTAGAGTCAACAGGAATGGATTTGTTGAAAGAAGTAGCCAATGTATCCGGCAAGCCAGGTTTGTTCCGCATTCTGAAACCCAGCCGTGCGGGCGTGATCGTGGAAAGCCTGGACGAAAAACGTGAAAAAACGCTGATCGGCCCGACTGCGCGCGTATCGGTATTGAAAGACGTTTCGATCTTTACAGACGGTGCAGAAGAATCTGTTGCCCTGTCGGACGTGTTCCTGAAAATCCGTGAAATCCACGGTGAAGAGGTTACATTGTCTGCCAAAACTTCATCGGACAAAGAACTCATCGAGTTTCTTGCTGAGGTACTTCCGGAGTTCGACCGCACGAAAGTGTATGTTTCGGATATCAAAAAAGTCATTTCCTGGTACAACCTGCTTTCGAAATACACGCCCGAAGCATTTGTGGTAACCGAAGGCGAAGTAGAAACCGCTGCCGAGCCGGCTGCGGAAGCTGCATCTGAGGTATCCGAAGAAGCAAAAGAAGCGCCTGCGAAAAAGGCTGCCAAAAAAGAAAAAAGCAAAGCTTAAATAGTGCCTGATATTATGTGAGACCCTGCCTTTCCGGCGGGGTTTTTCCTTTTTTATGGACAATCTCTCTTCCTACATCGACCACACGCTGCTTTCCGCAACGGCGAGCGAAACCAATATCCGGAAAATCTGCGAAGAAGCCTGGATACACCAGTTCAAAGCGGTATGTATAGCGCCGGTTTACGTGCCATATGTCGTCGAAATGCTGGAATTTTGTCCAATAAAAATTGAAATCGCGACGGTAATCGGTTTTCCGATGGGCTATTCGACGACCACCACAAAGGTTGCCGAAGCCACGGAAGCATTGCAGAACGGCGCCACCGAGCTTGATGTGGTGATGAACCTGTCGCAATTCAAATCGATGGCTTACCTGAGCATTCGCGAGGAATTGAAACAACTCGCCGACCTCGCGCACGGGCAGAATGCATTGCTGAAAGTGATCATTGAAACGGTATCCCTCGATTCGTTCGACCTTTACACGGCTTGCGAAATCTGCGCCGAGGCGAAAGCTGATTTTGTCAAAACGTCCACAGGGTTCGGTCCGGGCGGTGCGGAAGTGGAAACGGTTCGCAAAATGCGGTCGATTCTGCCTGCGGAGGTGAAAATCAAGGCTTCGGGCGGCATTAAGACTTACGAACAGGCAATTGCGATGATCGAAGCCGGTGCCGCACGCATCGGTACTTCCTCGGGCGTGGCGATCGTCACCGGCGCATGAAACGCGTGCTGCTGCTCAGCACGGTGCATCCTGCGACAGACTCGCGGATTATGTACAAGATCGCGCCCTCGCTCCAAGGGCATTACGAGGTATTTTGCGCATTGCCGGGAGTTCGAGGCGGTTTGAAGGAAAAGCTCCATTTGATTGGCCTGCCGAAATTCGAACGGCTACTGCCCAGAATTCTGCTTACACATCCTGTTGCATTGTTCAAATGCCTGTGGCTGAGGGCCCACATCGTCCACATTTTTGTGCCAGAGTTGATTCCCATCGCATTCCTTTTCCAATGGGCCGGAGCAAAAGTGATCTACGAAGTGCAGGAAAACCTGTTCAAGAAATTTGCGATCAAACGATATAATAATAGCCTGATATTCAAAAGACTATTCCATTATTTTGATAAACTGGCACGCCGGAATTTCTACTGCATTTTTACGGACGATGCCTATCTTGAAGCGTATCACGATCTGGCAAAACCGTACTCGGTTGTCCACAATTACGTATCGCTGCCGGTTATCGACTCCCACACACACGAGTGCATACGTGCGCGCGGGCACTTACGCATACCAGCGCCTGAGATTTTCTACCTGGGTGTGGTATCCATGGAGCGTTGCCTTGATACGATGATCAACGCATTGGCACTATTGAAAAACAGCTATCCCGAATGCCATTTACACTTGTTTGGGCCCGTAAGAGTGAAGAAAGCCGAGCTGGAAGCGATAGCCGGTTATCAAACAGCAAAAAATAATGTCACATTTCACGGCTATACCGATCAGAAAGCAGCATTGCGGTATGCGCGGCAGTCGGTGGCCGGCATTGCCTTGCTGAAACCCGTAGCCGATTACCCTGAATCGTTCCCGACGAAGCTGTTTGAATACATGGCACTAAAATTGCCAGTCATTACTTCCGATTTCCCGGTTTACCGGCAGATTGTGGAGCCCTCCGGGTGCGGATTCTGTATTTCTCCTTACGACGCGGAAGCACTGTGTAATGCATTGGAAAGCTGCATTACCAATGATGCAATGCGGTCGCAAATGGGAGGAAATGGCCGGAAAGCCGCGGAGACAATGTATAACTGGACGTGCGAGGGAGAAAAACTCTTGTCGTTTTATAACGACATTTTAGATTCATAATCCTCTAATTTTCAAGAGACATTAGTATAATTATATAAATTTATTATTGAATTGTTCAAATATCAAGTGCTACGATTTCTACGAAATATTTAACTTTCGGAATCGAAAAGAATTGTAGCTTGCGAAGTCAACTTCTCAATCATGTATATTAATACGGTTAGTCATTATCTGCCAAGCGAAGTTATTGGTAATGAATATTTTACAAATCTCAACAACCTATCTAACGAGTGGATAACGGAAAGAACGGGAATCTCAGAAAGACGTAAAGCATCCGCAGACGAAAATACCTCGACCATGGCCATGAAGGCGGTCGATACATTGCTCGAAAATATCCCATACAGTAAAAACGAGATAGATCTGATCGTAGGGGCCACTTATACGCCTTACGACACGATCGTTACGCTGGCCCACGCGGTACAGCACCAGCTTCAAATCCCCGACATTCCGGTCGTGAGCATTTCCTCCGCCTGCTCGTCGCTGCTCAATGCGATCGAGATCGTCGAAGGCTATTTCGCCATGGGCAAAGCGTCGAAGGCATTGGTAGTGGTTTCCGATCATAATACGGCCTATTACAATGAAATGGACACCGTTTCCGGCCATTTGTGGGGCGATGGTGCTTCTGCAATGCTCATTTCCAAAGAGCGGCAGACGGAAGGCGATATGCAAATTAAAAAGCTTATAACGGGCGGCGCGGCCACCAGCGGAAAGGCTATTGAAGCGGTAGTACTACGACCCAACGACCGGGGCGTAGTGATGCCTTTCGGCCGCGATGTGTTCCAGAATGCGTGTGTATATATGCCCAAGGTAAGCCAGCGGGTATTGCAGGAATGCGGCCTGACTATCAACGACCTTGATTACCTGATCCCGCACCAGGCCAACCACCGCATCAGCCTGAACGTGATCAATACGCTGGGTATCCCTGCCGAAAAACTGATTTCGAACATCCAATACCTCGGTAACACGGGTTGCGCCGGCTGCGCGATCGCGCTTTCGGAGAATAAGGAGAAATTTAAAAAGGGCGAAAATATCGTGATCACTGTATTTGGCGGCGGCTATTCGTACGGCGCCATGTTACTTACCATTTGATCATCAGCATTAACCCATAAAAAAGCCTTCCAATTGTTACAGTTGGAAGGCTTTTCTGTTGTTATGAATGCTTAGTTCACATCCGGCTCGGCATTGTAAGAAGCCGGTTTCCATACATTGTTCTCTGGATTGATATCCGGGAAACTGTGCTCCGGATCGATCGTTACCGCGCGGATAGGTCCCTGCGTAGCCGCTTTGAAGGTCCACGCGCCGCCGCGTTGCCAGATTTCCACCGGCAATTCAACGCGCGTTTTCTTACCGCTTACTTCTTCGATATCCACTTTCACCGGCATGGCCATCTGATCGAGGTTTTCGATGGTAATGTAAGAGCCCTTTTGCGGGTTTTGCTCCACATAAGCTACTTCCTTCACCGACTGGTCGAGCTTATAATTCTCGAAGAACCAACCTTTCCAAAACCAGCCCAGGTCTTCACCAGCCGCGTCCTCGATGGTACGGAAGAAATCGTAAGGCGTCGGATGCTTGAATGCCCAGCGCTGCACGTAAATTTTGAACGCATAGTCGAAACGGTCCTTTCCGAGGATTTGCTCGCGTAGCATTTTAAGGCCCAATGCAGGCTTGTAATAGGCTTCCCAGCCCAGGTTTACGGCTTGTACCACATCAGGGATTGTCATGATCGGGTCTGCTTTCGGGCGGAAGATCATCGGCGCCAGGCGGTGCATATCGTTCATCTGGGTCGTTTTATACTCGCCATTGTTGAAGTTATCGCCCGACAGGAAGTTGATGAACGTGTTAAAACCTTCATCCATCCACGCATATTTGCGCTCGTTGTTACCCACTATCATCGGGAACCAGTTATGGCCGAACTCATGGTCGGTTACGCCCCACAAGTCGTCCTTGCGGCTTTTGCTGCTGCAAAAAACGATCCCCGGATATTCCATACCACCCACGATACCGGCCACATTGGTCGCCACAGCGTAGGTATATTCATGTACATAATTGGAATAGAACTCGATACAGCCTTTCACATACTCCGTCGAGCGGCCCCAGCCTTCGAGCCCGCCATCCTCAGCCGGGTATACCGACTGCGCCAATGCGGTTTTGCCCTTCGGCAGGTTCATACGCGCCGCATCCCACACAAATGCTTTGGAAGTAGCCCACGCGATATCGCGCGCCTGCACGCAACGGAAGCGCCAAGTTAACGTACCCGATTGTTTCGGACGCGTATTCGGGTTGGTAACTTCTTCCGCGCTGCGGATCACGACGGTCTGGTCGCTTTTGGCGGCGTCAGCCAGTCTTTTACGTTGTTCGGCGGTGAGGACTTCATTCGGATTGAGCAATTCGCCCGATCCTACTACGATATGGTCCCAGGGAACAGTCACATTGTATTCAAAATCACCATACTCGAGGTAAAACTCGCCTGCGCCCAGGTAGGGAAGCAGGTTCCAGCCTTCGATATCGTCGAAAACCGCTACGCGAGGGTACCATTGGGCCATTTCGTACACGATACCATTTTTGGTTTCGAGCGTTCCCATGCGGTCGGAGCCGTATTCAGGGACTTTGAATGAATAAGCCAGCTTGATTTTGATCGCATCGCCATTGGCTTTCACCGGCGTTTTGAGCCTGATTTGCATCCGCGTGTCGACAACTTTGTACTCCGCATCCACGAATGCGCCCTTACCTTGCTGAACAGTTACGGATCTGATGGAATCACCTCCATCGAAGCCCATATTGCCGAAACGGCCACCGGTAACCGGCGTGGTTTGAGCGCCTCTGGAATGGCTGCCGAATGCATTCTGATCGAGTTGCAGCCAGATAAATTCCAGGTTTTCAGGACTGTTGTTTTTATAGGTAAGCTCTACTTCCCCGCTCACGGTCCCTTTCTCCTCTTCGAGCGCTACGTTGATCTTGTAATCGGCGCGGTTCTGCCAGTATTTGGGGCCAGGGGCTCCACTTCCCGTCCGGTATTCGTTGCCGGGCTGGAAGTTGAAAAGCGGGTGAAAGAGCACGTGCGCATCATATTTCACCTTCTCCGCCTCCTGTGCGATAGCGTTGTTGAAGAAGCCCAGGCTGCTCATTGCAATGACGCCCAGACGAAATACTGAAATTTTCATTATAATGGTTAAAAATTGGAAATATTGGGTTGTAAACGAGCAATATACACCTTTTCACCTGTTTTAGGAGAAAAAGTTTCCATTTTAGCGACAGACAACGCCGTTTGTCTGCCGAGGTAAAAATATTCACCCAATGCGCCAGCGACTGTCTGTTGAAACATATGCCAGGGGCGTCCTCGCGGGCGACCGCACTACGCTTAGCCGCGCGATCACGATCATCGAAAGCAGCCTGGCCGACGACCGGAAACTGGCTTCGCAAATCCTGCAAAATATCCTGCCGCATGCCGGCAAATCGATCCGCATTGGCATTACCGGCGTGCCCGGCGTAGGGAAAAGCACATTCATCGAAGCATTTGGCACTTACCTTACTGCGCTGGGCAAGCGGGTAGCCGTGCTGGCAGTCGACCCGAGCAGCAAACAATCGGGCGGAAGCATATTAGGTGATAAAACACGGATGGAGAAGCTCGCGCGCGACCCGCGTGCGTACATCCGCCCCTCGCCTACGAACCTCTCGCTCGGGGGCGTCGCGCGGCATACGCGCGAGGCAATCCTGCTGTGCGAGGCGGCGGGTTATGATATTATATTGGTTGAAACGGTTGGTGTAGGCCAGTCGGAAACGCTTGTGAAGGGTATGACCGATTTTTTCCTGCTCCTCATGCTCGCAGGCGCGGGCGATGAATTGCAGGGTATTAAAAAGGGCATTATGGAAATGGTCGATGCCGTGGCTGTCAACAAGGCCGATAGCGGCAATGAAGGCGCGGTTGCGAAAGCCGTTTCGGAATATCGCCAGGCCTTGCACCTTTTTCCTGAAACCGCTTCCCGGGTACCGGTCCAGGTTGTCGCCTGTTCGGCGTTGGAAGGTGTTGGAATGGAGCCGATCTGGAAACTGATCTCAGATTTCCATGCGCGAACTTCTGAAAGCGGATTTTTACAACAAAACAGACAGTTTCAAAGAACAGAATGGCTCCACGAACAGATCCGGCAATCATTGGAAGATCAGTTTTATGAAAATGATCTGGTAAGGCAGCACATTGCCTCCGCCGACGAAGCGGTACGAACCGGCGAAAAGCTGCCCGAAGAAGCGGCAGCCGATTTGATCGGGCTTTTTCTCCGGAGTACCATTCAAACCCCAAAAAATTCCGCTAAGTCATAAAACTTCCCGGCAAAAGGCATTTTTCACTAAGTTTGATCGTTAAAACTAACGCGAATCAAACTCTATTGATCTTAACTATCTAAGTTCTCAACTATGAAAAAAGCCTACACCCTCAGCAAGACCTCCTTGCTAGCCATGCTGATGATTCTTTCAGTTGTTTTTGCTTGTAAGGACGACAAAGATGAACCTACTCCGCCGACAAGCACCGATCCCATCGTAGCGACATGGCAACTTACTGCCGTTGCAGCAGCTCCCGGATCTACGCTGCCTCTTGACCCTGTGACCGCCGTCCCGTGTTTATACAGCTTAAAATTGACTTTTAAGGCTGACTATAACATTACAACTGCAGATTGCCCAACTGCTGTGACGCTCATCAATTCAGTTATCCCCATTAGTGGAGCTAAATGGGAGGTTAAGGATGGCAATTTGATATTGAAGGACAGTTCGAATAATACTAAGTCTTTCAAATACACACTGAATGGATCAGATTTGGAAGTTGCGGTTGACGACGCTGCGGTTATTCCAGGATCACCGGCCATTGACGTCGTATTGAAATTCAAAAAAGTATAATATCCTCAAAATACATAATGAAAGAGCCGGGCTTCTCAGTCCGGCTCTTTCATTATCCGCTGGTGTGGTCGCAAACGATCAGCCATTTGCCTTTGATCTTTTTGAACAAAAGCGTATAATGCCCTTCGAGATCGCCTTTTTCAGGTCGTGTCAAATGAAATTTCCCGACTACAAAAGCAACGTCACGACCGGGAAATGAGAAATTGAGAAAGCTGAATTTCAATGTACCCATCGTCGCACGGTCGGGATAGCGTTTGAGATAACCCTCGTAAGTAGGCTTGTAACCGTAAGTAATGCCCGCTTTGCCGACAAACATCAGTGAATCGGATTCCCAGTAACCATTCATGAACGACTGAATATCCCCTTTGTTCCAATCCGCCTCCTGCCGTTTCAGGATGCCCAGTATCTCGTCCTTGTCGCTCGCCGACTGCGCCTTTGCCATGAAAGCACCGCCGATCAGAATGAGGGTAAAAAGCCAGTTTCTCATATTTTTTATGGATTTTTGTAATGCAATTGACGATTCTAAATATAACGGAAAGATCGGCGCCGGGAAAAGGCGCATTGCCGAATTATCATTGATCCAGCAGGTATGGCCAAGTTCGAAAGCATTTTCAAGAAAATCGACCGTCAGAAATATCCTTTTGTGGATGGTTTGTATTACCTGTTCATCATTGTTTTTCTTCTCATTCTGTTCCTATTTTTTGCCTGACCAGTGACCCATCCTTATTTATTTATACTGAATCCCAATTCGGGCACCTCGATCGGCAAGAACAGTGCGGCGGTACGCGAGCGAATCCATTCCGTGGCAAACAAAAATGCCGGTCATGCCCAAATCCTCTTCACGGAGGAGCGCGCACACGCGACCGAGCTCGTGCGCGAGCACATGCACGCGGAGAAATGGAAGGCCATCGTGGCTGTCGGCGGCGATGGTACAGTGAACGAGATCGCCAAGCCACTTGTAGGTACCAATATCCCGATCGGTATCCTGCCGCTTGGTTCCGGTAATGGACTCGCGAGGCACCTGGGTCTTCCGCTGACATTGGACGCGGCCCTGAAACGGCTCTTCGAAGGGCAACCTATGACGATCGACAGCGCCGAATTGAATGGTATACCTTTCTTCTGCACGGCCGGAATGGGCTTTGACGCTTACGTGGGGCATTTGTTCAGCCAGCAAAAAGCGCGGGGGTTGCTTACTTATGTGAATGTATCGTTCAGGGCATATTGGTCCTATAAACCGCAGTCGTTCCGGCTCAACGGAGTGGAAAAGCAGGCATTCTCGCTTTCATTTGCCAATGCAGGGCAGTTTGGTAATAATGCATGGGTAGCCCCGAAAGCCGATTTGCAGGATGGCCAGCTCGATGTGTGTACAATTAGCCCCTTCCCACAATGGTATGGCACCGCGCTGGCGTACGGATTGTTTACCAAGCAATTGAAACAATCTACCTACATCGATTACCAACGCGCTACGCAGGCAATAGTAGAAACCGACACGCCGCCCATGATCCATTACGACGGCGAACCGCTGCAACTGGATACGACGCGAATCGAAGTGAAAATAAAGCCGGGAAGCCTGAATGTGATTGTCTGATTTCCCATAACATTTGAAAATATGTCAAAGAAAAACCGCTCTGGCATTGTGTATTCCACCAATCCGGAGTTTGAATACAACGACCAGGAAGATGAGGCCGAAACCCTGGCCCCGCAGCAGCAGGACCTCCGCATCTGGCTCGATCGCAAAGGCGGCGGCAAGGTGATTACCGTCGTGAAAGGGTTTATCGGAACCGTTGCGGACCTGGAAACGCTCGGTAAGCAGCTGAAAGGCCTCTGCGGCAGCGGCGGTACGGTAAAGGACGGCGAAGTCCAGATCCAGGGCGATCACCGCGACAAGGTCATTGCCTGGCTGACCAGCAAAAGCTATAAAGCCAAAAAAGCCGGAGGGTAGCTCCGGCTTTTGGTTATAAAGTCTTGGTCGTATCAATTTCCGTCGGTGCGGGTACTGTGGATGGCGGAGGAGTTACCGCTTTCGTCGGCCCGAGCACTTCCACGTCGGTGACGAAAAACTTGGTATCGCCGTTCCAGGGTAATTTGAAAAACTTCTCCTCGTAAGTTAATGAAACCCGGTGGCCGTTTTTGATCGCCTCTTCGAGTTTTGAAATAGCGTCTTTGTTCTTGCCACTTACCGAAAACACCCATTGTGAGGAATTCATCGTTCCGTCGCCTTCGAACAGGCCACCCATTCGCAGCTCGCCTTCATAGGTTTTGAACAAATAGCCCCTGTTACTGAGCCTCGTCACATATCCTCCCCGCTTTCCTTCACTGTAATATCCAAAAGTGATATAATATAGAATCCCGAATACGATAGCCAGAAATACGGCGAAAATGACCCATTTACGCATAACAGTCGATCAGTGTGATGGTGATAGAAGCGAACTTCGCAAAACGGTTTGATTTTTCCTAGTTATTATTTTGCACGAATGGCGATCACCGGGTCCATTCGCGCCGCGAGCATCGCGGGCACAATGCCGGAAAGTACGCCGATAATACTCGACACGCCGAGCCCTAAAAGCACATTGCGCGGCAGCAGCAGGATTTCCATCGAACCGAGTTTCAGGAATGTGAGCAGATAAACCAGGAATATCCCAACAAGCCCTCCTACCAGGCTCAGCATCACCGCTTCGAAAAGGAATTGGAACAATATCGAATAGTTTTTGGCCCCCAGCGATTTCTGGATGCCGATCAGGTTTGTCCTTTCTTTTACCGAAACGAACATGATATTGGCAATCCCAAAACCTCCGACAAGGATCGAAAAGCTGCCGATTACCCAGCCCGCAATCGTCAGTACCGCGAACAATCCGGAAATTGCTACGGCCGCCGCTTCGGGCCTGTTGAGGGAGAAATTATTGCCGTCGCGCGGCTTGATACCCCGCTTGGTGCGCATTAACCCAACTATCTCCGCCTCCACTTCCCTCATGCCCTCGTCCTCCGGGAAGCCTTTCACGACAATATCAGCATTACGCCGGCCCGATTGGAACAGTTTGGAAAACGATGCGAACGGGATGAGACATATTTTATCCGGACTGCCACCAAAATCGACCAGGCTTTCACCCTTTTTCTCCCGAACGCCGATGATGGTAAACTTGTGGCCGGATAGTTTGAACGGTTTTCCGACCGGATCCTGGCCCGGGAAAAGTGATTCGGCAATGTCCGCGCCGACAATGGCTACATTCCGCGCATTGTTGGTTTCCAGCGGGATAAAATAGCGGCCGTTCTGTACAGGAATGTCGGAAATGAGGTTGTATTCAAAAGACACGCCCTGAATGAGCGCATTAATACTGTTTGAACCGTTTTTAAGGACGGTGTTGCCCCTGAAATCCATGACCGCCACGGCACTGGCGCTTTCCATATTATCGTAAAGGTATTTGTATTCCGAATAGTTGGGCTCCGGCCACTGGAAGTATTTCCACCACTGGTATTCGCCACCGAAGCCCCAGGGCCATTTTTGTACATAAATCACTTTGTCGCCGATGAAGCTCAGGCTGTCGCGGATACTCTTTTCCAGCGAATCCACGACGGTGAACACGGCAACGATGGCGAATATGCCGACCGTAACGCCGAGTAGCGATAGGATGGTGCGGGTAACATTGGTTTTGAGGGCTCCCCAGGCAAAACGGAAACTCTCCCAGACCTGTCGTAAAAACTTCATCATGACGTTACGGACAATTTGAATTCAAAAGTTAGCGCATCGCCCCAATGCATCGAAATAAATTGGTACAAAAGGTAAGAAAAAGGGTTCGATTTAATAAATTACAACATTAACCTGACACTCCTATATGAAATTACGTTTTACGCTAATGCTGCTTGCCGGCTCGTTGTCCGGCATTTCCTATGCCCAGAAACCTGTTCAGGAATCTACCGGCTTCTACCAGTTTCTTTCCGACGATCCCAATCAGAAACCGTTTTTCAGCGACCGCAAAGGCGTCATCGCGCAAAACGGTATGGTCGCCTCCGCGCATCCGGTGGCATCGCAAGTAGGCGTGGATATTCTGAAAGCGGGAGGTAATGCGGTGGACGCCGCAGTGGCCGTACAATTTGCACTGGCGGTGGTGCATCCTTCGGCAGGTAATATCGGCGGCGGCGGATTCCTTGTTTTGCGGGATAAGGATGGCAAAAGTTACAGTATCGATTTCCGGGAAAAGGCGCCCGGCAAAGGTCACGCCGATATGTACCTCGACAAGGACGGCAATATCATTCCCAAATCCAGCACATTGGGCCGGTTGGCATCGGGCGTGCCGGGGTCTGTGGACGGTATGGCTCAGGCGCACGCGAAATATGGTAAACTGGCCTGGAAACAGGTGCTGCAACCCGCGATCGATATCGCCAAAAATGGCGTGGTATTGACCGAACGCGAGGCACGTAGCCTCAATTCGATCAAAAGCGATTTGTTGGCTGTAAATCCCGGTTCATCGTATTTCCTGAACCCGACCGGTAAAGACTGGGCCGCGGGCGACCTGCTTGTTCAGAAAGACCTTTCAAAAGTGTTGAAACGGGTTCAAAAGAAGGGACGGGACGGCTTTTATGCCGGAAAGGTAGCCAAGCAACTCGTAAAGGATATTAACAAAAACGACGAAGGCATTATCAGCAAGCAGGACCTCGCCGATTACCACGCACAATGGCGTGAAACCATTACCGAGGGCTACAAAGGCTATAAAGTGATCACCATGGCACCGCCGTCCAGCGGGGGTGTCGCATTACTGCAACTCATGCGCCTCACCGAGCAACACCCGCTTCGCAAATGGGGCTGGCACAGCGATTCGACGATTCAGGTGATGATTGAGGCGGAGCGCCGCGTGTACGCCGACCGGGCCAAATTTCTCGGCGACCCCGATTTCGTGAAAGTGCCGGTAAACGATCTGATCAGCAAAGATTACCTGCAAAAACGTTGGAGCGATTTCTCCTGGGACAAGGCTACCGACAGCAAAAATATCCAGGGCGGCACGCTGCCAGGTTACGAAAGCCTCGAAACCACACACTTTTCGGTAGTCGATAAGGAAGGTAATGCCGTTTCCGTCACGACTACATTGAATGGCGGCTACGGCAGCCGCGTCGTGGTGAAGGGCGGGGGCTTTTTCATGAACAATGAAATGGATGACTTCAGTATCAAAGCCGGCGCACCGAACATGTACGGCCTCATCGGCAACAAAGCCAATGCGATCGCGCCGGGCAAGCGAATGCTCTCATCCATGACGCCCACGATCATCGAAAAGGATGGAAAGCTGCTGATGGTGGTCGGTACGCCCGGTGGATCTACGATCATTACATCGGTTTACCAAACCATCCTGAACGTACTGGAACACGGCATGACCATGCAGCAGGCCGTGAATGCATTGAAATTCCATCACCAATGGCTGCCCGACAAAACGACGTTCGAGGCCAATGCATTTTCGGCCGAAGCCATTAAAAAGTTGCAGGACAAAGGCTATATCCTCGAACAGCAGCGCAATTCCATCGGCCGGATGGATTGCATTCTTATCCTGCCCGACGGCTCACTTGAAGGCGGCTCCGACCCGCGCGGGGACGATACGAGCATTGGCTATTAGTTTTGAAAATACGGGCCTCCGCATCAGCATAGGCGCGGAAAATGCTTCATCAGCAATAGGTTAGCTCGGCAATCAGCTCCGAATGTTGCGGATAAAGCTGTGACAATGACTCCCGCTGAGCCATTTCAAAATCGGAGAAATCGAACCCGGGCGCTACCGTGCAACCCACGAGCGCGTACGTGCTTCCACTCGCGGGGCGCGAACCAAACCATGCGCCGGCCGGTACCACGGCCTGGAATGTTTCGCCGTTGTCGGGATTATTGCCCAGTCTGATAATGTTCAACGCTCCCGTTTTTTCGTCTAATACAAATACTTCCAATGCATCCCCGGCGTAGAAATGCCACATTTCATCGGCCTGAATGCGGTGGAATGCGGAGAAATTGTGCGATTCAAGCAGAAAGTAAATGCCGGTCGAAAATGCCCTGTCGCCTCCGAAACGAACAGGTAATGCGTTTTGCGGAATGCTTTCGGAAGCCCGGTAGGTTTCGACATAATATCCGCCTTCCGGGTGCGGCAGCAGATGGTACTTTTCAATCCAGTAAGATGCAGGTTTCATGGAACGTCGGTTGAGATACAACCGCAAAGTAACCCGGATCGCCAAATATTCACCATTGGCTCATTCTTTTTTGCCAGCAGAAAAGTTTTGATTAATTTTGATCATTATTAATCATAAATAATCAATTTTAGTCAAATGGCCAATCCGCGTGTTAATATCCTGTCCGAGGAAGTGCTTTCCAGCAACTGGTACACCCTCCGCAAGTACACATTCGATTATCAGCGAGCCGATGGCTCGTGGGGGCGTCAGGCACGTGAGGCGTACGACCGCGGGAATGGCGCGGTGATTTTACTTTACAATAAGGAGAAGGAGACCGTGGTGCTTACCAAGCAATTCCGCCTCCCTACCTACACAAATGGCAATGAGACAGGCATGATGGTCGAAGCATGCGCCGGGCTGCTCGATAAAGACAATCCGGAAGAATGCATTAAACGCGAAACCGAGGAGGAAACCGGCTACAAAGTGAGCGCTGTGAAGAAAATATTTCAGGCATACATGTCGCCCGGCTCCGTCACCGAAATTCTCTATTTCTTCGTCGCCGAATATTCCGATGACATGAAGGTAAGTGACGGCGGAGGCTGTGCGACGGAGCAGGAGAACATCGAGGTAATGGAAATTCCCTTTAAAGAGGCTGTTCAAATGGTTGCCAGCGGCGCAATTAACGATGCCAAAACGATCATGCTCATTCAGTATGCGCAGATTAACGGTTTGGTAGGCCAATAAAAATGCCGGAGAAACTTCGTCAAAAGCATTCTCCGGCATCGATTGTCTGTTGGCGTCAGGAAATAGGGTCCGGCGTAGGCGTTACGTCCGTTTCGGTGGAAGCCGTGCCTTTGGTACCCTTGAATTTTTCAAACAAATCCTTGAAAAAGGCCTCTGCGTCCGGGAAATTGCCTTTCAATGTCTCGGCGCCTTTGGATTTAAGTTCCTCGAAATACTCAGGAGCTTTATCGATGGCCCCTTCCGCTTCGGCTTTCAGGTTGTTAGCCTTTGTTTTGAGGTCTTCCAGAAGCTTCTCTCCCTCCTCGGTCTGAAGGTATTTGTGTGCAGCTACTCCCGCAGCGGCGCCCAAAATGAATGTGGCCAGGTGTTTTGCGTTAATGCTCATGATTTCCAGTTACTTAGTTTGAGATTGAATATTCAATTTAAAGAAACTAATACTCCCAACAAAAGGTCGGACTGACAAATCCGAATGCATCACACCGAAAAAATTGTGCCCGGCAAACTATTTACCGGGCACCTGAAAGAGAAGTTTATACGCAAAATGGCCTATTTGATTTCAAATGCAGCCTGCATACGGTAGCTGATCTTGATTTTCTGGTACTGCACATCGCTATCCTGAACGGTATCCGCAGCCTCCGCTGCAAATGCGCGTACATTAGCTTTGGCAAACACCGGTTGAGGGAAATACAGGTTTTCATCCAACTCTTTGATTTCGATGACCTTACCCAGTTTTTCATCCAGCGATGCCACCAGGTATTCCGCTTTCACTTTCGCAGCTTTCAATGCATCGATTTTTACCTGCTTCTTGAATTCTTCGCGCTTCGAGTGGTCGACGCGGGCAACGTTCGCGTACTGCACACCGCGGCTTTCCACTTTCGACATAATTACGTCCAGCTTTTCCGCACTCGCTACTTTCAACTCATATTGCTTCGCTTCGAGGAATGTTGCAGGCTTTTTCTTCTTGTCCACATAATTCTGATAACCTCCCACCCCGCTGATCGACAATGCTTCCTTCGGCAAACCGGCATCCGCCACTGCCTTGATCAATTGCTTTTCGAGTGTCGAGATATTGACCTTATCCTTCTGGTTTTTCTCGTCCTCAAAATATTCCCGGAGCGAAATGTTGAAATAAATTTCATCGGGCACTACCTCCATTTCGGCGAAACCCGCCACCTCTATTTTGGGAACAGGTATTTGCTGTTCGTATTTGAATTGTGAAAATGCAGGGGTAGCGAGTGATGAAGTGAGCAGCGCGCCGAACAAAAAGAATTTTTTCATGGCCTTAAACTGGATAAAAATGAAACTGATATTAACCGGAACAGCCCTTTCAAACCGGTTGGTTGTGGAACCGTTCTATGGTTTAGATACAAAAAGGTACCGAAAGGTTTAACCGGAAGCTCGCCCAAACGCACCGATAAGCCCGCAATTCTGCACAAAAAAAGTGGAAGAACGACGTAAAAAGCTGTCATTCTTCCACTTAATGGCGTGGCAAAAATTTTGTCAAATCAGGTAAAATTTTGGTAAATGGAATCCATAATCCGCACAAAATGCTGGTAGTCGGAGTCGCTGAGACTTCCCCATCCCTTGCGGCGGATATCGGCGACAATCGGGAATGCCTGGTTATAGATCGCCTCCCCGCTTTTGGTCAGGAAAAGGTTGAATTTCCGACGGTCGCCCGCGGCAGGGCCACGCTCGACCAGCCCCTTTTTTTCCAGCAAATCAATAATCCTCGTCACCGTCGGAGGATCTTTGAAAGTCATTTCCGCCAGCTCATTCTGGCTGATGCCCTGCTTTCTGAAAATATGGTCGATAAGCACCCACTGGTCGACCGTCAGGTCAAAACCCGCCTCAGTCAGCTGCTTTTGCAAGGCATTACGAATCTTTTTGATAGTCGTATCTATCTTAAAAAAATAGGCACGATGATCCGACTGATGTGTCATGATGTGGAAGTAAATAGAGATTGGAAGATTGAGTATTATTAAATATAAGCCTGTGCAACAATTCGTCTACTAATAATTGCGGGGAAAAGTTTAGCAAACCCGGCGAGGCAAGAAAAAGGGTTGGACATAACCAGATGCCCAACCCTGTTATTTGAATGAATAAGTACTACGCAGAATTCCGCGCCGCATTGATAATCCCGAACATCGCCCGGATAATCAGCTGGTTATAAGTCTCCACATCAACCGGCAAACTCTTCGGATCGCCGGCGAGCATTTGCAATGCATATTGCTGAATGGTGATCAGCGGCAATACGATCCGCTCGCGGGTTTTGATGGAAACTTTGGTGACATTATTGCTATCGAGTAGTTCCTTCTGGCTCGATACTTCGAGCAGCAGCTCGCGTGTGAGCAGGAACTCTTCGTACATTTTGTCCCAGAACTCCCGGTACTCTTCTTCCTCGCGAAGGTATTTCGTGGCAGGGAAAAATGCCTTGGAAAGCGATTGCATCGAGTTTTCGATCAGCGTCCGGAAGAAAAGCGACTTCTGGTAAAGCTTTTTGATCTCCTCCACTTTGTTCTCGTCTGCCAAATGCCGGATAGCCGTTCCGAAACCGTAGAAGCCCGGCACATTCTGCTTCATCTGCGCCCACGAGCCTACGAACGGAATCGCGCGCAGGTCTTCGAATTTCAGGCCTTCGTCGTCATTACCACGTTTGGTCGGGCGGCTTCCGATGTTGGTTTGCCCGTAAAAACGCAGCGGCGTCTTTTTATCGAGGTATTTGACGAACATCGGATGGTTTTTCAGGTCCAGATAGGAATTATAGGCGATTTCAGCCATTTCCTCGATCAATTCCTTGTCGGCGTCGGTCAGTTCGTCTTCGCGATGACCTTTGAAAAGGTGGTTTTCAAGGCCGGCGGTAAATAGCCTTTCCAGGTTATACATGGCCGTCGTAACGGTACCATAGTTGGAACTGATGGTCTGTCCCTGAACGGTCAGCTGGATTTCCTTATCCTCGATATCCTTGCCCAGCGATGAATAGAAGTTATGGTTATTGCCACCGCCACGTGCAGGAGGTCCTCCGCGTCCGTCGAAGAATGTGACTTTGATGCCGAATTCACGCGAAACCTTAGTCAATTCCTCCTTGGCGCGGTAAATGGACCAGTTGGCGCGCAAATAGCCGCCATCTTTGGTACCATCCGAGAAGCCCACCATGATTGTCTGGTGATTCTCGCGGTTGGCCAAGTGGTTGCGATAGAATTCGTTTTCATACAGCGAACGCATAATATCCGGTGCATTGGCCAGGTCGTCCACAGTTTCAAAAAGTGGTACGACGTCGAGCGCGAGCTTGCCTTCCTCGTCTGCAATCAGGTTTTTGGCCAGCGCAACCACTTGCATCACATTCAATGCGGAAGTGTTGTTACTGATCACGTACCGGTGCGCACCTTTTTCGCCATTTTTTTCCTGGATCGTTTTAATGGCCCGAATCGAACCGAGGATGTCTTTCGTGAGTTCATCCTCATAATCCTCATCGCGAAGCGGGATATTCAGCGAAAGCAGCAAATCGATCTTTTTCGCCTCGTCCCAGCTTTGGTAATCGCTGTATTTCAGCAGCGGGATTTTCTTTTCCAGTCTTTTCAGAATATCCTCCCAGGCTTTGCCGTGCTTACGGCTGTCCTGACGGACGTCGAGGCTGGCGAAGAAGAAACCGAAGAGATTGAGTTTCAATATAAAATTATCCAGCAGCTCCACGAAAAGGCCCTGATGTTTGTTCACCAGCACTTCGCGTGCTTTGAGCAACTCGTCGATCAGCTCCTGCGCACTTTCATACCCTTCTTCGAACGGCCCGAAAATGGTGCTGTTCATCTTTTTCTCCGCCAGCGAAACCGCGTCGTCGACACCTTTGAATGTGAGGCGGCGCTTCAATTGGCGAATGTCGCGATAGTAGCCGCGTAAAAGTGTCTCGCGCAGGCGATCAGCTACTTTCAACGTAATTTCGGGGTTCACAAACGGGTTACCGTCGCGGTCACCGCCCGGCCAGAAGCCCAGGCGGAACACATTCGGGTAAGGCCAGTCGTGCACGCTCATTCCCAGGCCATTGATCAATTTTTCGAGAATGGACGGGATGGCGTCGTAATATACATTTTCAAGGAACCAGCACAGGCTCACCGCTTCATCGAACGGCGTAGGTTTTTCATGGTTAATGAAGGCCGTTTTCCCAAGTTGCAACAACAACTGGTTTACTTCTGTAAAATCGTTCGCCTTGATCGCATCTTCCAGATCGTTGATAATGCCCAGTACCTTGCCGGAATAGAACTGCGTCGGATGGGCCGTCAGTACGATGCGCACGCTGAAATCTTCCAGCTTGGCGAGTAGTTTCTTTTTGAGATCGTCATTTTCCAGGCGTTCGGTCAGGTAAGTTACCGAACCTTTACCGGTCAGGTCGTGCGTCTCGTCAAAAGCCGCATCCTCAACCGAGTCGAAGAGTACTACCTGGCGTTCGATGTATTGGATAAATGCAAAAAGCAAATCCGCACGTTCCTTGGGAGTAGCCGTTTCCAGGAGCTCTGAAAAAAAATGCTCGATGATTTCTTTGGGAGATTTGCCTTCCTGAAAGCCAATCTCACTTTGCTGAGTCAGTATCGGAAGTAAGGAACCTGTTTGGAATATACCTCGGTAGGGTAAACTCAGAAACAGGCTATTAAAAATATTATACTTCGTTACAACTGCGTCCTGGAAACTATTATTCATAATGGAGTGACGAAATTATATTTTGAAATTTGCACTGAAGGCAAATATAACCTTAAAAAATGGGTTTCAGGCTTTGGGGTGCGCTTGTTGATGTGATTTTTTAAGCTTTTCGATGGAGTTATGCGTGTAAATCTGGGTAGCGGCCAGGTTGGCGTGGCCCAGCAATTCCTTGATCGCATTCAGGTCCGCGCCTCGGTTGAGCAGGTGCGTCGCATACGTGTGCCTGAGCACGTGCGGACTCTTTTGCGCAAGCGTAGTGACGGCCGACAGGTATTGCTTTACCTTTCGCTGTACAAATACCGGGTAAATAGCTTTATTTGAATCAGTTAATAGCAAAATATCGGTATTTTCCTCCGGTGCACGCTGCTCTGTATATTTTTGAAGCAATTGTATCAATGAGGTTGAGACTGGCACGATCCGCTCCTTCGACCGCTTTCCGAAAACGCGAATGGTGCGTGCCGGCAGGTTCAGGTCTTTCAATTCCAGTTCGACCAGCTCCGAAAGCCGGATACCGCTGCCGTAAAGCAACTCCATAATCACCCTGTCGCGTAGACCTTCGAAGTCATCGGTAAATGTGCCTTCTTCAAAAAGCATTTCCATGGATTTCTCTTCCACAAATGCCGGCAGCTTCTTGCGCGTTTTCAGGGCCGACAGGATTTTTGTCGGGTCGCTGTCGATGTGTTTTTTCTTCCTTAAATAACCATAGAATGTCCGGAGCGCGGCAATTTTCCGGTTAATCGACGACGGGTTGAGCCCTTCTTCCATCAAACTCACCACCCACGACCGGAGCATAGGCGCTTTGGCCGTTTCGGGCTCGGCGCATTCGTATTGGAAAAGGAGGTATTTCTGAAACTGTTCGAGATCAGTCTGGTACGATTTGATCGTATGCGCACTGGAGCGCTTTTCGAATTGGAGGAATTCCAGAAACGGCGTTATCATAGTCCGAACATACAAAAAGGAGCCGTCTTATTCAAGACAGCTCCTCTCGTATGATATGGATACAATAATCCTATAGAAGTCTTTCAGAGAACCATTCCGTTAAGAACTAGTCTTCCAAATGACCGTAAGTCTTCTCTTTGTAAACGGCACGCAAAACTTCGAAACGACGCTTAACAGATGGTTTTTCGAAAGCCGTACGCGCACGAAGCTGACGCATTGTACCTGTTCTTTCAAATTTCTTCTTGTAACGCTTAAGAGCGCGGTCGATCGATTCGTTGTCTTTGATGTTAATAATAAGCATGCTTATAATTTCTAATGTTCTTTGAATTGGTTTCTGAAATCGGACTGCAAAGAAAAACTATATCCGACAGAAAATCAAGAAATAAGTCGTTAAAATTCGTTTATTTTTGTATCCATTGCATTGAAACGAAAGTCATTAACAGATTAAACAGCCCGATATGAGTTCCAGACTGGGAATAATTGATTTAGGCACCAACACATTTCACCTGCTGATCGCGGAGCCAAACGGCCCTCATTTCAAGACCGTTTTCCACGAAAGCAGGCCTGCCAGGATCGGTCTGGGCGGCATCAATAAGCGCATTATCACACCCGAAGCGCAGGACCGCGCACTCGCCGTCCTCTCGTATTTCCGCGAAAAGCTCGATTCGTTTGAAGTAATGCCCGAAAAGACGTTCGCTTTCGGCACCAGCGCGGTGCGTAACGCAGAAAACCGGCACGCATTCTGCTCCGAAATTTTGGAAAAAACCAACATCGAAGTAACTGTCATCGACGGCAACCGCGAAGCGGAGTACATATATAAAGGCGTCCGCCACGGCGCCGACATTGGCGACGGCCCTTCGCTGATTATGGATATTGGCGGCGGGAGCGTGGAATTCATCATCGGCAACCGCTCGCAGATCTTCTGGAAACAGAGCTTCGAGATCGGCGGGCAGCGATTAATGGAGAAATTCATGCGGAACGATCCGCTTTCACAAGCCGATCGCCGTGGCCTCTACAATCATTTCGACGAAAACCTGATCCCGCTCGCGAATGCGGTGCATCAATATGCCCCTGAAAAGCTGGTAGGCTCGTCGGGAACGTTCGATACCCTCGTCGATATCGACTTCCATTACCGCACCGGAAACTGGCCGCCGGCTTCGGAAACCGATTTCAATATTACCCTGGAAGAATTTTACCGCGCATATGCCCTCATTCTCTCCGGCAACCACGATAACCGTATGGCGATCCCCGGTATGATCGAGTTGCGTGTGGACATGATCGTCGTGGCCGTTTGCCTGATCGACTATGTGCTCAAAACGCACGGCATCCGGCAAATCCAGGTTTCGAAATACGCCCTCAAAGAAGGCGTCCTGGCCGAATTGATGGCCAAATAATCCCTAACCTCTCATTTAAATACACCTTAATACTTTATCCAAAAACCAAACTCTATGAGATTAATGCGTTACCTTCTCCTCGCGGCGCTGGCATTCGTGTATATGCACGACGCGCACGCGCAACGAAAGAAAAAGAAAGACAAGCAGGAAGACGTCAAGATCGACAAGGCTGTCGATGCGGTGGCATCGGCCGTGAAAGACAAGCTGAAAGACGACAAAAAGAAAGGCCCGAAGGCGTTCAAAGACGTCATCGACAGTACCAATGCGATCAGCCAGAAAGGTATGATCTCCGTTCACAAGGTGGACGACAAATGGTATTTCGAAATCGCCGATTCACTCCTGAACCGCGATATTATGGCGGTAACACGCTATTCCAAAACTGCGGCAGGCGGTGGGATCTTCGGCGGCGAGGAAGTGAACCGCCAGATGATCCGCTGGGAAAGAGGCATGGATAACAACCTCCTGCTCCGGTCGGTGACGATGGTCGTAACCAGTCCCGACAGTACCAAACCCATTTTCCAGGCTGTCAAAAACTCCAATTCCGACCCAATTATTGGTGTTTTCGATATTAAGGCGGTGAAAAAAGAACCTGCAAAAACTTCGGTGATCGACGTTACCGAGTTCTTCAATGCCGATAACCAGGTGTTTTCATTGAGTTCTGTAAGCAAACAGTTGTTGAAACTTGCCGCATTCAAGAAAGAGGCTTCATTCATTTCCAAAATCAGTACTTACCCGATCAATACCGAAATCCGGACGATCAAGACATTCAATGTGACGCCTCAATTGCTGACACCCATGCCGGTGCCATCGGTCGGCCAGTATCTGCCTTCCGGTCTGGATGCGGGAGTAGTGACATTTGAAATGAACTCCTCACTGATCCTGCTGCCAAAAACGCCGATGAAAAAACGCATTTTCGACAGCCGGGTGGGTTATTTCGCCAATCAGTATGCCACTTTCGGGGAAGAATCGCAGCGTTCCGATACCGAAGTCTTCGCCGTCAGATGGCGCCTCGAACCGAAGAACGCCGAAGACGCCCGTAAACAGCAAAACGGCGAGCTGATCGAGCCTAAAAAGCCGATCATTTATTACATCGACCCGGCAACGCCGGAAAAGTGGCGCAAATACCTCAAAGCCGGCGTCGACGACTGGCAGGTTGCATTTGAAAAAGCAGGCTGGAAAAACGCCATCCGGGGTGAATACTGGCCGGATGGCGACACAACCATGAGTCTGGAAGATGCGCGCTACTCGGTGATCCGCTATTTCGCCGCCGACATTCAGAATGCTTACGGTCCTAACGTACACGACCCGCGCAGTGGCGAAATCCTTGAAAGCCACATCGGTTGGTACCATAACGTGATGCGCCTGCTCCGCAACTGGTACATTATTCAAGCCGCGGCGGTGGACCCGAAAGCACGTACCAAGAAGTTTGACGATGAATTGATGGGCCAACTCGTTCGCTTTGTGTCTTCCCACGAGATCGGTCATACGCTCGGCCTGCGCCACAACATGGGCGCCAGCTCGGCCACGCCGGTGGAAAAGCTGCGCGATAAGGTATGGGTTGCGGAACACGGACATACTTCGTCTATTATGGATTATGCGCGTTTCAATTACGTGGCACAGCCCGAGGACGGCATTACCGACCTCTTCCCGCGCATTGGTGATTACGACAAATGGGCCATTCAATGGGGTTACAGCAATTTCCCGGACGCGAAAGATGCCCAATCGGAAAAATTAACCCTCAATACCCTCACCAAAGAGGCTTACAAAGACAACCGCCTGCATTTCGGTACGGAAATCAGTCCTTACGACCCGCGGTACCAGACCGAAGATTTGAGCGATAATGCCATGAAAGCTTCGGAATACGGCATCAAAAACCTGAAACGCATTCTCCCCAACCTGATCGAATGGAGCAAGGAAGACGGCGAGAGCTACAAGGAACTGGATGAAATTTACGGCAATGTGGTAACGCAATACCGCCGCTACCTGGGCCATGTGATCAAAAACGTGGGCGGCATTTACGACACGCCTACTACCTATGACATGGAAGGGCCGACTTTCACAACGGTTCCGAAAGCGACCCAGAAAGAAGCCGTCGACTTTTTGAATGCGCAGCTTTTCAAAACCCCGACCTGGCTTTTGGACCAGAATATCCTCAGCAAAGTGAAACCCGAAACCGGCATGGAGGCCGTGAAAGCATTGCAGGATTTTGCATTGACGTCCCTTTTCGCCGGCGACCGTGCTGTACGGCTCATGGAAACCGGTATTTCAGTGAAAAACTACACGCTTGACGATCTTTTCACGGATCTCGAAGCAGGAATCTGGTCGGAGGCGAAAGCAGGCAAGCCGATAGACTTGTACCGCAGGAATTTGCAAAAAGTTTATGCTGAAAAACTGATTTCACTACTGAAACCCGGCCGGGCAAATGTCCAGTCGATCCCGGTGGGCATTACCTATGGCTTCTCAACCCGCTCGGTGGAACTGGAAAAGACCGATTTACCGTCGATCGCCCGCGCGCATTTGGAAAGCCTGAAAACAACAGTGAATGCCGCCATTGCGAAAAGCACCGATAAAAACACGCGGTACCATTTGCAGGATGTCTCGCAGAGAATCAAGCAGGCACTTGATCCGAAATGATGTATATTGAATCAGGCAAGTCGTGATGGCTTGCCTGATTTGCTTTTAACCTTTGAAGAATGTCAGAACTTACCGAACTGCTTCGTCGCCACCCGGCATTCTGCGCGATCGTGCAGAATGGCAAACCTTACCGCAAGCTGGATTTTACCGCTGGAAATAGTGATTTGCTGACGCGCGATCTTTCCGAAACCGACGTTTTCGGTGAATACGTTTTCGGTGAAATGCTTTCTGAAAACACGTTCAACGGCATTGGCGGCTACGGCGAAGACCGGGTCATTTACCGGCACCGGAAACATTTCACCGCTGATATTGCAAAGCCCCGGAGCATTCACCTCGGCGTCGATATCTGGGCGGAAGCCGGTACGCAGATTCATGCTCCGTTAGAGGCCACCGTGCACAGTTTCGCATTCAATGACCATTATGGAGATTATGGGCCCACCATTATCCTCTCTCACGAGATAAGCGGAATCACTTTCTTCACACTTTACGGACATCTGTCGCTAAGCTCCCTGGAAGGTTTGCAAGTAGGCAAAACGATCTCGGCTAACGAGCCTTTCGCTTCGATTGGCCCTTACCCCGAAAACGGCGACTGGCCTCCGCATTTGCATTTTCAGATTATCCGGGAAATAGGAAACTATAAAGGAGATTTTCCAGGCGTTTACAATGCTGCGGACAGCGATTATTATTTGGACTTATGCCCCGATCCGCAGCTGATTTTGAGAATAAATGCCTGAAAAATATGCGCATATTCAAAATTTATGCGCATATTCATCGTATGAAAACTCGCTTAAATATAACGATTGACGACACGGTCCTGACCTATATCAAGAGTTACGCGGCAGCGCGGCAGATCAGTATATCTCAAATTATTGAAGGACATTTTAGGAACATTGTCACGTCGGAAGGGCAAAAGGAAAATATTCTGGAAGTGATGGATCGCATGGAAACGCCTTCCGGCATTGGCAGCGACGATGACTTCAAGAAAGGATATTACGAAGCCCGTAACGAGAAATATGGCCGCTAAGGTTCTTCTGGACGCTAACATCGTACTAGACTTTCTTTTGAAGAGAAAGGATTATGAAGACGTCCGAAAAGTCATGATTTTGGTAGTGGAAAAGAAAATTACAGCTTTCATTTCTGCCTCCATCCTGCATATAGTAAGCTACTGGCTAACAAAATCCTACGGAAGCGCAAAATCCAAAGATTTGCTCTTGCTATTTCTCTCCGATGTCAAGATTATAGACGCAAACCATGAGATTGTAAATGTTGCGCTCAACTCTCAAATAGACGACATTGAAGATGCGCTGCAATATTATACCGCGATTCATTATAGAATGGATTTTTTCATCAGCAGGGACAGGAAGTTTCAGGAGCAGGCACTAACCGTTTTACCGGTGCGTAATGTCTCCGAATTCCTGAAACTTTTTAGCTGACGCCGGAACTTCTCAATTCCGCTTCTCCAAATTCGGCAAAAACCCTGTCAGCAACCCAATCAGCGGCAGGAATGAGCAGATCCAGAAGACGTATTCAATGCTCGTTTTATCTGCCAGCGACCCGAGGATAGCCGAGCCGATACCGGCAATCCCGAATGCGAAACCGAAGAACAACCCTGCGATCATTCCTACTTTGCCGGGAATAAGCTCCTGTGCATACACGAGAATGGCCGAGAATGCGGACGACAGGATCAGACCGATAATGCAGCTCAGCACGCCCGTCCAGAACAAGTCGACATAAGGTAGCAGCAATGCAAATGGCGCCGCGCCAAGGATAGATATCCAGATCACATATTTACGGCCGATGCGGTCTCCTACCGGCCCACCGATGAATGTACCCGCCGCTACCGCAAAAAGGAATGCAAACAGGTAAATCTGTGAGCTCTGAATGGAAACGCCGAATTTATCGATCAGGTAAAAGGTGAAATAGCTCGAAATGCTGGCCATGTAAATGTATTTGGAGAAAATCAGCAGGAGCAAAATGCCGATTGAAAATACCACTTTGGACTTTGACAAAGTAGATTCCTGTTTCACCGCGCCCGTCGCTCTTTTAACAACGGTTGTCAGATTTTGCTTATACCAGCCGCCTACCCATGAAAGAATAACAATGGCCAACAACGCCACCAGCGAGAACCAGATCACCTGGAAGCGGCCGTAAGGCAACAATATCAACGCCGCCAGCAGTGGCCCGAGTGAACTACCCGCATTACCACCCACCTGGAAAAGCGACTGCGCCATCCCGTGCTTGCCCCCGGACGCCATCCGCGCCACACGCGAGGCTTCCGGATGGAACACCGCCGAACCAATACCGATAAGGCCAACGGAAAGCAGTACGATGTGAAAACTGTTCGCCATCGAGAGCGATATGAGCCCAAGTAATGTAAAACACATTCCGACCGCCAGCGCATAAGGTTGCGGCCTCTTGTCTGTAAATGAGCCTACAAGCGGCTGAAATACAGACGCACTCACCTGAAATGTAAATGTGATGAGACCTATCTGCGAAAAACTCAGATGAAACGACTCCTTCACCATCGGGTAAATCGACGGAATGAGGGATTGCATCGTGTCGTTCAGCAAGTGGGAGAAACTCAGCGCCAGAAGGATTGGAAATACGGTCTGAGAGGCGGAAACTGAGGTCGCGGCGGAAGAATTCTGGTCGAAACTTTTCATAGGCATTCAAAATGCTCCCGACTTCCTGTTTATGGAAGTCGGGGGCTTAAAAAGAATGGCAAAGATATCGATTCCCAACCGGATTATGGCCGGTAACCAAATAAAATTCTATTTACGATGGATAGTAGTCGCGGCGGACTGCGCTCCGGCCAAAATGGTAATATCGGCAATCGTAACACGGTCAGGTGCATTGACCGCGTACAGGATGGCGTCTGCAATGTCGCCGGCCTGCAACGGATCGAAGCCTTGATACACCTTTTCGGCCCGGTCCTCATCGCCTTTGAAACGGACGAGCGAAAATTCCGTCTCCACCGCACCGGGCGCGACATTGGTAGTTTTGATCCCGTGCTGCGTCAGTTCGAGGCGCATGCCTTCACTAATCACCTCCACGGCAGCTTTGGAAGCACAATAAACTGCGCCGTTCGCGTAGGTCTGTTTGCCGGCAATGGAACTGATATTGACGATATGGCCCTTACCACGTTCGAGGAGTAAAGGGATAATGGCTTTCGAAACATAGAGAAGCCCCTTCACATTCCCGTCGATCATCGCGTCCCAGTCGTCGGTATCGCCTTCATCGAGCGTGCCAAGGCCGTGTGCGTTGCCTGCATTGTTGACGAGAATATCGATGTTTTTCCACTCATCCGGCAATGAACCGACAGCGGCCAGCACCGCACCCTTATCGCGAACGTCGAATACGAGGGTGGTTACCTTTACTTTTGAAGACAATTCGGCAGCCACTTCATCGAGGCGTTCCTGGCGGCGGCCGCACAAAATAAGATCTATTCCGACCCCGGCGAACGCTTCCGCCGTGGCCTTACCGATACCGGACGTGGCTCCGGTAATAAATGCAATACGGGACATTGAGTGAATGGTGTGGAGTGGAATTACTTTTTGTTTTTAGGAATATTCAGGCTGCTGAACTCCCCTTTTTCCAACTGTGCCGCCTGCGTGAAAAGCTGTACGGCCTGCTGGTAAACATTGTCGCTCGGGTTCAGGACCTGGAATACTTCGTTGTTAAGGCCGTTTTTCTGCTTTCTTCCCCAAACATAGCGGCCTATGATCGCTTTGGTTTGCGAGGTAATGAGCGATTTGGAAAGGTTCAGTTCTTTTTCATTCGGTTTGATACCCGCTTTCGAAGCATCTTTCACGAGCTCGGCAATCATGGCATCCGACACCTGGAATGATTTCAGATATTCCTTGAACGGCTGCTTTTCCAGTTTTTTCTGGTTTTCGTTGGCATAGCGCAGCGCATATTCGCGGATGATGTTTTTAGAATACAATTCGAACAGGTATTTGCTGTTCATCAATGTATCTTTTGAGACAAAAATATCCGGGGTAATGCCGCCGCCGCCGTACACAACGCGACCGCCATCGGTTTTATAAACTTTACTTTTATCAAATTTGATACTGTCGACATTGAAAAGCTCCCCGCTTTCGTACCGGTGTGCCAGGTCCTGGCTGTAATCTTCACCCTTGCCGAGCTCGTATGGTTTCTGAATGCTGCGGCCGCTCGGTGTGTAATAGCGTGAGATAGTCAGGCGCAGTTCTGAGCCGTCGGAGAGTTTGATCGGCATTTGTACCAGCCCTTTTCCATAGGATCTCCTTCCGACCACCAACGCGCGGTCGTGGTCCTGCAATGCGCCCGCGAGAATCTCGGAGGCCGATGCGCTGCCTTCGTCAACGAGTACAATCAACGGGCCCTGTTCAAAAAGGCCGTCGACATGCGAGCGGGTTTTGCGGTCGAAGCGGCTGTCTTTTCCTTCGGTGTATACCAATAGCTTGTCTCCCGCGATAAATTCGTCGGCCATGCTCGTCGCACGTTCCATGTAGCCGCCCGGATTACCGCGAAGGTCGAGGATCAGGTTTTTCAAACCACCGGCCTTCAATGTTTTCAATGCAGATTTAAACTCGTCGAAAGTAGTTTCCGAGAACCGGCTCACTTTGATATAACCAATCTCCTGGTCCACCATATAGGAAGCGTCCACCGAATAGGTAGGAATGCGATCGCGTACAACCGCGAAATTCATTTTGTCCTTCAATCCTACCCTTTCAATGGACAGATCCACTTTGCTGCCGCGCTTGCCACGCAATAGCTTATAAACCTGCGCATTGGTAACACCGGGACCGGAAAGGTTTTCTTTATTAACTGAAATAATACGGTCGCCGCTCTGAATACCGGCCGCTTCCGACGGCCCGCCGCTCAACGGGGTTACCACGTAAACCGTATCATTATAAATATTGAACTCCACACCTATGCCGTCAAAACCCGATTCCAGCTGTGACCGTGCCGCGGTAGCTTCCTCCGCATTGAAATAAGCCGTGTGCGGATCGAGCTTTTCGAGCATTTTGGAGATTGAAAAATCGACAAGTTCCTCGGTATTGACCGAATCGACGTAGTTATTCTCCACAAGCATCAACACCTCCCTGAACTTGCCGTAACCTTTCGCCACGTCGGACAGTTTTTTCCCACCGCTGAAAAACGTACTACCCAGCAGCACTCCCGCCGCCAGCGTGATCGCGATGATGATAGGCAAACGAACTACGGATTTCGAGTTCTGGATCGGCGGCTGAGGTCTTTCTGAGTTCATACCTGTAAATATTTGTAGTATGGGCTGGCGTCACGGGAATTGGATATTTCCCCAACGTGAATTAAACGATTTTGGTTGCCTAATGCAAATGAATGCAGGGTGTTGACATACCAATAGCACGGATTTCTAGATGAAAGCCTTTAATGACTCCGGATTGCGCATTGTATCGATATTAATGCACTTGGCCGGGTCCTGCCCCATCAGTATCCGCTTCATGGGCGCCTCCATTTTTTTGCCATTGATCGTGTAAGGGATATCGCTTACCTGCTCGATCGTGTCGGGCACGTGCCGCGGACTGTACTGGGTCCGTAATGTGTCCCGGATCTGCTTTTTCAAATCCTCGCTAAGCTCCTTATTTTTTGCCAGGACGACAAACAGCGAAATAGTCCCCTCGCCATTCGATTTTTCCAGGTAAACGGCCAGGCTATCTTTGACTTCCGGAATGCTTTCCACGGCCCGGTAAATCTCGGCGGTACCAATGCGAACGCCGCCGCGGTTCAAAGTAGCGTCGGAGCGGCCATAGATGATCACCGATTTCCGGTCCGTGATCTTGATCCAGTCGCCATGGCGCCACACGTGCGGGTACATTTCGAAATAGCTGGAAATGTATTTTTCGTCATACTCGTCGTTCCAGAAATAAATGGGCATCGACGGCATGGGCTGCGTAATCACCATTTCGCCCAGCTCATTCAGAACCGGCTTTCCATGCTCGTCGAATGCTTCGATCCGGGCCCCGAGCATTCGGCATTGGATCTCGCCCGCGTATACGGGCAGGATCGGGCAGCCGCCTACGAACGCGCTGCACACATCCGTGCCTCCGCTCAGGGAGATCAGCCAGACATCTTTTTTGACATGCTTATAAATCCATTCAAATGCCTCCGGCGGCAGCGGCGAGCCGGTAGAACCGATCGTTTCCAGATGGTTTAACCGCTCGGATGTGATGCTCACCCCACTTTTCATGGAAGCAATGAAGAATGCCGCCCCGCTGCCGAAATGCGTGATTTTAGCCCTTTCGGCCAAAGTCCAGAGTACCTGCGACGACGGGTAGGCCGGAGCGCCGTCGTACATCACCAGTGTTCCCCCGCAAAGCAGCGAGCTCAATGCGTAGTTCCACATCATCCATCCGGTGGTGGAGTACCAGAAGTAGCGGTCGCCCGGTTTCACGTTCTGATGCAACGCTAGCGCTTTCAAATGTTCGATCAGGCAACCACCGACGCTGTGGGTAATGGCTTTCGGTTTGGCGGTTGTTCCGGATGAATAAAGGATCCAGATCGGATGATCGAACGGTACAGGTTCGAAATCGATCCCGAAGTTTTCGAAATGCAGAATGTCGTCCCAGGCCGTGAAACGATCGGGCCGGGATTCCGAAAATATATTGTTGATAAGCACCGTGTCTTTCACACTGGGCAGCGCTGCCGACAGCTCGCTGGCAAAAGAAGTAATGTCGTAGGTTTTGCCATTATAAACATAGCCGTCCACCGTAAACAATACCTTTGGCTCGATCTGTGAAAACCGTTCGGTAATGGCAGGTTTACCAAAATCGGGCGAGCACGACGACCATACCGCGCCTACCGCGTTCGCAGCCAGGAACGCTACCACGGCCTCCGGGATATTAGGTAAAACTGCCGCCACACGGTCGCCGGGTTTCACGCCGCGCTGTTTCAGCCAGGTAGAGACGGCCGCTACCTGCATTTCGAGCGTTTCCCAGGATATTTCCACGAGTTCCGATTTTTCGGACTGGAAAATAATCGCCGGACGTTCTTTGGTTTTATTCCTGAAAATGTGTTCCGTATAATTCAGCTTGGAACGGGTAAACCAGCGCGTGCCTATTAAGCCGTTCAATGGCTTTTGCAGCACTTCGAGGTACAAATCGTGTGATTTGATATTGAAGTAATTCCAAAGACTTTCCCAGAAATCTTCCAGGTCGGTCACCGACCATTCCCAGAGGTCATGATAGGAGCGGAAATAGAGGCCCTTTTTGACAAACAGCCAGTCCATATACTTTTTCAGATTGGACTGTTCCAAAAGAGTCCTTCCCGGTTTCCACAACGGTTGCGCCTCAGCTGACATAATTCACCTGTTAATGAAGGTTTAGTTAGGTAAAAATGGCCATTTCCGGCCGCATTTCTCCGATAGAACTTATAAACGTTTCGATGTCATTTTTGACATAAACACATTCAAATATTTTTACCCGGAAAAATTCCTGTATCTTTGCAGGCTAATTTTTTATAACACTAGTACTCTGACCATCAGATACGTTGGCTAACCAGTTTTAGTGGCAATTCAAACCATTTTGTGCGAATTAAAGCACTAATCGGTTACAAGGTAAATTTGTAAGAGGAAATAAATCCAGTAGTGATACTGCATTCCTGATGAGAAACAGAAACAATTCCAAAGGCGGAAACAGCTCCCGCCCGTCAGCCGGCGGCTCCCAAGGTGGAGGTGGCTTTTTCAAACGCCCAAAGCCTGAGACCGAAAGCCGGTTCAGCAAACCCAGCGTAAAAAAATCCAGTCTGAAATTTTCAGCTTCTACCGAAAACAAAGGCCAGAAAGCACGGCCTAGTTTCGATCACGAGCGTCCACGCGAAGATCGTCCGGGTTTTGATAAACCACGTTTCGGTAAGCCTGGTTTCGATAAGCCGCGCTTCGATAAGCCCGATTTCAAAAAATACGGTTCCGACAGAGGTGGAGACAATCAACGTCCATTCCGTCGCGAAGGCGATTCCGCCGAGCGTGGCTTTAAAAAGGATTTTGGTAAAAAAGATTTCCGTTCCACCGGCGGCGACCTGCGCGGTGGCGACCTGCGCGGCAGCGACAGAAAGCCATTTGGTGATCGCCCTGAAAGAACAGGATCGGGCAGCGGAGACCGCAACCGCGAGTTCAAACCACGGTTCGATCGGGATAATGACGAACGCGAGTTCAGACCACGTCCGGAAAGAGATACACGTGAATTCAAGCCGGGCTTCGACAAGCCGAGATCTGACCGGGATGGTGGCAATCGTGATTTCAAACCCGGCTTCGACAAGCCAAGATCCGACAGAAATAACGGCGAGCGTGAATTCAAGCCCGGCTTCGATAAGCCGCGTTTTGAAAGAGACAACGGTGATCGCGAGTTCAAACCAAGATCAGACAGAGACGATAACCAACGCGAGTTCAAACCACGCGGGGAGCGTTCAGGCCCATCCAGGCCGGGCCGTTCATTCGACAGAAACGAAGGTTCGTTTAAAAAAAAAGAAGATAGCGACGACAAACCCTTCCGCTCACGGTTCCAGGAGGACGAACAGCCGCAGGACCGCAGCGGGTTGGAGAGACGAGTAGGACGGTACGAAACCGCACCGCGTTATAATCTTGATAGCTACGAGCACAAAAAGAAGCCTTCGGCGAGGCATAAGGACAAGGAAGAAACCGACGAGATCCGTCTGAACCGTTACATCGCGAATGCGGGCATTTGCTCACGTCGCGAGGCTGATGATCTGATATCCTCAGGTCAGATTTCGGTTAACGGAAAGATCGTCAATGAAATGGGTTACAAAGTGCGCCCTACCGACGTCGTGAAATACGGCAAGAAGGCATTGAACCCGGAGAAAATGGTGTACATCCTGATCAACAAACCGAAGGATTACATTACGACCACCGACGATCCCGAAGAGCGCAAAACCGTACTGGACCTGATCGCCGGCGCGTGCTCCGAGCGCGTGTACCCGGTAGGCCGCCTCGACCGTAATACAACCGGTCTTTTGTTGCTTACGAATGATGGTGAATTGGCCGAAAAGCTGACGCACCCGTCCAGCGGTATCAAGAAGATTTACCAGGCGGAACTCGACAAGCCCATTACTACCGAGGATTTCGAGCAACTGCAAGCTGGTGTTGAACTGGAAGACGGTTTCATTCGTCCTGATGAAGTAGGTCTGGTAACGCCGGATGCGCAGGTTGTGGGCCTTGAAATCCACAGCGGCCGTAACCGCATTGTTCGCCGCATGTTCGAGCATTTGGGTTACGAAGTTCAGAAGCTGGATCGCACTGTTTTCGCAGGCCTGAACAAGAAGGATCTACCACGCGGCAAATGGCGTTTTTTGACTGAGAAAGAAGTGATTAAACTGAAATTCCTGCTTTAATAGGGAGGTATTAAAATATGAAGGGCTGCGATGGTGATCATCGCAGCCCTTTCTTTATGCACTCAATTTGAATTACAATCTGAATCCGAACGAGTAAACATCGTAAGGCGCATCAGGATAAAGCCCTTCAAATTGCACCATCGATTCTTCTTTGCCGGCAATCGCCGCTTCGAATTCTTTCACCGTTTTCACCGCCTTACCATTTACTTTGGTGATAATGAAGCCTTCTTCCACCTGCGAGCGGGCGAATTTCCCGCCATCGATGGAAAGTACTTTCACACCGCCGTCGATTTTGTAGCGCGACAGTCTCTGTTTTTCCTGATCGCTCAGGTTACCGAACTGTGCACCCAACGAGCTCATTACCGCAGCCGATTCATCGCGTTTAATGATCTCGGAACCGCCTGTACGGTTACGTAATGTAATGCTCAGGTCTTTTTCCTTGCCATCGCGGTTCACGGTCACATTCACTTTATCGCCAGGCTTGTGCAGGCCGATCGACTGCTGCAATTCGGGGATCGAATGGATATTCATACCATCTACCTTCACAATCACGTCGCCTTTCGCTACACCACCGGCTTTGGCAGCGCTGTTTTCCGTGAAGTCACGCACGTACACGCCGTCACTCACTTTCACACCGTACTCTTCGGCTTTTCTGCTGTCGAGGTCGTCGAGGGAGATACCCAGGTAACCGCGTTGTACATTACCGAATTTGATCAGATCGCTCGACACTTTTTTCACAATGCTGGAAGGCACGGCGAATGCGTAACCTGCAAAACTACCGGTAGGACTGGCAATGGCGGTATTAATACCGATCAGCTCGCCTTTCAGGTTCACCAATGCACCACCACTGTTTCCAGGGTTCACGACGGCATCGGTCTGGATGAAAGATTCCAGTGGAGAATCACCGGCTGCGGCTGCGGTAGGCTGCATTTGATTACGACGCGATTGGCCGATAATGCCCAATCCACGACCTTTTGCACTCACGATACCGGCTGTTACAGTAGATTCCAGGTTGAAAGGGTTTCCAACTGCAACTACCCACTCTCCTACTTTCACGGCGTCCGAGTTTCCAATGGTCACCGCAGGGAGGTCTTTACCTTCAATTTTAATGACCGCGATATCCGTAGAAGGGTCGGTACCGATCACTTTCGCGCGGAACTTGCTTTTGTTGTGCAATGTCACTTCCAATTCCTGCGCACCTTCCACCACGTGGTTGTTGGTAACAATATATCCATCATTTGAAATGATTACGCCCGAACCTGTTGCTTCCGATTGCTGCGGGCCACGTTGGCCGCCTCCGAAATCATCGCCGAAGAAATCCCTGAAAATATCGGGAATTTGCTGTCCGCGATATGCCTGGCGGGTAACGGTCGATTTAATGTGTACGACCGTCGGTGTAGTGGCCTCGGCTGCGTAAACAAAATCACCCGGAGCGCCAGCCGGAGCTCCTGCCGATGTAAAACGTGCTATATTTTCAGAAGCCGCTTCTTTAAAAATTACATCTCTATCACTATCAGGACCAAGGAGTTTGAGGCCAGCTATGGTTGACGCACTCGAAATCAACCCAACCAACACCAAACCTTTCCAATTTGTTTTCATAGACATATGTTGGGGTTATATTTTTATGGACAAATAACGCAAATCGATTAACAAATTATTCCCGTCGCAGATTCGTTTAACATCTTTTAACAAAGATATTCCATTTGGGAATTTACTAAAATCCTGCCAGACGATTATCAACCGTCTCTCACGAAAATGGGCGTCATCCTTTCGAATAACGCCCATTATATAAGTCCATCCGATTACGCGATATCGATCAGGCGGGCTGGTTTTTCTTTCGCTTCCTCACGTTTCGGCAATGCGATGCTCAGGATGCCGTCGGCATAGTTCGCCTCGATCCTGTCGCCGTCAACCGTGTTGGGTAAAGTGAAGGTCCTTTGGAAAGAAATGTATTTGAATTCCTTCCTCGTGTACTTCTCGTTGTTGTTTTCTTCTTTCTGCTCTTTTTCAGCCGAGATAGTCAGCTGATTTTTTTCGAGGTTCAGTTTGAAGTCAGATTTTTGAAGGCCGGGAGCCGCTACTTCGATGCGGAATCCTTCCTGATTTTCAACCACGTTCACAGCTGGTACGGTGCCTGCGAATGCAGGAGTGTTGTATTCATTAAAAAGATCCTTACCAAAAAATCCGTTCAAATAAGATGGACCTGCGAAATGTTTGACTAATGTGCTCATTGTTATAAGGTTTTTGTTTTTAGTTTTCTGTTTCTTCTAACCTTGCGGTTATGCCCTTCATTTGACAACTTCTGTTCCGGGCCTGGAAAAACTAGAAAATAGCGACAAAATGGCCGATTTAAGCAAAATCGCACTTTCTCATACAGACAAAATGACCGATTGTCGTTTTCAAAAATGACAAAAACACCAAAAGCCCATTGGTAAGCCAATGAGCGGAAACTTTAAGACAAGTGGAATTATTTCAATTCAAGGATCGCGCAGGCCTGCTCGGACGCAGATTGCTCGGCTTTTTTCTTGGTAAAGCCATTACCTGTTGCAAAAGGCGCCTCGTCCACCAGAATCTGGGAAATGAATTCACGATGATGGCGGGTACCTCGTTCTTCGAGTATTTCGAAACGGATCTCCTTGCCTTCGCGTTGCGCCCATTCGATGATGAGGCTTTTGAAGTTCACATTGTTCTGGATGATGCTGTCCAGATCATAATGCGTGATCAGCTTGCTGATAATGAAGGTCCGTGTGAAACGGAAACCCTTATCGAGGTAAATCGCGCCTACGAATGCTTCGAGCGCGTCCCCGTACATGGATGAGCGAGGTGACATACCGCGGCGGTTGCCGTCGTATTCGATCAGCCGATCGAGGCCCAGCTTGCGCGAAATCTGGTTCAGCGACTCGCGGTTCACGATCCGTGAACGGATTTCGGTGAGGAAGCCCTCGTCTTTGTAGGGATATTTGGTAAAAAGAAATTCCGCTACCACCATGCCCAATACCGCGTCGCCGAGGTATTCCAAACGCTCGTTCGATTCCCTGAAACCCTTGATAGCGGTTTCGCGGGAAGCCGAGGTGTGCCTGAAAGCCAGTTGATAAACGCCCAGATTGGAAGGCTTGTCGCCTATAACATGCGCAATCGACTCCTTAAATTTTTTGTCCTCGGCACTTCCGGTCCGGAAAAGGGAAAGTATCGGTATAAGAATTCGCTTTGCCAATGGTAGAGAATTATCAGTCTTCGTATTTTTTGAAAACGACTGACGCATTATGACCTCCGAAACCGAAAGTATTGCTCAAAGCGATATTTACGCGACGTTTTTCAGCTTTGTTGAATGTAAGCTTCAACCGCGGGTTGATTTCCGGGTCGTCGGTAAAGTGGTTAATGGTAGGCGGCACGACCTGGTCTTTGATCGCCATGATACAGGCGGCAGCTTCAATCGCTCCTGCTCCTCCCAATAAATGCCCTGTCATCGATTTCGTAGAGCTGATACTCAGATCATATGCATGCTCGCCGAAGAATTTTTCTATGGCTTTGATCTCCTGCGGATCACCGATCGGGGTAGATGTACCGTGGGTATTGATGTAGTCGATATCCTCGGGTTTGATACCTGCATTTTCGACCGCATTTTTCATTACGATGAAAGCGCCGAGCCCTTCCGGGTGCGGAGCAGTGATGTGATAGGCGTCGGACGACATACCGGCACCGATCATTTCGGCATATATTTTGGCTCCCCGTGCTTTCGCATGTTCGAGTTCTTCCAAAATAATCGCCGCCCCGCCTTCTCCAAGCACGAAACCGTCACGGTCCTTGTCATAAGGGCGCGAGGCAGTTTCTGGCGAATCGTTTCTTTCGGACAATGCCTTTAATGCATTGAAACCGCCCACCCCGGCAATCGTCACCGCCGCTTCCGAACCGCCGGAGATACACACATTCATCAAACCGAGTTTGATATAGTTGAATGCGTCGATCAATGCATTGGTCGCCGAAGCACAGGCAGATACCGTGATAAAATTGGGCCCCCGGAAACCATACCGGATCGACAGTACGCCCGAAGCGCTGTCGACGATCATTTTCGGGATAAAGAAAGGATTGAAGCGAGGTGTTCTGCCGTTCTCGGAATAGTTCATCACTTCTTCCTCGAAAGTTTTGAGGCCACCGATACCGGAGCCCCAAATTACACCGGCTTTGTCGAGATCAAGCGTATCTGCGTCAAAGCCGGCGTCCTTCATCGCTTCATCAGCCGCGATGACGGCGTACTGTGTAAAGGGGTCCATTTTACGGGCTTCCTGGCGAGGGATGTAATTCGTAACGTCCAGGCCTTTTACCTCACACGCAAAACGGGTACGAAACTTCTCAGCATCGAACCGCGTAATGGGGGCTGCGCCGCTTACGCCTGCAACCAGATTTGACCAAAAGGTAGGAACATCATTGCCAACGGGCGTCAATGCGCCCATTCCTGTAATTACAACTCGCTTAAAACTCATAAAATTGGGACAGAATAGAAGATTGTACTGGTAAAAACCGAGATTACTTCACGTTTTCTTCCAGATATGCAACAGCCTGACCAACTGTACCGATGTTCTCTGCCTGATCGTCAGGGATAGAAAGATTGAATTCCTTTTCGAATTCCATAATCAACTCAACGGTGTCTAGAGAGTCCGCTCCCAAGTCGTTCTGGAAGTTTGCTTCCGGTGTAACCTCCGACTCTTCTACGCCGAGTTTTTCGACGATAATTTGCTTAACTCTTTCTGCAATTGCTGACATTTTATAATCACTTTTTGGTTAAAATCGCCACAAAGAAAGATATTTCAGTTCACTTTTTCAAAAATTTTTTAAACGGACCTTTTTATTGCACAATCCGTGTTTAAAATAAAAAAAAGCAGGAAATCAGCATTTTAGAACCATTTGATTTCAAGAAATATCTTCACTACAAAGAGAACAATACGGATAGCCGTACATTCGCAAAATATTTATCAATATCTATACCAACACCAGAATGATCTCGATACCGAAGCTGAAAAATACCGACTCGCCCAACTTTTTCCTCATGGCCGGCCCCTGTGCCATCGAAGGACGGGACATGGCCCTGCGGATCGCCGAACATATCGTCACGCTTACCGACCGCCTGCGTATTCCTTACATTTTCAAGGGTTCTTATCGCAAGGCCAACCGCACCAAAATCGATTCGTTTACCGGGATCGGTGATGAAAAAGCGCTGAAAATCTTGCAGGAAGTAAGTCAGACGTTCGGCATTCCTACTGTAACCGACATCCACGAATCCCACGAGGCCGCATTCGCTGCCGAATATGTGGATGTCCTGCAAATCCCCGCGTTTCTCTGCCGCCAGACCGAATTGCTCGCGGCCGCTGCGCGCACGGGCAAGGCTGTGAATGTTAAAAAAGGCCAGTTCCTCTCAGGGGCGTCGATGAAATTTGCCGCTGAAAAAATCAATGAGGTAAATCCCGCCGCACAGGTAATCCTGACCGACCGTGGCAACAGCTTCGGCTACGGCGACCTGGTGGTAGATTACCGTAACCTCCCCGAAATGGCCGCATTCGGCGTGCCGGTGGTGATGGACTGCACACATTCATTGCAACAACCCAACCAGACATCCGGCGTAACCGGTGGAAAGCCCAAACTGATCGAAACCATCGCCAAAGCCGCCATTGCCGTAGGTGCTGACGGTCTTTTTATCGAAACCCATTTCAACCCCGCCGAAGCCAAGTCCGATGGCGCCAATATGCTTCCGCTGGATCAGCTGGAAGGACTGCTGGAAAGACTCGTACGTGTGAGAGAAGCTATTTTATGATACCAAAATTTACAAAGGCATATTTGATATGCCTTTTTCTTTGTATTCAAATCCTCCCGCAGACAGCATTTGCACAGCGGGATTCCACACTATGGAAAGTTACAGCCGGGGATGTTATTCCCCCGGTTTCGCTCGGGCTCGCGGGCCTGATCGTGCAGGGCAAAATCAGCCGGCATTTGCAGGAGCGTGTGATTTCCGACTATCCCCATTACCGCACCAATGTCGACGAATACCTGCCTTATGCGCCTGGCGTAGTAAGCCTTGGCCTCGCGTCCGCAGGCGTGAGGGGAAAGCATAAGTTGGGCGACCAGGTAATTCTGGCAATACTTTCCAACGTTATTGCTCAGGGCGTTACGCAAAGTTTGAAACGCATTGTGCGCTACCCGCGGCCGAATGGCGAGGATTACCATTCGTTTCCTTCCGGGCATACCACTACGGCATTCACCAATGCCACGATCCTGCACGAAGAGTATGGGCAACGCAGCATATTATATAGTATAGGTGGCTATGGTACAGCGACCACAGTCGGCGCCATGCGCGTGCTGGGTAACCACCACTGGCTCGCGGACGTGCTCATGGGCGCGGGCATTGGCATAGGCGCGACGAAAATCGTGTACATCAGCTATCCCTGGATGCAGCAGCAGGTGCGAAGAATGAAGGCGCGGCGGCATTCAGAAAAAAATTGAAATGCTGCTGACATAGGGTTGTCACTTGCAGGTTGGTCTTTTGCACAAACATCTGTTAGCCATGCAAACTAAAACCATTCAGCCCATCCACGTTCTTTACTTTGAAACGCGTACTTCGTTCAAGGAAATTTTTCAGTATGTGCGTGTAGAAGCCCGGAAACTGTATCAGGATGCAATCCGTAACGACCTGGAAATCACAGGGCCCGTTTACTGGGTATACGATGGCGCGGACGGCAATCCCGACACCGTTTTTTCGCTGACCATTGCCCTGCCCGTCACAGCACCCGCACACGCTATCGACTCAAACTACCGGTTGAAAACGCTCGACGCATTCGAATGCATTAGCGAGGACCTGTATGGCAACTGGGATGGGCTGATTAACACCTATGGTTCGCTGTTTGGGCAAATAATGGCCCAAAATCTGCGGTCGTCCGGCCAAAACCGGGAAATCTATTTGAATATGGATTTCGAAAACCCCGAAAGGAATATCACCGAAGTACAGATCGGTATTTTGAAATAAGCTTACTTACACACGTTCCTTAATATCACTGCGATGTCATATTGCACTTACGTCAACAACAACCCCTCGGAGCAGGCCGACTACCTGCTCCACAAACATTACCACGATAACCAGTACGGCTTCCGGATCGAGGACGACGACGAGCTTTTCGGGCGGCTTTTGCTGGAAATCAATCAGGCCGGCCTTAGCTGGACATTGATGCTCCGCAAGCAAGACAGCTTCCGGGCGGCTTACGACAATTTCTCCATTGAAAAAGTGGCTGCCTACGAAGAATCCGATCGCGAGCGACTACTTGCCAACCCGGGCATTGTCCGCAATCGATTGAAAGTGAATGCGGCCATCGTGAATGCGCAGAAAATTCTTGAATTGAAAAACGAGTACGGCTCGTTCAAAGGATGGATCGACGCGCATCATCCATTGACCAAAGAACAATGGGTCAAGCTGTTTAAGAAGACTTTTAAATTTACAGGCGGGGAGATTGTGAATGAGTTTTTGATGAGTACGGGGTATTTGCCGGGCGCGCATGATGCGGATTGTCCGGTGTATCAAACGATTCTGCCGGCATCGCGCTAATAGTCGATCTGGTCTGGGGACAGCATTTCCACCTGATCTTTGATCCGCTGAAACAGCGTAGCGCTCATCTCTCCTGCGTTGACCGATTTTTCCATTAAATCAAAGTGGCGGCAGAGCACGCTTCGTTTGCCGCGGTGGTGCCAGATAACAAGCCAGGCCGTATACGCTGCTTCTTCACCGAACACGCTTTTCTGCGGCCAGCCGTGTTTTTGAATGATATTGTCCAGTATCTTCAAATTCGCATCATCATTAGCCCTCATTTTTCGCAAGAAAAACGTCTCATTTTCTTTCCGGCCATTATTCAAGCTATCCCGGTACTGCTGGTCGGCGTGACGCATTTTTACGAAAAGCTGAATAACTTCCTTCGTTGTCAGGTCATCAGTGCGAACAAAGGGATCGATGTCAGCATACATCAGATGGGAAGGAGCCTTTAACCCGGCAGGAGATTCGGCGGCAACTGCTTGCACATTCGTTGGCCTGGGAGAATTGCAGGGAGCCAGTAAGAACATCATACTTATGACTACAATCCCTCTCATAGCTGCCGCAATGAAATATTACTGAACATTTTTCATTAAATACGAAACCATTTCAGCCGGTTTATCCGTCTGCAAACCCTGCACGCCCTTGTGCAATACCTCATTCCAGGAAGCAGGTCCTTCGGTCGGACTTTGGACGTCCAGCCAAACTGAAATGCCAAGTTCATGCGCAGCTTTCAGCAACGTCGGTTCAACGATATTATCCACAACCTGAATATGCATTTGACCAAGGAATGCCGCCAACTGCTCCTTGTTGGTAACCTCTTTCGGAAGGCTGGTCATCAATGGCACTCCCGGCGCTATTTCTTTCCATTTTTTGTATTGCTCTTCCTTATTTAAATACACCACAACCTGGTGCTCCATACCTGCCACCTTGATCTCTTTCCAGGTTTCCGCCACATCGGCATCTTTGAAATCGAGGTAAATGTTGATTTTGCCTTTGCAAAGAGCAAGTACCTCCCTAAACTCGGGAATGCGGTGCGTCTTTTTATTACGATTGAAAACCTGCAATTCTTCCACTTCCTGCCAGGTCATGTCAGCCACTTTGCCCATACCATTGGTCGTCCGGTCGACTTTCGCGTCGTGCAGAGCCACGAGGTGGCCGTCTTTCGTTGTTCTCAAATCCACTTCCACATAATCCGCTCCGCAGTTGATTGCCTCGCGGGTGGATGCGAGCGTGTTCTCGGGCGCATTCACATGATTCCCGCGATGGGCGATCACCACCGTCTTGTGTTTCGAATGCGGTAATGCGGGATGTACGGAATGTTGCGCGAATGCCGCAGGCGCAACGCACGCGAGCAGGAGACTGGCTTTTGTAACAAACAATTTCATCGGAATTTCAGGTTATCAGCGGGGTTACCATTTTTTCAATCAAACAGACTACGGGGCCTGCAAAAAAATGAGTCTACAAGTAGAAATGTAATTCCAACTCATAGACTCATCTACTCAAAACCTTAAACTTTTATTGTATATCGAAGCTCGCCAGTTTCACAAATTCCTGAACGCGGGCATTGATTTCTTCTTTCGAAAGGTTCACCAGGCGCTCGGTACCGAATTTCTCCACACAGAAAGATGCCATCGCCGATCCGTAAATGATCGCGCGCTTCATGTTATCGAACGAAATATCATCGGTAGCAGCAAGGTAACCAATGAAACCTCCCGCAAACGAATCACCGGCGCCGGTTGGGTCAAACACTTCTTCCAACGGCAATGCAGGTGCGAAGAAAATACGATCTTCCTGGAACAGTAATGCGCCATGCTCGCCTTTTTTGATGATCAACGTTTTCGGGCCCATCGCCATGATTTTCTTGGCAGCCTTACGCAGGGAATATTCGCCTGACAGCAGACGTGCCTCTTCATCATTGATCGTAAGCAGGTCGACCAGTTTGAGAACCGCTTTCAAATCGTCCAGGGCGATGTTCATCCACAGGTTCATCGTGTCGAGCATAATCAGCTTCGGGCGTTTCGCCAGGCGCTCGATCACCAGTTTCTGAGTGGCAGGAACCGTGTTACCCAGCATCAGGAATTCGGTACCCTGGTAGGAATCCGGAATGATGGGATCGAAATGCTCCATCACATTCAGCTCGGTAATCAGCGTATCGCGGGTGTTCATATCCTCATGGTACTTACCCGACCAGAAGAATGTCTTGCCATCCTGCACAATCTCCAAACCTTTGGTATCCACGCCGTGTTCTTCGAGCAGGCCGATCATTTCCTGGGGAAAATCGCCGCCGACAACCGCAACGAGGTTATTTTGCTGGGTAAAATACGAAGCAGCTAGTGTGATGTAAGTGGCTGCACCACCGATAATTTTGTCTGTTTTTCCAAATGGGGTTTCGAGCGCATCGAATGCAACAGATCCTACGGTAAGTAAACTCATAAGTGATTACTGTGTTGATTTTAAGTTAGTTTCAAACTGGATTTTAAATGCAAAAACGCTGCGAAGATAAACAAAACGGTCGAATAGCCTTCTCCCGCCTGCTCATTCTCAGTTAGACCTACAAATCAATGTTGGGTTATTTGCTATTTTTGTCTGATCGTAAAGTTTTCTCTCTCTCTCTCTAATCACATACTATCATGGAAGCAATCTCAGAAGCAAGACGCCACATCGACAATGCAAAGGATTTTCTCAGTAACAATGCAAGGAAACAGGACGGACTTTATCAGGACCGAAAATATGTCAAAATCGCAGGTCACGCAGCGTACACGGGGGTGCTGTTGGCGTTGAATGAATTTTTAGGAGAGAAAAGTAAAAAGACGCCCAAAAGTGTTGAATGGTATCAACACGCATTAAGCCGGATCGACAAATCCCTACTTTCCAACTTTAACGAAGCTTATGAAATCCTCCACATTCATATGGGATACCAAGGCATCAAAAGCTGTGAAACTGCTTCAGTAGGTCTAAAAAAAGCAGAAAAAATCATCGATTGGGTCGAAACGCGTCTCGAAAAGAAAAATCAGTAATCAAGAAAGTACAACATATAAATGACCGCACAAACTTTCCAGCCACTTAAAATATTCAATACGCTTACCCGTAAAAAGGATGTTTTCGTTCCCATTGCCCCTCCCTATGTCGGCATGTATGTGTGCGGGCCGACGGTCTATAACAATGTGCATTTGGGCAACATCCGCACGTTTTTGTCATTCGATATCCTGTTCCGCTACCTGACGCATATCGGTTATAAAGTGCGCTACGTCCGCAACATTACCGATGTAGGCCACCTCGTGGGCGACGGCGATGCCGGCGAAGACAAGATCGGCAAAATGGCGAAACTGCAAAAGTTGGAACCCATGGAAATCGTACAGCGGTATACCAATGACTTTCATGAAGTTACAGCCATATTTAACCTGCTATCCCCCAGCATCGAACCCACTGCTACCGGCCACTTGATCGAACAGATCGAAGCCGTGCAGACGCTGATCGACAAAGGTGTAGCCTATGAGTCCAATGGTTCGGTTTATTTTGATATCAATAAATACCAGGCAGGCGGCAACGAATATGGCAAGCTGTCGGGCCGCATTATCGAGGATTTGCTGAATGAAACCCGCGACCTCGACGGCCAGGCCGAAAAGCGTAACCCGCTGGATTTTGCATTGTGGAAAAAGGCAAACCCAGAGCACATTATGCAGTGGGAATCGCCCTGGGGCAAAGGCTTCCCCGGGTGGCACCTGGAATGCACCTGCATGAGTGCCAAATACTTAGGCAAGCAATTCGATATTCACGGCGGTGGAATGGACCTTAAATTCCCCCACCACGAATGCGAGATCGCACAGGGCAAGTCACTGACCGACGAAGAGCCTGTCCGTTACTGGATGCATACTAATATGCTGACTGTCAACGGCCAGAAAATGTCGAAGTCGCTGGGCAACTCGTTCCTGCCTTCCGAGCTGTTTTCGGGTAACCACGAATTGCTCGACCAGGCTTACAGCCCGATGACCGTTCGGTTCTTTATGCTGCAAAGCCAGTACCGCAGCACGCTCGATTTCTCGAACGACGCATTGAAAGCGGCTCAAAAAGGCTACAAAAAACTCGCCAACGGCATTCGCCTCGCGAAAATGCTCACGTACACGCACGAGGACGGCGTGAATGTGGACGAAGTGAAAAAGGCTGATATCGAAAAGTCGATCGAAGGGTTTTACAATGCGATGAACGACGATCTGAACACTGCAGTAGCATTTGCCAACCTTTTCAACATGTTGAAATATATTAATATGCTGAATACGGGCCAGTTGAAATCTGCTGCATTGGGAGAAGCAGTATTCACTTCCCTGAAAGAGCAGTTCGTGGTATTCTTCGAAGATGTACTCGGTTTGAAAGAAGAGCTCGCCGAAGGCCACGCAATCCTCGACGGCATGCTGAAACTGTACCGGGAATTTAAACTTTCGCAGAACTACGAAAAAGTGGACGAAATCCGTTCTTATTTCAAAAATCAGGGCCTGGTGATACGTGATACCAAAACGCGGATTGATTGGGCCTACGAGGAATAGTATGAAAAAGTGGCAGTCGGATAAAAAAATCATTTCCATTGCAGAAAACACCCAGCCATATTCGGAAGAGCCGATCCCTCCGTATGGCCTGGTACAGTATGTAGTGGAGGTTAATGCAGGTTTTACAAAAAGTAACAATATTCAAACAGGAGATGTCATTTCTTTCTAATAGCTTGTTTTTTAAGAGATTACCGATCGCATTAGCGATCATCGTCGGAGCATACGGCTGCAACAGCAATACCAGTTCCGAGCAAACCGCCGAACAAGCCCAGCCCGCACTTGTTAAAAGCGCGGATTTCAATGCCGACAGCGCTTTCCAGTTTGTACAAAAACAAGTCGATTTCGGGGCGCGGGTACCGAATACCGCACCGCACAAGGCATGTGGCGACTACCTGGTGGCCACGCTCAAAAAATATGGGTGGCAAGTTGTAGAGCAACCATTCACCGCCACCACGTTCGATGGCAAAAAACTGAATGCCCGCAACATTATCGGAAGCTTCAACCCGCAAGCCAGCAAGCGCATACTGCTCACATCGCATTGGGATTCCCGGCCATTTTCAGACCAGGATTCTCTGCTAAAAGACAAGCCGGTAATGGCCGCGAATGACGGTGCAAGCGGTGTGGGCGTGTTGCTCGAAATCGCCAGAGGGCTTTCCAAAGAGGCTAACAAACCGGAAATCGGAGTAGATATCATATTCTTCGATGCGGAAGACTGGGGCTCGTCAGGCTCGGAAGATACCGGAATGGAGTACAGCGGGTTCTGCCTCGGCTCCCAGCACTGGGCGGCCAACAAGCATAACCCGAACTACACGGCCTATTTCGGCATATTGCTCGATATGGTTGGAGCGAAAGGCGCTACTTTTTTCAAGGAAGGATATTCCACACAGCTGGCAGGCGACGTGGTGAGACAGGTATGGGCAACTGCAAGCCGTCTCGGTTACAGCAACTATTTCATCGATGAAGCCGGCGGCGCCATTACCGACGATCACGTTCCCGTCAACAAAGTGGCCCGCATCCCGATGATCGACATCATCCACACGCGCCAGAATAACATGAGCAAAACGTTCTTCGACCAGTGGCACACAGCCCACGATACAATGGAAAACATCGATCCGAAGACGTTGAAGGCCGTTGGCCAGACACTCATGCAGGTGCTGTACCAGGAAGCGAAGGATCAGCCGCTCTAACGTGGTCAGGTGTTGTCATTAATAGTCACGTATGGTCAAGAGTTGTCAGAAGTGGTCATCGATTATTTCATCAATTTCTGACCACACTTGACAATGCCTGACCGAACCTGACAATGCTTGACTACACCTGACAATTCCTGACCAAACTTGACAATGCCTGACCAAACCTGACAATGCCTGACCGAACCTGACAATGCCTGCCTACACCCAACAACTCTTGACCACACCCAACCGGCGCATCACATCCTCTTGACAACGATCCAGACGTCGGCATTCCGCCCCTTATCGTCGCTGCATGAAATCTTGACGCGCCCCAGTGGCGGGCTCAGGAAGATGCTTTCCTGTGGCGGCGATTTTTGGTATAGTTTATCATTGACATACCAATAAACCTCCTGAACATCATTCGCAGCCTGGCAAGCCAGCTGGACTTGCTGGGGCTCGTCCTTGCGGATGTAATATTCGCTCCCGTCGTTGGGACTTACAATCAGCGGCGCCCCTTCATGGAAAACCCGCTCGCATTGCGGGTTATGGGGTGGGATCTTCTGGTAGGGCAATTTTTGTAATTCATAAAATGCGATCAGTTCCGGTGCGAGGTTAGGATATGCCTTTTTCTCAAAACCATTTTCAGGAAGACAATACGTACAATACGACATTTTCCCCGCCGCATCGGTAAAAACCCAGCGCATATGCTGGCATTTATGGTAGCCCGAAACTCCTACGATGTATTGATCGGGTACCTGATGATCGCAGAAGTCGGAAGGAATGTCGCCGCTCACGGGGCACACATTACGTAGCGAAATGTTCGCCGGTGATTTGTACCAGCCTTTCGGCGAATTGTAGTCCAATGCATTGAAGATGGAAAACAGCAAAGGGGTCGCGGTATTGGCACCGCTGAGCTCGGCTACCCCCTCTCCCGAAAAGTTACCGACCCATACCCCGACAGTGTACCGGCGGTTGTACCCAATGCTCCACGCGTCCCTTTTGCCGTAAGAGGTACCGGTTTTCCAGGCAATGCGCGGCAAATGATAGGTATTGTCAAAATTGGTCGGTAAATCGGGGCGGGTGATTTGCGTGAGAATGCTGGTCGTGAGGAACGTCGCTTCTTCCGACAATATCGGTGTTCCTTTTTTATCCAAAACATCCCCGCCATTCAGCCGCAGGTTCCGCAATTTTCCCTCATTGGCAAATGCGGCGAACAGTCTCGTCAGTTCTTCCAGAGTCACTCCGCAACCGCCCAGTATCATCGAAAGGCCCAGGTCCCGCGCCTGCTTATCGACCGTTTTGAAACCTGCTTTCCGAAGTTTGGCGATCAATGCGGGTGTACCAATATCTTTCAGGACTTTCACTGCCGGGATATTCAGCGAATTGGCCAATGCAAACTCGGTAGTAATGGCGCCATTGAAATGCTTGTCGAAGTTTTCGGGCTCATAGCCATTGAAATTCCCCGGAACATCGTTCAAAACCGATTTCGGTGTGATCATGCCTGCATCGAATGCCGTGGCGTACAATAATGGTTTCAAAGTACTCCCGGGCGAGCGCACAGCCCGTACACCGTCCACCTGTCCGCCATCGAACGGGTTATTGAAATCCGCCGAGCCAACGTAAGCCTCCACCTCCATGGTTTCGTTGTTCACCACCAGCACCGCGGCGTTGTGGATATTCATCAGTTGCCTGCGGTTGATATAATTCCTCACCTGCTCCTCGATCTGGCTTTGCGCTTGCATGTTGAGGTTCGTGCGGATTACGGGCTCCCCGGGATATTGTTGTTTAAGACGGATCGAAAGGTGCGGCGCGAGACGAGGGGTTTGGAGGCGGCGAATGTTTAAAGGCTCGTCCAAAGCGTCGCGGATAACGTTTTTTTCAAAGAGACCATCCTCCTCGAAACGTGTCAACCAAATGTTCCTGGCTTCGCGCAATGCGTCGTTGCGCGTACCCGGGCGCAGGCCCGACGGGCGGTTGGGTACGATGGTCAATGCGGTGATCTCCGCGAGGCTCAAAAGTTGCGGCGCCTTGCCGAAATAGAGCAGCGAAGCCGCTTTAATGCCCTCGATATTGCCGCCATAGGGTACAAGGTTTACGTAAAATTGAAGAATCTCTTCTTTGGAATAATGCATTTCCAGCTGAAATGCATGCCACATTTCGACTACCTTATTTAAGTAAGTCCGCGGGCGCGGATCCATCAGCCGCACGACCTGCATGGTGATCGTGGACGCGCCGGAAGTCCTTTTTCCTGAAAATACATTTCGTACCGCTGCGCGCACGACCGCGAACGGATTCACGCCCGGATGGTAGTAAAAATATTGGTCTTCCTTGTAAATGAGCGTTTTCCGAAGCAGCGGAGTGATCTCGTTCACATTTGAATAGAGCCGCCATTTGTCCTCCTTACTCAAAAAAGCATGGATTACCCGCCCCTTCTGATCGGTGATCTGCGTCGCGTAACGGATTTCAGGGTTGAAAGGGAAGGTCAGATCGAGTACAAAAAACAGGAGTACAAGGCCAATTAATGCCAATAACCCTTTTCTGACCCTGCTGTTTTTCATGGAGAATGTGCCGAAACCCGTTTAAGCCGCAATATAATACAGCCAGCGCCGCCGAACGGCTTTACGGGGCCCCGTTCAATAAAATTGCCCGCGCATTTGTCCTGATCGGTTAATTTTCCCTATTTACTTGCTTTACTACAAATAAAATCAATCATAATCCCATTATGTCCAAATACATTGCCGCCATTGACCAGGGTACTACCAGCACACGCTGCATACTTTTCAACCAGCAGGGGAATATCGTTTCGGTAGGACAAAAAGAACACGAACAGATTTATCCGCACCCGGGCTGGGTCGAACATAACCCCACAGAAATCTGGAAAAATACCCTGGAAGTGATCGCTTTGGCGCGCATTCACGTATCCGCCCACGCTTCGGACATCGCGGCAGTGGGCATTACCAACCAACGCGAAACGACGGTCGTCTGGAACAAACGTACCGGGAAACCCTATTACAATGCATTGGTTTGGCAAGACACCCGCACGACCGACCTGGTAGCGAAATATGAAAGGGAAGGCGGCCTCAATCAGTTCCGCGACATTACCGGCTTGCCCGTCTCTACTTATTTCAGTGGTTTAAAATTGAAATGGCTGCTCGAAAACGTGGAAGGTATTCGCGAAGACGCCGAAAAAGGCGAAGCGATTTTCGGGAACATGGATACATTCCTGATCTGGCACCTCACCGGCGGCACGCATGGCGGCATTCATGTGACAGACGTTACCAATGCGAGTCGCACGCAGCTCATGAACCTGCGCACATTGCAATGGGACAAATCGATGCTCGACGCTTACAATATCCCCGAAATCATGCTGCCGGCTATTAAAAGCAGCAGCGAAATATATGGTTATTCCGATCACGAGGTACTTCCCGGCGTACCGGTAGCCGGTGATCTCGGCGATCAGCATGCCGCATTGGTAGGCCAAACCTGCTTCGAACCCGGCATGGCCAAAAACACCTACGGTACCGGCTGCTTCCTCGTGATGAACACCGGTACCGAGCTGAAAACCTCCGAAAACGGCCTACTAACCACTATTTCGTACAAATTCGGCGACCAGCCTGTTCAATATGCATTGGAAGGCAGTGTGGCCGTTACCGGCGCGCTCGTGCAATGGCTCCGCGATAACCTCGGACTGATCCAGAATGCCAGCGACATCGAAGCCCTCGCCCAAACTGTCGAAGACAACGGCGGCGCTTATTTCGTACCCGCATTCTCGGGCCTGTACGCGCCCTACTGGCGCAACGACGCGCGCGGCGTAGTCGCGGGCCTTACGCGCTACGTGAACAAGGGGCACATCGCACGCGCTGTACTGGAAGCCACTGCTTATCAGACGGCCGATGTAGTAAAGGCAATGGAGCAGGATTCGGGTATCGAGCTCGCCTGCCTGCGCGTCGATGGCGGGATGGTGCATAACCAACTATTAATGCAATTCCAGTCTGATATTCTCAATACGCAAGTCGTTTCCCCGGCCGTCGCCGAAACCACCGCGCTGGGCGCCGCATATGCTGCCGGGCTCGCGGTCGGTTATTGGAAAAGCACCGAAGATTTGAAGAAAAACTGGGCCGTCGCCCACACCTGGCACCCCAATATGGCCGAGGAAAAACGCAGTGCGTATTACAAAGGCTGGAAAAAAGCGGTTACCAAGTCTTACGATTGGATTGATTAGCACCGTGGTTCGGTTTTGTCAGGTGTGGTCAATTGTAGTCAGGAGTTGTCATTTATGGTCAAGGATAGTCATTATGCTCTTTTCTCCTCTCATGACTACTTCTGACCATAAATGACAACTCCTGACTAAACCTGACAACTTCCTGACCCTTTTTTATAATCTTTATAAACAAGCCCATTCCTTGCGCCATCTTGGCATTCACCTTAACTTCGCGGTGCCAAATTAACCTCAGTAACCCATGCATACCCTCCATCTCAAAAAGCCCCTTGCTTTTTTTGATCTTGAGACAACAGGAGTAAATATTGTCCGCGACCGCATTGTAGAGATTTCCGTTGTAAAAGCATTGGTGAATGGCGAAACCGAGATCCGGACGCGGAGGATCAATCCTGAAATGCCTATTCCCCTCGAAAGCAGCCTCATACATGGCATTTACGACGAGGATGTGAAGGATGCCCCCACATTTAAAAGCATTGCTAAAAACCTCTCGTCGTTCCTCGAAGGCTGCGACCTGGCGGGCTTCAACAGCAACCGTTTCGACATTCCGATGCTCGCGGAGGAGTTTCTCCGTGTAGGCGTCGATTTTGACGTTAAAAACCGCCGGATGGTGGATGTGCAGCGTATTTACCATATGATGGAGCCGCGCAACCTGGGCGCTGCTTACAAGTTCTATTGCGGCAAAACCCTCGATAACGCACACAGCGCCGAGGCCGACACCATCGCTACTTTCGAAGTTTTGCAAGGACAAATCGAAAAGTATCAGGGCGTTACGATCACCGATTCGCACGGTAAGGTTACCGAGCCGGTGAAGAACGACGTGGCCGCATTGCACGAACTCACTGCTTCTAAAATCGTCGATTTCGCGGGCCGGATGGTGTTCAACGACAAAGGCGAGGAAGTGTTCAATTTTGGCAAGCACAACGGCAAGCGGGTAACCGATATCCTGAAAAACGAACCGTCGTTTTTCGACTGGATGATGAAAGGCGAGTTCCCGCTCGACACCAAACGCAAATTGACAGAGATTAAATTAAGGGGATTAACCCAACGTTGACATAATCTTACCTCAGGTTTGAGTAAGTAGTAATTATGTCTATTTTTGCCTGAAATCTATTTTTGACTATTTTAACCGGATATCCCATTAGGTAAACCTGCTATGATCCCAAACCCTACGATGCCAGAGGTTAACATACCAGCGGTTATTCAACATATCCCACTTCAAAGCTACCTGATTCTCGCTACCCTGTTATTTGTGATCGGCATTATCGGCGTACTTACCCGCAGGAACGCCATTATCATATTTATGTCGATTGAATTGATGCTGAACGCAGCTAACCTGCTGCTGATCGCATTCTCTTCATACCGGTCCGATCCTTCCGCACAGGTTTTCGTATTCTTCATTATGGCCGTAGCCGCCGCCGAAGTGGCCGTCGGGCTTGCGATTATCGTAATGATCTACCGCAACACCAGAAATACGGACATCGGGTTCCTGAATAAGCTGAAATGGTAATATCGGCGCGTAACCGGTACATAATCAAGAGATTAAAGATTAAAAAATAGACATGTCTGCATCATTACTCATCCTGATTCCGCTGCTGCCGCTCGCCGGCTTTCTGATCAACGGAATAGGATTTCCCAATATTCCCAAAGGCGCAGTCGGCATTATCGGAACCTTGGCGGTAGTCGCCAGTTTTGTGTTGTCTGTAATGACCTTCAATGCATTTGTAGCGGCCGGTAGCCAGCCCTTTATCGTGCCTCTTTTCGACTGGATCACCGTCGGCGACCTCAACATTCCGTTCTCATTCCAGGTCGATCAGCTTTCGTTGCTAATGCTGATGATCATCACCGGCGTAGGCTCGCTGATCCACATTTATTCGATCGGCTACATGCACCACGATTCGGGTTTCGGTAAATTTTTCGCTTACCTGAACCTGTTTTTGTTTTTCATGCTCCTGCTGGTGCTCGGTTCAAACTACGTAATCATGTTCATCGGCTGGGAAGGTGTGGGTCTTTGCTCTTACCTGCTCATCGGTTTCTGGAACAAGAACACCAACTACAACAATGCAGCCCGTAAGGCATTCATTATGAACCGCGTGGGCGACCTGGGCTTCCTCCTGGGTATCTTCACGATCATCGCTACATTTGGCTCCGTTGAATACACTGAGGTTTTCAGCAAGGCCGCAGCCGGCTTCCAGGTAGGCGATCCGGTGATCATTACCATTACGTTATTTCTTTTTGTGGGTGCAATGGGTAAATCGGCTCAGATTCCCCTGTACACCTGGCTACCCGACGCTATGGCGGGCCCGACACCGGTTTCTGCCCTGATTCACGCCGCTACGATGGTTACGGCGGGTATTTACATGGTGATCCGCTCCAACGTGCTCTATTCGCTGGCACCTTCCACGCTCGAAATCGTGGGTATTATCGGTGGCGCTACGGCATTGTTTGCCGCGTCGATCGGCCTTTTGCAAAACGATATTAAGAAAGTACTCGCTTACTCCACCGTGAGTCAGCTGGGTTATATGTTCATGGGTCTGGGCGCGATGGCCTATTCGGCGTCGATGTTCCACGTCATTACCCACGCATTCTTCAAAGCATTGCTCTTCCTTGGAGCAGGTAGCGTAATCCACGCCATGTCCGACGAGCAGGATATTCGTTCAATGGGAGGTTTGAGAAAAAAATTGCCTGTTACATTCCTTACCTTCCTGATCGCCACTATCGCGATATCCGGTATACCGCCATTTGCAGGTTTCTTCTCGAAAGATGAAATCCTGGCCCATGTTTTTGAACACAACAAAATCCTTTGGGTAATCGGTGTGCTTGGTTCGGTCATGACATCCTTCTACATGTTCCGTCTGTTGTTCCTGACGTTCTTCGGAACCTTCCGCGGCACGCACGAGCAGGAGCACCATTTACACGAATCACCCGCTTCGATGACAGTGCCTTTGATTATCCTCGCCATTCTTTCGGCTGTGGGTGGTTTCATCGGCGTTCCCGAAGCATTGCACGGCTCGCACCAGCTGGCGCAATTCATGAGCCCGTTGTACGACCTGGCTAAAACCGCAAATCCGGCAGCATTTGAACACACTTCCCTGTCCCATTCGGAAGAATATATGCTGATGGCCATTTCGGTAGCGGCGGCATTGATATCCGCAATTGCAGCTTACGTGATGTATGTGCAAAAAGGCGCCGTACCAGCACCGGATTCGGAAGAGAAACCGGGCTTGCAGCGTGCGATTTATAACAAATACTATGTCGACGAGCTTTACGATTCGGTATTTGTGAAACCCATCAAGACACTTTCCAACATTCTGTACAGCTTCGGCGAGATCTTTATCGACCTGATCATCGATGCGGTTGTAAGACTCGTGTCCCTGGGCGCCAAGCTGTTGAGAAAAACACAATCCGGCTCTACCGGCGAATACGTTTTCGCGATGGTGATCGGCATTGTGGTCATATTATTCTGGAAGCTGTTACTCTGATCCGATCATCCATCAATCCGTTTCCTATTAGTTTCGGACCGTCGACTTGAAAATATGCTTACTCTTCTTTTAATACTTTTACCGATAGCGGCAGGCGTTATTACCCTCCTGGCCGGCGAACGCCTGGCTAAGCAGCTTGCGCTGGTTGGTGGCCTCGCATCACTGGGCGTCGCTGTTTTCACCTGGCTGCAATTCGACCCTGCGGCAGGTTCCCAGTTCGGATTCAAATATGCCTGGGTAGCGTCCGGAGGCATTTCTTTTGCTGCCGGTATCGACGGTATCAGCATGCTGCTCGTATTGCTCACGACTTTCCTGACGCCGCTGATCATCCTTTCGGCTTTTAAAAACGAGTATAAAAATCCCTCGGCATTCTATTCGCTGATCCTGTTCATGGAAGCGGCGCTCATCGGCGTTTTCACTGCTAGCGACGCATTCGTTTTCTACCTGTTCTTCGAAGCCGCATTGATCCCGGTTTACTTCCTGGCGGCGACCTGGGGTGGAGAGAACCGCATAAAGGTTACATTCAAGTTCTTCATTTACACCATGTTCGGAAGCTTGTTCATGTTCGTGGCACTGGTTTATCTTTATTACCAGACACCGGGCACACATACTTCTGAAATAACCGCCTTTTACCAATTGCAACTGAGCCCCTCGGCACAAGGTTTCGTGTTCTGGGCATTCTTCATTGCATTTGCCATTAAAATGCCGCTTTTCCCTTTCCATACCTGGCAGCCGGACACTTACACCGAGTCGCCTACCGCGGCTACGATGCTGTTGTCAGGTATTATGCTTAAAATGGGGGTTTACGGTCTGATCCGCCTGCTGCTGCCGATCGTGCCGCTGGGCATGGAACAATGGGGCTTCCTGGCAATGATCCTTTCCGTGATCGGCATTATCTACGGTTCCATTATCGCGATCCAGCAGAGCGATATGAAAACGCTCATCGCCTACTCGTCCTTCGCGCACGTGGGACTGATGGCCGCCGGCGTATTCTCTTCTTCATTGAATGGCTTGCAAGGCGCATTGATCCAGATGCTGGCACACGGTATCAACGTGATAGGCCTCTTCTTCATCGTCGACATTATCTATTCAAGAACCAAAACCCGGTACCTCGACCAGCTCGGGGGCATTACCCAAAGCACGCCGCATCTGAGCGTGTATTTCATGATATTACTGCTCGGAAGCGTTGCATTGCCACTTACCAACGGTTTTGTGGGTGAATTCCTGTTGCTTTCAAGTGTATTCCAATACAAAGGCTGGCTGGGCGCTGTGGCCGGTCTGACGATCATTCTCGGTTCGGTGTACATGCTCCGTCTTTTCCAGAAATCCATGTTCGGGCCGAAATCGAAATGGGTGGAAGGCTTCCAGGACCTTACTGCCAGCGAGCGCGCCGTACTGCTGCCGCTGGTAATCATGGTATTCTGGATCGGTATTTACCCAAGCACATTCCTGAAAATAACCGAGCCTGCTGTAAACCAATTGTTGCAACTGGTCAATAACTAAGTTAAGAATATGTATCCCATTATATTGTTGTCGGTTTTTGGAGTAGTAACGCTTTTTCTGGGCTTTTCGAAATCCAAGAACATCCTCCTGCCATCTACCCTGCTTTTCCTGGCCATTGCGCTGGGAAGCAACTTTATCGAATGGGGCAAAGGGCCGTTCCTGTACTTCTACGACATGCTCCGGGTCGATAACCTCACGCTCGCATTCAACGGGATCGTACTGATTTCGGCTTTCATGATCGCGGCGATCTCGGGCGGTTTCCAGGACAATGCGGATTCCGAACCGGCTGAATATTATGGATTGATGCTCTTCTCGCTTGTGGGGGCCATTATGATGATCGGCTTCGATCACCTGATCATGCTCTTCATCGGTGTCGAAATCCTCTCCGTAGCCATGTACGTGCTCACAGGAAGCAACAAGCGTAACCTGCGCTCGAACGAGGCCGCATTGAAATACTTCCTGATGGGTGCATTCGCGACGGGCTTCATGCTATTCGGTATGACCTTGCTTTACGGCGCAACAGGTTCTTTCCAGCTTGTCGCGATCCAGGGCTTCGCGTCGAATATGTCTGTCGCTTCACAATCCTACATTTTCTACGCGGGTTTGCTGCTGCTGCTGATCGGTATGCTTTTCAAAGTGTCAGCCGCGCCGTTCCACTTCTGGACGCCGGACGTGTACGAAGGAGCGCCGACGATCTTCACTACTTTCATGTCGACGATCGTAAAAACCGCCGGATTTGCGGCACTGTTCCGTTTGCTCAATCATACCTTTGCTATCTACAATTTCTGGTGGATCGTCATCGCGGTCATTGCCGTGCTTACATTGCTCGTGGGCAACATCGGTGCCACCAGCCAGAACAGCTTTAAAAGGATGCTTGCCTACTCGGGTATTTCGCATGCCGGTTACCTGCTGATCGCGCTTACCGCCCTTACCAAGCCGACTCAAAACGCCATTATCTTTTACTCACTCGCCTACTCTTTGTCGACCATCGCCGCATTTGGCGTGTTAATGCTCGTCTCGAAGGAAAAAGCCATCGAAGGGCAGCCCAACGAGCGCTACGAAGCATTCAATGGACTGGCCAAACAAAATCCTTTATTGGCTTTCGTGTTGGCAGTTTCCATGCTTTCTCTGGCGGGTATCCCGCTCACAGCCGGGTTCTGGGGTAAATTCTTCATATTCACCAGCGCAGCGGAGCGTGGCATTATCTGGATCGCCGTCATCGCTGTTTTGATGTCGACAGTCGGTATTTACTACTATTTCCGGGTGATTATCTCTTCTTATTTCAAAGAAGGGGACACTGTAAGGATCCGCGTGGCGCCATTTTACCAGATCATCCTGGTACTGGCTACTTTCCTGACAATCCTGTTCGGTCTTGCGCCGGGTATTTTCGAAAAACTGATCTAAAAAATTTGTAGATATTACCTTTTGAAAATCGCCGTACATCCTACGGCGATTTTTTTGTTACCAAACTTTCAGACGTACGTATCAAGGGTATCTGTAATTTAAAAAACGATACCCGATGCAAACACCACAACACACTTACGCGTCATTCACATTCAGGCCGGAAGACCTGCTCGGCCGCGAGCCCATTGTTCTGGACCTGGAAAATGCCATTCCGGAAATCCATGGCCGCATTGTCATGATTACCGGTGCTGCCGGCACGATTGGCAGCGAGCTCGCGGCACAGGTATGCGCCTACGTGCCCGCGACGGTGATATTGGTCGACCAGGCGGAAACAGCCCTTTACGAGCTCGATTATCAGCTCAGACAACAATTTCCCCAAACCGACATCTCCTGCCACATAGCCAGTATCACCGACGCGTTACGCATGGCCGAGCTGTTTTCCCGAAATAACATTCACATCATTTTCCACACCGCAGCTTACAAGCACGTGCCATTCATGGAACGGCACCCTTACGAGGCGATCAAAACCAATATATTCGGCACGGAAATCCTTGCCGATCTGGCAGTGTCCTACCGCGTCGGGAAATTCATTTACATTTCCACGGACAAGTCCGTCAGGCCCGCCAGCGTAATGGGCGCCACGAAACGTTTCGCCGAACTTTACCTGCAATACCTGAGCCATGAATATCCCGGACAGACCCAATTCATTATCACGCGATTCGGAAATGTACTGGGCTCCAACGGCTCGTTCCTGATCCGGTTCGCACAGCAGATCCGGGAAGGCGGGCCTGTTACCGTCACCGATCCGCTCGCGCAGCGGTACCTGATGACGGTCGCCGAAGCATGCCAGCTCGTACTCCAAGCGACGGCTACAAGCGACGGTAGCGAAATCCTGACGTTTGACATGGGTAAACCTGTCCGGATCGCCGATGTGGCACGAAAAATGATCCGGCTTGCGGGGTTGGAGCCTGGAATGGACATTCTGATCCGCTTTACCGGATTACGGCCGGGCGAAAAACTGAGCGAAGAACTAAATCGCGATGAGTCGGAAGCAACTCCAACAGGACAGCTCAGAGCCGTCCGTTTTTCGGGGCCGGCCGAACAATGCATGCGTTACGCGATGTCGGCATTGCAGAAAGCGCTTGATTCGGGTCGGGCCGAGCAAATGGTGGAGGTCCTCAAAATGGTGATCCCGGAGTACATCAGTGCCAATTCGCCATTTACGAAGCTGGATGATGTGCGTGCCGGGCAGCCTGTGTTGACCACCGACCGCTGACGGCCGATGTCGGTTCAGGTGATTAATTATTTCGCCGGGATGAAGCCGCTGGTCCGCATCCAATGCAGGCAACGTCCAAACCATTCGTCGAACGACGGGGTTTTGGGGTAGCCGTGCTGGCCCTGGGAGTAAATATGCATGTCGGCGGGCACGCCTTTCGCATTCAATGCTTCGTAAAACCGAATGCTGTTCGATACCGGTACCACCGTGTCGTCGCCTGCGTGCGTGAGGTATGCGGGCGGCGTGGAGGCCGTTACCTGCAAGTCGTTGGAAAAATATTGAACGCGTTGGGCCGAAGGGGAAGCTCCGAGCAGGTTAGCCGATGAGCCCTTATGCCCGATCTTTCCTTCAAAACTGATCACCGGGTACACGAGCACCATAAAATCGGGCCGGAGACTGGTTTTTTGCGGGTTATCGATAAAAGTGCTGTCGTAATGCGTACCGGCGGTCGAAGCGAGGTGCCCTCCCGCCGAAAAACCCATGATACCGATCTTCGCCGGATCGACCTGCCATTCCTTTGCCTTTTCGCGGACGGTTTTGATCGCTTGCTGCGCGTCCTGCAATGGGCCGATGGCCTTATCCTTCATGATACGATCGCTGGGCAGGCGGTACTTCAACACAAATGCAGCGATCCCGACCTTATTCAATTCCTTCGCAACCCTGTAACCCTCACGATCGATTACCAGGCCGCCGTAGCCACCGCCAGGGCATACAATCATCGCTGCGCCGTTGCCCGTACCTGCCGGCGGAAGAAATACGGTCAGCGTCGGTTTCGACACATTCTTCACTGAACCTTTATCGCTGGTTTCCTGATTTTCCGCCTCGACGGCGTTCGGGATGCGGCCCGGGTAAAGTGCCATTTCGGTCTGCGCCCGGAGCGGCATCGCCAAAAACTGAACAAGGCCGAAAGCGGCCAGAAGGCTGGATATTTTTATCATTTAATTTTTTTCTAATTCCTATTAAATATAATTTCTGGCTAAATTTCGGTTACACTGTTGACCGTTGCGACCACGCAGAACGCTCCGTTGCCCATAATGGCCGACAGACAATGGGTTAAGACATAGTTCGACAAAATTTACCTGCGCGGCAGGCAGGGAAAACCTTCGGAGTGCGACGAACAGAATTGCACCATTCTGTGTTATTCGACTAATTCTTTTAATATTAATATAATATTTACAAGAAATTCGAAACGCGTTTGTTACTTTGTCCCATTGAACAATCAAAAAAATAACTAGTTTTGTAGAGTATCCTAATCATGCACTAGTTTCTTTGATAAGTTATAAATCGTCTTAAATCCACAAAAGAATGAAATATACAGTACGTGCAGAGGGCAGGTTTCAGTTTATCGACGAGGGAAAGGGCGAAACATTACTGCTTTTGCATGGCCTTTTCGGTGCATTAAGCAACTGGGACGGTATTATCGACCATTTTTCCAACCGTTACCGGGTCATTATCCCATTGCTCCCCATTTACGAGCTTCCCCCGCGTGAAGCCGGTCTGGAAGCATTGCTTGCCTTTCTGGAAGACTTTGTTTCGTTTAAAAATCTTACCAACGTTACGGCGATCGGTAATTCACTTGGCGGCCACATTGGTTTGCTTTATACACTGAAAAACCAGGAGAATGTACAGCGCCTGGTACTCACGGGCAGCTCGGGCCTCTTCGAAAACTCGATGGGCGGCTCGTTCCCGAAACGTGGAAGTTATGATTATATCAAGGAACGCGTAGCCTATACCTTCTATGATCCGGAAGTGGCCACCAAGGACCTGATCGACGAAGTGTTCGAAACTACTTCCAGCATTCCGAAATGCATGAGCATCGTAGGTATAGCGAAATCGGCCCAGCGCCACAATCTCGCCAAGGATTTACACCAGATTACCGTTCCTACCCTGCTCGTTTGGGGCCTCAACGACACCATTACGCCGCCACATGTAGGCTACGAGTTCAATCGCCTCATCGCTAATTCCGAATTGTACTTTATCGACAAATGCTGCCACGCACCGATGATGGAGCATCCGCACGAGTTCAATGTGATCCTCGAAAGCTTCCTGGAAAAAGACGTGCCGGTGCCGGTAGCATAAAACCCGGGAATTCCGGGAAAATTTCTTTTGTTACGATAGTTGATCTATATATTGTTTTTTTATAGCTTCGAAAAATGACGTTCTGACCCATGCTCGCAGCCAATCTGATAAATCCAATGATTCCCGTACTGAAACCGAACGATTCGGTGGGCACGGCTTTGGACTGGATGGACGAGTTTGGCGTGAAGCAGCTGGTCATCGCCGAATCCGGCGTTTATCAGGGAGTCGTTTCCGAGGACATTCTCTTCGACATCACGGATATTTCCGAACAGCTTTCGAAGGTAATCATTCAGCATAAGGACATTTTCGCGACCGAGGACCAGCACCCTTACGAGCTGCTCCGGTTGGTAAATCAATTCGGCCTGCTGATCATCCCTGTACTTCACGAAGACCGGAGTTTCGCCGGCAGCATTCTGGTCGCCGACCTTGTTGAACATTTCGTGAATGAGCTGGGCGTACAGGAAAAAGGAGCCGTGATCGTCCTTAAAATAGCTGAAAGAAGCTACTCGCTTTCTGAAATCAGCCGATTGATAGAATCTAATGGCGTCAAGATCCTGAGCAGCTACTATTCTTCGGGAGAAGTTTACGATCCTACCAACGAGGCCCGGCTGACGCTCAAACTAAACCGGACGCACATTACCCCTATCATCGCCACGCTCGAACGCTTCGGGTACGAAATCGAAGAAGCGCACGCCAACGATCCTATTGAAAGCCTCGACCAGGAGCGCCTCGATATGCTTTTGCGCTATCTGGCTACCTAGCACTTGCCCGGCGTCCCCAAATGTACACGCAGCTTTTGAATCGCCCCTTTTGTCGTGTATCTTTCGGCTGAAACCACACGTTTTATTTTTTCTTCATGAAAATCGCCATTCACGGACGCAACTTTAATGAGTCCGCAAGGCCGTTCATTGAAAATATGTTCGATGAACTGGCGCGCAGAAAAGTTGAAGTTCAGCTTTCGAAATCTTTCAGGACATTTCTGGACCAGGCCGGCATTTCGCATTACTCCGAGCTGGTTTACGAGAAACCGGAAGAGCTTTTCGACCCACGCCTGATCGTGAGCATGGGTGGCGATGGTACACTGCTGGAAACGATTTCGCACGTCGGCAAGCGACAAACGCCGGCCATCGGTATCAACGTCGGCCGCCTGGGTTTCCTCGCCACCGTATCGCCCGAGCGCATCACCGACATGATCGCCGCGCTCGAAAACAGCCAGTTCCGTATCGATGAACGTACGCTGGTGGAAGTTGAATCCAATATCGACCTTTTCGACGGCCTCAATTTCGGTTTGAATGATTTCACGATCACCAAAACCGATACGTCGTCGATGATCACCGTGCATACTTATTTGAACGACGAGTTCCTGAACTCCTACTGGGCCGACGGACTTATCGTATCCACGCCGACCGGCTCCACAGGCTATTCGTTAAGCTGCGGCGGTCCGGTACTTATGCCTCATTCCCAGAACTTTATCGTCACGCCCATCAGCCCGCACAACCTGAACGTGCGCCCGCTGGTAGTGGAAGACACCGCGGTAATCCGCCTCGAAGTAAAAAGCCGCAGCAGCAATTTTCTCGTCTCTCTCGACGCCCGTTCGCGCATTGTGGATGAAAACACACAATTGATCGTGCGAAAAGCCGCCTTCATTGCGCGGTTGATCAAGATGAAAGACGACAGTTTTTTGAATACATTGAGAAGCAAACTATCGTGGGGGCTCGATATGCGAAACTAGTCTCCCAAATACTCATTTCTGACACCCTATGCACCTTACCTACCACACTTTCGACCTCCAACTCAAACATACCTTCACCATTGCGCACGACTCGCGCGATGTCCAGCAAACGCTGATTGTGCAACTGAACGACGGCGTTCATGCCGGCTTCGGCGAGGCTACTTCCAATCCGTATTACGGCATTACGATCAGAAATATGATCGCGACGCTGGATATGGTCAAGGATATTGTTGAAAAGGGCAAATATGCCTCGGCGGAAGAGCTCTGGACGATGGTACACCCGTTGCTCAGGGACAATTCCTTCGCGCAATGCGCATTGGACGAGGCCGCGCAGGACTATTTTGCCAAAAAGAAAGGCCTGAAACTGTACGAGAGTTGGGGCCTCTCACCCGAGCGTATCCCGATGACCAATTTCACGATCGGCATCGATACGGTGGAAAAGATGGTCGAAAAGATGAAGGAGCTGCCTTGGCCGATTTACAAGATCAAGCTAGGCACGGACGAGGACCTTCGCATTGTTCAGGAACTGCGAAAAAATACCGACGCACTCTTCCGCGTGGATGCCAATTGTGGCTGGACGGCGGAAAAGACCATTGAACTCGCACCCAAATTGGCCGCATTAGGCGTGGAATTCATCGAGCAGCCGCTCCCGGCCGGTGATATTGAGGGAATGAAAAAGGTATTTGCAGCAAGTGCATTGCCTGTCATTGCCGACGAAAGCTGCATTGTCGAAGAAGATGTCGAGCAATGTCACGGCCTTTTTCATGGCATTAATGTAAAACTGACCAAATGCGGCGGGCCTACTGCCGCGCTCCGGATGATCGCGCAAGCCCGGTCGCTGGGCATGAAAACGATGGTTGGCTGCATGACCGAGACGAGCGTGGGCATTTCGGCCATCGCCCATTTACTTCCGCTGCTGGATTATGTCGATATGGACGGCTCTTTACTGATCCGCAACGACCCCGCTACCGGCGTAACGTTCGATTTTGGCAAGGTGATTTATGCCCCGGGCAATGGTACCGGCGCCGCATTGAAGCGCGAATTTTTATAAGTTCCGTTGTGAACATCTACCATACCTCCAAACTTCCCGGCAGGACCGTCGAGACTACCGACGGGCGCGAATTTCTGTGGTTCAGTGGCACAGACTACCTTGGAATGGGGCACAACGAAGACCTTCGTAGATATACCCGCTTATCTACGGAAACTTTCGGAAATCATTACGGGAGTTCCAGAAACAATAGCCTCAGGCTTGATATTTACGAAAAAGCCGAGGCACAGTTAGCTGATTTTCTGCAAACTCCGGCCGCAACGATTGTCTCCTCGGGGATGTGGGCGGGCCAATTGTTGATGAAAGAGGTCGAGACCATCGTTCAACAGAATCCCGATATTACCAGCATCATCTACCATAACGCTCCCGGTGTACATCCGGCATTGTGGGGCCATGCATTTCACCGAACCAAGGGCGAATGGAGCGACTGGGCGATGCAAACGGTCCGGAAAATCAATGCGGCCGAGATGGACACGGCTCATATAATTTGTACGGATGCCGTAGGTTCGCCGATGGTGCGGGCATTTGATTTTACACTTTTTAATACCATTCAAAATCCCGCAAATGCATGGCTGATCATCGATGAATCGCATTCACTTGGAGTACTTGGGCCCGACGGAAAAGGCGTATCCGCACAGCTCTCTGAAAACACTTTAGTTCAAACTGTTTTCGTTTCGTCCCTCAATAAAGCATTAGGTATCCCGGCGGGAGCAATCTGGGGAGCTAAAAGCGTGATCGATACCATCCGCAACTCGCCCTGGTATGCGGGCGCGTCACCGCCTGCACCTGCGTACGCATATGCGCTGAAAAAGCTTTTGGAAGAAAATACCTATGCGAAGCAGCTTTCTTTACTGCTGGACAACGTGGCGTGGTTCGGGCAACAACTGGGAGATATTATGCTTTTTGAATCCATTGCGGATTACCCCGTATTCTGCTCTTACAATGCAGCATTGTTCGACCATTTACTTCAAAATGGCATTATGGCGTCATGCTTCCCCTATCCTTCACCTGCGGACGCGCCGGTTACGCGCATTGCGATCAGCAGTTTACACCAAAAAGAAGACCTCGACCGGTTGGCCGAGGTCTGTAAGCGGTTTAATGCTTAATGTCTTTTATTAATCAATCTTCTGTATCTGTCCCGCCCAGCTTGGCAAGACGCTTCTCCTCTTGCAGTTTCTCGCGCTCCACTTTCGCAGAGACCATGATACTCAGTTCATAAAGCAGGAACAACGGGATCGCAACAAGTACCTGGCTGTAAATATCCGGTGAAGGCGTGATCACCGCTGCCACGATCAGGATCACGATCATCGAGTGCTTGCGGTACTCCCGCATGAACGATGGCGTAAGTATGCCTATTCTCGATAAGACATACACGACAATCGGTAACTGGAACGCCACACCGCAGGCCAATGTAAGCGTTGCTACGAGTGAAATGTAAGAGGCAAGACTGAATTCGTTGATGATCGTCGGATCGAGGGTGTAGTTAGCAAGGAAGTTGATAGCCAACGGCGACACCACGTAATATCCGAAAAGTACCCCAGAAAAGAACAGGGCAGTCACGTAAAATACCGCTCCCCGTGCCGACCGCTTTTCCGCAGGCTTCAAACCCGGCTCGATAAACCGCCATATTTCCCAGAATGCATACGGAAATGCGAATACCAGACCGGCAATCACCGACGAAGTCATACTCATCGTAAAAGCATCGCCCATTCCGATCACCTGCAATTTGAAATTCAGGGCTTTTACGCACAAATCCTCATAACCGGTGATTTCCGACAGCTTGCAAAGCATTTTGTAAGTCCAGAAGTCGGGCTGGGACGGCGCGATAATTACGTAATGGTAGATTTCTTGAATATAAATAAAGGCAAGAATCGCAAATACGAGAATCGAAGCACCGGCGCGGATAACATGCCATCTTAGTTCTTCGAGATGCGAGATAAACGACATTTCCTTGCCATCGCCGTCTTCATCATCCTGCTCTCTATCAAAATCCTGATCCAGGGACATATTTTAATTTTATTACTAGAACTCAATCTAAGTGAAAAGCTGAAATTACTTAAAAAACCCGTCGAAGTGATCCGACGGGTTTTTTATTCATGCGTTCTGGATCAAATTAATCCATTACAAAAGGATAGTCGTTCTCAACGTACACGTCTGTGTAAGCCTCTTTCGGGTCCGGCCACTCCGATTCCTCGGCGAATTGCACAGATTGAGCAACGATTTCTTTTACTTTTTTATCGATGTTTTCAAGATCCTCTTCGGTAGCAATCTTGTTTTCGAGGATCACCGCACGGATCTGCTCGATCGGGTCGCGGTCTTTATATTCTTCTACCTCCTCTTTCGAACGGTATTTCTGCGGATCGGACATCGAGTGTCCGCGGTAGCGATACGTACGGAATTCAAGGAAAGTAGGTCCTTCGCCCTTGCGTGCGCGTTCCGCAGCACGGGAAACCGCTTCGTGGATCGCTTCTACGCTCATACCGTCAACCGGCTCGGAAGGAATGTCGTATGCCTCGCCAAGGGTATAGAGCTCAGTAACATTGGAAGTACGCGCTACGGAAGTACCCATTGCGTAACCATTGTTTTCCACTACGAAAATCACAGGCAGTTTCCAGCTCATCGCCATGTTCAGCGTTTCGTGGAATGAACCCTGGCGGATCGCTCCGTCACCGAAGTAGCAGATACACAGGTTGTCGGTTTTGTTGTATTTCTCAGCGAATGCGATACCTGCGCCCAGGGGAATCTGGCCGCCTACGATACCGTGACCTCCGATGAAGCCCACTTCTTTGTCAAAAATGTGCATAGAACCGCCTTTACCTTTGGTAGTACCGGTCTTTTTGCCGAAAAGCTCAGCCATGATCGCATTCGGGCTGGTGCCCAATGCGAGCGGGATACCGTGGTCGCGGTACGCGGTAATGTACTTGTCGCCTTTTTTGAGGGCGCTCACCGCGCCGGAAGAGCAGGCTTCCTGGCCGATGTAGAGGTGACAAAAACCACGAATCTTCTGCTGACCGTACAACTGGCCCGATTTTTCTTCAAAACGGCGTTGTAAAAGCATATTCTCGAACCAGAACATGTATTGCTCCTTCGGATGCTGTAACTTTTTGGGGGCTGATGCTTTCTTTTTCTCAGTAACGGTGGCCATGTATTTGGTTCTCGTTTATAAAGACAGAACTTTGTCTTAAAGTTATGGTATGAACAGAGTCTGTTTTGCCGTACTCACGCAATGATGTGCGAAAATAAGCATAAACTAAATAACAAAGAAGTTCATGTGGCTAGAAAAGCTCCGTCTTACATACTTTAAAAGCTATGAGGAGAAGGCCTTCACTTTTGGAAAACATGTGAACTGTATCGTGGGTGAGAATGGCAGCGGCAAAACCAACCTGCTCGACGCGATCTATTTTCTGACCCTCACCAAGAGCGCATTTCACAACCAGGACGCGCTCGGCATTCGTCACACGGCTGATTTCTTTCTGATCGACGGCGTCTTCAATGAGCACGACAAGCATATCCAGATCACTTGCAGCCTCCAACGCGGCCAGCGGAAGGTTTTCATGGCCGATAAAAAGCATTACGAACGCCTGAGCGACCATATCGGCCTGTTTCCCGTCGTCCTGATCGCTCCTGACGACACCGACCTCATCCGCGACGGAAGCGAAGAACGCCGCCGCTTTTTCGATGGCGTGCTGGGCCAGGCCGTGCCCGGTTACCTGGGCGATTTCCTGCAATACAACAAGATTCTCAACCAGCGAAACGGCCTTTTGAAGCTCTTCGCCGAGCGCAACTACCTCGACGAAGACCTGCTCGAAACCTATAATGAACCGCTAATCGTGCTCTCGCAGCGCATTCATGCGTATCGCGCGACATTCATGCAAAAATTCATTCCGCTATTCTGCAAATACTACGAATTCCTGAGCAGCGGCCACGAAAAAGTGGATGTAATCTACGAAAGCGAAGTAGCCAGCCCCGATTTCCCTGCCGAATTCCGCCGCGCCCGCAGCCGCGACCTCCACGCGCAACGCACAGGCAAAGGCGTTCACAAGGATGAATATGTATTCGAAATCGACGGGGTAACGCTCAAAAAATTCGGCTCGCAAGGCCAGCAAAAGTCTTTTTTAATCGCATTAAAACTCGCGCAATTCGAACTTTTAAAAGAAGAAAAAGGCAAAACGCCCATTTTGCTGCTGGACGATATTTTTGATAAGCTCGACGACCGGCGCATTCACAAGCTCATCGAGCTTATTGATACAGGCTTTTTGGCGCAGGTTTTCATTACCGATGCAAGGCCGGAGCGCTCGCAAAGGATATTGGAGCATGTGAAGGCGGATGTGCGGTTTTTTGAGATTGAGAAGGTGTTGAAATCAGAAGGCTAGCGCTTTCTTGATGTACTTTTTATATTCATTATTAAGACAATATCGTCATAAACAGTATAAAATAAACTGTGACGCTTACCGAGCACCAATTTTCTCATAGATGGTATAAAATTGTCCTCCTTGCCGATAAACGGGTATTCTTCCAACCTACCCAAGCTGGCCTGTAAGTTATTAGTAAATTTTTCGGCACTTAGGTCTCCCCAAATGTCATAAAGGTAACTCACAATTTCAGTGTAATCCTCTTTTGCGAGTCGAGTCCATTCTATCTTGTAAGCCACGTCTTACTTCTTTAAAGACTTCTTCACTGGATAAGACTTGACCAGTTTCGGCTTGCAATAGAGATTGGTTGAGTTTTTCTAAAAATTCGGGAGAATGATCATCGAAGCTTGCATAAGCCTCTTGGTCGGCAAATGCTCGGATAGTAAGTAGCAAATCATGCAAACGATTATCACTAACCTCATTCACCAACTGCATTAATTCCGCTTTTATCTCTCGTCGACTAGACATAGATGTTTCGATTAAGCTTCCATTCCTTGTTTATCAAATTTACCCAAATAAAACAACAAAAGCCAGGCCTGAACGACCTGGCTTTCCGAACGGCAGCTATTAACCAGCAACCATATCAAACATATTTGGGATCGAGCTCTTTGGCCTGCGCCACGAACTCTTTCACTTTCTGTTCATCGTCTTTTTTACAAATCAACAACACGCCGTCGAACTCCGCGACGATGAAACCGTCGAGGCCGTTGATCACGACCAGCTTGTCTTTCGGTGTTTTGATGATCGAGTTCGTGGTATTGTGCAGGATCAGGTTGCCGTCTGTTACGTTCAGGTTGGCGTCCTTTTCCGAGACTTCGTACATGGATTTCCACGTCCCCAGGTCCGACCAGCCGAAGCTTGCCAGTACCACATGCACGTTTTCGGCCTTTTCCATAATACCGTTGTCGATAGAAATGCTACCGCAATGCTGATAGGCGCGCTGAATGAACGCATCTTCGGAATCGAGGTAGTAATAATCGTTTCCACCCTGGAAAATCTCGGCGATGTCGGGCTGGAAGGATGTCAGCGCTTTTTTGAATGCATTGATATTCCAGACGAAAATACCGGCATTCCACACGAAATCCCCACTGTCGAGAAACTGCAATGCGAGCTCCAAATGCGGTTTTTCGGTAAATGATTTTACTTTTTTAACCGTAAGCTTGTCGGGAATGTACTGAATATAGCCATAACCGGTGTCGGGGCGGGTTGGCTGAATGCCAAGCGTAATGAGGATATCTTCATTACGGGTCGCGCCGAGCGCCACTTTAATTGTATCCTTGAAAACCTCTTCTTTCAGGATAATATGGTCGGCAGGTGCCACCACTACGTTCGCATTCGGATTTCGGGCCGCGATTTTGTAGCACGCATAAGCAATGCAGGGCGCGGTGTTCCGCCGATGGGGTTCGAGAAGGATCTGGTCGTCGGTCAGTTCGGGAATTTGCTGTTTGATCAGCTCCTTGTATTCCTGACTGGTTACGATATAAACATTTTCAATCGGGCAAACGCCGTCGAACCGGTCGACAGTTTGCTGCAACAGCGTCCTGCCTGTGCCAAGCACATCATGGAATTGCTTCGGGAAATCCGTCCGGCTAAACGGCCAGAAACGGGTCCCCACGCCCCCTGCCATGATAATCACATAAGTATCCTGCATCTGTGTTGTGTAAGGTATGTTGGTTATAACGTTAAATAAAATCCCTCAAAACTAATGATAAAGACTCAGTATGCTCACCCCCCGCCATTAAAAGTCCCTGAAAGTTAGTTCATGGCTGCGATAGCATTCTTTCGTCGCTGCATTAAATTCACTTCACAATATCGAACTAGTTCGTTTTCCATGGCATCTATTTTTATTTTATAAATACCCGAAGAAAAAATAGGATATTATGTTAACAAAATTGATTTATTAGTAACTTGTTACAGACATCAACCCATTAGAAACCTATGCTCCCAACTTCTGCATCCCTCAGAAATCTGCCGTTTTTGTTCTTTGCATTGTTGTTTTGCCAACATTCTTTCGCGCAGATTAGTTTAACCGGCAAGGTCACCGAATCGGTCACACAGGAGCCATTGGCCGGCGTCAGCATTCGCATACAAGGCAAAGTGGCAGGCACGATCACCGACACTAAAGGCGAATTTTCCCTGAACACTACCACGAATCCCCCATTTACCATTATTGTCAGTTCGGTAGGTTTTCAAACGCAGGAAATCGCGGTTACGGCAAGTGTCTCCAACCTGGCTATTCAACTCGTGGAGCAACCGGTGCTCGGTAAGGAAATTGTGGTTTCGGCTTCCCGCGTAGAGGAAAGTGTCATGAAATCGCCGGTGGCGGTTGAAAAGCTCGATATCAGGGGTATTCGCGACACGCCGGCTACCAACTTTTACGACGCGCTCGCCAACCTGAAAGGTATCGACATGACCACCCAGGGTGTTTTGTTCAAATCCGTCAATATGCGCGGCTTCGGCGCGACCGGTAACCCGCGCACCGTACAAATGATCGACGGAATGGACAACCAGGCGCCCGGGCTCAACTTCCCGCTCGACAATATTATAGGAATGTCGGAGCTAGACGTCGAGAGCGTGGAGGTATTGCCCGGCGCGGCATCGGCACTGTACGGCCCGAATGCAGTCAATGGCCTGGTTTTGATGAACAGCAAGAGCCCGTTCCTCTACCAGGGCCTGAGCGCCAACCTTAAAGGCGGCATCATGCACGAAAAGAACCGCTCGAAAGCCACTACCCCATTTGCAGAGGCTACTGTGAGGTACGCCAAAGCATTCAATAACAAATTCGCATTCAAAGTCAACCTTTCGTACATCCAGGCGAAGGATTGGGAAGCTACCAACTATACCAATCTCAATGTCGGCGGTAATGCCGATCCTAACCGCGGAAAAGGCACCGACCTGGACTACGACGGAACGAATGTATACGGAGATGAAATCCAGACCAATATCAATGCGGTAGCCAAAGCGCTGGCAGCGGCGGGCCAGATCCCACAGGCGGCAGTAAGTCTGGTACCCAATGCATTTGTGAGCCGCACAGGCTTCCGCGAGCGCGATATTGTCGATTACGATACCAAAAGTTTCAAGGCCAATGCCGCATTGCATTACCGGCTGAACGAGAAAGTGGAAGCCATTGCGCAGGTAAATTACGGCTACGGAACGACGGTTTACACCGGTACCGGCCGCTATTCGCTGCGCGATTTTAACCTTACCCAGGCCAAACTCGAACTGCGGGGCGACAATTTTACCGTGCGGGCTTACACCACGCAGGAACGGTCGGGCAAATCATATTTGTCGGGCCTCGCGGCGGTTTCCATGCTGGGCGAAATCAAGCCGAACAATACGTGGTTCGGGCAATACGTGGGTGCGTACGTGCAGGCACGCGGGCAGGGTGTGGCGGAGGCGGACGCGCACGTAGCCGCACGGCAGTTTGCCGACCAGGGAATGCCGCAGCCGGGCAGTGCTACATTTAACCAACTGTTGGATAAATACCGGAATATGCCGATTGTGAACGGCGGGGGCGGTTTTGCGGATAAAACCAATATGTACCACGCGGAAGGCTTTTATAATTTCAAAAACCAGATCCGCTTCCTGGAACTGATCGCCGGCGCCAACTACCGGCTTTACACGCTCCGCTCGGCGGGAACATTGTTTGCCGATACAAAGGAAGGTCGCGACGGTACGATTCCTATTAATGAATGGGGCGCATTCGTTCAGGCTGGGAAAAACCTGCTCTCCGACCATTTGAAACTGACCGGTTCGATCCGTTACGACAAGAATGAGAACTTCGACGGACAATTTACACCGCGCGTGTCGGCGGTTACCACTTTTGGAGAACACAATATCCGCCTCTCCTACCAAACCGGCTTCCGCATTCCAACCACCCAAAATCAATATATCGACCTCAGAACACCATCCGGAACGCTGGTAGGCGGCTTGCCGGAGTTTGATTCCCGTTATAACCTGTCGAGCGGTATCCTCCGGCAGAACCTGTCGGAAGCATCGGTACTGGCGGTTGTGCAGAGCGATCCGTCCGTTTTGCAAAGCGCACAGCAATATGCTACCGTGGTAGTTACCCAGCAGGCCACGGCGACGATCACGCAGGCTGTTACCACGCAGGTAACCGCGCAGGTGAATGCGGGCGTAGCGGCAGGTACTGTTCCCAACGACCCCGGTACCATTCAGGCTGCCATTACCGCAGGAGTAAACCAGGCACTCCCCGGGGTGCTTGCGGCGCAACTTCCCGGCATTCTGGCCGCACAGGTTCCGGGCCTGGTCCCCGATCTGGCGAAGGCTTACGCGTTGGGAAAATTACCTAAATATCAGCCCGTCAAGCTGAAACCTGAGCGCATTGCGTCGTATGAGATTGGTTATAAAGGCATTATCGCGAAAAGGCTGTTCATCGACGCCTACTACTATATCAGTAAATACAAAAACCTGATTGGCGGAACGGTGATCGTAGTGCCGACCGCTGCTGCTGCGCCGGGCCTGCCTATCGAATCGGGCATAGGAGTGGGTAGCTATCAGGGATTTTCTCGGACTGTGAATACAACCGAGACCATTACCACGCGCGGTTTCGCGATCGGTTTGAACTATGCGTTGCCACACGGCTTCAACATCGGCGGGAATGTGGCGAACAATGAGTTGAAAGACTTCACGCCGTCGCCGGAAGTGCAATATTCGCAATTCAATACCCCTAAATACCGGTACAATGTGAATTTCGGGCGCCGCATTACCAGCTCGAATACCTGGGGTTTCAATGTGGTGTACCGCCACCAGCAGGCATTTACCTGGGAATCGAGCTTTGTGGTGCCTACTACCACGGATGTTCCGGTATTTTCGAATACAAAGGTTCCGGCGATCAACAACCTCGACGCGCAGGTTAGCCTGAAAGTGCCCGTGATCAAATCGATCATCAAAGTCGGCGGTACGAATCTGTTCGGAAAGTCGTACTTTCAGTCATACGGCAGCCCGAACGTGGGTAGCACGTACTATGTGTCCATTATGTTCGATGAATTGCTCAACTGAGCAGCGCAGAAGTTATTTCTCCCCGTAAGCCAGGTCGCCGGCGTCGCCGAGGCCTGGTACTATATAATATTGCTCATTGAGCTTCTGGTCGACCGCACCGAGCCAGAGGCGGCATTGAGGAATCCTTTGTTGCAGATACTGAACTCCCTCGGGACTTGCGATAACGGAAGCAATATGTGTTTGCGAAGGAATTCCGAAGCGTAGCAATGCATGGTAAACCTTCTCCATCGAACGGCCGGTCGCCAGCATCGGATCGATCAGGATCAGGATTTTTCCGGTAAGGTCGGGGCTGGTAATGTAGTCCATTTCAACCGTAAACTCCTCCTCCGCATTGATATGATGCCCACGGTAAGCCCCAATGAATGCGTTATCGGCCTTATCAAAAATGTTCAGAAAACCCTGGTGGAAAGGTAACCCGGCGCGCAGAATGGTAGCAAGCACGACCGGCTGCAACATGGAGCGGCACGGCGCGGTACCGAGCGGCGTTTCTACTTTCTCCGTTTTGAAAGTGAGCGTTTTGGACATTTCGTAGGCCAGCAACTCGCCCACCCGTTCCATATTCCGGCGAAACCGCATCCGGTCTTTCTGACAATTTACGTCACGCAATTCGGCCAGGTAATGATCTGCTATGGAAGGTTTTTGGGAAAGTAAAAACATGGGAGCGACAGTTTTTTAGACTACTCCATGCAAGATAATACAAATTCATTGACGTAATTTGGAAGACTATTTCTAAAAATTCAGCGCAAGAGCTCATATTGCCGCACCAGAAGATTTTTGTTGCCTATGTATCAAGGAATTATCCGGCATTTTAAAATACTGTTTTTAACACTGGTATCCTCAGCATACGTACACGCGCAAAGTGCATTCGTTCCGCTAAACGACGACTATTACCATCTCATTGATCGTCTGGAAATCAAAAGAGGCAAATTTTCCGAAGGCTTTCATTCCAATGCCAAGCCATTCGAACGCAAAGCCGTGGTGGCGCTCACCGATTCCATTTTAAAAGAAGGCACCGTTGATCTTACCGACCGCGACTGGGAAACGATCGATTACCTGCGCGAGGATAGCTGGGAATGGACCAACGGCATGATTTCCACCGACTCGGCCAAATACAACAAACTTGCAAGACTGGGCTGGTTCAAATCGCCACCGCCGGGACAGAAACGGAAGTTCTTCCACCATCCCGCCGATTTGTACAGCATTCACAATAAAGATTTCGACCTGCATTTCAATTTTACTACCACCAATTTCATCGGAAAAGACAATAGCTACGACACCACGTCGCATCAGACGCTCTGGTTTACCGGTCGCGGGGTGGAGATCAGGGGGATGATCAACGACAAGCTGGGTTTTTACACTTTTGTTTCCGATAACCAGGGCCGTTTTCCCCGTTATGTGAATGCATTTGCGCCCAAATACAGCTTCCCGGGCGAAGGTCTGGCGAAAGCGACGCGCAACCACGGCAACGACTTCCTTTCGGCACGTGGCTACATTACTTTCCGGCCGCTCAAAGCTATTAATGTAAAATTCGGGCACGATTACAATACATTCGGCAGCGGTTACCGCTCGCTGATCCTTTCCGACAACAGCAGTCCTTATCTTTTCCTGCGCCTCGACACACAGCTCGGCCGGTTCCACTATACCAACCTCTGGACCAGCATGATCGACGGCGGCGAGGATGGATTCTCGGAGTTTTTGAGGAAAAAGAAATTTGCGGCCATTCACCATTTGAGCGTTAACCTGACCGACAAAATCAATTTCGGCGTATTTGAAGCCGAAGTTTTCAACCGCGATTCCGTAGGCGGTGGTTACGACCTTAATTACCTGAATCCCATCATATTCTATCGTTATGTGGAGTCTTACATCGGTAGCCAGGATAATGCATTGCTCGGTTTTGATTTCCGCTGGCTCGTGGGCAAAACCGCTTCCATTTACAGCCAGTTTGTGTTGGATGAATTTCTAACCAAATACCTTTTCAACGGCAGCGGCTCCTGGACCAATAAATACAGCTTCCAGCTCGGTGCCAAATATGTGGATGCATTTGGCATACCTAACCTGGATTTGCAGGCGGAATACAACGTCGTGCGCCCCTATACGTACTCTCACAAGGACGGCGGGCGTAATTACATGCATTACGGGCAGGCGCTCGCGCACCCGCTGGGCGCCAATTTCCGGGAGTATTTAGGGATTATCAGATATAAAGCCACGCCGAGGCTGTCGATTTACGGCACCGTCATGTCGGCGATGCAGGGTAAAAACCCCAGCGACGATCCTTCTAAAAATTATGGCGGCGATATTTCGAAAAGCTACGAAACACGCACCGGCCACGGTACACCGGAAGGCGATCTTAACCAGAAAATCGGGCAGGGCATTAAAGCGACAACCCTGTTTACGGATTTACGCCTCTCTTATTCGCTAGCGCACAACCTGTTCCTCGATGGCCGATATCTGATGCGGAAAGTGACCTCGCAGGACGCGAAAGTGGCTACGAACTCCAACATTTTTTCGATTGCCATCCGCTATAATATGGCGTACCGGCAGCAAACCTACTGATTTTAATTTCAACCCAAATGGAAACTGACCCACACGAACTCCGGAATCTTCTCAGGCTCGCATTGCTGGAAGATATCGGTGACGGAGACCATTCATCCCTCGCCAGCGTCCCCGAGAATGCTACCAAGCGCGCCAAGTTGCTGGTGAAACAGGACGGCGTACTCGCGGGTGTGGAAGTGGCGCAGATCATCTTCGATGAGACCGCAAAATATTACGGTTACCCCCTTCCGAAAATTAATGTGTTACTTTTTGACGGTTCCGTCGTATCAACAGGAGACATTGTTTTGACGGTAGAAGGAAACGCACGTCTGATCCTGAAAGCCGAACGGCTGGTGCTGAACATTATGCAGCGCATGAGTGGTATCGCCACCTATGCACGGCAAATGTCGGATTTGATCAAGGATTTGCCCGTAAAACTGCTCGATACCCGTAAAACGACCCCGAATTTCAGGCTGTTTGAGAAAATGGCGGTGAAAATCGGCGGCGCGGTAAACCACCGGATGGGCCTTTACGACATGATTATGTTGAAGGACAATCACGTGGATTACGCCGGCGGCATCGAAGCGGCCATTACCGGGGCTAACAAATACCTGAAAGAAACCGGCCGGAAGCTGAAAATCGAAATCGAAACGCGGAACCTCGCCGAGGTGGACGAAGTGCTGCGCGTGGGCAACGTCGATATCATTATGCTCGACAACTTCTCGCTGGATGACCTTCGGGAAGCGGTGAAGCGGATCGGCGGGCGGTACGAAACGGAGGCATCGGGCAACATTACCGAAAAAACATTACGCGCAGTGGCCGAAACCGGTGTGGATGGGATATCCAGCGGTGCGCTCACGCATCAGGCGCGAAGTCTGGATTTAAGTCTGAAAGCCTTCTAACCTTTTCATTCATATCAAAAGCGTATGCTGAGATCGATGAAAATCACATACGCTTTTGATCTTCAAGGGTTTCCTGCCGGTTATTCCCTGTACGTTACCCTATTGCTCGGCATTTGCATTCCACTCCTGGCCATCGCGCAGGAACCGCCACGGCCCGAAATCGATATTAATCAATTCATTGCCGAGCTGTTCCCCGTCCCGCCAGACGACTCCGAGGAACTTTACGAAGCGCTTTTGCAGCTCTACGCCAGTCCGCTCGACCTCAATATTGCCACGCCCGATGACCTTGCCGCTACATTCATTTTAAATGAGGAACAGCTCCGTGCGTTCTTCGATTACCGCGCCAAGGCCGGTGCATTGCTCTCACTTTACGAATTACAGGCCATTCCAGGTTTCGATATTTACACCATTCGAAAGCTGTTACCATTCGTAACGATCAGTACCAAAGCAGTTTCTATTCAGGAGGCATTGAAAAATCCTGGTCAGCATTTCCTGATGATTCGTTCGGGTAAATTAATAGAACGTCAGAAAGGTTTTGCACCGCTGGATTCAAACTCCAATTCCGTTACGCGTTATCAGGGTTCGCCATTCAATGGGTACCTCCGTTACCGCAACGCGAGGAGCGGAGCTTACAGCATTGGAATTACTTTGGAGAAAGATTCCGGCGAAGAAATATGGCACTGGAATGCGCGGAAGCAGATTTTCGGTATTGATTACACTTCCTTTCATGCACAGATCCTCCACCGGGGAAGGCTTAAAAGTTTGATTATTGGTGACTTTCAAATGCAGGCAGGTCAGGGAATGATCACCGGAGCGGGATTTTCACTTGGCAAGGGATCGGAAGTAATCAGAACGGTTTACAGAAGTACAACCGGTTTGAAACCATACACTTCGACTACCGAGGCAAATTTCTTCCGCGGCGTTGCTGCTTCGTGGAGCATTACTACCCGCACCGATCTGACCATTTTAATTTCCAAAACAAAACGCGACGCTACCCAGGAGCCGGACAGCATTTATTCAGGCATTACCACCTCGCTACCCATTACCGGTTACCACAGAACTCCTTCGGAAATTGAAAAGCATCATATACTCCGTGAGCAAAATATGGGAATGCATTTCGTACATCGATTCTCATCCCAAAAAGGCCAGATCGGACTGACGATGCTGCATACGATTTATAATTCCTATATTCGGAAGCGCGATTTGCCTTATAACCGCTACGAATTTTCAGGCAAACAAAATCTCATCGCAGGCCTGCATGGCGACTACCGCTGGCAAAACATGCGTTTTTTTGGAGAAACGGCTATTTCAAAAAGCGGTGGGACGGGTGCTATCGGCGGAATGATCGCAAGTATCGGCAGGAGAGTCGATATTTCGGTAATGGCCCGGCATTATGCCCGCGATTTTCACACGTTTTACGGCAATCCGATCAGCGAGGCTACACGGCCCATTAACGAACGTGGCGCTTATACCGGCGTACGTTGGTCGCCGTCCCGCAAATGGCAATGGAGTGCCTATTTCGACTATTTCCGGTTTCCGTGGCTAAAATATCAGGTCGATAAACCTTCCCGTGGCTTCGATTATTTTCTGCATTTGCTCTGGAAATCTTCGAAGCGGTTGAATGGCTACCTCCTGTTTCATGAAAAACATAAGCAGGTGAATGATCCCGCGGCAGAAAGCAATGCGCCCTCGCTGAACTGGTCCGTCAAACGGACGGCAATGTTCAATATCGACTATGAAATTCCGCTCAAATGTGCCTTCCGGACGCGGCTGCAATATGGTGGATTAAAAAACAAGCCTTCCAAAGGCTCGAACGGCCTCACGATCGTACAAGACGTCACCTGGCATCTTTCAAAACTAGAAATCAGCGCCCGTGCGGCATTTTTTAAAACGGATGATTACGACAGCCGGCAATATGTGTATGAGAAAGATATGCTCTACGCATTCTCGATTCCGGCTTATTACAACACGGGTACCAGGCATTATTTAATGTTGCGCTATGCGGTCACCAAACAGCTCAAAATATGGCTCCGCTGGTCGCAAACGCGGTATTCCGACATTGAAAAGATCAGTTCGGGACTCAACGAAATCGATGGAAACAAACGCAGCGAGGCAAAGTTGCAGGTGATGTATCAGTTTTGAAAGCCTATTTTTGCAGCGCGAAAGGAAATTTTTGAAGTAAAGAACATTAATCAGTACACCATGTCCATTAACAAACTTGAAGCATTAAAGAAATATTTCGGATACGACTCCTTTCGCCCGCAGCAATCCGAAATCATCGACACCGTCATGGCTAACCGCGATTGTATGGTGCTCATGCCCACCGGCGGCGGTAAATCGGTCTGTTTCCAGATTCCGGCCGTGCTCCGCGAAGGACTTACGGTGGTAATCTCCCCGCTGATCGCCCTGATGAAGGACCAGGTAGAAGCATTGCGCGGGAATGGTATCACGGCCGCATTCCTTAACTCCACCATTTCCGGGGCCGAACAGGACCAGATCATGTGGCAAATCAAGCTGGGCGAGCTGAAACTCCTTTACATCGCACCCGAAAGGCTTTTTGCAGGAAATACATTTGATTTGCTCCGAGAATGGAACGTGCAGCTTTTCGCGATCGACGAATCGCATTGTATTTCTTCCTGGGGCCACGATTTCCGGCCGGAATACCGCCAGCTGAACCTGTTGAAAGTGCGGTTCCCCGACGTCCCGATCGTCGCGCTCACCGCTACCGCCGACCGTGTCACACGCCGCGACATTTTGAAACAACTCAATATCGAACACGCCGAGACGTTCATTTCCAGCTTCGACAGGCCTAACCTGAGCCTCAATGTACTGCCCGGAAGAAAACGTATCGAGCAAATCCAGCGCTTCCTCAATAAACACGACGGCCAGCCGGGCATTATCTACTGCCTCAGCCGGAAAGGTACCGAAACCGTCGCTGCCAGTTTACAAAAAGCGGGGTTTAAAGTCGCGTACTACCACGCGGGTATGACGGGCGACAAGCGCTCGCAGGTGCAGGAAAATTTTCTGAGGGACGATATTCAAATCATCGTCGCGACGATCGCATTCGGGATGGGGATCGATAAATCAAATGTCCGCTGGGTGATCCATTACAATTTGCCTTCAAATGTGGAGAGCTTTTACCAGGAAATCGGGCGGGCCGGGCGCGATGGCGCGAGTGCGGATACCGTGCTGTTTTACAGTTACCTGGATATTATTACCCGGCAGGATATGATCAATAATTCGGACCAGTCGGCTGAGCAAAAGGAGCTTCTGAATGCCAAACTGAACCGGATGAAGCAATACGCCGAGGCCGATATCTGCCGCCGCCGCATTCTTTTAAGCTATTTCAACGAGCCGGTCGATCACGACTGCGGCAACTGCGACGTCTGCCGCAACCCGCGAACGAGGTTCAACGCGACGGTCATTGCGCAGAAAGCACTCTCGGGTATCGCCCGCACGGAACAAAAAGTGGCTATGGGTATGCTCATTGATATTCTCCGCGGCAGCCGCAACCAGAATGTAATACGGCACGGCTACGAGCGGCTCCCTACTTTCGGCGTCGGGCACGAACTTCGCGGCGACGAATGGTCGGAATACCTGGGGCAAATGCTGAACTCCGGCGTAATGGATATCGCATATGACGAAGCGCATTCATTTAAATTGAACCCGGTCAGTTGGCAGGTATTAAAAGGCGAAAGACAAATCGAGCTCGTCAAATTCATCCCGCTCGCGGAACGAAAAGCAAAAGAAGAAGAGCTGGTACCCAAGGACAAACCGAAGCAGGAAATCATCCGCGACGCCCTGTTCGAACGCCTGCGCCAGCTTCGCAAACAGCTGGCCGATACATTAGGCGTGCCGCCATACGTCGTTTTCAGCGACGCCTCATTATCGGAAATGGCCCAGAAGAAACCGATTTCCGAAGCTCAAATGAAGGCCGTGTCAGGCGTAGGAGCCGAAAAATTCCGTCGGTATGGCGAAGCATTCATTAATGAAATCCTCGATTTCGCACGCGAGAACAATGCACCCGGCACGCGCGTCGTGAAGGGCATGACTTTCGTAGAAACCTTTGACCTTTATAAAGAGGGCTATTCCGTCCGGGAGATTGCCGACAAGCGTAATCTCAATCCAGTTACGATCATTTCGCATCTGGTCAAGCTAAAAGAAGACGGCCACGGCATTGATTTGAAATCACTCATCGAACCCGCTGCCTACCGAACCATCGTCGACGCCGCCGGGGAAATCCAGGTCGGAAAAAATGATCCGATAAAGCCGCTATTCGAATTGCTGAACGAGCGGTTCGATTACGGGCAGATCAGGTTGGCGCTGGCGATTTGGGAAGAAGAACGGCAAAACTAGCCCTGCCTGCTTATATTTACGTTTTCAAATACTTAACCAATAATATGTCAAGACAAAATATACTCTCAGGATCCCCTTGGGAAGACAAAATGGGGTATTGCCGGGCGGTTCGGATCGGGAATATCGTGGAGGTCGCCGGGACGGTGGCTATCGTGGATGGAGAAAAAGTGAAGGCCGATGACGCCTATGCTCAGACAAACAATATCATCGAACGCATTGCGAAAGTGCTGGAAGATGCGGGCGCGAGCCTGGCGGATGTGATTCGCACCCGGATTTTTACGACCGACATTACCCTTTTCGAGGACATCGCACGCGCACATGGCGCCTATTTTGGGGAGATTAAACCCACCACAGGTATCTACGAGATCAGCAAGCTGGTTTCGCCTGACTATCTCGTTGAGATTGAATTCACAGCAATAGTCCAGTAATGTATTGGAATATTTAAAAAAGGCCTGTTTCTAAACGGAAACGGGCTTTTTTTGTCACTCGCCGAAACGTTGTTCCAACCTTCTGGCGCGAAATTTGCTCTTTGTCGAAGTGTTGTCTGATTTAGAACCCTAAAAAATAGGCATCTCCTGACATGAAAAATGGAATAACACTTCTAATTGCCTCAGTTTTACTGGTCCTGTGCGTAATGCAAAAAGAAGCCCGGTATGGAACCGCCCAGCAGGACAGTGTAGAAAAAATGTACAATTCTTCACCGCTCAGTCCGGCAAACGGAACCATTTCGGAATCGCAATACGAAGGTGAGCTTCTGACCGATTCACAGACATTCGAATTCGCATCTGCCGATTCCCTGAAATCGGAACCTGCCGCCCGATTGGTCAACCAAAGGCTATTGCACATTTCCGCGAGCGGCAAACTGCTAAATTACTGAACCAGTATCCGATTCAGTAATTTAGCTCCCAATTGATTTTAGCTGAAAAGCCCCATAATATCTTCCTGGCTCAGTTTTTTGATAAAGCCGGACTCCCCGCCTACCAAATCTTCCGCCAAGTCCTGCTTGCGCTGCTGTAACAGCAGAATTTTCTCTTCAATGGTATCCTTACAAATCATTTTATAGGCAAACACCTTGCGTGTCTGGCCGATCCGGTGCGTACGGTCGATCGCCTGGCGTTCTACGGCCGGGTTCCACCACGGATCCACGAGGTAAACGTAATCCGCTTCGGTCAGGTTGAGCCCTACCCCGCCCGCTTTGAGGCTCATCAGGAACACGCGGCAAGTCGAATCGTTCTGAAAACGGTTCACACGTCCGGCGCGGTCCACGGTCTGCCCGTCGAGGTATTCGTAAGGGATATTCATTTTTTCCAGATGCTTGCGGATCAGGTCCAGCATACCCAAGAATTGGCTGAATATCAATATTTTATGATTTGAAGCATTTTCCTCGATTTCGCGGGTGATTTCTTCCAGCTTCGCCGATTCATTGCCAAAATCTTCATCGCCCGACAAAATGGACGGCGAATCGCAAATCTGGCGCAGTTTCAGCAACGCTTCCAGAATGAGGAAGCTGCTCTTGTTAAGGCCTTCGGTCGCGAGTTTCTCGGCGATTTCCTGGCGGTAGCGTTCGCGGAACGTGTCGTAAACCTTCCGCTGCTTGTTGCCCATTTCGCAGAACAGGATCGTCTCCGTTTTATCGGGCAAATCGGTCGCTACTTCCTCCTTCGTGCGTTTGAGCATGAATGGGTACACGAGCTTGCGCAACTCGGCCGCTTTTTCCTTATCCTGGTACTTATCGATCGGCGTCGCATATTCCGTCCGGAAGAAGTCGGCGTGGCCTAGCATGCCCGGGTTCAGGAATTCGAACTGCGAGTACAGATCAAATGTATTGTTTTCCACAGGTGTACCAGTCATGGTCAGACGGTTGCGTGCGCGAAGCAGGCGCGAGGCCTTGGACGTGAGCGAATCCGGGTTTTTAATGGCCTGGGCTTCGTCGAGAATAATGTAGTTGAAATCAAACCCGCGCAGCAGCTCCACATCGCTACGCATAGTACCGTAAGTGGTAAGGATAATGTCGTATTCGCGGAAAAACTCGATGTCTTTCCTTCTTGCCATGCCCCTGTGAACGTACAATTTCAAATCCGGCGTGAATTTGGCCGCCTCGGCCTGCCAGTTGAAAATCAACGTGGTAGGAACTACGACAAGGTTCGTATGTTCCGGATCGAGGTTTTTCTGGTTTTGCAGGAAGGTCAGCATTTGCAGGGTTTTCCCCAAACCCATATCGTCGGCCAGACAGCCGCCCCATTGGAATTCATCGAGGAAATGGAGCCATTTGTAACCTTCTTCCTGGTATTGGCGAAGCGTAGCCTGAATGTTCTGCGGCAATGCTACCGACGGGATTTGTTTAAAATTGAGCAGTTTCTGCTTCTTCTCCCAAAGCTCGCGGAACACATCCTCGTTGTCGATCTCGGAAACGAGCTCGTCGATCAGCGAGAAATGAATTTTAGACAAATGGATCTGATCGTCGTTCACCCGGCCAAATTGCATGAGCGGTTCCAGCTTCGCGATCCATTCGTCGGGCAGTACGCCCAGGGAGCCATCCTGCAACTGAATATAGTTCTGCTTTTTAAGCAATGCCTTCTTCGCGTCGGCCAACGATACGGTCTGATCGCCGAAACTGATCTCGATTTTCATGTCGAACCAGTCGATACCCGACGAAGTATGCACTTTCACCGTCCCGCGGTTAGGGTTGAACTTCATTTTTTTCAGGTCCTTAAACCCGAAAATCTCGTAATGCTTTTTCTTGGCGGCATCCACGAAGTTGAACAGCCAGCCATCTTTCATCACCTGTTCAAACGGAACATAGAAAAACGGTTGGCCGGTTTGATGCTCGAAGCCCGGGTGCAATGCTTTTGTCCAGTCCCAAACCGCATTTTCAGCCTGAACATCGCGTTCCAGCATGGTAATCTGGTTGTTATCGAAGCTGGTTCGCGTCCGGCGCTGGTCGTGTAGCAGTTCCAGCTCCTCCGTTTTGCCGTTTTGTTCCAGATATACGTATGACGGCACGATAAGCAGGTTCGCCTCGTCTTCTTTCAGATAAAACTTAGGCTTCTGGAAAGCCAGCGGCGAAGTTTGTATTTCGTGGCGGGTTTGGAAAATCACGTCGAATTTTTCTGAAACCGGTATGATCCAGTCTTTCAGGAAATCGTCGCCAAAATCTTTCTTAATGCGTATTTTAAATCCATTCTGGCTCAGGTAGGCGACCATTTCGGCCTCGCTGATGCCCGCCCAGCGGAATAAAGTCTTCTCGTTGTAAATGCCCAGCCAGAAACTATCCAGCGACACCACTTTCTGCAATTCCAGCGGCGTGCCTGGTTTTATCTCGACGTAAGGATTGAGGGTAATGAATTCTTTGTCCTCAGTAAGCACAAAAAATAGTTTGACCGGCTCGCGGTGCAATTCCAGCTGCGTGAGCTGGTGATTGCTGGTCACGTAATCGCCGTCGGCGAGGAAAAGCCGGTCGCCATCGAGGTCGTTGAAAACGCGGGTAAGCTGCTTGCCCACGTAATTGCGGGCCTCATAACGCTGATCGGCCTCCACATCATCGAAATGCAGATACGCATTATAAGCCCAGCCTTGTTTACGGATGAATTTTTGCAAACCTTCCTCCCAATGCTTCGCCATGCGCACAAGGCGCGCGTCCGATTCGGTGAGCACCGGAATTTCATCCGCATTATAATAGTGGCTCGAACCTCCGGCAATGTTACGGATGTTGGTAACCTTCTCAGATTTGGAACTGAATTTGACCGAAAAAACGCCGAAACCGATATCCAGCAGATGGTTTTTTCCTTTGGGCCAAAAAACAAAAATGGAAACACGGTCCTCGTCGTCCTGGCCGTTGTCTGTCAGCGTCACAGCAAATGACGACTCCTGCGCAGGCAATATACGGTCGCGCAACGACTGCCAGTCCTGGTAGGCACCGACTTTCTGAATCGCCGGATCGAGCTTAATCAAATGCAGCCCGCCGTCCTCATCGAGCCGGAACTCGAATTTATCTTTAAACTGATCTTCCAGGGAATAGCCGTATTCGGCCAGCAGGTTACTTTTTTCGACGGTCAGGTCACGCATTACTTCGAATGCTTTCTCCCCGAGTTCTTCCCGGAGTTTCAGCAATGCGGCTAGCTTGTGTTCGCAGAGTGGTACCCAGAGTTTCTGGTTGCAGGTACAGGAAGTCTGGATCTGACGGGTACCTTTCACGCGCCGGAAAGTGGTCAGGTACTCCTGCCCTTTATCCGTCACCTGGCATTCCGCCTCGCCTTCCTTGGCCGATACAATTTCCACCGGTCCCACATTCTCGCGGTTCTGCCAGGTTTCATCAAGTACCATGCCGCGCAACTGTATTTCGCGGATTTCCTGCAACTCGATCGTCGTGTTGGCCATTTCGTGGACAACCTGCTTGATCGTCGGCATTTTGTCGAGAATGTACAAAATACTGGCCACACGGTGTTTACACAACCCGGCTTTGTCGGGGCACGAGCATTCGGTGGTTATCTGCGGTGTGAGAAAATCGCGGATGAAAATCTGGTAGTACTGGATCGAATAGTCGCTTTTGACCTTGAACTCAGCATTACCGGGGCCATTATAATCGAGTTTGGAAACTTTTAAGCCGCCACTGCTATAAATGGAACGCCCTCTTGACAATACATCCCGCTCCGCCCGTCTTAGTAAGAAGTTGGATAATTTCTCCTTCTTTTCGTTTTCCATTTACGCTGCTGCCTGTTAAAAACGCAAAAGTACGGTATGTTTCTGTCTTATAGAAACGAACGAAGAAGTATTGACCCCAACTAACGTGTTTATGAGCGCACATAGGGTTGGTCGATCACCCCGATATGTCCCGAATGCAAAGATTCATTGCAGAATGCGGCGATCTGCGGGCCGACATTGGGATACAAATGCCTGGAAGCAAGCGATGCCACCGGCAGCCACACGATTTCGAGTGCGGTAGTATGCACAGGATCGAGCGCCGGGGTACCATTTGTTATATTTGCGTTAAATACCATGTGGAGCGTCTCTTTCCGCACTTCCTGCCAGATTACCTCGCCGCAGGACACCATTTTTCCAACCTCCACTTCCACGCCCAATTCTTCCATCAACTCCCGCGCCAATGCGTCGGAAAGCGATTCGCCGGGATCGGGATTACCGCCGGGCAATGCAAATACTTCCTTCTCGCCATAGCAATAGCGCAATGTGAGGATCTTGTCGTTGTCGAGAATGATAGCGGATGGACGGACGTTCATGATGGTACGGGTCTGCTGGATGGGTGACGTGGGTGGGTGTCAGGGCTAGTCAAATGTGGTCAAAAATGGTCAGGAATTGAATTGATTGTTTCTCAATAAACAAACTTCCCCCGACAAATGACAGCACTTGACTACAAATGACTATTCTTGACAACGTCCTGACCAACTCTTACGTCGCGTTACCGGAGACGCGTCAATCCCTCAGCACCATTTTTTCGATCAGCAGCATGAAAATGTGGATGACCTTGATGTGGATTTCCTGAATACGGTCGGCGTAACCGAAATGCGGCACGCGGATTTCAATGTCGGCTACGCCCGCGAGCTTGCCACCGTCTTTTCCCGACATGATAATAATTTTCATTCCTTTCGCCCGCGCGGCTTCGGCGGCGCGGATGATATTGGCGGAATTTCCGCTGGTACTCAGTCCCAGCAGCACATCGCCGGGCTGACCCAATGCCTCGATATACCTTGAAAACACATATTCGTATCCGAAATCATTGCTGACGCAGCTCAAATGGCTCACATCGGAGATCGCGATGGCGGGTAATGCGCGGCGGTTGTCGCGGTAGCGGCCGGTGAGCTCCTCAGCGAAATGCATGGCGTCACAATGCGAGCCGCCGTTACCGCAGGAAAGTATCTTGCCATTATGGATTATTGCGTCGGCCATCAGCCCGGCCGCTTTTTCGATCTTTTCAATTTGCTCCGGGTCGCTTAGGAAGTTGTCGAGAACGGCTTGTGCTTCTTTCAGTTCCTGGCTGATAATGCTTTGGTAATTCATATTTGTATTAATGCTAATGAATGTCAGAGTTTGATGGCTTTCAGAACATGTGTCTTTCTGCCCGGGCCTTTATGCCGCTCCACCTTGAATCCTCCGGCGGCGAGCGCCCTCTTAACGATGCCTTTGGAAGAATATGTTACTAATACGCCTCCCGGCTTCGTTAGGGCCGCTATTTTGGTGAAAATTTCTGCCGTCCAGAGTTCCGGTTGTGCACGAGGATCGAATGCGTCGTAGAAAATGATGTCAAAAAACCGATCCGGCGTGAAGTCCTGCAAAGTGGTTATTTGTTTTCGCAGGTTAAAAAAAGGAGAAATAGTTACCTCCTTACCCCATTCCGCATTATGCAGCTGCATAAAACCTTTTTCGCCCGTGGCTTCTTCGTAATTGAGCTGCGAAGCTTCCAGTGGCGAAACGGGATATGCTTCCACGGAAGTATAGAAAACCTGTTTTTGAAGCTGATCGGCCAGTTTCCACGCGAGAAATGCATTCAACCCTGTTCCGAAACCCATCTCAAAAACAGAAACCGGCCCGTTTTCAAGGGCCGGCCTCAAACCAAGGTTGATATAAATGTGCTCCGATTCGCTCAGGGCACCTTGCAAGGAATGGTATTGCTGATTAAACTGCGCGCTGAACAATGAATGCGAGCCGTCTTCGGTGATGATGAAGCGTTTCAAATGGCCGGGTTTTTGTTTGGCCAAAAGTACTAAATCATTCTGCGCAGTGTGACCTGGGTGAAGAAAATATCGCCTTTCCGTTTCACAAGCAGGTCCACGTTTTTCCCGTCGCCGCGCTGCAAAAGCTTGTATATTTCGCTCACATTGAGCTCCGAGGCAGAGTGGTCGTCGATAAACAAAAGCTGATCGCCCTCCACCAACCCCGCCCGCGCTGCCGGGGAATCGTCTACAACGTGATTGACGATGTAACTACGCAAATCCTTTCCTTCGGCCCGGATCTCCATGCCACTCATATCATGCTCGAATTTCTCGCGCAGGCGGCTTTTGATCGGTTTGAGCACCATATAGCGCTCGCCATAGTTGAATGTGACTTTGAAACGGCGGAGTAGTTCGCAACCGATGTTGCCCTGTCGCTCGGCCCCGGCCCGTATTTTAGAGCCGAATGCAATGCTGTCGGGAAAGGATGCTACCACATTATTGAGCTCGAAGCGGCCCAGGCGCATTTTGTCGACCCGCCCCAGGTTTCCATTGATAACCCCGTTCAGGCCACGGCCGAGTTGTGCGCGGATCACTTTTTCCGGCAAGCGGAAGGTTTCCTTGCGGGTATTGTTCAAAAGCAATGCATGCCCGGCACCGGTGTCGATCAGCACGCGGATCGGGTGCTCGCGACCGTCGGCGAAGAGTGTCACAGCGTCCGTAAATGGCTTGGTATCCTCGATAATGAGCGGGTGTTTATCGCCTTTACTGGTTTTGTACTTGTACCGGTCGGGCCGCATCAGGAGTATTTCCTTTTTGGCAAAATCGATCGTTACGACGAAGTTGTTAAAGATTTCATACCCGAAAATCCCGTGTACAGGCACGCCCACATACTCGGAGAGGCGCAGGAAGTCCTGTTCGAGGATCACGATATTCTGGTGGTTGGCTTTGAGCCTGCCCATCGAAAACCGGTTGTCGATCGCCACATGCGCGGAAATGGATGCGCCCTCGCCCGCTCCCGTGAGGTTCACCTTGCGGGTCATACGCAGCTTGTCCGCTTTGAGGATATTCGGATCGGTAATGATAATGGAACTAACGCCCGTGTCGAGGATAAACCGCAGCGAATCATTGTCGTTGATTTTCGCGTAAAGCAATATCAGGTTGGAATGCAGCTCGAACGGGATGCGTGCTGTTTTATGGTTTTTATCTAAAAAGTAACCATACTTTTCCTCTGATACAGGGGGTACGTCGCTGGAATGGCCGAATGTCAGGGTGTGAGTAAAAAGTATGATCGCTGCTATAAACCACTTAGACGTTTTCATCGTGGCCTCCTTTCTTTAAATGGCTAAGTCTCTGATTCCGTTGATAACATTGCAAAAACCACGTTGATTATAAATGACTTGTGTTCTTATTTATATTCTTCGGTGTACGTTAAGTGCCGAATTCATCCCAATCGGTGAATTCAAGTAAAAATAGTTGATTTTACATCAATAAAACACAAAAAAATCTCGATATGTGCAAACTTTTTGACATTTTTTTGATCACAGATATATAATCATGCAAATGAGGAAAATATGGTACTTTTGTTGCGTAAAATGACTTTTTCCCACAATAAAAATTTTCTCATGCGAAAAAAAATTGTTGCCGGTAACTGGAAGATGAACAAGGTTCTGGATGAAGCAGTTGCGCTTACTTCAGAACTCGTTAATATGGCCAAAGACGAGGTCCGGAATGACGCTAAAATCATCCTTTGCCCTCCTGCGATTTACCTTACTACGATTCAAAAATATATCGAGACCGAGCCTAACTTCGCATTGGCGGCTCAAAACTGCTCCGATAAAGTTTCGGGTGCATTCACCGGTGAGATTTCCGCACAAATGCTGCAATCGATCGGTGTACAATATGTGCTGATCGGCCACAGCGAGCGCCGTCAGTATTTCAACGAAACCAACGCATTGCTTGCCGAAAAAGTAAATACGGCACTTTCTTTCGGTGTTTCCCCTATTTTCTGCTGCGGCGAGTCGCTCGAACAGCGCCAGAATGAAGATTATATCGGTTTTGTAAAAAACCAGATCACCGAAAGCCTTTTCCACCTTTCGGAAGAGCAATTGAAATCGGTGGTAATCGCTTACGAGCCGATCTGGGCGATCGGAACGGGTCTTACGGCTTCGGCTGAGCAAGCGCAGGAAATGCACGCGGCATTGCGCGCGCACCTCGCATCGAAATATGGTGCGGAAGTTGCGGACGAAATTTCGATCCTTTACGGCGGAAGCGTTACGGCCGCCAGTGCACCCGAGCTCTTCGCCTCACCGGACATCGACGGCGGCCTCGTAGGCGGCGCGTCGTTGAAATCACGCGAGTTTACGAATATTATCAAGGCGCGGTAACGGTACTGTCAGGTGTAGTCATTTGTGGTCAGATGTAGTCAGATGTAGTCAGGTGTAGTCAGGTGTGGTCAGGTGTGGTCATTTGTGGTCATGTCTAGTCAGGAGGAGAATTTCCTCCATGACAACGCCTGACCACAAATGACTACTAACGACTACACCTGACAATTCCTGACGCCGCAGGCACCCTACATTTCCGTAATCACAAATTCCACCCGGCGGTTCTTCTTCCGTTCCTCCTCGCTGCCTTTTTTGATCGGGCGCGTGCCGCCGTAGCCTTTCGCTTCAATGCGGCTGCTTTCAATGCCCTGTTCGTGCAGGTAAGTTTTCACCGCCTCCGCGCGCTTGCGTGAGAGTTCCAGGTTTTTGTCAAAATCGCCTACATTATCGGTATGGCCTTCGACGCGGATCTTGACGGTCGGGCTGTCGCGCATAACGTCCACCAGGCGGTTCAGTTCTTCGAACGACTCCGGAAGTAAAGTGTATTGGGAGGTTTCAAAATAGATATTGGGCAGCAGGATCGTCTCCCCTACGATCAGCGGCGTCAGGTATACATCATGATCGAACGATTTCCCGGACGAATCGCCCGGCGCGAGGCTGAACGACGTTCCATAATACCCGCGCGCCATCACCCGGAAGTTATATTTCTCGCCCGCATCCACGCCCACGCGGTATTTTCCCGAGGACGACCGGATTTGCAGCGTATCGCCGCTCTCAATATACGAGAGCTGCGCCGTGATCGGTTCTTTGGTTTTCGAATTGAAAATCGTGCCTTTCAGAATGGCCATTTCCGCTTCCTTCTTCACGGGTGCCGGCTTTTGAGGCGCCTTTGCAGCGGGTTTGGCCGTTGGCGTCCTGGCCGGCGGTGCCGTGGCTTTCGCTACCGGTTTGGCCGATTTCCCGGCATCTTTTTTCAAAGGATTCCTGACGCGAATGCCGTAAAAATTCCATGACTGGTTGCCTCCGGAACTTCTGCCCTCATAAAAATCAAACTCTTCGATTCCCGGTGTAAGTCTTTCGAAATAGGCTACAAAATCGACGGTATCGCCGTTCGCGACGCTGGTTTTAGTAGTAGTAGTAATGTTTTCCGCCCTGATGAACTTGAATTTTTTATCGATTTCGCCGGGTTTGTAAAGCCGGGTCTCGGGATCGAGCCAGATCTGGCTCTGGCCGATGCCTTGCTGCGGAAACTGCGGAACACGCGAGTCCGGGAATGGCGACGAGCGTGGCTGCGAACGGAACTGCGGCTGTTGCTGCTTTTTGGGCTCGATAAACTGGAGATAAATAACCGTGTTGGCGTCCGTCAGCTCCACCCTCTTGATTTTCACATAGGGAACCGACGATTCTTCTACTTTGGGGTTCTCTGTAACTTGCCCGAAGCTGGTATGGATGGATAGCAAAATGGCTCCAAAACTGGCCGAAAGCAATTTGAAATGCATGGTGATATTGGGTTTAACCTAAATATCTGCAAGAACGTCCTAAAACCTGTGATAGTTTGTTAAAAATTGTTAAACGCAGAAAGTCACTGGCTTACAGTGATAAACGGCGCCCAGAAAGCCGGGTCGTAGCGCTCCCAGGCGTGGCAGGCGAAAGGTAGGCGGTGCTGCGTGAGCTCATAACTTGCCGCCGGGCTTTTCTCAAATGCGAAATCCAATGCTTCCCGCCATTCCGGCAAGTTCATAAAAATCTTCATCGGTTTCAGTCGCGTCGCTTCCTGGCAGAAAAGCATGTCTTCATTGCCTTTCCAGGTTGGATAAAAGATATTATAAATCTTTAAATAGCGTAAAAAAGAAGGAATCTTCCGCAACGAAAGGCCGCCGTTCAACACGACACGGTGGGTCGATAATGCATTTGCGAAATCCTGGGCGGCCTCCGCGGGAAGTTTATCGAATTCCGGCTGGTGCAACGACGGCGCACCGATATAATCATAACCTTTGGCACACCATTCTTTCAGCCCGTCGCGGAAAACGAATGCGTCGAGCTGGTAAATGAGGATGTATTCGTAGGCGGTGAAAGTTTTGTAAAAATCAATGGAAACCATGAGCCGGTTGTAAGCATCGACTCCCGTAAAAAAGCTGTTATCAAACGACTGGAAGGTAAGCGAGGGATATTCTTGCAAGAACGCCGAAAGGTCCAGCGCTTCCGGTTTCACGACGATCACCGGGTAATTACCCAATACCTTCATGCATTGCCGCAACGACATTTGTTCCGCATCCGTCATACTTGCCTGATATACAGGTATCACCACCGCCACCAACGACTTATTTTCAGCCATTTTCAAAAATCATCCGGTTTGTTATTCCAATAAATCGCCCACCAACGGAAGCCACCAGTCCTTGCTACTGAACCCGTAATGGCCACGTACCAACTGGTCCAGCACCGGTATCACTCGTTTTAAACGGTTTTCGGGTAGGGCCGCGCGGGTGTAAAAATGCTTTTGCGAGAGGTCCAGCTTCGTAAGCTTCTCCTTCGGGACGAACGGAAGCGCGAGCAGGAGCAAATACATATCATGCAGTTTTTTGCCTTTTTCTTCGAGTGGGGCGAGTTTCTGCTTCCGGTCACGCTTGAAACGTTCGGAGAACTGCACCTTCTCGATTTTGCTGCCAAATCCAACCTGCTGGCTGGAATGAATGCGGTAAGAAACGAGCGGTTCGGGAATAAAATCTATTTTGCTTTCCAGGCTCAGTACCATGGCTATCCAGGCGTCGTGGATCAGGTCGGGCACGTGGGTAGGGAAAGGCATCAGCCGTTTGAGGCACGATTTCCGGATCGCCAGCGTGGCGCCGGTCACTATAAAACCCTTGAAAAGGATTTCGTGTGCTTTGCCGCTTCGCCAAAGCTGCTGCTGCGCACCATTGAATTCAATTTCCTCCCAAATGGTACCACCCGCCGGTTGTGAATAATCGTCGATTTTGTCGGCATCGCTGAACACCGCATCCAGGTCCGGGCGAGCATTCAGGAACGCGAGTTGCTTCTGTACTTTATCTTTCCGCCAGCGGTCGTCCTGGTCGCAGCAAAAAATAACGTCGCCTTCACACAGCGAAAGGCATTTTTCAAAATTTTTCGTCGAACCGAGGTTCTGCTCGTTCACGTGGATGCGTACGGGGAATTTGCTGGTAGCGGCAAAAGATTTTATGATTTCAACCGTGTCGTCCTTCGATCTGTCGTCGCAAACAACCAATTCGTCCACCGAAACCGTCTGATCAGCAATGCTCTTCAACTGTTCGGGCAGGAACTTTGCCCCGTTGTAGGTACACATAGCCACTGAAATCATAATGTGTATTTTATATTTTTGTAAAAGCTTCCCGGCCGTTTTAAGAGCCATAAAGTTACGCGGTTGAGCCGGGAATTAAACGAAAAGTTATTAAAAGCACCCGAATGGCGTTACCAGAACAGCTCAAAAAGGCGATTATCCAAATGCCTGCCAAAGAAAAGGATAAACTGCTCCTGAGACTGATCACGAAAGACAAAACCCTGAGCGACCGGCTCCATTTCGAACTCATCGAGGACAGTGCTACCATTCCCGAGCGACGGGAAGAGCTCATGGGAAGGATCGTGCGGACATCGAAATTCAACCAGAATACGCCCGGATGGGTGCTGATGGACATGCGCACATTAAGCGGCGACATTGCCTATCATGTGAAAGTGACCAAGGACAAGATCGGCGGCATCGAACTCAATCTCTTCCTGCTCAATACCTTTCTGGAAAGTTACTCGGATATTCTGCGGACCTACTCTTCCCGTGCCGATACCTGTGCATTATACATTGCCAAAAAGGCACAGGTAATCCTCAACGGCCTCAGCAAACTCGATGAGGACTACCGCATTGATTATATTAAAGACGCAAACCGGATGTTGCAGCTGGTTTTCAGCCTCTGTTCCAAAATGTACGCGCGGCAAATGGAGTTGCCGCAGGAAATCGAATTATAAACACACCATTTGACCATGAAAAAAACCGCATTGCTGATCATCGACGCCCAGTACGATTTCTGTAATCCAGACGGCACTTTATACGTGCCGGGCGCCGAAAAGGACGTGGAGCGTATTGCCAACCTTATTTCGCTCGAAGGCGATAAAATCGATGCGATATTCCTTACCCTCGATACGCACAAGGTGCTCGACATTGCCCATCCGCTATTCTGGGAAGATCAGAACGGCAATACGGTCGCGCCATTTACACTGATTTCCAGTAAATCGGTGGAAGCGGGCAAATGGGTACCGCGCTACCAGCCCGAATATGTTTTGGAATACCTGAAAACCCTCGAAACCGAAGGCGAATTCCAGCATTTCATCTGGCCGGAGCATTGCCTTGTCGGCTCCAAAGGTGCCGCTATCGACGATACCCTCATGCATGCGGTGCTCGCGTGGGCGCACCGCACGCGCCGCGACTACCGCACGGTTTCGAAAGGCATCAACCCGTTGACCGAGCATTTCGGGGTATTTAAAGCCCAGGTACCAGTGGCTAATGCGCCTGAAACTGAACTTGATCAACGTTTTTTGGCAGAATTAAATGAGTACGATCAGGTGCTGATCGCCGGTGAAGCACGCTCGCATTGCGTCGCAACGAGCATCCGGCAGATTGTCAGATATGCACCGGCATTAGCCGCAAAGACGATCGCATTGACCGACTGCATGTCAGACGTACCCAACTTCGGCCATTTCGCCGACCCGATATTTGAAGAGGCTGCGAAAAGCGGCATGAAATTTGAAAAAGCGGGCCAGGTTTTCAAAGAAAACTAAATGCCCCGGCTTTTGGTTATAATAGTATCACATCATCATTCAAACTAATATCAATCATCCATCGATAACCCCGCTATGATGCAATTAGCTGTGCCCCGGATCGAGGCCGATCAGTTCGATGAACTGGATCCGAGACAATATATTCTGATCAAAGGTGCCCGAGTAAATAACCTGAAAAACATAGATGTGGCGATCCCGCGCAACAAGCTGGTCGTCATTACGGGCCTTTCCGGCTCCGGGAAATCGTCACTCGCCTTTGATACGCTGTTCGCAGAGGGCCAGCGAATGTATGTGGAGAGCCTCAGCAGCTATGCGCGGCAATTCCTCGGGAGGATGGAAAAGCCGGAAGTGGAATACATTAAAGGCATTTCACCGGCTATTGCCATTGAGCAAAAGGTAAATACCCGTAACCCGCGGTCGACTGTGGGTACTTCCACAGAGATTTACGATTATCTCAAATTACTTTTTGCGCGTATCGGGCATACCTATTCGCCGGTTTCGGGGGAAATTGTCAGAAAAGACTCGGTTACCGACGTCGTGAACTACATGCTCGCGCACGACGAGGGCACGCGTGTGATGATCCTCGCCCCATTGCTCATCCGCGACGGTCGTTCGCAAATTGAAGAACTCACCATATTGCTTTCCAAAGGTTATAATCGCATTGTGCTGAATGATGAAGTGGTTTCGATCGAAGATATTCTCGAAAAACCAGACCATTTTCCGCAGGCCGGCAACCAGGTTTTCATCCTCATCGACCGCGCCGCCGTCCGGCACAACGACGAGGACACGCAATACCGCCTCTCCGACTCTGTACAAACCGCATTTTTCGAAGGAGAAGGAACGTGTACCGTGCATATTGTAGGGGGTGAGAAAAGGGTTTTCTCCGATAAATTCGAGCTCGACGGTATTACTTTCGAAGAACCGACCGTCAATCTGTTTAGCTTCAATAACCCTTACGGCGCTTGCAAAAGGTGTGAAGGTTTTGGAAAAATATTGGGTATCGACCCCGATCTGGTCATTCCCGACAAAAACCTCTCGGTGTACGACGGTGCCATCGCGCCCTGGCGCACCGAGAAAATGGGCGAATGGCTGATCCCGCTCGTCCGCAACGGCGTGAAATTCGATTTCCCGATCCACAGGCCTTACAAAGACCTCACTCCGGCCCAAAAAGAGCTGCTTTGGACGGGTAACCAGTATTTTCAGGGGATCAACGAATTCATTTCGGAACTCGAATCCCAGACGCACAAAATTCAATACCGCGTGATGCTCTCGCGCTTCCGCGGGCGCACTACCTGCCCCGATTGCCGCGGCTCGCGCTTGCGGAAGGACGCTTCATATGTCAAAATCGGCGGCAAATCCATTACCGATCTGGTACTAATGCCGATCCAGGACGTTTCGGAGTTTTTCAAACAGCTCGGCCTCGGTGACCACGACCGCCAGATCGCGCGGCGCGTCCTGACGGAAATCGAGTCACGACTGGATTATATGAACCGTGTCGGACTTGGTTACCTTACATTAAACCGGTTGACGAGCACATTATCCGGTGGCGAGTTCCAGCGTATCAAGCTGGCGACCTCGCTTGGAAGTGCATTGGTGGGCTCGATGTACATTCTCGACGAACCGAGTATCGGCTTGCACCCGCGCGATACGCAAAGGCTCGTAGGCGTGCTCGAATCACTTCGCGACCTGGGTAATACCGTGATCGTGGTGGAACATGAGGAAGAGGTAATGCATGCTGCGGATCAGATCATCGACATTGGTCCCGAAGCGGGCACCGGTGGCGGGCATGTCGTTTTTCAAGGCAACCAGGGTGATATTGAAGTGTTGAAAGTGAATGGTCAGGGGCGCGGCAGTAGTCAGGAGGTGATTGATATTCTGGATGGAAATGTGCAGTCCCATACTTTGGACTTTTTGCTGGGGAACGATTCTATTCCGGTGCCTTCCGTTCGGAGAAAGTCTTTGCATTTTCTTGAAATTAAGGGGGCGCGGGAGAACAACCTGAAAGAGCTGGATGTCAAAATACCTTTGAATAACCTTACCGTCGTCACAGGCGTGAGTGGTTCGGGGAAATCTACATTGATCCGGAAAATACTTTACCCGGCATTAATGCGCCTCAAAGGCGAGTTCAGCGAGGATGTGGGCAGGTTCGACGAGCTTACCGGCAGCGTCGACCGCGTTGAAGCGGTTGAAATGATCGACCAGAACCCGATCGGGAAATCGTCGCGTTCGAACCCGGTTACCTATATTAAAGCTTACGATTATATCCGGCAGATGATGTCGGAACAACCACTTTCTAAGGCGCGCGGCTACAAACCTTCGCATTTCTCCTTCAATGTCGATGGCGGCCGCTGCGAAATATGCCAGGGCGAGGGCCAGGTGAAGATCGAAATGCAGTTCATGGCCGATATTTATCTTACGTGTGAGGGTTGTAACGGCAAGCGTTTCAAGCAGGAAGTGCAAGAAGTAAAGTATCAGGACAAAGACGTTGCCGAAATCCTGGACATGACGGTGGATGAAGCCATCGAATTTTTCAGGGAATCTGAGCCGAAACTGGCTGATAAACTGCTGCCATTGCAGGAAGTAGGGCTCGGTTATGTAGGTTTGGGTCAATCTTCAAACACGCTATCCGGAGGCGAAGCGCAGCGGGTGAAACTGGCCTCATTCCTCGGCAAAGGCTCTTCCAACAAAGGTAAAACACTCTTCATTTTCGACGAACCAACCACCGGTTTGCATTTCCACGATATCAAAAAGCTCCTTAAAGCGATTAATGCACTGGTGGAGCAAGGCGATAGCGTGATCATCATCGAACATAACATGGAAGTCATCAAAAGCGCCGACTGGATCATCGACCTCGGTCCCGAAGGCGGCGAAAACGGCGGACAGCTCACCTTCACCGGCACGCCGGAGGAAATGGTGAAACTCGAAGGAAATTATACGGCGGAGTTTTTGAGGGATAAGATTTGAAAATGTGAAGTATGTCACTTAACTTAGTGACATACTTCACTGAAAAGCATTATGTCAACACCCGTCCGGTTTTTCGAGGAGGAATTTGTCCCATACGGTAAGCAGCCAGCGTCCGAATATGCGGTCGTCAAAACATCGCGCGAGGGCGTTCTGCGCTCCGTTGCCGATGAAGTTTCGGATCTGATCGGTCTGACGGACAACGAGGTCGCGTACATATTGGGCATGACGCCCCGTAACCTGCACCGCATTCAGGGCGAAAAGCGGCTTGGTACCGACGCTTCCGAGCGGCTTTTGCTTCTCCGGAATGTGCTTATTCATGCGCTCGATACTTTTGAAGGCAAAGAAAATATAGTGCGGCATTGGCTGCGAACGCCGGTCGCCGAGCTGAACGACCAGTCGCCGCTGCAAATGATGGACACCGTTACGGGCTTTGGGCTGGTGGATAATGTACTGGGGCGTCTGGATTATGGTTTACCAGCCTGATTGCGCCACATATGCCATTGGTATACAGGATCACCCGCGAAAAATACCGGCACGACGCACTTTCTACCGAGGGTGCAAGGCTATTCGGCGCTCGCTGGAACCCGAAAGGCGTTGGAGTACTATATACCACCTCCACTCCTGAACTCGGCCTTGTAGAAACCCTCGCCCATGCACCAGGCGTGCGTTACGAGGACCTTCCCAAATACTGGCTTTCTTCCATTGAGATTCCTGACGATATCCGGCATTATGCCCGAAAAGACCTGCCCGATTTCTGGCAGGACAAAACCTACGGACGCACACAATTCTGGCTTAAAGACTGGCTCATTAAGCCCGATGTACTCGCGGTAGGCATTCCGTCGGTGATCGTGCCCTTTTCTTCAAACATCATTCTGCATCCCGATCATCCACTGTTTGCCGACGTCAAACTTATCGCCCAGGAGCCTATTCCCATCGACCGCCGTCTCTGGCGCGGCTAGTCACTTCTGCATTCATTTTCCCGCAATTTTCAGTGGCCTGAAACACTTTCCTGCCCGTATTCATCAGTAAAGACGCCCGCTGGGGGACTTATTCAGGCTAAACCAAAATCTGCATTTCATGAAGTTATATAAGACCGAAAATGGTATCCTCCTTGAAAACGAGGACATTTTCTATCGCCTCCACGAGACCGACTGGGACGTTGTCGTGAACCGGAACAACCTGTACGAATGGCTGGAAGATCAGTCGCAAAGCCTTATCGCATTGACGTTCAGCGACGATTTCCCAATGCCCGAGGCGTTGGCGCCTATCGGTACCCAGGAAGTATGGGCTTCGGGTGTGACGTATTTCAAAAGCCGCACGGCGCGGATGGAAGAATCCGAAAAAGCAGGCGGAGGGAGTTTTTACGACCGTGTGTATGAAGCAGAACGCCCAGAATTATTCTTTAAGTCGACTGCCTGGCGTGTGGTGGGCCACCATGGTACCGTCCGCATTCGCAAAGACTCAACCTGGGACGTGCCCGAACCGGAGTTGACTTTGTTCGCCACTTCCGAAGGCGCATTGGTAGGTTATACCATCGGTAACGATATGAGTTCGAGAAGTATAGAGGGAGAAAACCCGTTGTATTTGCCGCAGGCCAAGTCCTACACCGGCAGCGCGGCGCTAGGGCCTTGTCTGTATGTATTCAAAGAGCAGCTCGGTGCCGATACCGTGATCGACCTGTCGATCGTGCGCGGGGGCGAGGAGGTTTTTAATGGAGAAGTCGCATTGTCGCAAATGAAGCGTAAACCGGAGGAGCTGCTACGTTTTCTTTACCGCGAAATGGCATTCCCGCAAGGCGCATACCTGATGACAGGTACGGGGATTGTTCCATCATCCGATTTTACATTACAATCCGGTGACGTGGTACACATCACCATCGAGCCGATTGGAACATTAACCAACACAGTAGGCTGATAAAATCAAAAAGCTGCGGGATCGACTCCCGCAGCTTTTTGATTTTATCATGTCAGTATTTCTTACGAATGACCCAACTTCGGAATGAAGGTGAAAACCACGCATCTCACTGCGCTTACCAGCTTGGTTACCATCGATTCTCCTTCGCTTTCTTCTGACTCGCTTTCAAAGAATGCAGCCGGCCCTTCTTCCAGAACGCGGGCATTCAAAGTCATGATTCCGGCCGCCTGCGTGTTGGCAGCGGTGTTTTTGATCATACGCGCGTGCTTCACCTGCACAGGAGCTTTCGCTTTCAAAACAGGCTTGGCTTTTCTCGCAATGGCCTTTTCAGTTACACATTCCTTGCCTGACTGCAACTTTCTGTGTGCTACAAACATGTTGTGCACATAGCCTGTCGCGCTGGCTTGCAGGCTGATTATGGTAAGTAATATTAAGATTCTGAGTGTTTTCATGGCTTGTATGCAATCGTTAAGAATTCTGGCTGAATTATGTGTAACTAATTGACCTTACAAAGGTATATGTTTCATTAGGTATCTTGCAATACATAGTACCTTGTTTTTAACATTTTTTTCGAAAATTTTTCCGAATGTGGTCAAAGTACCGTGGCTGACCGGATAACAGATGTAAAAGTAATATAAAAGGTTGCTCGAGATATTCGAAAAAAGACGAACCGTAAAAATTTCCAGCTGAACAGTAGCAGGTTACGGATAAATTGCAAAAGCGCCGACCAGGAAAAACCCGGCCGGCGCTTTCTTAATGACATTATCCTCTTCCTATTTCTCGCGAAAGAATATCGTGATCGGTACACCCGAAAAATCGAAGTTGTCGCGCAAACGGTTTTCCAGGTAGCGCAAATATGGCTCCTTCACATGTTTCGGATGGCTACTGAAAAAGACAAACGTCGGCGACGGCGTCGGCAGCTGGATCATGTATTTGATATTGATATACTTACCGCGATGTGCCGGGGGCGGGTATTTCTCGATCTCCGCCTGCATGACCTCGTTCAGTTTCGAAGTGGTAATTTTCTTGGTTTTGTTCTGATAAACCTCCATTGCTTTCTCCATCACCTGGTGAATGCGCTGTTTTTCAACTACCGAGGCGAAAATGATCGGCATATAGTTCATTGGCGCGAGCTTTTCCAGCAGCGCTTTTTTGTATTGATCGGCGGTTTTAGAGTCTTTCTCAACCAAATCCCATTTGTTGACCATGATCACAATGCCTTTCTTGGCTTTGTCGGCCTGACCGATAATGTTCATATCCTGGCCTTCGAGCCCCAACGTTGCGTCGAGCAGGACGATACAAACGTCGGATTCCTCCATTGCTTTTACCGAGCGAAGCGTCGAGTAAAATTCGATATCCTCCTTCACGCGTGATTTACGGCGGATACCGGCGGTGTCTGTCAGGATAAAATTCATCCCGAACGCATTGTAATGGGTGTGGATCGCGTCGCGCGTGGTACCTGCGATGTCGGTAACAATACTGCGATCGGTGCCGGTGAGTACGTTCAGGAACGAAGATTTACCTACATTTGGACGACCCATGATCGCGATGCGCGGGATACCTTCTTCCGGGTTTTCGATCCCGGCTGTTTCGAAATGCTGGATTACTTTGTCAAGTAATTCTCCCGTACCGAAGCCGGTTTGTGCGGAAATCGCGAAAATTTCATCACCCAAACCCAATTCATAAAACTCACCTGCCGACTGATAACGTTCAGTAGTCTCGGCTTTATTGGCTACGAGATAAACCGGCTTATTGAACCGACGGAGCACATTTGCGAAGTCTTTGTCGAGGTCGGTAAGTCCGGTCATGGTATCGACCATAAAGAGAACGACCGTGGATTCCTCGATCGCGAGCTCCACCTGGTCGCGGATTGCGCCTTCAAAAATATCTTCGGAGCCTACTACATAACCTCCCGTGTCGATTACTGTGAAATATTGGTCGGTCCATTCGCCGTAACCATAGTGCCTGTCGCGGGTTACGCCGCTCTGGTTGTCCATAATGGCCTTCCGGCTTTCGGTAAGGCGGTTGAACAAAGTGGATTTGCCCACGTTCGGACGACCAACAATCGATATTATATTTGCCATTTTTTTACTATTAATATGATCCGAGCCGGTCTGGCGCCTGCTCTTCATTCGATTTATTTAAAATTTATTCCTGATAACCCAGCTGGCGCAGCTTGTTTTCCTTGCTCCTCCAATCCGGTTCTACCTTTACGTGCTGTTCGAGGAAAACTTTTTTGCCAAAGAAATCTTCCAGATCCTGGCGGGCCTGTGTACCTACTTTTTTCAGCATTTCCCCTTTTTCACCAATAATGATCCCCTTCTGGCTTTTACGTTCGACCAGAATTTCTGCGCGGATCACAATGATGTCGTCCTTGTCCTTAAATTCAGTGATTACTACTTCGGAGCTGTATGGAATTTCCTGGCGGTAATTCAAGAAGATTTTTTCGCGGATAATTTCCGAAGCAAAGAAACGCTCCGGCTTGTCGGTAAGTTCATCCTCATCGAAATAAGGCGGGTGGAAAGGCAGGCGCGTCACGACCGCATCGAACAATGTCCCAATGTTTGCATTTTCCAATGCGGAGATCGGTATAATGGCGGCGGGGTGGATTTCATCCTCCCATTCGGCCATTTTCGCTTTCACTTCCTCGTCGTTCGAAAGGTCGATTTTGTTCAGTACCAGCACGACCGGCGATTCGGTGCGTTTCAACAACGGCAATACCTCATGCTCGGCTGCTTTCTCCCCTATTTCCACGACAAAAAGCACTACATCGGCATCTTCCAGCGACCCTTTTACAAAAGTCATCATCGAGTCGTGCAGCTTGTAGGATGGTTTGATCACCCCCGGCGTATCCGAATACACGAGCTGGAACGGGATATCTTCATGCTTTCCATTCAAAATCCCGATAATGCGGTGGCGGGTCGTTTGCGCCTTGGAGGTGATGATCGACATCCTCTCGCCCACGAGCACGTTCATCAGCGTCGATTTCCCGACATTGGGCTTTCCGATAATGCTCACAAAACCAGCCCGGTGGTTGCGTAACTCGGTATTATTTTCGGCTTTTTCTTCCATAAAAATTACTTCTTCACTTTTTTCAGCTTCCCAAAAACGTGTTACCTAAGGTGTTACCGTGAGCCGGTCGTCCAGCATCCGGTTCGAATATTGCTGGATAAATGCCTTAACCTGCAATTCCATAGGCCCTTGAACCTCCGGAACCCGGCCTGCAAGGTTATTTTTCAAAAGCTTGTCTTCCTGATATTTATACAAACCTACGGTTTTCCGGCCATCAAATTGCAAAACATACGGCCCATTGAACCATTGATAGACGCCATCATAGTTGACAGCGAAATTGATCGGAGGGTTCCCGAACACATTTTTCCCGAATCCAAAATAGGGTTTGTCGTAATGCAGAAGCCCTAGAATGGATGGCATAATGTCGATTTGCTGAACGAGGCGCGTGCTGTCGGTGCCCGGCGCAACGTCGCCCGGCGAGGCGTCACTCGGCGCAACGTCGCCCGGCGCGTAAAACAGAATGGGTATCGAGAAATTCCCTACCGAGGTCTGGTATTGGGGATAATGGGCAAATGTGGCTGAGTGATCGGCGGTTATTACAAATAATGTATTCTTGAACCAGGGCTTGATTTTGGCGGAATCGAAGAACCGGCGCAATGCATTGTCGGTATAGCCCATGCATTCGTATATCGGCAGCGGGCCTTTCGGGAACTTGCCCTGGTAGCGCGCAGGCACCTTGTACGGGTCATGCGAGGATACCGTAAACAATGTGCTCATGAACGGCTCCTGAAAGGTATCCAGCTTTTTGGACCAGAACTGCAAGAACTCCTCGTCCCAAATGCCCCAGATGCCGTCATAATCGGCATCGTTGTCGTATTCGGTTTTACCATAATAATCTTTAATACCGATCAGGTTTGTGAATGCCTTGAAACCCATCGAGCCATTCGGTGCCCCGTGGAAAAACGAGGTATGGTAGCCCTTTGCTTGCAGCATTTCGGGCAGGCTGGGCAGCTTGTTGTCTGTATACCGCGTGAGAATGAATGGCTCCATAATGCCCGGAATGCTCGTAAGCACCGATGGAATAGCCTCGATCGACTTGGCCCCGTTGGCAAATGAATACCAATGCACCTTGCTGTGCTGCATCAGCGAATCGATGAATGGCGTGTAGCCCTTGTAAGTACCGTTTTCGAGATCGCGATTGAATGTCCCTACCATTTCCTTTCCAAAACTTTCCCAGATCAGGATCACGACGTTTTTCGGTTGAAATGCGGGCGCGTTGGGATCGGGATAGTGGATCGGCGAGTAAACCGCATTCATTTCCTGCTCCGATTTAAAAAAACTGGCCCGCTGGTAATCGGAACGTTTCAGGGTCTTGAAAATGCAGAACGGGGTGTTCAGCACGATGAACATTTCTTTGGGCTTATCGACGTACTCGCCTGCATTGCTCAGCGTAATAGGCCGGGTACTGTGCCGGAAGCCACCCTTTACCCCGCCGATAAAAAGGAATACCGAAACGGTCATCAATACACTGTGCACGAGGAATATCTGCCAGGCCGGGCGAGCGGGTTTGGCATTCACCTGCCAGCGACGCGTGATATATACCACCAGCGCCACAAGCATTATCCACACGAGCACCACGTACCAATAATTCACTATAAAGCCGCCAAACAGCTTGTGCATGTTGTTTTCATGCGAAAATTCCTGCAAAACCGACCAGGTACTCCTTTTGATGGTAAAACGGTAGTAGATAAAATCGGCGCAGTTGGCGAGCAGGGCAATGCTGTTGGTAATGATAAAAAGATAGTCCAGAAACTTCCGGAACCCCGGCCGGTACTTGAATGTGACGGGAATGAGCGTCAGGAAAACATAAAGGGCATTCGTGTAAAGCACCGCCACGAGGTCGAAGCGCAAGCCTCCGAGGAACAAACGCGGCGCGACCGCCAGGGTTACCTCCGGAAAAAACGATTGATTGAAGAAAAAAAAGAGAATCCGGCAAATGGTAAATAAAATCATGATGCCGAGCAACCTGATCAGCAGCACCTGATGCATGCGCCACCCGAAACCGGAAGCGACTGTGTATGAACTCATAAAATCGATGTCAGAAAGTTAGAAGCAAACTTTTTTGAAAAGTTTTCACAAAAATAGTTGTTTTCTGTAAAACATTTGTTGTATGTTTGCACTCCAATTCAACGACACCGCGGGATGGAGCAGTTGGTAGCTCGTTGGGCTCATAACCCAAAGGTCGCTGGTTCGAGTCCAGCTCCCGCTACACAGGCCAAAGCCACTTTCGAAAGAAGGTGGCTTTTTTGCATTTGTAGAGTTTCTTCAATGCGATGGTCGGCAAGCATTATTTGCGCTACTTTGCAATGCCTTGTTGCCAGACCATATATGAGCCGCGCCCTTTCCCTCGTATTTAGCATTACCTGCCTTCTGACGGCCCTCGCCGCACGGGCCCAGGAAATCAACTTTAAGTCCGATCGCTATGCGTTAAGGCATTATACAGCCGAAACGGGCCTACCGCAAAACAGCGTAAAAACGATTGTCCGCGACGATGCCGGGTTCTTTTGGTTCGGCACGGAAGACGGCCTGGCGAGGTTCGATGGCCGGAATTTTTATGTTTTCAACAGCTCCAATGCGAAATTTTCCTCCAATCGCGTCATCCAGAGCTTCCGCGGGCTTTCGGACGACGGGCCTTACATTCTCCTCGAAGCGGACGAGGCTTACAAAGTTTCCGGCGGCGGCCTTACGAAAACCGATTTGTACAAAAACGAATTCAAAAAACTGATTTCGTACGGCGACCTCGCGAAAAGTTATTGTATTGCCTTCGAGCTTACAAACCGGCACATTTATGATTATTACTGGAAGGGTGTCGTTTTCCCGGTTTCGCCGGGCAATTACTACGTGTGCGACACTAGCAGCGTGACTTACTTTCAAAAAGGCAAACTGGCCTATCGAAAGCAGGTTTCTTCCAAAAAAGCGATTGACTATTTCACAATTGGCCAGGATCTGTACCATTTCGACCGGCCGAATGCAAGCGTCTACCGGGTTGACCGCGAGGGCCCGCACCCGATCACGATCACCGGTGATATTGCGGAGGGCAGTGCCGGCAGCGCTACCAACCTGGAAATCATTTGGAATACCTTCTCAAAAACGCTTTTACTTGCTTCCGGCGGCCGTATTTTCAGCGTCGATATCACCGGGCGCGATACTTTCAATACTACGTTGCTGCTCGAAGGGTTCGATACCAACGAGAACAAAATCATCAGCTCTTTTTACGATAAAGACAGCGGATTACTGCTCCTGGGCAGCCATACCAAAGGGCTATTTGTTTTTACCAAAAAGCAATTTTCAGCTTTCCGGAAGAGCGAGGGATATTCCTTTCATGAACAAAGCCTGTACAAAAACCGCTACATCCTCACCAATTTCGGCGCTTACGATATTCTTTCGAAGGCGGAAGCAGGCCCTCTGATCACGAATAAGTTCCAAGGCTGGGGGCCGTTTGCAACAAAGACGGGTTACATCTGGGGCTCCAAAAGGGACACGATTTTCCTGTTCAATGAGCAAGGCACCCGATTGCTGGGCAAATGGCGTATCGGCGACGATGTGTGCATTTCCTATGTCGATCTGGACGGCAACCTCTGGCTGGGGCACAGAGACGGGCTTCTGCAAAGGTTCGATATGAAAACACTTAAATGGACCTTCATCAGAATTGCCGGACTGAATGTCCATATCACGTTCATATCGCAAGACAAATCGCCGGACCCGAGGAAAAGCACCTTCTGGATGGGCACGGGCTCCGGCCTGTACCGCTTTACATTTCCAGGTTTCCGCGTTGAAAAGATTCGAAACTTCGGGAACAGCTCCGTGCATTCGCTGTTTCTGCGACGGGCAGAAGATGAAATGGAAGTTTGGGGAACGATCTCCGGGGAGGGCCTATTTCTGATAAAAAACAACCACGCCACGCTTTTTCCGACAGACAGAAAAAGGCATCTGAGCTCCGCGCATTGCATTACCGAGGACAAAAACGGCTGCTTTTGGGTACCCACCAACAAAGGCTTGTTTCAGATGAAAGCCAATGACCTGCTCGAATTCGCCAAGCAGCCCGATAAAAATCTCTATTACCTGTATTACGACTACGAAAGCGGCTTCCCCACCAGCGAATTCAACGGCGGCTGCATTCCCTGCACGCTGATACTACCCGACGGGCAGTTCTCCATGCCTTCCATCAGCGGGCTGGTCTATTTCAATCCTGCGAAAATAGGCCCGCAGTTGCCCGACAAGCCGCTCCTCATCGACCGGATCGAATACAATGGCAAAAGGATGGGCAAAGGCGACACATTGCAGCTCGACAACGATTTTGAATTTATCAAGTTTTCGCTTTCGACGCCCTATTTCGGGCATCCGGATAATGTACAGATCGATTACCAGTTGACAAGCCACCAACAAACCGGTTCATGGCTGCCTGTGCGCGAGGGCGGCGAGATTGTTTTCAACGGGCTTGGCAGCGGGCGCTACGTTCTTTCGATCCGGAAACTGAATGGATTCGGATCGAACAATTATTCTACCAAACGACTGGTATTCATCATCGCCCCGAAATGGTACGAAACCTGGTGGTCCAGGACATTGCTCCTGAGCTTGCTCCTGCTCGCTACATATGCTTTTTTCAAACGGCGCACACGGTCGATCGAAAAACGGAACGAAGACCTCGAACGCGCCGTAACCGAGCGGACGGCCGCATTAAAAGAATCCCAGAACGAGTTGAGCCGCCAACTGAACATTCAGGCGCACCTGATCGCATCCATCACGCATGATGTGCGCGCGCCGCTGAAATATGTTACGCAGGCATCCCGGCAAATCCCGAAGCTCAATGAAATGGGGCAATACAAGATGCTCAACGAAGTAGGTAATGCACTGGAACAAAGCCTGGTGCAGATGACCAATTTCCTCGATAACCTGCTCAGCTACGTGCGGACAACGCTTTATCACAGTAAAGTGGAGAAGAGCCAGGTCGATCTGTCGGAACTGATCGCACAGAAATTGATATTGTTTGAAAAAGTATTTCTGCTGTATGGGAATGAGGTTTCGAACGACGTATCATCCGGTCTGACAGTCCGTTCCAACCCTGAACTCCTGTCGGTAGTGATCCATAACCTGATCGATAACGCGAGTAAATATGCCCGCAACGGCCAGATCCGCATTTTTTCGAGCATTAGCGCTCATGCTGTGCATCTCGTCATAGCCGATTCCGGCAAAGGCATCGACGAGGAAGTCCGCGAGTGGTTCAACAACCCCGCCTCCGCGCATTCAGATTCTTACGGCAATGCATCCCCGAAAGGCTTCGGCCTTGTAATCGTCAAAGAGGTAGCCCGCCTGATCAACCTTTCCGTTTTTGCAGACAATCACAATGGCTGCGAATTTCACATCGTGTTCGACATACTCAAATCCGACGATCAGTTACAATAGTTGTCTCAATAGCTCCGGATGTATTTCTATCATTGTCAATGTATTCGCCAAGTCGTCAAAAAAAGCATATCGAAAATTATTTGCCATCGGTGACATATTATTTTACAGTTTTTGCATTAGATTTGTAAGGAATTAAGAGTAAAATTTAAATTTATTCTACAATTTTATACAACAACGCCTACAATATTGTATCTTGCCGTTGATTTACTCATGATGCCATGCGAATATGATTATGACCAACCCTTATTTCTCCGGCTTCGAACATAGTGCGGCCCAAATCCGCCGATTCCTGCAAACCCATAAAACCTTCACACTGTTGCTTTCGGGCGGACGCATAGTTCACCACGAGGCTGAGGACGCGATCCGTTTCAGAACCTGGCTTCTGACACATCAGATCGAAGATGTACGCGAATTGTTTATCAAAAATTATTCAGCTTACAACCTGATGTCGGCCTAGGCACGACAGCGCTCCCGCACGCAATTGTCCGTTCAGGCATTTGCCTGACATTATTTTCCCGTTATAGTTCCCTTTTCGCATTCACACCGCCAGCGATTGCACGCATATATCCCGAAATAGCCTCGCTAACAGACTATTTCTGAAAAAAATATAGAAATTTTGACTTGATTAATTTTTTTATCTACCTTTGCAAGCCAAAAATACGGGTAGACAGAGATTTATATCGCAATAATTTGATACTGAGATGAAACGTACCTTTCAACCATCGAATCGTAAGAGGAGAAACAAGCACGGATTCCGTGAGAGAATGTCCACGGCAAACGGACGCAAAGTAGTTGCTGGCCGTCGTAAAAAAGGTCGTTGGAAACTGACTGTTTCTGACGAAAAACGTCACAAGCAATAAGCAACGCTTGAAGGTTTGAGTAGAGGACGCCTGAGTCTTCCATAGTCTGATAAGTTTGAAAATCACAAACTTATCAGACATTTTTTTCTACAAGAACTTGAAACAAACATTTGGTAAGAACGAGCGGCTATGTAACCTCCGCATTATCGGCAGGCTTTTCAAAAAGAGCAGTCCGGAGGTTCAAACGTTCTACCTCTATCCATTCAGGCTGCTGTATATTTATGATCAGCAAACGCCTTCGCTTCTTCCGCAAGTCCTCTTTTCCATTTCCAAAAGGAATTTCAAGAAAGCGGTCGACCGCAATCTGATCCGTCGGCGTTGCCGTGAGGCTTACCGGCTACACAAATCTGCGCTCGCTGCATTACCCGCCGAAACGCGCCCTTCCTACATTGCTTTTTTGTATCTTGCAAAAGAAATAACCTCATATGACGTTATTGAAACGGCCATGAAGCAGTCGCTCAAAAAGCTCGAAAAACTGCCGCCCGCCTTTCTCAAAGAACAATCCAATTCCTGAACATAGATGAAAAAGTATCTTCGTTCCATTTTGCTGGCCGCTCCGGTTGTGGGTGGGCTCGCATTCGTTTCCTTCCGTCAGGACGACCGCCTTTTCGAAATCGCGCGAAATCTGGACATCTATGCGACGCTTTTCAAGGAATTGAATGCGTATTATGTCGATGAGATCAATCCCAACCAGCTGATCAAGACCAGTATCGATAATATGCTCCGCTCGCTCGATCCTTACACCGTATACTACGCCGAGGACGACATCGAGGACTACATGACCCTGACCACCGGCAAATACAACGGCATTGGTGCGATGGTCAATTCCGCCGACGGCAAGCATACCGTGATGATGGTATATGAAGATACCCCGGCACAAAAAGCGGGATTGCAACTCGGCGACGAGATTACGAAAATCAACGATATCGACCTTTCGACCCGCGAGGACTTCGACACGGGAAAACTGCTCAAAGGCCAGACCCAGACGGCCGTGAAGCTGACGGTAAAGCGCTATGGAATTACCAAGCCACTCGAAATCTCACTGAACCGTGACATCGTGAAGGTAACCAATGTGCCCTACTACGGGATGCTGAACGAGGAGGTGGGTTATATCGATCTAAAAGACTTCACCGCCACCGCTTCCAGAGAAGTCCGTAATGCATTCCAGGAGCTGAAAGGCAAAGGCATGAAATCGGTCGTGCTCGACCTGCGCGATAACCCGGGCGGCTTGCTGAATATGGCCATTGAAATCTCGAATATATTCATTCCAAAAGGTGAGGAAGTGGTGTCGACCAAAGGAAAAGTAAGTGAATGGAACAAAACCTACACGGCTTACAATCCTGCGCTCGATACTGAAATACCGGTTGTGGTTCTGACCAATAACCGCAGCGCGTCCGCGGCAGAAATTGTTTCCGGCGTCATTCAGGATTACGACCGCGGCGTATTGATCGGTCAGCGGACTTACGGAAAAGGCCTCGTGCAAACCACGCGTGACCTTTCATTCAATACTAAAATGAAGATCACCACTGCCAAATATTACATTCCAAGCGGCCGGTGCATCCAGGCGATCGATTACAGCCATCGCAACGACGACGGCAGCGTAGGTAAGATCCCCGATTCGCTCATGACCGAGTTCAAGACGCGCAATGGCCGTGTGGTATTTGACGGTGGCGGTATTTTGCCCGACATTATTACTGAGAAGGAAAACTATTCACCACTGGCCATTTCGCTGGGCCGTAACCGGTTGTTCTTCGATTACGCGGTGAAATACCATTTCGAACACCCGACCATTAAACCTGCCAAGGAATTTCACCTGACAGACGCCGATTATGCTGCGTTTACCAAATGGCTGGGCGACAAGGAATACGACTACACCACACAGGTAGAACGCGACCTGAACGATCTGGAAGCCTCCGCCAAGAAGGAAAAATCATTGGAAGTAATTGAAGATCAACTGAAAGCATTGAAATCCAAACTTTCACACAGCAAGGATAACGACCTCCAAATCTTCAAACCCGAGATCAAAAGAATACTCGAAGAAGAGATTATCAAGCATTACTACCTGGAAAAAGGCATGCGGGAGGCTTCTTTCAATGAAGATCCCGAAGTAAAAGCGGCGCTGGCGCTTTTCAAAGAACCGGCCCGTTACAGCCAGCTTTTGAAAAAGAAATAATACCATCCGGCCCGTCGCTCGCGGCGGGCTTTTTGTTTTTATATGCTTCTATTAAGTATCGACACCTCGATCCGCGGATGCTCAGTAGCCGTTCACAATGATACGGGCTTGCTGGCTGCCTACGATCTTTTCACCGATAAATCCTCGTCGGCCATGCTCACCACGCTCATGCGCGACAGCGTGACGCACGCGGGATTCGAACTCCCGGATATCGACGCGATCGTGGTCGCAAAAGGCCCCGGCTCGTATACCGGCCTGCGCGTGGGCGTATCCACAGCCAAGGGCCTGTGCTACGCGCTCGACAAGCCGCTGATCGCCATCAATACCTTGCAGGCGATGGCCCTACAACTCGCTCCATTTTTTCCCGGACATTTGTTCTGCCCGATGATCGACGCGCGACGTATGGAGGTCTATTCGGCCGTTTTCGATGATAGCAATGCATTCGTACAGGAAACACAGGCGGTGATTATGAATGAAAATTCTTTTGAAGACGTGCTGACGAATCATAAGGTCGTATTCTTCGGCGATGGCGCCGCGAAATGCAAGCCGATATTGGAAAAACATTCGAATGCGGTTTTCCCGGCAACGGATATTAAACCTTCGGCTAAAACCGTCGGCCAGCTGGGTACGATCGCTTTTCAAAATGCCCGGTTCGAGGATGTGGCGTCATTTGAACCCTATTACCTGAAAGATTTCATGTCGCCCGCACCGCGGAAAGCCAGTACATTGGTGCAGTAAACAACGATTTTACAAGTTTCGCCAAACAATCGCCCGCATTTTGTTGTTAGCCTTTTTGTAAATGGATTTTTAGCATGGAAACTGACGAAATTGTAAACCGGGTTGCCACCAGCGGCATTATGTCTCTCGACCTCGAAGAGCTTTACCATCCCGGCGAACGCATTGTTTACGATATTAAGGACAACCTCTGGCAGGGCATGATCCTGCGGGAAAAGGATTTCCGCGACTTTCTTAAAAGCCACGACTGGTCGCAGTACCAGGGCAAAAATGTGGCAATAATTTGCTCGGAAGACGCCATTGTACCTACCTGGGCCTATATGCTGCTTGCCGTGCAGCTGGAACCTTACGCGAATGCATTTGTTTTCGGTGATTTGAATGCTTTGGAAGACAAACTCTTCTCCGACGCTATTGCCAAGCTCAATGCGGAGGAATTTGCAGGAAAACGGGTGGTAGTAAAAGGTTGCAGCAAGGTGGATGTGCCAGTTTCGGCCTATGTAGCGGTGAGCAAATTGCTGAAACCCGTTGTACAAAGCCTGATGTTCGGCGAGCCTTGCAGTACTGTACCACTTTACAAAAAGCCCAAGTCTTCCGTTTCCTCGACCGACTGATCGGCTTCTTCTTTGATCAATTTGAATGTCATCCGGTGATACGAGCACGGGCCGTGCAGCACGATCGCCTTGCGGTGATGGATCGTCGGATAACCGACATTCTGTTCCCAGCCATAATGCGGGAATTGCCGGGATAAGTTGCTCATCAGCTCGTCCCGGTAATTTTTTGCCAGAACCGAGGCGGCTGCAATCGACAGGTAATGCGCGTCGCCCTTGATAATGCAGGTGTGCGGGATCATCGGGTAAGGCGTGAAGCGGTTACCGTCGACCAGTAAATGCTCGGGACGCACCCGTAGCTTGTCGATCGCCCGGTGCATGGCCAGAAAACTCGCTTTCAGGATATTGATTTTATCAATTTCAACATTATCCACCTCGGCCACGGCCCAGGAAATGGATTCGCGGATGATTTCCTTTTCCAGTTCCAAACGTTGCGCTTTGGTAAGTTGCTTGGAATCGTTCAGGAATGAATGCTTGTAATCACGCGGCAAAATTACTGCCGCGGCCACCACAGGTCCTGCCAGGCAGCCCCTTCCTACTTCATCCAACCCCGCCTCGATGGCATCGATATTGTAATAAGCTTTCAGCATCAATCTTCCAGAATGTTGGCCATAAATGTACCCTTCGTACCGATAGCTGCGAGCAGCAATGCAACTGCCCAATAGAGGTAAACACGGTAGTAATCCTTCACGTCGCGCGACAGTATATCGCGGGATTTCACTTTCTCCAACTGGTCGATCTGTTTGAAGACCGTTTCCAGTGTCGTGTTATCGGTAGCGCGAAAATACTTACCGTTGCCGATTCCCGCAATATTTTGCAGCTCTCCTTCATCCATTAATGCCCCCGCATTGGCCGTAGTATCGGCTTTCGACATCTTTTTAGGTCGACCAACTGAAATGGTATAGACCTTCACCCCGAATGCATTAGCCAGTTGCGCCGAGGTCGTCGGTCCGAGGTTACCCGAGGTATTATCGCCGTCGCTGATCAGGATCGCGACCTTGCTCTCGCCGGGCGTATCACGCATTCTGTTCACAGCTACCGCCAATGCACTGCCGATCGCCGTTCCGGGCGTAGGGATGAGGCTCGGATTGACTTCGTCGAGGAAACCGTATAATAATTCGTAATCGGTGGTAAGCGGGCAGAGCGATACGGCCTCGCCAGCAAAAACGATCAGGCCGATCCGGTCCTGCAACCTGCCTTTGATAAACTGCCGCGCCATTCGCTTGGCCGCTTCGAGGCGGTTTGGGCTCAGGTCCTTTTCAATCATCGAATCCGAAATGTCCAGCAGCAGCATAATGTCGATACCCTCCGAATATTGGTCTTTCCTCTCCGAAACCACCTGTGGCCGGGCCAATGCGACCAGAATGAGGCAAATCGCCAGGCCTACGCAAACAGGTTGGACAAACCGCAGCAATGTAAGCCAGCTCCGGAAACCTGTGACGGAAGTGTAGGTAATGGTGAGCCGCTGCTTGTGCTTGCGGTGTAATGCGTTCCTCAACCAAAACAAGAAAGGAATCAACGGCAGTAGATAGAGGAAATAGGGATATACCCATTCGTAAGACCTCAGCGTGTTGTACCCAAACCATTCCAGTGAAAACCAGTTTTCCATTCAAATGACCGGGTTAAGCGATGGGACTGTCGAGTACAAACTTCCTTTTTGCCCTATACAAGCGTGTAGCGCCCGTTTTGAGCACTTCAAGGTATGTTTCCATATTCCCCGACCGCCCTTGTCCGTACACAATGCTGTCCATGTTTTTCAGGGCATCGGCCAGTGCGTCGTCGGGCATATTATCGATGATTTCACGTGTAGTATAAGTTGCAAAAGGCTTTTTTTCCAACCTTTCCAGGTAGTTTTTCCATATGATAATGGCCTTTTCGGCGTCTTTGATATTGCCCTTCTCGCGCGCGCTACGCATGAGGCGGTTGAACGAGCGCACATATTCCAAATGCCGGCGCTGTAATTTGAGCAGCTGCCATTGTTTGTATATATCCCGGCCAAAAACCCAGTAAATGCTACCCACCACGCCGATAATCAATGCTACCGAACCGATCAGCATGGAAAAGTTGAATTCGCGGCTCAGGACGGCAAGTGCCGTTTCCTCCTTCAATACCGGCTTTTTTTTGAGATCGATATTATTGCTTTTAATAAGCAAAACCGAATCGGGTGCGGTGTAAACGGCTGTGCAATCCTTTTTTTGGAATACAAAAACAGGTAAGCGGAGCTTTTGAACTTTCGAAACGTCGAACGAAATGAGGTGGTAAACCGCGCTGTCGAGCGTGCCGCGGGCATCGGTACTGGACACAAATGTTCTCTGCGATACCAGCTCGAAAGGCGAAAAGTCGTAGGTACTGTCGGGAAAGAATATCTCGGACTCGGGGCTGTGGCGGACGCTCAGCGAAAAGTAAACAGGCTTGCCGACTTCCACGCTGTCGGTCAGGAAAACACCTTTCGGGCTTGTCCGCTGTTTGCGTACATCTCTTGCCATGCCCGAAAAGCACAACAAAAAGCCTATTGCGACCGAGAAGATTACCTGAAAAACCCTAGCCATTGGCCGTACTTTTGGTATAACGCCTCACCTTAAACAAATGGATCAGCGCCGGCACATAGTCTTCCTGGGTATTAATGGAAATATAGTCGGCGCGGTTCTGATGGCACAGCCTTTCGAGCTCGGCGCTGCGCTTGCCGAAGCGATTGGCCATTTCCTCACGGTATTGTTTGGAGGATGTGTTCACCCAAACGGTCGTCTTCTTTTCCGCATCGTAAAGCGGGATAATGCCTAATCCGGGCAGGTTCACCTCCCTCGAATCATACAAATGGATCACAATGAGGTCGTGCTTGCGGGCCAGTGCTTTGAGGTTATGCTGGTAGTTGTTATCGATGAAATCGGAGATCAGGAATATCAGGCTGCGGCGGCGGAGCACATTCAATGCAACCAGAATGGCCTCGGCGATATTGGTTTTGGTCGATTCGGGAACGAGTTTGTAAAGCTCTGAAATGAGGCCGTAACCATGTTTCATACCGTCGGAAGGGCGAATGTACCGCTCATTTTTATCCGAAAAACAGAGCAACCCTACCCGGCTCGCTTCCTGAATGGCCGAGAGCGTGAGCACCCCGCATATTTCCTTCGCAATATCGATTTTGAGTTTCTTGATCTCCCCCACCTGCTGCGACGCGCTTACGTCGAGCATGAAGAAGGCCGTTTGCTCTTTATCCTCTTTAAAAATCTTGACAAATGTCCCATGCCCCTTCGCAGAAGTGTTCCAGTCGATCGCCCGCACGTCGTCGCCATACTGGTACAAGCGCAGGTCGTCGAATTCCAGGCCGGACCCTTTGAATACCGAATGGAAATTGCCGTGACGCTCGCTGGTCACCGCTTTCCGCATCCGGATTTCATACTTCCTTAACTTTCCCAGGAACTGCTCAAACATAAGTTTTGCAAAAAAATCACCACCTTTGTCGTCTGGTGTACCTAAAACAAAGATAGGTATTTTGATAGTAAGCTACGCCCTGCGATGAAATTCACGACCGGTATAAGCCTCCTGGCGCTCTTTTCGCTGCTGTTTTCGGCCTGCTCCGAAGAGGAAAAGCCACCGAAAGGCACATTATCTGAGGACAAGATGGCAGCCATCCTGACCGACGTCCACCTGGCCGAATCGCGCGTGAACCGTTTGCAGCTCAAATCGCTCGATTCGTCGCTCATGATATTTAACCGTTTGAAAAGTGATATCTGGAAAAAGCACAAGGTTGATACGACGGCATACCGCGAGAGCTATTCTTACTATATGAGCCATCCCGAGCGCATGACGACCATTTACGAAAAAGTGAACAAGAAAATTGAGGATCGGGAGAAAAATAACAATATTAAGCTCTGAATTTTTTGTATCGCGCTCTATACTACGCATTTAACTTCTAAACTGGACAATTTCTGTGAACGATTGCATTGTAGTTATCCCTACCTACAACGAACTTGAAAATGTTGAAGCCATTATCCGGAAGGTTTTCAGCCTGAAACATCCGTTTGACCTGTTGATTATAGACGACGGGTCGCCGGACGGCACCGCAGGGATTGTCAAGGAGTTAATGAAGGAATTTTCAGGCCTTCACCTCGTAGAAAGAAAGGGAAAACTGGGTCTGGGTACCGCTTACATCCACGGCTTCAAATGGGCGCTAGAAAAAGGGTATAATTATATTTTCGAAATGGATGCCGACTTCTCGCATCCGCCAGAGGACCTGATCCGCCTGTACAACGCGTGTGCGAACGAAGGCCACGATGTGGCGGTTGGCTCGCGGTATATTACCGGCGTGAATGTGGTGAACTGGCCGATCAACCGCGTTTTGATGTCCTATTTCGCAGGATATTACGTTCGGACGATCACCGGAATGCCGATCATGGACCCTACTGCCGGTTTCATCTGCTACACCGCCAAAGTGCTGAATACGATCAATCTCGACAATATCCGGTTTATCGGTTACGCATTCCAGATCGAGATGAAGTTTAACTCGTGGAAATACGGTTTCAGCATTACCGAGGTACCGATCATCTTCACCGACCGTACCAAAGGCGCCTCAAAAATGTCAAAAGGCATTTTCAAGGAAGCCATCTTTGGTGTGATCACATTGAAAATCAACAGTTATTTCAAAAGGTATATCCCTAAGCATTCAGCTCAGAAATTGCCAGCCAACTCATAAGGCCGGTCGAAATTTCGAGAGCGCTTTCGTCGATATCGAATGTAGGTGTGTGCACGCCGGAAATGATTCCGCGTGCCTCATTGCGCGTTCCCAGGCGGTAGAAGCACGAGTCGACTACCTGTGAGTAAAATGCGAAATCTTCGCCGGCCATCCAGAGGTCGAGGTCGATGACGTTTTCGGCGCCCATGTAGCCAATGGCGGCAGTTCTGGTGCGTCTGGTCAGTTCAGGATGGTTTTTCAGGAAAGGATAACCTTTCACGATTTCGAATTCGCAACTTCCGCCCATCGCTTCGGCGATATTTTCAGCCATTTTCTTCATGCGGCGCAGACCGTCCTCACGCCATTCCTCGTCCATACACCGCCACGTTCCCTGAATGGTAACTTCATTGGGAATCACATTCGTCACGCCATCGGCAATGAAACGGCCGAATGAGAGTACCGACGGATTGGCAGGGTTGCGATTGCGGCTGATGATCTGCTGCAATGCAACTATGATGTGGGACGCCATTAAAACCGGATCCACCAACTGGTGTGGCGCCGCTGCGTGGCCTCCTTTTCCTTTCACAGTCAGATACAATTCGTCGGTGCTGGCCATATACATTCCCTCGCGGAAACCGATTTTACCCACCGGGATATTAGGAGCCACGTGCTGGCCTACCATGCTGGCGGGTCTGGGATTTTCCAGAACACCTTCCTTGATCATCAATGAAGCGCCGCCCGGTGCTTTTTCCTCGGCCGGTTGGAACACCAACTTGATCGTACCCTCGAACTCCTCGCGCAGTGCGTGCAGGATACGCGCCGTACCCAGGAGCGACGACGTGTGCACATCGTGCCCACACGCATGCATCACACCCGGGATCGTTGATTTATAAGGCACATCGTTCGCTTCAAGGATCGGCAATGCGTCCATATCGGCACGCAGGCCGACGATTTTTTTACCAGGATTACGCCCTTCGATGATCGCTACCACGCCCGTTCCGGCAATGCCTTCTTCGGGTTGAAGGCCAATTGCTGTGAGCTCCGATGCAACGTATTTAGCCGTTTTGAACTCTTCGAATGATAACTCGGGGTTACTATGCAAATGATGGCGGTGGGCAATAATGTCTTCCGACTGATCCTTGGCAAGCGCTTTGATTTTTTCCTGAAGCTGGGACATGATATTGAAGTACTACGGGTTGTCTTTACAAAACATTCAAAGGTAATAATAAAAAAATGGCGCGGTATCGTCACCATGCAACAGAAAACACATCGCCCATTTGCTAAGAACGCGCCTCGCATTGGCTGGTGTTCCAAAGAAAAAGGGTAATTTTGACCGGATATGAATCAATCAGACACGCAAAAATGAATCAACAGGAGTTTTTAGAATCACTGGTTTGCCCACGCACAGGAACCCCTTTAACCATAGCCGAAGACGGCAAATCTCTCAAAAGCGAAGACGGCACAGTTTATGAAGTTGGAGACACCGGCATTGTCAATATGCTGTATCCCAAAGAATTGCTACCCGAAGATGCCCGCGAACAATACTTGTACGACCAGGCTTTCCTTCGCTACGACAAAGGCGTTTCCTGGGTTTTCGAAACCCTGAACCATTCGGATGAAGCTGCTACCCGCCGCTTTTTTATTGATCTGATGGAGCTGAAACCGGGCATGAAAGCCCTCGAAGTAGGCGCCGGAACCGGTAAGGATTCTGCATTGATCCTCGACAAAGTAAGGCCCGGCGGAACTGCCGTGTTGTCCGACCTTTCGCCTAATATGTTGAAACTGGCGCAGGAAAAACTCGATACCAGCGATCTTGACGTGCATTACTTCCTCGGAAACGGCTCTTACCTGCCCTTCCCGGACGATACTTTCGACGCCGTGTTCCATTTCGGAGGCATTAATACCTTTTCGGAACGGAAACGCGCATTCGACGAGCTGACCCGCGTGGTTAAACCCGGTGGAAAAGTGGTGGTAGGCGATGAAAGTGTAGCCCCGTGGCTTCGGAACACTCCTACTTACGCTACTTTGCTGAAAGCGAACCCATTGTTCCGCGCGGAGGTGCCCCTTGAAGACGTTCCGACCAATATCGAGAACTTCAAGCTGCATTACGTGTTTGGAAATGCATTTTATGTGATGGAATACCGCGTAACCGCAAAAGCGCCGGAAGTGGATATCGATCTGCCTATCCCGGGCAAAGATTTCGTTGATAACTGGCGCCTGCGTGCTGAAAAAGCAGTCGACTAAGCATTACGCCATTTTTCAATACCAAAAATTCAACGTTCCGATGTGGGTTAAAAAAGGAGTTATTTATAAACCTGACGGCAGTCTGGCGCACAGTCAGAGCCATGCGCAGGTGCCATTTGCCTATAAACACAAGGATTTTCTGAGGATCTATTTCTCGACAAGGGATAACAGCACCCAATCGCGGCCGACATTCATAGATGTGGATTACGACGATCCCAAAAAGATCCTTTACATACACGACAAGCCCGTGCTCGAACTCGGTGGCCCGGGTGAATACGACGAAACCGGCGCAATGCCAGCCTGGTTTGTCGACCGCCCGAACGGCGACATCTGGCTCTATTACACCGGCTGGAACCGTACCTGGAACTCCTACCGTTTATCAATGGGCTTGTCGGTAAGCCACGACGGTGGTATCACATTCAAAAAGATGTTCCGTGGCCCCATTATGGACCGCAGCATCGAAAACCCGCTCTGGGCCGCGCAGCCTTCGGTGTTGATCGACGATGACGGAACCTGGCGCATGTGGTACATCTCGGGCCACAAATGCGAGGTGATCCACGATTACCCCGAGCCTTACTACCGCGCACAATCGGCAACTTCCAAAGACGGTATCCGCTGGGAGATCAGCGACATTCCGACATTGGATTTCGACGACTTCCTGCACGCAGTAGGCCGCCCGAGTGTTTTCAAGGAAGATGGTATTTACAAAATGTACTATTCCTACCGCCATTCCCGCGACTACCGCACCGACCGCAACCAGAGCTATCGCCTGGGCTACGCCGAGTCGGCCGACGGCACGACCTGGGAGCGTAAGGACCATTTGGTAGGCATCGCGAAATCCGACAACCCGGAAGATTTCGACTACGAAATGATCGATTATGCCAATTTCTACCAGCACAATGGCAAGCGCTACCTCCTTTATAATGGTAATGGCTTCGGCGCGGCGGGATTTGGTTATGCGGTTTGGGAAGATTAATATTCTGAAATAACCTGAGGCAGGTCATAGCCTCAGCAACAATGGCGAGATAATTTTGAAGAAATCACCATTAAATGTCACAAACGTGATCGCACAATGAGTACACTTCAGGAGCAGTTCAACCGAGATGGTTATGTCCTTTTGAGAAACCAACTCGACAAGGACGTCATTAATGCAATATATACCGATGCCCGCCAGATTTTTGCGACGCAGATCAAGCGCGTAACGGGCAAAACCGTCGATATCGACGACCGCGATACCTTCGAAAACGCGATGTTCGAGTTCTTCGAAAAAGACTTCGATGGTTTCGTAAGCACAGGCAAAACGGTTCAGCATTCGTTCCCGCTGCACCGCTTGGGCGTGGATCCGGTGATCGAAAACCTTTTGAAAGATGTCGGCCTTTCCGCACCCATTATCGGCGCACGCGCGGCCATGCAGTTCAACAGCCGCTTTTTGTCGAAGGACGGCAGCAAGCATTGGAAACTCGACGCACACCAGGACTGGCGGACGGGTCAGGGCTCGCTCGACAGCGCGGTGATCTGGTTCCCGATGGTCGATGCAGGGGCTGATATCGGCGCGTTGCAGGTGATCCCGGGCAGCCATAAGATCGGCTTGCAGGCTTCGACGACCTCCGGTTATCAGGGAGGCATTACTGTTGAGTTAAAGGATGAAGACTTTGTTCAAACCGAATTCAAAGTCGGTGATATCCTCATTTTCTCGGCATTCCTCATCCACCAGTCGGGTAACAACATTACCAACAACATCCGCTGGTCCGTTCAGCTGCGTTACAACAATCTCGACGAGCCGACATTCATCGAGCGCGGCTACCCGATGGCGTACATTTATAAACCCGAAACAGAGCTCGTAACCCCGAATTTCCCGACGGTGGAGCAACTGAAAGAGGTTTTTAGCTAAAATTAGAATGAAACTTTCCGTTTGCGTCCCGACGTACAACCACGAGCAATACATAGGCAAAATGCTGGAAGGCGCATTCATGCAGCAAACCAGCTTCGATTTTGAAATTGTAATCGGGGATGATGCCTCTACCGACGCGACGCCGGAGATTATTCGCAAATATTCTGCACAGAAGCCCGGCGTGATCCGGGCTTTTCTGCATTCTGAAAACCAGGGCCCGAAAGAGCCCCGCGAGTTTGCCGGGCGCAACAATGTGCTGCAACTACTGAAAGCCTGCAAAGGCGAATACGTAGCCATGTGCGAAGGCGACGATTACTGGACCGACCCATTAAAATTGCAAAAACAGGTCGATTTCCTCGATCAGAACCGTGATTTTGCTGTTTGCCATCACAATATGGAGGTCATTTACGAAGATGGCTCACCTTCACATTTCTTCAACGCGGCCGATCAGAAAGCGGTTTCTACCATTGAAGATTTACTGGAAGACAAATGGTTTATGGCCACAGCCAGCTGGGTTTACCGCAACCATTTCCTCACCGAAGACTTCGCCGAATGGCACGCCAAAGCCGCGGCAGGCGATTGGGCGATCATGTTCCAACTGGCTGCGAAAGGCAAGATCGGGTATTTACCTGATGTCATGGGCGTCTACCGCAAGCATAGTGCGGGCCTGAGCAATGTACACGCACACACGAATTTTAAGTTTTTACAAAACAGAAAGGAGATGTTTGAAAACGTAGGCAAATGGCTCGACGGACGCTATAATGCGACTGTCAACCAGACCCTGCAACGCTACGACAAGCTCCTTACCAGCCTTGAAAAAATTGGCAGTTCGAATTAATAATCTTTAATTTGTACTGTTTAACACGAAATACATTTATGAAGCTAAGCGTCGTAATACCAGCATATAACGAAGAAGAATCGATCACTCACACGCTTGTATCTTTACACAATACATTAAATAAGTACAATATCCCCCACGAAATTTGCGTCACCAACGACAATTCGAAGGATGGAACATTGCGTGTGCTGGATGAGCTTTCACTTCAAATCCCTACATTGGTTTATTACACCAATCCCGGCCCGAATGGCTTCGGTTATGCGGTTCGCTACGGTTTGGAACGGTTTAAAGGTGATTGTGTGGCCGTTTTCATGGCCGATATGTCCGATGATCCCGAGGATCTCGTGAAGTTTTATTACAAAATGCTGGAAGGCGATTACGACTGCGTTTTCGGTTCGCGCTGGGAAAAAGGCGGCCAGGTGATCGATTATCCGGCATTAAAAAAGGTGATCAACCGCGTGGCGAATGCCATCGTGCGCATGGTAATGGGCATTAAATACAATGATACTACTAATGCTTTCAAGCTCTACAAGCGCGAAACGATCGAGGGTATCAAACCATTTCTGGCACCTCACTTCAATTTGACCATTGAATTACCCCTCAAAGCCATGGTACGCGGCTATAACTACGCCGTGGTGCCCAATAGCTGGACAAACCGGAAATACGGCGAATCGAAGCTGAAAATCAAGGAAATGGGGAGCAGGTACTTCTTTATATTGATGTACTGCCTCATCGAAAAATACTTCTCGCAAGGCGACTTCATGAAGAAAACCACCGCGCCGAAGAAGGAAGTCAGCCGGTAATGCAAGATTATTTAATCCACTCCTGGATGAATGTCATCTTGTGCGCAATGTAGGAGATCGCGAGCCCCCATACGAGCGCGCTCGCTGACATCCACATGAATATCGAAGCCTTCGGTACACGGAATGCGACCGCCAGGATAGGCCCGAAAAGCGGCGTGAACAGCGGCGGCGTGAGGAATGCAATGCCGACGATCCCGAATTTGCGCCAGATATTGACGGCAATGCGGTTGGTTTTGGTGAATTTTTTGGGTGGAGATTTTCGTTTTTTCTGAATGAGATTACGGATCGCCCCGCCCAGGTACGTGAGCACGAACACCGTGAACATCATACCCACAGCCGAGCAAAGGGCGGTTTCGATCCAGGTCAGTTTTAACACAACCCCCGCAATCGGCCCTCCGAAGAATTTCAATGTACTGGCAAGCGCAACAGACAAGTATTTAAGCAAGGTGGTTTTCATTTATACTTTGACCTGTATCATTTCGGAAGCAAAACGCCTTGTGGCCTCGTTCGTCTGAACGTAATCGTCGATTGAAGGATTCCCTATGAACACGATTTTGGCAAGGCTTTCGACAATAACGTCCGAAATATCCAGAAAACCAATCTTATCGTGCAGGAATGCGTCAACGGCAATTTCATTGGCAGCATTGACGATGCAAGCGGCATTTCCCCCTTTTTCTAAGGCTTCGTAGGCAATTGCCAGGTTCCGGAATGTTTCCAGGTCGGGCTTTTCGAAGGTAAGCGTTGGGTAATCCATGAAATTGAACCGTGGAAAATCCGATTTCACTCTCAAAGGATAATTGAGGGCATACTGAATGGGCAGTTTCATATCCGGCAACCCCATTTGCGCCTTGATACTCCCATCCCCGAACTGTACCAGCGAATGCACAATGCTCTGCGGATGCACGATCACGTCTATCTGCGAAGCATTCAGGTCAAAGAGCCATTTGGCTTCGATCACTTCCAGGCCCTTGTTCATCAGCGTCGCCGAATCGATGGTGATCTTCGCGCCCATGCTCCAATTCGGGTGTTTGAGCGCCTGCGCCTTCGTAACGTGCGCGAGGAATGCGCGGTCTTTTCCTCGGAACGGACCACCTGAGGCAGTTAATATGATCTTTTCAATGCTATTCTCCCATTCTCCGGCAAGGCATTGGAATATCGCCGAATGCTCCGAATCGACGGGGTAAATGTTGACATTATGCTGCTTCGCTAATGCGGTAATCACTTCACCGGCTACTACGAGCGTTTCTTTATTGGCTAATGCAATGTCTTTTCCAGCTTTGATAGCGTGAATGGTCGGTATCAGGCCCGCATAACCTACCATGGCCGTCAGCACCACATCCACATGATCCGATTCCACGACCGAAGCCAATGCGTCTGCGCCGTTGTATACTTTAATGCTGAAAGGAAAAAGAGCGGCTTTCACCCTTTCGTAATGCGCTTCATTGCAAATAACAACCTCATCCGGCTTGAATTTTACGGCCTGCTCAATGAGCAGATCCGCATTGCCGCCGGCGGTAAGCACCGAAACAGAAAAAATATCAGGGTGCGCGGCGATCACTTCGAGGGCCTGGGTACCGATAGAACCCGTCGAACCTAATATGGCTACTCTTTTTTTCATTGCATTCTCACTGTTAGGTTCGGTCAATTTTTGTTCAACTGTGTCAGTTCTTCGGCGATCTTGCGGTCGTTGGAGAGGCGCGGCACCTTGTTCTGGCCACCGAGCTTGCCGTTGGCGCGCATATAATCGATGAACGAGTTCTTCCGCAGCGGCGTGAGTTCGAGGCGGCGCAGGATGCTTCCCGTGATCAGGTCTTTGTAATAAATGTTCAATTCGGTTAGCCTGCGGTCGAGGTCGTTCGCGAATTGCTCCATATTGTTCGGCCGGGTTGCAAATTCCACCAGCCATTCATGGTAAGGAAGACCGCCATCCAGCGAATTTACCATCGGTGCGACCGTCAGTTCTATCACTTCCGTCTCCGGATGCCTTTCCAATGCGTATTTCAATGCTTTCTCGATCTCCTCCCCGATCACGTGCTCGCCGAATGCGGAGATGAAATGCTTGATCCGGCCCGTAACGAGCACTTTATAAGGATCTGTCGAGACAAACTTGACGGTATCACCCAGCGAGTAGCCCCATAATCCTGCATTATTATTGACAATCACCGCATAATTCCTGCCCGTTTCCACCTCACCGATCGATAAACGGCGTGGATTTTCGTCGAAGTAGTTTTCAACCGGAATGAATTCGAAGAAAATACCGGTATCGAGCAAAAGCAGCAGGCCTTCGTCATTCTGCTTGTCCTGATAGGCCAGAAAGCCTTCCGATGCCGGGTACAATTCAATGGAATCGATACGTTTGCCGATGGATTCAAACAATTTGGCGCGGTACGGTTCAAAGTTTACCCCGCCATATATAAAAAGGGAAAAATCAGGGAATACGTCTTTGATCTTCTTGCCGGTGCGCTCGATAATGCGGTCGAAGTACATTTGCACCCAGGGGGGAATGCCGGAAATGAGCGACATCCGCTGGTCGAGCGTTTCGTCTATGATCTTGTCGAGCTTGGTTTCCCAATCCTCGATACAGTTCGTTTCGTAGCTCGGGAGTTGGTTGGAGCGAAGATACCCCGGTACATGGTGATTGGAAATGCCTGACAACCGGCCTGTCAGTACCCCACCGGTTTCTGTCAGTATCGGGCTCCCAGAGAGAAAAATCAGCTTATTGTCCAGGAAATCAGCCTTTTGCGTCTCGTTAATATACGTCAAAATGGCATTACGCGCCGAGTCGATATGATTGGAGATGGAATCTTTGGAAATCGGGATGTATTTGGTTCCGGAGGTGGTTCCCGACGTTTTGGCAAAATACAATGGTTTGCCCGGCCACAAAATATCACTTTCCCCGGATTTTATTTTCTCCACATAAGGTTTCAGATCCTCATAGTCATGCACCGGAACGGCTTCCAGGAAATCGGAGTAGCTCTGAATGTCTTTGAAAAAATGATCCTTCCCAAACTGCGTAGCGGCAGCCTTTTTTACGAGCTCCGACCTCCATTTTTCCTGGACCTCAACACTTCGCGCGATCCATTCCTGTTGCTGTTTGACAATGTAACGGGCCAACGGCCTGCTCAAAACTGATCTGATTCCCATAGTGAAAACAAATGTACGCAGGAATTACAAATTCCATGATTTACCCGGTTGGAAACCCCGTTGGAAAGCCGCTTGGAAGGCGCTTTGCAACTAGTTTTACGCCCTTCGGATACCGTCTACCGAAATTTTTTAAATGCCTTTGTTTGTGGTTAATAATCTGTAATTTTGCCATCCTGAAATCAAAGTGAGCAAAGTTTTTAACATTATATATGGGATTGTTTGATTTTTTGACGAGCGATATAGCGATTGATTTGGGTACTGCAAATACTCTCATCATTCATAAAGATACTGTTGTTGTGGATGAGCCGTCGATCATTGCCATGGATAAAACCACGGGGAAAGTACTGGCGATCGGCCACACGGCAATGCAAATGCATGAGAAGACGAACGAGAATATAAAAACGATCCGTCCATTGAAAGACGGGGTGATTGCCGACTTCACGGCGGCTGAAATGATGATCCGCGGGATGATCAAAATGATCGACACCGGTAGCCGTTTCTTCACTCCTTCCCACCGCATGGTTGTTTGTATTCCTTCGGGAATTACCGAAGTTGAAAAACGTGCGGTAAAAGACTCCTGCGAGCATGCGGGCGCCAAGGAAGTATACATGGTACACGAGCCCATCGCAGCGGCGATCGGTATCGGTATCGACATTACACAGCCTAATGGGGTGATGATCGTCGATATCGGTGGTGGTACTACGGAAATCGCCGTGATCGCCTTGTCAGGTATCGTCTGCGAGCAATCGGTGCGCATCGCGGGCGACGTTTTCACGCGTGACATCGTCGATTATATGCGTCGCGAGCACAACCTGCTGATCGGCGAGCGTTCCGCGGAACTGATCAAGATGGCGATCGGTTCGGCTTCCCCCGAACTGGAAGTACCATTGGATGATTACCAGATCCGCGGCCGTGACTTGATGACAGGTATTCCAAAAGAAATCCGTGTCACTTACAGCGAAATCGCTTATTCTCTCGATAAATCGATCTCCAAAATTGAAGAGGGCGTCATGAAAGCCCTCGAAATTTCTCCTCCCGAGCTTTCTGCGGATATTTTCAAAAACGGTATTTACCTCACAGGCGGCGGCGCATTGATCCACGGCCTCGACAGGCGTATTGCCCAGAAAACCAAGCTGCCCGTACACATCGCCGACGATCCGTTGAAAGCGGTGGTAAAAGGTACCGGGGAAGTCCTCAAAAACCTCGAACTATACAAGCCTGTACTGATTTCGTAGGACCGGAGCGCGCAGTTTATCAATCGAAAAAATTTCTATTTTTGCGCAGCGTGCGCCCGGATTGATGAACTGCGCGTGAATATTTAACTCCATGCTCCAACTCGTTGATTTCGTTGTCCGGAATCGTTTCTTTTTGGTATTTGTGTTGCTGGAAGTGCTCAGTGCGTGGCTGATCGTGCGCAACAATACCTACTGGGGAGCTACCTATTTCAATACTTCCAATTACTACGTCGCCAAAACGCTCGCATTTTCTAACTCGGTGCGCGATTATACCAAGCTCGACGAGATCAATGCCGACCTGGCGAGCGAGAATGCGCATTTGCACGCGCAGGTAGCGAGGCTGAGCCAAACGAATAAAAGTCAGCTTCCCGCAGGTTATGTACCTGACTCCGCATTCGCAGCACGATTTACCTACACTGTGGCGAAAGTGGTGGATAACGAGACCAACAAAGCCAACAACGTCATCACGATCGACAAAGGGACGGCGCATGGCATTAAGCCGGGTATGGGTGTCATTTCGGCGACGGGCGTGGTTGGTAAGGTGCGGTTCTGTTCCGAGCATTACTCGGTAATCACCTCGATCCTACATTCAAACTTCATGGTTTCTTCTAAGCTTGTGCGCAGCAAAGAAATCGGCTATGCCAAATGGGACGGGAAGGATCCTAACCTCATCGACATGATCGATGTTTCGAAGTATACCAAAGTTTTCAAGGGTGACTCGGCGGTAACTTCCGACCAGAACTCTGTTTTTCCTCCCAATATCATGGTTGGAAAAGTCCAGAGCGTAGCCGTGAACCCGAACCAGACATTTTACAACATTGTGCTTAGCCTGGCGACCGACTTCCGGAACCTGTCATACGTGTATGTGGTACAAAATCACCAACTTGTAGAACAGGAAAATCTTAAAGCAAAAACCATAGAACTGAAAAAATGAGCTTACGCGAGGCGATACAATATTCCCTGATGATCCTGCTTTACCTGTTTTTGCAGATCTTCTTCATGCGGAATATCGTGCTGTTCAACTACGCGTTCTGTTTCATTTACATTGCGGCCATCCTGCTGCTGCCTGCGGATATGGACCGGATGTATACGTTGCTCATTGCGTTCGCAGTGGGCTTTATTGTCGATGTTTTTTCGAATACGTTCGGCATGCACGCATCGGCAACGGTGTTGATCGCCTACCTCAGGCCATTCCTGATCCATTACCAGATGAAATCGCGCGGGGCCGAGCGCGCGGAGGTAGGCATACGTGCGCAGGGGCTCGGGGCATTCGTTTCGTACATTTTCCCACTGATCCTGATACACCATTCCATGCTGTTCCTGATGGAGATGAACAACTTTGGAATGATCCTTTACACGCTGATCCGCATCGGTGCCAGCACATTGTTCACAACCATCCTCATTATCCTGCTGGAACTCTTCTCCAAACGCTAGCATGACATTTTGGCGGAGCCCCCTTTTTGGCGCGAAATTTGATGTATTAACATTAAATTAACGATACGAGGCGACACCGTTTGGGAGGCTAATCATTCATCCCGGCTCTTTTTAATTTTATCGTGAAATAAGGGCAGTTAAGGCGCTCCAATCAGCCATTTATCAAATTTTAATTTGTACGAATTGGAGCTGTTATTAATCTTTGTAAATTCAGCATTCCTATGTTAGTTGCCATGTCAGAAACGCTCACGACTAATGAATACACGGATGATCTTCGTTATGAAGTGTTTAACCGTGAGTTCATGCCACACATTGACTCCATGTACAACTTCGCCTTCCGCCTCACCATGGACGAAGACGATGCGAATGACCTGGTTCAAGACACTTATCTGAAGGCGTTCCGTTTTATATCTTCATTCGAACAGGGTACCAATGCAAAAGCCTGGCTTTTCAGGATCCTCAAAAACAGCTTCATCAACGACTACCGTAAAAAAAGTAAAGAACCTTCCAAAGTTGATTATCAGGAAGTTGAAACGACCTATAATTCCGAGGAAGCATCCGATACCACTTATACCGTAGATCTCCGTGCCGATGCTGTACAGGAACTGATCGGCGATGAGGTTGCGAACGCGCTCAACGCCCTGCCTGTCGACTTCAGAACGGTCATCATTCTCTGCGATATCGAAGGTTTCACCTACGAAGAGATGGCCAAAATCCTGGACATTCCTATCGGAACGGTGAGGTCCAGATTGCACCGCGCACGTAACCTCCTGAAAGAAAAACTCAGAAGCTACGCGAGCTCAATGGGATATGATTCATAGGTTGTGAAACTTTTTTTGCAACCTCTTCGGTTATAGGGTACAACTGTACATATATTCCATTATTCTTATTTTCATTTTAACTAATGAATGCATCTTCCACGACGCCTTCTGTAACAGAAGTTGCGCAAAAACAAATGAAGCATACCTGCGAGCATCATGCTGAGTGTATGAAAATCATTCAGGCTATCCTGGATGACGAGGCGAGCGAAGCAGAGAAGGACCACTTCCGCGAAAACATGGACAAATGCATCCCTTGTATCGAGGCTTACCGCCTGGAAAAGTGCATCAAGGATTCCCTCAACATGAAAATTGTCAAGAAACCTTGCCCGGAGAGCATTCTCAATACGATTATTTCAAAAATTAACAGTTAATCTGTTCGAGTGAAAGGTAAGCTTATCATATTTTCTGCCCCTTCCGGTTCCGGAAAGACCACCATTGTAAGGCATCTTTTAAATAAATACACACAGCAACTGGCATTTTCTGTCTCCGCATGTACGCGCCCGCGCCGCGAGCACGAGGTAGATGGCAAAGATTACTACTTCCTGACCTTGCAGGATTTTCGTCAGAAGATAGCGGATCAGCAGTTTGCGGAATGGGAAGAGGTTTACGCCGGCAATTACTACGGCACACTCAAAGCTGAAATACAACGCCTTTGGGACGAAGGCAAACACGTACTCTTCGATGTGGACGTGAAAGGAGGATTGAAACTGAAAGAAGCATATGGCGACGCCGCACTCGCTGTATTCGTAAAGGTCACCTCCGACGAAGAAATCAAACGCCGCCTGTCGCGCCGTGGTACCGAAACGCCTGAAACGCTCGCCACGCGCCTGGCCAAAGTGCGTTACGAACAGAGTTTCGAACATGAGTTCGATAAAATTCTGATCAATGATGAACTGGATGAAGCGCTTGCCAAAGCGGAAGAACTCGTTCAGGCATTCATTCAATCCTAAAATTTACTTACAGCAATGAAGATCGGCCTGTTTTTCGGATCGTTCAATCCTATTCATGTCGGTCATTTGATCATTGCCAACACGATGGCCACGACAACGGATCTCGAACAGGTCTGGTTTATCGTGAGCCCGCAAAATCCATTCAAGAAAAACAACGGCCTCCTGCACGAATTCGACCGTTTCGACCTCGTGCAGCGCGCTATTTCGGATAATACGCTGCTCCGGGCGAACGACATCGAGTTCCATATGCCCAAGCCAAGCTACACGATCGATACGCTGGTTCGCTTACAGGAGAAATTTCCGCAACACCAGTTCAAGCTGATTATGGGTGAGGATAACCTGGCACAATTTCCGAACTGGAAGAACTACGGCAAGATTCTGGAATACACGGGCCTGTATGTTTACCCAAGACCCAATTCAAAGCCGCATGCATTCGGCGACCATCCGGATGTGAAATTCGTGGAAGCGCCACTGCTCGACATTTCGGCGACATTTCTCCGCGCCTGCATTAAAAAAGGCCAGTCGATCCGCTATATGGTGCCCGAGCCCGTAGAGCAGCTGATCAAAATCAAGAAATTTTATCAGTAACCGGTGCGCCTGATCGTGAGTCACATTCGGTGCTCACTATAATGGCCGATCCTGGTAAGTAATCTCCGAAAGCAAACCAACCGCATTGAATTTCAGCAGCACCTTCCGTGCGTCGGATTTCGCTTGCATATTCTCGCACTGCGGTCCCTTTTCGAGAAAATAAACGTAGAATTTGGTATTACGCTCGCCCAGCTGATGAATATCCGGCCGGCCGAGTATCTCGCCGATCGTATCGGCAAACTTTCCCTTCAATTCTTTTTCAGCATGCTTAAAATCGCCTTCCAGGCCTTTGCGGACGTCATTACATCCTCCGCGGTCGCCACGCCATTTTTTAAGGTCCAGATTGCCTAATTTATCAGGAGCGCTCGAACAGCCGACGATTACTCCGATCAGCGCGGTCAAAAGGATTTTTATTGATAATTTCATTGTACTGATTCGTTCTTTCAAAAACTACGGCGAATCTACCCACACAACACGACAATATGAAACAACACCTGCCCACACTTGACAACTCCTGACCAAATGATGAAACAACTCCTGACCATTTTCCTCCTGACCTTCGCCTCAGTGACCGCCTACGCGCAGGACAACACCCCGCAGCCTACCGACGGTACCGATTGCTCCAACCTGTTTTTCCAGGCATTGCTGGACGAAAATGCAACAGCCATAAGCAGCCTCGTTGCAAATGATTTCACCGTCACCAATTTCAATGGCCAAACCATCGATGGCCGTGCGTTGCAGCAGGCCATCGGCCAGGGCTACATTATTGTCGACTCGGGCATGCTCACGGGTACACGTACGCGTACATATGGGGATGTGGCAGTGGTACAGGGCTTTTGGAATGTAAGCGCGCGCATTCAGAACAACGGCTTCAACGGCAACGTCGCGTATACGACCGTATGCGTGCGCTCGGGCGGGAAATGGAAGGTTGCCACGGCCCAATTTACGCCCGCACAATAATATCGGGGCACAAAAAAAGAGAACCGGAACCAGTTCTCTTTTTCAATTATAGTCTAACATTACATTCTAAACATTCATCAGCGATTCGCGACGACGCATTTTTCCGGCCGGGATACCGAACATCATCTTGAAGCGGCGGCAGAAATAAGCGGTGTCTTTGTAACCCACATCAGAACCGATCGCGCGGATGCTTTTCTTCGAAGTGCGGAGCAGGTCCACCGCTTTTTCCATGCGTTGGTATTCGATATAATCCTGCGGGTTGATACCGGTCAGCATTTTGAAATATTGACCTACATAATCCTCTGAAACGTTCGCTACGTTCGCCAACACCTTGTTCGACAGGTCGCCGCCCAGATTGTCTTTGATGTAAGCGAAAATATCGATCAGTCGGGGATCTTTGAAATAAGTACTGTTGGTAACGAGCTGCTCAACGAACAGTTTGTTTTTCAGAATATAACGGATAATCTCGATCACTACCTCTTCGGTTTTGATCTTGATGATACGGCCTTTACCTGGCGTATCGAGCATATCTTCCGTCAGGATCTGGTTGATCGTCGCAGCGATCTGGTCGTCGCGTTTGATCAGGAACGGAGGCACGTCGAGCGACGTGAAGAAGTTAACAGTATCAAATACTTTCGCTTCGAAAGAGATCAAACCGAAAGAGTTAGGCAGCTTTCCGATCAATGCCGGATCGTGGCCTGCTTCGATATAATTGTCACGGTTGGTCATGAACTCCTCGTTCGACACGGTTTTGGCGGATGCGCCGTTGCCGTATGTTACGGTGGCATGCTTACCTCCCGGAATGAAGAGCATATCCCCTTCTTCAACCCTCTGAGGCTCGTCGGATCCGAAAGAAACTTCGCCGTCGTACAGAATGGTCAAAGAGTTCTGTACGTCATAAAAGTTTTTGATTGTGATGGGCTGTAAAATCCTGATATGACGGGCCTTCACAAATTTCACTCCCAACGACTCAATAATCTTATTATAGTCTTCCATACTTGATATATTTAAGGGCCGTTTTGACCGATTTTTCAAATTTTGTACAAATCTAATAAATTGTACAAAACTAATACAAGTATAGTTTCACAAAAATTTGAAAAAAAGTGATATTTTAATATTATTTAAATCCAAGATTCAGAATAAAATCGACTTTTTCGGCAATCACTAATTATTTAAGGAGCTCTCGGGCGATGACGAGTTTTTGGATTTCGGAGGTACCTTCATAAATCTGTGTGATTTTTGCATCGCGCATGAACCGCTCTACGTGGTATTCTCTCACATAACCGTAGCCCCCGTGCACCTGAACCGCTTCTGTTGTCACCCACATCGCCACTTCGGATGCATACAATTTTGCCATGGCAGCGGCCTGGATGTAGTCTTTTCCTTCGTCTTTCAATCGGGCGGCCTTGTACACAAGTAACCGGGCGGCCTCAATTTTCGTCGCCATTTCAGACAATTTAAACTGGATCGCCTGGTGTTCGGCAATGGGTTTACCGAATGTCTTTCGTTCCTTGGAATATTTCAAGGAAAGCTCAAATGCGCCCGCCGCAATCCCCAGCGCCTGCGCCGCGATACCGATGCGGCCGCCATTCAGCACATTCATGGCAAACTTGAAACCAAAGCCGTCGTCCCCAATCCGGTTCGCAACGGGCACCTTCACATCGGAAAACATCAAAGTATGTGTATCCGAGGCCCTTATACCCATTTTATCCTCCTTGCGGCCTACCGAAAAACCTTCCCAGCCTTTCTCGACGATCAACACATTAATACCCTTGTGCTTCGCTTCCGGGTGCGTCTGCGCCATCACGAGGCATACCGATGAAGTATTCCCACTGGTGATCCAGTTTTTCGTGCCGTTCAATAAATAATGGTCTCCGTTCAGAAAGGCGGTCGTGTGCTGCGAAGTGGCATCGGAACCGGCCTCGGGTTCCGACAAGCAGAATGCACCGATGATTTCACCCGATGCGAGCCGCGTCAGATATTGCTGCTTTTGTTCCTCGGTTCCATACTTTTCGAGTCCCCAGCACACCAGCGAATTATTCACCGATATGATCACCCCGGCCGAGGCATCCACCTTCGAGATTTCCTCCACAGCCAGCACGTACGCGAGCGTATCCATGCCTCCACCGCCGTATTCAGGCGCTACCATCATGCCCAAAAAGCCCAGTTCGCTCATTTTACGCAACAATGCAGGCTCGAAATGCTGGGCAATATCGCGCTCGATCACACCAGGTAACAATTCGATTTGCGCGAAATCGCGTGCAGCGGCTTGCACCGCCAGATGCTCTTCGCTAAGGTTGAAATCCATTCCGGAAAGGGGTTGGGAAGCTGACATAGAAGACGTTGATTTTTGTGGATGAAGATTTTCAAAAATAGGATTTACCAAAAAGGTATGCAAGCATACATTTCCCTAACCGATTAAAACTTTGGGTTTTGCTGGCCGTTTTCAACAAAAGTTGTCTTAAGTTTGCGCCCTGATCACGACAGATTACACATGCCCGTTCTTACCGTTTTTTACATTAAGCTGCTCATCAACCTTGCATTGACTATCGGAATCATCTGGACCATCAGCCGTTCGGATCTTTTTGCAAAATGGCAGCAGGAAAACGATAAACTGATATTTACATTAGGCTTTGTGCTTTTCCGGCTCATTCCCTGGATCGGCATCTTCCTCATCATCAACGAAGAACCACGGGGAGATATCCCTTTCTTCTTCTACAAAGCCGAAGGCGCCAAGGCCGGCGGCTTCGTCTACCGCGATTTCTGGTCCTATCACGCGCCGCTTTATGCCTACATCATCAGCATTCCGGTCTGGATCTGGCACAATGCCCGGGCGATCGTGCTTTTCATGGTTTTGATGGAAACCGCAATTCTCTGGCTTACTTACGATACCTACAAAAGCAAAAGCCCGAAAGCGCTGCAACTGGCTGTGATTTACTTTATGCTACCTGCCGCATTCATGTACATCCTGGTCGACGGGCAGGAAGAAGTCTGGTTCTGGGGCGCGGCGTTGCTTATCTGGCGCTATACCATTAAAAACAGAAGCAACTACGAGGTCGGTATCGGGCTTTTGTATGCGATGACATTGCTGACGATCAAAGTCACATTCATATTCCTGCTACCTGCATTGCTGGTCATGGTGAAGAAGCCCGTTAAAATGCTACTGGTCATGGCGGCGATCGGCCTACCTGCCGTCGGCTTCCTCTACTGGCAAATCGGCGACCTGTTCCTGATGCCGATCCGTCACACGGAACAGCTGATGACGCCTAACCTGTTCTCGGTTTTGAGGCCATTTGTTGAAATCTTCTTCCACGTAGACGAAAAGAAATCCACGCTGATCAACTGGTTCGGATTGCTGTTCACGGTTTTTATTCCGGTTTACATGGCATTCAAAGCTCGGCAGCGCCACATCAGCGAAGTGTTACCTGGCCTGTTCATCGCCGTTTTCGTGTGCATGATGCTCTTCCAGGCCAGCGCTATGGGTGCGTACGTGATCGCCTACCTAATGGCCGTCCTGTTCGAAATTATCGATATCCGTAAAACCACCCACGTAGCAGTGCTGCTTGCATTGAACTGGCTTACGGTAGTACAGCCATTTGTGTGGGTGTATATCAAACAACCCGCGTACACATCGCTGAGCCTGTTTGCCAATACTTCTTACCTGTTCGAGTACGTACTGCAAATCCTGAATGTACTCTGCTTCCTGTGGATTCTGCGCGAAACCTATCGTAAGGTAGTTCACTCCCAAACTCTGGCAACGGCATGAACATAGTCCTTGCCAAAACCGCCATCAGCGTTGCCGCATTGCTGGTCACGGCCGCATTGCTATTCAAAAAAGAAGCATTAACCGACTGGCTCGAAAAGAAATCCGCGAATACGGTACTGGCCGTGGCGTGGGTGCTCCTGCGGTTACTACCATTTAGCGCCGTGTACCTCGTAGCCAATATGGAACCGACCTCGGACGTGAACGGCTTCTGGGATGAAGGTAGCAAGGCCTCGCTCGGGCAAGTCGTGTACCGTGATTTCTGGTCGCCCTACTCGCCGCTTTACGCCTATTTCCTCGGCATCTGGCTGAAACTTTGGTACAGTCCAAAGATGATTGTGCTGACGATGGCTGCCATGGACGGCATTGCATTACTTGTTTCCTATCATTTTTTCAGGCCATTCCAATCCCGGGGTACATTCCTGTTCCAAGCCCTTATTTACCTGCTATTGCCCGGCTCGCTCGTGCTATGCGTGATAGGCGCGCAGGAAGACGTGTGGATGTGGCTTTTCGTAATCCTAGCGTACCTCGTGCGTGAGCGCACATTGCGCGTGGAATGGTACGCGATCATTTTGGCCATCGGGTTGCTGATGACCAAAGCCATTTTTGTGCTCATTATGGTACCATTGTTTTTATTGGAAAAACAAAAAGTACGTTTCGTCATTCCCATTGCCATTATCGGCATTATCTCGCTGGGTATATTGTACCCGCTGGTAGGTTTCGAATTCATGCAGCCTTTGGACGAAGCCAAGACATTGCGTGCTCCGAATATTCAGTCGATACTGAATCCGTGGTTCTATAACGCTATTGGGGTTGGCGAAAAATTCTGGAACTGGATCGGCCTGGTCGTCTCGGTGGGTTTAGCCTGCATTTCAGCATGGCGCCTCCGTAACGCCGATTTCCGGGTAATGCTTTCCAGGGTCTGGATCGTTTTATACGCTACGATGATGATCGTACAACAGAGTGCATACAGTAATTATATCTTCCTTTTCCTGCTGCCACTCGTATTCTATGTGATTGACTGGAAGAACAAAACACAGATTACGATTCTTTTCGTATTCAACCTGCTTTGTGTCGTGCATCCGTCGTACTGGTGGCGGCTTGGTATGCCCTGCTATATGACGCCGTCGGACACTGCGGCGTCTTCCGAACTCCTGATCGATTATTCGATGCAGACAGCCATTGTCATCCTGACCGGCTATTTCATCTGGCTCGCATTTCCGAAAAAAGGGGAAGTTACTTCCAACTAACATTAACCGGTAAGCATTCTGTTTTCTTTCGACACCCGTTTCCTTCAACCACAAGTTTAACTTTCTTTAACGCTGCGCATTCAGCACCGGTTTTTACATTTGGAAAACCCCAAAACCGCCCGAATGCAGCCCGTAGACCGGCATACCCTACACGAACTACAACTCCTGCCCGAGAACAGCCGCGCAGCCAGCATTCTGGCATACTACGACCGCACCCAAACGTTAGGCGGTGCCGATTATCTTAAAAGCATTATTGCGAAGCCCAAGGCAACGCTTGAAGAAATTCTTCGCTTCCAGGAATTACTCAAAGCAATTGCGAGCCGGCCAGCGGCATGGCAAGTCGATATTGCCAGGGCATATACTGCGGCAGCGGAAAGCTATTACGCATTAAGCGTAGCGCATTCGATGTCTCAGGATGCAGTGATGCATTGGCTGGACACCTGGTGGTATTCGGTTCGCAACAAGGCCGAGTACTACCGCGTGCAAAGCGGTGTGCTGGCTACGTTGCGACTGGTGAGGGCGGTCAAAGCAACTTTGAACAGCCTTTCGGAAACCGCTATTCCTGATGAAATTTCCGAAGACATTGGCCAGCTCCGGAAGTTTATCTTTTCCCCCGTTTTGTCGGCGTCTTTGAAGAAAAAGGATGGCGACCTGTCCAATGCTTCTATATTTTACCTCGATTATCATTTACGCGTCAGCCACAAAGATGCGTTCCGGCAAACGCTGGATACGCTTTACAAGCTCGACGCTTGTCTGTCGATCGTTAAAACAGCCAATCACCATCGGCTCGCATTTCCGGTTTTTGGTTTGCATACCACCAATTTTCAGGTCGAAGCAGCCTGGCATCCGCTGATAACCGGCGCAGTTGCAAATGATCTGAGTCTCGACAATCCTGTCTGCATCCTCACCGGCGCCAATACAAGCGGCAAGACGACCTTTCTCAAAACCTGCGGTATCATCGTCTATCTCGCGCATTTGGGCTGGCCTGTGCCCGCAAAATCATTCCGCCTGCCATTTACCGACCGGCTCTTCACCTCCATCCACCTCTCCGACGACCTCGACCAGGGTTTCAGCCATTTTTACAATGAAATGATGCGCATCAAAGGGATTTCAGAAACATTGAACGCCGGCCAGAAATGCCTGGTGATTGTGGATGAATTATTCAGAGGAACCAATCAAGAGGATGCAATGCATTGTTCCAAAACAGTGCTGGATGGTTTTGCGAATTTCGACGGCTCATACTTTCTCGTCTCTACTCACTTGCACGACTTGATCACGCATTATACCAATCACCCGAAAATCAGTTTCAGATGCTTTCGCACCCGCATTACCGGCAATCAATTCCAAAACACATTCAAAATAGAAGAAGGCGCTGCATTTGAAAAGGTAGGAAGGCTTATTATGGACCAGACCGGCGTTACCGCATTGCTCCAAAATGCAAAAAGGCCCTCGTCGGAATGAGGGCCTTTTCGCTTATTTGCATTCAAAAATTCTATTCAATCACATCGAAGCCGCAGAATGGCACCAGAACGGCCGGTACTTTCACGGTTCCGTCGGCCTGCTGGTTGTTTTCCAGCAATGCGGCCAGAATGCGGGGCAATGCCAACGCAGAGCCGTTCAATGTGTGAAGCAGTTGCGTTTTCTTGTCGGCGTTTTTGTAACGCAGCTTCAAACGGTTGGCCTGATAAGTTTCAAAGTTCGAAACGGAGCTGCATTCCAGCCAGCGCTGCTGCCCGGCCGACCATACCTCGAAATCATAGGTCAATGCGGACGTGAAGCCCATATCGCCGCCACACAAGCGCAGAATGCGGTAAGGCAGTTCCAGTTTTTCCAAAAGGCTCTTCACGTGTTCCACCATTTCGTCGAGGGCTTTGTAAGAATCCTCCGGCTTATTGATCTGCACGATTTCCACCTTGTCGAACTGGTGCAAGCGGTTCAGCCCGCGTACGTGCGCGCCCCAGCTGCCTGCCTCCCTGCGGAAGCACGGCGTGAATGCGGCATTCTTCACTGGCAACTCGCTTTCAGCCACAATCACATCGCGGTAGAGGTTCGTAACCGGCACCTCAGCAGTCGGGATCAGGTAAAGATCGTCCTGTGCGTCGTGGTACATCTGGCCTTCCTTGTCCGGCAACTGTCCGGTCGCAAATCCTGAATCCGCATTTACCACGATCGGCGGCTGTACCTCGGTATAGCCTGCATTACCTGCCTCGTTGAGGAAAAAGGCGATCATAGCGCGTTGCAGACGGGCGGCTTTGCCCTTATACACCGGGAACCCGGCTCCGGTAATTTTGTTACCCAGCTCAAAATCGATAATCGGAGCCAGGTTACCACCCAGCTTCTTGATCAGATCCCAATGCGGCAAAGCACCTTCGTGCAATGCAGGCTTGGTACCGGCTTCGAGGACGGTCACATTATCGTCGGCAGTGCGGCCCTCCGGCACGCTCTCATGCGGGAGGTTCGGCAGCTTCACGAGCTCTTGGAGCAGCGTTTCCTCAAATACCTTATGCTCGTCTTCCAATGCCTTGGAACGCTCCTTCAATACAGCGGTGTCGGCTTTGGCGGCTTCTGCCTCTGCTTTCTGGCCGGCTTTCATCAACGCCCCGATTTCCTTGGCTTTGTTGTTGGACGCGGCCAGCACGTCGTCCAAATCCTGCTGGATCTGGCGGCGTTTTCCATCAAGTTCGATAATGCGGTCTACCGCCTGATCGGCATCCTTGAAATGTTTTTTGGTCAGTCCCGCAATGGTTAGTTCGCGGTTTTCGCGGATAAAATTCGTTTGTAACATAATGCTGTGTGGTCAGGGAGCAGTGAAAATGTCCTTCATCGCGTCTTCGTAAAAGAACAGACGTTCGTTGAGGACGTTCAATGCCTCCGCTTTGTATTTTGAATGGATCAGCAAAGACAAGTTGTGTTCCGAAGCACCGTACGAAATCATTCGTATTGGAATGTTTTTCATCGCATCCAGTACTTTCAAAGCGATACCTTCCTTGTCGGCGCTGAAATTACCCACGATACAGATAATGTTCTGATCGCGGTCATGTTCTTCCAAATCAGCGAATTCGCGCAATTCGGCACTGATCTGTTCCAGGTTTTCGGAGTTATCGATCGTTACCGACACTGATACTTCGGATGTCGTGATCATATCCACCGGTGTTTTATATTTTTCGAAGATCTCAAACACTCTCCGAAGGAAGCCGTAAGCATTCAGCATACGGGTCGAGTGAATGTAGATCGCCGTGATATTGTCTTTCGCGGCAATCGCCTTGATGTCGCGATCCGAAGTCTGGGTAGCGATGAGCGTTCCGGGAGCTTCGGGCTGCATGGTATTTTTCAAACGGACCGGTACACCGCGTAGTTTCGCTGGCGTAATGGTGCTCGGGTGCAAAATTTTTGCTCCGAAATAAGCCAGCTCAGCTGCCTCTTCGAATGTCAGCTCGCGGATCGGGAAGGTACGCTTCACAATGCGCGGGTCGTTGTTGTGCATTCCGTCGATATCTGTCCAGATCTGGATTTCGTCCGCACGAATCGCACCGCCGATCAGCGACGCAGTGTAGTCCGAACCACCTCTTTTCAGGTTATCTACTTCCTCGCGTGGGTTGCGGCAAATGAAGCCCTGGGTTACGATCGTCTGCTTATCGGTATATTGGTTCAAAATCGTCACCAGTTTTTCCTCGATCGTCGCCAGTTCCGGCTCTCCGTCGGCATCGATACGCATGAAATCCAATGCAGGAAGCAGTACCGAGCTCTCACCCTTCTCTTCCAAATACGCCTGAAACATTTTAGTACTCAAAATCTCACCTTCCGCAACGAGCTCTTTTTCCTGCTTGATGGTGAAAGGCTTCACGCTTACCACGGATTTGATAAAACCAAATTCAGAATCCACGATCTGCTGACCAGCCGCCAATCCTTCCGGTGTCGAGTACAATTCTTTGATAAACAGATCGTAATGGTTTTTCAACTCTTCAATCAAAGCCGCAGCCTTGGTATCGTCATACGATTTGGCTGCTTCTCCGATAGCGATCAGCGCATTGGTAGAACCGGACAGAGCCGACAATACGACAATTTTACGATTAGGATCATTGTTAAGGAGTTCGCGGATTGAGTGCATACGCTCAGGCTTCCCTACCGAAGTACCGCCAAATTTCCAGACTTGCATAACTAGTTTTGAATGATTGAATTTTGAATGATTGAATTTTGAATGATTGAATGATTGAATGACTGAATTTTGAATGAGTGAATGAGTGATATATTTGATGAGAACAATCAAACTGCGACTTGCGACACCGAACGGGAATCCGCCCTATTCACTCATTCAGTCATTCAATCATTCAAAATTAATTTAAGTCCCAGCATCTTGATCGCCGTGATCGCTGCCTCGTCGCCTTTGTTGCCGTGCACGCCGCCGGAACGTTCCAATGCCTGTTCCATATTATTTGGTGTCAGCACGCCGAAAATGACGGGTTTGTCGTATTTCAGGCTTACGTTGGTAATGCCTTGTGCTACTGCGTGGTTGATGTAATCGTTGTGCTTGGTTTCACCCTGGATTACTACCCCTAATGCGATTACCGCATCGATATCGGTACGCTGTGCGAACCATTGCGAGCCCATCGTGAGTTCGAAACTGCCCGGCACATTACCTCTGACGATATTCGCCGGCAGCGCCCCGTAGGTAATAAGGGTTTTGTAAGCTCCTTCGAATAACTTCTCGGTTACCTCGTTGTTCCATTCGGCCACGACGATCGCGAATTTTTTATTACTGATATCCGGAAGTCCCTCCGTTGTAAATACGCTTAGATTCTTATCTGCACTTGACATTGATTTTCAATAGGTTTATGAAAAACAGGTATGATTTAAGATTTTGGATTAAATGAATAAAAAAAGGATAAAACCGCAGTCGGCTTTATCCTTTTAAGAAACAGAATGGTTTAACCATTATTTGCCGACCTGTCCCTCTAATAATCCCATATATTTCTTCGCGTTCACTACTTCCGAGGAAAGTGGGAACTCGTCAACAACACGTTTATAGGTAGCGACCGCGTCAGCAGGCTGGTTAGCCTTCTCCTGAGCGAGCGCGAGTTTCATCAGATAAACTGGTGTAAAATATTCATTCTTCTCATAATCAGCCGCTTTCTGATAATATGAAATCGCCTCAGAAGCTTGATTTTTTTCGAGATATGCGTCACCGATCAATGACTGAGCGCGTGCGTGTATCAACAAATCGGAAGAGCTGAATGATTGCAGACGGCTGATCGCTTCGTCGTATTTGCCTTGTTTCAGCAAAGCCACACCCGCGTAAAAAGTAGCGAGGTTGCTCGCGTCGGTTCCTTTGTAGTTGTCAGCGATAGACAAAAGGCCTTCGTTACCACCGGCTCCGTTCAACGCTTTTTGCAATGAATCCGCTTCAAAATCGTAAACGACACTGGCAAGTGCATTCTGGGCAGTGCCTTCCTGACCATCTATATAAAAACGGTAACCCGCGAAACCAGCAATAGCAACCACAACCGCCACTCCGATTCCAAGAACAACCTTGCGGTTTTTAAGGAAAAAAACCTCAGCTTTATTGATCTGACCCGCTAATGCCTCCGGAGATTCGATGATTTCAATCCCGGGTTCGCCCGGATTTTTCTTGCTCATATCAATTAATTCGATTTTGGAGTGCAAAGTTATGAAAAACTTATTAAGTCAAAACAAGTTAGCACACAATTCTTTGTGTTATATGTTTCCGGCCAACCATTAATGAACGAAAGGCTTTCGGTGACAAATGCGTTGATAGCGCTTTGATTTGTAAATCAGTGCATTAACCTTCCCCAAAAACAAAAACTGCGCGGCAACCAGAGTCACCGCGCAGTTTTCTGCATTCCTATTCAATATTAATATAATGGATATTGTTTCATCCATTCGTTTACTTCTGTTTTCACCGCAGCGATTTTCGCGTCGTTGTCGTTGTTTACCAGAACGGTATCCACCAGGTCAACGATACGCTCCATATCCGCCTCAACCAATCCGCGGGTGGTCATCGCAGCCGTTCCCACACGCATACCCGAGGTTACCATCGGCGATTTGTCGTCGAAAGGCACCATGTTTTTATTAATGGTAATATCCGCTTTGATCAACGTGTTTTCAGCGAGTTTACCGGTCAGGCCTGAATCTACACCGTTTTTAGTGCGCAGGTCGATCAGCATCAGGTGGTTGTCGGTACCGCCTGAAATAATGCGGTAACCTTTATCAACAAATGCTTTGGCCATTGCCTGCGCATTTTTCGCAACCTGGGTCGCATAGTTATAATATCCTTCGCTCAATGCTTCACCGAATGCAATGGCTTTGGCAGCGATAATGTGCTCCAAAGGTCCGCCTTGTGTACCCGGGAATACGCCCGAGTCCAAAAGCGACGACATGGTACGCAGCTGGCCTTTCGGGGTTTTGATGCCGAACGGGTTTTCGAAGTCGTTGCGCATCATGATCACACCGCCGCGTGGGCCGCGAAGTGTTTTGTGCGTGGTAGTAGTTACAATATGGCAGTGATCGAACGGATCTTTCAAAAGTCCTTTCGCGATCAGGCCGGCAGGGTGGGAAATGTCCGCCATCAGCAATGCACCGATTTTGTCGGCAACAGCACGCAGGCGCTCGTAATCCCAGTCACGGCTATATGCAGACGCGCCGCAGATCAAAAGCTTCGGACGCTCTTTCAATGCAGTTTCTTCTACTTTATCCCAGTCGATCAAACCAGTTTCTGCTTCAACACCATAAAATACAGGCTGGAAATATTTACCTGAAATGTTCACGGGCGAGCCGTGTGTAAGGTGACCTCCGTGTGCGAGGTTGAAACCCATGATCTTGTCGCCAGGGTTCAGGCAGGCAAGGAAAACAGCCGTATTGGCTTGTGCTCCCGAGTGTGGCTGTACGTTAGCCCAGGTAGCACCGAAAAGTTCTTTCAAACGGTCGATCGCGATCTGCTCGATTTCGTCGACGACCTCGCAACCGCCATAGTAACGTTTGCCCGGAAGGCCTTCTGCATATTTGTTGGTCAACACACTGCCTGACGCCTCCATCACCTGGCGCGAAGTAAAGTTTTCAGAAGCGATCAGTTCGATACCAGACTCCTGGCGATGTTTTTCTCTGTTGATCAGATCAAAAATGGCGGTGTCGCGTTCAACGCTGGTGAGTGTAGACATGGGATTTGTCAGAAAAAATGGTGTGATACTCTTGGAATAAGCCGCAAAAATACAAGCAATTATTTTGGAATAAAATACTAACACTTACTTTATATTTAAAGTGCGAACGGGTCGGTAACCCGAATGCGGGGAAATAGCCCGTAGTGGCACGGCGGACGTAATTTTATGTGTAAGTTATTTCTTAAATTATTTTAAGAATAATTGTTTTCCGTTGTACTTTTGCGGTCGATTCATTCGTGCGTGATCGAACACATGAGTAACTTGCAGTTTAATTCGAAGTCTATTCACGAAACTCTTACATAATTTAACATTTAGTTATGAGCCAACAAACGGTAAGTCCACAAACAATCCTGATGCAAGCTTCCAACAATGGAAAAGGCACTTCCGGCACCATAGGGCAACCCATTACCTATGAAAAAATCCCGACGCAGATTTTTGCCGATTCCAAAGAGGCGTCCTATGCGGTTGCGAAAGAGATTTCGGACCTGATCCGTCAGAAACAAAAGGAAGGTAAACCTTGCGTTCTTGGGCTTGCTACCGGTTCTTCGCCGAAGACCGTCTACGCCATCCTCGTGCGTATGCACCGTGAAGAAGGTTTGAGCTTCAAGAATGTGATTTCTTTCAACCTGGACGAGTACTACCAGATGGAACCGGATTCCATTTACAGCTACCACCGGTTCATGAAAGAACAACTGTTCGATCATGTCGATATTCCAAAAGAAAACTATTTCCTGCCGGACGGAACGGTACCGGCGCCTTTACTGCGTGACTACTGTACATCTTACGAGAATAAAATCAATGCGGTAGGCGGGCTGGATTTCCAATTGCTCGGTATTGGTGGTAATGGCCACATCGGTTTCAACGAACCGGGTTCATTGATCAACTCGCATACGCGCCTCATCACGCTCGACCACTCCACGCGTGCCGCTGCGAGCATGGAGTTCGGTGGGCTGCATAATGTACCCCGCAAAGCGATCACATTGGGTGTTGCACCTATTTTGAATGCACGCCGCGTGGTGTTGCTGGCCTGGGGTGAAAGAAAAGCTTCGGTGATCAAAAGTGCCGTGGAAGGCCCGGTAACCGAGCTTAACCCTGCTTCTTACCTGCAAGCACACGCCGATGTGAGTTTTGTGGTTGACGAAAGCGCAGCTTCCGAGCTGACCCGCATCAAAACACCTTGGGCGGTCGATTCGGTGATCTGGGATAATAAAATGATCAAGAAAGCGGTAACTCATTTATCGCAAACCTTGAAAAAACCGATCCTGAAACTGACGGACAAGGATTACAACGACAATGGTATGAGCGATTTGCTGGCACAATATGGCGCCGGTTATGAGATCAATATCAATGTATTCAACCAGTTGCAGCATACCATTACCGGCTGGCCGGGCGGCAAGCCTAATGCGGATGATACGCACCGTCCGGAACGTGCACAGCCTGCGAAAAAACGCGTGCTCATTTTCAGCCCGCACCCGGATGATGACATTATCTCGATGGGTGGTACTTTCCAGCGCCTCGTCGACCAGGGCCACGAGGTACACGTTGCTTACCAGACTTCCGGAAACATCGCCGTAGCCGACGACGAAGCATTGCGTTTCATCGATTTCGTCGTTGATTTCAACAAAGGCTTCGATATCGACAGCCCTAATGCGAGCAAACTGTTCCAGGATGCAAAAGACTTTTTAAGACATACCAAAAACAGCGAAATCGATACCCCTGAGGTTCGTAAGGTGAAGGGTCTTGTCCGTCGTGGCGAGGCAAAGGCGACCTGCCGTTTTGTAGGTATCCCAACCAGCCAGGCGCATTTCCTCGATATGCCTTTCTATGAAACGGGTACTGTTCAGAAAAAGCCGATCGGTGAAGAAGATATCAAGATCATCGAAAATCTGATCGAAGAAGTGAAGCCGCACCAGATTTACGCAGCCGGCGACTTCGCCGATCCGCACGGAACGCACAAAGTGTGCTGGGACGCTATCGAAGCCGCATTGCAGCGTTCAAAGCATAAGAATTTCATGAAAGACTGCTGGGTATGGTTATACCGCGGCGCATGGGCTGAATGGGATATTTATGAAATCGAAATGGCGGTACCGATGAGTCCCGACCAGGTTCTGAAAAAACGCCAGGGGATTTTCAAACACCAGTCGCAGAAAGACGGCGTGGTATTCCAGGGAGAAGATTCACGCGAGTTCTGGCAACGTGCCGAAGAGCGCAACCGCGGAACCGCGCAGCTCTACGATTCACTCGGCCTGGCCGAATACGAAGCGATGGAGGCATTTGTACGCTGGAAATTCTAAGCAATAACCGTAAATGAAAAGAGCCCGGAAAATTCCGGGCTCTTTTCATTTTATATCTACCTGATACGCTGATCAAATGCGTTGGTGCTGGTGTTACAATTCCATGTCAACCCACATCCTGTGCGCCATTTTTTCAACCATATTCATCACGCCCTGGACGGCGCCAAAAATGATACAAAGAGGCAGAATGACTGGCAAAAAGATAAGCCATTGCAATGCCATGGTAAAGTTAAATCTCTTGATAATTGGCGTTTTCATAACAGGATCAGGTGCTTAATAACATAGGTTTAGTATCCCAAGTTATACAATTAATTAATAGTCAACAACTTTTTACAATACTAACGCGCTTGTTTTCTGTAAAATTTGAATTATTAATGTAATTATTTCAATTGAGATTCTTGAAAAAGCAATTTCCCCCTATTTGTTACCTACCGATATTCACGGGGCAGTAAAAAAAATTTTTGTTTATTTGTTATAGTAAAGTTAACTGCCACTTCCGACATGCCTTCATCAGACATCATTCAACTATTACCCGATTCCATAGCCAACCAGATTGCCGCGGGAGAGGTCGTTCAGCGACCGGCTTCGGTGGTAAAGGAACTCATGGAAAATGCGATTGATGCGAAGGCCACGCAGGTGCAGGTGATACTTCGTGAAGCCGGCCGAACGCTGATCCAGGTGATCGACAATGGTACCGGAATGTCGGAAACCGATGCCCGCATGAGTTTCGAAAGGCACGCTACTTCCAAGATCCGGCAGTCGGAAGACTTGTTCAGGATCAGGACAATGGGCTTCCGGGGCGAAGCGCTCGCGTCGATCGCCGCGGTAGCGCAGGTAGAAATGCGGACGCGCCTGGAATCCGATGAACTTGGCACATTGATCCGTATCGACGGCTCGGAAATTAAGACTCAAGAGGCAGTGGCTTGCCCGAAAGGTACCAACTTCTCGATTCGGAACCTGTTTTTCAATGTACCGGCCCGCCGGAACTTCCTGAAATCCAATTCCGTCGAAATGCGTCACGTGCTCGACGAATTCCAGCGGGTAGCATTGGCGCATCCCGAAGTGGGCTTTACGCTCCATCACAACGATACGGAGGTCTTCAACCTGCAATCGGTGAAGCTGGTGAAAAGGATTATCGATATTTATGGCAAAAGCTACCGCGAGCAGCTCGCTTACTGTCAGGAGGAGACTTCCTACATCAATGTCCGCGGCTACATCGGCAAGCCCGAATTTGCCCGCAAAACACGCGGTGAGCAGTTCTTTTTCGTGAACGACCGCTTCATCAAGCATAATTACATGCATCACGCGGTGATCAGCGCTTTCGACGGTACCATTCCGGAAGGCAGCCACCCATTTTATGTTTTGTTCATTGAAATCGACCCCTCGCATATCGATATCAATATCCACCCTACTAAAACGGAGATCAAATTCGACGACGAGCGCTCGGTGTATGCCATCATTATGGCGGCGGTGAAGAAGGCGGTAGGCGTTTATAATCTCTCGCAGTCCATCGATTTTGAAGAAAATATCAATTTCCTTAACCCTTCTCCCTCTGAACCCAACAATAACCTGATTCCTCGCACGGTGATGCCCGACTGGGCGGCACAGCCGCGCCAGAGCGAGAGCGGTGCGTCGAAATCGAATCTGACGAATTGGAGCAAGCTGTTCGAAGGATTGCAAAATACGGAAGACCGGCACCGCGAGCTGGCCGCATTCGAAATGGGTAATACCACGGCTTCGCGCCCCGTTTACCAGGAGCAGGCGAAAACCGTCGCCAGCAAGGTGAACAGGATGGCGTCCGAGGTGATTGCCGCGCCCGAGGCCGATGCATTGTTATTCCAGCTTCATAACCGCTATATCTTGTCGCAGGTGAAGGACGGTATCATGCTCATCGATCAGAAGGCCGCCTACGAGCGCATTCTCTACGAACGGTATCGTAAGATGCTCATCAACCGCAATGGGGCCTGTCAGCAACTACTTTTTCCGAAAACCATCCGGCTTACACATTCGGATATGCAGCTCGTACACGAGACGAAAAAGGAAATCAGGAGCCTGGGATTCGAGTTCGATGAGTTCGGGTCCAATGAACTGATTATCCGTGGCATTCCGGCCGATTTGCCAGAGGAAAGCGAGCAGGATTTGTTCGAGGAACTGATCGAGCAACTTAAACAGAGTTATTCCGACCTTAAACTCAATAAGCCGGAAAGTTTGTCAAGATCGCTCGCGAAACGTTTTTCGGTACGTTACGCGGTGAAACTTTCATACGTTGAAATACACACATTGCTCAACCAGCTGTTCTCATCGTCGGACCCGAACCGGACACCCGGCGGCGAACCGATTATTGTTCTTTTAACAATGGACAAGCTGGCGAATATTTTTCGGGGTTAAGAACAAAACCGGGAGATGTACAGTTTATCGTAGATAAATCTTTGAATTTGAATCAAATATGTTAGCCATAACCCCCACAGTAAGGAATTTACTAATTCTGAACATCCTTTTCTATTTTATAGATTCTTCTGTTTTCAATCTTAGCAGCGATTTTGCGCTCAGGCCGGTAGTGTCTCCGAATTTCCACATTTTCCAGTTTGTCTCCTACATGTTCCTGCATGGCAGCATCGGCCACATTTTCAGTAACATGTTCGGTCTGATCATGTTCGGGCCATTGCTGGAAAGGATCTGGGGAGCGAAAAAGTTTTTAATATTCTACTTTGTAACAGGTATTGGTGCCGGGCTTCTGTTTTCGGGAATCGGCCTGTATGAGAACTGGCATCTGGCACAGGCTGTTGAGTTATATACCCAAAACCCTACACCTGACGGCTTCGCGGACTTCCTGAGCAAGCATGCCGAGGCCTATTACGAGTCCAGGCTCCAATTTGTGAATGATTTTGAAGTAAATCCGACTAATTCCATGTATATTCAACAGAGTATTAGGGATGTACGGGATGTTTACGTGGCTACGATCAACGTACCGATGGTTGGAGCTTCGGGAGCAATTTTCGGCATCCTCATGGCATTTGGGTTGTTGTTTCCCAATACGGAGCTTTTTCTCCTGTTCGTACCGTTCCCTATAAAAGCAAAATATTTTGTTGCTTTTTATGGGCTTTTTGAATTGTATTCAGGGATACAAAATGCTCAGTCCGATAATGTTGCCCACTTCGCGCACATTGGAGGAATGCTATTTGCATATATATTGTTGCGTTACTGGGGTACGCAAAAGTCAAATTTCTATTAGAAGAAGAAGATGAGCAATATTGTTGACGACGTTAAAAGGGAATTCGCGAAATCCGAGAACGCACTTGTAAAGATTATTCTGATAAACACGGCAGTATTTCTGGTTCTGCTGCTCATGAAGATTGTGCTTACCCTGTCCCAATCTTCCAACGTATACGCATTGGTGATCAATATGTTGCAGCTTCCGGCCGCAACGGAAGAATTCATCTACAAGCCCTGGACGCTCATCACGTATTTCTTCACACACGATGATATCTTTCACATTCTCTTTAATATGCTCTTTCTCTACTGGTTCGGTAAACTGGTAGATGAATATCTCGGTGCAAAGAGAGTCGTGGCGTTGTATATGCTGGGCGGGATCGCCGGCGGGCTGATTTACATTGTTTTATATAATCTGTTGCCTTATTTCCAGGCGCATATTGAAGGTTCCAGAATGCTCGGTGCATCAGCTGCGGCGTTTTCGGTGGCGGTTGGGGCATCTACATTGCTGCCCAACTATACTTTCAACCTGATCTTCTTAGGACCTGTTCGCATCAAATTCATCGCATTGTTCTACATCATTCTGTCACTTGCGCAGACGGTAGGACCAAATGCGGGCGGAAACCTCGCACATTTAGGTGGTGCGTTCACAGGTTATATATTCATCAAATTGCTGCAAAACGGGACAGATTTGGGTAAGCCCATTTACGGGCTGCTGGCGGTATGGGCGCGCATTTTCCGGAAACGTCCATCCATGCAGGTAACCTATCGTGAACGGCAGGTGTACCGCAGTACCAGCGTATATTCGTCTTCATCATCCGGCACTATCGAAATGCCCGATCAGATGGAGATCGATTCCATCCTGGATAAGATTTCGAAATCAGGCTATGAAAGCCTCACGCGCGAGGAGAAGCAGAAGTTGTTCAAGGCAAGCCAGCAAAAATAATAGTCAGACGTATTGCGTATTTGCTTAATTTTGTGACTATTTAATAAAGCGGACAGCTAGTAAATTTGATTCAATAGCCCTACGGTATGCTTATAACGCCAGGAAAATTATTAGCAACAATTAATTCTCCCGAAGATCTCCGAAAACTGGACAGTTCTCAGCTTCCGCAGGTTTGCAATGAGTTAAGGCAATTTATCATTGATAATGTGTCGGTTTACGGCGGGCACTTCGGGGCCAGCCTGGGTGTAGTAGAATTGAGCGTGGCATTACATTACGTGTTCAATACCCCCGACGACCAACTCGTTTGGGACGTGGGCCACCAGGCTTATGGGCATAAGATACTCACCGGTCGGCGCGATGAATTCCATTCCAACCGCGTTTATGGTGGACTTTCCGGTTTTCCGAAACGGAAAGAAAGCATTTATGATGCATTTGGAGTAGGCCACTCATCCACGTCCATTTCGTCGGCGTTGGGGATGGCGGTGGCATCCGCATTGGAAAAGAACTTCGAGCGCCAGCACATTGCGATCATCGGAGATGGTGCTATGACAGCCGGTTTAGCCTTCGAAGGCATGAACCATGCCGGCGCTACGGATTCCAACCTGCTGATTATCCTCAATGACAACTGCATGGCCATCGACCCAAATGTCGGTGCGCTGAAAGAATATCTAACCGACATTACCACTTCGCAGACTTATAACAAGTTCAAAGACGAAGTCTGGAACCTGCTCGGTAAAATGAGCAACTTCGGCAAAAGTGCCCAGGAAATCGTCTCAAAAGTTGAGACAGCAATGAAAACCGCGATCTTGCGGCAAAGCAACCTGTTCGAATCGCTTGGATTACGCTATTTCGGTCCTATTGACGGAAACGATATCAGCCATCTGACCGAAGTACTCAAAGACCTCAAAAACATTCCCGGTCCCAAGCTTTTGCATTGCCTTACGGTAAAAGGGAAAGGCTACGGCCCGGCTGAAAAAGACCAGACGAAATGGCACGCTCCCGGCGTCTTCGACAAGATCACTGGTGAGATCCAGAAAAAAGTCTACAACACGCCTCAGGCGCCAAAATATCAGGATGTATTTGGCCATACCATCGTGGAACTGGCCAAAGAAAATCCGAAAATTGTAGGTATTACACCCGCAATGCCTTCCGGGTCTTCTCTGAACATTATGATGGAAGCTATTCCTGAAAGAGCATTCGATGTCGGCATAGCAGAGCAACATGCGGTTACGTTTTCCGCAGGTATGGCGACGCGTGGCGATATCGTATTCTGCAATATCTATTCAACTTTTATGCAACGCGCGTACGACCAGGTCGTGCATGATGTGTGCATACAAGAGTTGCCGGTAATCTTTTGTTTGGACAGGGCAGGACTTGTAGGAGCCGACGGCCCTACTCACCACGGTGTATACGACATTGCTTTCATGCGTTGTATTCCAAATATGGTCGTCGCGTCACCCATGAACGAGCAGGAACTCCGGAATATGATGTATACCGCCCAATTGGAATCCTTTCAATCCGGTAAGAATGCATTCACAATCCGTTACCCGAGGGGCAATGGTGTGATGCCTGATTGGAAGACGCCTTTCGAGGAAATAGAGATTGGCAAAGGAAGAAAAGTCAAAGATGGCAGGGACCTCGCGATTCTTTCATTCGGACCACTGGGAAATTTTGCATTTAAGGCTTGTGAAGAACTCGAAAAGCAAGGCATTAACGCGGGTCTATTCGACATGCGGTTTGCAAAGCCATTGGATGAAGCCTTGCTTCACCAAATCTTCTCGACTTATGATAGAGTCATGACATTGGAAGATGGCTGCTTACAGGGCGGATTTGGCAGTGCTATTCTTGAATTCATGATTGACAACGGATATACAAGTCAGGTTAAACGTCTCGGAATTCCCGACGCGATCGTCGAGCATGGCGAGCCTGGTGAACTGTACCAGGAATGTGGTATCGACACTGCCGGCATTATTGCCGCATCAATAGAATTTGTGCAACGTCAATCAAAGGCTGCTTCCGTATTGCATTAAGTAAGATTTCATTTGATTCTGAAAGCCGGTCGGGAGATCGGCTTTTTACATTTTAGGCTTTTGAGTACTTATATCAGAACTCTGATTTAAGGCCTGTTTTCCCAGTGTGAAGCCCCATCGTCATCTCGCGAACTTTATGTGGCTTAGACGCTCAAAAACCTGCATTTCCAGATGTCAAAACATGCTTGATCTGTTTTCATAGCCGACTGCGATTTGACGTATCAAAAAGTCTATCAGGAGATTTCCTTGCCTACGGAGCTAATTGTGCGGGAGTCCACACGGAGGAAGGATATTGGGAAGGATTGAGGTTTAACCGTGATTACATCAGCCGCTACCCGCCTAAACGCAAAAAAGCCTCCTTTTGGGGGGAGGCTTTTTGTGTTTAATAATTGTGGCGACTACCTACTTTACCAGGTTTGAACCAAGTATCATCGGCGGTCCGGGGCTTAACTTCTCTGTTCGGGATGGGAAGAGGTGAACACCCGGCCAATAGTCACCAACAAGCTCTTT
>NZ_FNYL01000010.1 GCF_900109045.1 Dyadobacter sp. SG02
TCTTTAACAAATATCACCATGCGGTGCCCCTGTTTTATGCGGTATTAATCCGGGTTTCCCCGGGCTATCCCCCAGTGATAGGTAGGTTGCATACGCGTTACGCACCCGTACGACAGTGACATTGCTGCCCCTTCGCCTTGCATGTATTAAGCCTGCCGCTAGCGTTCATCCTGAGCCAGGATCAAACTCTCCATTGTAAATATGTTGCGATCTTGCTTCCGAAAAAACAGATCAAATGTTTCTAACGAACCTATCTTTTTGCTCTCTTCATCATGTCAAAGAACGTTGCTCTGGCCTTCCAGAACTCGTGGCAGCGATCGTTTTCGCTACCGTTGTCCCCGATTGGGAGTGCAAAAGTGGGAGGTTTATTTTTAACATGCAAGCAGCAAAGGGAAATATTTCTAAATCTTTTTGACCAGAATTACACAACCGATTGATAAAGAAAACACTACACTCTAAAAAAAGTGTTAAGTTTTTTACCTTCAATTTCCCCTCCATTTCAAGTGGCGGAAAGCCGGTTCGAGCATGTCCAATTTTTCCATTTATTAATACAAAACAAATCCGTAATGCATTACCCCAATCCCTTGGAAAAAGTAGCAATGCAAGTATCAAAGCCGAAAGTAACAGCCCCAGAAAACGAAAAAGGTGCCCGATCTACGATCGGACACCTCTTCATTATTGCGATTTTAACCTTAATTACGATCCACAAGCCTCGCAACCCTCCGGATCATCCAATGAACATTGCATATCCGAGCGGTTATCGCGCGGCGCTACCGGCTTAGCGTGTTCTTCCGCGTACTGCACATAATTGAGTTCCTTCTCGGCCACCACGGCGATGGCAGGTTCCAGTTGCGGCTCTGCCTGTTTGCTGACGGTGAATTGGACCGGATCGGACGCCGCACGGGTGCGCAGGTAGTACATACCGGTTTTGAGGCCTTTTTTCCATGCGTAGAAGTGCATGGATGTCAGCTTACCGAAGTTCGCCTCTTCCATAAAGATGTTGAGTGACTGCGACTGGCAAATGAATGCACCCCTGTCGGCCGACATATCGAGCAGGCTGCGCTGCTTGATCTCCCATGCCGTTTTATAAAGATCCTTGATGTTTTCAGGGATATTCGGGATGGCTTGTACCGATCCGCTGGCGCGAACGAGGTTGTTCTTCATTTCCTCACTCCACAGTCCAAGTCTCACGAGGTCTTTCAATAGGTACTTGTTCACGACCACGAATTCGCCCGACAATACCCTTCTTACATATATATTGGAAGTGAATGGCTCAAAGCATTCGTTGTTACCGAGGATCTGGCTTGTAGACGCAGTCGGCATCGGAGCGAGGAGCAACGAGTTGCGTACACCATTTTGTACCACTTCTTTCCGTAGCTTCTCCCAGTTCCAGCGCTTGCTCTCCGGTTTCACATTCCACATATCGAACTGAAATACCCCTTGCGAGATCGGGCTGCCTGCCCAGGTTTCGTACGGGCCGTGCTGCATAGCAAGCTCCATGGAGGCTTCCATCGATCCGTAATAGATCGTTTCGAAAATATCTTTATTCAGCTGCCGCGCCTCGTCGGAGTCGAATGGCATGCGCATCATACAGAATGCATCGGCCAGACCTTGCACCCCGATACCGATTGGGCGGTGGCGCTTGTTGCTCTTCTCGGCTTCGGGAACCGGATAGAAGTTCAGGTCGATGATCTTGTTCAGGTTGCGCGTTACCACTTTCGTGATTTCGTACAACTTCTGGTGATCGAAGCGCATGAAGCCATCCGCACCTTGTTCTACGAACTTCGGCAACGCGATAGAGGCAAGGTTACAAACCGCTACTTCGTCGGGAGCCGTATATTCGATGATCTCCGTGCAAAGGTTCGACGATTTGATGGTACCCAAATTTTGCTGGTTGGACTTGCTGTTCGCATGATCCTTATACAACATATATGGAGTACCTGTCTCGATCTGCGATTCCATGATCGCGAACCACAGGTCTTGCGCCTTGATGGTCTTACGCGCTTTGCCTTCGCGCTCGTATTGTTCGTACAGTTTTTCGAACTCCTCGCTGTGCGTATCCGCCAGCCCCGGACATTCGTGCGGGCAGAAGAGCGACCAGGTATCGTTCGCTTCCACGCGCTTCATAAACAGATCCGGAATCCACAATGCATAGAAAAGGTCGCGCGCGCGCTGCTCTTCTTTTCCGTGGTTCTTTTTCAGATCCAGGAAATCGAAGATATCCGAATGCCATGGCTCTATATATATGGCAAAAGAACCTTTGCGTTTGCCACCTCCCTGATCCACATAACGTGCGGTGTCATTGAACACGCGGAGCATCGGTACGATACCGTTCGATTGCCCGTTCGTTCCTTTAATATAAGTACCCGTCGCGCGGACGTCGTGAATGCTCAAACCGATACCACCCGCCGACTGCGAGATCAATGCGCAGTTTTTAAGGGTATCATAAATACCATTGATACTATCCTCCTTCATTGTGAGCAGGAAGCACGACGACATTTGCGGCTTCGGCGTACCCGCATTGAACAATGTAGGAGTCGCATGGGTAAACCATTTTTCCGAAAGCAAATGGTAGGTTTCAATTGCCGACTGCACATCCTCCTGGTGGATACCAATGGCTACTCGCATGAGCATATGCTGCGGGCGCTCGACAATTTTCCCCTCAACTTTCAGTAAATACGACTTTTCGAGGGTTTTATAGCCGAAATAATCGTAGGAATAGTCGCGGTCATATATAATAGTAGAGTCGAGCAGCGACGCATTCTGGCGGATCACCTCGTAAACCTCCTTGGAGATCAGCGAGGCGTTTTCACCTGTTTTGGCATCTATATATGTATAAAGACGCTTCATTGTAGCCGAGAACGACTTCAATGTGTTCTTGTGGAGATTCGAGATAGCGACACGGGCAGCCAGGATCGCATAGTCCGGGTGCTTGGTGGTCATGGAAGCCGCGGTTTCGGCAGCAAGGTTATCCAGCTCGGCGGTGGTAACGCCATCGTAAATGCCGGAAACAACCTTCTTGGCTACTTCCACGGGCTGAACGTAAGCGGCGTCCAGGCCGTAGCTCAGTTTCTCTATGCGAGCGGTCACCTTGTCGAATTTCACGGATTCGCGGCGGCCGTCACGCTTTATGACGTACATAGACATAGTAATGTGGTGTTTAATAGAACGTTAGTGATGTATATTGTTGGGATTGTACTCGGAGATGCACTTAAAAATCTCTTGAAATAACATTAAATTAATCACAAACGCAACCAGTATTTAATGCCAAAAACCGGGTTTACCGACATAATGCAAATTACTAAATTGTTAAGAAACTAATACCTAGTTATTTACAGAAATTTGAATCTGAGAAAATTTTTTCACCAAAATGAGATTCAAAAATTTGCAAACTTTTTTTCAAGTTTTTTCGCCGCAATTCTCCTGTTTTCTAATTTTTTCACTGAAAATCAACACATTAAAAGTTATCAACTATTTAGAATAAATCTAATCTTGTGAACTTTACAAAAACAACACTTTCGCAATCCTGCATAAAATTTTAACTGACAGACGCTAAACAACATAATTATGAGCACAATAATCGAACAGGCAGACCGCCGGACCTTCCTCAAAACCACCTCCGGAATGGTAGCCGGCCTTGCATTGGGAGGAACCTTTAGCGAAGCTATGGCCAAAGCTGCCGAAAGCACTGCTTACAGCATTCCATTGGGCGTGTATGCGGCCTACGACAAAGCCGATTTCCTGAGAAAATCGGGATGTACCTATATAGAGGAATCCGTGGCGGGCTTCCTGATCCCCGAAGGCGGCGATGCCGGTTACGAAAAAAATCTCCAACAGCTCAAGACTGAGCACTTTCCTATTAAGTCTTACGTGATCCTGCTACCGGCGAGTTTGAAAACGCTTGGGCCCGAAGCGAACCACGAGGCAATCCTCCAACGGACGGAAACCGTCCTGAAACGTGCCAAGGAATGCGGCTCGCAATTCGTCGTGTTCGGAAGCGGTGCTTCAAGAATCATTCCCGAAGGCTTCGACCGCGCGAAGGCAAAAGCGCAGCACATTGAATTAACCCAAAAAATGGCACCATTGGCCGAAAAATACGGGGTTACCATTGCCGTGGAGCCGTTGAACCGTGGGGAAACCAACTTTATAAATAGCCTGGCCGAGGGTGTTGAGATCGTTAATGCGGTGAAAAGCCCCAAAGTGAAGCTGCTTTGTGATATATATCATATGTTAAAGGAGGACGAGCCAGCCTCGGAAATCATTAAATATGGTAAGCATATCGTGCATTGCCACATTGCCGAGAAAGAAAAACGCACACCGCCGGGCGTGAAGGGCGACGATTTCAGGGCGTACCTGGGCGCGTTGAAGAAAATCGGGTACAAGGGCGGACTTTCGATCGAATGCTTCGTGTATACCGATTTCGAGAAGGAGGCGAAACGGGGTGTGGAGGTCCTCAAACAACAACTCAGTGAAGTTTAGCACGTTAATTTTCGACGTATTGTATTAATATTAAAAAAGATAGCGCTCCGATACTTGATTTACAAATCTGGATTTTTTACTTTTGCAATCCTTTTGAAAATCGTACAGAAACAAATAATACCATATACCAATGAAAAAAGATATTCATCCCAATTACAGAGAAGTAGTTTTCTGGGATCTATCAAGCGACTTTAAATTCATTACTCGCTCTACCATAGAAACTTCTGAAAACATTACCTGGGAAGACGGCAAAACCTACCCTGTGTACAAAGTCGAGGTTTCGTCTCAGTCACACCCTTTCTACACTGGTAAAAACGTACTGGTTGACACAGCTGGTCGCGTTGACAAGTTCAGAAAGCGTTACGGAAAATAAGCGACGCATTGCCTTTTTCCTGCGTGGTCGAACACAGCAGGAGATCGAAAAAATACTGTGGCAGTCTCCCGACAAATATGCTCGGGAGACTGCTTCTTTTTTTGCCGTAACCAATAAAATGCCCGAACTTTGGCAGGCACATACGATTTAATTTATGCCTAATACCATTCTGTTCGACGACTCAAAGATTAGAATACAGCTTTTACCTTTTACATACACCAGACCAGTCGCCGGCATACGGTGCGGCATTCACACGCTGGCCGAAAAATGGGCCGACAGATGCCATACCACGGTTTCCTTTCAAACCGAAGCCTATCTATCGACGAAATATCCGCAACATACTTCCGATGATAACCTGTACATCAACGGCGCATTATGTCCCGATGAGCATTTAGCAGGCATCGTGAAAGGCTTACCGTACGGCAACGCGCTGGTTTCACCGCAAGGGGAAATCCTGGCCGTACGCACGCACGCTTCCTGGAATGCTTCGGAAGGTACGAACGGGCTTTCGGTGGTGACCTATGAGGAACCATTTACGATGATCCGCAACGTGTGGGATATTTTCGGGCAGAATGGCGCGCAAATCAAATCCGATTACGAGCGCATCGTTTCCGTACGCAAATCGGCAGCGATTACTGACCCTTTCACGCATTGTTATAAGCCGGAAAACATCTTTATTGAGGAAGGCGCGGTGATCAGGGCAGCTATTCTGAATGCGGAGAATGGGCCTATTTACATCGGCAAAAATGCATTGATCCAGGAAGGATCGATGATCCAGGGGCCATTTGCGATCGGCGAAAACGGCGTGCTGGCACAGGGAACGAAGATCCGGCCTAATACTACCGTCGGGCCGTCGTCCAAAGTAGGTGGCGAGGTGAGCAATTGTGTCGTGTTTGGTTACAGTAATAAAGGCCACGACGGCTATCTGGGCAATTCTGTTTTGGGAGAATGGTGTAACCTTGGGGCCAACACCAATAACTCGAACTTGAAAAACGACCATACGAACGTGAAGCTGCACAGCTATACTACCAATGTACTGGCAGACACCGGCTTACTCTTCTGCGGGCTGATGATGGGCGATTATTCCAAAGCGGGAATTTCGACCATGTTCAACACTGGTACCGTTGTCGGCGTAAGTGTGAATGTGTTCGGGGCGGGGTTCCAGGCCAAGCATGTACCCTCGTTCTCCTGGGGCGGCGCGGCCGAAGGTTATTGCGAGTACCGTTTCGACAAAGCCGTGGCCGTAGCGAACGATACAGTAAGCCGCCGGGGCATTGCATTTGGCCCGACGGAGGAAGGCATTATTCGTGCTGTTTTTGAAAATACCCAAACCCAGCGCAGCTAACAGGCATTTACCCATTCATTAATTGATTTAAACCGTGCTTTTCAGAGATATTCCGGGACTTGACAGTATTAAGGCGACATTGCGGCGCTCGGTCCGGAACAGCCATCTGGCCCACGCCCAGCTTTTCGATTATCCTACGGGCGGAGCAGGCCTGGCCATGGCGCTTGCATTCTCTACCTATATTAACTGTGAAAACCGGAATGAGGAAGATGCTTGTGGTACCTGCGCATCTTGCGCGAAGATGAGCAAGCTCATTCACCCCGATTTCCATTTTATATTTCCCATTGCCACTTCCAAAAAAGTCGATGGCAAAACCAGCGAAGCATTTTTGCCGCTCTGGCGCTCGTTTTTGCTGGAAAACCCCTACCGCGTTCTCCCCGACTGGCTCGACCACATCGGCGCGGACAACAAGCAGGGAAACATTTCAGTGGAAGAAGCGCGCGGGATTTTGAGGAAACTGTCTGTAAAAGCCTACGAAGGCGAGTACAAAATCCTGTTGATCTGGAAGCCTGACATTATGAATGCAGCGTCTTCGAATGCTATTCTGAAGATTCTCGAAGAACCGCCTGAAAAAACGTTATTCCTTCTGGTAAGTGATCAATCGGACAAATTACTAACCACGATCATTTCCCGGACGCAGCGGATCACCATTCCGGCATTCTCCGATGCGGAAATCAAATCCTATTTGAAACAAGGCGAAGTAGCCGATGCCGTCGCCAACCAGGTAGCGTTCCTGTCCGACGGAAATATGGCCGAGGCGTTGAAACTCGTTCAGGAAGAGCAGGATGACCGCTCGGCATGGTTTGCCGACTGGATGCGTTCGTCTTACAAATTTGATGTATCGCATTTGGTCAAACTCGCCGACAGTTACGACGTCATGAGCAAGGAAAAGCAAAAAGGCCTGCTCAAATATGCATTGCGTTTGTTCAGGGACATGCTCGTGTGGAGCCACGGCGCGGGCGAGCTTTTGCGTGTTCCGCAGGAAGAGCTTACTTTCGTGCAGAATTTTTCCAAAACTGTCAATTTTGAGTCGCTGGAAAGGATGATCGGGGAAGTAAATACGGCCTATTACCACATTGAGCGCAATGTACGGGCCAAAATGGTGTTTCTTGACCTGTCGCTGACGGTCGCCCAGTTTTTCCAGCGCAGATGAAGCGTCCATTGGAAATTATCGGCGCGACCGATATTGCGGATTTACCGGAACTGGGCTGGCATCATGTGCCGGTGCGCGTGGATTCCGGTGCGGCCACTTCGGCCATCCATTGTTCGCGCGTGAAATTGGTGGAAAAAGAAGGGAGCAAAGAGCTCCATGTCTACCTCGATGCCAAGCGCGGAGCACCTCAACATTTCTTTATAGTAACCGAATTCAAAGAGACCGTGGTCCGGAATTCTTTCGGGAAGGAAGAAAAGCGGTTCGTGATCAAGACACCAATCAGGCTTTTCGGCCGGAAAATACGTACCGAATTTTCGCTGGCCAACCGGCAGAAAATGAGTTACCCCATACTACTCGGGCGAAAATTGCTCAAAAACAGGTTTATCGTGGATGTTTCCCAAAAAAACCTGTCGGCGGCAAGGCATTCGCTGACACCAACTCGTTCCCAAAAACTACCTCAGCACTAAACCCCGAGACGCGCAGTCAAGGAGGCTCCGTGCCTCGGCTCTACCTCCACATTTTCTAAAACCATTTTTATGAAAATCGCCGTATTATCCACCAATCCGGACCTGTATTCAACCAGGCGTCTGGTGGAGGCAATCAAACAAAAGGGACACGAAGCGGTTGTGATCGACCACGTCAAATGCTTTGTCATGATCGAAGGCGGCAAGCCAACCGTCGTTTACAAAGGCAAACCTATTACAGGCGTCGACGCCGTCATTCCCCGCATTGGCACGTCGGTGAATGCATTTGGCTGCGCGGTAGTGCGCCAACTTGAACTGATGAAGATCTTTACCACCGTGAAATCGCAGGCCATCCTCCGCTCGCGCGACAAGCTGCGCAGCATGCAGGTACTCGCGAAGGCCGGTATCGATATTCCGAAGACGGTTTTTGCCAAAAATCCGGCTCAGGTCAATGAGCTCATTCATATGGTAGGCGGCCCGCCGGTGATTATCAAACTGCTGGAAGGTACGCAAGGTGTGGGCGTCGTACTCGCCGAAACGATTAAAGCTGCCAAATCGACCATCGAGGCATTCTACGGCCTGAGGGCCAATTTCCTCATCCAGGAATATGTGGCCGAATCCAAAGGTGCCGATATCCGCGCATTCGTGATCGGCAATAGAGTAATAGCTGCCATGAAACGCCAGGGCGCCGAAGGCGATTTCCGCTCCAACCTTCACCGCGGTGGCTCGGGGTGTATAATCGAACTTTCGGCCGAAGAGGAACACACTGCCATTGCGGCGGCCAGGGCATTGGGCGTGAAAATCGCCGGGGTCGATATGCTGCAATCAGAGCGCGGACCGCTGGTGATGGAAGTCAACTCCTCGCCGGGGTTACGGGGCATTGAAGAAGTGAGCGGGATCGATATCGCTTCGCTGATCGTGGCTTATATCGAGGATAAGATCGTGACGGATGAGGGGGATACGGTTGGGGTTTGAATTTTGAATGAGTGACCGGGTCGCCGGAGCGATGATTGAATGAATTCCTGGGCGGGTTAGAAATCAACCGGTACTTGGATCTGCGGCAGCAATGCTTCCAGATTTTCCAGTGATTTCAGGAATTCGGCTTCCATTTTGTCCTTTTTGAATAGCTGGAATGCAAGCTGCTTTAATGGATTTTTTTTCAGGTAATATTCCAAACTGAGGCGCGTGCGGTTGTCGGTCAGCTTTTCGAGCACGAAATAGAGCGTGCTGGTCAGCTTTTCGTCGGATTCGCCGAAAACGATCCGGGATTCGGGATTATAGGAAAAGCCGCTGGCATACATGACCGTTTCGCCGTCCTCCCTTATGCGCAGGTGGCGAGAGCCTATACCCGGAAGGAAATGGTCGAGCTCTTCGATGGATTTAAGACCGTCCTGCCATCGGTGGCGCAGTTCGAGGTGGCCGGAGGTGAAAAACATCTTTTTGATATCCGAATCAAATTCCCTGGAAACGGAGAGCACTTTCACTTTCTCCCGAGGCTCCAACAAGGGCGGCTCATAACGCGGAATGCTGTCCTTCAACGGCCCGATTTGCGTGTATTGAAATGGTATCTGTTCGTTTTCGGTTGTTTTTGAACCCGGGTTCCATTGCATCCATTCGGTAAAACCATTTGGGCTTTGCCCGTTGAGCAGGTTTTGCGTCACCAGCCAGTACTCGTGCTGGTCAATGTCGTTTTTAAGCAACTGGTGCGCTACGATAATATCTTTCCCAATCAGTTTCCTGAAATTCTTGACCTGGTACGTCGTAAACTCGCCATAATGCGCCACCACTTTTAATGTAAGATTGATGGCCGAAATGCAGGACTTGCATTGACAAAAGCGGCGGTTATCATAGGCGATAAGGTATTTGTGAAAGTCGCAAAACATGCGCTCCACTTGTCGGTACAACGTTTCCAGTTCCGGCGCTTCCCCGAATTTGAAAAAAAGGATCGCATCACCTTCGATTTCCGAAATCTCCAACCCGATCTGGTTCGCATTCACCAGCGTTTCCAGCAACTCCTGGATAATCTGCCGCCCATGCTGTATCTCGATTTCATGCATAAACTGCGTAAATCCGCTGATATCGGGAATGAAGATAAGGCCTCTGTTTTCCATGGTGCTGATTTTGATCGGGTTAATTTACGGGGAATTTTCCAGTGGTTGTACCAAAACCCGTTCGTAAATGCAGAAGTTACACGGGATAATTATTTGCTTCCAGTTCGCGTCGGCAACGATAAATTCCGCAGGTTACTTTCTACTCAAATATGTAAGGATACAGAACCACTGCAAAATAGTCGTAACCAAAACGGTAACATTTCTTATCTTTGTCCAAGATGCGCATTATCGCTACGCAGACATTACGCAACTATATGAGGACTTACCCGAAGGCGGAACAATCGCTACTTGCCTGGAACCAGGAAATAGAGTCCGCAGAATGGAGATCCCCAAATGAACTGAAAATACAGTACGGAAATGCATCAATAATCAACCAGAAACGGGTAGTGTTCAACATTCATGGGAACAATTACCGGCTGATAGTTGATATTGAATACAGGTATCATATTGTATTTATTGTCTGGTTTGGATCGCATGAAGAGTATGACAGAATTGACGTAACAAAAGTTAGCTATGATCGGACCAATCAAAAATAACGAACAGTACGACCGGTATCTGGCTCGCATTTATGACCTGATGCAATCTGATATCAAGCCAGATTCGGAGGAAGCAGACGAATTAGAGGTACTCTCCATTTTGGTGAAGGAGTACGAAAACGTGCATTTCCCGATTCCCAAACCAAACCCGCTGGAAGCGATACGATTCCGGTTGGAGCAAATGGGCATTTCAGAAAAAGAATTATCGGAGATTCTCGGCTATCGGTCCCGAAAGTCGGAGATTCTTTCCGGCAAACGAAAATTGAATTTAAGTATGATCCGCAGGCTAAATGAAAAACTTCATATTCCGGCGGAAATTTTGATACAGGCTTATTAATTCGGCCTCATTTTAACATTACCATGCATATAAAAATAGGAACCCGCGGGAGCAAACTCGCTCTTTGGCAGGCGTATTATGTCGAAGAGCTGTTGCAGCAAGGCGGTATCGAGACGGAGATTGTTATTATTGAGACAAAAGGCGACAAGATCCTCGACCGGTCGCTTTCGAAAATTGGCAGCAAGGGCGTTTTTACGGAAGAGCTGGAAGACCAGCTTCGCACCGGCGGTATTGATATCGCGGTGCACAGCGCCAAAGATTTGCAATCGCAGCTGGATGATGCATTTGAAATCATCGCATTCACCGAGCGCGAACACGCGAACGACGTGCTCGTAAGCCACGATACGACATTGTCGCTGAAAAGCGGCGAGTCGTTTACGGTAGGAACGTCGTCCACACGCCGGGTAGCCGTTTTGAAACACTATTACCCGCATATCAAAACCGTGGATATGCGCGGTAACCTGCAAACACGCCTGCGCAAGCTCGAAGAAGGCCAATGCGACGCGCTCCTCCTCGCATATGCGGGCGTGCACCGCATGGAGTACGACGACAAAATCGCGGAACACTTGCTACTCGATGAGTTCACCCCCGCCGTAGGACAGGGCAGCGTAGCCATCGAATGCGCTGTTTCGCTCGATGCCGAAAAGAAAAGTAAATTGAAAGAACTCCTCAACCACGAACCCACAGAAACCTGCCTGCTAGCCGAAAGGGCATTCCTGAAACGCCTCCAGGGCGGTTGCAGCATTCCTGTTTTCGGCTTGGCTACTTTGCACGAAGAGGAAATCCACATGACGGGCGGCATTATCAGCCTCGACGGCAAGGAACTGATTCGTAAAGCAGAAAGCGGCGGGCACGCATTTCCCCAGGAACTCGGAACCGCCCTGGCCGAAGAATTGCTTGCAGCAGGCGCCGATCGCATTCTGACAAGCATCAAGCAACAAAACGGTACGGTATAAATTTTGAAATACCCCAAAACAAATGAAGCCCGACTGAAATCAGCCGGGCTTCTGTGTTTATAGTGTTAATTAATTTTTCTTGGTCGTATCGGCCGGTGTCGCCGGTTTCGCTGGCAATGCAGTAGAATCCGCGGGAGCGGCCGGGCGGGCTGTGCTATCCGGTTTAACAGTGCTACTATCGGGACGTACGCGGGTAGAATCCGGTCTGAATTGCGTCGAATCACGTTTCATCGTAGAATCCGGGCGAGTACCTGGCTGTCCCGGGCGACCCTGGAATCCTTCCTGGCGCATGGGACGAGCAGTGCTGTCGGCAGCGGCCGGCCTTGCTCCTTGTGGACGACCTGTTCCTTCGGCAGCTGCACCGCGACCACCTGCTGGTGGTGTTACCGCAGGAGTTTGTCCACCTCCTTGTGCACCACCGCCTCCGCCGCCGGTATCCATACCGCCACCACCGCCATCACTTTTCTGGTCGTCGTTGTTAACGGATTTTCTACGGCGTGTTTTCTGTTCCACGAAAGTCATTTTACCAAGGCGGTAAGAGAAGTTTACGCGGAAACCTCGGTTATACAGGTAGTTGGTGTTGTTTTGGGTAAATGTCTTCGATTCCAGGCTGGTCTTCATTTTAAACGAAGGCGCGAGGAAGTTTTCCATTCCAAAACCAATGCTTCCGCGTTTGTTCTTGAAATCCTTGCGGATACCGAAGTCGTACATGCGGAACCCTGCTTGCGTACCTTGCAACTGCACGTCGCGGCCACGCATGAACCCGCCAGCTTGCAAGCCCCAGCCGTTTTTGATATTCAAACTTGTACGAAAACGGCCACTCAATACGAAACCGCTGTTGGAGTTCTGCAATGCAGGATCGGGGCTGTTGTTGGAGAGGTCCGCATAATAGAAGTCGAAACCGCCGCCGAGCTGCCATCTTTTGAAGAATGTTACGTTTCCGAAAATGTTGGCACCGTAGTTCTTTTTCGAGCCGATGTTGCCGTAAGTGGTGGTAATCACCCCGTCGGCGCTGGTGGTACGGATGCTTTCGATCGAGCTGTTGGTGAAACGGGCAAACGTCGAAACGTTGATGTACATGGAGTTTTTGAAGAAGCTCGTACCCAATTCCAACTGATCTGTGAGTTCAGGTTTCAGCTCCGGGTTACCTACGGTAATGTTCTGCGGGTTGGCGGCATTCCGGTTCGGGTTCAGGAACTGGATACCCGGGCGCTGCAAGCGGCGGTTATAGGCCAATTTAATGGTCTGCCCTTTTCCGAATGTCTGCGAAAGGTTAATGCTCGGCACGAGGTTGCCGTAAGCAGGCAGTTTCAAGTCACCCCCTTCGCCCTGTTGCGCGTCGATGCTCGTGTACTCGTAACGCGTACCGGCTTTCACCGTAAAACGGCTTTTTGTAGTGTAAGTATAGGATAAATATCCGGCAGCCACATTCTGATCGTAGTTCAGATTGCTGGCTGGTTGTGCCTGGCCGAGCTCAGGGGAAGAATAATAGTCATAATTACTCACAACCTGGCGGAAAATGCCCTTACCACCGACTTCCAGCATCTGGTTTTCTTTGATCGGCGTCTGGTAATCGACCTGAACGGTGCTTTCCTGGTTATGGCTGCTGTTGTTGTTGCCTGTCGCACCCAGTAATTCCTTCAATTGTGCATTGCTCAGCGAGTACACATCCGCATCGTAATCGTTGGTACGGTTGTTACGGCTGTACTGTGTCGAAATGCTCAGCTCCTGACCGGCTTTGGCCAGTGTTTTCATATAATCCACATTCACGTCCCAGGTGCCCGAAAGGTCCTTGCTATTCACATCGCGGAAGCTGGTTTTTGTCGTATCGTTGAGCGTGTTGTAGGTATAAAGCTCCTGGTCTACCTTGTTGTTACGCATTCCGTAACGCACACCGGCCGACAACGAGGTTTTGGAATCGATCTCCCAGTCCCATCCGAGGTTATACGAACCGAATGCCGCTTTGTTCTTCGAATCACTCGTCTGACGCACGCTGAACGGGCTCGTCTTACCGATCTGAAGGTTCTCCGATTTACCCGGCATATTATAGTTGAACCGGCCGAAACCTCCGAGACTGAAACCCATTTTCCCTACACGGTAGTTACCGCGCAAGCCGAGGTTCGAGCCGCGGTTACCGATACCGGTGTCGAGGTTAAGCGTACCGCCCTGGATCGTGCTTTTCTTGGTAATGATATTGATAATACCCGCAGAACCTTCGGCATCGTACCGCGCAGACGGCGAGGTAATCACTTCCACAGACTTGATCATATCGGCAGGAATCTGCTTCAATGCATCGGCTACGCTGGTTGCGATAATGGTCGAAGGCTTGTTGTTGATCAGAACCCGCACATTGGAGCTCCCGCGAAGCGATACGTTCCCGTCCAGGTCCACCGTCAGCATAGGCACTTTTTTCATCACATCGGAAGCGTCGCCACCTTTGCTGGTAATGTCTTTTTCAGCATTATATACCAGCCTGTCGACCTTTTCCTCGATCATCTGGGCCATGCCCACCACCTCTACTTCGTTCAACTGAACCACATCCGGCACAAGCGTCACCGAACCAAGATTCAGTTCCGTCTTGCGGTCGATCTTGACATTGTTGATCGTTTTCGTTTTATAACCAATAAATGAAATCAGGATCTTGAAATTACCCGATGCCACTTTCGTGAGCGTAAATGCACCCTTTTCGTCGGTCGTGGTACCGTCGATCGGATTGTTGGTTTTGGTATCCACCAAAGATAGTGCTGCAAATTCTACCGGTTTTTTGGAAGTCGAATCCACGAGCACGCCCGTGATCTTTCCGTTACCCTTAGGAGTGTCTTCTGCCGTTCCCGGAATGACCGTCTGCCGTTGCGGCCTGTTACCGCCGCCGCGGGAATCGCCTCCACCGCCACGGAATCCGCCACCACCGCCTCCTCCGCCCGGAAACTGGGCGAATGCCGTTGATGTAAGCCCTGAGAACACAGCCAGGAATGTAAGATGTAAAACAAGTTTCATGGTTGGGGTTTTAAAAGTGTACTTTTCGAATTTCAAAATAACAAGGTAGAACCCGGCTAAAAAAAAGGAATAGATGGATAGGGAAGATGTACCGATCAAAGGGCGTTTTCAAACGATATATCGCTGGAAATGACAGACAATCCGCAGAACCTCGTGCGCCGCATCCGCGTGATCACCGAATGCCGGGCCACCGGACTTAGACATCGTTGGCGTTGTAAGGTTTAAGCAGTCCGCCCGCTTATTTTGATTAATAGATTACCATGCCCCGCCGGTCGGTATTCGGAGTACTTTGATCGATTGAAATAGGTGGTTTCATAAATTCCGCGTAAGATTGCAATGATGTATTGCGTTCAAACCGCATTGAAACTAACTAATTGTTAAATGGATACGCGTGCCGCCCGAAAATACCCCCCATTATTCCTCCACTTACTCGGATGGAGTTTTCTGGCCCTGTTCCTGATGTGGCAGCCCCTGAGCTGGCAGATCGAGTTTCCCGTGAGTTTCTGGATCAAACAGGCTGTATTGTTCTCGCTGCTGGTTACGATCTTTTACCTGAACTACTATTTCTGGTTTCCTAAATTCCTTGCCAAGAACAAATACTCCCGATTCATTCTCTTCAATATCGTGTCGGTGGTAATGCTGGCAGTGATTACCGAGCAGGTGAAGATCGCGATCAACCACGGCGAGCAGATGGACCGTGCTTTCAAACTGGCGAGGGAGGCGAATGGAGATAAAAAACGCCACGACCGCCTCGATTACTTCGCATTGCTCACCGCGTTGATGATCATCGGGCTTAGCACCAGCGTCGCCGCCGTGCGCACCGCCCAGCTCGACAAGCAATACCGCCAGAACCTGGAAAAGGAGAAGATCAATTCCGAGCTCTCGTTCCTGAAAGCGCAGATCAACCCGCATTTCTTTTTCAATACCCTGAATAACATTTATGCACTCACGGTGATCGACGTGGAAGCCGCGCGCGAGGCGTTGCACAAGCTCTCGCGCATGATGCGCTACGTATTATACGAGACCCAGCACGGAACTGTGCTGCTGAGCCAGGAGATCGCATTTGCCCAGGATTATATTCAGTTGATGCAGCTCCGCCTGACCGACAAAGTCACCGTTCACCTCGATCCGCCGAACCCGTTGCACGACGTTTCCATCGCACCGATGCTATTCCTGCCCTTTATCGAAAATGCATTCAAGCACGGTGTAAGCGCCGTTCAGCCGAGCCGTATCGATATTCAGATCCGCCAGGAAGGCCATAAGATTTTTGTAGAAGTAAAAAACACGCTGTTTACCGATAAAAGGGCCATTCTGGACGAAAGTAACGGCATCGGCCTCGCAAACACGCAACGCCGCCTCGACTTGCTCTACCCCGGCAAATACCAGCTGGAAGTAACCGAGAACAAGGAGGAAAGAGAGTTTGAAGTACATCTGGAACTGGAAACGGCATGAGTGTGACATTGGAATGCATTGCCGTAGACGACGAGCCGCTGGCACTCGGGCTGGTATGCGCATTTATTGAAAAAACACCATTTCTGAACCTTGCGGGCCGGTATTCCAGTGCCGTCGAAGCATTACAGATGATCAACAACAAGTCTATCGACGTCATTTTTCTGGATATTCAAATGCCGGACCTGACGGGCATCGAACTCGCAAGAGTACTTGAAAAAGCGGGGAACAAGGCCCCGAGGATCATATTTACAACCGCATTCAACCAATACGCGCTCGATGGTTTTCGCGTGGACGCCATTGACTATCTCCTAAAACCCTTTAACTACGAAGAGTTCCTCCGTGCCGCATCGAAAGCGCAGGCTTACGTGGAGCTGGTTCAAAAGGCCTCGTCGGCCGGTTCCGCGGAGCCGAAGGACGAGTACCTGTTCCTGAAAGTGGAATACCAGCTGGTACGGATCGCCTATGACGACATTTTGTACACGGAGGGACTCAAAGATTACGTGAAAGTCCATCTCAAATCGGACCCGAAGCCCATTCTTTCGCTCACGAGCCTCAAAGCGCTGGAAGAGAAGCTGCCAGCCTCGAAGTTCATGCGTGTACACCGGTCGTTCATCGTCAATCTGGACAGGATCAGTGCCGTGACGCGGAATACCATCCAGATCGGCCCGACTTCCATTCCGGTGAGCGACCAGTACAAGGAGGCGTTCAACCAGTTCTTGAGTAAGTGGATGTAACCGGAGATGCGCGCGAAACAAAATAGAAGTGCGTATGCAAAACACCCTGCATTGCGCACAATGCAGGGTGTTTTTATGTGCTAAGAATGCTATTACTTCAATTCTTCCTGTAAGAAATACCCGGTAAAGCTACCCTTCACCTTCGCCACTTTCTCGGGAGTGCCTTCCGCGATAATGCGGCCTCCCATAGCGCCACCTTCGGGACCTACGTCGATAATATAGTCGGCGACCTTGATCACATCGAGGTTATGCTCGATAATGAGAACGGTATTCCCTTTTTCAACCAGTTTATTCAGAACGTTGAGCAAATGCCGGATGTCCTGGAAATGCAAACCGGTGGTAGGTTCGTCGAGAATATAAAGGGTCTTGCCGGTATCGCGTTTCGATAACTCTTCCGACAGCTTCACACGCTGTGCCTCGCCGCCTGATAATGTGGTAGCATGCTGGCCGAGCGTAATGTAGCCCAAACCTACATCATTCAAGGTCTGAACTTTACGCAATAACCTCGGCTGATTTTCAAAGAATTCCAATGCCGATTCCACAGTCATATCCAATATATCCGCAATGGATTTGCCTTTGAAACGCACTTCCAATGTCTCACGGTTAAAACGCTTGCCCTTACAGGTTTCACAATTCACGTGCACATCGGGCAGAAAATCCATTTCGATCTTCTTCATTCCCGCGCCTTCGCAATCTTCGCAACGCCCGCCTTTCACATTGAACGAGAAACGGCCAGGCTTGTAACCCCGGATTTTCGACTCCGGCAGCTCCGCGAAGAGTGTACGGATGTCGGTGAAAAGGTTCGTATAGGTTGCCGGGTTCGAACGCGGCGTGCGGCCGATCGGCGACTGGTCTACCTCGATCACCTTATCGATATTTTCGAGCCCTTCGATGGATTTATAAGGAAGCGGTTCCCTTCTCGATTTGTAAAAATGGTGGTTGAGCAACGGAAACAGCGTTTCGTGGATCAGCGACGACTTGCCGCTGCCGCTTACGCCCGTCACACAGATCATCGTTCCCAACGGAATCGTTACCGAAACATTTTTCAGGTTATGGCCTGTGCAACCTTTTAGTACGATGGTTTCGCCTTTGCCTTTCCTGCGCTTTTTGGGTACTGCAATGGCTTCCCGCCCGGCCAGGTAATCGGCTGTCAGCGAGCCATTTTGAAGGAACTTTTCCGGAGTACCGGCCCCTACCACACTCCCGCCGTGACGTCCTGCCCCCGGGCCGATATCGAGAATGTAATCCGATGCGAGCATCATGTCCTTGTCGTGCTCTACGACCAGCACCGTATTGCCCAGATCGCGCAGGCTTTTGAGCGAGTTGATGAGCCGCACATTGTCCCGCTGGTGCAAGCCGATGCTCGGTTCATCCATAATGTAGAGTACACCCGTCAGCTGCGTGCCGATCTGCGTTGCCAGACGGATACGCTGCGCTTCACCACCCGACAGTGTCCGTAACGCACGATTCAATGTCAGGTAATCCAATCCCACATCGAGCATAAACCCGACGCGTTTACGAATTTCCTTCAAAACCTCGTGACCTATCACCCGTTGCTTTTCTTCGAGGCGGTCTTCGAGGCCTACGAGCCATTCGGCCAGTTCACGGATGTCGCTATCTGCCAGCTCGGCAATGTCTTTTTTATCTATTTTAAAATGCAACGACTCCTTCCGCAAGCGCTTGCCTTTGCATTCAGGGCAGGTTTGGGTTACCATGAAATCTTTCAGCCAATCCTGAATCTTTTCGTTACCCGATTCCTGCTGTCTCTTCAAAAAGTTGATAATGCCATCGAACTTCGTTTCCCATTCGGTCCCCGGGTATTTCTTCGAAGGCACCGGAACCGCTTCTTCACTGCCGTACAACACCAGTTTCAATGCCTCTTCCGGGAATTTTTCAAGTGGTGTCGTGAGTGTGATCTTGTACTTTTTAAGTAAAACCTCTAACTGCTTGAATATCCAGGCCTCACGGTACTCGCCCATTGGCGCAATACCACCACGACTAATGCTCAGCGATTTGTCGGGTATGATCGAATCCTCCGTAATTTCCTCAATTACCCCCAACCCCTGGCAGGTAGGGCACCAGCCGTACGGTGAGTTGAAGGAGAATGCATTCGGCGCGGGATCGTCGTAGCTGATTCCCGACTCGGGGTCCATCAGGTTTTGGGAAAAATAATGGGTATTGCCTTTGGCATCCAGCACCATTAATGCACCCTTTCCCTGCTTGATAGCCGTCGCCACCGACTGGCTCATCCGGTACCGCGACTGCGGATCTTCCGCTTCCTTCTTCGGGATCACGCGGTCGATCACGATCTCGATGTCGTGGACCTTATAGCGGTCGAGCTGCATTTTGGGTGTAATGTCCTGCACTTCCCCGTCGACGCGCACTTTGGTATAACCCAGCCGGGCGATCTGCACAAAAAGCTCGCGGTAATGCCCCTTCCGGCCTTTCACAGCCGGTGCCAGCAGCACGATTTTCTGCCCCAGGAACTGCGTCATGAGCTGGTTCACAATCTGGTCCTGCGACTGTTTGATCATCCGCCGGCCTGTCACGTACGAGTACGCCTCGCCCGCCCGTGCGTAGAGCAGGCGCAAGAAGTCGTAAATCTCCGTCACCGTCCCGACCGTCGAGCGCGGGTTCCGGGAAGTTGTTTTCTGCTCGATGCTGATCACCGGCGAAAGGCCGCTGATCTTGTCCACATCCGGCCGTTCCATTTCGCCGATGAAGCCGCGGGCGTAGGAAGAGAAGCTCTCCATGTACCTGCGCTGTCCTTCCGCATAAATCGTATCGAACGCGAGCGACGACTTGCCGCTGCCGCTGATACCCGTCACTACCACGAGTTTGTTGCGCGGGATAGCTACATCGATGTTTTTGAGATTGTGTTCGCGGGCGCCTTGTACCTCGATGAGGTCCTGTTCAGCCACTTCAAGGCCATTTAAGTATTCCAAAGTCCTGATGATAGTTTGTGAGTTAGTCTGTTAAATGAAGCTGTAATTCTGATAACCACAAAAATACACTTTGAGTTGCAAATTTTCTGCCTGCGATCCTCATGCGTATACCCGGTAAAGATTGACTCTTTCCAAGAAAAAATAGCGGTTGCAAACGATTGCAATTTTAGATTTTTCAAAGAAAAAATATTATGTAACCAGAAGTATATTTCTATAAATTATAAAAATATTACCAAAATGGATGTTCGTTTCTTTTATTTTAACAGTATATTGACATTTAGTAATACATTTTTAACATCATCCCTTACTTAATTTATGAACAAACATTTACTAGTCCCGCTTTTCCGGGGTGTCATGATTATGCTGTTCGCAATAGCAGCGCATCTATCCTACGCCCAGGATCATCAGGTCAAGGGAAAAGTAACCTCCTCTGCTGATGGAACCGGCATCCCCGGTGTGAACGTGCAACTGAAAGGAACGAATGTCGGTACTGTCACCGATGCTGACGGCGTTTTTTCGATCGAAGCAAAAGGCTCCGGTGCAATCCTGGTCTTCTCCTCGATCGGTTTGATCAAAAAGGAAATTCCTGTCGGAAACCAGACGACCATTGACGTGGCGATGGAGGACGATATCAAGAACCTGAGCGAAGTGGTGGTAACCGGTTACGCGGCACAGCGTAAAAAGGACATTACCGGCGCAGTAACCGTCATTAATCCAAAAGAACTGACCTCTGTTCCTACTGCGAGCGTAACACAAATGCTGCAAGGACGCGCCTCGGGGGTAACGGTCGGAAACGATAACTCTCCCGGTGGTGGTACTATGGTGCGTATCCGCGGTTTTGGTTCGATCAACAACAACAGCCCGCTTTACGTGATCGACGGCGTGCCTACCCAAGGTACATTGAACCAGATCAACCCCAACGACATCGAGTCGATGCAGGTATTGAAAGACGCTTCCGCCGCATCTATTTACGGTGCACGCGCAGCGAACGGCGTGGTGATCATTACCACTAAAAAAGGTAAAACCGGCGCACCGAACATTACATTCGACTTTTATACCGGCACCCAGCGCCCGGGCAAAATGCTCGATCTGCTAAATACGAAAGAGTTGGGCCAATATCTCTACGAAGCTGAACTGGGAGCTGGTAAAAATCCGTCGGTAACATCACCTTCAGCACAATACAAATTCGACGAAAACGGCAACCAGACTGTCGCCGATTACATTTACCCGAATGTTTACGGCGAGTTACCCAGCAATTATACTTACACCAACGACATCGCCGATCCGGCCCTGGGTAAAACCGCATTCAACATCACCAAGGCCAACAAGGAAGGAACCGACTGGCAGGATGTGATCTTCGACCCGGCGTCTATTTCAAATTACCAGATCGGTGCTTCCGGCGGTTCCGAGGCAGCCAAGTATGCGCTTTCGGCCAACTACTTCAAGCAGAATGGTATTTTGAGATACACCAAATACAAAAGATACTCGCTCCGTGCGAACACCGAGTTCAAAAAAGGCCCGGTGACCGTGGGTGAGAACTTTACATTCTCCTATGATGAAAGACAGGGGATCACCAACAACGACGAAAGCAACCCGATCATGTTCGCGATCCGCGTGCACCCGATCATCCCTGTATTCGATATTACCGGCGGCCCGAGGGCACTGGGCGGAACCAATACTTCCGATTTCAACGGATTTGCAGGCAGCCGTGGTAGTAACCTCGGTAACGCCCCCAACCCGCTGGCGCGCCTGTACCGTGAGAAAGACAACCTCACCAAAGGCACGCACGCATTCGGTAACGTGTTCGCGCAGGTAGACATCCTTCCGGGCTTGTACGCACGCACGAGCCTTGGTATCGAATACAACCAGTTCAACCGTGCGGAGTATTTCCACCGCGATATCGAAGCCGCCGAAGCAAGAAATGCGAACAGCCTCGCCGTAATCAACAACGTCGACCGTTCATACACCTGGTTCAACACATTGAATTATGCCAAATCATTTGGCGTACACAGCTTCAACGTACTGGCAGGTACGGAAGCGGTGAAAACTTACGCCGGTGAATTCCGCGCCGGCCGGAGCGGATTTGCATTCGACGACGTCGACTACCGCTTCCTCGACGCAGGTTCGGCCGCCGGTTTGAGCAATGCAGGCCCTGGTCCGACAGAAAGTGCGCTGTTCTCCCAATTCGGAAAGATCAACTACGCATTCAAAGAACTCCTCCTGGCCGACGTAACGATCCGCCGTGACGGATCGTCCCGTTTCTCGCAAGCCAACCGCTACGGTGTCTTCCCTGCGTTCTCACTGGGTTTGCGCATGACGGAACTGGCATTCATGAAGCCGGCCAAGTTCGTAGACGATTTAAAAATCCGCTTTGGCTGGGGTAAAACCGGTAACCAACTCATCCCTAACGTTTATAATGCTTACACCCTCTACGCTGCCGACCCGCAGAACAATGCCTACGACATTGGCGGTACGGGTACATCCATCGTAGGAGGTTTTGACCTGGTTCAGTTTGGTAATTCCAATGGTAAATGGGAAACCAATACCTCTACCAACATTGGTATCGACGCGACTTTATTCAATAGCAAATTGGAAGTGGTACTCGACCTTTACAACCGCCTTACTTCCGACATGCTGACGCAAGTCGCCATTCCAAGAACAGCCGGTTCCGGTACGATTCCGTACACCAACATCGGCGAAGTGCGTAACCGAGGTGTAGACCTTGGCCTGACTTTTCGGGATAAGAGAGGTGATTTTAACTACATGGTCGGCGTGAACTTTGGTCACTACAAAAATGAGGTGATTAAACTGAACAACGACCCAAATGCAACCATTTTCGGTTTCACGACCCGTCTGCCGGCAATGTCGGCAACAAAAGCCGGCCTGCCCATCGCGAGCTACTATGGTTATTTTGTGGATGGTGTGATCAAAAATCAGGCGGAAGCTGATGCCGCTCCGAAATTCGGTTCCTATACGAGAGAAGGTACTTTCAAATTCCGCGACGTGAATGGCGACGGCGTTATTACCGCAGCTGACCGTACCATTATCGGCAACCCGCACCCTGATTTCAACTATGGTATCAATGTAGGTGTAGGCTGGAAATGGTTCGATCTCACCTTGTTCGGACAAGGCGTGCAAGGAAACCAGATCTTCAACTATGTGAAGTACTGGACGGATTTCAACGTGTTCCAGGGCAATCGCTCGAAAACCATGCTTTATGATTCCTGGAAAAAATCCGGTGATGATGCAAAGCTTCCTCGCCTGAACTCGGGTGACGCTACCAGCCAGCAGGTTTCGTCCTACTTCCTGGAAGACGGCTCTTACTTCCGTTTGAAAAACATCCAGCTGACATTCAATTTGCCTTCAAACTGGCTGAAAAAAGTGAAACTGGGATCGGCGCAGATCTATGTTCAGGGACAAAACCTGTTCACCCTTACCAAATACACAGGACTTGATCCGGACATTAACCTGAGAAGATCCGGCGAAAACAACCAGGATATCCACATGGGCGTAGACGAAGGCTCATACCCTGTGGCCAAGTCATTCCTCGGCGGTTTGCGTTTCAATTTCTAGTTCATCCATTGATCTTCATTATATAGAACCATACAATGAAAAAGTCACTTTTAATATGCATGTTAGTCGCTCTGAGCTTCTCCTGCTCCGACGATTTCTTCGATCTGAAACCGCAGGGGCGCGCGTCGAAAGAGCAGCTCAGTAACAAAAACGGCGTAAATGCGCTGCTCATCGGCGCTTACTCGCTACTCGATGGTGTGGGTGCCGGTAACACCGGTCGCCAGTCGACGATTTCGAACTATGTTTTCGGAGGTATCAGCAGTGACGACGCTGTGAAAGGTACAGATGCCGGTGACCAGCCCGAGCAATCGTTCATCGAACAATACAACTGGCTTTCCGACAATACCTATTTCCTCGGCAAATGGTGGCATTCCTACGACGGCGTTGCCCGTGCCAACGAGACAATCCAAATCGCAGGAAGTCCGGATGTGAAGGATATGACCGACGCTGAAAAGACCCAGGTGGTTGCGGAAGCGCGTTTCCTGCGCGGCCATTATCATTTCGAGGCCAAGAAAATGTGGAACAACGTGCCATTCATCGATGAAAAGATTTACAACGCCGGTGATCCAAATTCGACCAAAGTCCCTAATACCGAAGATATCTGGGGGAAAATCGAAGCCGATTTCCAGTTTGCAGCCGACAACCTTCCTGCCACACAGACTCAGAAAGGTCGCGCTACCAAGTGGGCAGCCAAGGCATATCTCGCCAAAGCGCTTCTTTTCCAGAAAAAATGGCTCAAAGCGAAAGAGTTGCTGGATGATGTTGTTAAAAATTCAGGTAAAAAACTCGTTGCCAATTATCATGACAACTACCGCACAACCGGCAACAACAATATCGAGTCGATTATGGAGGTACAATTCTCGGTAAACGACGGAACGAACGGTAACAATGGTAATGCCGGCGATAACCTGAACTGGCCCTATTCGGCGACGGCTCCGGGACGCGGATGCTGCGGTTTCTATCAGGCTTCGCATAACCTTGTAAATGCATTCAAAACCGAAAACGGGCTTCCGATGATCGGTGCCGCCGCCGACGGCTCACTGGATACCTACAACAAAGTGGATTTGCCAAACGACCAGGGAATCGTGGCTTCGGCTGCATTCACCTTGGACAAAACCGTTCCCGTTGATCCCCGCCTCGACTGGACCGTCGGTCGCCGCGGCGTGAACTTCCTCGACTGGGGCCCGATGCCAGGCTCGACCTGGATCCGTGACCAGGCTTATGCAGGACCATTCACCGGTAAAAAATGGATGTATTATCTGGCGGAAGAAAACAGCACTACCCACTCGACCAGCAAGCGGAACGTAAATAACAACTACCGCCTGATCAAGTTGTCACATGTGTTACTGTGGCTGGCCGAAGCCGAAATCGAATTGGGCAACCTCGCAGTGGCTCAGGACCTGGTGAACCAAATCCGAATCCGCGCGAAAACCGGTTCGGTGCAGGATGAAACCGTTACTTACAAAGTGGAACCTTATCCGGCAGGAACCTTCGCCGCAAAAGGTGCTGACTATGCAAGAAACGCGGTACGCATGGAACAACGCCTCGAATTCGCCATGGAGGGCCACCGTTTCTTCGACCTCGTGCGCTGGGGCATCGCGGAAAAAGTGTTGAACAAATATGCCGCTGAAGAAGCCGTACCAGGCAAGGAGCCGTCGGGACGTACGTTCAACAAGCGGGGCTATATGGCAGGTAAAACTTTCACAAAGAAAAACCTGTATTTCCCAATTCCACAAGACGAAATCCTGAACAGCCAGAAAGACGGCAAACCGACTTTGATACAAAATCCAGAGTATTAACAGTCATTTAACCCACTAACGCACCCCAAAAGAGCCGGCCTTCGTGCCGGTTTTTTTGTGCTTTGAAAAACAATGAAATACTTTTGAGAAAACATTCAAACAGCTGCCATCATGAAAATCACGAACGAAAGCGAATACGAAAAAGCCTCGGAGCGTGCCGACGAGATATTCGATGCCAAGAAAGGTACTCCCGAGGAAAAGGAATTACAGGAACTACTGAAAGCGATCAAGGAATATGAAGACGATTTCGTGCGAATGCTTCGCGAAAACAACTAGTCAGCCAGTTCCGCGGAAAGGCCCTCTACTTTCTCCGAGCGCGTCATAAACCGCTCGACGAGCGTGGAGCGTACTTTTACTTCCATGGTGCATTGCATTTCAAATTCCTGCGTACGCACGGGAAGCTCCATTTCCTTGACGATCCGCATGACGTCATTCATTTGCGGGTATTGGAATGAAAGCCGATAAACACTGAAATAATGCCGTGTGATAATTTCTGCTACATTCAGGGCCTCCTCGGTAGCGGTTTTATAAGCGTTGATCAAGCCCGGCACCCCAAGCAGCGTCCCGCCAAAATACCGCACTACTACGACAATCACATTCGTGATATTCCTCGAATATAATGCATTGAGAATCGGACGCCCCGCTGTTCCCGATGGCTCACCGTCGTCGCTCATGCGGTAACTCATCCTGTCGGCGCCCAGGCGATAGGCATAACAATGGTGAACTGCTTTGGGGTGTAGCTCGCGCAGTTCGTTCAGATTAGCTTTGGCTTGCTCGTCGTTCTCGACAGGATAAGCATAGGCCAGAAATTTACTCCCCTTATCCTTGAAAAAGCCTTCCGCTGGATTAGCAATGGTTCGGTAGGTATCGTCAAATAACACGGGTGCGACGCTTTTTAAACTGATAAATAACTACTGTGTAAGAAAGGGCAGCCAATGCAAACGCCGCCATGCTGAAAAATACCAGAGGGAGATTCTCTCGCTGGTTTGCAAATAATTCGGCAGAAAGAAATGCCCCGAGGCCAATGCCTGCTTCCAGGGAAATAAACATCGTCGCAATCGCCCGGCCGCGGTTATGGTCGCCGCTCAAATCGACCGTCCAGGCGGAAAGTACCGGTGACAGGATGCCCATTGAAATCCCGAAGAATGCGGCTCCGGTGAGAAACATCTCCACGGATTCGGCAAAACCGGTGAGGATCATCGCGATGATCAGGATAATACACCCTACAATTGTGACCGGCATACGGCCATGGCGATCGGATATTTTACCCGCGAAGAGCCTTACCATAATGGAGGAGATGGTAAACATCATAAAATACAACCCGCGGTTCTGCAAGCCCAGGTAGTTGCTAAAATCCGGCGTGACCGTAGCCACTGCGCCGAAACCAAAATAGCAAAGAAATGTAATGAGTGCCGGACTGAAAACATCGGGCTCGAAAATGTCACGGCGGGTGATTTGAAATGACTTTAAGGAAAGTTTTTGCTTCTCCTGCAAAGTTTCCTTCATATTCAAAAGGATCGCAATGGAGAGAAATGCGAGTAACGACGAGGTGTAAAAAAGGGCATTCAACGAAAATTCCTCGCTGATCATGCTCCCTATCGCCGGCCCAAATGCGGACCCTACGCTCATACACATGCCGTGGATGCCCATCGCCTCCCCACGGCGGTTGGCCGGCACAATGTCAGCCACATAGGCGGCGGTACCGGTCGGTTTGAATCCTGTCGAAAAGCCATGGACCAGCCTGAGCAGCAGAAAAGGCATTACCGTGGTGAAGATCGGGTACAGAAACCCGCAAACGAAGCATACCAGCGAACCGAAGGCCATCACGGGAACCCGCCCGACGCGATCGGTAAGCCGACCGCTGAATGGCCTGGAAAGACCTGCCGTTAATGTAAACAAACCGATAATTGCCCCTTTGTATTCGGCCCCGCCCATGCTCGAAAGGTAAGCCGGGAGCTCGGGTATCAGCATATTGAAGCTGGATGAGAAGAGAAACGAGCTAAGGCCCAGCAGCCAGAACTGCGTCGTCAATATCCCACTTGAACCTGTATTTTGCATCGCACAAATTTACGATACTTTACAGAAACAGCGGAATTTACTTCGACTTATCGGCGAGCTCCTTTAGATAGGGTGCCAGTACTCTCTTCGCCTCTTCGACTTTGCGGACAACGAATGGGTCGTTCCGATGACTTTTCAAATTGGAATTTATTTTAATCTTTGATAAATCAACGAGCGGCTGTCTTTTCTCCTTCATTAGTCATTTTCGTTTAATAAGAAACCCTTCAAAATCCAGATTCTGCGAAAACTGGACAGGCATGCCTTGCATTATCCCTTGTACTTCAAATATACCACTCCAATTTTCAATATCTCTTGTTAAAATGGCCCGATATAACCGATTTCTTGAAGATGAACTTCCTGAGAAATAAATACTTCTATCAGGATACATCTCAAAAAACGCCAAAGCGGTCTTTACGACGGTGGCAAGAACTTTTCTCATGTCACCATTATTACTCACTACCATATCATTTAATTGCCCCTTCTTATCCATATCGCCGAATGCCAAGTTATAAAGATCGACTCCTATCTCCTCAAACTCCACAGACTTCTGAATCCTGCAACCCGAGGAGCAGCTTTCGAACCAAAAGGACAAGTAATCGTCCGAAGCCTCGAACGGGTAAAATTTCTCTTTCACAAGTGCGTGTAGTTAAGCGAATACAAGTTAGCTTTAACCGGTAAGTGCTCCAAGCCAATGCAGCACCGATGAACGAACGGCTAAGCGTATGGCTTTTTTCCCCAACTTTGACGCATGGTACGCATATTCTATAAGGACGGCAGAGTCATTAAGCGCGAAAACGATATCCGCGAACTGGGTAAGATCCCGAACCTCGTGTGGGTGGATTTACAGTCTCCGAGCGCCGAAGAAGAGGAGTGGGTGGAGAACAAATGCAATATCAGTTTTCAGACCCCCCAGGAAATCGTAGAAATCGAAAGTAGCTCCCGTTTTTTCGAACAGAACGAGACAATCAATGCCAACTCCAACTTCCTCAAAATAGAGCGGGAGGGCTACGAAACATATCCGGTGTCCTTCATCCTGCATCAGAATGTGCTTTTTACCTACCGCCGCGGTGACTCGAAAACGTTTGCAGATACCGTAAAAAAGATGAAAGTGAGCCCGGAAAGTATACAGGGAGGCGTCGATTTTATGCTATTGCTACTGGAAACCCGCATTGAGGCGGATGCGGATGCGCTCGAAGGCATTTCCAAAGACATTTCGGCCATCAGCAAGGATCTCACGCACGAACAAAAAACACGGCAGGAAGTCCTGATCCGCATCAGCGGTTTGCAGGAAATCACGATGATGCTTCGCGAAACGAGCATCGATAAGCAGCGTGTACTCTCCGGCATTCTCCGTAGCCAGTACTTCCCCGAGGACAGGAAAGAGCACCTGCGTATCATCCTCAAAGACATTAACTCTCTTCTCGAATACACCACTTTCAATTTCGAGCGACTCGAATACCTCCAGAATACCTTCATGGGTCTGATCAATCTCGAACAGAGCCAGGTAATCAAGATTTTCACGGTGGTAACGATCATTTTTATGCCGCCGACGCTGATCGCCGGTATTTTCGGTATGAACTACCAGCACATACCCTCCACCGGTGAACCGTGGGGGTTCTGGCTTTCACTGCTGCTGATGGTCTTCTCATCGCTTGTAGTCCTTTGGTTTTTCAGAAGAAAAAAATGGATTTAGAAAGGAATCTTTATCGGTTTGTTATTTTTTCTAATGATTATACGTTACAGGTATAATTTTAATGTAATCTTTAATGTTGTAAGCGAATACAATAAATATTTCGCCATAGTGTTAGTATAGAAGTTATATTTCCGCGCCCAGGTTTATGCCCTGTGCGATCAACCCTCTTCCAACCATTTCCCTAACAGCAGAGTCATAACTTCAGGCGGCGTAGCTCCCGCGAGCGCTGGCTTGATATTTGTACAAAATATATCCGCAAGGATATGGAAATGAGCTATATAATTTCACCAAAGAAGAAGATCATGAACGCCATCCTGTTACAAGGAAATATTGAAGAATCGGGTATTAAAAAAACGCTCAACTAACTTGATAACCGATTGTATATGAAAAGTATATCAGTAGTAATTCCCAATTATAACGGGAAACATCTGTTCGAAAAATATTTTGAGCATAATTATAAGGTCCTTCAAAAACTCGAAACCAGTGTTCAGATTATTGTAATCGACGATGCATCCACGGATGAATCTGTTGCATATTTACAAGAACATTACGGTGACAAGATCACGCTGATTCGTAAAGATACCAATTCGGGGTTTTCAGATACTTGCAATATAGGCATCCAGAATGCCACCAATGACCTGATTTTTCTTCTTAATACGGATGTAACCCTCGAACCCGGTTACATGGAAAAACTCTATAAGTATTTCGAATTGGAAGATACTTTTGGTGTAATGGGAAGGGTTATTGGTATGAATGATGATTTCATTCGTGAAGCTGCCAGAGAACCAAAAATTTCAGGAAGAAAAATAAAGTCATCGGATTTCTTTCATCTGCAAAATATCAATGCTTTTACGCCGACATTTTATTTGTCAGGTGCAATTGCATTAATGGATACACAAAAACTGAAAGCCATTAACGGATTTAATGAAATGTTCAATCCGTATTATGGCGAAGATCAGGAGCTTTCGATCCGCGCGTGGCGATTGGGCTGGAAATGCTATTACGAACATGATGCCGTTTGCCGGCACGAGGTTTCGGCCAGCACCAAAAACCACAATCATAAAAAGGCCATCAAAAGAATCCATTTCAGGAACCGTTACTACGTTCACTACCTGCATTTGCAAGGTATGGACCTGAAATTATGGCATTTGCAAATCCTGCTTTGTGATGTATTGCTCGGCCTGCTGACGCTACAATTCTTTAAAGTAGAAGCGTACTGGGATTTCTTTAAAAACCGGGACAACCTGCAAGCGAAGAAAGTAGCCTTTAACAGGGAAATGAAAAAACATCACTCGGATATTGGTATTATTGATGTGATCAATAACTTCCGGATGATGCTGAAATACCAGCAGGTAATTAAACTGAATTAACAAGGCTTCGATACAACTCAAGGTATTCCGAAGCTGCCCTATCCCAGGAAAAGAATCTGGCCCTATCCCGGATTCTTTCCCTGGGTTTTGTTTTATTATAGTCTTCAAGACTCGCATTCAATACATTACGCATGTGCTCGGGCTCGAAATTATCGAAGTAATAAGCGTAGTCACCGCCGATTTCCGGTAGTGATGTACAGCGTGATAAAATGACCGGCTTGCCGTAGTACATCGCCTCGATAACCGGCAATCCGAAACCCTCCGCAATGGACGGAAATACGAAAGCAGTACAGTTGCTCAGATACCATTTTTTATCGTTCTCGGAGATAGGGCCCGTAAAAAATAGCCTGTCAAGCACATTCAGCTTCTGTGCTTCCTTGATAATCGCCTTCTTATATTCCTGGCTGCTTTCAATCCCCGCAATAACAAGCTTAAAATCATTACCCGCCAGCAATGCAGGCAGTACATGGAAATTTTTTTTCCCGACAATCGTTCCGATCGTAAACAGGAATGGCTGCTCAATCGGCTTGTCCGGAACATTAATTACACCGGTATCATCGATATTACAGCCATTGTAAATTACTGATGTGGGCTTATTCCCTAATTCGAGGTACTTTTTTAAATCTTCCAGAACATAATAAGAGATCGCTACGATATGATCGGCCCGGTCTATCTTTAATTGCAACCTGTTCAAATACTTCTTGATACGTTTCTCGGATCTGTTGCCGTCATAAAGAAAATTCAGGTCGTGGATTGTTAGAACCACCGAAACCTTTTTCCCAAACGGAAAATACCTTGAACCCTGGTAGGTGCAATGCCAGATATCAACCGATTTGGTATCCGGGAAAAACAGTTTGTGAATAAAATGCTGGGAAACATAATTGGCATTTTCGCCAAAAGCATGCTCTGCCGAATTAGGTAAGTAAAAGGCAATTTTTTCCTGATCGTTCCCAACCTTTTTTAATATGGAATTCCCTAATTGAAGGCAATAGTGGTAAAGCCCGGTATGAGGGTGCCTCATCCTCTCGCAATCAATCAGAATTCTTTTTGACATAAAATGATTATTCATTTTTTGCACGCTTCCAGTGCATAACAAAAACCGTTAATGGGCATGTAACTCACATGATAGCCCAGCTCTTCAAGATACTGGCTAAACGTAATTACATTAAACTGACTATCAATATCATGCACCTCAACCAACATTCTTTCAACCCTGCGCACAACATCCGGCGGCGTGTTCAAAATAATATCATATTCGCTTCCTTCGCAATCCATTTTCAGCAAATCGACCTTTGCCTTCGGAATACCAGCCATGATTTCCGAAAATGAAACGGCAGGAATCCACAGCTCCTTTGTATTATCAGTATTAAAACCTTTTAACGAAGAAGCGACCACCTGATTATCTTCCGTGTCCTGTGCGTATAGGCGCAACATTTCGCAGGGTGTTCCTGTCACGGCAAAAGGATTGATGGTCACGCTTTTATCAAACCTGCGATTGGAGGATGCAATGGAACGCATTCGTTCGATATTACTGCTCAGAGGCTCATACGCATAAATTTGAGCATTCTTTGTTTTAGATAAAAGCAATATATCAAAAAAACCGGCGTTTGCGCCGATATCGATCACCAGCGGATCATCAGGCATTACGCCCGTCAGCGTCCCGATGTTGTATACGTCGGCCATAAATATTTCCTTGAACACCTGGTGTAGGCTGGCAGGGACGTCGAAACGGAGGCTGTTGGGTTTCGTGACAAAGCGTAGCGTCCTGCCACGGTCGTGAAATTTGTCGAAGATATATTCGAAAGGGTTACGGATGTTCCGGAACAAATTGACGTACCTCCTCGGGCCTGTTACGGGCATGGGCTATGAATTTAACGATATGGAATATTTCCGGGGTAGACATCCAAAGCACCACCTCCCTGCATTATACCCAGAGTCTCACCTGCATCACATTAATAATTACCGATAGGGTTGGTTCAGGTTTTCCATCGGTCGGATGTCGACAACTTTGTTTGAATTTTAGCCCAAAGCGTGTAGCTTTGTTTTCTTCCGGCCCGGCTGTCAGAGCCAACGGCAAGTAATAACGTTATATCATTCTGATCCCAGTAAAATACTCTAATTAACTATGTCACAAGAACTTACCAGACAGGAACCCCTGTTGATAGAAGATCCCTTGCGGTTTGTTTTGTTCCCCATCAAGCATTCCGACATATGGGAAATGTACAAACGTCACGAGGCATCGTTCTGGACAGCCGAGGAAATCGATTTGTCGCAGGATATGAAGGACTGGGAGAACCTGAATGACGGAGAAAGGCATTTCATTTCCCACGTACTGGCATTTTTTGCGGCATCCGACGGGATTGTCAATGAAAACCTGGCGGTCAACTTTCTTAGCGAAGTGCAATATGCCGAAGCTAAATGCTTCTATGGGTTCCAGATTGCGATGGAAAACATCCACTCCGAAACCTACTCGCTGCTGATCGACACCTATATTAAAGATCCGGTTGAGAAAGACAGGCTGCTAAGGGCGATCGAAACCATCCCATGCGTGCAGAAAAAAGCTGACTGGGCATTGAAATGGATCAACAGCCCTGTTTTTGCGGAACGCATCATCGCATTTGCAGCAGTGGAAGGGATTTTCTTCTCCGGGTCGTTCTGTTCGATCTTCTGGCTGAAAAAACGTGGCCTTATGCCCGGACTTTCATTCTCGAACGAGCTGATTTCCCGCGATGAGGGCTTACACTGCGAGTTTGCATGTTTGCTATATACCAAACACATTCTGAACCAGTTGCCGCAAGAGCGCGTGATCGAGATTATGCTCGACGCGGTGGAAATCGAGAAAGAGTTCGTGAGTGAAGCGCTTCCGGTGTCGCTGATCGGTATGAATGCCGATTTGATGAAGCAATACATCGAATACATCGCGGATTTCTGGCTCGAAAGACTGGGCTGCCCCAAACAGTTCGGCTCGGCCAACCCATTCGATTTCATGGAGCTGATCTCGCTTCCGGGCAAGACCAACTTCTTCGAAAAACGGGTAGGAGAATACCAGAAAGCAGGTGTGATGAGTGGTGTGAAGGACAAAGAATCCGCGCACAGAATTTCGTTCGACTCCGACTTCTAAACGATCTGTCACCCTGAGCGAGGTCGAAGCAAATACGAAACGCAGCTACCCTTCGACTCTGCTCAGGGTGACATACCAATACTACATTATAACTCTCCTATTTCCTTCCACACCAGCTCGCTTTCATACCCCTTTGCCAGCGCGAACCTGGCCAGCTTCTGTTTCAATTTAAAAGGATCTGTCTCCGTTTTCGACAGCAGAACCCGCTTCTTCGCAAGCAACTCGCGCAAGCCCGACACATAATCGTCGTCACCGATCTCGTTCATCCCTTTTTCAATGCTGTAAGCACTCAGCCCGCGGCGGTTCAGCTCCTGCCGGATTTTCATCCGGCCCCAGTTTTTCACCCTGAATTTCCCTCCGGCATAGGTTTTCGCAAAGCGTTCCTCGCTGAGGTAGTTCATGGAAATCAGCTCTGCGATGATCTCGTCGGCTTCGTCGCCCCACACATTCCATTTTTTCAGCCGCTGTTTCACCTCGTCCTGCGTGCGCTCCTGGTAAGCGCAATAGGAAGCTGCTTTTTGCAGAATAAGCCGGTCCATGTATTCAGGTTTTTATTAAATATGCTTAACAATGTGCAAGATTAAGGAAATATAACGGACGAATAGCTATTTTTGAACACGCATGAAACCCCTATTTCCGATCATCCAAACCCGTTAAACCATGACTTTCCAGAGACGGTCTTTTCTTAAACTCCTGCCTGCATTATCCGGAATCACCTATTTGTCAGAACCCGCGAAGGCTCAACCGGCGGCCAACATCGCATTACGGTTCATCGTCGCATCCGACGGACATTACGGACAACCCGACACAGAGTTCAAGGCATTCCATTCCGACCTGGTAAGTTGGGTAAACCGTGAAAAACTGCAAAAAGGGGTGGATTTCCTCTTCATCAACGGCGACCTCATCCACGACGACCCTACCCTGCTTTACGATTTTAAAAACACGATCTCGAACCTCAGTGTGCCCTATTATGTAAGTCGCGGCAACCACGACAAAGTGGCACTGGATGTGTGGCAAAGCACCTGGGGCTACCCCACCAACCATAGTTTTGCGAAAGGCGAATATGCATTTGTAGTTGGTGATACGTCAAATGAAAAAGGCGAATATGTATGCCCCGACGCTACGTGGCTGCGCAACGAACTCGCCAAATACAAAGACAAAAAAGGCATTTTCGTGTTTCTGCACATTACCCCGGCCAAATGGACCGTGAACGGCATCGAATGCAAGGAAGTGATCGAACTTTTCGAAAATACACCTAATGTGAAGGCCATTTTCAACGGCCACGACCACGACCAGGACAGCACCAAAATCTACGGCAAAAAGCCCTACTTCTTCGACGGCCATTTCGGCGGCAACTGGGGAACGACCTACAAAGGCTACCGCATTGTCGAAATCTACAATGACCACACCTGGCAGTCCTATCAATATAATCCGACTGCGGCGCCGGTATTGAATACGTTTTCCGGGAAGGGGTGATGGTGCGCTGCACCTTTTAAATCTGGGGGAAACGCGACCATTTCTACAAGTATTTGGGGCTCTGCCCCTGGTACAAAATTTTGGAGTCTCAGATTCATCAGTTCAACCAAAACACCTGATGGATCTACTCAGTGGCCAGCCTCATTGGTTCTACAAAAATGGGGCGATGCATGCTTACCCTGCTTTAACAGAAAACCTGACAGCGGAAATCGTGATTATGGGCGGCGGTATCACCGGCGCATTGCTTGCCTGGCATCTTACGCAGGCAGGATTTCCGGTGGTAGTGCTGGAAAAACGGCATATCGGGATGGGAAGCACGTCCGGTTCCACGGCATTGCTGCAATACGAGATCGACACCATGCTAACCGACCTGATCGGCCTGGTAGGAGAAAAGAATGCCGTACGCAGCTATCTTCTTTGCATAGAGGCCATTCATAAGGCCCGCGAAATTGTGGGTTCATTGCAGGTCAAAACCGGCTTTTCGCTCATGAAAAGCGTGTATTATGCATCGAAAAAAGATGATTTACCGCTTCTGGAAAAAGAATACGAGGCGCGCAGAAAGATCGGCATCGATGTAGAATGGTGGGATCAGGCCACACTACGTTCCCATTTCCCAGGTATCCGCAAAAGCGGCGCGATCCTTTCGCACGATGCCGCGCAGGTGGACGCCTACGCGCTCGCGCATGCGCTCTTACAGGAGTGCATTCAGAAGGGTGCGCGCGTGTATGATACGGTGGAAATCACCGACATCCGGCATGATCGGGCGGGTGTTACGCTGATATTGGACAACGGAAATATCGTCAAAACAAAGAAGCTGATTGTTGCAGCAGGTTACGAATCGCAAAAACTGATATCGCACAATTTCGTACGGCTACATTCCTCCTACGCGATCGTGAGCAAGCCTATGCCGGAAAGAAAGGAATTGTGGTACGAAAATGCATTGCTGTGGGAAAGTGCCCGGCCTTATCTGTATTTACGCACGACCGAAGATCACCGGGTGTTGATCGGCGGCAAGGACGAAATGTTCCAAAGCGCCGTCAAAAGGGACAAATTGCTTAACCGGAAATCCAGAGAGTTGGAAAAGAATGCCCGCAGCATGTTTCCGGACCTGCCGTTTGTGACGGATTATACCTGGTGCGGCACATTTGCCGAGACTGAGGATGGCTTGCCTTTTATCGGTGGTGTGAAGGAGCATCCAAATACCTTATTCGCATTGGGATTTGGCGGAAACGGCATCCTTTTCAGCATTATCGCCGCCGGCATTATCACAGACCTGATTGCCGGAAAGAAAAATAAAGACGCCGCTATTTTCAGTTTTGAACGGCTTGGCAAGCGCTAATCGCCCGCCAAGCATTTCAAACCACTATATTACCTTAATCAGGTGGTTCTTCTTACCTTTTGAGATCAACAAAAACTTGTTTTGCAGCAATGCGAAGTCGCTCAACGTTTGCTCCGCGGCGGTAACCTTCGATTTATTCACACTCACCGCATTCTGCTGGATCGCACGGCGCGCTTCGCCTTTCGAAGCATACACTTCTCCGCGGGTTACGGTCGAAACGAGGTCGGTAATGTTGGCGCATTCGTCCCATTCGACACGGGTGATTTCCGTTTGGGGCACGCCGTCGAAAACAGTGTCGAACTCATCTATTTCAATGCTTTTAAGCGTTTCCAATGTCGCCTTACCGTACAGAACTTCCGATGCTTTCAACACCAGATCCAATGCCTTTTGCGAGTGAATGCGGATCGTCAGCTCGGATGCCAGCGCCTTTTGCATATTGCGCAAATGCGGCTCGGCGGCATGGCTGGTTTCCAATGCTTCGATTTCCTCGCGACCTTTCAGTGAGAAAACACGCAGGTAGCGCGGCATATCCTCGTCGCTCTGGTTGAGCCAGAACTGATAGAACTGGTAAGGCGAAGTGCGTTCCGGGTCGAGCCAGATGTTACCACCTTCGCTTTTCCCGAATTTGGAGCCGTCGGCTTTGGTAACGAGCGGCGTGGTCAATGCATATGCTTTGAAATAGCCTTCATCATCACCCTCTTTGCGACGGATGATCTCCGTACCGGTCGTGATGTTGCCCCATTGATCCGAACCGCCCATTTGCAGCCGGACATTTTTGTTTTTATATAAATGATAAAAATCGTAGCCCTGCAAAAGCTGGTAGGAGAATTCGGTAAAAGAAATACCGGTTTCCAGACGCTTTTTCACAGAATCCTTCGACATCATATAATTGACGCTCAAATACTTGCCTGCATCGCGCAGGAACTGCAAAAAGCCAATATCCTTAAACCAGTCGTAATTATTGACCATTTCGGCCGAATTTTCACCGGAATTGAAATCCAGAAATGATTCGAGCTGCTTGCGGATACCTTCCTGGTTGATCCGCAATGTATCCTCGTCGAGGAATGACCGCTCGGCCGCCTTGAAGGAAGGGTCGCCGATCATCCCGGTCGCGCCACCCACCAATGCGATCGGCTTGTGGCCTGCGCGCTGGAAATGCACCAAAAGCATAATGGTAGCGAGGTTACCGATGTGCAGCGAAGGAGCCGTCGGGTCGAAGCCGATATAACCGCATGTCATCTCCTTTTGAAGTTGCTCATGTGTTCCCGGCATCATGTCGTGCAGCATGCCCCGCCAGCGTAGTTCCTCTATAAAATCAATCGCCATTCTAAAAAATGTTGCTTATTTCAAAATCGACCGCAAAGGTAAAGGTTATCGGTTTCAAAACTTCTTAAAGACACAATGGTTTTGCGCACCCGAAAGATTATTAATCCAAAAACAGGTAATTTTGGAGGATTAAAAGAATAATATGTATCCTATCATCAACAAAATCATGTTGTTACGCATTTTCGGAATATTCATCGGTTTAACACTAATGCTCAGCGCGATGCCTGCCATTGCCCAGAGCACTTATTGCAATCCGATGGACATCGACTACAAATACAATTTCGAGCAGCTCAACGACAATATCAGCTACCGCTCCGGTGCCGACCCGGTGATCATCAATCACAAAGGCGAATACTTTCTTTTCGTAACCATTTCAGGCGGTTACTGGCATTCCAAAGACATGCTTAACTGGAAATACCTGACCGCCAACCGCTGGCCTTTCGAGGACATGTGCGCACCCGCGGCGGTTTCCGTTCGCGATACATTGTTTTTATTTCAATCCACATTTGAATCGCGGCCGATATTGTATTCCGTTGCCCCCGAAAAAGGCATCTGGGAGTTCTACAATCGCTGGACGCCCCGGTTACCAAAGGACATCGGCCCCTGGGACCCCGCTTTGTTCCACGACCCCGATACCGACAAATGGTATATGTATTGGGGCTCGTCAAATGTCTACCCCATTTTCGGCTCGGAGCTGGATTATTCCAAACGGCTTGCATTCAAGGGGCAATACCAGTCTTTGTTTTGGCTAAATCAATATGAGCACGGTTGGGAGCGCTTCGGGCCAAACCATTCGGACCCATTCAAACCCTTCACCGAAGGCGCCTGGATGACTAAGCACAAAGGCAAATATTACCTGCAATACGGCGCGCCGGGTACCGAATATAATGTGTATGCCAATGGGACATACGTCAGCGACCAGCCGCTCGGGCCCTTCACCTACGCTACTTATAACCCTGTTTCCTACAAACCGGGTGGTTTCGCGACGGGCGCCGGTCATGGCAATACATTTCAGGACAATTTCGGTAATTACTGGAATACCGGCACCTCGTGGATCGGCCTGAACTGGGCTATGGAGCGTCGCATTGTGCGCTACGCCGCCGGGTTCGATAAGGACGGTCAAATGTTCGCCAATACCCGTTTCGGCGATTTCCCGCACAAAATAACCACCAAAACCTGGACCGGCAAAGGCGACGAGCTTTTCACCGGCTGGATGCTGCTATCCTATAAAAAGCCCGTAACTGCCTCGTCAACGCTCGACACCATGTCCGCGCAAAAGGTCACAGACGAAAATCCAAGGACATTCTGGGCCGCAAAGCAAAACAAGCCCGGCGAAACGCTGACGATCGACTTGCAAAGCGAACAGGAAGTAAAAGCAATACAAGTCAATTATACCGACTACAAATCCGACATTTTCGACAACAAGCCCGAAAAGGTCTACACGCAATTCAAAATCTGGACCTCAAAAGACGGCAAGAAATGGGATCTCGCGAGCGACCTTACCAAAGAGCCCAAACGGGATCGCCCCTGCGCCTACATCGAGCTCCCGGCGCCTGTCCGTGCGCGGTACGTACGCTATGAGCACGTATACGTGGCGTCGCCGAAATTGGCGATCAGCGAAATCAGGATTTTCGGAAACGGTTTCGGCAAAGCGCCGCAAACGCCCGCGACTTTCACCGCCATCCGACAGAAAGACGCCCGCAATGCGGATTTGAAGTGGGAAAAAGTACCGGAAGCGACAGGTTACAATGTGCTATGGGGCATCGCCCCGGATAAATTATACCAGACCTACCAGTTCTGGAACGACGAACCGAACACCTTCGAGCTGCGCGCGCTCAATGTAGGCGTGCCTTATTATTTTGCTATTGAGGCTTTTAACGAGAATGGAGTGAGCGCTGCGAGTAAGGTGGTTGCGGTGCAACAATGCTTTTGAATTACTCCTCCGGCGCGAACTCTTCCGGCATGAACTCGATGTTCTCATAAATCGCTTCGAGGCTCATTTCGAAATCGAATGCATCGAGGCGGACGAGGTCGGTTGGATTATTAAATGTGTGATAGGTCCAAAGATCCGTTTGTTCTAAACGTGAATAGAGCTCGACGCGATAGTCATTTTGCTCCACGAGAAGATAGTATTTAAGAGAAGTTACTCTTTTGTATTCTTTTAACTTAAAAACACGGTCGGTATGCTCTGACGTTTTGGATACGACTCCAACCACTATACTGGGATGTTCGACAATGTAAGATCCTGACAGATCGCTCGACGCGCAGGTAACCATCACATCCGGGTAGGCGTAATAGACATCTGATGCCTTTAACTTGATGGTTTCCGAAAATGCCCGGCACCCTCGGGGACGAAAAAAACTTGAAAAGGCCGCTCGAATGTTTGAAACAATCTCATTATGGTTCAACGTATCGTCGGCCATAGGGTACATTTCGCCGTTAAAATATTCATAGCGAATATCACTTTGTTCGTCCAATTCGAAGTATTCCTCGACAGTCATTCTCCGGTCAATTAGCTTTACACATCCCATAATTTACTGTTTTTTAAACAACAAATAGCAGGAAAAGATCAACTAATAAAACTACCGAGCCTCGTCAACGAGCCAAAGGAGCGACGAATCGCCGTAGCTTAAAAAGCGGTAATCGTTGGCCAATGCTTCGGAATAGATCGTTTTCCAATCTTTTCCTACAAATGCGGCCACAAGGAGAATGAGCGTGGAGCCTGGCTGATGGTAATTGGTAATTATCCCGCGGCATAAGCGGAAACGATAGCCCGGAAAAATGAAGATCTCGGTTTCACCTACGATTTCATTAAGATTTGCAGCATCCATATAATCGGCGACGGCTTGCAGAGATTGGGCCGCGGATGGGAGTTCTGCCTCTTTCCAGGGATATGGATAGAGTTTTTCGATATTAAATTCTGTCGTTTCCTCTTTAAAGAGCTTCACGCCATACCAGTACAGGCTTTCCAGCGAACGCAATGAAGTAGTACCTACCGGCACAATGTGATCAACCGATTGAAGCAGGTTATCAATTAAGCTCCTTGTAAACACCACTTGCTCCGAATGCATCCGATGCTCAGTAACCTTCTCGACTTTAATAGGTTGAAAAGTACCGGCGCCCACGTGCAAGGTGAGGAACGATTTGCGGATGCCTTTTTGCGCTAATGCCTCAAAAACGCGTGGCGTGAAATGCAATCCGGCTGTGGGAGCGGCAACGGCGCCGTCGTGGTGCGCGTAAACGGTTTGGTAAGTTTCCTTGTCCGGCTCCTCGGTATCGCGGTTCAGATAGGGCGGCAACGGGATTTCACCCAATGCTTTCACCAGGTCCAGAAACGTAACGTCGGCGTCCCAGGTTAGCCTCACCAAATTGCGCTCATAATCATGATACGAAATCTGCAAATGCACTTCCGTCCCACTTACTTGTATGACATTTGATAATGCATCTCCCGCTTTCCAACGCTTTTTATTGCCTATCATACATTCCCACACGCACGAATGCTTTACCAGCATCGCGTCGTTGATCACCCTTGTGGGCAGTTCGGGATGCAGGAGCAGCAGTTCAATCACGGCTCCCGTTTCTTTCCGGAAATGCGCCCGTGCCGGGATTACTTTGGTATCATTGAAAACCAGAAGGGTATCTGCGGGTAATTGGGAAGTAATATCGGTAAACCGCAGATGATTGATTTCACCGCCTTTGTACACCATCAGTTTCGACTGATCGCGAACTTCCATCGGATACTTTGCAATGCGGTTGTCGGGCAAATCGTAGGTATAGCTTTCCAAATCGATCGCCTCCGCCTCTTGCCGCCACGATGCTTGCTCCTCCGCCATTTTACCTTGCATACCTCGCCAAATTACAGTTTATCGTCTTGCACGGGCGGCCATAGCAGGCGCAATGGAAGCAGGAATACGCCTAAAACAAGCGCAAGACTTGCATAGTACAGCCAGGAGAAATCGAAAACGTCCATTTTGTAGTTGGTACTATTGATCGTCGCCAACGCCATCAGACTGAAACCGGTGATCGTATTGATCACTGCTACGAGGCAAAAAAGCCAGTTGGTAAGATGCTCGTTGAGTTCCGCGCGATGCTGCGCCCATTCCCTGCGTTTCAGAATAGGCAGGTTCATCGGGTCTACATTCGGAATGTGCCGGGCGATGCCGGTGATCACCACGTTATTCAGCAGGAAAAGCCCCATTACGATATAAAAAATGTGCCCTTTTTCGACATAACGTTCTGCGAGGCCGCTATCCGCAAAATCCACCGCGACCATTTCAGGGAAGAGGGAATACGTCCAAACCAGCGCCCCGATAACGAATAATAAAGATGCCCAGCGCCAGATCTTTATTGCAAATGTTGTAACTTTCATGAATTAGGTACCCTAAATAGAGGTCTTTTCGCCATAGTAAATCGGGTGCAAAATTAGGTCGGGAAGCTTCCAAAACCTAATTGTATTAACACACATTATAATTTCCGGCGATGCAATTTGAATGGGATCCACACAACCTGAGACATGTTATCGAAGACCATCCTGAGAGAAAAAATACCGTGGAAGAGGTTGAAAGTGTCTTTGACGACCCGAATCTCGTTATAAAAACAGGAACAAGATTAGGCGGCGAGCAACGCTTCAATGCCGTAGATACAGGAAACTCACAGATAATTAATGTCGTTGTATTTACTGTTGACAAACGACTGATCAGGCCGATAAGCTGCTGGCCTGCCAACAAACAGACTATCCGCTACTACCATGAAAACATTAAAGGCAAATAAAATCGCCGTTATCAAAAACAGTCATACCGCAAAAGAAATGCGTGAAATCGAGAAAGAATTTATCAATTTGGAAACTGTAAAGTGCACGCTCGAAGAACTCATTAAAGCCGAGTCCGCAAAGAAAGCAAAGGCTTAATCCCAACACATGAAAATCTACACCAAAACCGGTGATAAAGGCACTACCGCGCTCATTGGCGGTACGCGCCTGAGTAAGGCGCACGTGCGCATAGACGCGTACGGGACGGTCGATGAGCTGAACAGTTACATAGGAATGCTCCGCGACCAGCCTGTGAATGAAAGCCGCAAAGACCTGCTCAAAGAAATTCAGGACCGCCTGTTCACGATTGGCTCGCACCTCGCTTCCGAGCCCGACCAGAAAAAAAGAATATTGCCTGACCTCCATGACGAGGACATTACATTGCTCGAAAAGGAAATGGACCTGATCGATGCCGCCGTACCTCCGTTGCGGGCGTTCATCCTGCCGGGCGGGCATCAGTCGGTATCTTTCGGGCACATTGCAAGGACGGTCTGCCGCCGGGCCGAGCGCGCGGTGATCCATTTGCAGCAGGGCGAAGAAGTGGAACTCATCGTGATCCGCTACCTCAACCGCCTCTCCGATTACCTTTTTATGCTCTGCCGCGCCATGACGCATGAGCTGGGAATCGAGGAAGTTACGTGGCAACCGAGGGTTTCCCGGCAAAAATAATTGTTATACTAAATATCAATTATTTATAGATTAAATTTTTTAAATTGCGAGACTTAGAAAGAATGCGCCGGGATTTCCAAATCCTGCCTTTTTTCAAGGTATTAGCTCCGGAAAGCGTTTGAAAAATTAAATTTTTGGCATCATGACAGCCGACACAGTACAAATAGAAGTTCAGCAAACCACCCAATCCCGTTTGCAGGAGGTTGACTTCAACAACCTCGTTTTTGGACGGAACATCTCCGACCACATGTTTATCGCCGAATACAAAAGCGGACAATGGCAGGACCTGCGTATCGTCCCTTACGGCGACCTCTCGCTCAGCCCTGCTACCGCCGCGCTACATTACGGTCAGGCTATTTTCGAGGGAATGAAAGCTTATAAAGACGACGCAGGTGAAGTGTTGCTTTTCCGTGCCATCGATAACTGGAAACGCCTTAACAAATCCGCCGAACGCCTTTGCATGCCGCAGATCCCGGAAGAGATTTTCATGAACGGCCTCACCGAGCTGCTCCGTCTGGATGCCGGTTGGGTACCTTCACAACCCGGCTGCTCACTGTACATCCGTCCATACATGTTTGCCACCGACCCTTATATCGGCGTCAAAGCATCGGAATCATATTATTTTATCATTTTCACGAGCCCGGTAGGCACTTATTATGCCAAACCTCCGCGTGTGAAAGTGGAAACGCGTTTTATCCGCGCGGCGGAAGGTGGCGTAGGTGCTACCAAATGCGCAGGTAACTATGCAGGCTCGCTTTACCCGGCGAAACTGGCCCAACAGGAAGGTTACGACCAGCTGATCTGGACCGACGCCCGCGACCACGAGTACATCGAAGAATCGGGAACAATGAACATCATGTTCATGCTGGACGGCAAACTGCTTACCCCGCATGTTTCTGAAACCACGCTCGACGGTATTACCCGCAAAAGCATCGTTTCAATCGCCGAGCATTGGGGGATTCCGGTGGAAGAGCGCCGTATCACCGTAAAAGAGATCATCGACGCATTAAAAGCCGGCAAGCTCGAAGCCGCATTCGGCGCCGGAACCGCGGTAGTGATCTCTCCGTTTGCAACGATCGCGTACGAAGGCACAGACTACCCGCTACCCGAAATCAAGGAAGATTCATTCGTGAATAAGGTTAAAACTTACCTGACCGACCTCCGCACCGGCAAAGAAGAGGATATCTTTGGGTGGATGTTGAAGGTTTAGTGACCGAAGGAATAGGTCAGCAAGTCGTTGAAATAACAAGAGTTCAAAGTTAGGGCAGTCCCAAGCTTTGAACTCTTTTTTTTAGACTCATTCACTCATCGCTCCGGCGACCCGGTCACTCATTAAACAAACGTCCTCGTCCCCGAGTAGTTATCACGAAACTCCTTCGGTGTGCAGCCGTTCCTGCTTTTGAAAATCCGGTTGAAATACGAAAGGTTGTTGAACCCGCATTTGTAAGCGATTTCTGAAATCGTGTTGGAAGTATTGATCAGCGAGCGCGATGCGTGGCCGAGCCGGATCTCGTTCAGGCTTTCGATGAATGTTTTGCCCGTACGCTTCTTGATAAACCGGCTGAACGACACCTCTGACATCCCCGCCAGCTTCGCCACGCCGCCCAGGTTTACCTCCTTATCATAGTTGTCACGCATGTACGCGAACACCTTTTCGATACGGCGACTATTGAAATTAATGTCTTCGTCGGTAAATGTGCTGTTGGAAAGCGTCCGCATGTCGCGCGAAACAGAAAGGTCGTGCAGAATGGACATGAGTTCGAGCATGGAATCGAAACCGCTTCTCTGCGCCAGGCTCGTAAGCCTCGGCTTGATCCGTTCGATCGTATCCTTCGAAAACGCGATCCCTTTGGCTGATTTTTCCAGCAGCGACCGGACAAAAAACAGCTGATTCCGTTTCAGGAACTTGTCGTCGAACAGGTCCCGGTGGAACTGAACCGTAACTTCCTTGATCTCCGGCATGCCTTCCTGCCACCGGTAGGAATTCGTAAGCCAGCCATGCGGCAAATTGTTGCCCACCAGCACCAGTTCCGCGTCGTCGATCACCTCGGTATGGTCGCCAACCACCCGCTTTACCCCTTTTCCCGAAAGGATCAGGTTCAATTCGAACTCCTCGTGGCTATGTAACGGAAAGTCGAAAACAGTCTTATTCCGGTCAAAAACGGTGAAACAATCGTACTGGGTCAATGGGGTAATTTCTCGGTAGATTTCATTCATAGGCAATTGGTATCGGTTGTTATGTTATATTCAGGTAACAATTTAAAGATTAATTATCAATAATGCCACCCATAAAACCTTCCCATAATCCTATAAACTGTTCGTATTGGTCTAATCATGGATAAAAAAGTATTATACCCTACGGCAGTTTTGTCAATAAGTTTGTATCATACGCGGATCGATTAGCAAGCTCACCGATGAAAATCAAGGCGATCGACCTCCTCGTCATATTACTCTATCTGGTAACGGTCATTTTGATCGGCATTTACCTCAAACGGCAGGCAGCGAAAAGCAAAACCGACTACCTGCTCGGAGGGAAATCCATGCCCTTCTGGATGCTCGGCATTTCGAATGCATCGGGAATGTTCGACCTTTCCGGTACGGCCTGGATGGTCGCGATCATGGTAGTGTATGGTGTAAAAAGCATTTGGCTACCGTGGCTGTGGCCGGTATTTAACCAAATATTCATGATGGTCTACCTATCAATGTGGCTAAGGCGCTCGAATGCGGCTACCGGAGCCGAATGGATGCTGTTCCGTTTCGGGGAACGCCAAGGGGCCGGGCTTTCGCACAAGATCATCATCGTTTTTGCATTACTAAGCTGCCTGAGCTTCATGGCCTACGGCTTTATCGGGCTCGGTAAATTCATCGAAATATTTGTTCCCTGGAAGTTGGTCAGCGCATTCCTGCCATTCAGTTTGTCGCCTGCCTATACTGCCCACTTCTACGGTATCATTTTTACGCTTTTCACAGCTTGCTATGCATTGCTCGGCGGCATGAAAAGCATTGTGTGGGCCGATTTGCTGCATTATCTCATTATGGTTATCGTATGCGTGTCGGTAGCAGTCATGGCTTACACGGCACTGCCCGGAGCAGGCAGCTTACCCATTCCCTCCGGCTGGACGGATCTGTTTTTCGGCAAAGAACTCGGCCTCGACTGGTCCGGCATTTTACCTGCAGCCGCTCAAAAGCTACAAAACGACAGCTTTACCCCCTTTGGTTTTTTCTTCGCTTTAATGGCCTCCAAAGGCATTCTCGCAAGCCTAGCCGGCCCGGCACCGAATTACGACATGCAGAAAATCCTCTCCACCCGTTCGCCCCGGGAAGCCGCACTGATGAGCATGATCGTGAATGTGGTATTGTTGCCCACCCGGTACCTTTTTATTACCGGAATCGCCGTTTTCGCATTGCTCTATTTCCAGCAACCCGGCATTTCGGCTGCCATCGGTACCGATTTCGAAAAAGTACTTCCGGCCGTGCTCAATACCTACATTCCATCGGGCTTGCTGGGCCTGGTTCTGATTGGCCTGATGGGCGCGTTCATGGGCACATTTGCAGGCACTTTCAATGCGGCACAAGCCTATTTTGTGAACGATATTTACCTCCGGTCCGTCAACCCAGGTGCGGGTAACCGGCAAATCAGCAAGATCAGCTATCTGTCCGGCATCGTGATCGTCGGCATCAGCATCCTGCTCGGCCTGCTAGCGAGGGATGTCAACAGCATCCTGCAATGGATCGTATCGGCATTGTATGGTGGATATATCGCTTCCAATGTCCTCAAATGGTACTGGTGGAGGTTCAACAGTGCAGGTTTTTTCTGGGGAATGCTGGCCGGTATCGTGTGCGCGCTGGTTTGCCCGCATGCTTTTACAGGCACATTGCCGCTCTATTATTTCCCGCTTATTCTGGGCATTTCAATCATGGGGGCGGTGGCCGGGTCTCTTGCGACGGCGCCGACAGATATGGAAGTCCTCAAAACATTCTATCGCACGGTAAACCCGTGGGGGTTCTGGGGGCCGGTCCGGGAAGAAATCCGCAAAAGCGACCCTTCGTTTTTACCAAACAGGGATTTGGGAAGAGATCTTTTCAATGTAGTTACCGGTATCATAGCACAAACCGCCATTACAGCGATACCCGTGTTTGGTATTCTTAAAATGCCTGTGGAAACCTGCATCGCGATGGCTATTTTTCTGGCCACCTCGACCATTCTCTGGAAAACTTGGTACAAGAACCTGCCGCATCAGTGATGAACAACCCCTGACAAATCGCCTATGACTGTCTTCGAAGAGCGTTTGCAACGCATCAAAAGCGAAAAGGAGCGACTGACCGGAACACGCAACGAAAAGCTGGGCTCCGGCGACGGATTCTGCGAGCGCTACAAGCTCCCCGTGCTCACTGCCGCACATGTGCCGCTCTTCTGGGAATACGACCTTAACCCCGCCAGCAATCCCTATTTCATGAAGCGGTTCGGCATCAATGCGGTTTTTAATGCGGGAGCGATCAGGCTTGGCGGGAAGTATTTGCTTGTCGTCCGGGTGGAAGGTTATGACAGGAAATCTTTTTTTGCGGTGGCCGAGAGCGATACCGGAATGGACGGCTTTCAATTCTGGAAATATCCCCTCGAAATGCCTGAAACTACCGAACCGGACGTAAACATATACGACATGCGGCTCACGGCGCACGAAGACGGCTGGATTTACGGGTTGTTTTGTACCGAACGTAAAGATCCCGCCGCAGCGCCCGGCAACGAGTCGCAGGCGGTTGCGCAATGCGGGATCGCCCGCACGCATGACCTGCACACATGGGAAAGGCTTGCGGACCTCCAAACGCCGTCGCCCCAGCAACGGAACGTGGTCTTACACCCCGAGTTCATCGACGGCCAATACGCATTTTATACCCGCCCTCAGGATTCGTTCATCGAGGCCGGGCGCGGCGGCGGCATTGCATTAGGACTGGCGCCCTGCATCGAAAATGCGCAGATAACGCGGGAAACAGTCATCGACGCCAGGAAATATCACACCGTTTACGAATCCAAAAACGGCCAGGGACCCGCTCCCATCAAAACACGACTTGGCTGGCTGCACCTCGCGCATGGCGTGAGGCACACCGCGGCGGGCCTGCGTTACGTTCTATACCTTTTCATGACCGACCTGGCCGATCCGGCGAAAGTGATTTATAAGCCCGCAGGTTATTTTCTGGCACCCGAAGGCATCGAACGCGTCGGCGATGTTTCCAATGTTGTATTCTCAAACGGCTGGATCGTCGATGACAACGGCGCGGTATTCATCTACTACGGGTCTTCGGATACGCGGCTGCATGTCGCTACCACTACGGTAGAGCGCCTGCTCGACTACATTACACGCACTCCACCCGAAAGTTTCAATTCCCTGTCATCCAGGAATACCCTTAGTGGCCTGATCGACCGCAACCTTGCATTCCTCTCTGCCGGTCATATGGAAAGCAGCACTGCATTCAACATACCGCGATAGTCGTCCACTTGGACGTATATCCATAACCGGAAACCATTCAATAGATTTGATGGGTGAGCATTAGAATAAATTCGCACGGCCGTAGTTGCACTTCCTATTTTAAACTTTAACATTAAATAGTCCAGTTTAACACCAGAATAATTTTAATTCCAATATTAAAGAAGTGTTAAAAATGTGTTATTTTTAGATAAAAAAGCACTATGTACATATGGAGTCAACCTAGGTATATTTGACTCAATTTTCAGCATTAATTCCTCAACCAAGTATCCTGTTTAACCTATCGATGTACGGACTGTATGAAAAAAAATCTACTAGTTACCATGCTGATGCTGTTCACTGTGCTCTCCATCAGGGGGTATGCACAGGAAATGACGGTATCCGGGAAAGTAAGCGACGCCACAGGCGGTGAAATTGCCGGTGTGAACGTTGTCGTAAAAGGTACCACCAGGGGTACTACCACTAATGACAAGGGTGAATATAGCATCACCGTAGACAAAGGGAAAACCCTGACTTTCAGCTATATCGGCTACGTTACCCGGGAAGTGGTAGCCAATGCAACCATCCTGAACATTTCACTGGCCGCCGAAGCAACCGCACTGAACGAGGTGGTGGTGACAGCTTTGGGTATCAGTCGTGAGAAAAGGTCTCTCGCATACTCCATTACCGAAGTAGCGGGCACTAACATGACGGCCGCGCGCGAAGCCAATCTCGGTAACGCACTTGCCGGACGTGTGGCGGGGGTTAACGTAAGCAAAATCGCTTCCGGGCCCGCAGGTTCATCACGCGTGATTATCCGCGGTAACAAATCCCTGCAAGGGCCTAATCAGCCGTTATATGTGATTGATGGTATTCCGATGGACAACAATAACTTCGGCCAGGCCGGTCTATGGGGTGGCTCCGATGAAGGGGATGGTCTTTCGAGTATTAACCCGGATGACATCGAGTCGGTAACTGTATTGAAAGGTGCGAATGCGGCAGCACTTTACGGTTCTCGCGCGACGAATGGGGTTATTAACGTCACTACCAAGCGCGGAACCAAAAGAAAAGGGATCGGCGTCGAGTTTGGCTCCAACTACGTTTTTGAAAAATTCAATGACCTCTCCGACCTGCAAAAGTCGTACGGCAGCGGGGCGTATGCGAATGGCGTAGCCGTCAAACCGGCTACTCAGACACAAGCATATGAGTGGGGTGACGACTCCTGGGGACCGAAATATGATAATAGCCAATACGTAGGGTTTGATGGCAAAATGAGACCTTATGCCTACCAGGGCGACAATTTCTCGCGTTTTTATAAAACAGGGCATGCATTTACGAACAACCTGGCACTATCCGGCGGAAACGAAACCCAGAACTTCCGGGCGTCGGTTACCAATCTGAACAGTACGACCATCATTCCCAACTCGGGTTACGACAGGATCAACATTTCCTTGTCAACTAATGCTAAATTCGGCAAACGCCTGACCTTGGACGCTAAGGTACTTTACTCCGAAGAGAAAGCTAAAAACCGCCCCAACGTGTCGGACTCACCAGGAAACGCGATCCAATCGCTTTGGCGCACGCCGGGAAGCTATAATGTGCTCGACTATTACGGTGATCCCAACAAACCGGGTGCAATTCCCGCCGGAACCGATGCCAATAGTCTGAGCGTTTTCGGCAAGCAGGTGGGAGAGGAATTCCAGCAAGCCAGCAACAACTGGGGCCAGAATCCTTACTGGGTAACCCACCAGTTTATCAAAACCGACAAAAAGAACCGATTTATCACCTCGGGGTCGTTGAAATACCAAATTACCGACTGGTTGTATGTCTCGGGCCGCGTCGGTCTCGATAAATACCAGCGCCGGGCCGAGGGGCTTACCCCGGAAGGAACAGGGTATCAGCGGGGCGGCGCGCGGAGCATGGGAACCTGGAATGTGCAGGAAATCAATGCTGAATACATGGTGGGAGTTAATAAAGACTTCGGAAAAATCGGGGTCAACGCATTTGTCGGCGGCAACCGGATGCGGTGGAAATACGACTTCGTCAATATCTATGGTAACGGTTTCAATGTTCAGTTTTTCCCTGCTATCAACAATGTGAAAGGAAAATCATGGGATTACAATTACCAGGAAAAGGGGATCAACTCCCTGTTCGGGTCGGCGGAGATTTCCTACGACGGTTTCCTTTACCTGAATGCGACCGCTCGTAATGACTGGTTCTCCACTTTGAACCCCGAAAGCAACAATACCCTCTATCCATCTATTGGAACCAGTTTCGTATTCTCGGACGCTTTCAAAAATATGCCGTCATGGCTGTCGTACGGTAAGGTACGCGCATCCTGGGCACAGGTTGGTAATGCAACAAACGATCCATATTCGACCAATCTAACCTATTCACTCAACGGCAACCCGCACCTGGGTTATGCAATGGCATCATTTTCACAAGCGATGGGTAACAATGGTACTATTCCAAACCCGAATTTGAAACCATTGACATCGACTGAAAAAGAGTTCGGGATTGACTTCCGTATGTTCAACAACAAGCTAGCAGTCGACTTTACTTACTACGACCAGCAAACTACCGACGATATTCTGAGTGCCACCATTTCCAAAGCCAGTGGATTCGGGCAGACTTATGTAAACGTAGGTAAAATGCAAAACCGTGGTATCGAACTCTTGCTGACACTTACTCCGCTCAAAAGCGCCAACCTGAACTGGGATGTATCGTTGAACCTTGCCAAGAACAATAACAAGGTAAAATCGTTGATCGAAGGCAGCAATGAGCTCGTAATGGAAGAGCCGCGCACGCGAAACGCCTACATCAAGAACATTGTGGGCAAGCCGTTCGGTATGATCACCGGCCGGGTACAGAAAATGTCGCCCGATGGCCAGCCCGTGTTTTACAGCGACGGCCGCCCTGTCGGATCAAGCGGATATGAAATCATAGGTAACGGTATCGCCAAACTTACCGGCGGTTTAACAAACTCATTCAATTACAAAGGCATCGATCTTTCTTTCCTGGTTGACTTCAAATGGGGCGGAGATATTCTTTCGGGCACCAACATGCGCCTTGACCAATGGGGTGTGAGCAAACAATCGCTGAAAGGAAGAGAAGGCGAAGCACCTTTGACCGTAACAGGCGTAACACAGGAAGGCACCGAATACAAACCTTTCACCAAAACCCTGTCACCGCGTGAAGCTTTTGACTACTGGCAATCCGTTGGCGGTGAAGCAGACGCTGTAACGCCAATGTACCTTTATGATGCTTCGTTCATCAAGTTGAGGCAGTTAACATTAGGGTACTCAGTTCCGAGAAAACTGCTTGAAAAAACCCCGTTACAAAGCCTCAGCGTTTCATTCGTCGGACGTAACCTCGCTATCCTGTTCAAAAACATCGATAACGTCGATCCGGAATCCACCTATTCGAACGGAAACTCACAGGGCTTCGATTATTTCGGTTTCCCTTCCACACGTAGTTACGGTTTCAACTTGAGAGCAACATTCTAATTATCCCGACATGAAAAATTTAACTAAATATTTAAAATACAGTTTGGCGGTAGTTTTAGCGACAGGTTGCGACACGCAGGAGCTCCATGATCTGAACATCAATCCCCAGGCATTGAATCAGGTAAACCTGAACCTGATTTTCACGTCGGCCGAATTGGGTATCGCTTCCAATGGTACATCCGGCGACAACCGCTACATCGACTGGCGTACCAATATCGGTATGTGTGCTTATGCGATCCAGCAACTGGCCAATGCGGGTGGTGGTATCGCTCCGGGTGACAAATACACCGTGAATGCCGAGACCAACGCGGCGCCGTTTGATTTTACCTATAATGACCAGCTGAAAAACCTCGCAGAAATCCTGAAACAGTCGGGACCCGGCGGATTCGGGGAAGGCAAATACCTGAATATGCGCCAGGCCGCCCGCATTCTCCGTGCATTCAGCTTTGCACGCCTCACCGACTTTTACGGCAACATTCCCTATTCGGAGGCCAACAAGGGTACAGAGGGTATTTTCTTCCCTAAATACGATACGCAGGATGCCGTCTACGCCGACTTGCTGAAAGAGCTGGATGAAGCTGCTTCGGCGCTGAGTACTTCCAATCCGGATGAAGGCTTTGCCGCCGCCGATTTCATCTACAAAGGAGATATCTCGAAATGGAAAAAATTCGGCTATTCACTGATGCTCCGTTTGGCTATGCGTATTTCCAATGTGGATGCTGCCAAAGCTGCGACTTACGTTACCAAAGCGGCTGCCGGTGGCGTTTTTGCCAGCAATACCGACAACGTGTGGGTAGCCATGGCCGACGGACCGGGTGAGTGGACCAACCAGAATGGTATTTCCCGCGCATTCGACCCGGGTGATGGTGGACAACCCGCCTACCTGAGCGCTACGCTGGTCAATTTTTTGAAGGGTACTAATGCCAACAGCGTGGCCGACGACGATCCCCGGCTGATGATTATCAGCGGAGGCATCGGCGACTGGACTGCCGCCGGGTATACGCCTATTACGGTTGACCCCTTGAAACAAAAGGGAATGCCAAATGGATACGACCAACCCATGCTCGACAAACTGGAAGGCACGGCAGTCATATTGCCCAAAACCTACTCCCGTATCAACGTGAAAATGCTCCAAGACTCCGATCCCTACATGATCATGAACTACGGCGAGGTGGAATTCCTCCTGGCAGAAGCCATCGAGCGGAAAATCGGAACCGGAATCTCAGGAACGGCGAAATCGCATTATGAGGCGGGTGTGAAGGCGTCCATGCAGATGTACACGCCTTACGACGCATCTTTGACTGTTTCGGATGCCGCGGTAGCCAGTTATCTGACCACCTATCCGTACGGTACCGCTAAGCCGGCACTCGAGATGATCGGCGAACAGATGTGGGTGAACAAGTTTTTCAACTGGTGGGAAGCCTGGAACGACTGGCGCAGAACCGGGTTCCCGAAACTTACGCCAACCAATTACCCAGGCAATGTAACTAACGGCACCATTCCCGTAAGACTCCGCTATCCAACCAACGAAGTGGCAGGTAACCCGAATTACCAGACCGGGGCCACTTTGCCAGACGACTTCACCACCAAGGTTTGGTGGGACAAATAGGAAAAATTAGTAGATATAATTCAAAAGGTGCCCTGAATATTTTGGGGCATCTTTTTGTTTTTTATCCTAATTTTGAGATTCACCTGAATTACTAATTACTCCCGGTTATGATACAATCTTTTGCGGCGGATGCCGATAAAAATGAGGTTTTTGAAAAAGTACAGCAGTTTATAGATGAGCAAGGATTCACCGTCGTAGCGAAAGACCATTCACGTCCGTGGGGCGGCTTCTTCGTGCTCGACGAAAGCCAGGCGCCCAAATTCATCTCCACATTTTTCCCGCATTTGTCGCTCGCCGATTTTGCCGGTTATGAAAAACTGAGTCCTAAAATCCTCGTGGTGGCCCCCAACAAACGCCTTTCGTGGCAGTACCACCACCGTCGCGCCGAAATCTGGAAAGTAATCGGCGGAAATGCAGGCATCGTGATCAGCGACACCGACGAGGAAACCGAATTGCAACAATTGCCGATCGGTACAGTGATTAACCTCAAAAAAGGAGAGCGCCACCGCCTGGTAGGCGTTAATGAATGGGGCTTTGTAGCGGAAATCTGGCAGCATACCGACCCTTCCAATCCATCCGACGAAGACGATATCGTTCGCGTCCAGGACGATTTCGGAAGATAATACTACCATTCATCCACATCTGGCAAGTCTGAGGGCTTGCCAGATCGGTTTTTATTCATCCTAACCTGACCAGTCATGAAATTTGGAAAAGTTGAAAATGCCGACGACATAGATTTCACCTTACCGCCCGACGCGCCTGCGAACAAAGCATTGCTCAATGCGGCAAAGGGCGAAAAGCCGGGAATCTATATCGGCTGTGCCAAATGGAACAAGACCGATCTCAAAGGTTTCTATCCGAAAGGTACCAAGGACGAACTGGGATATTATGCGACGCAGTTCAACAGCATCGAACTGAATGCGACGTTTTACAATAACTTCCCCGTCGAAACCATCGAAACCTGGCATGCCAAAACACCGGAAGGTTTCAAGTTCTTCCCAAAACTGCATCAAAGTATCAGCCACTGGAAAAGATTGAAAGACGCGAAGGAGCCAACCGACATTTACCTCGACGGAATCGCCCATTTACAAGACAAACTCGGAATGCTTTTCCTGCAAATGCCCGACAACTTCGGTCCTAAAAACTGGGAAATTTTAAAAGCATACCTCGAAGAATGGCCTTCGGGTTTTCCACTCGCGCTGGAATTGCGCCATACAGGCTGGTACGACGGTACCTTCAATAGTGAAGACCTGTATAGCGTCCTCGAAAAGAAGAATATCACCCATATCGTAACCGATTCGGCCGGCCGCCGCGATTTGCTGCACATGCGGCTTACCACGCCTACCGCATTCATCCGTTACAATGGCGCTAATGTGGATTCAGATTATACGCGCCTGGACGACTGGTTCGAAAGGCTGAAAAGCTGGATCGAGGAAGGCATTCAGAATGTGTACTTCTTTGTGCACCAGAACCACGAGGAAGCTTCGCCGCTATTGTCCTCCTATTTAATCCAAAAATTAAACAGAGAACTGGGAATGGAACTGCAAGTTCCGTACGATCCAAGGGTCGCGAGCGGGCAGGTGAGCCTTTTCAAATAGCAGAAAGGCGGAAAAATCCGCCTTTCGCATTATTTCAGTTCCAACTTAACGCCCTGTTCGGGAAAGATCAGCCGCAGGCCGAGCGTATTCGCCGCCTGTAATTCCTTGCGGATGCTTTCCTCATTATTTCCCGTAGGCTTAATGTGCGTCACGACCACATTAAGATTTCGCAACCCCTCTTTCCCGGCCAGCTGCGCCAGTACTTCAAATTCCTTCATGAACCATTTCGGGGTCAAATGCCCGTACAGATGGCGGTCAGGCTGCGCGTTGGGGTAAGAAACTTCCAGGAAAACGCCTTTCAACTTTCCCGACTTCACGAGCGGTGCCACAGCGGTCCAAACCTGCCGCATATGGTCGGTTTTCTCTACCTCGTCCGGCCCGGTATCGCCGAAATACAGCACATACGACTCTCCGCTTCTGACCAGAAAAGCAGTACTTGAATAGGGATTGGAATGACTCAACGGAAACGCCCTCACCGACATTTGCGTCTCAGATAGCGGTGTTTCAACCCCTGCGGCCAGTTGGCTGTACCGGTATTTGTTCAACGCAGGCGGATTACCGTCGCTAGCAAGGTTAGGCCAGCTTTGCCAGTTGAAATAATGCGATTTCATCACGCTAATGCAATGCTCCATCGCGTACACCTGCTTCAACGTATCGTCGACCGAATTGATGATCATCCCCGAGATATGATCGAGATGCGGGTGCGAAATGAGGTAGCCTTTGATGTATCTTTTCAGGACCGTCTCCACATTCGCGCTGAATGCCTTCTTCTCAATGGCGTACGCTATTCCGTTACTTACCGTACCCGCATCCAGGCATACATAAGCGTCCGAGCCCGCTGGCGCGAGCATGTATGCGGAAAGGTTTCCGTCCATCGTCCCGCCTTTCACGCCGAGCGGCACCACTTTAAAGCCTTCCTGGGCGAATACCGATGAAGAGTACCAAAACAGAAGAGCCAGAAAGCAAAATGCACGGATCACGTAATCAAAGTTATAGGAAGTCACAAAAATAGAAAACTCAGACGATAACATTCCGAAAGCCCGGGTTGGAACCAATGGTTAGTTCAAGATAGCCGAATGTTAATTAAATTAAATAATCCAATATGTGATTGTGGTTATTAGCCTGTGGATTTCGGGATCTGTCATTGATTGACAAAAATACCATCCTTACCACGAACCATGAAAACAATTTACTACCTCCTGGCTCTCATACTTTTGGGCACCCATTCCACATTCGGACAGACGTTACCTGAAACATTTACAAACCCGGCCTGCCTGAACTGCACCCCTTCCGGGTACACCATTTTATCCGGGGCGCCCGCCGTCTCGAACCGCTTCACTTATGGCGGTAATTTACCGAACTGGTCTGTCCCGATCCCGTCACCACCATCCAAAACTGCGGCCGTCTTTCCGAATACGGATGAGGTATTCGTTACATTGAAGAGCAACGGCACCCAAAGCGACAAAATCAGGGTCAGTGCAGGTGGCCTGGTACCCGGCTATGAATACACGATCAGCTACTATGTGCTTTCTTCCTCGACACAGTTTTCAAGCTTCGGGAGCACCGCAACCCTGCAGATCTCAACCAAAGATCAATTCCCTGCCATTGTCGAAACGCAGCTGACCACATTTAACGGCAACCACAATCAATGGCTGTTGGAGAAGCTAACGTTTACCGCCCCGGCCCCGGAATTAAACATCACGCTTTTCGGCACCTCGCCCAATGGCCAGAACGGATATGTAAACTTCGACATTTACTCCCGGCCATTCTCGTGCAGGATCAAAGGCGGTAAGGTAGCATTAATCAGGACATCTGACGTGACGCCGTTTTCTTGCGCAACTATCAACCTCAATGATCAGGTTCAGCTGCCAACGCCAACAGGCACACAGGTAATATGGAAGAAAAATCCGGATATAAATTACGCAACTATGACAGCCCAGGAAGTTGCCGAAGCGCCAACCCAAATTCCCGGAGCCCAGTATTATGCATTTTACAAAGGGGTCAACATTCCTTATGAATGCTACAACACAGAATTTTCAACTGCTGCATTTTCCTTTACGGCAGCGGAAACGCAGGCAGTGCTCACAAGTAACAGTGCGGCGATTAACTGCTCAAACCAAAACACCTTTGATCTTACGAGCCGAGAAAGCCAGTCACCGTATCAGGTAAGATGGTTTAACAATGATCAGCACCAGGGATCGGTTATTACAAATGCTGCACAAGCCCCCCTGGGCACCTATTACGCATTCTACTTCAACCCGAACGGCAATTGCTATTCAACCAATAAAGCGTTGTTAAGCTCCGGCTTTTCGGTCATAGGGGCAACAATATGCTGTAACAACCCCAACAGTCCCGCCAGCCAGATCACGCTGACCGGGTCTGTAGCAGATGTCGTTTGTCCGACGCAGACGGCCAATCTGACCAACTTCCTGCCCAAACCATTGAGCTTACCTCCCAACACAGTCATCGAATGGTTTACAAGCCCCGACCATACAACCGGTAAGGTGGATGACCCCACCGCGGTAACAAGCGGCACCTATTATGCATTTGCACACGACCTCACCTATGGCTGCTACAATACCACTATTTCGCAGTCATTTGTAAATGTTACCACGCCCTGCGCCGCACCTGAGTTGACCCCGACACTGGAAATAGATGGATTGAGTTTCATGGAGAATGCGGAAAGGGACTTTGTCGTCAATATTCATGAGATCGCAGGATTTAGTACTAAAGGTAATGTTTCAATCAGGATCAGCAAGATCGGCGCTTTTGATATTACCTACTCCACCAGCAGCGGCACTTCGAACGTTTCGGGAGGTATTAATAATACGAACGGTAACTGGACTTTTTCGGAAGACCCCAACTTTATCACTATTAGCTCAAATGCGATTCTGCCGGCGAACACGCAGGCCGTACTCGGGTTTAAGATCAAAAGGAAAGTAAACAAACCCACGGGCATTACTCAAAACCTGACCGCGGTTGTCGTGAGCGGCTCAGGTGGAGAAAAGAATGTCCATAACAATACGGTTGTCACTGCGGTTTCTACCAACTAGATCCAATGGTTGAATCGAACGGCAGTCTAGGGCCGCCTCCACAATTTTTCTGATCATGAAAATGAAAGTCATCGTCTCTCTCATCCTCGCAGCGCTAAGCTTTTTCTTGAATTGCGCTTATGCACAAGACCTCGACATTAATATAGATCCACAGCAGGCGTATATCCCGAACCAAACCAAAGGAGCTTTGGAAGTCAAAATATGCAATTGCTATTCGGCAGCTGTGAATTCCCAGGAGAACAAGCCACGGCCACAAATCAGTTTTCCGGACAACCTCACTATTGAAGAGATTACAAATACAGACGGATCGCCGATAACGGGATTCGTGATACATGACATAAAGAATGAGCCGGGTAATCACACGATCCGGCTTCTAGCAAATGCTGCCATACCTAATGCATCATGTGTCAGCTTTCTCGTACATGTAAGCGGCAACGGTACAGGTACAGGAGTTATTACCGCGACGCTCGGTTTTGCGGGAGCTCAAACGCCAGGCAATTTCGTTGCAAACGACAATGTAATTGCCACTATTCCGGTTCAAATAAATCTACCCGTCAGACTGGAAGAATTCGGGGTAAGAAAAGAACAGCAAACCGCCATTTTGAAATGGATATCGTCGGAAGAAACAAATACCGACCGGTTTGACGTGCAACGCAGCGGAAACGGTAAAGTCTGGACAACCATAGCAACTGTGCCTGCCAAAGGAAACAGTCAAACCCAAACCATCTATGAAGCAACGGACACCGACCCTTTGCCCGGAGAAAATCTCTATCGTTTACACATGATCGACAATGACGGCACTTCGGCGTACAGCGGCATACGTAATCTGACATTCGAGTTTCAGAATGTGCATATCTTTCCCAATCCAGCCAACGATGTCCTGCATATCAAAAGTACGGATTGGAGTAAAATCCGCTCTGTTACAATCAGAAATGACAAGGGTGAACAAATGTATCGTTCAATCACGTTGAACAACGGGTTCATCGACCTGAAACACTTCTATCCGGGATTTTACATCGTTGAAATTGCCAAATACAGTGGTACTTCCGATACGTTCAGAATTGTCGTTGCCAGATAGCCCTGTATTTCCTCTGGTAGAAAACGTATATTCGCGGAATCGACACCGTAAGCAACATGCCCGACGTTATCCGCACCACCAGCGACAATCCCGATTTCCAGAACCTCACCAACGAGCTCGACGACGAGCTTTGCCGCATTTACAAAACCAACAAGGAAGATTACGAAGAGTACAACCGCATTACCGGCCTGCCGACCGTCGTGGTGGCCTATGAGCATGGTGCGGCCATCGCCTGCGGCTGTTTCAAGCAGTTCGACGCAGAGCGCATCGAGTTGAAACGGATGTTTGTAACGCCCGGGTTTCGCGGGAAAGGCATTGCTTCACTGATGGTCAGGGAACTCGAACAATGGGCCCACGAGCTAGGCTACCCAACCGCCATTCTCGAAACCGGCATTGGCCAGCCGGAGGCAATTGCATTGTACCGAAAATTGGGCTACGCCGACATTCCGCATTTCGGACAATTTCCAGAAGAATCTCGCAGTGTTTGTTTGGGGAAGAGGATTTAGGTAAAGCTATATACCGGATTGACTACCATAATTGAGATGGATAAATTGCAGCGCATAATCCCGGATAGTTGCGAAACTGATGATGACCGTACCGTATATGTGTGTGTGCAAAATCAAATTTCTCTAATAGATTCATAATCAGAATCATAAATTCTTAAATGGTAAAATGAATACCGCCCCACCCCCTCCCTTCTACCAAAAACTTTCCCTAACCCTCCTGGCGATCGGCATTATGATGCTGGCGATTTACCTGGGCCAGGATATCATTGTGCCGCTTGCACTGGCCGGATTACTGGCCGTGCTCCTCCGGCCGCTCGAACGGGTCTTTATTCGCATCGGGATTCCAAAATTGCTGTCCATAACACTCGCATTGACGATAGCGATCCTGATAGTTTCCGCGGTTACCGTGCTTATTTCGATGCAGCTCGCGGATTTCTCGGATGAATGGCCGAAGCTGAAAAAAAACATCGACCTCTTTTATCGGGATGCACGTCGGTGGATCAGGCGGGAGTACAGCGTGAGCTACCGTCAGCAAGCCGAATATTTGAAAAATGCGCAGAGCAAAACATTGGAAACGTTCCAGGGACCGGAAACGCTGGGCGCGGTGACAGGCCCGCTCGGTACTTTGATCCTCATTCCTATTTACACTTTCCTGCTGCTTTATTATCGTGCAATGCTGATCCATTTTTCCGTCGTGCTTTTTGCGGAGGAGCAAAAGCATCGTGTGCTGGAAATTCTGGGACAGATCAAATCGATCATTCAGAGCTACATGGTGGGATTGTTGCTCGAAACAACCGCGGTGGCCGTGCTGAATTCCGCCGGTTTATTGGTACTGAATGTGCAATATGCCATTCTGCTTGGCGTAATGGCGGCCATATTGAACCTGGTACCGTACATCGGCGGCCTTGTGGCAACGGCATTGGCTGTCATGGTGACGTTCATCAGCCATCCCGAAATCGATGTGCTGTTAGGGGTCGTGGGGGTATTTATCGCCGTGCAGGTGATCGACAACAACTTCCTGGTACCGTTCATTGTGGGTTCCAAAGTGCGTATCAATGCATTGGTATCGATCGTGGGTGTGCTCGTGGGCGGCGCGCTGGCGGGATTGTCGGGGATGTTTCTTTCGATACCGGCGATTGCGATGATGAAAGTAATTTTCGACCGGGTGCCCGGGCTCGAACCTTGGGGGATTCTGCTCGGCGACCAAACGCCCGAGCAGGCAAACAACAATCTGTTCCGCTTCGTCAATCTGAAAAAGCCCGGCGCCGAACATACAGAAGAAGAAAACCAGTCGTGAATGCTTCACAACCGGTTATTGACTATTGATGTCAGCTTACAAATTGCTTGGTATCCACCACCGCTTTCAAGTCATGCAGCAGGCTGAAAAGCCCGAAAAATGTGCGGTTGATGTAAATAAAGTGTTTGGAGCCGCGGTTCATGTTCATCTTGCGCAGCTCTTTGTCGTTGGCATATTTCTCGCCCAATGCGGCCAGTTTCAGGAAGAATTCTTCGTCCGAAAAATCGAAAGTCTCGGCGTGGAACGGCTGTGTAAGCAATGCGAGTATCTCCCGGAAAAGATTCGAGAAATAAACGGTTTCGGCTTGGGTATCTTTGTCTGTGAGGATTTCCAGCTCGACTAATTTGGCATGAAAAATCGCCGGATTATTCAGGTTTTCCGGCTCGGCGAGCTCGAAATACGGAACGTAGAATTCCTCGGGGATTTCTTTGATACAACCAAAATCGATGGCAATAAGGTTGTCGTTTTCATCGATCAGGAAATTACCCGGATGCGGATCGGCGTGGACTTTGCGGAGCTGATGCACCTGGAACATATAAAAATCCCACAATGCCTGTCCGATCTTGTTGGCTGTCGCCTGGTCGGGATCCGTCTTGCAAAACTCCGACCAATGCTGGCCACTCATCCAGTCCATCGTGATCACGCGCTCGCTTGAAAACGCGGGGTAGTATTTGGGAAAACGAAGGTTGGGGATATGCTCGCAAGCCTCCGCGATTTCGGTGCTCTGTGCTATTTCAAGAATGTAATTCGTTTCCTCGGTCAGCTTCGTTTCGACTTCCTTGAAATACTTGTCTGAATCTTTGGCCTGGATATTGAACATCTTCATCGCAATGGGCTTCACCAGCGCCAGATCCGATGAAATGCTTTCAGCCACACCGGGATACTGGATTTTCACCGCCAGCTCCTTGCCCTCGTGCGTGGCCTTATGCACCTGGCCAATGCTCGCCGCATTGATCGCATTCGGATTAAAGGTATCGAACAATTCCAGCGGCGATTTCCCGAAATATTTCCGGAATGTTTTCACCACCAATGGAGCCGAAAGCGGCGGAACTGAAAATTGCGAAAGTGAAAACTTCTCTACATATGCCTGCGGCAGGAAGTTTTTCTCCATACTCAGCATCTGAGCGAGTTTCAATGCACTGCCTTTCAGACTTTTGAGGCTATCGTAAATATCCTCCGCATTGTTATTATTGAGGTTATCCCTGGCCGTTTCCGGACTGGTGATCTTTTCTCCGTAATATTTCAGATAATTCCCCCCGATCTTGACGCCTGTGGAAATAAGCCGGGTGGCACGCCGTATTTTGGAAGTAGGGATACTGTCAATTGTTTCCATTCCTTACTTCAATTTTTCTTTAATCAAAAACTTCCCGAAATCGATCACGCTCTCCAATGGCGTCGTATCGATCAGGTCGAATGTAGCACGGATCGATTTTTCGATGAACAGATCCGTTTTTTCAAAACCTACGGACTCATCGTCGATCCAGAATTTCAATGTGAGCAACAACTGTATCCACGCACCTTCTTCCAGCGCGTCCTGCTGCGCCTTGCGAATGCGTTCGCTCCTTGCTTTCAGATAACCGTCGCTGATTTCGTGGATGTATTCCTTGAAACTGCTGCGGAACTCTTTCAGCTTCAAAATGCCGTTCAGCTTGTTCTTTTCTTCCTTTAAGGCAAAAACCACATAGCTGCGGTTGGCCGTCAGGATTTCAACCAATGTAAAATAGTAAGCCAGCAGTTTGTCCCGGAAACCAACGCCATCGATCTCGCCGCTCTGGTTGATCAGGTTAGCTGCCAGGTTGTGGAAACTCACAAAAACACGCTTTTCGAGCGAATCGATGGAAGTGAAGAACTTGTAAAATTCCTTTTCCGCAAAACCATGCTCTTTGGAAAACAGGTAAACCGATTCCGGCTTCTTGTGGTTTTCCAGGCAGTAATGCATGTATAACTCGGTAATCTTGTCGGCGGTGAGGTCCACGCTGGCTGGTGGTAATGCCTTCATTTTGGTAGCCATCAGAAGTATCGTTTACTTATGGGAGATGAGTCACATTGAGGTAAACGCTCGGAGTGGCTATTTAATTCGCGAAAACATTCAAATTCAGAAACGCATTGCGAAACTTTCCTTTCGGATCCATTTGCGCGGCCAGCTCCCTGAACTCCGGCAACTTCTCATACCTTTTTTCCAGCAAACCAGGCGATATCGTAAACAATTTCCCCCAATGCGGCCTGGGATTAAACGGCGCCAGTTCTTTCTCGATCACCGGCAGCAACTTGCTCACCGCGGGCCAGTCCTGCTTCCATGTAAAGTGTATCGCCACCGAATCCTGCTTGTAACAGGGGCTGAGCCAGAGATTATCCGCCGCAATGGTCCTTATTTCCGATGTAAACAAATGCGGGCTGATTTGGGCGCCCATTTTAGAAATGGTCAGGATCGCCTCCACCGCATTCTTCCGCGGCACGAAATATTCCGTTTGCAATTCCTTGCCGCTACTCGGCGTAAAACCCATTTTGAAATGCGGCATACGCTCGTACCAAGGCCCCGGCATGCCCATTTGCTCGGTACAGTTTTCGGCGGAGAGTTCCGGGATCGGATGCAGGTTTTTCGTAGCCAGTTTTCCTCCGAAAAGCTCGTTATCCGGTCGGGCTTTCAAAGGTTTGGCACTATTAGTCTTAAACTTGATCCAGACCTCCGTAATGTCATCAGTAGCCCAGTTTGTAAAAAGGCTTACACTATCTCCCCTTGACTCTATTTCGTCAAAATGCTCTTTCAGCTGAGTTATCGGTAAATTCTCATACACAACTTGCCCCATAAAAAACGTCGGCTGTACATCCAGCGTCACTTTCGTCACTACTCCCAACGCCCCCAAATGCACCACCGCCGCATTGAACTTCTCCCCGTCTTTCTCCCTATTCAATTTCACCACCTCCCCGTCAGCCGTTACAATTTCCATCGCCGACACCGCCGTTGCCAGGTTCCCATTCTTCTCGCCCGACCCGTGCGTGGCCGTCGCACACGCGCCCGCGACGGAAATGTGGGGTAGCGAGGCCAGGTTATGCAATGCAAAACCTTTCTCATGCAGCAAGGGCGCCAGCTGACCGTATTTCAGGCCGCCATTCACGGTCACGGTTTTATTTTTGGTATCCAAATCAATCACCTTCTCCGCACCGACCACCGAAATGAACTGGTCTTTCGTATCTGCAATGTCATTGAAGCAATGCCGCGTGCCGAGTACTTTCAGTTTAGGGTATTTCCTGACGAGCGTTTGAACTTGCTGCAAATTTTTGCCCAAATCCAGCTTTTCGGAACTGTATTCAAGGTTGCCTGCCCAGTTACGGAGCTTGTCGCCGTTGGCCCAGCCGCTCAGCGGGGAAAGTAAGGGAGCCGTCATTAATGCGGATGAAAGTTTAATGAAAGTACGTTTGTTCATGCGGTAGTCAGGTTGAAATGCACGAATAGGAATTTATCCCAAATTAATTGAATAAATCAGCATTCCAACGGCGGCTTCCGATTAGCTGGTCTTTTGCAGGGCCTCTTTTAAAATGGAAGTGGCTTCCCGCAACTCTTTTTCGTCGAGGTTACCGAACCCGAGCCGCATCGCGCTGAGGCGTCCGGTCTGGAAAAGCAGCGTTTGCGGCAAATGCAGGTTTTCGCGCAGGCATTCCTTGCTCACGCGCATGAGGTTGATGTCGCGCCGCCATTCAGTCCAGATCGCCAGTCCGCCCGGCGGCGCTTTGAATGTAAGGTAAGGGCTGAAATCGTTTTCCAATAATCCGGTAAACAAATCCCGGCGCTGATGGTAAACTTTCTGTGCTTTCTTGATATGGCGCTGGATTTCACCCTCGTCGAGCAGCTCCGCCAATGCCTGTTCCATCATCAGATCGCCCTGCCGGTCGATAATCCGCCGCATTTTGCCCAGTTCCCTGATCAAGTTCTGCGGCGCTACCACATAGCCCGACCGCAGCCCAGGCGCCAGTGCCTTGCAGAATGACCCGACATAAACCACCATCCCGGCTCCGTCTGCACTCGCCAGCGGTAATACCGGGCTGCTGTTGTAATGGAAATCGTAGTCGTGATCGTCTTCGAGGATGATAAAACCGTATTTCACCGACAAATTCAGCAACTCTACCCGCCGCTCGGCGCTCAGCGTAACCGTCGTCGGGTAATGGTGGTGCGGGGTAATGTACAGCATCCGGATCGGCGTGTGCTCGCAAAGCTGCCGCACGGCTTCCACCGAAATGCCCTGGTCATCGACAGGCACCGAAAGGATATTTGCGCCAGCCTGCTGAAAAATCATATTAGCAACATAGTAGCTCAGGTCTCCGACTACCACATTATCACCCTTTTTCAGTAGCAACGTCGAAGCAAGGTAAATGCCCATCTGAATGCCCCGCGTCGTGATAATATTCTCCGCGCCGATGTGCAGGCCGCGCGTATTGTTCAGATAAGTCGCGAGCCGCTCGCGGAACCAGATATTGCCTTCCACGTGCGAGTAGGTCAGGTATTTCCGGTTATTATTTCTTCTCAAAACGCTGGAATACGCCTTCGCGAGCTTGTCCATCGGCGCGAGCCGGACGTCCGGGAGGCCATCGGTGAATTCCAGGTCCACGCGCGAGAGTGAAAGCGGGCGGTCGAGCAGCATACTTTCCTCGAATGCAAAGCCGGTTTGCTGCGGGTATTGTTTCAAATCGCTTACGCTCGCCGACAACGCGCTGCCCCTTACCACCGGACTCTTCCGCGTCACGAACGTCCCGCGATTCGGCAGCATTTCGATCCAGCCCTGGGCATCAAGCTCGTTGTAGGCGGCCACGACAGTTTTACGATGCACATCGAGCATTTCTGCAAGTGCGCGTGTACCAGGCAGTTGCACACCCGTCACGAGCACGCCGCGTTGAATGGCGTTGATCATCTGATGCGCGATTTGCAGATAAACAGGTGTCCCGGACGCACGGTCCAGCAGGATCACATTTTTAAAAGGTATTTCAACCGGACTACTCATAAGATTAAAACCGGAGCATATAAACGGGCCGGCAAGATAGTAGTTTTGTATTGAAATCATCCCAATCTATGAAACTACATTACCCAGGCACCACTCTCTTATTCCTGCTCATCACAAACCTGGCCCTGGCGCAGGAAATATCGCTTGACCCCGTCACCGTCACTTCCTCGCTCGTCGAAAAGCGTGCGTCACAAACGGGCCGTAACATTGCCGTCATCAAAGGCGAGTATTTCCAACAGCTGCCGGTGCATAGCATCGACGACCTGCTTCGTTACGTGCCGGGCGTTGAAATACAGGCACGTGGCCCGCAAGGATCGCAGAGCGATATTGTTTTGCGCGGCGGTACATTCCAGCAAGTACTTGTGATCCTCGACGGCATTCGTCTCAACGATCCCAATACAGGTCATTTCAACAGCTATATCCCCATTTCACCCGCCGAGATCGAGCGGATCGAGGTTTTGAAAGGTGCTTCGTCGGCCTTGTACGGCTCCGATGCGGTGGGCGGGGTGATTCACGTGATTTCCAAAACTTTCGCAGCGCGGCTGAACGCGGCGGAGGGTAATACCGTACAGAAAACGCAAGTAAACGGCGGTATCAGTGCCGGCGAATATGGCTTGTTTAATGCCAATGTCGGTGCATTTGTGCAACGCAACAAGCTGGCGGTTTCGGGAGGCTTTCTTTCCAACAATGCCTCTGGCGTGCAGCAACGGGGTATCAAAGGCTATTTCCACAATAATACCGCGTCGCTTTCGCTGAGTTACGCGATTTCCCAACACTGGAACCTGGCCGTCCGCAGCGCTTACGACCACCGCGATTTCGCGGCGCAGAACTTCTACACCGTTCTGAAATCTGATACAGCGAGCGAGAAAGTCAAAATGTCGTGGAACCAGGTGAGATTGGGTTACCAGAAAAACAAAACGGCGTTTTCGATCGATGGTGGTTTTAAATCGGTGCAGGATACCTACCTTTTTAACCCGAATTCCATTGCCAACAGCAGCAAGTCAAAACTCTGGCAGGGGCTCGCAACCTTGCAACAGGGCCTTACGTCCGGCACAAACCTGATCGCGGGCGTCAACTTCCAGCAGCGTAATATTAAATCCAATGACCGCGGCAACCACACGCTGAACCAACTCGCACCATTCGTTTCCGTGGTGCAGAATATCGGTGAGGATTTTACAGTGACGCCTTCCGTGCGCCTGGACTGGCGTGAAAGCATTGGTACCGAAGTTTCACCCCAGATTAATTTATCCTACAAAAAATCAGGCTGGCAGCTGCGGGCGAGTGCGGGCAAGACTATCCGCGACGCCGATTTCACGGAACGGTTCAATAACTACGCCAAAGCACTCGTCACAGGCGGCAGCGTCGGCAACCCCGACCTGAAAGCCGAACGCTCGTTCAGCTACGAAGCGGGCGCCGACTGGTTCCTGACCAGCAGTCCTACCGCCCAGCTCAAAGTTTCGGGCACGTTTTTCCAGCGCCGCCAGAAAGACCTGATCGACTACGTGACTACACCCTATGCACAAATGCCCCGCAAAGACAACCTCTCGCCCACCGGCAACTTCGGCCTTGCATTAAACATCGCCGAGGTGAATACCACCGGTTTCGAACTCGATATCCAGTCGGCGAATACCATTTCCGACAATCAGAAACTCATTTTCAACGCGGGCCTCACCTGGCTTGACAGCGATAACACAAGCCAGATCCAGTCATTTTACCTGTCGTCGCACGCCAAATTCCTCGCCAATTTTTCAGCCATTTACCAGGTGGGCGGATTTTCAGTGAGTTTGAATGGATTGTACAAAAAACGGGCAGAGCGCGAGGCAGCAGCTATCGAAGCTGCCATCTCCAAAAATTACCTTATCCTAAACGCCCGGGCCGAATATGCTTTCCTGAAACGCCAGCTGGGTGTGTTTGTCCAGGCCGACAATGCATTCGACAAGCAATACAGCGATATCCTGGGCTCCGTAATGCCCGGCCGTTGGCTAATGGGCGGTTTGCGTTTCAATTTTTCAAAATAGCGGCATCATTTTTGCAGGAGTTCGTATATTCATTGAGAAAGCACTCCATCATGTTTTCGAATATCCGTAACTCCTGTTTTCTATTGGTATTACTTTCATTTTCCGCCTTGCGAGCCATCAGCGCGACTGATAGTGTGACGGTCGATATGGCGGAAGAAGCATCCGCCACAGAAACGTCTGTCGCAGAAACGTCTGCCGCAAAAAGACTGAATGTCTATTTTATCAGCGGCCTCGGCGCCGATGAGCGCGTGTTTACCAAGCTGAAACTCGACAAGAGGTTGAATGTGAAGTATATCAAATGGGTCAGGCCGCTGAAAAAAGAATCGTTGCAGCATTATGCGGCCCGACTAAGCAAGCAAATCGACACCTCCCAGCCTTTTCAATTGGTAGGACTATCCTTCGGCGGGGTTGTTGCGTCTGAAATTGCCGATATCGCCTGCCCGCAGCAGGTTACCCTTATTTCGAGTATGTCAACGGGCGTTCCGCTTTCGAAGTTCTATCAGGTAATGATCAGATTTTTGCTGATGTCGCCATTATCGGCACCGCTATTGAAGTCTGCAAACCGGGTTACTTACCGCTATTTCGGAGCAGATACGCCCGAATTGAAAAAGCTCCTCAAACAGATCCTGCATGATACGGACGCTAAATTCCTAAAATGGGCATTGACGCGCATGAGCGGATGGAACCGTAAGGAACGGATCGATAACCTTTTCCACATTCACGGAACGGCCGACAAGCTCATCCCCATAATCATCGTGAAACCGGATATTATCATCGAAGGTGGTGGGCATTTAATGGTTTACGCCCAGGCCGATCAGATTTCGAAAATCCTCAACCAACGGCTTACTTCCATTGATTCAGAAGAATGATCTTGCCGATATGGTCGCTGGTTTCCATTAATGTGTGCGCTTTGGCCGCTTCTTCGAGTGGGAATGTCTGCGCGATCACCGGCTTGAACAGGCCTTTTTCTAAAACCGGCCACACGTTTTTGAGAATATCGGCAGTCAATGCAGCCTTGAATGCGTGGTCGCGGTTGCGCAGCGTGCTGCCGGTTACGGTCAGGCGCTTCCGCATGATCAGGCTGAAATCCACTTCATCTGCGCCTCTCACTTTGCTGCCTTTCATAGTGTTGATAAAAACCAGTCGGCCTTCTTCGCGTAGTAATCGCAGGTTTTTGGGAATGTAATCGCCTCCGACCATGTCCAGGATAACGTCTACGCCTTCACTTTTCAGTATTTCTTCGAAATCCGAGGTTTTATAATTGATACTAATATCAGCTCCCAATGCATTGCAAGCGTCGCATTTCTCGTCGGAGCCCGCCGTCGCAAATACTTTCGCCCCGAATGCCTTAGCCAGCTGAATGGCCGTAATGCCAATGCCGCTACTGCCGCCGTGCACCAGAAAATGCTCGCCCGCCTGCAACCGCGCCCTTTGAAATACATTATGCCACACTGTGAACACCGTTTCCGGTAACGAAGCGGCCTCGCTAAAACCCCAACCTTCGGGCACGGGCAGGCAATGCGCCGCCTGCGCGAGCGCGTATTCCACGTAACCTCCGCCCGCAAGCAATGCGCATACGCGATCGCCCCGTTTCCAGCCCGTCACATCGGCCCCGATTTCTTCGATTATGCCAGCCACTTCCAATCCCGGAATGTCCTGCGGCGCACCGGGCGGCGGCGGATAGTTTCCCTTTCGCTGGAAAACATCGGGGCGGTTCACACCGGCGGCATACACTTTAATGAGTACTTCCGATCCGGCAGGTCGCGGCGTTTCGCGCTCCTGGATTTGCAGTACTTCCGGCCCGCCGGGTTGGGTGATTACGACGGCTTTCATGAATAAATTTCCTTACCAAAAGGTGCAAATGAGAGGCTCATCAGCTTGAAATGCTGTTTCGCAAATGGCAAGCCGATAATTGTAATCGCGAGTAAAATACCGAAAACCAAATGTGTGAGCGCGATCCAGATCCCGCCGAGGAAAATCCAGATGATGTTGAAGACAGTCGACAAACAACCGGAATCTCCGGGCACCTCGCGCACATGCTGGCCAAAAGGGAAGAGCGTCATAATGCCTATTTTGAAACACTGGATCCCGAACGGAATGCCGACGATCGTCAGGCAAAGTGCAAGCCCGGCGGCCATGTATTCGATAAAAACGACAAATCCGCCGAAAATAAGCCAGATAATGTTTCCAATGAGGTTCATGAGCGATCAGTTTAATGTGAATGTGGATTAAAACTAATGCTACCGCCAACTACTATGCCGGATTTTCGATGGACGGCTCCAACAGGAAATCACCGGCCGAAATCGCGGACTTCCAGTTGTCTATTTTCAACAATCTGAAAAATTCCTCCTCTTCGATCTCCCTCACCCCACCCGGCGGCAGGTCGCCCAGCTCCAAATCCTCGATACTGGCACGGATAAGCCTCCTGCAACGGTGGTTAGCCTCCCGCACCATCTTGCGTACCTGGTGGTATTTGCCCTCGGTGAGTGTAATGCTCAGCCAGGTATTCGGTACATCGGGCCGGGTTTCATTTTGATGTTTATCTAAAATCGCGGGCCGGTCAATGATTTCGACTTCGCATGGAGCCGTAATATAGTAACCACCCCCTTTCACGCGTATGGGAATGCCCGTACGCAGCAATTCCACCGTTTCGGGCGGAACTACATGGCCTACATTCACCCAATAGGTACGCTTGTGCGGCACCTCGCCCAGAAAGAGCAGATTGGTTACTTTTTTATTGGTAGTAAGGATCAGCAGCCCCTCGGAATTACTGTCTAACCGCCCGATCGCGTGCGTCCCTTCCGGAAATTCAAAATCCAGCGCCCCCAGCAACCGCACGTCATCCGAGCTGATGAACTGGGAGACCATGTTTTGCGGCTTGTTGATAATGAAGTAGCGGTGCGGTGTCGGAGTCATTTGATATTTAAAATTCCCACGCCAGATTTCCGGATCCTGATGACTATTCCAAATGGTCAGAATGTGGATTTCGGATTCTGTTTCTTCGTAAATGATGAAATAGTCGCGGACGATCTTGATGCGAACGTGCTCTACATCGGTTTTTTTGCCGATTTCGGGATAAATGGCGATCAGCTGAACAGCCTCCCTGAATAACCGGTCAAGCTTTCGGCTGTATGCTACGGACTTATTCCGTTTAATCCAGTATTCCAGTATTTTCTTTCGGTCAGTGTGTGCTCTGGCAGACCAGATTATTTGTTTAGCCATTCATCTATTTCTTTGTCGGATTCTTGATTGGTTAGATAATCCCCACTCTTGATTTGCTCCCTCGCTTCGGCAATGGCCGCCTTCTGATCCGCATTCAATACGTGCGGCTCCTCATTGTCCGTCTCCAAGCCTAGAAGACGATAGGCTTCTTCCAGAATATCTTCATTATCGATGCTTTTGATTTTATCGATCAGCCGCTCCTTCAAGCCCGTTGTAGCCATTTTAATAATGTTTGGTTATCCGAATATACTTGTTTTCGCAGCTATTTCCTTATTTCTTATGCCCTGCCTCATAATGCGCCTGCAACAAATCTTCTCCAAAATCACTAGTCAGATCCCTCACAACGGAATGGATATGGTTCCCACCATTCTGCGTATTATCAAACTCAATCAGGAAAGTAGGGCCATGAATCCGATAGTAATGCCCGTGGCCGGTGCCGATTTCGGGCTGCTGGTCGCCGAGCCAGGCGAAATGGATTTTGTCCAGGCCGCTCTTTTCGAGCTCGGCCCATTGCTGGTTTTTGAGCGTGACGTGGTACCGTTGCAGGTATGCCATAATGAGCTTCTTGAATGCCGCTTTTTGTGTTGCATTCAATTCGCCCATGGCGATGCCTTCCATTTTGGCGAGCGAGGCTTTTCTGGTATTGGAAGTAAATATTTCGTTGGGCGCCTTCGCGCCGAGGTTCGCTTTGGCAAGCTGTGAAGCGTCGAGGGCATGTAGCAACTCGAATGCCAGATCCTGCTCGGCTTTAAGGATTCGTTTCCCTTTCTGCGGGACGTCCGCCATTACCTGGCCCGGATTGCTGCCGAAAAAGCTGGGCGTAAAGGTAACCTGGTTATCGATCGACGAAAAATGCAGCGACAAATGGTGCCCTTCCATCCGCCAGCCCCACGGATCGTTGCCCGGCGTCCCGAATACGAGAAATGCATAATTTTCAGGATCGCGGTAGGTATCGTTGGCCGGGCGTGATTCGACTACCCGCAATACGTTTTCCAGATCAATAATTTGTTCGGCTTTGCTATAACCTTCCTGGCTGAGTACCAAACGCACCATCGACATAGCGACTTTGCGCTGGGCGGGCGTCATGGTTTTGAAAGTAATGCCTTTGCGGGCACGCGGCGTAAAATTCCAGTCGAAACGGGCGAGATCGGCGTAGGGAAGTTCGGTTTCCTGGCGCTGCTCCGGTGTGAGGACTTTCAGGAATGTGGTTACGGCCTCGCGCATTTCGCGGGCGAGCTCATCGTTCTTCTGGGCCGAAGCCGGTGAAACTGTCAATGCAATTGAAATAATCCCCAAAAACAGGCATCCTGCTAGCTTCTTCATATCGTTTCGGTTTGAAATAATCCCTATTTATTACTCCGTTAAAAGCCCATGCAGCGCTGGTTTCTACCTGAAATGGGCATTACCCATCTTTCGCTGCACATTTTCCCCGAAAGCCATTAGTTTTGCCGTTTATTTGAAATCAATATGATGCAGTGGGAACAATTGCTGTCGGCGAAACGCTGGGGCAGCGAAGACAAGTATAATTCCGATCCGACAGAGGCCCGCTCGGAGTTCCAGCGCGATTACGACCGGCTGATCTTCTCCTCGCCCTTCCGCCGGTTGCAGAACAAAACGCAGGTATTTCCCCTTCCCGGAAGCATTTTCGTTCATAACCGGCTCACTCACAGCCTCGAAGTAGCCAGTGTAGGCAAGTCGCTCGGACGAATATTTTATAATCATCTCAAAACCCATAACCATCAGATCGACGACGAGTTACCGCTGATCAGCGAGATCGGCAATATCGTGTCGGCGGCCTGCCTGGCGCACGACCTGGGCAACCCGGCATTCGGGCATTCAGGCGAAGCCGCTATTTCGCATTATTTTACGGACGGCGACGGTTTGAAATACAAAGATGAAGTCAGTGAAGCACAATGGGCCGATCTGACGCATTTCGAAGGTAACGCCAACGCGATCCGCATCCTCACGCACCCGTACGCAGGCAAGGGCTACGGCAGTTTTGCATTAACCTATTCCACACTTGCGGCGATTGCCAAATACCCTTGCGAATCGCTTGCAGGACATCGGAAAGCCAATATTTACACCAAAAAATATGGTTTCTTCCAATCGGAGCAGGCGGGTTTTCAAAAGATCGCTACCGAACTTGGCTTGTCGCAGGTTTCGGAATCGCCGGTGGTTTACAAAAGGCACCCGCTGGTGTACCTGGTGGAGGCTGCGGATGATATTTGTTACAATATCATCGACCTGGAAGATGCCCACCGGCTGAAAATCCTTTCTTACCAGGAAGTGGAAGCATTACTACTGGCGCTGTGCAACGATCCCCGGATGCCCGGCCGCCTCGCAGATATCGACGACGATGATGCCAAAATAGGCCTGTTACGCGCCAAATCGATCAGCACGCTCATCGGCGCTTGCTCGGAACTGTTTATCAATGAACAGGATACGATCCTGAACGGCGATTTCAATGCGAGCCTGATCGACCGCATTCCGGAACCTCACCGCTCGGCGATGAAGGAGATCGAGCGGATTTCGATCCAGAAAATCTATAACTACTCGTCGGTGGTGCAGATCGAAGTGGCGGGATACAAAGTAATGGGCGGCTTACTCGAAGAATTTGTGCCGGCTTATCTCAACAACAATTCCCATTACACCCGCAAACTGGTCGATCTGATCCCCAAGCAGTTTATCACCACCAAAACTGACCCGTATGCCCGGATACAGACTGTTCTGGACTTTGTGTCGGGGATGACAGATCTTTATGCCGTAGAACTATTCCGTAAAATCAAGGGGATTTCGTTCCCATCTATTTCGTAACAAAAACCGATTTATCACGGTAGTACAGCGGTTGGCGTAAAAATAATTCGTTCTCAAAAGTTTTATGTAAATTGTAGATCGATTTAAAACGCCGCAACCACCTGTATCTATGCAGATTGAACAGTTTGTCTATTCGGATAGGTCATCTGAAATCCCGTTCACGTTTTCCCCGCAATTGCTGTTCATCTTCGGCGATCGGGAACTGCTTGAAAACACGGGCATTTCGCGCCAGCTGGCGTCGCAATACCCCCACGCCATATTTTCCGGATGTTCTACCGCCGGAGAGATCGCCAACGAGTCGGTAAGGGATCATACTGTGATTGTGACGGGTATCGCTTTCGACGAGGTTTCGATCAAAAGCTCTAAAATCAGTCTTGAAGACATTGCATTCGACAGCTCCGAAGCCGGAAAGCAACTCGTTTCCAAACTTCCGTCGGAAGGCCTGAAACACGTTTTCGTCGTTTCCGACGGCCTGAAAGTCAATGGTACCGACCTGGTAAAAGGCATGACGGAGGGTTTGACGGACGGCGTGACAATCACCGGAGGCCTCGCAGGCGACGGATCGCATTTCGCCCGTACGATCATTATCGAGCCCGATGGAAAAGTCGCAAGCGAAAGTGTCGCGGCAATTGGCTTTTATGGCGAAAAACTTTCCGTAGGTTACGGCTCGCGCGGCGGCTGGGACAGTTTCGGACTCGACAGGCGGGTAACGCGTTCTAAAGACAATATCCTTTACGAAATCGACGGCGAACCGGCGCTGGACCTATATAAATCGTTCCTGGGCGACAAGGCGAAAGAATTGCCTGCATCCGGCCTGCTGTTCCCGCTGAGCATGCGCGATAGTGAGGACCGCGCACCGGTGGTACGGACGATTTTAGGGATTAACGAAGACGAAAAGAGCCTCACATTCGCGGGTGACATTCCCGAAGGTTCATTTGTGCGACTGATGAAAGCCAACAACGACCGGCTGATCAACGGCGCCGAGGAAGCCGCCCAGGAAGCGGCACGCGGCCTCGATAACAATGCTGAATTTGCGATTCTCGTGAGCTGCGTCGGGCGTAAGCTAGTGTTAAAACAAATGGTGGAAGAAGAGGTGGAATCCGTCTCGGAAGTGCTGGACGGTCCGATCATGACCGGTTTCTATTCTTACGGGGAGCTGGCGCCATTCAACCGCGACTCGTTATGCGAGCTGCATAACCAAACCATGACCATTACCACTTTCAGCGAATAACCGATGCAGACGCTCGAACTGACCGACACCAATTACCACCGGCTTTTAAAACGGCAGATCAGGAAATCATTACCTCCCGAACTGGCAGAACATCCGGATATGCAGGATTTTTTATTGACTGTCAATCAAGCATATACGGAATACCAGGACGATCTGACGCGGATGGAGCTCATATTGGAACAAAGCTCCGGGGAACTCTTCAAAGCCAACCGGGAGCTGAGCCGTATTGCGCAGGAAAAAACGGAAGAGGCCGCACTCACCAGCAAAAGGCTCGAAGAAGTGGTAGGCAGCATTTCGGAAGTACTGGTGCAACTCGACCGCGAGGGCAATTTCACCTATCTCAACCAGGCTTGGGAAACCATTACGGGCTACCCGGTGAATGCCAGCCTGGGCCAGCCGTTTACAGGTTTTTTACCACCGCTCGAATCCAGGGAAAAGCTGGTTGAAATACTACAAAATGAAACCCTGGGCAAAGAGGAAACCCTCCGGATATTTACCGCCGACGGGCTGGAAAAATGGCTGGGGATTTCGGTGAGCCCCTATTATGCAAATGGGCAGCATATCGGTTTCACGGGCACGCTCTCGGATGTGACCGCGCGTGTGACGGCCGAAACGAAGCTGAAATCCTACACCCGCGACCTGGAACGCATCAATGCGGAGCTCGACCAGTTTGCCTACGTCGTAAGCCACGACCTGAAAGCACCGCTGCGGGCGATCAACAACCTTTCGGAATGGATCGAAGAGGATATTGCCGACATGCTCGAAGGCGATACCAGGGACCAGTTCAGGCTCCTGCGCGGGCGTGTACACCGGATGGAGAATCTGATCAACGGTATTTTGTCCTATTCGCGGGCCGGCCGGATTAAAACGGTAAAAGAAAAGTTCCTGATCAATAGCCTGGTAGATGAAATATGCGAATCTTTCAGTACCAAAAAACCGCTTTCATTCCATATCGAGGGAGAGGCACATACGGAGATCGAGGCGGAGAAAATCGCGTTGACTCAAATCCTGCAAAACCTGATTTCAAACGGTATCAAATACAACGACAAGCCGGAAATCGATATCACTGTCGGCTGGAAAGACCTGGGCAGCCAGTTTGAATTTTATGTAGGCGATAACGGCCCGGGCATCAGCCCCGAGTTCCACGAGCGGATATTCGTAATTTTCCAGACGCTGCAAGCCCGCGACGAAGTGGAAAGCACCGGCGTGGGCCTGGCCATTGTGAAGAAAATTCTAGATGAAAAACATAGCAAAATAAGGATTGAAACGGCCATGGGCGAAGGGACCACGTTCTTTTTTACCTGGCCAAAAAACGAAGTAAAAGACATCTAGCATGTCGGAAAGCCCATTTTAACTACTATTCAATTTAAAGAAATGTCCTTTACCAATCCTGTCCCGATGACCATACTCCTCGTAGAAGATGACGAAGTTGATGTAATGAATGTCAAGCGGGCATTCAAGAAAAACAATATTTCCAATCAGCTCGTTGTCGCCTCCAACGGCATTGAAGCATTGGCGCTGCTCCGTTCCGAAACGTTGGAGTATCCCAAGCCGAAAATCGTGTTGCTCGACCTGAATATGCCCAGAATGGGCGGTATCGAATTCCTGAAAGAAATCCGTCAGGACCCTTCGCTTAGCTCGCTATCGGTTTTTGTGATGACCACTTCCAACGAAGACAGCGACAAGATCGACGCGTTTAACCTGAATGTTGCCGGTTACATCCTCAAACCCTTGTCGATGGACCGGTTTATCGCCGCAGTATCCACACTAAACAGCTATTGGACCCTTTGCGAATATCCCCAGTAGCGCGCATTCACCACTATTAGCCTCCGTTTATGCCCCCTCTATCCATCCTGCTTGTTGAAGACGACGATATCGACGCTATGAAACTGAGCCGTGCCATCAGCAGGGCGCAAGTGGAAATAGGGGAGGTCAGAGTTTGCAAATATGCCGAAGAAGCGCTCCAAATGCTCGATATCTGGACGCCCGGCTGCATTTTCCTCGATTACCAGTTGCCCAAAACCAACGGACTGGAACTCCTTAAAGCCGTCAAAAAGCGCGCCCCGCACCTGCCGGTGATCGTGCTCACTTCGCACGGCGACGAACGCCTCGCCGTGGAAATGATGAAGGCGGGCGCGCTGGATTATTTCCCCAAATCGGAAGTAACGCCTGAAAAACTGACGAAAGCCTTCCATACCATGAGCCAGATGCTCGAAATGGAGAAAGGCCGGGAAGTGGCGGAGAACGAGCTCGCTGAAAAAGAAGAGTTTATCAATAAGGTAGCATTACTTTCTCCCAATATCATTTATGTGATCGACATCGAGAATTGGACTAATATTTTTCATAACAAACAAATCTGGAAAATACTGGGCTACTCTGAATGCGAGGTGGAAACCGATACGCGAAAAGGCCTGTCCCGGATTATCAACGAGCAGGATCAGCATACTTTCCGGGAACATTACAATCATATGCGGTACCGGGTGAAAGACGCGGAAGTGGTGGAGAAGGAATTCAGGCTGAAACACAAGGACAACTCCGAAATATGGATCATCACCCGCGAAGTGCCTTTTAAAAGGAATGCGAGAGGACGTGTGCAAGAAGTATTGGGCACGGCGATCGACATTACTTCACGCAAAATAGCCGAACGGGAACTGATCCAGGCCAAAAAAGATGCCGAAGAAGCGACCCGCATCAAATCCGACTTCCTCTCGACCATGAGCCACGAGATCCGTACGCCGATGAATGCGATTATCGGATTTACGGACCTGCTATTGTCGAGCGGCTTTACGTTTACCGGAGAAGAGAAGCAGCATTTGAATACCATCAAATATTCTGCTGATAATCTGCTGGTTATCCTGAATGACATTCTCGACTTTTCGAAAATCGAAGCGGGAAAATTCGGACTGGAAAGCTTCGAATTTGACCTGCGTGAGAAGTTGGGGTACCTGATGAAAACTTTTGAAATCCGGGCCAGGGAAAAGTCGATCGATTTCACGTTCGATTGCAGTAGCGAGGTTCCGCAAATTGTCATGGGCGACCCCTACCGGTTGAATCAAATCATGGTCAACCTGATCGGCAATGCGATCAAATTTACCGAAGAAGGCGGTTTTGTTAAAGTTACCGTGCAGCTCGAACAGGATCATGGCGACGATATCGACCTCAAAATAGCCGTGACCGATTCAGGGATAGGCATTTCCGAAAACAAACTGAGCGTCATTTTCGACAGTTTTTCACAAGCCCACAACAACAATGCGGTACGTAATTTTGGAGGTACCGGGCTGGGTTTGAGCATTACCCGAAAAATCACCGAGCTCATGAATGGCTCCATTTCCGCCAGCAGCACGCTCGGCGAAGGCAGCGCATTCACGGTAGTGCTCAATTTTGGCAAAGGAAGCACGTCTTACGAAGAGGAAAAAACCGATGCGCCTTCGACTTTGTCCCTGAAAGGTCACCGCATTCTGGCGGCCGAAGATATTTTAGCAAATCAAATCCTGCTTAAACATTTGCTCAACAAATGGGAGGCCGAATTTGTGATCTGTAATAATGGCAAAGAAGTGCTGCACGTGCTCGAAACGAGTGATTTCGATCTGATTTTAATGGATATTCAAATGCCGGTAATGGATGGCGTAACGGCCATGAAGAAGATTCAAAGCTCCTACCCAAGGCACCAGAATGTACCTGTCATCGCCCTCACAGCCGATACTTTCGCGGAAAAGACCCCTGAAATAGCGGCCTGCAATTTCAGCGGCTTTGTAACGAAGCCTTTTAAAGCGGAAGAATTGATCCGTGTGATCAGCCAACATTTGAAAATACAAGCTCCTGCCGCTCAGGCTGCACTCAGCTGAACTTTTTCCAGTCGATTTTTTCCGGTAACAATGGGATCTCGCGCAGACGACTGCCCGTGGCGTGGAAAATAGCATTGGCAATAGCCGCCGCCGTGGGTCCCTGCGCCGCTTCACCGGCCCCCATCGGTTCCAGCTCCGGCCGGTCGATGAGGAAAACTTCCGTATGAGGCACGTCACCGAAACGCAGGATCGGGTACTTGTCCCAGGATGTGCTCACAATGCCGTTTTGATCATAACGAACCTCTTCCATGATCGTCCAGCTCGCCGCCTGGATCATTCCGCCGGAAGTCTGGCTGATTACGCCCGTGCTATTGATCGTCTGCCCCGCATCGATCGCGCTGCTTAGCTTCGTAACCTTGTAAGTCTTCGCCGAAGGATCAATCAAAATCTCCGCTTTCACCGCACAATACGCCGCATTGTTTTTATACTGCGCAAATGCAAAACCCTCTCCCACAAGCTCCTTTTCCCCTTTCCTCCATCCTCCTTTCTCGATTAAAAGCTCAATCACCGCCCGTGCGCGCGGGTCTTTCAAATGGGACAGTCGGAAAGCTACCGGGTCCTTGCCTGCCTTATGCGCCAGTTCGTCCATGAAAGATTCCAGCGCAAAAATGTTAGCATACGCCCCCAGGCTTCGCAATGCCGACGTGCGCAGCGGACCGTTGTAATTGTGTAAAATGATTTTCTGAGAATTGAAATCATACAATGGCACAGAATTACGGTGGCTACCACCCGAAAATCCACCGCTTTTAAGATTGAATGGTTTTTCAAGATCGCGGGCGGCCAACAAATGCCCCGCATTACCGCCCGGCCGTGTTGAATGCGTATCCGACCAGATTTCCGTTTGCCACGCACTTACCCGACCATCGCCGTCCAATCCGCCTTTCAATCGCAAAACCATCGCCGAACCATAAGGCTCCCATTGGTGCTCGTCTTCGCGCATCCATTGCACGCGCACGGGCTTGCCCGGCGCCTGCATTGCTAGCAGCGCAGCATCGCCGGCTACATCGTCAGCCCCATTGTGCCCGTAGCACCCCGACCCCGGCACGCCTGTGATCCGTATTTTGGCCTCCGGCAGATTCAGAAGGTTCGAAATCGTTTTCCGAAGCGGGTAAACGCCCTGGCTATGCGACCAGATTGTGAGCTGCCCATCCTTCCACTCCGCGATCGCGCACGACGGGCCTATGGACCCGTGCATGTGATATGGCCGCTTGTAAACCGCTTCCAGCGTGGCCGACGCTTCGGAAAGGTTTTTCACGACGTCGCTCTTTTCTTCGACCGTCTCTGTCCCTGCACCTTTTTGTAAAATATCCTCATAAAGTGCGGCGGGCAGCGGCGATAATGCAGGGCTTTCCCATTTCGCTTTTTCACGCAATAACCGCACTGCTTTAATGCATTGAAACTCGTCTGCGGCCACTACCGCCACAAAACTGCCATTTACCACCAATTGGCTCACGCCCGGCAGCTTTAAAACCTCTTCGCGGGGCACGGAAAGCAGTTTGGCACCATAGACCGGCGGTCGCAAAACCCGTGCGTGCACCATCCCCGGCAGCCGCATGTCTTGAATATAATAGGGCTTGGCCGCGGCCATCAATGCAATATCCGTCCTGCCGACCGCCTTCCCTACCAGCTTGTATTCTGAATGTTTTTTCAATGGCGCATTACCCGTCACCTCCATTTCCAGCTTTTGGCCCTTCACCAGATCACGGTATGCGATCGTTTTGGTGCCATATCTGACAACACCATTTTCAACGGTCAACTTTTCGGGAACCGCATTCAACCTGTCCGCTGCCAGTTTCAGCAAATGCCGCCTCGCCTCCGCAGCTGCCTGTCGGATCGAATTTCCGCTTCCCTCTATCGATCCGCTACCCGCCGTGTAGCGCTCATCCTGCGTCTGAGAAGTGTCCGCAATGATAATGCGCACACGATCCATCGGCATATCCAGCTCTTCGGCCGCCATTTGCATTAAGGCCGTGCGGATACCCTGCCCGAGCTCCATTTTTCCGGTAATCACTGTCAAAATGCCCTCCGAATCGAATTGAAGCCACGAATCGATCGTCCTCCCGTTACCTGCGACTGGGTGTGGAATTGCCTCACCGTCCAACGCAGCCCCCGCCAATGGCAACAGCTGAAAACCGATCAATAGCCGTCCGGAATTACGAAGAAACTCCCGGCGATCCGTTCTGAATGCTCCGTATGTTTTGAATACCTCGAATACTTTCATGGCTTCCCGGCGCTTTTGGCCCCATTCATTTCCGTAGCTGCCTTTTTTACCGCATTAATAATCCTCGTATGCGTCCCGCACCTGCACAACACGCGATTGAGCGCCTGCCGGATTTCGGCATCCGAGGGTTTCGGATTTTCCGCAAGCAATGCCGTAGCCGACATGATCATTCCATTCATACAATACCCACATTGCGCCGACTGCTCATCCACAAATGCCTTTTGAACAACACTTAACTTCCCATCGCGCGCCAGCCCATCCAGCGTAACGACCTCATAAACTGCCGCCGCAGAGCCTGGTATCACGCACGAAGGCATCGCCTTCCCATTCAGCAGCACCATACAGCTCCCGCACTGCTCCATCCCGCAGCCATACTTAGGGCCATTCAGTTCCAGCTTATTGCGAAGCAGGTAAAGCAAAGGCATATCCGCCTCAGCCTCCACCCGGTGCCGCTCGCCGTTGACTTTGATATCGATGATTTCAGCCATGGTTTTGTGTCCGGTTTGTTGGGATTAGTTATAAAACCGGACTAGGGTGGGAGTCTAATGGTTTGATTAGGGAAAGTTTTGGGTGGCGATTCGGACGGCAGAGGCATTGAACGGTATTCCAATTTAAAAACCTAATAATTGGCTTCGGCTGGCCAAAAATTACAATTGCCTCTTTGTAGGAAATCCGACAAATGAGTGAAAGTCTTTTGTTTACTGAAAATCTGCCAAATGTGAGTCCTCAAATGCGACGGAGCCGTATAGCGGAATCGGGCTCCTTCACGCACAGCGTTGCCCTAAACGCCCCGCTTCAACAATTCAAACCAATTCAGAACGGTAATGCCGTTCGAACGCTCTTCAATCTGATTCCCCGCATAGGCGATGTAGCCCGTTGTCGCACCGCTCAGCTTGTTCCAATAGGCGATATTGCCGAAAAACTCATTATTCACTGTTTTTCCGGCTTTAATCTCGACAGGAACCAAGGCGAGGCCATTGTCGACAACGACGTCAACTTCATGCCCGGTTTTATCGCGCCAATAGTAAAGGTTGACTGGCTTCCCGGCATTGGTCCGTTGTTTAACAAGTTCAGTAACCACCAGCGATTCAAAAAGCGCCCCGCGTAATGGGTGGAGCGGCAGTTGCCCGGCATTCAATACCCCAAGCAGGGAACAAACCAGCCCGGTGTCATAAAAATAGACTTTCGGTCGCTTGATGAGGGTTTTGTTGAAATTCTTATAATGCGGTCGCAGCAGATAGATAATGAAGCTGCTTTCCAGAATACCTATCCACGACTGCACGGTTTTAGTGTCGACGCCTGTGTCTACTGCAAGTGAAGTCAGGTTCAGTTCCTGCCCATTCCGACCAGCGAGGAGTCTTATAAACCTTTCGAATACAATGAGGTCGGTAATATTTTTGATCTGCCTCACATCGCGGTCAATGTAAGTGCGCAGGTAATTGGGAAACCAATCTTCCGGCGGGATGCCCGGTTCGTAAATCGGAGGATAAAGGCCTTGAAATATGATCTGGTTTTCATCGACATCGCTCGGCTTGTCATAAAGCTCCCGAGTGCTGAATGGCAACAGGTTAAGAATGGCAATACGGCCAGCCAGCGTTTGCGAGATATTTTGCTGCAAAAGAAAGTTATTGGAGCCAGTAAGGATGAAACGGCCTGGCTCCGGTGATTCGTCCAGGATTTCCTGCAAATAGGAAAACAGTTCGGGCGCCCGCTGCACTTCATCAAAAATCGCCCCGGATTGGTATCTCGACAAAAACCCGCGCGGGTCTTCTAATGCAAACCGACGAACATCCGGATTTTCAAGCGATAGATAAGCTTTCCCGGGAAAAAGCGATTTGGCTAAGGTAGTTTTACCGGATTGACGTGGTCCCGTGATAGCCACCGATTTGAACGTGGCTGCGAGTTGCTTAACTTTTGATGCCGCAATTCTTTCTATCATACATCAAAAATAAGCAAAACCGGAAAAATATGGAATCAGATTCCATATTTTTCCGGTTTTGCCATAACAAACTCATTATCAAAACCTAACAAACAGAAAAAACCCGTGTCTCGGTCGTTATATAAATCTTCCGGTCATCTGCCAGTCCCATTTGATAACCACCGGTGAACACCCCGAAACTTGGCAGAATAGCCTGGTACTTGTCGATCACGAAGCAGGGGAGCCGCACGCTTTGCCGGCCTTTTCCGTACGAAGTGAAAACCGGGTGCACGTGGCCCGCGAAAACGAATTTGGTGGTGTCGAATTCTACTTTTGGATGGTGGGTGAAAATGAAGTTATCTTCCTCGTAATCATTCACATATACATCCAGGTCACATTCGAGCAGGAGGCTTACGGGCAGGATATCGTGGTTGCCCATGACGATGATCATTTCGATGTAATGGTGTTCGGCGCGCCATTCACGGAAGGTTTCCCATTCAGCATTGTATTGCGCGTGGAAAAGGTCGCCGAGAAAAATGATGCGGGTCGCGCCGGTTTGCTGTACAAGCTCGTTGAGCCGCTGGAAGTTGTTGGCCGCGGCGTTGTTGGGGATGGCGATGCCTTCCTTTCTGAAATGCGTGATTTTGCCTAAATGCAGGTCCCCGATCAATAATGTCTGCGTTTCTTCCCAGAAAATCGCCCTTTGTGTCAATAGTAAAAAATGGTTGCCTCTGATCTCAATCTGCATTACCGTACTGTTTGATCATTCGCTGGATCCTGTCGTCCAGTTTTTCCGAAGTTAATTGTTCCCGAAGCCGGTCCACCATGATCGGGAATGAAAATGGTGTCGGCCTGTCGGTGTGTTGTATGACTATTTTCTGATGTTCGATTCGGGCAAGCGCCTCACGCATGCGGACTTCTTCGAGCTGGTATGTCAGGACCTCCTGGTATGCCTGTTTGATCAGCAGGTTATTATCCTCATACTTGCTCATCACCGTGAAAAGCAACGAGCTCGACGCCTGCAATTGCCTCGTTTTGACATATTTCCCCGGGTACCCCTGAAACATCAGCCCCGCGATCGCGGCTATTTCCCGGAACTTCCGCTTCGCCATTTCAGTCGCATTGACGCTCTGGTAAATGTCGTCCACAAGGTGTTTGGTCGAGAAGAGGTCGGTTTCTCCCAGGATCTCCGCCAAATCGACGTACTGATCACTTAACAACTCAAAACCGTAATCGTTCATCGCCACCGAAAAGGTGATCGGCCGTAACTGACTGATGCGGTAGGCGAGCAAAATAGACATGCCCTCGTGCACCAGCCGCCCCTCGAACGGAAATATAAAGATATGATATCCCTCCCGGGTTTCGCATTGCTCGATCAGCAGTTCGTTGGTTTTGGGAATGACCGAGCGCTTGGCCTGCAATTCGAGCAGCGGCTGCATTTTGGCCAGTTCCACTTCCTTATGCGGGTTTTCGATCGCGTCGGCCAGGCGCTCGCGGATGAATGCGGAGAGTTGAGAGGACAACGGCATCCGTCCACCAGCCCAACGGACGAGGTAACCTTTCTTCCCTTCGGCCTTTTTCACCGTCACAGTCATTTCATGGATTCGTACAAATTCGACGCTCATGCCGGCGAAGAAGAAAACGTCTCCCGCTTTCATCCAGGTCACAAATGATTCCTCCACCGCCCCCAGGTATTTGCCGCTCTGCAACTTCACTTTCAGCGAAACCTCCGAAACGATCGTGCCCATGCTCAGCAAATGCCGGTGCGCAATGCGCCGGCTCGTCACGACATAGCGACCGTTCACGCGCTCTACCTTCTTGTATTCGTCATAAACCGTAAGCGACGAACTGCCCGTAGTTATGTATCCCAAAAGCCACTCCCATTCCTCCCGGTTGAGATATTGGTAACCATATGCATTCCGGACTTCCTCGAAAAGTTGTACTTCATCAAACCCCTCGCCCACCGCCAGCGTTATCATCCATTGCGCCAAAACATCGAATGCATGAGCAACCGGCGGCCGGTCTTCGATCATATTCTTAATCACCCCCTCCCGCAGCGAAACGGCTTCGATCAGCTCCAATGCATTGGTAGGACAAAAATAGATCTTGCTATCGACGCCCGGCTGGTGCCCGCTGCGGCCCGCCCGCTGCACGAACCGCGCAATGCTTTTGGGGCTTCCTACCTGAATAACTGTATCGACAGGCCGGAAATCGACCCCTAAATCCAGACTGGCCGTGCATATCACCAGCTTCAAGCGCTCATCGTGCAACGCGTCCTCCACCCAATCGCGGATTTCACGGTCGAGCGACGCGTGGTGCAATGCCATAATGCCTGCAAACTCCGGGTATTTCTCGATAATCGTGCGGTACCATATTTCCGTTCCCGACCTCGTATTGGTAAAAAGCAGCGTCGTGCGGCTTTTGTTCACCACTTCCACCACCTTGTCTACCAGCCTGATCCCCATGTACCCCGACCACGGCAACGTTTCTACTCTCTCCGGGATAATACTTTCAACCAGAATTTTCTTTTCTGTATTTGCGCGGACGATCACCGAGTTTTCTTGCGGGAACTGCATGCCCAGGAGTACTTGCCTGGCTTCCCCGAGATTGCCGATGGTGGCGGAGATGCCCCAGGTCTGAAGACTTGGGTTGATGGTGCGCAGGCGGGCAAGCGCGAGTTCCGTCTGTGTGCCTCGCTTGCTCCCCATGAGCTCGTGCCACTCGTCGACGACTACCGTATGCAGGTTTTTGAAGAATTCGGAAGCATTTTTTTGCGTAAAGAGCATGTGCAGGCTCTCCGGCGTGATAATGAGCGCATCGGGCATCTGCCGTTTCTGCTCGTTGCGCTCACGCGTACCCGTATCACCCGTGCGTATGCCCACGCGCCACGTGAGGTTCATTTCCAGCGCCGCCATTTCCATATTCCGGAAAAGATCTTTCGAAAGCGCCCGCAACGGCGTGATCCAAAGCACTTGGAGACCCTTTTTAGTTTTCAGCGGCTTTTTAGGAAGGGAATTAATATGCCGGATCAAAATGGGCAGCCATAGCGAATAAGTCTTCCCGCTGCCCGTCGGCGCATTTACCAACCCACTTTTCCCCGCCAGGTATGCCGCAGCAGCCTCCTTCTGAAAAGCCGCCCACTTCCACTTTTTATCTTTAAACCATTGCTCAACAATGATATGTCCGCGGGATTTGGTCAAGGGTATGTTTTTTGATCTAAATTAACTAAATGTGTTATGCAAAAGCAATCCAACATCCGTGCCACGAACTCTTGCAAATACAGGCCGCTACCATTAGTCTACCTGAATTATTATATTTGTTTAAAGGAATCAACCAACTGAGACGATGCTTACCACAATTGAAGGAATTTATGAAAACGGGAAGGTTATTCTCAAGGAATCTCCGCCTGTGAAGAAGAACAGCAAAGTTCTGGTAACCTTTATGGGTAGTGACAACCAGCCTACTAATGGTCAAAAACGAAAGTTGGGTAGCATGACAGGCACCATCAAAATGTCAGACGACTTCAACGAAAGCTTAGACGACTTATCCGACTATATTTAATGGCATATTTACTAGATACACACACGATACTTTGGAGCCTTGGTCATCAACACAAACTTTCTGAAAAGACCAGAAGCATCATCGAAGATCCCGACTCAATTTGCTATACAAGTTATGTGTCGTTTTTTGAAATGGCCATCAAAAAGAAGACAGGCAAACTTGAATTGCTCCATCCTATCTCTCGCTACCACGAAGAAATACAGAAAATCGGTATTCAAACTTTGCCTGTAAAGCCGGAGCACCTAGATCTTTATGATGAACTACCTCTTTGGGATAACCATCGCGACCCATTCGATAGAATGCTGATCGCTACTGCTGTTTCCGAAGCCTTGACGATCATTTCAATCGACGAGAAATTTGCTTTGTACGAGAATGTACAGGTGATATGGTGAGATACGCTGGCCTACAATACAGCAGCTTCATGCGGTTCCGCAAATTATGTTCAGTAATTCATTATCTCCTGCATAACAGCATTGAGCGAAGTAGCAATTACACCGTCGCCCATTGGAAATGTGTCTTTTCCCGAATAAATGACAAACTTTTTATCGGGTTGAATGTCTTCACAGGCGATGTAAAATCCTTTGGACAAGCTGGGCGCCGAGTTTCTTTTGATTTCAATTACCCACTTTTTACCATCAGCGAATTCCAGAACCAGATCGGCTTCGGCGCCGCCTGCGCTCCGGTAGAAATATGGCTGCATGCGGACTGGCGCTACACTCATGATATTCTCAATCACAAACCCTTCCCAGCTTCCGCCCACTACCGGATGTGCCAGCAGGTTATTGAAACTTTCAATGCCCATCAAAGCATGGGTAATGCCGCTATCGCGTACATAAATTTTAGGGCTGCGTACCAACCGCTTTCCGGCATTGGAAGTCCATGGCTGTAAGCGCCTCACCAGCAGCAGATCGACCATCAGATCTAGATAACGCCCGATTGTAACGCCCGAAACATCCAGATTTCTCGCCAAATGTGTTGCGTTGAGCACGCTGCCCTGGTTATGTGCAAGCATTGTCCAGAATCGCTCCAAGGTCGTTGCGGGAATGCGCGGGCCGAGCATGGGAATGTCGCGTTCGAGGTAGGTTCGGATAAAATCCTGCCGCCATTCCAGACTATCGCGGTCGGAAGCTGCCAACAAACTTTCCGGAAAGCCTCCACGGAGCCATAATGTAGCTGTTTCCTGAAAATTCTCCGCAGCATATTCCAGAACGTCTATGGGAAAGAGTTCAAGGTAAGAAATACGCCCGGCAAGTGACTCGCTCGACTGTTGGAGCAAATCAATGGACGCCGACCCAAGAAAAAGAAACAAACCTGATCTGTTGCCCTTTCTTCTTTCCTGGTCAATAATCCCACGTAACTCGGTAAAAAGCTCCGGAATTCTTTGCACCTCATCAAGCACAATCAGTTGCCCTTGATTTGCCTCATAAAACGCCCGGATATCCCTCACTTTTTCGAGATCGAGGCGACTTTCGAGATCCAGATACAATGCAGGAGTGGAATCAACGACGTCAAGCGCGATCGTAGTTTTACCGATCTGACGTGGCCCCATCAGCGCAACGGAGGAGCTTTTTGCTAATACCTCCTTAATTTTCGTTTCAAGCCTGCGGCTAATCATGTATGCAAATCTAACATTAAATATTAAAATTGCATAGTGAAAATTAAAATAGTTATATATTAACTTACAATAAGATTAATTAACATTTATAACTGGAAATTCAATAATGAAAAACTTCAATCCCCTCCACCGTGGCGATAATCATCCGCGCTTCTTGAAGATGTGCTATAATCAACTCCCAATTAGTATGAAAAAAGGCATGAAGGTCTTTTAGTAACAAGTTGCCCAACCTCAAATGGATCACCTTTACAGGTTGCTTTTCCAAAAGGCATCGATGATAGAAGTCCGTATCTTTTGAGACAATAACGAGATCGTTTTCGCGTGCGTAGTCCCAAATGTCACGGTCAGGCCATCTAGCGTTGAGATCGATGACAAATTCAAATTCGGGAGAATTGAAAAAACTGAAATATTTCGGAAGATTTACGTCGATCAGAAAACGGGGGTCGGACATCAGGCAGCAGTCAGGGAGAAATGCTCTCCATCCACTGTTTTAGCAGCGAATTCGATACATGCCTTCATGTCCGCTTCTTCCAGAAATGGGTAGGCGGCAAGTATATTTTCAATCGTTTCACCTGCGGCAAGGTATTCCAAAATGGTTTTTACAGTGATCCGAAAACCTCTGATCACAGGCTTACCATTGCAAACCGCCTCGTCTATCGTGATTCTATCCAGCTGACTTTCCATATACCGTTTCATTTGCCTACAAAAATAGCAATTTATCCCCGACCAGAATACCCAAAAATCCAGCACGATGCGTGAAATAAACGATTGATGTTCAATCGGTCATTTATAATTACCCAGTATCTCCCGCAAACTCCCCAAACTATCCGCTTCCTCGGCCTTCTTATCCTTCCGCCACCGTAAAATCCGGGGAAACCGCACCGCTATTCCAGACTTATGCCGGGTCGATTCATTAATTCCTTCAAATCCGATTTCAAAAACCAGCTCGGGCTTCACGGTGCGGACAGGGCCGAATTTTTCCAGGACATTGCGTTTGATGAAATAATCCACCTGGCCGATTTCCGCGTCGGTGAGGCCGGAATAGGCTTTTGCAAATGGCACAAGCTTGCCGTCGTCGCCCCAGACCGCGAAAGTGTAGTCGGTGAAGAGTTCGGCGCGGCGGCCGGAGCCTTTTTGGGCGTAAATGAGTACGGCATCCACACTCAGCGGGTCTATTTTCCATTTCCACCAATCGCCTTTTTTACGCCCCACCTGATAAGTGCCGACCCTCCGTTTGATCATAAATCCTTCCGCAATGTGCTCGCGTGACTGTGGGTGCAGGTCGCGCAAGGTTTGCCAGTCTTTGAAATCGATCAATGGCGACAGGTTGAAATAGCTTTGTGCGGGCACATTTGCGTGTAGCGCTTCCAGCTGCGTTCGGCGCTGCGCCTGCGTGAGGCCACGGATATCGACGCCGTTCGATTCGAGCATATCATAGGCCAGAAAAGCGACGGGGGCTTCTTCGAGTACTTTTTTCGACAAGTTCTTACGGCCAATGCGGGTTTGGAGCACATTAAACGGCATCGGCCGGCCATTAATATAAGTCACAATTTCGCCGTCGAGCACCGTGCCTTCGGGAAGGACCTCGCCCAGGAAATGCAGTTCGGGGAATTTTTCGGTCGATAACTCTTCGCCTCTTGTCCAGATAAACAGCTCCTTATTTCTGTAAATAATCTGCGAACGGATACCGTCCCATTTCCATTCGGCGAACCAGTCACTGGCCTCACCGAGGTCCGCAACGTCACCTTCGATCGGGTAAGCGAGAAAAAACGGGTATGGGCGAGACGCGTTGTCATTTTCGCCTTTGTCCAATATGAGTTGCTCAAACGTAGTTTCCAGCGGGTCCCATTGACCCATTACCCGGTGAGCGATCACATTGGAATCGGTTTCGGTGGCTTCCGCCAATGCGCGTACCACCAAAGTCTGGGAAACGCCGATGCGGAAACTCCCCATAAGCAGTTTGTTGAACACGAATGTCTCATGCTGCGAAAGCTGCATCCAGGCCTGGATAATATGATCTCGCTTCTGTTCGTCGGTCATGCCGGGCAGCATTCCCAGGTAACGAAACCACTCCGCAAGCGATTTATCCGAGCCACCGATGCTAGTGCGCGGTAAAAGCAGCGAAATGGTTTCGCCCAAATCGCCCACACTGTGATAGCTTTCCTGAAAAAGCCACATCGGAATTCCCGCTTCCCCGGCTGCCCATTCCTTTACCTGCGTACGATTGACTTTGAAAGATGGCCTGCGGCCGGTGAACAATGTCAATGCCCACAACTTGTCATCGTCCGAAGCGGTCAGAAAATAATTTTTCATCAAATCGACTTTCGCATTCGTCTTGTTCGTGCGGTCGAGGTTCATGAAGAGGTCTGCAAACTGTTTCATGGCTCAGTACCGTCTTTGTCCGCACTCACTGCCCTGTCAAGCTCCTGCTTATGCTCCTGATAGGCATCCTGTCCGACCGATGCGTCCTGTACGGTTTCTTCCTCCTCGTTTTCATCCTCATTGCCGTACATGGTGTTCACCTCCGCGGCGTCAATGCCGTTTTCATTGAGCCAGCGTGCGTAAATGCTCGTATATCCGTGCGTAACATATACTTTTTCAGCGCCGGTTTCCCGCACGGCCCGGTTCAGGTCCGGCCAGTCGACGTGGTCACTCAGCACGAAACCCTGATCGACGGCCCGGCGGTTCTTCGCACCTCTCAGCGCCATCCAACCCGAACAATATCCCACCGAATAGGGAGCAAACTTCCTGATCCACGTAGTACCGTCGGCGGAAGGCGGCGCCAGTACCAATGCGCCCCGGAACAATTTCCGGTCGGTCTCTTTGGTCACGAGCGTCAGTTCCGGCAGCTCAAAACCCGCTTCACGCAAACGCTCATTCACCGTGTAAATGGCCCCGTGCGCATAAATTACAGAGTCTTGCAATTGAATATTCTTCAAAATCCGCTGCATTTTTCCCAATGAATAGCCCATCAGCACACTGGCCTTCCCGTCGGCACGGTTTTGCGCCCACCAGTCGTCGATCTCCGACATTACCTGTTGCTGCGGCTGCCATTTATAAATAGGTAAACCAAATGTGGACTCGGTAATGAACACATTGCATTTAACTGGTTCAAAAGGCATTGCGAAATGATCGTCTTCCAGCTTGTAGTCGCCGCTCGCCACCCATACCTCGCCCTGGTACTCGACCCTTACCTGCGCGGAACCGATGATATGACCCGCCGGATGCAAGGAAAATTTCACCCCATTGATCATAAATTTCTCACCGTACTGCACGGTTTGCAGGTCAATGTCCTGGCCGAGTCGCAGCCTTAGAATGGGCTCGCTGTCCTTGTGAGCAAGGTAATGCCGGCTTCCCCAGCGCGCGTGGTCGCTATGCGCGTGCGTGATGATCGCCCGGCCCACCGGTATCCAGGGATCGATATGGACGTCGGCAACGGCGCAGTATATACTTTTTCCGGTAAACTGTAAGAGCGGCTGTTTTGGCATACTCCGGAAATTATCAAAAGTATGCCAAACGAGCTATTCCCCTCACTACAAATGCAGTTGAACGCCCAAAGAAAGGGTCATCGCGCGGGGATACGCGCCATAGTCGTAACCGCGTTGCTGAATGGATTGCCCGTAGTGGCTCACTTCCGGGTCCCAGCCTTTGTATTTGGTTAATAATATCAGGTTTTGTCCGCTCAGGAATACGCGGGCGCTTTTTTCTTTTAAAATAGGGAAAGTATAGCCAATGGCGAGGTTTTGCAATCTTACGAAACTGCCTTTTTGCAGGTACCAGAACCTGTTTTGCGCCCCATAGAGTGTCCACTGCCGTGGAAAATTGTTGTCGGGGCGGTCGGGCGCCCATGCGTTTTCGGCGGCATAGTAGGTGGTGTTTGACACAAAACCGGTGTGCAAAACCTGGTCGGCCCCATTATATATCTTTTGCCCGTGCTCCCCGCGGATCAGCATTGTCACATCAAACCGCCGCCATTCGAGCATCGATGAAAGTCCCCAGAAAACATTGGGGAAGGCACTTCCGATCTGCTTTGACCACTCGGCATCGGCCGCTTCTCTGGACCCGCCCAACAATTCCGGCACTCTGTTCTCGCCATATCCGGCGTCGAGAATTTCCTGCGGCGTGTTCCAGACACCATCGAGTCTGGGTGAAAACCAGCTTCCCACCGGTTGGTTAGTTTTGTCCTCATCTGTTAAAAAACCAAAAAAATCCAGTGGCTTCCTGATCCGGTTCGCCATGGCCGTCAGATTGCCCGATATCTTCCAGGATAAGTCGTTCCTCCGCAGCACTTCCCCGGTAGCCGATAGCTCAATACCCCGACTGTACAGACCTTTCACGCCAGCGTAGCCAAATTCGCCCCCTCCTCCCGGCAAACGAATCTGGTCAGAATAAGCTTGATTGTTTGTAACCTGATTGAAAATGTCCAGCTCCACATGCAGTTTTCCACTGAGCAAACCCAGCTCACTACCGATGCTCATCATGTTTCGAGTCAATTTGGCTGATCCGGAAATACTATTTACCCACACACTGCTAATAGGCTCGATATGACCATAATCTACCACCAACCGCAGCGAATTGATCCCAATTTTCGCCAGTCGGCCCCCTTTATCCGGCACCAGCCAGCCGACGCTCCCGCCGATCGAGCCGAAACTTTTTACCCAGTCATCCTTTCTCGCATTGACATAAAAATCCCATCCTCCGGTGGCAAACGAGGTTTGGGCAAAGAACGATTTAGAGTCCGCCCGTCTTCTAAAATAGGAGTATGAAAAAGGAATTGTCGGCCCTGACCCCGGGATAATGTTATGATCTCTGGCCTCTTCCAGCCATCGGCTTACCAGATCCTGGTCTTTTCCGTGCGCTTCCCCAGCGGTCTTGTCGAATTTCTGTTGTGCATACCCACCCGAAATCGTCCAAACATTGTTTTTCCAGGCATAACGGTAATTGAGCGTAGCATCGAGCGTGCGCTCATCGTGGTCAACGAACGCGTAAGTACCATAGGGGTTGTTGATCCGCGGGTTGATGCGATCCTGCTGGCTGCCCGAAATCCCGTATTGCGCTTTCAGTGTCAAGCCTTTTACAATGCCCACTTCCAGATATTGTGCTGTAAAAAGTCTCCGCACGTCTGTTCGATCGGCAGAGCGATCGACCCCATCCAACGGGTTTTCCCGTGTCCAGGGCCCTATTTTGATATTTCCGCGAGAGCCGTCCGCATTGTCGGGCGGCCCGAAAGGCAACGCATCGTAAGTCGGCTGGATATCTCGCACATCCATCCTCGCTTTGGCATAATAGGTGCTGGTACCAAAGCGCAGCCTGTTTTTGAAAAAGTTAAAATCCAGGTTCACCCGCACGCCTTTACGGTCGTAGCCGCTGTTTTTCACCACCCCTTTCTGATCGGACAGGTTTCCCTGCACCGAAAACTTTAAAAAATCCAGCCCGCCGCTAATGCCCAACTGCTGCCTGAAAGCGGTGCCCGTTTGTGTAGCTTCGTCTATCCAGTTAATGCTCTCGTATGAAAAAGAAGGGTCTTCAATGTATTGCGTAAGCTGTGCCTGCTTCGGGTACAGCGATTCGAGCCGCTTTTGGTATGCCTTGAAATCTTCAGTACTCAAAATCTCCGGCGCGTGTTTCTTCCGCTGAATGGAAGCCGTCGATTCGAAATCCACGTGAAGCCCATTTGTCCGGCCTCTTTTTGTGCGGATCAGTACGGCCCCATTTCCCGCGCGGCTTCCGTACATGGCGATTGCCGAGCCGTTTTTGACTATCTCAATCGATTCAATATCCGACGGGTTGATGATCGAAAGTACATTCGGTGCGCCAGAAGGGTAGTTCTCTCCCAGCTCCGCAAGTCCATAATCCGTATTAAAAACATCCTGTGGAATACCATCAACGATATACAACGGCTCGTTGGACGATGCCAATGCCGCCGCACCCCTCACCTGAACTGAAAAAACGCCACCCGGTGCCCCATTCGTTTCGATCACGCGCACACCGGCCATTTGCCCTGCCATGAGTTGCTCGGGCGTGCCTGCAACCAGCTTTTGGTCGTTTTGAATGATCCTGCGGCTCGTCCAAGCTGAATTACCGGAAATGATTGGAAAGCTGACATTTTTGGAAGAATCTGATTTCAGCGAATCAGCCGACTGGGCTTGCAGCGCATTTCGACAAAAAATCAACAGGCTAAAAAGAATACTGCAAACTGTAAGCGAAGGGTAAAAATGTTTCATTCAAGAGAGAGGTGATGTAACTTATATATTATTTCAGTTCACCAAAAATACTATTTCCCTCCCCGCCGCAAAAGCTTCCGAAATTTATTCGCAACTTGAATGTTACTTTAAGCGAACGTGTTCGTATAAAGGTTAGATAAATAACACAACACTATGTCAAAACAACACAATCCTCCCACCACACCCGCGCAGGAAGCCGAACGCTACCTCGAAAACGCACGCCAGATCCTGACCGAGAAGGCCGGCAAAGAAGACGGTTTGTATGCCGATGTCAAGTATGTCAAAATGGCTGCGGGTACGGCATATTCGGCTGCTTTGCTTATTTTGGATGAATATCTCCGGCAGAAAGAAGGTATTCATTTTACGAAACCGAAGAGTATCGAGGATTACAGGAACCGACTCAGAAAATTCGACAAAAAGTTATTAACGTTGCTTGTAGACGTTTATGACGAATTGCATATTGCCGGTTACTACCACGGAACACAGTCCGTCAATACGATTCAAACAGGCCTTAATAATGTAAGGTTGATGCTGAACTACATTTGATCAGAACAAATCTGCATTACGCTGCAAAGCGCTCAATAAATGAGTAATTTTGAACGGGTCGTCTACTCGTTCAAAATTACAAACTATGCACAGAATCCTTTGTTTGCTCATTTTCACGAGCTTGCTTATCCAAAGTTGCCGCACTTCAGGCAATGAACAAAAAGAGCAGACGGCCACTTCCGATACCACTACCCAGTTCGTCAAAACCCAGGTGCATCATGCCTGCGGGTTTAAGATCGGGTATTTCAAAGACTACAAACTCCTCAGCATTATCAACCCGTTCGGCGGGCAGGGCGATACTTTACGATACATTCTTCAAAAAAAGGGAGCCACGATGCCCGACGGCTATCCCCACGCCCAACGCATTGAAATACCCGTAAAAAGCCTTGTGGCGATGTCGTCGATGCATGTGGGTTTGCTGGGATTTCTGGATGCGGAGAATGTGCTGACCGGCCTTGGCAGCCTGCAATATGTGTATTCTCCAAAGGTTATCGCTTTGATTAAGGCCGGAAAAATAGTGGAAGTGGGCCGTGACCAGGGCTTGAACGACGAGAAAGTGATCGAAATGCGGCCTGATTTAGTAATGACGATCGGTAACCCCGGCGGGAAAATGGACCATTACCGCATCCTTAGGGAAGCAGGGATACCGGTCCTGATCAATTCGGAATGGGTGGAACAGACGCCCCTGGCCCGCGCCGAATGGGTGAAACTCATGGCCGCATTGCTGGATAAGGAAGAACTGGTCAACAATAAATTCGCGCAGGCGGAAGCGGAGTACGCACGGCTCTCGGCATTGGCCCAAAAAGCGGCAAAAAAGCCGACCGTACTTTCCGGCCTGAATACGAAAGATGCCTGGTTTATGCCAGCAGGCAACAGTTATATGGCCCGTTTTTTCAAAGATGCCGGCGCGGATTATCACTGGCACGACGCTCCGGCTACCGGAAGCCTTCCCCTCAGTTTTGAAGCCGTGTACCCGTTTGCATTGACTGCGGATTACTGGCTGAATGTCGGTTTCGACACGCACGATACGCGGAAGGGCATTATCGCGCAGGATGCACGCTATGCCGATTTCAAAGCGACTCAAACGGGTAAATTGTACAGCTACAACCGACTGGTAAGCGACCAGGGCTCCAACGATTTCTTCGAATCGGGTAGCGTGAACCCGCATCTCGTGCTGGCCGACATGATCCGGATTTTCCATCCCGACCTGCTTCCCGGCCATCAGCTTGTCTACTACAAACAGCTTCCCTGATGACGCAGCACGCTCAAAACAGAAGCTGGACATTGCTTTTTTTAGGGATTCTCGCAATCGCCCTGTTTTGCCTGGACATCATGCTGGGTTCGGTGGCGATACCATTCAAGGAAGTATTCAGGATCGTGACAAGGGGCGAATCGGAAAATCAAGCGTGGCTTTTTATCATTGAAAAAATACGTTTACCCAAATCCATCACCGCCATCCTTGCCGGCTGCGGCCTTTCGGTCAGCGGGTTACAAATGCAGACACTCTTCCGCAACCCCCTGGCCGGGCCATCGGAACTTGGGATTACCGCGGGAGCAGGCCTGGGCGTGGCGGCCGTAATGCTCGCGGGCGGGAGCAGCGCGAGCATGTACGCGATCAGCCAACTGGGCATTTCGGGAAGCTGGCTGATCATCGGGATGGCCTCGATGGGTTCCGCCGGCGTTCTGGCATTGATTCTCCTCATCGCCGGGCGCATCCGCGACAATGTGATCCTGCTCATCGTAGGTGTCATGATCGGCACCATTACACTTTCGATTATCAGTATCTGGCAATATTTCAGTCAGCCCGAGCAATTACAGGAATACATTATGTGGACGTTCGGTTCGCTGGGCGGCGTTACCGGATATCATTTATATGTGCTCTCGGGCGTCGTCACAGGGGGTTTGCTGCTTGCATTTGCTTCGTCCAAATCCCTTAATGCACTGTTATTGGGTGAAAACTATGCGAGAAGCATGGGGTTAACCGTCGGACGGACGCGCCTGCTTATCATGCTCAGTACGAGCCTGCTTACAGGCAGCATTACCGCATTCTGTGGACCGATCGGCTTTGTAGGCATCGCCATCCCGCACATTACGCGCTCGCTTCTCGGGACGTCCAATCACCGGATACTCATTCCTGCGACCTGCCTTACCGGCACGGTGCTACTATTGCTCTGTGATATCATCGCCCAGCTTCCCGGTACCCAAACCGTCATCCCGATCAACGTCGTGACGTCGCTCCTCGGCGCCCCGGTGGTGATCTGGATTATCATCCGGCGTAATAACCTACGATCCTCGTTTTCATGAAAAACCAGCAAGCCATTGTCGAAACCCACGCACTGGCGATCGGTTACCGGTCGTCTGGAACAGAACGAACAGTAGCGGCCGGGCTGAATTTACAGCTGGGCCCAGGTAGTCTGGTATGTTTGTTAGGATCAAACGGGGCGGGGAAATCTACTTTAATGCGCACGCTAGGCGGCCTCCAACCGGCGCTGGCGGGTGAAATACGCGTCGATAACCAGCCACTCGGTGCCTTAAAACCGGCCGAGCTCGCCCGGAAACTCAGTCTCGTGCTGACCGACCGGGTCGATGCCGGAAACCTCACAGCCCGGGAGGTTGTTGCATTGGGACGCACGCCGTACACCGGCTGGCTCGGTTCGCTTACGAAAGTCGATCATTCCAAAATAGGCCAAAGCATTGAACAAACCGGCATTACTTCGCTCCTCGACCGCCATATGCATCAGCTTAGCGACGGCGAAAGGCAAAAAGTAATGCTCGCCCGCGCCCTCGCGCAGGATACACCGCTGATCCTGCTCGACGAGCCGACAGCCCATCTCGACCTCCCCAACCGCGTCGAAATGATGCGCCTCCTGCACACCCTCGCACGTAACACGCGCAAGGCGATCCTCCTCAGCACGCACGAGCTGGACCTCGCATTGCAAACCGCCGACGAGCTCTGGCTCATGCACCCGAATGGAACGATACTTTCCGGACTGCCGGAAGATCTTGTGCTAAATGGTGCTTTCGAAGCCACATTTGCCCGCAACGGCTTTCCGTTCGACCGCACTACCGGTACATTCATCATCCATCAACCGGTGGACCAACCGCAGATTTACCTGGAAGGCGCCGAAAGGCCTCTTTTCTGGGCAAAGCGGGCGTTGCAAAGGGAAGGAATCGGAATCAGCAGGTACCGAGACGCTGCCTGCCTGATCAGGTCGTTCGAAATTGGAAACGGTTTTGAAGCTGAAATAATCTTCGAAAACCGGACATTCAAAGTTTCGTCGGTACAGGCACTTATTGAGCAAATACATTTGTTATTCCCATCGCCGGGGCATTCCGGCGCGGCTGTTTAATGCGATTGTTTAAGACGAAATAGTTAGTTTGCTGCCCGATTGAATTGTTATGAACTTTTTTAGAAACAAAAAGAACCTGTTGTTGCTCGTGCTGGCGCTGATTATCGGCTACATCGTCTACGATGCTACATCGCAACCCACCGTGTCCGATTTGCAGGGAGGTTTTAAGGAAGTAGCGATGTACCGGAACAAGAATAATACCGGGCCCATCGTGCGGGTATATGCCGTGAGTGTGCAGGACACGCTTTCGAAGGACATGCGCCAATACGGCGACCTGATGCCTTACACCAAATACGGGACCACGACGGTTTACTTTTTCAACGCCGCAAAACCGTTCCCGAATAGTCTGACTGCCACCGAGCCGCATTTCGATGCCCGATTCGGCCCTAATTGCCTGGCCGTATACCGCAAGGACGCGAACGGCCAGGTTTCGCTGGATGAAAATCCGTTTTGAAATAATTTTGAATAAATACCCGAAAAATGACTGCACTGGAAACCGTACAACAATACTATGAGGCCTTCAACGCGAAAAACTGGAAAGGCATGCTCGCGCTGCTTCACCCGGAAGTAAGGCACGAAGCCAACCAGGGCGACGTTCGTGTCGGATTGGAAAAATTCACCGCATTCCTACAAAAAATGGACGAAGCCTATGAGGAAACGCTGACTAACATGGTGTTTTTCACGGAGCCGCAGGACCAACGTGTGGCGGTGGAATTCGTCGTGAACGGTATTTATAAGCAAGCCGAAGAAGGCCTTCCCGAAGCGCATGGGCAATCGTACGTATTACCTGCCGGAGCGTTCCTGGAAGTAACCGGTGGCAAAATCAGCCGCGTCACGACCTACTATAATCTGCCGCTCTGGATCGAACTCGTCTCCAAACCATGACCGCCCAACTGACATTCGTGCGGAAGACCGGCGCGGGTATCGGGGAAGTTTTCGACGATCTCGCCAGGCTACGCATTGCTGTTTTCAGGGACTATCCTTATTTGTACGAAGGCAGTGTGGAATACGAAAAGGGCTATTTGCAAACCTACCTGCAAGCGGAGCGCTCCTTTCTTTTTGCTGTTTATGACGGCGACACGATGGTTGGTGCTACGACTTGCATTCCGCTCCAAAACGAAACGGCCGAAATTCGTAAGCCATTCGAGGACGCCGGTTTTGACGTGAATGCAATTTGCTATTTCGGCGAAAGCATTCTTTTGCCGGCTTACCGCGGATTGGGCCTTGGTCACCGCTTTTTCGATGAGCGCGAGGCGCACGCGCGAAGCCTGCAATTTGAAACCTGTTGCTTCTGCTCCGTCGACCGGGGCGATAACCATCCGCTTAAACCATCCGACTATCGCCCGAACGACGCATTCTGGCTAAAACGCGGCTATCAACAAGAACCGGCATTACAAAGTACCATGGAATGGCCCGATCTGGGAGAAACGTTTTCTACATCCAAAACCATGGTTTTCTGGACCAAACAGCTCAATCGTTAACAAACAATGCAACCAGTAACAGTCGCTTCGGCGCAGTATCCTATTACCGAACATCCGGATTTCGCCTCCTGGCAGCGGCATACCGAAAAATGGGTCGCCGATGCTGCCATCCGCGGCGCGGAGCTGCTTCTTTTCCCGGAATATGGAGCGATGGAGCTTGTGAGCATTTTCAACGAAGAGCTGCGCAGCGATATCCGCCGCCAGATACACGCCTTGAATGATCTGAAAGCGGATTTTTGCGCGACTTTCGACGCACTTGCCCGAAAATATCGCGTTACCATCGTCGCCCCGAGCATTCCGGTGATCGAAAACGGCCAGAAACTTAACCGCGCATTTGTGTTCTCCGCGAATGGATTGGCCGGTTACCAGGACAAATTTTTCATGACCCGTTTCGAAAACGAGCAGTGGGGCATCGACAGCGCCCCGAAACAGCTGACCGTTTTTGAGGCGCCATGGGGCAAGTTCGGCATTCAGATTTGCTACGACGTCGAATTCCCGATCGGGGCGCAGAAGCTCTGCGAAGCCGGCGCCAAACTAATCCTCGCGCCGAGCTGCACCGAAGCCATCCGAGGCGCCACCCGTGTACATGTAGGCGCCCGCGCCCGGGCGCTCGAAAACCAGGCTTACACCGTGGTATCCCAAACGATCGGCGAAGCTGCGTGGTCGCCTGCCGTGGACGTCAACTACGGTTATGCGGCATGCTATACGACGCCCGACAGGGAAATGCCCGAAGAAGGTATCATCGCCACCAAAACCCCACAGGAAGAAGGCTGGCTCATTCAAACGCTCGACCTCTCGCTGGCCGACGAAGTACGCCGGGACGGGCATGTGTTTAATTTCAAGGATCAGGGCCGGGTGACAATGGAGCTGGCCCATGAGCCGATTTCCATTGTTTTCAAATCTGTATAAAACAAAATAGCGGCATCCAAATTGAACGCCGCTATAACTCTATCTTCAAACCTCTATTTTGCACTCGTATTGGATGGGGACATGTGGATAAGCCGGTGCACGCCGAACAACCCGACGTATCGGCAAAATAGAGACAAAGCGGCCGCGGATCGGAAAAGAATGAGTAAACGACACCAATGGAAAAACTATCGGTAAAATAATATTACTTCACCATTTTGGGTCGTCGGAGCATAGGTTCAAAGTAGGATTCCGTCAAGAGAACGCCTTCGCATTAAATTGCACTTTTCCAATCCAACCACCCCAGGCTGTAATTCCGATAAACCATCAGAATTATTTATTTGGAAATGGTCTCATTAAGATCAAAAACAGATTTAAAGTAGTTTGATACAATATCAAATACCTATTATTCAACGACATAGAATAACCATATGGCGATTTCGTTACTTGTTCTATCACTGTTAATAACTAAATTTATAGCATGAAGTATTACTTATACAAAAGCGTATACACGCCGAAGGTTTAGCAAAAAATACTTTACCAAGCCCACTTACACTTTAACTATTTCAATATTAAGGAGGTATATTAATGTATAACAAACATTACTAAACATCCTCTATTATGAAAGCAGTTTACATTTTGGAGTGGGTTCTGATTGTACTTCTCTCCGCATCCATTTCGCTAGCAGACCCCTGCACGTTGAGCGACGAACTAATTGAATTAAACAGTGTTACGAACTCGGGTGGAAATTGCATTATCAACGTGAAATATTCTTTCACATTCGACAAGAACAACGGAAACAAGTTTGCCTACATTCACTTCTGGTTAACAAGCACTTACGCAAATCCGGAGTACAAAAAAGGGCCTACCAAAAGCGAGTTGGGCCCCGTTCTGGCGACGGTGGCGATCAATTCCGACGACCCCGTTTCGCTGCTTCCTACATATGCCCCGGACGAAACGGTAACGCCTGTTTTTGCCGGACTTTCCATCAGCCAGACGGATCTGGGAGGCGGCCAGTTCAGGATTACTGTCGACAATATTCCGCTTACGGTGACGGGGGCCTGCGCTTTGATTCCCGATATCACAGCCGACGTATGGGCAACCAATTCAAACGATAAGGCGACCCCTCCGGTTCACTGCTTACTCAAAGGCAATAACACGGTCCTGCCGGTAACCCTTGCACGCTTCAATGGCACCCTGCTCGATAACGCGGTGAGCCTTTCCTGGGCAACTACCGAAGAAGCGGGCAGCAGCCATTTCGACATCGAGCGAAGCGCCGACGCGCAAGAATTCGTTCAGCTTGGCCGTATTGAGGCGAGGGGTAATTCCTCGGCAACACTGCAATACCGCTTCCTCGACGCAAAACCGTTGGCAGGTAACAATTACTACCGCCTCAGAATGGTCGATGCGGATGGTAAATTCGAATATTCACGCATGATCGCCATCGATAATGGGCCGAATAGCGTGGCATTCGAGCTTTTGGGCAATCCGGCTTCGGGAAGGGAAATCAGGTTCCTGTTGAAAAACGAAAGTGCGGCGAATGTGAGCCTTTTCGATTTGTCGGGAAAAGCGGTAAGATTCTCGCTGAGCCAAACCGGTAATGAGTTTACATTGAAGCCGAAGAACAGCGTTTCCTCGGGCATTTACATTCTAAAACTGCAACGGAACAATGCCGCCACGATTAGTAAAAAGGTACTGATGCCATAATCCGTTGCATTCGCATGAAACACCCGCCGGATCATTTTGGCGGGTGTTTTGCATTATTAATGAGCCAATATCAATTACCCAGCACCCGCTGCACGTCGCTCACTGAAATGGCGTCGGCATCATTTCCGAAATTCTTGCGGATGTAGGTCAGCACCTGGGCCATTTCCTCCGGTTTGAGGAAATCGTGTTTCGGCATCAGGTCGTTATAAGGCTTGCCCGCCACCTGAATAGGCCCTTCCAGCCCTTTGGCAACCACTTCTATCAATCGCTTCTTATTGCCTGTCACCCATTCGGAACCGGCGAGCGGCGGGAACCGGCTGCCGTCTCCGAGCCCATTGCGCTGATGACAGGGCGTACAATAGGTATTGTAAATGCGCTGGCCGACCTCCTTGGTTTTAATGTCGAGGTTGTCGGCTACCTCGTCGGGCGTACGGATGTGTGCGAGTTGCTTGTGCTTTTCCATCGATGCCAGCTGGCTGGCCCCAAAGCCCTTTTTGTCGCCTTTGAACATGATCCGCCATACTTTGCCCTTGCGCGAATCGGTAATGTAAAGCGAGCCGTCAGGTCCTTCGGCGAGCCCCATTGGCCTGGACTTCGCGTCGCTCACGTTGATAATAGGGTCGACGCCGGCAAAGCCATCGGCAAATACCTCCCAGGCACCGGAGGGCTTGCCGTCTTTGAACGGTACGAAACATACGAAATAGCCCGCCTGCGGATAGGGCGCACGATTGGTGGACCCGTGGAAAGCGATGAATGCCCCGTTTTTGTAACGTTCGGGAAACTGGCTGCCCCGATAAAAGAGCACATCGTTGGGTGCCCAATGCCCCGGAAATCCGATGAGCGGCTTTTGGTATTTGGCACCTTCTCCCTCCTTTTTCCCGTCGCCGCCGTATTCCGGATTGAGCATTTTCTTGCCTTTCATCTGGTCGTAATAATAATACGGCCATCCGACGTTGGTGCCCTGGGTTACTTTCACAAACTCTTCCGACGGCAGCACCGCGCTCTGCCACGCGCTGAAAAGCTCCGGGAACAGGCGATGTAGGTTATCGCGACCGTGAACGACCGCGTAAAGACTTTTATCAACCGGATTCCAACGCATTCCTACAATGCTTCGCAAGCCGGTAGCATATAATGTGCCGTCGGCCTGGGTCTGGTTGGGCTTATCGGCGCTGAACTTCCATATTCCGCCGTGTTTTTCAAGATCCGGACAGGGGTTGATTCCCGGACTTCCGGGCTTTCCGCCGGGCGAGTTCACCATATCCTGGCATGCATCCGAAGGTGCGCCGAAAGGCACGTACATATTGCCCTGGTCGTCGAAGGCCATCGGTTTGGTGATATGCCAATGCGCGCCGTGCTCGTGATCGTCTTGGAGGATGAGCTCGGTTTTTTCTTCGGGCAAAAGCTGGCCCGGAATGAGTTTGCTGCGATAAACCGCGAGGGAAGAGCTGTAATAGAGGTAACCATTCCGGATGGTAATGCCGTTGGCGAGACTGCTGTGATCCCGGTAGCTGCCGAAATTCCGCATAATATCGGCCTTGCCGTCGCCATTCGTATCTCGGAGCGCCACGGTGCCGCCACCCTGGCCTTTGCCGAAATAGCGGAGTTTGATATAAATATCGCCATTGTCGTTCACCACGATATGCCGGGCCAGGCCGGTACTATCGGCAACGACAAGTGTTTCGAAGCCTTCCGGTGTAGTGAGGCCTCCATGATCGGGATCGCCGGACGGCAGCTTGTCCACCCGCAAATGCGCGGCGCCTGCAAGCGCGAGGGTAAGGAGCGCGAGGCTCAGGTATGTGCCCGCCCTTTTTAATTTGATATAATGAAAATGCATGGTGAGTTTCGGTTAAAATCCTTTTTTCTTCGCCGCCAGGCCATTCAGGTCCCAAACGACTTTGCCTTGCCGGACCGTCAGTTCAACTTCCAGCTTACGATTGCCGTTGATACTGCTACCGGCCGAATCCATAAACCCGAAATCGCCTTCCCGCAAACGGAACAGCACAATATCCGCCGGATTACCTTCTTTGAGATTCCCCAGTTCGGGATGGCCGATGGCCTTTGCCGCATTCCAGGTCGCTATTTGCACCACCTGTTCCAGGGAAAGACCCATTGCCATAAATTTCGACATCACGTTGGCCATATCCTTCATCGCCGAGTTCATGCTGAAACGGTGCAGGTCGGTTCCAAAGGAGTTGGGATAAAATCCCTGCTTCACGGCCGGTACCGCCTGATCGAACCAGAAACCGGCGCCACCATGGCCGAGATCGAACAATATGCCCCTTTTACGGGCTTCGAGCACAAACGGGCGTACCTGCCCGTTTTCACCGACAATGGGCATGCGCTCTTTGATATTTTCGAACGTATGCGTGATCATATCGCCCGGCCGCATTTTGGCCAGCTGCTCTTCCAATGTATATTCGGGCAAATGGCATTCTACAAAAAGCGGCTTGCCCGCCTGCCGGGCCGCATTCAGCGCATTGTCGAACGGTGTCCATTCCTTTGCGTTGTAATGCCCGATTTTCACGCCTGCAATGACGTCGGGATATTGCCGCATGAGCGCGACGGCGGAGTCGACATTCATATCCTGCAAGTCCTGCTCATGCGCCGCGCCGGTCATTCCGCCACCTGAAATGTTCAGAAACGCCAGAATGCGGGTTTTGGACTGATCAATGACCTGCTTTTTGAATACCGGAAAACTGCGCCAGCCCGAAGTACCCGCGTCGACAACCGTAGTGACGCCCGACCGGAACGTAAAATCGTCCGGCGAAACGCTGTTGACCCCGTTGGCAAATTGCCCCGCCTGCGTGCCCACGAACACGTGCGTATGAGGGTCGATGAAACCCGGACTGAGGTAAAGTCCTGCGGCGTCGATCACTTGCGAGGCGGTTTCGTTAATATGCGAAGCTACTTTCACAATTTTGCCCTGACTGACCGCCACATCCATCTTCCCATTCCGCGCATTGGCGGGATCGATTACGTGCGCGCCCCTGACGAGCAGCTCGTAAGTCTGTGCGCAAGCCGCCTGCGACAGCGCCCACACGAGCGCGATACAAAGCCAGTTCATTAAGTGGATCACCTTTTTCATACCACTTATTTTCCCTGCATTTCAGATTCCCATGACGCAGCGGCAATGCCGTTCAGGTCCCATACCACCTTGCCGGCCCGGAGCGTGAGCTCGGCTTCCAGCTTTTTGTCGCCTTTCATTCTCAACCGACGGGCATCTATAAAACCAAAATCGCCTGTGCGGACACTGAAAACAGTGACATCGGCTTCCGAACCTACGCTCAAATTGCCCAGCTCGGGACGTTTGATCACTTGCGCCGGATTCCAGGTAACGCGTAATATCGCTTCGGACAATGGCACACCCATATTCAGGAATTTGGAAATGACATTGTCGAGGCCTTTCATGCCGCCGTTCATACTATCGGTATGGAGATCGGTGCTGATGACATTTGCGAGAAAACCCTGCTTGATGGCCGGAACTGCCTGCCGCCACGCAAATGCGCCACCGCCGTGCCCAACATCGAATACAATGCCCTTCTTCTGCATTTCGAGCACGAACGGTTTCACCTTACCCTGCTCGTCGACCACCGTTTCGCGGTCGGCGGGCCCGTGTGCGTACGTATGCGTGAAGATATCGCCGGGCCGGAGGTATTCGCGGAAAAGCTTTTCGATCGACAGCGGTGGACGATGTTCTCCAAAATCGACTATAACGGGTACGTCGGCAAGTTTTCCCGCCTCAACGGCCCGCTGCACCTGGCTGTAATCGCCCCAGTAATGAGCGGATTTGACGCCGACTATTATATTGGGATACAATCTTTTAATCATGTTGGCGACCATTTGCGGGTTCATATCGCTCAGGTCCTGCTCCTCGTAGCGGCTCGCCATACCGGTGCCGACGATATTCAGGAAAGCCAGCACCCGCGTTTGCGCGCGATCGATCGTCTGGGCCTTGAAAACTTTGAAATTACGCCAGCCCGACGAACCCGCGTCGACGACCGTGGTAACGCCCGTGCGAAATGTAAAACCGTCGGGTGCGACGCTCGTGGCGGCATTGGCAATGTAGGCGTCCGGCGTTGTGCCGTTGAAAACGTGCGCATGCATGTCGATAAAGCCGGGCGCGACATACATTCCCCTGGCTTCGACCACCTTTTTGGCATCGGAAACCGGGATAGCCGCCGCTACCTGTACAATTTTACCCCCCGTAACGGCCACATCCATGACGCCGTCAATACGGTTTTTAGGGTCGATTACATGGCCGCCTTTAATCAGCAGGTCGATAGATTGGCCATGGGATAGGCCGGAAAACAGGAGAATGAGCAGCCACGCAACGGGGAACCGGATGCATACTGTTTGGAGCCGGAGCAGTTTGGAAAGGTTCATGAGAGGTTCAGGATAATTGAAAACTGCTTAAAAAAGCATCCTGTTACAATAATATAGTCACTCATTTTGAAAAAACTACAAAACACCAACTATCATACTGCCCAAAGCCGGTACCACCAATGAATATTCAACCACGGCTGCCCGAGACCGAAGATCGGCAACGGCTCGCTCATTATTCCAGAAAAAATGACATCTGAGCGGCTGCCCAAGATGTTACTTTTAAAAGAACAAGTTTCAATATTCATTCTCAATAAATTTTATTTATCTCATTATCAATGCATTATAATATTGTAGAGATATTTTTATTTTGAAATTGGAATCTTATCCTTTAAACTTGTTGTAGATTTTATTTTACATGAAAGAAAATACAAGTAAAATAACATCTACATAGTGCTAGTGGAATTCCAAATTTGAATGGAAACTCTGTCTGGATAGTAACTCACTCAACGTTAAAAAACATGATGGAAAATACTTACCGACGGCTTTCGCCACCAGGCATTATGGGCCTCTGTCCGGGGCAGCTCTCACCAGGGCATCCTGTTAATCCTACCCTATTTTTAAACGACTCTGTTTCAAGGATTCCCGTTTCGGGAAAGTCTTGTCATCTTCCTCTTACTGATAATTGCGAAAATTCCTTTTGGAATGCGGGAAAGGCACGTGCGGTCCTGATCATAGCTCACAACCAAATGGGTTGCCGGATGGCTTGACAGGAAACATATAGGAGTATCCGTTCGCGTATGCAGCTTGCCTTACGGAGGTAATGCCGTGCATTGTCGTGCGACTGGGGATACCAGACTGTTTACAACCGGTAATCAGCCAGCGTTTGGTCAGGCTTTAACAGGCTCGCTGACCCGGGAGAATATTGTACTTATTGAACCAATTTAATAATCCGCCGAATATCCTTTTTCACTAAATCTAACTCGTATGAAAACACGTACACTGAGGTTACTTACCCTTCTTTTGCTCTTCACATTCTTCTTGTATGAATGTAAGGATAAGGAAGCGGATTCACTCGAACCAGCCAACACGGAGCTTTCCAACCAACTGGACAAGCTGGAAATGGCCCCTACCACACTTGAAGAAACGCCGGACATCAAACTTGTGCCCGGAAAAGTGGAGCCTTCTGCCAAAACGGTAGAATTGAACAATTCGTTGAGCACTGTTACCCAGGGAAATGTCCCTGCAAGCGTTTCCAAGGCGGCCGAGGAAGTTTCTACCTCGCTTACCGACGCGGAGGTGAAGGCATTGAACCAGATCACACCTGCACAGGCAACCAAAACCGTCGTAAACTCGGATCAGGTGCGTTCTATCCTGAACAAAGCTACGGGAGACGTTAAATTGCAAGCGTACCTCTCGCTCCTCACTGCTGCGAAAGTAGACGGGCTTCCTGACGGCGGACGCACCAGCGGCGTTACCGAAGGAACCGCTTCGAACAATGCGGCCGTAGAAGCAGGCAATACGGACGACTGTATCGCCCGTGCTAACGAGAAGTTCGAAAAAACCAGGGAGCGCCTCGACGACAGCAAGGCCAAAGATCTCGACAGGATCAACGACGCTTACAACAAGGACCTGGAACGCATCCAGCGCAACCTTGAAAAATGTACAGGCGAAAACAGCGCGGCGCATTTCGAAGCGCTTCGCCAGGTGGGTATCAAAATCGCAAACGATGCACTTGCTGCATTGGAAAAAGCGAAGCCATTCCTGAGACCAGGTCAGTATGAATATCTGAAAGCATTGATCAACGTTCAGTTGCTCGATTACCTGGCCAAAGTCAATGAGCTTGAAGCTGCTAAAATCGGTACCTGCACCGAGATCGCTGCCATCGCGAAAGCGCGTGCAGAAGAAACCAAAAACTCAAACACCGCCCGCGTAGAAGCCAACTACAACGAAGCTATTGTGAAGGCGATTGAATTGAGAGATAAAATGATCCAAAACTGCCACAACCAGGGTAGCGGCAAATAACGATACGGCGGATGATTCAATTTGTTAGAAGCAGAAGGGGGAGTGCTTTATTTCCCTTTCTGCTTGCTCTATGTCTGAGCTATCACATACACGCACAAACGAACATTTCGGGCAAGCCGGGCCTGATATACATTCCATCAGCCCAACAAACGACCGACGGCGCGTTCCAGTTTGGCTACCATTTCAACCCGATCAATTACGGGTTCAGGTTCAACCGCAAAAATTCGGAGGGCATTTACTCTGCCAATATCACATTGCTACCCAGGCTGGAAATCAACGTCAACCTGCTGCGGATCAACAACGAGCTGAAACGGGGCCAGAAGGGTATCGGCGACAGGCAACTCGACATTAAGTATGTCCTTTTAAAAGAAACCGCCAGGCGCCCTTCCGTGGCGGTCATCCTCTCGGCGCCTTTCGGGATCGACAATTCATTGTCCACCAATGCGCTTGTGGCGAGCAAAACGCTCCGTTTGGGTAACCGGTTTTACGCAGATGTGACAGCCGGGTTCGGCAGCCCCATTTTTGTCCAGCGCGACGAATCGGAAAAAAGCAATTACAATATTTTCGAAAGCCTCGAAATCATTCACAAGAAAGACCTCGCCTACCGATACCTTTCGGGACCGTTCGGAGGTTTCAACCTGCGGTTGGATAACAAGGCCGGCTTCATGGCCGAATGGGACAGCCAGCATTTCAATGCAGGTCTGTATGCCACACTTTTCAAACGCTGGACCGTTCAGGCAGGCATCATCAACTTCGACCAGGTGACTTTCGGCACTTCCTACGCCGTGAATATGCTGCCGCTTCCCAGAAGGTTACGTAATTACCAGGAAGCAGCCCGTGCGAAGCCCGCCAGGCCCGCGCCCGTTTCCGAAAAACAAAAATTGCTCAACAACTTCGAAAACCTGAGCATCGATTCTACCTCGGGAAAAGTAGCCTACGAGCAGCGGCTGTACCGCAACCCGCACATTGGCATGCTCGAAATGGAGCGCGCATTACCCGATTCCAACAGCAGGGAGTTCATTCCTATGTTCCAGGGTGTGCCCATAGGCGCTTACAGGATGGACAAGCGGATCAGCTATCGCCCGCTTGCGAAAGGCGAATTTCATGCGCCGGGATTTCTGCTTAACAAGTACAAATTCGATTTCTGGCTTCAACCGGTATTTGCGGCGAATTTCGGCTACCGCGAAAAAACCTTGCAAAGCAATACCAGTGTTTTGCTCCAAACCCAGTTTTACCTCTGGAAAGGACTGGCACTGAATGCAGGCGTGCTCTTCCCGATTACGAACGACATGGACAACCGCCCGAAAATCATCCGTCCGGCGCCCATTTTCCTGAACCAGTTCCTGGCATTCGGCAAGCATTTCGTCAGCGCCTCCGCCGGTTATTTTTACAATGATCAATACGGAGTAAACGTCCAGTACCGCCACCAGGATCTCAGCGGCCCGTGGTCATTCGGGCTGGAAGGTGGCCTCACCGGCTTGTATTATTATACCAAAAGCGGGATTTACTACGAAAACATGAATAACCTGCTTCTCGTCGCCGATGCCGCCTACCGGCTTTCCAAGCCGGACGTGACATTGAAACTGTCGGGCGGAAGGTATCTCGCGGGCGACGAGGGCGCCCGGTTCGATCTGATCAGGCAATTTACGAATGTAGAGATTGGCCTGTATTTAATGAAAACCAATAACGGCACTACCGCAGGTTTCAATTTCGCTGTCCCAATTCCACCCGGGAAAATCGCCCAGGGTAAGAAAGCCCGATTCCGTACCACTGACGAATTCCGCTGGGAATACAGCTACACCCGCGGCTTCCGAATAGGCGAGCGCTACCGCACCGGCTACCAGCTCGACCAGAAGCTCCGGCAATACCATACCGATTACCTCAACAGACAAAGACCATAATGCAATCGCCCTGTGAAACTACATATTTCACAGGGCGATTTGCTTTTCAGGACTTTATTTGATGCTATGGCTGGAATGTATAACTTTTAATGTCTCCGTAAGCAACCGAGCCGTCGGAAAGCAACGCATAGGCACGGTAGTAAAAGAAGTATTTGCCCTGGAAAGCATTACCGGTGTAAACGTAGTTGTTAATACCCAAAACAATCGGCTGATCGAACGGCATTTTCGCGCCATGCTCGATCCGGGGCGTGTAGTCCGTATCGTTTGAAGCCCGGAAAAAACTCAGGTATAAAATACCGTACTCGGTAACCGGCAAATCGCCAAGCGTATCAACCTGCACTTTGAACTGCATTTTGAAATCACCGGTGTATTCGAATGCGGGCGTACTCAAGGTTATTCTCCTGGGAATGATATGGTCTTGCGTAGAGCAAGCATTCAAACAAACGAGAAAACAAAGCGCTAACAATAATCGTAATTGACATTTCATAGGGTCTTTGGTAATGATGAAACAAATATTTCTATCATGACAGACCGGAATGCCAATGTAACCGCTGCGCTCGTTACACTAATTTTTCCTTGAAAAAGTCGACCGTACGCTTCCAGGCCAGTTCGGCGGCCGCTTTGTCGTAACGGGGCGTCGTGTCGTTGTGAAAGCCGTGATTTACTTCCGGATAAATATATGCCGTATACTCCTTTTTGTTTTCCTTCAATGCCTTCTCGTACGCGGGCCAGCCCTCGTTCACGCGCGTATCCAGGGCCGCGTAATGCAGCAATAGCGGCGCTTTGATCTTCGGAACGTCCTCCGTAGCCGGCTGACCGCCATAAAAAGGTACCGAAGCCGCCAGATCGGGAATGCGCACGGCCATCATATTGGCAATACCGCCGCCGAAGCAGAAGCCTACCACGCCGATTTTCCCATTGCAATCCTTGTGGTTTTTCAGGTATTCATAGGCTGCGATGAAGTCCTCCTGCATTTCATTGCGGTCGCGCTTGCTCTGTAACTCACGTCCCGCGTCGTCATTACCCGGATACCCGCCCAGCGGCGAAAGCGCATCCGGCGCAATGGAAATGAAGCCCGCCAATGCCGCCCTGCGCGCCACATCCTCGATATGCGGGTTCAGTCCCCGGTTTTCGTGCACGACCACAATTCCTCCCAGCTTACCCTTGGCATCCGCAGGTTTCGACAGAAGCGCCTTGATCGTTTTCCCACCTTTCGGCGAATCATAATTGACATAATCCGATTGCAAACGCGGATCGCCCGCCTGCACCTGAATCTGCCCCTGGTAATCGGGCATCAGGAAACCCATCAGCGAAGCCACCGTCACGCCGCCCACGGCATAGGCCGACAAGCTTTGCACAAAATTGCGGCGATCGATGCGGTCGTGGGCGTAATCGTCGTAAAGGTCGAACACTTCCTGTTTGATATCTTCTTTTTTGAGCTGGGACATGGGTTTGGGAATAAGGTTTGCGGTGAAAATGATTTTGATAAAGTTCTTAATTTAAAATGAAAATGTGTCTACTTCTCGATATCAATCTGACCGAATTAAGTATACGAAAATGCATCTTATTTGACTTTTCGCGCAAAATATGTATCTTGCTGATTACAAACCATTTGCTTGCCTAAACCCGCCGTACATTCACTATGAAACTAAACTTCTCCGCAATCCGACCGCTTTCTGCCGTCCTTTTATTTGTACTGACCTTTGCATTGTCCTGCACCGACGACCACGTGATCCCCGAGCCGGTGGATAATTGCACCAGGCTCAACGGCCAGCCCCGGGCATTCCCTTGTGAATTTGAGATTCAAAAACTGGACTTTATGTCGGGCAGCTCCAATACCACGGCCTTTGCCACGCTGACGCCTACCGATTCGCTTTTCGAACGGAGCGGGCCATACTATTCGTGGACTAAAACCGGCACTGAAAATTTCACGATCAGCTATAAAGTGAGGCTGACTTTCAAGCGGATCGCAGAAGCGCCGGTTGGGCAGAATAATCAATATAGCCTCTTCATGACGCAGGGCGGGATCGACTCTGAGGATTTTCATGACTTTTCATTTAGCATCAACACCGCCAATATGGCTGTGGGCGAAACCCGCTCAGAGTTCTACATCATAGAATATAGCCTGGCAAACTGGATGCCCATTCCGATATACATGCGGATGTTCGCCATTGTGAACCTTACCACTTACGAAAAACTGAAACTAGCCCCGTATAGCTACACAGCCATCAGGGACCTTGCCGAATCGTGGATCCGGTTTAAGTCTACTAATTAGGACTATCGTTTCGGCGTACCACTATCTAAGTTTAAAACACTTAGTATTATGAACAGCTATTGCGGTCAGAAAGCACGAACAACGGGGGTATCCAATCCATTTTTAAGGCTGTTATGGATCCTGACAGTCTTCTCAAACTCCGCTTCCATCGCCCAGAATGTTACTTATCAAATCCTGAACACGGGCGGGACATTCGATTGGTCGGGCTATTAACCAAAGCTTGCCGGTTGGAAGTATTTCCAGCGGCGGTAATGTAGCCTTGGGCGGGGCAACTTATTCGATAGCGCTCGTGGTTCCGCCGGGAACAAACGACGTCAGTCCGACGGTGTCGATCAACCACCATTCGATGGGCGGAAACGGCGTTTTGGGGCAGGGTTGGGACATTGGCGGATTGTCGAAAATCACCTGTTCCACGCGGAATATGTATTTTAATAATGAAACAAATCCTGTCCTCATTCAGGAAGTAATTGCTCAGGTTTATAGTCGAAACCATTCCCAAGCATGGCACGCTGCATTGATATCAAAAACTTCCCATCTAAATTTTATCTCGTCAGTCATTGTATGGATGGTTTTTAAGCGAAGAAGGTCGAAGAGCCAGCGAATCTGGCGATGTAATCTGGCACGATATACGCATTTGTATGAACCATGAAACCAGCTTTTATTACCTCAACCGAGTCTCTCATTGCGACACGCTGGTTCTATTAAAATCTATCTTGATTTCGCAGAATTCATTAATCATCGTGAAAAGAAAAAAATTGTATTTTTCTAATTTTAAGTTAAAAACAAGTTGTATTTTAGTGTCCTCTTAGCAAGAACCATTTAGCACAATGCTCTTAAATCTGCGATACTTTCTACTTATCATTATAGTTATTGCATCTTGTAAACATAGTGATACTCCAAGCCCCCAACACTCACCATCGAAGTGTCAGGTTATTGAATTTCAAGTCGACTATGGCAGTGACAGTGATGCATTCGTTTATCTATACGACGAAAAATCTATTTTAAAAGTAGTTACTGGCAGTAGAGATATCAATATTGAACGTAACAATGACGGACAGATAAAAGGAGTAGACTGGTTTCGCAATGGTACGCCTGAATTTTTTTATAACTCCCAGGGCCGCTTAGAAAAAATTGTCTCTGCGAGAGGTGCTTATGAATTCTTCGAATACGATTCAAAGGGGCATTTAAGCCAATCAACGTGGTTTCCAGATGGAGACCATGGTTTAGAAACCATGTATAATCCCAATTTTGAAGCTTTTGTATCAGCTGCTATCTCCAAATTTAATACTGTGACTGATTATTCTAAAAAGGAGAGCTTTGTCCGCGGCCTGGGATTAACAATATGTACTAAATATTTAGTCGATGAAAAGGGTTCAACGGTCAGTGAGTTTCGTAACATGATAAGCACCTCACCAGGTCATAAATTTGGTGATCGAGTTGAAGAGTTATGGGTAGTAACTAAATATGATGGAAAAAATAGTCCTTATAATTCAGCAGATTGGCGCCCAATAAGTATCTATATAAATAAGGGATCTCTAAATGATGATAGATTTCCTGAACTTGGAAACGTCTTAGAAAAGACTAGTAAATTCTCAGGCTTTTCGGGTGACAATTGCACAAGATCCTATGTTTACAATGAAGATGGCTATCCAATATCCGGAAGGCACATTGATAAGAATCTAGACGCAAACTTAAACTTAACTTGGAGATACAATTGTAAATAGCCCTATTTTTTAATCCTATTTGCCCCCTACCTGCCAAGTTGTTTTAGGTATTAAACCCTACAACAGCTCGAATTCAAACATATCCATATCGACTGACGGATTTCTAGCTTCAACCGCTCTGAGAAATTTCACGAAATTATCGTTGGTCAACGACGGCAAAGCCGTGATAGACTTTTGATTACTGCCATCTACCTTATATTGGATTCTCCAATAACGATTATGTTGAAGGTCGGAGCTCAGGCTGAGCTTAATCGCCGTAATAGAGGAAAGTGGAATTTTGGTGCGCTTGTTATGGTAAAAAAATTCAACGTCGAAGTTGAGATCGCGATTGAACAAGCCATTTCTGATCCCATACAAACAAACCGCCGAAGACACAAAAAACATGACGTCTTCTGCTCCAAGCGCCTCCTGCAGGACAAGATGGATACCGAAAATGATATTGGCTGCAATCAGCACCAGTGTGGCAAAATTCTTCATGCTGATTCGAAGGGTAAGCAAAGTTTTCCGCTTGATGCCTGATCCGCCAAGTATTGCAACCAAAGAAAAAGCGCTTAACAATCTCTTGCTAAGCGCTTCATTTTCAAGCTCCCGAAGCTGGGCTCGAACCAGCGACCCTCTGATTAACAGTCAGATGCTCTAACCGGCTGAGCTATTCGGGAATCATTATCCGGTTGTTGTACTCGAATTGTGGTGCAAATCTAGTAATTCAAGTTATACAGCGCAAGTGTCGCACTTAAAAAAATATTACGCCTGCACCTTCGCCAGGATTAACTCCTTGACTTTCTTGGCATCTCCCTTCGTAAAATTATTGATAATTATTTCAGGACGCATGCGTGGAATGACCCGGATCGTAGAAAAGAACATGCCGCTGTCGATCTCGACGCCCGAGATGTCCGAGTAAAACACGAAGTTATCGTTGCTTCTGAAAAGTTTCCTGACTTTGAAGGTCACCCCTTTTTCTCCGAAGGTGATTTCGTCGGGGAAAAACGGGTTCATGAGCCCGCTGGCGCTGAATCGCTCGTTCATATTTGAATAGGTTATTAATTGAATGCTTACAAAGGTACGTATACGACTTTCTTAGTTTCAAAGAATTCTTCCCCGAAAAAGTCGGAAAGCGCGTAAATCTGCGGCTTTTCTCTGATCTCGGAGAGCTCTTCGGATAAGTCGCCACCTTTGAGATATAAAATACCGTTCCTGCGGTCGTGGAAGGAGTTGCGGCTGATGTTCTTTTTTACCCAACCTACAAACGGCGCCATTCGGGTTACTGCCCGGCTTACCACGAATTCATAGCTGTCGTCGAGCCTTTCGGCCCGTACCTGCTCCGCCCGCACGTTGTCAAGCTTTAATGCTTCGACGATTTCCTGCACGACGCGGATTTTCTTGCCAATGCTGTCGACGAGGTGAAACTGCGCTTCCGGGAACATGATCGCCAACGGAACGCCGGGGAAGCCGCCGCCTGTACCGACGTCGAGAATCGCCGTGCCGGCGCGAAATTGCTGCACTTTGGCAATACCCAATGAATGCAGGACATGGCGTTCATATAAGGTTTCGATATCCTGACGGGAAATCACATTCACGCGGGCGTTCCAATATTCGTACAACTCGCCCATTTGCCCGAACTTGTCGCGCTGGTCTGCCGTCAGGTTCGGGAAGTATTTATTAATCAATTCCATGATTTACGGGGTTTTCTGCTCGTCATGGTCAAAAACCCGAAAACGAGGTAATAAACAAAAAGTGCAAAGTCCATCAGTAAAAAGCTGAACCACTCCACGGTTTTATCCAGCTTGACATTAATAATGATCAGCAGAAACCACTGAATAGCCCACCGTACGCCAAAAACGATCCCGAGGTATTGCAGTAACAACATATCCTTCGTGATCAACCCCCAGGCCAGCGTCAGCAATCCAAGCAACCAACTGCCGATGTGTGCCGCGGAGAGCATTCCGAGCAATATTTTGTTCCGCGGCTTGTAGTACCGGCTTACGGAAATGTGCCGGCGCTTCTGACGGAACCAGTCTTTCCAGTTGATTTTGGGAATGGAATAAACAAATGAATCCTCTTCGATCGAAATGGTGGTGTTAGAGCTGGTGGCCACTTCGTTCAGGAAAATATCGTCGTCGCCCCCGAATACGTGCTTGTGTGTGTAAAAGCCTTTGTTCGCAAAAAATACGGAGCGCTTATATAATATGTTACGGCCGACGCCCATGTACGTCATTCCCGCCAGTGTGAAAGACAGGTACTGAACGGCCGCATAGAAGGTTTCGCAGCGGATAAACCAGTTGAGCAAGCCCTTTTGTTTGAAATAAGGTGAAAAACCTAAAACGATATCCTTATCATCGGTTACCCGGGAGGTCATTGCAGTGATCCAGTGATTCGAAGCGGGACGGCAATCGGCGTCGGTCATGAGCGCTATGGGATATTTGGCCTGCTTCATGCCGACGGTCAATGCATATTTCTTAGGCGTGACGTGGTCGAACTGGTCGTTAATGCGGATGTAGCGGATGTTTTTCCAGCTGTTGATATGCTCGCGGATATACTCTTCACTCCCGTCGTCGGACCGGTCGTCTAGCAGGATCACTTCATACTCGGGATACTCCTGCGCGTCCAGCAGCGGAATGAGCTCCGTCAGGTTCTCCCTTTCGTTCCAGGCGCACACCAATACGGTTACTCCGGGCATGGCATTGCCATAATTAGCGCCCTTTCCGTAAAATGCCAGCCTTGTAAAAAAGAAGAGATAATAGAATAACTGAACAACTACGAACGCTCCTAGCGCATAGAGTAAAGAATCGGCCACAACAGAAGAGAGATGTAAAATTTTACCATATTCATGCAAATATACTGTCATTGACAGGAATGTTCGAGACGTTACCCCTATTTTTGCACACCAGCAATTTAAAACCTTTTAATGAAGTTTACATTACAAGTTGAGGATCCCCATTCGAAAGCGAGGGCCGGATTGGTAGAGACGGATCATGGGGTAATCCAGACGCCCATCTTCATGCCTGTGGGTACAGCGGGCACCGTGAAAGCGGTTCATCAGCGCGAATTGAAGGAAGATGTCAAAGCACAAATCATATTAGGTAATACTTATCACCTGTATCTCCGCCCCGGGCTCGACATTCTCGAGAAGGCTGGCGGGCTCCATGCATTCAACGGCTGGGACAGGCCGATCCTAACCGATAGCGGCGGTTACCAGGTGTATTCGCTCGCTGGAACCGGCCGTAAAATAAATGAAGAAGGTGTGGTATTTAAGTCACACATTGACGGTGGCGTACACACATTCACGCCGGAGAACGTGATGGACATCCAGCGGACGATCGGTGCAGATATTATCATGGCGTTCGACGAATGCACGCCGTACCCGTGCGACTTCACGTATGCGCGGAAATCCATGGAAATGACACACCGATGGCTAACTCGTTGCTGCCGAAGATTCGATGAAACGGAACCTCTTTATGGCCACAGCCAGACGTTATTCCCTATCGTTCAGGGAAGTGTTTACAAAGACCTCCGGAAACAATCAGCCGAATTTATCGCTTCCGCGGGTCGTGAAGGTAATGCGATCGGCGGTCTGTCGGTAGGCGAGCCGGCCGAGATCATGTACGAACTCACCGAAGTGGTTTGCGATATTCTGCCGAAGGATAAGCCCCGTTACCTCATGGGCGTGGGTACGCCTGCGAACATCCTGGAATGCATTTCCCTGGGTGTGGACATGTTTGACTGCGTGATGCCCACGCGTAATGCGCGTAATGGCATGATTTTTACAACGGAGGGAATTATCAATATCCGCAACGAAAAGTGGAAGGATGATTTGTCACCGATAGACGCAGGCCTTGGCGGACACGTTAGTACATTTTACAGTAAGGCGTATCTGAGGCATCTTGTGAAGTCGGGCGAAATGCTCGGGGCACAGATTGCGAGCATCCATAATCTGACGTTCTATTTGTGGCTGGTTAACAGCGCGAGAGAGAAAATTATCGACGGAACTTTCGCTTCCTGGAAGCGCGAAATGGAAAAAAAATTGAATCAACGGCTTTGAAAGTTCAAAAAAGGAGGTTTCTTTCGGGTAAAATTTGAATTAAATATCAGGAAACTTTTCCATTTGTATCAACTTGCGGTTGATTAAGTGATATTGATAACCTATTTTTGTGCGCACTAGGCATTTGGTTAATGTTGCGATTAGCCGTGAAAACAATATATAACTTTACTCATAAAATTGGATATAGATCAATCCTAGTTAATCTTAATAACGCTAACTTGAATAGTATGAAAAAAGTATCCCAGTTGATTGGTTCGTTTGCCTTGGGAGCAATGATGGCGCTGCCTTCATTCGCACAGCCGCTGGTGCAACCGAATTCTCCGGATTACAATCCAAAAGCGACGTACGATGGCCCCTACAAATTGAACACCTGGTCAATTTCCGCACACTTTGGCCCGACGCTCTTTTTTGGTGATTTAAGAGAATATGACTTCTGGCCTGTTACCAAAACCAACTCTGACAGCCACAAGGAATCCGGAACTTTTCAAGGAGGCCTCACACTGAACAAACAACTTTCCTACCTGTTCGGCGCTCGCCTGGACGCATCTTTGGGTAACCTGAGAGGTATGAAACGTCGTAATTATAACCGCTATTTTGAAGGAAACTACTTCGATGTATCGCTTTCAGGAACTGTTAACCTGAAAGGTCTTCTGATGGGGCCCAACAAAATGAAGCGCTGGAAAATCGATGCGTATGCAGGTATCGGTCAGGTGTTCTACGATGCTACGGCATATGACCTGACAGGTGGTGTGAAGCTTCGTGAAACAGGCAACATGAACGACTGGATCGTTCCAACCGGTTTGAACATCAACTACGAAGTAACGCCAAGAATCGATATCGGTGTTGACTTCCGTTTGACTCACACCAATTCTGACTACCTTGACGCTACTTACGGTGGTGACTACGACAGAACGCCTAACAGCTTCAACATCAAAGATCAGAAAACTTCCCACAAAGGAAACTCTGAGCTTGACAGCTACGGATACGGTGCAATCCAGGTAACTTACAAACTGGGCAAAAAGCCTTTGAAAGTTGCGAAAGTGGACGGCAAATGGGATTACAAACCAGAAGAAGGCGGTTACTACCACCTGCGTTACACAGACCCACGAGTACTGGTTAAGCCTCCGAAAATCCTTACACTCGAAGAAATGGACTCCGTTGCAAAAGCAAACCGTCCAAAAGATATCGACCCACGTTTGTTGCTTGATACCGACGGTGACGGTGTATCCGACTTCTTCGATAAAGAGCCAAACTCACCGGCAGGAAGCATTGTTGACGGTGCCGGTCGCGTACTCGACTTCGATTCTTACGTGAAAAACGCATTGGCAACAGGCGCAGCTTGCTCCGAGATCTTTGCGAACGTAACATTCGATACCGACAAAAACGTATTGAAACCTGAATTCCAGGAATTGCTGAAAAACGTAGCAGCATTGATGAACAAAAACGGATGCCGCTTGCAACTGGCTGGTCACACCGACCGTCGTGCATCTGACCGTTACAACGTCTCGCTTTCGAAACGCCGCGTAGATGCAGTGAAAAACTACCTGATCAACGAAGCTGGTCTGACAGACCCAAGCAAAGTGATCGTAGACTACTTCGGATCATTCAAACCTATCGCAGACAGCGCAACCCGCACAGGATTGCAGAAAAACCGTCGCGTAGAATTGAAACTTCTTCCCTAATAGTTGAAGAAACGACTGAAAGAGAAAGGCTCCCGTCGGGAGCCTTTCTCTTTTTAATATATTCACACACCAAATCAGTTAGCCACATCATAACAACGCAACAGGGAATTAATGAAACAATATGATTATCTGGTAGTAGGTGCAGGTCTGTGGGGATCGGTATTTGCCCATGAGGCAACCAAACGCGGAAAGAAATGTCTGGTAATCGATCGCCGCGACCATATCGGCGGCAATGTGTATTGCGAGAATGTCGAAGGCATCAACGTCCATAAATACGGCGCACACATATTCCACACGAATGATAAGGATATCTGGGACTATGTCAACTCGTTCGTAGAATTCAACCGGTACACCAATTCTCCGGTCGCGAATTACAATGGAGAGCTCTACAACCTTCCATTCAATATGAACACTTTCTACCAGTTGTGGAAGGTGCGCACGCCGGAAGAAGCGAAGGAAAAAATCCGTCAGCAGGTGGAAGAGGCAGGTATTAAAGACCCTCAAAACCTGGAAGAACAGGCGATCTCACTGGTGGGAACCGACATTTACGAGAAGCTGATCAAAGCCTACACGGAAAAACAATGGGGAAGAAAAGCCACCGAACTGCCTGCATTCATTATCAAACGGCTCCCGGTTCGATTTACATTCGACAATAATTACTTCAACGACCGCTACCAGGGCATTCCGATCGGCGGCTACAATAAACTGACCGAAGGACTCCTCAAAGATGTAGACGTTCGCCTGGGTGTGGATTTCTTCAAAGAAAGGGAATCACTTGCCGCATTGGCGGAAACCATCGTGTACACCGGCCCTATCGATGAATATTTCGATTTCCGGTTTGGCCAGCTCGAATACCGCAGCCTTCGCTTCGATAACCAGTTGCTGGATCAGGAAAACTACCAGGGAAATGCGGTGGTGAACTATACAGATGGTGAAACTCCTTTTACCCGCATTATCGAGCATAAGCATTTTGAATTCGGCACACAGCCCAAAACCGTGATCACGCACGAGTACCCGCAGGAATGGGTGAAAGGCGCCGAACCTTATTACCCGGTAAATGACGATAAGAATACGGCGGTGTTCAATCAATACAAAGCGCTCGCAGCGGAGGAACCGAACGTCATTTTCGGTGGACGACTTGCCGAGTACCGGTATTACGATATGCACCAGGTGGTAGCCTCAGCACTCAAAAAAGTGAAGGTACATTTCGATTCTTAAAAATATTTTATTGTTAGAAAGCCTGTTTCAAGCCGTTGAGACAGGCTTTTTTATTTGTCCGGAAATTTTTCAAAAAAATTTTTGTAGAAGTCGCGTTACCAAAATTACAAGCCTGCGTCTAAATGCTATCACCTGACACGTGTATGCAATGCTGGCAAACAAAACAAAAAATACAGATTTCGCGCACTTCCAAGACTGGGCCGAGAACCCGCTCTGGAAAGCCATCCGGTTCCGCTGGTACTGGTTTCTCATCGCTCCCCTGGTGTCGGTCCTCCTCGGATTAGCATTCCTGCGATACAAAACGCCGCATTATACCATCACGGCCTCGCTGATGGTAGGGGATGATTCGAGGGGAAGCGATTTTCATGAAACAGCTTTATTGGAAGAACTCGGGCTGCCCGACGCTACGAGTAGTGTCGAGAACGAGATTGAAATACTTAAAAGCCGCACATTACTGAGCCAGGTCATCGGTGACCTGCATTTAACTACACAATACCTCGCTTCCGGCCACCTCAAAACGACCGAACTCTACGAGAAAACACCTTACAAGATCAGGTTCATCGAATCGCGTCCCATAAGACCTGGGACTTACCGCATTACCCGGGATACCGACAGCACATTTACGCTTGAAACTTCCACCGGCAATTACAAGGGCAAATTTGGCCTGCAATTGATGCTACCGCACGGCCTGGCAATCGTCGATACGACCGGTTTCAAACCTGCTTCGGACTATCAATATTCCTTTAAAATCTCAGGCAGCGAGACGGTACTCGACCATTATGCCCGCCTTTTGAGCATTCAGACGCCGAACAAAACGGCCAGTCTCGTCAATCTAACTGTCCAGGACGTTTTACCGTGAAAAGGCGAGGCCATTTTGAAGCAATTGATTTCCAGATATCAAAAGGCGAGTATCGGGGAAAAGAATAAAGTCGCGGACAACACTATCGCGTTCATCAATGCCAATCTGGCGCGCATTTCATCCGAACTGGTTCAGGTTGAAACCCGTATCGAGCATTTTCGTAAGCGCCACCGGGTGATCGATATGGCGGAAGACAGCCGCCAGGCGCTGCAAAATTTGAATACAAATGCATCGGAGGAAAAGCAGCTGGCGGTGCATTTGAAAATCGTGAAGCTGCTGGAAGGACATTTGCGTGCAAAGCCCTCGGCGGCCATTCCCTCCGCATTATATCCGCAAGAGGGCAATTTTGAAGCTTTGATAGGGAAATACAATGAAATGGAGCTGTCGCGTACCAGGGCGCTGGCCTCGCTCGCTCCCGGTCATCCCGACATCCGGTCTATCGAAAAGCAGATGGAGGTGCTGAGAACCAATCTTTTCGACGCGATTCAAAATCAGAAACAGGAACTGGCTTTAAGCATTTCCGCCATTCATGCATATGGCAAAGGTTTCGAGGCCGAAATCTCGCGGCTGCCGGGGCATCAGCGTGCATTGTTGTCGCAATCACGCGAGCAGGGTATCCAGCAGGAGTTGTATTTGTTTTTGCTTAAAAAGCGGATGGAAACAGCGATTTCCCGCTCGGCTAACATTGCCAATGCAAGGGTAATCGATCCACCAAAGGCCAGCCCGCTACCTGTCTCACCCAACCGGCAGCTTACAATACTCGTTGCCTTCCTTGCAGGTCTGCTTGCGCCCGCCTGTGTGATCTATGTTGGGCAAATCTTCAACAACAAAATCACATCGAAGGACGATATCTCGCGGCAATGCGATGTGACGATTATCGGAGAAATCAGCCAGCAAAGCCGCGCGGACAGGTTAAGCAGGAACAACGTCCGCAGCCTGCTTCGGGAACAGTTCCGTTCATTACGCACGAATATCCAGTTTGTTGTCGGCGAGCGGCAAAATACCGTGGTACTTCTGACTTCCTCGATGGCGGATGAAGGCAAATCGTTCGTAGCAATGCACCTCGCGCATTCGCTCGCGCTCGCATCCAGGAAGGTGCTGCTTGTCGACTTCGACCTGAGAAAGCCTACACTCGCCTCCCTATTGAACCTGCGCCCCGAAGGTGTAACGGAACACATCGCATTGGAAAAGGACCTACTCATTCAGCAATGTGCCAACGGGCCGCCTTTTGATTTTATCGCGGCCGGCATGCAGTCGATGGACGATACTATGCTTTCGCCCAAAATCGCGGGGCTTATTCCGGCACTCAAAGCTGGGTACGACTATGTGCTGCTCGACAGCCCGCCCGTGGGGTTAGTCGCCGACGCGCGGCTACTCGGTCCCTATGCAGACATGACATTGTACATCGTCAGGCAACATTTCACATTCATCCATCAACTCGCGGAATTGCAGAAAGCAAGTGAGCAATTGCCTGATTTACAAATCGTTATCAACGGCACCCGCGACTTACACCGGTATCAGTACAATTACTATTAGCATTCATTCAACCCAAAAAAACACACCTATGAAACAGCATATTTATGTTATCGGAGAAATTGGCCAGGCACACGAAGGCAGCATCGGCCTCGCGCATGCGTATGTGGATGCGCTTGCACAAGCAGGAGCTAATGCGGCCAAGTTCCAGGTTCACATCGCCGACGCCGAAAGTAGTATTTACGAAGATTTTCGCGTTCAGATGCCCTATCAGAATGGATCGCGCTATGATTACTGGAAACGTATGGAATTCAGCGCGGAGGAATGGGAAGGGCTGAAAAAGCATTGCGAGAAAGCCGGGCTGGACTTTCTGGCTAGCCCGTTCTCATTGGCAGCGGTGGAATTATTGAACAGGATCGGGGTGGTCGGTTTTAAAATCGGGTCGGGTGAAGTGGACAACCTGCCGATGCTGGACAAGATCGCCACAACGGGAAAACCGGTCATATTATCGTCCGGGATGAGCTCATGGACGGAACTCGACCTTGCCGTGGCATTCCTGCAAGCGCGGGGCACGACCGTTTCCATTCTTCAATGCACAACGGCCTATCCGGCCAAGCCACATCAATGGGGGCTGAATGTGATGTTCGAAATGAGTCAGCGCTACCAGATTTCGGTAGGCTTCTCAGACCATTCGGGCGACATTTTCGCTTGCCTTGCAGCCGCTTCACTGGGAGCGCGCCTGCTCGAATTCCATGTCACATTCGATAAGCGGATGAGCAATCCCGATGCCACATCCTCGCTGACTTTGCGGCAGGCGGCCACCCTCATCGCTGGCATTCGCAGGATAGAGACCGCATTGAATTTTCCCGTAAACAAGGATACGAACGCAAATTTTTCACGGCTGAAAAGCATGTTCGGCAAATCCCTGGCCGTAAATCGCGACCTGCGGAAAGGAGAGCAAATCCAATGCACCGATCTTGAAACCAAGAAACCGGCTGGTTTCGGCCTGGCTCCTACACGTTATCAGGAAGTACTGGGTAAAACGCTGACGCGAGATATCGCGCAATGGGAATTTCTCACCGAAAACCACCTCACCCATGCGTAAAATCTGCGTCGTAATCACCGCCCGGGCCAGTTACAGCCGGATCAAAACCGTACTGACGGCCATTCAGGCTCACCCAAGGCTCGATTTGCAAATAGTCGTAACCGGCAGCGCGCTGGTCGACAGGTTTGGCAATATCATTCCATATCTGGAAGCCGAAGCACTGCCGGTTTCAGCCATCATACCTAATCTGCTGGATGTAGAAAGCGATACGGCCTCCGCCAAGACGACCGGGCTGGCCGTGATCGAGCTGGCGACCTTTTTTGCCAACCATCGTCCGGACGTCGTGGTCACCGTCGCCGACCGGTTCGAAACCATTGCAACGGCGATTGCAGCCGTAAACATGAATATTCCGCTTGCCCACATTCAGGGCGGCGAAATGACCGGTAACATCGACGACCGGATCAGGAACAGCATTTCACAACTCGCCGACCTGCATTTCGTCGCTACCGAAAACGCGCGCGCACGGCTCATTCACATGGGACTTTCCCCGCAAAAGGTTTTTTACACCGGCTGCCCATCCATCGATCTGTTACATCGGTATAAGGATCGTGATTTTGATCCTTATGAAATTTACGGAGGCGTAGGCTCTGAGCCGGATCTGGATCAGCCGTACCTGGTAGTACTGCAACACCCCGTTACCACCGAGACAGGGCATTCCAAATGGCAGATCGGCAACACATTACATGCCATAGCAGCACTGAATATCCCCAGCGTCTGGTTCTGGCCCAACGCCGATCCCGGAACAGCCGGTACCGCCCAGGGTATACGCGCATTTCGTGAGCAGCACCCTGAACTTCCCTTTCATTTTTTCAAAAACATGGAATCGGCTCACTTCATCCGGCTGCTCAAAAACTGCGCATGCTTTGTCGGCAATTCCAGCGTCGGGATACGCGAATGCAGCGCGTTGGGTGTGCCTGCCGTGAATATCGGGAGTAGACAACGCGGCCGGGAACGCGGCCCGAACGTGATGGATTGCATTCCGGACACAGAGGCCATTATATCCGCCGTTCGGCACCAGCTCACGCACGGCCCTTACCCGCCCGTGACGCTGTACGGGAAAGGCCATGCGGGAGAACGGATCGCCGAACAGCTTGCCAACATCCCATTTATTCTCAAAAAACACCTCCTACCGGCATGACGACATCATTTCCTAAAATCCTGGGCCTCATTCCCGCGCGAATGGGGTCAAAAGGGGTTCCTGGCAAGAATATGAAATTGCTCGACGGAATTCCGCTCATACAATACACTTTCGAAGCAGCCGGGCAATCGGAATTGCTGGATACCATTCTGGTGTCGACGGATTGCCCTGAAACCGCGTTTTTCGCCAATTGCTTTGAAAAAATGACGGCACCTTTTCTGAGGCCGGCGCACCTCGCTACGGACCATTCACCGATGATCGACGTGCTGGCTCATGCGCTGAATCTCGCCGTGCAGGGTTGGGGAGATTTTGAATACGTGGTACTGCTCCAACCCACCTGCCCGTTCCGCGCGCCGGGTATCATCGACGCGACCATTCGTCACATCATTCAGAAAAACGCCGATAGCCTGATCACGGTCAGAAAAATTCCAGACGCATTCAACCCATTTTGGACATATGCATTAAGGGAAGGCCGATTTGAAAAGGCGATAGACAGTCCGGATCGCGCACCTGTTACACGACGCCAGGACCTGCCGCCTGCCTACTATCGAGACGGCGAGATTTACATCGCGCGCACATCGCTCATCCGCGAGGGAGTGCTAACCGGCGGTAAAACAGCCGCCTGGCTCAATGAAAATGCATTCGGGATCAATATAGACACGCCTGCCGATTGGGCGCGGGCCGAAACCCTTCTTCCACAATGGAAAGATCAGACCAAAAGCCTATTCTCATACTAATTACCAATCCGTTTGCGATGCTCAATGTGATCCATTCCGGATTGATGGGAGAGCTGGGCAAATATTACCGGATCTCGGTGATGTCGGATTTAATGGCGGCCGAAGATATTGACCGTTTCAACAGGCACTTCCGACTGGATATGCATTGGTTACCCACGCCTGTTCCGGCCATTTCCATGCTTGTGAAATGGCTCCGAGCTGTCCAGACACTACTTTTCGGGCATTATTTCGGCCTGGGAACGATCCGCATCAAGCTTTTGGAACGCGGGCGCCTGTTTCACTGGCTTTTCTGCATTTCCCGGAAAAGCCCTGCGCTCAGCTTTCTGAGTGGCTGGCTGATGGTACTTATCCGGAATTGGCTGATCCGTCGCACGACACGACCGAATCTCTATGCATCGCTGAGGGACCACCACTTTCAGGCAGTGGTTTCGACGTCGCCGTTCGACTTGCGCGAGAATGCGGTTGCTAATTCATTTAAACCACACGGAATCCCGTGCATATCGATCATTGTCAGTTGGGATAATCTGACCTCGAAAGGCATTATCAATAGCGAATCCGGTAAAATACTGGTTTGGAACAAAACGATGGCGCTTGAATATCAGCGGTTCCACGCAATTTTCGGGGAGAATGCGCTAGTACGCATTGCGGGCATTCCACGGTTTGACCGATATTTCCGGGAGCCGCCGGGCCTGCGTTCAGCCGACTTGTCAGAAATGAATCCCAAAACGCAGACTATCCTTTTTTCGACCGGCGCGGTAAAGCATCACTCCTGCCAAAACTACATTATCCGCGATCTTCTCGCCTATGCGGAAAGCCGGACGGATATTACCATCTTCGTGAGATGCCATCCCTGCGATGATCCGAGGCGATACGAATGTTTCCGGGGAATTCGAAATCTTTCCTTTTTCCAGCCATTTAGTGAAAAAACAGGACAGGTACCCCCGGCAGACTTCCTTGAAACGCTGCATTACCAATTGGCCGCTTGCGATGTATGCGTGCAGGTGGCTTCCACGATGCTGCTGGACGCCGCCGCATGTGGCAAGCCGTGCATCAGTATCGCCTACGACGCCGATCCGGGAGTACATTATGCGGGTTCGGTGAGGCGGTTTTATGACTATTCTCACCAACTGCCGCTCCAAAAATGCCTGAAAGAACACATCGTTTACAATCGCGTAGAATTGTTCGCGAAGCTGGATGAAGCATTGGCTGGTACATCTACACCGACTGATCTGATCAATACGATAAATCCCATCATTGATCGCCTCACACCCGATTCTGTGTTTTTGACCACAAAATATATCCGGGAATGGTTAGACTGATCATCGGTGCGGGCAGCAAAGCATTACTATCGATCGGCATCGTCTCAATCGCGACGATGCTGTTCGATTCACTGCTTATTTTCGGCGAAAACAGGTTGCAAACGGTGCTTGTTATCGGCTTTTATGTCTACTGTGTAGTCACGCTGGTCACTCCTTCGGAGCACAAGTTTTTTCATGTACTCAGTATCCCGGTCCTGAGCCAATTTTTGCACTTATTTCAGAAATACGATTTCCCCGCCGGTGCCAACTCGCTTTGGCGGTTGTTCCCTTTCCTATTGGTCGACCTGTACATGCTATCGGTAGTGATCCGGTTCACAACGAACCTTAACATCCTGGAAAAGTGCATCCTGGCGTCGTGGCTTGCATTGCATTTTCTGTTCATCACCATTTCTCCGAACCTGTCCGGGATCATCACCGGCGCATTTACGTTGATCCTTTTCACCATTCCGTTGTATTTCCTTTACCTTAATATCCTCTCAAAACGCCCCTCATTTCCGACCGATTTGGAGCGGTCGCTTTGCCTGACCTTCGTCATTCTCGCGCTCGGCACTTTCGGCCTTGTATTCTACGGGGCGCAATACAAAGGCGCCAGCAACCTCCTGGTAACGCGAAATATTTCGGATACCAATGTGACAATGGCCTATTTCATACTCCTTTGGCCATTTGCGTTGCGCTACGCCGGGCGCACGGCACATTCCTGGCTCTTCAAACCGTTGCTGTTCCTGCTTTTCGCACTCGTGGTAATGCTGTCGTTCTCGCGCGGCGCGGTGTTTATCGTGCTACCCTACCTGCTCGGTTCATTATGGATGATAAGTACCTGGAAGAATGCATTGTGGCTGGCCCTGATCGGCCTCGTTCTAGGTGCGGGCTTCCGCGAATGGATCGACCTCGCAAATACCGAGCTTGCCTATTCCTGGCAATTGCGTTTCGCTGATTTTCAGGCTACCGGGCCGGTTTTACAGCGAATTCGGGAGGCGAGTGGCCGAATGGAGATTCAGAAGCTTGCGTACCGGTTATTTCTCGAAAGTCCTCTTTACGGGCATGGGTTAGGAAGTTTTGAAATACTCGGGCCCGGCTACCGCGAAGCCCATTCGATGTTTTTCACGGTCTTAGCTGAGCAGGGGCTGGTCGGGATGCTGTATCATTATGGGTTGTTCGCAGTGCTGGGAGGTTATTTATTCAAAACATCAAAGCAGGAACGCGGACACCGGCTGCTGCTGGCTGCATTAGTGGCCTATTGGGTGTTTGTGCATTCGGTAGGGTACGTTTTTGTGATTATACCTGCCAAAAGTCTCACGGTCAACTGCATTGCTCCGCTCCTGCTGATCTGCATTTACTACTATTCCAAAAGCATCAGAAACCAATCCACGACTCCCGATCATGGCTAAGCTGCTGATTATCGGGAAAATGCCGCCGCCAATCGGGGGCGTAAGTATGCATGTGAAGAGGCTGACGGAAAGTCTGCGCCGGAAGGAGTTTGGTTTCGGGTTCTGTGATACCGGAACAACCTCCGTTTACAGAATTCTTATCAAAATAATTGAATACAATACCATTCATATCCATGTCTCGAATCCCGCTGTGCAGCTTGCAACCGCGATATTCTGCCGACTTGCAGGCAAGAAACTGATTATCACCTACCACGGCGCCTGGGGAAGATATGATGCAGTGGGAAACCGGGCCGTAAAATTATCGGCGCGACTCGCGTACATACCCATCGTACAAGAGCGTGCGGGCCTGGTGCAGGCGCTACGTTGCAACCCGCGCTCGCGCGAGATTTCAACCTACATCGCCGATCCTGAAATACGACCGCTTCCGGCATCTCTACAATCCGAAATTGCATTCCGCCGCAAGTTTTACCTCGCGACCTTCTGCACGAATGCGTGGAATGTGACATTCGATAAACACGGAAGGGAGATTTACGGGATTTCAGAAATGATCGACCGGTTCGCCGATTATCCCGAATACCAGCTCGTTATATCCGACCCATCGGGTAACTACCGATCGTACATCCAAAGATGCTCACGGAAAATTTCAGACAACATCTTTTTTATCAGTCACTTACACGATTTCAAAAACATTCTACTCCTTTCCGACGCGTTCATCCGAAATACCACTACCGACGGCGTGTCGCTATCCATCCACGAAGCACGTGATCTCGGGATTCCCGTCCTGGCGTCCGCAGCAGTGAGGCGACCGCCATTTTGCAGCATTTTTCAGGATATTTTGAAAACTGATTTAAAGGAAAAACTAGAAGAAGCGCGGCGGTTGATTAAGCTGCCCGGCGAGGCTCCCGATACGGTGAACATTTTGCTCGGATTGTATCAGGAAATTGAAGGAAAATAGTACTAATTAATTGATAAACAGTCCATAAAAAACAAAGGCATAGAAAAATTTCCATGCCCTGTTTCACACTATACACACACTATATTTTTAATATCTATATATCGCTCAGATAAATTTCAAGTTGAATTTCAATACCGCAAAATAACAAACTAAAGTGATCAGAAAAAAACTTTAGGATGCGAATTTCTAAATTCTAATCAGAAAATAATGGACATTTCCCTAAAATATTTTCAGCAGATTATCCTATTGCCCAAAATTACGGAAATTTGGCGTAATTATTGCTCAAACTACTCTGCCTGATTACTTTCGTGCAATTAACACTCACCAACTCATTTCATGGAATCACTTTTTACCACCGACGCGCTGATCAGTCTGCTAACATTGACATTACTGGAAGTCGTCCTTGGAATAGACAACGTAATCTTCATCACAATCGTTTCCGGCAAACTGCCTGTTAATCAAAGAAAGAAAGCGCAAAATAACGGCTTGCTTATCGCGCTGGTGTTACGCATCGCGCTATTATTTGCGATTTCGTGGGTCATCGGTCTCAAGGAAGATGTTTTGAACCTGTTTGGGCATGGTTTCAGCGGCCGCGACCTGATATTGCTAGGCGGCGGACTTTTCCTGCTTTACAGCACCACCAAGGAAATCCACCACAAGCTCGAAGGCGAGGCCGAAGACCTGCCGTCGGGCGATATTTCAACCAAAAAATCCATGACATTCGGCAGCGCGCTGGTCCAGATCGCATTGCTGAACATCATTTTCTCGTTCGACTCCGTCCTGACGGCCGTCGGTCTGGTGAAAGAAGTGCCGATAATGATCATAGCCGTCATCGCGTCGACGTTCATTATGATCGCTTTTGCAGGCAAAATCGGGGATTTTGTAAATAATCACCCTTCCATCAAAATTTTAGCGCTGTCATTTTTGTTGATGATTGGCACGCTGCTCGTAGCGGAAGCATTCCACTATGAAATCCCGAAAGGTTACGCCTATTTCGCGATGGCATTCTCGTTCCTGGTGGAGCTGCTGAATATGCGACTGGATAAGAAGACGAAAAATCCGGTGAAGCTGCGCGACCGCGTAAACTGAACAACAGAACATTATGCGCATTAACCCCGAAACGGTAGAGAGGATCAAGCACGCCGCAGATATTGTGGAAGTGGTAGGGGATTTTGTGTCCTTGAAGAAAAAAGGCGCTAACTACGGCGCATGTTGCCCTTTTCATAACGAAAAGACACCTTCGTTCAACGTTAACCCGGTAAGGCAAATCTACAAATGCTTCGGCTGCGGCGCCGCGGGCGATGCCATCAAGTTCGTGATGGACATCGACGGCATCGGCTACGGCGAAGCATTGCGGTACCTGGCCGGCAAGTATAATATCGAGATTGAGGAAGAGGAGCTTACCGATGAAGAGACCATCCGGCAGAATGCGCGGGAAAGTTTGTACATCATCCTCAATTATGCCAAGAACTTCTACCAGCATCAGCTCCACAATAGCGAGGAAGGCCAGGCAATCGGGCTGAGTTATTTCCGGGAGCGTGGTTTTACGAATGAAATCCGTAAAAAGTTCGAGCTGGGTTACAGTCTCGACAACTGGGATTCGTTTTCCAAAGAAGCATTAGAAAAGGGCTATTCTGCCGAAATCCTCGAAAAGGCGGGCCTGCTCATTCACAAGGAAGGCAGCCAAACGGCGGGTTACGACCGCTTCCGCGGCCGGGTCATTTTCCCGATCCATAATATTGCGGGAAAGACGATCGCCTTCGGCGCGCGGATATTGAAAACTGACAAAAATCAGCCGAAATACCTCAACTCGCCCGAAACCGAAGTTTACCATAAAAGCGAAGTCCTTTACGGCATTTACCAGGCCAAGAATGCCATTCGAAGCCTTGAACATTGCTATCTGGTAGAGGGTTACACGGATGTGATCTCGCTGCACCAGGCGGGGATCGAGAACGTCGTTGCCTCGTCGGGAACGTCGCTTACGGTCGAGCAAATCCGGCTGATCGGCCGCTTTACGCCCAACGTTACCATTCTGTATGATGGTGATATGGCGGGTATCAAAGCGGCATTGCGCGGGCTGGACCTTGTTTTGGAGGAGGGATTGAATGTGAATGTCGTCCTTTTCCCCGACAACGAAGACCCGGACAGCTACGTACGGAGAGTGGGTGCGGAGGCATTCAAAGCGCATTTGAAAAAGGCTTCGAAGGACTTTATCACTTTCAAAACGGAGATCCTGTTGCAGGATGCCGGAAACGACCCTTTCCGTTTGGCGGCGGTGATCCAGGAGGTCGTCAATAGCATTGTCAAGATCCCCGACGCGATCAAAAGGCAGGTATTTTTCCACCGTACATCGGAAATGATGCGGGTGGACGAGCAAATGCTGATCACCGAAGGGAATAAGTTACTCCGGAAGCAGCAAACCGCCAAACCGGCCGAACGGCAACCGCGGCAGACCAATACAGGTCCGGGATTCGCTGGTCCGGGACCAGCGGGTTCACAAAAATCGGGTCCGGAAGGTCCCGACGATCTGGACGCATTGTTCAGCGATGGCTTCGGGCCTTTTGCGGGCGAGCCGGAAGAAAATCCTTTCGCGCCCCAGGAAGTTGCCCCGGAAACATTTCAGCGTTCCAAACTGCATTACCAGGAAGAAGCATTCGTGCGCCTGCTCGTGGTACATGGCGCGCGCGAGCTGGAACCGACGATCACGGTTTGCCAGTATGTGTTGGGCCAAATCGAGGGAATCGAGCTGAAAGACCCGGTATACAGCCATTTGCTGACTTTGTTCCGTGAAAATTTTAATCGGAATAACGTCCTCACCACCGACTACTTCCTGCAACACCACGAGGTGGACATCCGGAATCTTACCATCGAATGGCTGACCCAGAAACACGAACTCAGCGAACTTTGGCAGGAAAAATACGAGATTTACGTGCCTTTTGAGACAGATGTACTGGACAGAACGGCATTTAACAATATTCTCAGGCTGAAAAAAGCATTCATCGAAGAGAAGATGAAAGTTTGCCTGCAACAGGCGGTACACGCGCAGACGGAAGAGGAGCAACATGCCATCATGACCGAATTCATGTTCTACAAGGGCATTAGCATGGCAGCCGCCAAAGAACTGGGAAGCGTAATCGGATAATTGAACCCTAAATATTCGCAGTCATGAAAAATGCATTGGCCATCTTGTGCTTCGTTTTTTCGATTACCGCGTGCAGCCCATCCTACAAACTACTGAAAGTCAAGAAAGAAGGAACTTTCAAGCTTGCCGACTACCCTACTTACGGTTTTTACGACATCGAAGCAAAAGGGGACACCGTTTCCAAAAACTTTGAGAAAAATGTCGGCATTATCAGAGACGCCATCGCCAAAAACCTGCAAGCCCGCGGGCTCGACGAGGCGCGCGACCCGACCCTGAAAATCAATATCGCATTGAATGTGCAGGAACAATTGCAGACCAGGCAAACAGATTTCCGCACCGACGGCCTGCCCCGGTATATGGGCCAGCGGCGCTATTCCTGGAAAAGTGAAGAGGTAGTAACCGGCAAATACCGCGAGGGGACGATCGTGATCGACCTGGTGGATGCGGCTAATAACCGGATGGTATGGCAGGGCGGCGCAAGCGGCATTATTCCCGAGAAAACCAAGAATTTTACCGAAGATATCAATCAGGTAATCGGCGAGGTAATAGCGAAAATACCCTGACTACCGCGTAGCAAAAAGGGTCGCTTCTTTATCGGAAACAACCCTTTCAATGTCGTGAATATCGGAGTTACTAAGCATTATTGTTGACTACGCCGCGTGCTTTTTCAGCCACGCTGTCAGCTACGCCATTTGCTTTTTCTTTTGCGGAATTTACATTTTTCACGAACCCTTCTTTGAGCCTGTCGGCAAGATGAGACAGTTCTTCAAGGCTTTTTTCGTATGTATCCTTCGCATTTCCACCAAGGTCATTTGCCTTATTTTTAATCAATTTCCGGGTTTCTTTTCCATTTTTGGGAGCTACCAAAAGGCCAATCGCAATGCCTGTCAACAATGCTCCGATTGAGCCAATCAAAAATTTTTGGTTCTTGTTCATATGAATTCCCTATTTTGTGTTGATAAAACATTAGAACTGAAAAATAACAAAATACTGTGCCACTTCGCAAGTCAGCGCGCCGATTTTCCGTGAACGGCTTTTTTAACGTAATACTTTTTATCCTCTTCGTGAGCACGGCAGACGAAAGCAAGGCGCAATGGAAGGTCATCGATATCAAAACGAAGATCCATATGCGCGCAGTACACGCCGTATCCCCCACAATTTGCTGGATCGGCGGTACACGGGGTACTGTTTTGAAAACGACCAACGGGGGCCACACCTGGACAACCTACAAAGTTTCCGGCGCCGACTCGCTCGACTTCCGCGACATTCACGCATTCGATAAGCAGGTCGCCATCGCCATGAGCGCCGGCGAATCGGAGAAAGATAAAGCGAAAATTTACAAGACCGAAGACGGAGGAGAAAGCTGGAAGCTTGTGTACCAAACTACACAAAATGGGGTTTTTCTGGATGGAATCGACTTTTGGGATAAAAACAAAGGCATTTGCCTCGGCGATCCGACTCAGGGCAAACTATTCATTTTGACAACTGACGACGGCGGCAACTCCTGGCAGGAACTTCCCCTCGACAAGCGTCCGAATGCCGAACCCGGTGAAGCATGCTTCGCTGCCAGCGGCACGTCTATATTAACTAACGGCAAAGGAACCGCATTCATAGGTACCGGCGGCAGCAAAATGGCCCGCGTTTTTCGCACGGAAGATTACGGGCAAAGCTGGCAGGTATCCTCCACCCCATTACCCGCCGGACCTACCAGCGGCATTTTCGGGTTAAGATTCTGGTCTAAAAAGAATGGAATAGCCGTAGGCGGAAATTATAAAAAGACGACAGATTCAACACAAAACGTACTCCTTACGACCGACGGCGGCGTTACCTGGACACTATCCGGCATGACCAAACCCACCGGCCTGAAAGAATCGGTAGCCGTTTACCACAAAACAAACGCGACGTGGAACGGTGATACCCAGATCCGGTCAGACAACTATGCATTAGTAGCATCCGGTCCATCGGGCAACAGCGTTTCCCTCGACCGCGGTAAAAGCTGGATTTCACTCGGCACCGAAGGTTTCCACTCCCTTAGCTTCGCCGGAAATGTAGGTTACGGCGTCGGCGCGAATGGTTTGATCGGTAAAATCGAGAAGATTTCGTCTAAAAAGAAAAGGAAGAAGCTGGTTTTGGTGGACGGATAAGCTTAAATCCGATCAATCAACTCATTCACTTTCCGGACTTCACGGCCTGTCAAATGATCAGCGATAGCAGCCGCATGCTCACGGCCATTTTCTATAAATACCTTTTCTGTAAACACTCCCGCGAGCACAGTCCCGCACAAATACAATCCCGGCACATTGGTTTCAAAAGTCTCGGTGTCATATTCCGGCACCTTCGTAACCGGATCGAGCGTAACGCCGCAACGCGCCAGCAGATGCTCGTCGGGCAGGTAACCTACCAATAGGAAGACGAAATCGGCCGGTAACCATTCCTGCTCGCCCGTTTCCAGGTTCTCGATCAAAAGTCGTCCCGGTTCGATGGCACGCGTAACCGAATTGAAGCGCGTATGGATTTTTCCTTCCTTCACCCGGTTCTTCACATCCGGTACGAGCCAGTATTTCACTTTTGTGCGGAAATCCGCTTCCTTATGCACGATCGTCACCTTGGCATCGTGGCGATACAACTCCAAAGCAGCTTCCACCGACGAATTGGAACCGCCTACCAGCACCACATTGGTATAGGAGTATTTAAATGGCTCATCATAATAATGCGAAACATGCGGCAAATTCTCACCCGGCACATTCAGCATTCGCGGCACGTCGAAATAGCCCGTAGCGAGGATCACATTTTTCGATTGAAATACCTGACCATCATTCGAATACGTGAGAAAAGTACCGTCTGCCTGTTTCTCCGTGCGATCTATATCCACGAACAGTTTGAAGTTCAAGTGGTAATAGCCGGCTACCTTCCGGTAATATTGCAAAGCCTCGTTGCGGTTGGCTTTGACGTCCGAAATGGCAAACGGAACGCCGCCAATTTCGATATTTTCAGCTGTGGAGAAGAACTTCATCCGCCGCGGATACCGGCGAATGGATTCGGTAAGGTTGCCTTTTTCGAGGATCAGGTAATCGAGACCGCTTTTAGCCAGCTCGACACCCATTGCGAGGCCGCATGGGCCACCACCGATAATGATTGCGTCGTAAATGTGCATTGTATGGTTGACGGCCTTTTGCTCGCGGCCGCCTTAGTGTTTTAACTCTCTAATTTAGCTATTGGTTTCTGAACTTTGTAAATTAGCTAACTGTTCAGGAAGTCTGATAATACCACTTTTTAGCTTGGAAAACGCGGCCGGGGACTTTACGGAGAAACTGAATGAATGGGGCAAGGCAAAAACCCCGTTCTTTTTTTTGGTGGACTACCAATTCCAAAAACCGCTGGCGTGGAAGCTCGAAGACGTCGACCCGGAGGAGATACTCTACAATCTGAACGGTTTCGCCAATGACCTGCCGGTATTGCGCGATGAGCTGCCGGAGCACATCCGGTTCGACAAACATCCGCTTGCATTTGATGACTATCAACCCAAGTTCGATTGCGTACTGCGCCATTTGAATGCGGGTAATTCATTCCTGGTCAACCTGTCGGTGCCAACTCCGCTCGATACCAACCTGACATTGGAACAGATATTCCGGCACAGTGAAGCGCCTTACCGGCTGCTGGTCAGGAACCGGTTCGTATGCTTTTCCCCGGAAATATTCGTGCGCATTCAAGGCAACCGCATTGCCTCGTTTCCGATGAAAGGCACCATTGACGCCTCGGTACCGAATGCGGAACAGGTAATACTTTCAGATCACAAAGAAGCCGCCGAGCATGCAACTATCGTGGATTTGATCAGAAACGATATCAGTATAGTGGCCGAAAAAGTGTGGGTGGAGCGCTACCGCTATATCGACCGCATTCAGACTTCCGATAAAACACTTTTACAGGTAAGTTCTGAAATCGCCGGGCTATTGCCGGATACTTTCGATGGTCAGTATGGCGATCTTTTGGAAAAACTATTACCCGCAGGTTCCATTACCGGCGCACCGAAACCGCGTACGCTGGAAGTCATTCAGGAGGCAGAGCAATATAACCGCGGTTATTATACCGGTGTCATGGGTTATTTCGATGGAGAGAACTTTGAAAGTGCCGTAATGATCCGTTTCATAGAACAGCAGGATAACGGATTGGTTTTCAAAAGCGGCGGCGGCATTACTGCATTGAGCAATGCGAAAAGTGAATACCAGGAAGTGATCGATAAAGTTTATCTCCCATTTAGCCACGCCCCGCATGCTGTGCTTTGAAACGATCTGTGTCGAGAACCGGCAATTGAAAAACCTGTCGTATCACGAAGCGCGCCTAAACAAAACCCGCCGGGAATTGTGGGGGTATGATGATAACTGGGATTTATCGGAACTGCTTGCAATACCCGACCTCGTCGATGAGCGTATGCACAAATGTCGCGTGGCTTACGCGAAGGAGATTGATAACATCAAATGGGAGCCTTATTCCCGCCGCACGATCCGGAAAATCAAGCGGGTTTATCATGATGAAATTGACTACCGGTATAAATACGACAACCGTGATACGCTGAATGCGCTCTACGCACAACGCGGCGATGCGGACGAGATACTGATCATCAAAAAAGGACTAGTCACCGATTCCATTTTTTGCAATGTCGCATTCTTCGACGGCAGCCGGTGGTTCACACCCGCGAGCCCGCTACTGCCCGGGACGCAACGCGCATTCCTGCTCGACGAAGGCATTGTCGAAACCGCCGAAATCCGCGAAAGCGATATTGAGGCATTCAGCCAGATACGGCTTTTCAATGCGATGGTCGACTGGGCGCATGCCGCTGCACTCGATGTTTCGTTGATTGCTTGACGACAAATGCCGAACTTGCGGCCGATTTTAACGAACTAATGCCAATGACCTCCTTATTCGAGGAAGAAATCACCCTTTTTGCCGATCTGATCCTTCCGGTACCGATTCCGAACCTGTTTACATACCGGGTTCCGCGAGAAATGGCTTCGCTGATCAAGGTCGGGGCGAGGGTAATCGTGCAGTTTGGGCAGAAAAGGGTCATTACGGCCGTGGTGGCGCAGCTGCATTCCAACCCGCCGGTGAAATACCAGGCGAAATACATCCTCGAACTGCTCGACGAACAGCCGATCGTCACCCAGCAGCAATTAGAACTTTTCGCGTGGGTGGCGGAATATTACCTCTGTAATATCGGCGAGGTGATGAATGTGGCATTGCCGGCGGGATTGAAAATTACCAGCCAGTCGAGGATTCAGATTAATCCTGAATTTGAGCACGAAGACCTGCTGACAGATCAGGAGCACCTTGTTATAGAAGAAATCAAGAAGCATCAGACACTTTCTTATGAAGAAGTAGAAAGGCTTTTGCAGAAATCGAATATAACCTCGATTATCAAATCGCTTGTCGGGAAGCGGGCCGTGATTTTATATGAAGAAGTTAAAGAACGCTACAAGCCGAAAGTAGCGAAGAAGATCAGGCTGACGGCCGCGTATACTACCGGTGAAGCCCTTTCCCAGCTCGCCAGCGACCTCGACAAGACGCCCAAGCAGCAGGAAATCCTTTTGAAATACCTCAGTTTCATCCCGGTTTACAACAACCCAGATTTGAATTATAAAGGTTTGGATAAATCGATATTCAGCCAGGACGATACCATTTCAGATGCCTCTTTGAATACCCTCATTAAAAAGGGCATCTTCGAGCAGTTCGAAATATTCGTCTCCCGCTTCGACGATATCCCGATGGGCAATATGGGCACCATAACGCTTAGTGAAACGCAAAAAGAAGCTTCACAGAAAATTCACGAGCTGTTTGCAGAAAAAGAAGTAGTGCTCCTGCACGGCATTACCGGTAGCGGCAAAACCGAAGTTTACATTGAACTGATTAAACAGGCGCTCGAAAGCGGCACGCAGGTGCTGTTCCTCCTTCCTGAAATTGCATTGACGACGCAAATCGTAGTGCGGTTAAGGAAAGTTTTCGGCGATGTAATGGGCATTTACCATTCCAAATTCTCGGATAATGAACGCGTCGAGGTCTGGAAAGGCATCCTGGATGGCAAATTCCAGTTCGTAGTCGGCGTACGGTCTGCTATTTTCCTTCCATTTGATAACCTGGGGCTCATTATCGTGGACGAAGAACACGAAACTTCCTATAAGCAGCACGACCCCGCCCCGCGTTACAATGCACGCGACGTGGCCGTGATCATGTCGTACATGCACAAGGGCAAAACGCTGCTCGGTTCGGCTACGCCCTCGTTGGAAAGCTATTTTCATGCGCAAAGCGGCCGGTATGGATTTGTACAGATGAAGCAACGCTACGGAAATGCCGCATTGCCGCGTTTCGAGCTGATCGATACCAAAAAGGAGAAACGCCAGAAGCAAATGAAGAACGAGTTTTCTTCCGTGCTCCTCAACCATTTGGAATATAACCTTAAAAACAAGGAACAAACGATCCTCTTCCAAAACCGCCGCGGTTACTCGCCCTACCTGCAATGCGAGGAATGCAACTGGATTTCGGAATGCTCGAACTGCGACGTAAGCCTTACCTATCACATGAAGGCTCGCGAACTGCGTTGCCATTATTGCGGGCATAAGGAGGAAGTACCGCGTACCTGCCCGCATTGCGGCTCGCCGAAAGTAAAAACAATGGGGTACGGCACGGAAAAGATCGAGGAGGAAATCAATGTCATGTACCCGGAGGCGCGCGTGCAACGCATGGACCTCGACACGACGCGCGCAAAGAATGCTTATCAGCAGATCATTTCGGACTTCGAGGAAGGCGGGATCGATATTCTCGTCGGAACGCAAATGGTGAGCAAAGGGCTGGATTTCGACAATGTGAGCGTGGTAGGCATTTTCGACGCCGACCGCATTATCCATTTCCCGGAATTCCGTGCATCGGAACGGGCGTTCCAGATGCTCACGCAGGTGAGCGGGCGCGCAGGCAGGCGCGCGGACAAGCCGGGGAAAGTTTTGATCCAAACGGCGAATCCGTCGCAGCCACTGTTGGAAAAAATCATCAATAACGACTATGAGGGCATGTACGAGGCAGAAATCGCGGAGCGCGAGCGGTTTAGTTACCCGCCATTTACCCGGCTTATCAAGGTTACGGTGAAGCATATCGACGAGGGCACCGCCGCCCGGGCCGCGAAAGTACTGGCGGAAAAACTGACCGCCCATTTAGGTGCCAGCAGGGTTCTGGGGCCGCAGCCGCCGCTGGTCGAAAGAGTAAGAAATCAGTTTTTGTTCGATATTCTCATCAAACTTGAACGAGAAAAGATTAATTTTAAGGCGGCAAAGTCATTTATACAGGAAAAAGTAATTGACACTCTTACTGACAAGACGCTAAAAAGCATCCAGGTAATAATCGACGTGGATTGTTTATAAAAACATCATTTTTACTGCACATTAACTTTATGTCTTCCAAAAAAACCAGAATTGTTGCAACCGTAGGCCCTGCCTCGGAATCCAAAGAAACATTATACGCATTGGCCAAAGCAGGAGTGAACGTGTTCCGTCTCAACTTCTCCCACGGCACCCACGCCGACCACCTGCAAAGACTCACCAACATCCGCGAGATCAACGAGGAGCACGGCCTTAACCTGGCTATCCTTCAAGATTTGCAAGGACCTAAAATCCGTATCGGCCTCGTAGCCGAGAAAGATGGGGTGCTGATCGAATCAGGAAAGAAACTGATCCTTTCAAACACCGAAATACTGGGTACTGCCGAGAAAGTGAGCACGCCTTACGACGGAATGTACAATGATGTGAAAATCGGTGACCGCGTGTTGATGGATGATGGTAAACTGGAAGTACTGGTTACAGGCATCGATGGAACGGATGTGATCACGGAGGTTATTTATGGTGGTTATCTGAAATCTAAAAAAGGCGTTAACCTGCCTAATACGAAGGTTTCGATGCCTTCGGTAACACAGAAAGACTGGGAAGACCTGGACTTTGGTCTGGAAAACAATGTGGAATGGATTGCATTGTCGTTCGTACGCACGGCTGAGGAAATCCAGAAAGTGAAAGAATACATCGCCAACAAAGGCAAGCACGCCCGCGTCGTTGCGAAAATCGAGAAGCCAGAGGCTATTCTCAATATCGACGAGATCATCGAAGCGACCGACGCGATCATGGTAGCGCGCGGCGACCTCGGGGTTGAGCTCCCTGCGGAAGAAGTTCCGATGATCCAGAAAATGATCGTCGAGAAATGTAACCGTGCTGGCAAGCCCGTAATCGTGGCTACGCAAATGCTGGAATCGATGATCGAAAGCCCGCGCGCAACCCGCGCCGAGCTGAACGACGTGGCGAACTCGGTACTCGACGGCGCTGATGCGGTGATGCTTTCAGCTGAAACTGCATCCGGTAAATACCCGATCCTGGCCGTTGAAAGCATGACCAACACCATTCTGAAAGTAGAAGCTTCGAGCAAAACCATCTATTTCAGACACCACGCGGCAGTTAACGATACGCCGGGTACGTATAAATTGAACGACAATGTAGTAATGAGTGCATGCCGCCTCGCACGTGATACACAAGCGGCAGCGATCATCGGCATTACGCGTTCAGGTTACACATCTTTCCGCCTGTCGCACCACCGCCCGAAAGCGAACCTGCTGATCTTCACTTCGAACAGAATGCTGATGAACCAGCTCGCATTGTATTGGGGTACCAAAGTATTCTATTACGATCGCGACCAGGGCGTTTCAACCGACGACCTCATCGAGGATATCAAAACTTTCCTTGTCGAAAAAGGCGAATTGCAGAAAGGCGACGTGTTCATCAACACATTGAGCATGCCGGTTTCGAGACAGCGCAAGACGAACACAGTGAAATTGAGCGTGGTGGAATAAGCGACGCATGCATTCATATTGCAAGGGCGACGGGATCTGATTCCGTCGCCTTTTTATTTTACCGAAGGCTCATCGAGCCTGTTACCTTGTACATTTGGTTGAATATCAGGAGATAATTTTTGTATATTACACTATGAGCTAAACGATTCAACCTATGATAGCCTCACCAAGACCCGGCTTCGACATTCCGGAAACTACATTGGAAGAAAGCATTCCCACATCACTGATCCGAGATATCATCGATGGGAAACCTTATTACTACAAAGGTTACCGCGAAGTGCTTGCGGGTAATATCAATGAAGAAGGCATTATGGGTTGCAGTGGTCTACAAACGTATATTCTTAGTTACATTCTTGGTGTCCTGTATGACCAGATCAACCGAGGAAAGTACATAATTGCTACGAATGAGCCGGGTTTGCATATCAACAAGCGAAATAACCTAGCTTCCGATATTATGATCCTTGATAAAGACGTGCTCACAATCGATCAAATCAATCTAAACTATATACAAGTTCCACCCACAATCTCAATCGAAGTAGATACGCGCGTGGAGTTGGAAGACGTTAGGGAAAGCGAGTATGTAACAGTTAAAACTTTAAAACTCCTCGAATTTGGAGCGGAGAAGGTGATCTGGTTCTTTACCGAAACGAGACAAGTGATGATCGCTACACCTGGAAACTGGACCACCTTTGACTGGGATCACGAGGTGATGATAATGCCTGGCGCTCAATGCAATGTCGGTCAATATCTTCAAGGTAAAGGGTCAAAATATGCGTAGCATAAAACACTAAGAATCTTCGAAAACCGTCGAAATCAATCTCGACGGTTTTTATTTTTTTATAATAACTAATAAAATAGTTTTGAAACTAATAGAATAGTCATATATTTGAATTACCCATTACTTATAACCCATTTTAAAGAAAGAAACATTATGGAAATCCGTAACCTGACCCGGGCAGAGGAGGAGGTCATGAGAATTCTCTGGCAACTGAAAAAGGCATTTGTGAAAGACATTCTGGCTGAAATGCCGGAGCCTAAACCGGCCTATAACACAGTATCGACCATCATCCGGATCCTCGAAAAGAAAGAGGTGGTAGGCTACAATGCCTACGGAAAAACGCACGAATACTATCCACTGATCTCGGAAGAGGAATATAAACGCCACGAAATGAAGCAGTTGATGAGCAACTACTTCGATAATTCGCTGCCCAACCTGGTTTCCTTTTTTGTAAAGGATAATGATCTGAATACCAAAGACCTGGACGAGATCATGAAGCTGATCAACCAACATAAAAACGAACAGTAAACCGTCTGTTAGCCATGGAAATTTTCATATACATCGGCAAGGTGAGCCTTTACTGGGTATTGTTGTACGCCTGTTACTGGTTGATGCTTCGGAAGCATACGTTCTTCCTCTGGAACCGCTGGTACCTGCTAGGTTCCCTGCTTGTTGCTTTCGCACTACCCGAGATCATTTATCCTGCTTCCGCACCCGAACTGCCCGTGATATACGAGGTGAATGCCTCGGCATTCTCGGTGATAAGCAAAGCGCCGGAAAAGCCGGAAGCCTGGACATGGATGGAAATCCTGACATTGATCTACACTGCGGGACTTTTCGTGGCAGCCACCGTGCTAGCCCGGAACATTGCACAACTGGTGAAATACCTCCGCTCGGGCGAGGTCATCGAACTGGAAGACTGCTCCGTGATCCTGATTGACTCCAACCAGGTGGGCTCCTTTTCATTCCTGAAATGGATCGTCATCAACCGCAACGATTATGAATACCACTTCGACGCCATCTTGCGGCACGAAATGGTGCATACCCAGCAGCGGCATAGTGTGGACATTCTTTTGATTGAAATTATACGGACCATTTTCTGGTTCAACCCGGTGCTGCTGTTGTACAAGCGGTCGCTGCAAGAAATTCACGAGTACCTGGCCGATGCGCAAGCCCCGAATCGTGAATATTATGCTCAATTCCTCGTCGCATATGCGCTCAATGCGCCTGTTGCGTCGCTGACCAACCACTTTTTTAAACCATCTCAGTTAAAAAACCGTATTCAGATGATCTATAAAAACCGGACGTCCAAATGGATGCTAGGTACCTACGTGGTTGCCGCAACACTGATCGGAACCAGCGCATTGTTCGTCGCCGGCTGCGAAAATCAGGTTTCAAAGGAAAATAATGCGGTGCAAACCGATCCACAGACCGCCGATAATGCACGCATTTTCTCCGAAGTAGAAGTACAGCCCGAGTTCCCTGGCGGAAACGCGGAAATGTTCAAGTTTCTGGGCCGAAACATCAAATATCCCAGAAAAGCTTCCGACGCCAATACGCAAGGAAAGGTTTTCGTAAGCTTCGTGGTAACTTCTTCTGGTGAAATTGAAGATGTGGAGGTACCGAAAGGCATCGGCAATGGTTGTGACGAAGAAGCATCCCGTGTAGTTTCCAAATTCCCCAAATGGACGCCTGGTAAGCAGAACGGCAAAGCTGTCAGTGTGAAATATACCGTTCCGATCAATTTCATGATTGCGGAAGTGGGTGAAAACACAGCTGTCGACCCCAAGAAGGCGAAAGAGACCACGGTTGTCAATTTCAAACCTGTATCAAAACCAATTTCACAAAAAAGCATTGAAGCAGCTCCGCTGGTCGGGGAAACTTTCGAAGCCAAAGCCATAAGCAATGTCGAGCAACCGACTCCATCTGACACCAAAGTTACGATAAGAGGCACAGCAGGGCCATTCACAGTCGGTACCGAGCCGCTTTATATCCTCGACGGCGAAGAGTTGGAACCTACGATATTTAAAACAATCGATCCCAACACGATTTCAAGCATTAATGTCCTGAAAGGCGAAACCGCGACCAAAATTTATGGTTCAAAAGGCGTGAATGGTGTTGTCGTGATCAACTCGAAAAGCAAATAGAACGCTGCCTAGCATGGAAACGCTCCTCTATCTCGCAAAAGTCAATGCATACTGGCTGCTGTTTTATGCTTGCTATTGGCTTTTGCTTCGAAAGCATACTTTCTTTCACTGGAACCGCTTTTACCTGCTGGGCACGTTGCTGATCGCATTTGCATTGCCGGCGGTCCATTTCGCAGAGCCGGTCACGACCATTTACGTGCCGGAAACCGTCTACGAGAAAGCCTCCATTTCCGTGGAAGTGATCGCGGACCAAACACCGGAAACAGGCATTAGTATCTGGCTCGTCGCTACGGCGTTGTATGCAGCCATTTCGTTGGTTCTAACCTGGAAATTTGTTTCGGGTGTTTTCAGGCTCTGCATACTGGCCCGCCGGAGTGAAAAGATCGATATGGGGGATTACTCACTACTGATGCTGCCTGAAAACATCGTTAGCCGGGCAGGAAGCTCATTTTCATTCTTCCGCTGGTTGTTTTTAAGCCCTCATGACTATCACCACAATCCCGACGCGGTTATCCGGCATGAGTACGAGCATATCAGACAACGGCACACAGTCGATGTCCTATTGATTGAACTCCTGAAAATATGTTTCTGGATTAACCCTGCCGTATGGTTGTACAAGCGTTCCATTGAAACCGTCCATGAATACCTGGCCGATCAGCCCGCGCCGAATCGGAACGAATATGCTTCATTCCTCGTCGCATACGCCATGCGCAGCCCGGACATTACCATCGCGAATCACTTTTTCAATTCATCATTGCTAAAAAGCCGGATCAAAATGATTTACAAGAAACGTAGTTCACAGTGGTTGCTGACTAAATATCTGATGATCCTACCGGTTGTCGCGTGCTCGGTTGCCATCTCAGCTTCCCGGTCGCCGTTGCAGGCGATAGATCAACTCAAAGGGGAGGTCGAAAAGGCCATACGTGTAAGAGGTCTCATTATCGACGAGATCGATGGACCTGTCGAGGATGCAACCATTATCGTAGCGGGAACGACCCGTGGCACAACCACTGATCGCAATGGCCGGTTTGAACTACATGATGTACCAGCCAATTCCAGGCTCGTGATCACGCACGTTGCGTACGACACACAGGAATTTGAGCTGACAAACAACAATCAGGAGCTTGGACTGATCATTAAAAAAGCGGAGAACAAAATTACAGGACCGGTAATCGTGGGTCGGCCCATAGCCGATGACAATGCTGTTGCTCCCGTTTCAATTCCTTCCCCTACCAATGAAGATTTGAAAATAGCAGAGCAACGGCCCTCATTTCCAGGTGGTAACGAGGCTCTGATGCAATACCTGCTCCAAAACCTGCAATACCCGGAAACGGCGCGCAAAATAAATCTGGAAGCGATCGCACTGGTGTCTTTTACAGTGGATAAAAACGGCGATATCCGGGATGCCAGAAGTCTGAAAAACATTGGTTATGGTATAGATAAGGAAGCGCTGCGGGTGGTGAACGAAATGCCGAAGTGGAATCCCGCGGTGCAGAACGGGAAGCCGGTGGAAATGACGTATACTCTGGAAGTCAATTTTAAACTGGACAAGGATAATCAGGAGAAACGGCAGGGGTTTCTGAATTTCAATTCCAGTGGATTCTCGACTGTTCCGACGATGGATGAAATTGGCTCGTTTCTGAATGGGACGCTGGACCTGTCGGCTTCCGGAAAAGCACCTGATATCGCGTATGGAGGTTCATGGAATTTGCTCAAGAGAAGAAAATCCGAAGGCAATACAGAGGAACAAAACGGCAACCACCGTTATATTATGAATTATGGTCTCACTTCCCGCGTGTATGCGACGCCGTCCTGGAAGTATCTCAAAGAAAAATAACGGATATTTGAAAGAATAAACACAACCTATTCTTTCCATGTCAGTACTCAAAGCCGCGATCATCGGCGGCGGGCATATTGCCGACCAGAACCATCTCCCGGCATTAGCCAAACTTTCCGATCGCGTCAAAGCCATTTCGATATGCAGCCGCGACATTCACAAAGCCCAGGCGCTGGCCGACAAGCACAGTGTGCCGTTTGCATACGACAGTCCCGACGATATGTACCGAAGCGAAGGCAAGCCGGACATTGTGATCAACTGCACGGCCAACAACCTGCATTACCCGTTCACGATGCAGGCGCTGGAACAGGGCTGTCACGTATTTTGCGAAAAACCGCCTGCTATGCATGCACATGAGGCACGCGAAATGGCTGATCTCGCCCAAAAGAAAGGGTTAACCCTGGCTTACAATTTCCAGCGTCGCCATGCACCGGAATACGCGACGCTGAAAAACTATCATGCGCTCGGCAACCTGGGCGACATTTACCACATCAAAGCCAATTACCTGCGCCGCCGTGGTATTCCCGGCTGGGGCAATTTCACCAATAAAAGCATTCAGGGAGGTGGTGCGCTGATCGACCTCGGTGTCCATATCCTCGACCTGGCATTAGGATTGACGGGCTATCAGCAGCCGACACGCATTGTGGCCAATACGTATGATTTTATCGGTAAAACAGGTGGAAAAGGCTTGAAGGGAGCCTGGAATCCCGCCACTTTCGAAGTCGAAGATGCCTGTTTCGCACATTTGTCGTTTCCGGGTAATGTGAGCATCGCATTATCCACGTCATTTGCATTGAATATGGATCAGGAGGAAACGATCAATCTGGAAGTATTTGGCACAAAAGGCGGGGCCAAATTATTCCCGTTGTCGGTACACACGGAAATCGCGGGCGAGCTGGCCGATATCCATTTCCCGCATTTGGGCGATGTCGACTTTCAATTAAAAAACACAACCGCATTCCTGGACCTCTGCGAAGGTAAGTCAGCCAATATCTGTGATGGCGAGCAAGGCGCGGTCCTGCAATCCATCGTAGAGCAGATCTACCAAAGCGCAGCCAACCATTAGAAACAGAAAAAGGGTTTGAAGATCAAAAACCTTCAAACCCTTCCCTTTCTTCTTACTCCCTCCTCCTTTCTCCATAATTTTATTTAGCCGTAGCCATCACCATTTTAATATCATTCTTGGCCCCGATTTCAAGTACATCCACGAGGTCCTGAACGGCAAGATTCTTATCTACGCGTAAAACGACGGTACGCTCTTCCACACCGGCGAAAATACTTTGCAATTGCGTTTCCAGATTATCGAATGGAACAGGCTCTTTATCAATAAAATAAGCCTTCTTATCATCAACCGACAGGGTAATCTGTTTTTTGTACATCTGCTGCGTAGCCGACGCCTTGGGCAGCATCAGTTTGATCACGTTCGGATTGGACATCGTGGAGATGATCAAAAAGAACAGCAGCAGGAAGAACATGATATCGTTGAGCGAGTGCGTGAACACCTCCGGCGCAAACCGGCTCTTCCGACGTATTTTCATATATTTTATGAGGTTTTAAATCGCCCAGCTTTCAAAAAACGGCGCGATCATAAATAGCTATTTTGCGGCAACAGGCTTTGACAGCACATCCAGAAAATCGGACGCGGCCATTTGCAGGCGCAATGCGAAACGGTCGATTTTCATGTTCAGCAAGTGGTAACCCGCGTAGGCGATCAGACCGATGATCAGACCGGAACCGGACGTGATCATTTTTTCATACATACCACCGGCGATGGTACTGATGTTGAAGTCGTTGGAGATCGAAATGTCGTAGAAAATACGGATAATACCGGAAATCGTACCCACGAACCCGAGCATGGGCGCGATACCTGCGATCACCCCGAGGTATGGCAGGTTACCTTCCATACGCTGGATCTCGATCTGGCTGGCGTTTTCGATCGTCGTTTCAATGTCTTTGATCGGGTAACCAATGCGACCGATCGCTCTTTCCAGAATGCGGCCTGCGGCATTACGCTGGTTTCTGCAAAGTGACTCTGCCGATTTCAGGTTTCCTTGCTGAATAAAATCCTTCACGTTATCTACAAATTGCGGTTCGATCTTGCCATTGGCGCCGATACCGAGGAAACGTTCGATAATGAGGAACAATGTGGCCAGGAACAACAACCCGAGCGGCAACATTACCCACCCCCCTTTGGCGAGCAAATCGATTACAGAAAGGCCCTGCTCAGCGACGGGTGCAGCCGCAGTAGAGTCAGTAAGTGCTTGCAGAAGCATCATATCAGAAATAAAAAGTGAATGGTTAAGCGAATGAAACAGAGGTCGATTCTATTCAAAAACAATTTTGATCTTAAACGGAGCAAAATGCCCCTTATTGTTTAAAGGGCAAATATAGGAAAATTACTCTTTGGGCGGCGGCAGGAGACTGCTTACATTCTCGGTACCGTCATAAAGATCGGCCATTTGCAGCGTAGCGCCTATTGTTTGAATGGTAATTGATTCGGCTAGGGAGAATGCGTCATCGGCCAGAATCCACTGATTATCGGCCATCCGGCGGAAGACCTGCGCGTAGGGTTTGCGCGAATCTATCGTCACATATTCCTGCAAGGTTTCAATGTCACGGTACAATTTAAATTTCGGACCGCAGTCGTACTCGCAGGTAGACGGCGAAAGTATTTCAATGACCACCGATGGGTTGACGATTGTGATACGATCCAGCATTCCGTATCTATTTGAGCCACAAACAACTAAAATATCGGGATAAAAATATGAACAAATTGAAGGGACAAAAACACGTTGCGTACTTGAAAAGCTTTTGCAGACAATGCTTTTTTTGAGAATCATTCCAAGTTCTCCGATCACATGCTCCTTGACTATATTGTGATCCGGCCCTTCTGCATCTTTCGGGATGAGCATTCCCTCCAAAAATTCGCTTCGCTCTAATGCATCTTTTTCAAGCCGGAGATATTCCTCTTCTGAGTACATGGGCGGTTGTGGAAGTGCTAATGCGTGCGCTGCTGACATAGTGTGTTTTTTCTCAAATATACCTTTATTAACCCGAATCCAATGCGCTCTAAAACAGCGATTATCCTGCGGCGGCAACGATCTTTGATGAGAATGTGTCTCACCGGTTATCTAAAACCTCCCGGACCGTATTGATGAAACATCTTCTACCCATTATCCTCATTTTATCAGGAATCTTTGCCCAAAGCTGCATTGACTGCGGCCCGCAAGCGGAGCTGTCGGCGCGGATCTATTTTACAGGCGACTCGCTGAAATTAGATTCGGTTTACGCCTTAAATGCGGTGAGCCAGGAGGCCATCAGGCTGCAAACGGATAATTTCACACCGCAACACTATTATTCCATTTCGCTGCCTATTTCTCTCGTTTCCGACACCACCACTTACGTCTTCCGGTTCACCGAACGCATTGATACGCTATCCATTTACTACCAACGCATATTCCGATACAAAGGCGGGTGCGGATTCATAACCGATGCAAAAGAGCCTACTACACCCAGCCGATACTATTCTACTTTCGCCGAGACGGATATTCACTACGACACTTTCGTCAACACGGGTCTGCAACCCTGGATAAATGCGGAACCGGCTCCGGGGATGTCAATCTTCATCCGGCCATGAGAAGATTAGCTGTGCTTATTACGCTCATCCTGGCATCATTCACCACGCAAGCGCAGGACACACTTGCGAAACGGGCTTCCTACATTGGCCTCGACGTAATCAACAGCCTGCCTTCATTTATTTTTCCAGATAAATACTACATCCGCAATGCGCCGATCATAGAGCCCTACTACATGCGCGATTTGAAAAAGCCCGGCAGGCGGTTGTACTTCGGAGCGGGATTTGCCAGTGGGGACACGCATCAATATACCGATTTCAGTCCTTCGCAGGCATTCAAAGGCACTTATCTGCGCGCTGCGTATGAAGTAAGGCGAATGCGCAGCACGCGCAGGATTCTCTATGCGGGCTACGGCCCCGTCATTTCCATTGCAGGTTACCATGGGAAGTTCCATTTTAACGGCCCCACATTCGGTGATTACGAAGGCCGGTTTAAGGAAACGAATAATGTCGCTTTTGGAATTGAAGGCTATTTCGGATTCAATTTCAACCTGGCAAATAACTGGCTCCTGCGTTTGACCTTTCGGAATGTAATGGGTCGACGGACGGCCGCTGACACTTATGTCCAATATTTTCCGGGTTTTGGCTACACAATTGAGGGATTGAACAATCGCTTCCTGTACTCGGGCGGCTTGTCATTGCAAATCCACTATAAAATTCGTTAGCAGGGCGAAGACATTTCGATATTTCAGCTGTTTCTGGACATTCATCATTACCTTTGACCCGAAACACCATTTCCTCCCGTTTGTTCGTTTCTGATATTGTGAGAAATTCTGCGAAACAATGGATATCCCTCAGCCTGCTTGGCCTTATGCTGGTCAAAGTGTGGGTGATTCCTTTGTTGTACCTCGACTTTGAGATCAGAAGAGACTACATCATCAACAACCTCTGCGAAAACAAAAACCGGCCGCAAATGCATTGCGACGGTAAATGCTACCTCGCCAAACGCATTGCGTCGCTCGACGAACAGGAAAAACGCCAGGCGGAAAAGTCTTATATGTCAAGGCTGATCGATCAGGTGATGGACCGGCGGACAAGTTTCTCATTTAACCGGCAGCCTGTTTTGGTTGAAATCCTGCCCCAACCCCGGTTCTTCGTTCGCGAATTCTTCACACCCCGCGTCGCGGTGGACGATATTTTTCATCCCCCGCTCGTCTGATTTAGCATAAAATCACCCCGTTTGTAGTTCTAGCATTAGTTGGAACAGATTCTCTTTGCAATTTTGTCGGCTTAATACACGCCTCTCGAATGCGTGTAAACTATCATTTTTCAAAATATACATGATGAAAAGAACATTTTCATGGCTATTGGCATGGGCGTTTGCCTCGGGGGTGCTGATGGTTTCATGCGCTTTCCCTGATGAGGATGACGATACCGACCCGATTGAAACCGGTACCATCCAGCTGCAATTCGACAATATCGTCGGTGACAAGGATTTGCAACTCGATAGCACCAGATACATAAATGCCGCGGGTGAAGATTTTACGGTAAGCAAGCTCAACTACTACATTTCAAATATCAAACTCGTCAGAATGGACGGGAGCATATTCACGGTGCCGCAGGATTCGAGCTACTTTCTTATCCGCGAGGCGAACCAGGAATCGCAAAATCTGACGATCCGGAATGTGCTGACAGGCGAATATGCCGGCATTGAATTCGTGGTGGGCGTAGACAGTGTACGTAGTGTGATGGAGCCGGATTCGCCCGGGCGAAAGGGCATTCTGGATATATATTCAGGTCCTACCAACGAGGAAGCCATGTACTGGGACTGGAACCCGGGCTACATTTTCATGAAACTCGAAGGCTCTTCCGATTCATCTACCACAGCCAACGGCAAATACTATTACCACATCGGCTTTTTTGGAGGCAGGACGGAAAGGACGCTTAACAACCTCAGAACAGTAAAACTGACATTCCCCGGCCAGAAAGCGATCGTTACCACCAGCATTGTTTCCAAAGTGTTCATACAGGCCGATATCCAGAAAATTTTCAATAGCCCTAACCAGTTAAGCATCAAAAAGAGCTCTTCGCTGATGTTTACCGACTCTACAAAGTATGTCGCCGACAACTACGCCGGGATGTTCCATGTGAAGGAAATTAAAATGCAATAACGCGTCGCAAATGAGGAAGGTTAAAGACATATTGGCCATTACGGCGGCACTGCTGGCGTTGTCGGTTTCTTGCAGCAAGAAAACCGACAATCCCGAGCCGGTTCCGCCGTCGGACAATAAGCCGACGCCCCTGGAATGGACAAAACCTTCGTATTTCCCCGACCCGGTTTATGATTTATCCAAAAATCCGTTGACCGTCGAAGGCGTCGAGCTGGGGAAATTCCTCTTTTACGACGGCATTCTTTCGCGGACGGACAATATCGGTTGCGGTACTTGCCATCAGCAGCAGGCCGCATTCACCCATCATGGCCACGACCTCAGCCACGGTGTGGATGACAAGATCGGCACCCGAAATGCGCCGTCGGTGCAGAATATGGCCTGGAACACTTCTTTCTTTTGGGATGGCGGTGTACATGACATGGACATGGTGCCGCCGGTACCCATTCAGAATAAGGTAGAAATGGACGAGCGGGTCGGTAATGTGATTGAAAAGTTGAAGAAAACACCGGTAGCAGGTGCGGCCAAGCAGGTGGATTATCCTAAAATGTTCAAAGCGGCGTTCGGTAGCGATAGCATTACGGCCGACCGCATGATGCAGGCGCTGTCGCAGTTTATGATGACGATGGTTTCGGCTACTTCACGGTACGATTACTTTCTGAGGGGCGATGCCTCCGCATTAACGACGCAGGAAAAGGATGGTTTATCCATTTTTAAACAAAAATGCGCTTCCTGCCACGCAGGCGAGCTTTTTACGGATCAGAAATTCAGAAATAACGGCATTGCGCCCAATCGCATCAACGACCAGGGCAGGTATGACATTACGCTGAATGCTGACGACCGGCTAAAATTCAAGGTACCGAGCCTGCGCAATGTAGGCCTGACCGCACCTTACATGCACGATGGCCGTTTCACGACTTTGGAACAGGTGCTCGACCATTACGCCAACGACAAGCCGGGCAGTAAGGACAGCATCTACGTATCACCGACCCTCGACCCGCTCCTGAATGTAGCCGGTCAAAAACGTGGTATCAGCCTGACGGCGGCAGAGAAGCAATCGATCATTGCATTTCTGAAAACATTGAATGACGACGATTTTATCAAAGACAAACGTTTTTCCGATCCCGGCATAGGGACCTCTTTTTAATGCGCTCATTTATAGCATACATATTGCTCGCAGCTATTATGCTACCCACGCTCAGCCCGTGGGGAACGATCGCGTATTTTAAACTGAACCGGGAATACATTACCAGGGTACTTTGTGAAAACCGCAAACGGCCCGAGCTGCATTGCGATGGAAAATGTTACCTGGCCAAAAAACTCAAACAGCAGCAGGACAAACAGGATAAGGAGACTTCCGAAAAAGTCCACAACACTCCTGTAATCCAGCTTTTTACACCACAACCTTACTTTTACGATTTTGAACCGGCTGTGAAAGCATTCCGTGAGCCGGTTCGCTTCTTCCACCAATTGCTTTTCTACACCGCGCCAGTCGCCCAATTACTGCGCCCGCCCAGGAGATAAATTCGCGATACCTAACTGAATTTCAATCCCTTAAAGCATTATAATGAACCTGAAAATATTTTTACAGGCACTATTCCTGTATGTGGGCGCGCACGCGGCTGTCGCGCAGGGCATCGAAGGCAATGTATTCGATACCCAAACCAAAGAGCCCATTCCGGGGGCGACGGTGCAGATCCTGTCCGCCAATATCGGTACTACAACCGACAATAACGGCCATTTTGCATTCAGCAGTCCGGTTTCTAATGCGGTACTCCGCATTTCCAGCATCGGTTTTTCAGCCAGGGAAGTCCAGGTTGAAAACATCAAAAGCATCAAGATCGGATTGGATGCGGCTACGGAAAACCTGCAATCGGTAGTGGTAACCGGAAACCGCGAGGCCACATTGCGTACCGAAAGCCCGATCGCGATTTCCAAACTGACTCCACGGATGATCGACGAGGCCAAACCGACGGCCATGTACGAGATCGTGAACAAGGTACCGGGTGTGATGATGGTGAACCTCGGCAACGAGCAGCATTCGATGGCGATCCGCCAGCCGTTTACGACCAACGCGTATTTCCTGTATATGGAAGACGGCGTGCCGGTCCGCCCGATGGGCGTTTTCAACCATAACTCCATTCTGGAATTCAACCAGTTTGCGATTAGCTCGGTGGAAGTGGTGAAAGGCCCGGTTTCTTCGATTTACGGCCCGGAAGCGGTCGGCGGCGCGATCAACTTTATCACGCAGCGTCCTACGATATTGCCAACTGCCAAAATCGGCGTGCAGGCAGACCAGTGGGGTTACAAACGCATTCAGTATGGTGCGGGCGGCATGATCGGAAAATTCGGCGTGTACGTAGGCGGGTTCGTCGCCAACCAGCGCGATGCGTGGATGAAAAGCACGGATTATGACAAGAATGCTATTAATGCAAGATTGGAATACCACTTCACACCCTCGACGCGCCTCATTTACACGCTCGCTTACAGCAAATACGATTCGCAAACCAGCGGCAGCGTAGACAGTCTTGCATTCTACTCCCGTCAATATGTGAGTACAACCGATTTTACCTACCGTAAAGTGAACTCGCTGCGCAGTCGGCTTACCCTTGAAAAAGATTGGAAAAACGGCTCCCAGACATTTGTAACCGCATTTGCCAGAAAAAACGAGCATGGCCAGAACCCGAACTACGGTATACGCTGGACGTCGGGGCAGACGACCGCGAAAGGGGAAATCAATTCGAGTGATTTCAAAAGTCTGGGAATACTTGCGCAGCACAGCCAGCGGTTCAGTTTTCTGAATTCCAAACTGATTACCGGCGCCGTTTTCGACTTCTCGCCATCGGATTACTGGTCGTATCAGGTCGATCTGGCGGCTCAGCTCCGTCCCGACGGGAAATCGGTGGAAAAATACACCATCGTAAAAGAGCGCCCGGACATCAGAAATGCCGATTACGACGCCGATATCAAGAACACGGCCGCTTACACGCAATATGACTTCGAGCTGTTGCCGAAACTCCGCGTGTCGGCGGGCTTGCGTTACGACCGGATGTCGTTTACCTACACCAACTTCCTCGACAATACCACGGGCAGTAAATCGTACAGCAAAGTGACCCCGAAAATTGGCGCTACTTATGATTTGGGTAAAGGAAAAGGGATTTATGCCAACTATTCGAGAGGTTTCTCACCTCCGGGGCTGACCTCGGTCTTCCGCAAACGCACAGTACCGGCGGAAAACGGCGATTTGTTTTACTACAATCTGAAACCGGCGGAGTTCAACAATGCGGAAATCGGCGGCTGGGCATCGCTGCTCGACAACAAGATTTACGTCGATCTCGCATTCTACCAAATGAATGGACGGAACGAACTTTTGAATGTGCGGTTACCGGACAACTCCTACGATTATCAATCGGCGGGAAAGACCTTGCACCGCGGCGCGGAATTCGGCGTGACTTACAAGCCTACTAAGGAGTTTTTCTTCCGTTTTGGCGGTACTACGGCCATTCACCGGTATGAGGAATTCATTCTGAGCAACCGCGAGTCGGATGCTGTCAAGAATGTGAATGGCAAGGATATGCCTTCGTCGCCGCACTGGCTGTGGAACACAGAGTTCAGCTATTATCCCAAATGGCTTAAAAACTTCCGGTCGTCGGTAGAATGGCAGCACGTGGCTTCCTACTATCAAAATCAGGTCAACACCGTCCGATACGAAGGTTACGACATCCTGAACATGCGATTGGGCTACAACTGGAAAGGCATCGAATTGTTCACGAACGTGCTCAACCTCACCGACGTGTTGTACGCTACCAATGCGACGCGCGGCAATAACGCTACCGACCGCACGACTTACAATGCAGCGGCGCCAAGGACATTCGTTTTCGGTGTGCAATACACCTTCACCGGCAAAAAGTAGCGGATTATGATCGAGGAAATTGCTATTCAACCAAAGGAGTCGTTCAAGGCAAGGGCTGAAAAAACGATCCGCCGGAACATTTACCGCTGGCACCGCATTTTGGGGCTGCTCGCGATTGTTCCTACCATTTTCTGGACCGCCTCGGGCGTCATGCACCCGTTCATGTCGCATTGGTTCAAAACAACCATTGCCCACGAGTTTTACAAAGCCGAGCCAGTGGCGCCGGGCGACGTTGCATTACAACCCGGACAAGTTTTCACCCAAAATAAAATCACCGAATTCAAGAACTTCCGGTTGATCAAGTTTGAAGGAAAAGCTTGGTACCAGGTAAAAGGCGTCAACGATAAGTTGAGGTATTTCAATACTTCAACAGGAGCCGAACTGCCCGACGGCGACCGGAAATATGCCGAACATATGGCCCGCTACATGCTTGGCGAACCGAAATCGAAGCTCATTTCCAGCACATTACTGACCGAATTCACGGATCAGTACAAATATGTGAACCGGTTTTTGCCGGTCTGGAAAGTCAGTTTCGACGACGACCGGAAGATGGATATTTATGTCGAAACAGGCCAGAGCCGCTTCGCTACCTTCAACGACAAGGGACGTAAAGCGTTCATCTGGATATTCGGTACGTTCCATAACTGGGGTTTTATGGATATGATCACCAACAATACGATCCGCATTGCGGTCATGGTGACATTCCTGAGCCTCATTATTCTTTCCGCAGTCGCCGGAATTTTGGTTTACGGGTTAATGTGGAAAAAGTTTAAAACCGCACGTTCGGGCAATCAGCGGGGCATTTTGCGTAAATACCACCGCTCGATCGGCATCTGGTGCAGCCTTTTCACATTTACATTTGCATTCTCGGGTGCCTATCACGCGGTGCAAAAACTCGATCCCGACCAGCGCCTGAAATATGTTTACGATCCGGTGATCAAAACCCGGGAAATCGCCCAGGCATCGATGATCGACCTCAAAGGCGTTACCAATATTGGGTTAATCAAATGGGGCGAAAACATATTCTGGCAAACTGTACGGAAAGACTGGGAAACCGACAAAACGGTGATCGACTACACCAACATCCGAGACGGCAAAAAGCTGGACGACGGCAACATCCGTTTCGCGAAATACCTCGCGCGCAAGTTCGCCGCGCAGGAAGAACGCAATGCCGAAAGCTGCTGTGATCTGATGGAAGCGCAGATTTCATCGCCCATTTCGGATGCGGAAGTTGAAAAAGCGTCTTTGGTGACGAGTTTCGCCGGTGAATATGGTTTTGTGAATAAAAGGCTGCCGGTCGTAAAACTGGCCTACGATACGCCCGATCACACCACCTATTACATCGAAACCACCACCAGTCGCCTCTCGACCAAAGTGGAAGACCGCAACCGCCGCGAGGGTTTCAGCTTCGCATTCCTGCACAAATACAGCGGCCTGGATTTCCTGGGCAAGAATGCGCGTGACGCCGTCATGACCGCCGCCGCGGCGAGTGTTTTGATTGTAAGCGTACTGGGGTTGCTGGTGTTTTTGAAGATTAAATAAATGGTCCGCCTTTCACGAACTAAGCTATTAAACCTTCATTAAAACCAAGGATTTTTGCGATTCGCGTTGTTTCTTTGCAGGAAATTCAGTCGCAGTCAATACAATAACATATATGCAAAGCGGAGAAAAGAATGCGCAGCCCTGGTTGGGCAAAATGCAGGAAAAATGGGGATTGGAAACAACCAGGCAGGTTTTGTTGGTACTCGCAGTTTTCAGTTTGTCGGGCTCGTCGGTAGTGTGGCTCCGGAAAGGGCTTTTTTACCTCCTCGGCTACGACGACACGACGCCGATGTGGCTTAAAACCATTACTTACATTCTGTTCATCTTCCCGACCTACCAGAGTTTGTTGTTGTTGTACGGTTTCCTGCTGGGCCAGTTCTCGTTTTTCTGGGAAAAGGAAAAGAAAATGTTCCGCTGGATCGCCGCAAAATTCAAGAAGTAAGCAATACTCAAAGTATACACCAAAGGGTGAGCAGATGGTAACCGGCCGTCGCTCACCCTTTTTTCATGCTGCTACAACCTCGAATAGAACAATTTCTACCGGAAGATTTTGCCTGTCCCATTGATAATGTCCCCGGAATAAGTGACTTTGCAACCGAATGCAAATTGCAGTCACATCGTTTCACACAATTCACATCTTATCAACAAAACCTCTACAACGGATGGACTTTGACTTTATCAAAGCGCAGATCTGGACGCTCGCGACAGTGTACGGCGGCAAGATCCTGCTCGCACTCCTGGCCTTTATCATCGGCCGCTTTATTGTGGGCAAAATCAGTTCGATGCTCAGCAACGTGATGGAAAAACGCAAGGTTGACCGTGATGTGCAGCCCTTCCTGAGCTCACTGATCGTCGTGTTGCTGAATGTCATGCTGCTACTGAGCATCGCAGGCATTGTCGGGATCGAAACTTCCTCATTCGTGGCGGTACTCGGTGCGGCCGGTTTGGCGGTGGGTTTGGCATTACAGGGCAGCCTGGCGAATTTCGCTGGCGGTGTGCTGATCCTGATTTTCAAGCCCTATCGCGTAGGCGACCTGATCAATGCCCAGGGATTTACAGGAACGGTCGAAGGCGTGCAGATCTTCAACACGATCCTGGTAACGCCTGACAACAGGACCATTATCCTTCCGAACGGAGCGTTATCCACTTCGCCGATCACCAATATTTCAGGAAAAGGTAAAATCCGCGTCGATATGGTATTTGCCGCAGGAAGCCAGAATGGCGTGGATAAGATCCGGGCTTCGGTGCAAAAGGCAGTAGACGCCTGCCCAACGGCATTGAAAGATGTACAGCACGACATCCTGGTAACGAAACTGACCGAAAACGCCATTTTCTTCGACGTACGCGTGTGGACGCCCAGCGCGACCTATTGGGAAACTTACTATAATGTGCACGAGGGCATCAGCCGGCAGTTCGCGATCGACGGCATTCAGGCGCCGAAACCAGCTGAATTGAGTGTTGCGGTGAAGCAATAGGCATCCCCGAAGCAGGAGCTTCGAAAATAAAAGGCCGAAGCGGGAGCTTCGAACCATTGAATATTGAGGAGTACGGGAGGTTACTTTCCTGTACTCCTCATTTTATTTATACCTTTGTGTTTTATTTCAAATTCAGGTTCAGATTCATAGATATTATTCCATGTTTGAAAACTTACAGGACAAGCTTAATAACGCCTTTCGTACACTAAAAGGAAAGGATAGGATTTCAGATATAAATGTTGCCGCTACCACTAAGGAAGTACGTAAGGCATTGGTCGACGCCGATGTTAACTTCAAAGTAGCCAAAGAAATTACCGACCGCATCCGTGAAAAGGCCATCGACAGAAAAATCCTGATTTCTGTCGAGCCAGGGCAGATGTTCGTCAAAATCGTGCAGGAAGAGCTAACCGAACTGATGGGCGGGAATGCCGAGGGGATCAATATCAAAGGCGATCCGGCGGTGATCCTGATCGCAGGTTTGCAGGGTTCTGGTAAAACGACTTTCTCCGGAAAACTTGCCGCATTACTTAAAAAGCAAGGCCGCCAGGTGCTTCTTACCGCCTGCGACGTGTACCGCCCGGCGGCGATCGACCAGCTGAAAGTACTCGGCGAGCAGATCGGCGTGGAGGTATATTCGGAGCCTGAGAACAAAAACGCCGTCAACATTGCGCAGAATGCGGTTGCCTATGCGAAAAAGTCGGGCAAGAAAATCGTGATCGTCGATACGGCGGGCCGTTTGGCGGTGGATGAAGTGATGATGAAAGAGGTGGAAGACATTAAATCTTCTGTAAAACCTTCTGAAATCCTCTTCGTGGTCGACTCGATGACGGGTCAGGATGCGGTGAATACGGCCAAGACATTTAATGAGAGACTCGATTTCGACGGTGTCGTACTCACCAAACTCGACGGTGATGCCCGCGGTGGTGCGGCGCTTTCTATCCGTCAGATCGTTGAAAAACCGATTAAATACATCAGTACCGGGGAAAAAATGGAGGCGCTCGACTCCTTCTACCCTGATCGTATGGCGAGCCGGATCCTCGGTATGGGTGACGTGATCTCCCTCGTAGAACGCGCCCAGCAGGCATTCGACGAAGACGAGGCGAAGCGCATTAACGCCAAAATGCGTCAGAACAAATTCGATTTTGACGACTTCCTCGGCCAGTTGCAGCAAATCAAAAAGATGGGTAATGTAAAAGACCTCATCGGTATGATCCCTGGAATGGGCAGCGCTATCAAAAACCTCGATATAGACAACGAATCGTTCAAACCGATCGAGGCGATCATCCAGTCGATGACCAAAAAGGAACGCGAAAACCCCGATATGATTGACAGTAGCCGCAAAAAACGCATTGCAGCGGGTAGTGGTACCACTATTCTGCAAGTCAACAACCTGATCAAACAGTTTGATGAAATGCGGAAAATGATGAAGAAAATGAATACCATGCAGGCGGCAGGCAAGCTGGGAAAAGCGATGCGCCGCTAATAAACTCTCCTCGATGAAACGTCTTGTTTTTGTACTGACGGTAATGCTGCTGGCAAGTTTGGGAAAACTCCGGGCACAGGCCACAGTAGGTTACTATCCATGGAGCAATCTGCTGACCGTCAGCACGAATGCAAAAAATGTGATCTGGCTCGATACACGGCTGCAAACCAACTCGCTGTTCAGCAGCCTCAGCATCGATTTGCTGCCGATGATCAACCTGAAAAGAGGCGAGGTTGTACAGTGGTACATTGGCGGAGGCCTCAGGCTAAATCCCTTGTACCGCATTGCCGATGCCGACGCGGATCTGATCACGATCGACGGCTATTCAATGAATGTGGGAGTGCGCATTGCCCCGCTTCCGGTGAATCGCCGCATTATGCTCGCACTGGAACTCAATCCGTATGTAAAGGACAAGTTCGACAGCGGCGTGCTTAAAACCCATTTCGGGATCGTGTATGCATTTGGTAAAAAGAAGAAAACAGGCACAGCCCCGGAACAACCGGTAAGTCCATAAGAAATAGGAAAGAAATTTTGATTTAATAATAATTTCTTAGTCTTAAAATCCCTCAAATTCGGCGAATTAGCCGTTAATTTGAGGGATTTTTTATTAAACAGTCATTCAATTTATGAAAACCCGTTTTTCCTTTCTGTTATGGCTAATGTTGGCCGCAATCATTGCCCCGGAAGCCTTCTCCCAGGCTGCTAAATCCAAAAAAGTCGTCTTTGTGATCGTGGACGGCATTTCCAGCGACAGCAAGGAAAAGATCGCGACCCCGCACCTGGACGCGATCGCGAAGGTGGGTGGCTACACACGCGCACACGTAGGCGGCGGTAAGGGTACCTACTCGCAAACTCCCACCATTTCGGCGGTAGGATACAACAGCTTGCTGACGGGCACGTGGGTGAACAAGCATAATGTTTGGGACAATGATATTAAAGACCCGAACTACAATTACTGGACGCTTTTCCGCTTCATGGAAGCGCAATATCCGCAGAAACGCACCGCCATTTTCTCGACCTGGCTCGATAACCGCACCAAGCTCGTCGGTACCAACCTGCCGCAAACCGACAAGTTGCAAATCGATTACTCGTTCGACGGTTTTGAACTCGATACCGTGCATTTCAAACACGACAGGCAAAGCGAATACATCCACAAAATTGACGAAAAAGTGGTGGATGAAGCGGCTGCTTATATTCACGCCAATAGCCCGGATATGTCGTGGGTTTACCTCGAATACACCGACGATATGGGCCATAAATACGGCGATAGCGAGCAATTCCACAAAGCGATCCAAATGATGGACGACCAGATGGGCCGCCTTTGGAAATCCGTAACATACCGCGAGAAAACTTTTAACGAAGATTGGCTTATCGTAGTCACCACGGACCACGGTCGCGACGCCAAAACCGGCAAAGGTCACGGCGGCCAGAGCGACCGCGAGCGCAGCACGTGGATCGTTACCAATGCGAAAGATTTGAATACTAATTTCAAAGAAACACCGGGCGTTGTCGACATTTTCCCGACGGTGGCGAGGCATATGGATATCAATATTCCAAAAGACCAGGCATTTGAGGTAGACGGCGTTCCATTTACAGGAAAGCTCTCGGTAACGGCACCCGCTATGCAGAAATCAGGCGGCAAGGTGAATGTCTCCTGGAAAGCGGTGGACAAAGAAGGCAAGGTAAAAATCTGGCTGACAACAACGAACCAATTCGAAAAAGGTGGCCGCGACCTCTACTACCTCATGGATGAGGTGGATGTGACCAATGAAAAAGCCGAAATAGACATTTCAAAATATCCTTCCGGCTTTTTCAAGATCGTGCTCGAAGGGAAATATAATAGTGTAAACAGATGGATTGTGGAAAAGTAGGCTAGTTACCTCCGCGTCCGGCCTTGTAGGAATCATATTCTTCCAGCAGGCGGATCAGGTCGTCTTCTCCGGCGAAATCCAGCTGCTGCTCTTTGATGACGTAGTTCAGCTTGTTCCTTTCATCGGTAAGCAGTTTGAGAAAACTGTTGCGGTTACTGAGCTGGACCGGGTTCATTTTATCGTCCTTCAACAAATACAATTTTGCGCCGGCGTCCATTTCCCTTGTGGCGCTGGCTTTTTCCACTTTAATAGGGCTCGTGTATTTTTTCAAAAGTTTGGTATTACCATCATAAAGCAACCGGTAGAAACTCTTTTCGGTTTGATTTTCCACTGCCGGATAACCGTTTTTGAAGGTATACAATTCTACGCCGCTTGGGATCGTGAATTCGGTCACACCATTTGAAACGCGGTATAGATTCGAGCCGGCTTTGTACTCCACCTCGTCTTTCAGGTAATCGTACCGTAGCTGGACGCCATCGTGAACACGATCGTCGTTCGTCCGCACAGTCCCCGAATACCATTCTTTCAAAAGATAAGGGGACTTATCCCCCGCCGCCAGTTGTGTTTCCTGATAAGGCGTTCCGGCCAATCCCGTCGAATCCTGCGCGTTTGCATGAATACTCATGATGCAGAATGCCAGCGGGAAAATTCTTAGCAGATATTTCATGATTTAAGTTGGTTAATTTGATAAGTTCGAGGATTGGAAGCCGTTGTTTCCGTACTTTTGCACAAAAATTGTACCTGCTCTCTTGGACATCAACGACCAGCTCATACATATACGCCAGAGCCTCGGCGGAATCATTCCTGAAATTTTTCTGGCCCTATTCTTTTGTCTGTTCCTGCTCACCGAACTGATTTTCACCAAGCGTTTCGGCAAAGAAAAATCGACGTCCTATTTGTTAAATGTAGCACTTGCAGGCAGTTTCATCGCCTTATTGCTAGTTATCGGTCAATGGAATGTAGAACCTTCGTTCCGCTTCCAGCCCCTGTTGTTCCTCGACCGGCAGGCCGTATTTTTTAAAATCCTGATTACACTCGCCTGGATTTTCACTTTGCTGCACGTCCGCATCCTGAAATACGAGTTTCCGGCTGAGTACCACGCATTGCTGATCGCCGCCGTGGCGGGTATGCATTTGCTGACAATGTCCACACACCTGCTGTCGATTTACCTCTCGCTGGAACTGATTTCCATTAGCTCTTACCTGCTGGTTGCATTATCTCCCTACAAAAAAGCAGCCGAAGGCGGCATTAAATACCTGCTTTTCGGCACTGCCAGTTCTGCCGTCATGCTATACGGCATTTCGCTCATTTATGGCCTCAGCGGCACGCTCGACATTACCAACGACGCGATGACCGTCGCCCTCAGCAACAATTCCGATCTCGTGGTAACGGTGACCATTGTACTGACCCTCGCCGGCCTGCTTTTCAAGCTGTCGCTGGTACCATTCCACATCTGGACACCCGACGTTTACGAAGCCGCGCCAACGCCATTGGTATCATTCTTGTCCGTAGCGCCCAAAGCGGCCGTTATATTGGTACTGATGCGCCTGGCTGGCATTTTACCTGCCCAATATTTCCCCGTTTTAGGCGGAATCGCGTTGATCAGCATGACCATCGGCAATGTTGCTGCCCTTTGGCAAAGTAATGCACGCCGTTTGCTGGCTTATTCCTCCATTGCGCAAGCCGGTTACCTGCTCGTGGGCATTGCCGCATACAGTCGCTTCGGCTTCGAAGCTGCTGTGTTTTACACTGCCGCATATCTCGTCATTAACCTCGCCGCTTTCTTCCTCGTAGATCTCCTGCAACCGAGGCAAGAAACCGAACTCAAAGATTACGAAGGCCTGGGCCGCAATTACGTGTGGATTTCCGGTATTCTCACGGTCGTGATGATCGCATTGGCAGGCTTGCCTCCTACCGGCGGTTTTACTTCTAAATTACTCGTATTCTCTGCCCTTTGGGAAAGCTACCACGACCAGGAACTGACCTGGATGTTGTGGCTGCTCGTCGGCGGCATTCTGAACGCTGCCGTTTCTCTGGCCTATTATATGCGGTTACCCTACCTGCTGTTTTTCAAAACGGTGAGGGCCGAGGCGGTCGTGAGCAACAACAGCGCGTCCGGCAAGTTGGTCGCCGGGTTGTTCCTGGTTGCGTTACTCATGCTATTTTTTAGTCCCGAGTGGGTTACCCGCTGGATTTCGGCGTTTTGATTTTAGTATCCGCGCGATTCCTGTTTTTCGGCAACAGGTGCTTCGGGATAGGATATTTTGTCAAAAACTCAATAGCAAACTTTTCCTTGCTCAGTATAAAAGGGTCATTTGACAAATCCGGAAACGAATGCGCAAAGTTTTCCTTGCTTCCTTCCAGAACCTCGGTTTGCTGATTTTCCATACTCGTTCATTTAGCTGGTTTAAATAACTGTCATCTGCGGAATAATGTGAAAGCATCGTAGTCGAGTCCCTTTTTGAAAGGCCGCCACTTTTTGTTACAGCAACCTCTCAGAACAAAACGGTTCTTTATTTCTCCCAGATACTTTTGAATACTCATCCGGTACAACCTGTTTCTCGCGGGATCTCTGCCTGAGGCGAATATTATCGCACCAGGATTCGCCGCCAGAAAAGAATCGATTGCCTGCGCAACAGTCGCAAGGACCTTTACGGTATCCAGATTATTTGTAACAACCGAATCATTTATCTTTTGCATCACTTCATTCCAATCTCCGAAAGACAGGTTATAATAACCTTCAATCCCCGAAATCGGTTTAAAAGCAATTACCTTCTGAATTTTTCCCCGCGGACCTTCACTGACAAACTTATATGTATGGCGATCCTCATCAATCACCAGGTCATAGCTATCCTGATTTGTATCCATTGTGTGTGTAGATAAGTAAGCGCTTCAACAAATCAATTTAGCTACTTACATACTCATAACCCACTCCAAAACATTACCAATGTACAAATGGCTTGCTAAGAATTACCAACGAACGATTTATATGCTGTTTAACTTCTTCCAGTCCTGATTTCAAAAAATATTCCTGTTATTTCACCGCCCTAACCACAAACCCCTCCTTCCTCAACAACGCAATCACCCCTCTTTCCCCGCCCAAATGCGCTGCTCCGACGGCGAAAAACGTCGGTTTCGCGCTGGCGATCCTGCGTATGCGGGGAATCCATTTCTGGTTTCTGGAGAAGAGCATTACTTCCTCGTTGCCTTCCATTCCGAACTCGCTTTTCATTGTCATACCGTATAGTTCGTTGATATTTTGTGCCTTGTACAATGCAACCAGGCTTTTGAATTCCTTGCGGGCGGAAGGCAGGCTGTCAACAAGTGTAAGGAGCATTTTCGCCTGATCTTTGTAAGGAATCGTATCGAAAATGGCCATTTGCTCTTCCAATGTCTCGATACCGATCACTTCGAATTTCTGTTTGCCGGCCAGCTCCACCAGCGCCATTTCATAAGATTGCGGTTGACAATCCAGCACCGCATTGAATAGCGGCCCCATCAGCACGAATGGCTTCGCACGCTCGAACATCGCAAGCCCCACATGTACGGAATCTTTGAAAAAACGGTCGAGTCGCTGGTATTCCTGTTCGGTAACGAGCTTTTTCAACTCGTTACCGGCAGTCATATTCATCGCTTTCATCATCCCGGCCATCATGCCCGGATCGTCCATATCCATTTCCAACGCCACCTGCTGCGTGCGCGCAAGGGTGCTTTTCAGGGAATCGCTCAGCGAAAAATCGGTCGGGCAAATGAGATGAATGGTCCCAAACAAATACGAAGGCTTTGCCAACCCGCGACCGCTGATTTCCCAAAGCAACGAATTCTCCGCAGGCACTTGCGCCCGCGAGACGATGCTTAACGCACAAAAGACGAGCAACAACAAAAACCGGTTCATATCCCTATTATTAGTTTAAAAACACCCTTCCTCCTTCCTTTCTCCGTAACACTATTCCTTGTGACTATCCACCACAATGCGCTCATCACGGTTCACCAACTCCCAGGCAGTATGGAAAACCAACTTCACGATTTCGGATTGCTTGTCAAAAAGGATTTTCTCCACATCATCGCCCGGACGGTGGTAATCTTCATGCACCCCGGTGAAATAGAAAATCACCGGAACGCCCATTTTGGCAAAATTGTAATGGTCGGAGCGGTAGTAGAACCGGTTGGGGTCTTTCGGATCGTTGAACGTATAGTCGAGTTTGAAGTTGACGTATTTCTTGTTAGCCTCCTCGCCGATCTCGTGCAGTTTCGAAGAAAGTTTGTCCGAGCCGATCACATACACGTATCTTGGATCGTTCTTATGCGCTTCATCCACGCGGCCGATCATATCGATATTCAGGTCGGCAATTGTGTTTTTGAGCGGCAGCAGCGGATTTTCCGAGTAATATTCCGAGCCGAAAAGCCCCTTTTCTTCCCCTGTAACATTCAGAAAGAGAATGCTCCTCCTCGGTCCTTTACCCTCGGCTTTGGCTTTGCTGAATGCCTCCGCCAGTTCAAGCAGCGACACCGTTCCAGATCCGTCGTCATCCGCGCCGTTGTTGATTTCACCATTTTCGGAAATACCAATGTGATCCAAATGCGCACTAATCACGAGTACTTCGTCTTTTTTGTCGGAGCCTTCCATGAATGCAGCTACATTCTCGGTGTCGATGGTTTCGCTCACGCGGCCGACCTTCAATGCAGCCATCCCGGTAAATTCCTTCGAAACCGGCTTACCCGACTTATCGATCCCGGATTTCAATTTGTTCAGTTTCGAAACCGATGTACCGAGCATTTCTGCCGCTACCTTCGCCGAAACCACAAACGCCGCCGTTCCCGACGGGTTTTCCTGCACCGGTTTCAAAGTAGGTGCGCTGAAACGGCGGGCCATTACCGCGCGCTGACGGATTTCCTTGTCGAGATCCTCTCCCGTTTTATCGGTAATAATGAATACATATTTCGCGCCCTTTTCGCGCGCCAGCTTGGCTTTCACCTGCCAGGAAACCGAGCCGCTCCATTTGCTTTTCTCGGAATTGCCGGTGATGAGGTATTTGCCGCCCGAAGTTTTCGGCTCCCCATCGAAGATCACGACAGACTTGTCTTTCACATCCAGATCGGCATAGTCGTTATAGCTTCCGTCTTCGATTCCGTAACCCGCCGTAACCAGATCCGTACTGGCTTCCTCGGGAACATCGAGCAGGCCGTTCAAATAGAAGTCCTTATTGAACTCATATTTCTTTCCATTTGCCTTCACATACACTTCACCCCAGCCGCGTTTGTACAATTTGTATTTCTGCAAAAAGCTTTTAGAACCGTCGGTATCGGTTGCAATAGGCTGCAATCCATATTGTTTATAATATTTCGAAACATATTCGGCAGCCTTTTTCTGGCCCGGCGAGCCGGTATCACGGCCTTCGAGGCTATCGGAAGCGATAATAACAAGGTGCTTTTTCAGATCGGAGGGCGTTATGGTTGCCGCATATTTGGCTGCATCGTCCTGCGGCAGGTGGTCCTGTGCCAAAGCCAAAGTATTGACAGACAGGAATAATCCAGCCAGAATGTTTTTGTTCATCATGAGGTTTAATGGTATTTCAATCCTTACAAATTAACGAAACGCACGGGCGAATGCAAAATGGGTTGCAACCTGGATTCTTCGTATCTTTGACATTCTAACTTACACACTATGTTATGCCAACTCGACTCATACGGCACCCTCACATGGGGCAATGGCGTCGACTTCGATCCGGACAACCTTTACCGGATGTCGGAAAAGGAAGCGGCCGACTTCTGACATACCCTCCCTATTTTGCACTTCTTTTAGTTTAAAGGCTCTTTTTCACAGGATAACAATTATTTAATTGTAAAATACTGTTATTCAGAGGAAAAGTACGTACCTTTGCACCCTGTTTGGCCGAATTCCATCCAGACAAAAGCCAAGCGGCCATTGCACGTAGTTCAAACCATTTCGTAGCAATGCCGTAAACAACTGATCTATAAAACAATGCAAGCCATTCGTAACATCGCAATTATTGCGCACGTTGACCACGGTAAAACGACTTTGGTCGACAAAATCATCCACGCGTCAAAGCTGTTTCGCGACAATCAGGAGTTCGACGACCTGATCCTCGACAACAACGATCTGGAACGTGAGCGTGGGATTACAATTGTTTCCAAGAACGTATCGGTGCGTTACAAAGATGTAAAAATCAATGTAATTGATACACCAGGTCACGCAGACTTCGGTGGAGAGGTGGAACGCGTACTTAAAATGGCGGATGGAGTATTGTTGCTGGTCGATGCATTCGAAGGCCCGATGCCACAAACCCGTTTCGTATTGGGCAAAGCCATCGATTTGGGGTTGAAACCGATCGTGGTTGTCAATAAAGTAGATAAAGAAAACTGCCGCCCGGAAGAAGTTCAGGAAAACGTTTTTGATTTGATGTTTAACCTGGGCGCTACCGAAGACCAATTGGATTTCGTGACCGTTTATGGTTCATCAAAACAAGGATGGATGGGCCCGGATTGGCAGAAACCAACGGATAATATTACCTATTTGCTGGATACGATCATCGAATCCATTCCTGCACCGGTTATCGACGAAGGTACTTTGCAAATGCAAATCACTTCGCTTGACTACAACGCATTCGTTGGCCGTATCGCCATCGGTCGTGTGAAAAGAGGAACCATCAAAGAAGGATCTACATTGTCTCTTTGCAAAGCCGACGGTGTGATCAAGAAAGTGAAAGTAAAAGAAGTTCAGACTTTCGAAGGTCTTGGACGCGTGAAGGTTGCGGAAGTTTCTGCGGGTGATATTTGTGCCGTAACAGGTATTGAAGATTTCGAAATTGGTGATACTATTGCCGATCTTGAAAATCCTGAGCCAATCGCTCGTATTGCCGTGGATGAGCCTACTATGAACATGCTTTTCACGATCAATAACTCTCCATTCTTCGGTAAAGAAGGCAAGTTTGTAACATCACGCCACCTTCGTGACCGTTTGATGAAAGAAACTGAAAAGAACCTTGCACTCCGCGTAGAGCCTACGGATACGGAAGATAAATTCCTTGTTTTCGGACGTGGTATCCTTCACTTGTCGGTATTGATCGAAACAATGCGTCGCGAAGGTTACGAATTGCAATTAGGTCAGCCTCAGGTTCTTTTCAAAGAAGATGAAAACGGCGAGCGCCTGGAACCAATCGAAACATTGGTGGTGGACGTACCGGAAGCAACTGCTGGTAAAGTAATCGAATTGGCAACACAGCGTAAAGGCGAGTTGCTGATCATGGAACCGAAAGGAGATTTGCAACACCTTGAATTCCTCATTCCTTCAAGAGGTCTGATCGGGCTTCGTTCCAACGTGTTGACTTCGACACAAGGTGAAGCCGTTATGACGCACCGCTTCAAAGAATTCGGTACTTTCCGCGGACCAATCCCTGGACGTATCAGTGGTTCTATCATTTCAAAAAATACAGGACCTGCTACGGGTTATACCATTGATAAATTGCAGGATCGCGGACGTTTCTTCGTAGAGCCGGGTGATGAAATTTATGGTGGACAGGTTATCGGCGAGCACAACCGCCCGAACGATATCGTCGTAAACTTGCAGGAAGCGAAAAAATTGACCAACATGCGTGCTTCCGGTACGGACGACGGTCTGCGTATCGCTCCGAAAATCAATTTCTCTCTGGAAGAATCGATGGAGTACATCCAAAAAGACGAATATCTTGAAGTAACGCCTACCAGCATGCGTATGCGTAAAATATACCTGGACGAGAACGAGCGCAAGCGCTACGCGTCCAAAATGGAAATGGCTTAATTTAAGCCCGACATTCCAAACCCGAAAAGGAGGCAATTTTTTGCCTCCTTTTTTTATTTTTCAAGCTTTTTGATCAGATCAGTAAGTGCGCTGATTTGTTCATCCCTCAGTTGATAGAACAAACATCGAAGCTCGCAAATGCGGTGCTCTCGCAATTGAAATAGGTTCCGACTGCAAAAATAAATCCGCCAGCTCTTACCATTCCAACCGAAATAGCGCCCGCTACCAAAGTCGCTCCGATCTCCAAAGCCAATGCATTCTCACACGATTCCATGTCGATATTCAATTGCTGACTGCACAGCCCCGCACAATGAGGCATATTTGCGGTACCAAATCGATTTTGATACATTTTCTCCGTTATTTTCTCCGCAACGAGTTTAGAAATGTGCTCCACATCCAGGTTTTGGTCTTCGAAAGACTTTGACAGCTGGCGGTAATCCGGAAAGCTCCTGACAATGGCTCCGCCATTTCCTCCCACGCTGCTTATGGCTCGGTTTAATTCCTGGTCACTTTGGGCGTCCCGCAAGGCATTTAATTCATTCTCGGTCAGAGAGTATGTCCGGTCTCTTTTGATCAGATTCTCTCTGATAAACCACACATACTCAGCTACCAGCCTTACCAGCTCTTCTTCTGTGAGATCGGAGGATTTTATTGAGCTATGTTCAGGAGCCGCACTACCAGCCCCTGGATGGCTTACTGGGATCGCATTTCTGGTTTCATTACAGGATATTGTCATGCCGACAATCAGAACCCGTAAACAGGTGAAAGCAAAAAATCTTCTCATTTGGATAGTGATTTAGATTGAGCACCCTCAACAAATTATCTCTAAACCACCATAAAATTGCCTGACAATTCCTCCTAACCAGCAGGAGGCGCGGCCTGGTTTTTTAACGGCAATTAATCCACGCCAATAATTTCTTTCTAATGCTTCTCCAACCAAATTTTTGCCTCTTTTTCTATTTTTCAAGCATTTCAATATTTCCCCTGATTCCGTCAGAATATTTGGGATTCCAGCTAAAACCTGCGGTATAATTTTAATGTTTGTCACTCCCCTGGAACATTCTATGCCAGTACTATTTTATTACTATTTCAAGAAAAACTAGTTTTTTGTTTTTATAATAACAAATGGCGTAGTTTGTATTGTTAGCAAGACTAATTTTAGCTAACCATTTTAATATCAACATTTTAAAGATCAAATGATGTCTTACATAGAACCGGCTCCGATCAAGGATAAAGACAATCCGTTGGAGTCAATGATGCAGCGATTTGATAAAGCCGTAGACCTCCTCGGAATATCAGAAGAGATGTATTATATCCTCAAAGTACCCCGCAAACAGGTGACAGTCGGGCTGCCCGTGATGATGGATTCCGGCCAGATCCGGACGTTCGAAGGTTACCGCGTGATCCACTCCACCATTCTCGGCCCCAGCAAGGGCGGTATCCGCTTCGATCCGGACGTAAACCTGGACGAAGTGCGTGCATTGGCTGCATGGATGACCTGGAAATGCGCCGTTGTAGATATTCCTTACGGCGGTGCCAAGGGCGGCGTCGCGTGTAACCCGCGCGAAATGTCCCCGGGCGAGATCGAGCGCCTCATGCGCGCGTACACGACGGCATTACTCGACGTTTTCGGTCCGGACCAGGATATTCCCGCCCCGGATATGGGCACCGGCCCGCGCGAGATGGCCTGGCTCATGGATGAATATTCGAAATCAAAAGGCATGACAATTCCGGCTGTCGTAACTGGTAAGCCGCTGGTACTGGGTGGCTCGCTGGGCCGCACCGAAGCAACGGGCCGGGGCGTAATGGTATCCGCATTGGCGGGTATGGAAAAGCTGCGCATCAACCCTTACCGCGCTACCGCGGCGGTCCAGGGCTTCGGCAATGTGGGCTCGCACGCGGCACTGCTCCTGCGCGAGCGTGGGACGGCCATCCACGCGATCAGCGACATTTCCGGCGCATACTATAACGACAAAGGGATAGACGTGGCCGATGCCGTCGCTTACCGCGATGCCAACAAAGGTTCGCTGGAAGGTTACTCCAAGGCAGAAGCAATTTCCGGCGACGAGTTATTCACACTCCCCGTCGACGTGCTGGTCCCTGCCGCGAAAGAAGACGTGATCACCCGCAAGAACGTCGAAAGTATTCAGGCACGCATGATCGTGGAAGGTGCAAATGGCCCTACCTCCGCCAAAGCCGACGACATTATCAACGACAAGGGTATTATGGTTGTCCCTGACATCCTCGCCAATGCCGGCGGTGTAACGGTCTCCTATTTCGAATGGGTGCAAAACCGGATCGGCTACAAATGGACACTGGAACGCATTAATCGCCGTACCGACCGCATTATGAAGGACGCATTCGACAAAGTCTATGAAACTTCGCTGAAATACAAGGTATCACTCCGCATCGCGGCTTACATTGTGGCGATCGACAAGGTCGCAAGTACGTACAAGTATCGGGGAGGGTTCTAATTGTCATTCGTTGTCAGGAGTAGTCAGGGATTGTCATTCGCTGTCAGGAGTAGTCAGGGATTGTCATTCGCTGTCAGGAGTAGTCAGGGATTGTCATTGGTCAGGCGTAGTCAGTTATTGTTTTCACCTCAATAATAACCGACATCCGTTGACAACAAATGACTACACCTGACTACTCCTGACTACCCCTGACCACTCCTGACCACTCCTGACCACCCCTGACTACTCCTGACCACCCCTGACCACTCCTGACCACTCCTGACCACCCCTGACAATAAATGACCCTTCCTGACTCCAACCCTGACGATACTCCACATCCCGATCACTTAACAATTTCTTAACAAGCCACTTCGGCGGCGAAACCGAATCTAAACCGGTTTCAAAGTGTTAACTTTAAGGCTAAATTTTCAACAGATTCGCTTCAAGCGGAAGAACGAGTTTCCGCGTGAAGCAAGCTTTAAAGTAACATGTCGTTAAGTCCCCGTTTCATTGCCGTCATCCTGGCATTCCTGATTTCCCTCATTACCACCACATTTCTCGCATTTGTGGATGGCGTTTCAACAGGGATGTTGTTCGTTTCGGCCATTTCCTCCTTCATTTCTTCGTTTTTCCTCGTGCTTTACGCCGTCGACATCCTGGTTTTCCGCGAGGTGAACAAGATGTACCGGACGATCCACAAGCTGAAAATGCGGGATTTCAATATGGCCCCGCGCAAGAAGCTCATCCGGGAGTCGAATCCGTTGAAGACGATCAACGATGAGATTTTTGTTTATGTAACCAAAAAACAAAAGGAAATCGATGAGTTAAAAAAGCTCGAATTGTTCCGCAGGGAATTTCTCGCCGACGTTTCGCACGAGTTCAAAACACCGATTTTTGCCGCCCAGGGATTTATCCACACGCTGCTGGACGGCGCTATGGACGACGAGAAAGTACGCGAACGCTTTTTACGCAAAGCGGCCAACAACCTCGATAGCCTCGATGTGCTCGTCAAAGACCTGCTCGTACTGTCGCAAATGGAAACCGGGGATATCAAAATGAATATCGTCCCCACTGATCTGCGCAAACTGACCCTCAGCATTTTCAGCCGCCTCGAACACATTGCCAAAAACCGTAATGTGACATTAAAGGTCAAGCCGGACGATATGCATGAAGTGTGGATAAAAGCCGATGCCGACCGGATGGAACAGGTAATGCTGAACCTGATCGAAAACGCGATCAAATATGGCAATGAGAACGGCAAGGTGATCGTCCATTTCAGCGAGAGCAAAAAATACATCGAAGTAGAGGTGAAAGACAACGGCCCGGGCATCCCGCACGAGCATTTGAACCGCATTTTCGAGCGCTTTTACCGGATCGACAAGAGCCGGAGCAAAGAAATCGGCGGTACCGGTTTGGGACTTGCCATTGTTAAGCATATATTGAATGCCCACGACACGAAGATCGCCGTGATGTCGAAACCGGAAAAGGGTACCACGTTTTCGTTCAAGCTCGAAAAAGCGTATTACCACCAGTTACCGGATGCGAAAACGGACGATGTCGTCAGTCAATTGAATCCATAATCAATTTCTAACACCATAAACCATTATCCATGTTTATCCACAATGTATTCTTCTGGTTGAAGGAGAAGGACAACGAAGAAGCAAGACAAGCCCTGCTCGCCGGCATCAAATCTCTTGAAGCGATCGAATCCATCGAATCGGCCTATATCGGCCCTCCTGCCGCTACCCGCAGGCCCGTTATCGACGCCACTTACGATTTCGCGGAGATCCTGATTTTCAAGGATGAGGCTGCGCACGACGTGTACCAGGTTCACCCGCTGCACAAGAAATTCGTGGAAGAATGCGCGCATCTTTGGGAGAAAGTTCTGATCTATGATGTAGAAGCATAATCCCTAATATTTGTTAACAAGTTATCCACACGCAAAATGTGTATAACTTGTTAACAACTCACAAAAGTCTACATTATCAGCCAGTTAAGCTACTTTTAAGCATTGTCCACAGTGTGGATAACTTTTTCCAACTCCGACTTAGCCCTACTTTCCGGCACTATTCGACCGTCCTATTCGTTCTTTAAACAGTACAAAACGAACTAGAACCGTGAGAAAGAACAGAGTTTTGCTGTCGGTCATCGTGACGCTGGTCGCAGCTATATCCATTTCATCGTGTACCTATCGCTCCTATGATCCGGGCTATGATTATGGCTACCGGCATGGTTACAGGTACTATCATGCACCGCCTCCGCCACCCCGTGTCGTAGTCAGACCGGCGCCGCCTCGGGTGATCTATGCCGATCGCCACCATTACCGGCGGCATGATAACAAGGCTTACCGCAAGCAATACCGCCGGAACGACCACTACGGAAACAATGGACGCCACCGCGGACACAGAAGATAATTGACCTATTTTTTAGATAAGAAAAAGGCCTGATAAAAGTGGCTTAGTGCACATTATCAGGCCTTTTCTATGCCGTTTCGGCTTCTGCCTTGCGATCCCATCCGGCTAATGCATTCAAATTCACCGCTTCACGGTCGGCCTGCATGATCATTTCCAGTTCCTCGATATGCTGCCGGGCGGCATTGATATACTCTTCGTCGTTTCGAATGCTCGACAAATGCTTTAACGTCCGTTCGTCATGTACGAAAAACGTTTTCGCCATGCGCGTCGCTTCATGCGCGCGATGCCCGAGCAGTTTCAATGCATCTACGCCCAATCGGAGGCTCGTATCGAACGTCTCCCGGTAAATATGCATCATACCGGCGTTCATGAGGTCGTACGCGTCGTTGCGGTTGGTCGAGCGCACGAGCATATGCAGGTGAGGGAAGTGTTTTTTTACTGTTTCAATTAATTCCAATCTCTTTTCCTCGTCACTGATCGCGATAATGATCATCTGCGCACGGCTTGCGCCGGCAATGTCGAGGAGTTCGTAACGCGTAGCATCGCCATAATACACTTTGAGGCCAATGCGGCGGAGGAAATCTACATTATCGCTGTCGTTATCGAGGACTGTCGCTTCCACACCGTTAGCGCGCAGGAAACGTCCGACGATATTCCCAAAATGCCCGTAGCCGGCGATAATCACCGGGTTATCCTCCTCCTCCACATCGCTTGGCCGCTGCGCGGTTTGCAGCCCCGCACTCACGAGGCAGAAACGCGTGAGGATAAACTTCTCGTTCACCATCATCGCCAGCGGCGTCATAGCCATGCTGATCGCCACCACGGCTGTCATCGTGTCCGAAACTTCTTTCCCTAATACACCCTGCTGAACTGAAAAACTGAGCAGTACGAATGCAAACTCTCCGATCTGGCTCAAACCAATGCTGAATATGAAGTTTTGCGCATTACGTACTTCGAATATTTTACCTAAAACAAAGAGAATAGCCATTTTCAGCAACATCAACCCGGCCACCAGCCCGATGATCAGCAGCGGCTTGGACGTCACCAATCCAAAATCAATGGACGAGCCTACCGAAATGAAGAACAACCCCAGCAGCAACCCTTTAAAAGGATCGATGGAGCTTTCGAGTTCGTGGCGGTATTCGCTGTTGGCCAGTACCACACCGGCTACGAATGCACCGAGCGCAGGGCTAAGACCTACCGAAGTCATCAGTACGGCGATTCCCACGACGAGCAGCAATGCGGTTGCGGTAAACATTTCGCGTAACCCCGTGCGGGCCATCATCCGGAAGACCGGGCGTAACAGGTATTTCCCCGTCAGCACAATGGCCGAAACGGATAGCAATACCACAATAGTTTGTTGCCACGCGGGCAATGCACTCACCAGCGAACCACCGCCTCCGTGCCCGTCGGCCAAACCTGCGTGGTCGGCGAGCAAGGGGAATAATGCAAGCATGGGAATAATCGCCAGGTCCTGGAACAATAGTACCGCGAACGAGCTTTGTCCCGCCATGGTTTTCAGCCAGCCTTTTTCATTCAACGTCTGCATGACAATGGCCGTGGACGACATCGCGATGATCATCCCCAGCGCGAGCGCTTCCTTCCAGCTCACACCAAAAAGCATGGCAATACCTGCCACGAGGACGGTCGTGACGCCTACCTGCAAGCCCCCGAGCCCGGCAATGCTCTTGCGCATGCGCCACAGGCGTGAGGGTTCGAGTTCGAGGCCGATCACAAAAAGCATCATCACCACCCCGAATTCTGCAAAATGCATAATATCCTGGCCTTCCATTCCAATGAATTTTAAGCCCGCCGGACCGATGATCACCCCGGCCACCAGGTAACCCAGGACCGAACCCAACCCCAGCCGTTTGGCAATGGGGACCATTACCACCGCAGCCGCGAGGTATATCATTGCCTGGAAAAAGAAGGATTCTTGCATCGTCGAGGGTTGTTTAGTGTGGAAAAAGTTCGTTCAGATATTCTACCCCGGCCAGTTCCGCCGGATCGATCCGATCATTCACCAATGCTTCCAGCAGTTCGGCATATTGTTCGCCAAATGCTTTCAACGTGTAGTCTTCGATCGTGTAAGTTTCATGCACGACAAATGGCGGCAGGTATTCCATCCGGCACAAATAGGCCGTCTGATTGAATGGCAAGAGATACTGACCGACAGGGAACCGATTATACCCCTCGGAGGTGTAAGCATCCCGCCCGCCCCCGCATGAGACTGCATTGAAAATCTTTTTGCCTTTCAATGCATGCCCTTTCGGCCCGTAGGCCCAGTTGTATTCCAGCACGAGGTCCTGCCATTGTTTCAGGATCGGAGGGCTGCTGTACCAATAGAACGGATGCTGAAAAATGACAATATCGTGCTTCGCCAGCAGTTGCTGCTCTCTTTTGATATCGATGAAAAGATCGGGATAATGTTCATAGAGATCATTGAAAGTCACTCCCTTTACCTTACGCGCATATTTTTCCAGTGTCTTCTGTACATTGGATTTACTGTGCGTGGGATGCGCAAACTGAATAAGTACCTTGGCCATAACGTGGGATTGATTCGAAAAACTTACGGTACCAAAATTACGGAACCTGTCGTTTTTCGCGCTTCGAGATCGGCCTGCGCCTGATTTGCTTTTGATAACGGGTACCGCGTAATAGCCAACTGTCCGAATATCCCACTGCCGAATGCATCGAATAGATCGGCTGCATATTCGTCCAGCACTTCGCGGTCGGTGATGTATGCGCTGAGCGTGGGCGTAGCCATCACAATGGACCTTTCGCGCAACAATGCGTGGTCGATATGCTCGGGCTGCCCCGATGATGATCCGTAGAGCACGATTTGACCGCCTTTCCGGATGAGGTCAAGCGAATGGTTGAAAGTATCCCTACCAACCCCGTCGAACACAACGTCCACCCCGCGGCCTTCCGTGATTTCCAGTATCGAATCTACAAACTCCCGGCATTCAGCCAGGAAAACGTAGTCGGCACCGTTCGCGAGTACAACCTCCTTTTTCTCCTCCGTACCGGTCGTCCCGATTACCGTCGCGCCCAGCGCCTTCGCCCATTTGGTCACGAGCGTACCCACGCCGCCAGCTGCGGCATGTACCAGCACTACGTCGCCGGGCTTAACGGGATGGATCACTTTGACGAGCATTCTGGCCGTAAACCCTTTCACGAGCATGGCCGCCGCCTCTTCCAAGGTTATTCCATCCGGAATATGGACCAACTGTTGCGTCGATACCACGCGGCTTTCCGCATACGCGCCTGGGATAAAGTGGTAACCCACCCGATCTCCGACATTGAATTCCGTCACCCAGGGCCCGACAGCTTCGATGAAGCCCGCGGCCTCCACGCCTGGCGTGTAAGGAAACGACCTGACGGGAAACTTGCCGTCGCGGTAATAAGTGTCTACAAAATTCAGTCCGATAGCCTCCTGGCGTACTCTTACCTGGCCCGGGCCCGGTTCTGTAATGGTCTCTCTTTCGTAACCCAGCACCGAAGGCGCTCCTTGCTTGTAGATTTTTACTATACCCGATTTATTTGCGATTTCTGTAATTAACCCTGACATGTCCGTAAGCATTGTCATTATGGAATGCTTGTTCCATCATTGGACAAATTATTTTTTGATAGATTTTATTAAAAATTCGGCTTGCTGCTCTACCAGCCCGCCATCACCGTACACCAGGTAAGCCTGCCAGAACCCGGTAAAATTCGATACGACAAAGTTTGCGAGCATTGCCGGGTCCCTTTTGCCGCTAATCTCCTCCGCTTTCTGCGCCTTTTTCAAAAGGTCTTTCAGCAGGGCCGTCAGGTTGGTGGTGTTTTCTTTCAATATGGCATGCACTTCTTCATCGACAGAACCCAGCTCGAACGTCGATTTGACGCCCAGGCAAGTCCTTTCCTCTTCAATGGTCCGGATAGCCGCCTTTTTGATAATTTTTTCAATCGCTTTAATGGGCGATTTCGTTTCCTCCGCTACTTTTCGGTAGTCTTCGAACATTCCTTCCGTATAACTCCGCAGGCATTGGAGGAACAAGCTGTGCTTGTCGCCGTAAGTGTCATAAATACTTCCACGGTTCAGCCCCATCGTTTCGACGAGATCCTGCATGGAGGTGGCGTTGTAGCCTTTTTGCCAGAAAAGGCATTTCGCCTTTTCCAGCCGTTCTTCCGGTTCGAATGCTTTGTTGCGTGCCATGACTATCAGACAATTATTTCAGAACGAACGTTCCAGAATAAGCAAACATTCTGGTTAATGCATTAAAATTAGGCTACGCCAAGCGTCAGATGATAAACTTGGCCACGCCGCCATCCACTTTCAGGGCCGAACCGTTGGTCCCCGACGAAAGCGGGCTCGCTACGTAAGTTACCAGGTTGGCAATCTCCTCCACCGACGCAAAACGTTGTAACAACGATGTCGGACGGGCATTTTTGAAGAAATCCTTCTCGGCCTGTTCCGCGGACATATTGTTGGCTTCACCCAGCTGTTTCACAAAATCAGCCACACCTTCCGATTTGGTCGGGCCGGGCATTACCGTGTTCACCGTTACGTTCGTACCCTTAGTCAATTCCGCCAAACCGCGGCTTACTGCCAGCTGGGCCGTTTTGGTAGTGCCGTAATGAATCATTTCCTCCGGGATATTTACCCCCGATTCACTGGAAATGAAGATAATCCTGCCCCAGTCTTTGGCAATCATTTTCGGGAAGAAATGCCTTGAAAGGCGCACGCCACTCAGCACATTGATTTCAAAGAATCTTAACCATTCTTCATCCGAAATCTCCGTAAACTGCTTGGGCTCGAAAATACCCGCATTATTGACGAGGATATCTATATCCGGCAACTGTGCCAGCAATGCATTTACCTCTTCAACCTTTGAAAAATCGGCTGCAACACCACTGGCATTCGCGCCGCCCGGCGACGCTTCTCTTAATTTTTGAACGGCTTCGGCCACCTTACTTTCCGAACGGCCGTTGATAATCACATTGGCACCTTCATTCAAGAGGCTTTGCGCGATGGCAAAACCTATACCCTGCGTAGAACCGCTGATGAATGCAGTTTTCCCATTGAGTTTCAAATCCATAAAACTTTAATAATAAGAGCGTGAGGAATGTTTGAACAATCGATAATTTTATAACACATCACCTAACAAAATGATCGCATGAGACACATTTATCTTTTGTCACTATTACTGCTTTCGTTGAACTTGTATGCACAAGGCCCACGCATTTTGATCGTTACAGCGCACCCGGATGATGAAACGATGTTCCCGGTGACGATTTTCAAAATCACCCGTGAACTGAAAGGCTCCGCGGACCTCGCATTGATTACCGATGCATCCGGCGGCTACAATGGCCTGGTGGCATCCAGCTACTATGGCCTGAACCTCGTCGACTCGGCCACGGGCAGAAAGCATTTACCATTAATCCGGAAAAAAGAGCTCATGGCTTCCGGCGAGGTGATGGGCATCGGTAATTTCTTCTTTCTGGATCAGCTCGACGACTACTATAACCGCGACGAGAAACCTTATTTACAAGGCAAAAACTGGGATATTGCATACGTGGAAAGGAAACTGGACAACATTCTGGCCAGCGGAAACTACGATTTCATATTCTGCCTCATCCCGCACGAGGGCCAGCATGCGCACCACAAAACAGCGTCCATCAGCGCGATAAGGGCTGCTCAGCGCTACAAAGGCTCAAAAAAACCGATCGTACTGGGCGGCCAGTCGCAAAATAAAGCATATACATTCCAATTCACCGGCCTTCCCGGCTATCCTGAAACGAATCTTCTCAAAAATGCTCCCGTATTCGAGTTCGACCGTTCTTACAGCTTCGGAGAGGATCAAAAACACAGCTATATGGTCGTCGCCGACTGGGTGAAGGCTGCCCACAAGTCGCAAAGCGGCGATATGAACCAGGCCATGCACCGTGGCGACCTGGAAGTGTTCTGGTATTTTGCGATTAATGGAGAAGACGGCATTCCCAAAACCAAGGCGTTGTTCGATGCCGTGAATTCATCGGGGTATTCGAAAAAGTAGGAAATCAGGCTGGTTGGAAAGTCATAAAGAGCGAGCTGCCGAATGGTGCCTTACTCAGGACGGCCGATTCTGCCTTGGTAATGGTTTTTAAAACCGCATTTACGGCATCGCCGGGATATTCGACATCCGAATCGAGCTCTTCAACATTAATTTTCTTCTTCCGAATCCGATAGTTCTGCCATTGGCGCACGAGTAAAATCGGTAGCGAAAGCGCGAATGGCCAGTAAGTTGTGTAACCGATCCGCAACCCGGCGGCTTTGCCGAATGCCTGGAACTGCTCCAATTTGAAACGTCGCGAGCTGCCTACCGCGAGGTCGTGCGTGCCTGAGAATGCTTCGAACGCATGTATATTGATGATGATCAGCCCGTTGCGGTTCAGGCGGTTTTTAAATGCAGTCAATGCGCGGACGATTTCTTCGTCGGTCAGGAAATAGAGCGCGTCGTTGCAGGTAATGATATCGAACGTCTCGCCCGGTTCGAATGCATCTACATTCCGGAGGTCGCCGAAAACGACGTTCAGGCCGCGTTCCTTCGAGAAATCAATGGCATGCTGCGAATAATCGAAGCCCCGCAGGTTGGAATACCCATTTTCCTTCAAAAACGACAACAACCCGCCCGTACCGCAAGCCGCATCCAGGAATTTCAGGTCGGGGTCCAAGGCCCTGAAATGCTTGCGAATCTGACCCAACACCTTGCCGTGGAGTATCTGGTACCACCACAGCTTGCGCTCGGTTTCGTACATGCGCTGGTATTCGAGCCGGTTGTCGATCATACGTTCTCGGAGCTGTTGTACTTAATCACATATTGCGGCTGCCCGCTTTGCGCCATAAAACTTTTGCCGATATATTCCCCCAAAACACTTAGCAGCATGCATTGAATACCGCCGATAAAAATAATAGTGGCCGTTACCACCTGCCAGCCTTTTGGGTCGGGCCCGATGATCCACTGCAAGGTCAGGAAAAGTAAAAGCAAGAAACCCAAACTGAACAGCCCCACACCGATCGGTACAAAAAGGCGGATCGGCAGCGACGAATAGCAGAAAAGGATATTCAGGAAAAGCGAGATCAGCTTGTGAAATGTGTAGTTCGAAGCGCCTTCTTCACGCTTTTCGTGTGCTACCTGCACGGTACCGATATTTCGTGTGATCCGGAATATCAGCCCGTCGATGTAAGGATAAGGCCCGTGGTATTTGATAATTTCCTGCACCACTTCCTGCCGGATCAGTTTGAAGCTCGACAAGTACAGGTCCTTGGGTTTATTCAAAAGGTAACTCGTAAGCCAGTTCACAAACCGGCTGCCCATATTCCGGCCGACAGAGTGCTGTTTTTTGGCGTAATGCGTGTAAACAACGTCATAATCCCCCGATTCGGCGGTTTCCACCAGCTTCAATATCTCTTCCGGCGGGTTCTGAAAATCGTCGTCGATCATCACGCAATAGTTACCGTAAGCCCAGTTCAGCCCGCACATCACCGCATTGAATTCACCGTAATTCCGGCGCAGCGAAATGAAACGCACATTGGCATAGGCATCCGACAACTCGCGGCATACCTGCTCCGAGCGGTCCCGGCTGCCGTCGTTCACCATCACGATTTCAAAGGATATTTCCGACAAAGTCGCTTGCAGCTTTTCGATCAGCGGCCGGATGGTCTTTTCGCTGTTGTAAACCGGGATGATGACCGATAGCTTCATTGAAGATCGAATTGATTGACGGTTTGGATGATATAAGCCACCTCCTCGTCCGTCAGAACCGGGTTGAGCGGCAAGCTGATCACCTGCTGGTGAATCTGCTCGGTCAAAGGCAAATGTAAATCTTTAAATTCTTTGTAGGCCAATTGCTTATGAATGGGCTGCGGATAATGGACGTTCGTTTGCACGCCATGCGCATCGAGGAACGTGATGAACTCCGCGCGCCGCGGGTGCCGTACCACAAAGAGGTGCCACGCGTCTTCGGAAATCCGGTCGGCGGGAGGCAATGTGAGCTCTCTGCATTTCAACTCCTGCAAATACCGGCCAGCTATTTCGCGGCGTCGGGCATTTTCAGGATCGAGGTAAGGTAGCTTCACGCTGAGAATAGCTGCCTGCATTTCGTCCAGACGGCTGTTTACGCCCTGATACTCATTCTGGTACCGGATTACCGAACCGTAGTTACGCAGGTAACGTATCTTTTCGGCCAATGCAGCATCATTGGTCGTAATGGCTCCGGCATCGCCCAGGGCACCCAGGTTTTTGGTAGGATAAAAACTGAATGCCGTCGCGTGCGCCCACGTACCTACTTTCCTGCCCGCATGCGTAGCCCCGTGTGCCTGCGCGGCGTCGGTGATCACTTTCAGATCGTGTTTTTCAGCGATGTCAAGAATATCCGCTATTTCACAGCTTCTTCCGTAAAGGTCGACGGTGATAATGGCTTTCGTCCGCGGCGTAATGGCTTGTTCGATCAGCGCGGGGTCGATCAGCATCGTGTGCGGATCGGGCTCTACGAAGACCGGCGTCAGGTGCAGGTAACTCACCGGCAGTACCGAAGCGATGTAAGTATTGGCCGGCACGATGATCTCGCTGTCTTTGGGTAAATCCATCGCCAGCAATATCAATGTGATCGCGTCCAGCCCATTGGCCGTCCCGACGCAATGCGCCGCTTCACAGTAGGCTGCGAAGTTTTTTTCAAATGTTTTCAATTCATTGCCCAGAATGTACCAGCCCGAGCGGATCACCCGAAGGGAAGCATCTTCGATCGCTTGCAGATAAGGGGCATTTACCTGATTTAAATCCAGAAATGGGATCATTGAGACACTGTCTGGATTAGCTGGTTCAGGGGATAAGGTTCGTCGATATAATCGGCTTTGTCGTAATATTCATTGGACAGTACCAAAAGGATGGCATCGTCCGAGAAAGAATCCATGATGTGCCAGTCTTTGGGTTCGAGGATCAGGCACGACACCGGATTGTCGAGAAGGAAAATCTCCTCTTTCTCCCCGTCGTTGGAGTATATACGACAGCTCCCGTGGATACAAACCAGGGCATTCCAGGTTTTGTGATGCCTGTGGCCACCTCTCTGCGTCTCACTCGCGCCGTAAATGTAAAATACGCGTTTGATCGTGCCAGGGATGATTTTTTCAAAGACTGTGAGGTTACCCGATCCGGTATTAAATGTATCGAGCTTTACTAAAAGCGGCATAAGGCAATTTCTAAGTTGTTAGGGTGTGGCTAAAACTCTTTCATGTACGCGATCTTCTTCAAAAGTAACCGTTTAGTAAATGTCAGATATTTTTCCTTTAAAATACAAAAATACCTTTCACATAAAAAAATCGGTTACCCTCAGGCAAGGCTTAATGATCATTTAACGCATACCGGCCGTTAACGCCACACCTTGGCGTTGACCAATGTCGAAAGGTATTGGTTGGGAAAGGACGAAAATAATCGGCGAGACCCCTATCCGGGCGACCCTATGCGGGCCACCCTATGCGGGCCACTAACTGAACAGCCCCCATTGCAGGCGGTGGTCGATCAGCATGAACAGTTTGACCGGGAATGGTTCGAGCCAGAGTATTTTGTTGTAGCCCATATAAAAAACCTGCGGATGGGCCACGCAGACGACCATCGTAAAAAACAGGATGAGCCGCACTGTTGACGTAGAGGAGGTTTCGATTAATATAAAAGCGGCCAGCAGAATGAATGGAAAGCCGTACGACAGCGCTCTGTCGATGTCGTGGACGTAGATACCGGTAGCCACCAGCACCACAAAACCGGCCATCAGTGCAAGCAGAAGCCAGTAGCGCCGGGTAAGGCACAGCACAGCGAACGCCGCGAGCAAAAGTAGCCAGGTTCCTTCGAACGCCCCCCACATACTGCTGCCCAGCCCGTTCCGGTGGGCATTGGCGAGCAACACCGGCGTACCGAGCGTAGAATAGGAATGATGGGGAAAATAAGTCGTCTGCACATACTCCCGGATCGCGAAATAAATCGCCCAGGCCACCCAAACAATCAGGCTCTCGCCGGTAAAGGCCGATTTAAGCAAACCCGGAACACCAAAATTATTGCTGCGGTAAGCCTTCGTACCCATCCACCAGAGCAACAGATAACCTCCCGCCACCACGGCCCGCTCGTCGGTAAAGAATGCGATTTGAAGCGAGAGGAATATCACGAGCGGATTTTTACTCAATAATGCCAGTAACAGGAAGAAAAACGCGAATTCGTCGCCATACCCGTGCACATCCGCGAACGCCCATACGCTTACGAAGATATTGGCAATGGCCGTCACAAACAGCGCGGTGATGACCTTGTCGCCTGAAACGGAATAGACGTAGCCAGCTACTTTATACAGGAATAATACCCCCAAAACGGCCTGGATGATCAGGATCAGCAACACATTGTGGCCGGTCAGGAAGGAAAGTGCCGGTAATGTCCAGCGGAAGATCATATTCTCCCGGCGGACGTCGTAGTCCATGTCTTTCGGATGGAGAATGTCCTGGGCCTGGTTCTGGATAAAAACCCAGGCATCGAGGCTCACCCCATTATTTTTCAAATGATCAAACAGCAGCGAATAGGGCGGAAAAGCCAGAAAAAGCGACAGTGCGACAGCAAAAAAAGTAAGTTTCCATAACCAGTTCTTTCCCGATAACTGTGCTTCAATCCAAAGGAGAGTCGACCCGTAAAAATTTTCCAAAAGCATAGGACGGCGTGGGCAAATAGGCTCAAATATACATTTAATGTGTGATACTCATTTCCAGCTCGGCACGATCCGGCTGCCTTCCTCGCTTTCGGTAATGCGCAGGTATGTCTGGATTTCCTGTTGCAGGTCCTCGACGTGGCTGATAATTCCTACAATCCTGTTCTCCTTTCTCAATGATTTTAACGTTTCAAAGACCGTTTGTAATGCATTTTTATCGAGTGAGCCAAACCCTTCGTCGAGGAAGAAAAAGTTGTGCTTCGATTCATTGCGTACGTGTATGTGATCCGCGAGCGCGAGCGCGAGCGACAATGCCGCCTGAAATTTCTGCCCACCCGAAAGCGTTTTCAGCAACCGCATATGCCCGCCGTTGAGCAAGTCCCTCACCCAGAAGCTATTGCCTTCCCCGAGTTCGAGGTGGAGCTGCTGGTGGGTCATTTGATGAAACCGGTGGTTGGCTGCCTGAATCAGATTTTGCAGGTAAATGCTCGAAGCATAATCTACAAACCCGCTGGAACGGAACAGTTTCGCGAGATCGTCGAGATGCTCTTTTCTGAGCTGCAAACGGCCTTTTTCCGCCAGGAGCGCAGCTTTTTTGCCCAGGTCTTCGGCCATTTGTTTCAGCCGCCCGCCAATATTTCCTTCTTCCTTCCGCTGCGAGTTCAGGTTTTCGTTCAGCGTATTTTTTAATGCAGTTACCTCCTCGTGTTTGGCTGCATCATATTGCTCCCCGGCATGATCTTCGAGCAGGCTTTTCAACTCGGCGCCGGTTGTTTCGAGCGACATTTTAAACTCGTCGATCGCTTTTCGCTCTTCCCCGATCCGGATAGGCATTTGCAAAATCCCCGTCACTTGCGCTTCCGATTCGAATGCATATGCAGCCAATTCACCGTCGATTTTCTCCTGAACCGTCAACAATTCCCGTCGGCTTCCCTCCAATGCAGTCAGCAAAGTTGCCTGACTTCCGGAAAGCGTATTCCGATCTTTTTCCAACGCATCCACCTGCTTTTCAGCTTCGGCAAATGCGGCCGAAAGCTGCCGGTAATCGTCTTTGAGAGCTGCTATCTTTTCTGAAATAGTATTTTTTTCAACTGTTTCAAATTCCGCCAGGCTAACTCTTGACAACTGGTCGGAAAGCGTTTGTATTGTATTTTCAAACCTCAAAATATCATCTCTCAACACTTGCAGCGGCTTTTCGATCTGCTCGGTTTTTTCTTTCGCGGCGGTTTCGATCTGCTCCGTCAATGCTTTCAATGCCGTTTCCCCGGCTTTGATTTCAGCCTGCAAACGACTGCTTTCCGCAAAGCGCTTATCAAACCCTTCCCGATCCGTTTTGTTAAAAGCAGGCCAAAAGAACGCTTCATCATGCGCTCTCAACCTACCCTGTGCCTCCGTATAGCGCTGTTTTATCGAACCTTTTTGTTTTTCAAGGCTTTCTATTTGATTAAAAACACGCTCGATCGGGGATTGCAAGCGCCTTAGCAGCCTTTCTTTTTCATCCAATGCATTCAACTGCTTTTCAATCGCCGCTATTTCCGCCGTTAATGCGCCGTCGGCAGTCAATACATCCGGATGATGCAGCGAGCCGCAAAGTGGACAAGGCTCCCCGTCTTCGAGATTACCGGCATACTGGTGCAATGCGACCCGGGTATTGATATGCAATAACTGCCGGTTCAGCTCCTTCCGATTACTTTCACCTGCTTCCAGGTAATCGACAATACCCTTTTGAAAAACTTCCAGTGAATGCCCTTCGCCAAACCGGATGCCGAAATCGCCCGTTATCTCCTGCAAGCGTTGCCCGAGGCCTTCGGTCAAAGTTTTAATCTCTGCGGCAAGTACTTCCGCCTCCGTTTTTATCGCCTGACGGTCCGCTGCAAGGTCGTCCACTTTCGTGAACCAGGACTTCACAAGCCCCATTTCGAGCACATCGCCCATACTGCCCTTGCGTTGCTCATTGGCCGCTTCCAGCTCCTGTTTTTGTTGTTTTTGTATTTCAATGGCGCTTTCTTTCTCCTTCAACTGCTCTTCCCCACGTGCCAGCGCGTCTTTCCTTTTGATAACCGCCTGCGAATGTTCGATAATGCGAATGACCTTTTCGAGTTCCTCCGCGGTAGCAAGCAGTTCCTCGCGCTTTTCATACCTCGGTTTCAGGAGCTGCAATGTCTCCTGCTGCTTGCCGAGCAACGCCGCCAGTTCGGTCAGTTTCTCCTGGTTCGCGGCCGAAATGCGTTCGTCGCGTGCGATGGCCGTCAGGAGATTGCTTTTCTGGTCAAAAATGGATTTGAAATGCAGCGAGCAGGTTTCAAAAGTCTTTAATGTAGCCTCGCGTTCCTGCATTGCCGCACGCTGGGAATCGAGCGTTGCGAGCCTGTTTTGCAGCATTTGAATCTTCTCGCCGACGAGTTTCAGTTTCTGAAAATTGCTTTCGAGCTCCGTTTGGATCGTCAGCTCATTGGAAATCTGCTGAATTTGCGCCCGGAGCAGTTCCAATCGTTGCTCACCCTCGGTAAGCATTTCCTGCGTTACCTCGCCCAGGCCCATCAGTTGGCCGTCCACATTCGACAATGCAAGGTTATTCCTGTTGCTCAGCGAGCCTACATTGCGGCTGAGGTCATATTTTTCGAGCTGGAAAAGCTCTTTCATCATCCGCGTCCGCTCAGCGTCTTTCAATTCGATGAATTCCTGAAAACGTCCCTGTGGTATGATGATCGTTCGCCTGAAATTGTCGTAGCTTAGGCCGATAATGCTTTCGGTAGATTCGTTTTCCGCCAGCGGCACCCAGTCGTTTTCCTGCCAGATATACCCTTTTCTGTCGAAGGTTTTTACATCCTTGAAATTCTTGCTATTGCGCTTGCCTCGCACCGTGAACCGGTAGCGATCGCCGTTTTTGCCTGCAATGCATTCAAAATCAATGAGCAAATCGTCCGAGCGGAGGTTCATCATATTGTAAGTCCGGTCGTCGCCCGACTTGTTGAGCCGCTCGGTATCGCCGTACAATGCAAATGTGATCGCTTCGAGAATGGAAGACTTCCCGCTCCCGACAGCCCCGAATATCCCGAACAACGACGCGTCGGTCAACGGGTCGAAATCAATTTCCTGCTCGGTTTGGTAAGAATATAGTCCTTTGATTTTTAAGCGTTTGGGGATCATGCGGTGTGGTACTTTAAAAACCCGCCAGCAAATCATCCAGATACTCCCGCGTGTTGCTCAGCCTCGGAACCTTGTTTTGGCCGCCGAGCTTATGTTTCTTGCCCATCCAGGCGTAGAAGGTACCTGCGGGTGCGAAATGTACTTGCGGGCGCGTGAGAGCCATATCTTTGTAACGTTTGGCATCATAATCGGAGTTCACCTCGCGCAGGGAGGCGTCCAATGCCATGATGAATGCTTCGCGGTCTTCCGGTTCTTTGGTGAATTCTATAATCCATTCATGGCAGCCGCGCGAGCCGTCGCCCATGTACACTGGGCCGGCGGTATAGTTGGCTACGAGGGAGTCGGTCTGGTGCGCCGCTACTTTAATCGCATGGTCGGCATTCTCCACGATTACTTCCTCGCCGAATGCATTGATGAAATGCTTCGTACGCCCGCTTACCTTCACGCGGAAGGGGTAGACAGACGTAAATTTCACGGTATCGCCGATCAGGTAGCGCCAGAGTCCCGCATTGGTCGAAATCACCATCGCATAGTTTTTCCCAACCTCCACTTCATCCAATAACAATGCTTTGGGATGCTCCTTACCTAATTCTTCGATGGGTATAAATTCATAGAAAATACCGTAATCGAGCATCAGGAGCATTTCCCCGACGCGGTTGATGTCGTCCTGGATCGCGAAAAAGCCCTCCGATGCGCTGTACGTTTCGAGGTACAGCACCTGGTCGGAAGGGAAATATTTGGTCATGAACAGATCGCGGTACGGCTCGAAAGACACCGCTCCGTGCACGAAAACCTCGAAATCGGGCCAGACTTCAAGCATATTCTTTTTGCCGGTACGTTCGAGAATCTGATCCAGGAGCACGATCGTCCAGGTAGGCACGCCGAGAATGCTGGTCACGTTCTCCTGCGAGCAGATCGACGCCATTTTATCGAGCTTGCTTTCCCAGTGGTCCATCAAGGCAACTTCCAAAGGCGGCGTGCGCATAAATTCGGCCCAGGAAGGCAGATTTTGCATGATCACGGCCGACACATCGCCGATCTGGGTATAGTCGTCAAATGGATTGGCATGCAAAGTCCCACCGATCGAAAGGCCCTTTCCGTCAAAAACGCGCGTATCGGGGCGGTTGTTGATCAGCAGGGTCATCATATCCTTACCGCCTTCATAATGGCATTCTTCCAACGCTTCGGGCGACACGGGCAGGAACTTGCTCCGCGCATTCGTTGTGCCCGACGATTTGGAAAACCATTCTATCTGCGACGGCCAGAGCACATTAGGCTCGCCTTTCAGCACGCGCTCGATGTACGGGTAAAGCTGCTCGTAAGCCGAAATGGGTACCTGCTCCTGAAATTCTTTCACCGATTTGATCTGCCCGTAGTTATAGCGGCCGCCCCATTCGGTATAGCGGGCGGTTTCGATCAATTCGGAGAATATACGCTGCTGGGTTTCAATGGGGTACTTCATAAACTGTTCGATCCGTTCGAAGCGCCGCTTCAAAAACCAGACAGTCATATCATTTACCAGCTTCATAAATATCCATTAGTTAGAAATACGCAAGTCTGTAAAAATAGCAATAAAAAATGGTGCGAGAACAGTCGGAAGCCGTTCTCGCACCATTCAAAAAATTTTCTCTTCCAACCGCTATCTGTCGAAGAACATATTGCTGCCGCCCGCCTTCCGGCTGATCGACGACGACAATTCCGCACTCGCTTCTTCCGCCAGTACGCGTGCGCTCCGGAGCTGGCGTGTCACGTGCGTACCTGTGATCTGGAACAGCGCCTCGCCCAGCAAGGGGTCGCGCGGGTCGCCATAAGGATAGAGAATATTACCCTCGCTCACCTTCACATCCGGCTCGAAACCGACATGGTAATCCGATTTTTTATCCTTGTTCAAAGATTTGGAAACGATCGGCTGCAAGCCCACTTTAATGCCATTATTCTCGTCGCTGATCGTTACCGAGCCCACATTCTTGCCGACTGTTTTACCTCCTACCAATGTTACATTCATAAATGGCTTCAATCCATTGATCACCAGCTCACTCGCAGAAGCCGTCCGCGACGACACGAGCACGACAAAATGTTTCAGGTCGCCTCCGACATTCTGGCTTTTCGATACAAACTTGTCGTAGAAATAGGATTCGCCATATTTTTTGAGGTTCGTTTCGGTGACCTGTTTGTTGTATTCTTTGTAGTAAAACACATCATTGGCCGTAACCTTACCGATCAGGCTCGACAGGTTTGTCGCTGAACTTACATAACCTCCCGGATTATAGCGCAAGTCGAGTACCAGTGCATTGACACCGCTGTTTTTGAATTCAGCAAAAATCGCGTCCAGCTTTTTATCGTAAGCCTTGTTACTGGTCTGAAAAGGTTCGGGGATGAACTGGTGATAAACCACATAGCCGATCTTGTTGGCACCGATTGTGTAAACCGAATCGAAAAATACCGGATCTTCCTGCAATACAACAGGCGTAACCTCCCTGGTAGTAGTCGTTTCCTTCAAAGTCCCATCCTTAATATCGGCCAGGGTGTAGGTCGCCTTGTCCTCCGTATTTAGCAATTTCGAATAGTTTGAATCGGTCATTTTCTGTCCGTTCACGCTGCTGAAAACATCGCCCCGTACAAAACCGGCCTTAGCGGCGGGCGAATCGGGGATGACGTACAGCACAATACCGACAATATTGCTGGTATTGGCCGGGAAGTACACGAGCTTGTACTCCATTCCGCTGGTTTTCGACTCCCCGCCCAACGATGCTTCCAGTTCCTTGGCGCTTTCCTGCATCCACGAAAACCGGTCGCCGTCCGGGCGTGCGGTCGCATCGTATTTGTATAAGAGTGAGTTAAAAAAGTCGCTCGGTGTTTTGTTGTAATCGGGCGACGCGGTGATGTGATCCGTCCAGTAGTACCAGTATTTCATGTTGGTATAAATCCACTGGTTGGTCTCTGTATCGTTTTTGGGATCCGCGTTTTTCTCCTTACAAGAAAAAACAAACGCGGCGAGTAAAATGACAGGCAGGAAAAGTCTCAGTTTCATAGATTTCCGTTCATTTCTAAAAATACCTCTTCAATAATGCGGCAAGCTTCTTCCATTTGCGGTTCATTAATGACCAGTGGCGGCGCAAAACGGATCTTGTTGCCATGGGTAGGCTTGCACAACAGCCCTTTTTCCATCATTTTATAACAAAGGTCCATGGCTGTACTGCTGTCCTCCGAATCGTTGATCACGATCGCATTAAGTAACCCTTTTCCTCTAACGCTTTCGATCAGAGAACATTGTTTTTGAAGTTCCTGCATTCTCCTGCGGAATACTTGTCCCATTTTTTCGGCATTCCCGGCGAGATTTTCTTCCTGTACCACCTGCAATGCGGCAATCGTCACCGCACAGGCCAGCGGGTTTCCGCCGTACGTGGAACCGTGCTCGCCGGGTGCGATCGTCAGCATTACCTCATCATCGGCAAATGCAGCCGAAACCGGCATGGTACCACCCGACAATGCTTTTCCGAGGACCAGGATATCCGGCTTCACGCCCTCCCAGTCACACGCAAGGCGCTTACCCGTGCGTCCGATGCCGGTTTGCACTTCGTCGGCGATGAAGAGGACATTGTATTTTGTACACAAATCGCGCACGCCTTTCAGGTAACCTTCCTCCGGCACTACCACGCCTGCCTCGCCCTGGATCGGCTCTACCATGAAACCGGCGATGTCCGGGTCATTTTTCAGGAGGTTTTCAAGCGCGCCAAGGTCGTTGTAAGGAATGATTTCGTAGCCCGGAAGAAACGGTCCGTAGTCATTGGTGGAAGAAGCGTCTGTGGACGAAGATATCGCCGCCAGCGTCCTGCCCCAGAAATTACCGGCCGCATACGCCGTTTTGGCTTTTCCAGGCTCGATACCTTTTACTTTATATGCCCATTTCCGGGTCAGTTTCAGCGCCGTCTCGCCGCCCTCCACGCCCGAGTTCATCATTAATACCTTATCATACCCGAAATAATCGCAAAGGAACTTCTCGCATTCGCCGAGGCGGTCGTTGTAAAAAGCCCGCGATGTCAGGGTCAGCTTTTGCGCCTGTTCGACCATTGCATTTACAATTTTCGGATGGCAATGCCCCTGGCTCACCGCGCTGTAAGCGGAAAGGAAATCGAAATACTGCTTCCCCTCCACATCCCACAAAAAAACACCCGAGCCTCGTTCGATCACTACCGGCATCGGTTTGTAATTGTGCGCGCCGTAGCGGTATTCCAGTTCCATGGCGTGCTGCGAGGCACTGATATCGGTCGTGTCTGTATAGCTTTTCATTTTGGTATTCAAATAGTTAGGAACTTCATCTTGAGATATGTAAAAATACGGAAAAGCGTACTAATTTTGCAGCATAATCTCAAGGGGTGCCCTACCGAACGGGCTGAGATCATACCCATTTAACCTGATCCGGGTAATGCCGGCGTAGGGAGAGAAAGCCGGAACCGGCTGTTTTCTGTTAACATTTTATCGAACTTTCTGATAGGTGGCCCCTGCCTGTTGTAATAATGTATCGCAATGCGAAAAATTACGACCTATCTGCTGACGCTGCTGCTCGGCACCAACTCACTCCTCTCTTTTGCTCAAAAGACTGTCACCGGCCGCATTACCGATGCCGAAGATGGCAAGCCGCTCCCCGGCGCGACCATTAAAGCCGGCGAAATCCGTGGTACCAGCACCGACAAAGACGGAAATTTTGTCCTGAAAAATATCTCCGAAAGTATCGTTGTACTCGACATCTCCTACATCGGTTACCAAACCGCAAAAGCAGCCATTAACTCTAACCAACTGGAAATCAAGCTAAACAAAAGCACTTACCAGGCCGATGAGGTGATTATCAACGCCACCCGTGTGAACGACAGGACGGGTATGGCCTATACCAATGTCACTGCCGCCCAAATTGACAAGCAGAATATGGGCCAGGACCTTCCGGTACTCCTCAACTTCTCACCTTCCCTCGTGAGCACAAGCGACGCAGGCGGGGGCGTGGGTTACACGGGCATACGCATACGAGGCTCCGATGCGACGCGCATTAACGTTACGGTGAATGGCATTCCTTATAATGATGCCGAAAGTCAAGGCGTTTTCTGGGTCAATATGCCGGATTTCGCGTCGTCGGTAAGCAGCATACAGATCCAGCGCGGCGTGGGGACTTCGACCAACGGCGCCGGCGCGTTTGGCGCTTCGGTAAATATCAATACCAATGCATTTCGCGAAACGGCTTATGCTGAGCTGAATAACTCGTATGGGTCTTTCAATACATTTAAAAATACACTGAAAGTAGGCTCGGGTTTGATTAAAGACAAATTTACATTCGATGCGCGTCTTTCGCGGGTTTCTTCGGATGGGTTTGTGGACCGTGCTTCTTCGGAATTGCATTCCTATTACCTTTCCGGCGGGTATTTTGGCAAGAAAAGCTTTGTGCGGGTGAATGTGTTTTCCGGTAAAGAACGTACCTACCAGTCGTGGAACGGGGTGCCGGAAGCTAAGCTGCGCGGAGATCGTGAGGGTATTCTGGCTTATATCGACCGGAATAGTCTGGGTGAAAAAGACGCTGAAAACCTGCTCAATTCCGATAACCGCACTTATAACTCCTATACTTATAAAAACGAGGTAGATAACTACCGCCAGGACCATTACCAGATCGTTTCTTCCCATAACCTGAGTAATAAACTAACGTTTAACCTGAATGCCTTCCTCGTACGCGGACTGGGCTATTACGAGCAGTACCGCGCGGGTGACGATTACAGCAAATACAATCTTCCGAATGTAGTCGTGGGCAAAGACACGCTTACGAGCACCGATTTTATCCGTCGCCGCTGGCTGGATAATTACTTTTACGGAACCACATTTTCATTTGATTACAACAGCTTCAAAAAGCTTACCGCCAGCTTCGGCGGCGGCTGGAACCAATACGACGGTGACCATTATGGCCAGATCATCTGGGCCCGCAACGCCGGGAACATCGAGAATGAGCATCAATATTATTTCAGTACGGGTAAGAAGAAGGATTTCAACCTATATGGAAAGTTATACTATTCTTTCACCGATCAGCTGACCGCATTTGCCGACTTGCAATACCGCCGGGTAAGCCACGCCATTCACGGGACAGACAATGACCTCGTTCAGCTCGCATTTGATCACTCGTATTCTTTCTTCAATCCAAAGGCAGGCTTGACTTACCAACTGGCTGAGCGGAGTTCCGTTTACGCTTCATATAGTATCGGGAACCGTGAGCCAAACCGGGATGATTTTACCAATTCCACAGCTGACCTTTTCCCGAAAAGCGAGCGCTTGCAGAATGTAGAAGCCGGTTTCCGTACACAGCAGGGCAAATGGGCATTTGCTGCGAACTATTACTTAATGAGTTATAAAAATCAACTTGTGCTTACCGGCCAGATCAATGACGTAGGCGGCTCGGTACGCGTAAATGTGCCGAAAAGCTACCGCACCGGTATCGAGCTCGAAGGTGCTGTGGTTTTTAATAACCATTTGAAATGGAATGCGAATGCGACTTTCAGCCAGAACAAAATCAAAAACTTTACGGAATACGTCGTCGACTATGATAACGGCGGTTATCAAACCATCGACCACGGCAAATCGGATATTTCCTTCTCGCCGAACGTCATTGTGGGCAGTCAGTTCACCTATTCACTCCGCAAAAACCTGGAACTCGCATTGCTGACCAAATACGTCGGTAAACAATATCTGGACAACACCTCCACCGAAACCCGCAAACTCGACGGCTACCTTACCAACGATATCCGTCTTTCATGGACGATCAAACCATCGTGGGCGAATGAAATTGCATTCAATTTGCTCGTCAATAATGTGCTTGACGAGAAGTACGAATCGAATGGTTATACCTACGGCTACATTGCAGGCGGTGCGCTTACGCAGGAAAATTTCTACTTCCCTCAGGCGGGGCGGAATTTTCTGATCGGGGTTAATTTCAGGTTTTGATAGAATAGAGCTGCCGATCCGTACATAACCGCGGGGCTTTTTTGTGTCTGTCAATTTCTTTAAATTGGCAGACCATTTACATTCTCACACACCTTTTCCATGAATATGAAGCCCTTCGAAACACAAAGTCTTGTTGGTGTTGGCACCGGAATTTACACGCTTCCCGACATCGCTGAAATTCTGCATCTGCCTGCCGTGAGGGTTCGAAGGTGGATGCACGAATATTGGCAGCTCCGTTTCAGTTCATCAGCAGAATCTGAGTTTTCTCATGGGTCGGGGAAAGAACTTGTTACCAACTTTCTTACATTGATAGAATTCTTTACATTCTATCAGCTTAGGCAGGAGGGAGTTAGTGCACAAAAGATCGTGAAGGCACATCAGATTCTCTCGAAAGCATTCCGCACAAAATATCCCTTTGCCAAATCCAATCTTCTCACCGACGGCAAACAAATCCTGTTTAGCGGTGAAGTCGGAGAAATCATCAGGGCTGATGAAACACTGCAAATAACTATCAAAGAAGCTTTCGCGCCGTTTTGTAAAAAGGTTGAATTCAATGAGGATAATGTTGTAAAGCGCTTTTACCCAATGGGCAGAGAACACAGCATTGTCGTTGATCCCAGGAGGCAGTTCGGTCAGCCGGTAATCGGAGATACCAATGTACTGGCTGAAACTGTTTACAGACTCCACCGTGGCGGAGAGTCGGTAGAAATGATCACCAGTCTGTACGCATTAACAGTTGAACAAGTAAATGATGCTATCAACTATTACCGTAAGGCAGCATGACAAAAATTTATATCGACGAAAATCTTTCACCAAGTATTGCAGAAGGTTTAAACATACTCGAAGCTCCCAATCGTGAAGGGTTTGAAGTGCTGTCTATCAAATCGGTTTTTGGTAAAGGCACCCCGGATGAAGATTGGCTTGCCAAAATTGGCCAGGAAAATGCCATCGTCATCACGCAGGACTTCAATATCCACCGGAACGCGTACCAACGGGCGCTATACCAACAATATAATGTAGGGGTATTCTTTTTAAGCCCACCTTCCAAAACCGGCTATCAATATTGGGAAATGGTAGAACAGATTGTCAAACGATGGCGTGATATCAAAAAACATTGCAAAGCACAACGGCCGTTCGCATTCAGGTGCACTTCACGAAGCACCGACTTCGAGAGACTATAAATCCAAACCACCACTCCGCCTTAACCACTTTCTCCCTACCTTTGCCGCATGAATCTGAAAAATGACCTTTTGCTTCGGGCGGCGCGGGGGGAGAAAACCGAACGCACGCCTGTTTGGATGATGCGCCAGGCAGGGCGCATCCTTGCTGAATACCGGGCCGTTCGTGAGAAGGCCGGAAGTTTTATCAAATTGGCTACTACGCCTGAAATGGCAGCGGAAGTGACCCTGCAACCTGTCGACTTGCTGGGCGTGGATGCTGCCATTATATTTTCCGACATTCTGGTAATCCCCGAAGCAATGGGTTTGCCTTATGAAATGGTGGAACAGCGCGGACCCGTGTTTCCAAGCACGGTCCACACTTTGGATGACCTCCAAAAACTGCATATCGCCGAGCCGGAAACGGATTTGAAATATGTATTGGACGCCATTAAAATAACCAAAGAAGGCCTCGCCGGCCGCGTTCCTTTGATCGGTTTCGCGGGCGCGCCTTTCACGATCTTCTGCTACATGACGGAAGGCAAAGGCTCCAAAACCTTCTCGGTGGCCAAAAAGCATTTGTACGCCGATCCTGAATTCTCGCATACATTATTACAACAAATTACCGACAGTACGATCGCCTACCTGAAAGCGCAGATCGCCGCCGGTGCCGACATTGTTCAGCTTTTCGACTCCTGGGCAGGCATTCTCTCGCCGGAGCAATACCGCGTTTTCTCGCTGCCTTATATCAAACAGATCTGCGATGCAATTACCGAAGTGCCGGTAACGGTTTTTGCCAAAGGCGCATTCTTCGCCAGGAAAGAAATCGGCGAGTTGAATTGCTCCGTGGTTGGCCTCGACTGGAATATGGACATCGCCGAATCGCGCGAGCTGATCCCGAACAAGACATTGCAGGGTAACCTCGATCCTTGCGTGCTCTATTCTTCTTATGACCAGATACGTAAGGAGGTAAAGAAAATGGTTGATCAATTCGGTACGCAACGCTACATTGCCAACCTCGGCCACGGCGTGTACCCCGATACCGATCCCGACAAGGTAAGGTGCTTTATCGAGGCGGTTAAAGAATATTCTTCCCTGTAAATATGGCTGCTCATAACAAATGCGTATTCCTCGATCGCGACGGAGTACTGAACGAGGATTGCCCGGATTATCTGTACAAGCTGGAAGAACTGGTGATTCCCGAAGGCGTTACCGAGGCATTGCAAATGCTGAAAAAGGCAGGCTACCTGCTGATTGTCATTACCAACCAGGCCGGCATCGCAAAAGGACTTTACACCGCTGATAATGTTTATGCGATCCACGAGGCCATGCAAAATGCTTCTGACAATGCGTTGGATGATTTGTATTTTTCCCCTTATCATCCGGCCTATTCCGGCAATTCGTTATCGCGGAAGCCGGGCTCGTTGCTGATCGAAAAGGCTATGGCCAAATACAATATCGATCCCGCACAGTCATGGATGATCGGCGATCGTGACCGGGACATGGAAGCAGGAAAGAATGTGGAATTGAAAACGGTTCATATCATCCCGAATGCAGAAGAGTCGACGGGAGATTATGCCGCTGAAAATTTGCTGGAAGCCGCCAGGCTGATATTGCAGCAGTAGACTAAGCTTTTACTACCGGCGCAGGCTGGGTTTTCTGTACTGATCCGTAGGCAGGGCAGGCGTGTTTGGTGCAGGATGATGCCACCGCCAATGTTCCGCAAACAGCCAGGAGAAGTAAGATCTTTTTCATTTTCCAGTTCGTATAAGATTTTGTCACTACAAAAATATAAAATTAAGTTCTTTGAATGAGCGTTTTAGCCTGACTAATAACGAACTCATTCAAAGAACTTTATATACGGCATCAGATTTTTGTTTCTGCCAGCTCCTCCTCAGGTTCCACCTTCGGCTTTTCCACCACCGGCTTGCCATCCTGCGCTCCGAAAGGCTCCTCTTTAAAACCCAGAATCCGCAGCATCGAGTCGCTGTTCTGCTCGTCGGCAAAAACGCGGGTGGTAATGCGGCCTTCCTCGTCGCGGTCCACGAGCACGTGTTTCGGCGCGGGGATCAGGCAGTGCTGGATACCCCCGTAACCTCCGAGTGATTCCTGGTACGCGCCGGTGTGGAAGAAACCGATGTATTGCGGTTCGTTATCTTCGAAAATCGGCATGTACAAGTCGGCGCTGTGCATTTCTGAGTTGTAGAAATCCTGCGAGTCGCACGTTAATCCACCGAGGTTTACCTTTTGATAAGGATTATCCCAGTTATTGATCGGCAGCATGATGTACTTCTGGTTCATACCCCACGAGTCCGGTAGCTGGGTGATGAACGACCCGTTGATCATGTACCAGAGCTCTTTGTCGTTTTGAAGCTTTTTGTCGATGATTTCGTAGATCACCGCGCCGCTTTCGCCGACGGTATAGCTTCCGAACTCCGTGAAAATGTGCGGTACGGGAACGTTGTTCTTGTTGCAGATCCACTGGATGTTCTCGATGATCTCGTCGATCATCTGCTGATAATCGTAGCCTGCCTGCAATGAAGTCTGGATCGGAAGACCGCCACCGATGTCGATCGAATCGAGATCAGGGCAGAGTTTCTTCATTTCGCAGTATTTGAACATGAAGCGGGTCAATTCGCTCCAATAATAGGCACTGTCCTTAATACCGGTATTAATAAAGAAGTGCAGCATTTTGAGCTTGAATCGGGGATTCGGCTCGATTTTCTCCTTATACAGCTGCTGTACATCGTTATAACGGATACCCAGACGCGAAGTATAGAATGCAAAATTCGGTTCCTCGTCCGTCGCGATGCGCATTCCGAACTGCACCGTGTCCGCAGTTACCTGCTGCTCGTACGATTCGATTTCTTTGAGGTTATCCAGAATGGGCACCACGTTGAAACCTTCGTTGATCAGCTCGCTCAGGTATTGCGTGTAGCGCGGCAGCTTGTAGCCGTTCGCGAGAATGTACGTACCCTTGTTCACCTTGCCGCGACGATAAAGCTCCCGGATAATGGGAATATCGAAAGCGGAAGACGTTTCGATATGGATATTGTGCTTCAAAGCCTCTTCCAGCACGAAGCTGAAATGCGACGATTTCGTGCAGTAACAATAGGTATAGGTGCCTTTGTAATTATGTCTTTTGAAGGCGTTCCGGAAGAACATGTTGGCATTCTCAATGTGTTCTCCGATCTTGGGCAGATAGTTGATCTTTAACGGCGTACCATGTTCCTTGATGATATCCATCAGAGGTACATTGTTGAACAGCAATTGATTATTATCGACGTTGAACTCCATGGTCGGAAACTCGAACGTCTGCTGAATCAGGTCAATGTAGCTTTTCATTGATTTGTTTGTCGCGATGGCAATTAGTGAATTGGGTGTTAAAAAATAGGAACGAAAATGACCCGAAAATTGGGCAGAATATGTGTCATTTCCAAACACGGATCACTGTCAAATCATTCCCATTCGAAAGCAATTTATCGCTCTATTTGCCAAGTTCATACCCGAAAATGCCCGCTTAATAATTTTTTAATTGACCAGCCGGTTGTCAACTGCCTATTTTCAGGCCTTAAATCCGGATACCGGAACACATTACCAGGCTTCCCGGCTCATTACCAGTCTCTTGCATCCGACTATTTATTCTTAATATAATCCTATTCAAGATTTATACATTTCTCAACAGCTAAAAACCATTCCTATGATTCTTCTTCAAACAGCAGCGCTCGTTAAACGACCGAAAAGCGGGCAAATTTGCTAATTATCAGCGTATAAGGGCCATTTACCTCCCGCCTAGTGCCGTCTTTGCCGATAATCGACTACTAATGCGCAGAAAACTTTAAACATTCTCAGAGTTTTCTTAGTTTTTGTCATTCGAAAATTTCAAATTTGTCGCTGTGAAAGAGCGAATTATCAAATCGGCACTGAACCTTTTCTGGCGCTACGGCATCCGCAGCGTTACGATGGATGACATTGCCCGCGACCTGGGAATTTCGAAGCGTACCATTTACCAGCATTACTCCGACAAGGAGGCCATTCTCGCCCTTGTGATCCAGGAAGAGATCCGGACGCAGAAATGCGAGATTGAAAAACTGGAAAAGCTGGCCGAGAACCCGATCGAGGAAGCAATGTATGCCACGGTACAAATGCAGGAAACGCTTGCGGACATGAACCCCACGCTTTTGTACGATCTGAAAAAGTATTATCCCAATGCCTGGGAGCTTTTTCAGAACTTCAAATACGAGTTCATCATCCGCAATATCCGCGATAACCTGGTAAAAGGCATTGAAATGGGCCTGTACCGCTCCGATATCGACGTGGAGGTACTTTCGCTCCTCCGTGTGGAGCAGATCGTCCTCGCTTTCGACCCGACCGTTTACCCCGCCAAGAAATTCAATATGATGCACGTGCAAACCCAGTTTCTCGGGCATTTTTTGAGGGGGATACTTTCGGAAAAAGGCTTTGAATACTACAACACCATAAAAGATAAACCAGCAACTGAACTCAATATCCATGAAAAATGCCAGAACAATACGTAGCACTTTGATGCTGCTCGCGGCACTGATCTATTTTGTACCACTTCATGCACAAACCGGCTACTCGCTCAAAGAAGCCGTTGATTACGCGATCAAGCACAATCTGAATGTTAAGAATGCGCAGCTCGACGCGATCTCGGCGGAGGCGCGCATTGGCGAGATTCGTGCGGCAGGTTTACCGCAGGTAACAGGTGCCGTTTCGTTAACCAACAACATTATCATCCCGAGGTTCTTCCTTCCCGCCAATACCTTCGACCCCTCGCAACCCGTGGACGCACCACCGGTAGCGGTTGAATTCGGTATTCCCTGGCAAGGTTCAGCCTCCGCAACACTGAACCAGCTTATTTTCAACGGGTCCTATTTTATTGGACTGAAAGCAGCTGCCACTTACCGCGAACTGGCGCAAAAAAGCACTACCTCTTCGAAAGTGACAGTTGCAGAAGCTGTTACCAAGGCTTACTATTCAGCCCAGGTAGCCGAAGAACGCGCCAAGTTGCTCGACCTGAACATTGCCCGTGTGGACTCGTCCATGCGCGAAACAAAGGCGATGAATGCGAGCGGTTTTGTGGAATTGCTCGATGTAAACCGCCTCGAAGTGCAGATCAACAACCTGCAAACCGAACGGCAGAAAGTCCAGAACCTGATCGAGTTGAGCTATGCATTGCTAAGGTATCAGATGGGAATGCCTGTGAACGAGCCTATTAAGCTAACGGACGACATTAATGCGGTAAATGTAGCCGAGCTTCGGTCGGAGTCGTCGAGTCTGGATGTGAGCTACGAAAAACGCATCGAGTATTCTTTATTAAATACACAGGAAAAACTGGCGATGCTGGACCTGCGCAATGTGCGAAGCGGCTATTTACCCAATTTGTCGGCCTCGCTGGGTTATGGGTATAATGCGGGTATGGATAAGTTTTCCCAGCTGTTCACAAATCAGTGGTTCAACAACATGGTACTGGCCGTGAACCTAAACATCCCGATCTTCGACGGTTTTACCAAAAAATACCAGATCAACCAGAAAAAGATCGCCATCGACAAGGTGAAGAACAACCAGAACTTGCTGAAACAGTCGATCGATCTGGAAAACAACCAGGCCGGCATCAATATCAAGAATGCATTTGCCACACTGGAAACCCAGAAACGGAACCTGACGCTTGCCGAAGAGATTGTGCGCGTCACGAAGATCAAATATAAAGAAGGCGTAGGCTCGAACATCGAGGTGGTCAACGCCGAATCCTCTTTAAAAGAAGCGCAGACGAACTACTTCACCGCATTGTACGACCTGATGATCGCCAAAGTAGATCTAAGCAAGGCCAAAGGCGAGCTTTATTCCGAATAATACCATTAACACTTTACAAAATTTGAAACAGCTACTTACCAATACCATGAAAAGCAATATTCTGATTATAACCGCTATTGCCACCATTCTGGCCTCCTGCTCCGCCAAGAAAGAAGGTTTGGAAGGCAAAAAAGAAGAACTCGCCGCGCTGAAAGCCCAGCAGGTCGATAACGAAAAGAAGATCAAGGCGCTCGAAATCGAGATCGGCAAACTGGACCCGAAGAAAACGACGGAAGCCAAGATAAAGCCGGTATCCATCGATACGTTGAATGCCGAGACATTCAAGCATTATGTGGAGCTGCAAGGCACCGTGGATGCAAAAAACAACGTCCTGGTAACACCTAAAACAGGCGGCGTGATCGTGGCGATGTATGTCAAAGAAGGCGACGGGGTGAAGGCCGGAAGCGTGATCGGAAAAATCGATAACAGCATTCTGACCGAATCCATCGAGGAACTAAAAACATCGCTGAGCCTCGCCAATACGCTTTTTGAAAAGCAGAAAAACCTCTGGGACCAGAAGATCGGTACCGAGCTGCAATTCCTTCAAGCAAAAAACAACAAAGAATCGCTGGAAAAGAAACTGGTTACGCTGAATACCCAGCTTTCACAGACGAACATCGTATCGCCCATGTCCGGTGTGGTGGACCTCGTGAATGTGAAGGTAGGTGAAATGGCTTCCCCGGGTGTAGGCGTCGTGCGCGTGGTAAACCTGGGCAACCTGAAAGTGTCGGCCAAAGTGTCGGACGTCTATGCGGCCAGCGTGAAAAAGGGTGATGAGGTAATCGTGAAGTTTCCTGATCTGAAAAAGGAGTTCAAAGCCCGCGTAACATTTGTGAGCACTGCTGTGGATCCATTGTCACGGACATTCACGATCGAGGCCAATTTACCTTCCGACCGCGATATCAAGCCTAATATGATGGCACAGGTGCAGATCAACGACGCCACCAGCAAAAACGCACTGGCGATCGATCAGAACTATGTTCAGAGCACCGAGAAAGGAAACGTGGTGTATGTAGCCGTGACCGAAGGCAACAAGAAAGTAGCCAAAGCGAAAGAAGTGAAGACCGGCCTGAGCTACAATGGCAAGGTCGAAATCCTTTCAGGCTTGTCGGCAGGAGACGCGCTGATTACGCTGGGTTACCAGGAAGTGTCGGACGGCCAGCCGATTAGCTACTAGTGCCATTCACTCATTCAAAATTAGTCCTATGAAATTTAGCGAATACAAAACCCTAAGCTTCACCAACTGGTGCGTAGAGAACAGGACGACGATCTACATCTTTACGTTCATCATTACGCTGGCGGGGTTCATGGTATACAATAACCTGCCTAAGGAGCAGTTCCCGGATATTAAAATCCCGCAGATCTACATCAATACGGTGTATTTCGGGACCGCGCCGGCCGATATCGAAAACACGATCAACAAACCGATCGAAAAACAGCTCAAATCCCTCAACGGGGTTAAAAAGATCAAATCCAATGCATTGCAGGACGTTTCGGTAATCCTGGTGGAATTTACACCGGATGTGGCTGTGGAAGTGGCTTTGCAAAGAGTAAGGGACGCCGTGGATAAGGCGAAAACCGATTTGCCCCAAAACCTCGACTCCGGCCCGACGGCCCAGGACGTGAACTTCTCGGAGTTCCCGATCATGAACGTCAACATTGCGGGTAACTATTCTTTGAAACAACTCAAACAATATGCCGAAGATTTGCAGGACGGGATCGAAGCATTGCCGGAAATTACCCGCGTGGATATTCTCGGTGCATTGAACCGCGAGATTCAGATCAACGTGAACCTCGACCGCATGAAATCGACCGGGTTGACATTCTACGATGTACAAACGGCGATCCAGAGTGAAAATATCAACGTTTCGGGCGGCGAGCTGAACGTGCAGGGCGTGCGCCGTACGCTGCGCGTGAAGGGAGAATATACCAATGTAGCCGATATGGCAAACATTCGCATTCGTACGTCCACGGGCGCGACCGTCCGCCTGGGCGACATTGCGGAAGTAGCCGACAGCTTCGAAGAGCAGCAGGATTTTGCGCGCCTCGCTAACAAATCGGTAATCACACTGAACGTGATCAAACGTTCGGGAGAAAACCTCGTAGACGCAGCGGATAAAATTGAAAACGTGATCGCGGATTTTAAGGAAAATCGTTTCCCAGCCGGTCTGGACGTTAAAATCACGGCCGACCAGTCGATCCAGACCCGCGCCGATTTGCATGACCTGATCAACACCGTTGTACTCGGCTTTATTTTCGTGGTACTCGTACTGATGTTCTTCATGGGTGTACGCGACGCGATCTTCGTGGGGCTTTCCGTACCGTTGTCCGCATTGGTCGCATTTGTATTAATGCCGATCATCGGTCCGATGGTAGGCACCGAATTTACATTGAATACGATCGTACTCTTCGCATTCCTGCTCGGTATTGGTCTGGTGGTGGATGACGCGATTGTGGTAATCGAGAACACGCACCGCTTGTTCAACATGCATAAGGACTGGACGATCCAGCAGGCTGTAAAAGCGGCTGCCGGCGAGGTGTTCATTCCCGTACTTTCCGGTACGCTCACCACCATTGCGCCGTTCTTCCCGTTGCTTTTCTGGACAGGGATAGTCGGGGAATTCATGAAATTCATGCCGCTAACGCTCATTATCACGCTCGGGGCCTCGCTTTTTGTGGCTTATGTAATGAACCCTGTATTTGCGGTGTCGTTCATGGGCCGCCACGACGATGAGAAAGAAGCGCATGATACCAGTTTCAAAGCGATCCGCCGCCCGGTGTTTATCCTCGTGGTAGCCGCCGCAATCGGTTACCTGATCGACCGCGGTGTGGGTAATTTCTTTGTATTTATATTGATACTCTGGATTTTCAACCACTACATTCTGACGCCACGCATTCTCGTACCGTTCCAGGACAACTTGCTGCCTGCATTGAAAAACGGTTACCGCAAGCTCATCGACTGGCTTTTGAGAGGTTGGAGACCGGTATTCGCCATTATCGGGGTTTTCATCCTGCTGATCGCCACCTTCGTGATCACCGGCATTGCGCAACCCCAGGTATTGTTTTTCCCAAGCGGTGATCCTGATTATGTATACGTTTATAACAAATTACCCATCGGAACCGACGCCCGCGTGACCGACTCCGTGACCAAGATCATCGAAAAACGTGTTTTTGATGTTTTGGAAAAGGAAAAAGCAATGGATATGGTGAATTCGGTGATTGCCAACGTCGGCAAAAACGCGGGTGACCCGTACAACCCCGACCGCTCTGCCACGCCGCACAAGTCGAAGGTAACCGTCGCATTCGTATATGGTACCGAACGTGGCGGCAGGTCTTCCGAGGCAATTCTCCGCAAGATCCGCGATGCCGTCGCCGGTATCCCGGGTGCTGAAATCTCCGTGGAACGCGAAGCGGTAGGTCCGCCGACCGGTAAACCCATTTCGATCGAGATTTCCGGTGATGAATTTGAAGTACTGCAAAAACTGGAAAAAGACGTTCTGAAAAAGGTGCAGGATTCGGGTATCGAAGGTATCGACCAGCTTCGCTCCGACCTCGTTACCAACAAGCCTGAAATCGTGATCGATATCGACCGTGAAAAGGCGCAACGTGAAGGTATCAGCTCGCAACAAATTGCATTAGCTGTCCGTACGGCATTGTTCGGTCTGGAAGTCTCGAAATTCCGTGATGATAAGGACGAATACCCGATCATGGTAAGGCTTGAAAAGGACGACCGCGAACAGATCGAGAAGCTATTGAGTCTGAATGTCGTGTACCGCGATATGAATATGGGCGGTGCATTGCGCCAGGTGCCTATCACTTCCGTGGCTAATATCCACTATTCGACTACTTTCAGCCAGATCAACCGCCAGGATCAGCGCCGTATCGTAACCCTCGGCTCCGACGTATTGCCGGGCTACAATGCCAATGAAATCGTTGCCCAGATCCAGACCGTGATCCAGGAAATGGAAGTACCAAATGGCTACATCATCAAAATGGGCGGTGAGCAGGAAGAACAGGCCGAATCCATGGCGTTCCTCGGAACCGCATTCGGTGCCGCGATCATGCTTATTTACCTGATTCTGGCCACGCAGTTCAACTCGGTGATCAAGCCATTCATTATCTTCTTCACGATTGTGCTTTCGCTGATCGGGGTGTTGCTGGGTTTTGTGATCTTCCACAAAGATTTCTCGATCATCATGTCCGGCGTAGGTATCATCGCATTGGCTGGTATTGTGGTTAAAAACGGTATCCTGCTCATCGAGTTCATCGAAGAGCTCCGCGGGCGCGGGTACCCGATGCGCGAAGCGATTATCGAAGGCGGCGCGATCCGTCTCACACCCGTACTCCTCACGGCTTCCGCGGCGGTACTCGGTCTCGTGCCGCTCGCATTAGGTATCACCGTCGATTTCGTAGGCCTCTTCCGCGACCTGGAACCACACCTGATCGTCGGCGGCCCGAGCTCCGTGTTCTGGAACATCCTCGCATGGACGATCATATTCGGTCTCACATTCTCTACCTTGCTGACGCTCATCATGGTACCATGTATGTACTACGTCAACGAGCGCGTCCGCGACAAATGGTTCCGCAAGGGCAAACCGGAGGTAGTGAATCCGAATTGGCAAAGCGAGTCGATCTAGAAAAAACTCAGATTTGTTGTTCATTTCAGGTTAAATCAATTTTTTTCGGCCTGAAATGAACAATAATCCAAAACATTCTTAGATTTGCAACCCCAAAGAATTGCCTTAGGGCATTTATAAAAGTTCGGGATGTAGCGCAGCCCGGTAGCGCACTAGCATGGGGTGCTAGGGGTCGCAAGTTCGAATCTTGTCATCCCGACGAACACAAAAAGCACTTACGACGCAAGTTGTAGGTGCTTTTTTTCATTAAACATAAACTGTGAGCAAACCCACCTCCCTCCCACAATCAAAACAACACTTCGAAATCCTCGACGGATTGCGGGGCGTTGCCGCATTGGCCGTTGTAATCTTCCACTTTATGGAATGGGTCTTTCCCGATCCCTCCATGAACTTCATCGGCCATGGGTTTCTGGCCGTCGATTTCTTTTTCTGCCTTTCGGGATTTGTGATCGGGTACGCTTATGACGATCGCATTGCCAAGATGGGCCTCCGCACGTTTTTCATATCAAGAATTATCAGACTGCATCCCCTGGTTATCGCAGGGTCAATCCTGGGCTTGCTGGCGTTCCTGTTCGATCCGTTCGGAGGCCATCCCGAGCAGTACAGCACCGGCAAAATCGCGCTGGCGTTTCTATCTTCGCTATTGCTCGTTCCGATGCCTGCGATAGCCGATCGTGCATATAATCTTTTTAGCTTCAATGCGCCGGCCTGGTCGTTGTTCTGGGAATATATTGCCAATATCGTTTACGCATTCGTGCTTTGCCGGATCAGCCGCGGTTTCCTGGCACTACTCACTATACTCTCGGCGATGGCCATTTGCTTTGTAGCTTATCGCTCCGGCAATTTATTGGGCGGTTGGAGCGGCCCTACTTTCTGGGATGGAGGCGCCCGCGTTTCGTATTCCTTTCTGGCGGGATTACTTATTTATCGTTCCAACTGGATTATCCGTAACAAGCTTGGATTTATCGGCCTGTCGGCATTATTACTGCTGGCTTTTCTGATGCCCTACTCCAAATGGAACTGGCTATCCGAAACACTGGTAGTCCTGTTTTATTTTCCCTTGCTGATTGCATTAGGCGCGGGAGCAACGTTGGCACCTGTCCTGAAAAAGGCCTGTATTTTTTCAGGACAAATCTCCTACCCCTTGTACATGACGCATTACGCCGTGTTATGGATGTTCGGGAATTACTATACCAGTCATAAACCTGGTACAATGCAGTTAGCCTTCATAGTTGTTGGCGGGATCATCCTGCTGGTTGGCGCTGCGTATCTGGTCATGGTGGTGTATGATATGCCTGTGAGGAAGTATTTAAGTGCTAAACGGCTTGAAAAGACTCGCAAATAGAGGCGCAGTTGCTTTACAACTTTAACATAAAAAAGCCGGGAGCAATGCCCCCGGCTTTTATTAAATTCTGACACCAATTATATAAGATCTTAGTAATCTGCGTTTTGTGGATCGAAGTTGGTCCAGCCGGTTGTCCAGTCGGTGGTACCGAATGCTCCGATGTATGCGTTGGCTTCAAATCCGGCCGGCAATGTTACACCGCCTGTCAAAAGAGGAGAACCAGCCTGAGGAAGTACTTTCAAACCTGCGCCAAGCGTATTGTAAGCAGCATCCAGTTTCAAAGTAGCGATGTCGGCACCGAACATGTTTTTGCGGGCCGCATCTTTCAGCAGGGTAGTATCACCTGACACGATTGCTTTCGACATACCCGCCAAAGCCAATCCGCGGTAATCCGCTCTTCCAGCTTTGAAGTTAGCCTGTGTAGAGTCGCCTTCGAGTTCAAGACCGCCCTTGGGATAAGCTCCTGAAACAACTGAATTGTAGATGCTGACAGCTGAATTTCTGCGGATACGGAATGCCGAACGGTATTTGGCATTAGGAGTGCCAGGAGCAATGAAGATGCTCACGTTGCTGAATTTAGCGCTTGTTTTAGGTGCAGCACCTGATCCGGAAGCGTCGTTGTCCGATTCGAAACCATTTGAATCCGAGCATGAGCATTGGTCAGCAACAGCAGGGTCTCTCAAAGCCATTGCATACTGTACGTTTCCGCTGAAACCCCAGTCGGTATCGAAGTCATCGTCCAATGTACGGTATGAGATCAGGTGTTTTGCGTTTACGTTTCCGCCGAACCATTCGTAAGCATCGTCACCGCTGTATGAAACTTGTACAAAGTCGATTGTGGTTCCTGAACCTACGCCGCCAAAAGTGAGACCGTTGATTTCTTTATCCGTTTCAAAAGCGATACCAGCGAACTCGATACGTACATATTTCAAAGTACCTGAGTTATCAGCTGCATCCGTTCCTCCGAAAGTCGATACGTTTTCTCCTTCGATGGTAGCCGGATTTTTGTTTACCGGAGCTTTTCCAAGGAGGATGATACCACCCCAGTCGCCGTAGTTACGGGCGCCTTTTCCCTGTGAAGAAGTAAATACGATAGGCTTGGTAGCATTACCTTCCGCCATGATTTTCGCTCCCGGCTTGATGATCAGCGTACCTTTTGTCAGTTTATCACCTTTGATGATCGTTCCCGGTTCGATGGTCAGTATCGCGCCGTTGTCAACGTATACAAAACCTTCGAGAATATATTTGTTGGCAGCTTTCCAGGTTGTCGAAGCTGAAATTGTTCCTTTTACGGTAATTGTTTCACCCACTGGATTCGTTGGTCCCGGATCTTGTCCATCATCATCAGTTTTACATGACACAACTACGAACGATGCGGATAATACCAGCATTGCCAATAACCAAGTTGCTAACTTTTTCATTTAACAGGTCGTTTAATTGATTTGTTTTTAATTTTTATGATCAAAGTGTGTAGCGCAGGCCAATCATTGAATAGGTTCCTCTGCGGTATTTCTGATACAAACCGTCCGTTTTGGTATCGATCTTATTGTCACGGTTGGTATCCTGGTACAAGCGGAAAGGCTGGTTGAGCAGATCCTGGATGCTTGCACGGATTTCGAGGCGTTTGCCGATAGATTTGATAATGTTCAGGTCGATCACGTTACGCGGCATTTCGAAGATATTGGCGCTGATAACGTTGTCGCCGATAATGTAAATGCGCTTTCCGATCACGTTGTACAATGCGTTGATCTGCAAGCCACGCTCGTCGTCGTTGTAGAATAGACCGGCATTGATCAGGTAAGGCGATTGTCCTTGCAGGTAACGGTCGGTACTACCGGTAGTTACGTTCGTTTTCACGTCGCTGGTGATGAGCGATGCATTCAACGTCACGAGCATTTTGCTCAGGAAGGTTGCGTTGTCAGGGTTCGAAAGGGCTTTGCGAACTTCCAGTTCAACCCCTCTGGCATAAGCCGTTTTTGCATTGGCCACGGTAAATGCCACCGTGCTGCCGTTGTAGAAAATCGCCGCTTCGATCGGATTTTTGAATGTCTTGTTGAACAACGACAATGTGATCAGCTCACTTTTGCTTGGGTAGAACTCGTATCTCAAATCGTAGTTCTGAATCGTTGCATTTACCAGGTTCGGGTTTCCTTTGCGTGATACGTCGAAGTTGAAGTCGTAGTACGTGCTTGGTGAAAGCTCGCGGAATTCGGGGCGGTTGACAGTCGTGCTGTAAGCTGCTCTTACGGCGTGCTGTTCATTGAATTTGTAAGTAAGGTTAACAGAAGGCAGGGGAGTGAAAACCGGACGGTCTACATTTACCTCGATACCACCTCCACGCTCGAAACCTTGCAATTGCTGGCGGTTATATTCACCCCTGAAACCTACGGTTGCATTCAAATGCTCGGTGATAGGCCAGTAGAACGATGCATAACCCGCTGTGAGAAGGTTTTGTGCCGAATACTTATCGTCAAAGTTCGTTCCTTCCGTGTAATATACTTTGTCGGAAGCCAGGTTCGATTTTTGGAAGAATTGCGCCGGAGTTTGTGTCAGGAGTTCGTCTCCTACGCGGTTCGGGTTGACGATACCAAACCAGCGGGCCGAATATTTACGGTCTTTGTATTCAACATAAGTACCTACATTCAGTTTCGCCTGTTGCTCCGCTTCATCCTTTTTCGCGCCGATCAGCTGCTCGTAGGAAACGGTTCCGGTGCCCACGATCTCACCCAAACGTGAGTAAAAACGCGCCGCCTGTTGCAATGTCGGAGATTCGAATTGTTGCAGGTTGATCTGGAATGGCTCGTTAGTGTCAGTCTGGCGTGTCGAGGTAAACCTTCTGAAATCAGGCTCGTTACGGTAGGTATAACCCGCACCGGCGATCCAGCGAAGTTTCGATTTCGCAGTCAGTTCGTGCGTACCGCTCAGCTGGCCCGAGTAAATGCTCCTGGCTTCGTAACGGAAAGCTCCGTTGCTGTAATCCAGGTTATTTTCAATGTTTCCACCGCCACGGACAACCGTTTCCTTGTTACCCATTTGGTTGAACAGGTTGCGGAATTCGATCTTGTTTTTAGGATTGAGAATAAATGCCCAGTTCGACATGATACCCAAACGCGCATTCTCCTGCAAGAACTGGTCGTTGAAAAACTCCGTCTTCTGGCCTGGGAAATTGAAGCGGTTCTGACTAACGGTATTATTTATACGTGAGAAAGAATAGTTGATATAGGAAGTATTGGTAACCTCGACATCCTTGATATAGAACCTGCGGCTGAAATTGATACCCGCTCTCCAATCGGGGGATACATTGATCTGCTTTGGTGCGTAGTAATCCGGCAAATCCTGGAACTTCTGGATAATGGTTGGCGATTTCGCATTCAGGATAACCCCTCTTCTGTTCGGGAAATTATCAGGCAATGTACGCGTACCGTTCTCGATACCAAGGAATTCCAATCCGCCTCCCTTGTGACTGGTAGCCGAGCTGAAAGTAGTTCCTGCACGGTATCCGGTCGAGAAATTCACGGAGAAGCTGTTGCCGTCGGGGATGGTTTTAGTGTAAATTTTGATAGCCCCACCACTTACGTCGCCCGGAAGGTCTGCCGAAGCCGACTTGAAAACCAGCATCCGGTCAATGGCCGAAGAAGGGATCAGGTCAAAGGAAAAGGATTTAGTGTCTACCTCAGTAGAAGGAGTGATAATGTCGTTGAGGAGTACGGTATTGTAACGTTCGTTCAAACCGCGTACTACAATGAAACGGTCGTCGAAAATGGAAATACCTGGCACGCGGCGGATAACCGCAGAAGCGTCACGGTCCTGTGTCCGCTGGATTTGCTGGGCCGAAATACCCACCGCAATCTGCTGAACCTGTTTGATCTCCGTGATGACCGAAACTTCGGTGTTGGTCTGGCGTTGCCCTTTCACCACTACTTCTTGAAGCGTTTTGTTGTCTTCAACAAGCACGGCATTGATGAGCGTAGATTTGTCTGCTTCAACGCGGACGTTTTCGATGTCCTTCGTTGCGTAGGAAACGTAGCTGATCTGGATTTTGTAGGAACCTGCGGGGACCTTCTGAATTTCGAAGTTACCTTCGACATCCGTAACAGAGCCCAGTGGAGCGGTCGTTCCGATTATCTGAACAGTCGCGCCGATAATGGCCTCATTGTTCTTGCCATCCTTGACAGAGCCCTTGATGGACCCTACCTGGGCAAACGTAAAACCTGCTGTAATTAAAAGAAGGGTAATCGTCGTAATTAAGTGTTTCATAATCAGGTGTCATATTTTGACACAAAACTATCCTGCCCACATTACTTCGATATGTCTTTAATATTAAGTTATTGTTAAGTGCCGCCGGCTACATGATCGACAGCCGGTGCCTGTTTACCCACTTATAGGTGTCGTCATGAGACCCAAGTACATGCCTGCTCCTGTTGCATATGGCCGTACACCGGTTTTTGATTTGCTCGAAAATGTACCTTCTTTCTTCATTAAGCACATAAACCTTTTGAAGCAGGTGCTCGACTTCCTTTGTCAGATTCTCGGCTTGCAAGAGCAGCGTCTCGCAATGTGTGACGGAAAAAGGGCAGGTTTCGGGTGTCGACTGATTTTTACGAACCTTTTCTACCAACAACTTAAAATAGCCAAACAGCGTGCTGTATGAAAGAAAAAATGCACCGAGGTCCTTATCCAGGGTCGGCTTCGCAAAATCGTAAGGAGGGGCCAGGGGATTTTGCGCATATATCGCAGCGTACAGTTCTTTAACCTCATCCTGATGCGGCTTTTTCGAAGTCATATCGCGTGTGACATGTTTCTTTATCTCATAGGATGTTTCCTTGATACCATCCTTAGCCCCCTTGAAGAGTTGCTTTCTCGTCAGGGCCACGTCCACGTAGTTGTCAACAGCCTCGAAAAACGATATGCTTAAAATATCGAATAATGCCAGTTCTTCGCGTAGCCGCTCAATGGTATCAATATCGGATCTCGGGGTATAGATTTCCGATCCGCTTAGCAACTCGCAAATTGCATAAGCTTTTGAAATTCTCTTCGCGAGAGACCGTTCGAACGGTGTTTGGCTGGCAACTGATCTTTGGGTGCGTTTTTTTTCTGCAATCTCCATTTGAAATCAACCCGGGACAGGTCTTGACTGCTTTAAACAAGAATACCCACAAATTTATTTTTTGTCAGCAAATTACACGAATGTTATGTTATAATTAAAATTCCCTCGCCTTATTCAAAGCCATTCCGCCACTTCCGGGCAATGGCTATGGCCGTTTCAAGCATGTAAGGCGCCCAGTTTTCAACATTCCAGGCGGTATTGTGCAGATCGGAGGAAAGCAGCATGGTTCTTGCTTCATTTACATCCGAAGCCGTTTCCAGAATGCGCGATAGTTGAACCTGCTGCCTGTGCAGGCGGGGATCTTCCAGTGGAGTAGTGTTTGCATTTGCCGGCAGCGGTGCAAATGTATCTGCGGGTATTTGAGGAGATTTCGGCGTCAGCGATTTGATAATGCTGTCCATTCGAAGAAAGTCAGACTGGAATGCCGCCTGGCTCGACTCGTTATCAAGCGCGGTGCCTAATTGTTCCAGCACCACATATTTAAGATTCGGACATTTTGGAATTGCACTACCCAGGAATTCAAACACCACTTCCGGAACAGCATCGTCGTGCGTGTCCCTCCGCACCGGCCTGCCCGAATTCATCAGCGTGTGTTCCCAGCTCCCGCCCGAAATATGGATTTCCCTCACCTTATCCAGCGGGTAAAGCTTTATAATGTCGTCAAAAGCGATGTCAAAATTGTGAACCTGGCAGTAAATGTTGTGGAGGTCGAGAATGATGAAACCGTTTACGCTTTCTACCAATTCCCTCAGAAAGTCTCCGTGCTTTTTCACTTCGTCCATCGAGTACGAAAAAGCCAGGTTTTCCAGCCCCACCGGGCACCGGCATGCGTCCTGGATTCTTCGCAGGCGGTCTTTCCCCAGCGCCAGTGTCTGCGAAGTAAACGGAATGCCGATAGGCGCGCCTTTGTGAAAATCTTCACCGGTCATGAAACCGAAATGTTCGGTAATATGGTCGAACAGAAATTCGTCAGACAGTTTTTTGAGCTTATCGAGCCATTCCTGCTGCCCTGACGACCATTTTCCGGAAAACAATGAAAAGTACACGCCGTGGCCAATGAGCCGGTTACCATTACTGAATTCGCTCACCAGATCGGTAAACCAGGCCGGGATTTCATCAAATCTGAAAAGTGTATCGAAGGACCACTCAATGGCTTCCACCCTTTCCTGTTCGAACAAGGGCAAGGACGCCTGTAAAATATGGGCGTCCAGGTTACAGGCAATCGATGAGTAGATTTCAGACATGCATTATCACCCCATTCCACAAGCGGGGCACGGGTCCACGGTTTTGGTTTTGGTCGTTTTTTCCCCGTTTGGCCCGATAGTACTGTCTGTACAAGCAGTAGCAAGCGCAGTAACTGTAACCGCAACGGCAACAGCCTGCAATACCGATTTAGAAACTTTCATAATGCATTTCGTTAAGGTGGATTAGAATATAGGGGAAGGATGTATTTGAAATGCATTTGGTTGTAACTGTCTTTAATTAAATTACTTAAAACCTGAGGTACCGCTATTGAATGACGACCTTGCCTTTCCTTACGTCCAGCGTTTCACCCAATGCCCCGATTAGCAGAACCGTGTAACTATAAAGCCCGGGCATCACGTTGCTTTTAGGTTGCCAATACCATTCCATTACCGGCTTCTTGTCGGGAACCAACAAATCCTCGTCGTACAACTGGTTTCCCCGCTGGTCGTATATCAAATACCGAACCGACTTTAACGGCTGCGCCATAGCGCGTTTCAATTCGAAGCGCAGGTAGGAAGTGGTCGGATTGGGGCTTACTACGAGGCTATGTTGCATATCCTCCGGCTTCACAATTTTGAAATACATCCGGTAGGGTTGGGTAACCTCGTTGCCGGAGGCGTCCCGGGCGTTCACCATCATTTCGTATTTGCCCGGGGCAAGCGCTGCCGGGTATTCGACCTCCAGCGCATTGCTACCCGACGCGCGGACCTGTAAATGATTGCTTGCGTAAGGCATCCGTTCAAAATTGCATTCGTCGTTGCGGCAGGGCCGTATGAAAATATCAACAAGTGTGGTGTCGGCCGGAAGTGCCCGGTCGTCGGTGAGCGAGATGTTGAATACCGGGTTTGGCGGCAGGGATTCTTCCTGTTTTAGAAAACGGCCTCCGGTACTGACGTTCAGGATAGGCGGGATATTGTCTTTCAATGTTTTGTCCGAGAAGACCTGCATGTCCTTGACCAGATTCCAGTCGATTACCAATTCGGAGACATTGTTGTTGCGGGAAAGCTCCTTCAATGTCTGTGCTGCATCGATATGCACTTTGATGGATTTAACGTCTTTGCCGTTTGGAAAAGATATTTGAAAAACCTGTTTAGAAGCCAGGAATTTAATATTCACTTTCCGGAAAACCGGCGCTTTTTCACCCGTATAAATCACCTCCACCGGCACGACCTGTCCCGCGACAAACCGTCCCAGGTTCGTCAGCGCAACGCTCACCCGCAATGAATCCGATTCGCCGATCGTCTTGTTGACCGAATCGGAATACAATGTAATGCCTTCCCCGGCTTGCACGGCATAGTCGGGTCCGGCGACGGTAAGCAGCCGCAATGCCGGGTCGCCTTGCAGAAGCGATTGATGTACGTAGGCGATATTGTACTGATCTTTATGTTTGGATAAAACATCGTTAGCCACCGCCAATTGAATCTTCCCGATCGGCAGGCCAACGGTCTCGGTGTTTTCGAACATATGATGGTAGAGCGAACTGAGATACGTAATGCCCGGACTCACGAAGCTTTCAAACGAACTGGCAATGACCGCAATGGCGCCACGGTCAGGCGCTACCAGCCAGTCGAGGGAGAGTGTGATCCGGTCGGCGGCCTTGGGATTCGGCGGCGTCGGATTGAACCGGTTACAGAACACGTTCCCGACCCCGCAACCGTTGAAATACATCACCGGATATTTGTTCAGATTATGATAACCGCGGTTCGCATCCCGCACGTGCCCAATGCTCGGATCGGTAATCAATGTGCCCCCGTGCCCGAAAAACGTAATCATGCCCACCCCTTCGTTCAGATCGGCAGCGATATCCACGTTTTCCACTTCCTCGGTCGGCTGCTGCTTCACGTAGGATTTCACCGTTCCGCCAAAAATGCCTTTCTGCACCGCGGGCTCCAATGCACGCAGGTGATCGCGCAGCTGGACAATTTCGCCGGTCGTTTTGCCCCCGCTCAAATGAAGGACCTTCTTCCGCCAGCCCGCCTCCTCAGGCTCGATTGCCTCGTAAGCCTTTACTTTTTGAAGATAATCCGTGATATTCTGATTGGTTACCGCCGACAACCTGCCCACAGGAATTACCGGCGCATTGACCGCCCCTCCGGCTATCCCTTCTACGAGCAATGCATCAGAACCGGGATAGCCAATCGTAGGGACTTCGCCGGGAATCTCACGCACCATGCGCTCGTTTTGGGTGACGGACTTCCCTATCAGGAACAGGTACTTATCCTGAACGCCCCCGGAAAGCATGTAGGCCATGAATTTCTTGATCGCGACCGGACTTGGCTCGCCGTAATTGAAGTGGTCATAAATATCCTCTATTGCAAAAATGGCAGGTTTAAAACCTCCACCGGCCGATGAAGAACGGTAGTCGGCGTAGCTTTTCGCGCCGCTGCGTAGTGCTTCGGTTGTGATAATGATGTAGTCGGCGGCCTTGGGATCGTAATTTTGAAAATGCATTTCCCTGATTTTCGCAGGCGCGACATCGATCGTTTCACTTGTCGAGAGCAAAATCACGCTCTTGCCCGGCTGGCGCGGCAAAGGCAAATTGTCTCCGGCCCTGTTTAGCAACACCGGGTTATCGGCGTCCGTGATATCGATCATCCTCGATGCAAGCGGGACCTCTTTAACCGGTATACTGCTCCATTGATGCGAAACTGCGGGTAATAGGTACTCCTGCCGGGTTCCCATTTTGAGCTTTCCGGGGTATTCAATGGAATAATAGGCAATGGAAAACCGCTCATATGGATCACTGCTTGGACTGCGAATCACCAGCACACTTTTCTGCTCCGCATCCAGGTCTTCCGGCTTGATTTCAAATGCATATTCAACCGCAGCGAAACCAGTATTGTCCAATGCCTTCACCAGTCGCAACGCATTCTTGTTTTTACCGATGTAGAGTTCCAGTTTCCGGCTATTCTTGCTCCGTCCGTGCAGCATTAGTTTGATTTTCGGAGTACCTGCGTTACTTACAAAATCGTCCAGCTTAAAATCGATCACCGCTTCGCTTTTATCCTTATATACGAGGCTCGTCCTACTGGCTCCCAGTTCGTAATAGCTGTTCCAAAAGCCGGGGTTGATCGGGTAGTTCGTTCCGAAGGAATAATCCTGTTGAAAAACTTTGGTAATATGCTCATTGTGATGCGTTACCACCGGAATCGATCCGTCCGCGGGAGCGGGCGCGGCTTTCGCCCTGTTTCCGGGCCGATTGCCGACCGTCAGAAAATACGCGCCTTCGTCGGAATAAAAGCTGTAATAGGGGTTCATACGCGCGCTCATAGGCCGGTACAGCAGCGAATCGCTGGCCCCGTCGTTTGGACCAGCATAAAAAACGATTTCCTGATTAGCCGTGCTGATAATGGACACCTCCTTACCCCGGCGCCACAGCTGAAACTTATCGGGAGAGCTTACCGGGAATCCTTTGGGCAAAGCAGAGAATGGAACCCTGTGCAGGCCTTTTTTCAGTATTCCGATTTTTACATAGGGTTGATCATCATCGATCCAGCTGTTGGCGTAGGGCGCGGTCCACTGCGCATGCAGGTAATGCCCAACCAGTAAAATTACAATAAGCGAAATGCCCGTTTTGAAGTACTTCATATCCCAACGAATGTCTTTTGAATTCTCAATAAAACATCCCCTGCCGAGTTCTTCCCTTTCCGTCCATCCAACGCGAAATCCGGGTTAGTTAACGGATTTTACCGGCGCTTGTTCCTTGTCGTAGTTTTGTTGAAATATTTCTACTAGTTAATTCGATAGACCTTATTCAACTTACTGCATTCTTGAAAATGTATAATTTCTGGCACAGGATTTGATTCCCTCCCTTCACGTAAAATCAACTCAAGACCGATGGATACTTTTAAGTTTATGAAAGACGATTGGGTGAAGGAAAAAGACGGCAACCAGCTCATGCAGGTTGACGAATACCAGATCGTCGAGACCGTGGTCAATCACAACGGATCGGCCACGCTTCCCGTTACCAAACGGGTATTCAGCGGGAAGGTTTGGTGTACCTGGGTCAACAAGAACAAAGCGGTGATCACACAGCCGTTTTGGGAAGACGACCTGGAACCTGCTACACAGCGGCAGAACGACTTCCATACCTATCCTTCCCTGAATCACACACACTGACACCGGAACCTGTTCTCTCTTCTCGACACTAAACACCAAAGCCCGGAATCGCTTCCGGGCTTTCAGTTTCAATCTCACTTGTTTCACGGCTTTCTTCCCGGATCGGTTTGTGGCTGAGCCGAAGTGGTATCATCGGTTTCAGCGGTTCCCTTGCGGTTTTTCCTACGTTCTGAGCGGTTATTCCGTTTGTTATCGGCCGGCATCAGCGTGTCGCGTATAACGGCCCCCGAGCTTTTTTGTCCTTTAATAAGCGTATCCTCCGATGGTATCTGAGCGGGTCGGTTAGGCGACTGCGGCGAATTGAATTCAGGCTTCGTTTCAGGTGCTGTTGTCGGAACAGGACTTGTTTGCGGTACTGGCTTTGGTACTGACGGTTCCGGTGTCACCGGATTTTGTGCAAATACCCCGGCAATCCCCAGAAGCATTGTAAATATGCATGCAAGGTATTTCATGGTCCATTCTGTTTTAGTGAAAAAAGTTACCACTACTAAGGCACTTGTCCGCACTAAAAGCGTTCCAGAAATTAGGCACAGGCTCAGGCCTGTCACAGCATTTTCACCGGTGAATTCCAAAGAGCTCATCCACAAAATGCGTAGCGATATACCCAAAATGGGCGATAAGCCTTTGGATAAATGGGAATCTCAATATTAAGCTTTCTCCTCGAACTACTTCGCAGTCAACTTCTTAGCTATACACCCTTTTCATGCGGATTTTCTCGCTGGGTGTCAGCACCAAAGGCACTTTTTCGACTTTCACCGAGCTACTGTCAAGACCAAACCACTTGTCCTCCGATGTAGTAATTCCTTTAATCCCGAAGTAAATCTTCATGATCAGTTCCTCCATGAACGGCAGATCATTTTCGAGCGAAAGGTAACGTTCGAGTACAATGAACCGGAAGTCGCCCGTGATATTCTGCCGGCTAAGCGATTCGTACCGGCTGGTAATGTCCACTTCTTTGTTGAGCACCATATCCTCCACTACTTTACGGAAGAAAAGGTTGATACGCTGCTCGATCCGGAAGCCTAGGCGGAACGTCACCTTGATCACATCGTCCTCGGCAAGGATATTCACGTGGTAATCCATTGTGTAAGGCTCGTCTGTCGTTTCCACGTGTACAAACCAGTAAATATCCGCGCGTTTCGGCCGTTTGTAAAAGATCGAATAGATGATCTTGTTTTCGATCTCGCTCTCGCGCGACGCATTCGACATAAATATCAAATGCGTGGAATATTTGGGAATACTAATGTCGTTGCTCAGTTCCTTTAACGGTCCGATGTATTTTTCCAGGCTTTCGTATTCGGTCAATCGCATTTTGATATAATATGCTTTTAACCAAACAGTTATCACCAATCCGATAACGGTAGCAAGCACCAGCGAAACCCAGCCGCCGTGCGTGAATTTCAACAGGTTAGCGGCCAGGAAAGAGCCTTCGATAGCCAGGTAGATGACCAGAAAAACGATCACAATCGATTTGCTCACGCGCTTCACGTACAGGTATACCGACATCAGGATCGTGGTCATGATCATCGTAAGCGTGATCGCGAGCCCGTACGCCGCCTCCATATGTGAGGACTCTTTGAAATACAGGACAATACCGATACAGCCGGCCCAAAGGAGCCAGTTCACGCTCGGCACGTAAAGCTGGCCCTTTTGATCGCTTGGGTATACCAGCCGGACCTTCGGCCAGAAATTCAAACGGATCGCCTCCGAGATAAGCGTGAACGACCCGCTGATCAGCGCCTGGCTGGCAATAATGGCGGCCGTAGTGGCAATACCGATCCCCGGTAGCAGCCACCAGTCGGGCATGATTTCGTAGAAAGGCTTACGGCCATTCAGCAGATCGCCGGAATGCACGATCAGCCACGCACCCTGACCGAAGTAGTTCAGGATCAGACAGGTTTTCACAAAAACCCAGCTAATGCGGATGTTCCCGCGACCGCAATGGCCCAAATCGCTATATAACGCTTCCGCACCGGTGGTACATAGGAACACAGCCCCGAGCATCCAGAAACCGCCGGGATGGTTTGCCAGGAGCTGGTATGCATAAAACGGACTTAAAGATTTCATGATCTCCGGGTGATCGATCACCTGTGCAACACCCAGTACGGCCAGCATCAGAAACCATATCGCCATCACCGGACCAAATGCCCGGCCCACAATGGTCGTTCCAAAAACCTGAATAATGAAAAGCAGCGTCAGAATGGCGATTACGATCGGGATCGTCTGAATATCGGGATAAAGTATACGCAAACCCTCCACCGCGGACGACACCGAAATGGGCGGGGTAATAATCCCATCGGCCAACAGGGTACTCGCCCCGATAATGGCCGGGACGGTGAGCCAGGCTGCACGCCTGCGAACGAGCGCAAACAATGCAAGGATACCACCCTCACCTTTATTATCGGCCCGGAGAATGAGGATCACGTATTTAATGGTCGTTTGTAATGTAAGCGTCCAGAAAATACAGGAAACTGCCCCGTAAACGACGTCATTCGTAATCTTGTTGGTACCGATCACCGCCTGCATTACGTAAAGAGGCGACGTACCGATATCCCCGTAAATAATCCCTAATGCGACCAGAAGTCCCGCGGCCGATGCTTTATCCAGGTGTTTATGCGAACCCATTGACTAGTTTGTTGAAATGCGGTGCGAATTTAGAAAAATCCGGCCGCTTTCTTTAAAAGGTATAAAACTCGTAGGTCACCTTCCATTTGATCTCCTTGCCCGGCTCGGCAGCGATCTTAATGTAAGGTTCGGGGCAGGATGTGGTAGGGCAAGCCCAATAGACCAGCTTTTCCAGCGGCTGGTCACAGGTAATCCGTACGCCCGCTTTTGTTTTGGTATTTTCAATCCGAATATCATAATCCTTCGCAGTAGGCCCGAAGCCCTGCAAACCGGCGCTGAAAACCTGGTCGCCTTTGACCACTTCGCGCGAATAGTTCAGCATTTTACCATTGGCGTTGATAATGCTTCCAAATCCTCTGCCTTCTCCCTTCACTTCAAAAGGAAATACAATGCGGATATTCTCATTCGATGGCTCGTTATCGATCATGAAAAAGTTGTGGTTGTAGGTGCTCGCCACGATCGGTTTGGTACCCGTATTTTTCAATGTGTGTTCCAAAACGAGTTGTGGTTTGCCTTTTACCAGTTTCAATGTCTTGTGATACTCGTAGCCATATCCGGTTTCGTCTTTCAATTCATGCATGAAAGCGACCTGGTCGTTGCCCCTCGTAACCGACCATTTGCCCGGATTTTTAACCGCGTAATTGGTCGCAAACGAATACTTTTTATCATCGGGTTTGGTCAGGACCCCTACGCCGATCTTGACAAATTGCTCGCCCGGCTTTGCGTCATCGAAATTAAGCGGTGTAAATTCCTCCACGGGTCCCATGATCGCGTCGTGTAGCTTGGGATCATATGGCGCCTGGTTCCATGTGCCAAAATAGGTATGCCCTTTATATTCCAGACTAGGCACCACACCCGCCCAATCGAACCGGACGCCGCGGTAGTAGCCCTCATTTCCATCCGGCAAATACAGCTTTGCTTTGATGACTCCGTTTGAAATGTCGGTTTGCGGAAATTCCGCGATTGTGAATGCAGTGATAGCAATGCATATCAATGCAGAAAACAGTGTAACGATCTTTTTCATTGGTATTGAATGGTTTAGGAAGAAAAACAGGGCTGAATATCTGACATTTCTACCCCGCTATAAATAAAGACAGTAAGATAAAAATGCGGTATCACATTTTCACCTTACTGTCTTACAATTTGTACGAATTAATATTTACGAAATGCCTTTAAATGCCTCTTCATTAATAAAAGGCTGATTTCTAAGGCGTTGCTTCGTTGCTTTATAGAATGCATTTGCAACGGCTCCTCCTGCTGGCGGCAATGCAGGCTCGCCCAGGCCGGTCGGCGAAATTCCATTGTCGACGAAATGTACATCGACTTCCGGGATCTCGTTCATGCGAATCAACCTGAAACCATTGAAATTGCTCTGATCGGGCGTACCGGCTTTGAAAGTCATATTACCGAACATCGCGTGACCGATTCCATCCACGACCCCGCCGCGTACCTGCTGCAACGAGCCGCTTTTGTTGATTACAATACCGCAATCAACAGCCGCAATGACGTTTTTCAATGCAGGCTTACCTTTTTCAACCACTACTTCGCCTACCTGCGCCACATACGACCGGTGCGAGAAGTAAACAGAAAAGCCTTGGTGAACGCCTTTTTTCTTGCCCCAATTACTTTTTTCCGCCGCCAGTTTGATCACGGCGATCATCCTGTCGACATCATATTTCACTTCGCCAGCCGGTGACTTTTTCGCCTTTTCTAAAAGTGCCAGACGGAATTCGATGGGGTCTTTCCCGGCCGCTTCCGCCACTTCGTCGATAAACGATTGCTCTGCATAAGCAAGGAAATTGGTGATCGGTGCGCGCCACGGCCCCGTAGTAATAGCCGATTTATGCTCTACCGAGTCAATCAGCAGATTATCTACCGAACCGGATGGAAAATTATCCTCGCGGGTAGGGTTACCCGAGTTAATCCCCACCCCACGGAGTTTGTAGCCGATCATTTCACCATTTTTATCCAATGCCGCTTCAAACCGGTAGCGAACTGCAGGACGGTAAGTACCACCTGTCATATCATCTTCGCGGGTCCAGATTACCTTCACCGGTGCTTTTACCAGTTTGGACACGTGTACCGCTTCAATGGCAAAATCAGCCGAAAGCCGGCGTCCGAAGCCACCTCCCTGGCGGGTAATTTCAACGGTGATTTTTTCGGGTGGAAAGCCGGTGATTTTCGCCGCTTCCCCACGTGCGCGGTCGGGTGTCTGCGTCGGGCCTACGAGTTCCACGCCATCCTCGCGTACATGTGCGAAAAAGTTCATCGGTTCCAATGGGCTATGCGGCAGGAACGGGCATTGATATTCAGCCTTGATAACTTTCGCAGCACCTTTGAATGCGGCCTCCACGTCGCCATTCTTCCGGCGAACGGTGGCTTCGCCATTGTCCATGAGGTTGGAGAAAATGCGGTTGTGGTCTTCCGAGCTTTCAAGGTCGGCCGCTTTTTCGTACTCGATTTTGAGCGCTTCGCGTGCTTTTTTGCATTGCCAGGTAGATTTACCGACTACCGCGACGCTATTTTCAAAGGTTACCACATCCACAATGCCGGGCATTGCTTTGGCTGCCGCGGAATCAACCGATTTCAGTTTAAATCCAAAAGCCTTGGGCCGCTGGATAATCGCGAAAAGCATTCCTTCGCGATAGAAGTCGAGACCGAAAAGCGGCTTACCGGTGGCAATATTCTTGTTATCCACATTCCTGACCGACTGCCCGATCAGTTTGAAGGATTTTTCGTCTTTCAGTTTAATATCCGTCGGTGCGGTAAGCTTGCCCGCCGCCTCGGCGAATTCTCCGTAACTGCCTGATTTACCGGAAGCTTTATGAAACACCTTGCTGTCCGCAGTGGTGATTTCGGAAGCGGGCACGCCCCATTTGGCAGCTGCCGCATTGATAAGCAAATGACGTGCTGTCGCACCCGCCTTGCGCAGGCGCTCCCACGAATGCGGAACGGCGCCGCTGCCGCCTGTTACCTGGCGTTCGAAAGCCGCATTGTCCAAATGCCCCTGTACGGTTTTTACCAATTTCCAATCGGCGTCTAGCTCTTCGGCCACCACCATCGGAAATGCGGTCTTGATACCCTGCCCGATTTCCGGGTTTGGCGAAATAATCGTAATGCTGTTATCGGAACCGATGGACAGGTAGCTATTGAACTTCACCGAACCGGCCGCGATGTGCTTCGCGTCTACTACAACCGGCGCGGCAGTAGTATCCGACCAGTTGAATCCCAGGAACAAACCGCCACCGGCCGCAGCCGCGATCTTCATGAAGTCGCGACGCGATGTCTGATTTAAAGTGCTCATGGTTAGTTGGTTTTAGAAGCTGCAACTTTAACGGCTTCGCGAATGCGATGGTAAGTTCCGCAGCGACAAAGGTTGCCGCTCATCGCTCCGACGATTTCTTCGTCGGTTGGTTTGGGTTTTTCTTTGAGGAACGCCGCGGCTGTCATAATCTGGCCCGCCTGGCAATATCCGCATTGCGCTACGTCGACCTCGTCCCATGCCTTCTGTACCGGATGATCTCCTTTTTCCGACAGCCCTTCGATGGTGGTTACCTTTGCCTTACCTACGGCCGAAACCGGCAATACACAGGAGCGGACAGCCTTGCCATCCAGGTGAACGGTGCAGGCGCCGCATTGCGCGATGCCGCACCCATATTTGGTACCTACAAGGCCCAGATTGTCGCGCAATACCCACAGCAGCGGGGTATCTCCCTCTACCTCTGCATTGTATGCGCGGTTGTTAATTGTAAGTTTGAATGATGCCATGGTGATTAAGAGTTTGGCAAAAGTTACAAAAAATCATCAAGGAAGCCAAACTCCTAATTCGCGAAGTACCTGATTAATAGCGATATAGCCGCGCTTACGCTTCGCCTCCCGGGCCTCCGAAACTAATCGGAAAATTGAAGGTAGGCTCGTTGTCCTGCGAGTTCTGAATGGGGCCGTATTGGTCTTCGTATTTCTGGATATTGTCGCGCAATGCGGCAACGAGGCGTTTGGCGTGCTCGGGCGTTACGATAATGCGGGCTTTCACCTTCGCCCGCGGAACGCCGGGCATGAGGCGGATGAAGTCAAGAATAAATTCGCTATTGGAATGGGCGATCATTGCCAGGTTGGAATACACACCCTCTGCCATCTCTTCCGACAGTTCCACATTGATCTGTTGTTCGTTTTCCTTGTTTTCTTCTTTCATTGTTGGTTTTAAATAGCTGCGCTATTGAATTTACCGGGGAAATTACTAAAAATACCCCGCTTGGGAAAGCGCGGCTTGGAAAGCAAAGAGCCGGTCCCGCTGATGCAGGCCGGCTCTTTTTACTTATAATCAGCTGGATTACGCCAACTCTTTTTTCTTGCGTGATTGTCTCTCGCGAGAATCGGTCAGCGCATCGAATTCTTCTTTCGATCCAACGATCAGGTTTTCGTAGGTACGCATACCTGTACCGGCAGGGATCAGGTGACCTACGATCACATTCTCCTTCAAACCTTTCAGTTCGTCGCGTTTTCCACGAACAGCCGCTTCGCTCAATACTTTGGTTGTTTCCTGGAATGACGCCGCAGAAACAAAGCTTTCAGTACCCAAAGAAGCTTGTGTGATACCCATCAGAGTTGGTCTTGCAACCGCAGCTTGCGCATCACGGGCTGTAACCAGTTTCAGGTCACGGCGTTTTAGGCTTGAATTTTCATCACGCAAACGACGTACCGAAACGATCATACCCGGCTTCAATGTCTCGGAGCTACCAGCGTCCTCAACCACTTTCATATCCAGGATCTTATCGTTTTCCTCGCGGAATACCACGCGGTCAACAGCCTGCATTTCCAGGAAGTTGGTGTCACCAGCGTCGAGGATATCCACTTTCTGCATCATCTGGCGTACGATACATTCGATGTGCTTATCGTTGATCTTCACACCTTGCAGACGGTATACTTCCTGAATCTCGTTCACCAGGTATTCCTGAACCGCGGTTGGTCCTTTGATAGAAAGGATATCCGCAGGAGTGATCGCACCATCGGAAAGCGGGTCACCGGCTCTTACGAAGTCACCATCCTGAACAAGAATGTGTTTCGACAGAGGTACCATGTAACGGCGTTGTGTTCCGTCTTTCGATTCGATATGGATTTCACGGTTACCGCGTTTTACGCCACCGTAAGATACTACACCGTCGATTTCGGAAACCGTTGCAGGGTTAGACGGGTTACGTGCTTCGAACAATTCGGTCACACGTGGCAGACCTCCCGTGATATCGCGTGTTTTACCAACAACGCGTGGAATTTTCGCCAGCGGCTGACCAGCCTTGATAGCTGCACCTGCTTTCACAACCAGACGTGCTCCAACAGGAAGGTTGTAACCTTTTTCAGTCTGATCTTTCAACAACGTAGACTTACCTTTCACCACGATAGCCGGGTTTTTGGTTTTGTCACGTGTTTCAATGATCACCGACTCCTGGAAGCCTGTTTGTTCGTCAAACTCTTCACGGAATGTGATACCTTCTTCAATAGCGTCGAAGGAAACAGTTCCTGTGAATTCAGAAAGGATTACCGCGTGATAAGGGTCCCAGGTACAAAGTTCCTGTCCTTTGAATACGGTGTCGCCTTCTTTCACTTGCAAATGCGCACCGTAAGGTACGTTGTTCGAGATCAGTAGTTGTTTCGTTTCAGGGTGAACGACTTTTACTTCACCTGAACGGCCCATTACTACGGTTACTTCGTCGCCTTCCGAGTTAACAGACTGTACGAGACGAAGGTCTTCGAACTGGATCAAACCGTCGAATTTCGCTTTGATGTTGGCTTCAACAGAGATGTTGGAAGCCGTACCACCCACGTGGAATGTACGGAGTGTCAACTGTGTACCCGGCTCACCGATCGACTGGGAAGCGATTACACCAACTGCCTCACCGATATTCACCATCTGGGCAGATGCCAAGCTACGTCCGTAGCATTTTGCACAAACACCGTCACGGGTTTCGCAAGTCAGTACCGAACGGATTTCGACAGTTTCAATCGCCGTCTCATCAATGTAAGAAGCAATCTCTTCTGTGATCTCCTGACCCGATGTAAGGATCAATTCGTTTGTCAACGGATCGAATACATCGTGTACACTTACACGTCCGAGGATACGTTCCGACAATGGTTCTACGATGTCCTCATTGTCTTTCAACGCAGAGATCGCGATACCACGAAGCGAGCCGCAGTCCTCTTCCACTACTACCACGTCTTGTGCAACGTCGTGCAAACGACGGGTCAGGTAACCCGCATCCGCAGTTTTCAACGCGGTATCGGCCAAACCTTTACGCGCACCGTGGGTAGAGATAAAGTATTCCAAAACGTCGAGACCTTCCTTAAAGTTGGAAAGGATCGGGTTTTCGATGATTTCACCCGCACCACCAGCGATGTTTTTCTGAGGCTTGGCCATAAGACCCCTCATACCACCCAACTGACGGATCTGCTCGCGAGAACCGCGGGCTCCGGAGTGCATCATCATATAGATTGAGTTGAATCCGCCTTTGTCTGTTTCCAGTTGCTTCATCAACGTCTCTGTAATGCGTGAGTTAACGCGCGTCCAGATATCGATTACCTGGTTGTAACGTTCGTTTTCCGTGATAAGACCCATCAGGTAGTTGTTCCAGACGTTTTCAACATCGCCTTTCGCCTGCTCGATGAGTTTCTCTTTTTCACTTGGAACCATTACATCGTCCAATCCCATTGACAAACCGCCTTTGAATGCCATTTGGAAACCAAGTTCTTTGATTTCATCAAGGAATTGAGCCGTACGGGCCACACCAGCTTGTTTGAATACCAAACCGATGATCTGCTGAAGTTTCTTTTTAGTCAACAATTCGTTGATATAACCTACTTCCTCAGGAACAGCCTGGTTGAACAGGAGACGACCTGCGACAGTGTCGATCAGTTTGATCTCGAATGTTCCATCCTCGTTACGTACGCGGACGCGGCATTTGATATTCGCATGTTTCGAAAGCTTGCCTTCGTTGATCGCGATGATAACTTCATCAGGACCGTAGAAAATCTTACCTTCTCCGATGATCGGATATTGTTCTGTGCTTACACGTCCTTTGGTCACATAATACAGACCCAAAACCATGTCCTGAGATGGTACCGTGATCGGCGCACCGTTGGCTGGGTTAAGGATGTTGTGTGAAGAAAGCATCAGCATAGACGCTTCCAAAACGGCTTCCTGACCCAGTGGTACGTGTACCGCCATCTGGTCACCGTCAAAGTCAGCGTTGAATGCCGTACAAACCAATGGGTGAAGCTGGATCGCTTTTCCTTCGATCAGTTTAGGCTGGAATGCCTGGATACCCAAACGGTGAAGTGTCGGAGCACGGTTAAGCAATACCGGGTGACCTTTCAGTACGTTTTCGAGAATATCCCAGATCACAGGGTCCTTGCGGTCTACGATCTTCTTCGCTGATTTTACAGTTTTAACAATTCCACGCTCGATCAGCTTGCGGATAATGAACGGCTTGAAAAGCTCTGCCGCCATATCTTTGGGCAAACCGCATTCGTGCAGTTTCAATTCAGGACCTACCACGATAACCGAACGACCAGAATAATCGACACGCTTACCAAGCAAGTTTTGACGGAAACGGCCTTGCTTTCCTTTCAGCATATCTGAAAGTGATTTCAATGCACGGTTACCTTCTGAACGTACCGCATTCACTTTACGGCTGTTATCGAAAAGCGAGTCAACCGCTTCCTGCAACATACGCTTCTCGTTACGCAAGATCACCTCAGGTGCCTTGATTTCGATCAGACGTTTCAGACGGTTGTTACGGATAATTACACGACGATAAAGGTCGTTCAAATCCGAAGTCGCGAAACGACCACCATCCAGGGGCACAAGCGGACGCAATTCTGGTGGAATCACCGGTACCATTTTGATCACCATCCATTCAGGGCGGTTTTCGATACGGGTATTCGCATCACGGAATGCTTCTACCACTTTCAGACGTTTCAAAGCTTCCGCTTTACGTTGCTGAGAAGTGTCGGTAGCAGCCTGGTGACGGAGCTCGTAAGAAAGTTCGTCGAGCTTAATGCGGCTCAACAGCATTTCTAATGCATCGGCACCCATTTTCGCGATGAATTTGTTGGGATCCGTGTCAGGAAGCAACTGGTTTTCGCGTGGAAGCTTATCGATGATATCGAGGTATTCATCTTCTGTCAGGAAGTCGAGGTAGCTAACGCCGTCCTCTTCCTTGATACCTGGCTGAACAACCGCGTACCGTTCGTAATAGATGATCTGATCTAGTTTCTTGGTAGAAAGTCCCAGCAGGTAACCGATTTTGTTCGGCAAGCTGCGGAAGTACCAGATATGTGCAACAGGAACTACCAATTCAATGTGCCCCATGCGCTCGCGGCGAACCTTTTTCTCGGTCACCTCTACACCACAACGGTCGCAGATAATTCCTTTATAACGGATGCGCTTGTATTTCCCGCAGTGACATTCCCAGTCTTTTACAGGACCAAAAATGCGCTCGCAGAACAGACCACCCATCTCCGGCTTGTAGGTCCGGTAGTTGATGGTTTCAGGCTGGGTTACTTCACCGAAGGAGCTTTCTAGGATAGACTCCGGTGACGCCAGACTGATCGTCATTCTGGAAAAGTCGCTGTTTAATTTTTTATTCTTTTTGAAAGACATAATAAAGAGTCGTTTGTCTGTTAGTCGAAACTAAATGATTGCATTTCTAAGCGGCGCATTCTGCAATGCGCCGCTTACGACTAAAAATTAGTCCAGTGTAATCTCCAATGCTAGTCCACGAAGCTCGTGAACAAGTACGTTGAATGACTCTGGGATATTTGGTTTCGGAAGGTTTTCACCTTTCACGATCGCTTCATACGCTTTGGCACGGCCCACCACATCATCGGATTTCACAGTAAGGATCTCCTGAAGAATGTGCGATGCACCGAACGCTTCAAGCGCCCACACTTCCATCTCACCGAAACGCTGTCCACCGAACTGCGCTTTACCACCCAATGGTTGCTGGGTAATGAGCGAGTATGGCCCGATAGAACGCGCGTGCATTTTATCGTCAACCAAGTGGCCCAGTTTCATCATGTACATCAGACCGACGGTTACAGGCTGGTCGAACTGCTCACCAGTCAAACCATTGTACAGATAAGTACGTCCCCAATCCGGCAGACCGGCTTCTTTCAACTCGGCAGCAACTTCCGCTTCGGTAGCACCGTCAAAGATCGGTGTTGCGTAACGGCGACCAAGTTTCAGACCAGCCCATGCAAGGATGGTTTCGTAAATCTGACCGATGTTCATACGGGAAGGTACCCCGAGTGGGTTCAACACGATGTTAACCGGTGTTCCGTCTTCCAGGAATGGCATATCTTCGTCACGAACGATACGGGCTACAACCCCTTTGTTACCGTGGCGACCTGCCATTTTATCCCCTACTTTCAATTTACGTTTCTTAGCGATATATACTTTCGCCAGTTTCACGATACCGGCAGGTAACTCATCACCTACTTCTAATGCGAAACGATCGCGTTTGAAGCGGCCCATTACTTCACTGCGGGCATTCAGGTAGTTTTTCAACACCAATGAAACCTGAAGGTTGACATTGCTATCCTCGCTCCATGAGTCAGTCAGAACGTCTCCGATAAGGTTAACCTCTTCGGGAACTGCGTACTGGCTTTCGTCACGGTACGGGTTATTGGCGGGGAAGAGGTTCTCCGAAATGTTTCTCACGTTGAACTTCATTCCTTTGCTGATCAGCTCGTCACCGAATTTGTGCTTAACACCTGAGCTGGTTTTGCCATCTGTCAATGTTACCAGCTTATCGATCACACGTCCGCGCAATGCGGTCAGGTCACGGCTGTATTTTTTCATCAACAGACGCAGCTCGTCTTTATGTTTTGCACGCTCTTCTTTGGTTGGGCGCGAGAACAGTTTGGTATCGATTACCACACCTTTCATCGATGGCGGCGCTTTTTTAGAAGCATCCTTCACATCACCGGCCTTGTCACCGAAGATCGCACGAAGAAGTTTTTCTTCCGGGGTAGGATCTGATTCTCCTTTTGGAGTGATTTTACCGATCAGAATATCGCCTTCTTTTACTTCTGTACCTACTTGTACGATACCGTTTTCATCGAGGTTCTTAACAGTTTCCTCGCTTACGTTCGGGATCTCAGCGGTCAATTCTTCTTCTCCGCGTTTCGTATCACGCACTTCGAGTTCGAATTCTTCGATGTGGATCGAAGTAAAGATATCGTCGCGTACTACTTTTTCGGAGATTACGATCGCATCCTCGAAGTTGTATCCTTGCCAAGGCATGAATGCAACCAGAAGGTTACGGCCCAATGCAAGTTCACCACCTTCTGTACCATAACCCTGGCAAAGTGGCTCGCCTTTCTTCACTTTCTGGCCTTTAAGAACCATTGGTTGAAGGTTAAGGCAAGTATCCTGGTTGGTACGACGGAATTTAACGAGATCGTAAGAAACGCTGTCGTCGATGAAGCTCACAAGGCGATCATCGTCTGTACGGTCGTATTTCACGACAATCTTCTTCGCATCTACGAATTCGATTTCGCCGTCGCCTTCCGCTACTACCAATGCACGTGAGTCCATTGCTACGCGACGTTCCAGACCAGTTCCTACGATAGGAGCCTGTGGGCGCAACAGAGGCACACCCTGGCGCTGCATGTTAGATCCCATCAAGGCACGGTTCGCATCATCGTGTTCAAGGAACGGAATCAGCGAAGCGGCAACAGACACGATCTGGTTGGCAGCAACGTCCATATAAGATGCCTGCGAAGGATCCACCATCGGGAAGTCACCTTCGAAACGCGTCTTGATTTTTTCCACCGTAAAGTTTCCTTCTTTATCAACAGAGGCATTTGCCTGTGCGATATATTTGGAATCTTCTTCTTCGGCAGTCATATATATAAGCTCGTTGGTCAGCTTACCAGCGCTGTCGATTACGCGGTAAGGAGTCTCAATGAAGCCCATTCCATTCACTTTCGCGAATACGCAAAGTGACGAGATCAGACCGATGTTCGGACCTTCCGGAGTTTCGATTGTACACAGACGACCGTAGTGGGTGTAGTGAACGTCACGAACCTCGAAACCTGCTCTTTCACGGGAAAGACCACCTGGCCCCAATGCCGACATACGACGCTTGTGGGTAATCTCAGCCAATGGGTTCGTTTGATCCATGAACTGAGAAAGCTGGTTGGTACCGAAGAACGAGTTGATTACTGATGACAATGTTCTTGCATTGATCAGGTCAACAGGTTTGAAATCTTCGTTGTCACGTACGTTCATACGCTCTTTGATGGTACGCGCCATACGTGCTAGACCCACGCCGAACTGAGCGTACAACTGCTCGCCTACGGTACGTACACGACGGTTTGACAAGTGGTCGATATCATCGACTACCGCTTTCGCATTGATCAGACCGATCAGGTATTTCACGATCGAAACGATGTCGCCGGTTGTAAGGACGCGAACGTCGAGGCTGGTATCTGATCCCAATTTCTTGTTGATCCGGTAACGGCCTACATCACCCAGGTCATAACGTTTGTCGGAGAAGAACAAGCTCTGGATCACGTCGCGTGCAGTTTGCTCATCCGGTGCTTCCGCGTTACGCAGCTGGCGGTAAATTTGCTCAACAGCTTCCTTGTCGGAGTTTGAGCTATCTTTTTGAAGCGTATTATAAATGATGTTATAATCCGCAACGTTCATGTCCTCTTTATGCATGATAATCGATTTCTGTCCTGATTCCAGGATTACATCGATATCATCCGCAGAAATCGTAGAGTCACGTTCCAGCAACACTTCGTTACGCTGGATTGAAACTACCTCGCCGGTATCCTCATCCACGAAGTCCTCAGTCCATGTACGGAGAACCCTTGCCGCCAACCGGCGTCCTACTGCCTTTTTCAGGTTAGCAGGTGTTGCGCTGATTTCTTCTGACAAGCCGAACAGGTCGAGGATATCTTTATCAGATCCGAAACCGATCGCTCTCAAAAGGGTAGTTACAGGGAACTTCTTCTTACGGTCGATGTACGCGTACATCACGTTGTTCACGTCCGTAGAGAATTCGATCCAGGAACCTTTGAATGGAATAATCCGCGCAGAATATAGTTTAGAACCGTTGGTGTGCTTGCTCATGGAGAAGAACACGCCCGGTGAACGGTGAAGCTGAGAAACGATTACGCGCTCAGCGCCATTGATCACGAACGAACCGCGTTCGGTCATGTAAGGAATGTTTCCTAAGAATACTTCCTGCTCAATGGTTTCAAATTCTTCATGATCGGCGTCGTTGCAGATCAAACGCAGTTTCGCCTTCAAAGGCACTGCGTAAGTCAGACCGCGATCGATGGACTCGTCAACGGAGTACTTTGGTGGTTCAAGGAGATAATCGATGAACTCAAGAACGAAGTTCTCGCGTGAGTCGGCGATGGGAAAGTTTTCAGCGAAAACTTTGTACAATCCTTCTCCGGAACGGTCTTCAACCGATGTATCCAGACTAAAGAAATCACGGAACGACTGTACCTGGATTCCCAAAAGATCAGGATAATCGATAATCTGATTAATCCGAGAGAAGTTCTTTCTTGGTGTTTTTGGATTAATTGTAGCCAAGGCTATGTGTGATTTGGGTTAGCAGAAAAACTAATTAGTTTTAACCTAATCTATTGCCTCGTAGAAGAGTAAAGTTGACGCCCCTGTTCTCCTTTCCTACGAGTAAAGAAGTGTTTCGGGCAAATCAGCTTGGGGAGATAATGGGGCGATCTCGTCGCCACCTCTAACCAGAACGATAAAAAAAAGCTTTTCGTTTGGTTTGTATACAAAAACAGGAAAAGACCTGACGGTTGTCAGGCCTATTCCATGGAATTTATTTTCTAATGCTGTTGAGCAAATTACTTCACTTCAACTTCTGCACCAGCTTCTTCAAGTTGCTTTTTCAGAGCGTCAGCTTCGTCTTTCGCAACACCTTCTTTTACAGGTTTTGGAGCGCCATCAACGAGTTCTTTCGCTTCTTTCAGGCCAAGACCAGTAAGGTCTTTAACCAACTTCACAACAGCAAGTTTACCTGCACCAGCTGATTTCAAGATTACATCAAAAGATGTTTTCTCTTCAACTGCAGGAGCATCGCCACCAGCACCACCAGCAGGACCTGCTACTACTACTGCACCAGCTGCTGCTGGTTCAATGCCGTACTCGTCTTTAAGAATTGTAGCCAATTCGTTCACTTCTTTAACCGTAAGGTTAACAAGCTGTTCTGCGAATGCTTTCAAATCTGCCATTTCTATTTTGATTTTTTTGATTATACAATAAGATGATTTAAAAAAGCTCTATTTTATTTTAACCCGGAGAGCTAAACCTGGTTATTCAAATTAGTCCTCTTTTTCAGACAAAGTTTTCAAGATACCAGCCAGGTTCTGTCCGCCGCTTGTAAGAGCGCCGATAACATTTTTGGCAGGTGATTGCAACAATCCGATCACTTCGCCGATCAGTTCTTGTTTCGATTTCAGTGAAATCAGAACGTCCAGCTGGCTTTCTCCTACGAAAAGGGCAGTGTCAACAGAAGCTCCTTTGAACTTCAATTTGTCGCTACCTGATTTCTTTTTGAAATCCTTGATCAGTTGTGCAGGTACTTTACCTGACTCCGGGTGAAACATTACTCCGGAAAACCCTTTCAACACTTCGTCGAAAGAAGAATAGTCCGTATCTAGTGTTTCGAGCGCTTTTTTAATCAATGTATTCTTCACAACACGATACTCAACACCACGCTCGAAGCAAAGGCCTCTGAGGGTATTTACCTCGCTCACGGTCATGCCGGTCGCGTTGGTAATGTAGAAGTATGGCGTGCTGGCGAATTTTTGACTCAATTCGTCAATAATTACTGCTTTTTCTTCCCGTGTCATATTACAGTCCTGGAATCGTGTTTTTGTCAATAATAACACCCGGGCTCATCGTGCTTGACAAGTGAATGCTTTTTACGTAAGTACCTTTTGCCGATGAAGGCTTAAGGCGAACCAAGGTATTGATAACCTCCGTTGCATTCTGTGCAAGCTGATCAGTTCCGAAAGATACCTTTCCGATGCTGGTGTGAATGATACCGGTTTTGTCAACTTTAAAGTCGATTTTACCAGCCTTCACCTCTTTTACAGCTTTCGCTACATCCGGTGTTACAGTTCCCGACTTAGGGTTTGGCATCAAGCCGCGAGGACCCAATACTTTACCAAGTCTACCTACTTTTGCCATTACACTTGGCATTGTAATAATCACGTCAATGTCTGTCCAGCCTTGCTCGATTTTTGTAATGTATTCGTCAAGACCAACATAATCCGCTCCTGCCTCTTTCGCTTCTGACTCCTTGTCGGGAGTACACAGCACCAATACGCGAACTTCTTTTCCGGTTCCGTGTGGCAATGTTACCACGCCACGCACCATTTGGTCAGCTTTCCGGGGATCAACGCCCAAACGAACGTCGATATCTACGGAAGCATCAAATTTGGTATAGGAAATCGTTTTCAGAACATCCGCAGCTGCTTCCAGGGTAAATGCCTGGGTTGCGTCGTATTTTGAAAGAGCTTCTTTTTGCTTTTTGGTCAATTTTCCCATGTTCTTTGTTTCTTTGGCGTATCTATAAATCTACGCTCAGTTGTTTTCTTCCCATGGGGCCTTGCCAGCCACGGTGATACCCATACTACGAGCCGTTCCCGCGATCATTTTCATAGCAGACTCTACGGTGAAGCAATTAAGGTCGGGCATTTTGGTTTCAGCGATCGTTTTAACCTGATCCCATGAAACTGATCCTACCTTAATACGGTTTGGCTGAGCCGAACCTGTTTTCACTTTTGAGGCTTCCAGAAGAAGAATAGCGGCCGGGGGGGTTTTGATGACGAAGTCGAAAGACTTGTCTTTGTAGTATGTAATAACTACCGGCAATACCACACCCATTTTATCCTGGGTACGGCCATTGAACTGCTTGCAAAACTCCATGATATTCAAACCCTTCGATCCTAATGCAGGACCAATTGGAGGTGATGGGTTGGCTTGGCCACCTTTCACCTGCAGTTTGACGTATCCACCTATTTCTTTTGCCATTGTTTTGGAATTTGTCGGTTCATCGATTGACTAGCGGCTCACATGCAGTTGGAAGCCTACCTGCCCGCTATTCGCTCAACTATCCTTTTCTACTTGTGCGTAACTGAGTTCCACGGGTGTATTACGCCCGAATATTTTTACAACTACATTGAGTTTTTTCTTCTCATCGAATACTTCTTCCACCAGACCGATAAATCCGCTGAACGGACCATCTACCACCTTCACGGTTTCGCCTTTGATGAAAGACATGCTTGGCGCTTCTTCATGCTGCTCTGCTTCGTCGACCTTACCGAGGATACGGTTAATTTCAGACTGACGCAATGGAACAGGCACTTTGGAATTTCCTTCGGCATTGCCCAGGAAACCGATTACGCCGGGAATACTTGTAATAATGTGCAGAACCTCCCCTTTGGACAGATCGGCTGAAATGATAATATACCCGGGAAAGAAATTCTTTTCCCGTACACGCTTCTTGCCATTACGCATTTCATAGATCTTCTCGGAAGGGATCAGTATTTGCGGAACGAATTCGTTTAGCTTCTGGCGTGTTATTTCATTTTCAATGTAGGACTTGATTTTTTTCTCTTGCCCAGACACTGCCCTTAATACAAACCAATTTAGACTACTCATACCTTTCAGGGGGTTATCTTTACTAAAATAGCCTTAGAAAGACTGGTAAAACACTTTCAGTGCGTTCTCGAAAACGAGATCCATAACACCTACCACGAAGGCAAAAATGAGCGAACCCACAAGCACCAGTGTGGTGTTGGCTTGCAGTTCGTTGAAAGGCGGCCATGTTACATGTTGGGTCATTTCTTCCCAGGACGCTTTCAAAAAAGAAGTAAATTTTTCCATTTCACCTTTTCGATTTATGCACGGGTGGAGAGATTCGAACTCCCATCAACGGTTTTGGAGACCGCTATTCTACCCTTGAACTACACCCGTTTATCGTGCAATCACCCATTCGGGGCTGCAAAGATACGACTTTTTTATAAAAAACAAGTGCATTTCAAGAGAAATGCACTTGTTTTAATATTGCTATCTTGATTAGTCAAGAATTTCAGTTACCTGACCAGCACCTACGGTACGTCCACCTTCGCGAATCGCGAAACGAAGACCTTTTTCCATAGCGATTTTGTTGATCAGTTTCACTTCGATAGTGATGTTGTCACCTGGCATAACCATTTCAACACCAGCAGGAAGAGTGATTTCCCCTGTCACGTCAGTGGTACGGAAGTAGAACTGAGGACGGTATTTGTTAAAGAATGGAGTGTGACGTCCACCTTCTTCTTTCGACAGTACGTAAACCTCGCCTTTGAAGTGCAAGTGAGGCTTAACTGAACCTGGCTTACAGATAACCATACCACGACGGATATCTTCTTTGTCGATACCGCGAAGCAACAAACCTACGTTGTCACCAGCTTCACCACGGTCAAGGATCTTACGGAACATCTCAACACCAGTTACTACTGATTTAAGACCTTCTGCACCCATACCAAGGATATCAACTGCTTCACCAGAGTTGATGATACCACGCTCGATACGACCAGTTGCAACAGTACCACGACCAGTGATCGAGAATACGTCTTCAACAGGCATCAAGAATGGAAGATCAGTCATACGTGGAGGAATTGGAATCCAGCTGTCAACAGCGTCCATCAATTCTTCGATCGTTTTCACCCATTTCGGATCGCCGTTAAGACCACCCAAAGCTGAGCCTTGTACAACTGGAATGTTGTCACCATCGAATTCATAGAAGCTCAGAAGCTCGCGGATTTCCATCTCAACGAGTTCAAGAAGTTCTGGATCATCAACCATGTCCACTTTGTTCATGAACACAACAAGCTGAGGAACACCTACCTGACGAGCAAGAAGGATGTGCTCACGAGTTTGTGGCATAGGACCGTCAGTAGCAGCAACCACGATGATTGCGCCGTCCATCTGAGCAGCACCAGTTACCATGTTCTTCACGTAGTCAGCGTGACCTGGGCAGTCAACGTGCGCATAGTGACGGTTGGCTGTCTGGTATTCTACGTGGGAAGTGTTGATTGTGATACCACGCTCTTTCTCTTCAGGAGCATTGTCGATTGATGAGAAGTCGCGTTTCTGTGCAAAACCTTTATCAGCCAACACAGTTGTAATCGCCGCTGTAAGGGTAGTTTTACCGTGGTCAACGTGCCCGATAGTACCAATATTTACGTGGGGTTTCGAGCGGTCAAACGTCTCTTTTGCCATGACTTAAGTACGCTTAAAATTAAAAGTTATTACGAATTTATTATACACTACTAATTGATCCTGCTGGCTTTACTGCAATCAAACACCGCAATCATTTACCAAATCAGGATCAAAACCAATGCAGGGACACTTCCTGCTTTCTGAGCTTTTGAGGGGATTTGAACCCCTGACCTCTTCCTTACCAAGGAAGTGCTCTACCCCTGAGCTACAAAAGCATTATTGTTAGAACCAAAAAGCGATTAGCGAAAGTTATCTATTGAATGTTTTCGCTAATCGCTTCGATGATGCTTCTAATTGAGCGGAAGACGAGGTTCGAACTCGCGACCTATAGCTTGGAAGGCTATCGCTCTACCAGCTGAGCTACTTCCGCATTTGTCTTCGTCTTAAACTCCAAAACTGGTATGATTTGAAGCATTTTTTCAGACTCAAACTGTGGGGGCGGATGGATTCGAACCACCGTAGGCATACACCAGCAGATTTACAGTCTGCCCCATTTGGCCACTCTGGTACACCCCCAGACAACATTTCAACACAAGCGTGAAAACCGTTTGTTTCACAATTTGGAGTCGCAAAATTATACCCATTTTTTAGATTCTCAAATTCTTTTGAAAAAAAAATAAAAAAAAATGCGGCTTGGAATCAAAAACACCGATTCCAAGCCGCAAGGGCACTTTTTCGACTTAAAACAATCTCACCCCGAAACTCAGCATCCGGACCGAAGGCCCACGATTCGCTTCGAAAAGATAGTTCAAATCATAGTTCACAAAGAAGTCAGGAAAGTTACGGATGCCTATTTCCGCCGCCAGGCCATAGCGCAAATCTTCGATGTAAAAGTTACGTCTGTCGTGGTCTACGTCCTTGGTACCGACCTTGCGGACTTTCGTGTAGCTGCCAATCCGGTAACCGCCGTAGGCACCTGCGCTGATGTAGGAAATGAACGATCTCGAAAAACTCAGCGTAGGCATAATGGACAGGTTTACATAAGGTACCACAAGTTTCGATTTCCTCACCTCAACCTCCTGCTTGTTGTCATCCACTACCGGAACAAACTCGACCCCGTCGTCCGTCTTGGTAATCGTTTTGTTCCCATCGTACATCATATTGTACCAGGAGAAATCGACTCCGAAATCCAGCGTTAACCTCGCGTCTTTCCCACGGACCACATTCGCACTTGCCACATAACCCAGGCTCACATACCGCGATCCGAAAGGTTTCAGATCATAATCGGATTTGTTAAAACCAGCGGTGGTTTCATTGGTACCGTAAGTATTGAGGCCCAATGCGATATTAAAACCCTTCCTCGGGCTGGACCCGCCCCATGACTTCCGGTGAAACCGCTTCCCAACACGACGATAAGTCGAATCCGAACCGACTACTTCATCCCCTTCCTTCACTTCAACGCCCGAGCCGTCAATAGAAACCTTCGTGTCGCCGTCCTTGATGTGGATACCGCGGAGGCCAATCCTGACGTAATCCTTATCCTCCGCCTGGTCCGGGCTTTTCAAATATTTGTTCCCGTTAAATTCTTCCCGCAAAAACGTCGTGTCGGCATTTGTACTGTCAAGTCTTACTTTCAGGTCTTTCAGCAATGCATTCAAATCATATTTCATGATCTTTTCCAGCTCCTGGCGGTTTTCGCCGTAAATGATCAGCCTCGTCTTATCTCCGAATGTCACGATGATCGAATCCTTATCATGGCCCTCGAAGCGGGAAAACTCATCGTTGGATTTCAAAGAACCAGCGCGCGCGCCAATGGCAACCAGCAGTACCAGCATAACCATTGCATATATTTTACTTTTCATGGCACAATAGATTACAGTTTTGTCTTGTCTTTAGGGTGGTCTTTTTCTGAACTTCTTTCATCCTTGTTACGCAGGCGATCGTCCACACGTGCTACAAGGTTTTTTGGATTAAAACCCACTTCATCCCAGTCGACCTTCTCGCCCGCTCTTGCATTTTTGAGCTGACGGAAGACCCTTGCAAACCGGGTATTACGTGGCTTTTCTTCCGCTTCACTAGTACCGGTCTCCACCACTGCGACAATCGTTCTTGTCGGTTCAGGCTCCGGCTTGTTCACCCGACTAACAGCTGGCTCATCGGGCAAAGTCTTGATATCCCGTGTAACAGGATTTGTTAAAGGTTCCGGTTGTATCGTATTCACCGGAACCAAAGGTTGTTCATTCAAAGCCACTATCGGCGCATTCCGAACAGGTTCGGGCTCGAAATTTGGTGTTTGAATATGCTGCGTTTTCGCGTTTGGCACATTACCGTCCTTCGCCTTGGCTACTTGTATTTCTGGATTGCGAGGTGCTTTATAAGCCGATTTCAAGCTCTTCCCGGCATTATCATCCACGACGTTACCTTTTTTCTCCACTGCTATTAACTGTTCAACCGGTGCATTTAAATTTTCAACCGGAGAAACCGCAGAATCCTTCTGAATCGGCTTGGCCGCTGCAATCGTCTGTTGCGGTTTGATCCCTCCCGGCGAAACATCCTGTTGATTTTGCCAAACCAGGTATCCTCCCATCACCGCCGCAGCCACACCGGCCGCAGCATACCAACCCCACACAGCCGAGCGGCTTCGCGCCGGTTGTTTTCCCTGAATTTTTAGCCACGCATTTTCCGAAGGTGTTCTCTCTAATCCTTCGAGTCTGCGCTTGAAAAGATCATCAACAGGATGCTTTTTCATAGTCTACTTTTTTTTTATAATCATTCTGCCATTCCGCCACCATCTTTTGCAATAATGCCCGGGCGCGGTGCAATTGTGATTTCGATGTACTTTCAGTAATACCCAGCATCTCGGCAATTTCAATGTGTGCGTATCCTTCAATGGCGTACAGGTTAAAAACCGTCCGGTAGCCTACGGGCAACGATTCGATCAGCGCCATTAATTCTTCGGTTTCAAGGTTTTGGTCGGCATGGATGTAATCGGGAATGTTATTCGCTTCATCCGAAAGGTTATCTTCCAGTAGTCGCTTCTGTCTCCGCAAATACCCCAGCGACTCGTTGACCATGATCCTCCTGATCCATCCTTCGAAACTTCCTTCGCTATTGAACTGGTTTATCTTTTCAAAAACCTTTAAAAAACCCTCCACCATCACATCCTCGGCCGCCATTTCGTCGCATACATAGCGGAAGCACAAAGCCAGCATCCGATGGCTGTACTTGTCGTAGAGCTGTCGCTGCGCCTTCGGATCTTCGTTCCTCAGGGCTTTGATGAGCTGTGCTTCCTGGCTAAATAGTGCTAAAATTCGACCCATTCTAATTGGTGGTTTCGACAGCAAGATGCGCATTCCTCTGCGTGAGGTTGCATGTGCGGGAAAAGTTTTTTGATATTTTTTTAGCTTTGATGTGAATATCACTTATTGACCATTAAAAGGACTTTCCCCAATGCTTGACTCCTCTGCGCCCATCGGAATTTTTGACAGCGGAATCGGCGGCATGACCGTCGCCAGTGCCGTTACCAAGCTACTCCCCCAGGAAAACACCATCTATTTCGGCGACACGGCGCATTTGCCCTATGGCGATAAGTCCACAGCTGCTATCCAGGCCTATTCGATCAAAATCTGCAATATGCTTTTACAGCAGAACTGCAAACTCATCCTTATCGCCTGCAACTCTGCCTCCGCCGCCGCGTACGAGCTGGTACGCGAGTACGTGGGAAGCAAAGCAAAGGTGCTGAATGTGATCGATCCGGTGGTGGATTATGTGAAGGAGCATTATGAGGGAAAAACCATCGGCCTCATTGGTACCAAGCAAACGGTCCTTTCCAATGTATATAAAAAGAAAGTAGATGCATTGGACAGGAACATTCACCTGAAATCGCTGGCTACACCATTACTGGCACCGATGATCGAAGAAGGTTTCTTCGATAACAATATCAGTGAAAGTGTCATCGCCAATTACCTGTCCGATCCTTCCCTGAATGGTATCGAAGCATTGATACTCGGTTGCACGCATTACCCATTGATCAAAACACAGATCCGTAAATTCTACGGCGAAGCGATTGAAACGCTCGACACCTCCGAAATAGTAGCGCGGTCACTGAAAGCGTGGTTGGAACAGCATTACCTGATCAATGAGAAGGGAGAAGGTAAGCGGCAGTTCTACGTTTCGGATTATACTCTATCATTCGAGCAGTCAACCAACATTTTCTTTGGCCGGCAAATCCAGCTGGAACATTACCCACTGTGGGAATAATGCATTAGAAAACCAGCTTCACAGGACCGAGCAAACCCGAGGGCATAGGTTGCCAGCGGGTAGCCTCGAATTTCTTGTAGGTGATGTCTACAATATTGATATCGTAAAACTTCTTCCAGTCGGGTTGCTGCTGGTCGCGGAGGCGCATATAGTTGGCCGAAAGGTTGGTTACTTCAATTTCCAGTACGTTACCTTTTGCTTTCAATGCCTTTCCGGCGGGTAGTCTGAATGGAATATGCCATGCAACGCCGAGGTCTTTGCCATTCAGTTTTACACTGGCGACCTCGCGAACGTCACCCAGGTCCAACGCCGCATTTGCATAGGCGACAGTTGAACCCGGCAGATCGAATGTAATACGGTATTTTGCTTTACCTGAAAAATATTCGGCTGAATCAGGTAAAGAAGTCCAGGATGTAAGTTCGGTCAATTGCGCGGGAGCGGGTAGATTTGGTTTACCATTCAAAAACACGAGCTCCCATTTCCCTATAATATCGAGCTGCTTGCCCGTGTTGCTCACTACGGGCGCATCGTTACCATCCGCCGAAGTCGTCAGGAAGCATGATTCCCCTGGCAAAAGCCGCAGGTAAATCTCTTCACTTCCTTTATTGCCACGCGTTTTCGGTATCGACACTCCGCTGAGTGGCTCCAATTTGAAAAACTGGCCTCCCTTTCCAATTTTCACCCAGCCTTCCGTGAATGTGTTCCCGAGATTTGACACGAAATACAATGGCACGCCTTCGGTTTGCTTTTTACGGATAAAAGTCAGGCCTTTCTCCGCCAGTTGCTCCCTGACAACACCATTAACGGCCAGATCTGCATTAAGACTGTTTGAAACCTTCACGTTTTTGAAGGTTGAAAGTCGCGCCGAACCCTCGCTGAATTTCTCTTGCCGCTCGTTATGATTTGCATAACCTGTAACCGAAGCAGGCAATTTCCCGTCAAAAACAATTTTCGCACCGGCATGAGCCAATCGTTCCAGTTCTTTCAAAGTCTCCTCAGGCAAATAAGTGGCCGATGGGATAAGCAAAGTTTTGTAAACCGCATTTCCAGAATTCAAAACACCGTTCGCATCAACACTAAACTTCTTCAACTGCAAATCCGACACGAAATCGAATGCATAGCCTTCCTTCCAAAGCCTTTCCGAAAGTTTTCCAAACGGCAAATCCAGCAGCCAGCGATCCACATGATGCACTTCCAGCAAATGCACACCGCCACCTGATTTGGCCTTGGTAGCCCACAAATCATGGATCGGAAAGTAAACCAGTACATCATTATCTGGCTGACTATTCTGCAAAAGCCGCTGGCAAAGGTCCACGTACCGGTTCAGCAGCGGGAAATGTTCCGAGAAATGCGATGTTTTACCAAAATTGGTAGAAGCATAAAACAGCCAGCCGGGAAAACCTTCTTTTTCCGGCGAATAGGTGGTTCCGTGATAAAAAATATGGTTAATACCTGCCGTAAACAACTCATCGATTTGCGGCTTGATTTGAGATAACGAAACCTTGAAATGGTTCGCAAGCCAGGTACCAGTCTCAGAACTGACCAGTTTCTTGCCCGACAAATTGGCCGCCGATGAAGCAAACTTCATCGCCAGCGGATTCGGTGTTCCGAACTGATCGATCGAATAGTCCGGGTCCACACGCAGGCCGGGGATATTGAAGCGACTGGTTCCAAATGATTCCGTTTCGGGAATATCGGCGGCTTCGTACAAATCGAGCAGGTTACCCGGCGAGCCGTGCGCCTGGTAGCGCGTTACGAAACCGTGCGCGCGGCTCCAATCGGTCCAGGGCTTGGCATACCGTTCCAGCAGCAGCTCGGCGAGGGTTTGGTGATAATCTATTTTAACTAATGTAGCTTCCGGGTTTCCGGTTGAGTCATTCAGTAGTGGCAGTTTGCTCAGCAAATCATATTTCCTTCGCGTCTGAAATTGCTGTGCAAAATCCTCCGTCCAGTTAGCGCCGTAGGCTTCGTAAGAATCATTGTACATCGATCTGGGTTTGTCAGGTGACTTGCTGAATGCAGAGTCAAACCGGGAAAGGTATTGAGCCATCCCATTTGAACTGAACGGGTCCAGTACAAGCCCTTCCCCACCCGGCGCAGCCCGCTTTACCTTCTGCCCGGTTGGCTTCACCGACGGTTTACCGTCGACGACCGTCATGCTCTGCGCGGCAGCAGCCGTCGTCACATTCGGGCCACCAAAGGGCCAGCCGGTACCGGTGGTCATGTCCACGCCCAGCCCCAGGCGTTTGCCTTCCCGAATGGTATGCTGCATTACTTCCAGCCATTGTGTTCCCAGGAAAGGCAGCGCTGCTTTTTCATATCCCTTAACCCCGTAAATCGGGATGATATGCACGCCGCCCAATCCCGATTTGCTGAAATATTCGAGCTGTGCTGTAATATCCTCCCTGGTAACCGCACTTCCCATCCACCACCAATAGGTCCAAGGCTTGGTTGTCGATAATGTTTGTGCATGGGTATTGGCGAGCCCGGCGAGGAGCAAGAGGAAAAGGAGGAAAATCCGGCGCATGGGTTGGACAGTGTTTTTCTTTAAAGACGCACAATGTATTATCTACGCCACTACAAGGAAATATTTTGTTAAAACTGAATACACAAAAAAAGGCAGGACCGTATTGGCCCTGCCTTTGAATATCTTTTTCGGCGAATCAGTTTTCGTATGCAGATCGTATCCGCGCCGCGACGAACTGACGCTCGGCCTGCGCACGCTTCGAATTGCGGTACCATAGGTAGCCAATCACCGCAACGAGAATGTAGGGAACCACAAACAGGAACATAATGCCGGTATTCAATCCTACGCCCACATTGTTACGCCCGTTACCCATCGAGCTTTCCACCGATCCGCGGCACATCGCACATTGCGCAAATGCGCCCACGCTGTTCATTACGAACAAAACCACCAATCCGAATATTGCCAAGAACTTTTTCATACGTAATAAGGACTAATCATTAAGTAAACGATCACACCGGTAACACTCACATACAACCAGATTGGCATCGCCCATTTCACCGCTTTCCGGTGTTCGGTGATCTGATTGGTATATCCAAAATACACCGCACGCAATACAAACCAAACGACCCCGATCGACAACACGATATGCGAGATCAGCAAAAAGTAGTAAACCGGGCGAACAAAACCGGTCCCTCCGAACGGGGTAGCTTCGTTTGAAATGTGATAAAGCACATAACAAACCAGGAACACCGACCCGAGCACGAAAGCACCGGTCATTGTCTGGCGGTGTGCAGAAATATTCTTTTGTTTAACAAAATAGAAACCCATGATCAGCAGCATGGAGGTAAGCGTATTAATGACGCCGATGACGTGCGGTAAAACCTTTGTCCAGGCACCCAGGTCAATTTTCTGCCGGATTCCCAGCAGCAACGCAACCACCACCGGAATGACGATTGCCAGAACATTGATAAGACGTTCGTATTTTGGTTTTCTTTCGATTGTTAATGTAGCCATACTCACTTATTTCTCATTCTTCTTTTCATAATCGAGGATCTTGATCTCGGCCATCAGCCGGTCGGTTTCCTCTCCATCTCCGGCCTTATAAAAGCCTCTCACGTTTTTGTTACGATCGATCAGTACAATTTGCCCGGCTCGACCATTTAAAGCATCACTTCCTTTTGCAGTGTCTGTCAATTCTTTGGAAAAACAGCCTGCTATCGTAGCGCTATCCGCCTTGACAGACTGCCATTCTCCCCGCCTCACAGTGTCCGTCGCAATCGACAGTACCTGCAATTCAGGAACTGCAGTTTTCAATGCCGCAATGCGCTGCAATTCATCCATTGCCCGTTCGCAAGGCTCTCCACATTCGGAGGGCATACGGCTTACGATGGTCAGCCGGCCATCCAGGTTCACACCTCCGAACACGCCGCAATCTGCTGAAACCTGATGAAACAGCGTGTCGCCGTTTTGCACGATAATCGAGCCGTTACCATCTTTCTCCGCCACAAAATAAGGCAGGTCGTAATGGTTCGTCCCGAACAGTTTCAGTAAAGCAAAAATCAAAGCCGGTATTACTAATGTGACAATCAGTAATCCGGCTTTGGGAAATTTCTTCATTCTATTCTATTATCCGAAAATCGCTTCGAAAATCGCATTTCCTTCGAGCAGGAGTGCCAGGATCAACCAGGCTACGAATATCACCGGTACGAGTATCGACCAGATCAGCGTTTTTGTTTCATGTTTCAAGTGCATGAATTCCCCTACGATATAGAATGCCTTCACGATCGTCATGATGATGAAGATCGAAACCTTCAAAACACCATGGGGAACTGTAAATGCGATCAAGAACTCGAGTGAGGTGATGATCAAAAGGATCCAAAAGGTTTTCCAGATCGCTTTACGCTGCTCAGCTCCTGCTTCGGGATCCTGGTTATGTACGTGGTGATGATGTACTTCCGCCATTTTACTTCAATTTTAAATATTGTCCTATAATTAAACCAGGTAGAAGAATGTAAATACAAACACCCAAACCAGATCCACAAAGTGCCAGTAGAGACCTACTTTTTCAACCATTTCGTAGCTTCCTCTTTTGTCGTAGAAACCTGTCGCCGCACGGAAGAAGATCAGAATATTCAGGATTACACCCGAGAATACGTGAGTTCCGTGGAAACCGGTGATGAAGAAGAAGAAATCCGCGAATGCGGGAGGACCGTATTGGTTTTCCGTCAGGTTAGCGCCGAAGATCGTCTTATCGATGCGAACACCGTTTTCGATCACGCTCATTACCGAACCTGAATCGGTTCCGTGGATGAAGTGGCTCCATTCCCAAGCCTGGCAACCAAGGAAGGTAAAACCGCCGAGAATTGTCCAAAGCATATATTTTTCAACATTCGCGCGGTCCATGCGGTGACCGGCCTCCACTGCAAGTACCATTGTTACGGAGCTCGCGATGAGAATGAATGTCATGATACCAACGAAAACCAACGGCAGGGAAACACCGTGCAGGAATGGTACGGATTCGTAAACCCTTTCAGGTACCGGCCAGTACGCGTTGGAGAAGGTAAAATCTTCGTGTTTTCCGGTGAATGCAGGGAAACTAAACCGGGCTGTACCATATGCCACCAGCAAGGCAGAGAAAGTAAAGGTATCCGAGATGAGGAAGAACCACATCATCAGTTTACCGTAACTCGCTTTCATAGGCTCAATACCCCCCAACCACATTTTGGGTTCTACCGCGCCGGGTGTTGTTACATGTGCCGCCATTGATAAAAGAAATTATTTAATTAAAGGTCAATAAAAAAACAAAAAGGTATAACCAGAGTATATCCAAAAAGTGCCAGTAAGTAGCACTGATCTGAATTCTTCTCAGATTTTTGGAATGCACATTCAGCTTGAATGCCGAAACCAGCGCGAATACCAAAACAATCAGGCCGGTAATGATGTGGAAGCCGTGAAGCCCTGTGAACACGTAAAAGAACGAGCCGGACGGGTTTCCTACAAAATACACATTCATCGCCACCAGCTCTTTCCAGCCCTGAAATTGCATATAAAGGAAGATCAGGCCGAGTACAAAAGTAATAGAAATTGCTATTTTCAATTGTTGGAACTGATCTTTTTTTGCCGAGAAATAGGCCCATTGCATCGCTACGCTACTCATTATGAGCACCACCGTGCTATACCAGAAAATCTGCGGCATTTCAAATTCGAGCCAGTTGCCCTCTGCGCGGCGCACGAGGTACGCACTGCTCTGAGAAGCGAACAGCATGATGATCGTGACCAGGAAAAGCCAAAGAATAAACTTCTTCGGGTCCATTGCCAGCGTCTCCTGTGGCCCTCTTTCCAATTTATATTGCTGAACGTTTTCCATTTTCTCCCGATTCAATATCACAATTTATCCAACAAAAAAGCAATCTGAACGATAGGCAGGTAAATGAACGATCCGAACATCAGCTGCTTCGCGGTCTTGTCCGTACAGGTGCGCATGAGGTGGAACGTCTGCGCAAGGAATAATACCCCGAAAATCGTCGCAATGAATGCCGAATTAATGCCCGTCATTCCCAGTTCGTACGGCAACCAGCCGATCGGAAGCAGGAACAAGGTGTAGATCATGATCTGCAATGTCGTATCTGAGTCTTTCAAACCATTGGCTGGCAACAATTTGAAACCTGCTCTTTTGTAATCTTCGTCCAGCACCCATGCAATGGCCCAGAAATGCGGGAATTGCCAAAAGAACTGGATCGCAAACAGGATACCAGGTTCCAGACCAAAATGGTTGGTAGCCGCTACCCAGCCGATCATCGGAGGAAATGCCCCGGGGAATGCCCCCACAAACACCGCGATCGGACCGACGCGCTTTAACGGGGTGTAAACAAAGCCGTAAAGCACAAGCGACAACAGGGAAATAAGCCCGGTTGTCAGGTTAAATACTGTTACAAATATCACAAGCGAAGCTACTCCGAGGATTACTGCCCAGACAGCAGCTTGCTCCACGGTAATTCTTCCGCTTGGCAACGGCCGTGAAGCCGTTCTTTTCATCATTTTATCCAGGTCCTTTTCCAGGATCTGGTTGATAATGTTGGCAGCACCCGTGATACCGATCGACGCCAGCACGAAAAGCACCATGTCGCCGGCTTTGACATCCCGTGAGCCCAGGCAATATCCCATTGCGCCCGAGAAAGCGATCAACGACGCCAACCGGAATTTCAATAGTTCAAATAAAACTCCTATTCTCTCTCTGATCTTCCCAACCCCGCTGGCACTTTCCTCTACTGAAATCATTATTACAGAAATTGAAAATTCTAAAACCGGCTTCCGACCGTCGCGGCCACGCCTTCATATTTTAAATACTTCTTACCATTCACAACCAGCCAGACGATAAACTGCAAGCCGATCAAAAGGATGGCGAATGTCAGGTGAATGGGTTGTGCAAATGCCGGAACCCCGAAATATGCCATGATCACCCCCGTTGCGATCTCCGCTATCAATATCCAGAAGCAGGCTTTGGCAATTTTGCCAGCTACCGTTCCCTGGTTGCCGGATTTCAAAACCTTGTTGATCCAGGTTGCATTCACAACAAAGACCAGAATTGAAAATGACCGGTGTATGTAAAAATTAGCTCCCAGTTCATCGATCCATTGCGACCGCGCACCGTAACCGAGCTTCATGATCACTACATCCATCGCTTCACGAACCTGCGTTCCGAGCAGAATCTGGAACAACGACAGCGCCATTACCACGATCCCTATTCCACTGAGTACTTTCTCGCTCCCTTCACGCAATGTGAGTACCTTCCCCACATATCCGGCCCACGTAAACACGTAAAGCACGATGAAAATAATCACTATGGCGAGCAGCATGTGTACTGTGACGATCAGCGGATGCAATTCGAAAGAAACCACTTTCGCACCGAGCCAACCCTGGAAGCCCGTCAACAAGAAAGCCGCGAGGCTCCAAAAGAATATTTGCTTGTTTCCCGATTTCAGAAAAGGTATGGAGGCCAGCAGCATTAAAAAAATGATGATGCCTGTGAGCGCTCCTACAAGCCTGTTTACGTACTCGGTCCAGGTTTTCGTCGCATTAAACTCGACTTCTCCTTTCAGCTTCGCACCGTAAATCTCCTTGTAATTGGCAGGAAGTTGTGATGCTTCGGTAGGAGGGACCCATCTGCCGAAGCATTTAGGCCAGTCGGGGCAGCCCATTCCTGAGCCTGTGCTTCTCACGACGCCGCCTGCTATCACTACCAGGTACAGCGAAATGAGCGTATTTAAAGCGAATCGCCGGAACCGGCGATTCGCTTTAAGATCAATGATGTGTTTTGAACTGGTCATTGAAGTTTTGTGACTCAATCACCTTTTCGATCGCGATCAGCTCATTCTCATGAGGGAAGTTCGATTCAGGTGTTTGAGAATACGGGATGTTCTGAGGGATGAAGTCCTCTTTCGCACCCGGTTTACTGTAATCATATGACCAACGATATACTGCAGGAATTTCGCCTTCCCAGTTTCCGTGACCCGGAATAATAGGAGCAGTCCATTCGAGCGTGTTTGAACGCCATGGGTTTTGCGGGGACTTTCTTCCTTTGAAAATGCTGTAAAAGAAGTTCCAAAGGAATATGAACTGCGCAAGGAACGTGAATATCGCTGCGATAGAGATAAACATGTTCATATCCATGAACTTATGCGTAAAATCGTAGCTGGTGAACTGGTAGTAACGACGAGGGAAGCCCGCGATACCTACGTAGTGCATTGGGATAAACACCAGGTAAATGCCGATGAATGTCATCCAGAAGTGAATCTGACCCAATGTGGTGTTCATCATACGGCCGAACATTTTAGGGAACCAGTGGTAAACCCCGGCGAACAGACCGAATGCCGATGCAGCACCCATTACCAGGTGGAAGTGGGCTACTACGAAGTAAGTATCGTGCAATTGAATATCCAATGCGCTGTTACCCAAGATAATACCGGTAAGACCGCCTGATACGAACAGGGATACCAGACCGATCGAAAACAACATACCCGGGGTAAATACGATGTTACCTTTCCAGAGTGTTGTGATGTAGTTAAAGCCTTTCACCGCAGAAGGTACCGCGATAATCAGCGTCAGGAACATGAAGACCGATCCGAGGAATGGGTTCATACCTGTTACGAACATGTGGTGCGCCCATACGATAAACGCGAGGAATGCAATACCGAGCATGGAAGCGATCATCGCGCGGTAACCGAAGATCGGCTTGCGTGAATTTGTCGCGATTACCTCAGATGTGATACCCAAAGCCGGCAAGAGTACGATGTATACCTCAGGGTGACCAAGGAACCAGAACAAGTGCTGGAACAGGATCGGGCTACCACCCACGTTTGGCAGCGCTTCACCATTGATATAAATGTCGGAAAGATAGAAGCTGGTACCGAAGTGACGGTCGAAGATCAGCAGCAATACAGACGAAAGCAATACTGGGAAGGAGATCAGACCCAATACCGCAGTGATCAGGAACGACCAGATCGTCAGAGGAAGACGGTCGAAAGACATACCTCTTGTACGCAGGTTGATAACGGTAGTAATGTAGTTGATACCACCCAACAGCTGCGAAACGATGAAGAACGCCATACTCGCCAACCACAATGTCATACCCATGCCTGAGCCGGGGTGTGCTTGCGGCAACGCGCTCAATGGAGGATAAATTACCCAACCACCGGCAGCAGGTCCCTGTTGCAGGAACAACGAAGCGAACATGATCACGCTGGCCAGGAAGAAGAACCAGTACGAAAGCATGTTCATAAAGCCTGACGCCATATCGCGCGCTCCGATTTGAAGCGGGATGAGGAAGTTACTGAAGGTACCGCTCAAACCGGCCGTCAATACAAAGAATACCATGATGGTACCGTGCATTGTAACCAAAGCCAGGTAGAAGTTAGGATCAAGCTTGCCTGCGTCGCTGATCCATCCACCCAAAACAGGCTTCAACCAGGACAGGTTAGAATCGGGCAAACCGAGCTGGATGCGGAAGATCACCGACATGGTAATCCCGATAACAGCCCACAAAATACCCGTGATCAGATACTGCTTGGCAATTACCTTGTGATCTTCACAAAATATATATTTCTGCCAAAAGCTTTGTGCTTCGTGGTGGTGGTCATGCTCGTCTGCGTGGTGGTGAGCTGTTTCCAATCCTTCAATAGCTGACATATACTTTTATTGTAATTTAATTAATAGAATTATCGTAGACTAGAACTTGCTCCGGCACCGCCAGCTGATGTTGCTGAGCTATCGGCCGCAGGCGTCGCTGCTTCGGCAGGCACATATTTCATCGCCTTCGCTTTCAGGTTCTCAGGAACTTTCGCAAGATACTCTGGGTAAGTCGACAAGAAAGTTGCCTGCTCTGAAACCCATTTTTTGTATGTAGCCTCGTCGTCTACGATCAATCTCATTTTCATTGAAAAGTGACCTTGTCCACATACCTCCGTACAAGCAATCTCGTAGTCAAATTTCGGGTTACCGGTTTCGGCACGCATATCTGCAGTTGTCTTGTCCGGTACAAACCAGAATTTGGTCGGCATTCCTGGTACCGCATCCATTTTCACACGCATGTGAGGGATAAATACGCTGTGCAATACGTCGCGGGCGCGGATTTTCAACAATACCGGACGGCCTACCGGAATGTGCATTTCAGAAGGGTTGGTAAAGTCATCGAATGAATTCTCGTCCGACAAATCGATACCTACCTCGTTTTGTGCATCAATCAGCTTATAGTTGTAATCACCCAGCTTGTTATTATCGACACCACCGTAACGGGCGATCCAGTTGAACTGCTTACCAGTGATTTCGATCACTTCCGCATCGCGTGGCGCCTCGGCAGTGATATCCGACCATGCTTTCCAGCCTGTGAATACCAGCAATGCCATTACGATAGCAGGGATGATAGTCCAAACCAATTCAAGCTTATGGTTTTCCGGATAGAATGTAGCTCTGTGTCCTTTCTTATGCTGGTATTTCCATGCAAAATAGAATACCAGGAAGTTTACAAGAATAAACGGAATTGTCAGGATTCCCATCGAGAACCAGAACAGGTCGTCTGTTCTTCTACCGTGTATGGAAGATGCTTCGGGAAGGAAAAACTCCCGTGCATGCAGGTAAGACCAGGTAATGGAAACAGCGCCTCCGATCAGGATCACGATAAACATGGCACCGTTTACTTTATTACCAGATGTTTCAACCTCGTCTGAATCGGTTTTGTTGATACTCTTCAGAACACCCTGCAGCCTGGATATCACAACCCCGGTGAGGACAATAAATACAAGAGCAACTAATGCGATAATAATATACATGATGATTTACTGGTTTTGCAATTAGGCGATATCGTGATGCAGTGATTCCTCCAACATCGGGTGATTTCTCGGGATCAGATTTGCCTTGGTCAACTGATTTGCGATGGTATATGCAAATGCGCAAAGGAAGATCAGGAAGAAGCCCCACTCCAATGGACCAATCGAAGCTTCTGCACCGACTGTTCCAGGCATAACGTTGGTGTAGAAATCGAACCAGTGTCCGACAATTACACTCCAGCAAGCTACTTTCAGGATTGAATGCGTGAACTTCGCATCACGGGTCATCAGAATGAGGAACGGGAAGAAGAAGTTCAAGAACAATGTGATGAAGAAAGGCGCCTTGTAGAAACCACCGTGTCCGCGGAAACGCTCGATGAAATAGATCGTTTCTTCCGGAAGGTTAGCATAGTAGATCAGAAGGAATTGTGCGAACCACACATAGGTCCAGAAAATACTGAATGCAAATACAAACTTGCCAAGGTCGCGCAAGTGGCTTGAATTAACCGCTCTCAGGTAACCTCTCTCGCGAAGCAATACGATAGTCAGGGTGATTACCGCCAAACCAGCTACGTGCCAGCTTGCCAAAGTATACCAACCGAACATGGTGCTGAACCAGTGCGTATCGATTGACATCACAAAATCCCATGCAGAGGTAGAAGAAGTAACCCCAAATACAACGAGAAATGCAGTCCCGAGACGGATTGATTTTTCGTAGAATTCAGTTCCGCCGATCTCGTCTTCCTGCAATGACAGGTTACGAAGCTTTTTCCACATCAGGTACCAAACTACGAAATAGATAACAAGGCGTCCGAGGAAAAAAGGTGTATTCAAATATCCCTGTTTACCGGCGATGATCTTGTCATACTCCGCACCACCTACTTCGTACAGCCCTTTGTGCGTCCAGTGGAACAAGTCGTGTCCGCCCAAAAGGAAAGTAATCAAAAGCACAGCTCCCGTAAAAGGAAGAAACGCAGGAAGCGCCTCAGGTACTCTTTTGAATACCGCCGACCAGCCCGCTTGCGCCAGGTAGTTATAAGAAAGGAAGAACATCCCCACAACGGACATTCCGGTAAAATATACACCATTTACCCAAAGGTTGGCCCAAATGCGTGCCACCCAACTTTTTGCATGGTGACCGCCTTCTGCCGCAGCGCCGTGAGCGTCCGCGCCATGTGCCGCAGCAGCAGCACCGTGCTCAGCAGCCGCGTGGCCAGCTGCCGCAGCATGTTCTGCTCCGTGCGCCGCCACTTCATGACCACCACCGCCATTGGCTGCGAGGTATGCTCCTAATAGTACAAGAGCCAGTCCTACACCGCCACCAATGAGCAAACTTCTCTTAGCTCCCGATGTAAATTCAAACCGTTCTTCAATAGAAGGAATCGAATGTCCTGATGCCATTATTTAAATTATTTCTCTGTTTTCAAAATTGTACTTAAGCCCCTTTCTGCAATTTCTGTACGTAATGTACGATCTTCCAGCGTTCCTCAGGGTTGATCTGGGATCCGTGAGGCCACATGCGTGCTTTCCCGTGTGTGATCACGTGGAAAATATGTCCTTCATTCAGGTTTTTGTAAGCATCGCTCGCGTAGTTGGGAACACCTTTATACATCGCTCCCACTTTTCCGTCACCGGCACCGGTAGCGCCGTGGCAATGCTGGCAATATCTGTCGTAAAGTACTTTTCCTTCCGCCAATGTTTTCTCATTAAGAGGAACCGGATTTTTAAGTACTCTTTCTGCGATCTCGATGCTGTCCGCAGGGATGTTGTAAACCATCAGGTCAACAACCGCCGAATCCGAAGATCCGAAGCTCGTGTGATAGTTACGACGCGCAACGGTACCAGCCACCGGCAAACGCATGGTCAATCCCTGTGGGTTGATCGGGTTGGCTTTTTCCTGTTTGTAAGGTTCATAACCTACTGGCAGGTACATGTTTGGTGCATATTCCTTTCCGGGGTTGTTAGGATCTTTCTTACAACCAGCAGCAGCGGTAAGCAATACGGCAGCAACCAATAGAGATCTATATAAACTTTTAAATTTCATTGCTTTAAACGCCATTAGAATTGCTTAATGTTGACTTCTTCCGCGCCGCTATCCTTCAACGCTCTCGATATTTCTTCTTCGCTCATTGAGTTTCTGCTCATCTCGATCGCCATGATAAACTTGTTGTCTGTGGCGCGTACGTCAAACCTCGGGTGGAAATGTGTACCAGGTCCGAGTCCATTCGAAATCAAGAAGGTAGTCACCATACCGAATGCAGTGAAAAGTACTGTTCCTTCGAATGTAATGGGGATATAGTTAGGAATCGAGATAGGATCTTTACCACCGATGATCATCGGCCAGTCATATCCCATTGTCCAGATCATCAGGGTGAGCACGGCGCAGCATCCTGTCACTCCAAACATAAAGGCAGCGATACCGATACGCGTTCTTGGGTGTCCAAGTGCTTCGTCCAACCCGTGGATAGGGAATGGAGAGTATACTTCTTTAATTTTCACACCGGCCTTTCTCAGCTTGGGAACCGCGTGAAGAACAGTATCGTCATCGTCGTAAACTCCGACCAAATATTTACCAGATAATTCTGCCATACTATTACTTAATTATAATCTCTATAATTCGCTTTTTCGCTATGCTTTTATTCCTGATCCTTGTTGTATACGGGCTCAGCAGTTCCACGCTGTCTTACTTTCGCAACTCCGGCGATTTTAGCAGGCAATTGCGCAGATGTTGAACGCAATACCGCTTTTACTTCCGCCATGTTTACTACCGGCAGGTATTTCGAGAACAGGAGGAACAAAGTGAAGAACAAACCGAAGGAGAAAATGTAGTCCCCGATATCGTATCTCGTAGGCGAGAACATTGCCCAGCTTGAAGGAATATAGTCACGGTGCAGGGAGGTTACGATAATTACGAAACGCTCGAACCACATACCGATATTTACCACAACAGAAATGAAGAATGTAAAAGTGATGCTGCGACGCAGTTTTCTTGACCAGAAAAGCTGTGGAGAGATTACGTTACACGTCATCATCGCCCAGTATGCCCACCAGTAAGGACCGGTCATACGGTTGAAGAATGCGTAGTATTCGTATTCAACACCTCCGTACCATGCAATGAAGAACTCAGTGATATAGGCCACACCCACGACCGAACCGGTCAGCGTGATTACCTTGTTCATTGTCTCGATGTGCTCCAATGTAATGTAGTCTTCCAGTTTGTAAACTACACGTGTGATAAGCATCAGGTTTTGTACCATCGCAAATCCGGAGAAGATCGCACCCGCAACGAAGTACGGAGGGAAGATGGTTGTGTGCCATCCCGGAATTACCGAGGTAGCAAAGTCCATACTTACAATGGTGTGTACCGAAAGTACAAGTGGAGTAGAAAGACCTGCAAGGATCAATGAGATGTATTCGTAACGAGCCCAGGTTTTTGCTGAACCGTCCCAGCCCATTGCAAATGTTCCGTACATGAATTTCGAAACTTTGCTGGTAGCGCGGTCGCGGATGGTAGCAAGGTCAGGGATAAGACCGATGTACCAGAAAACCAACGATACGGAGAAGTAAGTACTGATCGCAAATACGTCCCAAACGAGTGGCGAGTTGAAGTTAACCCAAAGTGAACCGAATGCGTTTGGCAATGGAAGAGCCCAGTAAGCCATCCACGGACGACCCATGTGCATCAAAATAAAAGAAGCAGCACAAATAACGGCGAAGATCGTCATCGCTTCCGCTGCACGGTTGATGGAAGTTCTCCATTTCTGACGGAAGAGCAAGAGGATCGCGGAGATCAGCGTTCCCGCGTGACCGATACCTACCCACCATACGAAGTTGGTGATGTCCCAGGCCCAACCTACTGTTTTATTCAAACCCCAAACTCCGAGGCCTTCCCACCAGGTCCAAGCAAGACACACAGATCCGTACGCCAGCACGATGAGCGAAAGGCCGAAAGCAATCTTCCATTCTTTCGTTGGAGTCGCCTCCACGTGGCGGCATATGTCTTCCGTTACGTCCGCGTACGTTTTCCCACCTTGAATCAGCGGTTCTCTTACAGGTGAAGTAACATGCATACTACTATTTATTTATAATGATTGGATCGTCAATAATTCTAAACTCTGATATTAAGCGTGCTCTTTCTCAACCTTCTCAGCTTTGGCAGCTGCATCCTTGTTACGGATTTTGGTGAGGTAAGAGATTTGCGGACGAACGTTGATTTCTTCCAGCATGTGGAATGCACGTCCTTCTCTTTCGACTTCGAGGATTTTCGAAATGCGGCTTTCCGGATCGTTCATATCTCCAAAAGTAATCGCGTCGGTAGGGCATGAAGATGCACAAGCCACGTTTACTTCACCGTCGACAATGCGTCTTCTTTCTTTCTTCGCAGTAAGCTTAGCCTCCTGGATTCTGTGGACACACATCGAGCATTTCTCGATAACCCCTCTTGAACGTACTGTTACGTCAGGGTTAATGACCATTTTACCAAGGTCATTGTTGAATGCGTAATCGAAGTTGTCGTTATCAAAATATTTGAACCAGTTGAAGCGACGTACTTTATATGGGCAGTTGTTAGCGCAATATCTTGTACCTACGCAACGGTTATAAGTCATTTGGTTCAAGCCCTCGGAGCTGTGGGTGGTTGCCAATACAGGACATACCGTTTCGCAAGGAGCATTGTTACAGTGCTGGCAAAGCATCGGCTGGAATGTAACTTCCGGATTTTCAGAAGCAATTTCCAAACCACGAAGATCTTCAACATCCGCATCGCTGCTGTAATAGCGGTCGATACGCAGCCAGTGCATTTCACGTGAGTTGATGATCTCCTGACGGCCTACAACCGGAATGTTGTTCTCGTTCTGGCAGCTGATCACACAAGATCCGCAACCGAAGCAGGTGTTCAAATCGATCACCATACCCCACGAGTGGTTCTTGTATTTGTGTCCGTTCCAAAGCGACAAGTCAGTTGCATCAACTTCTCCTTCCGAAGTCTGAATTTTCGGAACAAAGCGTCCGGCCATCGGATCTTTCTGGAAGTGCGACAATACAGTCTCTTGGAGAACCGACTTACGGTTCATCACCGTACCGTGCGTCTGAGTTGAAGCGATCTCGCGGGTATCACCTGTTTTCGACAGGGTTACTTCGCCAGGAGTGAAGTTCAGGAAGCCTTCGACGAACGTAGCAAACGGGAAAACGTTTTTACCTACACCATTAGCAGATTTACCAGCTTTCTCACGACCGAAACCGACAGCAACCGCTACCGTACCTTGTGCAAGACCTGGCTGAATGATCACCGGCAACTCTACTGTTTTGCCTTTCAGATCCATTTTAACTACATCACCCTGCGCAAGGCCGAGTTCAGTTGCCGTTTTTTGTGAAAGACCAGCGTGGTTGTCCCAGCAAGCTTTTGTGATCGGATCAGGGTTTTCCTGCAACCATGGGTTGTTTGCAGCGAAACCGGTTCCCAAACCTACGTTTTCGAACAGCGTAAGTTCCAGGCCTGATGAAGATGCTTTGTATCTTTTTGCAATACCGGCAGCAGCAGCAGCGATATTTCCGGAGAATGCAGCACCAGCACCCGTAGCAGCCGAGGCTACGTCGAACACGCCATCGTGCAGAGATTTAATCCAGAATTTCTCGAAATCTCCACCTGCGCTTTGCGGGTAGATGTTCTTTCTCCAGTATGCTTTTACGTACTCGTGGTAGTCAGCGGATGCGCCTGCCCATTTCAAAAGGGTAGACTGTGCCTGGCGGGTGCTGAAAATCAGACTGATCGCCGGCTGTATCAAGCTGTATGATCCTGCAACAGGTTCCGCATCACCCCATGATTCGAGGTAGTGTGGTGCAGGAAGGATGTATTTCAAAAGAGATGATGTTTCATCTGCACGGTCGTTGAACGACACGCTCAATGAAACCTGTGGCAATGCGCCTGCCAGTTCGGCACCGCGTGGGTGATCGTAAACCGGGTTGGCACCCCACAAAATCAATGCAGAAACTTTGCCGCCTTTGATCTCGTCGATCAGTTGGTTGGTAGCGATATCGTTACCCTGGCGGTAGTTTACAGGTTTGTCAAGGTTAATAGTAGAACCGTAGCTTCCCAGCAAGCTGTTCAGCGCATTCACTACTACTTGTACCGAAGGATCGTTGATCCCTGAAACAACCAATGCCTGTCCTTTCGCCGCAACGAGGTCCGCAGCAGCTTTGTCCAGGTGATCGATGGTCAATGCAGGTGTTGCAACAGGAGCTCCGCCCAACTTCGCAGCTACTTTGTTATAAAGCGCAGCTGCAACCAGACCGATTTGCGAAGGCTTCACCGCAGTACGGTAATCCGCATTGGCACCGGTCAGTGAGAGCGTAGATTCAAACTGATATAGACGGGACATTTGCTTGTTGCCGTCATGATCGCTGCTTACGCGACGGGTCTCGGCAAACTGTTTCGAGAATGTATCGGGCGCAAGCCATGTTCCGAGGAAGTCGCCGTCGATGCCTACGATTACTTTCGCTTTGCTGAAATCGTAAGAAGGGATAACGGCTTTACCGAATGACAACTCGTTACCTTTTACAAGCGCGTAAGAGGAGTTGGCATCGTAAACCACGTGGGTAGTGGTTGGATATTTTGCAGTGAAGTCTGCGATTACCGCCTTGGTCGACGGGCTCAATACAGTAGAAGTAAGGATACGGATCGCTCCGCCTTTTGCTGCGATCTGTCCAAGCTGATCACCGATCTCCTTGTCAACAGTTTCCCAGCTTACTTTGGTATCTTCTCCTTTTTTGGGGCCTTTCAGTTTCTCATTGTCGTACAGGCCGAGCAACGAAGCATGTGCGCGTGAGCTCACACCCCAGGATACTTTTGAAAGGGAATTGCTTTCTATTTTAACAGGTCGGCCCTCGCGGGTTTTGACCAGGATACTTGCGTAATCTCCACCTTCCGCGTAAGTGGATGCATACCAGTTAGATATGGTCGGAAATTCGCCTTCGGGCTTATTAACGTAAGGGATGGCTTTCTTAACCGGAGTTTCGCAGGCAGCCAGGGATACCGCCGCCATTCCAAAACCCAGAACTTTAAGGAAATCACGACGATGGGTGCCTACGCCATCCACCAGGCTTTCATACTGACTTTCGGTCGGTGCGCCAGGGAACTCTGAACTTGCTTCTTTTACAAACTTCTCATCATTCCTCAGCTCTTCAAGTCCCCGCCAGTATCTTTTATTAGTATTTTCCATAAAACTATTCAATACAATGAGTTGTATCCGGTATTAATTTCTTGATTAGTAGTGGCACTTAGAACATTCCAAACCACCAATATCCGCTACTTTCAAAGCCTCTTTGCTTTCAGAAGCGTGCAACTGTACCAGCTTATCGTAGTACTGATTGTCTTTGGTATTAACCTCCGTTTTACGGTGACAATCAATACACCATCCCATCGTCAGTGACGAACGTTGCTGTATTACTTCCATTTTCTCAACTTCGCCGTGGCAGTTCTGGCATTCCAATCCACCCACGTTCACGTGCTGCGCGTGGTTGAAGTACGCCAGGTCGGGCAGGTTGTGGACGCGCACCCATTCGATTGGCTGGTTGTTCTCGATAGAAGTATAAATCTTTTGAATTTCAGGAGATTCCTTTTTGATAACACCGTGGCAGTTCATACAGATGTTAGCGGAAGGGATGTGCGCCGATTTACCACGATTAACGCCGGTGTGGCAGTAGTTACAGTCGATTTTGTATTCGCCTGCGTGCAATTTGTGCGAGAATGTAATAGGCTGCTTAGGAGCATATCCCTGCTGAACGCCTACACTGAACGCACCGTCCAAAGTAGATTTCAAAACGAGGAGAACGAAGATCCAGAGCGTCGCGGAGCGGATCGCCGGATCAACAGTCAGTCTCTTAAGGATTCCGCCAAAACCTTCACCGGCAGGAGCCTCAGTTTCAGCACCTCCGCCTTTAACAGCCTTGGAGAGAAGCGATACGATAACGAGCAACACGCCTAGCACCAGTACCATTACTACTACCAATGCAACCAGTACGATCACGAACAGATCGGAAGGAGCACCGCCCTTAGCATCTCCGGCAGCAGCCGCAGGAGCTCCGGCAGCACCAGCCGCCGCCGCTGCGGGAGCAGCAGATGCCTGGTCTACGTAAGCGAAGATCGCTTTGATATCATCGTCCGAAAGGTTCGGGAAGCTCGTCATCTGAGCTTTCGAATATTCGTTGTAAATTTTAACAGCGTAAGCATCACCTGAGGCAATCACTGCCGAAGAGTTACGTACCCATTTCGACAACCAGGCAAAATCATGACGGGAACTTGCGCCTTTCAGACCCGGACCAACTACACGCTCATCAGTAGGTGCGTGGCACTGGGCGCAGTTGTTTTTGAAGATCGACTCACCTTTCGCAGCGTCTCCGCCGCCGGCAGGCGCCGCAGCAGTCGCAGTGCTATCCTGCGCAGATACTAAAGTAGGTACGCTTAATAAGATAGCTAAGAGGATAGCTACAAAGGTTTTTGAGTAATTAAAGAAGGAACAAAACTTAGCGTCCATTCGGAATGGTATATTCATAATCAACTATTCATTATTCTTCAACAGACAAAACTAGCTCACGATTTTTTATCCACAAAAGTATTTAAGGGATATTTTACCCCACCTTCTTATTTATAATTTGTCTAATTTATAGCCCTAAATTAACAAGGGTTACAAAATATTTTAAGTCTGATTTTCAAGTAAATAGCAAAAAAAATACCATTTGGAGCTCGTTAAAAAAGCTTGATCCAAATGGTATTTTTCAGGCATTTTATTGTGTCCCAAATCCGGGGAAAAAGGCCACAATTTAAGGGGAGGTTCCGAGCGGATTCGAACCGCTGTACGAGGTTTTGCAGACCTCTGCCTAGCCACTCGGCCACGGAACCATTTTTTAAAGATTAGCTGCCTGCGCGAGGCTGGCAGCTAATCCGGGTGCAAAAGTATTAAAAAATTCTTCCGCACCATATTTTATTTTACTTTTTTCCTTTCTTCTCGCTCTCTTCCATCTGCTCTTTCAATGCAGACAAAACGCTCAGGTCACCGAAAGTCGATTTCTCAACTTCCTGTTTCGTTGATTCAGCAGCAGGAGCTTTCGGAGCTTTCGCTTCTTTTTTCTCCTCGGCCGGTACGCCTTTAACTTTAGAGTGAGTCAAAACGATTTTCTTCTCGTCTTTCAGGAATTCAAGAACAGTGAAGTCAAGGCTCTCACCTACTTCAGCAAACGTTCCGTCTTCTTTCGCAAGGTTTTTGATAGAAGCAACACCTTCGATTCCGTAAGGAAGTTCGAGTGTAGCGAATTTATCACCTTTCGCAACGATGGTAGATTTGTGTACCGAACCTACTTCGAAGATGCTTTCGAAAGTATCCCATGGGTTTTCTTCAAGCTGCTTGTGCCCCAAAGCCAAACGACGGTTGTCCGCGTCCAGTTCAAGTACAACTACTTCCAGCTCGTCGTTTACTTTCACGAAGTCGGAAGGATGCTTGATTTTCTTAGTCCATGAAAGGTCAGAAACGTGTACCAGACCGTCGATGCCTTCTTCGAGTTCGATGAACAGACCGAAGTTGGTCAGGTTACGAACTACTCCTTTGTGGCGGGTACCGATCGCATATTTCTCTTTCAATGAACCTTGAGTCCAAGGATCTTCGGTCAATTGTTTGATACCCAAAGACATTTTGCGCTCCTGACGGTCAAGCGTCAATACAACAGCGCTGATCTCGTCGTTCACGTTCATGAACTCCTGTGGATTGCGCAGGTGCTGAGACCATGACATTTCAGAAACGTGGATCAAACCTTCAACACCCGGTTTGATTTCAAGGAAAGCGCCGTAGTCAGCAACATTAACGATGCGACCTGTAACTTTCGATCCAACCTGGATTTCTTCTGCAAGAGAATCCCATGGGTGAGATTGAAGTTGTTTCAGACCCAAAGAGATACGTTTTTTCTCTTCGTCGAAGTCGAGAACAACCACGTTCAGTTTCTGATCCAGTGAAAGGAGGTCAGACGGGTGGTTGATACGGCCCCATGAAATATCTGTAATGTGCAACAGACCGTCAACACCACCAAGGTCGATGAACACACCGAAGTTGGTCATGTTTTTGATCACGCCTTCCAATACCTGACCTTTTTCAAGGTTGTTCAGGATTTGCTGACGTTGTGCTTCAAGATCTTTTTCGATCAAGATTTTGTGAGATACTACTACGTTATCGTTAGCGTAGTTGATTTTCACAACTTTTACTTCCATACGCTTTCCGACAAATACGTCGAAGTCGCGGATGGGTTTCACATCGATCTGTGAACCCGGCAAGAATGCTTCAATGCCGAAAATATCAACGATAAGACCACCTTTGGTTCTTCTCTTAACATTTGCATCGATAACAACATCCTCGTCGAATGATTTCTGGATGTTATCCCATGCAGTGATAACTTTCGCTTTTTTGCGTGAAAGTACCAGCTGACCTTGTGCGTCTTCCTGGTTCTCTACGTAAACTTCCACTTCGTCACCGATTTTCAAACCTGGCAGGTCGCGGAATTCATTGGATGAAACGATACCATCGGATTTGAAACCGATGTTCAGGATCACCTCGCGGTCTGTAATACCTACTACAACACCTTTAACTACTTCTTTTTCCGAAACCGGAGAAAGGGTAGTCTCATACATTTGTTCCAGACGGGTACGGTCGGCAGATGAATAAGCGGTTCCGAAACCTTTGTCTGATGCTTTATCCCAATCGAATTCGGGAAGTGGTTGATTTTGTTTTTCCTTAGACATAAATAGGAATAATGGCTCTTCGATACATCAGCCGCCGAGCTAATCGGCTGAAAATTAGTTCAACAAGTATTTTTGAAAAATTAGGACGCAAAATTACGCGATTCGGTGGCAATATCCGAACGGTTAGGCGATTTAATTTTACGCTGAGGAGTTATGGTGCCGAATCGGCGTAAAATGGTCAGGGCTAGTCAGGTGCGGTCAGGAAGTTGCAAGGTGTAGTCAGGAGATGGTCAGGAAGATAAATTGGAGAAGAATTTGATCAGATGTTGCAGAGTAAGGTTGACAATTAATGACCGTACCTGACATTATTTTTTCAACCTCCTGACAACACTTGACAACAAATGACAATGCCTGACAATCAGTGGATAAGATACCAATTAACACGACCGCTCTTTCGATCCGAGATACGGCAGCCACTCGTCATCGGCCATGCCTGAAAAATCACGGATGAACATTAAAAAAGAAGGCCGGAACGGTCGCTGCTTTAACGGCATGTCAACCTCTTCCGGCGTATGGTCTCCTTTGCGGGAGTTGCATCTTTTACATGCGGTGGCCAAATTATCCCAGGTGGTTTTCCCTCCCCTACTTTTGGGCATCACATGGTCCAGGGTCAGATTATCGTGGGTTCCGCAATACTGGCACCTGTTGCCGTCCCGCTTGAAGAGGTTTTGCCTGGTCATGACTACGCCCCTGTAAGGTATGTGTATGTAGCGATGGAGACGTATCACGACCGGCATGGGATACCTGTCGTTGACAGTCCTGAGATGCTCCAGTTGAGACTCAGCGAGCATTTCCGCTTTCTTCATATAAACCAGCAGAAACGCCTTCGGAACTGTGCAAACACTTAATGCGCTATAATCTTGATTCAGAACCAGTACTTTACCCATGAGCCCTGTGGTAGTTAATTCCCACAATATAACAATATTTTACCAGAAAAAACGCTCCGGTATTTTCAAATATTGTCAAAAAGCTTCATCGGAAAAGCCCGAGGATCACCGTATTAGCACATTTGCAACCCAAACCGACCGTTTGCTCAGTAACCTGCCCGATCGTTCTCGCGCTTCACGTCGCGCTCTTTAATGCTGTCGCGCTTGTCGTAAAGCTTTTTACCTTTCGCCAATGCAATATGAAGCTTGGCTAAGCCACGCTCGCTGGTAAACAACCGGACAGGTATAATCGTAAGGCCCACATCCTTCAAACCCTCTATCAATTTCTTGCGCTCGCGCTTGGTAATCAACAGCTTGCGGTCGCGCATGGGCTCGTGGTTGTAATGCGTGCCTTCCGTGTAAGGCGAAATGTGCAGGCTGCGGATAAAGAGCTCTCCATCCATAAACAGACAGTAAGCGTCCTGAAAATTGACCTTACCCTGCCTGATCGACTTGATTTCTGTACCAGTAAGCACCATACCGGTCGTGAACTCTTCCAGGAAGAAGTACTCGAATGAAGCCCGTCTGTTCTTTATATCTACTTTTTTAACTATTTTTTCCGACATATCGATTCCCAAAATTTTACAAAGGGGCTCAAAATTAAGTTTTTGTTAAAACTATACCAATGAAACGTATTAGCCATTTCCTGACACTTGCATTACTCATTACGATCACTGCATCAGCGGCAAATCGCGCACATGCACAAGCAGCGGACGCACGGGCGACTGTCGATAAACTGTTTACCGGCATGCGCAATGGCGATTCAACGGCCGTCAGAAGCGTATTTACGAAAACAGCCGCATTGACCTCCATTTCTAAAAACGCCGCAGATTCTACCGTCACGCACAAAGGCAGCGTCGATGGCTTTGTGAAAGCCGTAGGAACGCCGCATAAAGAGCAATGGGACGAACGCATTTACGACGTCAAGGTCTGGGTCGACGGCCCAATGGCAGTCGTATGGGCGCCTTACAAGTTTCACCTCGGCGAGAAGTTCTCGCATTGCGGCGTGAACGTTTTCAATCTGATCAAAACCAGCTCGGGCTGGAAGATTAACGACATTACCGATACCCGCCGGAAAGACGCCTGCCCGTGACCAATGCACCCGGCATTCTGAATGCATTCAACATTATAACAGCAAAGCGGCCCGCCAGATAACCTGACGGGCCGCTTTGCTAAATAGTATTGCCTATTTGAGCATACTCAGCAAGCTTGTCAATTTATCTTTCAAATCCTTGCGATCGACGATGAAGTCGAGGAAACCGTGTTCCAGCACGAACTCAGCGCTTTGGAAGCCTTTTGGCAGGTCTTTACCGATTGTTTCACGGATTACGCGCGGACCTGCGAAACCGATCAAAGCTTCGGGCTCCGAAATGTTGAAGTCGCCCAGCATAGCGTAAGATGCTGTCACACCGCCGGTTGTAGGGTCCGTTAACAGTGAAATATAGGGTATCTTAGCTTCCGACAATTGTGCCAGGCGCGCAGAGGTCTTGGCCATCTGCATCAGCGAAAATCCTGCCTCCATCATACGCGCACCTCCCGACTTCGAAATCATCAGGAAAGGGACTTTCTTTTCGAGCGAGTAAGAAATCGCGCGGGCGATTTTCTCTCCTACCACCGAACCCATCGAACCGCCGATGAAACTGAAATCCATACAAGCGATCACGAGGTCGAGTCCATTCATTTTACCATGACCTGTGCGAACCGCATCTTTCAAGCCGGTTTTCTTCATCGTCGACTTGATACGGTCGGGATAAGCCTTGGTATCTACGAAACCCAGCGGGTCGCCGGAAACAAGGTTGGCATCGAGCTCGATAAATTCATTGTCATCGAAAAGCAGGTTGAAATACACATCCGACCCCACTTTCTCGTGGTAGTTGCAATGCGGACAGGTAAAAGCATTTTGCTTATGTTCCCTGGTAGGAGTGATTTTTTTGCAATTAGGACATTGATACCACAAACCGTCCGGCGCTTCGCGCTTCATTTCAGTCGGTGTATTGATACCTTTTTCTTTGCGAATAAACCAGGACATATTTGTATGTGGGTTGATTTATATATAACAATCTGAAAATCAGACCATTAATTGGATTTCAAGATGAATAACGGGCTCAAATATAAGAATAATTGTTGTGTATCATGAAAACTGCCTGGTAACGTGTCGGTTTGACGGTTAGTTTTGTCGCCATAAATGCCACATTAGAACAATTCTATTCATTATTTGTTACTAATGATAACTAACATTAACCGGTGCAGTGCTTTGAGCTGTGCAAACAGGGTTTTCAAATGAGTTCATCCACGTCGCCCATAGTCATTATCGTTGGCACCAACCGGCCCAACTCGATGTCCAGAAAAATTGCTGACTACTACCAGGGTATTCTCCATCAACTCGGCGCCACCAGCATTATCCTGGATCTGGTAAATCTGCCCGACGATTTCACGGTGTCTGCATTGTATGCCAATACCGGCAAAAACGAATCATTCAACAATCTGAAATCCTTACTGGAACAAACCGACAAGTTCGTATTCATCGTGCCCGAGTACAATGGCTCCTACCCCGGTGTGTTGAAAGCATTTATCGATGGCCTGCCTTACCCAAATAGTTTTTCGAATAAAAAGGCCGCATTGGTAGGCTTGTCGTCAAATCCGCAAGGTGCTACTATTGCATTAAGCCATTTGAACGACGTTTTCAGCTACTTGGGCATGAACACGCTGGCGATGCGCGTGAAGCTCGGGCAGATACGCTCGCACTACGCCGACAATGTGATGTCTAACGCATTATACAAAGAGCTGCTCGAAATACAGGCCGGGCAGATCATCCATTTCTAGAACATTAAAAAAGGGAGCTCATCGCTCCCTTTTGCTATTTCAGCCAATGCTGTTCCATTTCATGTGCCGGAATGGCGGGCCGCTTCCAAAGCTCTACCCTGCTCCGGCGGTAAGCCGGGCCTTCGAGGTCGGAATATTTCACCAGCCCGTCGCGGAATGATTTGATCATCATTTCCATTTTCAGGGCGTCTTCATCAGTCCAGTCGTTCGTCGGCTCTACTTCCGTCAATGAAATATTGATCGGTTCGAATCCGTGCGTAACCCTTTCATCGTCCAGAACGAGGTCGATCGAGCCCGTTGGGGTATTTTCTTCCAGTTCTCCTGTCAATACCAGTTCTTCTTCTTCCACTGCAACAGGAGGAAGTTCTTCTTTCGGCTCTTCCACCACCACAGGGGCCGGCTGAGGCTGTCCTTTGACTCCTTTCAGCTGAATACCGGGGATTGGCGATTCAATGCTGTCGAAACCGGCCGCCACAACGGTCACCCGGAGTTTATCCCCTAGCGAATCGTCGGTGATCGTACCCAGCTTGAACATGCGAGCTTCGCCGCCCACCTGGGAAAGTACATATTGCCAGATTTCGCGTTGCTCCCTCATGGTAGCCTCTTTCTTCTTGCTGGTAGCAAGCGTTACGAGGATCCTTTTCGCGCCGCGAATGTCGCGGTCGTTCAGAAGTGGCGAATCCAGCGCTTCCTTGATCGCATTCTGTGCGCGGTCGGCTCCGGTAGATTCCGAGGTTCCCATTACCGATTGCCCGGCGCTTTTCAACACTTTCTCCACATCTTTGAAGTCGGTGTTGATATTACCGTTGGTGGTAATGATCTCGGAGATACTTTTCACTGCATTGAGCAAAATGCCGTCCGCTTCCGCGAAAGCCTGCGTCAATGTCATATCCTCGTAGAGTTCTTCGAGCTTATCGTTCAAAACCACGAGGACGGTGTCACTATATTCTTTTAGCTGCTCAATCCCTTCGAGCGCCTGCTCTTTCTTGTCAAGTCCTTCCCAGGTATAAGGCGCGGTTACGACGGCTACGGTCAGTTTGCCCATTTCCTTGGCCAACTGCGCGATCACCGGCGCTGCACCTGTTCCGGTTCCACCACCCATACCGGCGGTGATAAATACCATCTGTGTAGAGCCTCCCAGGAGGCCTTTGATCTCCTCGATTGTCTCCAAAGCCGCTTCCTTGCCTTTCGTAGCATCGGTACCGGCTCCCAGGCCTTGTGTCAAAGTCGCACCCAACTGGATTTTGACAGGTACAGGGCTATTGGCAAGCGCCTGCCTGTCGGTATTACAAACCGCAAACTCCACATCCTTGATCTTCTTCTCAAACATGTAGTTCACAGCATTGCTACCACCCCCGCCGACTCCAATCACCTTGATGATAGCCGGCTCACCGTGGCCCTCTCCGTTTGGGTCTTTGATGATTTCGTTCACTATATAGTCCTGGTCTAATGCGTGCAACAAGCTATTGTTCATATTCTTTCCGGGGTTGAGTATGCGTGATGATATTCCTGTTAATAGTCTCCCAGACTCTCGTCTTTTTTACCAATAATGCCGGTAATGTTGTCCCAAAACGTTCCATTACGTTTCGGCGTCTCTTTTGTTTCCTTCACAGGCTCTTTCTGAACCACATTACCCGTATTGAATGCCGAGGCAGGCTTGCAAACCGATTTCACCCGCGGATCAACCAATTTCAATCCCGCCCATGCCAGTCCGATGGCGGTATTGAACGAGGCATTGCTTACCGCATCGGCTTTCGCGGTGCGGTCGAGGTTTTCGGGATAGCCCACGCGCACCGACATGTCGGTAACCCTTTCGAACAATGCTTCGATTTCCGGAATATTCGCCGAGCCTCCGGTGAGTACGAGCCCACCGATCAGCCTGTCGGCATAACCCGATTTAATGATTTCCGCATAAACCATCGCCGCGATTTCTTTCAGACGCTCTTCGATGATCAATGCGACATTCTTTTTCAAAACCGGTTTCGGCTGACGGCCTGCGAGGTAATTAATCAGGATTTCCACATTCAAGGGAACATCCGCGGAAACTGCCACACCATATTCTTTTTTCAAATGCTCCGCATTCTCGAACTGAATGCCGCAGCCTACTTCGAGGTCTGAGGTAATGTGCCGTCCCCCAATCGGAAACGAAGCAATGTGACGCACGATGCGGTCGTGGTAAATGATCACGTCCGTGGTATGGTCGCCGATATCCACCATCGCGATGCCGGCTTTCATTTCATTATCGGTTAATACGGCCAGGCTGGTCGCCAGCGGGGCCAGTACCAGTTTGTCGCATTTCAATGCCTGATCAGCTTCGGCCAGACTCTTCTTGGTACGCAATACCGACTGGCTGTTGGCAGAAACCACCAGGAAGTTACCACCCAGCTTAATACCCGTACGGCCTACCGGCTCGCGCACGCCCGTCGAGTTATCAACCGTAAAGTCCATCGGCAGCACATGCAGCACATCGAAGTTCGGTTCGATTTTCGCACGGTACATATCGTCGACCAACTGGTCTACATCCCGCTGCGTTACCTCCTCGCCCGACGATGCCGACGGCCTGATCACCCCGTCGGTTTGCGGGCTCACTTTTACGTGCGTGCCGCCAAAGCTTACATTGACTATTCCAATATCGAGATCCGATCGTGAACCGGCTTCCGCCAGTGCTTCCTTAATCGCGCTGCCAACCTGTTTAATGTTTTCAACGGAGCCGTTTACCACTGCTCCCGCTGGCACAGGGACTTCGCTGAAGCCCAAAATCTCGATATTGTTCCGGCGCGTCGCTGAGCCTTGCGCAGCCACGACCGTTATTTTAGTACTTCCAATATCTACCCCAACTACAATCTTATCGTGTGCCATGCTGATGGTGAATTATTATTCACAAACTATTTGATCCTGAAACTTAACACTAATCCTTTTATACCTACCCCAATCTTTGCTCAGCACCTTATCATAAAAGATGCGCAGCTTTTTGAATTTCGACTCGAAATCCTCCGCCATTCCCAGCTCGACCCGTTGGTCGCCCAGCAATGTCGTGAGGTCAACCTCACCATCCTTATCCACATTCATTTCCGTAACCTGTGCTTTCCAGAACGGGTCCGTGTTCAGAAAACGCAATAACTCCAAAACCTGAGCGCCCTTTTCGGACCTCAGCTTTTGAGGGTTCTGAAAATACGCCCCTGAAACCAGTAACGTTCTTGCTGAATAACTTTCTGATAGAGGAAAAAAAACGCCCTCATGGTTGATATAGTATCCCGATGTGTTCCGCATTTCCCCATTATCCGAAGTGTTAATCCAGCGTGCAAGCGGTTTCTCCTGCTCTACTTCGACTACTATATTGCCCCTGAGGTCACGAAAAACCTGACATTTCTTGATCAGCTTGTTACGGCTCACGCGATTTTCCAGATCGTGCAGGGCCACATCTCTGAGCCTGCTCCCGATCAGCGGATCGCCGCCGTTCTCCGTCAGCAGCATTTGTACATCCATTTGATTCAGGAATCTTGTACCCGAATCGCCCTGGATCGATATTACGAGATTTGTACAACGCTGTTGACCCAGCTTGCTTTCTGCCATACCGATGCCGGCAATGGGCAGAATAAGCCACAAACTACGCTTCAACAAAGTCCATGAATAGTCAAATTTACGTAACATCTTAGTAATATTAAAAATGCTATGACTAATTATTCGCAACTGGATTTTGCAGCAAATCGCGGATCGGCCCTACCAAAGTATCAATGTCACCGGCACCGATCGTGACTACAATATCTGTATTTAATTCCTTTAAAAGTTGTAAAACTTCTTCTTTTGCAACCAGTTGTTTATCATTCGAGGTCACTTTACCCAGGATCATTTCCGAATTGACGCCCTCGATGGGCAATTCGCGTGCAGGGTAAATATCCAGCAACAAAAGGCGGTCGGCCAATGACAAACTTTCTGCAAATCCATCTGCAAAGTCGCGTGTGCGCGTGAAAAGGTGTGGCTGGAAGATCGCCGTCACATGGCGGCCGGGATACAATCCCTTCACCGACGAAAGAAATGCCTCGATTTCCGTCGGATGGTGCGCGTAATCATCGATATACACATTCCCTTCTTCCTCTACCTGGTATTCAAAACGGCGCTTCACGCCTCCGTAGCTTTCCAGCGCTTCCTTGATCCTCGCAGGTTCAACACCTATATATAATGCTACCGCACTGGCCGCAATCGAGTTTTCGATATTGTGGTAACCCGGTATTTTCATCGCAATGCCTTCGATCACGCCGCCTGGATAGATCAGGTCGAATACGAAGCGGGCATTCTCGATGTGGATGTTTGCCGCATGATACGGGCCGCTATTTAGCGAGTAGGTAAATACCTTCGCCTTGCTGCTGTCCGCTATTTCCAGACCTTCTCGCATAAACAATGCACCGTTCTCGTCGATCTGGCTTACATAATCGCGAAAAGATTCGAGCACAGCTTCGTGTTTGCCGTAAATATCGAGGTGGTCGGCGTCCGTGGAAGTTACGATTGCGATTTCGGGAAACAATGTCAGGAACGAGCGGTCGAATTCGTCGGCTTCTACTACACAGAAAACCTCTTCCAGCTTGTCGGTAGGCTCATTGAGCAGCAGATTGGTACCGTAGTTTTGGGTAATACCACCCAAAAACGCCGTGCTGTTCACATGCGCGTGGCGCAGGATGTGCGCTACGAGCGAGGATGTGGTCGTCTTCCCATGCGTACCCGCGACGCCGATCGTTCTCAGGTTTTGGGTCAGAATGCCTAATACCTGCGAGCGTTTCAGGATCAGGAAGTTTTCATCCCGGAAATAATGCATTTGCTGATGCTGCACCGGAACGGCGGGCGTGTAAATCACCAACGTTTGCTGCGGATCGGCGGTAAATGCTGCCGGAATGGTCGAAATGTCGTCTTCCAGCGTTACCGGAATGCCTTCCTCAATGAGCTTGCCTACGAGCGGGGTCATAGTTTTGTCGTAACCGGCCACTTCGAAACCATTGGCATTAAACCAGCGGGCAAGCGCACTCATTCCGATCCCGCCTATTCCTACAAAATAGATATATTTCCAGTTTGTCACAGAGGATGACATCATATTCAAATCTTGGGGTTACTGAATCAAATTAAAAACTTCCGCGGCAATGTCGTCGGCCGCGCTGGGACGAGCCAGTTTATTGATATTCGTTTGCAACTCGCGCTGGCGTGTCACATCGTCGAGCAAGGCCAATGCCTGGTCCACCAGCTTTTCGCGCGCTTCCGGGTCTTTGACGAGAATGGCGGCATTGCTATCGACCAGATTCATCGCATTCTTCGTCTGATGGTCTTCCGAGGCATACGGGAATGGCACGAGGATGGCCGGCTTCGCCGCAAGGCAAAGCTCCGATACCGACAATGCACCGGCGCGGGAAACCACCACGTCTGCTACCGCATAAGCGAGATCCATGGTATAGATAAAGTCAAAAGCCTTCACACGGTCCGTACCGAGCTTTTCGATGGCCGCTTTTGCTTTATCGATATCGTTCTTACCGGTTTGCCATAATACCTGGTACCCGGCTTCCACCAGCTTGCTCAATCCCTCGGTAATACTTTCGTTTATCGAGCGTGCGCCGAGGCTACCGCCCATTACGAACAGTGTTTTCGAGCCTTCATTTAATTCAAAATGTTCCAATGCGGCGGCACGCTTCAAATGCACATAAGTAATGTCGCTCCGCACCGGATTACCAAGCATGGTGATTTTCTCTTTCGGGAAAAATGCTTCCATACCGGGGTAAGCGACGCATATTTTGGCTGCTTTTTTTGCCAAAAACTTGTTGGTAATGCCTGCGTAGGAATTTTGCTCCTGAATTAACGTCGGGATACCCGCCAAGGAAGCCATCATGAGCAACGGCCCGCTGGCAAAACCGCCTACGCCCACGGCTACGTCAGGTTTGAAGTCCTTAATCACCTCTTTTGCCTTCATCAGGCTTCGGAACATTTTGAATGGTAGTGTCAGGTTTTCCAGTGAAAGGCTTCTTTTAATCCCCGCAATAGGCAGTCCCACAATTTTATAACCTGCACGGGGTACCTTTTCCATCTCCATTTTACCCAAAGCACCCACAAAGAGGATCTCCGTCTCCGGCTCCCTATGCTGCAATGCATTGGCAATGGCGATGGCCGGGTAAATATGCCCGCCGGTGCCTCCTCCGCTGATAATGATTCTTTTTGCCATGTTAAATGCGTTTTTCCTCGACGATCTCGCCCCGGCTCACGCTGAGGATCATGCCCATTGCAATACCCGTAAAAAGCAGCGACGTTCCACCCTGACTAAAAAACGGCAGCGTTTGTCCCGTCACCGGCACCAGGCCCACCGTTACCGCCATCGCTGAAAACGCCTGGCTCACGACGATGAATGTCAGCCCGGCCGATAGCAACCCGCCGAATGGTCGCTTGGTCGCTTCGATGGCTTTCAGGCCGCGGTATAGCAGGATCAGGTAAAGGATAATCAATGCGGTACCGCCCAGGGTGCCATATTCTTCCACCGCCACGGCAAAAATGAAGTCCTTCTGCGGCTCGGGCAGGAAGCGGCGCTGGCGGCTTTTGGAAACGCCTTCCCCATACAACCCGCCGCGGGCCATGGCCATGTAGGATTGCTGGGATTGGTAAACGACGACGTCCTTGTCAAAAAAGGTCGAAATGCGGCTCTGCGCTGTTCCCGACCGTTGTGTGGAGTTAAGTAAAATAGCGATGGTCGCGAAAAACACGAGGCCGAGCGCCGTAAATGCAAGGTAATGCAGCGGTACTTTGCCCACGAACATGAGCAAAAAACAAATGCCGGCCAACATCACCGCCGTCGAAACGTTACTCACGAAAATCAGCCCGCACACGACGCCCACGAGCGCGAGCGGCTCCATGAAGAGTTCACGGGTATTCCAGCCGCCTTTGATATGCCTCGCCAGTATCAGCGACAAATGCGCTACCAATGCTACCTTGGCCCATTCCGAAGGCTGGAAACGCTGTCCGAGCACGGGTATCTCAATCCAGCGGGCGGCGTCGTTCACCGACGTCCCGAAAAACATCGTGAATATCAAAAGCAGAATGGAGCTCCAAACGGCCAGGCGCGTCACGTACACGAATTTGATATACGGCACCCGGTGCACGAAATACATCACGCCCAGCGACAGCACACACAACAATGCATGTTTGTAGAGATAATATTCGGTGTTACCGTCCATCTGGCTGTAAGCGTCCTTCACGGAAGCGCTGTACACCACCACAATGCTCCACATGAGCATGATAATGCATATGCCCCAAATCCAGGGATCGCCTTTGAGGTTTTTGCTAAACCATGCCTGGGTATCTTCCCTTGTTTTGTTCAGGAAATCCATATTATCTGGCGGCTAAGAATTTGTTGTCAGGTATAGTTCAGAATTGTCAGGGATGGTCATTGGATGAGGTTTCTGACGGCAGCTTTGAATCGGTCACCGCGATCCTCGTAGTTTTTGAACAAATCAAAACTCGCGCAGGCGGGTGAAAGCAGAACGATATCCCCCGGCACGCCCCATTCCCGTCCTTTGTTGACGGCGTCCTGGACATCCTCGGTCGCATATATTTGCGGGACTTTGCCCGAAAAGTAGGTTTCAAGTTTCAAGGGATCTTTCCCGAGAACGATCAGTCCTTTTACTTTTTCCTTAACCAGTCCTTCAATTTGTGAATAATCATTCCCTTTATCCACACCACCGGCAATAAGGATCACCGGCTGATCGAAACTACCCAACGCGTAGTACACGGAATCCACATTGGTAGCCTTGGAATCATTAATATAAGTCACCCCGCCGATCACCTCCACCTGTTCAAGCCGGTGAGGTGCATTGATGAACGATTTCAAACCCTCCCGGATCTCTTCTGCACCGATACCCAGCAACTGAGCCACCGAAATCGCCGCCAGTGCATTGATCGCATTATGGGGACCTTTGATAGGCAACTCAACGAATGCCTGTTCAAATGCATTGCCGCTGATATTGGAAATCAATTGTCCGTTATCAAGATATGAACCTGATTCCAGTACATTTTCCAGCGACACTTCCACCTTACCCACCGCCGAATTTTTCTTTTCGAGCTCCTTTTCAATCACTTCACTTTCTTTATAATAAATGAAATGATCCGAGGCCGTCTGGTTACGAATGATATTAAACTTGGAATTCACATAATTCTGAAAATCATACCCATAACGATCCAGGTGATCGGGAGTGATATTCAGCAGAACGGAAATATAAGGATGAAAATCGATGATATTATCCAGCTGGAAGCTGCTGATTTCCAATACATAATAATCGAAATGCTTTTCAGCTACGGCCCAGGCAAAACTGTCGCCGATATTGCCGGCGAGGCCTACATTCAGGCCCGCGGTTTTAAGCAAATGGTACGTCAGTAACGTGGTCGTTGTCTTGCCGTTGCTGCCGGTAATCGCGATCAGCTTCGCGTCCGTATAGCGCGAGGCGAACTCGATTTCGGAGATGACGGGAATGCCTTTTTCCTTCAATGCAACAATCAGAGGCACTTTGTCGGGGATACCCGGACTTTTCACCACCAGGTCGCTTTCGAGAATGCGCTCCTCCGAATGCTGTCCCTGTTCAAATGGAATATTTTCACTGTTCAGAATGTCTGCGTACTTCTGATGCAACTGGCCCTTATCCGATAAAAAAACTTCAAAACCTTTGGATTTCGCAAGAATCGCAGCTCCCGCACCGCTTTCTCCGCCACCCAGTATCGTCACCTTTTTTTGCACAAGAATCGAATTAAAACGTTGAACAATCTGCATTAACCACGAAGGTAAATCTTTTGCCGAAAACTTTTTTTAATGCCCTCCCAATAACACGGATAAAAAAAGAGGCACAGGAAATATGCCTCTCGATTACTATTTATGGACAATTAACTAGTTCTACTCTTTCTTCATCGATTCCGATAATTTCAATCTGTTGGCCGCTTTCACGATCAGGAATATCACCCAGGCGATGAGCAGGAATTGGATGAGGACCTGAATAAAGTTGCCGTATCGGATCGCTACTTCCGGCGTTTCGCCGACAGCTTCTTTCAGCACAACTTTAAGTTGCGTAAAATCCACTCCGCCGAGGATCAGGCCCAGAATCGGGTTCAGAATGTCCTCCACGAGCGACGTAGTGATTTTTCCAAATGCCGCACCTATGACGACACCGACAGCGAGGTCCAGTACGTTGCCCTGGGCAATGAAGGTCTTGAATTCCTTTAACATAACAAGATGAGGTTAGTTGATAGATTAAAAAGCAAACAAAAAGCCTATGCTGAGAGCCTGAGCAAACTGGATTTTGTTGCTCTGGTCTTCATCGTAAACCATAATGGCACCGAGATTGACATTGACATATTTGTTGATCTTGGCTGTCAGCTGGGCATCCAGGCGGTTATCTATATTCAGAGGATGTTTGAAGCTGGAAAACATCAGGTAACGGAATTTCAGGTTCACGTCCTTCGCGATATCCTTGTCAAAATTGGCAACCAACTGGATCAGCGCCGCTTCTGTGCGCACCTTTTTGCCAATGGGCACACCGTAATTCTTCTGATCCGGCGTGTTGACATACAAATCCTCATCAATCACGATCGTCTGCCGTAACGCGCCAGGCGCAAGGTCTACGAAGAAATATGGAACAGGGCGATACTCGATACCAATCGCCTCGGTCAGGTATGCCGGAGCAAGAATGCCTGATACCTTTTTCTTGACCTCACTGGTATCAGAATATTCATAACCGTTACCAAACTGCGACAGGAAGTTAACATTCGCAAAAAGGCTCCATTTTGACGTCAGCTCGCGGTTATATTTAGTATCGAAGAAAATCCGATCGACGTTCTTGCGGCTTTGCTGCCCCTTGTTACGGACGATACCATACTGGCCCTGGAAGTCGTTCCTCCACGAGTTCTTGCCGACCTTCTTTTCACTCAATGCATTCAGGAAGAGGCCCAATGCAATGGAGTTGACGCCACCACCCGTCCAGTTGGAGCTGAAAGAACCCTGGTTCAGGTTAGCCCCGAACTCTATCTTATGCCAGGCGGTATCGTTTGCGGTTTTCAACCGGCCGGAGTTGATCGAGTTGGAAAGATCCACTTTATTTTGGGAAACGGCCGGGAATGTGAGAAGTGCAAGTAAAATTAGAGCAATAAAGGATTTGAGTTGATGTTTTTGATTCATTTCTAATGTGTTTAGTGGACCGTACTCATCTGATTTTGGACCGTTTAATAACTAACAAATGAGGAGGTAGCGGTCAAAGTAAAGCAATTTCTGATGCTTTCAAAAAAATTTGCGCTCTTCAGAAAGTTTATGATACCACTTGCGGAGCTTCCTGCGCGACCGCAACAGCCGCATTTTGACGGCACTTTCGGTCGTCCGGAAGAGATTTGCGATGTCGCGGATACTGCGGTCGTCGAGATATCTGAGATAAATCATCGCCTTGTCTTCCAGGCCCAGCAGATCGAGTGCCGCCCTTAGCTTTACGAGATTCACGTCCTCTTCGAAAAGCCCTTGCAAACTAAACTCTTCTTTTCCGACGCAACCGGGCATTTCGGCCTCATGGACGAGGATGACCTTGCGCTTGCTCCCGCGAGCGAGGTCCATACAATGGTTGTGGGTAATGGTAAAAAGCCAGGTGGAGAATTTAGCGCCGGTCTTGAAGGAACCCATTTTGTGGATGAGTTTGAGAAAGACATCGTGCATAATGTCTTCGGCGCGAGTGGCGTCTTTCGTGAGTGTGAGGCATCTTTGGTAAACTTTTAAAGCGTAGCGCTCGTAAAGTTCCCGGAAGTGACGATTGTCCCTTGATTCGAGAAATAGTCTAACTAATTCTTCATCTGTCGAATTATGCTCCGAACAGGAATTGCTCCGTAAATCAACCATTGTGCCTGATGAAAAGCCGCCGATAGCGTGTGCTGAAAATTAAATTGCATTTAACTTTCTGTAAATATGAAAAAACAACGCCTGGTATACAAATTAGATACCAGGCGTTGTCAATATATTTGTTGCAAAAAAGGCTTATCCGCCGATCGCTACACGTTTGAATGAGGTCACTGTCAAACCTTTTGAAGTTTTCTCAAGCAGCTGACGGATAGTCAGTGAAGAATCTTTCACAAATTCCTGATTCAACAGGGTGCTGTCTTTGTAGAACTTCTGCAATTTACCCTGAGCAATTTTCTCAAGCATTGCCTCAGGCTTGCCTTCCGCGCGAGCCTGCTCTTTACCAACTTCGATTTCGCGCTCGATAATAGCAGCGTCGATACCGTCTTTGTCCAAAGCGACCGGCTTCATAGCGGCAATCTGCATGGCTACGTCTTTGCCAAGCTCAGCAACATCCGTTCCGTTTACACCGGCAAATGCTACCAATACGCCCAATTTGCCGTTTGAGTGGATATAAGGCACTACTTTGTCAGCAGAAACATTCTCGTAAGCACTGATTTCCAGTTTCTCTCCCAGTTTACCTGTCAGTTCTACCATGTGCTCGGCTACCGGACGACCGTCAGCCAAAGTTGCAGCCAGAAGCGCGTCTTTGTCAGCGATATTATCCGCTACTGCTTTGTCAAGGATAGACTGCGCAAGGTTTTTGAAATCTTCCACGTTCGATACGGGTTCCGTTTCGCAAGCCAGCGCAACGAGTTTACCGTTGGTACCGTCTTCGCTGATGTTGATCAGGACAGTTCCTTCTGATACGGCGTTGTCGGCACGTTTTGCAGCAACTTTCTGTCCTTGTTTACGGAGAATATCAACGGCTTTGTCGAAATCGCCATCTGCTTCCTGCAGGGCTTTTTTACAATCCATCATGCCCGCGCCGGTCATCTGGCGGAGTTTGTTTACATCTTGTGCGGTAATTGCCATGATCGTGATAAATATTATGTATTAATGTTTTGTATTGAAAGGGGCTTTAACCGGAGATTATCAATTGGTTAAGGAATCCCGTTTCGGAGAATTTTAAAAAAATGTAGCCCATAGCAAGAGGCTATGGGCTACCGTATATGTCAAGTATGGCGAATCATTTGAAAACTACGCCATATTGCCCTTTTTACTCTTCGTCAGATTCAGCAACTTCTGCTTCTGCTGCAACTTCGGCGCGAGGGGCCGCCTCTTCACCTTTGTCAGCTGCGCGTTTAGCTTCTTCTTCCTCTACCAGGCGCTGATCGTCCTTATCTTGTTTGCGTTCCATCAAACCTTCTTCGATAGCCTTACCGATCGCCAGTGTGATCAACGAGATCGCTTTGTAAGCATCGTCGTTCGATGGGATTGGGAAGTCAACCAATTCAGGGTTTGAGTTGGTATCGCAGATCGCAAAAATAGGGATGTTCAATCTTTTTGCTTCTGCTACCGCAATGTGCTCGCGTTTTACATCAACGATGAAAAGTGCTGCCGGAAGGCGAGTAAGGTCCGCTACACCACCTAGTACTCTTTCCAGTTTCTCCTTTTCACGTGTAAGCATCAGGCGTTCTCTCTTCGCAATATTGCTAACCGTGGCTTCGTCTTTCAGCATCTTCTCGAGAGTCTGCATTTTTTTCAAAGACTTGCGAATTGTGCCAAAGTTTGTCAGCATACCACCCAACCAACGATCGGTCACGTAAGGCATTTTAAGGCGTTTCGCCTCTTCCGTTACGATTTCCTGCGCTTGTTTTTTAGTAGCAACAAACATGATCTTACGTCCTGAACGAACAATCTGTTTCAACGCAGCTTCCGCTTCGTTAAGGCAGCTCAAAGTTTTGTTCAGGTCAATGATGTGGATCCCGTTCTTCTCCATGAAGATATATGGAGCCATCCGTGGATCCCACTTGCGGGTAAGGTGACCAAAGTGGACACCTGCATCCAATAGTTCTTTATATTCTATTTGTGCCATTGCCAAATTTGATTTAAAAATATTTTTTAGACTTGTTACGCAGCACGAAGCATCGGGCACGATAAGCGACGTCTGGACAATTTCCAGGTCTATTGGTTGTCAAAGGTTGTCATTTGTAGCCAGGTATTGTTTTTAAGTAATAAAATACAACACATGACCATTCTTGACTTTCAATGACCACACATGACCATTTTCTATTAACGTTTCGAGAACTGGAACCTTCTGCGAGCCTTAGCGCGTCCGTATTTCTTACGCTCAACCATACGTGGGTCACGGGTAAGGAATCCTTCTTTTTTCAATGCGCCGCGGAATTCGCCGTTGTATTGAACCAGTGCACGTGAAACCGCCATACGGATCGCTTCCGCCTGACCTGAGATTCCACCACCTCTAACATTCACTTTAATATCGTAACCATTTCCACCTGAGATTGTCGCGAACGGTTGTTGCAGAACGATCTGGTGTACTTCAAACGGAAAATATTCTTTGTAATCACGACCGTTAACTTTAATGTCGCCTTTACCTGGTGTAAGGTAAATACGAGCAACGGCTGTTTTTCTTCTACCTATTGTGTTGATCACTTCCATGAATTACAATTGGATTTGCTTTGGTTGCTGAGCGCTGTGCGGGTGTTCTGCGGCAGCGTAAACAAACAGGTTTGTAAATAAACGACGTCCCAAACGGTTCTTTGGAAGCATGCCTTTTACGGCTTTCTCGATCACACGCTCAGGGTGTTTTTCGAGCAACTCGCGGGGAGTTTGAAAACGTTGACCTCCCGGGTAACCTGTGTGGCGAACATAAATTTTGTCCGTCATTTTCTTACCTGTCAACTTGATCTTATCGGCGTTGATAACAATCACGTTATCACCACAATCCACATGAGGAGTGTAGCTTGCTTTGTGTTTGCCTCTGATAATTTTGGCAACTTCGCTGGCCAAACGACCAAGAATTGCATTTTCAGCATCCACAACAATCCACTCCTTGTTTACTGTGTTTTTGTTCGCCGAGATGGTTTTGTAGCTTAACGTATCCACGATTAACAAAAAATTTAATTGATTTTCAATAATTTACACTGTAACAAGACAGTCCATCGCAAAATGGGAGTGCAAATATAGAGTTTAACAAATTGAATTACAAGTGTGTTTGTAAAATTCATTTGTCAATCCCCTACCGCAAAGGCCAATGCGACGTACGGAAGGCCGTAAACCCTGGTCACATGTCGCTGGCTGTTATCGAGGTAAACATTGAACCCGTCGATCTTTTTGGTCGTGTAAGTAAGCCGTCCATAGGTATAACCGAGCTTCACGCCCACGTTCCGGCCAGCCTTAAAGCGCACGAACGCCTCCGACATCCCGGTATTCCTGCGAAGTGCCAGTGGCAATGCATTGAACAGCGTAGGCTTAGCTGCTATCCATGAATCGTAATAAGGCTTCCCGGTGCCGTTCGACGGACGGCCTGCTTTCTCGTAATATCCATGTCGCCTGGAACCGTAGGTGAGGCCCAGCAGGTCGGTATTGACACCGATATCCAACTTCCAGAAACTCACGTTCACGCTCGCGAGAACGCTCAGCCCATTGACCGACACATCCCGAAATTCCAGGTAATCCTCGATTCCCGCAATGCGTTCGGTGTAAAGATTGGTCCTGCCCGCGTAATAGCCCCACGCCCTGAAACCGACCCCAAACCGAAGCCACGGCAGCTTCTGAGAACCGATTTCCTCGTGATACATAATGGAAGGAGCCCACGAATTGCTGCCAATACCGGTACCGACATCCACACCGCCAGCAATCGGGGAAGTGTATTGAGCGTGTGTGAAAGTGGTATTCAGTAATAAAATGAGAACCAGTCCTTTTAAAATTTTCATTGCTGAACCCATAGTTAGATGATGAATGTGAATAGGAAACCGACCAGAAGCGTCTTCCCCACAATAATAACTGATCCCCATAAGAATTCGCGCCTCAGGCGTTTACAAGTGGCTATAATGCTATTGTTTTGGTTATCTATCGGCAGTTTGTATGCCCAAACAGGCGAACGGCTGGGATTCGTACCGCTCTTCAATGGCAAAAACCTGAACGGCTGGGTGGATGTTAATACCTCCAAAGAAACCTGGAAAGTCAAAAACGGCACCTTAATATGCTCCGGCAAGCCGATCGGCGTGATGCGCTCCGACAGGCAATATGAAAACTTCATCCTCGAAGTAGAGTGGAAGCATATGGAAGCCGGCGGCAACTCGGGTGTATTTATATGGAGTGAAGGCACCCCGCAGGAGCACGACCCGCTCACGAAAGCCATCGAGGTCCAAATGCTCGAACTGGAATACGCCCCGCAGCACAATGCGACCGACGACTACGTACACGGTGAGCTATTCCCTACCATGGGCATGACCGCCATCCCCGACAACCCACGCGGCATCCGTAGCAAATCGCTCGAAAAGCGCTGCAAAGGCAAAGGCGAATGGAATAAGTATGTGGTCGTAGCCGTGGACGGTACCGTGAAACTCTCCGTCAACGGCAAATTCGTCAATGGCCTCCGCGCCTCCCAACGCAAGAAAGGCTACATCTGCCTCGAAGCCGAAGGCGCCGAGATCCATTTCAGGAATATGCGGATTATGGAGCTGCCGGGCGGGATTACCACGCCAGAGCAGGTCGCGCCGGTGGTGGAGTGATTTGGGAAGTTGCTGTTCTCCCAATATCTTGTGAAGGTTTCAATCTTTTAGGTATGAAAATCTCCTTCATTGGCGCTGGTAACGTCGCCTGGCATCTGGCACAGGCGTTTGAGGACGCCGGGCATTGGATTTGCGAGGTGTACAGCCGCGACACGCAGAAAGCGCGTCAGTTGGCATCGTCTTTATATGATACCAATATTCAGCCCGACCTCAATTTTTCCGATAGCGAAGCCGAAGTGATCGTGATCGCCGTGACCGACGACGCGATCGAGAGCGTGATCCAGCGCATTGTGCTACCTGAGGGTGTGATCCTCGTGCATACATCGGGCACCCGCTCGCTTGCTGAATTTCAGAAACTTGTGGAGATTTACAGCGACGTATATGTCCACACGGGTGTGTTTTATCCTTTACAGACATTCACAAAGGATGTCGAAATGGATTACAGCGAACTTCCCTTTTGCATTGAATCACGAAACGAGCTCATTGAAGGAAAACTAATGCAGCTCGCATCGAGCGTAAGTAATAATGTAACCCGGATGGATTCCGACGAGCGCTTTATTTTGCACGTGGCCGCCGTTTTTGCGAGCAATTTTACCAATTACATGCTCACGATCTCCCACGATCTCCTCGAACGCGAGCAGCTCGACTTCGATCTCCTGAAACCGCTCATCCAAACCACCATTTACAAAGCCCTGTCTTCCGACGACCCTTCCATCGGCCAAACGGGCCCGGCGCGGCGCGGAGACTGGAAAACCACGGCCCGCCATCTGGAATATTTGCAGGAAACCAATGAGGATTACACGGAAATATACCGCCTGCTCACCGACAAGATCCGTAACCTCTACATTTCAAAATAATAAGTAGCCGCACCGTCACGAAAAAAGTTCGGCTATATTTGCGGGATTCACAATTCTGCTATTCATGAATTCGACTTTAACGGAACGTTTTAAACGCATTACCACCTTCATTTTTGACATCGACGGCGTCATGACCGACGGCAGCGTCATCGCCCTCGAGACCGGCGAGCAACCCCGCATTTTCAATGTGCGCGACGGCTACGGCATCAACCGGGCGATCAGAATGGGCTACCGCGTGGCGATCATCTCGGCGCAAAGCCAGGTAGGCGTTCGCAAACGGCTCGAATACCTCGGCGTCACCGATATTTTCATAGGAACTTCTCCCGACGGCAAACTGCCCGTTTTCAAAAAATACCTTGCAGAAACCGGCCTTACCGAAGACGAAATCGTATTCATGGGCGACGACCTGCCCGATTACGAGGTCATGCGCACGAGCGTCATGGGCGCATGCCCGGCCGATTCCGCCGACGAGATCCTGGCAATCGCCGATTATATTTCCCCGAAAAACGGCGGACGTGGCGCGGTCCGCGACCTGATCGAACAGGTCATGAAAGCGCAGGGAAAATGGATGGCCTGGTTTGAATAAAAAACTTGGTAGTGGATAAGAAAAAGCGCTATTTCCCGAATCTGAACGGTATCCGTGCCATTGCCGCAACACTGGTGGTATTTCACCACCTCGAACAGGCCAAACATGCATTGGGCATTGCCAATGTGTACGATATGCCCATTATCCAACATGCCGGGCGGCTTGGCGTGGGGCTGTTCTTTGTACTGAGCGGCTTTTTGATCACCTATTTGCTATTGGAAGAGCGCGGGCGGTTCGGCGATGTCGATGCCAAAAAATTCTATCTGCGCCGGGTATTCCGGATCTGGCCTGTTTACTTCATCATCATCGGGTTGTCCTTTTTTGTTTTTCCGCACATACCTATTTTTGACTATCCCGGAATCGAGGAAAAACTGACCGTAGACCTCCCCGAACGGCTTACATTGCTGTTACTGGTATTGCCTAACTTCGCATTTGTCCTCTACGACCTACCCTACTGGTGTGCGCAAACGTGGTCTATCGGCGTGGAAGAGCAGTTTTATTACCTCTGGCCGTGGTTGATCAAATATCCGAAAAGGCGCATTCCGATATTCATCTTCTTCCTCGCATTAACGGCCGGCCTGCTTTACCTGGGGCTTGAAATGGTTAATCCTTCGGAAGAGACCCGCAAATCGATGATCACGACGTTCCTCGGGCAGTTTCGCATTCAGACAATGGCGCTGGGCGGCTTGTGCGCGTGGCTCGTTTATAAGGACAAAACACAGATACTGAACTTCGTTTTCAGGAAAGACATTCAAATAGCCGCTTACGCAATCATGCTTGCATTGTTCTTTTCAGGCGTGCACTTCTTCGGCTTTCTTGAAGTATATGCCGTGTTCTTCGCCTTTTTCGTGCTGAATGTTTCGTGTAACCCCAATACGATCGTGAGCCTTGGCCACCCGGTGATGAACCACCTGGGCAAGGTCACCTATGGTCTTTACCTGTACCACGTCGCGGTGATCGTAGTCGTCATTAATCTCTTTGAAATGTACGCGCCCGGCTGGCGTGGTGCGGGTTATCAGGCGGTACTGTATGTGCTGAGCTTTATCGGCTCGGTAGCAGTGGCTACTTTTTCGTATAACTACATTGAAAAACCGCTTCTTGCTTACAAAGACCGTAAATTCGGCCGCTAGCTATTTTACCTTCGGCAATTCGGACATCGTATAGAATTTCAATTTCTGCTTATGCGCCTCGCGTAAAACCGCCGCCAGAAAACTCACATTAAAGCCATATTTACCGTTCTGAGGCGCGCTATATAGCGGCTCATGCCCGAAAACCATTAATGCAGTGCCATTTTCCTTCGCTTCCTGAATGGCCTCGGCGATTTCCTCTTCGGTAACCTCGTCGTAATCGATCATTAAAGCATCCACATCCTGCTCCCCGTCGAATGCGTAGTAAATCGCATTCATCCAGCGCGGCGGCCACGCGTAGAGCTGGAAACCTTTGTATTTCCTTCTTGCAATGGCTACATCCCGCAAAATCGTAAACCCTTTTGCCAAAAGCACCGAATCGACGCGGTCGTTATGGTTCCCGCCCGGGTGTGCGTAGGAAGTGGGTTTAAAACCTGCCGCATTCATGTAACGCAGACCGGGTTCCAGCTCGGCTTCGATATATCCTTTCGGCCCGCCGGCGTCCATTAATTCCGTGGATTTGGCGTGAACTGTTCCGTGAAAACCAATTTCGTGGCCTTCCTTTTCAAGTTGTTTAAGCATAGCTACTTCCCCGGCATTCAGGCTGTCGGGACAGGTGATAAAGAATGTCGCTTTGGCATTGTATTTCTGAAATAATGGCCTGAGTTCGTACCATTCTTTGATAAAATGGTCGTCAAATGAAATGGCGATACCGCCCGTGCCGGGCTGCCCGGACGAGCTTCCGCAGCCCCAAAATGCACCGACCATAGCGGCCAGTAGCAGCAAAAGAAATCCGTTTCGGCCCTTAGAACAGTTGTTGAGGTATTTCAAAACTTCGGAAATGATCTGTTATTTTCGCTAAATTAACGACACGGATGAAAATACTGCACACCGCCGACTGGCATATCGGCAAAAAGCTCGACAACTTTTCCCGCCTCGACGAACAACGGCTCGTCCTCGAAGAAATCTGCGAAATCGCAGAGCGCGAGGCCGTGGACGCGATCGTCGTTGCCGGCGACCTGTTCGATAATTTCAACCCGTCGTCCGAAGCCACGGAGCTTTTATACAGCACATTACACCGGCTGTCGGCCAACGGCACCCGGGCTGTGATCGCCATCGCAGGCAACCACGATTCCCCCGAGCGCATACAGGTACCCGACGCACTCGCGAAGGTTTGTGGTATTCTGTTCGTCGGTTTTCCCAATACCGAAGTGATGCCTTTCTGCACGCAAGGCCAGGTGGATATTGTTAAAACCGCGCCCGGATTTATTGAAATAAAATTGCCTGATGCCCCTTTTCCCCTGCGCGTACTACACACGCCCTACGCGAACGAGCAGCGATTGAAAACCTTCCTTGGTGTAGAAGAATCGGAAGAAGCATTGCGTGTGCATTTGCAGGAGCATTGGCAGCAACTGGCTGATGAATATCTCGATGATAAGGGCTTTAACCTGCTCGCTACGCATTTGTTCGTCATGCAAAAAGGCGGTCCTATGCCGGAGGAGCCCGACGACGAGCGCCCGATCCTGCATATCGGCGGCGCACAGGCAATTTATACTGAAAACTTCCCGAAACAGGTGCATTACATTGCATTAGGGCATTTGCACCGGTTCCAGCAGGTCGATAAGGTGCCTGCACCCTCCGTATATTCCAGCAGCCCGTTGGCTTATAGTTTTTCGGAGGCTAATCAAAATAAATACGTGATATTAATCGAGGCGGAAGCTGGCAAATTGGTTGGATACAAGCCCATTGAGCTTTTGAAAGGCAAAAAACTGCGTCGCAAAAGTTTTCATAGCATTGATGAGGCGATTGAATGGCTGAGCGAGCATCAGGAAGATCTGATCGAACTCACCATTATTTCGGATAACTACCTCGAAGCTTCCGACAAAAAGCGGTTAATGGAAGCGCATTCCGGCATAATCCAGATTATTCCGCAGATTAAGAAAAGTGAAGTTGCCGATACTTCATCTGAAGTTGATCTTTCGCTAAGTATGGAGAAGTTATTTCAGGAATATTTCAAAACCAAAAACAAGGGGCAGGAACCGTCAGAAGGCCTAATGGAGGTTTTTCGTGAGGTGTTAGGCAGCGAAGCTGAATAACATGGCGCGAAGGTCTTTCCTTCGTGCAAACTATTCGCAGGCCTCCGGCCGGTCCAAAATGCATTATCGCCCTTTTTAGACCGGCAGGAGGCCTGCGAATAGCGTATGCAAAGCAGCAGCTTTGCACCATCCGCGCACAAAAAAGCGGGCTACTCCTTCTGGAATAACCCGCTTTCTTCTGTTTGTGACTTGATAAAATCAGCTGGCTCTTCTCAGCTTCGCTTCAATGGTCTGCTGTGTATGCGGTACAATGCGCAGGCGTTCTTTCGGGATCAGCTTACCGGTATCGATGCAAACGCCGTAAGTGCCGTTTTTAATGCGGATCAGCGCGTTTTCAAGCTGTGCCGAATATTTCTGAAGACGTGCCGCCAACTGGCTCAAATTTTCGCGTTCACTGGCATCTGCCCCATCCTCCACAAGCTTGGCCGCGCCGGCTGTTACGTCCGTGCCGCTATCGTTCTTTTTGCTTAAACCTGTTTTAATGTATTCGAGCTCACTTCTTGTCGCTTCCAGCTTCCCACGGATCAGCTCTTCAAACTCCTTTAATTCTTCCTCTGAATATCTTGTTCGTTCTTCTTGCATAATCTGAATTGATTTGTTAGTCTACATCAAGGAGCGTTCAAAGCACAAAAGTACTAGTATTCTGCCTATTTCGGAATAGTATTTAATTAATAACCACTTTCAAATGAGAAACTTACTAACACTGATAACAGGGGCTATAATCAACAAAGCCAAAACCTGGATCGGTAATGGCTTTGCTGCGAATCTCTGAAGATTATTTATAAAGTACCGACTTCACGGCCTCTACAGTCCGCTTCACGCTCGGCAAAATCTCTTCGATCAGCGTAGGCGCATAGGGAAGAGGTACGTCGCGACTGTTCACGCGGATCACCGGCGCATCCATATAATCAAACGCATTGCGCTGGATGTGGTAAGCCAGTTCCGAAGAAATAGCAGCCAATGGCCACGCTTCTTCCACCACTACACAGCGGTTGGTTTTCTTAACCGACTCGATCACGGTAGCATAGTCGATCGGACGCACTGTGCGCAAATCGATCACTTCCACGTCGATACCTTCTTTTTCCAGTTGAAGCGCCGCAGGCATAACCACGCGGGGGATCATTTTACCGAAAGAAACGATGGTAACATCCTTACCCTGGCGTTTGATATCCGCTTTGCCCAGTGGAATGAGGTATTCTTCTTCGGGAACAGCCATTTTATCACCGTACATTACTTCCGATTCCATGAAGATCACCGGGTTGTTGTCGCGGATTGACGATTTCAAAAGACCTTTCGCGTCGTACGGGTTCGAAGGAACGACCACTTTCAAACCGGGGGTGTTCGCAAACCAGTTTTCGAAGTTCTGCGAGTGCTGCGCTCCGAGCTGTCCCGCATTCCCGGTGGGGCCGCGGAAAACGATCGGACAGCCGTACTGGCCACCTGACATCGAAAGAATCTTAGCCGCGCTGTTGATGATCTGGTCGATCGCCACCAGCGAGAAGTTGAATGTCATGAACTCGACGATCGGACGAAGGCCGTTTCCGGCAGCGCCCACCGCAATCCCCGCAAAGCCAAGCTCCGCGATAGGCGTATCGATCACGCGGTCGGGGCCGAACTCATCGAGCATTCCCTGACTCGCCTTATAAGCACCGTTGTATTCCGCAACCTCTTCACCCATCAAAAAAATACTCTTGTCAAGGCGCATCTCTTCCGACATAGCGTCGCGAATGGCATCTCTAAATGCTATTTCTTTCATTCGTAATTCTGATAATTATTAATTCTTAGAAGAAACCGTTGCAAAATCATTTCATCTGATACAGACCGACCTGCGCGGTTACATTAAAAGAGGTTTTGTACACTTATTTCAAAATGGTCTGGTAAAATTAGGCAACACCGGCCAATTCTCAAATTCTTTCCCAGAACCATTCTGTTAAAAAACGAGGTAAATGCAGCGCATTCCGGTATTAAATCGGGATCACGTCCACTTCTACTGAAAGCGTGTGTTTTCCGTAGCTGAAAATAATGCCTTTCAGCGGCGGCACATCGCTGTAATCGCGGCCCCAGGCCGTGACGATATGGCGCTCGCCTGGCACGACATTGTTGGTCGGGTCGAAATCGCACCAGCCGTAATCGGGGATAAAAACCGAGATCCAGGCATGTGAAGCGTCCGAACCCTGCAACTTGGGTTTCCCCGGCGGCGGCAATGTTTCGAGATAGCCACTCACATACCGCGCCGCGAAACCGAAACTTCGGATACAGGCAATGGCCAGATGCGAAAAATCCTGACAAACGCCCTTTTTAGCAGCTAATACTTCTTTAATAGGTGTGTTAATGGTCGTAAAATCGGGTACGAACTTGAATTCCGTATAAATCTTTTTACAAAGCTTCGCGATGCATTCGTACAAAGGCGCATTGTCGTCGAAACAATCGCTGGCAAATGCCCTGATCTCCGCGTCCCATTTCACCTGCGGGCTGGGTAATGTGTATTCCAAAACGGAAATCTTCGTCGCGCGGTCGCTGGTAAGGCGCTGCCGGGCCTCGCCACTGGTTACCGACGATGGAATGAACAGCGAGCCCGTACGCTCCTTCAAACGTTCGACGATCGCCGTCGTAAGCACCGTGAGCGTTTTATGGGGAGAATGCAGCGAAAAGTAATGCGTGGTATTGCCATAGAAATCGACGCGCTCGCTGATCTGCGCCGGTTCCGGGGTGATTTTGATGCTGAAATCCTGGCAAAGCTGGTCGGGCAGCATGCGCGGCGTGAGGCACACGAGGCTGTGGTAATTGTTCACGGCCTCGGCATACTGGTATTCGGTTTTATGGATCAGCTTATACTTCATCCGTATCGTAGTCCAACGGTTCGAAAGAGTGGTGTATCAATGTGTGACTGAAATACTGGTTGGTCAGGTAAATGGATACCGAGCTGATCAGCCTCGCTACTTCCGCGAGCAGATTGAAAAGCTCCGCCCGTTCGTCGTAAGCATTGCATTTGGACAAATCCTGGATATTCGAGAGCTTGATCAACGTCGATGCTTTCAATGCAAGCTTTTCAGCTTCGTTCAGCCGTTCGCCGTGTGCGGTAGCCGGCAGTTCGGCAAGGTTTTTTCCCAGCTCGTCGAGCATATAGGTCAACGAATACGGCAACCGCGGTTCCAGCAAAATCATATCCAGCATCGCCTCCACGCTCAGATGCGACTTGTAGATCTGCCGGTAGTTCACGAGCATATGGTGGTTGATCAGCGTCGCCTCGATCAGTTCATTCTCCACCGCAGCCGTACGCCCCACACCAAAATTCGACTGAATGACGCTGATCCGCGACAAAATCCTTTCAATCAGTTTCCCCGTTTCCAACAGCAGATAGCTGTTATCCCGAGGCATACTTTCGGCGATGACGCCCAGGAAAGTAAACATATTGTTGAACAACCCGTCGAGCGTCCGCTGGATGTTGGTACTGTTCATATGCGACGCATTCCGGATCTCGTGATAACCATTATCGATCAGGTCCACGATCCGCCATATTTCCAGCTCCCACTGGTTCCGTACCGCACCGACGGCATTGAGGAACGAGCCTATATTCGAAGCGACGGTCCCCGCACGGCAATTATCAGAAATCAATGCAATGATTTCCTTGTACGGATCATTCAGCTTTTCCTCTCCATCCAAAAATCCGGGATAGGCGGATGAAACGTGCGTCAGCGACTGTAAAAGCACTTTAATATGCTCCTGCTTCGCCGATCCGCCGAAGTTGCGGTCGAGGTTCAGGACATTGATGGTAATGGTCATAAACTTGATCACCGACATCGCCCGCTCGCAGTACCGCCCTACCCAGAAAAGGTTTTCGGCGCTCCGGCTCGGAAGCGAAACATGCTTATTCACAGCAGCCGGCGTGTTCAGTACAATCCTTTCCTGCGGCTCGTCGGACCTATCGGAAACGATCCAGGTGTCTTTCGAAAAGCCGCCTCGCTGGTTAGAAATCACAAACCGGTCCTTCACCGCCGAGCTGCGCGTAAGCCCGCCCTGCATGACGTGGTAACCGTTTTCATCGGCCACCATAAATGCCCGCAATGCCGCATAACGTGGCTCGATGACCCCGTCGATCAGCGACGGCGTTGTGGAAAGGCTTACTTCCTGCTGTGCGATGAAATCATGCGGCCGCTGGGTGATCATCGCTTTCAGGTTCGCTTTGTCCGCATTACTCAGCGTCCGCCCGTAAATGGATGCGAATTTGGATTTACGGTTAGCCTTTTTGATGATCAACTCGTCGATATTATCGAGCACATAAGCCAGCTCCTTCTGATGCCCGCACCACCAGGTGGCCACATTGGGCATAATCAGCTTTTCACCTAGAAAATACTGGCATATATTCTCCATAAATGCCATAAAAGCATGGTTTTCCAGCACGCCCGATCCCGGCGGGTTCATAACCTGCACATTACCGAGGCGGATGGCCTGCAAAAGCCCGGGTACGCCCAGGCGGGAGTCCTCGCGCAGTTCGAGCGGATCGCACCAGTCGTCGTCGACGCGGCGGACGATCACATCCACTTTTTGCAACCCGTCGATGGATTTCAGCCATACGCTCCCGTTACGCACGAGCAGGTCGTCGCCCTGCGCAAGCGTATAACCCAGGTACGAGGCCAGGTAAGCATGTTCAAAATAGGCCTCATTGCCCGGTCCGGGTGTGAGGTACACGATATTCGGAGCGTCGCGGGTTTTATCTGACAGCCGGAGCACAGTATTTTGAATGCTGTTAAAAAAAGGTGAGAGCTTGCTCACATACATGCCGTCGGCGAGCTCGGGCAGGAGCTTGCTCATCACAATGCGGTTTTCAAGCGTATAACCGGAGCCGGAAGGGGCCTGCGTGCGGCTGTCGAGCACCCACATCTGGCCGTCGGGCCCCCGCGCCATATCGGCGGCGAACAATGTCAGTTGCCGTGGGCCGGGGACTTTGATATCAATGCAGGGGCGGAGAAAGCCCGTGTTTTCAAAAACAATTTCAGCGGGAATGACCGCGTCCTTTACCAGATTTCTCGGGCCATAAAGATCTTTCAAAACGAGGTCGAGCAATAGTGCCCGTTGCTGCAATCCTTTTGAAATCTGGTCCCATTCACGGTGTTCGATCAGGAATGGGATCGGGTCGAGCTGCCAGGGACGGTTCATGCCGTCGGGACTTCCGTAGACATTATAAGTCACGCCATTCTCCCGCAGCTTGCTGATAATCTCCTGATTCCGGTTTTTGAGCTCGGTAATACCCAGTTTTTCCAGCGTGGCAAAGAGCGCCCGCCAGTGTGGCTTCAATTTCCCTTTGGTATCCAGCACCTCGTCGTAGGAAGTCAGGCCGGCTTGATAGGATTGTAACAGGTTCACGGAAGCCTCGGTAAGCATATTCAAAATCAGGGTTATACTGCAAATCTATCGCGATTTCCAGAATTTGCGTAAATCCAGCGTATTGGGATACTCCGGATTGATCAGCTCGATCGGCGTGTCGCTGCGCATTTCCTTTTTCGTTTCGGCTACAAACCGGGAAACGCCCGAAGCCGTTTTCTCGACGACCGGCACCTCGCGGGTAGCCGACGGCGTATGCCCGAATCCCTGGAAAAGGCTGATCTTGCGCGATTCGGCCTCGAAACTGTTGACAGGATAAGTATCAAAACTGCGCCCGCCAGGGTGCGAAACGAAATAGGTACAGCCGCCCAATATACGGTTATTCCAGGTATCAACAATATCGAAAACCAGCGGCGCATCCGCCCCGATCGTCGGGTGCAATGCCGACGGCGGGTTCCAGGCTTTGTAACGTATACCCGCCACATAATCGCCCTTAATGCCCGCGCTCCGGAGCGGTACGCGGCAGCCATTGCAGACCAGAATATGTCTTCCTTCGACAAATCCGCTCACTTTTACCTGCAACCTTTCAAGTGAAGAATCCACAAACCGGGCGGTACCGGCATTCGACAACTCTTCTCCCAAAACATGCCAGGGCTCGATACCCAGGCGCAGTTCCAGCTGAATATTATCGACCGTAATGCCACCGTAATGCGGGAAACGGAACTCGAAGAACGGGTCGAACCACGAAATATCGAAATGATAGCCGGCCGCTTTCAGGTCGTTCACGACATCCACCATATCGAGGTAGGCGAAATGCGGCAGCAGGAAGCGGTCGTGTAGCTCGGTACCCCAGCGGATGAGCTTATGTTTGTAAGGTTCTTTCCAAAACTTCGCGATGAGCGCGCGTATGAGGAGCGTCTGCACGAGGTTCATATGCTTGTGCGGCGGCATATCAAATGCCCGGAATTCAAGAATACCCAATCTTCCGCTCGACGAATCGGGCGAGTAGAGTTTATCCATACAAAACTCCGAGCGATGGGTGTTGCCCGTAATATCCACCAATAAATTCCTGAAAATGCGGTCCACCATCCAGAATGGTACTTCGCCGTGCTCGGGAATCTGGTCGAATGCGATTTCGACCTCATAAAGCCGCTCGTCGCGGCCTTCGTCGATACGCGGTGCCTGGCTGGTAGGGCCAATGAAAGGTCCCGCAAAAAGGTAACTCAATGCCGGGTGATGCTGCCAGTAGGTCAAAAGACTCCGCAGCAGATCCGGGCGGCGCAGAATCGGACTGTCGGCAGGCTTGGCACCGCCGATGGTGACGTGGTTGCCTCCGCCGGTGCCGGTATGCCGGCCATCGACCATAAATTTGTCCGTGCCCAAGCGTGAAAAGAATGCCTCTTCATACAATGCACTGATATTATCTACCAGTTCCTGCCAGTTTTTGGCCGGATGGATATTCACCTCGATCACACCGGGATCAGGCGTAACGATCAGTTTCTGCACACGATAATCCGACGGCGCGGGGTAACCTTCAATGCGCACCGGCATTCTCAGTTTCGCGGCAGTGGCTTCGATGGAAGCCATCAGGTCGAGGTAATGTTCCAGATAATCCGCCGGCGGCAGGAAAATGTAGATAATGCCCTCCCGCTCTTCCACGCAAATAGCGGTTTTGATCACCGGCACATCGAAAAGCAAATTGTTTTGAGATGCATCCTCCTTTTCCTTTGAATCTGATTCTTCATCACCCGGCTGCACCACAGGCAACTCATATGCGGACGCTACGGACCCGTAACGAGCCTGCACAATAGGTTGGTAATCCGCCAATGCAGGCAAATCCTCGAAAGGGCTGCGCTCCACCGGCTGCTCACGCCGCTCTTTGGCGACTTCGGGCAACGAGGTCAGCGGCAAACGGTAACCCATCGCCGAATTGCCCGGAATCAGGAAGCAGTTGCCGCGACGGAACTGCCAGGCAGTACTCGTCCAGTGCTTCCTGCTATCCTCCCATTTGACAGGGATCACGAACCCGGCAGGGTTATTCAAGCCCTTTTCAAGCAATTTGGCCAAAGTCCTGCGCTCAATGGAATCCTTCAAATTCACTTTCAACGGATCCACATTAACAGGAAGCTTTCCCTCTTCCATGGCCCAGAAAATGGGGTCCTCGTAAGCCGGGGTGATGTTATTGGTATCTATACCCAGGTATTTGGCCAATTCAGCCGAAAATACGTCCGCATCGGCGAAAGTGTAGCTTGTCTGGCCCTCTTTGGCGACGAGATCGTCGTTTTTCCACATCGGAACGCCATCGTTCCGCCAGTACAAGGCATATTGCCAGCGGGGAAACTGTTCGCCCGGGTACCACTTGCCCTGCCCGAAATGCAGCAGTCCACCGTGCGCGAATCGGTTTTTAAGCCGCAATGAAAGGTCATAAGCCAGTTGCCGCTTCATCGGCCCGTCGGCAGCGGTATTCCATTCGGCAGATTCGAAGTCATCTATCGAAATGAAGGTAGGCTCGCCACCCATTGTGAGGCGGACATCGTTTTCCTGCAAATCCTTTTCCACATCATAACCTACCTGCATGACCTGCGCCCATTGCTCCTCAGAGTAAGGCTTCGTGACGCGCGGGTCTTCATGGATGCGGAAAACCTTGTTGTCAAATTCAAAAGTGACCTCGGCAATATCGGTAGCGCCCGAAACCGGCGCCGCGCTGGCGTAATCGGGCGTGCAGCAGAGCGGAATATGCCCCTCGCTGGCAAAAAGACCTGATGTAGGGTCCAGACCGATCCAACCCGCGCCCGGCACGTACGCCTCTGTCCACGCATGCAGGTCGGTAAAATCCGCCTCCGGCCCGGAAGGCCCGTCAAGCGACTTGATATCTGAAGTAAGCTGCACCAGATAGCCCGACACAAACCGCGCCGCAATGCCCAGATGCCGCAGGATCTGCACCAGCAGCCAGGCCGAATCGCGGCAGGAGCCGCTCTGGATCGTGAGCGTCTGCTCGCAGGTTTGCACGCCCGCTTCCATACGGATATTGTAATTGATGGCCTTGTACAGTTCCTGATTGAGGTACACGAGGAAATCGACCGTCTTGATATCGGGCTGTATATTCAGTTTCTGAATAAAATCCATTAAAAGCTGTCCGGCCTCGCGCGGTTCGAGGTACGGGCCGAGCTCCTTTTCTAATGTTGCTTCATATTTGAAAGGATATTTATCCGCATAATCTTCCACAAAAAAATCGAACGGGTTGATCACCTGCATTTTGGCGATCACCTCCACGTCGATGCTCAGCTCCGTCGCTTTTTCCGGAAACACGACACGCGCCTGGTAATTTCCGAACGGGTCCTGCTGCCAGTTAATAAAATGGTTCTCAGGCGTGATTTTCAACGAATAACCTTCAATCGGCGTCCGCGAATGCGGCGCAGGACGAAGCCTGAAAATATGGGGAGAAAGAGAAACACTCCGGTCGAACTTATATTTTGTCTTATGGGAAATAGCAACTTTTATAGCCATAATAGGAGTATTATTATAAAATCAGATAATTTGGCACGACGGAGAATCTATCATTCTAAACAAACGCTTTATGCTTATTTTTCAAAATATACGACTAATACAAATCCCTAATGCAGAATTTTATTTCTCTCCACACAAAGCAATCAGCGGAATCTGAAAAACATTTTTGCGAAGCTAACCACGATCTGTAAAGAACATGCCTGTTTGGCCCCTTCGTTCATCATTAATTAATCTGCCCGCCTGCTCAGGACAGATAATTCCTTAAAAGTTACGACATTCGCCAAAATCCTTACGATACCATTAGTTTAGTCCAAAAATGAAAATTGCTATCATCGGCTGCGGCAACATGGGTATGGCCTTTGCCCGCGCCTTCCTGAAATTCGACCTCGTCAAAAACCAGGATTTTTTACTGGTTGAAAAAAGCACCGACCGCATGGACAGCCTTACGAGCTTCCAACCGGGCGTGATCACGGGCATTATCGGCCCGCAGATCGGCGAATACGACCTGATCATCCTTTCGGTGAAGCCGCAGGACTTCCTTTCGGTGGCAGGCTCACTCAAAGAAGTGATCCAGCCCAACCAGGTGGTGTTGTCGATTATGGCCGGCGTGACGATCGAAGGCATTCAGAATGCATTGGACCATAAGGCGGTGATCCGCGCGATGCCGAATACGCCTGCTATGCTCGGAATGGGCATTACCGCGTATTCCGCGTCGCCCGAGGTCGATATCCATCAATTGAGAAAAATAGAAAACCTCATTAACGCGACCGGCCGGTCGGTCTTTTTGGAAGATGAGGACCAGCTGAATGCGGTAACGGCATTGAGCGGCAGCGGCCCGGCCTACTTTTTTTACGTAGTGAAAGCGATGATCGAAGCCGGCAAACAAATGGGTTTCGAGGAATCGGTAGCTGCATTGCTCGTGAAGCAAACGATGCTCGGCTCTTACCACCTGATCAACAATGCCGACAAGTCGCTCGACGACCTGATCAAAGCGGTAGCGTCAAAAGGAGGCACCACCGAGGCTGCGTTGCGCCAGTTTGAAGCTGGTGAACTGGATAAAACACTAGAAAAAGGCATTTTCGCGGCGCAGGTGCGCTCGACGGAATTGTCGAAAGGATAAATGTGTCAGCCTGAGCGAAGTCGAAGGCCGGTACTGCAAACGGCCTTCGACTTCGCTCAGGCTGACAACAGTTTAAAGCTGTCAGCCTTATTAATTTGAACTTCCACAGAATCACTTCAACTCCTCAAACTTTGAAAAATATGGGAACGTCAGCCGGCAAACTTGCCACACTCGACATTGTACTGAACGGCCTCATGCGCAGGTATAAGGAACGCGTTCCCGATGTGGGCATTATTCTCGACGCCATGGTAAGCGATGGCATCGTCCAAAGTGCCGATGATATCGAAAACGACCATATCGCATTCCGCACGATGGGTGTACCGCAGCTTGGCGTGCAGTCGTTCGAAAAAATTTTCCTGCATTACGGCTACGAAAAGCGCGACCATTATTTTTTCGAAGGCAAAAAGCTCGACGCCTGGTGGTATGCCCCGCCCCGCGAAACCGACCCGCGCATTTTCGTGAGCGAGCTCCGCGTAGGCGATCTTTCGGAAGAAAGTCAGCGCATCATCCGCAGCTACACCGACGAGGTTGCCACTGACCCCGCCGATTCCCTCGATCTCGACAATGGCGAGGCCGTAGATGCATTCCTGCACCAACCATTATGGCGCACGCCGACAGTTGCAGATTACCAGTCATTGCTGAAAGAAAGCGAATACGCTGCCTGGGTGATTTACAACCGCTATTACCTCAATCATTTCACAATCAGCGTTCACAATTTACCCGACGGCTACAATACGGTTGCTACTTTCAATGAATTTCTGGAAAGGCACGGCATTAAACTGAACACATCCGGCGGAAAGATCAAGATTAGCCCGGACGGTGGCCTGCTGCAAAGCGCTACGGTGGCCGAAATGCTGGACGCCGAGTTTGCCAACGGCGAAAAACTGCGTATTTCGGGTTCATATGTAGAATTTGCCGAGCGGAAGGTTTTGCCGTGGTTCACGAATGTACCGGCAGGTGAAGTCAAAAGGAAACACCGCCGCGACGGCTTCGAAGCAGGGAATGCCGATAAGATTTTTGAAAGTACTTATACTACGCAGACGGGGCGCTAGGCGGGAGATGAGTAAAAATTCAATGCTATTTACTCATTCACCAAAAAATGCACAACCCGCAGCGCATTCCCCTCGCTCTTCTCATTCTTCTCCCCTGCAATCGTCAAATGCAACTTGTGCTTCCCGGCTGACAACTCGTCTGCAAGCATTAGGTACCATGGCAAATGCAGCTGGTTACTCCAAGGCGTGTATGTATCAAGCGTTTTCGAATTCTTGCCATCAATTGTGTAAGTGATCTTCCCCGCATCAGGTCCCGAAATAATGGCGATGCCTACGCCGCGGCCTTTAAATTCAAAGTCGAGCGATGAACCGGCGGCTTCGCTTACCAGCATCGGCACATTCACAAATCCCGGTCGTGTCTGGAATTTCACTTTGGGCTTCCAGTCGGGATCGATCGTGAAGCCTTTCAGGTTCTTGGCTTCTTCGAGTTTGTGGTAACTGCCTTTTTCGTAGCTGAAACGGTCCATCGGCGCGGGAAGCTTTACGTCGCCGGTTGCCGGCGATTCCATTTTTAGCATTTCCTTAATGGTCTGCGCGTAGATTTCCTGGCCGTAAGGCGATGGGTGGAGGTCTTTGAAATCATATTTCCAGGTAAATTCACCAGCTTTAATGCGGTCGTAAACTTCCCTGGCCAGATTAATGTAAACCGCGCCGTAATGCTTCGCTACCCGCTCGTGCACGCCTACCTCCACGGGTTCTTTTCCCGCGTCGTAATCATCATTCTTCTTAGGCTCGGCGAACGCCATCATCACCACATTTGCTTTGGCATTAGCAGCATACATTTGTCTTAAAATACCATCCAATGCCCTGATCTGCGCCTTTTCGTTGAATCCATTGCCCCGGTCGTTCACGGCGGCTTCTACAAAAAGCAGGTCCGGCGTGCCATTTGCGAGTACATCACGGCTGAAACGCATCGAATGTGGCGTACTGCCGAGCGATGGAATACCGGCCGCGATGAATGTAAATTCCGTGTCGGGGAAATGTTCCCGTAAATATTGGGCGGTTTTGTCCCGCCAGCCGGGGTTATGCGTGATGGAACCGCCGAGAAATGCGACGACGCCTTTTTTTGTAGTCCTGAATTTTTCAAATGCATTCCCCAGGCCACTATTCAAAGTAATGTAAGGTAGATGAGGTAACGGCTTTTGAACGGGCACACTGTTCTCCTCGATGAAATTGGCGAAGAACTCTGGATGTTCGATCGGGAAGTGGTGACCTTCGAGCGTCTGCTCGCCGCGCGTCATCGGGTACACGCTCACGGGCCCGCCCAATGCGAGGTAGTTTTTGACAAGCAGGTCGGTATTCTCTGCTACGGGTGCATGTTCGTCTTTTAAACCGACTACGTGAATAATGGGCACTTTGTAGGAAGCCAGTCCGGCCAGGTCGTTCAAGGGAATGTCGTTGAAGCTGGCCGCCTGCTCCTCGGTCATGTTGAATAGCTTCTTCCACGCTTCCCAGTCCTTGGGCGAGCCTTTGCCTTTACCCTTGCCGCCCGGCCAGCTTTTCGGGTCGGCGACGGGTGCTTCGGCGTAAATGCAGCTTACTTTGTCGGGATTACGCTTTGCCCAGCCGTACACGTACAATCCGCCGCGGCTCACGCCTTCCAAAGCCACTTTCGGCGCGAAATGTTTTTCCTTCACCAGGTAGTCGTAAAATGCGTCCCAAACCTGCATGGCCTTCGGGTGCGCGAACATGTCGTTGGTGTTCACGTAAGCCACATGAAACCCCCGGGTGAGCAAAATGCTATCCATATCGGTGTGCCATGTGGGGAAATGTGCCCGCCACACCCAGGGGTTTCCTTCAATAGCCTTTTTGGGTTTTACATACCAAGCATTACGGTCCTGAAAAGTGAATTCTACTTTTTCAAAACCCTTCCATTGGGTTGTCTTTTCGGTGGTTTGGGCTGAAATATGGGCTATTGACAGCGCAAATAATGCTATCAGAAGTAATGCAGGTCTTTTCGTTTTCATAGTTTTCAAAAGCACGTTTCCAGCACGTTTTACCGCCGGGCACATTCGCTTTGGTATGATATTTTAAAACATCTCTCCTGAAAACAATCTTGAAAAAGACTTATGGATAAGATCGAAAAGTTTAAGACCATGGAGAAAATCCTGCGCGAGATCGAGGATTTGAAAAACAGCGAGACTGCCGTGATCAAGAAGATTGGTCAGATTGAAACAGAAAACATGAACGTCAATGTCCAGAACCTCGACAAGTCACTGAACGAGATCTACGACGGTGTTTATAAAAATCTTCAGAATGTGGAAAACCTTCAAAACGAGTTCACCGAAACCGTGGCCGATTTCAAGGATAAGAACAAGATCACCGAAGAAATGTTAATGGAAATAAGAGAATAAATTACCCCGATATCATCAGACTAAAAACCACAAGAAGCTCCGGTTCGCATGAATCGGGGCTTTTTGCTTGTAGGAGGATGGAGAAAGGGAAGATGGGGATGAAAAAGCCGGTACCGGCCAAATGCTGATCAGTTGAGGGTGTCTCAAAAAGGCACCTTCTTTTGTTATATGGGCTTTGCCGATTTTCTGTGATTGATTATCTTTAGGTATTAGCAATCCAGGAAAGATGGCCCGACGACAACCTACCTTCAAGCCTTATAATCAGCAGCAATTAATGCTGCTTCCTCCAAGTTTAGATGAGTTAATCTCCAAAGACCATGCTTGTCGGGTGGTCAACGATGTGATCAATAGCATCAGTTTAGAGCCGCTTCATTCAGCCTATCACACGATCGGGTCTTCGAGTTATCACCCGCAGATGCTTCTTAAAGTGCTCGTTTATGGTTATGTG
>NZ_FNYL01000023.1 GCF_900109045.1 Dyadobacter sp. SG02
TGTTTTTTTCATGATTGCAAAATTTTGGTATGAACTCGCGTCCGTCTACATGTTTTTGAATACCTGTATGATCAGGTTATTGTTGACATTGTCGGCCACTACTTCTCCCCCGGACAGGTCAGGAATGAACACGCGCAGGGGATAAGTTCCACTAGGCGTCGCAGAGGCAATCGAGACCGTAGCTGTAATGCTGTTACCCAACGGTGATGCAGGGATATCCGTGTTAGTAGTCAGCGTATAATAGGTCCCCGAGTTGGTAATGGTCCATTCGGCTGCCGAGGCGCCTGTCAAAGCGATCACCGAGGTAGGCGTTGGCTTATAAACCCGCACAGTGATCAGATCGCTTGCAACTGTTGCCGTGCGCATGTTACGAAGCCTTACCGTAAAAGGCCTTACGGTCTCTGCCGTAGAAAAAGTCACATTGGGCATGATCGTAAAAGGCCGCAGGTCAGGGGTGGTTGCCAGGGCCTGTGTGGAGCCGATGCCAATCTGGGTGATCGCCGCACCAGCAGGTACAGTTCCGGTCAGCGTGCTGTTTTCTGTTACAGCTGATGCATTGGCCGAGCCGCTCAAATCGAGCCATTGGGAACCGTCCCAGCCGATCAGTCTCAAATTCGAAGCCGTAGATTCGAAAGCAGTCAGATTGGGGATAGAGACCGTAATTTCCAGGTCGTTAGTAGAGGCGGTAACAGCGACCCAATCCCAGCTGCCTGCGGTGTATACCCGTGCAATGGAAGGGGATGGAGTGCTCGGTGCTTCGCCCAGATCCGATGCGTAGGCTACGCTCAGATGCGCATTGGCATTTGCCGGAGCGGACATCTCCAACGTTCTCACATCGGAAGCGCTGCCGACCGGGAAAGTAAAGTCTGAATTACCGATTTTGGAAACATACCCGTCTACGTGCTGCGCATCTGTGAGTCCTCCCGTGTAGGTAGCACCTGCCTGGAACCTGAGCGCACCGGTTGCCGCGTTGGCTCGTACGGTGGTCGTGATCCCGTTTTCAAAGGTTGCTGTGGCAAACACATTCGCGCCAGAGGTGTTGGTGATGTTGAATGCACTTGCCGCCCCGTTTTTCAATGCGAGCGTAGAAAAGTTAGGAGCGACACTACCGCTGATACCCTGCACACCGGCTGCCCCCGCCGGGCCGTTGAAATTGTCGGTGCTCCCGCCGGCCCCGTTGGCATTGTAGTTGTTATTGACACGCAGCGAGTTCGCATCTGTCTCATAGTGCTCAAATACTGCTCCCGAGGAAGCTGCGTAGGCGCCCGAAGCGGTTGCCGTTACAGCCGTGTAGCTCTCGCGGTTGCTTACCGCGCCATAGTTATTGAAAGTAGCCCCATCTATGACAAGCTGCGCGTGGGCTAGTTGGTTCCCCAACAGTAACGCCATACCTGCCATCAGGCTGATGTATTCTTTTTTCATCGTGAAAGCTGTTTAAATGAAGACTGTATCTTACAACTCTCCGACTAGTTCAAGTAGGTTACATCCAAATTGGAAGAAATAGTACCACAAATTTGGTAGGCACTGGCAGGAGCACCGTTGTTATACCATCTGGTTGCCCTTACGTCGAAGGTGTGGTTTCCTGCGGTAACGGTGCGAACACCGGACAAAGTCAATTCGAAGTGACCGCTCACTTCGGTCTGGATGATAATAAAGATGCCGCTGGCCACTCCATCGATATATATCTCAAAGCGGTTAAACGGGCTGTAACCTGTCCATGCAGACACGTCGTCAACACCAAGTACGTAGTTGATAAATGCGGCTTTTTGACTGGGGAAATTGATGACATTGGTCGTATTCGAAACCGTTGTATAGGATCCTTCCGTCACACCGAAAAAAGCATCTGCCTGCGCGCCGTTTCCAATAGGTACTGCATAAGAGGCCGTTTGCGTAGCGGTGCTAGCACCCGATCCTGCAGGCGCTTGCCAACTGGCGATACCCGCCGCGTCAGAAGTCAATACTTTTCCGGCACCCTGGGTACCATCTTCGATAGCCACATTGCCCACAACATGCAATTTGGCCGCCGGAGTAGTTGTGCCGATCCCTACATTTTGAGCGATCGCAGCAGAAGCGGTAAGGCCCATCAATAGACTTAGGGAGTAGATTGTTTTTTTCATGTGAATTTTAAATTAGATTAAGAAATAATTGATAAAACTGTTGGAATACAGGTAATTGTACAGGCCGGTTGGCGAAAGCCAATGATCGCTTGCTACACTAATCAGCCGACGACTGCCGGCAATACGCTTGAATTTTTCTTATCGTGGGAAGATCATGAGCTCAATGACCAGTGCGTGTTGGTATTACAAATATGGGCGGTGAAATCGGATTGGATACAGACACTTTGTGGTAGGTTTGAGACGAGTTTTGGTAGTATTGGTGTGCAGGTCGGACTGAAATAGGCTGCTTTCCTTACGAAGTCTTGAGGGTAGATGCCATATTCTTGCCTGGATTTGCAGGTCAGGCGTCGAATTAGTGTTTATCGCAGACAAAATTGTGTCTGGTTGTAACTTTATTTGCTTGTTTGCATCAAGCTTGAAACGCATTGTGCCAGGTCTGTGTGCACATCGTTAAATTTGGAACCTCGCAGCACTCGTTGTTCGAGATGGGTAGAAAAAAACTAAGCCATTCCTGCTCTGTTCGCCGAGCATGAATGGCTTCCATATCTTTAAATATACTTGCTGCTTCGCCTGGTCGTTTCCTGATTGATTGTCAACCAGAAACCGCCTCACGCCGGAACTTTTCGAAGCGTTTCATTTTTCTCCTCAATGATCCTCTTTTGACTTTCAATGATGTCCATTAATTGTGCAATGATGTATTCGTAGTGATTTTTTTGAGGTTGATCCTTGCCTCGTTCCTCGGAAGTAATTCTCTTTTCAAGACTTTGTTGTTGGGTTTGAAGAACCGGGGCCAATAGATTCAATAGATCCATATCCATAGCGCTTGCAACAGCAATCAGCAGGTGCAAGTCTAGCTGTTTACGTTCGCCTCTTTCGAGCCTTGCGTAACTTCTCTCGTCGATTCCAAGCTTGAAAGCTAGATCGGCTTGTGACATCCCGGCTGCTTCCCGGAGGCTTCGGATACGTTTTCGTATAAGGTCTTCTCTGGACATTTTTGTGGTGGTAAGATTTAAATTGGCTTTGCTGATAAAAATCAAGTTTTGTAGCCTTGGCTATTGTTAGAGAGCTTATTAAGCTCAGCAATGATGTTATGCTGCTTTTCGATAATCGACCGAAGTAAGGTGATCACCTCCTGGTAATGATACTCATCATTGATGAAATCCATCGATTCGGTTAATGCAATGCCAGGTTGGGCTGACCAGTCGCGATTTTGCGTAATTGGTACCAAGGTTTGTTCAGGCGCCGTTTTCAACGCATCCGCGATCACCAGCAACTGATGAAGGTCCAATCGTTTTCGCTTGCCGGCCTCCAATTTTCGGTAGTTGGTGACGTCAAGATTGATCTTTCCGGCCATTTCTTTTTGGGAAATGCCCGCTGCCTGGCGCAATATCTTAACTTGATCGACAATGGTTTGTACTGGGTGCATAGGCTATTGAGAGTGCTGATAAAACTAATTGTACATGATGGATTGAGAGTATGCCGACCGCTCAACTTGTTGCAAAATAATTTTTGGGTGTACTTCAATAATTGGCTATCTGGCGCTCAGATCTTTGGTCCCAGGATATACTCAATCATTACGCAGATCGACAAAGGTAGATTAATCGAAGGTTCGTATATCTCGAACCTGTTCGAGGGATGAATAGAATTAAGACGATAAGTCACCCCTGTTCTAATTCGATTTGCCTAGAAACAAGATGACCTCCCGCCAGGGGGAGGAGGTCATTCTGATATGATACTCAACGTGCTCGTCTAGACTAAGACAAGTTCTTTAAAGGCAATGATATGTATTAACGTGTATGTGTATACGCGGTTCGGTTTTCGTTGCTGGCCGTGGTTTTTGGCAATGATTGCCTGATGTTCTTAAACATTCCCGTTTAAAACATGGCTTTAAGCGGGATTAAACACCAGTCCTGTGTAATCTAGCTTTACCTTCCGAGTCCCTGTCGCCGGTCAATAGCTGAGCTATACGGCAGCAGGTTTACCAAGCTGGGAGTCGCGGCCCCGGCTGATGAACTCGACATGGCTTTTTCAAGGCGATCTGGATCTGGTCACAAAGCTATTGCGGAATTCCAGGAAAGGGAATAGCTATTATTCGAGAAACTTCTAGAATCAATTACCTGCGTATCGCCGCATTTCAGCGGCACATTTTTGCCTGCGCCCATTTAACTTTGCTTGTACCGAGCAAGATTCAATCGCGAACAGAAAATCAGAAGATGAAAAGAGTTTTAATTGTAGACAACCAATTTTTGATGAGGTTAAGCCTAAGGGTAGTAATTAGAGAACTAAGTGAGGAAATTGACGTTGCTGAGGCCGTGAATTTTAAGGAGGCACTTAAACTGCTGGTCTCCGGTCAATTTGATCTGGTCATTCTAGAAGTTTTAATGGATGAATACTCGGGTATAAAGATGATGGAAATGATTCGCGGCATTGCGCCTTCTACGGCGGTGCTGATTTGCTCGACGGGGGATGAACTGCTGTATGCCGAACATTATATTCTGCGGGGAGCCAGTGGCTTTGTCGTTAAGACAGCCGAAAAGGAAGAAATCTTAACTGCTATTTCAACGGTTATCAATGGAAACCGTTACCTCAGTGACAGGGTACATGATAGATTGTTGACAAGGACGGAGCTGAAAAGCAAAGTCAAAGAAGCACTCACAAAACGTGAAAGACAGATATTGCCGTTAATCCTGGAAGGCAGAACTACGAAGGAAATTTCGAAAATGCTGGAAATACATGTAAACAGTATCAATTTTTACAAGTCGAATATTTTTCGAAAAATGCAAGTGAATAATATTCTTGAATTAGCTGAAAAAGTGGATATCAGCAAGCTTTTTCCGCAATCTTACTCGGTCTCTGTCTGATTTTTGACCAGTGTGCCCGGCCTGGGCAGAAGCAGGTGGAAGCGAATGTAGTCAGTTTGACTAACCCAAACGGCAATATTAGCCAGGGTAGCTACTTCCTTAACAATTAACAACCCCAAACCTTTTAGCTGGCTCGAATTGGAGAATTTTTCCATGGCCACATCTTTGTCTTCCAAAGTAAGAAGTTCCAGTATTTGCTCAGGCAGATTTGCCGCTGTATTGGCAATGATAATCTCTTTGGTATCGGGCTGTGAATTGTTCAGATATACGCGGATTTCTCCCTGAAAGGTATATTTGGTGGCGTTGTCAAGCAAATTATGAATGATTATGGAAAGGAGCTGATAGTTTGCGTCAACATGCTTGTTTTTGGGGATTTCATTGTAGAACCTGCTTGCATTGGTAAGCACTGTTTCCTGGAAAAGTTCATACTTCTCCTGAATTAATTGGTGGATGTTTACAGTTTCAATAGTCATTTTTTTGCCGTAAAGCTGTGCTCTGGCGAAACTGATCAGCTGTTCGAGCATTGAACCCATCCGGTCGGACATATTTGAAACCATTAAGCCGACTTTAGAAATTTCATCGATTTGGCCTGACTCGGCCAGATCGGGGACTCTTTTAGAGGCAAACGAAATATACCTTAGCGGAGATTGTATGTCGTGACTGATCGAGCCTACGATTCGGGAAAGTAAATAAATCTGTTGATCCATATCTCTGCGGGACGCCTCAAGGCCTTCCAATGTCTGGCTCAATTTGCCTGTTCGAACAGCGATAACTTCTTCCAGTTCCGCGTTCTTTCTGATAATCGAGTTTAGCTTATGCCGATTATAGGTATAAGTAAGCACGATCACCAGGCTGACGGTCCCTGCGACGATGGCCAGGATAATCCAGATATTTTCATACCAACTTTCAGGGAAGCTCAGCCGAACGTGTTTGGTTTCATAATTGTCCAGGCCGAAACCATTGTTTTTTCTAATGAAAAGTGAGTATTCCCCTGAGTAATGACCGGTCAGGTTCACGGTAAGCTCGTCGGTTTCGAAAGGTATCCAATCCGATGGAGTTATTGTCTCCGAGCCTTTGACGATCGCATAAGAAACATTCAGGTTGTCTTTGTGACCCAGATACGCCGTAGCGAAATATAACCTGACATCTTCCACATGCTGCGCAAAATCGATCGTCTCGCCGGAAAAGTTGACCGGGATTCCGTTGGCTTCCACTGCAGTCAGAATAATTCTTTCATCAGGCAGGTGGCGACGGATTTCGGTTGGCTGAAACCAGATCAGGCCATTTAGCGAGGGTAATGAAATGAACCCGCTGGCTAACCTGACCCCGCAGGGCTGGCATTCGCCATTAAATTCGTTGGTGTTAAATCCTTCATCTTTTGCATGATAGTGGTAGTAAAGCCCACCCGTGTAGCGCCTTGTTGCAGCATGATCCGGACTATGCCTTTTGCCAGGGTATTTCTGCGCATATACAAGCAGATCGTTCTTTTTGACCTGAAACAATCCCTTGTTGGTGGTAATCCACAGGTAACCCAGCCCGTCTTCCACAACGCAATGAGAGCTCGCCAGATAGCGTTTTCGGTCAAGGGGAAAACGGGTTAGCTTTCCATCAGCAGTCAAAAGCATCAACCCGGTTTCCAGGCCCGTTATCCACACCCGACCATTATCTGACGGATGTATGCTCTTAATGTGTATTCCGTGGGTGCCCTCTATGAGTGAGCTGGTTTCTGTGAGCGTGTTTACCCGGTAAAGTCCTTTCAAGGTGCCCGCAAGTATTTCGGTTTCACGATTAGACTCCAGACAAGTGATTTCTTTCAGCGCCTGGCCATCTATTAGCTTCGGTCGGATCTTCTTGGTTGCTGTTTCGCCTCTGTACAAGCCCTCGCCGATTACACCTATCCAGATAGCATTACCCGCGCCCTCGCACAGGGCTGTGATGTCTTTTTCGAAAGTCCATACCTCATCGGGTCTTAATGACTTTTGATCGATTCGGAGAAGTGTTTGATAGCGTTTGGTCCAGATCGTGCCATTTCGGCTTTTAACCATAATTCGCTTCTCGAAAGGATTGATTTTTGCGATCGCGCCGACAGATTTGTGGTAGCTTTGACCGGCAACCGGGCCCTTTCCGATAATGATACCCGTGGGCGTAATCACACTGCTTGCGGAGTAGGGGACTTGTGCGTAGAACACATTTTCTCCCACCTCTCCTTTGACCACTAGGGGCGTAAATTGTGTTCTGCTCAACACGAAAAGTCCATTTACCCGGCTGCCCAAAAAGACTTTTTGCGAAACATTATCCAAATAGATGACATCAACACCCAATGCAAGCAGGTCAAAATCCTCAACCAGCAGTTTCGCGGAAAGATCGCCATTGTCCTGCTGGACGAGCATGTACAGGTTCTTGCCGGAGAAAAAAAAGGCCTGTTCGGAATTGCCATTCCAATAGAATTTCTGTCGCTTGGTTGGCCGGCCGTCCTTTGGGTCTTCTATGCCTGGGGCAAGCGCAAAATGCGAGGTCTTGCTCTGGGATATTTGTATACAGTTCCCGTGACCCATCCGGTAATATAGCTTCCCGCGAATCGAAAAGTAGTTCCACAGCTGACGACCAGGACTTGGTCTTTGGTAGCGTTTTTTCCAATCCTGGTAGTAGGCGATTTTGCTTTTAGTGACCATGAAAAAATTACCTTCGCCGCCACCGGCCATGATCATGTGATGGTCGTTGCCGGTCGAATCAGAATAGAGCAGGTCAGGAAGGCCGGCAACATAGGTGATGTCGTTCAGATCATTGATATCCAAGCCCAGGGAACGCAAGCGCTGATCCCGATTTGGATAATAGTTTGAATCTGCGGTGGCATGACCCGCTTCAATCTTTACCGAGTAATGTGGCCAAAACCTCGCGTAGGCGACCTTGACCCTCTCAGGACGGCCCAATGCCTTTAACTTGTGAGATCGCACCGAACTTCGTATACTGGCAACACGGTTACTGGCAATATTAAGATTGGAACCATTGAAGACTTCAAAATGGTGACCATCGAAACGGACCAGACCATCCTCCGTCGCTAACCAGATAAAACCATCATCGTCGGATGAAATCCCTTTTACGCTATTTTGTGGTAGCCCATTGTCCGCAGTATATTGGCTGACAGAATAACCAACTTGACCGTATAAAGTATTCCGCCAAGCAGGCAGTAAGGCCAGTAAAAATAGTAGTAGTCTTTTCATATTTTCAGGATAATCAGGCGCCGGATGGGTTACAACCTTATCAGGATTTTGGCTTGACCTGTGTAGTACTTACATCAATCAGATCCGGGTAGTCCTGCAAAATTTTCTTGTAAAGCTGAATTACGTTGGTAACTCCAAACTTTTCAAAGATGCTTAGCTTATGGGTACTGACTGTGCTCCATTTGATGCCAAGCTGAGATGCAATTTCCTTGGTCCACTTTCCTTGTAAAAGCAAGGTGATAATTTCTGCCTCCCGGGGTGTGATTGTCGACGCCTCTTTGGGTTTTGTTGGATTAGCGACTGATTTGAGGTAACTGTTCGCAAGCAAATTTTGGGTTTTCAGGCTCATGTATTTCTCTCCCCTGAGAACAGTCTGTATCGCCTCTGCCACGGTGGGTAACGGAGAGGCTTTTGATAAAAAGCCGTCCGCACCCGCAGTGAGGTATTTAATAGAATAATCCTCTTCTTCCATGGCCGTGTGGATAAGGACCCGGATGTCGGCACGGAGACTCCTGAGCTTTTCTAACATCTTGGTGCTGTTACCACCAGGCACATCGATGTCCAGGATAATTAGATCCACCGGGGTGTTTTTAATTGTCTCAAGCCCCTGATCGAAAGTGGATGCAGAAAGTACCTGGGTATCCGGGAGCTTTTCTCTAATAATCGCCACAAGGGCCCATAGAACAAGTTCGTGATCATCTACTAAAAGTATTCTAGTTATTTGATTCATAGATAAATGTATTTGATCTTCTGGATGCTTCGCTACAAAACTATGGTATGTAGATTAAAATCTATACAAGCTATAATTCGATATTTAACTAGAATTCATTTCTACTTGAACTAGCATCTTAGCCAATTAGAAATGCCTTGGCCGCAGTTAACTTTGTGAATCCATTTACAGCAGAGGAGGAAAATGTTAGCTAGATGGGACTGTATCTGCTAGCTAATGGATTGTTAGTCAAGAGTTAGAATGCGAAAGCAGCTGTTAAAATAAAATGTTAAATAAAGTTTGTCTGAAAGCATGCAGCACTATTCGCACACACTAGCGGAGTGCCGACAAATGCAGGCCCATCCAGAAATCTGGACAGGGCCTGCCGAGCTCCATCTACTCGGATTCCACTTCAAATCACTGACTATTGAGAATAATGAGCAAGATTTTGATCATCGATGATGTGTTTTTATACCAGCTTAGTTTGGGAGAAATAATTCGGGATTTAGATGGCAAATCTGAAATAAGCCATGTTAGCAGCTTGCATGATGGAGAAGCCGCCTTAAAAGTTGCTCATTTTGATCTTATCATTGTAGATATTCAGATTCAGGGCTACACAGTCATAGACATGATCGATTTCATTGGCAGATTTTCAAATACGAACCGTATTCTGATTTTCTCGCTGGCAAATGAAAACGTTTACGCGGATCGGTGCCTGATTGCGGGCGCGAAAGGCTTTGTGTTGAAGTCATCGCAACGTCAGCAGATCGAAACAGCGATTTTTACTGTCTTAAGCGGCAAGCGTTACGTCAGTGAAAATGTTCACAGGATGTTATTGGCCGCCATTCCCGTTGTTTTACCCTACGAGCCCAAACTGGTACCTAGGGAAAAGGAGGTTATGCATTTGGTTTTGCAAGGGCTCAATACCAGGGAAATATCCCATGTGATGAAGATCATGGAAAGCACTGTTTGCACTTACCGGGCAAACATATTCAGGAAGTTGAAGGTGAAAAATGTGAAAGACCTTGCAACGAAAGTAAGGGTGTAAAAACTATTGTTAATTTGTGTTGCCTGCGATCGTTTCGCGAGTCGAGTTACTGATATACTTTTCATTATCCAGTACGGTTTGGCAAGCTTCCAGGACATCTTCAAATGCCGCGTGTTTGGAGACAAAGCCATTCGCTCCGGCAATCATATATGCAGCTGCAAATTCTTTCTCGGGTAAGCCGGTGTGAATTAATACTTTGACTTCTGCTTGCACGTTTCTCAGATACTGAATTGTCTCGACTGTATTTCCACCCGGCACACCAATATCCAAAATGATTAGATCGGCCGGATTTTGTAACAGGATTTGTAGCCCCCTGTCAAAATTCGGGGCCGATTTGATCACGGTGCCTTCAATCGCTTTGGTGAGCATTCTTTCCAGTGCCCAAACGACAATGTCGTGATCTTCAATGATCAAAATATTTATTGGTACGTTCACTCCTAATCCCTGATTTGCTCACAGTTTCAATTGATCATGGCAAAATGATACCTAAGATAGGAATGATCGTGGGAAGTACTAACCGTTAAAGGCATTCTTTTTTGCGCTTTTTGCCAGAGATAACTGTAACCGCCTGATACATGGAGTCATGCCTTGTCGTGGGCAGGGCTCCGCCATGTTCATGGACGAGGAAAGGGAGTCCAATCACTTATCTACGCCAATCCGGACAAATTTCGCTTCAAACATGCCGTAAAATGTCCTGTAACCGGCGATATCTGTCTGCAATGGATTCGCCGAAATCTGCAAGATTTGTATGAGCCAGGGAAGAGAATTTGCGTAACGTATATAGCACATAGTGATAGAGGTTCTTACAGCCCGGCGCGGTTGATTGCCGGGTTGTTTCTTTAACATGTCGTATCGTTTGCCGGTTATCTCCTGGGATGGGATGTAGCGCATCCTTTTTATTATATTTTTAAATTTTATATGAGACTTGCATTTGTGTTTTATGTGTTGCTGGCCCTTCTGTCATATAGCGGGGTTTCAGCCCAGGTCGTTTCACAGGATTCATTGAAGGTGTTAAATGACCAAAAAAAGGTTCTGGCGCTAAACAAGCGGTTAAACGATAGCGAAATTGAACTCGCCAAACTTGAGAATCAAATCCCAGGTGCGGTCGATGAAGCAACCAGCACCGCCGAGCGCGCCCAGCGGTCGGCAGAGGAGAATAAAGTGGCCGCCGGCGACCTGAGCAGCGATCCCCAGGACAAACAATTGGCCCGAAAGGCCAGTAAAGCTGCATCCGCTGCCATTCGTGATGCCAAGCGTGCTAGAAAAGCGGCGGATAACCTGGCGAAGCTGCGACGCAATGTGGACTCGCTCAGGGAGAAAATTAAGGAAGATGAAGATAAATTGGCCTTACTGACTCCCAATTAACCCATTCATGCTACTAAGCTTGCCCGCCCCAAGTTTTCATCGTGAAAGCTTGGGGCGTTCGTTTTAAGTTCTAACAAGGCCTTAACGAAACTCGTCTGCAACGTTCTGTTGAAGCGCCTGAAGGCTCTGTGCTATCTCAAAGCATTCGGTGTCGGTCATGTTTTGAATCGTATGTTTGATGTTGTTGGTCACCACGCGCCCCCCCGAATCGACCACAGGCCCGAGTTTGTTGACGTTTTCACACAATGAATTCCAGTCGGCAGATAAATACTCTGAGAATAAATTGGCGGGGATGATTCTAAAATAGGCGTGCTGGGCAATTAGCTCTGACTTAATTGAACTTATCTCTAGGGATAAATTCTGGGTAAACTTGGTGAGTTCCAAGTATACGAAAATATTGGAGGATTTCATTTTGCATATTGATTATTACAGTAACAGGAATGATTATTTGAACTATCAATATTGTTCGATATCCATGCTGGTTATACAGGTTTGTAATTACGATTACTAAGGTGATTTTTGGGAGTGCTATTTATTTAGAATGGTCAGTGAAATGCTGTGAATGCAAACAGCACATTTGTAAACAGGGTTGTTTGTATTTCATCTTATAATCTTGGAATACGTAGCACTTGGCCAGGATAAATCAGGTCGGGACTGGACAACATGGACTTGTTGGCTTCGAAGATGTGATTGTACTTTCTCATATCGCCATAGAAGCTAAGGGCGATCTCGGAAAGTGTGTCGCCTTTTACAACGGTGTAGTATTTGGCTTCTGGGGCCGTAGCGGCCACAAGCAGGCGGTTGTCTACCAGTTCGACCCCCTCTACATTGCCAATCGCCAATGCAATTGTTTCTGAGTCTTCTTGTTTGGCTACTTGCCCTTCAAGGGTTACCGTGTCATTGGAAGTCTAAATAGTCAGATTGTGATAGGAGAGGTCCAGAAACTTGATGTGTGCCATCAAAGCACTTGCGCGTAGTGGTTCGGCGGTTTGAGGATGAGCTATTTCATTAGTCTCATTTTTATTGAATACTTTTTCTCCAACGCCTTTAATAAATGATAATAGGCCCATATTTTTTGAATTTATAGATGATTATTATTCTTCAATAATTAACTATATATTCTTCAAAAGCAATGAGAATAATGAATTTGAATTTAACTTTCCTTTAATTAAATGTTTTGTGTGTTTTTTTTTTTTTTTTTTGATATATATTGTCGAATATTTTTCTATTTACATATCGACTGTTAACTATATCATGCCTGATATTGCTGTGGAGACAGATTTTTGTCGTATTTACTTGTAGTATATAGGTACAATTTACCTGCAAATTAATTAAGGTAAAAATGGGTGCTATTTTAAATAATGGGTGCTGTTGGTAATCGGTTATTTCGTTCGCAAGGAGTCTATCAGTGCTGGTGTGATGTGCTGTGTCTGCGGTTTGGATAGTTCTTGAATTAAATTGATTTGCCGCCGGATTTCCCTTATCATGCTCGCGGAGGTCGCTGTATTTGGTCGTGTAGCGCTACAACTACCGGAGCTGAATCCTTGCTGCGTTTGTTCGGATATTTTGACTGCATCCCTGGCATAGGTCGCGACAGCGACAATGCTCTCGATATCTTTGGTGATCATATATTCCAGACTGCTTAGTGTGATGATGCAGGCATCTTTCGCCAGTTGACTGCTAGGGTCCGGACATTGGTTGACGCCCGGCATTGCCAATTCTACACAGTCCATTAACCCCAAGATTTGAGCAGGTGAGCTGGAAATATCGTCGCTGATTCGCAGGTGCATCGCCTGTATTGCGCGGAAGAGTACCTGCGCATCACCCCAGTCCGCCTTTTGCTGAAAAGCAACGTAGTTTGGATACAAATGCTCGCAGGTTAGTGCGCCAAAGAGGAGTTTTGCTTTATCGGATAATACGCTTAGTCTTTTTCTTATTTTGGCCGGATAGCTGGACATGTTTCGAAAGTTCTTTTTGGTTTCGTATAGTTTGTTCATATTTTTGTGTAAATAGGTTTTCCAATTCAGCTTGTGCGTATGATTGGCATTAGCGTACAACCTATACTGTATGCGGTGTTTTTCTGGCCATTTACCAGGCAGCCCGGTAGTATTTTACTCACCTAATACTGTAAGCTATCACCTTTGCATCGAGTCTCTCTTTAAGGCGGAAAATGAATTAGGATGCATATGAAGAAAATTGGCAATGTCCTTTTCTTTTGCCTGCCCGATAATCCGCGGGTTTTGAATTAAAAACATATTAAACCGGGAAGCTCTCGGAAGCCTGAGCAGCACTTGGTTGTGCTCAAAATTTCTCAGATGATAGTTAGCCTGGAGTCTGAGGCAAACTTGCCTGAACTCGGGATACGCACCTGTGATCTGTTCAAAATTCTGTGTACTAATCCTGTATGCTTTCGTTGGACAGGTTGCCTGCATGCTAAGTTGCGAGGGCTGTTTATAAAGAAGGCTGCTTTCAGAGAATACCATATCCCCGTTGCCAAAGAACCAGCACGTTGTTTCAGCCCCATCGGCCCGTTTAAAAAAGCTTCTTATACAACCCTGCACGATAAAATAGATGTACTCCTGGTGGGTGTCCGCAACCAGAATGGTCTCATGCTCATTCAGATAGGTTAATCGAGTTGATTTGGTTAGATCCTCCCATAGTTTTGAATCTTGTTCTACCTGACCGGAATTTGATAGGAGCGCGAAAAATTCAGTCATTTTACTGACGTACACTAAAGTAAAATGATATCAAAAAGCCAGGTAGTCAAGGTCAGTGTTTTGCTAATGAGTGACCCTCACTATTGCCAAAAAGTTGAGCACGGATGTGTGTTGTTAGTTATTTACAAATCTGATGGCCAGATTTGTTTACCACCTGGTTTTGACCGGAACTGACCTTCTTTAAGTGCGCAGCCGGAAGATTCGCCAGATTGGAAACATACTGGCCTCGACTATCTACAATATACGGGCTGCCCGACTCTGGGTGTCTCAAATGCTTGATCGGGCAATCGGCCGCATTCGTGAATTTAGCCTGATTCCTCATGAATTCGCTTGGGGCCGAATTCAAAAATACGGCCATCAGGCAGGTTTCGGGTTTGAGTGAGTCTGCTTAACTTGCCGGCAGTGCCAATGACGGAAAACAAAGAAAACCTGTGTCGCTTGGAGTTTGACATGGGTAGTTAGACGGTAGATTCGTGGTCAGGAAAGGGGATATAATGCAAACATACGGGCACCATCGGTTACTTGTCAATCACAAATCGTTAGGAAAGTACTCACAATTCATTAGGTCGTTGTATATTTTTAATATCATTCATCGGACCTTTCACTTGTTTTGAATGGCCAGGACGAATGATTTTGATTTCACATATTACGAACCATTACTGAATTTGAATGTATAATGCAATGTTAACGCGTTTTGCGACATGTTAAAGCGGTCCTCATAGGAGTCCGACATACCTAAACGTTATAGTATGGTGCTACATAGTTTTTGTGTTTTTCCAATTTTTTATGATCGTCAGCTTTGTGGACAATACTGGGTTAGGTAGAAATATTTTTACGAACCGGGCAGGTTAAGGCGGCCGCCGGGCACCAGATAAGATTTTCGATTTGATTTTCCCGTTTACATAATTAACCGTTTTGGATGTTTGTCGGCTATCCCATGCATAAACTGACTGCATGCGAGCAGAGACATTTGGCAATAACACTTCTTACATCGCCCGAAGCGCGTGGCCCAGGCTTGACCTTACCGAGTACAAGAGTCAGGGTTCTGGAGCAAGACATCTTAGCGGTTCTAAAACAGATACCCCAGCGCGATAGGGGCGAGGTTAGTTTTAAAACATGGCGACTTCTCGAACATGTCCGCTCTATACTGCCATTTGATTTAAGGGGAAGACGGGTAGCCATCTGTGTGTAGTCGGGAGGCCATTTTTGGTAAGTGTTAAGACAGGAAAGCCGCCATTTAGCCATAATCTGTCTGGAATTACTCTCGGAATATTTGTGATGTTTGTAAAAGAATCCAGATTGGCTGTTAACCTGAAATGAGGTCTCGAAAGCAGCGTGGTGATGTGGTTCATGGTGACTTTAATTGGTTGAAAGGGGCGTGATGATTCTGAGTATGGTGCTACTTATCATAGTGTGTTAAGTAATTATTCAGCTCTATACATTTTGGAGTAGAGTTGTTTTCCATGTGACTGCAACCCGGGCAGAATGTAGTATTGAAAGCGGAGCTGGAATTTTTCCGCTCCGCTTTTGCAATTCTGATTCATGACCTGCCATCCTAATCCATGATCGCATAAAGCCGGATGTGTGTGACTGTGTGTTGCCCGTTTTAGTAATTGCTGAAAGTCCGGATAAGCATTTATTCATATTTGAGAGACGAGTGGATTTAAAATGTTTCAAAAACGTGTCCGGACACTTATCATTCAAAAAGGGTATATGTGGCAAAAATAGCGATCCAACGCCATGTGATTAATGGCGTTTATTTGCTATTCAGATAGAAATAATTCGATTTAATACCTGCCGTCAATATTCGGGTAGCGGGCCTTTACCTCTCTAAAGTGTAAGCAAAAGCCCGTTCCCGATTCGCAGGCGCTTTATTGTCCGGCAACTGTTTGTGATTTGCCTAGTTGAAGCCGGAAATAAGTGAAGTTAGTTTGACTAACCTTGACTGAGATTTGAGCTAGTGCGGCAACCTCCTTGACAATTAAAAGCCCCAACCCTTTGACTTTGCCATTGTCTACAAGTTCTTCCAGACTGCGCTCTTTAATGGGTGAATTTACCATATCAACGATATAATTGGGGATGTTAGCTCCACTGTTGGCAATGATCAGCTCTTCAATACTCTGATCTATGTCGGTCATATACACCCTTATTTGCCCGTTTATAGTGAACTTTGCAGCATTATCCAGTAGGTTATGCAAGATAATCGACAGCAGCAGATGATCCAACTTCACTTGCTTTTCTACCGGCAGGTCGTTAAAGAATACGCTGCCGTTTCGCTGAATGGTACCAAGGAAAAGTTCCACTTTTTCCTCTACAAGATCCCTGATCCTAATGTCCTCAGGTGTTAGTTGTTTGCCATACACCTGCACTTTTGAAAAATTAATCAATTGTTCCAGCATCGTACCCATTCGGTGCGACATGCCCGATGTCAATGAGCCAATTCGAAGGATCTGATCAGAATCGCCCAATTCAACAAGGCTGGGGATTTTATCCAGGGCAAAAGACATGTACTTTAGGGGAGATTGTACATCATGACTGATCGAAGCTACAATCCTGGATAACACATGCAGCTGTTTGTCCTTTTCTCTTTTGGATAGCTCAAGTCCATGTAGGGTACGGTTGAGCTTTTCGGTGCGCTGCGCAACGATTTGTTCCAACTGCACATTCTTAGCGATGATTGATCTTAGCTTATAGCTGTGAAATGCAGCTGTCGAGTAAACGATAGTCAACCCAGTCAGCAGGGCTGCCGCTGAAATGATCCACAGATTTTCATACCATTTCTGAGGAAAATCCATCAGAATGCGCGTGGTCGTGTAATTGTCTGGACCAAACCCGTTCAGCTTGCGGATCGTCAGCATATACCGCCCCGAGTGTCTTTCTGAAATTTGGATTTTGAAGTCGTCGTTTTGCAATGCAACCCAATCAGATTCCAAAATGGGGCTACCTTCTTTTACAATTGAGTAAAAAACCTTTAGATTGTCACTGTTGCCGAAATAGGCGGTAGAGAAGAAGAGTTCGATATCGTCAGCTTTGTCGGGGATGCGCACTGACTCATTTGTGACCGGTATTTGTTTGCCGTTAACTTCAAGCCTGTCCAAAATGATGTGTCCATCGGGCGCGTAACGCTGCACGTACCTGGGCTGAAACCAGACCATACCTTTAATGGAAGGGAGGGAAATGTAGCCGTTATCAAGTAAAACGCCGCAAGGCTGGCATGAGCCGTTGAATTCATTGGTAGCCAGACCTTGTTCCATAGTATAGTAGCCGTAATAGATCCCGGGGGGATTTTCCTGCCTTAACTGGCCACCCCAATTCCTTCTGGAGGCCTTCATTTTCAGTTGTGCGTATTGCAGAAGGTCATCTTTGCTTATCTGAAAAAGCCCACGGTTGGTGGGTACCCACAAATACCCCTCGCCGTCATCGACGGCGCAATGGGGGCTGGACAAGTAACTAGTCCGGTCAAGCGGAAAGCTGATGGCCTGGTTGTGGCCGTTCCAATACATGAGTCCTTTATTGAGGGCTGTAATCCAGGCCTGGCTCTGTTTGAAAGGATGTATACTTTTGATGTAAAGCCCTGCCGTCCCTTTGATCAGCCGGGACGCAGCGTTGTGCGGGGCAAAGCTAAAAAGACCCTGAGCGGTACCGATCAGCAGTTGGTCCGAGTTTTGCGCCTGGATACACGTGATTTCCCTAAGTGAATCATTGGGAAAAAATTCGGGCTCTGTCCCGGCTCTTTCCGGCCAGAGCCTGTACAGCCCCTGATTAATGACACCAACCCAAATCTCGCCGTTAGGGCCTTCACTTAATGCCTTAATCTCATGCTCGAAGCTCCATTGCACTTTCACTCGTGTTATCCCGGGAGCAACGTGAATCAACCGCTTATAATTTTTGAGCCATATAGAGCCGTCTTTGCTTTTGATCATCACCCTTTTGTCGCCGGGATTCAGGCGTTCAATGACGGGGATTTTCTCGTGAATGGTCGGGCCGCCGCCTGGGTTGGCCCCGATTACCTGACCTGTTGGGGTCAGCACCTTGTCTTTCGAATAAGGTAGCTGCGCGTAGAAAACATTATCGATGGCCTGCCCAGGTGTCATCAAAACCTTGAATTGATTCTTTTTCAACACATAAAGACCATTGACATTGCTGCCCAGAAAAACAACTTCCGAGACCGAATCATAGTAAATCACATCGATCCCCAGCGCAAACAAATCAAAATCCCTGATCAGCAGTCGCGCAGAAAGGCTTCCGTTTTTTTGTTGGTCGAGAATGTACAGATCTTTGTCGACAAGCAGGAAAGCCTGTTCGGAATTGCCGTTCCAAAGTAACTTCTGCTGCTTGGGACTACGGATTAAAGCGTTCTTGACCCGGTCGTTCAACGCGAATTCATAGCTTTTTCCGCCATAGGTCTGGGTAAATGTTCCTTGCTGCTGGCTGTAATAGAGCCGTTTGCCAATCGTGAAATAGTTCCACAGGTTTGGTCCGGGGCTGGCACATTGGTACTGCCTTTTCCAGTTTTCGTAGTACTGGATGCGCCGCTTGTTGACCAGAAAAAAGTTGCCTTCTCCTGCTCCGGCCATAATCATGTGATGGTCGTTTCCCGAGATTGAGTTAGTTACAAGATCCGGCAGGCCGACCACAAACGTGATATCGTCCAGGGTTTTCACACCCAAGTCCGCAGACAATATCTTGCGGTCCCGGTTTTGGTAATACAACGAATCGATTTTGACGTGACCGTCCTGTATTCGGGCGGCTTGCTGGGTCTCAAATCTGGCAAACGAAGCGTATGATACCTTTGCACGTTCGGGCCGGCTTTTAGAACTTTTCGGATCGCTGGCTCTTTCCGATACTCTTATGGCCGACAACCGGCTGTTGATCACATTGAGGTTAGTGCTGTTGAAGACCTTGAAGTTCCTTCCGTCAAATCGCACCAGACCATCTTCGGTAGCAAGCCAGATAAAGCCTTCCGCATCCGAAGAGATGCTTTTGACGCTATTTTGTGGCAGACCGTTTTCTGCGGTATACTGCCTGACGATATAACCAGTTTGCCCATAAGCTGTCGCCTGGATGATCAGCCACAATAGCTGTAATAGCAGTAAAGTTCTTTTCATTGAAGTTAGGTAATACTCACGTCCTGTCGCGGTGGGTGTGCCATTAGTAGCTACTCGCACAACAGCTTGCCTGACCGACATTGCGGTATTAAAAAATTTGCAAGGAGCTTATGCATCTGCACCTGACCGGGTTAGGTGCTCAAACTCCTAGGCTAAGCTGGCTTTGTTGATGTGATGATGCGATATCAGACTTGAATTGATCCTTGACTGATCTTGTTGGAAGTGTTAACGCCCATCCGTACGCCCCTGATCTGGCCCTTACGCGATTTTAGTTGTCAAAGGTACAAGTAATACTAACAAATTCTACATGGAAAGAACGCCAAAGTATCTGATCAGCATAGCGTTTGTTAGTCGAAGTTATGACAACAGGCTCGATGAGTGCGTGTTACAGTAAACTTTCACTAACGTGATTTTTAGGTAAGTAATCGCTTGCCGGATACCAAGTATGCTACAAGTAACTGGGAAGGGCTAAACTGCCACATTTACAGGCGAATCTGGATGGCCGGGCGCTCGAATCCCAACCTGGTTCCGTTGCCATTTAATTGCCTGTTAGCGACGCTTATCAAAAAGGGGCAAAGCGGGTGCCCGCCGATAAATTCGGGCTTAGAAAAAATGGCTTTCTGAGCACCTCAATGTAAGTACCCGCTTCCAGGAATACGCTGATCCGGTTGTCGGGTATAAAGTATTCGAATCCCCCAATTGCAGAACCGCCTAGCGAGAGCGTTTTTTCATACTGGCCATTGAGCCGCTTAGGATAGGACCGGCGGTTATTGATCTGCCCACCAATTCCATAATAAACACCTAAGACCTCCGAATTAAATACCGGAGTGTGCCATAGATAGTGGATTTGCAGCGACACCCCTGTATTTTTATACGTTCCATTATCACCTCTGTAAGCACGTTCTCCCGAGAGAATCCCGCCATAGGTACCAACTGTCGCATCCAGGGCCTGGATATTATTAAAGTATTTGCGAATGGTCAGACCTGTTGGTTCGCCAAGCTTCACACCGACAGCCCAGTTGTTTTCCTGCCCTTGAGCAATTCCGCACAGCAGCGTTAAAATAAAAATGCTGACCGATTTTTTCATTGTTTCTAAAATATGGTTTGTTGAAGTCAAGATTGTCGCTTGCGGTGACGGGTAATAATAAGTAAGGCAGCCTCAAACTAATAGCAAGAGGCTGCTCCGTTTCGCTTAACTGTTGTTTATCAAAATGCAGCCTTAGCGGGCTACATTCTGATAAACATTTTGCCTTCATACCGGCACAGCTAAAAATTGTTTACGATTTAAAACAGAAGCGTTATGGGAAATGAATGCTGAAAGACATGACCTATGTAATTTGTCTTCCTCCGATTAGTTGGTCTTGCAGTCTTTTTAGCTGCGCCCATTTGCCATCCTGGACAAGTCTGGATTGCAGGGGCCAGCTAGTCGGGTCGTGCATCTGAAAACCTTCACCGGCTTTATTTAACAGATCGAGAAGCTTACTTAAATCGGTGCCGGCCAGATCTGCATAGGTGTCGATACCTTCCCTGTAGAGAAGTTCCTCAATTTTGGGTCCGATTCCTTCAATCACTTTCAGATTGTCTTTTTTGACTTTCACATCACGTCTGCTCAGTAAGCTTACTCGGCACTTTTTTTGCTGGCATTCATCGAGCTCTTTGCGGATCGAGCGCAAGTCAGCCAGCAGACGCTTTGACCGTTGGTAAGTCAGCCAGTTGGCTAGCAACCATCCCACCAGGGTACAAAGTATCAGTAAAACAATAATCTCTGAAATGGCGACAGGCCTGCTCATAGGGTCTATCAGTAGAAGTGAAAGTTTCATTTTAAAGGGTGGACTAGTTGAGTGGATAAGTGCGTATATGGGAATGCGTATGAGCCAGAGCCTCAGGCTCTTCCGCCATTAAGCCTGAGTTGCCATTCCAGCAGATCATCCCATAAGCCCTGGTGGGCAAGCTGAGCCTGTTTGGGCCAGGTAGCAGGATCATGCATTTGAAAACCCGGACCGGCCGCGTCAAGAATGTGTTGTATAGCTTCGACCGAGGTAAGGCTAAGCTCCTGGTAAGTCCATATATGCGCCTGTTGAAGTAGCTTTTCTATCTGTGATCCAATGCCTTCGATCTTTTTAAGATCATCACCCGGGATCGGAACTGCATTCGCTGCATCCTGATGCTGACATCTGGCAAGGCTCACCTGGGCGGCTTCTATATGCTGGGTTAGCTTGAAAAGCCGCACTTGCCCTTTCCGGTATGCGATGACAAAACCTAAAAAAGCCGAGGTAAGTAGCATCAGTGTATGTTGCCACCAGGCGTCAGGCAGGTTTAACGGATTGAGTTGAAACATTTTTATACTTGTTAATGGTGACTCTACTGGACAACGATGGCGACGCGGCGGTTTGCTGCTCTGCCGTCAGCAGTGCTATTGCTCTTTTTAGGAGCGTTTTGCCCTTTGGCATCTGTGAGCAGTTGCTGCGCCGACAGGCCCGCCTGGGTTAACTGCCGTTTGAGATGTTCTGCGCGATTTTGAGAAAGTTTCATATTGATCTGTTCAGAACCCGTGTTATCCGCATGCCCTGTCAGCAGTAGTTTCTTTTCCGGGTTAGCTGCCAGATATTGGCGCGTAGTGGCGATGAACTTTTCATTTTCAGGCGTTTTGATGTATTGTACCCCGCCCGGGCTGTAGTAAAGGTCTATCGGTGTGAAAATATCCGTGTGCGGTCGGGATGTTACCAGCGTCGGATCGGGAGCAGCTTCGATGGCTGAAAAATTAAAATTCAGGGCCTGCAACAGAGAATCCTGGCTGGTTGGTAGCGACTGCGCGCTTTCTCCCAAAGTGATGATCTGACCTTCGGGGGCGCCCTTCAGCACATACAGTTGTTTCATTTGCTCGGCTCTGGCAAGGCCCAGATTCATAGCTTCTGATTTATTGGACTCAGAAAGTAAATAATGACCTACGATGGTCAGCTTTCGATCCGGATTAGCCCTCAGATAGCTCGCCAGCGAATCCAGCAGGTGCTGTACCGGCATCCAGTTGGGCATTTCTTCTGATAAAGCAAAGCTTATATTTTTCTGAGAAGTCACCGAAAAACGGTGGCCGTCCTGAATAGACAGCGGGCTGTCTGGACGCTGGTATCGGACAGGCTCCGACAGGACCGGATCGCATAACAATTTGATCTTGCATACATGCCACCAGGTGGAGGCGGCCATCCATCCACCAAGGATAATCCACCAGAAAACGTTACTTTTTGACATAAGACAGATAAGTTTTGGGATGCCTGACTTTGATGAAGACCGTAATTACCGGTTTTGACCGGCCAATAATTTATGGACAAGCCCGGCCAGCATTGCGCCTGCGATAGGGGCGGCGATAAAAAGCCAAAGCTGCTGGATTGCCCAACCGCCGACAAAAACGGCCTGGCTTATACTACGGGCAGGGTTGACAGACGTATTGGTGACCGGGATGCTGATCAGGTGAATCAGCGTGAGCGTCAGACCAATAGCCATTCCTGCAAATCCGGACGGAGCCTCTACACGCGTTGCGCCCAGAATGATCAATAGAAAAAAGAAAGTCAGGGTAAGCTCGGATACAAATGCGGAAAGCATATTGTATCCGCCCGGGGAATGTGTGCCGTAACCATTGGCGGCAAAATCGCCGATAGAGCTGCCGTTACCTGTTACGATAACAAATAGTATTGCCGCGCCCAGCAATCCGCCGGCTATCTGGGAAATGATGTATCCGGGCAGTTGGTCAGCATCGAGTCTGCCGCCGGCCCAAAGACCTATCGAAACAGCCGGGTTCAAATGTGCGCCTGATACAGAGCCTACCGCATACGCCATGCTCAAAACGGTGAGTCCAAATGCAAGCGAGACGCCCAAAAGACCGATGCCGACCGCAGGAAAGGCCGCTGATAGCATGGCGCTTCCGCATCCGCCCAATACTAGCCAAAATGTACCCAAGAACTCAGCTAAATACTTTTTTTTCATTGTAAAGCGGATAAGAATTAAAATTGGTTAAAAGACTATTGAATGAAATTAAAAGAGGTGGGCACTGGATCTTGTTTGCGCGCTGGTGGGCAGTTTTTTCCTGAGAATAGGTCTGTGAGCAAGCAGCAGGAGCAGAGAAACGATCCCAAACGCTACCCAGCGATTAATGGAGGTACCGGGCATCAGGTCTGTAAGTATCAGCGCGAGGTATCCCCATGAAACAGAAAAAAATATCACCGATACCACGCGAAAGAAATGATTGCCGTAGCAAAGCGTACTGGTGAGCACGCTGGCGAGTGCTGCTAAAAAGAATGCCGAGGCCCTATCCAGGCCCATAGATTCATAGTACAAAAATGATACATACATCCATGATGAAAAGATCTCAAGGATAAAAATCACAAAATGTCCGCTTAGATTGAAGCTCTGTGGACTGTCGGTAAGAGAATTGTAATGTCGCTGCATAGGCATCTTCGCTATCGGGTTGAACGGAGGTTGTTTTCAAACGATGGTGGGTTGGTCAATGGGCGACTAATAGATTTCTTATTTTATTGAACAAACATATTTAATCAGCGCGTAAGAAATGTAGATTTGTTAATGGCTGTTTGTAGATTTTTAAGCACAGATGAAAATATATCTCCCGGTAGAACCGGGAGACTATCGGCATTCGTGTCCAAATGTTATTCGAAAGAAATTTGATGTATTGAATATATTTAATGGCCCTACAACAACTAATTGCCAATTGATTTGTTTGAAACTTTATTTTTTTCTTGACAATAGTTGTCATTGAATTTTTGAATAAACTTCGATTGAGTGATGGGTTCGATTAAGTTTACCAAAGATAAGATGCGAAAATATTATTTGTAATAGCAATTATTCTAGTAGGTGCTAGAATTTATTTAGGTATATATTTAATATTGAATCAATACGCAAGTCGCTAATTAAAAACTAAATTTGTTTTTCAATTAAAGCTGCCACAAGCAGCGACTTATTACATGTTAATATTGTGAATCCTCACAAGGCCTGGTTCCTGCGGAAAATGAGTGTTAGTGTCCTTGAAGCCCCTATAAACAGAAGCATAGACAGATAATGAGAATTTTTTGTTTTAACAGATGAGTTGAATAAATGATATGCAAAAGGGAAGACTTTCTCCGATCTGTTCCTGGGCTTTAACTTTATGCACGCTGATTTTAGCACTTAACCTCACGCTGGTCAAGTTTGATCCTGTGACCGGAGGGGGCGTCACCGAACTGCTACTTTCGCTGGTGCTTTCCGGTATTATCTTCAACGCGTATGTGGTTCTCAGTGAGAAGCTGTCTGAATGGTATAAAAAGCATTTGATGCTTTTGCAAGGCTGGCTGATGATGGTTTGCCTGACGCTTGTTTTTTTGGGTACTTACTTTATTTGTCATCCCTGAACACACCGGTCTTATGGGATCTGCGCCCGTTTCATATGAATTGCAAAACCCAAATATCATTGAGATGACCAATGCAATGCACAAAAAGTTTATCGACTACTGCCGGATCTATGTCTATCCGGCCCGACTCGATGCAGGGCTGACCACCGGGGATCTGGTAGTACAGTTTCTGATCGGACTTGCCTTCTATATTGTCATAGATATTTCAATTACATTGGTGCTGATCCTGTTGGCAAATATTTTCGATAACCACTTCGAAATTGGCCTTGTCGACAACTGTGTGATCGCCGTTGATCTAGCCATCAAAGTCCTTTTGACAATCGTTTTTGGAAAACGGCTTTTACCCATCATTAAAAAGCTTTTCAACAAGCAATGACTCACTTTGATTCGGGAGCAGTAGCTTCGCTCAGCATCTCATCATGATTCTCAGATCACTTCGCAGCGCGATCCGTGCACTTTTGCCGGTCGTGTTGGCTTTTTTAGTGTGGGCTTTCTCGCCCGCGACTTTTGTTTTGGCGCAAAGACCAGGTAATGTGCTTGAAAGGGACTCTGCGCGCACTGATACAGGCAAACAGCTCGATCTGATCGACATTGGAAAGCGGCTGCTGCATATCAAGCCTTCCAAGCCGCGGGCCACTTCAAAAAACGGTATTTACTTTGCAGCGCTTCCCTTCTCGACTCAAGTGCCGGGTGGGGGAACTGCCATTATCACTTCGGCGACAGCTGGCTTTTACCTGGGAAATAGGGCGGATACCTACATGTCTAAGTTATCCTTTACTCCCTATACGAACTTTAAAAAGCGTTTTGGTCTACCCATCCGTTCGTATTTATGGCTTAATGAAAACAGCTGAGTGATCAGCGGGGACTCCCGTCTGATGGTTTATCCTTCCTATACCTGGGGGCTTGGCCGCCAGTATAAACAACAGGATGGTTTGCTGATCAACTATACGTACCTGCGTTTTCATCAGCAACTGCTTAAACGGATTTCCCGCGGATTGTTCACAGGTATCGGTTATCATCTTGATTACCATGCGCATATTACGACCGGTCGTGATAAACCACTTTTGAAAGATTATGCCCAATATAGCTATGGCACTAGCGGCCCAAGCAGTGTGTCCTCAGGAGTGAGTCTGAACCTGCTCTTTGATACCAGAACAAATTCCCTCAATCCCTGGGACGGTCGTTATTTGGCGCTGCAATTTCGTTTCAACCCGACTTTTTTAGGAAATAACCACCAGTGGAAGTCTGTCTATCTGGACGTTCGCAAGTACATACGCTTTGAAAGAGGGACACACAGGCAAAACATGCTTGCTGTTTGGGGATATCTTTGGACGGTGCTTGATAAGCAGGTTCCGTATCTGGATCTTCCCAGCCTGGGTTGGGAAGAGCATAACCGGTCTGGTCGTGGTTTTGACCAGAGCCGTTATCGTGGGCGCACACTGCTGTATACGGAGGCCGAGTTCCGCAAGGATATTACTGACAACGGGTTTTTGGGCCTAGTGTTATTTGCCAATGCTAATACGGTGAGTGGTCCGCGCAGCATTTTGCTGATCCATTGGAACCCGGCCGTTGGCGGAGGCATCCGCATTAAAATGAACGAGCGTTCAGCGACAAATATCGGATTAAATTATGCCCGGAGCCTTCATCATGTCGGGGTTAACCTAACGCTCGGAGAGGTTTTTTGATTGCATATGCCCGCCGAGACTAAAATATCATAAACCGAAATTTTTGGAGATACCGAATCCGGCCCCGCTTCCGAAAGAAAGTACAAAACTGGTCGCTGTATTGCCGGACTTGGGCTTGCTGCTAACTACACCGAGGGAACCAAAATTGAAATTCAACGCAAACCCTTTCTTTAAATTTACCCCAATTGCGGGAAAGAGGTGCCCCGAGAATCCATTGCTCTTTACTCGGTCGTATTTACCGGTTATATAATTGGCATTAAGCTGCCCATATACTGCAAAGATGTCCGAGAGCGGATAGGCGTAACGGATAAATGGGCCTGCGCCAAATGTGGACGTTTTGATTTGTGATTCCCCAGTCTTTGCGCTGCTCACCTGCAGGTTAGCTCCCGCCGTCCAATGGTCGTTGAATTGATAACCAACTCCCGGGCTCAGCGAGAATGTATTGGACTTGACACCCGTCGAAGCCTTCGAGGAGGCGATGTCCAGGTTGCCATACACGAGCAGCGTGCCGGTTTGAGCTAATGCTGCTTTTGAAAAAAGCAATGCTGAAAAAAGCAAAGTGGTAGCTTTCATGGTTTGGAGATATTAGTTGTTGGAAGTAATTCACGGCCAAGACTACTGCATGCGGCAGAGCGGTAGTCCAGGGCCCTGGCACGCAGGGAAGCTTTATATATATGGCTGTCCGTTGGTAGTTGATTTTCGAAAGACACTATTGTCCAATGCCGGGTATCTGAAATACACAGCATTGGAACTGTGCTAACGCCTAAAAGCATACGTCGCTATTTAACGCCTGCTTACCAGGCTGATCAGAAAGAGCAATAACCATCCACCAAGTGCAGCAATGATAATGTGCCCCAACAAGCCTTGTCCTCCAATGCCCAGTTTACCGGCAAGCCAGCCGCCCAAAATAGATCCGGCAATACCAACGAGGATGTTTCCGATTAAGCCAAAGCCCCATCCTTTGAACAGTACGCCAGCTAGCCAGCCCGAAATGGCTCCGATCAGGAGAAAATACAGGAAATCCATAATAAATTCGATTCATTTGGTTAAGAAATTGTTTGTTAAAGAAGTTTGGGTTTGCGATGATTTATCCAACCTGCTGAAAGCGGCTGTGCAAACCTGAATTATATACCCGCCGGTACTTTTAGTCGATTTTTGGTGATAGCTTTGGCAAACGTAAAATTTTAATTTGTAAAAAATGGGTACTAGAATTGATTCTATTAAGGTTGGCCACAGTTCGAGAATATGCGGGGATTAATGATTTGTAATACGCATTGAAATAACTGCTACTGAAAATACAGGTAGATTTGCGAAAACAACAATTATTCTCGATAAAGTTGCAAATGTTCGAAAAGTAGATTCATATATCGATGAAAGATCACTGATAACTAATCGTTGCCATGGGTGACATTGCCACTACTTGGCGAAATCCGGGTGACCTTTTCAACCAAAAGATGCCCATGTTCGAACTCAAAAAACGGCAATTTGACTTTTAACTTAAAATCCGAAATCTCGTCGGAAAGTTCCTGATGTCCTGGCTTTTCGCGCACGAAATTTGCCGGGATATAACTAGCGGTAAGGCGATCGATTTTAGCGATATATTCATTGGCCTTTTCGATAAAAAAAATGACGATTTCATAGCGAAGGCTGTTTTGGTATGATGACGTTAAACATTCAGGAAAGACTTTAAATAAAGAACATTTGCGCATCAGTATGTCGCTTGCAAAAGATGTCATCTTTCGCAAGCGACCACAATTGGACAATTGTAAAAGATTTTTCTTAATGGACCTATAGCACTGAACCATTTCTAGGCGAAGGTGCGATTAATTCTAGACTACGATATTATTGGAATCAGCAATACTATATAAATTCTAGCTGCCACTCGAACAATAGCTATTTTAGCTTACCTAATAGGAATCTATTTTTGCTACCTTGTTCCTCGATGCGCATGCTATACATCTATCTAACTTATTTAAGCCTTTTTGCTCCCTTTCACCGCGCAGATCTGCTCAGTCACAGCACATCGACCGTTGGGGTCGATCAATTACGCGGCAATAGTGAGGCAGGATATTTTTTCGCGCTACGGCAGGTCCCCTTGGATAAAAAGGAATACATCTTCACCGCTGATCTATTAAAAAGGGCAATTTACTTCAATGCAGGTAAGACCATTCCGTTGAGCTATACGATGACGGTAAAGAAGGCCCGGGGATTTGACATGTATTTCTCCGCGACGGATTATAGCATCATATTGTCTGTCAAAGAACAAAAAGAAGTTGATGAGCTGACAATTGACTACCAGGGTACTTTGCTTGTTCGCCATGGGCGGGACAGGCAGAAATTTGCAGTACATGGGTTGTATGTCAGGTGAAATGGGGGTTCAAGCAAGTAGGTATCACAATCTGACTTGGGTTGCCAGCGCTTGATATTTATCAAGATCATCTTTGGCCAGTTTGGCGATTTCGAGTGCCTTTTCGGCATTCCTGCAGGTCTCGTATTTTTGCTGCATTTTCCAATGCGTCTGAGCCAGCTCATAATACAAACCGGCAGCTATTGAACGATGTATCCCAATTACTCGGCAAGCCCTGCCAACGGACACTTTTTCTTCAACAGCCCACTCCACGAGTTCCGTTTGCCGACAAGGCTCTACAGCTTTTTTTCGATGATGTCCTTGGCGAGTTTATAGTCCAGGCTCAGCTCGGCAAACATTTGCTTCAATCGTCGATTTTCATCCTGGAGAGCCTTTAACTCCTTCAATTGAGCAGCTTCCATTCCGCTGTACTTTTTACGCCAGTTAAACAGCGTCGCTTTTGAAATGCCATATTCACGGCAAACATCCATTGCTTCCCGGCCACCCCCATACTGCTTGAGGATAGCCACAATCTGGGTCTCGGAGTAGTTTTTCTTTTTTATGTGACAGTTAAAATTAGCTCTTTTCGAGTCTAATCCTAAACTGTCCTAAATGCGGGAAAGCTTACAAATTCGGGAAAGCTTACAGTGCCCACCGAAAAGAAAACGATCCATCAACTGTGTGAATTGGCGTGAGCTGGAAGTACCCCTCTTTCTTTGGGTCCTCGCTCGTTCGAGTGGCTGGTGCTGGTGTGGGCTTTATTGCGGTAATACCTTCGGAGCTACGCGGTTAATAACTATGTTTTTAGACGCACCTGTGTTCTTTTTTACTATTTGAAGATCGGCATGTGCTACTATTAAGTGAGATACCGATAAGGACTTTTCAACGGTTTGCCATACACTCGTTGAAATGCCATAGCCAAGTTTGCCATGTCATCATGATCAAAAATTGCTCCATGTTGACGCAGAGTCGATTTGAATTGAATGGTAACCGTACTTTTGGAATGTAGATTCTTAAATTGGCAACCAGAAACATACAAACCTGCCTTCATCTCAATATACTGCGAAATGGAATCATTTGTCACCGATAGAATTTCTATACTATCGAAATTCGAAACTGCAAGTATAGAGTCGTTCTTTTCGTTGAAGGCGAGTTGAATAATAGGGTTGTTTTTTGAGATTCTCGATGTGCGCAAAGACCATTCTTTTAAGTTGTCGTCCCAAATTTTAATCGTTCCGTTGCGGCTTGAAAATACGATGCTTTCCCCTGTTTGGCTAAACGCGAAATCTGTGACAATCTCTGAGCCGATAGTGAGAACTTTTTCGGGTTGCAATTTAGTGATATCCCAAAATCTCACGGTACGATCCTCTGAGCCTGATATAAGCATTTTCTGGTCGCCACTGAAATTCAATTTGAGTACAGTATTTGAATGATCTTTGAAGCTCTCCACAATTTTTCTGTCCGCGAAATCCCAGACCTTTACAGTACAATCCCATGATCCGGAGAAAAATAACTCCCCAGCGGAATCAAATTGCAGGCAGGAAACCGTCATCTGATGCGCGGGGAGCGAGTTTTGAGGCAGACTATTAGCGACGTCCCAAACTTTAATTGTGCAATCCATTGATCCAGACAGAAACGTAGTTCCATTAGGATGAAATGTCAAGCATGACACAGCTTTTTCATGCCCTACAAAATTAATCTCGCAATTACTTTGGTGTATGTTCCAAAGTTTGATCGATGAATCCTGGGCACCGGAAACAAAGCTCTGGCCGTTCGGATGAAAGGCCAAGCTTGTAATGTTGTCCAAATGTCCGACAAAGGTGTCTAGGCAAGTACCGCTTGCTGCGTCCCAAAGCCTGATTGTGCGATCGTTCGAGCTGCTAAGAAACTTTTTGCCCATTTCATCGAATGTACATACGCTGACAAAATTTTTTGCCCTCTCGATCACGAACAAACACTGTCCTGTTGTCGATTCCCAAATCCTTAAACTATGATCTCGGGAGCCGGAAACAAAAAATTTGCCATCCGAAGTAAATTTTATGCTGGTAACGCTGGCGCCATGCCCGTGGAAAGTCTGTAAGCACTTTTTGGAACTGACGTCCCAAAGTTTGATCGTTTTATCCGACGAGCCTGAAATGAATGTGGTTCCATCGGGACTGAAGTCGATACAGTTTACGGCTCCATCATGTTCATCAAAGGTATCGAGTTCATCCTGGGATTCGGTGCCCCAGATCCTAATGGTTTTATCCTCGCTTCCGGTGATGACTATCTCACCCGCAGGATGGAAGGAGGCGCAAAGCACATCATCAGTGTGCCCTTTAAACGAAGCAGAAATATCTTGTGTTCGTAATTTTTCTAGATTAAAATCATCCTTGAATAAGGGTTGATCTACAAGAAATAGTTTGCCCGTACCATAAGACTGGTCCGGGAGAATAGGTTTGTCTGTGCCTTTATATGTCCTGATATTTTCACCGGTTTTGACATTCCACAAGTAGATTTGAAGGTCGGCAAATGACAGGAAGATCTCTCCTTTCGGATGAAAAATACCTTTTGACGAAAAACTGTCTTTAATCACACTCGGTATGCCGCGGTTAAAGCTCCATGTTTTATTGTCGAAAATGAAAATATCGCCACCTGGTGAAAAAACAAGGCGCGATGCTACTCTGAGATGTTCACTATCTTTCATATTTTCGAAAGTGTACACACAGGAATACGTTGTCGCTTCCCATATCTTGAAGGAACCATTGCCGTAAGTAGAGAAGAGAGTTTGACCGGACGGATGAAAGCATACATTATGGACCACACCTCGACGACGAAAAAGTTGACTGGATTTGTCGTCTTCCAAGGTACTAATACACTGGCCAGTGTCGATATCCCATACTTTCACGGTTCCGTCTGTTGAGCCAGAGGCGAAAATTTTTTTATTAGGATGGATTGCAATATCCGCTATCGACCCCGCATGACCATTTGGAATAAAGCAGTTTTCGTTAATCAGACTGTTATCAAAAGTTGCCGATAGGTAGCCGTCGCTCACTTTTTTGGAGCAAAGCGTATTGTGAAAAGTGGCTCTGGAAAGGTCTAGATTGGAGAAATTAATGCCACCCAAGTGTTGTCTGCAATCGCGCAAAATACTTACTATGTTCGCAACGGTAAGCCCAATTACTTTTTCATCGAAAACACCTCTAATGCGATCAAGTACTGATGCAACCAAAGTTGAATTTGTGTATGGTTGCTTTTCATGATCGTGTTCTCCGGATATCTCGCCGATAAGACGCCGTATTTCGAGAGGCAGAACTCGGTCTCTCAATATGATCGTTTGTTGTTGAAGGGCCCTATCACTTTTAAGTACGTTCAGTATGTGGATTGCCGAGAAAAAATCCCTGAAATTCTGATGGAGGAACTGGTACCCCTTAAGGTCTTTCGTTAGGAAACGTAATTCCTGACATAAAGAATTTGTGATTTTGGCAAAGCGCCGTGCTTTCTCTGCAAAGTGCAGTTGCCCCAGATTAAAGTCTGAAAGGTATTGATTGTATTCAGGGAAAACTGCTAGAAATCGGTCGTCGTAAAAGTAATTGCAGGTTTCTTCTATTAAAATAGCCATATCCGCCTCGTTGATAACGAACTTTCCATCATTTTCTAGCTTATAAGCTAGGTGAGGAATAAAATGACGGATCAAAAATACATTGTAGTGGAATTTTTGGGGAATCAGGTCAAATACGTGGGATAGTTTCACAATTTGAGATTCCACGAAATTCCAAATTAATTCGCCTGCCGTCGAGACACTGATTTTGAATTCGAATTTTGTATTTCCCGCATTCTCTTTTACTATTTCGCAGGTATTTGCGAAGAGAGTGAGCATCATAGGATTTTTAATGACCGATTTTATTTCGTCGCTTTTGGAAATATCTACTTGCTGTTTGATCAAGTAATCTCTTACACTTTTTTCTGTGAGTGGTTGGAGAACAAATGTTTGGTAGTCTTTTGCCCAGGTAAAATCTATATCATAACGAGATGTTAATACAATTTGGACGGAACGGCCTTTTTGACTTAGATCAAGCAATTCGAGTAAAAGATAGCGCTTTTGATCGCTTTCTACCGTAATTTCATTGTAGCCATCTAGCAAAAGGATTATCTCAGGCGCATCACTCTTCGATTTGGTTATAAAAGATTGCCACAGCAGATCTCTCTGGTCGTCTTTTTTACTTTTCAAGCCCAGATAATGCCAGCAAATACGATTAGCAATGAATCCGTCGCGCTCTGACTCACTGACGGTGTTGAATTCACTGAGGTTTATGAAGATAGGGATAGGGGCAAAGCGTGGTTTTTGATTGAGAGTCGATATGTTCAAATAATACTCCCACAGCCGAAGAAGCGAAATTGTTTTACCCATGCCGCCCTCGCCTATTAAAAGGGTCTCTCTTTTGTCTTCATCCCAGGTTTTTTCTAACCCTGCTTTAAGCGTAAACTCGTTCCCGATTGTATCCTTGACAGACACCGGGATGGAGTTATTATGAAATTGTTCAGTCCTAGTTATTCCAGCTAAAATCTCATCTTCAATGGATAAGTTTTTAAAGGGGCCATGATCTCCTTTTAATTGCTCGAAGTATCTTAATGAACCTTTGGAGACTTGAATGAGAAATTTCTCACCTTGATTATGCTCGTTAATTGCGAGAAGCTTGTCGAGCTTTTCATTTGCAAATTTGATATCAAGCCTAACTTCTTGGAGCTCTAAGGCAATGGAACGTCGAGCGTCAATTAAGATATTTCTAATATCTACTGACAGATAACCGATCTGATCAAGCTTTTTGAGGCTTCTTAGACTTAGAAGTTTGATATCGGCGAGTTGTTTTTGTTCCAGTATTCTTCGTGCATTTCTGCAATATATTGGGTTGTCTGTTTTTAGATTGCTATGCATTTCAGATATATAGAAGGCAAACCAATTTGCTCCTGATGGTGTGCCTTGCGCAATCCAATATTTTAGTGGTTTAAAGAGCGCGTGGGTTTCTGGCAATATATATTCTTTGAATGCAACTTCATCTATTTTAGATTTGGTTAAACTATTTTGAGTTTTTGAAGCCGTTTTAGATATTATTCGATCCATGACATCGCTATTAATTAGCTCACTGTTCTTTAGATCCGGGTCAGAAGGACTCAATTGCGGCAACATCTGAATTTTTTCTCGCATTCTCTTTTGCATTGCTGTAAGATACGCGAGACAAGCTTTTTTTTCCTCCGGAGACATATCTGTGGAAGGAATATCGAATTTGCAGGCTTCACTGAATGAAATTAGTGCGTTAAGCGTCGCAAGGCGACTGCACCGTTCGATGTCGAAATTTCGGTCAATATCTCCAATACCTTCAATTTTCTCGCGAATCTGAGAGTATCCTTCATGACAAATATTCCCCAATACCCCTCCAAATAGGCCGTCTAGTCCATCTAACATGATTTTTGAGGCGTGATTACTTTCACTTTCTTTGTAGTGCTTTACTATGCCTGACAGAATAGAGAGCCCCAAGCTAGTTATTAGGGATACGGAGAGGATTGGCATGAAGTAGGTTTTTGTCAGTAGCAAGATAGTAAATAGAGGGGATATCAATAGCAGCAAACTGGCCCGAAGTTGAATTGGATGATCGTAGAAAGATAGGCAATTGACGAAACTTCCCATCGAACGTAATGACCTTCTCAAGTTATAGGTGCAGGATGTCCATTGTTTTGTGGCGTTAGTTTTCGGTATCAACTTGCGTCCCGAAATCGGGGCCGTACAGCAAAGCATATTTGGGCCGTAGAGCAAATCACAAGTGTATTTTTCCGGTGCACTTTTGTAACATCTCCGGCTGGTCGCCGGTCATGCAAAGTAAAGAACAATGAAAAAGGTAATTTTGGTAACCGGCGCTTCATTGACAGCGAAGGCCGGATCGACGTAATGATCAACAACGCCGGTTTCGGCACTTACGGCGCCATTGAAGATGTGACTATCCCGGACTCCGGTTATCACTGGAAGCAAGCGTCTTTAGAGTGGCCCGTCTCATACAACTCCTCTTACCTCACATGCGCAGGCGGCATTCGGGTTCAATCATAAATATTTCGTCCATTGCTGGAAGAATGTCGATGGGTCTTGGCGGATGGTACCATGCCAGTAAATTCACTTTGGAGGCACTCAGAGGTGCTTTACTAATGAAGTAGAACAGTTCGGTATTCATGTGGTAGTGAGTTAACCAGATATCAAGTCTGAGTTCGGTGGCATTGGCGGTAATAATTTGCTTAAAACCTCCGGCAGAGCATCTACGGGCCGATGGCGCAAAAATTTGCAGATATGCTCAGTCGGAGCATCGAGCAGAAAATGCTGGGGTCGATGGTTATTGCGGAACTGGTGCGTTACGCTATCGGTTCATCAAAACCCCAAACCCGGTATTACGGAGGCTACATGGCAGGCGTGTCACTTTTTATGCGGAAAGTCCTCCCGGATCGCGTTTTTGATAAAGTGCTGCAAAGCCAGCTCAAATAAATCCGTTACCTATAAACCGACATGAACGACGCAAGTCATATCTCCCTGAGCAACATGCTGTATTCCAGCGTCGATAAAAAGCAGCGCGGGAATGAGCAGTTTGTCTCAGATCATGCGCTCGGCTATATTATCTCGGGCGAAACGCATTTTCTTGACCAGCATGGCAAGTGGGTGGTGAAGGAAGATTCGATAGGGCTTGCCCGCCGCAACCAATTGGTGAAATCTCTGAAAGTCCCACCAGCCAACGGGGAATGTAAAGCGGTTAATATCGTGCTAGACCAGAACTTTCTGCACACCTATGCCGCCGAAAACCGGATCGCCGTGTTGGCCCCATACCGAGGCGATACGATGATCTCTTTAAAAGGCGATCCCTTTCTCAAAGACTATTTCCAATCCCTGTTGCCGTGTTTTGAGTAACCAAATGCCTTTACGCTGGCCATGGCGCTGATCAAGACACGCGAAGCAGTTGAATTGCTGCTTCAATATGACCCGGCGCTCAAAGAATTGCTTTTCGACTTCAGTGAACCTCATAAGATCGACCTCGAAGCTTACATGAACGAGCATTTTACGTTCAATGTGCCCACTACGCAATTCGCCCGCTCGACGGGGAGGAGCCTTACGTCATTCAAGCGCGATTTAGAAAAGATCTTTGGGTAGCCACCTGCCAAATGGCTAAAAGAGAAGCGATTGGCGAAGCCTATTTTCTGATCAAGGAAAAGGGATATAAACCCTCCGAAATTTATCTGGATGTCGGCTTCGAAAATCTTTCGCATTTCTCTTATACTTTCAAAGACGCATTTGGCGTAGCGCCGTCCAGGGTTTGAATCAGGTTCAAACTTGATCGGTGCGGCTTATGTCAATGTAAAAAAGTCCAGAAGGCTAACAGGCGAAAGCGTGTTCAGAAAACGTCTTTTCAACCTGATGGTCCCTTCCTGAAAAAATACCTAAAATTAGGTATATCGACAAATTGCATACCTACAATTGGGTATTGCATATAGAAAGTAGTAAAATATCGATGGGGCCTCTCTATCATTGCGTTACAAAACTATCGGAGCAAAATAGTCACTGATAGTAAAAATGATCGATCAATAGATTGGGTTCTAATCGCACGAGACCGTAGCTATTGGCGGCAACTCGTGCATCGCATTGGACCTCCAATCGTATATGCGTATATGGTATGGGGTTGGTAATTATTTTCCTTGTGCAAGATGTGGTTGCAGGGATTTATATCCTTATAGGATTGTACCAAATTGCAACTCTACATTGTTCAAACCATTGTTATGACTTCATTTGTCGTCGAAAAAATGTCTGTCGTCCAAAATGGGGTGCGTGCGACATTAGCCAGTGAATTGCCCGAATATATCCTAACGATGTATGAGTCCCTGGAGGAGATTGAAACGGTGGGTTCCAGGCCTTTCCACAGATGATCCTTCTGAGCCTGCTTACCTATGTTGGAGGCGAGGGGGTTCATCAAGTGGAGAGGACTAGACAACTATTCCCTGGAATACCGATCATTATTTATGGCAGCGATCCATTGCCGGACAGCATAAGCATGTATTATAATGCCGGCATCAATGGGTACTGCTCGCTGGAAAGCCAGGATCTGATTCAATGCATTAAAACAGTCAAGGAAGGCAAAACCTACTTTACCGGCTCGATGGTTGAATACTTTGTATTTCAATTACAGTCTAGTGTGCGTACGGCTGGTGCGCGCCCTTTAACCAGCCGACAATACCAGATCGCCTATTACCTGGCCAAAGGAATGAGCGTCACAATGATAGCAAAGAAGCTTGGGCTGGGGCATCGGTTAGGTATATCCCTGAATCGCGTACCTACAATTTGCTATAAAGCGAAACAAAATTGGTGGACGATCGGTGGCGGAGTCGAAGGCAGCCACATTCATAGGTTTGCACATCGCCGGCTATCTCCACAGCTCGGAGGGGATTACAGCTAAAAAGCGGAATTCTCCCAATGCGAATCCTGCATGTGCGTTTCCCTGAAATCACTATAATTTAAGGTTGATTAATTCGGTCATTAGGATTCTACGCGTGCTTCAAACAGTGCAGCCAGCTTCCTCAAATCTTCCAGCAAAAGGTTCGACTTCTGTACCGTAGGGAGCACCCTAAGGGACAAGTCGTTTTTAAACGCACTTGTCCCTTTTTTTTGTGTTCTTAACTTGCTCGTTATCTGATAGATAAGATCAATCCCTTCGTTCAGTCGAGCGGTTCGATGTTCCATTCCGTCAAAAGTCAAATTTTCGGGGAAGATCGAACCAATTATCTGTCGTTTTTCTTCTAAAGTGCCTGATTTATAAAGCTTTGAGAGGTGTTTGAGTCCCGTGAGGATATGCTTTAAATAGGCACCTATTCTGATCTCCATCCGGCCGGGTCGCGGTACCAGCATGTTCAGTTGGCGTTCAAATTTTTCATTTACGTCGTCCGCTTTAAATCGGACACCACATGAGGAAGAACAGTGATAATAGTAATAGTAAGTGCAATCTTCGCATTCCCGGCTGTCGCAAATTCGTACAAGGCTTTCGGTCACGCTCCCAGCACTTTTGTTGCCGAGCAGCACATTGCTGCGGATCTTGGGGATTCGGCATTTTAAATACAACGCTTATGTTGGTAGTAGCCCGTTATAATTTTTTATGACGGGCATTTGTCTTTTTAACGATTTCTCCACCAGGCTTTTCATTCAACAATATATCCAACGCCAGTTTTTGAAAGACCTGGTTTTGATAGCTGATCGCCGGGACAGGCAAGACCAATTGTAGGATCTTGCTCCAAAACTTTTTTTATTACGACTAGGTCTAAATAGTGTTTCCGACGACTACCCTGTTGAGTGACCTGTCATTTCCGTAGTCAAAATAAAACCCCGATGATCCGTCGCCAAACATCCTATCGGGGCTTAGTTAACTAACCAATTTAATTAATTAACCATTTTTACAAACTTATGTACTCTTTGTCGAAATCCCTTGTGAAAAGGCGGTTCATGCCTTTTTATCTGGCGCTTTTTTGTTCCGTTCAGCCTGTCTTTGCCCAAAATGACACCAGGAATTTCCCGTCGCAAAAAAACAGCAAACTGGAAGACCGCGGTATCGTAAGAGGCGTTGTCAGAACGCCAGACGGCAAAGGGGCCTCTTACGTGAACGTTGCTTTGAAGGAGATCAATAAGGGAACGGTAACCGATGAAAAGGGTTATTACGAGATCAAAGGCCTGAAACAGGGTTCCTATGTGCTGCGCGTTTCTTCGGTGGGACTGAACCTTCAGGAGAAATCGGTGCAGGTAGTCGAGGGGCAGGTTGTCACAGAAGATTTTACCCTGACTGAGAATGCTTCCGAGCTTAATGAGGTGGTTGTAACAGGCTCGAATGTAATCAACAAGCCCGTTTCGCTGGGCAAGGCCAACATTCGTCCATTGGATCTGCCGCAGGCCACCGCGGTCGTGAGCAGTGTTGTAATTACTGACCAGCAGATTTCCAGATTGGGCGATGCGCTGCAAAATGTGAGCGGCGTTTCACTGACCCAACAACGGGGTGGGGTAGCCGAGACATTTTCCTCGCGCGGTTACAGCATCGGAATTGCCGGTTCATCGGGAAGCATTTTCAAGAACGGCGTCATTTCAAACACCCAGGGTTTTCCTGAAACAAGTACCCTTGAATCCGTCGAGGTATTGAAAGGCAGCGCCGCATTGTTGTACGGAAACGTTTCGGGCGGAATGATCGTCAACATGGTTACCAAAAAACCGAAGTATGAGTTTGGCGGGGAAGTTTCGATGCGCGCCGGAAGCTACGGCCTTTATAAACCTACCCTGGACCTCTACGGAGCTATTGCCAAAAACCTTGCGTTTCGGGTGATCGGTACGCATGAGGCGGCCAAAAGCTATCGCGATGTGGTTACGACGAAACGTACCTTCGTGAACCCGTCGCTGCTCTACAAGATTGGCAACAAAACGGATATTCTGGTTCAGGGCGATTTCTCCAAGCAGTCGTTGACGCCTGACAATGGAATAGGATCCCTGAACGCCAACCGGGATGCAGAGATTATCCCAAGCCGGTCGCGGTTTATAAATACCGTTTGGGCATACAGTGATGTCGATCAGCTTTCAGGATCTGTGAATGTGAACCATCAGTTCAGCGGCGCCTGGAAACTGAATGTGATTGGCTCCTTGCAGGGAACGGATGTAAACTCATTTTCTTCCAATGTCCCAAACAGCATTGCCGCAAACGGGAACTATGTCAGGAGCTTATCCCGCGTAAAGACCTCCGAGGATAGTAAAACCGCCCAGATCAACCTCAATGGTAACTTCAAAACCGGACCGATCGGTCATCAGTTGCTGGTTGGAGGTGATTATCTGAAACTCGAAAGCGTAAGCAATACATTCCGCATTACCAGCGCAGGGAAGCCGGTAACGACCTACGATACGATCAATATCCTGGACATGAATAAGTATGTGCAGCGCACAGACATTCCCGACGCCGAAGCGACACAGCGCACCACCTCGCCGTCTCACCGCCTGGGCTTTTATGTTCAGGACATGATCAGCCTGACCGAAAAGCTCAAAGTGCTGGCTGGTGTGCGCTGGTCGTATCAGAAGACCATCCAGACTACGATTTTGAACCTGGCCGATCAGGTGGTCACCAGGGGAACTGCGGAAACCGTATCCAACAAGGCATTCTCGCCCAAAGCATCGTTGGTTTATCAGCCTGTTAAAACCACTTCCATTTATGGTAGCTATTCCAATAACTTCACCTTCAACACTGGTATTGACATTTACGGCGGGCAGCTAAAACCGTCGATCGTCGATCAGTTTGAAATAGGGGCAAAGAATGAGCTTTTTAATGGCAAGATCGCGGCCAATGCGAGCGTTTACAGGATCGTCAACCACAACCTGGCACAGATGGCCCCGACAAACCTGGATGGAACAACCAATTCCAACGCAAATGTAAAAGAGCTGACCGGAGAGACTACCAGCGACGGTTTTGAGATCGATATCAATGGAAACCTGTCGAGAAACTTCTATTTCATCACAGGTTACGGCTATAATTATATGCGGTATACCAAGACTTCGGAACTGAAAGGTTCGTATGTTACTGGCGAGCGACTGATCAACAATCCCGCGCACAGTGCTAATGCAACCGTGTTCTATACCTTCGATCATGGAAAAGTGAAAGGCCTTAAACTGGGTGCTTCCGGGTTCTACACCGGTAAGCGCTACGGTGGTGTGAACAATACTTTCGGGCAGACGCCGGAGTACAGCAGACTTGTTCCATTAACCGGTTTTGCCACATTCGATCTCTCGGCCGGTTACAGCTTCAAGGGAGTTTCCCTGCTGGCGAAGCTATCCAATATCTTCAACGAGCTGAATTACATCGCCCACGACAGATACAGCATCAACCCAATTCCTCCCCGCCAGGTTACAGCAACGCTTTCCTACAAATTCTAAGGTAAGGGACTTCTGTCATAGTCACGGGTATTTGTGACACACTAAATCGTCGTGTCGGTGTGATTCTGAGGGAATCGCCCCCGCACGACGATTTTACTTTTCAGGTCAGAGCCCCAAAATGCGTTTTTGCAATGCTTCCCGGTAAAATTCCCCGATGGGAATCTCTGCTTTTTCCATCAGAATGCGGTTTCTTTCAATGGACTCAATTTTAGGTATGGCCACTACAAAAGACCGGTGAACCCGTATAAACTGCTCGGAAGGTAGTTTTTCCAAAAGGCCGCTTAATGACAGCTGGGTAGTAACCTTTTGATGTTTTGACTGAACCAATACATGATCTTTTTTTGATTCGATAAAAAGGATTTCCGCCAGGTCGATCCGGACAGTTCTCGCTCCTGACTTTATAAAAATGTGGGCTTCCCTGGTTTTTGAAAGGTTTTCGTTTGTTTGAATGGCCGCGTTTTTTTCCGCCAGCTGCGACTGTATTTTTTGCACTGCCACAACAAATCTTTGAAATGGAATTGGTTTGAGCAGATAGTCCGCCGCATTCAATTCAAATGCGTCCACTGCAAATTGCGGGTACGCCGTCGTCAGGATTACAGCGGGCGGATTTTTAAGGGTTTGCAGAAACTGCAAGCCCGAAAGACCGGGCATTTCGATGTCAAGAAACAAGAGGTCGACCGTGTTCCTCGACAAAAAATCCAGCGCCTGCATTGGAGTTGAACACAATTTTTCAAGATGTAGAAAGGGGATTTTCTCGATATAGGCCTCCATTACTTCCAGGGCCAGCCGTTCATCATCCACCACCAGGCAACGTATCTTCATAGTCAGTTTAATGTCAGGGAAAGCGTAGTTTGAAAGCACCCGGCATTCTCTTCAAGCAGGAAAAAGTGTTTGTCGGGGTACAAAAGGGATAGTCGTTTTCTAAGGTTAGTCAGCCCGATTCCGCCGGCTTCATTGCGGGCTGGTGATTGGACACCGTTATGGGTTTGTACCCTTAACGCATTATCGGCTATCGTAACGGTGATCGCAGCGAATTCAGCGCCATGCTTGAACACATTTTCGACAAGAGGCATCAGCAGGAAAGGTTCTATCGTGTGATCGTCAATAGCGCCCCGGACTTCATATTGAATAGGAAAATCCAAAGGCAGACGCAATCTCTGTAATTGCAGGAAGTTTTCGATCATTTCTAATTCTCTGGAAAGTTTGACGCGCTCCTCAGCCGTTTCATACAACGCGTACCGCATGAGCTGTGAAAGCTGCATAATGCCGCCCGGCGTTTCAGTGGATTGTCTGAGAGACAGCGCGTATAGTGCATTGAGTGTATTGAATAAAAAATGCGGGTTGAGCTGGGAGCGCAGGTAGGCCAGCTCGGTTTTCAGCTGGACGTTTTCCATGTTGCGGGTTTTTTGTTGAAACGAAAACCAATCCACCGTAAACCGGATAATGCATGCGAACAATACAAATAGTAGCAGTTCGAAAAAACGAAGTATAAATTGCTCTGAATAAGACATATGGAAGGGGATTGAGCTTCCGCTGTACCAGTTCCTCAAACCGTGATAGAAGGGAATCGCTATGGCAACGAGTCCCGCGATGCACAGCATATTTGCCAGTACAAAAAGCAGCACTTTCTTTCGCGCCAGCAGGGATGGAATGAAGTAGCTGTAATTCGCGTAAAAGATAATAGCCTGGGCAAAAATGTAAATGCTGGGGTGCCCCACGACGAAGTCAACACCCTGATAGTGGTTGACATATATGGCAAGAACTGCATAAAGTAACCAGGCCATGCCGTGAAGCAAAAACGGCAAATGAGCTGGCAATCGCCTGAAAAAGAGCTGTGGAAACGGGATAGGCATCACCCCGTGAAATTACGAAAATAACATGGCGGATTTTTTGTCGGCCCTCAGACGCCGCAAATCCACAGGCAGACGCCATATTCCGGCCCGTCAATAGCCCGCTCGGGCATGTTTTGCGTTCCGGGGTTGCGAATCCTGCATAGGAGGGAAGTCGGTTTTATCTCAAAATGCAATGGTTTTGATTTGACTAAAAATCAAAATACGATGAATGCATACATGATTGAAACCGACCAGCTCAGCTATGCCTATGGAAACCGGCCGGTTCTTCACCAGATAAGCCTGCAAGTACCGGCCGGCAGTATTTACGGGTTCCTTGGTCCGAACGGTTCCGGGAAAACCACCACCATTCGCTTGCTACTTGGGCTTATCCACGCTCCAACGCAGCGCATTTCAATATTTGGACAAGACATAAGGGCAAACCGTCTTTCGGTATTACGCAAGGTGGGGGCGTTGATTGAAACTCCCACCGTGTATCCGCACCTGTCCGGCCGGGAAAACCTCGAAATCGGAAGGCTGGCGAGAGATGCCAGCGCAGGGCAGGTGGACAGGGTCCTGGAAATGGTAGGGTTAACCCACGATGCCCGGCGCAAAGTGAGCGATTATTCGCTGGGCATGCGGCAGCGACTGGGCATAGCGTTGGCATTGCTGGGCGATCCCGAGCTGCTGATCCTGGACGAGCCGACCAATGGACTGGATCCGGCCGGTATCCGCGAGATCCGTCGGCTGCTGGTCGAGCTGAGCCAGTTTCATGGAAAAACCGTTTTTATTTCCAGCCATTTGCTGAGTGAAATGGAGAAGATGGTGACCCATGTGGGGATCATCCATGAAGGACGCCTGTTGTTCCAGGGGTTGATCGGTCAGCTGAGGGCCGAGCGTGGTCAATGGCAGGACGCCGTTTCAACGGACGGCCAGCATACAGATATTACGCTGGAAGATATTTTCCTACATCTAACGAACTCCCGGAAATGAGCACATTCAACGACCTGTATCGCGGCCTTGCGATGGAGAAAATTAAGATCAAAAGAACATTTGTGATCTGGCTCGCCCTATTTGCACCGGCCTTTGTAGTCATAACGGCTTTTGTGGCCGCCTACACGGATGGTGACAGATTTTACGGACCGGGAATCAATCCCTGGGTCAACTTTTCGGGGCATGTGCTTGTGGGTTGGGCGTTATTCGTTTTTCCAATTTACGTGGCGCTTCAATCTGCGTTGTATGCCGCTGTCGAACATAACAATCGGGCATTTGGCTACTTGTTCAGTTTGCCGGTCCCCAAATGGAGTATCTATGCGTCCAAACTTCTGGTTCTGACCGCGCTGGTTGGGCTGAGCCATGTCGCACTGTACGGATTTGCCGAGGGAGCGGGATGGCTGCTGGGTGTACTCAAGCCGCATTACGGGTTTCAGCATTACACTTTGCGCGAGGTATTGTCTAGGGCAGCATTATGGATGTTTCTCGCTGGCTGGGGAATGATTGCCATTCAAATGTATGTTGCTACTCGCTTTTCAAGCTTTATCATTCCGGCCGGGATCGGACTTTTTGCCACCATGGCCGGTGCCATTTCGCGGGGATTTGCGGCCAGTAGGTTCTCACCTTATTTGTGGCCCATCTGCTTTCTGAACAACTCGCTGGAACTGAAAGACTGGCATTATTTATATGTCCTGCTCAGCATCGCAGCGTACGTTACATGCGCGGTGGCGGGAGGGATGGTGCTTAGCCGGAAAAATATATGGTGAGCAAGCCGCTTCTGAGCAAGTTACCTGCGATTTTTCAACCGGTTGATCCGGCGGTTCATTCGGGTTGTGTAATAAATCAACCCCGCGAAAACGACGGCAATGACCGTGATCACTACCCATAATTTGCCGTCCTGCCTGAGTAATTCGGAAACAGGTCCCTGGGCATGGCCTACCATTGGCAGCATCGTGAAAACCAGCAGAAGCAATCCGGATATGTTTTTGGAAAATGCTTTCATTGGATAATGGAGGTGTCGGTGAGGGTTTGATTTGACTCTTTTTCTTCAATTGTTTTTTCGATCCTCCTCATTCGGAAGCGCAGTTGGGTTATCCAAAGGGCCAGTAGTGTAAAACCAATGAATGCGGGCCGGATAATCACGGTAATGCTCTTATCCTGATCATATTGATTGAAACCGGGATTGCCTCCGTTCCCCGGATGCAAAGAGTCGGTAAGGCGGGGCAGAATCATGATCAGCGGTATGAACATCGCAAATGCAAAAATGTTGTAAATCGAAGAAATTCTGGCGCGCCTCATTTCATCTTCAAACGACCCGCGCAAGATAAAATAGGCCAGATAAAGCAGCATGCCGACGGCCACCCCATTGGTTTTAGGATCGTTGGGCCAGAAATCTCCCCAGGCAAAATAGGCCCAGACCGAACCCGTAATGCAGCCCAAAATTCCGAACAGGATCGCGGTATTGGCGAACTCGATGGCCCATAAATCGTCATGAATTCTTCCCTTGCTCAGGTAGCGTATCGAAAAAATGGCCGACAACAGCAGCAATGTCATCATCGCTATCCATAACGGTGGATGATAAAAAGCGTTTCTGATTGTTTCATTCAGGATCGGCAGGCGCGGCACACTGTTGACAAGGCCGGCAATCAACACATATAGTAGTATGGCGATGGTCAGGATTTTCCACCAAAACTGCTTGAAATAATGCATGGGGTTTGTATTGGTTAGGGTGTGCAAAGGTAACCGCCAGATGCTTTCACCGCTTGATTTTAATGCGGATTTAATAAATTTCAATGGGGCTGGTGGAGTGATTGAGTGCTTGTTTGAATTGCCAGGCAGTTTTCGGATATTGGATACTTAAAATCAGAAGATTATGCGAAAAGAAATTAAGCTGCATATCCTGTTCTGTTTGGGAACCCTGCTAATATTCATTGGGCAACCACTGATCGATAACCCTCATTCCGTTTTCGGCTACTTCCTATTCCTTTGCAGTATCTATATGGGAAGATGGATATATGGTCAGTCTTATACAGCGAACTGGTTGGACATCTTCCGGATGTTCTTTCTTAGCTTTTTTGCCTGGAGTATCGGAGGCCTGGCTGTGTTTGTCAGTTACGTCGAACCTGGTCTGCGGTGGACACATTATCTTGAATCGCTAATCAATATTGCATGCTTTACGGCATTGTGTCTTTTCGCGGGGTTTTTTTGTTTCAAGAATCAGGGAAAAACTGCGCAAGCCCTTGGAAGAAAATCCCGGGGATAACCCCTTAGGATCCGGAACTTAATATCGTTGCGGTAATGTTGCTGTAGTGTGGATGGTGGTGTGTGGCAAATATCACATTTTCAGCGTATTATATTTTTTTTTCAGGTCTTATGTTCTCAGTTTGCCAGAAAGTGGCCGCAGCTTTATTATGTCTGGTCTCCGGGCATGTCATGTGCCAATCCTCCCAGCCGGGGCTTGCAGGCACTGCGCCCTCCAAATGGCTGACGTTCCGAAACACGCATTCACCAGGCAAGGTATACAATTTTGCAAATGCGGGTCCCAAGACTTATACCTACGAGGAGTACTTCGCCAGGGTCTGGTTGCCTGTCGTGCACAATAAAAAGGTAACCGTGCTACTCGGCCCCAATTACCGGACCGAGCAGTTCGAGTCGAAAACGCCGGGTGAAAACCCGATACGCAGCATGTCGGGCTGGAACCTGCGCTCTTACGGGCTGGACGTAAATTCTTTTGTGAAGCTGGACAGTACTTCCTGGCTGGTAACCACATCGCATTTTAACAAGAGCGGCAATATGGCCGAACTATCCCTGAAACAGGTCCCTCTTAATTACACGGTGTCGGCATCCTTTCTCCGCAAAAAGTCTGCAAGTAAGGAAATTGGGGCAGGGATTATGCTCAACCAAAGCTATAAGCTGACGATTCTGCCTGTTTTGTTATTCAACTATAACTTCTCGGAGCATTCTGGTATCGAAATGATGCTGCCCAAGAGGGTGGCGTGGCGGCAAAACCTGTCACGAAACGACATCCTGTACCTTCGCGGCGAGTCGGTAACCCGCACTTACTATACCAACCCTACCGGAGGGGATAATCCTTCCGTATACAGGCGGGTGGATGTGGACCTGGGCCTGAGCTATAACCGAAGATTAGGAAGTTGGGCGGGCGTGGAGTTCTCTGCCGGATACCGTAAAAATTTGACTACCAAACTAGTCGAAGGCGCATTGCCGGTGAAACCTTCGGGGCTTGCGATGACACTCGATTTTTATGTTCAGCCACCAAGGTTCAAAGGCAGAAAGTAAGGAAAGCCCACTAACCCGTCGCCTGGCGCGCGAGGTTCCCAGGCAGCGATATTGCTGGGGGATCAATCATGGAAGCGCTATTTCAAGCGCCTTTTGCAGTTGCACATCTTTTTCTGCCAGCATCTCCCCAATGGAAGGGCTGACAGGATAATCGGCAATAATGCCACGTCCAGGCTCATTGCCGGGTGTCACGGCATTGGAATACTTTACTGTGGGGACCGCCAGCCGGATACCCGAATGCGGAAGATCGACCCGGACGGTTCCCCCCGAATTGTTGCCTTCATATCCTCCACCGGTTTCCTCGCCGATAAAAACACCTCTTGCATTACTTCGGGTGATGGCACAAAAATCGGCCGCAGTAGAAAATGTCCGCCCGTCAATGAGCACGTATACTTTTCTGCCGAAACTAACATTTGCCGGTTGCTGTAATGCCAATCCGGGATGATCCTCCGGTGTCATAAGCGGCTTGGACCTGGATTGAAGTGTTGAGAAATACCGGAATGGCTCGCTGGTCAGGTAAGAATAAAGCAGCGCCCCATAGACATCGTCGCCACCACCATTACCGCGTAAATCAATGAATAAATGCTGAATATTTCGTTGCTGTATCTGCTCAAATGCAGTTTGCAGGAAAACCGGGAAATCCTGACCGGCATTGGAAACCCGGTCTTTGCTGAATGTGCGTATCGTTAGCACTGCGCGCGTGCTGTCGGTGATATTGAATTCGAGTGGTTTGGCATTGTTGGCAGTTTTGTAGGCGGGACATTGGGTGTTTTCAAAATGCGTCGCCGGTAAGGTTACTTCCCGCACCCGCCCGTCCGGTATGACCAATTCCAAATCCTGGTGATTTGGCGTGCCGTGATTGTCCGCATCAGTTGTACATTCGGCCTTCGGATGGGCAGAGGCAATGTAGCCTGTGACATTTTGAACCGAAGAAATTTCATAGGTTGTGATCGCAGGAGCAGTAGTACCTGCAACTTTAACGATTCGATAGTACTTGTAACTGTTGTCGGCGTTAGTATTAACTGTGAAAGTTTTAGGGTTAGCCGTTGCCGCAGTTGCAGCTGTCATCAGATCTGCCCAGGTCGTTTGATCATTTGAACCCTGAATCATTGCCGTGGCCCCGGTTCCGAAAGTGGTTCCATTGTGCGAGATACTTGTCAATTTAACCGGTGTCTGATACTCGAAGGTGTAAATCACCGCACCATTAACCACTTGATTGATAGCAATCACATTATTGCTGGCACTGACGGATGTTGTTACCCCATCGTGCATGAATGGGAGATCCGTATGTATACCATCATCATTTGTCAGTAAAGTGCTCACGTAAGCGACTGTTCCAGCTTCGGCAGCGGTGTAAAAGCAGGCCGGACTTTCTACCGCATCCAGCACCCCGTCATTATCATCATCAAGGTCAGCGACATCCTTAACTCCGTCGCTGTCAGAATCTGAACAAACATTGTATGCTTTGTTAGCAGCATATGAATACGTGTAACTTGCTTTATAGGCATTTCCATCAGCAGCTAACTGCAAAGCGTCCTCGAAACCATTGGCATTACTGTCGGTGATAGGGTTAAAGGTGAAATTGTTAGCTGTATTGGTAGTTGTACCCGCTTCCAATGCATCACTACAACCATCGCCGTCACTATCTGGATCCATATGGTTAACAAATGTGTCATTGTCCAGGTCATTCGTACAGATAGCCTTCGGATGTGCTGATGGCGTGAAACCCGTTGAATTCACAATGGCGGATATTTCATAAGTGGTAACAGCAGGTGTTGAGGTGCCCGCTACTTTTACGATTCGGTAATAACGATAACTATTGGCTGCATTGTTGTTGACGGTGAAAGTTTTAGGATTAGCTGTCGCAGCTGTCGCTGCCGTCATCAGATCGTTCCAGATATTCTGATCGTTAGAACCCTGGATCATGGCGGTGGCACTGGTACCAAAGGTTGTGCCGTAGTGCGAAACACTCGTCAGCTTTACTTCCGTAGGATATTCAAAATTGTAAATTACAGCCCCATTGATGGCCTCGTTGATCGCAATGACGTTGTTGCTGGCGGTGACAGTGGTCGTCACGCCGTCATGCAAAAACGGCAGATCAACGTTCACGCCGTCATCATTCGCCCGCGGGGTAGAAACAGACGAAATCACAGATGCCTCTCCGGCACTATAAAAGCAACCCGGACTTTCAACCGCATCGAGCACGCCGTCGTTGTCATCGTCAATATCGACCAGATTACAAATCCCGTCGCTGTCAAAATCGTCATTTTGGCCGGTTCCCCCGGCTGACCCTCCGCCTGCGCACGTGGCCAGAATCCCGACTGCCGGAAAATTTTCTTTCAAAGAACCCGAGTCGCCAAAGGAATACATCAGGACCGAGCATAATGCGAGGTAGATAAAAGTGTGCCTCATAGAATCGAAATTTGTGGTTAGAATACGTTGAGTAGGACAGCTTGTTATTGAATTGGCGGATTGGTTAAAATGTTACTACAAGTTCATGGTCCGAGCGGACTAAAAATGTCCTGTGGGGCATTCGTGGAAAAGCTATTACCAACTGGTAATAGCTTTTCTCTGGATACTAGTCTCAATGATTTATTGCTATCTTCCGAAATTTACAGCTCTTGATTTTATGCACCTGTCACTCATTTTGCGACACTATCACATTTTTGTTACTCAAGGCTATCAGATCTCTAACCTATACTAGCGAACAAGGTATATACGGATTGCATATGCCCAGCCGTATGCTACGGAATGACGTTGACAGCTAGCCAGTTTGCTGTAAATGAGTACTGTATTGGATATTTCCGAGCCATACTTTTTGTAAGGGTATCATTTTAGTGGGAGTGGCCCTGACCGTCGATGCGCTTGGTTGGGCGTCCGTTCGTTTGAGACCTAAACTCTTGGTGATGCGGCACATTTTCGAATATCTCCTATCGCTTGGATGTCATCGTTACGCCACTGAGTATTTTTAAGTTTTTAATGCATTTGCGTAAAACGCCTCGTGACAGAAATATAACTGTAAGTTGTACAACGGTAGGTAGGTGGGTATGCAATCTGGGGAAAATGACTTAAAATTGAGATAAAAAATAAACTAATCGGGATATGAAATTGATTGATTTGGTTGAAAACATTGAGAATGCCGATCCGGATGCAATAATTTTTCAAGAAGATATGACAAATCCAAGTTCTGATATTATACTTTCATTTGTCGGGGGAGAGGATCAAGAAATAAAAGAAGAGCGGGGGCGAAAATATCACTATTTAATAGAAGTTTTCTTGGCAAAAGAGTTTATTGAGGACTGGAATGCCAGTTTAGGTTATGAACCTTCCGCAGAAGAGACGGCAAAGCGATTATACGAATACGCCATTAACGATGCATAATTTAAAATTAATACATGTCGGTTCTCGCTTGGCTCTGACGACTGAGGGATACTTGGAAGGCTTCCAGCCCGAAGTTAGAATAAACGAAAACATAAGCTCTGTCCCTTGGGTTTATCTTCGCGTCAACTCTCCAAATTAACTGCTCAAATAGGCTGAAATGAGAGGCCAGTTTTCAAAAACGGCACTTTGGTAGACCAGTCAGGAGGGATTTTTGATCTTGTGGCAGATCGTTTCAGCTGCTGAGTTAGAGAATGTGTCTTTCAGCTTTTTTACAAATAGTGAATCTATCGGTATGCGGAAACCGGTATATCTTCCTTGCAACCCGATTTTAGGATTTAATCTAAATGGCTATAATGTGTTGAAAATGAGGGTATTTTTGCTCAGTTAATCTGGTAGCGACACGGTCAATAAGCAGCTTTCACCTAGCAATCACTATGAGGATTAAACCAAATAGGAAACTTATGAGCATCACATTAAGCCTCAATTGTATTCGGTCTTGTGCACCTTTAAATTCTCTCCAGAAGAATATTCCCCATAAGGAAGCAATAATTATAGCTCCGGATGCTAATCCATATGATATGGCTGCTCCGGCCTCATAAGAGGCTATAATACTAAGTAACATGCCGAAACACCAGATAGCTCCTCCCACGACCCCTAGGAGGTGATCTTTCAAACTCCCTCTAAGATAGCCCGAAAACCCGACTCGTGAACCCGTAAAAGGCTTAATCATAATAAGTGGGTTAAAAACGACATTGCTTAAAAACACACCAGCGGCGAAAACAAA